>NZ_AMRV01000001.1 GCF_000342165.1 Pacificimonas flava
AGTTTTTTGAAAACAGCCTGTAATTCACTCGCTCTGGTGATAATAATGCCTACGTCTATAACTCTGAGGTCAAAGAGAAGTCGGAAATTATTTAGATCCCGATCATAAAACGGATCTTTATTATTCCACTCGACCTCCACGCCAACCCGGCCCTTGAAACAATCGACGGAGTGTGTGGGACTTTCATATTCGCGGTCGTCGACGCTTATTGCCGTGTTAAACCTCTTTTCCTGCCACCCTAAGTTGTAAAAATGACTATCTATTCTATTGGCAATCGGTGATTTGCGTCCGCCCTTTGTGATGACCTCAGACTTCAAGAGGGTGAAACCACGAAGGACGGCTAGAATGTCGCTCCACTCTTCGGGACAGGCCGTCTGTAAAATTCCCGTTGCATTTCGCCACTCGTTGACATGGTAAAGATCGAGGAGGTCGGTCGGGATCAGATGCAACGTCGACATTACAGCGCCATAGACAGCGCGGAAAATACGCTCAACCCGGCCTCGCCAGAATATCCATGTCGTAAAGCCTGCTTCTCAAAAAGCGCATTTAAGATTTTCGGCATAATTACTCCCCCTCCACCCGCACCGTCCCCTTCGCTTTCAAATCCGTATCGCTGATGTGCCAGCGGCGTTGGGCTCCGGTTGAGCCGGGGACGTCGTTGACGCGGCGCAGGGTGACGGGGCCGATCCTGTTGAACGTGTCGCCGCTTTGCAGCCGCCCGTACATCTGCATGGGCACCGTCACGTAGAGCGAGCCTGCCGCGCCCTTCGGGCGGCCCGGGGCGCCGGTCATCACGTAGATTTCCTCATACTGGGCCATGGAGTCCGCGAACTCCGCCGCGCTCATGCCGCTGGCCTTGCCGCCATCGCCCCACAGGGCATGGGCGGCGGCGAAATCGTCCTGTTCCAAGGCAGCGCCGTACCGCTGCACCACCTGCGCGGCGTCCTCGGCCCCGCCCGGCTCGATGTCTCCCTCCTCAAGCGGCGTGCGGCCCGCCGGCAGCCCGCCCTCCTCGCCCGGCGCGGGCGGGATCAGGGCGGGCCGGTCCGCATGCTCCGGCCGCACGGGCGGCGCGTCCGGCGGCGGCGCCTCGGCCGGGGCGTCCGCCGGTTCGGTGGGGATCGGCGCGCCCGTGGGTGTGGTGACCGAGGGCTCCGACAGACCGCTCCGGTCCTCCGTATTCCCGGCGGGCGGTTCGCTGCCGCAGGCGCCCAGCGCCAGCGAGAGGGGCAGGGCGGCGGTCAGCAGCAGCGAGGCGAGGGGTCTGTGTGTCATGGCGCCAGTCTAGAATCGCCGTTTGCCCGTGGCCAGCATCGCTTCATCGCCGTCTCGCACCGGTTCACCGCGCGTTGTAAACCGTTCAGGCTCCTGCCAGTTCGCCGCGCGTATTCCTACACAGGTTAAGAAAAAGGAGTGTGAATATGCGTACCCTCATTCTCGCCGCCGCGGCGGCGTCGCTGGCTCTTCCCATCGCCGCACCGGCGGCCGCCGATCCGCCGCCCTGGGCGAAGGCGCATGGCAAGCGTGCCAAGGACCACGACCGCGACCGCGACTGGGACGCGGCGCGCCACTACCGAAAGGGCGATTACCGCGCCCGCCGTCTCGACGCGAACGACCGCGTGTGGCGCGGCAGCGACGGCCGCTATTATTGCAAGCGCGACGACGGCACCGCCGGCCTCATAATCGGCGGCCTGGCCGGCGGCACGCTGGGCAATGTCCTCGCGCCTGACGGGTCGAAGCTGCTCGGTTCGATCCTGGGCGGCGCGGCCGGCGCCTATATCGGCAAGTCGGAGGACGATGACGGCGTCACCTGCCGCTAACCCTGTTATCCGGGCGGCCGCTAACCATGCGGCCGCCCCGGCCTTGCCCGCTGCGGCCCTCTGCCGCGGGGGGCGGAATTAACCATGCCGGCCAACCGGCTGTTTACGCGCTCCGGCTTATGAAGGGGCTTCGAATCCTAGCGTTCGGGGCCAAAATCATGATCCGAGTCACGTTTGGCGACGTGCTGTACCGGCGGCTGTTTCCGGTCGTCGTCCTCATTTGCATCGCAGGCGGCGTCATGGCCTTCGCGGCAGAGGCGATGCACATGTCGCTCAACTGCTTCATCGCCGTTTTCTTCGGCGTGCGCCTCGACAACCATATCGCGCTTCGCCGGCAGGCGGAGGCAGAGGCTGCCGCCGCCGAGCGCTGGCAGCGCCTGCGCGGCCCCGTCATCGCCGGCTAGGGCCGGCGCGTTCTCAGCCGCCGAATGCGGTGCGAAAGGCCGCGACGAAGCGGTCGAGGTCGGTTCGCGGCAGATGGTTGATGCCCGCCGCACCCGCGCGGCCGCCGCCGCTTTCGAACTGCAGGCACAGCGTATCGGCGCCCTCCCGCCGCTCATGCGGGGCGCGTACGCTGACGACATAGCCGCCAGGGCTCGCGGTCAGGATCGCGTGGGCGCGGCCGGGCACCGTTTCCGCCAGGCGGTTGCCGAAGACGCCGGAAACCCTGCGAGACGCAGCGGCGTCGGGAAGCTCTATGACGAAGGTGCGCGGCGTTTCGTCGATCACGGCCGCCCCCTCTGCTGCGTCCATATCCTCCCGGTATCCCGCATCCAGCCGCGCATAGATATCCGGCCGCTCCGCGATGAAGGCGAAGGGGCAGGCAAAGGGCGCGGCGTGGCCGTAAAGCGCATCCGGCGGAAAGTGCAGATCGCCGACCGACGCGCCATAGCCGTTATAGTTGAGGAGCGTGCCCAGCCGCGCCAGCGTCTCGATCTCCGCCTCAGTCAGGCCGGCGCTTCGCGCGCGGGCGGACGCGACGTGCGCCAGTCCGTCGCCGAACGCCGCAGCCAGCGCCCAGCGTTCATATGCGCCGCCCAGCCGGTCGCTGACGATCAGCGCCGTGCACATGTCGCTGCCCGTGTCGATGGCCGCGTCCAGCGCCGGGTGGTCCGGGATTTCCCCCGCATTGTGATGATCGGCGTAGAAGACCGCCGCGCCCTGGTCCAGCAGCCGGCGCAGCGCCTCTCCATTGGTGCGCATGGAGATGTCGAGCGCGGTGATGCGGTCGCCGGGCGCGGCCGACAGGCGCGACAGCAGTGCGATGTCGCGCTTCACGCCGGTGATCAGCGCCGCGTCTCTCGGCTCGGCCAGGCGCAGCTGGATCAGCGAGCAGATGCCGTCCGCATCGCCGTTGAAGACGTCGTAGTCGGCCATGCGCGCGTTCCTCCTCGGGGCGGTGCCGCCCGGCTCCTCACTCGCTGGTCAGAAAGCCGTTTGCCTCCAGATAGTCAACGATGGCGGTGGCCGCATCCTCCGCGGTCATGGCGACGGTGTTCACCTTGATTTCCGGGTGCAGCGGCGGCTCATAGGCGCTGTCGATGCCGGTGAAGTTCTTGATCTTGCCCGCGCGCGCCTTGGCGTAGAGGCCCTTCACGTCGCGCTCCTCGGCCACCTCCAGCGGCGTATCGACATGGATTTCGATGAACTCCCCGTCGGGCATCAGCGTGCGCGCGATCTGCCGTTCGGATCGGAACGGCGAAATAAAGCTGACCAGCGTGATCAGCCCCGCATCCGCCATCAGCTTCGCGGTCTCCGACACGCGGCGGATATTTTCCACCCGGTCGGCATCGGTGAAGCCCAGATCCTTGTTCAGGCCGTGGCGCACATTGTCGCCGTCCAGCGTATAGGTGTGGCGGCCCATGTCGAACAGGCGCCGCTCGACCAGATTGGCGATGGTGGACTTGCCCGCGCCCGACAGACCGGTGAACCACAGCACCGCCTGCCGCTGCATCTTCTGGCCCGCCCGCTCGCGCCGGCCGACGTTCAGATCCTGCCAGACGACGTTCTGCGCCCGCCGCAGCGAATAGTCGAGCATGCCGGCCGCGACCGTCTCGTTGGTCTGCCGGTCGATCAGGATGAAGCTGCCCGTCCGCCGGTTCTCCGCATAGGGGTCGAACGCGATGGGCTGCGCCAGCGACAGGTTGCATTCCGCCACCTCGTTCAGCTTCAGAACCTTCGCCGCTTCTTCCGAGAAATCGTTGACGTCGATCCGGTGCTTCAGCGCGGTGATTGAGGCCCCGACGGTCTTGTTGCCGGTTTTCAGCCGGTACTGCCGGCCCGGCAGCATGGCCGTCTCCGACATCCACAGCAGCTTCGCCTGGAACTGGTCCGATTGGGCCGCGGGGTGGGCGGGTGCGCACAGGATGTCGCCGCGGCTGGAATCGATCTCGTCCTCCAGCACCAGCGTCACTGCCTGATCCGCGCGCGCCGCCTCCAGGTCGCCGTCCGCCGTGACGATGCGGGCCACATGGCTGCGCCGCCCCGACGGGATGCTGATCACCTCGTCCCCCGGTCGCACGCGCCCCGAAGCGATCGTGCCGGAAAAGCCGCGAAAATCGAGATTGGGGCGGTTCACCCACTGCACGGGCAGGCGGAAGGGCGCATCCGCATCCTCCCGGTGCACCTCGATCGATTCCAGATAGCCGAGCAGCGTATCGCCGCGGTACCAGCGCATGGCATCGCTTCTCGCCGTCACATTGTCGCCCGTCAGCGCGCTCATGGGAATCATCGCGATATCGTCGAAACCGAGCGTGCCGGCAAAGTCGCGGAACTCCTCCTCGATGTCGTTGAAGACGCGCTGCGAAAAGCCGACGAGGTCCATCTTGTTGACCGCAACGGCCACGTGGCGAATGCCGAGGAGGGAGGCGATGAAGGCATGGCGCCGCGTCTGCACCTGCACGCCCCGCCGGGCATCGATCAGGATGACGGCGACATCGGCGGTGGAGGCACCCGTCGCCATGTTGCGCGTATATTGTTCGTGCCCCGGCGTATCGGCGACGATGAACTTGCGTTTTTCCGTCGAGAAGAAGCGATAGGCGACGTCGATGGTGATGCCCTGTTCGCGCTCCGCCGCCAGTCCGTCGACCAGCAGCGCCAGGTCGGGGGCGTCGCCCGTCGTGCCGGACACCCGTGAATCGCGTTCGACTGCCGCCAGCTGATCCTCGTAGATCATCTTCGTGTCGTAGAGCAGGCGCCCGATCAGCGTCGATTTGCCGTCGTCGACGCTGCCGCAGGTCAGGAAGCGCAGCAGCCCCTTTTTCTCGTGCGTGTCCAGATAGCCGAGAATGTCGGAGGCGATCTGCGCGTCGGGACGATAGGATGTGCTGCCGGCTGCATGGTCCGCCATCAGAAATACCCTTCCTGCTTCTTCAGCTCCATGGAGGCGCCCGCGTCCGAATCGATGACGCGTCCCTGCCGCTCGGATGTGGTGGTCAGCAGCATTTCCTGGATGACGTCGGGCAGCGTCGCCGCCTGGCTCTCCACCGCGCCCGTCAGCGGGTAGCAGCCGAGGGTGCGGAAGCGGACCATGCGCTCTTGCGGCACCTCTCCATCGTCCAGCGGCATGCGGTCGTCGTCGACCATGATCAGCACGCCGTCACGCTCCACCACCGGCCGCGGCGCTGCGAGATACAGGGAGGGGAGGGGGATCTCCTCCTTGTAGACATATTGCCAGATATCCAGTTCCGTCCAGTTGGACAGCGGAAAGACCCGCATGCTCTCGCCCTTGTGGACATGCGTATTGTAGATGTTCCACAGCTCCGGCCGCTGGTTCTTCGGGTCCCAGCGGTGCTGTGCGCTGCGAAAGGAGAAGACGCGCTCCTTCGCCCGGCTTTTCTCCTCGTCGCGCCGCGCCCCGCCGAACGCCGCATCGAACCCATACTGGGTCAGCGCCTGTTTCAGCGCCTGTGTCTTCATGACGTCGGTGTGGACCGCGGACCCGTGCGTGAACGGGCCGACGCCGTCGCGCAGGCCTTCCTGGTTCTGGTGCACGATCAGGTCGAGACCCAGCCGCTCCGCCTCCGCATCGCGAAAGGCGATCATCTCGCGAAATTTCCACCCCGTATCGACATGCATCAGCGGGAAGGGCGGTTTCGAGGGGTAGAATGCCTTCATGGCCAGGTGCAGCATGACGGCGGAATCCTTGCCCACCGAATAGAGCATGACCGGATTTTCGCAGGTCGCCGCCACCTCCCGCATGATGTGGATGCTCTCGGCCTCCAGCCGGTCGAGATGGGTCAGGGTCTTTTGCGTCACATCCTGTCCTTCCAGTTCCGCGAGGCGTTTGCGCGCCGCCGCCAGCGTCTTGACGGTCAGCTGACCGCCGGCCGCAAGCCGCGCGATCCCCTTGCCGTCGTTCAGGATTTTTCGGGAAATGGTGGTCAGCGACTGGCCAAGCGCGCTTGCCGCCCGCTCTGCGCGTGCCACCAGGTCCGCAATATCCGCATCGGCCATATGGGATCCTTCCCACGTTTGTGGTCGGTGCGGCAATAGTCCGAATGCGGGAGGCGATTAAACAAACTTTACCTTGTGTCGTTAGAAGAGGCTTTCCATCTCCAGCTGCAGGGAACCGCCGTCCGGCGCCGGGCGATCCTGTTCAGTTGATTGTCACGAAAACGGCTCTAAGGGGGTGCCTATGAGCGACACCGAACGCATCAAGTCCTTGTTACAGGGCAAGAACATCCTGGTGGCGGAGGATCAGGTCATCCCGGCCATGGGGCTGGAGGTGAAGCTGCGCTATTCCGGTGTGCACAGCATTCGCATCTGCGACCGCATGGCGGCGTGCATGTCCGTCATCGATGGCGACTTTTTCGAACCGGACGCGGCCATCATCGACATCGACATGGCGGGCAAGGATGGGCGGGAACTGGCGCGGGAGCTTCAGGCGCGCGGCATTCCTTTCATCTTCCATACCGGATCGACGGACGCGGATCAGATCGCCAGCGAGTTCGGCGGCGCGCAGGTCGTTCAGAAGCCGTCGACCGAAGCCGAAATCCTGAAGGCTGTCGCCGCGCTGTTCGAAACGCAGGACCGGGACGAAGCAGGCGATGCGAGCGAAAACGGCGATGCCGACGGGAACGGCGATGCGGAAGAGGGCGGCTCCGCCAATTCGGCCGGAGCACGCTAACCCTCATCTCGATTTCGTGACGGATTTCTAGCGGCGTCCCTCTTTCAGACGTTCGGCATGCCAGCCGACATGCTCCGCCATGAAGGTGGAGATGAAATAATAGCTGTGATCGTAGCCGGCGCGCAGATTCAGCTCCAGGTCCTGCCCCAGCTCCTTGCAGACGTCCCGCAGAAAGCCGGTTTTCAGCTGCTCCTCCAGAAACTGATCGTCGGTCCCCTGATCGACGCGCAGATGCGGATGGCGGGCGCCGTCCGCGATCATCGCGGAGGCGTCATGGGCGCGCCACGCATCCTCGTCATCGCCCAGATACAGACGCAGCGCCTCCTGCCCCCAGGAACAGGACAGGGGCGAGACGATGGGGGAGAAGGCGGAGATGCTGCGAAACCGATCCGCATGCCGCAGCCCGATGGTCAGCGCGCCGTGACCGCCCATCGAATGCCCCATGATCGACTGCCGTTCCATGTCCGCGGGAAAGATGTCGCCGATCAGGCCGGGCAGTTCCTCCTCGACATAGGTTTTCATGCGGTAATTCCCGGCCCAGGGCGCCTCGGTCGCATCGACATAGAAGCCTGCGCCCTTGCCCAGATCGTACTGATCCTTGTCGGGAACGTCGTCGCCGCGGGGACTCGTGTCCGGCGCGACGAAGATGATGCCGTGCTCGGCGCAGGCGGCGCGGTACTCGCCCTTTTCCGTGACATTCGCGTGGGTGCAGGTCAGGCCCGACAGATACCACAGCACCGGCAGCGCCGCGCCCTTTTCGTGCGGCGGCACGAAGACGGAGAAGGTCATGTCCGTACCCGTGGCGTCGGAGGCGTGCGTGTAGACGCCCTGCGTGCCGCCATGGCTCTTGTTCGTCGATACGGTTTCCATGTCCGGTTCCTTCTTCCCTGTTTCCGCGGCGCAGGCGGCCCTGCTGCCCGACAGCGGCCACGCCGCGCCGGCGTTCCATTCGGCGCGTCCCTAACGCATGAGGCTCGCCTTCGTCACGGGCAGCGCCCCGCGCAAGGGGCAGCGGGCGATTCCTCCCAGCCGACCGTATCCGATTACGCGAGATCACACCCTCGATGGACCCCTGCCTTCGCAGGGGTGACGAGGCGATGAGGGGGAGACGAGGGCCTGAAGGCCTGATCGGCCGCGTGTCCGCCTGCCGACATGCCGAGCATAGGGGGATTCCGGTGAGCGGCGCGCGCTGCGGCGACCATGCTTCTTTTCGTCACCCCCGGCGATGGCTCCTCCGCAGCGGTGATGAGGTCATGAGGGGAGGAAGACGAGAGCGTGACGGCTTGCTCGGCCGCCCGTCTGCCTGCCGCCGTTTTTCTCGCACTCCCGACGATGGACCCCCTGCTTTCGCAGGGGCGACGAGGTAAAGAGGGGGAGAAAGACGAGAGCGTGACGGCTTGACCGACCGCGCGTCTGCCGGCCATGCCGAGCATCGGTGGTTCCGCTTGGCGGCGCGCGCTGCCAGGACGCGTGCATCTTTCCGTCACCCCTGACGATGGACTGCCTCCGCAGGGGTGACGAGGTGTGGTCTTGGAAACGAGTGCACATTTTTCGTCACCCCTGCGTAGGCAGGGGTCCATGCGCGCACCACGGACCAGCCTTGGCCGCAGCCTTCGAAGGCTCACGAGCAGGGCAGAGAACGAAGAAGGACCTGTCCGCTACCGAAACACCACCGTCCGCTGGCCGTTCAGAAGGACGCGGCGGCGGCCGGTCCAGTCTACGGCGCGGGCGAGGACCTGCGCTTCGATATCCCGCCCGGTGTGGATCAGATCCTCGACGCTCGCGCGGTGATCGACGCGCTCGACGGCCTGTTCGATGATCGGCCCCTCGTCCAGATCCTCGGTCACGAAATGGGCGGTCGCGCCGATCAGCTTGACGCCGCGTTCGTGTGCCCGGTGATAGGGTTTCGCGCCCTTGAAGCCGGGCAGGAAGCTGTGGTGAATATTGATGCAGCGCCCCGCCAGCGCCCGCGTCAGGTCCGGCGACAGCACCTGCATGTAGCGGGCGAGGATCAGATAGTCGGCGCCGGCCTCCGCCATCACGCGCTGGATATCCGCCTCCTGCGCCGCCCGGGTGTCGTCCGTGACGGGCAGATGGTGGAACGGGATGCCGTGCCATTCCGTCAACTCGCGTCCGACATCGTGATTGCCGACGACGGCCGCGATGCGCATGCCCAGAGTCCCGGCGCTCTGGCGCAGAAGCAGGTCGGCCAGACAGTGCAGCCCGCGCGATACGGCGACCACCGCGCGCGGCGCATCGTCCATCGCGGTCAGCGACCAGTCGAAGCCGAAGCGTTCGGCCACCGGCATCATTGCCGCGCGCAGCGTCTCGATCGGCGGCAGGGTCCGGCCGCCGGCCGCCTGAAAGACGACGCGCATGAAGAAGCGCCCCGTCTCCAGGTCGGCATATTGCTGGCTGTCCAGAATGAAGCCGCCCCGATCCGCCAGCACACCGCTGACGGCCGCGACGATCCCGACGCCGTCCTTGCAGGTCAGCGTCAATATGCAGGCGGGTTCCGCGGTCACGGCCGGGATCTCACATCGATCTCCGTCAGGTCATGCGGTGCATGGCGCAGATCTTGTTGCCGTCCGGATCGCGCAGATAGGCGAGGTACAGCTTCACGCCCGCGCCTTCGCGCACGCCGGGCGGATCCTCGATGGCGCTGCCGCCGGCTTTCTGGCCCGCCTCGTGCCAGGCGTCGGCCTGTTCCGGGCTGTCGGCGGCGAAACCGATGGTCATGCCGTTGCCATTCGTCGCCGGCTCTCCGTCGATGGGTTTCGTCACCATGAAGACGGAGCCGCCGTGCAGGTACATGATGCGGCCCTTCGGATCGACGCGGCCGGGCTTGCCGCCCAGCGCCTCGAACAGCGTGTCGTAGAAAGCCCGAGACCGGTCGATGTCGTTGGACCCGACCATGACGTGACTGAACATTTCCGCTTCCCCTTCTTTTTCGTGTCCGGTCCGGCTTCGCTCAATAAACCACGACGGCGCGGATCGATGTCCCCTCATGCATCAGATCGAAGCCCTTGTTGATCTCCTCAAGTGACAGCTTGTGGGTGATCATCGGGTCGATCTCGATCTGGCCGTTCATGTACCAGTCGACGATCTTCGGCACGTCCGTGCGCCCGCGCGCGCCGCCGAATGCCGAACCGCGCCAGCTGCGGCCCGTGACGAGCTGAAACGGGCGGGTTGCGATCTCCTCGCCCGCGCCGGCGACGCCGATGATGATGCTTTCGCCCCAGCCCTTGTGGCAGGATTCCAGCGCCTGGCGCATCACGTCCGTATTGCCGATGCATTCGAAGCTGTAGTCCGCGCCGCCGCCCGTCAGGTTGACGATTCGCTCGACGATATCGCCGCCGTCCTTCGGGTTCAGGAAGTCGGTCATGCCGAACTTGCGGCCCCATTCGGCGCGGTCGGGGTTGATGTCGACACCGACGATCTGGCTGGCGCCCGCCATCTTCGCGCCCTGTATGACGTTCAGGCCGATGCCGCCCAGGCCGAAGACGACGACGCGGCTGCCCGGTTCCACCTTCGCCGTGTTCACCACCGCGCCGACCCCGGTCGTCACCCCGCAGCCGACATAGCAGCTCGTGTCGAACGGCGCGTCGTCGCGAATCTTCGCGACCGCGATCTCCGGCAGCACGGTGAAGTTCGAGAAGGTCGAGGTGCCCATATAATGATAGATGGTCTCGCCCTTGTAGCGGAACCGGCTGGTGCCGTCCGGCATCAGGCCCTGACCCTGTGTGGAGCGGATGCGCTGGCACAGGTTCGTCTTCGGGTTCAGGCAATATTCGCAGGTGCGGCATTCCGGCGTGTAGAGCGGAATGACATGATCGTCCGGCTTCACGCTCGTGACGCCCGCGCCGATTTCGCGTACGATACCCGCGCCCTCATGACCCAGCACGGCGGGGAATTTCCCCTCCGGATCGGTGCCGGACAGGGTGTAGGCGTCGGTGTGGCAAAGGCCGGTCGCCATGATCTCGACCAGCACCTCGCCCTCCTTGGGGCCTTCCAGGTCCAGCTCGACGATTTCCAGCGGCTTCTTCGCCTCGAAGGCGACGGCGGCTCTTGTCTTCATGGAATTATGCGGCTCCTTTCGCGGCTTGGCGCCATTCTGTCAGCAGGAATTCGGTGTACCCATTAGGTTGCGTCTCCCCGTCGTAGATCAAGGCCTGCGCGGCTTTGTAGGCCGGCCCGTCGAACGTCGAGGCCATGGGGCGATAGGCGGCGTCGCCCTCGTTCTGCCGGTCGACGATCGCCGCCATGCGCCGCAGCGTCTCCTCGACCTGATCCCTTGTGACCACGCCGTGCGCCAGCCAGTTGGCGATATGCTGGGAGGAGATGCGCAGCGTCGCCCGGTCCTCCATCAGCCCGACATCCTCGATGTCCGGCACCTTCGAGCAGCCGACCCCCTGATCGACCCAGCGCACGACATAGCCGAGAATGCCCTGGCAATTGTTCTCCAGTTCGCGCCGAACCTCCTCCTCCGTCCAGTTGCGGCCGGCGGCAAGCGGCGGCGTCAGCAGATCATCCACGCGCCCGGTCACTGGCTCCGCCGCCAGTTCGTCCTGCCGCGCCATGACATCCAGCTGGTGATAGTGCAGCGCGTGCAGCGTCGCGGCCGTGGGGGAGGGGACCCAGGCGCAGGTGGCGCCGGCCTTCGGATGCCCGATCTTTTCGCGCATCATGTCCGCCATGCGGTCGGGGGCGGCCCACATGCCCTTGCCGATCTGCGCCTTGCCCTTCAGCCCGCAGGCGAGGCCGATGCCGACATTGCGCGCTTCATAGGCGTCGATCCAAGCTGCCTTCTTGATCTCGTCCTTTCTGAGCACCGGCCCGCCGGCCATCACCGTGTGGATCTCATCGCCCGTCCGGTCGAGGAAGCCAGTGTTGATGAAGACCAGCCGTTCGCGCGCGGCGTGGATGCAGGCGGCGAGATTGGCGCTGGTGCGCCGCTCCTCGTCCATGACGCCGATCTTCAGCGTGCCGCGCGCCAGACCCAGCAGATCCTCGACCCGGCCGAACAGCTCGCACGCCAGCGCGACCTCCTCCGGTCCGTGCAGCTTTGGCTTCACGATATAGACGCTGCCCGCACGGCTGTTGCGGTGCGGGCCCTTGCCGTTCAGGTCGTGCAGCGCGCACAGCGCCGTGACGGCCGCATCCACGAACGTCTCGGGCACCGTCTCTCCGTCCAGTTTCACAATCCCGGTCTGGATATGGTGCCCGACATTCCGCACCAGCAGGGCGGAGCGGCCGGGCAGGACAAGCGCGCCTCCATCCGGCGCGGTGTAGACCCGGTCCCCCTCCAGCGTGCGCTCCAGCGTCTCGCCGCCCTTGTGGAAACTCGCGGCCAGCGTACCCTTCATCAGGCCCAACCAGTTACGATAGGCCAGCGTCTTGTCCTCGCCGTCCACCGTCGCCACCGAATCCTCGCAGTCGCAGATGGTGGAGACGGCGCTTTCGACGATCAGGTCGGCCACGCCGGCGCGGTCGTCCCTGCCGATGCGGTGCGCGCGATCGATCAGGATTTCGACGTGCAGGCCGTTGTTGACCAGCAGCACCGCCTCCGGCGCGTCCGCCGCGCCGCGCCAGCCGGCAAGCTGCCCGGCATCCCGCAGCGCCGGCACGAGCGCGCCCTCCTCGATCCGGTAGGTCTCGACATCCGCATGACGTCCGCTCGCCAAAGGGAAGGTGTCGTCCAGGAACGCTTTCGCCCGCGCGATCACTTCTGCGCCGCGTGCCTCGTCATAGCCGCCGGCCGGCGGCGCGCTCCCCAGCGCGTCCGTGCCGTAAAGTGCGTCGTACAGGCTGCCCCACCGCGCATTCGCGGCGTTCAGGGCATAGCGCGCATTGGTGATCGGCACGACGAGTTGCGGCCCCGGCAGCGTCGACAGCTCCGCATCGACATTCGCCGTCTCGATGCGGAACGGCGCCGGTTCCGGCACCAGATAGCCGATCTCCTCCAGAAACGCCCGCGCCTCGGCGCCGCCCACATCCTTGCCCTTCCGCGCGGCGAACCAGTCGTCGAGCCGCCGCTGCAAATCCGCACGCCGCTCCATCATGGACGCATTCTTCGGCGACAGGTCGGTAAGCAGGCTCTCCAGCCCGCTCCAGAACGCATCCGCCTCGATCCCCGACCCGGGCAGCGCCTCGGCCTCCACAAACCGGCAGAGCGTATCGTCGACCTCAAGCCCGGCGCGCATCGTCATTCGCAAGATCCTCCCTCACCACGTTCCGGCCGACTGACTAGCGGGCACCGGGGCTCGTGTCAGGCCTGGAATCCCGCGCAGCCGCCGCCGGCAGCGAAGACCCGTCTAAGTTGGGAGGGTGGGACGGTGGCGGGCACGGAGGGATTCGAACCCTCGATACGGGTCAACCCCGTATGGCGGTTTAGCAAACCGCTGGTTTCAGCCACTCACCCACGTGCCCGCAAAAGCGCCGTGTGCCGGCCGGAAGGCGGCGCTATAACGGCAGGGCGCGCGCAGTTCAACGCCGCCCATGCCCGCCGCCGAAACTTTCTTTACGGGGGCCGGTTTCAGCGCGGTGTCACGCGCTCCGTCTCGCTGCGGCCCGCCGCCTTCAGCTTCTCGACGATGGCCTTCACGTCCTGCGCCCGCTCACGAGGCAGGACGACGACGCAGTCCTCCGCCGCCACGACCACCAGATTGTCGAGGCCGACCGCGCCGATCAGCGGGCCGTCCGACCACAGCAGCGATCCGCGGCAGTCCTCCACCAGCGCATCGCCAACCGCGACATTGCCGTCCTCGTCCTGCGCCAGCACTTCGTGCAGGGCCGCGAACGATCCGATGTCCGACCAGCCCATATCGACCGGAACCACCGCTTTCTTCTCGGCCGGCTCCATGACGGCATAGTCGATGGATTGCGAGGCGCAGCGGAAGAATGCGTCATAGCCCGGCCGTACCACCTTGCCGGCCGCGCCGGAGGCTTCGAAGGCCTCGACGCAGGCGCTGGCAATGCGCGGTTCATGCGCGGCCAGCGCGTCCAGATAGGCGCGCGCCTTCATCAGGAAGATTCCGGCATTCCAGTAAAAGCCGCCGCTTCTCAGGAAGTCCTCCGCCGTTTCGCGGTCCGGCTTTTCGCGGAAGGTGGCGACGCGGCGTCCGGCGGCGCCCAGTGGCTCCCCCGCCTCGATATAGCCGTAACCCGTTTCCGGATGATCGGGTTGTATGCCAAAGGTGACCAGCCAGCCGTCCGTCGCCAGCTCGCGGGCGCTGTCCACCGCCCGGCGAAAGGCTGCCTCGTCGCGAATCAGATGATCGGAGGGCATGACCAGGATCTGGCCCTCGGGATCCGCGGCCGCGACATGATGGGCGGCCATGGCGATGGCGGGGGCGGTGTTGCGCGCCGCCGGCTCCAGGATCAGCGCCGACAATGGCGCGCCTTCAAAGGCTTTCTCGACCAGTTCCCGGTGCGCCTCTCCGGCGACGACGATCGGATCGTGATAGCCCGCGCCCACCGCGCGGGCCGCCGTCGCCAGGATCATCGGCTGGTCCTGTCCCAGTGTCAGCATCTGCTTCGGCCGCTCCGTTCGCGACAGCGGCCACAGCCGCGTGCCGCTGCCGCCGGATAGGATGACCGGCCAGATGTCGGCGCCGATTGCCCGTGTCGCACCGCCCATTTCTCCGTCTTCGCTCGCGCTGCTTTCGGTCATCGGCTTCCCGCTCTCTTCGCAATCATGGTTTCGATCCTAGTGACGCGTTAAGAGTTTGCGGATATGGGCTTTCGCGAATGTCCACAAGCAGCGCCGTTCCCCAGGGGGATTGCGAGCGGCCGATTCGGACACGCGCGCCGGCGAGGGACGAGAGAGGGGAGTTCACACCGGCGCGAAACGAAGCATTACGGGACGCCGCCATTTGATCCGCTTATTTCGCCATTATTTTCCCAGGTCGCTGCTGATCCTCGGTCTGATCGAGACGGTCCTCGTCTTCCTGTCTGCGCTGTTCGCCTGGCAATTGCGCGTGTCGCAGATCGGCGGGGCGGAACCGCTGACCTCGCAGCTTCCGGAACTGCTGACCTATACGGCGACCGTTTACGTCATGCTCCTTGGCGTCGGCGCCTATCAGCTTTCGTCCTTCCGGACGCTGCGCATGACCAGCGCTCGGATCATGCTCGCGCTGGTCCTCACCGTGCTGATCCTTTCGGTCATCATGCTGATCTTTCCGACGCTGAACCTGTGGCGCAGTGTGCTGTTCTACGCGATCCTGATGACGCTGTTCGCGCTGGTGGCGACGCGCGCCGTCTTCCAGTGGGTCATCGGCTGGCGCAGCTTTCGCGAACCGATCGTCATCATCGGCGCGGGCAGCCGCGGCGCACGCCTGCGTGAGCTGGAGAACAGGGACACGTCCGGTTTCCGGGTTGTCGAACACTTCGCGCTGGGCACCGGGCAGCGCATCGTATCGGACGCGAAAATGCTGTCGGACCTCGAGTCCCTCTCGGATTTCTGCCTGCGCAACGATGTCGAGGAGATCGTCCTCGCGCTCGACGAACGGCGTGGCGCGCTGCCGGCGAGGCAGCTTCTGGAGGCGAAGCTCTCCGGCGTTCGGGTGTCGGAGAAGACCAGTTTTCTCGAACGCATGTCGGGCCGCGTGGATCTCGCCAGCGTCAGCGCCTCCTGGCTCATCTTTTCTGACGGGTTTCTCGGCAGTTCGGGATGGTCAGTCGCCTCGAAGCGCATTTTCGACATCGTTTCCAGCACGGTCCTGCTGCTTCTGACCTCGCCCATTCTGGTGCTTGCCGCCATCGCCGTAAAAACCACCAGCGCCGGTCCCGTCTTCTACCGGCAGGAGCGTGTGGGACAGTTCGGCCGGACCTTCTCCATCGCGAAATTCCGTTCCATGGTTCAGGATGCGGAGCGTGACGGCGCGAAATGGGCGGCCGCCGGCGATCCGCGCGTGACGCCGGTGGGCCGTTTGCTGCGGAAGACCCGGATCGACGAAATCCCGCAGATCTTCAACGTGCTGAAGGGCGATATGTCCTTTGTCGGCCCGCGGCCCGAACGGCCCGTGTTCGTGAAGGAGCTGGCAGAGCAGATCCCCTTCTATAACGAACGCCATATCGTGAAGCCGGGGATAACGGGCTGGGCGCAGCTCAACTATCCCTATGGCGCCAGCATGGAGGATGCGAGCCACAAGCTGGAATACGACCTCTACTACATTAAGAATTATTCGCTGTTCATCGACCTTGTCATTCTTATCCAGACGATGCGCGTCGTCATCTGGCAGGACGGGGTGCGTTGACGGGCGAAACCGCGATTTTCAGCCACTGGATTGCCGCGGCATCCTACACGCTGCTTGCGATCCTCGTCCTTCTGATCGGCAAGCAGCGCAGCCTGACAACATGGCTGGCGCTGGCGGCCGGCGTCCATGCACTCTGGGCCGCGGCGCTGGCCTATGCGATCACCACGGGCGGCCATTATGCGCTCGTCCTGACGCTGGGGGAGACGCTGCGCAGCGGCGCTTGGATCGTCTTCATCGGCGTCATGATGAAGGCAAGCTGGGCGGACGAAAGCCGCAATCCCAGCCGTCAGGTCATCCTGTCGCTCTACGCGCTGATCGCGTTGCAGCTCGCGCTCGATCTGGTGACGGCTGCGGGATATGGGCTCACCGCGCCGCTGCCGTTCCTCGTCGACCTGTCCCGCGTGGCGGTCGCGATTGGCGGCCTCGTCCTTACCCACAACCTATACGTTTCAAGCGCGCCCGCCAATCGCTGGAGTCTCAGCACGCTCTGCCTCGCGCTTGCCGGCCTCTTCGCCTACGACCTCAACTGGTCGACGCTGGCGCTTCTCGACCCGGCGCTCTCCATCGCCTTCTTCGATGCGCGCGGCGCGGCCAATGCGCTCGTTACGCCGCTTTTCCTGATCGCGGCCGTGCGCAACCGTAATCTTTCCATGCAATTGTCCCGGCAGGCGGCGTTCCAGACCTTCGCGCTGGGCGCCATCGGCATCTACCTCATCGGCATGTCGATCGCGGCCTATCTGCTCGGCTTCGTCGGCGGTGACTGGGGACGTCTCCTCCAGATCCTCCTCGTCTTCGCTGCGGTCGTCATTGGCGGCATCGTGCTTCTTTCGGGCCGGGCGCGCGCCTGGATCCGGGTGAAGATCAACAAACATTTCTTCGCCTACAAATATGACTACCGGGAGGAGTGGCTGCGGTTCATCGCCACCGTGGCGCGATCCGGTCCGGGTTTCGGCAGCCTTAGCGAGCGGGTGATCCAGGCCATCGCCAGCATCGTCGATTCGCCCGGCGGCATTCTCTTTCGCCTGGGCGGCGCCGACCGGTTCGAACCCGCCGCGCAGTGGAACTTCCGGTCGCTGACGCCGGAGGGGTTCTCCCTGCCGCCGGAACTGCGCCGGCTGATGACGGAGGAGGGGCGCATTCTCGTGGCGGAGGGGGACGTGTCCGCGCGCTTCGCGCCCGACATGGCCGCGCATCCGGGACTGTGGCTGCTCGTACCTCTCATACATCTGGAGGAACCGATCGGCGTCATCCTCCTGGAACAGCCGCGCGCCGCCCGCGACCTCGACTGGGAGGATTTCGATATCTTGCGCACCGTCGGCCGCCAGGGCGCCAGCTACATCGCGGAGCAGAGCGCGCTCGCCAGCCTGGAGGAATCGCGCAAGTTCGAGGAGTTCAACCGCCGCTTCGCCTTCATCATGCACGACATCAAGAACCTGGTGTCGCAGCTCAGCCTGCTCGCCCGCAATGCGGAGCGCCATGCCGACAATCCGGATTTCCGCAGCGACATGGTGGCCACGCTGAAAAGCTCGGTCGGAAAGATGAACGATCTGCTCGTGCGCCTCGGCCAGACGCAGGGGGCGCCGCGGACCAGCGAGACCTTCGACCTTCGCGCCATGGCGTCCGGCCTTCAGCGCGCCAAGGTGCGGGCCGGTGCCAACGTCGTTCTCGACGCGGACGATTATCCGCTTCAAATCGAAGGCGACGGCGCTAAAATCGAGCAGGCGGTTGAACATATCGTGCAGAACGCCCTTGATGCGAGTGCGGAGGGGGCGCCCGTGCATATCCGCCTGCGGAACGAGGCCGGGGCGGTCACGCTGATCGTCGACGATCGCGGCACCGGCATGACGGCGGAGTTCGTGCGAGAGGAACTGTTCAAGCCGTTCCGTTCGACCAAGCCCGCGGGGTTCGGCATCGGCGCCTACGAGGCGCGCGAGCTCTTGAAGGGAGAGGGGGCCACGCTGGAGGTGCTCAGCCGGCCGGGAGAAGGATCTAGCTTTATCGTGCGGTTTCCCATCCGCGCCACAACCGAAAGCGGGGCGCAAGAATGAAGGCCAGGAACGACCGGGTGCTTCTCGTCGTGGAGGATGATGAGGGGCTGCAGCGCCAACTGAAATGGGCCTATGAGGACTATGAGGTCGTCATTGCGGGCAGCCGCAAGGAGGCGATGGACATGATGCGCCTGCACGAACCGCGCGTCGTCACGCTCGACCTCGGCCTGCCGCCCGACCCGGACGGCACCAGCGAGGGGTTCGCCGCGCTGGAGGAGCTGCTGGCGGCAAAACCCGACACGAAGATCATCGTCGCGTCCGGCCACGGCGCCCGCGAAAGTGCGCTGCGCGCCATCGCCAGCGGCGCCTACGATTTCTACCAGAAGCCGGTGGACATCGACGCCCTCGGCCTCATCGTCGGCCGCGCCTTTCACCTCTACGAGATCGAGGAGGAGAACCGCGCCCTCGCCAGCGCTCAGGCGAATACGGAGCTTGGCGGCCTCGTCACCGCCGCCGATCCCATGCAGAAGGTCTGCCGCATGATTGAGCGTGTGGCGACGACGGATGTCTCCGTCATGCTGCTCGGCGCCAGCGGCACCGGCAAGGAACTGCTCGCTCGCGGCCTGCACGAATCGAGCCCGCGCGCGAAGGCGCCCTTCGTCGCCATCAACTGCGCCGCCATCCCCGAGAACCTGCTCGAGGCGGAGCTGTTCGGCTTCGAGAAGGGCGCGTTCACCGGCGCGGCGAAGACCACCGAGGGCAAGATCGAGCTGGCCGAGGGCGGCACGCTGTTCCTGGACGAGGTGGGCGACATCCCGCTGCCGCTGCAGGTGAAGCTGCTGCGCTTCCTGCAGGAGCGCGTCATCGAGCGCATCGGCGGCCGCAAGCAGATCCCCGTCGACGTCCGCATCGTCTGCGCGACGCACCAGAATCTTGAGGAGATGATCGCCGCCGGCAGCTTCCGTGAGGATCTCTGGTACCGCGTCGCCGAGGTCGTCGTGCGCATCCCGTCGCTCGCGGAGCGTCCGGGCGATCCCGTCCTTCTCGCGCATCATTTCCTTCGGAAATTTTCGTCCGAAATGAACCGGAAGCTCTCCGGCTTCGAACCCGCCGCGCTCGCCGCCATCGAGGACTGGCCCTGGCCGGGCAATGTTCGGGAGCTGGAGAACCGCATTAAGCGCGCAGTCATCATGGCGGATGCATCACGGGTGGCCGCCGGCGATCTCGATCTGGGAGAGGCGGAGGACGACGAGCCGCTGAACCTGCGTCAGGCGCGTGAGGAGGCCGACCGGAAGGCGATCAAGATGGCGCTCGCACGGGCGGACAACAATATATCGGGAACGGCGAAATTGCTCGGGATCAGTCGTCCGACGCTTTATGATCTTCTAAAACAATATGCTATTGAAGTGTCGTGAGGCCGGGCGGCGACCGGACGGCGACCGGGCGATAAAGCCCGGTGCTGAAATGCTGTGGTAATGCCGGGACGTCATAGCGGGGGAGGAATATGGCAATGTCTGACAAGAAAGCGGGTGCGCGCATGCGCGGATTGAAACTGGCGGGCACGGCGCTCGTCCTTGGCGCGGCGGTGCCGCTTACTGTGTCGCCGGCCTGGGCGGATGAACAATCCGCGGCCTCGGATGCCTATGAAAACGGCTTTCGCAGCTATCAGGCGGGCGATTACCGCACGGCCCGGATCCAGCTTCTGAACGCGCTGAAGGCGAATCCGAACAACGCGCTCGCCCGCATCATGATGGCGAGGACCGCGCTCGCGCTCGGCAACGGGGTGGAGGCGCAGACCGAACTCGAAACCGCGATTGAGGACGGCACGCCCCGGTCCAAGGTTCAGCACCTGATGGCGCATGCCCTCCTGCTCCAGGGCAAGGCCGATCAGGCCTCGCAGATTCTGGACAGCACCGATTTCGAGCCGCAATTCGCCGGCTATGCCGCGCGCCTGCGGGGACAGGTCGCCGCCGGCAATCGCGACCTTGAAACGGCCGAGCGCGAGTTCAACCGCGCGCTTGCCCTGTCCCCGGACGATCTCGACACGGTGAACGTCGTTGCGCGTTTCCTGCTCGCCCTGGGACAGGCCGACGAGGCGAAGGCCCTGCTGCAGCCCGCGCTGCAAAAGCGGCCCGGTCATATCCAGTCGCTCATCACCATGGGCAATATCGCGCGCCGCAGCGAGGGGCTGGAGGCATCGCTTCCCTATTTCAACCGTGCGGTGGAGGTGGATCGCAACAGTCTGGAGGGGCTGCTGGAGCGCGCCGCCACGCTCGGGGACCTCAACCGCGACGAAGAGGCGCGGGCCGATTTGGAGCGTATCAACGGCCTCGTGAACAACCATCCCATGGCTCTGTACCTAGAGGCGGTTCTGGAAACGCGGGAGGGCAACACCGACAAGGCGCGCCAGCTCATGCAGCAGACGCGCGGCATGGTGAACGAGTTCGCGCCCGCCATGATGCTGCAGGGACTGCTTGCGCTCGATGCCGGCAATGTCGACACGGCGAACGATTTCCTGGGCCGCCTCGTCGGACGCGTGCCGAACAGCGTCACCGCGCGAAAGCTCTACGCCTCCGCACAGATGCAGAAGGGCGATGCGGAGGGGGCGCTGAACACCATCCAGCCCATCCTCGACGCCGATGCCGCCGACGCGCGCACCTATGCCATTGCCGGCGCCGCCATGGCGCGAACCGGCAACGCCCAGCAGGCGCAGGCCTATCTTCAGCAGGCGGAGGAGATGTCCGGCGATTCGTCCGTGCAGAACCAGCTCGCCATGACCCAGCTTATGGAGGGCGACACCGAACTTGCCGAACGCACGGTGCAGGATGTCCTCAACAAGGACCAGGAGTCGCTGTCCGGCCTGATGATGCTGGCGCTGATCAACATGAAGGACGCGGACTTCGGGGAAGCCGAGGCCGCCTCCCAGCGGATCATCAAGGCGCATCCGCAGCTTCCCATCGGGTACAATCTGCTGGGCGGCGCGCTGATCGGCCAGGGGGACCGGGCCAAGGCCGAACAGGCGTTCCGCACGGCGCTCGACAAGAAGCCCGATTATGCGGAGGCGCGGCGCAATCTGGCCCAGATCCTGATCGCCAAGGGCGATACGGGCGCCGCCAAGGACGAGCTGCGAAAGGTCGTCAACGACAACAATCGCGACACGCGCGCGCTGATGACGCTGGCGGAGATCGCCGGTCAGCAGGGCGACCGGCGCGAACAGCTGGAGTGGCTGCAACAGGCGACCTCCGTCGACCGCGATGCGCCGGCTCCGCGTATCGCGCTGGCCGATGCCTATCTGGCCGCGAATCAGCCGGACAGGGCGCAGAACGAGGCGTCGTCCCTGCTTCGCGACTTCCCGGAAAATTCCGCGGCGCTGCTCGCGGCGGCGCGCATTTACGAGGCGAGCGGCCGTCAGGATCAGCTCGTGTCCCTGTTCGACCGCATGGTGTCTGTCGATTCGGACCGGCTGCTGCCGCGCATCCTTCTTGGCCGCGCGCTGCAGGCGAACGGTGAGACCGACGATGCCCGGCGTGCGTTCCAGCGCGCGCTGACCATCACCGGCGAGAATACGACGCCCGCCTATCTGGAGCTGATCGCTCTGGAGGCGCGGGAGGGGCGCATCGATCAGGCGCGGGAATGGGCCGTTCGCCTGCGCAACGAGCAGCCCGATTCCAACGTGGCGGAGGTCGCACTCGGCCGCGCCTATCTGCTTGCCGACCGGCCAAAGGACGCGCTCGCCGCCCTGTCCGCCGCGCGCAAGAAGACCTTCGACCTGTCGACGGCGCGCGCCATCGCGCAGGCCTACAGCGAGCTTGGCCGCGACGCCGATGCGATCAAGATCCTGCAAGCCTATAAGAAGGAAAATCCGAAGGATCCGGGTTCCCTCGGCTCGATCGCGGAGCTGCAGCTGAACGCCGGCCAGTACCGCCAGGCGGCGGCGAACTACGAATCGCTGCGCAAGGTCATCGGCAACCGCGATCCGGGCGTCCTCAACAACCTCGCCTACGCCTATCTGCAGATCAAGGATCCGCGCGCGGTGCCGGTGGCGAAGCTGGCCTATGACATGGCGCCGGCCAATCCGGCGATTGCCGATACCTATGCCTGGGCGCTGCTCAGGACGGGCGGCGACAAGGCGCTGGCGCTGAAGCTCCTGCGCCGTGCGTCCTCGACCGTGCCCGGCAATCCGGAAATCCGCTACCACCTGGCGCAGGCCTATCTCGCCAATGGCCAGCGGTCGGAGGCGTTGCAGGCGGTTCGCCAGTCGCTGAACGGCAATGCACAGTTCGCGGAGGCCGGTCAGGCGCGCGCGCTCCTCAAGCGTCTCGGCGGCTGATCCGCTTTTCCTCCGCCGTTCGGAGAAGCGGACTTGCACAAATCGCCCGCGGTCTTTAGAGCCGCGGGCTCGGTCGGAGCGTAGCGCAGCCTGGTAGCGCATCACACTGGGGGTGTGGGGGTCGCAGGTTCGAATCCTGTCGCTCCGACCAGTCCTTCCCCCATACCGCAGTCGCACGCACGTCCGGTTTTCCAGCCACGGCCCGCACAGCCGTCCCCCCAAAGGCCCGGACAGCCGTCCCCCCAAGGCCGGACAGCCGTCCTCCCAAAGGCCGGACAGCCGTCCCCCTAAAGGCCCGCACGGCCGTCCCCCAAGGGCCCGAACAGCTGTCCCCCAAAGGTCCGGACAGCCGTTCCCCAGAAAACCTCGTCACCCCTGCGAAGGCAGGGGTCCACCACCCGCCCTGCCGCCGGCTTCCAAAATAGGAAATCCTGTGTTTACTACTCGTGCTCCTCGAAACGGGAGCACTGACGATGACAAGAGAAATCGACCGCCTGATCACCGAGCTTGTCGAGCGGGAGGGCGGCTATGCCAACCATCCGCACGACCGCGGCGGCCCGACCAAATTCGGTATCACCGCCGCAACGGCGGCGGCCAATGGCTATCACGGCCCCATGCGTTCCTTCCCGCGCGCTCTGGCCTACGAGATCTACGAAACCCGCTACTGGACCGCACCCGCCTTCGATCAGGTTGCGAAGATCGTGCCGCGCGTTGCGGAGGAGCTTTTTGACACAGGCGTCAACATGGGCCCGGCCGTTGCCGCCGCCTTTCTGCAACGCGCCCTGAACGCCCTCAACCGGCAGGGGCGCGACTGGGCCGACATCCCGCTGACACGGCAGGTCGACGCGGCCACGCTCGCCGCGCTCAGCGCCTTTCGCACCCGGCGGGGACCATCCGGCGAAGCGGTCCTGCTTCGCGCCCTCGATGCGCTGCAGGGTGCCCGCTACATCGAGCTTGCGGAGGCCCGCGCCGCGAACGAGAGCTTCGTTTACGGCTGGCTGGCGAACCGTCTGGGCAATGCGGCCGAGGGAGGCCGGGCATGAGCGTCCTCGGCAGCCTGATCGGCCCGATTGCCGGGTTGATCGACAAGGTGATTCCCGACCCTGAGGCCCGCGACCGGGCCAAGTTGGAACTGCTGCGCATGCAGAACCAGCAGGATCTTGAGCGGGTGCGTGCGGAACTGTCCGCCATCGTGGTGGAGGCGCAGTCCGCCGACCCGTGGACGTCGCGGGCGCGGCCGAGTTTCCTCTACGTCATGTACGCGCTTCTCCTCTGGGCCATTCCCATGGGTTTGATCAGCGCGGTGCAGCCTGCGACGGCAGAGGCGATCGCGCGCGGGATGACGGCGTATCTGAACGGCATTCCCGAACCGCTCTACGTCCTCTTCGGCACGGGCTATCTCGGCTACACAGCCGCGCGCAGCTGGGGAAAGACGAAGGGGGAGAAATAGGGACGGCGATGGGCGCGCGCGGGGACAGCCTCACGCGCGCGCCCGCGCGGTGAGTGTCCAGACTGTCAACTTTGCCTCATAGAAAACCTGTCAACTTCCAGCGCCCGGCCGTTACGTTTCGCCTCCTGACCGGCCGGGCGACTGCTGCTAAGGTCCTGCACATGAAAAACACGCTTCTCGCTTCCGCCGCGCTCATCGGCGCGCTTGCCGCCACCATAACGGGCGCCGCCCCGTCCGCTGCCCAGACGCTTCTCGTCGGCAACAAAGCGGAGGATACGGTCAGCTTCATCGACCTTGAAACGGGGAAGGAGGCGGCGCGGCTGCCGACCGGCGACATGCCGCACGAGATCGCGGTCTCGCCGGACGGCCGTCGCGCCTTCGTGGTCAATTACGGCGAAACGACGGTCGATCTGTTCGATGTGGAGCGGATGAAGAAGATCGGCACGTGCAATCTGGCGCCCAATGCGCGTCCGCATGGCATCGTCTGGACGCAGTCGGGCGGCATCCTCGCAACGACGGAGGGCAGCAGGACGCTGACGCTGTTCACGCCGGATTGCGGCCGTGCATCCGCCATTCCGACGGATCAGGAAACCAGTCACATGGTCGTGGTCGATGAGGAGCGGGGACGCGCCTATGTCTCCAATCTCGGCAGCCGCACGGTAACGGTCATCGACCTTGCGGCGGGCAAGAAACTGACCGACTTCACGGCGGCGGACGAGCCGGAGGGGCTGGACCTGTCGAACGACGGCAGCGAACTCTGGGTCGCGAACCGGGCGTCGAACACGGTCTATGTGCTCGACGCCATGACGGGGGAGCGTCTTGCCAGCATCGACGTCGGCGCCATGCCGATCCGCATCGCCATTTCGCCTGACGGGAAATGGGCGGCCACCAGCAATCTGAAGGATGGCAGCATCAGCATCATCGACGTCGCGGCGCGGAAGGTCGTGCGGACGATCCCGGTCAGCGGCGAGGAGGCGAGCCAGCAGGTGACGCTGATCTGGTCGCCGGACGGCTCGCGCCTCTATGCGGCCGAAACCGCCGATGGGCGTATTGCGGAAATCGATTTTGCCAGTGGCAAGGTGTTGCGCCGGCTGGGCGCGGGCGAGGGCAGCGACGGGCTCGGGATTTCGCCGGTGCGCACGCTGCCCAAACCGCAGCGCCAGCCGGGCTGACGCTGCGGACGGTGCATCTCTAGCCGATCGTGTCCTTCACCTTCTTCCCGCCCAGAAAGGCAAGGATCAGGAAGATGACGAACAGTGCGATGGCGATGAAGAACAGGATCTTGGCGATGCCGACGAAGGCGCCGCCAATGCCGCCGAAACCGAGCGCGCCGAGCACCAATCCGGCAATAAGGAAGATGAGGGCAAGTTTTAACATGGGACGGACATTCCTTTCGCTAGGGCATTGAAGCAGAAGCGATTGAAGGGGGTGTCCGTTCCCTTGGGCTAGCGGGGGTTTTCGCCGGCGTCCTTCAGGGCCGCGCGGTGGGCCTGCGCCAGCTTGGCATATTCGGCGCAGCCGCGGCGGTTTCTGGCAATCTGCTCCGGGCTCATCTTCGCCATGAACCTGGCGGGGCGCCCGCCCCACAGCTCGCCAGTGGGGATGGTCTTGCCGGGTGTCAGCATGCCGCCCGCCGCCAGCATGGCATCGGTTTCGATGACGCAGTCGTCCATGACGATCGCGCCCAGGCCGACGAAACTGTGATCGTGTAGGGTGCAGCCATGGACCATCGCCATATGCCCGATCAGGCAGTCCGCACCGATGATCGTGCCCTGGTTGCGGCGGGTGATGTGAAGGACGCTGCCGTCCTGGACATTGGACCTCGCGCCCAGCCGGATCGGCGGCCCCTCGGCGCGCAGCACGCAATTGTACCAGACGCTCGCCCCCTCGTCGATGTCGACGTCGCCGATCAGCTGCGCGCCGGGCGCGATGAAGCACCCCTCCGCGATGCGCGGCGTCTTGCCGGCGAAGGGGATGATCATGGGAAAAGCGGCCCCTGTTCCAGCCCCATCGTCTCCGGCAGGCCCAGCATCAGGTTCAGATTCTGCAGCGCCTGTCCGGACGACCCCTTCACCAGATTGTCGATCGCCGCGACGATGATGGCGCGCCCCGGCACCCGGTCTGCGAAG
Source organism: Pacificimonas flava (assembly GCF_000342165.1). Classification (GTDB taxonomy): domain Bacteria; phylum Pseudomonadota; class Alphaproteobacteria; order Sphingomonadales; family Sphingomonadaceae; genus Pacificimonas; species Pacificimonas flava. Next base: position 26,103 of record NZ_AMRV01000001.1, read on the forward strand.
ACGTTGAGGACGGCATGATTGGACCCGCGTACCATGCGGGTGGCGGGTGCCGTCCCCTCCGGCAGGACGTGCACGAACGGCTCGTCCTCGTACCGGTCCACCATGGCGCCGCGAAGCTCCTGGGCGGAACGGCCGGGGGCCAGTTCGACGGTGATCGTTTCCAGCTCGCCCCGGTTCATCGGAATCAGATGCGGGACAAAGCTGACCGTGACGGCGGCGCGCGCTGCGGCGGACAGTTCCTGCTCGATCTCCGGCATGTGCCGATGGCCGCCAAGGCCGTAGGGATGCACGGCCTCCGCCACCTCCGCGAACAGATTGGCCTCCTTCGCCGCACGCCCGGCACCGGTAACGCCAGAGAGTGCCATGATCGAGATATTGCGGGGCGCGATCATGTCCGCCATCAGGCCCGGCAGCAGCGCAAGCAGGGCCGCGGTGGGATAGCAGCCGGGGCAGGCGGCGATCCGGGCCGAGGGGAGCCGATCCCGCGCAAACTCGCTAAGGCCATAGACCGCGTCCGGCAGCAGCGCCGGCGCCGGATGCGGTCCGCCATACCAGTCGGCATAGGTCTCCGCGCTTCGCAGACGGAAATCCGCCGACAGATCGATGATGCGCGGTCCTTCGATCCGCGACAGGATCTCTGCGCTGGCGCCGTGCGGCAGACAGCCGACCACGACATCCATGGCCTCAAGGTCGATCTCCTCCGCCGGCTGCAGAACCGGCAGCGGCCGCAGGGGCAGGAAATGCGGCCAGATATCCGACATGTTCTGCCCCGCCTTGGCGTTCGCGCCGAGCCCGGCAATCTCCAGCCGTGGATGCCGACTGGCGAGCCTGACGAAATCCGCGCCCGTGTAGCCGGAGGCGCCGAGCACGGCGACCTTGAACGTCCTGTCTGTCACAATATCCCCTGGTCCGGATGCCCCGGGCGGATCAGCCCGGATATTTCACGCTGCATCCATAGGACCGAGTTGCGGCCGGGTCAGGCGATTTTCCAGCAGCCAGCGCGGCCAGCGCGCCGCTTACATAATTCTGCGCGCCCTTCACGTCCTCGATCTTCGCTGTCGGGATATCGTCGATGGCGCCCATATATTGCAGGACGCCTTCCTTATCGATCACATACATATGCGGCGTGGCTGTGGCGCCATAGCCGCGGCCGATGGTTCCCTTTGGATCGAGCAGATAGGCTGTCGGGCTGGTCTTGTATTCCTTCATCTCCGCATTGGCCGCCTCACCATCGACATAGCCTTGCTTGCCGGGCGCGGACGAGTTCACGGTCAGCCAGACGACGCCGTCGGCTTCGGCCTGCTGCTGCAAGTTCTGCATATTGCCGGACTTGTAGTGCTTCTGGACGAAGGGGCAGCCCTTGTTGGTCCATTCCAGCACGACGGTCTTGCCGCGATAATCCGAGAGCTTCACGGATTCTCCACTTGCCGTCTTGGCACGGAAGTCCGGCGCGGCTGCGCCGACCTGCGGCTGAGCGAAGGCCGGCATGCTGACGGCCGCGACCACCAGGGCGGCGGCGGTGAATGACTTGAACATTCTATCCTCCCATCATTGTCCCCTGAACGAGCTTAGCGTTCCGGAACGAAAGGATGAACCCACGTCAGGCATCTTGACCACTCCCCAAAGCGAGAAGGTCGTCCGCGGACAGGATCTGGGGCAGGATCGTCTCGCGTCCTTCCCGGTCGTAATAGATGTAAAGCGGAACGCCCGCGCGTCCGTGGCTGGTCAGGAACGCCGTAATCTTCGGGTCGCTGCGGGTCCAATCGCCGACCAGCGTTCGGATGCCCCGGCTCTTGAAGTGATCCGCGACGGCAGCACTGGAAAGCGCGCCCCGCTCGTTGACCTTGCAGGTGATGCACCAATCGGCGGTGAAATACAGGAACACCGGGTCCCCGGCAGCCTGAAGGTCCGAGAGCGCAGCGGGCGAATAGGGAGCAGCGGCCAGCACTGTGCCCTCCGCTGCGTCTGCGCTGCCGACATTCGAGAGTGTCGTGGGCACCGCAAGGACCGTCAGGAAGACTGCGGCGGACGCGGCGGCGGGGATAAGCTTCCGGCGCGCGCCGCCGAGCCACCAGAGCGCAAGGCCGAGAAGGACGGCGGCGGCAATACCGATGCTGAGGCCGTCGGCGCCGGCCTGCTGACCAAGAACCCACGCGAGCGCGACCGCGGTCACGAACATCGGTATACTGAGGAGGCGCCGCAGTCTTTCCATCCAGGCGCCGGGCCTCGGCAGACGGCGACGCAGTGCCGGAACGAAGCCGATCACGAGAAACGGCAGGGCGAGGCCGAGACCCAGGCCGCCGAAAATCATCATTGCTGCAAGCGGCGACAGGACGAGCGCCGCCCCAAGCGCGGCGCCCATGAAGGGGCCGGTGCAGGGCGTCGCCACGACGGCGGCAAGAATGCCGGTGAAAAAGGCGCCGCTGCGGCCCCCGCTCGCGGCCAAGCCGTCTGCGCCGACCGCAATTGCCGGCAGTTCGAAAAGCCCTGCCAGATTGAGCGCGATCGCCGTCACGAGAAGCAGGAGCGCGGCGACAATTCTGGGATCCTGCAACTGGAAGGCCCAGCCAACCGTGCTGCCGCCGGCACGCAGCGCAAGAAGCGCACCCCCGAGCGCCAGTACCGCGCCGATGACGCCCAGCGAGTAAAACAACGCCTCGCTCCGCGCCGCCCTTTCAGAGACGCCGCCCTTTGCAAGGCTGAGCGCCTTCAGGCTGAGGATCGGAAACACGCACGGCATGATGTTGAGGAGAAGCCCTCCGGCAAGCGCGGCGAGAAAGATGAGGGGCAGGGGCGGAGCCGGTGCAGTGGCCGGGCCAGCGCCAGTACCGGATGCCGGGTCGGTCTCATCCGCGCCGCCGAGAAGGGGCGTACCCGCTGCCTCGACGCTGCCGGGTTCGGCGTCAACGGCAAGACCCAGCGTCTCCCCGCCCTCCAGCATCAGTTTGACGACGCCGGGCACCGAGTCGGCATCTGGATTGAACCCGGTCGCCGTCTCTATCACGATTCGATCGCCCGCGATCGATGCCGTCTGCGGCGCGCTATAGTCCACAACTCCGTCGACGGCGGGAAAGAAATACGCGTCGCTTACCGCGCTGATCTGCGGCACCGCGAGCGACAGCCGCAGCCGGTCGCCCTGAACTTCGACGCGCGCATCTCCGTCATGGGCGGTCGGCTGATCGGCCTGCCAGCGCCCGATCCGCCCTGCCTCCACCCCGATGTCCGAAAGATTGGCTGCCAGATTTGCGGATTCCGGCACGCAGATCTCATCGTCGCAGACCAGATAGTCGAACGTCAGTCCAATCTCGCCGCTTGCCGGCAGACCGTCGATGTCGACGAGCAGTGCGCGCTCCGTCTTGAAAACATAGTTCATGATGCCGGCGACGACGAACCGGTCCGGAACCGGGTATCGAAGATCGGAGGCGGTCGCCCCCGGCGGAAGCGTCCATTCGGCCCGGCTCTCCACGCCGGCAGCGCCTGGGTTCTTCCAATAGGTATGCCAGCCGGGTTTCGGCGTCAGGACGATCGCGATCGTCCGCGCACCACTATGTGCCGGTCCCGCCTCGAGAGAGACCGTCATGTTCTCGTTTTGCACCGATGCGGCCGCCGCAGCGGGCGTCCCGACGGTTATGAGCGCAAACAGCGCCGTCAGGATCAGCAGCAACTGCGCCGCCATCAGCCTCCCAAATGCCGGAATCGGATGCATCGCTCTATCCATCGGACCGCCTGCATAGCCTGCACCCTAGCCGCTGGGAAAGGACGCCGGTAACGAATTCATCCATTTTGGTTGTTATGGCGCGGCGATGTCGAAGGGGGTTTCATTGAAGTATCGCGCGGAAGTCGACGGGCTTCGGGCCGTCGCGGTCATTCCGGTCATTGCGTTTCACGCCGGCTTTCCTGGATTTTCCGGCGGGTTTCTCGGTGTCGACATCTTCTTTGTCATCTCCGGATATCTGATCAGTTCGATCGTTCTGGGCGACCTTGAGAAAGAGCGCTTTTCCATCATCGATTTCTATGAGCGGCGCGCGCGGCGCATCCTGCCCGCTCTCGCATTGGTGGTCGCGGCATGCATCCCGCTTGCGGAGTGGCTGATGCTTCCGGGCCAGCGCACGGATTTCTACGAAAGCGTCGTCGCCGTCGCGCTCTTCGTATCGAACATCCTGTTCTGGACCGAGACAAGCTATTTCGGGGCGGCCTCCGAGTTGAAGCCGCTCCTTCATACCTGGTCGCTGGCGGTGGAAGAGCAGTTCTACCTGTTCTTCCCTCCGCTGCTCTGGCTCCTGTGGAGGCACGGGTGGAAGGCGACACTGGCAGCGGTCGTCGCCCTGTTCATGCTCAGCCTTGCGGTCAGCCAATGGGCCTCCGTTGCAGCGCCAAGCCTCAACTTCTTCCTTCTTCCCTCGCGCGTATGGGAGTTGATGGCGGGCGCTCTTTGCGCGCTGACCCAGCATCGTTACGGATCGTGGCGAAATGGCGCCCTGGGACTGTTGGGGCTGATGCTGATCGTCGCGAGTCTCTTTCTGTTCGATGACAGCACGCCGTTTCCATCTGCGATCGGTCTCATTCCGGTAGGCGGCGTCGCGCTGATCCTCCTGTTCGCCCGTGAAGAGACGGCCGCCGCTCGCATTCTGTCCCTGAAGCCGTTCATATGGATCGGGCTGATCAGCTACAGCGCCTATCTATGGCATCAGCCGCTGTTCGCTTTCATGCGCCTCTACGCATTGAAGGAGCCGACAATGCTGCAAATGGGCGGGCTTTCGATCCTGTCGCTGCTTCTGGCCTGGTTCAGCTATCGCTTCGTCGAGCAGCCGTTTCGGCAGCGGCGCGGGGAGGGGGCAGTCTCGATGCGCATGATTTTCTCCGCAAGCGGGGTTCTCTTGGCGCTCATGCTGGCCGGCGGTGGAGCGCTGCGGGGGGAGCGCTCCGGGGATGCGCAACTGCTTGCTTTGCAGGAGCTTATCAAACCGAGTTATGGCCTTAGCACCGAATGCCGCGAAAATGCCTTAGACAAGCCGGTATGCCGCACCGCGGAGCAGCCGAAGATCCTGGTGTGGGGCGACAGTCATGCCGCGCACAGCGTCCCCGCAATTCTTGGCGACGAGCCGGATGCCCGGTTGATCCAGGCGACCTACTATTCCTGTCCGCCGCTCGTCGGCGTGGTGCCGATGAATCGGGACAAGCCTGCGGCATGGGCCGATGAATGCGCTGCGGCGAATGCCGATGCAGAGGATTATATTCGCCGGCACGGGGCGGGGCTGAAGGTCGTCATCGCGTCCCCCTGGCGCTGGAATGTCGAGGCCGGGGCGCGTGTGCGCGTGGACGGAACATGGCAGGACAGTTCGGCCGATCTGCTGGAACGGCACTTGCGCCGAACGATCGCCTTCGTGCGGGCAAACGGAGCGGAGCCGATTCTGGTCATCTCTCCGCCACGCGTGACGTATGATGCCGGGCAATGCGTGGTGAAGGCGCGCGCAACACACCGACCCGCGCATGCTTGCGATTTCAGAATAGAGGATGTCGATCCTCGCTGGACCCTCGCGCGAGATGTCATCGAACGCTTTTCGGGCGATGTCGCTATCGTGCGGTTCGGTGAAATCATGTGCCCGAACGGAACATGCCGAACCAGCAAGAATGGCAAGCCGCTCTACCGCGACCTGACGCATTTCAGCGATTATGGCGCGGCGGAAATCGGCCGGGAAGCGGACATATACGACCTTGTCATGTCGGCGCCTTCGCCTGCTGAAGCGACACAGACGGCCGCCCGCTCCGATTTCGAGAAGGACACCAGGCGCGAATAAAAAAGGGGCGACCTCCGAAGAGACCGCCCCTTTTCGCGGCAAAGGCCGGTAGTTTTAACGCTTCGAGAACTGGAAGCTGCGGCGTGCCTTTGCGCGGCCGTACTTCTTACGCTCCACGACGCGGCTGTCGCGCGTCAGGAAGCCGGCCTGCTTGATCGCGCTGCGCAGTTCCGGCTCCATACGGGTCAGCGCCTGCGAAATGCCATGCTTGACCGCGCCCGCCTGTCCGGACAGGCCGCCGCCGGAGACGGTGGCGACAATGTCGTACTGGCCCTTGCGCTGTGCGATCTCGAACGGCTGGTTGATGATCAGGCGCAGGGTCGGGCGGGCGAAATACTTGCCCTGATCCTTGCCGTTGACCGTGATCTTGCCCGAACCCGGCTTCAGCCAGACGCGCGCGACGGCATCCTTGCGGCGACCGGTGGCATAGGAACGACCGTACTGATCGACCTGCTTTTCCCGCAGCGGCGCGGCATTGACGGAGTTGGGGTCGTACGACTCGGCGCCCTGATCCGCGGCTTCGGTCGCCGTCGCTGCAGAGCCGGCCTGTGCCTCGGCGGGCGCCTCCTTCTGCTTCTGGGCGGCTTCCTTCTGCAGGTCCTTCAGGTCCTCGAGACCCTTCTTCTCTTCAGCCATGACTTACTTGCCCACCTTGTTCTTGCGGTTCATTGCGGCGACGTCGAGCATTTCGGGGCTCTGCGCCTCATGCGGGTGCTCCGTTCCGGCGAAGATGCGCAGGTTCCGCATCTGCTGGCGCCCAAGCGGACCGCGCGGGATCATGCGTTCGACGGCCTTCTCCAGAACGCGGCCGGGGAACTTGCCCTCCAGCACCTTCTGCGGCGAGGTTTCCTTGATACCTCCGGCATAACCGGTGTGGCGGTAGTAACGCTTGTCCTGCAGCTTGTTGCCGGTGAAGCGCACCTTGTCCGCATTGATGACGATGACATTGTCGCCGCAGTCCATGTGCGGGGTGTAGCTGGCCTTGTGCTTGCCGCGCAGACGGTTGGCGATAATCGACGCAAGGCGGCCTACGACCAGCCCTTCCGCGTCGATCATGACCCACTTCTTTTCGATCTCACCAGCCTTCAGCGAGGCGGTCGTCTTTGAATACATGTGCCTGATCCCAAGCAAATTGTCGTTTGAAAACAAAAGGCGGGCCGCCCGCGTCGATGCGAAGCAGCCCGCTTTGTGAGCCGCCATATGGCGAAACCGCGCAATTCCGTCAAGGATTTTGGCAATTTGCGCTTGTGGTAAAATGATACCTTTACTCGGTTTCAGTGTCCGCAGCGTGGGCTTGAAGGTGTCCCAGATCGAGAACTTCCAGCGCTCGTTCGTGGGTTGCGTCGAGCCGGACGAGCGGCGCAGCGCCGCCGCGGCGCGCTTCTTCCCAACGGCCGGCGCAGACGCACCAGCAGTCGCCCGGGCGCAATCCCGCAAAGCCCAATTCCGGCCGGGGTGTCGACAGGTCGTTTCCTGCCGCTTTCGAGAACTGGAGAAATTCTTCAGTGACCAGCACGCAGACGGAGTGATTGCCGAGATCGTCCGGGCCGGACGCGCAGCGGCCATCGCGCCGCCAGCCGGTCAGCGGATCGAGACTGCAATCCGCGCGCGGCCCGCCGATGACGTTTCTGGCGGCGCTGTGAAAGTTACTGTTGGTCATCGCGCTTCTCCGATCCGGTGGGCGCAGGCGGCCGTACACCATACGATCAGGGCTGCAACACCTTGGTGAGCCGCGGCGATCCAGATCTCGACGCCGCTGAGCAGCGTGGAGATGCCGAGTATGATCTGCAACGCGATCAGCGTCTTGAGGGCGATCGGCGTTTTGCGGGAACCGCGTTTCATCGCCTTGATCGCCAGTAACACGAGGATCGCAGCGGTCAGCCAGGCCCACCAACGATGCACGAATTGCACGACAACGGGATTGTCGACGATGTTGCGCCAGAGGGGCTGCAACCAATCGACATAGGACGGAAAAATACCCCCGCCCATCATCGGCCATTCGGCATAGATATAGCCGGCGTCGAGGCCTGCAACGAACGCGCCCAGCACGAGTTGGACGAGAAGGACCCCGCCGGCTAGGGCGGCGAAGCCGGTCAGCCTCGCCTTGCCGCGAAGAAGGTCGCTTGCCGTCCAAACGATACAGGCAATGATGAACAGCGCGAGATTGAGGTGAACCGCGAGCCGGACGTGACTGACGGCTGCGACGTTCGCCAGCCCGCTCGTTACCATCCACCAGCCAATCACCCCCTGCAGGCCGCCGAGGCCCAGAAGCGCAACGAGACGCCCGCGATAGCCCGGCGGCACCCACCCCTTCAGCCAGAAGACGAGAAGGGGAAGGGCGAAAGCGAGCCCGATAAGCCGGCCGAGCAGGCGGTGCGCCCACTCCCAGAAGTAGATGTTCTTGTATTCCGCCAGAGACATGCCGCGATTTTTGACGCGATATTCGGGGGACGTCTGATAGTCGGCGAATTCCTGTTGCCAAGCTGCGTCGGAAAGCGGCGGCACTGCGCCCGTGACGGGCTTCCATTCGACAATGGAAAGGCCGCTTTCCGTAAGACGGGTGATACCCCCCACGACCACCATCAGAACGATGAGAGCGGCGACGGCGGCTAGCCAGCCAGCGAGAAGGCGGGGACGGTACCGGTCGTCTTCCTCGTCAATGGAGAGGAGGCCCGCATCGGCCGAGCTAGAAGCAAGAATGGTCATGTGGCGCTTCCTATGCGCAAGCGGTGCGACGTGCCAAGCAGGCGCCGGCTGTGTCGACACGGTGCGCTCATAGATCGCATGACGGGAAACAATCTTGCCCAGCCGGTGATGATACATTATCTCAATGATCCATGCCGCGTCCGAATGCCTTTCTCGACCGAGTCGCCATCGGTCTTTCTGGGCTTTGCCTCGTGCATTGTCTGTTTGGCGCCTTGCTTGTCGCGTTCATGTCGGCCTCCGGATCCATTTTCCTTGGTCACAATGTTCACCAGGTCGGACTTCTCGTCGCGATTCCGCTTGCCATTGCGGGCCTGGTCGGCGGCGCGATCGGGCACCGGCGATGGGAAGCCGTTGCCATTGGCGGGTTCGGTCTCGGCGCGATGGCCGGCGCGCTCGTTTCCGCCCATGGCCCGCGGGAGGTGCTGCTGACCGTTCTCGGCGTGATTCTCGTCGGGATCGCTCATGCGATGAACCTGCGATGGAGTCGGACCGCCCGTTGAAGGGGGTCGTGGCCGTGGCCGGTGGCCCTTGCCGGGGCACGGCCCGTAAGCGATAATCTGTTTATTATGACACAGACACAGCATCGAGAATATCGCGGCGCAGCCCTCGAAAAGGCCGCCGCCACCACGCTCGAGACTTCCGGTGAGCGCTGGACGGAGATGCGCGCAGCGGTGTTTCGCGCCCTGTCTGCCATGGACGGTCCTGCCAGCGCCTATGACATAGCCGATGCCGTTTCCAAGGCGCGCGGCAAGCGTGTCGCGCCGAACAGCATCTACCGGATCCTGGATCTTTTCGTCGCGACCAATGTGGTGAAGAGGGTGGAGACGCAGAACGCCTATGTCGCGAATGCGCATCCCGAATGCCTTCACGATTGCATCTTCCTGATCTGCGACGATTGCGGGGCCATTACCCATCTCGACGACGACGCGCTGGCGGCAGAGATGCGTGCACGAGCTGCCGGGACCGGCTTCAAGCCGAACCATCCGGTGATGGAGGTTCGCGGGACCTGCGCCGACTGCGCTGCGTAGGACGCGGCATGTTGCCGTTCGACAAGGTTTCGCCGCCGCGCTAGGTCGGACGGCTGACACGTTATTTTTAGGGGAATTCTGTGACCGGCAGGCCGCACACGCCGCTTCTGGACACGGTGGCTACACCGATAGATCTCCGGAACCTGGAGACTGAGCAGTTGCGTCAGCTCGCTGACGAAGTGCGCGCGGAAATGATCGATGCCGTCAGCCAGACCGGCGGTCATCTCGGCGCCGGGCTGGGCGTCGTCGAACTCACCGTGGCCCTGCATTATATCTTCAATACGCCGGAAGATCGGCTGATCTGGGACGTCGGCCATCAGGCTTATCCGCACAAGATCCTGACTGGACGCCGCGACCGTATGCGTACGATCCGGCAGGGCGGCGGACTCAGCGGTTTTACCAAGCGGTCCGAGAGCGAATATGATCCGTTCGGTGCCGCGCACAGTTCGACGTCGATCTCGGCCGCTTTGGGTTTCGCTGTCGCCAACAAGCTGAGCGGACGGGACGGCAAGGCGATCGCCGTCATCGGCGATGGTGCCATGTCGGCCGGCATGGCCTATGAGGCGATGAACAATGCGGCACAGGCCGGAAACAGGCTGGTTGTCATCCTGAACGACAATGACATGTCCATCGCGCCGCCGGTGGGCGGACTTAGCGCCTATTTGGCGCGCATGGTCTCTTCCAGCGAGTATCTCGGCCTCAGAAGCCTGGCGAAGAAATTTGCCTCTCGCCTGCATAAGCGTTTCTACAACGCTGCCTCCAAGGCGGAGGAATATGCCCGCGGCATGGCGACCGGCGGCACGTTGTTCGAGGAACTGGGCTTTTACTATGTCGGCCCCATCGACGGGCATAATCTCGACCATCTGATTCCGGTTCTGGAGAATGTTCGGGACAGTGAGCAGGGGCCGATCCTCGTCCATGTCGTTACCAAGAAGGGTCATGGCTACGCCCCCGCTGAGCAGAGCGCGGACAAATATCACGGCGTGACGAAATTCGACGTCGTCTCCGGCGAGATGGCACCGAAAAAGGCGGGGCCGCCCAGCTATACGGGCGTGTTCGCGAAGGCCCTGATCGCCGAGGCGGAGCGCGACGACCGGGTCTGCGCCATCACCGCCGCCATGCCGGGCGGCACGGGCGTCGACAAGTTCGCGCAGCACTTTCCGGAACGCAGCTTCGATGTGGGTATCGCGGAGCAGCACGGCGTGACCTTCGCAGCCGGTCTTGCGGCGCAGGGCATGCGTCCCTTCGCGGCGATCTATTCGACATTCCTGCAGCGCGCGTTCGATCAGGTGGTGCACGATGTCGCCATCCAGAACCTGCCGGTGCGTTTCGCGATCGATCGCGCCGGTCTGGTCGGTGCGGACGGTCAGACACACGCCGGCAGCTTTGATGTTACCTATCTCGCGACCCTACCGAACATGGTGGTGATGGCCGCGGCCGACGAGGCGGAACTGGTGCACATGACGCACACGGCCGCCGAGTATGACGATGGCCCCATTGCCTTTCGGTATCCGCGCGGCAACGGCACCGGAGTGGAGCTGCCGGAAACGCCCGAGAGGCTGGAGATCGGCAAGGGGCGGGTGCTTCGTGAAGGATCGAAGGTCGCCATTCTTTCGCTCGGCACCCGTCTGGGCGAGGCGCTGATTGCCGCCGACGAACTGGATGCGAAGGGGTTGCCGACCACGGTCGCCGACCTGCGTTTCGCGAAGCCGCTCGATACTGCGCTGATCCGCAAGCTCGCGGCAACACATGACGTCCTCGTGACCGTCGAGGAAGGCGCGATCGGCGGCCTCGGTGCGCATGTGTTGACCCTCGCATCGGATGAAGGGCTGTTGGATGCGGGGCTGAAGATCCGCACCATGCGGTTGCCGGACATCTTTCAGGATCAGGACGATCCGAAACGGCAATATGAAGAGGCCGGCCTCGACGCGCCTGCAATCGTCAGGAAGGTGCTGGAGGCGCTGCGCCACAACAGCACGCATGTGGAGGCGGGAGCGAGGGCCTGACAGCCGGTGAAGGGTAAGGGGGCGAAACGCCGCGCCGACCAGTTGCTGGCGGAGCGCGGCCTTGCCGAGTCGCGGACGCGCGCGCAGGCGCTGATCATGGCCGGCAGCATCTTTTCCGCCGAGCGAAAGATCGCCAAGGCTGGCGAGATGCTGCCGTTGGATGCCCCGCTGGAGGTGCGCGGCAAGGATCATCCCTGGGTGTCGCGGGGCGGCATGAAGCTTGATCATGCGCTGCGCCATTTCGCCATCGATCCCGCCGACCGCGTCTGCCTCGACATAGGCAGTTCGACGGGCGGGTTTACAGACGTGCTGCTGACGAACGGGGCGGCGCGGGTCTATGCCGTGGATTCGGGTACGAACCAGCTTGCGTGGAAGCTGCGCCAGGACGAGCGCGTGATCGTTCAAGAACAGACCAATGCCCGTAATCTGACGCCCGCCGAGATTCCGGAACCAGTGGATCTCATCGTTTGCGATGCCAGCTTCATCGGTCTTGCGAAGGTGCTCGAAAGGCCGCTGTCCTTCGCCGCGCCCGGCGCCCGCCTGGTTGCGCTGATCAAGCCGCAGTTCGAGGCCGGGCCGCATGAGGTGGGGAAGGGCGGCGTCGTCCGCGATGCTGCGGTCCATACGCGTGTGCAGGAGGAAGTGCGGCGATGGCTCGCGGAAAGCTGCGGCTGGCACGTTCTCGGTGTCACCACCAGTCCCATCACCGGGCCGGCCGGTAATGTGGAGTTTCTGATCGCAGCGATCTGTCCGAATGGCGGCAGCGGCGGTGCGGCCCTGTAGCGGCCACCTTGCCTAGTGCAATTCGCCCTTATATAGCACGCAGCGCTTCTTTCACGCGGGCGTGGCGGAATTGGTAGACGCGCTTGGTTTAGGTCCAAGTATCGTAAGATGTGGGGGTTCGAGTCCCTTCGCCCGCACCATCTGCCGCCGCCGACCCCGCCGGACAGCCGAGATCATAGCGAGATTACAGAAAGCCGATAAGACCTTATGCGTATTGAGGAAACCAAGAACGAAGGCCTGACCCGTGCCTATACCGTGACGATCCCGAAGGAGGACATGGCGGCGCGCGTCGATGCGCAGCTGGCCAATGTTGCGAAGAATATCCGGATGCCCGGCTTTCGTCCCGGCAAGGTGCCGAAGAATCTCGTTCGCAAAATGCACGGCGAGGCCTTGCACGGCGAGGCGCTGCAGAGCGCGGTGCAGGAAGGCGTTCAGCAGGTTCTGAAGGAAAAGGAACTGCGTCCGGCGCAGCAGCCGTCTGTCGACCTGAAGGAAGGCGAAGAGGGCAAGGACACGGTCTTTACCATGGATCTTGAGGTGCTGCCCAAGGTCGAAGTCGGCGAGCTGGCCCCGATCAAGCTGGAAAAGCTGAACGTCGAAGCCGGGGATGAAGAGCTGAACGAGGCGCTGAACCGCTTCGCCGCACAGCAGAAGAGCTTCAAGGCGGCGCCGAAGAGCTACAAGGCGGCCGAGGGCGATCAGGTGGCGATCGATTTCGTTGGCACCGTGGACGGCGAACCGTTCGAGGGCGGATCCGGCGAGGACATGACGATCGAAATCGGGTCCGGCCGTCTGATTCCGGGCTTTGAAGACCAGCTGGTCGGCGTGAAGGCGAACGACCAGAAGACGGTGAAGGTCAAATTCCCGGACGATTACAACGTCAAGTATCTTCAGGGCCGCGATGCCGAGTTCGCCGTGACGGTGAACGAGGTGAGAAAGCCCGAGGAGCCGAAGGCCGACGATGAACTGGCAAAGAATCTTGGCCTGGAGGGGCTGGATCAGCTGAAGGAACTGCTTGGCCAGAACCTCAACCAGGAACTGCAGAACCTCACGCGGACGCACATGAAGCGCAAGCTGCTCGACACGCTGGCGGCACGCTACGATTTCGATGTGCCCCCATCCATGGTGGAGGCGGAGTTCCAGCAGATCTGGCAGCAGCTGGAGCATGAGGCGAGCCACGCCGAAGATCCGGAAGCGGCGAAGAAGGAGATAGAAGCGGACAAGGACGATTACCGCCGCATCGCCGAGCGCCGAGTGCGTCTCGGCCTGCTCCTCTCCGAGATCGGCAATGCCCGCGGCGTGAATGTCACGCAGCAGGAGATGAACCAGCTGATCATGCAGGAAGCGCAGCGCTACCCGAATCAGCAGAAGGAAGTATTCGAATACTTCCAGAAAAACCCGATGGCCGCTGCGCAGCTTCGCGCGCCGCTGTTCGAGGACAAGGTCGTCGACAAGCTGCTGGAAGAGGCGGAGACCACCGAGCGCACGGTGACGCGAGCCGACCTCGAAGCGGCTATTGAGGACGAGGACGAGAGCCCGGAGCCGAAGGAGGCCAAGAAGCCCGCCGCCAAGAAGAAGGCGCCCGCGAAGAAGGCCGAAAAGGCGGACGCGGAGGCCGATAGCAAGCCTGCGGCCAAGAAGCCGGCGGCGAAGAAGGCCGCTGCGAAGGGCGAAGACGACAAGGCCGATGCAAAGCCGGCGGCCAAGAAGGCTCCTGCCAAGAAGGCGGCGGCCGCCAAGAGCGATGACGCCAAACCTGCTGCCAAGAAGCCGGCCGCGAAGAAAGCTGCACCCAAGAAGGCCGCGAAAAAGGAGGGCTGACCTTCGCATGCCCTCTAAGGGCAAATCAGTTGAGAAATCATCCCGGTGAAAGTGGGGGCCCCGCTGCGATCCGTAGCCCTTTAGAAAGGGTTCAAGGTGGTTAGCGCGGACTCGCCTTCCGCCGGGATGACTCCTATCTGGCACGTTCGCCTGCGTGCAGAGAGGGATGGAGTTCGCTCCCCTCGCCAATGAGACACTGACGTTCCGCTACACGAGCTTCGCGGCTGGCGCTGCCGGGACACTATTGACAGCCGCGCCGCGGACCCCGACCTAAGCTGGCCTCGCATTTCTCCAACGACAAGAAGGCTTCACATGCACGATCCGCTTTCCGCACTCGTTCCCATCGTCATCGAGCAATCGAACCGGGGCGAGCGCTCCTTTGACATCTATTCGCGGCTGCTGCGCGAGCGGATCGTCTTCGTGACCGGCCCGATTGAAGACCACATGGCCACCCTGATCACGGCGCAGCTGCTGTATCTGGAGAGCGAGAATCCGAAGAAGGATATCTACATGTACATCAACTCGCCGGGCGGTGTCGTCACGGCGGGAATGGCGATTCACGACACGATGCAATACATCCGCCCGCGCGTTGGCACGGTTTGCATCGGTCAGGCCGCCTCCATGGGCAGCTTCCTGCTTTCGGCCGGAGAGCCCGGCATGCGCGTTGCGTTGACGAACGCGCGCATCATGATCCACCAGCCGTCCGGCGGCGCGCAGGGGCAGGCGACGGACATCGAGATTCAGGCCAAGGAGATCCTGCGGATCCGCCACCGGATGAATGAGCTGATGGCGAAATATACCGGCCAGGATATCGAAGTGATCGAGAACGCGGTCGAGCGCGACAAGTTCATGTCCTCGGCCGAGGCGAAGGATTTCGGTCTTGTCGACGAGGTCTTCGACAAGCGCCCGGCGCCGAGTGAAGGTGACGACGCGGAGAAATCGGAAAGCTGATCAGCCTTCCAGGCGTGACCGGGCGTTGCCGGATTGTCCGGCGAGCTCGGTCACATAATGTGCGGCGATACGACCGGACCGCGCACCGCGTTGATGTGCGAAGCGAATGGCTTCGGCATCGTCCACGGGCAGGCCGAGCGGCGCGGCCAGGCTGCGGCAGATGGCGAGATAATCGTCCTGGCTGCAATTGTGGAAGCCAAGCGAGAGCCCGAAGCGCTCGGCCAGCGCCAGCTTGTCGTCCAGCGTGTCGCGCGGGTTGACGCTGGCGGCGGCTTCATTGTCCGCAAGATCGCGTTTCACGATATGGCGGCGGTTCGAGGTCACGTAGAGCCGCGTATTGTCCGGGCGGGCGCGAACGCCGCCATCGAGAACGGAGCGCAGATGCCGAAGGCTCGCCTCCTCATCAATGCCGAGATCGTCGACGAAGGCGATGAAGCGGCGGTCGACTTCGCCCAGCCGCGCGAACAGATGCGGCAGGTCGGCGATCCGGTCGGCTTCGATCTGGACGAGGGGCGTTCCGGCGGCGGCGGCGGCGGCGCGGACCAGCGCACTCTTTCCCATGCCGCGCGATCCCCAGAGGAGGACGTCATGGGCCGGTTTCGCGGCGGCATGACGCTGCGTGTTTTCGGCGATGGCGGCGCGCTGTTCGTCTACGGCGGCAAATCGGTCCAGCGGCATCGCATCGATCCGGTGCACGGCTTCCAGTCCGCGCACGGACCATATGTAGGCCGGCGCCGCCGCCAGATCGGCATCGCCGCCGCCCGGTGCGAGACGCTCCAGGGCGGCTGCTATCCGCGTTAGGGTCTCCGTGTCCGACTGTAACATTGCGCCTCCGCTTTTGCGGCCCTAAGTAGCGCTCCCGACGATACAGCCAAGAGAATTTCATGTTTTCCTTTCCAGCCTACGCCCAGTCGGGCGCGCCGGGGGGCGCAGGCGGCTTCCTTAATGCGATCATGCCGCTGCTGCTCATCATCCCGATCTTCTATTTTTTGCTGATCCGTCCGCAGCAGAAGCGCATGAAGGTGCACCGCGAGATGATCTCCGCGGTTCAGAAGAACGACACCGTGGTCACGTCGGGCGGCCTGATCGGGCGTGTGAAGCGCGTGACGGAGCAAGAAGTCGATGTCGAGATCGCTCCGAACACCGTGGTGACCGTCGTCAAGGGTACGCTGTCGGAGGTCCGCCCCCGGAACGCCGCCAAGCCCGCCAACGACTGATCGGATCGACCGGCTCGTGCTTGAATTTTCGAAGACGCAGACCTGGGGCATCTATTTCGTCCTGTTCCTCGGGGCGCTCTTCGCGCTGCCGAACGCCTTCCCGGAAAGCCAGGTGGCGACGTGGCCGGATGTGCTGCCAAAGGCGCAGGTCAACCTCGGTCTCGACCTGCGGGGAGGCAGCCATATCCTTCTGGAGGCGAACGAGGAGAGCCTCTTCGAGACTCGGCTGGAGTCGCTCGAAAACAACGTCCGCTCCGAGATGCGCCGCGCCGAGGGCGGGGCGATCGGTATCGGTGACGTTTCCCTGCGCGGCGAGCGGCTGAGCTTTCTCGTTCGGGACATGAGCCGCGTGGACCAGGCGGTCGATATCGCGCGGCAGATGACCTCTGCCGTCGGCGTTACCGGCACGCGCGATTATGATGTGACGGTCGAGGATACGAATCGCGTCATCTTCACGCCCACAGCGGGCGGCAAGACGCAGGCGGTCGACAGTGCGATGACGCAGGCCGTGGAGGTGATCCGCCGGCGCATCGATGAGCTCGGCACGCGCGAACCGACGATTCTTCGCGAGGGTGACGACCGGATCGTCGTGCAGGTCCCCGGTCTGGACGATCCGCAGGCCCTGAAGGACCTTTTGGGGAAGACCGCTCAGCTGGAATTCAAGATGGTGGACGTGGAGGCCGATCCGGCCAGCCTCGCCCAGGGCCGCGCACCGCCGGGCAGCGAAGTGCTGCCCTATCCCGATCAGGGCGCGCCCATCGCCGTCGAACGCAGGACGTTGATTTCCGGCGATCAGCTTGTGGATGCGCAGCAGACCTTTCAGAACGGCCAGGCCGTCGTCAATTTCCGCTTCGACAGCGTGGCAAGCCGCCGGTTCGCGCGCGTAACGCAGGAAAACACCGGCAAGCCGTTCGCGATCGTGCTCGACGATACCGTAATCTCCGCCCCGCGCATCAACGAGCCGATCCTTGGCGGTTCGGGCGTGATCTCCGGCAATTTTACCGTGGAAAGCGCCAACGAGCTCGCCATTCTGCTGCGGTCGGGCAAACTGCCGGTCGAGCTTCAGGTGATCGAGGAGCGCACCGTGGGTCCCGATCTCGGTGCCGATTCGATCCGTGCCGGTACGATCGCGTCGATCATCTCGGTGGCCGCGGTCATGATCTTCATGCTGATCACCTATGGCCGGTTCGGCTGGTATGCGAACGTCGCGCTTGCCTTCAACCTGGTCCTGATCGTCGCGGTGATGAGTGCGCTTGGCGCGACCCTGACCCTTCCTGGCATTGCGGGCTTCGTGCTGACCGTGGGCGCGGCGGTTGATGCGAACGTGCTGATCAACGAGCGCATTCGTGAGGAACTGCGAAAGGGCAAGCGGTCGATGCAGGCCGTGGATGTCGGCTACAAGGAAGCGAGCCGCACCATCTGGGACGCGAACATCACCAACATCATCGCGGCGGCCGTAATGTTCTGGCTCGGTTCGGGGCCGATCAAGGGCTTTGCCGTTGTGCTGACCATCGGCATCGTGACCAGTGTCTTCACCGCCGTCACGGTCACGCGCCTGTTCGCGGCGCAGTGGCTGCGCGCCAAGCGCCCGAAAGCGATTACGATATGAAACTGCTGAAGCTGGTTCCCGATAATACGAATATCGGCTTCGTTCGATGGCGTTTCATTGGCGTCGGTATCAGCGTCCTTCTGATCCTGCTGTCGCTGTTCGCGGTCGTGACGAAAGGTTTCAATTTCGGCGTCGATTTTGCGGGCGGCGTGATGATGGAGGTGCAGTTCGACGAAACGCCGGATGTCAACGATCTGCGCCAACGCGTCGATGCTTTGGGCCTGGGTGCCCCCAACATGCAGGAGTTCGGCGATTCGGAAGTCGCGATCCGCATGCCGCTGCCGGCCGACGGATCGCCGGAGGCCGTGCAGGCGCAGGTCACCGCGATCCTGGGTGCGATAAACGAGGTCTATCCCAGCGCCGAACTGCGCAAGCAGGAGGTGGTGTCCGGCAAGGTATCGAACGAGTTGATTCGCGACGGGACGCTGGCATCCGTTCTCGCCATGGTCGCCGTCGCCGCCTATATCTGGCTGCGGTTCGAGTGGCAGTTCGGTATCGGCGCGCTTTTCGCTCTCGTGCATGACGTAGCAGTGGCGCTGGGCGTGTTCGCCTGGTTCCAGATCGAATTCGATCTGAACATCATTGCTGCCTTGCTCACCATCATCGGCTATTCGCTGAACGACACGATCGTGAATTACGACCGCATACGGGAGAATCTGCGGAAGTATCGCAAGATGGAGATGGCGCCGCTCCTGGACCTCTCGATCAACGAGGTGCTGGCGCGAACGGTCATGACCAGCTTGACCATGGTCATCGCGCTTGTCGTCCTGATCATCTGGGGCGGTCCGGTGCTGTTCGGGTTTACGCTCGCCATGCTGATCGGCATCATCGTTGGAACCTACTCATCCGTTTATGTCGCCGGCCCGCTGCTGATCTGGCTGGGTGTCGGTCCCAGCAGCTTTCTGCCGCCGGAAGACAGCAATGCCGAGCGCGTGTCCGCGCGCTCCTAGGCGGCGTTCATGGGTCTTCAGAAAGCCGACGCTCCCGACGGCGCCAAACTGATCGCAGGCCTGCGCGGCGACCGCTTCGTGGCGGACGGCGAGGCCCGGGCCGGCGCCTTCCTGATCTGGCCGGACGGGATCGCGGACGTGGCGCTGGATGATATCGCAGCCTTGGACGAGCGCGTGTTGGCGCCCATCCTCGAACTCGATCCCCCGCGCGACGTCATTCTGATCGGCAGCGGCGCCGCGATGGCATGGCCGAACATGGATGTTCTCGCCGCGCTGCGAGAACGCGGCCTGGGGCCGGAGGTCATGGATTCGCGCGCGGCGGCGAGGACCTATAATCTCCTCGTGGCGGAGGACCGGGCGATCGCCGCCCTTATCCTGCCGCTCCGCTGACGCGGGCATAGTGATCGCGCAGCATCTCGATATTGCTGTCCCAGGAAAAGCGTGACGCGGCTGCCCGGGCGGCCTCTGCATTTGCGTTGCCGGCGGTCACCGAGCGGACGGCCCGCGCGATCTCCATAGGGGATGTGTCCGGATCCAGGAGGACGCCCGCCCCTCGAGTGACGACGTCCGCCGCGCCCCCCACGGCGGTGGTGATCACGGGCGTACCGCAGGCGAGGGCCTCTACCCAGACGTTCGCCAACCCCTCGCTCTCGGACGCATGGACCAGCGCATGTGCCGCTGCGAAGCGAGCCGGCAGCTCGGCGTGATCGATACGTCCGAGGAACTCGGTGCGGTCTGCGACCCCGCGAGCCGCAGCCAGCGCCTCCAGCGCCGCACATTGGGGGCCGTCGCCGATGATCTGCAAGCGGTACTCGGGCAGAGCGGACAGCGCCTCGATGATCAGCCGCACCCGCTTCAGGGGAACGAGATTTCCCGCGCAGACCAGCAGCGGCGTTTCGGCCTTGGGCGCGGCCTGCGGCGTGAAGCGGTCGAGATCGACGCCCGTATGGTGGACGTCGATCCTTTCTCGCGGCAGTCCCATTGCGGCCATGTCGTCCTTCAGCGCCATGCTGACGGCGAGGAGCCCCTTCGCATACCGCCCCGCCGTAACGATTTGCCGGCGTGCGCGTGCCCTGTGCCTCCAATAGCGGATGTCGGAGCCGCGGGCCTTGACCGTGTAGGGCAGGTGCAAGGCTCGGGAGAGGCGAAAGGCCACCCAGGCATCCGGGAAGAAATACTCGCACGCGATCAGGTCGAAGGGCTGCCGGTCGTGAAGGCTGCGGGCCAGCGGCAGGATAGCGCGGGCAACCGCCTCGCCATGCCAACGCCAGCCGGCCTTTGGCACGCTGGCATAGCGCGGATGATGGACCTCCACCTGGTTTTCGCCCTCTCGGCGTTCGGCGGGAACGCTGGCTAATCCGGCATAGGGCGCGGGGCCGAAACTGCGCAGCAGCGGAATGGGGAAGCGGGGCAGCGGCGCGATCACGACCGGATGCATGTCGTCAGTGCCGGCTATGCGCCCGACCTGCCGCGCGACATTGACCCCCAGACCCGGTTGAACGGGGTTGGGAAACAGGGTGGAGAGTGTCAGAATCCGCATGACGTCGGGGCGTTAGCAAGGGTTCGCGCACCGGGCTAGCGTAACGGTTGGCGAACGCGCCAGAGATGAGTAGATCGGCACAATGATGTTTTCGTCCCTGCGCCGCGGTGCGCGCCTTCCCTTGTTCCTGCTTCCCGTCGGTACGGCGCTGGCGCTGGCCGCTTGCGGCGGTGGCAGCCGCAACAATGACGTGATTGATCGCAGTTATGTCGCTCGCGATGTCGCCACGCTCTATAATTTCGGCAAGGATACGCTCGACCGGGGCAGCTATTTGCGGGCAGCCGCCATATTCGATGAGGTTGAACGCCAGCATCCCTATTCGATCTGGGCGCGGCGCGCGCAGCTCATGAGCGCGTTCAGCTATTATGCGGGCCGCCAATATCCAGAGGCGATCGGCGCGGCGCAGCGCTTCCTGTCCTTGCATCCCGGTAACAAGGATGCGCCCTACGCCTATTATCTGATCGCCATCAGCTATTATGAGCAGATCGAGGACGTTCAGCGCGACCAGCAGATCACGCAGCAGGCGCTTTCCGCGCTTACGGAACTGATTCGCCGTTATCCGGACAGCAAATATGCAGCCGATGCGCGGCTGAAGGTGGAGCTGGCGCAGGACCACCTGGCGGGCAAGGAGATGAGCATCGGCCGCTTCTATATGGGGCGCCGCGAATATATCGCCGCCATCAAGCGGTTCGAGAACGTCATAGGCACGTACGAACAGACCAGCCACGTTCCGGAGGCGCTGCATCGCCTGGTCGAATCCTATCTGCTGCTCGGCATTCCGGACGAGGCCCGCAAAACGGCGGCCGTGCTGGGGCATAATTATCCCGGCTCCGAATGGTATCAGCGTTCCTATGATCTGATCGAGCAGCATGTGGGGGTGCCGGGCGGCGCGTGATTTCGCTTCTCCCGCTCTGGTCTCGCCGGACATCGGGTTCGGCGAAAGGCCGGCGGCAGCCGATTTCATCGGCGCGAAAAAGCCGGTAGGACAGGCGCGATGCTGACCGCGCTTTCCATTCGCGATGTGCTGCTGATCGAGGCCCTCGACCTCGAACTCGGCGAAGGGCTGACCGTGCTGACGGGCGAGACAGGCGCGGGAAAGTCCATTCTCCTCGACTCGCTCGGCCTCGCGCTCGGGGCCCGCGCCGATAGCGGGCTCGTTCGTGCGGGCGCAGGGCGCGCCATGGTGTCCGCGACATTCTCCGTCCCGTCCGGCCATGCCTTGAACGCGCTCCTCAGGGACCATGAAATCGATCTGGAGAATGGCGAGGTGGTGCTGCGAAGGGCCGTGCGCGCCGATGGCGGCAGCCGTGCCTGGATCAACGACCAGCCAGCCGCCGCCGGCCTGTTGCGGGATGTCGGCGCGCTGCTTGTCGAAGTGCATGGCCAGCATGATGAGCGGGGGCTGCTCGATGCGCGCGGTCATCGCGCCCTGCTCGACACCTTCGGTCGGCATGAGGAGGAACTTCGCGCCACGTCCCGCGCATATGAATTCTGGAAGGTCTCGGTCGCAGAGCTGGAGGCTGCGCGTACGGAAATAGCCGACGCCGACCGCGACCGGGAGTATCTCGATCATGCGATTGCCGAACTCGAGGCGCTCCAGCCCGAGCCTGGCGAGGAGGCCGCGCTTGCCGAGGAGCGGGCAGGCATGCTGGCCGGCCAGCGTGTTGCCGAGGATCTGACAGCGATCTCCGAAGAGTTGTCCGGGGCGGATGGGGGCGCGGCCCGGCTGCGTGCGGCGGCCCGCCGTCTCGGCCGCATTGCGGAATCGCATGCGCTGCTTGATGCAAGCCTGCAGGCGCTTGACCGCGCGCTTCTCGAAACCGACGAGGCGGAGGCGAAGCTGGCGGCGGCTGGGGAGGCGCTTGCCTTTGATGAGGCGAGGCTGGATGCAGTCGAGACGCGGCTGTTCGACCTTCGGGGTCTCGCGCGAAAGCACAGGGTGGAGGCCGACAGGCTGAGCGAACTCCTCTCCCAGTTTCTGGAAAGGAGAACGCGCATCGAGCGCGGCAGCGAGCAACTTGCATCTCTTGAACAGGCGGTCAAAGCTGCGGCGACAGCCTATGATACAGCGGCTGCCATCCTGTCGCAGAAGCGCACTGCGGCAGCGGAGCGTCTCGATGCCGCCGTCGCCGCGGAACTCGCACCGTTGAAACTCGATGCTGCCCGGTTCCAGACGGCCATATCGCCGCTGCCGCAAGGCGAGCGGGGTGCAGTCGGCGCGGATCGCGTGGCGTTCGAAATCAGCACGAATCCCGGTGCGGATTTCGGCCCGCTCGTGAAGATCGCGTCCGGCGGCGAACTGTCCCGCTTCATCCTCGCGTTGAAGGTGGCGCTGGCCGGGCAGGCGGAGGCGGGCACCATGATCTTCGACGAAATCGACCGCGGCGTCGGCGGCGCGACGGCCAGTGCCATAGGCGCCCGCCTTGCGCGGCTGGCGGAGGACGCGCAGGTCCTGACCGTGACGCACTCCCCGCAAGTCGCCGCGCGCGGGGCGCACCATTTGCATATCGAGAAGCGGGTTCAGAACGGAGCGACCCGCACCAATGTCGCGCCGCTGCCCGGTACGGCACGCACCGAGGAGATCGCCCGCATGCTGTCCGGAACCGCCGTCACGGACGAGGCGCGGGCTCAGGCTGCGCGGCTGCTTGGGTGAAGGACGACTGGAATGAAACCATGGATGGCGTTTGCGATCGCTGCCGGTGCGGCCGTGGCTGAACCGGCGGGGGCGGCCAATCTCAGCCATGCGGACGTCAAAGCCTTGGCATCGACCTTGCCTGCGGCGGAAATTGCCTATGGCGATGATCCGCTACAGGTGGGCGAATTGCGTCTGCCGCCGGGTGAGGGACCCTTTCCTGTTGCAATTGTCGTTCATGGCGGCTGCTGGACGAAAAGCATCGGTGCGACGCGCGAATATATGCAGCCGCTCGCGAGCGCGCTGACCGCGAACGGTATTGCCACCTGGAACATAGAATATCGGCAGATGGGGGATGCCGGAGCGGGCTGGCCGGGCACCTTTCTGGACTGGGGAGCGGCAGCAGACCATCTGCGCGCTCTGGCGGATCGCTATCCCCTGGATCTGTCGCAGGTAACGGCGATCGGCCACTCGGCGGGCGCACACGCCGCGCTCTTTCTGGCAAGTCGACACCGCCTGCCGGAAGACAGTGAGATACGCGGCGATCGGCCGCTGCCCATACAAGCGGTTGTGTCTCTCGACGGGCCCGCCGACCTCGCGGCTGGCCGGACGGCGGCTGCCGAGATTTGCGGCGTCGACGGGATCGAGGCCGTGATGGGCGGCTTGCCGGAGGCGGTGCCCCAGCGCTACCAGCAGGGGTCGCCAGCCGGGCTCCTTCCGCTGGGGGTTCCGCAACTCATCGTATCGTCGGTGATCATGCCGCCCGATCAGGGGGAGGCCTACCGCAGCGCCGCTCTTCGGGCCGGCGACGCAGCCGAACTGCTCGTTCTCAAAAATTCCGGGCATTTCGACATGACCGCGCCCGGAACGGCGAGCTGGGAAATGCTGCTGCCATCCTATCTGCGCATGATGCGGGGGAGCGAGGCGAAGTGAAGCCAAAGCGATTGCCGGCAACAAAAAAGGCCGCGCGCAGCGAACTTGCAGCTCTCGCGGAGCAGATCGAGGCCGCCAACACCGCGTATCATCAAGACGATGATCCGATCATGACGGATGCGGCCTACGACGCGCTGGTCGCCCGGGCGCGGGCGATCGAGGAGGCCTTTCCTGAGATTGCGGGTGCGGAAGCCGCCATTGGCGCGGTAGGCGCGGCACCGTCCTCCCGCTTTACGAAGGTGACGCATGCGCTGCCGATGTTGTCGCTCGACAACGCCTTTTCCGCAGAGGACATGCGTGATTTTCTCGGCCGCGTCCGCCGCTTTCTGTCGCTGCCAGATAACGAGCCGGTGGAGATTCTAGCCGAACCGAAGATCGACGGGCTGGCCATATCGCTGCGCTACGAGACGGGCGCGCTGGTGCAAGCCGCCACCCGCGGCGACGGCCGCGTCGGAGAGGACATCACACAGAATGTCCGCACGATCCGCGATATTCCGCACCAGCTCGAGAACGTACCCGACGTGTTGGAGGTGCGCGGCGAGGTTTACATGCGAAAGGCGGACTTCGCGGAACTGAACGCTCGGCAGTCGCATGCCGGAGAGAAGGTGTTCGCCAACCCGCGCAATTCGGCCGCCGGGTCCTTACGGCAGCTTGATGCGTCCATCACGGCATCGCGGCCGCTTCGCTTCTTTGCCTATGGCTGGGGGGAAATCAGCGCGCGGCCGGGAACCCGGCAATCCGAGATCATGGCCTGGCTGGAGAGGCTCGGCTTCGAAACGACTGGGCCTGTCCTCGGCGATGTGGACGCAGCGCTCGCCATGTACGAGGACACGGCCCTGAAACGGGGCGATCTGCCGTTCGATATCGATGGTGTGGTCTACAAGGTCGACCGGCTCGATTGGCAGGACCGGCTGGGCCAGGTCGGGCGGGCGCCGCGCTGGGCCATTGCGCACAAATTTCCCGCCGAGCGTGCCGTGACCCGGCTCGAGCGCATCGATGTGCAGGTCGGTCGTACCGGCAAGCTGACGCCGGTCGCACGGCTAGAACCCGTGACGGTCGGCGGCGTGGTCGTCACCAGTGCGACGCTGCACAATGAGGACGAGATCGAGCGCCTGGATGTTCGGGAAGGCGATCTGGTCGAACTGCAGCGCGCGGGCGACGTCATTCCTCAGATATTGAAGGTGGTTACTGAAGAGAGTGATCATATTGACTTAACGGTCTTCATGCCATGGGAGCATTGTCCGGTTTGCAATGCGATGGCGGTAAGGGAACCCGGAGAGGTCGACCGGCGCTGCACGGGCGGCCTGACCTGCGAAGCGCAGCGCGTCGAGCGCCTGAAGCATTTCGTGCAGCGGCGCGCGATCGACATTGACGGCCTTGGCGAGCAAAGCATTCGTTTGTTCTTCGAACGCGGCTGGCTGGGAAGTCCGGCGGACATTTTTCGGCTGGCGGGTCGCGAGACGGAGATTTCTGCGCTGGAGGGATGGGGCGCTCAATCCGTAAGGAACCTGCTGGAGTCGATCGAGGAAAGCCGCGAACGTCCCCTTTCCCGGTTTCTCTTCGCCCTGGGTATCCGTCACGTCGGGGAAATTACCGCGAGGGACCTCGCCCGGGCCTATCGCTCATGGTCGGACCTTGAGGCGCTGCTCGACGCGCTCGCTCAGCGAAAGAATGCGTTCGAACCCACTCTGGGTGAGGGTGACGACAAGGCGAGACAACGGCTGAATGAATCGCTTGCTGCCGATATCGACGTCGCCGGCATAGGACCCGAAGTGGCCGCCGCCCTGGCCGATTTCTGGATTGAAACGCATAATCGCGATGTCGTGCAAGACCTGATATCCGTGATGAACATTCAGGATGAAGTCTTTGAAAGCAAGCCAAGCTCTGTCAGCGGAAAGACGATCGTTTTTACCGGTACGTTAGAAGCGATCTCCCGAGACGAAGCGAAGGCGCAGGCCGAACGGCTGGGGGCCAAAGTTTCCGGATCCGTGTCCGGCAAGACCGACATTGTCGTGGCGGGGCCGGGGGCGGGCTCGAAGCTGAAGAAGGCGGAATCGCTCGGCTTGGAGATCATCGACGAAGCAGCCTGGCTGAGCATCGTATCGCAGGCAAACTGACCTGTGCGCCGGCAGGGAGAGGTCGCGGCATGGATCGCAGCGCCGGACACCGCGGACCAAAGGGCCCGTTTGGCCGTTAGAGGCATATGAAGTTCAGAACCTATAGCGATGACGCGAACGATGCTCTTCTTCGCGATGACCCCGTACGGCGCAACCTGTTCCTGATCTTTCCGCCCATCATGGCGGTCCTGTTCGGCTGGGCGGGTGGGGTCTGGTCAGGCTTCTACGTTATCGCGGCGGTCAATCTATTCCTGTGGGTGATCGCGATCTACGATTTCCTCCAGCCGAGGCATACCTTACGGCGAAATTATCCTTTCGCGGCGCGGGCACGCTGGTTCTTCGAGGACTTGAGGCCGTTTACCCGCGCTTATTTTGTGGAGGGCGATCTGGAGGGGCGGCCCTTCAACCATGACCAGCGCGCGCTGGTCTATGCCCGGGCGAAGGGTGAGCAGGATTCACAACCCTTCGGCACGGAACTTGATGTTTATGAGGAAGGCTATGAAATCCTTTCTCATTCCATGGCGCCAAAGATCGGGGCTCCGGCCGACCCGCGTGTCGATGTCGGCAGTTCCCAATGTTCCAGGCCTTACAGCGCGTCCTGCCTGAACATTTCCGCGATGAGCTACGGCTCGCTAGGGTCGCGCGCGATCGAGGCGCTGAACAAGGGCGCCAAGCGTGGCGGCTTTTACCATGATTCTGGTGAGGGGGGGATCAGTCCATATCACCGGCAGGGCGGCGACTTGGTCTATGAGCTTGGAACCGGGTACTTCGGATCGCGTACGAAGGATGGTGACTTCGATCCTGAAATGTTTCGGGATAAATCGGCCGACCCGCAGGTGAAGATGGTCGAGTTGAAGCTCAGCCAGGGCGCGAAGCCCGGGAAGGGCGGGATGCTTCCAGGGCCCAAGGTGACCGACGAAATTGCGGAAATTCGCGGCGTCCCGCCCGGGGAAGATGTTTATTCACCCGCCGCGCACACGGTGTTTTCCACGCCAATCGAATTGTTGGAATTCCTGGCGAAGATGCGCGACCTCGCTGGCGGAAAGCCGGTCGGAATGAAATTCTGCGTCGGCTTTCCCCATGAAATCATGGCCGTTGGAAAGGCGATGCTGGAAACCGGCATTCGGCCGGACTTCATGGTGGTCGACGGCGCGGAAGGGGGAACGGGCGCCGCCCCGCAGGAAATGTCGGATCATG
The DNA here is from genome assembly GCF_000342165.1 of Pacificimonas flava. Lineage (GTDB taxonomy): Bacteria > Pseudomonadota > Alphaproteobacteria > Sphingomonadales > Sphingomonadaceae > Pacificimonas > Pacificimonas flava. The sequence continues at coordinate 53,391 of NZ_AMRV01000001.1, forward strand.
TCGGCCTGCCGCTTCGCGAAGGGCTGATCATGACGCGCAACATGCTGGTGGGTTGCGGTTTGAAGGACGAGATCCGGCTGGCAGCGTCGGGCAAGGTCCATTCCAGCGTCACGCTTGCAATGCAGTTCGCGCTGGGGGCCGACTGGTGCAATGCCGCGCGGGCATTCATGTTCTCGCTGGGCTGCATCCAGTCGCAAAAATGCCATACCGATCAGTGTCCGACCGGCGTCGCCACCACGTCGGAGGCGCGGCAAAGGGGGCTTGTCGTCGCCGACAAGGAACTTCGCGTCGCGCGGTTTCACCAGAACACCATCAGGGCGCTGCGGGACATCATGACCTCCGCCGGGATCGAAGATCATCGCGACTTCCGCCCGTTTCACCTGCGCCAGCGCGTGAGCGTTGCGAAGATGCGGAATATCGACCGGGTCTACGAATTCGTCGAGCCGGGTGCACTGATCGAGGATCCTGACGCCACGAAATACGCGCGGTGGTGGCACATGGCGAGGGCAGACAGCTTTCAGCCGCGGCAGGTTTAGGCTGTGTTCAGAGCCAGCCGAGACGGCGGAACAGCGCCACCTCAGCGATCATGACGATGCCGAGGATGAAGCAGGTCAACCAGAAGGCGTTGCCATCATCCACGCCGGGCATGCCGCCGACGTTTATCCCCAGAAGGCCGGTCAGAAATCCGAGCGGAAGGAAAATCGCGGCGACGATTGAGAGAATATACATGTTCCGGTTCATCTTCTCGTTCTGAAGATTCGTGAGATCATCCTTCACCACCAGGGCGCGTTCGCGAAACTCGTCCAGTTCCTCGATATAACGTTCGAACTGATCGACGCTTTCCCGCAAAAGGAGAAGATCATGATCCTGGAGCCATGAGGGCGGCTCCGACAGAAGTCGTCCCAGCGCATTGCGCTGCGGCGAAACATAGCGCTTGACCGACACGATGTCCTGCCGAAGCTCGGAAAGGTCGCCGCGCACCTGGTCCACGTCCGGATCCTTCAGCAATGCGGTTTCCAGCGCCTCGATGCGGGTTTCATATTCGTCGATCGCGCTGCCGAAATAGTCGATCAGGCGATCGATCAGATGTTCGTAAAGCGTCGCCGCCCCCTTGGGCCCCTGACCTGCAAGCAGTTGATCGAGCACCACACGCGGCGTTCGAAGATAGTCGTGGCGCAGCGTGATGACCCGGTCGCCATCGGACCAGAGCCGCATCGCGACCATATCCTCCCGCTCCGCACCCTCGTTCATGTTCACGCCGCGAAGGATGGCGACATAGCCCGATCGCCCGGCGAACACACGGGGCCGGGCCTCTGGATCCAAGAGCGCCTCGATGGTCACCTGCGTAAGCCCGCTCTCACTTTCCAACCATTCGCGGACGTCGGCGGCCCCCGCATCGGCATGGATCCAGAGGGGACCCTGCGCGCGCTCCCACCTGCGGATGTCTTCCCAGCTGAGGAGCTGTCCGCCGCCGCGGCCGTCCAGCCTGACGGCAAACTGAAGCCCGCCTTGCGGATCTATATTTGCTGCGCTCGTGCGTATCTTCGTCATGGTTTCCATCCTGTCCGCAGGGGGGATTGCGGCTCCGAACAATTTGAGTGATACTATGATTCAAGAATTTGGGAGGATTCGTACATGGCTAGCTTACCGCAGGAACAGACTTTGGCGTTCGATCCTACGATGTCCGAGGTCTGGCTGGAACGACGGTGGCCGGAAATGTTTGCTGAGATGCGGGCGACCGACCCTCTGCACTATACCATGGACAGCGGCTACGGAGCCTTTTGGAACGCGACGAAATATAAAGACATTGTCGAGATCGAGGCCCTGCCGAAGGTGTTTTCGTCCTCTTGGCAGTATAGCGGCATCACCGTCGCCGACGCCGATCCGGAAATCGAGGCGGAGGACCGGATGCCGATGTTCATCGCCATGGACCCCCCCGAGCACACGCCCCAGCGCCGAACCGTGTCCCCGAAGTTCACTCCGTCGGAGATGACGTTCATGGAGCCAGAAATCCGCGAGCGGACGGGAGTGGTGCTGGACAGCCTGCCCGTTGGCGAGCCATTCGACTGGACCGACGTGGTGTCCATCGAACTGACGACCGGCATGCTGGCACTGCTGTTCGATTTTCCCTGGGAAGAGCGCCGGCGTCTGACGCGCTGGTCCGATTATGCAGGAGATATCAACGCCGCGCGGGACAAGGACTTTGCCCAGGAGCGCATGAACGTCATGTACGAGATGGGCATGTATTTCGCGGGGCTGTGGGAATATAAGAAGCAGCAGGATCCCGGCCGCGACCTCATCTCGATGATGCAACAGTCCGAAGCCATGGCTCACATGCCGGAGAAGATGTTCATCGGCAATCTGATCCTGCTGATCGTGGGCGGGAACGACACAACCCGGAATTCCATGACCGGTGTGGCGCGCACCATGCACTTGTGGCCGGAAGAGTGGGAGAAGCTTCGCGGGGAGGGCGAAGGTTCGAAGGTTATCAAGAACGCCGTTCAGGAACTGATCCGCTGGCAGACACCCTTGGCGCACATGCGGCGGACGTGCCTGGAAGACTACGAAATTCGCGGCAAGACCATCCGCAAGGGCGACAAGGTGGTCATGTGGTATGCGTCCGCCAACCGGGACGAGGAAATGTTCGAGGATGGCGATCGTTTCATCGCCGACCGCGAAAATGCCCGCCGCCAACTGGCGTTCGGCTATGGCATCCACCGCTGCGTGGGCGCCCGACTGGCAGAGCTGCAACTGACCGTCCTGGTCGAGGAGATGCTGAAGCGAGGGATACAGGTTTCATGCGCGTCCGAACCGACACGCGTGGAGAGCTGCTTCGTGAACGGTTACCGGAAGCAGATGGTAACGATCACGCGCAGCTAATCTGCTTTCGTGAGTGTGAAATTTTCCTTTTGGTGGATATGTTAAAATTGCATGGCGCTGTTGCAAAAGTTGCGCCTGCAAAATCTGACCTGAAAACGTCATCTTTCTGTCATCGCCGCCGGGTCGCAGTGCCTGGGGGTCAAAGAAGACAGGAGATGGCAAATGACAAATTTCGGTTTTGCCGCTCGTGCGCGTCGTGCGTCTCAGCGTGTTCGCCGTGGTCGCCGTTCGATGAACGGCATCTCGGCTTCGCCGCTGTTTCACGCCTGGCGTCCGTAACCTGCCGCATGCGGCCCATGCTATGGGGCCGCGCTGAAAGGCGGTGGGATCAACCGAGCGGGTCCTTCAGGAAATGCGGGTCATGACGAGAATGGGCCACCCTCTATTGGGATCGTGGTCTGTTGGGGTCAGGCCCGCTTTTTCATAGGCTGCAAGGACGTCGCCAGCCTGATCGGTGAGAAGCCCGGCCAGAATGAGCGATCCACCGGGAGCAAGCACGCCGGCAATGCTACCGCTCATGTCGATCAGAGGGCCGGCAAGAATATTTGCGAAGATGAGATCGTAGGGTGCTCGGCGCGCCAAATTCTCATCGTCCAGCCCGTCCGCGACGACAAGCTTGACGCTGCCTGCATCGTCACCTTCGCGAACCGCATTCACGTCCAGATTCTCGCGCCCGACCTCTATCGAGACCGGATCGATATCGCTTGCCGCAACGCGCGCCGCCGGAAACAGCTTCGTTGCAGCGATTGCGAGAAGTCCCGTTCCCGTGCCCAGGTCGAGAATGTTCTGCGGCGGCTCCTTTACATTGCTAAGTGCGCGCAGGCATCCTGCGGTGGTGGCATGATGGCCGGTGCCGAAAGCACGACTGGCCTCGATCTGAAGCCCAATATTCTCCTTTGGAACCTGATCGCGATCAGCCGCGACGTGAACGGTAAAACGCCCGGCATGAACCGGGTCGAGCCCCGCTTGGCTCATCGTGACCCAATCATCGTCGGGAAGTTTCTCGACCAGCGGATTTTCGCCCGCATGCACTCCTGCCAGCGTTCTCACCGCCGCCACGAGCGTCGCGGAGGGTTCGTTCTCCACGAACACGTCGAGGCGATAGTCGTTCGGACGTTCGGGTGAAATTTCCGTAACGACGACAACCGGCACGGGCTCGAAAGCGCTCAGCGCGTTTTCACTTTGCACAATTCGATCCGCATCGGCCTTCGCAACAGGCAGACTGATTTTCCAGCAATCTTTCATCCGTTCGCCGCTATCCCGGCGGCTGCGCCAAGGCAAGCCGCCGGAACGGGAAGGTCCGCCCTCTAGACCCGCATGAAGGTCAGAAGGTCGGTTGCAAGCTTTTCCCCATGCGTTGCGGTCAGCCCATGCGGTGCGCCGTCATATTCGGTCAGCTCGGCATTGCCCCCGATCATCTTCGCGGCCAGTCGCCCCGTCGCGTCGATGGGAACGGTGTCGTCCCCGGTTCCGTGCACCACGAGCGTCGGAACGGTGAAGGCGCTCATGTCGCCGCGCAAATCGGTGAAGCCGAACGCCTGCGCGCAGGCCAGCGTCGCCTGCGGACTGGCCATCATCGCCATGTTCCAGGACCAGTCTATGACGGCATCGCTGACAGGGTGCTTCATCATGCCGACGCCGTAGAAGCCCTTGAAGAAGCCTTTCAAAAATGTCTGGCGATCCTTTTTCAGCTCTTCGCCGATCGCGCGCAGGTCATCCTCGGGCACCCCTTCCTTGTGGTCGTCCGTTTTCAGCATGTAGGGGGCTATGGAGGAAATCAGCGCCGCCTTGCGCACGCCCTTTCCAGCATGGCGCGACATGTAACGCGCCACTTCGCCGCCGCCCATGGAGAAGCCCGCCAGAGTGAAGTCGCGGATGCCGAGGGCGGAGACGATGTCGGCCAGATCGTCCGCCATCGTGTCGTAGTCGTAACCGTGCCAAGGCTGTTCGGAGCGCCCGAACCCGCGGCGGTCGTAGGAAACCACCCGGTACCCGGCCTCGGCCAGCGGACGTGCCTGGTATTCCCAGCTGTCGGCGTTCAGCGGCCAACCATGGATAAGGACGATCGTTCCTTCCGTGGACGTAGGGTTCCAGTCCTTGACGTAAAGCTTAGTCCCGTCGCGGGTTTCGACCATCGGCATTTGGCAGTCTCCTTCTCAGTCTGTTCCTGAACAGCGAACGCGGCGCGATCCGATGAAGTTTCAGGACAGGCGCGCTCCGTTCGGTGCCCGAATGTCGGGTTCGACAAGAAGGATCGCGCCGCTTTCATCGGGAAGGCCGAGGATGAGAATTTCCGAACGTGCGGGGCCGATCTGACGCGGGGCGAAGTTCACCACCGCAAGGACACGGCGGCCAATGAGGGATTCCGGCGTGTAATGTTCGGTGATGCGCGCGACGCTTTTGCAAATGCCGATCCCCGGACCGCAGTCCACCGTCAAGCGGTAGCTTGGCTGGCGCGCCTCCGGAAAGGGTTTTGCGTCCGTGATCGTGCCGGCACGAATGTCGACGCCGAGGAACGTGTCGAAGGCGGTTTCCGCCGCCGCCGGGGCGGCCGGATCGTGAACGATATGCATGGCCGGGGTCCCCTTGCCGGTGAATGATGCGCCTTCGCCCGTTTCAGACCGTTTCGACGAAACTGTCGAGCACGCGTTTCACGCCCGCCTTGTCGAACGCGACCTCCAGCTTGTTACCCTCGATGCTTTCGACCGTTCCATTGCCGAATTTCTGGTGAAAGACGCGCTGTCCCGCTTTCAGGTCGCTGCGCGCCCGCTTTCCGACCGTGACGCTGACCGGCTTTGTCTCAATCTGGTGCGATCCGCGCGGCGCACGGCCGATCGCCGCGGCGCGCTGCCATCCGGGGCCGCGGCTCGACCCGCGCTCAACCTTTGCGAACGGATCGTCATCGTCGAGCGCTGCGCGCCACAGGCTGGCGCCGCCCGACATGGTCGTTTCCTGATCGATGTGCCCCTCCGGCAGTTCGCCCACGAAGCGAGAGGGAATGCTGGAGGTCCATTGTCCGTAGATGCGCCGGTTCGCGGCGTGCATGATCTTCGCGCGCTTCTTCGCCCGGGTGATACCGACATAGGCCAGGCGGCGCTCCTCCTCCAAGCTCTTGGTGCCGCCCTCGTCGAGCGCGCGCTGGGAAGGAAATACGCCCTCCTCCCAACCGGCGAGGAAGACATGGTCGAATTCCAGGCCCTTGGCGGCGTGCAGGGTCATGATGGTGACCTTCGGTTCCTCACGCGAGGCGTCGTTCTCCATGACCAGCGCCACATGTTCAAGGAAGCTGTCCAGACTCTCGAAGTCTTCCATGGCGCGGGTCAGCTCGGTCAGGTTCTCGATACGGCCCTGCGCCTCGGCGGAGCGGTCCGCCTGCCACATGCCGATATATCCGGACTCCTCCAGAACGATGCGCGCGAGTTCCGGATGCGGTGTGGTGCCGAGCTGCTCGCGCCAGCGGCGGACATTTTCCATGAGGTCCGAGAGACCCTTTCGAGCCTGCCCGGGCAGTTCGTTCGTCTGCACGATGCGCGCCGCGGCCGCGCTGAGCGGCAGGTTCTCTGCCTGAGCGAACGTGCGGATTTTCTGCACGCTCTTATCGCCGAGGCCGCGTTTCGGCGTGTTCACGATCCGCTCGAACGCCAGATCGTCCGCCGGCTGGCTGAGGACACGAAAATAGGCGAGGGCATCGCGAATTTCCGCGCGCTCGTAGAAGCGAAAGCCTCCGACGATCCGATAGGGAAGGCCGATATAGATGAAGCGGTCCTCGAACTCGCGCGTCTGAAACTGCGCGCGCACGAGAATTGCGACATCATCGAGGCTGGTGCCGCGCGCCTGCAGGCTCTCAATATCGTCGCCGACATGCCGGGCCTCTTCCGGACCATCCCAGACGCCGACGACGCGAACCTTCTCGCCAAGTTCCCCCTCGGTCCAGAGTGTCTTGCCGAGCCGGCCCGCGTTGCGCGCGATCAGTCCGCCAGCAGCGCCCAGGATATGACCGGTGGAGCGGTAGTTCTGTTCGAGGCGGATGACGGCCGCGCCCGGAAAGTCCTGTTCGAAACGCAGGATATTGGCGACCTCCGCGCCGCGCCAGGAATAGATCGACTGGTCGTCGTCGCCGACACAGCAGATGTTTCGGTGGCCCTGCGCAAGGAGGCGCAACCAGAGATATTGGACCGCGTTCGTGTCCTGATACTCATCGACGAGGATATAGCGAAACCGCTGCTGATAGGTTTCGAGGACATCGCGGTGCGTCCGGAAGATCGTCAAAGGCGTCAGCAGAAGATCGCCGAAATCGGCGGCATTCAGCTCCCTCAGGCGCGCCTGATAAGCAGCATAGAGCTCGCCGCCCTTTCCGTCGGCAAAGGCGTAGGCCTCTTCGGTGGGGACGTCGTCCGGCGTCCAGCCGCGATTCTTCCAGCGATCGATCAGGCCCCCGAACTGCTTTGCCGGCCAGCGCTTCTCGTCGAGATCCGCGCCGGTGATGATCTGCTTCATCAGGCGCAGTTGGTCATCGGTGTCGAGGATGGTGAAATTGCTCTCGAGCCCGGCGAGGGCGGCATGCCGCCGCAGCAGTTTCGCCCCAATGGCGTGGAAGGTGCCAAGGAAGCTCAGTCCCTCGACCATGTCCCCGATCATCCCGCGCATGCGCTCCCGCATCTCGCGCGCGGCCTTGTTGGTGAAGGTGACGGCCAGAATTTCGGACGGCCAGGCGCGCTGGGTGTAGATGATATGAGCCAGGCGAGAGGTGAGGGCGCGCGTCTTGCCCGTCCCCGCTCCCGCCAGCATCAGGACCGGGCCATCGACGGTCAGCACCGCCTCCCTCTGAGGCGCGTTGAGGCCGTCCATATAAGCTGGCTCTTCGGGGCGCGGTGTCGTGATGTTCTGCGGGGCGGTCATGTCGGAGGAAATGGCGGCTTCCTGCATCCTGTTCAATGTCGCGGCGATCCGTCATCCATAGAACAGGAGGAGAACGGCGTCCATCGCCGCCGCCCGGCGCGGGTCAGGCGGCGTGCCGGAAAAGCAGGATTCTGGCCTTGCCGTAACGACGGTCCCTGAGCGTCTCCAAGGCTTCGACCGGCAGGGATTCTTCGGCGGCTATCTCGGCCGAGACGAGAGCGCCAGGGGCCAGCCATCCCTGCTTCATCAATGCCGAAAGCGTCGGGCCGGTCAGCCCCTTTTCATAGGGGGCGTCGAGAAAAGCCAGGTGCACGGGAGCGGTCGCCTGCGGCAGTGCAGGCGCGCGTCTGGGGAGCACCGTACAGTGGGACTCCGCACTGAAGCGGGTGATGTTCGACCGCAGCGCCGTCAGGGCAGGAGGGGCATCCTCCACGAAAATGACATGCGCTGCGCCGCGGGAAAGCGCCTCCAGTCCGAGCGCGCCCGTTCCGGCAAAGAGGTCCGCGACGTTGAATCCGTCGAACGTACCGATCTCGCTCAGCAGCATGGAAAACAGCGCTTCCCTCGCACGCGCCGAAGTTGGACGCGTGCTTGCCCCCTGCGGGGCCGCGAGGGAGCGGCCGCGCCATTTTCCGCCAATGATCCGTATAGTCTGCATGGCAGCCGTTTCGTCCTGCCGGATGTGTAGTGCAAGCCTGCAAGCGCTCTTGTCCGGCTTGCAAGAACGGGATAGAACAAAAGGCGAACTAAAAGTGGGAGACAGCTATGCATGAGGGTGGATGTCATTGCGGCGCGGTTCGCTACCGGATCGAAGGCCAGATCGATCGCGCGGCGCTCTGTCATTGCCGCGACTGTCAGCGGCACGCCGGCGCCCCGGTCGTAGGGTGGGCGGCCATTCCCGCAGAGCGGTTCGCCGTCGTCCAGGGGCAGGCGAAGGCCTACCGTTCTTCCGAGCTTGCGGAGCGCTTCTTCTGTCCCGATTGCGGTACCGGCCTTTACTACATTAACGAAACAGTCCTTCCCGGTCTTGTCGATGTGCAGATGGCGTCCTTGGACAATGCGGCTGCAACGGCGCCCCAAGCCCAGATACAGGTGGCCGAGCGTTTGCCGTGGATGGAGGGGCTCGACGCGCTGCCCGCCTTCGAACGCTATCCGGAGGGAAAGGGGGCGCGGGGTAGAGGGCGGTCAGTCGGCGATCTTTTTCAGTCCGGACGAAAACTGCCCGGCCTTCTGCACATAGCTGGCGGCGGACAGTTTCAGCATGCCGACGGAATCGTCGCCGAGCGTGCGGATCGCCTTTGCCGGCGCACCGACGATCAGGCTGCGATCGGGAAAGCTCTTGCCCTCGGTGATGAGGGCGCCAGCCGCGACAATGCATTCCGAACCGATGCGGGCGTCGTTCATCACGGTGGCGCCCATGCCGACCAGTGTGCGGTCACCGATGGTGCAGCCGTGCAGGATCGCGTTGTGACCGACCGTGACGTCCGAACCGATCTTGAGCGGCGAACCGGGATCGGAGTGCAGAACGGCATTCTCCTGCACGTTCGAGCGTTCGCCGATGTGAATCGGCGTGTTGTCGGCGCGCACGGTGGCGCCGAACCAGACGCTTGCGCCCGCGCCGAGAATCACCTCGCCGATGACGTCCGCGCTGGGCGCGATCCAGGCGCCCTCGCCTAGAGACGGAGCTTTGTCATCGAATTCATACTGCGCCATGATCGGTTCCCCAAAAGGTCGCGCCCTGCGGATCGGCGCCCTCTCATCCTCATCATATCAAAGGGAAAGGATAAAGAGCGGACAACCGGACATTCGCACGGGCGCCCCGCCCGAGTTCTGAGCATATAAATAAGATAAATACTTTGCAGTGCCCGATGGACCTTCCTTATGAGTCATGCGTCCCCTCGAAAGGGACGATATTGCAAGGAGCCGTCAAACTTGACCGACGACCAGCGACATTCCGCCACTCCAGCGCGCCGCAGCACACCCCGTTCTGTGGGCAATTCCGCGCGATTCCCGTCGGGCGCGGGGCGTGAGATCCTGGAGGATCTGAACGGCCGGCTGGCCATGCACTACGAACGGACGCTGGAGGCGCCGCTTTTCAACCCGGTCAGCCAGCTCGGTTTCGAACTGTCGCGGCTTCTCGAGGCGGACGAGATCGGCATGGACCGGATCGCCGGCGTGGTCGACGATTATGAAAGCCGCGCCTTTGCAGCGCGGGCCGAGCGTTTCAACGCGCTGCTGACACCGGTCGATCAGGATGAAAACGACGAACGGCTGAAGGCGCTGGCGGAAGAGGGGGAGAGCTTTGCCAGCTTCGCGAGGCGCTGGGAGCGGCCGTTGATGGGCTGCGTCTTCACGGCGCATCCGACGTTCATGCTTTCAGGTTCAGGTTATGACGCGCTGGCGCGCGCCGCTTCCGGCGGGACGGCAGAGGCCGTGCGGGACGGTGCCAATCCCACCTTGAAGGGGGAGCACGAGGCGGCGATGGCGGCGATCCGCCGAGCAGCGGCGGCGCGCCATCGCATGAATGCGGCCTTGACCGAAAGCGCCCGCGAGCGATTCCCGGATGTCTGGCGAAGCTTCCGGCCGCGACCCTATGCCTTCGCCACCTGGGTCGGTTACGACATGGACGGGCGAACCGACATCGGCTGGGCGACGCCGATCCTGTTCCGCCTGGCCGAAAAGGCAGAGCAGCTGCGCCGCTATGGCGAGCGTCTGGAACCGCTCAAGGGTCGCGATGCCCGGCTGGGCGAGATAATCGACGTTCTGGCGCGTGCCGCGTCTCATACGGAGAGCATACACCGCGCCTTCGTCGAGGCAGGCAAGGATCCCGCGAGGGTTTCGGCCGCCGCCAATCAACTGACCGCCGACCACGCGGATCGGCTGGTCTCGATGGACAGCATTCTCGGCCAGCTTGACGCCGTCATCGACGATGCCGAGGCCGAGCTTTCCGCGGCGCTCATCCCGATTGCCGCAGCGATGGATACGGACCGGCTGGGAACGGGGACGGTGCATTTCCGCATGAACGCCTCGCAGCTGCACAACGCTATTCGCCGCCGCCTGGGCGCGGACGAGACCATCGCCATGTCCAGCCGGACGGCGATCGGCCGGCTGCGTCAGCTGATTGAGGAGGTCGACCCCGTCGAGGTGAATTTCGCCGCCTTGGCAATCGAGGCGACGACGGCGATCCGCCAGTTTCTCGGCATGGCGCAGATGCTGAAGCATATCGATGCGGACAGCTCGATCCGCCTGCTCATCGCCGAATGCGAGCAACCGGCGACCGTCCTCTCCGCCCTTTATTTCGCGCGGTTGTTCGGGATCGACGACCGGATCGACATCTCCCCTCTGTTCGAAACGAGCCATGCGCTCGAACATGGCGGACGGTTTCTCGATGCCCTTCTCGCCGAGCCGGCCTTCCAACGCTACGCGCGTGCGCGGGGGCGCATCGCGATACAGACCGGATTTTCCGATGCCGGCCGGTTCATGGGGCAGATCCCGGCCTCGCTCGCCATCGAGCGCCTGCAGGGACGGCTTGCCGAACTTATGGGCAAGCATGGCCTCAACGACGTTTCCGCGCTGATCTTCAACACGCATGGGGAATCCATGGGCCGAGGCGCGCATCCGCTCTCCATCGAGGCGCGATTGACACATGCTCTCAGCCGCTGGGCACGGTCCCGCTTCGCCGAGCATGGCGTCGTACTGGAGCCGGAAGCGAGCTTTCAGGGCGGCGATGGGTACATGTTCTTCGGGACGGACGATCTCGCCTATGCCGCGCTCGTCCGGATTGCGGAAGCTTCCATTGCGCTCCGGCGCACCAGGGTGCGCGATCCCTTTTACGAGGAGGTCGAGGTCAGCCTGGATTTCTATCGCGATGTTCGCCGGGTGCAGGCCGACCTGTTCCACGACGCGAGTTACAACCGCGCCCTGACCGCATTCGGGCTTGGGCTGCTGCCGAAGACGGGATCCCGCAAAAGCCGCCGCCAGTCCGACGTTGCCAGCGAGCGCGACATGACGCTGCGGCAGATCCGCGCCATTCCGCACAATGCCGTCCTGCAGCAACTCGGCTATCCCGTGAACGTCATCGCCGGCGTCGGCACGGCGGCGGAGGCGGAGCGCGACCGTTTCGCGGCCCTGTTCGACCAGTCGCCGCGCGCACAGGAGTTGCTGGGACTCGTGCAGGCAAGCGACAGACTCGCCAGCCTCAAGACGCTGGTGGCTTATGGCGATCTGTTCAACGGTGCCTATTGGGCAAGCCGGCCCTATCGGGGGCAGGAGCCCGGCATCGAGGATGCCTGCCTGGAACTGGGGGAGCGGCTGGCGCGAGACGACCGATCGGCAGCGTTCCGGGAGCTGGCGACACGCATGCGGGTGGATGGCCTGAAACTTCGGCAGCTGATCGACCTGCTACCGGCGGAAAAGCTTCCCCAGCGAAGCGAGGAGCGGCGCCGTACGCTGGGTGTGCTGCATGCGCTGCGCATCGCGCTGATGCAGCATATCTTCCTTCGCGCCGCCGCAATCCCGCCCTTTTCGCGCAGAAACGACGTGTCGCGCGACGACATCATGGAAATGGTGATGGCGCTGAGAATCGACGACGTCGTCGACCTGCTGCGTCAGGCCTATCCGCTGGATGCGGCGAATATCGGCGATTTCGACATGGAGGAGGCGACAGCCTATCCGGATCGGAGAGGGCCGGCCTACGAGAATATCCAGAGGCTCTATATCGATGAGATCGAGCGTGCCTACGGCCTGATGCTGCGCATCACACGGGCGATCGCCCATACGTTCGGCGCCATAGGTTAGATCCGGCTCTCGGTGTCGCCTGCTGCGGGATACGCCCATTTCGCTTCGGTGAAGGCGATCTCGTCCAGTTGGTCTTCATTCGATTCGCTCGTCCCAATGTTCGGGTGCGGAAGGTCGGTCACGCCGCCGTTCGAGATCTGCAAGCGGGGGCAAACAAAGATACGCCTGCGTGTAATTTTTTTACAGACGCCTCGATTTTGTTGGCGAATCGCGAATTGCGCAGTTTTATGTCCGCGCGCCGCCGAGAGGTGAAAGGATGATTTAGCGGCAGGCGCGTTTGTGATCCGCGCATGTGCCGTTCAGCCCATTGGCAAGCGGCGGGCCATCTGGACAGAACGAAACCTTCCTGCTTGTTCCCCATTTCCTAACATGGGGTCTTCCGACCCGGCAGCGACGGACATTCTGCGGCAATTACCGCGGGTGGAAAGCAGAAGCGGCTGTTTGCGACAGGGCCGTCACCGTCATGCTGCCGGACACGAACAGTCAGGATTGCATATGGCCACGAACCGCATCTTCTCTCTGCACGTCCCGGAGCCGGAGTGCCGGCCGGGCGATACGCCCGACTTTTCGAAGTTCGAGGTGCCGGTTGCCGGAGAGGTTGTCCGTCCGCCCGTGGATGTGGACGCGGAGGATATTCACGATCACGCCTATGATATTATTCGCGTTCTCGACGACGACGGGAAGGCGGTGGGCCCCTGGGCGGAGGGCCTTGAAGACGATGAGGCGCTGAAGGGCCTCAGGGACATGATGACGGTGCGCAGCTTCGACAGCCGCATGCTGATGGCGCAGCGGCAGGGCAAGACCAGCTTCTACATGCAGGCGCTGGGCGAGGAAGCGGTGTCCTGCGCATTTCAGGCGGCACTGTCGCCGGGGGACATGAACTTCCCGACCTATCGTCAGCAGGGCCTGCTCGTCACCTCCGGCTATCCCATGCTGGACATGATGAACCAGATCTATTCGAACAGCGCCGACCCGCTGCACGGCCGGCAGTTGCCCATCATGTACTCATCGAAGGAGCACGGCTTCTTCTCGATTTCCGGCAATCTGGGCACGCAATTCATCCAGGCGGTGGGCTGGGCCATGGCGTCCGCGATCAACGGCGACAGCAAGATCGCCGCCGGATGGATCGGCGATGGGGCCACGGCGGAATCGGACTTCCATTCCGCGCTGGTCTTCGCATCGACCTTTCGCGCGCCTTGCATTCTCAACATCGTCAACAATCAATGGGCGATCAGCACCTTTCAGGGGATCGCACGCGGCCGCGCCGCGACCTTCGCTTCCCGAGGGCTGGGCTTCGGCATCCCCTCGCTGCGTGTCGACGGGAATGATTTCTATGCCGTCTACGCGGTTGCCAAGTGGGCAGCGGAGCGCGCGCATCTGGGTCACGGCGCGACGCTGATCGAGCATGTGACGTACCGCGCCGGTCCGCACTCCACATCGGATGACCCCTCGGGATACCGGCCCAAGACGGAGGCGGCGGACTGGCCCCTGGGCGATCCCATTGCGCGCCTGAAGCAGCATTGTATCGCACGCGGCATCTGGAGCGAAGAGCGTCATGAGCAGGCGCAGGCTGAAATCGATTCCGAGGTTATTCGTACGCAGAAGGAGGCCGAGAAGAATGGCACCTTGCATGACGGGCCGCGCGCAAGCCCGCGCGACATGTTCGAAGATGTGTTCAAGGAGCTTCCGCCCCACCTGAAGCGGCAGCGTCAGGAGGCGGGGATTTAAGCCATGGCACGCATGACGATGATCGAGGCGATACGCGACGCACAGGACGTCGCCATGTCGCGCGATGAGAAGGTGGTCGTGTTCGGACAGGACGTCGGCTATTTCGGCGGCGTCTTTCGCTGCACCAAGGGCCTTCAGGAGAAATACGGGCTGCAGCGGTGCTTCGACACGCCCATCAACGAAAGCGGCATCGTCGGGGCGGCGGTCGGCATGGGCGCCTACGGACTGCGGCCGTGCGTCGAAATCCAGTTCGCCGACTACATGTATCCTGCCTTCGACCAGATCGTGTCGGAGGCCGCGCGCCTTCGCCACCGGTCGAACAAGGATTTCACGGCGCCGCTCACCATTCGCATGCCGACGGGCGGCGGCATTTACGGCGGTCAGACCCATTCGCAGTCGCCCGAAGCCCTGTTCGCGCACGTATCGGGGCTGAAGACGATGATCCCGTCCAATCCCTATGATGCGAAGGGCATGCTGATCGCGGCGATTGAGGATGACGATCCCGTCGTCTTTCTGGAGCCGAAGCGCCTCTACAATGGGCCTTTCGACGGTTATCATGAAAAGGCGGTGACGCCCTGGTCGAAACATGAACTCGGCGAGGTGCCGGAGGGCCACTACACCGTTCCCGTCGGGAAGGCCGCGATCCGCCGCCCGGGCGAGGCGGTGACGATCCTTGCCTATGGCACCATGGTGCACGTTGCGCTGGCAGCGGCCGAAGAGACGGGCATCGACGCCGAGGTCGTCGACCTGCGCTCTATCGTGCCCCTCGACATGGAAACGATCGAAGCGTCCGTGCGCAAGACGGGGCGCTGCGTCGTCGTGCACGAGGCGACGCTGACGGCGGGCTTTGGCGCCGAACTCGTCGCGCTGATCTCGCAGCATTGCTTCTGGCACCTGCAGGCGCCGCCCATTCGCGTGACCGGGTACGACACCCCGTATCCGCACGCGCATGAATGGGAGTATTTTCCCGGGCCGGTGCGTGTCGGCGCCGCTCTCAAGACCGTGATGGAGGCCAGCTGATGGGCGAACATGTCATTAAGCTGCCGGACGTCGGCGAGGGCGTCGCAGAGGCGGAACTCGTCGAATGGGAAGTCAAGGTCGGCGATCAGGTGCTGGAGGATCAGGTCCTTGCCGCCGTGATGACCGACAAGGCCACCGTTGAAATCCCCGCGCCGCGCGACGGCAAGGTCATCTGGCTGGGTGCGGAAATCGGCGACATCATCGCGGTGGGCTCGCCCATCGTGCGGATGGAGGTCGAGGGGCAGGGCAATGTGAAGCCCGGCGAGGAGCTTCCGGCCGAAGAGAATGAGCCGGCGGCAGAGGCCCGGGACGGCCCGGAATCGCCCAGTGAACCGCAATCGCCAGGCGAGGCCGCGCGCGCCAAGGAGGGCGCACCGTCGGACAAGGCCGACTTTGCGGAACCTGAGGCGGCGCGGCCGTCACCAAAGCCGGCCGGAACCGGTGGAGGCGCCTCCACCTCAACCGCCCCGCAGGAGTCCGGTACAAAACCAGCAGGGTCCGGTTCGGCTGCCGCTGCGGCGGACACGGGACTGCCGCGTGCGATCGGCGAGAAGCCGCTTGCCTCGCCGGCGGTCCGCCGCCGGGCGCAGGATGGCGGCATCGATCTTCGCCGCGTTGCCGGCAGCGGGCCGGCCGGACGCATTACCAACGATGATCTCGACACGTTCATCGCAGCCGGCGGCGCCCCCGCTGCTACGGGTGGCTCCGTACGCGCGCGGGACATGAGCGTCGAGGAAATCAAGGTCGTCGGTCTGCGCCGCAAGATCGCGGAGAAGATGTCGACGTCCAAGTCGCGCATCCCGCACATCACCTATGTCGACGAGGTGGACGTTACCGCGCTGGAGGACCTGCGGGCCAAACTGAACAGGGAAAAGAGCGGCTCGAAGCCCAAGCTGACGCTGCTGCCGTTCCTGATGCGCGCGATGGCGAGAGCGATCGCCGAACAGCCGCAGATGAACTCGCTTTACGATGACGAGGCCGGGATCGTCCGGCGCTACGGCGGCATGAACATGGGTGTCGCTGCGCAGACGGATAAGGGCCTGGTGGTTCCCGTCGTCCGCCATGTCGAGGCGCTGAGCATCTGGGATTGTGCCGGCGAACTGAACCGGCTGGCCGATGCCGCCAAGAACGGCACAGCCAGCCGTGAGGAACTGACGGGCGCCACGATCACCATCACATCGCTGGGCGCAATGGGCGGCATTGTCACGACGCCGGTCATCAACCATCCGGAGGTCGCCATCGTCGGCGTCAACAAGATGCGCGTGATGCCGGTCTGGCAGGATGGCCAATTCGTGCCGCGCAAGATGATGAACCTGTCGTCCAGCTTCGACCACCGCGTGATCGATGGCTGGGACGCAGCCGTGTTCATCCAGCG
Source organism: Pacificimonas flava (assembly GCF_000342165.1). Taxonomy (GTDB): domain Bacteria; phylum Pseudomonadota; class Alphaproteobacteria; order Sphingomonadales; family Sphingomonadaceae; genus Pacificimonas; species Pacificimonas flava. The sequence continues at coordinate 70,090 of NZ_AMRV01000001.1, forward strand.
CATCAAGGGCCTGTTGGAAGCGCCCGCCTCCATCTTCATCGAGGACTGATTTGCCATGACCGACCATAGCTGCAAACTTCTGGTCATCGGGGCCGGTCCCGGCGGCTACATCGCGGCGATCCGCGCCGGCCAACTGGGGATCGACACCATCATCGTCGAGCGCGCCGCGCCCGGCGGCACCTGCCTCAACATTGGCTGTATTCCATCGAAGGCGTTGATCCACGCGGCGGAAGAGTTCGAGAAGGCGCGGGCCTTTGCGGACGGCAATCCGCTGGGCATCTCGGCCGGCGCGCCGAAGCTCGACCTTTCGAAAACGGTCGCGTGGAAGGATGGAATCGTCAAGACGCTGACCACCGGCGTCTCCGGTCTTCTGAAGAAGGCGAAGGTCAAGCGGATCGAGGGAACGGCCAAGTTCCTCGACGGCAAGACCGTGCGTGTGGAGGGGCCGGATGGACCCGCGACGATCCGGGCGGAGAATGTCTGCATCGCCACGGGCTCGCAGCCGGTGGAATTGCCGTTCCTGCCGTTCGGCGGTGACGTCATTTCCTCGACGGAGGCGCTGTCCCTTTCAGAACCGCCGAAGACGCTGGCCGTGATCGGTGCCGGCTATATCGGCCTTGAACTCGGCATCGCCTTCGCCAAGCTGGGTTCCAAGGTCACTATCGTCGAGATGGCCGATCATGTGCTGCCGCTTTACGACAAGGATCTGACGAAGCCCGTCGCGAAGCATATGGAATCTCTGGGAATCGACGTTCATCTCGGCGCCAGGGCGAAGGAACGTGTGGAAACCGGCGTGACCGTCGAAACCTCTGACGGCGAAACGCTGACGGTTGAGGCCGACAAGATCCTCGTAACCGTCGGCCGGTCGCCGGTGACGGAGAGTTGGGGCCGGGAGATGCTGGTCCTGGATATGGAGGGCCGGTTCATCCGCATCGACGACGAATGCCGCACCTCCATGAACGGAATCTTCGCGATCGGCGACGTGACCGGCGAACCCATGCTTGCGCACCGGGCCATGGCGCAGGGGGAAATGGTCGCCGAGATCGTTGCGGACCACAGGCGCAGTTGGGACAAACGGGCGATTCCCGCCGTCTGCTTCACGGACCCGGAAATCGTGAGCGTCGGCCTTTCCCCGGAGGAAGCGAGGGCGGAGGGAATCGAGATCGAGACCAACCTTTTTCCGTTCGCCGCCAACGGCCGCGCGCTGACGATGGAGTCCTCCGATGGCTTCGTCCGTGCAGTCGCTCGCAAGGACAATCATCTTCTCGTCGGCCTTCAGGCTGTCGGAAAGGGCGTTGCAGAACTGAGCGCCGCCTTCGGCCTCGCCCTCGAGATGGGTGCGCGGCTGGAGGATGTCGCCGGCACGATCCACGCGCATCCGACACAGGGCGAGGCCTTCCAGGAGGCGGCGCTGCGAACATTGGGGCACGCTCTTCACATCTAGGCGATTTGTCATACCCATACCGTTTACCTGTCGGAAAGGGACGGAGATTACATAATGTTCCCATGATGCAACGGATTGCGCCTAGGGATGTCGAGATCGGCATGTATGTCACGGGCTTCGACGGTCCATGGATCAATCATCCCTTCTGGCGAACGCATTTCCGAGTCTCTACCGAAGCGCAGCTTCGCAAGATTCATGAAAGCAGCGTGCCCGCCGTTCATGTTGACAGCGGTGGCCGGGAAGCCCCGGCAGCGCAAGGGCCGCTCGCCGATATGGAAGTGCAGCTTCCGCGCTTCACCCTGGACCTGCGTACGCCGGGAATCGCGCCGGTACAGGGCACGGCAGCGGAGCGGGAGTTTTCAAGAGATTTGCTTCATCGTTCGAAGCGCTCGGTACAGAAAATCTTCCGCAGCCTTCGCATGGGTAACGATGTCGCGGCGGAGGATGTCGCGCCGGTCGTTCGAGAGATCAATGCGGCCGTCGAGGCGAGTGCGGCCGTGCTGCACAACCTGATGGCGATGAAAACGCGCGCCGAATACACTCATATGCATTCCGTTGCGGTGTGCGGACTGATGACCAGTTTCGCCCGCGCCCTCGGCATGAACGAGGAGCGGGTCTTTGAGATGGGCATGGCTGGCTTGCTGCACGATGTGGGAAAGGCGTTCATCCCCGATACGATCCTCAACAAGCCGGAAAGGCTGACGAAAGAAGAAATCGACATCGTTCAGGCGCACCCGGAACTCGGACATTCCGCAGTCATGCGAAACGGGGCCGTGCCGCTCGTCGTCGGGGACGTATGCCTGCATCATCACGAGCGCATCGACGGCAAGGGCTATCCCGATGCGCTGGCCGCGGGAAGCATCAGCGTTCCGGCGCGCATGGGCGGTATCTGTGACGTCTATGACGCAGTAACGTCGGACCGCTGCTACAAGGACGCCTGGTCGCCGCAACGTGCTGTCAAGGAAATGTCGGAGTGGGACGGCCACCTCGATCTCGATCTGCTTAAGGTGTTCATGCAAACCATCGGGGTTTTCCCCGTCGGCAGCCGCGTGCAACTTGCCGAAGGCGGAGAGGCTCTGGTCGTTGCCGAAAGCCCGAACCCAGCCATTCTCAGCGTCCATATGCCGGGGCGCGAACGCTACAATGCCGATGGCGCGCTGATCGTCGAAAATGTCAGGCGCGAGGATGTCGTTGCCCTGGTTGCACTGGGTTTCACGAACTGAGTTGTTCCGGGTTCACGCCCGTCCATCTTGTTGCGCAGGCGAATTTTTCGCGTCTGCCGACGATCCAGATGCGTATGTGCTGATATGGCCGTGAGAAAGCACCCCCGAGTCGATTGGGACATTTCCGCTGATGACAAGGATGGCGGCAGTCGGTTCTCGTCTCCGACGAGCGTTTCCGGCGCGTCTCTGTCGGACGATGAAGAGCGCGAGCGGATAGAAGCCATCAATTCAGCCGGTGCCGAACGCTCGGCGCTGCGTTATTTGCTGGAACGCGCGGCGCAAGAACTCGACGCGCTAGCCGCCCTGCCGACGCCCGATGGCCGCGACCGCGCTCGCCGGTTCGCTAGGCGCGTACGCGAAATGCTGGATGAAACGGCCTCATAAGGGGCATTGCCGCCGGAAGAAGGCCGCAGCGGCGCCGAACAGTCCGGGCTCTTCATGCTGCATAAGCTTCACCGGAAGGGTTTGCATCAAGTCCTGATAGCGGCCCTTCGCGACGAACCGCTGCATGAAACCCGAACCTGCAAGATAGGGGGCGAGCCGCGCTCCCAGTCCTCCCGTGAGAATGACCGGGCCCGGTCCGTGCATCAAGGCGATGTCTCCCGCAATCGAGCCAAGGCAAAGGAGGTAGCGGTCCCGCGCAGCCACGGCGAGCGGATCGCTGCCGGAGAGCGCTGATTGCCACAGGCTCTTGTCGTCCCGGTCTGCGACCATCTGACCACGTTCTGCCGCCAAGACCTCCATGAAGGGACGCAGGCCCATGCCGGCGGCGACGCGCTCTGCGCTCACCCGGCCGTGCTCTCTGCGCAAATGGCTGAGAAGCGCATCCTCGAAGCTGTCGACCGGCGCGAAACCGGCATGACCACCCTCGGTCGCGAGAATGTGGGACCCGGTCTCGTCGCGCAATATGCCGGCAACGCCGAGGCCGGTGCCGATGCCGATGACGCTGATCGAGTGGGCCTTCTCAAGCGATCCCTCCGGACCGCCGATATGCATGAAGCTGTCACTCTCGAGGCTGGCTGCCGCGTGCGCGCTCGCCTCCAGATCGTTCAGAAGCATAATGCTCCCGATGCCGAGTTCCGAAGGCAGGTCGGCCGGGCGGATGCGCCAGTCATTGTTGGTGAATCGCACTTCCTCTCCGCGTATCGGGGCCGCAATGGCGAAGACGGCGCGGTCCGGAAGGTCGCGGTGGATCTGATCCGTGTAGGAAAGGACAGCCGCGGGCAGGTTCGCGAACTCAGCGACCGCAAGTTTGCGAATGTCATGAAGGACGGGCGCGGCATTTGCGCTAAGCTCCGCGAGCGCGAAGCGTGCATGCGTGCCGCCAATATCTGCCACGAGCAATTCTATCTGTGCAGCAGGTAGGGGGGGCGGCGTCCGCTCGGCAATTCGGGTCATGGGAACGACCTTGCCCGCGGAAAGCCGCCGATATCAAGCGACTGTCGCAACCGGCGTTCGACACCGGCTCTGCCTCGTGTCGGAAAAGTTTACAAAAAATTAATCATTTCGCACCGAAATCGAAATATATTCCTGATATCGCCTGATAAATCCTCCTGGCATGTTCATTGCGTAAAAGCTCCCCATCACCAAGCGCCGTATTCAAGGGGGGAGTAGGTATGAAGAATTTTGTTGTTTCCGCCGCGCTGGCATTCGGACTGGCAACGTCCGCTGCGGCCCTGCCGATCACTGTCAGCGGCGTCGGCATCACGACGGACAGCGGCGGCCCTGACGGTCTTGCGGTCGAGACGGATACGCTGATTTCCACACCCTATTTCGTCGCTGACCTCGCCGTCGGTCAGTCGGCCCAGTTCGACTTGTTCGATATCTGGACGAATCAAGCTACTTCCGATGGCAGCGACGGTACGATCGAGGTGGAAATCGCTCTTGCGGGGCTTGGCTCGGGGTCGACGATGGGCCTCACGTTTGAAGATGCGGCCTTTGGCTCCAATCAGGGCGTTCTCGACTTCTCCGACTCGGAAACATTTTCCATTTTCTACGGGACAGGCGTTCCGGGCCGCATCGACGTGACGCTGAATGGCGGAACGTTTAACTTCACGCCGTGCGGCGTTGGCGAGGTTTTCTGTGATCTGGAGCCGGGTCGTGATGGTGCCTATTCCGTCACCGCGACCATCGCCCATGTCTACGATCCGTCGCCCGTTCCGGCACCCGGCGCGCTGGCGCTTCTCGGTCTTGGGCTGGCCGGTCTGGGTCTGCGCCGCCGCCGCGCCGCCTGATCATTCCTCCATCCGGGAAGTCTGGGCCGCGCCTCTCCGTGGGGCGCGGCCTTTTCGTTCCCGGTTAAGTTTGGCGACGGCGACCTGCAATTGCACCCCGGCGGCCGGCTCCGGAAGCGGAGTGTCAGACCAGATTGGCCAGAGCGGGTCTCTTAAGACTCAATCCCGCGATCTCCTCGGAACGAATATTCTCGACAATGAGCCTTCCCTCCGCATTGAAGCGCTCCTTGCCGACAATTCTCAGCGCGTGAACCGTGGGGTTCGGACTTTCGCCCACGACAATGGCTTCGTCTCCATTGATCAGGCGCACTCGTGCCCCAACCGGGTAAATTCCTAGCACCTCTTCGAATGTCGCGAGGAGTTCCGGGTCGAAATGGCCCGGCCAGCTCCCCATTTCCCGCAGCGCCCGTTGCGGTGACCAGGCATCCTTGTAACAGCGGTCCGACGTCAGCGCGTCATAGACGTCGCAGATCGCGCCCATGCGCGCGGCGGTTGAAATGGCATTCGCCGGCAATGCATTCGGGTAGCCATCACCGCTGATCTTCTCGTGATGATTGAGGCAAACGTCGAGCACGACTGCGGGAATGCCTGGCGTTCTCTTGAGCTCACGATAGCCGAGTTCCGGGTGGGTTCGCATCAGCGCGAATTCCGCGTCCGTCAAACGGCCTTTCTTGTTGAGCACGTCCTCCGGTACGAGCGCCTTTCCGACATCGTGCAACAGGCCCGCGAGCCCGAGATCAGCAACGGCGGGCGCGGAAAATCCGAGGTCCCGCGCGAATTTGATCATCATCGCGCAGACCGCGACCGAATGCATGTAGGTATACTCGTCGCGTGTTTTCAGACTTAGGATACTGTGCAGCGCGGTGCTGCTGCTGACGATCACATCCGAGATTTCCCCGATAAGCGGCAGCAGACTGTCGGTGTCGACAAGGCGCCCCATGCGCAGATCTGCAAATGTGGACATCATCTGGCGCTTCGATTTCACGAGCAGCCTTCGTGCACCCGTTTCCTCGGTCCGGTCTGCGATCTGGACGGGCGGGGTCAGCGCCTTGGTATCCGGAATATGCGCCGGTAACACGGTATCGAGTACAAACGCCGAGCCGATGGGCGTTGCATCGTCATCGACGAGAACGGCTTTGATCGCGCTTTGCCGAACCTTGTTCAGCTGCCTTGCCGTGCTGATCTTGAAATCGCTCCGCCAAAATGGATGCTGAAGCCATGGGCCGTCGAACCCCCGGACATGCATGCCGATTTCAGCTTCAGACGGCGCGATCCATTTCATAATGGATTGATTAAACCCCAAAAACCTTAACAATATGTCCCTGTTCGGCGCGATCGGTGCGAGTTCGTCTGCCTCCCTCCGCTGCAGACAAGGTCTGATCCCCGCAACGCATGCCCGGACCTTCGATTGAAGGAAAAGTAACCAATTCTGTTCAAAATGGCGGAAAGCGGGACCGCTTCTTGGCTGAGTGAATTGGGTTGACGGATGCAGGGGCAGGGATTTTCGGTGGCACGGCGGCTGGCGGCAAGTTTGGCGCTGACGCTGTTCTTATTGTTCACGCTGATCGGCGTCGGAGTTTATCTCGATGCGCGGGAGCGCGCATTCGACCGCGCGGCAAAGGACCTCGCCGTCTTCAACCAGGACATCGTCAACTATTATGAAGCGAAGTTCGCCCGGATTTCGGCGACCCAAGCCTCTGCGAGCGCGATTTTCCGTACGCGCCTGGAGACCGTCGGAACAGACGGCGCACTGGAATCGCGCTTCGACGAGATGTTCCCAAGACGGCCCGACGGCACTCGGCGAAGCGCGGACGATCTTTATGAGGGCGGAGAAGGAAATCTGTTCGGCATTTCCGGCGTGGGGGCTTTTCTCTCGGAGGCCTCAAGGATTTCGCCAGCGCAGGCCATAGCCGCAGCCGAGACCGTTTTCCTGACGGGGCGCGTCAGCGCGTTCGACCTCAGCAGCGTCTACTTCTTCACACCCGACGATGCCTTGATCATCTATGCCCCTCAACGAAGCGATCGGCTGGAATATTATCGGAAAACGGCTTCGGCGAGCATGAGTTTCGCGAGGGAGGAGTTCTCGCGGCTATCATCTCCTGCTGAAAATCCCTCGCGCGCCATGCGCTGCACATCCCTGAGACCGATCATGCATGCGAATGCCAGCTCCGTATGGACGACGGCGTGCGTGACACCGTTCGACCTCGATGGTCGCCACGTCGGAAGTTTCGGAACGAGCCTTCTTCTTGACGATGTCCTCGATGCTCCGTTCTTCAACGGTCCAAATGACGGTTCGGTCATTCTGATCTCGCCGGAGGGACGGCTGCTCACGCCACCGCGGCTGTCGGCAGGCGACAGCATCCTTGGCCGCGCGATACGATCCGCATCCTCGACAGCCGGCGACTATCCTGACATCTCCTCTACCGGAACCGGAGCTCTCCACGATCTTTGGAGCTTGCTCGGCGACCATGGCGCTCGGGGGTATTCGGGATATTCGGACGAGCTTGGCGCCTTCGTGGCGATCGAACGTATCCCGACGACGGGGTGGTACACGGTGGCGACCCGAAGCGGCAAAGCGGTCACGGCGGAGGCGTTGCATCCGGTAAAGCGGGTCGCGATCGCGGCGATTCTCTGCTCGGTCCTGATGGTGGCGGTTTGTCTGGTCGTCACGCGCCGAACGGTCATTGGCCCGCTGCGCGAACTTGCCGGAAAGGTCCGCCTGCTTGCAGGCACGGCGCTGGCCGACCAGTCAGACCTGCCCCGTCGCGGCCGCAACGAATTTGCCTATGTGTCCGATCTGGTCGACCGCATGGCCGGGGAGGTCGCGCGGGTGCGTTCCGAGCTCGAGCAGAGGGTCGCGCGGCGAACCTTCGAACTGGAAGCGGCCAATCACAAGCTGCGCCTGCTGTCCGAGCGGGACATGCTGACCGATCTGCCCAACCGCCGCAAGATCATGGACGATTTCGCCGCCATGTGGGGCGCGTATGACCGAATGGCGGTGATCCTGCTGGACGTCGATCATTTCAAATCGATCAATGATCGGCACGGTCATCCCGGTGGGGACGCGGTGTTAAAACAGGTTGCGGGGCGTCTTGCGGGGGCCCTGCGGCATGGCAGCCTTCTGGGCCGCGTCGGCGGCGAGGAGTTCATGGTCGTCGCGCCGGTTCGCGGATATGAGGAGGCCGATGCGCTGGCGGCTCGGCTGCGCGCGGTCGTCGCCGCAGATCCCGTAACGGTTGCCGCCGGGGAAAGCCTGCCCGTCACGATCAGCGTTGGGGTGGCGCTCCGTTCCGCCGCCGATACGCAGGACGGCATCTATGCACGGGCCGACGCCAATCTGTATCAGGCCAAGAAGGCCGGCCGTGATATTGTCTGCCGGGAAGGCCGCATCTTCAAGACGGCTGGCGCGGTACAGGCGCAGCGTATGCGTATCGTGAAATCCTGACCCGCATCACTGCGGAAACGGGTAAGGGGTCGAAAAGGGCAGGTCCGCAGGCTATCTGGTGCGGGAAAGGACTATTGAACGCATCATGCCCCGACACAAGGAAACGCGGCGTCTGCCCTATTCGCCCGAGAAGATGTTCGACCTCGTTGCGGATGTTGGCTCCTATGAGGAGTTTTTGCCATGGGTCGTGGCAACGCGGGTTCGATCGCAATCGGAAACCGAACTGGTTGCCGATTTGATGGTCGGCTTTCGCATGGTGCGGGAAACCTTCACCAGCCGCGTGAAGATGAATCGTCCGAGCGAACTTCACGTTGAATATATGGACGGCCCGCTACGGTACCTGCGTAACGACTGGACCTTCGAGCCGGACGGCGAGGGGGGAACGAACCTCTGTTTCTTCGTCGACTTCGAATTCAAGCAGAAGCTGTTCGAACGACTGGCCGGCACCTTCTTCCACGAAGCGTTCCGGCGCATGGTCGCGGCATTCGAGAAGCGCGCCGCCGAGATTTACGGCGCCCCGACCTCGTCTTCTGCACCGTCTGCATCGGTATCCGAGGAAGGGCGGTCCGCCCCGGGCAGCAGCAATTCCAGCGCACACCGGACGGCCTGAAGCCGGATTTCGGTGCGGTCGGCGTTTTCGAACAGCTGACTGTCGGCCGCGATATCCTCGGGATCGCCGCCGCGTTCGGCGCGGGCGAAGACCACGGTTCCGACGGGCTTCTGCTCGCTTCCGCCGCCGGGACCGGCGATACCGGTGATGGCGACTGCAATGTCGGCATCACTATGTTCCAACGCACCAAGGGCCATGGCCCAGGCGGTCGCGATAGAAACGGCGCCGAACGTATCGATCATATCGCTATGAACGCCGAGCACGTCCTGCTTCGCCCCGTTCGAATAGGTCACGAACCCACGGTCCAGCACATCCGAGGCGCCGGCGATCTCGGTAAGGAGCCCCGCGACGAGACCGCCCGTGCAGCTTTCGGCGACAGCGATCCGGCGGCCGGCGGCGCGGTTTTCGTCCAGCACGCGCTCGGCCAGGTCGATAAGGTCATCGGGAAACAGCGATGTCATCGCATAGCTCCGGCAATTAGATTCGTATGGTGGCGGCAGCCTGGGCAGCTATGCCCTCGCGGCGTCCGGTGAAACCCAGTCCCTCGGTGGTGGTGGCCTTCACGCTAATGCGCCCCTCCGGCAGCCGCAAGATTTCGGCGATACGGGCCCGCATCGCTGGGCGGTAGGGACCGACCTTCGGGCGTTCGCAGATCAGCGTCAGGTCGCAATGTTCGATCACGCCCCCGGCGGCTGTTACCAGATCGCGCGCATGCGCAAGAAATCGGTCCGACGCAGCGGCGCGCCACTGGGGGTCGCTGGGGGGGAAATGGTCGCCGATGTCCCCAGCGCCGATCGCCCCCAGCAGTGCGTCCGTCAGGGCATGCAAACCCACGTCCGCATCGCTGTGCCCCTTCAGCCCGGCGTCGTGTGGGACTGTAATCCCGCAGAGCATGACATGATCGCCAGCCTCGAACCGGTGGACATCAAAGCCGGTGCCGGTGCGAAACCCACGGCCGGCGATCATCCGCTCGGCGCGCTGGAAATCCTCGGCATAGGTCAGCTTGAAGAGGTCTTCGTCACCGGGAGCCATCGCGACAGACAGACCGGCAGCGCGGGCCACGGCGGCATCGTCGGTGGCGCCCGGACTGGCCGCCCGGTGTGCGCCAAGCAGCGGCAGATAGTGGAAGGCCTGCGGCGTCTGCACGCGGTTCAGACCGTCTCTTGCCACTTCGCCCTCGATCCGCGTGCTGCCGGTGCGCAAACTGTCGACCACAGGCAGGGCAGGGACGGCGCCATCATGCGTCTCCAAGGCCGAGAGCAGCCGGTCGACCATGTCCGCGCTGATGAAGGGCCTTGCGGCGTCGTGGATGAGGACGTTCGCGGCACCCTCGACAGTTTCAAGACCTCTGAGCACCGATTCCTGCCGAGAGGAGCCACCGATGACGGGTTCGCCGAGCGCAAGGTCGCCGCAGGCTTCGTCATAGGCCTTGCGCTGACCATCGCCGATCACGACATGCACGCGGTCGATACGCGGATGCGCGGCCAGCCGTTCCGCCGACCAGCGGAGGAGAGGCTTTCCGCCCAGCACACGGTACTGCTTTGGGCCGCCGTCACCGGCACGCTCGCCCATTCCGGCGGCGACGATCAGGCAGACGGTGGTCATGGCGGCGGCGTCTAGCGGCGCGGCGTGCCGGGCGAAAGCCCCTTAACGATTGCGTGTACGCCCCTCGGCACGCTAACGGTCTGCCCAAACTTTATGCAAGATATGACAATGCCAGCTTTGAACCCCATTCAGGTCGGTCCTGTGACCGTCGATCAGCCGGTCATTCTCGCGCCTATGACGGGTGTGACGGACGGGCCGTTTCGAAAACTCGTGAAACGCTATGGCGCGGGCCTGACGGTCACGGAGATGATCGCCAGCCAGGCGGCGGTGCGGGAAACGCGGCGTAGTCTTCAGCAGGCAGCGTGGGACCCGATCGAAGAGCCGGTGTCCATGCAACTCGCGGGCTGCGACCCGGATGTGATGGCGGAAGCGGCGAAGCTCAACGAACAGCGCGGCGCGGCCATCATCGACATCAACATGGGATGCCCGGTGAAGAAGATCGTCAATGGTCATGCCGGCTCCGCCCTGATGCGTGAAGTCCCCCTCGCAACGCGCCTGATGGAGGCGACGGTCAAGGCGGTAGATCTGCCCGTCACCCTGAAAATGCGCATGGGTTGGGATCACGAAAGCCTCAACGCGCCCGAACTGGCGCGCATTGCCGAAAATGCCGGCATTCAGATGATTACCGTTCACGGCCGGACGCGCTGCCAGATGTACAAGGGTACGGCCGACTGGCATTTCGTGCGCAGGGTCAAGGAGGCGACCTCGCTGCCGGTCGTCGTCAACGGCGATATCTGCTCTGTCGAAGATGCGAAGACCGCGCTCGACCAATCCGGGGCGGACGCGGTGATGGTCGGACGGGGCTGCTACGGCAAGCCCTGGCTGCTGCGCCAGATCATGGCGGCGCTGAGCGGAGAGCGCGACGTGCCGACGCCCGGCCTGTCCGAACAATATGCGCTGATCGCCGAGCATTACGAGATGGTCCTGGACGTTTACGGCATTGAAAACGGCGTAAACATCTTCCGGAAGCACGTGGGCTGGTACACCAAGGGCCTGCACGGGTCCGCAGAGTTCCGCAACCGGGTGAACCAGGAAGCCGACCCCAATGTGGTGAAGGCGATGCTGGCGGATTTCTATGCCCCTTACCGGGAGCGTGCCGCCGCGTGAGCCAGACGGCATCGCGATCTTTGGAACAGCCGCTCGTGCCGGCCGCGGAGGAGGTTCTGAACGCCCTGCCGGTGCCGACCGTGATCGTCGATGGCGACGGCGCGCCCATATCCTGCAATCCGGCGGCGGAAATGATGCTCGGCCGGTCGCAGCGCTCACTGGCGTCCCGCGGATGGGACGGTCTCCTGCCACCGGACAGCCCGGCGCTGTCGCTGATCCGGGAAGCCGCGAGCGCGGGGACGGAACTCGGCGCCTATGACCTTGTCATGGCGTTCGTCGACGCGGCACCGATCAGCGCGGACATACTGATCGCTCCCGTCCTGGAGGGAAGCGGGCCTTTCATCGTCACCTTTCAGCGCCGCAGCGTCGCGGGCCTGCTGGAGCGGAAAAGCGACAATCGGGCTTCGGCGCGATCGGCGACGGCGTTGGCAGCCATGCTGGCGCACGAGATCAAGAACCCGCTGTCCGGTATTCGCGGCGCTGCGCAGTTGCTTCGCGCCCCGGGGGATACGGAAGGACGCGCGGAGCTGTCCGACCTGATCATCACGGAGGTCGAGCGTGTGCGCGCGCTGATCGATCGCATGGAGCGTTTCACCGACCCCCGTCCCCCGACGCTTGAGCCGGTGAACATTCACTCGGTACTCAGTCATGTTCGCAAGCTGGCAGAGGCGGAGGGGATCGTCATCGATCAAAGCTATGATCCGTCTTTGCCGCCAGTGCCCGCGGATCAGGACGCACTGATCCAATTGTTTCTGAACCTGGTGCGCAACGCGCACGAAGCTGCGGGCAGGAACGGCCAGATTGAGATTTCGACAGCCTATCGACATGGTCTGAAGATCGCCGTGCCGAGCGGACGCGGCCGCATGGCGGTTCCGATCGAGATTTGCGTCATCGATAACGGTCCGGGCGCACCGCGGGAGATTGCTGCCCACATGTTCGACGCCTTCGTCAGCTCGAAGCGGGGCCTTGGCGGTCTCGGTCTCGCGCTCGCGGCGAAGGTCGCCAGCGATCACAACGGCCACGTCGAATATGAACGCGACGAGCGCGCCGGACGTACCATTCTGCGCGTCCTGCTGCCGATGGCAACGGTATGACCGTGACGAATACGGTCTTCGTCGTAGACGACGACACGGCGATCCGCACTGTCGTTCGCCAGGCGCTTCTGCGAGAGGGGTATCAGGTCCGCACGGCCGATACGCTTGCAGGGCTGATGCGTCTCGTTGCCAGCGGATCCGGGGACGTTGTCATAACGGATGTTGCGCTGCCGGATGGGGATGCCCTCGACGGCCTGCCGGCGCTGTTTTCGCAGCGCCCGGGTCTTCCGGTGATCGTGGTCAGCGCTCAGAATACGCTTGCCACTGCCGTGCGCGCCACTGCCCAGGGCGCGTTCGAATACCTGCCAAAGCCCTTCGATCTCGATGAACTGACCCGCGCGGTGTCTTCGGCGCTTGCAGGTCGCGGCCAAGCCGCGCACGATACGCGGGAGAGCGGCGCCGGAGAGGATTTGCCGCTGATCGGACGGTCGCCTCCGATGCAGGACGTCTACCGGCTCATCGCCCGCGTCATGCAGACCGATCTGACCGTGATGATCCTCGGCGAATCCGGGACGGGCAAGGAACTCGTGGCGCGTGCCGTGCACGATCTGGGGCCGCGCCGAACCGAACCCTTCGTTGCGGTCAATATGGCTGCAATCCCGCGCGAATTGATCGAGACGGAGCTGTTCGGTCACGAGAAGGGCGCCTTCACAGGCGCGCAGGGCCGCAGCATCGGCCGCTTTGAGCAGGCGCAGGGCGGTACGCTTTTCCTCGACGAAATCGGGGACATGCCGTTCGAGGCGCAAACACGGTTGCTGCGTGTGCTGCAATCGGGAGAGTTCAATACGGTCGGGGGCAGCCGCGCGATCCGGACCGATGTGCGGATCATCTGCGCGACGCACCAGAATCTGGAACGTCTGATCGAGCGGGGGGAGTTTCGCGAGGACCTCTACTACCGCATCAACGTGGTTCCGATCGCGCTGCCGCCGCTGCGCGCCCGCCGAAGCGACATCGCCGAGCTTTCCGGGCATTTCCTGAAACTGGCGGCGCAGGAAGGTCTTCCGCGAAAGACGCTGTCTCCCGGGGCGCTTGTTCGGCTGGAAGCCTATGACTGGCCAGGCAATGTTCGGGAATTGCAGAACCTGGTCCGCCGGATGGCAGCGCTCTCGCGCGAGGATGTCCTTGACGAGGCGGCTGTCTTGCAGGCGATGCAAGGCGGGCGCAGCGCCGTGCCGGCGCAGGCGGCAGGACGCGAAACAAGCCTCGCCGCTGCCACCGAGGCGAGGGCGGCCGAACTCCTTGTCCGTTACGGCGACACGGTGCCCCGCGGCCTCATGGAAGCGATCATGGCGGATGTCGAACCGCAGGTCCTGCGCGCGGCGCTTGCGCATACGGCAGGCAATCAGATTCGCGCCGCCAGCCTGCTCGGGATCAATCGCAATACACTTCGCACGCGGCTGGAGAACCGGGCGATCGACCCGCTCGAATATCGCCGAACCGAAGGAAATCCGGGATGAGGCCGCAGCCCAGCGAAGGGCTGGCGGTGCTGGACTAGAGGCGCCGAACCGCCGTGACGGCGTCGCCATCAGGAAGATTTAGCCGCCTGACCACCTCTGAAAGCGGCTCGATCAGCGTGGTCATCCAATGTGCGTTCGCATGCAGCAGGCGCTCGCCGTCCGCCATGATGCCCACATGGCCGGGAAAGAATACGAAATCACCGCGCTGCAGCGCCTTTCCGCGAACGTCCCTGCCGATGCTTGCCGCCTGCTGATCGCTGTCGCGCGCAACGAAATGCCCGCAGGCGGCCAGGGCGGTTTGCACGAGTCCGGAACAGTCGATGCCGGCCCGCTGACGGCCGCCCCAGCGATACGGGGTGCCCAGGAAGAATTCTGCGATCTCGACCCAATCGTCGGCGAAATCTTCTATCGCGCCGGCGTGACGATGATGGACGAAGGTGCCATTGCGATGCCGCAGGAACGTCTCGTCGAACCTCTCGGCAGCAATCTCGGCATTCAAGGGGAGCGTCATCGCAACCTCCGACTTGATGTCGGGGCGGTGGAAACAGAGCGCCAGTGGGGCAACAACGCGGTGGGTGCGCGTCGGCGCGTCCGCTCGGAGATGCTCTGAGCGGACATAGCCGACATAATGATCATGGGCAGAAAATCCCCACGCCCAGCCCTCGGCATCATCGACGACGTCGAAGCGCTGGCCCGGAAGGAGCTCGCTGACGCAGACCGCCGTCGCGTCCGGCGCAGCGCGCATCATCTCGCTGACACCCTCCACCAGCCGATGCGGTACGGGACGTTCAAAACGCTTTGCGTCTACACGTCCCTCAAGGGCGATATCGGCAACGTCTGCCGAAAAGGCATGAACGCGCTTGTCGAGCGGACTATCAGCTTGCGTGCCGCGATGCTCCCCGTGCGGAGGAGTCCTGTGCTGACGGGCGTTCCGAGCTTCGGCCATAGGATTGCTCGATCAATCCCGCGAACGCTTGCAGGAACTCGTGACCGGCCTCGGTCCGTTCGACGAAGATATTACGAAGATCACTCTCGTCCTTTTGACGTCTGATATAGCCGAAAGCGCCCAGTGTGTTCAGCGCTCGCGTAATCACCGGCTTCGAAACCGAGAGGTTCGCCGCCAGGCCGCGGACCGTATGCGGCCCGGGCGTCAGATAGACAAGCATCAAAAGCGCCAATTGGCGATTGGTAAGATCGGGACGCGCCGATCGCACATAGGCGATAAGCGTATGCATCCATTCGCCAAGAACGCCCTCCTCCAAGGTATCGTCCTGATCCTGCGTGAAACCCATAATAATCGACCCCAGTTCTCGATCCGTGGATAGATCAAAGAAGCGTTAGTCTACCTTAACACAACCCTTACGAACATGGTTTATGTCAAGTTCTTACCGTTCCGTAACGATCTACGAGCATCCGAAACGTCGCGCGTAGTCCCAATGCTTCGCCTCCCTTTGGACGTCCAGGGCGGCTGGTGGGCATCCAGGCGAAGGTGTCGAAATGGACCCAGCTGCGACCGTCCAGCACAAAGCGCGAGAGGTATAGCGCCGCGACGATGGCGCCCGCGAACGAGCTGGTTCCCGCATTCGCCAGATCGGCGATGTCGGAGTGCAATAGCCGCTGATAGGGCTGCCACAGCGGCAGGCGCCAGACGGGATCGTCGCAGGCGTGACCCTCCCGGTCTATCTGCCCGGCAACCTCCTCGTCGTCAGTGAACAGGGCGGGCAGGTCCGGTCCCAGCGCGACGCGCGCCGCACCGGTTAACGTGGCGAAATCGACGATAAGGTCGGTGTCGCGCTCGCAGGCATAAGCGAGAGCGTCGCACAGGACGAGCCGGCCCTCCGCATCCGTATTGTGGACTTCGACGCTCAGGCCGCTGCGCGTCTTCACGACATCGCCCGGTCGCAGCGCGTTTCCGGATACGCTGTTCTCGACGGCTGGGATCAGAAGGCGCAGCCGCACGGGCAGCTTCGCCTGCATGACGAGGCGGGCAAGAGCCAGCGCGTGCGCTGCGCCGCCCATGTCCTTTTTCATGAGGCGCATTCCGGCCGCGCCCTTCACATCGAGACCGCCCGTGTCGAAGCAGACGCCCTTGCCCACGAGTGTCAGAACCGGTGCGTTCTCCTCTCCCCAGTTCAGTTCGATCAGTCGCGGCGCGCGTTCGGCGGATGCTGCGCGGCCGACCGCGTGGATCGTCGGGAAGTTTTGTGTCAGAAGCGCGTCGCCGGTCACGACCGTTACCGCTGCGCCGTGCGCCTCCGCCTCGGTCCGAACGGCCGCCTCCAGTTCTGCCGGTCCCATATCCTCGGCCGGGGTGTTGACCAGATCGCGAACCAGTGCCTGCGCGTCCGCCTGCCGCAGAACGGGTTCGACCGTCCCGTCTTCGGGATGCAGGAGCACGCGCGGCTCCGGCGCTGGACTGTCCGACATATATCTGTCGAAACGATACTGGCCGAGCGCCCATCCGAGCGCCGCTTCCCCGGGGTCGCCATCTTCCAGCCTGTACGTGCCAGGGGCAAGTTTCTGCGCCGCGCCCGCAAGTGCCCACGCGCTGAGTTCGGGGCGTCCCTCTACGCCGATGGCCACTGTCCAACCGTCGGCCTCTTGCCCAGGCAGGATGACGAGACTGCCTGGCTTGCCATCGAATGCGGCCGCGTCCACGGCGGCGCGGTGGCGCGGCGAAAGACCGTTCTTCCACTCGTCGAACCGGTCTTCGCGCACGGTATGAAGGGTGCGCGCATCCTGAGCGCGGTCCACGTCGAAGCAGCTGCCGAATTCGTTCATGCCCTATGGCTATGCGCGGCGGCGATCCATTGCAATTGCCGCCATGACCGGCGTCCCGCCAGCCCGTCGTCTCGCTTGCAGGCGGGGGGGCGAGCCCCTATGACCTCGGCCCAGCACGTTTTCTTGCGATACTTTCATCATCGATTCAGGATTTTTCATGGCAACGACACCGACGAACGGCGCGCAGGGGAATGCGCAAAGACTTCCGCTTTTCTACAAGTCGCTGACGCCGCTCTCGTCGGCGCAGCACCCCGACTTTGGTGTCAAACCCCGCACACAGCTCGAGTTCGTTCGCGGAACGCACGCCGTTCCCATTACGGCGGACGAATTTCCCGCCGCGCATCGTTATTTTCCGATCATCTTCTCGACAGGTGATCAGCCGACGCCGCTGGCGCTGATGGGATTGTCGGAGGGCCAGAACCTGTTTCTGAACGATGACGGGACGTGGCGCGAGAACACCTATGTTCCCGCTTATATCCGTCGCTATCCCTTCCTGCTTGCGCGGACGTCGCCCGACAATGAGACGCTGTCCCTTTGCTTCGACGACACGTTCGACGAAGTGTCGGCCGAGGGCGAGCAGAAATTCTTCGAGGGCGGCGAACAGACCGAGATCACCAAGAATGTTCTCAGCTTCTGCGAGGAGTATGAGAAGTCCATCGCGCGCACGGCCGCGTTCGTGAAGGAACTGCAGGACAGCGACTTGCTGATGGACGGGGAGGTCAGCATTCAGGCGCCGGGCGCCGACAAGCCCTCCGTGTATCGCGGGTTTCGCATGGTGAACGAGGAAAAGCTGCGTGAGCTGCGCGGCGATCAGGTCCGCAAGATGGTACAGAACGGCGCTCTGCCGCTCGTCTACGCGCATCTGATGTCGGTTCAGATCATCCGCGAGATTTACGCGCGCGCCAATCCGGTCGCGCAAGCGGTCCCGTCGTCCGCCACAGAAGCCGGTCAGGACACGCCGATCGGCTGACAAGCTGCGGCATCCCGTTTACCTCCCCCTCATTCGGCGCTAGGTTTTTCGCCGGATTGAGGGGGGAAGCCAGAAAATGTCGAAGCGCAGTCCATATTCGTCCGCGGCAATCACGCTTCACTGGCTGATCGCTCTTCTCGTCATCGGGCAGTTCATCGGCATTCAGTACGCCCATGGCCTTCCAGAGGGGGATCCGTCGACGGGCACGGTGTACATGATCCACAAATCGACGGGCATCACCATTCTGGCGCTGACCCTCATCCGGCTTATCATTCGCCTTACCGAATCCTTCCCCCCTTTACCCGTACACATGGCCCGCTGGGAGGTGATCCTGGCGCGCGGGACGCACATTCTTTTCTACCTGCTCCTCCTGATCGTGCCGCTCGCCGGCTGGGCCTTCGCCGTGACGCCGGAACGAGGGCTGGACTGGTACGGCGTCCTTCCGATTCCCGCCTTGCCGCTCTCCGGCGCACGCGACGTCCTCCATGACGTCCACGAAATTGCCGCACAGGGCATATTCTATCTGTTCTTCCTCCATGTGGCGGGGGCGCTGAAGCATCATTTCCTCGACAGGGACGATGTCCTCACTCGGATGATCCCCGCTCTGCGCCGCACGCGCGGCTGAATGCCGCGCCCCCGGTCCTCTCCGGGGCACCTTGAAAGCATGGTAAACGAACCCCATTTCCGGGTCTCAACGCCGTGTTTTGCCCCTTTTTCACGGCGCTGTTCGAGACTGGCCACCTCTGCAGGACTTTCCTGTTGCGGGTGGCCTTTTTTCCCTCTGATGCCGACGCGGCGTTATTCCGCGGCCAGCGGCAGGCGTTCGCCGCCTGCGCGGAGTAGGGGCACCAGCTCGCTTATGGCGGCGCAGAGCCGCGCGGATACGGACTCGATTCCGCGGGCGGGCAGCAGGGTGGTCAGGTCCATATAAAGACTGCGGCTGATTTCGACCTGCAGGACATTCACCCCATCCTCCGGCCGGCCATAATGCTGCGTGGTGAAACCGCCGGCATAAGGGGTGTTGCGGCACACGGCGTAGTGGCGGGACAGGCTCGCCTCCAGCATCTCAACGATATCGGTGCGACAGCTTGTTCCGTGGCGGTCGCCGATGACGATGTCCGCCCCGCCGCCATGGCTGCGCCGGAGCGGCGGCATGGAGTGACAGTCGATAAGAAGGACGGCGGGATGCGCACCGCGCGCGCGCGCCAGCAATTGCGTTAGCGCGCGGTGATAATGGCCATGCACCGCCTCGATGCGCTCCCGGGCCTCGCGCGAGCTCAGTCGCCGGCGGTACAGGCTGACGCCGGGGGTTGCGACACGGGGAATGACCCCTAGCCCAGCCCGCAGCCGGTCGCTTTGCGGTCCCGCGGGCACATCCTCGACGACCGCTGGATCGAGCTCTCCTGCGGCCCGATTGAGGTCGAGAAACGTCCGGCCCCATCGCGCGGCGATCAGCGGCAGGTCAAGGCGCTCGGCGGCGTGACCGGCAATGCGGTCCATCCAGGCATCTTCCGCGCGGCGAAGGTCGACTTCCTGACAGGCCAGTTCGTTCAGGAACGCGTCGGGGTACGATCGTCCGCTATGCGGAGAGGCAAGCACGATGGGCGGCAGATCCGCGCTGCGACAATCGCGCAGCGTGTAGGCGGGGGTAAGGGAACTGGCAGAGGGGGCGCCGGGCATCGTGCGAAACGACTAGCGCGCCCGAAGGATGCTGCAAAGCGCCTTAAATTGGCGGTGGACGTTGATTGGCCATTAACGCCGGGCGTGCTAATCTCGCTGCAGAAACGATCAGCCGCTGCGAAACAGGTTCTGACGATCGAAGCAGCGTTCCTGATGTCACAGCGAAGGGCGGATCAAGATGGGCGAGCAGCCTGATCGTAGCGGACGCGGAATACGTATTCTGCTGGCGGAAGATGATGATTCGATGCGAGCCTTTCTGCAGCGGGCCATCGAACGAGCCGGTTATTCGGTCGTCGCCGTCGATTGCGGTACGGCGGCGCTTCCCCACCTGGCGGAGGGCGATTTCGACCTGCTACTGACCGACATCGTCATGCCGGAAATGGACGGAATCGAACTTGCCCAGCGAGCGGCGCAGCTGGCGCCAAAGATGCGGGTCATGTTCATAACGGGCTTCGCTGCCGTCGCGCTGTCGAAGAATGCCGGCGCACCGGAAGGTGCGCGCGTTCTTTCGAAACCCTTTCATTTGCGGGAACTTACGAACGAGATCGAACGCATTCTGGCGGCGTAATGGCGGAAGATTTCGCCTTCTGGGAAGAAGTGGGTTGCACCGTCCCGGCCGCCCCGTTACATGCCGCTCTCCCGGTTGGGCGCATAGCTCAGTGGTAGAGCACTGTGTTGACATCGCAGGGGTCGGAGGTTCGAACCCTCCTGCGCCCACCATTTTTTCCATCCGGCCGAGGTGACATGACCGAACTCGAACTCTGGGAGGCCGAGGACGCGGACGAATTCGCGTCGTCCATAGCCGGGGATATCGGGTTTATCATCGACAGTGCGCTCGATGCCCGGCGCCAGGCTCTGATCGCCCTGCCTTGGGAAGACTTTCTGGCGCCCGCCTACGACAAGCTGGCCGAGCAGCGCCGCGATTGGCGGCACGTCACGTTCGTTCCGACGCACGACGATCTCGTTCCGGTGAATGATCCGACGTCCAAGGTTGCCAAGCTTGCGAAGCTGTTCATGCCGAAGGGTGCGCGGGTGCTGCCGCTGTCGTCGGAAAATCCGGACTACAAGCTTGCCGGCAGCGCCGCCAATGCTCGCTTGCAGGATCTGGGCTGGCCGCTCGATCTGGTTCTGATGACGTTCTCCGACGATGGGGAAGCTGCCGGCTTCGTCGACGGGCCCGACCTTGCGGAGGCCATTGAATCGCCGGACGACATCCGCGCCCTCGGCGTGGAGACGCCGGGCGGTCGGCAGATCGTCAGCATCTCGGGACATGCCGTTGCAAAGGCGCGTACGGTGCTGTTTGCCCTGCGCGGGCAGAACCAGGCGGCTCTGGAGGCCGCAGGCGCTGGCGATACGGAGACGCCGCTCGGTCAGGTTCTGCGGAAGGTGACCGTCCCGGTCGATGCGCACGTCCTGACGGACTGAGTTCATGAGCACAGCATCGGAAGACGGCGCGGCGCTCGAGGGCGCGTCCACGGATCTGCTGGAGCTGGTGGAGCAGCGGCTTCGCTGGCTGTCCTCCTGGACGGTTCATAACGCCAATCATTTGCGCGAAAGTTCGGACGGGCTGAAGGTCGGCGGCCATCAGGCGAGCTGCGCGTCCATGACCGCAATCATGACGGCGCTCTATTTCACCGCGCTGCGCCCGAACGACAAGGTGGCGGTGAAGCCGCACGCCGGTCCCGTTCTTCATGCCATCCACTATCTGCTCGGCAACCAGACGCGCGAGCAATTGGAACGCTTTCGCGGGTTTGGCGGCGCGCAGTCCTATCCCAGCCGAACGAAAGACAGCATTCCCGTCGATTTCTCGACCGGTTCCGTCGGTCTGGGCGTGGCAATCACCGCCTTTGCGAGCCTCGTTCAGGATTATCTGATCGCGCATGATCGTCTCGGGCCGGAACAGGCCGGGCGGATGATCGCGCTGATGGGTGACGCCGAACTCGACGAGGGCAATATCTACGAATGCCTGATCGAGGGGTACAAGCACGGGATTCGCAATTGCTGGTGGATCGTCGATTATAACCGTCAGTCCCTGGATGCCACGACGGCGGATCGCATGTTTCGGCGCTTCGATGACATTTTCGAAACCTGCGGCTGGACTGTCGTCACGCTGAAATACGGGAAGCGCCAGCTTGCCGCCTTCGCGCGGCCTGGCGGCGCCGCGCTGCGGGAGTGGATCGACACGGTCCCGAACGCCGACTTCGCCGCTTTGACCTATGGCGGGGGCGGTGCATGGCGGGAGCGGCTGCGGCGCGACCTTGCGGAGGACGATGAGGCGCTTTCCCTGATCGCGTCCCATGACGATGACGCCCTTGCGGCGTTGATGACCAATCTCGGAGGACATTGCCTCGAAACGCTGGTGGAGGCCTTTGCCGCCGCCTCGCACGGCGAGACCCCGACGATGTTCATCGCCTATACGGTGAAGGGGTTCGGACTGCCCTTTGCCGGGCACAAGGACAATCATGCGGGCCTGATGACGCCGTCCCAGATCGACGATCTGCGAGAGACGCTGGGGATTGCGAAGGGGGAGGAATGGGAGCCGCTGGCGGGTCTCGGCGACAATGCCGCCCGGGGCGTGAAGCGCCTGCTCGCCGCTTCACCGCTGGGGGCAGCTCTGAAAGCGCAGCGCACTCAAGCCTCGCCGCGTCATGAGGCACCGAAACTCGCCGCCCCGGCCGACGAGAGCCAGTCAACCCAGACGGCGTTCGGCAAGATCATGCTCGATATCGCTAAGTCCCGCAGCGCCTTGGCGGATCATATCGTGACGACCTCGCCCGATGTGACGGTGTCGACCAATCTCGGCGCCTGGGTCAACCAGCGCGGCCTGTTCCGTCGCAACGAGGTGCCGGACGTCTTCAAGGCGGCAAAGATTCCCTCCGCGCAAAAATGGCGCTTCCATGCCGCCGGGCAGCATATCGAACTGGGCATTGCGGAGAACAACCTGTTTCTGATGCTGGCGGCGCTGGGCCTGTCAGAGCCGTTGTTCGGGACGAGGTTGCTGCCCGTCGGCACCGTGTACGACCCGTTCATCGCGCGGGGCCTCGATGCCCTGAATTACGGTTGTTATCAGGATTCCCGCTTTCTCCTGGTGGCGACCCCGTCCGGTCTGACCCTGGGTCCGGAGGGGGGCGCACACCAATCACTGTCGACGCCGCTGATTGGAATGGGCCAGCCTGGCCTAACCTACTTCGAACCGGCCTTTGCCGACGAGCTGGCGCTGATCATGGGGTGGGCCTTTGATCATATGCAGGCGGCGGCCGGGGAGGGGGGCTCTGTCTATCTGCGCCTGTCCACGCGAACGCTGCGGCAGGAGGAGAGGGACGGCGGATCATGGCAGGACGATGCGCTGAAGGGCGGCTACTGGCTGCGGGAACCGGCAGAAGGGGCCGAAGCGGCGCTCGTCTTCACGGGAGCCGTGGCACCGGAAGTGCTCTCCGCCTATGAGGAATTGCGCGGTGACATTCCCGGCCTCGGCGTTCTCAACGTAACATCGCCGGACCTCCTGTCCCGCGGGTTCACGGCCGCCCGGCACGCGCGCTGGAGCGGCACGGGGACGCCCGCTTGCCATGCCGGCGATCTTCTCGGCCGCCTTGCGCCCGGTGCCCGGCTGATCACCATTATTGATGGGACGCCCGCTGCCCTGTCCTGGCTTGGCGGAGTCTACGGTATGCGCGTGGCTCCACTTGGCACCGAGCGCTTCGGTCAGACAGGAACGCTGCCTGATCTCTACCGTGAATACCGGCTGGACAAGCACGCGATCCTGGATGCTGCTGCCGAACTGTTCGTCTAGGAAAAGGGCAGCGTTCTTTAAGATCCGCTGGTTAAGAAACGACCGTCTGTGCTCCCGTCGAAGAGCGCTGGCCTGTTTGGGGAGCTTTCCACCTTGCCGGAAGAGGCATTTGCAGAAGAGGAGGTTCTGCAGGAACTGGAGAGTGTCCTTCGCGATCCGGCCTTCCGGCGCGCACCCGCTCTTGCGCGGCTGCTGCGTTATCTGGTGAACGAGACGCTTGCCGGACGCGGCGATGTTTCCGCCGACCGCATCGCGGCCGAGTGTTTCGGAAGGCCGGAAACGGTCGATTCCCAAAGGCATTCCGATCCGCCCGTTCAGGTAACGCGCCTACGCCGCCTGCTTTCGGAGCATTACCGGTCTGTGCGCGGTGAGCGGCGCGTTCTTCTGGATCTGGTGCCTGGCGACCACCGCATACGGTTCGCCCGGTCGCCTGCTTCGCACGAGCCGCCCGAAAAAAAGTCGATGACGGGCAGGCTGCACGCGATGCGGACGTCGCCGGCGCGGCGCGCGGCGCTTTGGGCGAGCGGCGCCAGCCTGATCGCCGCGCTTGCGATTGGCGGGCTGTCCTACCGGGACGCGGCACCCGGTTCCTCTGCTTCGGCAGGCGGCAGCGACCGGGCGGCGACCTCCGGGGCGGCAACCATGGCTTATCCCATACTCGCCATAGATCGGATCGAGCCGCTCAGCAGCGGCAAACCGACCGTGCGTCATGCAGGCTGGCTGACGGCAGAGCTGCGTTCGGCATTGCCGCGCTTTCGCCGCCTGACGATTCTGGACGGCGTGGCCGAGAAGGGGGTCGCGGATTATCGGTTGACGGGCGACGTGCTTCGCGAGGGATCCGGCTGGCTTCTGAGGCTGCGCTTGACCGATGAAAGGGACCGCAGCGGCGGGATCGTCTGGCGGTTGCAGCGCTCGATCGACAAGACCGGCGCAAAAATGGCGCTGGCCGAGGCGGCGCGTTCGGCCGTCACCCAAATCGCCCAGCAACGCGGCATCATTCATTCGCGGGAGTCACGAGCAGAGGGAAAGGATCGATCGCCCGGGTATCGCTGTCTGATGTTGTGGCGCGACGGCTTCGACAGTCCCGATATCGAGGATCGCCGGCGTGTCCGGAACTGTCTCGACAGCATTCTTGCGTCCGGCAACCGCGCGCCCGCCATTCCTGCGGCGCTGGCCTGGAGCCTGTCCGCGCGCGAGCAAGCCGCGGATCCACGGACGCGAAATCTGGACGGAGCCCTCGCCGCCGCGCGGTCTGCCGTGGCGCTGGACCCGTCCGACAGCTTTGCGCAGATGTCGCTGGGGCATGTTCAGTTCCTGGCTGGCGATCCGGCTTTCGCGAAGGCGGACGCGCGCGCGCTGGCGTTGAATCCCTATGATCCGGACGTCGCGCTCTATGTCGGCCTGCACCGACTCTACGCCGGAGAGGAATCCGGTGCCGCGCTTCTGGACCAGGCGGAGCGTTACCATGTGCAACCACCCGCAGCCCTGATCACCGCGCAGGTCGTCGCTGCGGTTCTGGCCGGGGATGACGATTCCGTCCGGCTCTACGCCGACCGAATGGTTCGGGATTCGCGCGCGCGATTCCCGAAGGCCTTCTGGCAGGCTATTGCGGCCGGCGCACGGGGTGATCGCCCCAAGGCGAATGCCTATTGGCGCGAGTTCGAAGCGGACCACCCCTTGGCGGCGCAGCAGTTTCAGGATCTGGTCGCTGGATTTGGCATGCGGCCGCCCGTTGCGATGCGTCTCGATGCCTGGATCGAGCGTCATGTTCGAAGCGAGAGAAATTAGGAGCGAATGGGCCTCTTCGGGTCGGCGCGGCCAAACACCTTCGGTTTGTTGACCGCCGGACGCTTGGCCGTCGTCTGCGCCGTATAGGGGTTCCAGGGAACGAAACCCTTCATGCTTCCGCTGTCATTCGGCTTTGCAAGAACAGGCAGGCCGTTCTCGTCGAGCGAAATCCCTTCGTCGAATCGAACGCCGATGCGGTCGCCGTCGACCCAGCGAACTTCCGCCCGAAGATCCGGGTAGGCCTCTATATGGATAAGCAGGAACTCTCCGGGCGTGAATGTCTGATCGACCTTCAGGAGAGCGCCGTGCGGAGAAAGGTCGCGGATCAGCACCGTTCGCGACTCCCCATCCACGGTGGCCATTGCCTTTTTCAGGATCTTCCGGCGTGCCTCCCGCGCTGTTTGCTGCGTGTTTTCGTCACTCATACGCTTCCGCTCTGTACAAAGTTTCGCTGGGCGAGGGGTCTGTAGGTTCGGAATATAGCAGGGTGATCGAGATACGGCGATTGCTTGCGGACAGCGGATCGTCGGCATTGCGAAGTTCCTTGTCCGCCGAACCCTCGATGCGTCCAAAGCGGGCCTCGTCGACGCCGCGCGCGACGAGCATTCGGCGCGTGACATCCGCGCGGCCGGTCGACAGCAGCCAGTTGTTCATCAGATGCGGATCGGTGTAGCGCCGCCCGTCCGTATGGCCGCGAATGGCCACCTCGTTGTCGAGGACCGAAAGCGCTTCGGATACGGCAGCCATGACGGGACCGGCCAGCTCCGCGGCACTGGTTTCCCCAACCTGGAACATGGAGGCGCCCGGCGCGTCCGTTACTTCCAGGCGGAGGCCCTCGGGTGTCAGCGCCAGGTTGAACTGATCGGCGAATTTCTCCAATTCCGGGTCAGCCTGCACGATCTGTAGCAGCCGTTCGCGAAAGTCCTCGAACGATTCGAAATCGTCGGCCCGGCTCGCTTCGGTCGTCTGCGGCCCGCCGGCGAAATCCAGTTGATCGATCGGACGCTCCAGCGATGTCAGGGCCTTCTGTGACGAGATTGCGATGCCGTCTTTCTCATGCAGGGAGCGGCCGGCCATGAAGCCGTTCGCACCGCCGCCATCCGACGTCTGGGCGAGAGTGGGACGAAAATAGTCCGCAATGCCCTTTCGCTGATCCTCGGTCGTTGCGCCGATGATCCACATCAGGAGGAAGAACGCCATCATCGCGGTCACGAAGTCGGCATAGGCGACCTTCCAGGCGCCGCCATGATGGCCCGCTTCGCCGGAGATCACCTTCTTGACGATGATGGCGGGCGGCCGATTGTCGTTGGTGGTCGACATGGGTCAGGCGGCCTCGCGCAGACCGTCGAAGACGGCGGCGAATGTTGGTTGATTGTGCGCGCTGATGCTGGTGCGCGCCGCCTCGATGACCAGTGCCTGCGGGCTGTTGCGGATCGAGGCCACGATGATCTGCTTGGCGACGTGGTAGAGTTCCGCCTCCTCGCGCAGCACCTGCTTCAGGCGGGAAGCGCAGGGGGCGGCGATGCCATAGGCCATGAAGACACCGAGGAAGGTGCCAACGAGTGCGCTGCCGATCATCGCGCCAAGGACGGCGGGCGGCTGGTCGATGGAGCCCATCGTCTTGATGACGCCCAGCACGGCGGCAACGATGCCGAGAGCGGGCAGGCCGTCGGCCAGGCTCTCCAGCATGTGGACGCTTTCCTCCTCATGATGAAGATGCGTCTTCAGCGCGCTGTCCATGACTTCCTCGACCTGAAAGGGATCAAGGCCGCCGGGCGCGATCACCTGCAGGCGTAGCGCGTCGGTGACGTAGCTGACGAAGAAGTGATCGGCGAGGAGCGTCGGATAATCCTTGAAGATGTCGCTGGTCTGCGGCTCCTCGACATGCGGTTCGACGGCGACCGGGCCCTCGTCCTTCATCAGCTTGGTGAGACGGCCGACGAGCAGGATCGCGCTCATATAATCCGCATCCTTCCAGCGCGGTCCTTTCAGGATTTTCGCGAAGGAGCCACCCAGATGCTTCACCGCACGAATGGAGTTGCCGATGATCATCGCACCGATGGCGGCGCCGCCGATGATCATCAGTTCGTAGGGCAGGGAATGGAGGATGGGTTCCATATGGCCGCCGGCGATCAGGAACCCGCCGAAAACCATGCCGAACAAAACGGCCAGACCTATACCGAACATCATCTTGTTACTGCTCCCGCACGCGATACCGCATCTACAGGAACGACGCGGAGGCGCGGGAGTTAAGCGACAATCCGCAGCTAGATCTGGTTGAACAGCGAAAGGCCGGCGATGCGGCCGAAGCTGGCCTGCGCCGCCTTCAGGATGGTGTTCAGGCGCTCGAGGTCGACGACGGCTTCGGTCACGTCGACGTCCTCCAGGTCCGAACGCGCGGCCTCAAGCTCGATCATCAGGCTGTCGAGCCGTTCTGATTCCTTCACGATACCGGCCTGACGGGCGCCCTGGCTGGCTTGGACATTGCCGATGCTGTCCGCGACCTCGGTAATGTCGGCCAGCATTTGCTCCATGCCGCTGTGGCGGGCGTCGCGTTCCTCCACCGTCTCGCTGCCACTCGCCGGCGGCTGCATTAGCGCGGTAAAGCGATCGAGCATGTCGAAGACGGAGCCGCTTTCCTCATTCTGAAGGTCGAGGAAACTCTTGCCGCTGTCGCCGCTCGAGACGAGATTGGTGCTGCCCACGGGAATTTCGATCGGATCGCCGCTGCCGGCCCAATGGATGGTACCGTCCGCCGCCTTTTCATAGGCCGGGCGTCCGGCCCGCGCCCCGGCAAAAACGTAGCTGCCGTCGGCGTCGCGCGTATTGGCAAGGCCGAGCAGTTGCTCGCGAATCTGTGCGACCTCCGTGCCGATGGTCACGCGATCCTCTGCGGTCAACGTGTCGTTCGATGCGGAGAGCGCGAGTTCCTTCAGTCGCAGAAGCTGATCGGTCATTCCGCCGAGAGCGATGCCGCTTGTTTCCAGTCTTGCGTTCAGCGCGTCCGCATTGCGCTGCGCCTGCTTCGCTTCGCTCATGGATCGTTTCAGAAGGTCCGCGCGCTGCGCTGCGGTCGGGTCGTCGGACGCCCGCTGCAGCCGCTTGCCGGTGGCGATCTGGTTCTGAATCCGCGAAGCCTCGCTGAGCCGGTCCAGCATGGTCTGCGATTGCGTGTTGTACCAGTTGTTCGTGCTTAGCCGCATGGTTCCGGGTCTTTCCTCAGCGGACGTTCAGAAGGGCGTCGAAAATATCCTGTGCCGCCGCGATGATCCGCGCGGCCGCCTCATAGCTTTGCTGGTAGCGGACCAGATCCGCCGCCTCCTCGTCCAGGTTCACCCCTGTCGCATCGGCAAGGGCTGAGCGCGCGGAATCGGTGCTCATTTCGGCGATGGTGGCGCGCGTGCGCGCCTCCGACAGACTTGCGGAGACAGTGGTTCGCAGGCCGGCGAACGATCCTTCGAAGCCTGCGCCGTCGACGCCCCCGGCGCTGATCATGGCAAGAAGGTTCGAATTGTCGGCGATGTTCGGTGGCGTCGCCCCGACCACCACCGACGCGCCGGCTGGCGGCGAGCCGTCGACCTGGATCTGAAAGCCGGGGCCGGGCAGGCTGTCCCCCTCTGCGAACGGAACCGTTGCGACCACCAGACCGTCAGCATCGGTGATGGTCACCGCGTCCGGGGCGGTCCAGCTGTAGGTGTGCGGCGCCGTTCCGGTCAGCGACGTGGTCGGATCTTCGATGATCGTCATGGTGGCGGCGCCATCGAAGCGGTTGTTCTTTTCGATCTGATAGGGCGCGGCCGTGGCGATGCGGCTGGCATCCTTGTTGATCAGCCGCATATTCTGGGCTCCGGTCGTCGGCGTCAGAACGAAGCGGTCGCCTGTCCGCGGCTCGCCGCCGAGATCTGCCGTAATACCGTCCATCGTCAGGGTGCCGGAACCGCTGACCGAGGCACCGGTTTCGACGTTCGTCATGGTCCAGGACGAGGTCGCGTCGTTGTAAACGAGCTCGTACGTCCCCTCCGGGTTTGCGGATGGATCGATCGTTGCCGCGACGGCGGCGCGGCCCATATTCTGCGTACTCTCGGTGACGTCGACGCCGTTCGTGGCCAGGAGAACCTCGCCCGGGCGTCCGGCAAGGTCGACACCGTTTTGATTTTGCTCGTTCAGGGTCGCCGCGAAGTTATTCGCCAGTTCGTCGACGGCGTCTTGCGTCGTCTTCAGCGTGCCGAGGGCCGTCGTCAGCCCGGCATAGGCGCCGGAGGTCGGCGCGGTGATCGCCCGCGGCGCGAAGCCTGCGTCGAACAGCAGCCTGGCCCCGCCATTCTCGTCATATTCCGCGCCGAACGTATGGACCTCGCCCGGCCCGACGATGGTTTCACCGGTGGGCCCGCCCAGCTTCACGATGAACTGGTTCAGCCCGGTTTCCTGGATGTGCACCGGCACGACCTCGGCGAGACGCGTGAGCGCCACATCGCGCTGGTCGCGCAGACTGGCAAGCGCCGCCGTTCCGTCCTTCGCCTTCAGCAGTTTCTTGTTGATATTGTCGAGTTCGGCGATCGCGGCATTGGCATCGAACAATGTGCTGTCGATATCCATGTGGATGTCGGATTCCAGGTTGGACAGGCTCGACCCGGTATCGCGGAACCGGGCGGCGAGCGTTTCCATCCGTTCCAGGAAGACTGCGCGCGCGGAGCCGGATGTGGGGGCGGCGGCCAGATCCTCGGCGGATTCGTAGAACGAACGCAGGGCGCTTGCGATGCCCGTGCTCTGCGTACCCAGGCTGGATTCGATTTCCGAAAGCCATTTGCGCGTTCCGCCCGCCTCTGCGGCGGCGGCCATGGAGTTGCGCAGTTCCGCCGCCAGAAACTGATCCTGCGAACGGATGACGCCGCCCACGATGGCTCCGGTTCCGGAGGCGCGCGTCGTGTACTGGATATATCCGCTGGAAGGGTCGGGGGCGGCCTGCGCCTCGACCCGGCGCCGGGTATACCCCTCCGTGCCGGCATTGACGACATTGCCGCCGACGACGTCGAGGGCCGCGCGCGAAACGCGGAGGCCCGAAGCGCCGATGCTGAGAAGGTCGCTCATTTACCGGTTCCTTCCTTGGGATCATAGGCGGCGCGTGCTGCCGGCGAGAGCTGCTGCACCAGCGCCTTGCCGATGCCGAGCGCCCCGCGCTGACCGAGCATTTCGGCAACCTCGCCGTCGAAGCGGTCGCGGAACAGCGCACCCGAACTGCTGTCGAGAGCGCCCTCGGCAAGGCTGGTCTTGCGCATGGACGAGATCATCTGGCGCGCGAAGATCGCCTCGAACGATGCCGCCGCGTCCATCAATTCCTTCGAAGGCGCCCTGGGCTTCTGGACCTGGCCCGTGTCGGCGGCGGCGGTCATGTTGAGGAAGGCGAGGGGCTGCGTCATCAGATCACCACCAGTTCCGCGCTCATGGCGCCGGCTTGCTTCAGGGCTTCCAAAATCGCCACCAGGTCGCCGGGCGCCGCGCCGACAGAGTTGATTGCCTTGACGAGATCGGCGAGCGACACGCCGGGTTCGAACAGGAACATGCGTCCATCGCCCTGCTCGACGCTGATCTGCGAATCCGGCACCACGACAGTCTGTCCGTCGGAGAACGGACCGGGCTGGCTGGGGAAGGGGGCCTCGTCGACGCGAACCGTCAGGCTGCCGTGCGAAACGGCGGCCGCGCTCAGCTTCACATCCTGCCCGATGATGACCGTACCCGTGCGCGAGTTGACGACGATCCGGGCGGCAGCCTGCGCCTTTTCGACCTCGATATTCTCTATGAGACTGATGAGTGCCACGCGGGTTTCTACGACCGGCGGCGCGGCAACTTTAATCGAAACCGCATCGAGGGGAGACGCCGTGCCCTCGCCGATATATTCGTTGATCGCCTCCACGACGTTCATCGTGGTCGAAAAATCGGGCTCTCGCAGGTTGAAGACCAGCGCCTGGCTGTCGCCGATGGCGGTCGGCACCATGCGCTCGACCGTCGCGCCTGCGGGGATGCGGCCGGTGGACGGCACATTGACCTGCACGCGCGATCCGTCCGCGCCGTCGACGCCAAGGCCGCCGACGATCAGGCTGCCCTGTGCCATGGCGTAGATCTGGCCGTCGGCGCCTTGCAGCGGTGCCAGGATCAGATTGCCGCCGCGAAGGGATTTCGACTTGCCGATGGCCGACACGGTCACGTCGATGGTCTGTCCCGGCTTCGCGAAGGGCGGCAGTTCGGCCGTGATCATCACGGCGGCCGCATTCTTCAGCGATGGGTCGACGCCGGGCGGCAGGGTCAGGCCGAAACGGGATACGGCGGCCTTCGCGCTTTGGATCGTATAGGGCAAATTGTCGTCGCCCGTGCCGGCCAGACCGACGACGATGCCGTAACCGGTCAACTGGTTTGTACGGACGCCGGCGAAGGCACCGATGTCCTTCAGACGCTCCGCATACGCAGGCGTCAGGGCGAAGAGCAGTGCCGCGAGGGCGGCGAGAACCGTGCGCATGGGTCTGGCGTCCCGGTCAGAAGGGTGAGACGGCGGTGAAGAAGCGCTGCAGCCATCCCTGACGGGAAGCAGCGGCGACCTGTCCGGTGCCGGCGTAGGAAATCCGGGCGTCCGCCACGCGCGGAGAGGGGACCGTATTGTCGACGGCAATGTCCTCCGGCCGGACAAGTCCCGAGAAGCGGATGAACTCGTCGCCGCGGTTCAGTCGCACGCGCTTTTCTCCGCGTACGACCAGAACGCCGTTCGGCATGACGTTGGCGACGGTCACGGTGATGTCGCCGGTCAGTGCGTTCCGCTGGTCGGCATCACCGCCGCCTTCGAAATCGGTATCCGAGCCGCCCTCCAGCAGATCGCGAGGGATCACACTGCCGAAGGCGCCGGGCAGCGAAACGGCGGTGCTGCTCGACCGGTTCGCACTTGCCGACTGTGACTTCGATGCCGTCGTGCGTTCGACAAGGCGGATCGTCAGAATGTCGCCGATCTGCCGCGCGCGCTGGCTGGTGGCATAGGCCTGATAGCTGCTCGCCTGATAGATCGCGCCCGTCGCCGCCGCCGGTTCCGCGGGGATGACCGGGTAGGAGGCGGCATATTCGGGCGAGGGGCCGCGATCCTCAAGCGCGGCCGTGCAACCGGCCAGCAGGATCAGCGCCGCCGGCGCCAGCTTACATGTTCTGCGTGACATAGCGGAGCATCCCGTCGACTGTGCTGATGACCTTGGAATTGACTTCATAGGCGCGCTGCGTCTCGATCATGGAGACGAGTTCCTCGACGACGTTGACGTTGGAGGCCTCAAGCGCACCCTGACGGATGCTGCCGCGCCCTTCGAGGCCCGGCTCACCGACGATCGGCGGACCGCTGGCGCCAGTCTCGAGATAGAAATTGTCGCCGATGGGCTGCAGGCCGCCCTCGTTGATGAAACTGGCGATGTCGATCTTGCCGACCTCTACGGGTTCAGCCTGTCCCGGCATGACGACGGTGACAGTGCCGTCATTGCCGACACTCAGGGACTGCGCGCCCTCCGGAATGTTCACGGCCGGCTCCAGGGGGTAGCCCTGCGTCGTCACCATTTCGCCCTGATCGGAAATGCGAAAGGCGCCGTCACGAGAGTAAGCGATGGAACCATCCGGCCGGGTGACCATGAAATAGCCCGGACCGTCCATCGCCATGTCGAGCGGGTTTTCGGTTTGCATCAGTTCGCCCTGGCCGAACATGCGTTCGGTGCCGGCGATGCGAACGCCGGTGCCGACGTTCAGACCGCTCGCCTGCTCCGTCTCCGCACTGGTCGGCGCACCGACCTGCGACAGGTTCTGGTACATCAGCGTCTCGAAGTCTGCGCGGTCGCGCTTGAACCCGGTCGTGTTGACGTTTGCGAGATTGTTCGAAATCACGCGCATGCGCATGTCCTGGGCATCGAGGCCCGAACGCGCGATATGAAGAGCTGAGGACATCTATCTGTCTCCGTGTGATTATTCGTTGCGCATCAGGGATGCGCTGGCCTGATCAAGATCGCGCGAGGCGGTCAGAAGACCCACCTGAAGTTCGAACTGCCGCGCCTGCTCGGTCAGGTTGACCAGTTCGGCCGCCATATTGACGTTCGATCCCTCAAGCTGCCCGGTGACGACGCGTGCGGCCGGATCGCCGGCAAGACCGCCGGCGGGGTCGGTGAACAGTCCGCTGGGCAGGCGCTTCAGCTGTGCCGGATCCTCCGGTGTGACGAGTTTCAGCTTGCCGATCTGTTCCAGTTCGTCGCCCGGACGTGCATCGCGCGCCTGAATGGCGATGGTGCCGTCCGCACCGATCTCGATCCGTGAGGCGGGGGGCACGGTGATGGGCCCGCCCTCGCCGACGATGGGATGACCCTCGCCGTTCACCAGCAGGCCGCTCGGCGCCACCGTCAGATCGCCGCGGCGCGTATAGGCTTCGCTGCCATCTTCTGCCTGGACAGTCAGGAAGCTGCCCGAACTGACGGCGACGTCGAGCGGGCGGCCCGTGGCGATCAGCGTCCCCTCCGACATGTCTGCCTGGTTCTCGCGCGACTGCGACAGGATTCGCGCCTCCAGGGTGCCGCGCGCTTCCACGGCCGCGGCGACGGTGGCGGAGAAGTCGCGCCGGAATCCCGTCGTCGAGGAATTGGCGATATTGTTCGCCGTGACGGACTGGGCGGCGAGAGACGCGCGCATGCCGCTGAAGGCGGTATAGGCCAGCTTGTCCATGCGGGCGTCTCCCTTTTACGTCTTAGCCGCGGATCGAGAGGATGGACTGCGCCATGGCGTTGTCCGTCTCGATGGTCTTGGCGTTGGCCTGGAAGTTGCGCTGCGCCGTGATCAGCTGCACCAGCTCCTCGGTCAGGTCGACATTGGCGCGCTCGATGGAGCCGCTGAGGACGCCGCCGGCGCCGTCTTCGCCCGGCTCCAAGTAAACGGGATCGCCCGAGCCGCCGGTCGCGCGGTAGGTGGCGTTCCCCTGCTGCGCCAGTTCCTGCGGATTGGCGAAGTTGACGACGGCGATGCGCCCGATCGCCTGTGACGTGCCGTTCGAGAAGCCGGCGGTGACAAGGCCGGTTTCATCCACCGAAACGCCGTCGAGCCGGCCTGGCGGGACGCCGTCCTGCGCAACGGAGCGGACCGAGAAGATATCCTGCTTCTGCACCGTTGCTTCGCCCGGATCGAACGTCAGGTTCATGGGCGCGGCGCCGTTTGCCGGATCATGCGCGGCAAGCTGGATCGGGCCGGTCGGTGCCGTCTTGTTGCCCAGGCTGTCGAACTGGAATTCGATGGGATTGCCGTCGGCGGCGGCAACTTCCTTGCCGTCGATGGTGATGTTGACGGTCCAGCTGCTCGTGGGGTCGTCGGCGTCCGGCGCCTTTGTACGCGTATAGTAGACCTGCGCCGTTTGCGGATTGCCCTCGCTATCGAACAGGGTGGCCGATGTCGTATTGTTGTAGGTCAGCGGGTTCGTCGGATCGAACTGATAACCGGTCGAGGCGAAGCGCGGCTCGTCCGGGATGACGGAGCCCTTGGACGACAGGTTCACCGCCAGGCTGAGCTGCGTCGAGGCGATGGCCTCGCCCGAGCTGTCCGGCAGGCGCAGCGGCAGCAGCGACTGCGCCGACTTCGTGGTGGTCGTCCCATCCGGTCCGACCGGATAGCCGAGAAGATACTGGCCGCTCGACCCCACGACGAAGCCGTTCTTGTCGAGGTCGAAGGCGCCGGCGCGCGTGTAGGAGACGTCCGTGCCGTTCAGGCTGGGCCGGATGGCGAAGAAACCCTGTCCGTTCACGGCGAGATCGAACGTGTTGCCGGTGGATTCGATGATGCCCTGCTCGAACTGCTGGCTCGTTCCCTTCAGCACGGTGCCGGTGCCGCCGGTTGCGCCCGCCAGGCCGGAATTGGCGACGAGATCGCCAAATTCGGTCGTGGAGCGCTTGAAGCCGATGCTGTTGGCGTTGGCGATATTGTTCGAGGTGACGGAGAGGGACGACTGGGCGCCCTTCAGGCCGGTAAGCGCGACGTAGAGAGACATGGTCTATGGTCCTTTCGGAGGGAAATCAGGAAAGCGAGACGACGGAGGAGGGCTCGATGCGGCCGACGCCGTCGACCACCAACTGGGCTCCGCTGCCGCTCATGGAGACGGAGGAAATATGCCCGCGAACGTAGAGCGGCGCGGATTTGACGAGGCCGGACTGCACGCTTTCAGCAGAGATGAAGAATGGGCCGTCGCCGGCGTCCTCTCCGGTTCCGGTGAGGCCGTCCCATTGAAAATCGACGCTCCCCGCCGACTGCGCGCCGAGCGGGAGGCTGCGGACGATTTCCCCCGCTGCGTTCTTGACGTTGACGAGAAGCGCGTCGGAATCGCGTTCGAGCTGCACCTGCCCGCTGACACCGTCGTCCCCAGGGGTCACGTCAGATGCGCTGACGAGAGCGGTGCGACCGATATAACCAGCGGCTTCCGACAAGCGGTTGGCGGTCAGCTCCTCGCGAAGGGATGCGATGCCGGAATTGACCTCGGCCACGCCGGTGGCAGTGGAGAACTGCGCCATTTGCGCCACGAACTGCTCGTTCGACATGGGATCGAGCGGGCTCTGGTTCACAAGCTGCGTCGTGAGAAGCCGCAGGAAGTCGTTCTGGCCCAGCGTCTGGCCCTTTGCCGAGAGCGTCGGCGACGCTGCCGAACCGAGAGATACAGCATCCATGATCAGCCGCCCATCTTCAGCGTGCTCAACATCAGCGACTTCGCCGTGCGCAGCACTTCCACATTGTTCTGATATTGGCGCGAGGCTTCGAGCATATCGACGAGCTCGGCCTGGGTATCGACCGCCGCCTCGTAGACATAGCCGTCATCGTCGGCGAGCGGATGGCCGGGGTCATGCCGCTTGATGGGGTCGGCGCCTGTCGTCACGATCCGGTCGACGTCCACCGTGGCGCGCGCATCGCTGGCGCGATCGAGCGCGGTGGCGAACACCGGCTTCCTGGCCCGATAAGCCTCGTCGGCGCTGCCTGCGACGGCGCCGGCATTGGCCATGTTGCTGGCAGTGGTGTTCAGCCGGACGAGCTGCGCCGACATGGCGCGCCCGGAAATGTCGAAGACACTCATACCCATGATTATTCTCCCCTCAGCGCCGACATCATCGTGCTGATGCGGCCGTTCAGGATGTCGAGGGTCGCTTCGTAGCGAACCGAATTTTCCGAAAAGGCCACCTGTTCGGTGGCCAGCTCTACCGTGTTGCCGTCGAGCGATGCTTCGTGGGGAATGCGGTAGCCGGCCTGCGCGCCGCCGCCGCGCGCTGCGGTCATATGAAGGGGGTTCGAGCGTGTCAGATCGTCGCTGGCGGACTTCAGCGCCGCGCCGAAATCGAGATCGCGCGCCTTGTATCCCGGCGTCCCCGCGTTCGCGATGTTGGACGCGATCATGTCGAGGCGCTGCGCACGCAGCTTCAGCGCCGTTCCGCTCACACCAAAATACTCGTCCAGGCTTGCCACGTTCGTGCTCCCAATTCGGACCTTCGCGCACTCACAAGCATGGCATGTGCCAGTCGTATATTGTGACCCGAAAACAAAGGGTTGTGTCGGCACATGTCGGGGCCGACAAAATCTTGACGCGGTAGGTGTGAATTGGTGACGGCGAAGTGACACAGAGCCTTGGCTTCCTCGGGTCCGGCCAATTGGCAAGGCCCTTGCATCGACGTGGCGGTCCGCTCGATGCCGACAAGAAAAAGGTCGTTCATGCAGTTCTCGCCGCGTTTCCGTCTCTTCGCCCTGGTATTGGGTTGGGCATCTGCCCTTTCGACTGCGGGTGCATCCGCAGTCGAATTTCAGGCGCCGACCAGTATAGACGCGGCCGTCGCCGCCTATCTGGATGGCGAGGGCGGCGGCGACAGCGGCGTGCCTGTGGATGCGCGCCTGCATCTGAAGGCCTGCGCCGATCCTCTCGACATTGCGCGGCGTGGAGATCGCTCCTTGGAAGTCGGATGCGGGGCGGAGTGGCGCATCTTCGTACGCACGGAAGGGGCGGAGGCCCCGGTTCCTGCGGCGGCGCAGGACGCGCAGGCACCGCTCGTCGCCCAGTTGAGAGTGTCTCTTGCCCGTGGAAGCATGATCACCGCCTCCGATATCGAAATGGTGCCGGTGCCGGGACGAATGGCGGCGGACACGGTTCGGTCGGTCGAAATGGCATCCGGTTTGAAACTGCGCCGCTCTGTCATGCCGGGGACCGTGCTGCGCCTGTCGATGCTGGAACGCGCGCCGCTGATCATGCGCGGGGACCGGGTCAGCTTGCGCGCGGATGGGCCGAATTTTGCCGTGGCGGTAGAGGCGGAAGCCATCGAGAACGGTTCGGTTGGCGACCGCGTGACGGTGCGGAACCTGAGTTCCGGAGAGAAGATCCAGGGCCGCGTCGCGGCAGACGGATCGGTTTTAATTTCTTCTTAAGCTAGACCTGCGATGGTCGTTCTTGGGAGTATGCACACTCACCAAAACCAGGGATGGGACGATGAACAAGGTCAACGGCACGGTTCTGGCGACCCCGCGCGTCGCCAATGCGACAGCGAAGAACGACGAGCAATTGGCCGCGGCGAACGCCGCGAAGCGTTCGGGCGCGGCCGAAAAGGCCGCGACCTCGCAGCCAAGCGTGCAGCTTTCGGCCATGGCGTCTGAAGCGACGAGCGCGGAAGCGCCGGTCGATCGAAGCAGAGTGGAGGCGATCCGTTCGGCGATCGCGTCCGGCAATTACCCGGTCGATGCCGCAGCGATTGCCGACCGCCTTCTGGCGTTCGAGCGCGGATGACGCGCGAACTTTCATTCGAGGATGCGCTTGGCGCATTGCAGACCGCGGTCCACACCCTTGGCGGCCGGCTGACAGGCGGCGATCAGGGCGCGCTTGTTTCCGCGCTATCCGATGTGGAGGACGCCGGCGCAGCGCTTGCCGCTGCGCAGCCCGAAACCTTGACGCAATCGCAAGTGGCGGCGGCGACCGAAACGCGGGCCAGTCTCGACCGCATGATGCAGACGGTTCGGCTGATGTCCGACCGGACAGAGCGGCGCCTGCAGGGGCTGCGTCAGGACGGCGGCGCCGTATCCTACACGAAGGCGGGCATTACTGCCGCCATGCCGCGCACGCGGGCCCGCACCAGCGCCTGAACACCCCTTCTGGCACGCTCCTTGCGGAATGATCGGCGAATAGGAGCATGCCGGTCATGAGCGTCAATTTTTCGTCAATCGCGAACCTGCGCGCCAGCGGCGCCGGCAGCGATGTCGTCGGTGCCATCCGCGACGCGAGCGCCCGCACCGGCGTCGACGAATCCTACCTGCTTGCGCAAGCCCGCCTCGAAAGCGGCATGAACCCGGATGCGAAGGCGTCCACGTCAAGCGCGACCGGTCTTTATCAATTCATCGATCAGACCTGGCTGGCGACGGTAAAACGTCACGGCGCGAAGCACGGCCTCGGCTGGGCTGCGGACAGCATCACGTCGGGGCCGGGCGGACGCTTGTCCGCCGGCCGTGCGGAACGGGACATCCTAGATCTTCGCAAGGATCCGGCGGCCGCGTCGGCGATGGCGGCGGAGTTCGCATCCGACAATCAGGACTATCTGGAACAGCGCCTTGGCCGCCCCGTCGGCCAGACCGATCTTTACATGGCGCATTTTCTGGGCGCGGCCGGCGCGGCGAATTTCCTCAGCGGCATGGCCGACAATCCGGAGCAGCCCGCCGCGACGCTTCTGCCGGCGGCGGCCCGCGCCAACCGGCCGGTTTTCTACCAGCAGAGCGGCGAGGCCAGATCGGTCCGCGAGGTTTACGAGCGATTTGCGGAAAAGCTCGGCCGGTCGGGGGACATGCCGGCGCGAACCATGCTGGCTCGCCAGGAATCCCCGACTGCCCGCCGTGCCCTGGAAGCAACGCGCCAATGGGTCGCAATGCAGCGCGGCACGGCAGGCGATGCGGCACCGCCTTCGATCACGCCTTCGACGGCGCGGCTTCTGTACCTTTCGCTGACCACGGGACAAGTCTGACATGCAGCTCGCCGTTTCCGGTCCCAAATCGGCTGCCATGACGTCTGCCGGAATGGCGCTGAAGCCGCAGAATGTGGCGCTGCCGGCGCTGATCCTGACGCTGATCGCGCTTCTGGTCGTGCCGATCCCGCCGCTGCTTCTTGACATCTTCTTCATCGTCAACATCGTGACGTCGCTGTTGGTGCTGACGCTGGCGCTTGGCGCGGGCAAGCCGCTCGATTTCTCCTCCTTCCCGACGGTCCTTCTTTTCGCCACTCTGCTCAGGCTGGCGCTGAACGTCGCCTCGACGCGCGTCGTGCTCGTTTCCGGGCACGAGGGCGCGCATGCGGCGGGCGAGGTCATCGCCGCCTTCGGCAGCTTCATCATAGCCGGCAATTACATCGTCGGCTTGTTCGTCTTCACCATCCTCGTCATCATCAACCTGGTGGTCATTGCAAAGGGCGCGGGCCGCGTGTCGGAGGTCAGTGCGCGCTTCACGCTCGATGCACTGCCCGGCAAGCAGATGGCGATCGACGCCGATCTCGCCGCGGGCCTGCTGACGCCGGACGAGGCGAAGGCGCGCCGGCAGGATGTGGCGACGGAGGCTGATTTCTACGGTGCCATGGACGGCGCCTCGAAATTCGTGAAGGGCGACGCCGTCGCAGGCCTTCTCGTTCTCTTCATCAACATCCTCGGCGGATTGCTGCTCGGCACGATGCAGCACGGTCTGACGGCGGGTGAGGCGGCAACGACCTACATCACGCTGGCGATCGGCGACGGCCTGGTCGCGCAAATCCCTTCGCTGCTGCTGTCGATCGCCGCCGCCGCTATCGTCACGCGCGTCAAATCCTCGGATGACCTCGCCGGTCAGGTCTCGACGCAGTTCGGGGTCGCGAAGGCCTGGATTCCCGTTGCCGCTATCCTCCTCATCATCGCAGTCATTCCCGGCATGCCGCATATCCTGATCCTGACGTTCGCCGGTCTGACCGGGTACGTGGCCTACCGCCTGTCGAAGCCGAAGAGCGAACCGGTCGAGGTTGCGACGCCGCGCGATACGGAGGCGCCCAGCGAACCCGCATCGGTGGATTGGGACGATGTCATCGATACCGATCAGCTGACGCTGGAGATCGGCTTTGGTCTTATCGATCTGGTGAACGAGGCGAAGGGATCGCCGCTGACCGGCCGCATCACGGGCGTTCGCAAGCAAACCTCCCAGCGCCTCGGCTTCCTGGTTCCGCGCTGCCGCATCAGCGACAATATGGAGTTGCAGGCGGGCGACTACCGCATCGCCTTCGGCAGCGAGACGTTGGCGCGCGGAACGGTTCGCCCCAATGCGCTTCTGGCGCTGGATACCGGAGATGTCGCAGCCCCATGCCCCGGTGAAGATACGCTGGATCCAGCCTTCGGCTTGCCGGCGAAGTGGATCGAACCGGCGGTCAAGGATCAGGCCGTCGCCTTCGGCTACGCGGTCGTCGACATCAGCACGGTGATCGCGACGCATATGGGCCGTGTTCTGTCCGCGCGCGCCTACCAACTGTTCGGACAGGAGGAAGCCTCTCGCTTGGTTGATGGCCTGACAGAGGCGGCGCCGAAGGTGGCCGAAAATCTCGTGCCCGCCAGCGTGTCGCTTCAGACCCTGACCACCATCCTTCAGGCGCTGCTGCGTGAGAACGTCCCCGTGCGGGACTTTCGCAGGATCGCGGAGGCGATCTGCGCCGCGAGCTTGCGGACGCAGGAGCCGGGCGCGCTTGGCGAAGCGGTTCGCCGGTCGCTGGGGCCGGTGATCGTCGAGGGCGTGACGGGGTCGGGCGATACGCTGAACGTCGTGACCTTCGGCGGAGAAATCGAGCGGCTGCTCGCCGATTCGGTCGCCGGCGATCCAGAGGCTGGACACCGAGCCATCGAGCCGAACATGGCGCAGCGCATCATCGAATCGGTGACGCAAACCGCGCAGGCTCTTGCCGCGCGCGACCTGTCCTTTGCGCTGGTCACCAGTCCGCGCCTGCGCCGGATCGTCTTCAATCTGCTGCGGCCGCAGATCCCCGATATTACGGTGCTGTCCTTTGACGAGATTCCGGAAGAAAAACCCGTCGACGTCGTCTCGGTCATCGAGCCCGCCGCGCAAATCGGAGAGGCAGCATGACGATGCCGCTGAGAAACGCAGCCGCGCGCGCCTACCGCGAGCAGATGGAAGCGCCGAGCGGCCCGGCCGGGCTGATCGCACAGCACCTGCCGCTGGCCCGCCGCGTCGCCTGGCATGTCCATGGAAAGGCGCCGGGAGCGATCGAGGTGGAGGAATTGCAGCAGATGGCGGTCGTTGCCTTGATCGAGGCGGCGAACGCGCATCAGGGGGACGATGCGACATTCCCCGGCTACGCCAGCATGCGGATCAAGGGTGCGCTTCTCGACGAAATGCGCCGCCGCGCCGCCATGACTCGCGGCGCGCTACGCCGCCGCCGCGAAATGCTCAACGCGCAGGAGGCGCTGTCCGCCTCTCTCGGTCGGCAGCCGACGCGTGCGGAGATTGCCGCCCATCTCGATATCGACGAGGCGGAGTTCTCTGCCCGGTGCGACGAGGCGGAGGGCATTCGCTATTCGTCGATGGATGAGGTCTATTCCGATCATTCCATGCTGTTCGCGGACGAGCAGCAAGACGCGTTCGACGGCGTGGCCGATGAACAGATGCGCGCGCTCCTCGCCAGACATATCGGCGGCCTGCCGGAGCGTGAGGCGTTGGTGTTGCAGCTCTATTTCGTCGAGGAACTGAACCTCGTCGAGATTGCCGAGGTGTTCGATCTCACCTCCGC
Organism: Pacificimonas flava; assembly: GCF_000342165.1. Classification (GTDB taxonomy): domain Bacteria; phylum Pseudomonadota; class Alphaproteobacteria; order Sphingomonadales; family Sphingomonadaceae; genus Pacificimonas; species Pacificimonas flava. Next base: position 112,119 of record NZ_AMRV01000001.1, read on the forward strand.
GCGCATCTGCCAGCTGAAGGCGTCTGCGCTTTCCAAGCTCCGCAAGGCGTTGCAGGACTCGATTTGACGGACGGGCGGTTCGATCCGTTTTGACGTCACCACCCTTCTCTTATCCTCATCCCGGCGCAGGCCGGGATCCACGCCACTTTTTCGAACCGTTCGTTGAGGTCGAGCGCTCGGGGGAGTGGATCCCGGCCTGCGCCGTGATGACGTGCTGGGAACAGGGCGGGGGCGCGCCGGGGCAGGGACCACCGAGGCTTGGCGCATTCGCGGCTGCTGGCCGACCGGCCGCCGCCGAGAGCTGCGTGATCCCTTCATGAACGCTCGCAAAAGAAAGCCCCGGCCTTCCTGGGAAGACCGAGGCTTCAGTCGGTGACGCCGGCGGGATGTGGCGTCACGCGGAATGATGCTGATCCTTAACGGAGCAGGCTGAGCACGCCCTGCTGCGACTGGTTCGCCTGGGCGAGCATCGCCTGGGCTGCCTGCTGCAGGATCTGGGACTTCGCCAGCTTCGTCGTCTCGGCGGCGAAGTCGGCATCTTCGATGCGCGAGCGGGCTGCCGAGAGGTTCGTGCTGGTGTTGGTCAGGTTGTTGACCGTGACTTCCAGACGGTTCTGGACCGCACCGAGGTCACCGCGGTTCAGCGCGACCTTGTCCAGCGCCTTGTCGATCGCCTCGAGAGCGAAACTGGCATTGGCCTGGCTGTTGATGCTGAGACCGCCGCCGATCTTGTCGCCCGAGCCGCCCTGCACGGCAAGGCCGGCCTTGCCGAGCGAGCCCGCAGACCCGTCGATGCGGATGTCTTCACCGTTCGCGGAGGTCAGCGTCAGCTGGCCGGTCGCGGTCGTGTCGGCCAGGAAGCCGCTCGTGTCCGTCAGGGTGATGTCGCCGCCCTGCGAGGAGGTGAGCAGCAGCTCGCCGTCTTCGTTGACGCTGGCCTTCAGACCGCTGATGCCGGCACCGTTGATCGCCGTGACGACGTCAGCGACGTTGTTGGCGCCCGATACGTCGACGGTGCTGCCGTTGATGACGAGCGAGTCCGCGGCCGGTGTCTGCGAGAAGTCGACCGCGACCTTGGCTTCCGTCTTGGCCGAGGCCGTGACGCCGGTCTGGTCGGAAATCTCGTTGATGGCAGCGGCCTTGGCGGCGGCGCTGGCATCCGAAGACGTGCCGACCTGAATGCCGTTGATCGTCAGATCGTCGGTCGAGGCAAAGGCGCCGGCACCGACAGAGGCGGACTCGAAGCTCTTGCCGTCGGTCGTCTGGTTGAGGCCGAGAGCCTGAACGTCCGTGAGCGTACCAGCGGCGTCCGTGTTGGCCGTGACGGTGATGTCGCCGCCGTCGACGCTCTCGAGCGCCACGAAGCCCGCATAGGTGCCGTCCGTGAAGCCGGCTTCGCTGGCCGCCGTGCCGCCGATCTCGATGGAGGCGCCGGTGTCGTTGGACAGGGTGATCTTGCCATCGTCACCAAGCGAGGCCGTCACGCCAGCGACATCGCGGTTGATGTTGGAAACCAGTTCCTCGACGCTGCCGGCCGCGCCGACATCGTTGCCGTTGATGTTCAGCGCACCCTCAGCGAAGGAGGACGCCGACGGAAGCGAGCCGCTGAGCGTGTTGTACGCCGTTGCGCGAACGCCGTGGTTCGCCGTGTTCGAGTTGATCGCCGTGGCAAGATCGGTCGCGCTGGCGGTCGCCGGAGCGGTGCCGAAAGCGGCCTTGCCGTTGATGAGGACGTCATCGACGGCCAGTCCCGAGGCATCGCCTACACGGCCCGTCGTCAGCTGGCCCTGAATGGCGTAGCCCTCGAGGCCGAGCGCCTTCGTCGTGGCGGCGCCGATCGACATGGACACCGTTTCGCCGGAGTTCACGCCCGTCTGCAGCGTCACGTTCTTGGCACTGCCGTCCAGAAGGTTGGTGCCGTTGAAGCTGGTGGTCTTGGCGATGTTGTTCACCTCTTCCATCAGCTGGTTCATTTCGGACTGCAGAGCGCCGCGGTCGTCGGCGGAGTAGGTGCCGTTGGCGGACTGCACGGCCAGTTCGCGCATGCGCTGCAGCATGTTCGTGACTTCGCCCAGCGCACCTTCGGCGGTTTGCGCCATGGAGATGCCGTCATTGGCGTTGCGGATGGCGACGCTGGCGCCGCGGATGTTGGCGGTCATGCGCTGCGAAATGGCGAGGCCGGCGGCGTCGTCCTTCGCGGAGTTGATGCGGCGGCCCGTCGACAGGCGCTCCATGGTGGTGGACATTTCCTTGCCCGCCATGGCTCCGGCGCTCTGAGCACGCATTGCGCTGACATTGGTGTTGATGACTGACATGAGAATTCCATCCCTTACGTTTCGATTTCGTCCGGCGTGAGGCGCTTGGCCGGTGTCCGGTAATGGAAGGGACGACCCGGTCGCCTGATGTTTAAATCACGCTGCCGATTTTTCGTCACGCCGTGCGGATCACCGAGATAGGCGAGCGTCTGGCATAGCGCTTGCTAGATAGCTCCCGAACATGATTGCAGGCTTTGGAAGGTACAGCGCGCAGTGAAGGTCGATAGCTCCAACCTGTTGGAATTGCGGTCGCAAATCATCTCCCGCAATGCCGAACTGCAGGGCGTCAAGAAACCGTCGGAGGCGGCGGGCGCGGGGTTCGGCAACGCGCTGACGCAGGCCATCGACAGCGTGAAGGCCACACAGGCCGACGCGGCGCAGGCGACCGATGCTTTTGAGCGGGGCGATAGCCAGGACGTGGCTGGAATGATGCTCGCGCGGCAGAAATCGTCGCTGGCGTTCCAGGCGACGCTACAGGTCCGGAACAAGGTCCTGTCCGCCTACAAAGACGTCATGAACATGCCGGTCTGACGGCAACGGCACGGGACTGAAGACAAATGGCTGACAACGACATCATAGATGGCCGTGCCATCGTTCCGCAGAGCGGCGGCGCCGGCGCGGTGGCGGCACAGGGCAGCGGCATGATCGGCGGCGGAGCGCTTTCCGACCCGGCACAGCTCTGGCGCAACCTGACGGGGAGCGCCGCTTTCAAGCGTTGGCTCCCGATCGGCCTTGCCATCGTCGGCGCCGCTGCGGTGCTGGCGCTGGCGCTCAGCTTCGTAGAACCGTCCCGGGCGCCGCTTTTTCCCGGCGTTCCGGAGGCGGAAACGGCACGCATGCTGGAGACGCTGCAGAAACAGGGTTTTGACGCGCGGATCGAACCGGACAGCGGTCTTCTGACCGTACCGGCCGCCGACAAGAACCGGGCGCGCATTGCGCTTGCCTCGGAAGGGCTGCCGGAAACCGGCCTCAGCGGCTACGACGTCCTCAACGACATGCCCTTTGGGACCAGCCGGGCCGTGGAGCGCGCGCGCCTGCAACAGACGCAGGAAACCGGCCTCGCCGCGAGCATCGAGGAAGTCAGCGGTGTCGAATCCGCGCGTGTCCACATCGCCGCGCCCGAACCCAGCGCCTTTGTGCGCAGTCGCAGCACGCCCACGGCATCTGTCTTCGTCAAGCTGAAGGGCGGCCGCGTGCTCGGCGACGAGCAGGTCACGGCGATCGTGCACCTCGTGTCGTCGTCCGTGCCGGGCCTCGCTGCCGAAGACGTCAGTGTTGTCGATCAGCGCGGCAATCTGCTGTCGAAGCGCCTGACGGGCGATCTTGCGGCCTCGGCCGAGCAGCTCGCCTACACGACGCGTCTTGAAGATGCGTGGCGCGAACGGATTGCGAAAATCCTTATCCCCATCGTCGGTGCGGACAATTTCAGCGCGGAAGTGGCGCTCGACCTCGATTTCAATCGCAGCGAATCCACCAGCGAGACCTATGACAAGGACGCGGTCCTGCGTAGTGAGCAGCGCACCGTGACGCAGTCGGGTGGGGGCGAGCAGGCGCGCGGGATTCCCGGCACGGTTTCGAACACGCCCCCCGCAGCCGCGCAGTTGACGCCCGCGGACGGCGAAATTCCGCCGGAAGGCGAGGCCGCGGCCGATGCGGCGGCGCAGGCCCCGGCTCTCGCCGACGAAAGCACAGTCCGCAATTATGAGGTGGGCAAGCAGGTATCCGTGACGCGCGACAGCGTCGGTGAGATCCGCCGGGCGTCCGTTGCCGTGGCGCTGCGCGAGAACGGACAGAAACTGTCCGATACGCAGCTGAAGGAAATCGAGACGCTGCTGAACGGCGCGCTTGGTATCGACAAGGATCGCGGTGATGTGCTCGTCGTGCGCGGCCAGTCCTTCGCTGCCCTCGATGCGATGGAGGAACCGCCGCTGTGGGAACAGCAATGGGTGCAGAGTTGGGGAACGAAGGGCGTTGTGCTGCTGCTGGGGCTTGCGGCGCTTTTTATGGTCGGCCGGCCCTTGAAGAAGGCTCTCGCGGCAGGGAAATCCAAGGATGACGAGGCGAGCACCGACGCAGCGCAGGCAGCGGCGGATTCGGCAGCGGCGGAAAGCGCCGCGGACGCGCAGACATCTCTCGCGGCACCGACCCAGGACCAGTTCAACGAGCGTCTGACGCTGCTGCGCGAACTCATCGCGGCCGATACCGGCCGCGCCTCTCAGGCCTTTGGCCGGATGATGACCGACGAGAAGCGGAGTGCGCAGAATGGCTGAGGCACTTGCGGTGTCGGGCGGTGAGCCGGCAAATCTCTCGGCGGCTCAAAAGGCAGCTGTGCTCCTGATGCTGGTCGGCGAGGAGGAAGCCTCCGCCATGATCGGCGATCTCGGTCCGGCGGAAGTCGAAGCCCTTGGCCGCGCCATGGTCGAGATGTCGGACGTCGACCGCGCGACATCCATGCATGTGATCGAAGAGTTTATCGCGCATGCCGAGACCGGCATTGCGGTGTCGGGCGGTCTCGATTTCTTCCGCGGTGCGCTCAGCAAGGCGATGGGGGACGTGCGCGCGACAAGCGTCCTGCAGCGTGTGACTCCCTTTCAGGATCGCTACAGACTGCCGGGATCGGAATGGCTGTCCGCCGACGCGCTGCGGCAGATGATCGTCTGTCAGCATCCGCAGGCTGCTGCCGCTTCGCTGACCTTGATTTCGCCCGCCCTGGCGGCGGATGTCATCCTGGGCATGGAAGAAGAACGACAGGTCGACATTCTTTACCGTCTGGCGATCCTGCGGGAACTGAAGGAGGAGGCTGTCGTGCTTCTCGTTCGTCACCTTGCGCCGGAGGGCGGCCAGGGTCTGGCGCTGCCCGTCTCCTCCATTCCCGGCAATGCGATGACGGTCGCGATCCTGAAATCCATGCCGGACGAGCAGAACCGGCCGCTCCTCGCCGCGCTGCGCAAGCGGGACGACATCGTCGGCAGCGAGATCGAGGAGAATATGCTGCGCTTCGAGGACCTGATGGAGATGCCGCCGCGCAGCCTGCAGCTTCTGATCCAGGCGATCGACCCCGACACGCTCGCCCGCGCGCTTCGCGGCGCACCGGAGGCGCTGGCGGAGAAAATCTACGCCGGTATGTCGACCCGCGCCGCGCAAACCGTTCAGGATGCGCTGAAGGGCAGGGGGGGCAAGGCTTCGGACATTGCCGAGGCGCGCACCGCCATCGTCAAGAGCGCGCGCACCATGGCCGAGAAGGGCGAGATCGAACTGGTCGAGGAAAAGGCCGATGTTTAAGTCCGCCCGCGCGGCGCAGTCCGATAAGGACGTGGACGGCGGAAGATCTTTCGAGGCACGGCCTGTTGCTGCCAAGGCCGATGGCGCATTTCGCGCGGGGCTGGGACCGAGCGCGGAGGACCTTCGCCGCGCGGTCGGCGAGACGTCTCCGGTCGGCGCGAAGCTCGCGGATCAGATTGCGCCGGATGCGCATGCTGATGTTGTTGAGCATCCGGTTCCGCCGGTGGATGAGGAAACGCTTCGCGCGGAGGGCTTCGAAGCCGGACGAAAGGCGGCCGAACTCAGCCTGGGGGCGGAGCTCGATGCAGCACGGGCGATGATTGCAAAGCTGCAGACCGCCTTCGGCGATCAGCTCGACATCGACGGGGAACTGATTGCGCCCGATCTTTCCCGCCTGGCGCTTTCCATCGCCGTGGCCATTGCGGGCGAGTTGCCGATCCATCTGCCGGAAACGATTTCCGTGCGCGTCGCCGCCGCACTCGCCGACTTCAAGAAGGGGCGCATGCTGCCGGCGCTCCACATCAACCCTGCGGATGCGGCCTTTTTCGAGGCGGATGCTGGCCGGTTCGAACTGGTGATCGACGAGGAGGTGCAGCGAGGAGACTTTCGTCTGGCAAGCGGCGATGCCGAGTTGATCGACACCATCGCCGGTCGTCTGGAAGCGGCGCGGGACTGGCTGAAGTGAGCGCCTGCGCCGACCCTGGAGATTTAGCGGCACCCTCGGCGACCGCGCTGATCCGGCAGCGGCTGCAGCATGCCTCCATCTCGCTGCCGCGTCTTGGCGCGCGTTCCAGCGGGCGGCTGCGGGCGTACGACGGAATGCTGCTACAGGCCTCCGGAATTTCCGCGCCGACCGGAACGCTTTGCCGGCTGACCGGCGGCGACGGAACGACCATCGATGCCGAAGTCATCGGGTTTCGCGACGATAATACTCTCTTGATGAAGCTGGACGCCGAAGCAGCCGTCAGTCCCGACAGCCGCATTTCCGTCATCAGTTCCGACCCTTCTGTAAAGGTGGGTGATGAGCTTCTGGGCCGGGTTCTGGATGGCCGCGGCCGGGCGATCGATGGCGGGTTGCAGCCCGTGCCGACGGAAACGCAGCCGCTGCATGCCCGTCCGCGCAACCCGCTCGACAATCTACCCGTTTCGAAGCCGCTCGACGTGGGCGTTCGCTCGATCAACGCACTTCTGAGCGTGGGACAGGGGCAGCGTGTCGGCATCATCGCCGGCTCCGGCGTCGGAAAGTCGGTGCTGCTGGGCATGATGGCGCGCTTCACCGCCGCGGATGTCGTGGTCATCGGCCTCATCGGGGAGCGCGGACGCGAAGTCTCCGACTTTTGCGAACAGCATCTTCGCGGCGAGAGCGCGAAGAAGACCGTCGTGGTTGCGGTGCCGGCCAATCATTCGGCCGTTCTGCGCATTCGCGCGGCGGAGCGGGCGACCGCCATTGCCGAACATTTTCGCGACCGCGGCAAGTCGGTGCTGCTGATTCTGGACAGCCTGACGCGAGTGGCGCATGCGCAGCGGGAAATTGGTCTCGCTCTTGGCGAGCCGCCGACGACGAAGGGCTATCCGCCCTCCGTGTTCAGCCTGATCCCGAACCTGATCGAGCGCGCAGGCAATTCGCAAAGCGGCGGTTCCATCACGGCAATCTATACGGTGCTTGCCGATGGCGGTGACGTGGAGGGCGACCCGGTGGTGGATTCCGCCCGCGCCATCCTGGACGGGCATCTCGTGCTGTCGCGATCCCTGGCCGAGCGGGGGCAGTATCCGGCGATCGACCTGTCGAAATCCGTCAGCCGCGTCATGCGTGCGATCACCGGCAAAGCGCACAATGACCATGCCGGCGCGCTCCGCCGCAGCAATGCAGTCTATGAAGAGAATGCCGATCTGTTCACCCTCGGCGCCTACCAGCCAGGGGCGAACCCCGCACTGGACGATGCCGTGAAGCGGCGCGAACTGTTCGAAGCCTTCATGCGGCAGGACGCCGAAACGCCGGTGACGTTCGAGCAGGCACAAGCCGACCTTGCCGTCGCGGCCGGGCCCCTGTGACCGGGTCGACAAAACTCGCGCGCCTGGCGAAACTGCGCCGGATCGAAACGCAGCGCGCTGCGGACCGCCAGCAGACCGTGGACAGGCAACTGCGCCAGACGCAGGATCTCGAGCACCGTCTGACGACTCTGATCGATGACTACGGGCATGTCACCGGACAGGTGTCGGCGCACGCGCTTTGCGCAAGTTCAGCGCAGCGCGACCGGCTGGTGAAGAACCGCCTCGTCACCCGCGAGCATGCCGCACGCCTTGAACATATGCTGGGCGCTGCGCGGCGGGAGGCCCTGAATGCCGAACGGCGGGAGCGGGTCCTGGGCGAGCTGATCGACGATAAACGGTCAGCGGAACAGCGCGAACGCGAGCGCAAGATCGATCTGGCGCGGATCGGAAAGCGGCGCCCCTCCTGACTGGCACGCTTGTTGCTGAGGTGATGGTTAAAACGTCAACCATCGACGGAAAGTCGTCACATGCAGATCAGCTCCGCCCCGCGTATTGCGGACATGCTTTCCGGAAAGACCAGCGTGGCGAACGGGGCTGCGGAGGATTTGGCCGCGGACGGCATGGGCCCGACTGCGGAGGGCGGCGAAGGGGCGCCTGACGCGGACAGCTTCGCATCGCTGCTTTTGCGCTGTCCGCAGCAGCTTTCGGGGGGAAGCGCCAAAAAAATGACAGCGCGGTTCTCGCCCGTCGGTGAAAACGCCGATCCGGTTTCGAAGGACGGTACGCCGGACAGCGACGAAACTGACTCCCCCGGCGGAATAGAGTTGATCGCGGCGAACGTCGTCCCTCTAACGGAAACGGTCTCGCTGAAGGGATCGGAACTCGCAGCCGTACCGGGCGGCAAGCAAAGCCCGTCTCCCACGGCACATATCGAGGCCGAGACCGCAAAGCTGGAGGCGGGCAAGGCCCTGAGTACTGCCGTGCTCGACGGGCGGCCTAATGGGAACGGCGCGGTGGCGGACTCGCAGGCAATGCAGCCTGAGCAGGCCAGCGCCCTCGCTGAGCAGGCCAGTTCCCTCGCAGGCCGCGCGGACGCCGATGCCGTGAAGATTGCGGTTGCCGACCAGGTCGAAGCGGATCTGGATGCGGGGACCGGCGCAGCGCCTCCGACGGACATGCGGAAATCCGAAGCGCCCGCGCCGGTGTTCGCTCAACAGGATGTTACCGCGGCCGCAACCCCGGCGACCGAAGCCGGCAGCGAAACGATCGCAAGCGTTCAGCCTGGCATGCGTGCCGGCGGCAGGGTCTCGCAGCGCTCCGCTGGACTGCCCAGCAGCGCTTCACAGGACGCGCAGTCGGACCGCGGTGAGGCCGGAGATGCCCCGCCGGTAACGACGCAGCGTCCGGCGGTTCAGACTTTGCCTCTGGCAGGCACCGATGCGGACGGTACAGGACAGGGCTCTGCAGGCAGAGACGCCGAAGCTCCGCTGTCGGCGCCAACCCCCGCAGGTTCGCAAGGCGCTTCAACCTTTTCGCTTGCCGGCGCGCCCTCGGCCCTGCCGGCCAGCAGTTCGGTGCCGCTTTCTGCTCTGCCGTCCTTTCCTGGGCCCGCGCCGTCAGGCGGTCCGCTTTCGGACGCTCAGCAGGCATGGGCGGACGAAACCAGCCAACACATCCTTCAAGAAATGGGCGGGCGCCGCGAAGCGAGTTTTCGGCTGACCCCCGCAAATCTCGGCACGCTGGAGGTCAAGATCGAACTCGATCCGGCAACTCCGCGTATCGAACTCGTCGTTCAGGACGAACGGGCACGCCAGCATCTGGCCGGTGCTCTCGACCGTCTTTCCGATCAGCTCGACACGCGTCTTGGCAATCAGGCGCAGGGGGAGCGGCAGATGGCGGGCGGCGGACAGGGCGCCGCCGGCGGGCGCGAGCAGCAGCCGCAAGCCGATCCGCAGCTTGCCCGGCCGCAGCGTGAAGAGCGCGCTGCGTCGTCGGCTGCAAGCGCGCGCACTGCAACGATTCAGTCCAACGCAAACGGAAACGCAAAGGAGAGCGGGCGAGTAAGCCTGCTGGCATAAAATGGCTAAAACGCAAAACTCGGCAGACGCGGGCGCCGAAGCGCCGAAGAAGTCCAAGATGAAGCTGATCGTGTTCGGTCTGCTGGGGCTGGTGCTCGTCGGTGGTGGCGGCGCGGCGGGAGCCTATGTGTTCCTGAAACCCTCCATGGAGGCGGAACATGTCGAACCGCCAAAGACCTACGACTATTATCAGATGGAGGAGGCGTTCACGAGCAACATCGCCGGTTCGCCCCGCCTGGTGCAGGTGAAGGTCGGTATCGGCAGCGACAAGGGGCCGCTGTTCTTCGACGAGGTCAAGAAACATGAAACGCCGATCCGGGCCGCCATGCTCGCGCAGCTTGCGGAAGCTCCGCTGACCGATCTGACCAACGCAGAGGGTCGCACGGCTCTGGCGGAGGAAATGCGCGAGGCGACGAATGCACAACTGAAGAACCGGGGCGCGGAACCCGGCGTGACTGAAGTCTTCTTCACGGACCTCGTCATCCAATGACAGAGGCGGCAGGCGATACGATGGCGGCGGTGCCGGAGGCGGTCGATCTCGGCGCGCTTCTCGTGCAGCGCGCGGAATCCGACGAGCGGACGCTGGTGCAGGATTTCTGCGCGGCGGTGCAGAAGCGCGTGGCGCTGCGGCTCAGCGATTTCGCCGGTCGGCCGCTGTGCGATCGCCTGATCGTCACCGAAGATGCCAGTCGGGGGACCGCAAGCGTCGTACGGCTATCCGTCAGCGGCACGTCGGAACCCTTCTATATTCTGGTGACGAACGTGCTGCTGAGCCGCATCTGCGCAGCCATCTTCAACGCCGAGGACAAGGAGATCTTCGCGCCCGAACAGCCGGCGCGAAGCGATGTCACGCCGCTCGACCGGGCCATTGCCGACCGCGCGATCTCTGTCCTGACAGATGAGATGGCCGCGATGCTCGCATCGACGGGCGACTTTGCCATCAAGGGCCGCGATGGAAACATCTCGCGGCTGCCGCTCGACTTCTTTCACTTGCCCGTCAGCCATGTGCGCGTATCGCTCGGACATGGGGCGGTCGAGGGAGCCGGTCCCGAACTCGAGATCCTGTGTCCCCGGCCCGTGGCGGCGTCCCTCGTCGAGACCGCGATGAAGCCGGCGCGCAAGGATGCGGCCGCCTGGCGCCGCAGTCTCTACGAGGCCGCGCTCGAAATTCCATTCCAGGTCGACGCCAATGTCGCGCAGCTGACCATGCCGATGAGCCGTCTGACCGGCCTCTCCGCAGGAAGCGAAATCCCAATCCAATCCGCCGACTTCGCCAATCTGGACGTCCAGGGCACCCGCATCGCCGCCGCCGAGGCAGGCGACCAGAACGGGCAGAAGGCGGTCCGCGTCCTGGCCTTCGAAACAGGCCAGAACATCGTTCCGGCAGGAAAGTAAGCATCATGACCGATCAACCGGGAAAAACCGAATCCGTACTCGCTGCGGAGGCTGGCGCCACGAACATCAGCACGAAGCTGCTGGAGCGTATCAGCGTTCGCGTCAGCGTCGAACTGGGCAGCACGACTATGCGTCTTCGCGATCTTCTGGCCCTCGAGGAGGGCGGTGTCGTCGAGCTCGCAAGCAATTTCGACGAACCGCTTTCAATCTATGCGAACGGCGCGCTGCTCGGGCGCGGCGAAGTGGTGAAGTCGGGCGACCGGTTCGGTATCCGCTTTACCGAGATCAGCGACGCCGAAGAGCGTCTGCGCTCGTCGGAAGGCGCCTGATCCCATGGGCGAATATATTCTGCGCCTGATCATCCTCCTGCCGCTTGTCTGCGGTCTGGTGGTCGGCGCGCTGTGGCTGACGAAGAAGGTGCAGGACCGGACCGCCGGGCTGCGCGGCGGCGCGCGCACGGTGGCGCTCGAGGAAACGCTGTCGCTGACCCCGACGACCCGTCTTGCCGTCATATCGTTTCAGGGCGAGCGGATTCTGATCGCTCTTGGCAAGAACGGCGTGACCCCCCTCAGCCGAAAGGCGGACGCGGCCTTCTCGCTGCCGAACGAGGAGTCCGCCCTGTGATCCGGAGGCTGATCGGCGCGCTCGCCGCGCTGCTGCTGACGCTGACCATGCTGGCCGCGCCGGCGGCGGCACAGGACGCCGCGAGCGCACCCGCCACCGCCACCGAGGCCGAGGGGGGCGGCCCCATCGAATTTGCCGCGGAGCTTCTGTCCGGAGACGAGGCGAGCACGGAGCGCGAGCCGCTATCCTTCTCGCTGCAGGTCCTCGTCCTGATGACGCTGCTGGCCGTGCTGCCCTCGGTACTTCTGATGATGACCGCCTTCACCCGCATCATCATCGTCCTGTCGATCTTGCGTCAGGCGCTGGGTTTGCAGCAGACGCCGCCGAACCAGGTGCTGGTCGGCCTCTCGGTCTTCCTGACCTTCTTCGTCATGGCGCCCGTCTTTTCCCAGCTGAACCAGGACGTCTTCGAGCCGTATACGGCGGGGCAGGTAGCGATCGGTGGCGGTATCGAGCGTGGCGGCGAGATCATGCACGGCTTCATGATGGCGCAGACCCGTGAGCGGGATCTGACCATGTTCGCCGACATGGCGGAGGAGGGGCCGTTCGCCCGGCCCGAGGACGTGCCGTTTTCGGTGCTTCTGCCGGCCTTCGTCACCAGCGAGCTGAAAACCGCGTTCCAGATCGGCTTCCTGATCTTCCTGCCGTTCCTGATCATCGATCTGGTGGTGGCGAGCGTGCTCATGTCGCTTGGCATGATGATGCTGTCGCCGACGCTCATCTCGCTGCCGTTCAAGCTCCTCCTGTTCGTCGCGGTCGACGGCTGGGCGCTCACGATGAGCTCGCTCGCCTCAAGCTTCACGGTGTAGCCCGATGTCAGCGGAAATCTCTGGCCTCGCCACGGAAATGCTGTGGGTGCTGTTCTTTATCATGCTGCCGGTCATCCTGCCGGCGCTGCTCGTCGGCTTGCTTCTCGGCATGGTGCAGGCGGCGACGTCCATCAACGAGATGACACTCAGCTTCGTGCCGAAGATCCTGATCGTCATGGTCTGCCTGGCGGTGTTCGGCGGCGCGATGATGGGTCTTCTCAGCGATTTCACGCTGCGCGTCTTCGAGACGATCCCGCTTCTGTCGCGATGACGCAGATCCTTGGCCTCGATGTGGAAGCGCAGTTCGTGGCGCTGCTGTTCGCCATGCTTCGTATCGGCGGCGCGTTCCTCGTTGCGCCCGTCTTCTCAGCGCTCGGCCTGCCCATCATCGTGCGCGTGTCGCTTTCCGCCGCGATCGGTTTCATCGTCATCGGGGCTGCCGGCGTAACGCCGCCCGCCGATCCCCTGTCCCTCGTCGCGCTTGCCGCGGCGGTTCAGGAGGTGATGCTCGGCCTCGCCATGGGGTTCGTGTTGCAGGTCGCCTTTGCCGCGCCGCTCCTCGCCGGGGATTATATCGCCAACAGCATGGGGCTCGGCTTCGCGTCGATGATGAACCCCCAGATGGGCGTGAACAGCCCGGTTCTGGCGCAGTTCCTGATGATCTTCACCGTTCTCCTGTTCCTTGGCATGGACGGGCACCTCATTCTGCTGCGCGCCCTTGTCGACAGCTACGAGGTGCTTCCCATCGCTGGGGACTGGCTGACGGCTTCGCTCGGTCAGAACATCGCCTTGTTCGGCGCCATCATGTTTCGCGCCGGGCTGATGATCGCGCTTCCGGTCGGCTTTGCGCTGTTCGCCGTCAACATCGTCGTCGGCGTCATGACGCGAAGTGCGCCGCAGCTGAACATCTTCGCCGTCGGTCTGCCGCTGACGCTGATGATCGGCACCGCCCTTCTGGCGCTTCTGTTTCCGGGAATGACGGCCCTGTTCGAGGATGTCATCGAGGAGGGGCTGACGATGGTCACCGATATTTCCGAGGGGCGCTTCTGATGGCCGATGCCCCCGATCAGGACCAGAAAACAGAAGCGCCGACCGAAAAGAAGAAGGCGGATGCTCGCAAGGACGGCGATGTTCCGAAGTCTCGCGAGCTGCTGACCGCTGCCGTGATGCTGGTCGGCTGCGCCTATCTGGTCTTTACCGGCGGCATGCTGTTCAGCGGCATGTCCGATGTTCTGGTGACCGGTCTCACCTTCGATCGCGGCGACCTTGCAACCTTTGATGTGCTTGGACGCACCTTGCGCCTTCTCGGGGCCGTAGCGCTGCCGCTGGCCGGCCTGCTGTTTGCCACGATCATCGGCGCGGTGCTGGCGCAGGCGATGCTTGGCGGCCTGCAATTCAACATGAAGGCCGCCAAGCCGAAGGCCAGCAAGATCAATCCGATGGCGGGAATGAAGCGGATGTTTTCCGCAAATTCGCTGATCGAACTGGGCAAGTCCGTGTTGAAAGTCGCCCTGATCGGCGCGTGCGGCTTCGTCGTCCTATGGCAGGGCCGCGACCTCCTCCTCGGGCTTGGCTATGCTTCGGTCACGGGCGCTATCGACAAGGTCGGCAGCACGCTCGCCCTGCTGATGTTCACGCTGGTCGGCAGTCTTGTGGTCGTCGCACTGGTCGACGTGCCGGTCCAGCTTATTCAGCGCACCAAAAAGCTGCGCATGACGAAGCAGGAGGTGAAGGACGAACACAAGCAGAGCGAGGGCTCGCCCGAAGTGCGCGCTGCCATTCGCCAGCGCCAGCGCGACGCGATCAAGCGCGACGTAAGGCAGGGCGTCGACATGGCGAATGTCGTTCTGACCAATCCGACGCACTTCGCCGTCGCGCTGTCCTACGACCAGAAGAAGGGCGGCGCGCCCGTTGTCGTCGCGGCGGGCAAGGACGAGGTGGCAGCGGTCATTCGTGAATTGGCCGCGGAGCTTGGGAAGCCGGTCCTGTCCTATCCGCAACTGGCACGCGCGATCTACTTCACCAGCAAGGTTGGCGAGGAGATCAAGAGCGAACTGTTCGTTGCCGTCGCGACCGTACTGGCGTTCATCTTCGATCTCGATCGCGATCTTTCGCGTGCGAAACCCGCCGTAACCGTGCCGCCGGCGATGCGTTTCGACGAGCGCGGCGATCGCCCGAAGGCGGAGCAGCCATGACCCATTTAATGGGCGGCCGCAGCGGTCGTTATCCTCATACAACACGCGCAGGCGTTCGGGCGGCCGAACGCAAGGAAAGGGGGTAGTCTTGGATATTCTTTCTGCCCTGGGCTCAGGCTCCGGCCTTAACACCAGCGAAATCATCAGCGGCCTCGTCGCGGCCGAGCGGGATCCGAAGACGGAGCTTCTGAGCAAGCGCCGGGAGGCTGCCGACACGAAGATTTCCGCGCTCGGCCAGGTCCGTGCGACCGTCGGCGCCTTTTCCGACGCCTTGCGCTCGCTGCAGTCGAGCGGCGCGCTGGGCGTGCTGCCGCAAATGAGCCGAACGGATCTTGCGACCGCGACGATCGTCAGCAGCAAGGCGAGGCCTGCCAATCTCAGCTTCTCCGTGGAGGCTCTTGCGGCGCCGCAAAAGCTGGTCAGCCGCGCGTTCGGACCGGGAGAGTCCGGCTCGCTGGGCACCGGGAAGATCACCATCGATCTGGGTCGTTTCACCTATGACAGCGAAGGCATGCCCAGCGCGTTCGAAGGTGCGCTTCCGCCAAAAAGCCTGACGCTCGACATCGGATCCTCCGACCAGACACTCGACGCCATCGCCGCGAAGATCAACGCCGCGGGTATAGGCCTTACCGCTTCTCTCCTGCGAGACGGGGATACGACCCGGCTGATCATGAAGGGACCGGAGGGGGCCGAGAACGGCTTCAAGATCAGCGTCGAGCCGGACGACCCTGCAAGCGCCCTCGCCGATCTCAGCTTCGACGTCGGTGCCGGTGCGATGACGCAGACGCAGGCCGCGAAGGACGCGCGCCTCCTGGTCGAGGGCGTCGAGATTACGCGATCCTCGAACCGCATCGACGATCTGGTCACCGGCGTCCAGATCGACCTGATCAAGGCCGAGCCGGGCGAAACCATCAATCTGGCGGCAGCCTACGATACGGCCGAACTGTCCACGGCAGTCGGCAATTTCACCGCAGCCTATAACGAACTCGTCGGGCTCCTGAACGAGTTGACGGCTCGTCCGACGGGCAGTTCGGAGGGCGGCGCGCTGAACGGTTCGCGAGAGGTGCGGGAGCTTCAGAGCCAGCTGAGCGCCCTGACCACCACGCGTCTCGGCACGGGATCGAACGCTGTTCGTCTGGCGGACATCGGCGTGAAGAGCAATCGGGACGGCACGCTGTCGCTGGACAATGAGGCGCTGCAAACGGTTGTGTCTCAGACGCCGGAAGTGCTGTCGACGCTGTTCGGTGACAGCGCATCCTTTTCCGCCGGCGGTATCGCTCTGGACAGCGATGTGTCGGGCATCCCGGCGGGCGAGTACGAACTGACCGACGTGGTCCCGGCAACGCGCGGGACGCTGCGGGGTACCTCCCAGCCCAATGCCTTCGACATGCCGCTTACGATCGATTCCTCAAATCGAAACATCCGCGTGCGCGTCGACGGGGTGGGGTCGCTGACCATCGCCCTCGATGACGGAACGTATACCAGTTACGCGGAATTTGCCGCGATGATGGATCGGGCGATCGCGCGGGACTCCCTGCTGGCGAACTTCGGGGCCGGTGGCTCGGTGGCGGTGGAGAACGACAGCCTGGTTTTCACCTCGAACAGCAAGGGTGTCAGCAGCAGCTTCGCAATTACGGAAATGGACCCCGCGCTCAGTGCCCGCCTGGGCCTCGATACGGCCACGGCCCAGCAGGGCACCGCCGCTTCGGGGAAGCTGAACGGCCGGGACCTTCTGAGTTTCGGCGACAGTCTGATGGTGAAATCCGGCGACCCCGGTGCGGGCATGAAGTTCACCGCCACCGCCGCCATCGCGAGCGCCACGTTCGAAGTCTCGCACGGGCTTAGCACGCAGCTCGCACGCATCGCGGAGCAGGCCGCAAGTGCCGATGGCGGTATCGGGAGCCGGCTGGCGGCTCTGAACAACGAACAGCTTCGCATCGGTGAGGATGAAGAGAAGCTCGAGGCCCGAATGGTGTCCTACGAGGCGCGGCTGAAGGCTCAGTTCGGAGCGATGGAAGCGGCGGTTGCCGGCTTCAAGTCGACACAGGACTTTCTCGACCAGCAGATCAAAATGTGGACCAGTTCGGAAAATTGAGGTGGTATCGGTGATGTACTCGGTAAAGCAGGCGGCGAATTTCTATACGGACCGCGGACGCGAAGCGTCCGTTGCGGGCGCAACCCCGCATCAGCTCGTGAAGATCATGTTCGACGAACTGGAAAGTGTCCTCGGCGCGCTGGTCCACCTCAATTCTCCCGAGCTGCGCGAGCGGCGCGTGGCCGCGGCCAACCGGGCCGTCACAATTCTCTACGGTTTGTCGTCGACTCTCGACTTCGAACGGGGCGGGCGCATCGCGGAAGATCTGCAGGCGATCTACGACTACGCCATTCGCCGCATTCAGGCGGGCATTTCCGGGACGGCCGATGAAGGGGTCTTTGCCGAGGTGGCCGGTCTGATCGGCGAAATCGCCGGGGCGTGGACGGAAATCCGGCAGTGACGCCGCTCGCGCGCCACTTTGACGATATCGACCTTATCGTCGCGCAGCAGGAGGAGTTCGTCCGTCAGGGGCAGATTGCGAGCGCGGCGCATTGTCTGCCGCTGATCGAAGCCCATGTCCGGCAACTCGCAAGCACTGCGGCGCAGTACGGATCAGGCCGTGAAAGTGCCGAGCGGTTGCAGCGGATCAGCGGACGTTATACGGCCATGCAGCAGCAGATCGAGCAGCAGAAAGCTGCGGTTGAATCGGCGCTCGGGCAGGCGGCGGGGCGGGCGCGGCGCGCCCGTAGCTATGCCGTCGCGGAGGCCTGCTGAAGGGCGTCCTTCCTTTCGAAACCGTATTTCCGCATCTTCTCGCATAGTGTCGTTCGCTGGAGCCCCAGCATTTTGGCCGCTTCGCTTACGGTGTGTCCCGTCCGGATCAGGGCGGACTCGATGAACTCGACCTCCAGATCCTGAAGAATTTTCTTCAAGTTCACCTTGCCGGATCCCAGCATCTCCTCTGCACGCGGCATCGGCGCTGCTTCATTGGTCGTCACATCCATCGTGCGCTGCGCCGCGACAGCGACCGCCTCGGGCGCCCTGTCCTTCAGAAACGGCAAGGCCGTCACATTGTTCGGCGCTGCCGGCATGGTCGGCACAGCCGGCACCGATGCAGGCATTGCAGGGACCTGTTCCGCCGAACGCGCGAGGGGCGTCACGGCCTCGCCGGCATCGATCTGCGCGCGCATCCGCCCCAGGGACAGAAGGAACTGCGTTCCCGCCGCGTCCACCTCCTTACCGCGGTAGAGGACCGACGCGCGCTCCGCCCAGTTTCGCAGTTCGCGCACATTTCCGGGCCAGTCATAGGCGACCAGCGCCTCGAGAGCCGACGGACTGAGTGCGAACGCCGGCGACCCATTGCCGAATTCGGCGGCGAAATGGGCAGCGAGTTCCGGCACATCGTCGCGCCGCGCTTGCAAGGAGGGCAGGTGGATGGGGAAGATGTTCAAACGGTAGAAAAGGTCTTCGCGGAAGCTGCCGTCGGCGATCCGCTCCTGCAGGTCGCGGTGCGTGGCGGCGACGACGCGAACGTCGACGGCGATGCTCTTATTTCCGCCGACGCGCTCGAAACGCCGCTCCTCCAGAACCCGAAGCAACTTCACCTGCATCTCCAGCGGCATGTCGCCGATCTCGTCCAGGAAGATCGTGCCGCCATGTGCGGCCTCGAAGCGGCCGATACGCGTACCCGCAGCGCCGGTGAAAGCGCCCTTCTCATGACCGAACAATTCGCTTTCGATCAGTTCGGCAGGGATGGCGCCGCAATTGACGGAAATCATCGGTCCATTCGCGCGATCCGAAAGCGCGTGCAGGGTTCGCGCAGCAATCTCCTTGCCCGACCCGGAGGGGCCGGTGATCAGGCACGTGGCGGTCGAGGCGGCCACCTGATCGATGAAGTAGCGAACGGCCTCCATGGCGGCGCTCGAACCCAGCAGCAGCGGACGCTTGCCCTTTACTGCCCCGCCCCGCGTCAAAATTCCGTTCTCGATTGCCAACGCCCCGTCCCCTTTTTCAATCGGCCCCACCGGTGCGCCTGAAACTTGACGCTCCGATCCGTCTCGCAATGTTTCTGGAAGAAACCGCTCCCGGTGAAAAATTCCATAAAGCGAGGTGGTTACCGAGGTGTTAACGGTAGCGTATCGACCCGCGGGAACGTCAAATTTTTGACAGGCGCGCCGGAAGCTTGTCAGAGGAAAGCGCGCAATTCCGACAGGAAATCGTCGACGCGATCATGATGAACCCAGTGACCCGCGCGTTCGTAAACGGAGACTTCAGCATTTGAAAAATTTCCGATGCGTCCGTCCTCCTGGGGGTTGGAGGCCCAGCTTTCGGCACCGTAGACCAGCCGGACCGGGCAGGTGATTCGCGACCAGAGGCCGTGCAGATCGTCTTGCGGCACGTCCACCGGCGGCCACACCCGGACGTAGGGATCGAACTTCCAGCTATAGGTGCCGTCCTCGTTTCGAATGACGGCATGCTTCGTCAGGTGGCGGGCCTGTACGTCCGAGAGATAGGTGTTTTCTTGCTGCATCCGAGACAGGGCGTCTTCGAAAGTCGCGTAGCGGCGCGGCTGCCGGCCCGCTGCGCCGCGCTTTTCTTCGATCCACAGCCGCCACCGCTCGGAAAGCGGCGTCTCCTCACGCTCGGCGATCATGTTCGGTGACGGACCGAGCCCCTCTATGGCGACCAGCCGGCGTACGGTTTCAGGATAGAGGCCGGCATATCTGAGTGCGATGTTGCCGCCGAGGGAGTGGGCGACGATCGTGACCGGCGACAGACCCAGTTGGTGAACGATCTGCGCAAGGTCGTAAACGTACGACAGGGTCGTGTAATTGCCGCTCTCGTCCCAGGCGCTGTCGCCATGGCCGCGAAGGTCCGGGCAGATGACGCGCCAGTCGCCGCGCAGAGCCTCTGCCGTCCAGTCCCAGTTGCGGCAATGATCGCGCCCCCCATGCAGCAGGATAAGCGGCGGGGCGTCCGGGTTTCCCCAGTCGGCAAAATGGAGGCGCGTTCGCTGTGAAATCACCGTCTGGGACGATGGTCCGACGATCTGCATCCTGACTGCCCCTCTTTTCCCCTGCGGATACGCCGTTCAAGCGAAATGCAGGCGCCGATACTTCCCCCGAAAATAAAGAAGCGGATCGCGGCGCGGTTCGAAGCGGACGCGCTCCACCCTGCCGATCAGCAGAACATGATCACCGGCATCGTGCATCTCGTGCCGTGCGCATTCGAAGCTGGCGAGCGAGTTGCGGATGATCGGCACGCCGCTATCCCACCGCTCCCAGTCCGTCTCGGCAAAGCGGTCGTCCATCTTCATGGCGAAGCGGTTGGAGACGAGTTGCTGACCGATATGAAGAACATTGACCGCAAAAAACGGCGCCTGTTCGAACGCGACCAGACTGCTGGCGGTCTTGGCCAGGCAGACGAGCAGAAGTTCGGGATCGAGAGAGACGGAGGTGAAGCTGTTTGCGGTTAATCCGACGGGTTCGCCCTCCGCGCCGAGGGTGGTGACGACGGTGACCCCCGTTGCGAAGGTCCCAAGCGCATCGCGAAGCGTACGACTGTCCGAACCGGCATGATACTCCGGCGGTTCTCGCGGCACGCGCCGCTCCAGAAACTCGACGAGCACGGCGTTCAGATCCTCGCCTGCATCCGCCAGAAGTTCGCCGGCGCTTCGCACATGGGCCAGTTCGGCATCGGCAAGCATTTCGGCCAGGGGCGAGGATGCCCCGCCGCCCGCCACCACGAGGCCGGGCAGGGAAAGGCGGCGCGCGGAGTCCGTCAGCCGCTCGCCGAGGGGCGTATCGCAGCGGTCATCCGCGAGAGCGGCATCGACGCTGGCCGGCGCCCCGCGCGGCAGATGGGGGGGATCGACGAAGACGGCGCCGCTGGCGATATCGGGGCCGTTCTCCCCAAGGGCAACGAGCGCGATCCAGCAGGCGCTGCCCTGACCGATCACAACCGGGCGCGAGGAGAGCTGGGCGAGAATGCTGCCAAGATCGCCCACATGCGCGTCGAGGTCGAACGGTCCGTCGCCGGGATCCTCGCTCTCGCCCTGACCCCGCAGGTCGAGACTGACGACATACCGTCCGGCACCGGCGAGTGCGACGGCAATGCCGGTCCAGTCGTCCGATGCGTCTTCTCTCAGCAGCAGAACGGGCGGAGCATCGGACTGACCGTATGTTTTCGCTGTAAGGCGTATACCGCCATAACCGGAAAATGTGCGTTGCCCCATGACCACCCTTGATTCATCGACGCTGGCGACTGTGCGTTTCGATCAGCCGCGCTGGCCCGCTTGCGCCAATCATATAGGTCGATGTTCAGGCTTTACAGGGGGCGAAGGGGCGGGGGCGCCCCGGGCTGCTCCTTCCTGATGAAAAGGTCGCTGCTGGAGGCGGGGACGGACAGCCGCGTCCCTTTGCCGACTTCGGCATCGGCATCGGCACGCCTCGAACCTGCACGGCTTTGGGCGCGCGGGCGTAGCTGGACAAAAGCGGCCGGAAAGCCGCCATCCGACAAATATCCGGTTGAAACCTTCTCTCGTCGGCACTACAGCCTAACGATAATGATTAGCAATAAGGATCGATGGACGTGACGGCGTCCAGCCTGCGGACCTGGGCGGGCATCCACAAATGGTCGAGCCTTGTCTGCACGATATTCCTGCTGATGCTCTGCGTCACGGGCTTGCCGCTGATCTTCCATGACGAGATCGATGCGCTTGCCGGAGACGAGGATGGGCGTCCGGTTATCGATGCGGCGGCCGAGCGCGCCGATATGCTACCCCTCGACGAGATGATCGCGAAGGCATTGGCCGCCAATCCCGGTCATGTTCCGCTGTTCCTCAGCTTCGACGAGGAACGCCCGGTGGTGAACGTCACGACGGGGCCGACGCCCGATGCGGCGGGCATCGACATGCAGATCCGTTCCTATGACAGGCTGACGGGTGAGCTTGCCGGCATCATTGCCGAAGACGGCGTCATGGATGTCATCCTGCAGATCCACACCGATATGTTTCTGGGCCTGCCCGGAATGCTGTTTCTGGGCGCGGTGGGGGCGCTGTTCATCGTCGCGCTTGTCTCCGGCGTCGTCCTTTATGCGCCGATCATGCGGAAAATGGATTTCGGCACCGTGCGCGCATCCCGCCCGACGCGCATCCGCTGGCTGGATTACCATAATCTGCTGGGCATCACGGCGCTGGCCTGGGCCGCTGTCGTCGGCCTGACCGGCATTATCCACACCTTGGCAACGCCGATCGTCGACTATTGGCGCGGCGATCAGCTGGCCGAACTGACTGCGGCCTATGCCGAAGCGGAACCTTTGCCGGCGTCCCGCTACGGTTCGGTCGACACCGCCCTGCGAACGGTGCGCGCCGTTCGGCCCGGCAGCCGCCCGCAATTCATCGCATTCCCCGGCGGGTCGTACAGCTCTGCCCATCATTACACCATCTTTCTTCAGGGCGGGACGCCTCTGACGAAGGGGATATTGACGCCGGCTGTCGTCGATGCGGAAACCGGTGCGCTGACCGACGTTCGGCCCATGCCCTGGTACATGAAGGCGCTGCAGATTTCCCGCCCCTTGCATTTCGGCGATTATGGCGGGCTGCCGCTGAAGATCGTCTGGGCCGCTCTCGACCTGTTCACCATCGTCATTCTTGGATCGGGCGTTTACCTGTGGATTGCCGGGCGCCGGCCGCAGGCGCGCCCGCTGCTGCAAGCCGAGACAGCGAATGAGTCGCTGGTGGCGGCGGAATGACGCGCATCTCGCCCCCCGGCACGCTCATGAGGACGGCGCCCGCTCCCGCTCTTGTGCGGAAGCGCCGCCGGCCGTTGCGGGACGTCTTCGCTCTGCCGACGGTGATCGCTCTCGCCAGCCTGACGGGGCTGGGCCTGGCGCTTCTGGGGGACGGTCTCTTCGATGCCGGAGCGTGGATCCTGCTGGGCCTGCCCATCATGGCAGCGATGTGGGCGCTGAGAACGCGCCGTCGCTGACCTCAATTCTGAACAAAACCCTATAACCAATTAAAAAAGGGCCAATCTATGAACGTCAGGTTCGCCGTACCGCTGCTGCTTTGTGTCTCTCCGCTCGCGATCGCGACGCCGGCTGCTGCGCAGCAGAGTGAAAGTTCGCCAGGAGCGGACGACGAAGCAATCGTCATCACCGCACAGCAGCGAAACGCGACCGAAGTGCTGAACGCCGCGGATGTCGGCGTTCTGGGCAGCAAGGACGCCCTGGACGTTCCGTTCAACGTCCGGACCTATACGGAAACGCTGATCCTCAACCAGCAGCCCCTGACGCTTGGCGAGGTGCTTGACAACGACCCGACGATCCGGACGAGCTATGGCTTCGGCAACGCGGCGGAGCTGTTCGTGGTGCGCGGGTTTCCGCTCTTCGGTGACGATCTGGGATTCAATGGTCTTTACGGGATCACGCCGCGTCAGCTCGTTGCGCCGGAACTCTATCAGGAGGTGCAGGTGCTGAACGGCGCAAGCGCCTTTCTGAACGGCGCGGCGCCGGGCGGCACGGGCGTGGGCGGCAACATCAACCTGGTGCCGAAGCGTGCCGGAACGGCAGACCTGACCCGGGTGACGGCAAATTATATCTCGGACAGCCATTTCGGCGGCAGTGCCGACGTGGCGAGGCGATTTGCCGACGATACGATTGGCGTTCGGGTAAACGGGGCCTACCGCGCCGGCGACGTATCAGTCGACGACGAGTTTCGTCGCACGGCCGTTGTCGGGGGCGCTATCGACTACGCCGGTGAGCGGCTGCGCGTCGCTCTCGACATCGCCTATCAGCGCGTCGAGGTCGACGGACTGCGTCCGAAGGTTCAGCTCAGCAGCGCAGTGACGGAGATTCCGGACGTTCCCGACGCCGACGCGAACTACGCGCAGCCCTGGACGAGTACGGAGCTGCGGGATGTCTTCGGGACGCTGACGGTCGAATATGATCTTGCGGACAATGCGCTGCTTTATGCAGCCATCGGTGCGCGCGACACCGATGAGGCGGGCACGTACGGCAACATCACGCTCAACGATGGAGCGACCGGGGCCGCAACGGGCGGGGGCAGCTTCATTCCCTACGAGGCCAACAATGAAAGTGCGCGCGCCGGGGCCCGTATAGACCTCGAGGGCGCGGGGATTACGCACGAGTTCAACGTCGGCGGGAACGTGCTTTGGCAGGAGGGGCGGACCGCCTACGATTTCTTTACCGGCTATGAAACGAACCTTTACGACACGCCGGTCGTAGCGCAGCCCGGTTCAAACTTTGCGGGTGGTGACCTCGACAATCCGTTTCCGATCAATCGCACGCATATTGCCAGCCTGTTCGCATCCGACACGATCGGCCTTTGGGACGATCGCATACTCGTGACCGGCGGTCTGCGCATGCAGGTCATCAATACGAAGACCTATGGCTATGACGGCAGCGGACTGACGGAAGAATATGACGACAGCGCCATCACGCCAGTGGTCGGAGTCGTCGTGAAGCCGTCGGACAGGATTTCCTTCTTCGCCAATCGTATCGAAGGCCTGGCGGCGGGCGAGACCGCGCCGGTGAACGACGAAGATATCGTCAATCCCGGTGAAGCCTTTCCGCCGTACAAGTCCGTGCAATACGAGGTGGGCGGCAAGGCTCGGCTGGGCACGTTCAACGCGGCCCTGGCCCTGTTCCAGACCGAGCAGCCGAACGGCTATGCGCGGCCCGTTGATCCCGCAGAACCCGACGGCGACCTCGTCTACGGGGTGTTCGGCGAACAGCGCAATCGCGGCATCGAGCTGACTCTGAACGGCGAACTGACCGAGGAGCTGCGGCTGATCGCGGGCGGATCGGTGCTGGAGGCGAAGCTGCGTGATACGGGCGGAGTCAACGAGGGAAATGATGCGGCCGGCGTACCGGAATATCTGCTGAACGCGAATGTCGAGTGGGACCTGCCCTTCCTTCGCGGACTGACGCTGACCGGACGGGCCGTGCATACCGGCGAGCAGGCGGCGAACGCGGCCAATACCCTTCGGCTGGACAGTTGGACGACCTTCGACATTGGCGCGCGCTACGTCGCTGCGGTCGGCGATCGCCCGCTCACCTTGCGCGCGGGGATCGATAATGTCGCGAACGAGCGCTACTGGGCGACGGCGTTCGATTCCTTCGGCACCGCACTTCTCCAGGGAACGCCGCGCACGTTCCGCCTGTCCGCCTCCATCGATCTGTAAGGTCGCCGAGCGGTCAATTTCGAAGGAGATGCGGAGGGCTGCCTTCTCTGAACCGAGATGCGGCGATCCAGCATAGGATCGCCCATCCCGCTCCGAAGCTCCAGCCGGCGAGCACATCGGTGGGGTAATGAACCCCGAGGTAGAGGCGGGACAATCCGATCAGAAACACCAGCGCGACCGCGGTCAGGTATAGGAACTGGCGCTTCGTTGGCTGCTCACGCCCTTCTGCCAGAATGGCCGCCAGCGTCAGATAGACGATGGCGGAATTCATCGCGTGTCCGCTTGGAAAACTTGCGGAGCTGACCTCGACCAGATGCGGCACCGCCTCGGGTCTCGCCCGATCGTAAAGGGATTTCAGCGCACGGCTCAAGAGCCAGCCCGTCGCGACGGTGAGCGTGAGGAACAGTCCGGTGTGGGGCCGGCCGGTCGCCCAAAGATATGCCGATATGACAAGGGTGATCGGCGCCAGAAGCGAAATGCCTCCAAGCGCGGTCAGGTCGGTCAGAAATTGCGTGAGCCAGCGCGGACCGGGAACGAAGCCGCCGTTACCGTCTTGGGCGCGCAGCAGAAGCAGTGCCCGTTCGTCCGCCCATGCCAGGCCGCCCCAGTCGACGATCAGGCCGACAGCGGGGAGCGACAGCAACGCCGCGGCGGCAATGATGAAACCGGTGCGGCCAGGTGGGGCCATGGCGTCGTTTATCCCTTCCTCCGGCTGCGTCGCCTTCGTACCGCGTCCCGCTCCATGCTTGAACACCGCGGTCCGGCCGTCTAGGGTTCTCTTCGTCATCTGGGGAGTAGCCAGTTGCGGCGCCGGTTTTGAAAGGGCGTTGCAAGCTCCTGCGTCAACATACTCGGCCGAGAGGTCGTGGCGCAGGGGGAACGGGATCACCGTTCGGGCGAGACCGGTGGCATTGCGGTGCCGTCTGGGCTGGGCGGGAACTGGCGATGTCATTGGCTTGTCTGGCGCCCGGCCCTGGAGACCGTTTTCTTGGAAGCCTTGTTTACCTCCACCGTCGTGGTTGCTCTTGCTGAAATCGGCGACAAGACGCAGTTGCTCGCCATCGTGTTGGCGGCGCGCTTCAATCGACCGCTTCCCATCATCCTTGGTATTCTTCTGGCGACCATCGCCAATCATTTCCTGGCTGCCCTGCTTGGCCAGCAGGCTGCCGAAATCCTGCAAGGCGACTGGTTTCGCTACATTATTGCAGCCTCCTTCATCCTGATGGCGGTCTGGACGCTGATTCCGGACAAGCTTGGCGAGGAAGAGGAGCGCCGCCGTAGCCCGTTCGGCGCCTTTTTGACCACGTTGATCGCGTTCTTCCTCGTGGAAATGGGCGACAAGACACAGATCGCGACGGTCGCGCTGGGGGCGCAGTTCGAAGGTGTCGTTCTTGTGACGATGGGCACAACGCTTGGAATGATGCTTGCAAACGTCCCGGCCGTGTTCTTCGGCAGGGCGCTCCTCGATCGTGTCCCGTTTGGGCTTATGCGAGTGACCGCGGCCCTCCTGTTTCTCGTCATCGGCGTCTGGCTGCTGCTGCAGACGCTCCGTATCGTCTAGCGCGTGGATGGAACCTGGGCCCGGCCCACGCAATGGAAAGGTGCCGAGGTTCGCGAAGCTGGAGAAAATGCGTTGCAGGTGTTGGGTCGATTTCAGGGAAGCGGTCTTCCGCTGCTTCTGATTTGCCTCTGGCTCGGCGTCACGGCCGCTGTGCCCGTTCACGCGCAGATTCTGGAGGAGCCCGCAGCGGAGGCCCCCGCTGCAGAGCCGGCGCCGGATCCGTACGGACGGGAAACGCCGCGATCTACCGTCACAGGTTTGATAAGGGCGCTTGGCGATCAGGATTACAACCGCGCCGGAAATTATTTCTACCTGTCCATGGATGGCGAGGGGCAGGAGGCCGAGGCTGCCGACTTCGCACGACAACTTCAGGCGGCGCTGGATCGCGGCGGTACGCTCGATCCGTTCGCAGCCCTTGCGAACGAGCCGGCCGGCCGCATCGAGGATGGCCTCGATGCGCAATTCGAAAGCGTCGGCAGCTTTCCGGAGGAAGATGCTCCGCCCATCGTCCTCGTGCGAGAGGAGAATGCCGAGGGTGTACAATTGTGGCGCATCTCCGATGAAACACGTGAATGGGTCGATAGGGATGAGCCTGCGCCGGAAATCGCCGCGGAAGAGCGGGCGGCCGAAGCCACTCTGGTTGCCGGAGCGCCCCTGAAGGACTGGTTGATACTCATGGGGTTGGCGGCGATCAGCTTTGCCGGATTCCGCCTGATCGCGGCTGGCCTTTTGGCGGCAATCCGCATTTTCAGTCGCGACCCCTCTCGCAGCGGGCTGTTCCGCTTCATTCAGGCTGCGCTGCCGCCATTCAGCCTGTTTGCGGCGGTCGTGTGTTTCCAGCTCTGGGCAAACGCGATTCCGGTGTCGATCGTCGCGCGGCAGACGCTGCTCCGCTACGCCGGCATCGTCGCTTGGTTCGCGCTGATCTGGTTCGCACTGAGGTTGGTGGACGCAATCGCGCAGGTGTCTGCTGCGCGCATGCAGCGTTCGGAACGGCGGCAGGCTGTATCGGTCATCACCCTTCTTCGCCGAACGGTGAAGGTGCTGCTGCTCGCCGTTGCCGTGGTCGCGATCCTCGACACGCTGGGCGTGGACGTGACGACGGGCGTCGCCGCGCTAGGCATCGGCGGTATCGCGTTGGCGCTCGGGGCACAGAAAACCGTCGAAAATCTCGTCGGAAGCGTCACGCTGATTGCCGACAAGCCAGTTCAGGTCGGCGATTTCTGCCGTGTCGGCGATGTGGTGGGAACGGTCGAGGATATCGGCATGCGCTCCACCCGAATTCGTACCAATGATCGCACCGTCGTCACCATTCCGAACGGAGATTTCTCGTCGCGCCAGATCGAGAACTACGCGAAGCGCGACCGCTTCCTGTTCAATCCCCGCATCGGTGTGGAATACGGCATCGGCCCGGCCAAGCTGAAGGAGGCCGTGGACCTCATCGAAACGGTGCTGCGCGACCATCCGCTGGTCGATGACGACGGCGTTCGCGCGCGTTTCGCAGATTTTGGCGCAAGCTCGCTGGATATCGATATCTGGTCCTATATCGGCGTCGGGGATTTCGCAGACAGCCTGAAGGTGAGGCAAGAGTTGCTGCTGACCATCTTCGAACGGCTCGAAGCGGCAGACATCGGCATCGCCTTTCCGACGCGCACGCTACATCTTGTTGCGGATCCTGAAGCGCAGGCGCCGCGGTCAGAGCCCCGCGAGGCATAGCCGCGAGCCGTTGCGGGGGGCGGCACCGCGGCTCGGCACGTCTTCAAAGGAATTGACTCGCTTGTGACGACATATTAGCTGCCTCGGCAGATAATGCCTTGGCAGAGATTATGGCCGAACTTCCCATTTGCGATTACGAACATCCACGCCGCGCACTCGGATACCTGATCCGGCGCGTCGCCAAACTGTCGACCGCGCGGGTCGAGGCAGCATTCTCCGACAAGGATACGACATTCACCCAGTGGGTCGTGCTTGCGCTCGTCAATTCCGGGACCAGCAATACGTCGAGCGAACTAGCCCGGCACACCGGTCACAACAGCGGTGCGATGACCCGGCTTCTCGATCGCCTGGAGGAGCGGGGAATGGTTGAGCGGGAGCCCTGTACCGACGATCGCCGCGTGATGAAGCTGGCGGTAACGCCGGCGGGGCGGGACACGCTGAAGGAACAGGCCGCCGATGTTCGTGCCGTTTGGCAGGACGTGCTCGGCGATATGCCGAAAGAGGATGTGACCCGATTGCTGCTCCTTCTGACCGAAGTCCTGTCGCGCTTCGAGGCGCGAGAGGGGATCGCACCGGGATGCGAAGCGTGATTCGCGCCGGGGCTCATGCCGCTGCACTGGCGGCATCTCTGCTTGCCAGTTGCGCCGCGCCCGATATCGGGACGGCCGTCGTTCCGGTGAGTACGCCTACGCTTGGTCTGGGAGAGCTTGCCGCCCCGCGGATCGACGAGGAATGGTGGCGCGCCTTCGGCGATCCGCAGTTGAACGCGATCATGGCACAAGCGCTTTCCGGCAGCCCCAGGATCGACGAAGCGATGGCGCGGCTTCGTGCTGCCTCCGCACAGCTCGATGCGCGGCGCGGCGCGACTCGTCCGCAGATTTCCGGCACCGTCGAGGAGCAGCGCATCCGCCTCAGCGATGTCTACACCATTCCGCCCCCTTATGGCGGGTCGACGCGGTGGGTCGGACAAGCTGCGGCCAATCTGAGCTGGAATCTGGATTTCTGGGGCCGTCACGCCGATGCGGTGCGGCAGGCGGCGGCGGGCGTGGACGCGGCCGCGCTCGATGCAGCGGCCGCGCGGCTCGCCCTGACCGGCGCTGTCGTACAGTCCTATGTCGAGCTGGTCCGCGCCGAACGGCAGATCGCCATCGCTCGGGATACGCTCGGTCAGCGCCGACGCTCGCTGCAGCTGACGCAGGTTCGCATCGAAAGCGAACTTGCCAGCGAAATCGATGCCCGTGCAGCGGAGACGGTGCTGGCGCAGGCGCGGCGCGCGCTCGTTCAGGCAGAGGCGCAAAGGGCGCTTGTCGTTCACACGCTTGCCGAACTCGCCGGGCAGGGGGCGGGCTTCTACGAAGAGGTGAACCCGGCCCGCGCGGATCTTGAGGCTGTCCTGCCGTTGCCGCAAACTTTGCCAGCGGATCTTCTGTCACGGCGCCCCGATGTCTTGAGTGCCCGGGCGCGTGTCGAGGCGGCGCGCGCGGGTCGGCAGGTGGCCCGAAAAGCCTTCTATCCGAACATTGACCTGATCGGCATCGCCGGGCTCCAGGCCGTCGGCCTCGGCAATCTTTTCTCGGACGAGGCCGCCACGTACGGTGCAGGCGCCGCGGTGCATCTGCCGATTTTCGAGGGTGGGCGTCTGCGCGCGGATTACGAGGGAGCGACGGCCGGGGTCGACCGACAGGTGGCACTCTACAACGCCGCTGTCCTCGGAGCCGTTCGGGAGGCCGCGGACGCGCTTGCCGATGTGCGCCGCGCGCGCGCGGAACTGACGGAGCAGGCTGCCGTGGTCGCCGGGCTGAAGGCGGTTCGGCGCCTCGACAATGTGCGCGTCGAAACGGGGCTGAGTTCCCGACTGGAACTCATCGGATCGGACGTCCGACTGCTCGATGCCGAGCAGCAGGCCGCAAATCTGCAGGCGGACGCGGCGCTATCGGCCGTACGGCTGGTCGTGGCGATGGGCGGGAGCTTCGATACCGGCGCGCAAACGGCGGCCAATATAACAGCACAAGAAGGCGCGGCCCCTGAAACGGCCGCTGCGGATGAGAGGAAACCCAAGTGACCGACGCTCCCCGCGATATCGCGCGCGAGTCCGATGCACCTGTAACGGCCGATGCGGATGCCGCCGCTGTTGCACCGCCCGCCGCGATCGCACCGCCTTCGCCTGACAATGCACCCAAAGGAAGCAAGTCACGCACGCGGAAGCGGGCATTTCTGCTTCTGGGTCTGATCGTTCTGGTCGCTGCGATCGCCTACGGAATCTACGCGTTCTTCCTGTCTCCGCCGACCGAGGAAACCGAAGATGCCTATGTGGCGGGCGATGTGGTGTCGATCACCGCGCGCGATCCGGGCACGGTGACGGCGATCTATGCCGACGATACGGAGCGGGTGGAGGCGGGCCAGCCGCTGATCGACCTGGATCCGGATACGGCCGACGTGGAACTGGAGGCGGCGGCGGCGCAGCTTGCCCGCGCCGTTCGAAATGTGCGCGGGAACTTCTCCGACGTGAATGCCGGCCGCGCGGCGGTCGTGCAGGCAGAGGCGGAGCTGGCGCGGGCGCGCAGCGACCTGTCGCGGCGGCAGGAGGCCGCTGCCCAGGGCGCCGTCTCGGGCGAGGAGGTCTCGCACGCGGCCGATACGGTCAAGACGGCGGCGGCAACGCTGAATGTCGCGCGCAGCCGCCTTGAGCAGTCGCAGAGCCAGGTCGCCGGGACCGATATCCGCAGCAATCCGGCCGTGCTCGCCGCCATCGCCGCCTATCGTCAGGCCGCCATACGCCGCAGTCATATGCATATTACGGCGCCCATTGACGGTGTGGTGGCGAAGCGCGGCGTTCAGGTCGGTCAGCAGGTCGCGGCCGGAACGCCGCTGATGGCGGTGGTGCCGCTGGGGCGCGTGTGGGTCGATGCGAATTTCCGCGAAACGCAGCTTGCCGACCTGCGGGTGGGGCAGGCCGCGACCATCACCACCGACACCTATGGCGGCGACGTCGTCTTCACCGGGCATGTGCTGGGTCTGGGTGCGGGCAGCGGCAGTGCTTTTGCGTTGCTGCCGCCGCAGAACGCCAGCGGCAACTGGATCAAGATCGTTCAGCGCGTGCCCGTGCGTATCGGCATCGATCCGGGCCAGCTGGATGAACACCCCTTGCGCATCGGCCTGTCGGTAACGGTTGAGGTGGATACTGCCGACACCAGCGGCAGCCTCGTCGCGCGAGAGGCGGCGGCACCCTATGAACGCATGGCGACGGATAGCCCCGGCAGCGAAGTGGATGGGGAGATCGCGCGGATCATCGCCGAGAATAGCGGCCGCGCGCGATGAGCGTGCCTGAGCGCCAGACCGCGGCGAATGCCGGTCCACCGCCGCTGACGGGCCCGGCGCTGGCGCTGGCGGGGATCGCGCTGGCGCTCGGCACCTTCATGCAGGTGCTCGACACGACGATTGCCAACGTGTCGCTGCCCACCATCGCCGGCAATCTGGGCGTGGCACCCGACAACGGCACGTGGATCGTTACCTCCTTCGCCGTGGCAAACGGTGTCGCCGTTCCGCTGACCGGCTGGCTGATGGGCCGCTTTGGCGTGGTGCGAACCTTTGTCGTGTCCGTTGCGCTGTTCACGCTCGCTTCCCTCCTCTGCGGCATAGCGTGGAGCCTCGATTCCCTCATTATTTTCCGGGTGTTTCAGGGGGCGGTATCCGGCCCGATGATTCCCGGCAGCCAGGCGCTGCTGATCTCCATCTTCCCCGCTGACAAGCGCTCCACCGCGCTCGGAGTATGGTCGATGACCACATTGGTGGGGCCCATCGCGGGACCGATCCTGGGCGGTTATATTTCCGATAATTACCATTGGAGCTGGATCTTCCTGATCAACGTGCCGGTCGGCATTTTCTGTGCCTTCACGAGCTGGCAGATGTTGAAAACGCGTGAGACGGCGACCCGCAACCTTCCCATCGACAAGGTGGGCGTCGGCCTCCTCGTCCTGTGGGTGGGGGCGCTGCAGGTGGTGCTCGACCTCGGCAAGAACGCGGACTGGTTTCATTCGCAGACCATCGTGATCATGTCGCTGGTTGCCGCCATCGGCTTTATCGCCTGGATCATCTGGGAACTGAACGACGAGCACCCCGCCGTCGATCTGCGGCTGTTTGCCAGGCGCAATTTCTCGCTCGGTACCATCGCCTTCTGCCTCGGTTTCGCGGTCTTTTTCGCAAATGTCCTGCTGCTGCCACTGTGGATGCAGACGCAGCTCGGCTACACGGCGACCTGGGCCGGCCTGGTGGCGGCGCCAAGCGGTATGGTCGCGGTCGTGCTGACGCCGTTCATCGCGCGTATCAGCAGCAAGGTCGACGCGCGCATCCTCGCCAGCTTTTCCTTCGTGGCCTTTGCCATCTCCTTCTTCATGCGCGCGGGCTATACGACGGATGCCAGCTTCTGGGATTTCACCATGCCGATGCTGGTGCAGGGCGTCGCAATGAGCAGCTTCTTCCTGGCCATGCTGAACATCCAGCTCGACGGTATCCCGCCAGAGCAGTTGCCGTCCGCGACCGGCATCTCCAACTTCGCGCGCATCACGGCGGGCAGCTTCGCCGCTTCGATCATCACGACAATGTGGGATCGGCGCGAGGCGCTGCACCAGAGCCGTCTGGCCGATCATTCGTCAGCCTTTTCCTTTCCGTACCGGCAGGCGGTGGAGAGACTGTCGGATCTGGGTGCCGGAACGCTCGAATCCTCTGCCATCGTCACCCGCCAGATGGTGCAGCAAGCCTATCTGCTGGCCTCCACCGATCTGTTCTGGATTTCCGGTTGGATCTCGCTGGCCATGATCGCGCTGGTCTGGTTTGCGCGTCGCCCTGCGGGGAGCACGGGTCCCGTCGCAGCCGACTGAGGCCGGGCTAGAAGGCAGCGGTGCCGGTGCTGCGCTGCCGCTCCTTCACGGCCAGGAATTTAAGGTCGGGGCACTCCTCCTCCAGCCGCTGAAGCTGCCATGCGTTGCGCGCGAGGAAAACGAGTGCCCCGTCCTCGTCCTCAGCCACGCTCGCACGCTCCCGCGCGATAAAGGCCTTGCGGCTCGCCTCGTCGGGTGCGCCGATCCAGCGCGCGGTTTCGTAGGGCACCATATCGAACCCGACGGAGAGACCGTACTCCGCCTCGATGCGCGAGGCGATGACTTGAAGCTGGAGGGCGCCCACGACGCCGACGATCCAGTCGGATCCCAGAAGCGGGCGGAACAGGCGGGCAATGCCCTCCTCGGCCAGATCGATGAGGGCACGGCGCATCTGCTTTGCCTTCATCGGGTCCTCCAGCCGCACACGCCGGAGGAGTTCCGGCGCGAAATCGGGCAGGCCGGTGAAGAACAGATCGCTGCGCTCGCTGAGCGTGTCGCCCACACGCAGCGTACCATGGTTCGGAATGCCGACGATGTCGCCCGGCTGCGCCTCGTCGACGACGGCGCGGTCGCGGGCGAGGAAGAAGATCGGATTGTGCAGGCCCATCGCCTTTCCGGTGCGGCTGTTGCCGAGCCGCATGCCCCGGGTCAGCGTACCCGAGCAGACGCGCATGAAGGCGATGCGGTCCCGGTGGTTCGGATCCATGTTTGCCTGCATCTTGAAGATAAATCCGGAAACCTTGTCATCGTCCGGTTGGACGGGCGCGGGATCGGCGGGTTGTGGCTGCGGGGAGGGGGCGTATCGCGCAAGAGCCGCAAGCAGATGATCGACACCGATTTCCTTCAGCGCACTGCCGAAATAGACCGGGGTCAGGTCGCCGGCGGCAAAGGCCTCGCGGTCGAATGCCGGGCATGCCTCTGCGGCGAGGATCAGGTCCTCCAGCAGGGGGGCGGCGCTGTCCGTTAACGCGGAGCGCAGTTCCGCACTGTCCGGTGCAATGCCCTCCACTGTCTGTCCGGCGCCGCTACCCCGCTGCGGCGCCAGGAATGCGCAGTCATGTTCGAACGAGTAAAGACCCTCGAAGAGCCCGCCCATGCCGATGGGCCATGACATCGGTGCCGTATCGAGCGCCAGCTTTTCCGCGATCTCGTCCAGAAGTTCGAACGGACTGACGCCCTCGCGGTCGATCTTGTTGATAAAGGTGACGATGGGGATGCCGCGCAGACGGCAGACTTCGAACAGCTTCAAGGTCTGAGATTCGATGCCCTTGGCCGCATCGATGACCATGACGGCGCAATCGACGGCGGTCAGCGTTCGGTAGGTGTCCTCTGAAAAGTCCTCATGCCCCGGCGTGTCCAGCAGATTGAAACGGATTCCGTCGAACTCGAAGGTCATGACGGAGGACGTCACCGAAATCCCGCGCTGCTGCTCGATCGCCATCCAGTCGGATTTCGCGCGGCGCCGATCGCCCTTAGCGCGCACCTCCCCGGCTTCCCGAACTGCACCGCCGGCATGCAGCAGCTTTTCCGTCAGCGTCGTTTTGCCGGCGTCGGGGTGGGAGATGATGGCGAATGTACGCCGCGGAAGGCTGGCGTCGCCCGCCGCCTTTACGGATGCGTTCTTGGGCGGAAGGGTCTGAGTTTCCAGAGACATGGGCAAGGTCCTGCTGCACGGGTGCGCTGGCCGGGCCGGCTTTCAGTCTGCCGGGCAAGCGTGCACCGCTGCGTGATGGGGCGCCGGTTCGCTTCTCAATGGGGAACGGCTTTCTCCATCCACCCAATGTCCAAGGCTGAGCCAGGCGCTGAATTTGGCTCTGTCCTTTAGCATGCCGTGCTGTCCGGGGAAGGGGGCGGATCGATGGAGCCGGCAGGCCGGCGATCAGCCCGTCGCACCTGCTTCGGCGGCAGGGACAAGCCCCTCGGAAACAAGATCGTGCAGCGCTCTTATATGGCCGATATCGCTGGGTGCCGACGGGTCGGACGTCATGGCGACGGTAAGGGCGAGGCTGGGAACGATATAGAGCATCTGCCCGCCGTATCCCCATGCGAAACGGACGGGATGCCCGGCCATGTCCGTCAGGAACCAGCCATATCCATAGGCATTGCCGCTCCATGGAGACCGTGCCCGTGGTGTCCAGCTTTCCTCCACCCAACTGGCCGGTAGCAGCTGTTCGCCATTCAGCACCCCGCCGAGGCGGTAAAGCTCCCCGAAACGGCTGAGCGCGCGCGGCGACATCAGCATGTCGTTCCCGCCGAAGTAGATACCCTGCGGATCGCGTGGCCAAGGCGGCAGGCGAATGCCAAGCGGCTCGGCCAGCCAGTCTTGCGCCAAAGCATGGGTGCTGCGCCCGCTTGCCCGCGTCAGCATGGCGGACAAAAGATGGCTGCTTCCCGTTGAATAGAGCATTCGGCCGCCAGGCTCGTCGACGAACGGGCGCGCGAGAGCGTATCGGACCCAATTCGGGCTGGCGACCCACGCGCCATAATACTCACCTGACGTTCGCTCCAGCCCTGCCTGCATCGAAAGCAAATGGCCGACGGTCACTTGGGCCAGGCGGGGATCGGGGGCTGCAGGCGCCAAATCGGCAAGTTCGCTGAGTATCGGCTGGTCCGTTCCCTCGAGGACGCCGCGCTCGATGGCAATTCCCGCCAATGCCGAGAGTACGGACTTCGACGCTGACTTGATGTTTACCGGCTGGTCGAGCGGCGCGCCGTCGTTGAAGGTTGCGGCGAATTCTTCCTCCCCATCTCTCAGGACGATCATGGATCGCAGCCGCGGCAGCGTTTCGGCAGCCTCGATCGTGCTTTCCAGCAGCGTGCTGTCGAGCCCCCGGCTAAGCGCACCCGGCCGGATTTCGCTGGTTTGGGGAGAGGTGGTCGCCATCCGGCCCGCCTCGGGCCCTTGCTGCGCAGGCGCATCCCCACAAGCGCTGAAGGCCGTAAGCAAAGCCGCGAGCGGTGCGGCAAGGACGCGCCCGTGCATCCTATTCATGCGCTGTCTTCATAGCGAATGTCCGTCCGCCCGTTCGGGGCACTGGACGGTGAATGCCCGCTTCCAGCCGCGCTGAGATCTGAGGGATCGGCCTGTAAGCACAATGGGAAATTATTCTCCGCAACGAACTCTTGCCGAGCCGCTCGCGATGTCTGGTTCGGTCCTTCGGGGGTTCGATGTCGGAGACGAGAAAATGAGGTTCTGAGGTCATATGATGAAGGAACGCCGCCGCGTCGTGGTCGGTTCAAAACTGCGGCGAAAGGCAGCACGAGCGTGGAGAGCCGTCCACGACATCAGGAGTGTACGGGCTGCTTTCGCTTTTCGGTGGTAAAGACCAGATCCTCTCTTATCGGGTTGCCCGGCTGTCATGAAAAGGAAGGCTATGCTGCCTGGATGCCCGTTCCTTGAACAATTGGCGCCCTACCCTTCGCCCGGAACTGTCGGAGGCATCGGAACATTCTCCCTCGGTCGAGGAGGCGCCGTCATGCCAAGCGAAGGATCTACCGGTGCAAGCGCCCTTCTGAAGGACAGTCAACGAAAGGTCATGAATTCGTTCGGCCAATTGCGGCAAGCTAACGTTGAGATCATAGCTCTCAGGGCAGCGCTTGCGCGCCAAGCCGGCTGAGCTTCGAAATGGCGATCGCACCCAATAAGGAGGAGGGGGGCAAGCGGCCGGTTTCGGGTATCAGTCCGGGAATCGCTCTATTGCGCGACGAGCTTGCGAACGGACGCCTGCGCACCCTGCGCTCCACCGGTTTTGCCGGACTGGATCTGACCTTGGCGCGTGGGCACGATGCCCTGTGGCTTCTTATGCGCAAACCCGGCAGCGGCGGGCTGGCGTACCGGGTGGCCTTCTTTCCCGCCGGGATCGGCACTGCGAAGATGGTCCGGCGTAGGCGGAACGAAGCGATGCGCGCGGAGGCCGTTTCTCCGCTCGGACGACATCGGGTGGCGGTCGCACTGCGGAACGGCGCGATCCCTATGCTGCGTGTGAAGACGACGCTGACGCCCGCCGAGCCGCTGCTTGCCTCGTTCGTGCCGAGGGATTTGTATCCGCTTGACGAGAGCGGCGATCCGGCAGGCGCTGTGGGCCAGGTCGAGGCGGCGCAGCGTGGCTTCAACACCGGATCGATCTACTTCCGGCTGACGGAACCGGACTTCGGCAGCGTGCTATACCTTCAGGACCTGACGGCGCTGAACGACTTCTTCGCAGCGACGAAGACCAAACCCGACGGTGCGATGGGCGGGGTGTGGCCCGAAATCGGTTATCTGATGCCGACTCCTCCGCAACAGGGCACCCCGCCCGTCGATCCGTTGCCGGCCGAGGAGGAGATCACACTGTCCGACGGCTGGATCGCCTTCCACAGAGAAAGCGGCGGGGACGAGCAGAATATGGCTCGGCGCTATCTGACCCTGCTCGGAAAGATGTTGGAGGTCGTCGAGCGGCCGCAGACCGAATTCCACGACTGGATGGATCGCGCGGAGCGCACGCTGCACGATCTTTCGCATTCGCCCAAAGCGACGATCCGGCACTATGGCCACCTTTACCTGCACCCTTACACTGCGGCCGAATATCCCGATTCCATGGTCCAGCTTTCGGTTCTGGCGGCGATCCGGGACTACGAGACTTGGGCCCGAACCAAGGTGCCGATCGGCGCGAAACTCGCCGCCGGACTCGGCAAGTTCTACGATTCCGAGCTCGGAACCTTGCGGCGCTATCTCCCGAATGTCGGCAAGGATAAGGATGCGAACGCGATAGACAGCTGGTATCTCTATCATCCGCTTTCGCAACTGGGCCGCCTGGCGGTGGACGGTGACAAGGCCGCGCTGAATCTGTTCGAAAAGTCGATCGGCTTCGGCATCAAGGCGGCCCGCCATTTCGAGTACAAATGGCCGATCCAGTACGACCTGCGCGATTTCAGCGTCATCACCGCCGCGCGCGACGATCAGGAGCTGGGGCAGACGGACGTGGGGGGGCTGTACGCCTACGTGATGTTGCAGGCCTTCGACCTGACCGACGACAAGGAGTACCTCGACGAGGCCCGCGCCGCGATCGATGCAGCAAAGGGAATGCGGTTCGAACTGAACTATCAGGCCAATCTGACCGCCTGGGGAGCAGCGGCCTGCATGCGGTTATGGCGGATAACCAACGAGGAGACGTATCTGCGGCAAAGCTACGTCTTCCTCGCCAGCTTCTTTCACAACACCGCGATGTGGGAATCGCGGATCGACTATGCGAAGAACTACCGCAACTTCCTCGGAGTGACAGCGCTGCACGATGCGCCTTACATGGCGCTCTACGAATGCTTCGACAGTTTCGCGGCATTCGAACGCCTGCTCAAGGACAGCGGTCCCGATCTCGACCCGTCAGCGCGGCTGCTGGTGACCGAATATTGCCGTTACACGCTGGACAGGGCCTGGTTCTATTACCCCGATGCCCTGCCGCCCGAAGCGATCTCTCCCGAGCAGCGCGAGGGGAACGGCCACATCGATCCTACCCTCTCGTTCCCGGTCGAGGATCTTTACGTCGATGGCCAGCCCGCGGGGCAGGTCGGCCAGGAAATCTACGGATGCGGCGCCGCCTTCGTGTTCGCCAGCCGGGCCTTTCACTCGGTCGAAGACGGGCCGTTCCGGATATTTTGCGACCATTTCCTGCTGGCCAGCCATCGCCCGTCTGATCGGGCATTGAGTTTTGAACTGGGCGGGTGCGAGGGCAACGAAGCGATGCTTGCGCTCGTCTCAGTGGGGCGCAAATCCATGCCCTCGTTCACGGTAATGAACGGAGCGGGCGACGCTATCCGGGCGAGCAGCCGCTCGGCGGAGCGCATGGAATACCGTGTTCCGGCGGACAGCAGTATCACGATTATGTGGAATTGAGGGGAACAAAAACCCTTTTCGACCGGTGCTCAGGTGGACCGATCGAAGGAGAGTTGCGATGCCGAAGCCCGCGAACCGCGAGGACGAGGACCTCTCGGACGCCCACACGAAAATGCCAAGCCTTTCCGGGCGCAAGGCAATCGTCACTGGTGGAACCACAGGGATAGGGCGCGCGATCGCGGTCCTGCTCGCGTCTGAAGGCGTCGACGTCTTCGTCTGCGGGCGTAACGAGCAGCACCTCGCCGATGGCCTTCAGCGGATACGCGAAGTGGGCAAGGGCGATGGCATCAGCGTCGATCTCGCCGACGATGACGGTGTTGAACATTTCGTCGATGCAGCGAAAGCCTATTTTGGCGGAGGTTTTGACGTTGCCATCGTCAATGCCGCGATACCCGCTAAGGGGGTGACGAAGATGACCGCCAGCGAACTGCGATACGCGGTCGCCGTCGACTTCACCGCGTATCTCGCCACTGCGAACGCGGCGGTCGAGGTGATGGAGGACTTCGGCGACATCGTCTTCATCGGTTCGATGAGCGCGCACGTACTGGGTCCGGGATCGAGCGTCTATGCCGGGATGAAGGCAGGTATCGCTGGCTTTTCAGAAGCGCTGCGCAAGGAACTGGGCAAACAGGGCATCAAGGTCAGTAACGTCGAGCCGGGCAAGACCGGTGCCGATTTCCAGTATTCCAAGTTCAGCGCGGAGGAGCAGGCCGAGCAGATCAACAAGGAATGGATGCTTCGGGCCGAGGATATCGCGGTCGCGGTCCACTTCGTGCTTACCCAGCCGCGCCGGTCGGTGGTGCAACAGGTGACGGTCGCGCCGCGCACGCAAGAGGACGAATGAGCGACTTCCTCCATGACCGTCTGATTTTCGGGCCCGATGACGTCGACCTTGCCCGTTCGCCCCTGGCGGGCCATTTCGATGCGGAAACCTATGTCTTGGGGGCTTTCAACCCCGGGATGACCAGACTTCCAAGCGGCAATCTGGCGATCTTCGTGCGTGTGGCCGAGGCCCTGTGCCAGCCGATACGCGCCGGGAATATCCATGCCATTCGATGGGACGAAGGGCGATACGTCCTCGATCCCTGGCCGCTCGACCTGTGCGACACGTCGGATCCTCGCAAGTTCCTGGTTCACGGCGGCAAGTGGCGCGTGATGGCGCTGACTTCGCTATCGTGGATCTTGCCCGTGGAGCTTTCGCCGGACGGGACCGAAAGGGTTGCGGTCCATTACGACAAGGCCATCGCGCCCCAGGCAAGCTTCCAGTGTTACGGCGTGGAAGACGCGCGCGTTTCAAAGGTCGGCGATCGCTGGCTGATGACGACCTGCTCGGTCAGTCCCGAGCGCCATTCGACGACCTTGTACAGTTCCACGGACGGCCTGACCTTCGCTTTCGAGGACATCGTCCTCGATCACCAGAACAAGGACATGCTGATCTTCGAGGGTCTCATTGAGGGTCGGTACTGGGCGCAGACCCGGCCTCTCGGCGACCTCTATTTCTCCTACCCTCCGGACAGCGAGTGGCGGGCGGGCCCGTCGATCAATCTCGCCACGTCGCCCGACGCCCTGCACTGGAAGCCGTGCCGCAAGCCTGGCATCCGGCCGCATGTCGGGACTGCGGCGACCGCGCGCATGGGAGGAGGCACCCCGCCGGTCCGCACGAATGAGGGCTGGCTTACGCTCTGGCATGGGGTGGAGCCGCAGGAGATCGTCGGCATCTACCGCACCTATTGGTCGCTGCTCGATCCCGACGATCCTTCGATCGTGTTGCGCACCGAACATACGCCGCTGCTCGAGGCCAATGCCGCGCTTACGGCGCCGCTCGAAGACAAGATGTACGTTCGCAACGTCGTCTTCACCACGGGCATCGCCGAGCATGATGACATGTATGTGGTCGCGTCGGGAGAAGCGGATCTGGCCTGCCGGATTACCCATATCCCGCGGTCTCACTTCACCTGAACCAAGAGCCGAATGCACCCCCGCAACTTGGCCTGCGGGCGAAGCGGCCCGAGGGACGTCTTGCTGCTCGTGGATTCTTTTCCACTGGCTCTGGACCGATCGGCGGTGGGCCACGTTGAGGCAGAAACAGAGGAGGTCCGATGGCTCTGATTATTAACGGCCGCGAGTACGCTTTCGAGGGAGATCCCCGGACCACCCTGCTCGATTTTCTACGGCGCGATTGCGATCTGACGGGGACCAAGAAGGGCTGCGATCACGGTCAGTGCGGGGCCTGTACCGTGCTGGTGAACGGTCAGCGTATCAATTCCTGTCTCACTCTTGCTGTCATGCATGATGGAGAGAGCGTTACGACCATCGAGGGACTGGGCACCATCGATGATCTTCATCCGCTGCAGGCGGCCTTTGTTAAGCATGATGGATATCAATGCGGCTATTGTACGCCGGGGCAGATCTGCTCGGCAAAGGCGATGCTGGAAGAAGCGGCCAACAACTGGCCGAGTTTCGTTAGCGAAAATCTCTCGGGCGAGACACGCCTCACGCCCGACGAAATCCGCGAACGGATGAGCGGCAATCTCTGCCGCTGCGGGGCGTATTCCAACATCGTCGACGCGATTGTCGAAGTCATGGAGCGCGAACAATGAAGCCCTTCGAATATAACCGCGCGAACGACCTCGATCATGCCGCGCGCCTGACCAGCGATGGCGCGCGGCCGATCGCGGGTGGCACCAACTTGCTCGACCTGATGAAGCTGGAGATCGAAACCCCCGACGCGCTCGTAGACATAAATCGCGTTCCGCTCGGCGGTATCGAACCGGACGGCGACGAGTTGCGGATCGGCGCGCTCGTCACGAACAGCGCCTGCGCCGCCGATGAGCGAATTCGGCGCGATTACCCGGTTCTCGCCCGCGCGATCCTTGCCGGCGCCACGTTCCAGTTGCGCAACAAGGCGACGACCGCAGGGAACCTGTGCCAGCGAACCCGCTGCTATTACTTCTATAATACCGAGATGCCGTGCAACAAACGCGAGCCGGGCAGCGGCTGCTCGGCCATCGGCGGATTCAACCGTATTCATGCGGTACTCGGCGCGAGTGACGCCTGCATTGCCACTTATCCGGGCGACATGGCCGTGGCGCTTTGCGCGCTCAATGCCACGGTCGAGATAGCGACTGCGGAGGGGCATACCCGCAGTGTCCCGGTACGCGCGTTCCACCGGCTGCCGGATGACGCGCCGGAAAGGGACAATGTCCTCGAGCCCGGGGAGGTGATCACTGCGGTTGTTCTGCCGGCGCCGCCCGGCGGAAAGCACGTCTATCGCAAGGTCAGGGACCGCTCGTCATATGCGTTCGCACTCGTTTCGATTGCCGCAGTGGTGCGGATGGACGGCGGCGCGATCGCATCGGCAGCGCTTGCGTTCGGCGGCTTGGCGCACAAGCCGTGGCATGACGAGCGCGTCGATGCATTACTCGTCGGCGAGGTTCCATCCGACGCGCTGTTCGACAAGGCCGCCGATCTGCTGCTGGACGGCGCCCAAGGTCACGGCACGAACGACTTCAAGATTCCGATGGCCCGCCGAACGCTGAAGGCAGTGCTGCGCGAAGTCACAGGAGATGCAGAGTGACCGGCTCCCTCGAAATGGATCGACCAGACGATCGCAACCGCCTCGACGCAATGGCGCAAGGGGTGATCGGTAAGCCGCTCGATCGGCCCGATGGGCCGGCAAAGGTCACAGGAAGCGCGCGCTACGCCGCAGAGTATGCGGTGGAGAATTGCGCGGAAGGTGTTCTGGTGACCGCCACCATCAGCAAGGGGCAAGTGGTCGCGATCGACGAGGCTTCGGTCCGTGACATGCCGGGCGTGATCGCAGTCATTTCCGACGAACGGATGGTCGCGCGTCCAGCACAGGGCGGTGCCGGCGAGTCGCCCGTACGAAACGTGCGGCAGGTCGAGTATTGGGGCCAGCCGATCGCGCTGGTGGTTGCAGAGACGTTCGAGCAGGCGCGCAATGCCTCGAAGCAGCTGCGGATCGAGTACCGCTCGGATGACGATGCGGCGATCGATCAGCACTCGCGCGACGTGCCGATCGAAACCCATGGCGAACCGACGATTCAGGGCAATCTCGACAAGGCGATCAGCCAGGCGGCGTACGCGGTCGAGGTAACCTACACGACCGAGTGTCACAACAGCGCCCCGATGGAGCCGCACGCCAGTATCGCGCAATGGGACGGCACGACGCTGACGGTTCATTCGAGCCTGCAGATGCTCAAGTACAATGTGAAGGAGCTTGCCGACGCGGTCGGACTTGATCCCGAGGACGTGCGCCTGCTCTCGCCATATGTCGGCGGCGGCTTCGGATCAAAGCTCGGAATCAGCCCGGAAGGGGTAGCCGCCTCGATTGCGGCGATGGAACTCGGGCGTGCCGTTCGGGTGGTGCTGCTGCGCCAGCAAGTCTTCCAGTGCGTGATGCGGCGATCCGAAACCACCCAGCGGCTACGTTTGGCGGCGGACTCCGACGGTAGGCTGGTTGGCTTCGGGCATGAGGCACTGGTTTCCAATCTTCCGGGTGAAACATTCGCCGAACCCGTGACGCAGGCGAGCGACTTTCTCTACCCGGGGGAGAACCGGACCCTCCGGATCGACCTTGCGCGGCTGAACCTTGTGACGGCGGGGTCCGTCCGTGCGCCGGGTGAAGCAGTGGGCATGCAAGCGCTCGAAGGCGCGATGGACGAACTGGCGATGAAGATCGGCATCGATCCGGTCGAATTGCGGCTGCGCAACATTCCCGAACGGCATCCTGCCAAGGATATTCCCTATAGCTCGCGCAAGCTCGCCGAGTGCCTGAAGGCCGGCGCCGAACGGTTTGGTTGGCACGGCGCGCGCCGCTCGCCGTGCCACACTCGCGAGGGTGAGTGGTGGATCGGCACCGGAATGGCGACCGCCGCGCGCGTCCACAACCTCAATGAGGCGGAAGCGCGGGTCACCTTATACCCGGACGGCACTGCCGCCGTGGCAAGCGACATGACCGACATCGGCACGGGCACCTATACTGTACTGGGCCAAATTGCCGCCGAGATGCTCGGACTCGATCGGAACGACGTTCTGGTGCGGCTTGGAGACTCATCCTTTCCTCCAGGCGCGGGCTCGGGCGGCAG
Organism: Pacificimonas flava; assembly: GCF_000342165.1. Lineage (GTDB taxonomy): Bacteria > Pseudomonadota > Alphaproteobacteria > Sphingomonadales > Sphingomonadaceae > Pacificimonas > Pacificimonas flava. The sequence continues at coordinate 156,179 of NZ_AMRV01000001.1, forward strand.
CTGGGGTGCGCCATCGACCGGCTCTGCGGTATTCCTCGCGTGCGAAGCCATTCGCACCCGGTTGGCCGCCCGGCTCGGCTGCCAGGAGGAGGAACTCACGCTGCAGGACGGCTTCGCAACCGTGCGAGGCCAAACCACTGCGCTTTCCGACGTGCTAAAAGGCGATCAGATCGAAGAAGTGGGGCATTTCAAGGCCGGGGAGATCTCGGACAAGTTCTCCGCGGCGATGTATGGTGCGTTCTTCACGGAAGTGGCGGTCAATGCCTATACCGGAGAGGCCCGCGTCCGGCGCTTTACCGGCGCGTTCGGATTCGGCCGCGTGCTCAACGCGAAGACCGCCACCTCGCAGTGCATGGGCGGTATGGTGTGGGGAATTGGCAGTGCGCTCACTGAAGAAGAAATCTTCGACAAGCGATACGGCCACGTCGTAAATCCGGATCTCGCCGAGTATCACGTCCCCGTCAATCTCGATGTGCCGCACCTGGACGTGGTGCTGGTGGACGAGCGCGATCCGGCCGCTAGCCCGCTGCAAGCGAAGGGGGTAGGCGAGCTCGGCATCTGCGGGGCGGCAGGTGCGATTGGCAACGCCATTCACGACGCCTGCGGCGTTCGGTTGCGCAGCTTCCCGTTCACGCCGGACAAGATCATGGCTGAATTGGGAGACCCGTAAGGATCTGAAGGCTCGGCCTTGACTGACGCGACCGGCCTGTTCCAGCATTCACAGCGTGGTGGATAGAGGGGGAAAATGGCACTAACGGTCGACCTTGTCCGACAGGGGGCGGTGCGATGGGGCGATGCGACCGCCATAGAGTGCGGAGCCACGCAGCTTAGCTTCAGGCAGGTCGATCGTCTCGCGAACCGTTTTGCCAACGCACTGATCGGGCGCGGGCTTGCACCGCAGGAAGCCGTTGGGCTCCTGGTCGATAACGGGCCGTTTTCCGTGTCCATCGACTTTGCTTGCCTCAAGGCGCGGGCAGTGCGGGTCCCGCTCAACTCCCGTCTTTCCGAGGCTGAACATCGCGCGATGCTGGAACAGACGCAGCCTCGATTCCTGCTGGCCAGTGCAGGCCTTAGGGACCGAGCGGAATCCTTGGCCAAACAGCGACCAGGCATGCAGGTGCTCTGCCTGGAAAACGGAGCGGCAGAACCAGACTGGATCGTGGCAGCTGCGGATAGCGATCCGTTCCTCGCCACGCCGCCGGACGATATCGTGCTCGCACTCTTCACATCAGGGACGACCGGGACCCTGAAGGCGGCACAGCATAGTCAGGCAAGTTATGCCGCCATCTGCACGAACATTCTTGCCAATCTTGTGTCCCCCGGCCGCAGCGATGCCATGATACACGCCGCATCTCTGATTCATGCGAGCGGGACCTTCGTTCTGCCGTTCTGGCTGCGCGGCGGCCGGTCTATCGTGCTCGAGAAATTCGATCCGGAGACCTATCTCGTTGACGTGAAGAGGTACGGCGCCACGCATGCCAACGTAGTGCCGACCATGCTCCAGATGCTGCTTGCTGGCAGTGGCAATCAGGATGTGGGGGGCTTGAGGAGCGTCATCTACGGGGCCTCTCCCATGCCGCGACCGGTGATCGAAAATGCGCTGGAGCGCTGGGGGCCGCTTTTCTCGCAATATTATGGCCAAACCGAAGCGCCGCTGGCCCTTACGGTTCTGTCTTCACAAGATCACCTCGGCCCGGACGCGCCGCTATCGGCCTGTGGCCAGGTCTCTGTCGATGTGTCGCTGAAGCTGGTGAATGAGGCCGGCGAGGCGGTGGCCATCGGAGAAATAGGTGAGATCGCCGTTTCCGGGCCGATGGTTCATGCAGGCTATCTCGATGCACCGGAACTCAATCAGGAAGTCCGACTCCCTGATGGACCTCTCCGGACCCGGGACATGGGCCGGTTCGATGAACGTGGCTTCCTCCATCTGGTCGACCGAACCAGCGATATGATCGTCACGGGGGGCTACAACGTTTATCCTCGTGAAGTGGAAGACGTGCTCCTGGATCATCCCGGCGTCAAAGAGTGTGCCGTGGTCGGTGCGCCCGATCCCAAATGGGTAGAGACGGTCTGCGCATTTATCGTGTCTGCTGGAGGAGCGTGCCCGTCTGAGCAAGAGCTGGGCGACTGGGTGCGGCAGCGCCTTGCGCCGCATAAGGTCCCGCGGCGGATTGAATGGACCGATACCTTGCCCAAAAGCGCGGTGGGCAAAGTGCTCAGGCGAGACCTGCGCGACCGGTTAAGGAGCAGCACCGATGACGGATAGCTTGCTGGTTGAGAAGCTGGGCCCCGTCTGGGTGGTGACTATCAATCGGCCCGAACGGCGGAATGCGGTGGACCGCGAGACTGCTGCAGCCATTGCCGAAGCATTTCGTAGGTTCGATGAAGACCAGGAAGCCTCAGTGGCCGTGCTGACCGGCGCCGGAGGCACCTTCTGCGCTGGTGCCGACCTGCAGCGTTTCGCGGAGGGAGAGGGAAACCGGGTGAGCGCGGAGGGCGACGGGCCAATGGGACCTACTCGCCTGTCACTGTCAAAACCCGTGATCGCAGCCGTCTCAGGTCATGCGGTCGCCGGCGGACTTGAGCTTGCCTGCTGGTGCGATTTGCGGGTCGTGGAGCAGGACGCGACATTCGGCGTATTCTGTCGCCGCTGGGGCGTGCCGCTCATCGATGGTGGCACCGTTCGGCTGCCACGCATCGTGGGCCGCGGCCGAGCGCTCGACATGATCCTCACCGGACGCCCGGTCGGCGCCGATGAAGCAAGGGAGATGGGGCTCGCCAATCGGGTGGTCCCGACGGGGAGCGCTTTGGATGAATCGATCTCTCTTGCTCAGGACATCGCCCGCTTCCCGCAGGCAACCATGCGATCCGATCGGCAGTCATTGTATGTGGGTGAAGCTCTCGAGATCGAGGATGCGCTCGCCAAAGAGTTCGAGCTTGGCCTCCGGAACCTTGAAGAGGGTCGTTCAGGCGCCGCGCGTTTCTCCGCCGGGCGTGGGCGGGGAGGGAATTTCACAGACATCTAGTGCTCAAATGAAGCCGGCTGCGGCGTTAGCAGACATAGCAGTACGAATTGCAGCTGGAGGCGACTAGCAGCGAAGATCGAATGGAACTCAGCGGATACGTTTCCGGTTTATCGCTGCGTGGTCATGTCGGCTTCAAATGGGCGCTCGCGAGCTCTCCCTCTTCGCCGATGGAAGCCGGCATGGTTTCAGCGGCGCACTCGTCCATCACAGGTCGCGATTCTGGCACTGGCCATGTTTATGCTGGCGCTGTTTGCGATCTGGCTAATTCTTTTCATCACCAAGGGGCGCTTTCTCAAGCAGCCGTTTGAAAGCGTCGTGTCCACCGCGCTTGAACGGCAGGTGGAAGTCGGCGGCGACTTCAATCTCTACCTTGCGCCCTTCGACATAAAATTCATGGCGGAGGACATGCGGATTTCGAGCCCCGAATGGGCGCGCGCAGAGCATGTCTTTACTGCCGAACTGGTCGACACCCGCATCGAGACCCTGCCGATGATCTTCGGGCGCTGGGATCTCGATTGGCTCGACCTTCAAAACAGCCGCATCGCGCTGGAGTGGGACGCCGATGGGACGCGCAATAGCTGGACCTTCCGCGATTCCGATGCCCCACCCAAACCGCTTGAGATGCCGGATATTCGCCGCGGCACGATCTCTGGAACGCGGGTGAGCTATCGCGATCCACCGCTCGCCCTGACCGCTGTTGCCAATATAGAAACGGCGAAAGCGGCGGACACGAGCTTCGACAGCGACATTCGCTTTTCAGGCGGCGGCAGAATGCATGACCGGCCCTTCAAATTCTCCGGAAGCTTGCTTAGCCCGAACGAGACGATTGCCGGCGGCCGCAATGCCCTGACGGCACAGGCCGAGGCTCCCGGCACCCGCCTGGAGGTTTCGGGTACACTGCCCGGTCCAACTCAGTTCGAAGGGGCAGACCTCAAACTCGGCGCGCAGGGCGTCAACATCGCCGATCTTTTCAATTTTCTCGGGATTGCCGTGCCGGCCACGCGCGCATACCGGATCGATTCCGCGTTGACCTACGCGGATGGCGAATGGCGCTTCACCGGTATCGAAGGGATGTTCGGTGACAGCGATATCTCGGGGTCGCTCCGCATCCTCATGCCGGGCGAACGGCTTAAGCTTATCGCCGAACTTTCGACCGACACGCTCAACATTATCGATGCTGCACCGTTCATCGGCTACGATCCGGAGCGGCTCGAAGATCCGGGCGCTTCCGGCGCGGTCGAGGCAAATGGCGGCCACCCCCGCGTGCTACCCGACACGACCTTGCGGATCGACGCGATCAGCCGTTTCGACGCGGATCTGCATTACCGTCGCCAGGATGCGGTCGGAAAGCTTCCCGCTCAGAAACATCGATCTGACGCTGGATCTCGAACATTCGGTTCTGAAGCTATCGCCATTCAAGGCCGATTTGGCAGGGGGCCGCCTGACCGCAGACATCGCTATCGATGCGCGTGAGCAGGCGGTGAAGACCGACTACGATATCAGCTTGTCACCCACATCCATGGGCAAGCTTCTCGCGCATTTCGGCGCCGAGGAGGCGGGCACCACCGGCACCCTGTCCGGTCGTATTCAATTAAGCGGTACTGGCGACAGCCTGCGGCAAAGCCTGGCCGCGTCCAGCGGCCGGATAGCCCTTATCATGCCCTCCGGAACCTTGATGACCGGTAGCGCGCAGCTTGCCGAACTCGATATCGGCACATTCGTTCAAAAAATGTTCGAAGACGAATTGAAGGAGCCGGTCGAAATAAATTGCGGGCTGATCGCCTTTACCGTCCAGAACGGTCTCGCCGCAGCGGATCCCATCCTGATCGATACGAAGAAGAACGTCATACTGGGGCGGGGCGGTTTCAGCTTCAGGGATGAACGCCTTGATTTGGCTGTCCGTGCGGACGCCAAGACGTTCAGCCTTTTTTCAGGGCAGTCCCCGGTGGCTGTGAGCGGCTATTTCGGACAACCATCGATCAATCCCATCAGCGGCGATCTCGTCGGCCGTGCGGGCGCCGCACTGGGACTGGCCGTCGTTGCAACGCCCGTTGCCGGACTGCTGGCCTTCGTCGATCCGGGCGACGCTAAGTCCGCCGCATGCGCCCCCATTCTTGCCGGCGCAAACTCATCCGCCCAAAAAACCTCCTCCGGCGAGCCGCGTGACGACGTCAGGGACGGCACGACAGCAAAAAACGGTCGCGATCGGCGTTGAGAAGAGGTGCTGCTATGAAGGCTGACCGATTTGATCGTTGTCCAGACGCGAAGCGCCCCCGGCCCAGTTCCGCCTCGACTGAACGCGCGGAGACTCTGAGTTCAATATTGCGCGGACAGACTTCTTAGCTGCTCGGCCTCCAAGGAGCAGAATTGCTCCACCATTTTCGCGGCCGAGAAGCGGGCAGGCTGCAGCTTGCCGGAATGTCCCGGCACCTCAGCGTCCTCCTTCTGGCCAATCAGGCCGAGGAGAATGACGATGAGCTACTCACCCGATGTCCCTTAGCGCGCGACAGATCGCTTCCGTGCATTCGCTGGTTTTGGCGGGACCTCCGAGATCGGGTGTGCGGTATTGTGGCTCGGCGAGAACTGCTTCGATTGCTGATACGACCGCCGCAGCGGCATCTCGCTCTCCGAGATGGTCAAGCATCATTGCCGCGGCCCAGATCTGCTCGACCGGGTTTGCTATGCCATGTCCGGCAATGTCGGGAGCGGAGCCATGGACGGGCTCGAAGAGTGAAGGAAATTCACGCTCCGGATTAATGTTGCCGGCCGGCGCGATGCCGATCGTGCCGGTGCAGGCGGGGCCGAGGTCCGACAGGATGTCGCCGAACAGGTTGGAGGCGACAACCACGTCGAACCAGTCGGGGTGCTGCACGAAGTGCGCCGCGAGGATGTCTATATGATACTTGTCCCAGCGGACGTCCGGGAAGTTCGCCGCCATTGCTTCGACCCGTTCGTCCCAATAGGGCATGGTGATGGAAATGCCGTTCGACTTCGTCGCAGAAGTCAGGTGCTTCTTCTCGCGCCGCTGGGCGAGGTCGAAGGCGAAGCGCAGGATGCGGTCGACACCTGTCCGGGTCATGACGGTTTCCTGCATCACGACTTCGCGCTCGGTGCCGGGAAAGATCTTCCCGCCGATGGAGGAATATTCGCCCTCCGTATTCTCCCGCACGATCATGAAGTCGATGTCGCCGGGTCCCCGGTTTGCAAGCGGGCTTGAAACGCCGGGCATCAGCCTCGCAGCCCGCAGGTTCACATATTGGTCGAACTCGCGCCGGAACTGGATCAGGGAACCCCATAGGGAGATGTGATCGGGTACGGTGTCGGGCCAGCCAACCGCGCCAAAGAAGATCGCGTCATGATCACCGAGCAGCGCCTTCCAGTCGTCCGGCATCATTTGGCCATGCTTCAGATAATAGTCGCAGGACGCGAAATCGAAATGATCGAAGGCAAAGGCGCAGTCGAATTTCTCGGACACGGTTTTCAGCACCCGCAGCCCCTCCGGCACGACTTCCTTGCCGATGCCGTCGTCGGGAATGACGGCGATATGATGAGCGTTGGTCTTGGTCATGCTGCTGCTCCCGAATGCGGGCGGTCGATAAGGATGGCGCGAAAATCGTTCACATTGGTCAGGGTCGGTCCCGTGATGACCAGCGCGCCGAGCTTCTCAAAGAACCCGTAACTGTCGTTGCGCGCAAGGAACGCCGCCGGGTCGTGGCCGGCCCCCCGCACCCGTTCGAGCGTGTCCGGACTGATGATGGCTCCGGCATTGTCCTCGCTGCCGTCGATACCGTCAGTGTCGGCGGCAAGGGCGTGCACATGTGGTATAGCGCCCAGGGCAAGCAAGAGGGCGAGGAGGAACTCGGTGTTGCGCCCCCCACGTCCGTCACCGGCCACCGTGACGGTCGTCTCTCCGCCAGACAGCAGAACGCAGGGCGGCGCTGGGCTGGACCCTCGTTCGGTCAGGGATTTGACCAGGTCAGCCTGACTCTCAGCGACTTCACGCGCCTCGCCCACCGCTTCACCGAGAATAAGCGGCTCGTAGCCGGCCTGCCGCGCCAGTGACGACGCGGCGTCTAGCGCGCTGCGGGCGCCCGCGATCAGGCGGTATTCGCTTTTAGGAATTTGGGACGTAACGGGCGTCTCCGAGGCCGGATCTTCCAGCCAGGCGCGAACAGCGGGCGGCGGCGAAATGCGGTAGCGGTCCAGCACGGCCAGCGCGTCCGTGCGTGTCGTCGGGTCGCCGACCGTAGGCCCGGATCCGATCGCGCTAGGATCATCGCCCGCAACATCGGAAATCGCCAAGGTGACGAGGCGCGCTGGCCGCGCTGCGAGGGCGAGCTTACCGCCTGCCGCGCGCAAGAGATGCTTTCGCACGGTGTTGATCGCACCGATGTCGGCGCCTGATCGGAGCAGCGCCGATGTCAGCTGCTGCAAATCGGGCAAGGCTACACGCTCCGCCGGCGCAGCCAGCAGCGCGGACGCGCCGCCCGACAACAGGCAGATCACGAGATCGTCAGCTGTAAGTCCCTCCAGCCGCGCGAGCATTTCCAGCGTTGCTGCGACTCCGTTCTGGTCCGGAACGGGGTGCGCGGCGGATCGAACCTCGATTCTCTTGCAGGGCACCTCGTGCCCGTAGCGCGTGATGACGAGCCCCGACAGGTCGCCGGTCCAGTTGTCCTCGACTGCCTGCGCCATTGCGGCCGTCGCCTTGCCCGCACCCACGACGACGGTACGGCCGGGCGGCGGGGAGGGCAGGTTTGGCGGCACGCAGTTGCCGGCCTGCGCGCTCGCCACGGCGGCGTCGAACATGGCGCGCAGCAATGCCTGCGGATCGCCGTCTATCGCATGTCTGTATGCGCCGTCCTCCATTCAGCGGCGGCGGCCATCGGCGACGACGCACTGGGCCGGCGGATCGCCGCCGGTAAGGACATCCACCACGCAGCGCGCCGCAACCATGTTCGTGCGGGCAAGCCCCTCTTCGGTAGATGCTGCGGCGTGCGGTGTGGCGATGACATTAGGAAGACCGATCAACTCCTCGGTGACGGATGTGAAGGCGGGATCCGATTCGCTGACGAAGACATCCAGGCCCGCAGCCGCGATCGTGCCATCCTTCAGCGCCGCGAGCAGTGCCCGGTCGTCAACCAGTCCGCCCCGCGCCGTATTCACCAGAACCGCCTCTGGCTTCATCTTGCCGAGAGCCTCTGCGCCGAACATGAACTGCGTCTCCTCCGTCAACGGGGCGTGGATGGAGACATAGTCGCTGCGGCGAAGCAATTCGTCCAGTTCGACAAGCTGCACGTGGTTCTGCTTCGCGAACGCGCGGCTGCTCTCCGTCGCGACCGCGAGAAGAACGCAGTCGAACCCTCTGAGCCGCTGCACAAGGCTGCGGCCGATGCGGCCGAACCCGACGATCCCGACCGTCTTTCGGTACAGATCGTGCCCGCGAAGGATCGACCAGTCGCCTCGGGACATGCGTTCCTGCGTTTCGCGTAGCCGTTGATCCGCCGCGAGCATCAGCGCCAGCGTGTGATCGGCGACCGACGCGTCGTTGCCGCCTGCCGATAAACGCGCATGATGTGCGCTATGATGGCAGCGGCAACCGCTTCGCGGGCCGATGCCGATGAGAGGGTAATGAACAAGCGCGCGCCACCGCCTAACGCAGTTGGAAGGGGCAAGGGGGAGTTGATGCATCAAGCCGGTCGAATCCGCCGGATCGGGAAAACCTATCTTGGGCGTGGCGCTTCGAGAGCGCGCCTCAGAAAGGCATCATGGCCAGCGGCGCATGACAAGGACGCATCGAGAGGCCGAACACATGGCCGCCCAGTCAGCGGAATGCACATCCTCAAAAATCATGCCTGCAGAGGGGCGCCAAAACGTGACCTATCCGTTTCAAGAGGATGGCGCCAATAGTTTCATTGCCGGGTTCTAAACAGGGCGATTTTAGCTCGTATAGCAGTCCAAAAGAACTATCTATATTCTTTGATTTCGGAGCAGCTCATCATTCTGACAATAAAGGTAAATATTAAAAATCTGTTCCTGTTAACACTGTGACATGAAGGCTATGTTGTAAGTGAAAGAAATATTTCCTCTTACAACAGTCGAAAGCTCTCAGAGGTGTATCACTCGACTGTAACGGACTTAGCAAGATTCCGGGGTTGGTCGACGTCCGTGCCCTTTGCGACAGCCACGTGATAGGCGAGAAGCTGGACCGGAATCGCATAGACGAGTGGGGCGATAAGGGGGTGTACCTTCGGCATGCGGACATATTCGATCACATCGTTACCGGCCTCGTCGATGCCGGTGTCGTCGGAGATCAGCACGACCTGGGCGCCGCGGGCCTGCGCCTCCTGCATGTTCGAAACCGTCTTCTCGAACAGCGGGCCTGACGGCGCGAGAACGATAAGCGGGACAGTCTCGTCGATCAGCGCGATGGGACCATGCTTCATCTCGCCGGACGCATAGCCCTCTGCGTGGATGTAGCTGATTTCCTTCAGCTTGAGAGCGCCTTCCAGCGCCATGGGATAATCCGGGCCACGCCCCAGATAGAGCACGTCGCGGGCTTTCGCGACGAAGGCGGCGACCTTCTCGATGACATCCTCACGCTCCAGCGCGGCATTCATGCACTCCGGAACTTCCTGCAAATGCCGGACGATCTCGCGTTCCTCATCCGCGGGGAGGCGCCCCTTCGCGCGGGCGAGGTTGGTTGCGAAGGCCGCCATGACGGCAAGCTGGCACGTAAACGCCTTTGTCGACGCGACGCCGATTTCCGGGCCGGCATGGGTCGGCATCAGAAGGTCTGCCTCTCGCGCCATTGTGGACGTCGGGACATTGATGATGCCGGCCGTGGTGATCCCGGCCTCCTTGCAGTGGCGCATGGCGGCAAGCGTATCCGCGGTCTCGCCGGACTGGGAGATAAACAGCGCAAGCTGACCCTCTTCCAGCACCGGGTCGCGGTAGCGATATTCGGACGCGACGTCGACTTCCACCGGAACGCGAGCGAACTGTTCGATCCAGTATTTGCCGACCATGCCGACGTAGGATGACGTGCCGCAGGCGACGATGGAGACGCGCGTGACCCCGGACAGGTCGAATTCCATGTCGGGCAGGGCCACCTGTTCCTCAAGCGGCCGCAGATAGGATTTCAGCGTCTGCGCGACCACAATCGGCTGCTCGTGGATTTCCTTGAGCATGAAGTGGCGGTAATTGCCCTTTTCGACCGCGGCAGCGCTGGCACCGGAGTGCACGATATCGCGGTCTGCCGGTCGATTTTCCGCATCGTAAATATCTGCGACGCTCCGGCGCACGACGCACCAGTCGCCCTCGTCCAGATAACAGATACGCTGGGTCAGACCGGCCAGCGCCAGGGCATCGGATCCGAGGTACATCTCCTCATCCTCGCCATAGCCGAGCACGAGCGGCGATCCCTTGCGCGCGCCGATCATCAGGTCGGAATGACCGGTGAAGATCATGGCGAGAGCGAAGGCGCCGCGCAGGCGGGGAAGCACCGTCTGGACGGCCTGTTCCGGACTGGCCCCGGCTTCGATTTCCCGGCTTACGAGGTGGCAGACCACCTCTGAATCGGTTTCGCTCTCCAAGGTGCGGCCAGCCGCAATCAGTTCCTCGCGCAGGGCCTTGAAATTTTCGATGATGCCATTGTGAACGAGCGCGACATGATCGGTGGCGTGGGGATGGGCATTCCCCATCGTCGGCGCGCCATGCGTCGCCCACCGCGTATGCGCGATGCCGATGGTGCCGGAAAGGGGCGCCTCGTCGAGCTTTGTGCGCAGATTATGCAGCTTCCCCTCGGCGCGCCTGCGTTCGAGCTCACCGTCGGACAGCGTGCAGATGCCAGCGGAATCGTAGCCGCGATACTCCAATCGCTTCAGCCCGTCGTAGAGCTCGTCCGCCACGTTCCGCCGCGCAGCAATGCCGATAATTCCGCACATAGATCAGTCTTTCCCTGCCGCCTGTTTCTTGGCGGTCTGCGTTTCCCGGAAGCGCCTTGCCCAGTCGCTCCGAACCTCCTGGCGGCCGCGCGCGACGACCAGCGCGCCGACGTCCACATCCTTCGTCACGACCGACCCAGCGCCGACGATGGCGCCGTCACCGATCTTGACGGGCGCAACCAGCGCGCTGTTCGACCCGATGAATGCGCCGTCCCCGATCAGGGTCCGGTACTTGAAGAATCCGTCATAATTGCAGGTGATGGTGCCGGCGCCGATGTTCGCCCCGGCACCGACATCCGCATCGCCCAGATAGGTCAGATGGTTCGCCTTGGCGCCCGCCCCTAGAACGGCCTTCTTCATTTCCACGAAATTGCCGACCTTGGCGCCCGCCTCCATGCGGGCACCGGGACGCAGGCGGGCATAGGGGCCGACCTCGCAGCTCGGGCCGACATGGGCCCCCTCAATATGACTGAAGGCGCGGATCGTGCTGCCGCGCTCGATGCGGACGCCGGGGCCGAAAACCACGTTCGGCTCGACGAGGACATCCGCCTCGATCTCGGTATCGTAAGAGAAGAACACGCTGCCGGGATCGCGCAAGGTCACGCCGGCAAGCATCACCCGTTCGCGTTGCTCGGCCTGCCACAACGCCTCGGCCGCTGCGAGATCCCGGCGGTCGTTGACACCCGCGACCTCGGTCTCCGGCGCCTCCACCACGGCGGCGGCGCGACCGCCGCCGGCTGCGACCGTGACCACGTCCGGCAGGTAATATTCGCCCTGGGCATTGTCGTTGGAAATGCGGGACAAGAGGTCGAAGAGCTCCTCGCCCCGAGCCATGAGCGGACCGGCATTGCAAAGGTCGCAGGCGCGCTCCGCCTCCGTCGCGTCCTTATATTCGACCATTTTCCTGATCTGACCGCCTTCGTCCGCGATGACACGGCCATAGGCCTTCGGATCGCTCGGGCGGAAGCCAAGGACGACGCAGGCCGGCGCATCCTTCGCGTTCAGACGATCCTGCATACGCGCGACCGTCGCCGCCTTCAGCAGCGGAACGTCGCCGAAACAGACGAGAACGTCGCCGGCGAAATCCTGGAGAGCGTCCCTTGCCTGCAGGGCGGCATGCGCAGTGCCGTGCTGCTCCGTCTGATGTGCAAAGACCACGCCGCTGCGACCGGCCGCCTGCCTGACGCTATCGGCACCCGCGCCGACGACCACGACCACGCGGCGCAGTTCGATGCTGGCCATTTCATCCAGAAGGCCGAGCAGCATGGGCCGTCCGCCAACGGGGTGCAGGACCTTGTGCAGATCGGATTTCATGCGCGTGCCCTTGCCGGCGGCAAGGATAATGGCGGCGATCGGACGCTGGCTCATTCGGTTCCCTCTGAACGCTCCCCTTGGGTTTCGGACCGCCTATTGTGAAACGCGGCGGATTTCTACAAGCCATCGGCCTATGTCAGGAAACGCTTCCAAATCGTGTATTGCCTTCGATCTCGACGGCACCCTTGTCGACACCGCGCCCGATCTTGCCGGAGCGATGAATGCTGTCCTTGCGCATTTCGGGCGCTCGTTCGTCGATCCTGAACAGGTTCGCGACATGGTCGGACGCGGCGCCCGGCGTACGATCGAGAAGGGTCTGGAACTGACCGGCGGCGGGACGGAGGCGATGCTGGATGAAGGCGTGCCGATCTTCCTGGACCATTATGCAGACCACATTTGCGATGGTTCGCGGCCGTGGGAAGGGACGAACGAGGTGCTGGACGCGCTTGCGGGTCACGCCGTTCTGGCGGTGTGCACGAACAAGCCCCTCCATCTTGCAAAGGCGCTCGTCGAGGCGCTTGGCTGGACATCGCGCTTTCAGGCCGTTCTGGGCGGGGACAGTCTGGAGGTCCGCAAGCCCGACCCCCGGCATCTTCTGGAAACGATCCGTATGGCCGGAGCCGATCCCGCGCGTTCCGCCTATGTCGGCGATTCCTCGGCGGACAGCGAAGCGGCGCATGGCGCGGGAATACCGTTCGTCCTGTGCCGATTCGGCTATCTCGACCTTACCCCACAGGAGCTTGCGGCGGACGCCGAGATCGATTCGTGGAGCGACCTTCCAGACGCGCTTCGCGCCTGCGCGCCCGCCATTTGGTCGTCAGATGCCGCGCCAGCATGAACGGCGGCATTCGTAGCCAGTGGCCGCGCACGAAAAGGAGAAAATCGCTTATCGGCGTGCGGCGCTGGCCATATTCGTCGAGGCCTCGAAGCTTTCGCAGCGCCAGGAGGTCGACGATGTCGCTACGTCCGCGCAGGGATGACGGACTCGGCGTGCCGTAGAGCTCCGCCGCCAGGCGCAGCGCGCGCGCCAACGGCGCTTTCAGTTGCTGATCGTGGGCTACCGCCTGCACGCGAGTCCAGAAGTCCGGCAGGGATGCGAAGTGCCGAGTCAGGCGGTCAATGTCCCAAAGGTTGCGCGCTCCGCCCTGGAAATCTCCATCATAGGCGAGGTGAGCAGCGGCATGAAGGAGCATGTCCTCCGGACCCATGACCGACAGGACGCTCGTAACCGGCACGGCGTGTTCGAACATGCGGGTCGGGCGGGGGGACAGGCGAGCGGTGCGCGGCATGATATTGTGGTGAAGATCGATGACGTTGCCGCGCCGCTCATGAGCCAGCGGCGGCAGTTCGTGCATCCACTCGCGGTAATATTGATCGTCATAGCCGCCGCGCGGCTTCACGGATTGCCAGCCATGCGCCTTCAACAGGGCCTCCGCCTTGGCCAATCGCGCTGCCGGCACCATGACGTCGAGATCGCCGATCTGCCGGCCGGGAAGTGGCGGCAGGTCCGCCAGCATATAGGCCGCCCCCTTCATCAGCAGAACGGGAATGCCGGAGCCCGCCAGCGCCTCTTCCATGCGCTCGATTTCGAAGCGGATGGCGTTCTGGTTCATCGCCGCGCCGTCGCTTGCCTCGGCGAAGAGCGCCGAAACCTTTGCAGGAACTTGGATGCCGCGGGCAGCATGGGCGAGCGAGCCGAGCAGCATTTCGGATCGGGCCGCACGGATGAGCGCGTTCCAGTCCCTGGGCTGGAGCGCGGCCATGGTTTCGGGCTGGACGAGTGCATGATGCAGCAGTTCCGCCGGGGGCGTCATCGCCTGTGCTCCGTCCACAGGCGGTCGACAAGGGCAAGGGCATCCTCGCTTTTGCCGTAGACGATATCGTATGCCGGGACGCTCCGCACGACGGAAACGAGAGCGGCGAACCCCCGTTCCCCGAGTTTCAACTGATTGGTCGACGCAGTAGAAAGTCTTAGATAACAGGCGGATTCGCTCATCGGATAATAGGCGGGTTCAGCGCCCTCCCGATAGTGCGGCGCAACGATGAGGGCAGGGGGCGCGAACCTTTGCATCGCCGCGATAGCGCCTACTGGCGGCAGGAGATGCTGCACCGTACCCTTCACCGTATTTTCAAGCCGGGGCCCGAAACGCGTTGCCGGCGCGCGGGCGGCCATTTCCTCGATACTGCGATTTTTCAGGCCGATGGGACGGGGGTAGGGCTTCAGGTGCGGCGCGTCCTCCAGCGACAGCAGCGCCAGTTCATCGCCCATATGGCGCCAGCCGGCGCTATAACTGAGAAGCGCGGACAGGGTGCTCTTGCCTGCACCCGATTCACCCGTGATGAGGATACCCTGTCCGTCGCGTTCGGCAGAGGCGGCATGCAGAACGATGTCCCGCCGATAGCCGAGTGCCATCTGCAGGTTGATCGCCATCTCAAATCCGAGAAGCGCCAGCGACGCGTCGAGGGGGACGATGTCGTCGACCATATGATCGGCCTCGAAGACCAGCGACGGACGCAAGAATCGGCGAAGCGGCGAAGCGGGTATGGCAGCCACTGCGAAATCGTAGATTTCGTCGTCGAGGCCCAGCGGGTAATCCCTGTAAAGCGTTCGCGCCGCCTGAATCGGATCGGCGAATGGGGAGCGAAGGTCGAAGACGGCCGGGCCGATCTGGACCCGCATATGATGCGGCGTCACGGGCAGCGTTGCAGAATGCCGAGATCGGCGAGTTCCTGGAGGCGGGCGAGGATCGTTTCGTCCGGCCCCGGCGAATCCGCCGACACGATATCGAAATCCACGCTCAGGGTCTCCACGACAGCGGGGCCGTCCGCCCCGCCCATGGGTACGGCATGCAGGATCGCCTCGGCTTCTGGCGATAGAATATGAGTTTCCCCCGACAGGCGGTGGAAAACGAGCGTCATGTCGGCAAGCCGCTCGACGCGGATATCCCGCGACGGCCGAAAGCGCACGGGGCGGCTCTTATGCGCGGTAAGCGTCGAGATTGCTGGTCAAGGAAATGAGGCAGGTCAGCCCCGCGCCGTTCACCTGCTGATAGCGGACTTTCGTAAGATACTCGACATGCGCCTGAAATTCCTGCTGGCCGACGCCGGGCGGCGGGCTCCAGCTCGTCAGCGCATCCTTGATCTGCTGGCCCGAATAGCTGCCCTCGGCGGGCCCGCTATAAACGAGCAGCCATTTGTCCTTTTCATTCTTCCGATAATATCTGCCGTTGCTCTTTCGCACGACTTCACGTCGATCGACCGGAAAGCCCTTTTCGTCGATGAACTCCGGCATGGGCACGGTGCAGGCCATCAGCGATACGCCCGCCCCGCCCACGGGGGGCGAGCCGCCGCCATTGCCGCCCCCATAGGTCGCCATCGCCATATTTGGGGAAAGGGTGGCGACCGCCGGCACCGCCAACGCGCCAAGCTTCAGGACACGGCGGCGCGACTCCACCTTGCCATCCTCGGACGCGCGCTCGGCTGCCCGTTCATTCTCGTTCGTGCGCTCGTTCATATCCGTCATCTTCTATTCCAGCTTTTCGCACGTGCAGGCCTCTGTTCCAAGGCCCAGTTCTTCCATCGCGCAATACCCGGCCGCACCGGGCCGAAGCCCTTTTCCGCGAGATCCCAGCCTTGAGGCTGGGCGAGCCGAGCAGATGCGACTGTCCAACTTACTTCGCAGGCAAGAATAGCAACTTTCATACCATAACAATAACAAACGGTAAGCAGAGCCTTTTTTGTGCTGGCAATGCGAGTTCTGTCAATTTTACCGACACCTTCTATGACTGCGGACAGTCCTTCGATATGACGCTTTGAATATCGTCCGTGAAAGGTGAACGACATTCTCATCGAGCACCGTCCCCGTCTTTACGTCCTGGCGGCCCTGATTGGAGCGGCCGGCTACGGTCTCGGCATTCGTGAATATGCGCTGACCGTAATCGCGTGCGGCCTCGGCATCGTGCTCCTGCCCGGTCTCATATGGCGCTCGAAGCGCGAGGAGATCGGCGCGCCCGCCGCAGCGCCGCTGGGGTTGGCGGACGACGTCGTCGCGCTCGAGGTGTTCGAGGATGCAGCCCTGATTGCCGCCGCCGACCGTACGGTTGTGGCTGCGAACCGGGCGGCGCAGGATCTCTTTGGGCGGGTTGCGGGAGAGGATCTGCGCCTTGTCATGCGGCATCCCGGCGCGCTCGAGACGTTGGAGCAATCCTTGTCATCGGGCGAGGACGCCGTACGCGAGCTGGACGGTCTCGGACGTGCGGGGCAGCATTACCGTTTGCGCGTTGCGCCGATGGAGGAGGGGCGGCTGCTCCTGAACTTCGTCGACATTTCGAAGCAGCGGGCCGCCGAACGGATGCGTGCGGATTTCGTGGCCAATGCCAGTCATGAACTGAGGACGCCGCTTGCGACCGTGTCGGGATTCATCGAAACCTTGCAGGGTCCCGCAGCCGACGATGATCAGGCGCGTACGCGATTTCTGGGTCTGATGGCGGACGAGGCGGCGCGCATGACCCGCCTCATCGACGATCTGCTGTCTCTTTCCCGCATCGAACTCGACAAGAGCGTTCGGCCCCGCAATCCCACCGACTTGGAACAGATCGTGGTGGAGTTTAGCGAAACCATGCGCCCCCTGGGCGAATCGAAGGGGCACCAACTGCACGTCGAGCTTGCGCCGAACCTGCCGCTGGTGCTCGCCGACCGCGATCAGCTTTTTCAAGTTCTCGGCAATCTGGTGTCGAACGCTTTCAAATATGGGCGAGAGGGAACGCCGGTGCTCCTGGCAGCAAGGCGGATAGAGGGCGGAGTTAGCGTCACGGTTCGCGACCAGGGTGAGGGAATCGCCCCTGAGCATATCCCGCGCCTGACGGAACGCTTCTATCGCGTCGATCCCGGTCGGTCCCGCCGCATGGGCGGAACGGGGCTCGGCCTGGCCATCGTGAAGCACATTGTGGAGCGCCACCGCGGACGTTTGGAGATCCGTTCCGAGCTCGGTCACGGCACCGCCGTTTCTTTCAGTTTGCCCGCCGCCCCTTCGGCATGACAAGCCGGGTCGACGAAAGCCGCCCAGCTGGCACCGCGAAATTTGCGTATTGTGTCACAATTCTGCAAAGCCCCGCCGTCATGTGGGCGCCATCGCGGCGCGGGGGCGCCGGCATGACTAAGCCGGCGCGCAGCGGACGCGTCGTTCATTCGTACACGTCACGTAGGGTCGGAAGGTCGGGGGCATTGACGCGCACATGTCGCTAGGTGGATTTGCCCTTGTCGTGCTGGTGCTTGCCATCGCCTCCTACGCCGCGGCCCGAATGCGAGCGGCCGCGTTCGGCAGGGCAGACGGTGCGCGGCTGCATTCGCGGCCGGTCTATCATGGCACATGGGCCTTCGTGCTGGCGTTGCTTCCCGCGCTTCTTCTCGTTTCGGTCTGGAGCATAATCGGCGGCAACATCGTCGCATCGCAGACATTGGCGCAGCTGCCGGAGGCTGCTCGCCCTGCCGCCGGGATCGCCCGGGAGACGTTTCTGGGCGAATTGCGCGCGGTCGTCGACGGTACGATCGCCGCGGCCTTCGATCCAAATGTTGCCGCTGCCGTGCCGATCTATCGGCAGACGCAGTCGCAATGGACGCTCCTGATCGGTGGCCTTGCCATATTGCTCGCGCTGATCGGCGGGGGCTATGCCTGGATGCACAGCAAGGCTGATTTTCGCGCGCGGACGAATGTCGAGCGCATCGCAACGATCCTGCTTGCCGTGGCTTCGCTTGTGGCGATCCTGACGACGTTTGGCATCGTACTTTCGCTGTTGTACGAGAGCCTGGAATTCTTCAGTCGCGTATCGCCGCTGGAGTTCATCTTTGGAACGCATTGGTCGCCGCAAACGGCGATCCGTTCGGATCAGGTCGGTTCGACGGGTGCGTTCGGCGCTGTCCCGCTGTTCTGGGGAACGATCTTCATCGGCGCCGTCATCGCAATGCTCGTGGCGATCCCGCTTGGGCTGATGTCGGCGATCTACCTGACGCAATATGCCCGGCCTGGCGCGCGGAAGGTCCTGAAGCCCCTTCTAGAAATCCTCGCTGGCGTTCCCACCGTGGTCTACGGATATTTTGCAGCGCTGACGGTGGCTCCCGCGGTGCGCGACTTTGCCATGTCCATCGGGATTGCGGGGGCATCCAGCGAAAGCGCGCTGGCCGCCGGATCGGTGATGGGGATCATGATCATCCCATTCATTTCCTCGATGGCCGACGATTCGCTTTCGGCCGTTCCAGGCGCGATGCGTGACGGGAGCCTTGCCATGGGCGCAACACCGTCTGAAACGATCAAGCGTGTGCTGGTGCCGGCGGCGCTGCCCGGCATTGTCGGCGGTGTTCTCCTCGCGGTCAGCCGGGCGATCGGGGAAACGATGATCGTCGTCATGGCGGCAGGGCAGGCTGCGAACCTTACGGCAAATCCCCTCGAATCGGTCACGACTGTGACGGCCCAGATCGTGCAGCTGCTGACCGGGGATCAGGAGTTTGATTCGGCAAAAACGCTGAGCGCTTTCGCTCTTGGCCTGGTGCTCTTCATCGTCACCCTTCTTCTGAACATCTACGCGCTTGCCGTGGTGAAGCGCTATCGGGAGGCCTATGAGTAGCGCGGTGCCGCAGGACGAACAGATCGGGCGGGGGCCGACGGCGTGGCATTCCGAAGCGATGAGGAGGCGCGTGCGCCGACGCTACGCGCGGGAGCGGCGCTTCCGCGCTCTCGGCTTGCTGGCCCTGACGATCGCCGCCGGCTTCCTGGCGTTTTTGCTGATCACGATCGTCAGCGATGGGTGGCGCGGCTTCCAGCGCGCCGAAGTCGCCGTCGAGGTTGACTTCGATCCCGCGCGGCTCGGGCTATCCGAAGCTGATCTGCAGGGTCCAAACGCGCAGGCCATGCTGAACCGCGCGAATTTTCGCGCGCTCGTACGCGACGCCGCCAGTGAACAATATGGGTCCGCGACGATGCTCAGCAACGGTGCGTGGCTTTCCGTTCGCGACGAAGTGCGCGGCGATCCGGAGCTTCTCGGTCAGACGAAGCGGCTGTGGCTGGTGGCCGCACCTTATGTAGACCTGCTGGCGAAGGGGCATATCGACTTCGACATGCCGCCGGAACGTCGGGGCGTCAGTGCGGAGCAGATTTCGGACTACCGCCAGCTTCGCTCGGCCGACGCGGTGCGGCTCGGCTTCAATAGCGGGTTCCTCAGAAAGGCAAACTCGACCAACTCGGAACTCGCCGGCGTCTGGGGCGCCTTCGTCGGTTCGGTGCTGACGATCCTCGTTACCCTCGCGATCAGCTTTCCGATCGGTGTCATGACCGCTATCTATCTTGAGGAATATGCGCCCAAGAACCGCGTGACCGACATTATCGAGGTGTCAATCAACAATCTTGCGGCCGTGCCCTCCATTATTTTCGGTCTTCTCGGGCTTGCGGTCTTCCTGAATTTCTTCGGCATGCCGCGCTCCGCGCCAGTGGTGGGCGGCCTCACGCTGGCTCTGATGACGCTGCCCGTGATCGTCATTTCGGCGCGCGTCGCTCTTCAGTCCGTCCCGCCTTCCATCAAGGATGCCGCGCTCGGCATCGGCGCCTCGCGCCTGCAGGTGATCACGCATCACGTGCTGCCCGTCGCGTTGCCGGGCATCCTCACCGGCACGATCATCGGCATCAGCCGCGCGCTCGGAGAGACGGCGCCGCTGCTTCTGATCGGCATGCGCGCCTTCGTCTCAGATATTCCGGGCGGTGTGACCCAGCCGGCCACGGTTTTGCCGGTGCAGATCTTCCTGTGGTCGGACGAGGTCGGGCGCGGGTTCGTCGAGAAGACGTCGGCAGCGATCATGGTGCTTTTGGCCGTCCTCCTCGCCATGAACGGCGTCGCCATCTATCTGAGAAACAAGTTCGAGAGGCGCTGGTAATGGCCGAAGCCCCGGAAGAGACCGTGGTTCACGACGAGTTGAAGTTCGCAAACGACTCCAAGATGACGGCTCGCGACGTCAGCGTCTATTATGGCGCGAAAAAAGCCGTCGACCGGGTCTCCATCGATGTCGACTCGCATTTCGTGACGGCGTTCATCGGCCCTTCGGGCTGCGGCAAGTCGACATTTCTGCGTTGCTTCAATCGCATGAACGACACGATCGACATTGCCCGGGTCGAGGGCGACATCCAACTCGACGGCGAGAATATTTACGACACGCGCATGGACGTCGTTCAGCTTCGTGCCCGCGTGGGGATGGTGTTCCAAAAGCCCAATCCGTTTCCGAAGTCGATCTACGAGAACATCGCCTACGGTCCCCGAATCCACGGAATCGCGGACTCCAAGTCCGATATGGATCGTATCGTCGAGACCAGTCTGACGCGCGCGGGCCTCTGGAACGAGGTCAAGGACCGGCTGGACGAAAGCGGCACTGCCTTGTCCGGCGGGCAACAGCAACGCCTCTGCATCGCCCGCGCCATCGCCGTGGATCCAGAGGTTATCCTGATGGATGAACCCTGTTCGGCGCTCGATCCCATTGCGACCGCGAAGGTCGAGGAACTGATCGACGAACTACGGGGTCGTTATGCGATCGTCATCGTGACGCACAATATGCAGCAGGCGGCCCGCGTTTCCCAACGCACGGCTTTCTTTCATCTTGGAAATCTGGTCGAATACGGTCCCACGGAGGAAATCTTCACCAATCCGCGCGCGGATCGCACCCGCGATTATATCACCGGCCGCTTTGGTTGACGCTCACCAGACGGAGGTAGGAGGGACGAACGATGACATCGCAACCCGGCCATACGGTCAAATCCTTCGATGACGATCTGCGGTCGCTGCGATCCCGGATTGGACAGATGGGCGGCTATGCGCGTCAACAGCTCGACGACAGCATTGCCGCGCTGCTTTCCGGTGATGTGGAGACGGCGCACCGGATCGCGGAGGGTGACAAGCGCCTCGACGAGATGGAGATGGAGGCGGAGTCCTTCGCGATTTCCATCATCGCCCGCCGGGCGCCCATGGCAGGGGATCTTCGCGAGGTCATTGCGGCGCTGAAGATCGGATCGGTCATCGAACGCATCGGCGACTATGCCAAGAACTGTGCGCGCCGGGTGGAGGTTCTCGTCGGCGGCGTCAGCCGGGAGGTGCATCCCGGTATCGCGGAAATGGCCCGCATGGCGTCTTCGTTGTTCGACGATTCCATGCGCGCGTTCGCCCAGCGCGACCCGGCCCTGGCACAGCAGGTCGCGGACGGCGACGAGGCTATTGACGATTATTATGAGAGCCTGTTCCAGGCTTTGCTTTCGCAAATTGCGGAGGATCCGAACCAAACGGCATCGGCCACGCACTTCATCTTTATCATCAAGAACCTGGAACGCGTGGGAGATCATGCAACCAACATCGCGGAGATGGTGCATTACAGCGCGACCGGCGAACATCTCGGCGAACGTCCGAAGGGCGGCGATGCGACCGGCCTGACCCTTCCGCTCTGACCCATGGGAAACCGCAAGATGAATCCGAAAGTGCTGATCGTCGAGGATGATACGAACCTCGTCGAGCTCCTGACCTACAATTTCGAGAAGGAAGGTTACGCGACCGTTCAGACCGAGGACGGCGAAGAAGCGCTCGTCCTTGCGCAAGAGGAAAATCCGGACATCGTCATCCTGGACTGGATGATCGCGAACCTGTCCGGCATCGAAGTGTGCCGACGCTTGCGGCGCAGTCCGGACACACAGAACGTCCCGATCATCATGCTGACGGCGCGCACCGAGGAAGCGGATCGTATTCGCGGGCTGGAAACCGGGGCGGACGATTATATCACGAAGCCGTTCAGCCCGCGCGAGCTGATCGCACGCGTCAATGCGGTCCTGCGTCGCCTGCGCCCTGCCATTGCGGGGGCATCGCTCAGCTATGACGATATCGAGATGGATCTCGGTGCACATAGGGTCACGCGGGGCGGAGAGTCCATCTCGCTCGGGCCGACCGAGTTCCGCTTGCTTCGCCACTTTCTGGAACATCCGGGGCGCGTGTTCAGTCGCGAGCAACTGCTCGACGCCGTATGGGGACGCGACGTGTATGTGGAGCAGCGTACGGTCGATGTCCACATCCGCCGTTTGCGCAAGGCGATCAATACAGGGGGACGGTCCGATATCATCCGGACCGTGCGCTCGGCGGGTTATGCGCTTGATGCAGGCGGGCAGGGGCCTGCCTGACAAAATCAAAGGGTCCCCGCCGCCCGGCCGACAGGGTAGGACAGGCGCAGATAATCGAGGGAGCAGCCTGACATGAATTTCGAAGATCGCGTCGCCATCGTAACCGGAGCCGGCGGCGGTCTGGGCCGCGCCTACGCCCTTTCACTCGCCGCGCGCGGGACGAAAGTGGTGGTCAACGATCTCGGTGGGGCGCGCGACGGCACCGGCGGCTCTTCGAGCGCGGCCGCTGCCGTCGTCGAGGAAATCGAAGCTGCCGGCGGCACCGCCATCTCGAACTCGGCAAGTGTCACCGATCGCGATGCGGTGCAGGCCATGGTCGACGATGTCATGGCGAAATGGGGACGCATCGATATCCTGATCAACAATGCCGGTGTGCTGCGCGACAAGACGTTCGCAAAGATGACGCTCGACGATTTTGCCTTCGTCGTCGACGTGCACCTGATGGGATCGGTCAACTGCACGAAGGCCGTCTGGCAGCATATGCGGGATGCCAATTACGGACGTATCGTCATGACTGGCTCCTCCACCGGTTGCTACGGTAATTTCGGTCAGACGAATTATGGCGCGGCGAAGCTCGGCCTCGTCGGGTTCATGAAGTCGCTCGCCATTGAAGGCGCGAAGAACAATATTCATGTGAACAGCATCATTCCGGTCGCCGGAACCCGCATGACCGAGGACATCATGCCGGAACAGATGCTGGGGATCTACGCGCCGGAAAAGGTCGCTCCTGCCGTTGTCTTTCTGGCCTCGGACGAGGCGCCGACCAACACGATCCTTGGCGCGGGCGCAGGCGGCTATCATGCCGCGCATGTTACGCTGACCAAGGGTATCATGCTGAAGGACGAGGAGCGCACCGCCGAGACGATCGCGTCCCGCTTTGCCGAGATCACCGACAGGAGCGGGGAAACCGTTCCGCAATCCGGCGCGGAGCAGGGGGCGCTTGTGATGGGTCGTCAGGACGAACTGAATTGATCGCTGCCGGGGCGCCGGCTGTGCGGCAGGTGCTCAGGCGTCGATCAGCTTGACGAGCCGGCGTTCCACCGGGGCCAGAAGCGCTTTCAGGTCGTCGCCGCGCTTCAGGATCTGGCCCGCCTCTCCAACGAGTATATAGGCGCCCTGCTTACGGGCGAGCGCAGGGCGTTTCACGATGGCGATCTCCGGCCGGTCGGCCGTCCGGCGAAATGCCGAGAAGCGGGCTTCGTCCCGTTCCATATCAAGAGCATAGTCGCGCCAGTGCCCCGCCGCCACCATGCGGCCGTACAGGTTCATGATGAGGTTCAGTTCCAGCCGATCGAACAGCGTTTGCGATCGTGGCTGTCCGTTCGGGAAGAGCGGGGTGACGTTGCCGGAGATCGCGCTTATCCGTGCTGCCGCCGGTCGCGATCGCCGCTGCGGCCATGGTCGTAGTCATCGATGCGTTCCTGAAGCGCCCGCAACTCGCAGCGCAGGATCTCGATCTGCTGCGTCGCCGGATCGAACTTCTCGCTGCAGGGGGTGCCATAGGGAATGAAGTCCGCGGCATAGTTTTCCGCGGCGATAGGAACCGGTTTCGCAGGGATCCCGACCATCGTCGCGCCCTCCGGAACGTCGCGGGTGACGACCGCATTGGCACCGATCCGCCCCCGTTTCCCAACTATAATGGGGCCGAGAATCTGCGCTCCCGAGCCGACGATCACGCCGTCGTCCAGGGTCGGGTGCCGCTTGCCCCGAATACCATTGGCGGGGTTGGTGCCGCCCAGGGTCACGCATTGATAGACGGTGACATCGTCGCCGATCTGCGCCGTTTCCCCGATGACGGTGAACCCATGGTCGATGAAAAAATTTCGCCCTATGGTCGCACCCGGATGAATATCGATCGCGGTAAACATTCGCGCGACGTGGTTGACGATCCGCGCCAGCAGAAACAGTTCGCCGCGATAAAGAAAATTTGCCAGACGGTGCGCCGCGAGCGCCCAAACCCCTGGATATAAGAGAACTTCCCACCTCGAACGTGCCGCAGGGTCGCGTGCCTTCACGCTATCCAGATATTGGACGATTTCGCGGAACATGCGATGTCTCCTGCTCGCGGCTTGGCCGACCATATGGGCAGACCGGGCCATATTCGAAAGGGGCGGCTTTCTTATGCGGATGATTTTGTCGCGCTTACCCGCTCACTGCAAGAAATTCCCTCGCTGATCATGGTCGCGGACTTTGCAGTGGCGATCCTGCCGTTCGTGCTGATCGGTTTCGCCGCGCAACTGGTAGACGGCGCGCTGGGCATGGCGTTTGGCGTCATCTCATCGACCCTGCTGATCGGCTTCGGCGTGCCGCCGGCAGCGGCGTCCGCGGGCGTCCACTTGGCGGAGTGCGTCACGACCGGTTTATCGGGACTGGGCCATGCCCTTCACCGAAACATAGACTGGGGCCTGTTTCGGCGTCTGGTCCTGCCGGGGCTGATCGGGGGCGCCGCGGGCGCGTATCTTCTCAGTTCGCTCGACGCGTCCACGGTAAAGCCTTTCGTTCTGGCTTATCTGCTGATTGTCGGAATCGTGCTTCTTGTCCGCGCGCTGTGTTATCCGCCCACGCCGAAGCGACCGCGTTTCGTGGCGCCGATCGGCTTCGCCGGCGGCTTTCTGGACGCCGCCGGCGGGGGCGGGTGGGGCCCCGTGGTCACGTCGAACCTGCTCATACAGGGCACCAGTCCGCGCACGACGATCGGGACGGTAAACAGCGCCGAGTTCTTCCTGACGGTTACGATCAGCGTGACCTTTATCCTGTCGCTTGGCATGGCTGCGTTCACAACCGCCACTCTGGGACTGATCCTGGGCGGAGCCCTTGCCGCGCCACTCGGCCCGGTCGCGGCGCGTCACCTGCCGGCTCGGCTGCTCCTGATCCTCGCAGGCGCGGTTATCATCGGAACCAGCGCCTACGGGATCTGGAGGGCCTTTGGTTAGAGTGCGGCGAGCGTGCGACCCAGCGCGAAGACGACAGCAGCGGTCCGAACGCCGAACTGAATGGTCTCGGAGTTCATGCCGCCCTTGATCAGCACCTTCTCGTGGCTGTCGATGCACATGCCGCAGCCGTTGATCGCGCTGACGGCGAGCGACCAGAGCTCGAAATCGAGCTTGTCGACGCCCGGATTGGCCATCGCGTTCATACGCAGCTTTGCCGGCATCTTCGCATATTCATCGTTCCCGGCCAGGTGCGTGAACCGATAGTAGATATTGTTCATCGCCATGAGCGAGGCGGCAGCCTTTGCCGCGTTCATCGCCTCTTCGCTGAGCACTTCGGCGGCATCAGTCTCTACGGCGTCGATCAGCGGGCCGTAGCTGGTGGCGTGGGCGCATGCGACGAGCAGGCCGTATTTCTTTTGATCGTCGACCATTCCATCGCCGATGATCGAACTGATATTGAGCTTGGTGTCCTTGGCGTAATCGGGAAGCTCCCGCGCCAGATCCTTGATTGCAGACATGAATGTCTCCTTCGAAACACGGAATTTGGATAAAAAAAGGGCGGCGACGAATGAACGGCGCCGCCCCTTTCCGAAAGGTTCAGGGAAGCTCGCGCTTAAGCGGCGGGCTTCAGAACGTCCTGGCCTTCTTCCCAATTGCAGGGGCAAAGCTCGTCGGTCTGCAGCGCATCGAGAATCCGCAGCGTCTCCTTCGGATTGCGACCGACGTTCAGGCCATTGATCGTGATGTGCTGGATCACATTGTCCGGATCGACGATGAAGGTGGCGCGCAGCGCGACGCCGGCGTTCTTGTCGACGATACCGAGCGCGTGGGCCAGCTCACCCTTATTGTCGGCGATCCACGGGAAGTCGGCCTTGGCAAGACGCTCATCCGATTTGCGCCATGCGAAGTGGACAAAATCCGTGTCCATGGAACCACCGATCAGAACGGCATCGCGATCCTCGAAATCGTCCTTCAGGTCGCCATAGCCGACGATCTCCGTGGGGCAGACGAACGTGAAGTCCTTCGGCCACCAGAACAGGATCTTCCACTTGCCGTCAAAATCCTTGTCGGTCAGGCGCTCGTCATTCGGCAGCGCGTCCGTGCCCTGCTGAACCGGAACATTGAATTCGGGAAGCTTGTCGCCAACAGTAAGCATATAAATCTGTCTCCAGTCTGGTTGAAAATTCACGTGCGAAATGTCCGGCACGCCCAAAGCGCGTCGTTCACCGCACCAACGAGCTTGCATATGGGCATGGTTCCCTTATCTAGCCAATGAATTTTATTTTAAGGTTTGATCGAGGAATGCGATCATGCATCTGCCCACTTTAAAGCAGCTTCAATACCTGATTTCCTTGGCCGATCACGGGCATTTTGGTCGCGCGGCAGAAGCGAGCTTTGTGACGCAATCGACGCTCTCTGCGGGCATAAGGGAGCTTGAAACCCTCCTCGATGCCAGCTTGGTCGAGCGTACGCGGCGGGTGGTGCGGTTCACGCCGCTGGGCGAGCGTATTGCGGAAAAGGCTCGCCGCGTGCTGGCCGATGCCGAAGATCTCGCCGCGCTTGCCCATGCCGAATCGAAACCGCTGACGGGCGATCTGCGCATGGGAGTCATTCCGACGATCGCGCCGTTTCTGTTGCCTCGCATCCTGCCGCGTCTGCGCACGGAGTATCCCAGTCTGCGGCTGTTTTTGAGGGAGGAACCAAGCGCGGCGGCTTGCGAGGCGCTTCACAAGGGGCAGGTGGACTGCGTTCTGCTGGCGCTGCCCTATGGGTGCGGTGATATCGAAGCGGAGATTCTGTTTGAAGATCGATTCTTCGTGGCAGCGCACAAGGACGATGAGGTGGTCGCCAGGAACAGCGTGAAGGCTGGCGCCATAGACGGCGATCAACTGCTGCTGCTGGAGGACGGCCACTGTCTGAAGGAGCACGCGCTTGCCGCGTGCAAGCGCCCCGAGTTTCGAACGGAGGCATCGGTCATCGGCACGTCTCTGCACACGCTGATCCAGATGGTCGACAATCGGCTGGGGCTGACGCTGGTGCCGCAAATGGCGCTCGATGCCGGCATTCTTTCGGGCACGGAGGTTGTCGCGCGGCCACTCGCCGAAGCGGACGCGGCGAGGGAGATCGCGCTGGTCTGGCGCCGCTCCTCTCCCCGGGAGGATGAGTTCCGCATGCTGGCGAAAGCGCTGGTCGACGCAGGCGGGGCGGATGCCTAGTCCAAAGGAAAGCTGAACCAATCGAGGAGGACGATCCGCTATGAAGGCATTGCTGTGCAAGGAACATGGACCTCCTGAAAACCTCGTCGTGGAGGAGGTCGCCACGCCGGAACCGGGCAAGGGCCAGGTGCGGATCAACCTGAAGGCGGCAGGCGTCAATTTCCCGGACACGCTCATCATACGCGATCTTTATCAGTTCAAGCCGGAGCTGCCCTTCTCCCCTGGGGGAGAGGCGTCGGGCGTGGTGGACGCGGTCGGGGAGGGCGTGACCCATCTGAAGCAAGGTGACCGCGTTCTGGTCATGTGCGGCAACGGCGCGTTTGCGGAGCAGATCGCAATCGACGCGAGCCGTGTGATTCCGATTCCGGACGAGATGGATTTCGACATCGCGGCCGGTTTCACCATGACCTATGGCACCTCTCACCACGCGTTGAAGCAACGCGCGAATCTGCAAGCCGGGGAAACGTTGCTGGTGCTGGGCGCGGCTGGCGGTGTGGGCTTGGCCGCCGTCGAGATTGGCAAGCTGATGGGGGCGAAGGTGGTCGCGGCCGCGTCCACGCAGGAGAAGCTCGACCTTTGCCGCGAATATGGTGCGGACGAGACGATCAACTATACCGAGGAGGACCTGCGCGAGGGGATCAAGCGGGCCACGGGCGGTGCGGGCCCGGACGTGATCTACGATCCGGTCGGCGACAAGTTCGCGGAGCCGGCCTTTCGCTCCATTGCATGGAACGGCCGCTATCTGGTCGTGGGGTTCGCGGGCGGCGAGATTCCGAAGCTGCCGCTGAACCTGACGCTGATCAAGGGCGCCGCCATTGTGGGTGTCTTCTGGGGGCGCTTCACGGCAACAGAGCCGAAGGTGCATCAGGCGAACATGGCCGAACTGCTGGGTTGGCTGAAGGACGGAAAGCTGAAGCCCCATGTTTCGAAGCGATTTCCGCTTGAGCAGGGCGGGGAAGCGATCCGGTGGATGATGGACCGGAAGGCGATGGGCAAGGTGCTGATCGAGATATGAGCGGGCGACGGGCAGGGCGGGCGACGCGGCAGGAATGTCCCGGCTCGCTCGCTCCCGGTTGCGGCAGGGCCTCTTTCCTGATCTTTTGTCGTCACTTGCCTGATCCAAAGGGCGTTCTCTTCAGTTCGGAGCCTCGATGAACCTGTCTTCCCCCGCCCTGCTGGCCGCCGCCCTGCTGTCAGCATCCCCCGCATCCGCCGAACTCAGCACTTCGGAAGCCGCGATCGCCGCTGCCGTCGATGAAAACCGGGGGGACGTCGAGGCCTTTCTGGAAGATATCGTCAACGTCAATTCCGGTACATTGAACCTTCAGGGGGTAACCCGTCTCGGCGAAATGGTGAGAGGTGAACTGGAACCGCTGGGTTTCGATGTCGAATGGATCGACATGAGCGAAACCGGCCGCGCCGGGCACCTAGTCGCGACGCATATTGGCAATGGCCAAGGGCAGCGCATGCTGATGATCGGTCATCTCGACACGGTGTTCGAACCGAGCTCTGCCTTCCAGGCCTATAGCGTCGACCCGCAACAGCCTGGCCGTGCCGTGGGACCCGGCGTCGGCGACGACAAGGGCGGGATTGCCGTCATCCTCGCGACCCTCCAGGCAATGCATGCGGCCGGCACGCTCGATGCCGCCGATATCAAGGTCGTTCTGACGGGTGACGAGGAGCGCCCGGGCACACCTCTGGAACTGGCGCGGCGCGATCTGATCGCGGCCGGTGAATGGGCAGACGTCGCGCTGGGGTTCGAGGGGCTTTCGCGGGAAGATGGCAAGGATTTCGGCACCACCGCCAGGCGCTCATCGACCAGCTGGACGATCCGTGCCAGCGGCAAGACGGGGCATTCCAGCGGCATCTTCTCCGAAAGTGCGGGTTATGGCGCGATCTATGAACTGGCACGCATCCTCGATGCCTTTCGGCGCGACCTGCCAGAGGAAAACCTGACCTATAATGTCGGCGTCATGGCGGGGGGTACGCCGGCCGAGATCGATGCGCAGGGTTTTGCCGTAAACGCCTCCGGCAAAACCAATATCATCGCCGAAACCGCGATCGCACGCGGAGATCTGCGTACGCTGACCCAGGAACAGGATGCGCGAATCCGTCAGCGCATGCAGGCGATCGTCGCCGACCACCTTCCGGGCACGGATTCGGAGATGGAGTTTTCCGAAGACGGCTATCCACCCATGGCGCCCACGTCCGCAAATCGCGCGCTCCTGGAACGTCTGAATGGCGTGAACCGGGATCTGGGACTGGCGGAGATGGGGGAATGGGATCCTGCCCGCCGAGGGGCTGCGGACATCAGTTTCGTGGCTGAGGATGTGGATGCCGCGCTTGCCGGGCTCGCAACCAGCGGTGGCCGTTCGCACGCTGACGGCGAATATATCGACCTCGATTCGATCCCGAAGCAAGCGAAGCGGGTGGCGGTTCTGATGAGCCGGCTTTCACAGGAGCCTCGCGACTAATCCATCGGGATTGCAATCCGGCGAGCCCCGATGGCGCGCCGTGCAGGCTCTGCCTTCTGAAAAATGTGCGCTGCTGTGCGTTCGCAATTGCCTGTGCTATTCGCCCCGGCATGCTGAATCTGAATGGCATTACCGTTCGCCTGGGTGGGCGAACCATCCTCGACCGTGCGGGCGCTGCAATTCCGCCCGGCAGCCGCGTCGGTCTGATCGGCCGAAACGGTGCCGGCAAGTCAACGCTGATGAAGGTGATGATCGGAGAGATCGATCCCGATGAAGGCGACATCGACATGCCGCGCACGGCGCGCATCGGGTATTTGCAGCAGGAGGCGCCGAGCGGAACCGCGACGCCTTTGGAAACCGTTATCGCTGCCGACCGGGAACGAAGCGAGCTTCTCGCCGAGAGCGAAACGTGCAGGGACATGCACCGCCTTGGCGACATTCACGAGCGCCTGAACGCCATCGATGCCTATTCGGCGGAAGCGCGCGCGGCGCGAATCCTCGTTGGGCTGGGGTTCGACGAGGACATGCAGGGGCGCCCGCTCGACAGCTACTCCGGCGGCTGGAAAATGCGCGTGGCGCTCGCGGCGCTCCTGTTCTCCCAGCCCGATCTCTTGCTGCTCGACGAGCCGTCCAATCACCTCGACCTGGAGGCGACGCTGTGGCTGGAGAATTTCCTGAAATCCTACCGCGCGACCCTGGTCGTCATCAGCCACGAACGCGATCTTCTGAACAACGTCGTCGATCATATCCTGCATGTCGAGAATGGCCGCACGAAGATGTATGTCGGCGGGTACGATTCCTTCGAACGGCAACGCGCCGAGCATCTGGCGCAGGCGGGGGCCGCGCGGCGCAAGCAGGAGGTCGAGCGAGAGAAGCTGCAGGCGTTCGTCGATCGATGGCGCGCCAAGGCATCGAAGGCGAAGCAGGCGCAAAGCCGCATGAAGGCCCTGGAGAAGATGACGCCGATCGCCGCCGCCCTCGAAGATCCCAGCCTGTCGTTCGAATTTCCCAGCTCGCCTGAATTGAAGCCGCCGCTGATCACGCTCGACATGGCCTCTGTCGGATATGATGAGCGGCCGATCCTGAAGCGCCTGAACCTGCGCATCGACCCGGACGAGCGGATCGCCCTTCTGGGCAAGAACGGCAATGGCAAGACGACGCTGGCCCGGCTGCTGGCGGCGCAGCTTTGCCCGATGGACGGGGAGATGAATGCCTCGCGCAAGATGACCGTCGGCTATTTCACCCAGTATCAGGTGGAGGAGCTTGAGACGGACGCGACCCCGCTTGAGCATATGACGCGTCAGATGCCGGGCGAGAAGCAGAGCAAAGTCCGCGCGCAGCTTGGCCGGTTCGGCTTCTCGGGCGAACGCGCGACGCAGCGGGTCGGCAGTCTATCGGGCGGCGAACGCGCGCGGCTCGCCCTTGCCCTTATTACACGTCACGCGCCGCACCTTCTGATCCTGGACGAGCCGACCAACCACCTCGATGTCGACACGCGGGAAGCGCTTGTGCAGGCGCTGAACGACTACCAGGGCGCCGTCGTCATCGTCAGCCATGACCGGCACATGATCGAGCTGGTTGCGGACAGGCTGGTGCTGGTTGCCGATGGAACCGCCGAGAATTTCGACGGCACGTTGGAGGACTACACGAGTTTGGTCCTCGGCCGCACACCCGCGAAACGCGCTGGGTCGAAGGATGCCGCGCCGCCGCGGAAGACTTCGACGAAATCGCAGAGCGCAGATACACGGCGAATCCTTGCAACGCTTCGCGGGGAAGTGGCGAGCGCGGAAAAGCGCGTCGCAGCGCTGACCCGCGACATTGCCATCATCGACCAGGCTGTCCTCGATCCGGCGATTTCAGGGAACGGCGCCGCCATCGCGGACCTGATGAAGCGCCGCACAGCGGTCGAGGCCGAACTGCGAGAGGCGGAGGAGGCTTGGCTGACAGCGGAAGCTGCGCTGGAAGACGCAGCCTGAACAGCGCCAGCCCCGCGCCTCAGCGAACGAAGCTGGCGCCGTTCACATCAATGACGCTCCCGGTCATCGAAGCCGGCGCGTCATAGGCGCAGAATTTCACGACCTTCGCGATCTCCTCAGTCTCTGCGACCCGGCCGAGCGGTATGTCTTTCAGCAGTTCAGATCCGCCGCGACTTGCCAGATAGTCCTCGGCCATCCCCGTCATCACATAACCCGGAGTGATGGTATAAACGAGAATGCCCCTTTGCGCGTAGTTGCGGGCAAGAGTTTTAGCGAGGCCGACCATACCCGCCTTCGCTGCGGCATAGTGCCCGTAGTCGATACCGTCACCGCGATACGCAGCACGGCTTGCCACATTGACGATACGGCCCGGAACGCCGCGTTCCAGCCAATGCTGGATGGCAAGGCGGCTGAGGTCTGCGGGCGCCTGCAGATTGATCGCGAGGCCGCGGGCCCAGCCTTCGGACCAGCTGTCATCATCGGCATCCAGCGGCACCTTATCGAACAGGCCCGCATTGTTGACCAGCACATCGATCTCGCCGCCCGCAGCGTCCAGAGCCTGCCGCCACAGATGTGCTGCGGCGTCCGGCTTCGTGAAGTCGGCGCCGATGATATCGTCCGCGGTGCGCGTTCCGTGCCGGACGACCGTCAGCGGACTGCCGTCAAGCGCCTGCGCGATGCTGGCGCCAATGCCGCGTGTGGAGCCGGTTACGAGAATGCCTGCCAATGATCTGCTCCCAATTCGTCATATTCGATATCTTGCGGCCGCGCAGAAGATCCGCAGCCCTGGAATCCTGCCATGGCGCAGCGCCGTGCGCCGATCAACCACGCCGGATCTGCCGGCGGCCTGCAACCCATGGACGTTTAGCAGGTTGATCGGCAAAGACGGTCGCGGGCGCGCTGAGGATCGCGGTCGATATTCGCAAGATTGCGAAAGAAGGGGCAGGGCGATCATGGACGAGGCGGAGGCAGGCGACGTACCGGAACCGCCCGCGCCGCCACGTCCCACACGCCGACAGGAAAGCCGCCGGACGGCGCATCGCCGGGACCGGCTGCTTTCGGCGCTCAACATCAGCATGGCGGGGGCGCTGCTTCTGGCGCTACCCTTCGCCCTTCAGGCCGGATCGGTGTTCTTCCTGCCGCTCGCGGCGGGCTTGACCTTTGGTCTGATGCTCGTCCCCGTCCAGGTCCGGCTGGAGCGCGTCCTGCCCGCCACGCTGGCGGCGACGGTCAGCCTCAGCGTTCTTCTCGGCTTCGTGGCCATTCTCAGCTACATCATCGTGATGCCGGCGCTTACCTGGCTGAACAACCTGCCGGTGAATCTGCCCAATGTCCGCCGCAACATCGCGCCGATTCTCGACATGTTCGACACGGTCGATCAGGCCGCGGCGCGTATTCAGGAGGGGCTGGGCGTCGAAAAGTCGATGAATGCACCTCCGCCCGGCAGCATAGGCGCGCCGACATCCGTGGTGGACGCCGTGACCGGTGCGGCGCCCTCCGCACTTATCCAGACCTTTTTCGCGCTCCTGATCCTCGTCTTCTTCCTCGCCAGCTACTCGCGTCTGCGGCAGGTGCTGATCGACAGCGCGAACACGGTTTCAGGCGCGAAGACGGCGGAACAGGTGCTGACGGATGTCGCCACGGACACCGGCCGGTACGTTGGTACGATCACTATCATCAACGTGCTGCTGGGGATCGTCGTGGCCCTTATTTTCTGGTGGCTGGAAATCGAGACGCCGTGGATGTGGGGCGGTCTGGCCGGCCTCCTCAATTTCGTGCCCTATGTCGGTCCGGTGGTCTTCTTTTTCCTCGCCGGACTCGGCGGGATGGCGGTCGAACCGAACTGGATCGCGGGCATGGTCCCCGCGCTTGCCTACCTCGTCGTCAACCTCGTCGAGGCGTATATCGTCACGCCGGCGATCCTCGGACGGCGTTTTCTCATTAACCCGCTCCTGATCATGATCGCCCTTTCCTTTTGGGGCTGGGTGTGGGGCGCCATGGGCGCGCTTCTGTCCGTGCCGCTCCTGATCATCGCGCGCTCGTTCATCCGGCGCGTGGGCGGACCGAACGTCTTCGGGTTCTTGCTCGATCAGACGACACTGATGCGGGAAAATCTGAATTTTACAGGATCGGTTCCGGCGCCGATGCCCGCGCCGGCACCTGGAGAACAGGAAAAATCCGGGGAAAATCAGGCAGAGGAAAAAAGTCGGGATCAGGTTGCTTGACACAGGCCAAGGCGCTTCGTAGTGACGCGCCTCCGGTCGGGGCGACGCTCCTTCCGAACTCCCAAGCGGGTGTAGCTCAGTTGGTTAGAGCGCCGGCCTGTCACGCCGGAGGTCGCGGGTTCAAGTCCCGTCACTCGCGCCATTTTCTATTGTTCAGACGTGCGATGGATCCCCTTCGGGGATGACCGCGCTTGTCTATATTCTCGGCGATCAGCTGACACGCGACCTTGCATCCCTGCGAGGCTGCGCGAAGGACGATACCGTCGTCCTGATGACAGAGCTGGACGAGGAGACCCGCTATGTGGGCCACCACAAGCAGAAGCTGGTCTTTATCCTGTCGGCCATGCGCCATTTCGCGCAGGAGCTTTCGGCGGCTGGCTGGCGTGTCGACTATGTAAAGCTGGACGATCCCAACAATTCCGGCGCTTTCACGGGCGAACTCGCCCGCGCTCTCGAGCGCCACGCCATTGACCAGATTCGCATCGTTAAAGCCGGCGAGTGGCGGGTCCAGGCCATGATCGACGAATGGCCGGACCGATTCGACGTAACCGTTCGCCAGTTCGACGATGACCGGTTTATCTGCAGCCTCGACGCGTTCGACGCGTGGGCCGAGGATCGGTCCTCGCTAACGATGGAATTCTTCTATCGAGAGATGCGGCGGAAAACAGGCCTCCTGATGTCCGATGGAGAACCGGAGGGAGGACGCTGGAATTTCGACAAGGAGAACAGAAAGCCGGCGAAAAGCGATCTGTTCATGCCGGACCGCTTGGCCTTTGAACCGGATGAGATCACGCTGGCCGTTATCCACCTTGTCGAAATGCGGTTCGCGGACAATGTCGGACGACTCGCAGGGTTCGGTTTCGCGGTCACGCGCGACGATGCCGAAAGCGTCCTCGAGCGATTTCTAGACTGCGCGCTGCAATCGTTCGGCACCTATCAGGACGCCATGCTGACGGGCGAAGCCTTTCTCTATCATGCCGTCATTTCGCCCTACATCAATATCGGCTTTCTCGATCCGCTCGCGATATGTCGGCGCGTTGAGGCGGCATATCGCGCGGGACGCGTGCCGCTGAATGCGGCGGAGGGCTTCATCCGCCAGATCATAGGATGGCGGGAGTTCGTGCGCGGCATCTATTGGCGAGAAATGCCCGGCTACGTCGAAAGAAATTTCCTGGAAGCGGACAGGAACCTGCCCGCTTTTTACTGGAGCGGCGAGACCGACATGCATTGCTTGGCTGAGGCCATTGGTCAGACGCTCGATCATGCCTACGCTCATCATATCCAGCGGCTGATGATCACGGGGAATTTCGCGCTGCTGATCGGCGCCGACCCGAAGCAGGTGCACGAATGGTATCTGGAGGTCTACGCCGATGCCTATGAATGGGTCGAACTGCCGAATACGCTCGGCATGAGCCAGTTCGGCGATGGCGGCCTTCTCGGCACGAAGCCCTATGCCTCATCCGGCAATTATATCGACAAGATGTCGGATTATTGCGGTTCGTGCCGATACGATGTGAAGGTGAAGGCGGGGGAGGGGGCGTGCCCCTTCAATCCCCTGTATTGGCATTTCCTCGACCGGAACCGCGACAAGCTGCAGGGCAGTCGCCGCCTGGCCATGCCGTACCGGACCTGGGACGGCATGGACGCCGCGCGCCGCGAGGAATATCTCGAGAGCGCGCGCTCGTTCCTGCGCGGACTGCGGTAGCGGATCAGGTTTTCTCGAGCGCGTCGAAGACGACAAACTCATGCGCGATCGAACGCTCGACCAGAAGCTCATAAAGATCGGCAACCAGGCCATCGTCGAGCTTTTCCGATCGGGCTGTCGCCTGAGCCTTTTCTATGACGTCGGCCTTGCGCCATTCGTCACGCACCGTTCCGCGTGTTTCCTTCACGCGCGCGGCGGCCTCGATGTAGCGCATCCGCTCTGCAAGCAGCGCGACGATACGCCGATCCAGTTCATCGATGCCCGCGCGGATTTCGGGCATGGTACGGCAGTCTGCGGGATTTACGATCTCGGTCATGGGCGGCTCACTTCCATCTGCCGATCTCGATCCACCGCACCAGCGGCTTCAACGGAAAGATCCAGGCCACGCCCAGCACGATCCATATCGGCGTCTGAACGAGTACCGGCAGACGCGTCACCGGGTCGGCAAGGCCGGCCACGATCACGACATAGGCTGTAATGATCGCGATCATCGCCAGCACGCCGAGCGGCTTCCTGAGTTTCGGCTGTTCATCCATGAGGACCGTATAGGGCGCTCGGCGTCACAATGTAATCGAGCAGATGGTCCCAGGGCTCTCGCGGCAAGGCCGGCACCATTTGACAGTCCCATGCAAGGCCGATGGTGAGCGGCAAGGTCCCCGCGGCCTGGCGCGCGGCGAGGTAACGGTCATAATGTCCCCCACCCTGACCAAGCCGGTCACCCGTGGATGTCGCAGCGAGCAGGGGGACGAGGAGAATCTCGGGTTCCCCGGCCGCCGCGGTATGCGCGGGCTGCATCATCTTCCAGGGACCGGGAAAGAGGGGGCCCGCTTCCCGAAATTGCATAGGTGAGGTGCGCTCCCCGAACCACGGGAGGAGAAGGCGCCTGGTGACATGCGCCGCGCAAGGCGCCGGATCGATCTCGTAACGGGTGGGAACATAAATGCCCACGCGCGCATGCGGTTCGATCAGGGGGGCAGCATGGCCTGCAGCGGCATTGAGGGCGGCCTCACGCTCGACGCCGGACAGAGAGAGTGCGAACGCTCTGCGGCTGGAGCGGAGGCGGCGGCGCAGGGCATCCTTCGCGGCCGCCGGATCGGCTTTCCCTTTCGCGCTGCCGATCAGATCCGAATCCGTGCCGGTCATGGTTCTTGAGCGCTCAGGCACCAGGCAAAGCTAGGAAGGTGACGGAACCGCCATGGCCGTTTGCCGGAATATCCTCTGACGCCAAGTACGTCAGGTGGGCGCCATGTGCATCGGGGCAAGGCCCCGGGCAGGGATAGCTCCCTAGGATGATATATCGCCTCAGGGATGTTCGCGTATGCTCGTACCCGGCAGTGTCCGTCACTGAACAATCTAGGATGCCGCATCGCCCGGCTCAAGGCCTCCCTGTTCCAAAGCAGCGATGATGCGCTCAACACGTTCGGCGGCGGCGTCGAGCGCGGCAAGCGCCTCCGAAGCCCTGTCCGGATCCGCCGCGCCTGAGGAGGCAGTCTCCGACGGATTATCTGCAGCGGTCGCCTCACGATCCGCCTGTCCACGGATCAGATCGTCCGCCACCATGATGGCGGACATGAGGAGCATGCGGACTTCAGGCAAATGGCCGAGCTGGGTTTGCAATTGCTGCGCTTTTGCATCGACCGTCTTGGCCAGGCGATCGATCAGGTCTTCTTCGCCGTCCTTGCAGGCGAGGGGGTATGATCTGCCGCCGACATCGACACGAACCTGGCCCATCAGCGGTTTTCCTCCCGATCAATGACGCGCTCCAGATCCGTCAATGCGCGCTCTGCCTCCGTGACGAGCCGGTCATGACGTTCCCGAAGACGGTCGTGCTCCGCGCGAAGGCGGCTGGTTTCGGATTTCAGCGCGTCCTCGGCCCGTCGCGCCTCGTCAGCTTTCGTCTTTAATGCCGTCGATGCCGCGGATTCGAGCCGACCGAGCGCGCCGCTTAGCCGCGCCAATCCCTCGTCGAATGTCGTGTTGTCGTGCAAGAAAGCGCCTTTTGACAGTGGGTTGCAAGATGCCGATAAGAGCCCGTCTCATGATTCGTCAACGCGCGCTGCGATGAGGTGGTGCCACAGCGCGGTTGCGTGCGGCGACGCTTGCGGCTACCTCCGCGCGGCAATGATGGCGGTTCGCACCGCCTGCTCACCTCTGCTCTTTTTCAGGGACGACGACCCGGCTCATGACGCCTTCCCATAACGACCTCGCCAATGCGATCCGCGCGCTCGCCATGGATGCCGTGCAAGCGGCCAATTCCGGTCACCCCGGCATGCCCATGGGCATGGCCGACGCCGCGACCGTTCTTTTTCAGAAGCATCTTAAGTTCGATCCGAAGGCGCCAGACTGGTACGACCGCGACCGGTTCGTGCTGTCGGCCGGTCACGGCTCGATGCTGATCTATGCTCTGCTGCATCTGACTGGCTACGACAAGCCGACACTGGACGACATCAGGAACTTTCGCAGACTGGACAGTCCCTGCGCCGGCCATCCAGAGAATTTTCTCCTGCCTGGTGTCGAGGCGACCACCGGACCTCTGGGGCAGGGCCTCGCCATGGCGGTCGGCATGGCCATGGCGGAACGTCATCTGAACGCCGGGTTCGGTGATGCGCTCGTTGATCACAGGACGTGGGTTATCGCCGGCGACGGCTGCCTGATGGAGGGGATCAACCATGAGGCTGTCGGGCTTGCCGGGCATCTGAAGCTTGGACGCCTGAACGTGATCTGGGACGACAACCGGATCACCATCGACGGTCCGACCGATCTGTCGACCAGCGAGGACGTCAAGGCACGCTATGCCGCGGCCGGCTGGCATGTCGCGGAATGCGACGGACACGATGCCGACGCGCTCGACGCCGCGATGAGAGCCGCGAA
The DNA here is from genome assembly GCF_000342165.1 of Pacificimonas flava. GTDB lineage: Bacteria > Pseudomonadota > Alphaproteobacteria > Sphingomonadales > Sphingomonadaceae > Pacificimonas > Pacificimonas flava. The sequence continues at coordinate 195,057 of NZ_AMRV01000001.1, forward strand.
GGCGGACCCGCGACCCAGCCTGATCGCGGCGCGCACGATTATCGGCTATGGCTCGCCGAACAAGCAGGGCACGAGCGCTACGCACGGCGCTGCACTCGGCGAGGCGGAAGTCGCGGCCACGCGCGAAGCCCTTGGCTGGACGGCGGAGCCCTTCGTCATTCCGGACGACATTCTGTCCGAATGGCGCGCCATGGGCGAACACGGCTCCGCTCACCACAAGGCCTGGCAGGAAAAGGCGAAGCGGCAGCCGGAATGGGGTGACTTCGAGGCGCGCATGCGCGGAGAGCTTCCCGCCGGCTGGAAGGATGCCGTTGCCAGCTACATCAACGGGCTTGTCGCGGAACCGAAGGCCGAGGCGACGCGGAAATCCAGCGAGAACGCGCTGAAGGTCATCAACGCCGCGATCCCCGCTACGGTCGGCGGGTCCGCGGATTTGACCGGATCGAACAATACGCGTGCAGGCGAGATGGGCGTATTCGCGGCTGAGGATTATTCCGGTCGCTATGTCTATTACGGCATTCGCGAGTTCGGCATGGCCGCCGCCATGAACGGCATGGCGCTTCATGGGGGCGTCATTCCCTATGGCGGCACGTTCCTGATCTTCTCGGATTACTCCCGGCCGGCCATCCGTCTGGGTGCGTTGCAGCAGGCCCGGGCCGTGCATGTGCTGACGCACGATTCCATCGGCCTTGGCGAAGACGGGCCGACGCATCAGCCGATTGAGCAGGTGATGTCGCTGCGGGCCATCCCCAACCTGAACGTGTTCCGTCCGGCGGACGCCGTCGAGACGATGGAATGCTGGGCCTTGGCGCTTGAGGATAAGGATACGCCCAGCGCGCTTGCCCTTACGCGGCAGAACCTGCCGCAGGTTCGCACCGAAGCCGCAGAGGGCAATCTTTGTGCGCGGGGTGCCTATCGCCTGAAATCGTCTGAGGCAGACAGAAAGGTGATCTTCATCGCGACGGGGTCTGAAGTGCACCTGGCGCTTCAGGCCGCACGGCAGCTCGAAGAGGAGGGGGTCGGCTGCGACGTCGTCTCGATGCCCTGCTGGGAACTCTTCGCGGATCAGCCCGCAGCTTACCGAGAGGACGTGCTGCCGAACGTCCAGCCTGGCGAGATTCTGCGCGTTTCGGTCGAGGCGGGGACGACGCTCGGCTGGGCGGAACATGTCATGCTGAATGGGCTTTCCATCGGTATCGACCGGTTTGGCGCGTCTGCCCCGGCAGATGATCTGTTCGCGAAATTCGGCTTCACCCCGGATGCGATCGTACGGCGCGTCAGGGAAAAACTGTCCAACTCATAATCTAAAGCGAGGAAATTCAGATGGCGACGAAGGTTTTCATCAATGGCTTCGGCCGCATCGGCCGGCTGGTTGCGCGCGCATTGCTGGAGCGGGACGATCACGATTTCGAACTCGTCGCCATCAACGACCTCGCCGACGCGAAGTCGAACGCGCTGCTGTTCAAGTACGACTCGACGCATGGCCGCTTCCCGGGAGAGGTGAGCGCCGGCGAGGACAGCATCACGGTCAATGGTAAGACCATCCGCGTGACGGCCGAGCGCGAGCCGGGCAAGCTTCCGCACAAGGAGCTTGGTACGGATATCGTTCTGGAATGCACCGGGTTCTTCCAGTCCAAGGATGCTGCGCAGCCGCACCTCGATGCCGGTGCCAAGCGCGTTCTCATCTCCGCGCCGGCGTCGGGCGTCGACAAGACGATCGTCTTTGGCGTCAATCATGAATCGCTGACGGCCGACGACCTGATCGTCTCCAACGCGTCCTGCACGACGAACTGCCTGGCGCCCGTCGCGAAGGTGCTGCACGAGGCGGTCGGCATCGAGCGCGGCATGATGACCACCATCCATAGCTACACCAATGACCAGCGCATGCTGGACCAGATGCACAAGGACATGCGCCGCGCACGTGGCGGGGCGCAGAACATGATCCCGACAACCACCGGCGCCGCCCGTGCGGTCGGTCTCGTCCTGCCGGAACTGAACGGCAAGCTCGACGGCTCCTCCGTCCGCGTGCCGACCCCCAATGTCAGCCTGGTCGACCTGACCTTCCAGCCGTCGAAGGACACCTCCGTCGACGAAATTAACGGCGCTTTGAAGGCGGCGGCGGAGGGCGCGCTGAAGGGCGTTCTCGACTATACCGACGAGCCGCTCGTGTCCTCGGATTTCAACCATTATCCGGCGAGTTCGACGGTCGACAGCCTGGAGACGGCCGTGTTGGAGGGGAAGCTGGCGCGGGTCGTGTCCTGGTACGACAATGAATGGGGCTTCTCGAACCGCATGATCGACACGGCGAAGGTGTTAGCTCGCTTCTAGATCACGCCCGCAGCCAATTACGAGAGAGCCGGAATCCGAGCGCGCTGCGACCTGGATTTCGGCTCTTTTCCTTCCGGTCCTCATTTTTTCAAGGAAGTTCCCGCATGACCGCCTTCAAAACACTAGACGATCTCGGCGACCTCAATGGCAAAACGGTGCTGGTGCGCTGCGATCTGAACGTGCCCGTTCGGGACGGCGACGTCACCGATGACACCCGCCTGCGCGCCGCGCTGCCGACGCTGAACGAACTCTCGGGAAAAGGCGCGAAAGTGCTCGTCCTTTCCCATTTCGGACGGCCGAAGGGCAAGGCCGATCCCATGCTCAGCCTCTCGCCGATTTCCGCGGCGCTGGAAAAGGTTCTGGGCCGCACGGTCACGTTCATTACGGAAACCCACGGTCCGGTGGCCGAAGATATGGTGAGCCGCTTGCAACCCGGTGACGTCGCCGTCCTCGAGAATACGCGCTTCCATGCCGGAGAGACAGAGAACGACGCCGAGCTGGCCAAGCAGATCGCTGCACTCGGCGACCTCTATGTGAACGACGCCTTTTCCGCCGCCCACCGGGCGCATGTTTCAACGGAGGCGCTTGCACACCTGCTGCCCGCCTATGCCGGGCGGGCGATGGAGGCGGAACTCAAGGCGCTGGACGCGGCGCTCGGCAATCCGGAACACCCGGTCGCTGCCGTGGTCGGGGGTGCCAAGGTATCGACCAAGCTGGACGTGCTGCAGAATCTCGTCGCGAAGGTCGATCATCTCATCATCGGAGGCGGAATGGCGAACACGTTCCTGGCCGCGAAGGGCGTCGATGTCGGCAAGAGCCTGTGCGAACACGACCTGACCGACACGGCGACCGCCATTTTGGAAAAGGCGGATGCGGCGGGCTGTACCGTTCATCTGCCCTATGATGTCGTCGTGGCGAAGGAGTTCGCCGAAAACGCGCCCAGCCGGACGGCGAACGTCCACGAGGTCGCGGCCAACGACATGATCCTCGACATCGGCCCGGCGGCTGTCGAGGCGCTCGCCGACGCGTTGAAGACCTGCAAGACCCTGGTGTGGAATGGCCCGCTCGGGGCTTTTGAAATTGCCCCCTTCGATGCCGCCACGGTCGCGCTTGCCAAGACGGCGGCGGCCCTGACCAAGGACGGCTCCCTGACCTCCGTGGCGGGCGGCGGCGATACCGTTGCTGCGCTGAACCATGCCGGTGCGGCGGACGATTTCAGCTTCGTGTCCACGGCGGGCGGCGCCTTTCTGGAATGGATGGAAGGAAAGGCGCTGCCGGGCGTGGAGGCGCTTTCGCGCTGACCGCATCCCGCCGGGGCAGGCCGCGTTGCCGGTCTGCACGCCCTGCGTTAGATGAACGACAAGCCCGTGCTGCGGGCAAACAGAAGACAAAGGCGGAGATTAGGTTTCATGCAGGACCCGAAGATGATGGCGCAGGTCGTTGGCGGCGCTGGCTTTATCGCAGCGCTCGATCAGAGCGGCGGTTCGACACCGAAGGCTCTGAAAGGCTACGGCGTGGAAGAGAACGAATATTCCGGCGATGACGAGATGTTCGCGAAAATCCACGAGATGCGCAGCCGCATTGTCACCGCGCCTTCCTTCAACGGGCGAAAAGTCCTCGGCGCCATTCTGTTCGAAAAGACCATGGACGGCGATGCGGACGGCAAGCCTGTTCCGGCACTTCTCTGGGAACGCGGTGTGGTGCCGTTTCTGAAGGTCGACAAGGGTCTGGAGGACGAGCAGGACGGCGTACAGCTGATGAAGCCGATGCCTGAACTGGATGCGCTTCTGGACCGTGCCAATGCCAAGGGCGTCTTTGGCACCAAGATGCGTTCCGTCATTCAAAGCGCGTCAAAGTCGGGCATCTCTGCGATCGTCAAGCAGCAGTTCGAAGTTGCGAACGCCATTCTCGATAAGGGCTTGTTGCCCATCGTCGAGCCTGAGGTGAACATCAAGAGCACGGACCGCGCGCAGTCGGAGGACATCCTGCTCCAAGAATTGAAAGCGGCCCTGGACGCGCAGGATCATGGCCGGCGGATCATGCTGAAACTTTCGATCCCGGCGAAGGCCGACCTTTACGCTCCGTTGATCGCGCATCCGAATTGCGCCCGCGTCGTCGCGCTTTCCGGCGGCTTCTCACAGGACGAAGCATGCTCTGAACTGGCGAAGAATCACGGCATGATCGCCAGTTTCAGCCGCGCGCTGTTGCAGGATCTGCGGGCACAGCAGAGCGATGAGGAGTTCGACCAGGTTCTCGGCGCCGCGATCGACAAGATCTATACGGCCTCGACCCTGAAGGCGGCCTGACGATCCGGATATGCACCCGCTTCCGGCGCCTCCGATCAGGCGCTAGGAGCGGGCCATGTCAAAGATTGAACTCGACCCCGATTTTTCCTCTCGTTTCGATGCGAGCGAGGAATCGCGCCCCGCAGCGCAGCTCTACCTCATATCGCCGCCGACCTATGATCCGGGCTTTCCGGAGATTCTGAAGGCGGCGCTCGACGCCGGTCCCGTGGCGGCATTTCAGCTTCGCCTGAAGGGGGCGAGCGACATGGAAATCATGCGCGCCGGCAGCGTCATCAAGCCGATCCTTGCAGCCTATGACGTCGCACTGATCGTCAACGATCGTCCGGATATGGCCAAGGAACTGGAGGCCGACGGCGTTCATCTGGGGCAAGAGGACGGCGACGTTTCCGAAGCGCGTGCACTGTTGGGGCACGCAGTTCAAATCGGCATCACCTGTCATGACAGCCGTCATCTCGCGATGCAGGCCGGCGAGCAGGGGGCGGACTATATCGCCTTTGGCAGCTTCTACGACACGGCGACGAAGGAGACGGTTCACCGGCCCGATCCCTCCATCCTCGGCTGGTGGTCGACGATCAGCGAGATTCCGTGCGTGGCGATCGGCGGCATAACGCCGGAAAATGCCGCGCCGCTGATCGACGCGGGCGCGGACTTTCTGGCCGTCTCCGGTGCGGTATGGAATCATGCCGAGAATCCTGCCGCCTGCATTCGTGCGTTCGCCGACCTGCTTGAGGACCGCGCCGGCCGCTGATAAGGGCGCGCTCACGAACCCCATCGACATGGTGATCTCATGAAAATTTCCGGCGTGGACATTCGTCCGGGCAACATCATCGAATATGAAGGCGGCCTGTGGCGCGCCGTAAAGATTCAGCACACGCAGCCCGGCAAGGGCGGCGCCTACATGCAGGTCGAGATGAAGAACCTGATGGACGGGCGCAAGACGAACAATCGTTTTCGTTCCTCGGAGACCGTCGAAAAAGTGCGCCTCGACACGAAGGACTTTCAGTTCTTGTATGCCGAGGGCGACATGCTGACCTTTATGGATACCGAGACGTTCGACCAGGTAACCTTACCGACAGATCTTCTTGGCGATGCATCGGCCTTTTTGCAGGATGGCATGCAGGTCATGCTCGAAATGTACGAGGAGAAGCCGATTTCGGTTCAGCTTCCCGAACAGGTCGAGGCAGAGATCGTCGAGGCCGATGCTGTGGTTAAGGGACAGACCGCGTCCAGCTCGTACAAGCCGGCCATGCTCGACAACGGCGTCCGCATCATGGTGCCGCCGCACATCACCAGCGGCACGCGGGTCGTTGTCGACGTGTATAGCCAGGAATATGTGAAGAGGGCTGACTGATCATGATGAGAACTGCCATTCTCGCCGCCGGCATTGCCGCCGCGGCCGCCACCGGCGTATCCGCGCAGCAGCAGGGCGAGCCGACGCAGGAGCAGCTTGAGACGGCTGTGAAGCATTTCCGTATCATCGGCGGTGCCATGCAGGTCGAGGAGGTTCCAGGCGAGATGAAGAATGCGCTGTTCGGCTGCATTTATTCCGCCCCGTTCCGCGAGATCAGCGAAAAAGCAACCGCCGTTATCGAGGCCAACGACCAGCTCTCCGTCGATAACAACCAGCATGTGCTGATGGCGCTTGCTGCGGTCTGCGGGTTCAAACCGCAGGCGGGGTCGGACAACTAAGTGCCCGCACGTCCCGCTCTCATTACCGTCATGGACCGCGCGGTCAGAAAGGCCGCACCCAGGCTGCGCCGCGATTTCGGAGAAGTGTCCGCGCTGCAGGTCAGCCGCAAGGGTCCGTCGGACTTCGTGTCGAACGCGGATCGGGAGGCGGAGCGCACGCTGGTCGACATCCTCAGCCAGGCGCGTCCTGACTGGGGTTTCGTGCTCGAGGAGGGCGAGGATATTCCCGGCCGTGACGGCACCGAGCGCTGGATCATCGACCCGCTGGACGGAACGACGAACTTCCTGCACTCCATCCCGCACTTCGCCATCTCCATTGCGGCAGAGATTCATGGCGATATACGCGCCGCCTGCATCTATCAGCCGCTAACCGACGAATTCTTCTGGGCGGAGAAGGGGAAGGGCGCGTTCCTGCACAACCAGCGCCTGCGCGTCTCCGGTCGGCGGGAGCTTGGCGACGCCTTGATCGCGACGGGCATTCCGTATCGCGGCCATGGCAATTTCGAGGAATGGGACGCGATCACGCAGGCGGTTGCGCCGCAGGTGGCGGGCATACGGCGCTTTGGCTCGGCGGCACTCGACCTGGCCTGGGTGGCGGCGGGCCGCTTCGACGGGTTCTGGGAAAAGGATCTCAGCTACTGGGACGTGGCGGCCGGCATGCTGATCGTGAAGGAGGCGGGCGGCTTTATCACGGACTATCGCGGTACGGATCGCCGTGTGGCCGAGGGGGAGATCGTGGCCGCGAATAATGGTCTGCACTCGAAACTTCACAAGCTGGTGGCGGGCGCGCTTCGCAAATAGCGCGCCTCCAACAACTCGCCGTTACCATTCGATGGCGATTTCGAACGTCTCCATCAAATCGGTCCAGACCGAGATCTGGTCGGCAAGATTTTCGCGGCTGACCCCGCCGAAGTCGAGATTCACGTCCATCTCCAGGACGGCATCGCCCTCCTCGTCGAGATAGGCATCGCCGAAACGCGTATCGCGATTGAAGGCATTGATGGCCGAGAGTTCGGTGCGCCCGTCCGTCTGGTATCCGGCATAGAATTGCAGCGTCGAGCAATCATCTCCGCTGCTGTTGCAATTGCTGAAGAACACGGAGAAGTCCGAGGCGCCGTTCGAGCTGAGGAGAGCGGGCTGGCCGCCGGGTGTCTGTTCCCAGCGACTCTCGAAACCACTTTCCTCGAGCACGGCGGATACAGTCTTTGGATCGGCACTGACATTCTGGGCCGCCGCCGGAACGGCAAGGGCGGCGATCAGCAGGGCCGAAATCGACGTCTCACGCATGCAAATTCCTTCGCTGTTCGCCTGAAAATTAAAGGCGTCTTGTGCTCGTAACGATGCGCGGCGGCGATTGTTCGTCGTGCGGACTGCTGCCCGGCGCACCTGCCGCCTTGCACCCCCCGGCTTGCCCGCCTAGAAGCGCCAGCGAAACGCAAAAATCCGAAAGTTTTGCCCATGGTGGCCGTCGCGGCGGAATATCTGCCCATCCTCATTTTTCTCGGCATCGCGATCGCGCTGTCGGCCGTCTTTGTCGGCTTGCCGATGCTGGTCTCGAACCTGACCGGCGCGCAAAACCCGTACGACGACAAGCTGGCCGAGTATGAGTGCGGGTTCCCGGCATTCGAGGATGCGCGCAATCAGTTCGACGTACGCTTCTACCTAGTTTCCATCCTCTTCATCATCTTCGACCTGGAAGTTGCCTTTCTGTTCCCATGGGCTGTCTCCTTGGGCGCAACGGGCGTCTTCGGCTGGGGTGCGATGATGGTCTTCCTTGGAATCCTGACCATCGGATTCATATATGAATGGAAGAAAGGAGCGCTGGAATGGGAGTAGAAGCACCCGCCGCGCGCACGCCGGCCACATTCGACATACCGACGGACCAGTTCGTCACAGACGTGAATGCCGAACTCGACAATAAGGGGTTCCTGACGACGACGACGGAGGAGCTGTTCAATTGGGCGCGCACCGGCTCGCTATGGTGGATGACGTTCGGCCTCGCCTGCTGTGCGGTCGAGATGATGCACACGAACATGCCGCGTTATGATATGGAGCGGTTCGGGGCCGCGCCGCGCGCCTCCCCGCGTCAGTCGGACGTGATGATCGTCGCCGGCACCCTGTGCAACAAGATGGCGCCGGCGCTGCGCCGCGTCTACGATCAGATGTCGGAGCCGCGCTACGTGATCTCCATGGGCTCCTGCGCCAATGGCGGCGGCTATTATCACTACAGCTATTCCGTGGTGCGCGGCTGCGATCGTATTGTACCGGTGGATATTTATGTGCCGGGCTGCCCGCCCTCTGCCGAGGCGCTGCTCTACGGCATCATGGCGTTGCAGCGGAAAATCCGCCGCGTCGGCACCTTCGAACGCTAAGAGGACTATTCATGCCCGCGCATCCCGCACCCCGCATGAACCCCTGCGAGGGGGTCGAGGCCGCATTCCCAGCCGCCGAGGCAAAGACCCATCGGGGCGAACTGACGCTCACCGTGCCGCGCGACGCGCTGTTCTCGACGCTGGCTGCGCTGCGTGACGAGCACGGTTTCCAGCAATTGATGGAAATTGCGGGCTGCGACTATCCGGAACGTCCCGAGCGGTTCGAGGTCAACTATCATCTGCTGTCGCTGACGAAGAACCAGCGAATCCGGGTGAAGGTTTTTGCCACCGAGCGAACGCCCGTTCCTTCCGTCACGTCGCTCTGGCCTGTCGCCGGATGGCTGGAGCGCGAGGTATGGGACCTTTACGGTGTCCTGTTCGACGGCAATCCCGACCATCGCCGTATTCTGACCGACTATGGGTTTTCGGGACATCCGTTCCGAAAGGACTTTCCGCTGACAGGCTATGTCGAACTGCGCTGGTCGGAGGAGCACAAGCGCGTCGTCTACGAGCCGGTGAAGTTGGCGCAGGACTTTCGCACGTTCGACTTCGAGAGCCCTTGGGAGGGACCGGAATATAGCCGCTACAATCTGCCGGGCGACGAGAAGGCGGAGGCTGTTGCCGCCGAGGCGGAAGGGAAGAGCGAATGACGGACGTTCTTGAAGACACCGCTGCCAAGGATGAGCCGGGGTCCGGTTCGATCACGATCGATTCGCAGACGGGCAGCGAGGAAACGACGACCGAAATCCAGAATTATTCCATGAATTTCGGGCCGCAGCATCCGGCGGCCCACGGCGTGTTGCGCCTGATCATGGAGATGGACGGCGAGATCATCGAGCGCATCGATCCGCATGTCGGCCTTTTGCACCGCGGCACCGAGAAGCTGATCGAATACAAGACATATTTGCAGGCGCTGCCCTATATGGACCGCCTCGATTATGTCAGCCCGATGTGCCAGGAGCACAGCTACGTCCTGGCCGTCGAGAAGCTGCTCGATCTCGAGGTGCCGCTTCGCGCGCAATATATCCGCACGATGTTCGCGGAGATCACGCGGATCACCAATCATATCCTGAACACCACCGCCCATGCGATGGACGTGGGCGCCATGACGCCGATGCTGTGGCTGTTCGAGGAGCGGGAATATATTTGCGAGTTCTACGAGCGCGCGTCGGGTGCCCGGTTCCATGCCGCCTATTTCCGGCCGGGCGGGGTGCATCAGGACCTACCGCCGAAGCTGCTGGCCGATATCGCAGAGTGGGCCGAGCGCTTTCCGAAGGTTCTCGCGGATTTCGAGGCGCTGGTTGCCGGCAATCGCATCTTCAAGCAGCGCAACGTCGATATCGGCATAATCTCGAAGGAAGACGCGGTGGCGTGGGGCTTCTCCGGTCCCTGCATTCGCGGTTCCGGCATCGCCTGGGACATCCGCAAGTCGCAGCCCTACGACGTGTATGATCGCATGGAGTTCGATATTCCGGTCGGCACCAGCGGGGATTGCTACGATCGCTTCATGGTTCGCATTCAGGAGATGAAGGAGAGCCTTAAGATCATCAAGCAGTGCGTCGCGGAGATGCCGGAGGGGCCGGTGATGGCGACGGACCCGAAGATCAGTCCACCGCGCCGGGGCGAGATGAAGCGCTCGATGGAGGCGCTGATCAATCACTTCAAGCTCTATACCGAGGGCTTTCACGTGCCGGAGGGCGAGGTCTACGTCGCGACCGAGAGCCCGAAGGGGGAATTCGGAATCTACTTGGTTTCCGATGGCAGCAACAAACCCTATCGCTGCAAGATTCGTCCCACGGCCTTCTCCCACCTTCAGGCGATGGAGTTCCTGTGCAAGGGGCACATGCTCGCGGATGCGCCGGCGGTGCTCGGTTCGCTCGACATCGTTTTCGGCGAGTGCGACCGCTAGAGCGGGAGCGTTCGGCGATGCGGTCTTCAGGGTGGCCCCGCTCCGCAGCCCATGCGATCCGTCTTGGCGCTGCCGGATTGTTTCTCCTCTGCCTAGCCGGCTGCGATGAGGATCCGGCGCCTTCGATCGGTGCCGCGCAGGATACGATCGCAACCGGCGATCTGCCAATGGCCTACCGGACGCCGCAGGCGATGATGCAGGCCATGGCGACCGGGCAGCTTTACGAGCGGCCGCCGCTATGCGACGGCTTCGTGGCGCGCGATAGCGATACGGGGAAAGAGGTCGACAATCTGTCGGCGCTCGCCCGGGCTGCCGAGGCCCGCGCCGGCAAGTCCCCGGCGGCGGTGCTGACGCAGGCCGTTGGGTTCGACCGGGCGGCGGGAACGGTGACATTCCTATCGACACCCGTCGGCAGCGACGGCGCGCCCTTTCGCAGCGAATGGACGCTTCGCGCGAGGGGCGACGGCGACCGGATCGAATGCGTGGAGCGCGTCCTTATTGAGAAGGCTTCTTAACTGACGGAATTCCGCGGCTCCGCGCGGAATGTGGCGGTTGCGAGATGAAGAAATGATAGGCATATCGCGCGCAAGCCATATGCCGGCCGCGCTGTTTCGTTCCTGCGCGGCAAATGCAAAACGAGAAACGAAGACATGACCGCAGCCACATATAGCAGCGTCGCCCACACGCACGAGATGGCGCCGGAAAAGCCGGATCATCACGCGTTCGACGGATTCCAGTGGACCGAAGAGAACGCCAAGTCGGCGGCTCGACAGATCGCCAAATATCCGGAGGGGCGTCAGCAGTCCGCGGTCATGGGGCTTCTGGATCTTGCCCAGCGGCAGATCGGCGTCCAGACGGAAACGCAGGGGTGGCTGCCAATTCCCGTCATCGAATTCGTAGCGAAGCAGCTGTCGATGCCGTACATTCGCGTCTACGAGGTTGCCAGCTTCTACACGATGTACAACCTCGCACCGGTCGGGAAGTACCATGTCCAGCTTTGCGGTACGACGCCGTGCATGCTGCGTGGTTCGGACGACGTGATGCGGGCGCTGAACGAGAAGGGCATCCGGAAGGGCAAGACGACCCCGGATGGTCTTTTCACGCTGACGGAGGTCGAATGCATGGGCAATTGCGCCAACGCGCCCATGCTGCAGATCAATGACGACAATTACGAGGATCTGGACGCGGACAGCACGGCGCGGATCATCGACGCACTCGCCGCGGGGGATCGACCGCAGCCCGGTTCGCAGACCGGTCGCAAGTCATCGGAGCCGGCGGGCGGACCGACGACGCTGAAGGAGTTCACGGCGTGACCGATTTCCTTAGCGACAAGGACCGGATTTTCACCAATCTCTACGGCTTTCAGTCGGCGGGTCTCGACGCGGCGACCAAGCGCGGCGATTGGGACAATACGAAGCGCTGGTTCGAAAACGGCCCCGATTGGGTGATCGAGCAGGTGAAGGCGTCCGGGCTGCGCGGTCGCGGCGGGGCGGGCTTCCCGACCGGCGTGAAGTGGTCATTCATGCCGAAAGAGCCGCCCGCCGACCGGCCGTCCTATCTCGTCATCAATGCCGATGAGTCGGAACCGGGCTCCTGCAAGGACCGGGAGATCATCCGGCACGATCCGCATAAGCTGCTCGAGGGCGCACTCATTGCTGGCTACGCCATGCGCGCGCGCGCAGCTTATATCTATATTCGGGGCGAATATATTCGCGAGGCGGAAGCGCTCCAGCGTGCTATAGACGAGGCTTACGACAAGGGGCTGCTCGGTAAGAACGCCGCGAAGTCGGGATATGATTTCGACGTCTACATGCATCGCGGCGCCGGCGCCTATATCTGCGGTGAGGAAACCGCGATGCTGGAAAGCTTGGAAGGAAAGAAGGGACAACCGCGCCTGAAGCCGCCCTTCCCGGCAGGGGCGGGCCTTTATGGTCACCCGACGACGGTGAATAACGTCGAATCGATCGCCGTGGTGCCGGAAATTCTGCGTCGGGGTTCGGGCTGGTTTTCCGGTTTTGGCCGTGAGAACAACCACGGAACCAAGCTCTTTCAGATTTCCGGTCATGTCGAGCGGCCGTGTGTCGTGGAGGAATCCATGTCGATCCCGTTCCGCGACCTGATCGAGCGGCACTGCGGCGGCATCACCGGCGGCTGGGACAATCTGCTGGCGGTCATTCCGGGCGGCTCGTCCGTGCCGCTGGTGCCGGCTGCGGAGATCATGGACTGCCCCATGGATTTCGATGGCCTGCGGGATCTGAAATCGGGTCTGGGCACCGCGGCGATCATCGTGATGGACAAATCGACCGACATCGTGCGCGCCATCAGCCGCATCTCCTATTTCTACAAGCATGAAAGCTGCGGCCAGTGCACGCCGTGCCGCGAGGGCACGGGCTGGATGTGGCGGGTCATGGAGCGGCTCGTGACGGGGCAGGCGGAGGTCGAGGAGATCGATATGCTGCATGATGTCACGAAAGAGGTCGAGGGACATACGATCTGCGCGCTTGGAGACGCGGCGGCCTGGCCGATCCAGGGGCTGATCCGTCACTTCCGCCCCGAACTCGAGCGCCGCATCGCCGCGCGCAAGAATGCCATGCTGGAGGCTGCTGAATAATGGTTCATATGCTCATCGGTCTGGTCGGCATTATCGTCATTGGCGGCGCCGCAATTACGGCGCTCATGCCCGATGATGCCTCCCGCCGCAGCGGCCCGGAGAATGGCTGGATGAACGCCGATTACGCGCAGCGCCTGAAGGCGGAGGAGAAGGAAAAGCGTCGTCTGGCCAAGGCCGCCAAGAAGGCCGGAAAGGACAATGCCGATGCCTAAGCTGACCGTCGATGGTATCGAGGTGGAGGTGCCGCAGGGGGCGACCGTGCTGCAGGCCTGCGAGGCGGCCGGCAAGGAGATCCCGCGTTTCTGTTATCACGAACGGCTGTCCATTGCTGGCAATTGCCGCATGTGCCTCGTGGAGATGGAAAAGTCGCCGAAGCCGGTGGCGAGCTGCGCCATGCCCGCCTCTGACGGGCAGGTCGTGAAGACCAACTCGGAAGTGACCAGGAAGGCGCGTGAGGGCGTCATGGAGTTCCTGCTGATCAATCACCCGCTCGATTGCCCCATTTGCGATCAGGGCGGCGAATGCGATCTGCAGGACCAGGCACTCAATTACGGCCGCGGACGCTCTCGCTACCAGGAAAACAAGCGGGCAGTGACCGAGAAATACATGGGTCCGATCATCAAGACGGTGATGACCCGCTGCATTCACTGCACGCGCTGCGTTCGTTTTGCCGAGGAGGTCGCCGGCGTCGAGGAGATCGGCGCCGTGGGCCGCGGCGAGAACATGCAGATCACGACGTACCTGGAACAGGCGGCGACGTCGGAGCTTAGCGGCAACGTCATCGATCTCTGTCCGGTCGGCGCGCTGACCTCGAAACCCTATGCGTTCGAAAGCCGGCCGTGGGAACTGGTCAAGACGAACGGCATCGACGTGATGGATGCCGTCGGCTCCAACGTCCGCTACGATAGTCGGGGGCCACAGGTTCTGCGGGTGCTGCCGCGAGTGAATGACGACGTCAACGAGGAGTGGCTGTCGGATAAGGGGCGCTACGGTCCGCTCGGTCTGATGAAGCGTCGCCTCGATGCGCCCTATATTCGGGAGAATGGCAAGCTGCGCCGCGCGACCTGGAAGGACGCGTTCGCGGCCGTCAAAAGAGGGCTGTCCGGTCTCGGCGGCGAGCAAATCGGCGCGATCGCGGGCGATCTGGTCGACGTCGAGAGCATGGTCGCCCTCAAGGATCTTCTCGCGCAGCTCGGCTCCAGCCGCCATGAATGTCGTCAGGATGGCGCGCAGCTTGGTGGCGAGATTTCCGGTGTCCGTGCAAGCTATCTGTTCAACACCGGCATCGCGCCGCTGGAGACCGCCGATGTGGTGCTCCTGATCGGTTCCAATCCGCGGTGGGAAGCGCCGCTGGTGAATACGCGCATCCGTAAAGCGGTTCGCAGGGGAGCGGCCAAAGTCTTCGCCATCGGGCCCGAGGTCGATCTGACCTATGAGGCCGAATGGCTGGGGGGCGATCTCACGGTGCTCGGATCGCTGCCGCAAGCGGTGGTCGACGCGCTGAAGGGCGCGGAGCGCCCGGCCGTGATCGTCGGGCAGGGCGCACTGGCGCGGACCGACGGCGCCGGCGTTCTGGCCGCTGTGGAAACGCTGGTGCGCGATTTCAATCTGGTTCGCGATGGATGGAACGGTTTCAACGTGCTGCACACCGCCGCTGGGCGAGTCGGCGGCCTTGATATCGGCTTTACAGCAGAGGGCGGAGTCTCCCGCATTCTAGCCGATGCGGAGTCCGGTGCTCTGAAGGCCCTGTTCCTGCACGGTGCTGACGAGATTGATGCTGGCGCGCTTCCGGGCGTATTCAAGATTTACGTCGGTCATCATGGCGACCGCGGTGTCCGTCATGCCGATGTGATCCTGCCGGCCGCGAGCTTTGCCGAAAAGGATGCGACCTGGGTGAACATGGAAGGCCGCGTGCAGCGCTCGAACCGCGCGGTGTTCCCGCCGGGCGATGCCCGAGAGGACTGGGCAATCTTTCGCGCCCTTTCGGATGTGCTGGGCAGTCCGCTCGGCTATGATGATATGGACGCACTGCGTGCGCGGATCGCACGAGAATTTCCCCTCTTGGCGGACGAAGGGCTTGCGGTCGTCGGGTGGGATTCCTTTTCCATTCCGGGACGCAGCGAAGTTCAGCCGGAGCCCGTGCGGTATTCGTTCGAGAATTACTACATGACCAATCCCGTCGCGCGCGCGTCGGAGGTGATGCAGCAATGTTCGGAAATCATCCTGCACGGCAATGAGGATGTGCTGGAGGCTGCCGAATAATGGTTGCGTTCTTCCAAACCCATCTGGGCGACGTGTTCGGCTATCTGGTGGGGTACACCCTGCTCGTGCTGGCGATCGTGCTGCCGGTGCTGATCGGCGTTGCCTATGCCGTTTATGCAGACCGCAAGATCTGGGCGGCGGCCCAGATGCGGCGCGGACCCAATGTGGTCGGACCGTTCGGCCTGCTGCAGTCCTTTGCCGACGGCCTGAAGGTGTTCCTGAAGGAGACGATCATCCCGGCCGGCGCCAATAAGGGCGTCTTTTTGCTCGCACCGATGATCACCTTTACCCTGGCGCTCGTTGGCTGGGCGGTCATTCCCTTCTCCGCTGAACTGGTTCTTGCGGATATCAATGTCGGCATTCTCTACATCTTTGCGGTGTCCTCGCTTGGTGTTTACGGCATCATCATGTCCGGCTGGGCGTCGAACAGTAAATATCCGTTTATCGGCGGCTTACGGTCGGCGGCTCAGATGGTGTCTTACGAAGTCTCCATCGGCTTCATCGTGATCTGTGTCGTTCTGTGGGCGAACAGCTTCAATCTCAGCACGATCGTTGAGGCGCAGCGCGGCACGGTTCTCGGGTTCATCAACATGAACCTCTTCAACCCGCTGCTTTTTCCGATGGCGATCATGTTCTTTATCTCCGCGCTTGCGGAAACGAATCGCCCACCCTTCGACCTGCCGGAGGCCGAGGCCGAACTCGTCGCCGGTTACCAGACCGAATATTCCTCGATGAGCTTCGCGCTGTTCTGGCTGGGCGAATATGGCGCCATCCTGCTGATGTGCGCGCTGACGAGCGTGCTGTTTCTGGGTGGGTATCTGCCGCCGCTCGACATTCCGTTGCTCTACGTCGTTCCGGGCTTCATCTGGCTGCTTCTGAAGATCGCCTTCATGTTCTTCCTGTTTGCCTGGGTGTTCGCGACGGTGCCGCGCTATCGGTACGACCAGCTGATGCGCCTCGGCTGGAAGGTGTTTCTGCCGGTCAGCCTGTTCTGGGTGTTCCTGGTCTCCGGCTATCTGATGTTCGTAACCCCGGGTCATTTCCAATGAGCTTCGCACAAACCGCCAAATCCTTCCTGCTGCTGGAATTTGTGAAGGGCATGGGCCTGACGCTGAAATATATGTTCCGGCCGAAGGCCACGGTGAACTATCCCTTTGAAAAGGGACCTGTCAGCCCGCGCTTTCGCGGCGAGCATGCGCTGCGCCGTTATGCCAATGGGGAAGAGCGCTGCATCGCCTGTAAGCTGTGCGAGGCGATTTGCCCGGCGCAGGCGATCACGATCGAGGCAGAGCCGCGCGAAGATGGTTCCCGCCGGACGACGCGCTACGATATCGACATGACGAAGTGCATCTATTGCGGTTTCTGTCAGGAGGCCTGTCCCGTTGATGCCATTGTCGAGGGGCCGAATTTCGAGTTCGCGACCGAAACGCGCGAGGAACTGATCTACGACAAGTTCAAACTGCTTGAAAACGGCGAGCGCTGGGAGCCTGCGCTGGCCGCGAATCTTGCGGCGGATGCTGCCTACCGCTAGGGCGGCGCCAATTCACGGGACCGCCCGTCCGGCGCTTGTGCCGGGCATCCGTGCAGGGGGACGGTTCGAAAGAAGAATGTTCGGCGGCCTTCAACCGCCGGACGGCACGGAAGCCGGCATGTCGCCGGAATTTGAAGCAAAGGGTAAGCGGGGACCGGCATGGTCGAAGCGATCATCTTCTACATGCTGGCAGGCATCGTGCTCATTTCGGGTACTGCGGTGATCCTGTCGAAGAACCCGGTGCACTCCGTGCTGTGGTTGATCTTGGCATTCTTCAATTCAGCCGGGCTGTTCCTGTTGCTGGGCGCGGAGTTTCTGGCGATGCTGCTGGTCATCGTCTACGTCGGTGCGGTTGCCGTGCTGTTCCTGTTCGTCGTCATGATGCTCGACATCGATTTCGCCGAACTGCGCGCCGGCTTCGTTTCCTATCTTCCCTTCGGCCTTATCCTGGCAGGCGTTCTGGCGGCGGAGCTGATCGTCGCCGCGGGCGCTGCGGCGCTGATCGGCCAGCCCGAAATGGGCGTGGCCGCGGCGAACGTCGCAGCCGGTGCCGCTGCGAGCGGAGACGTTTCCAATACGGAGGCGATCGGCGCGCTGCTTTATACGCGCTACGTCTACGTGTTTCAGGGGGCCGGCATGATCCTCCTCACCGCCATGGTGGGGGCAATCGTGCTGACGCACCGGCAGCGCGGCGGCGTCAAGAAACAGAACATCATGCGCCAGGTCGCCCGCCGTCCGGAAGACGCGGTGCGCATCACCAAACCCAATACAGGTGAGGGGGTCGAGCTGTGATCGGTCTCGAACATTATCTAACCGTTGCGGCGATCCTGTTCGTTCTCGGGGTCCTCGGCATCGCGCTGAATCGCAAGAACGTCATCGTGATCCTGATGTCCGTGGAGCTGATCCTGCTGGCCGTGAACATCAATCTCGTAGCCTTCTCCTCATTCCTCGGCGACCTGACCGGACAAATTTTCGCGATGTTCGTCCTGACCGTCGCGGCGGGCGAGGCGGCTATCGGGCTTGCGATCCTCGTTCTCTATTTCCGCAACCGTGGCACGATCGCGGTCGACCAGATCAACCAGATGAAGGGCTGACGGGCGCGTGCTTCAGATCGTCGTATTCCTGCCGCTGCTGACGGCGCTTGTTGCCGGGCTCGGTAACCGTGCGCTCGGCAACATGCTCGCGAAGAGCGTGACGACCGGTGGCCTGTTTATTTCCGCGGCGCTGTCCTGGGTCATCTTTTTCCAGGTCGGTTTCGGCGACACAAGCTACGTCGAGCCCGTGATGGACTGGTTCCGCTCGGGCGATCTTGACGTGAACTGGGCGCTGCGTCTCGATACGCTGACAGCGGTCATGCTGATCGTGGTGACGACGGTGTCGGCGCTCGTACATCTCTACAGCTGGGGTTACATGGCAGAGGATCCGGATCAGCCCCGATTCTTTGCCTATCTGTCGCTGTTCACCTTCGCCATGTTGATGCTGGTGACGGCCGACAATCTGGTGCAACTCTTCTTCGGCTGGGAGGGGGTCGGCCTCGCCTCGTACCTCCTTATCGGTTTCTGGTATTACAAGCCGAGCGCCAACGCTGCCGCCATCAAGGCGTTCGTGGTCAACCGCGTTGGCGATTTCGGCTTTTCGCTGGGCATTTTCGGCGTCTTCATGGTGTTCGGAACCACGGACATTTCCGCCATTAACAGCGGCGCGAGCGCGCTTACCGGGCAAACCATCACGTTTCTGGGAGCTGAGGTCGATCTGCTGACGACGCTGTGCCTGCTGCTTTTCGTCGGCGCGATGGGCAAGTCGGCTCAGCTTGGTCTGCACACATGGTTGCCGGACGCGATGGAGGGCCCGACGCCGGTCTCCGCTCTCATTCATGCCGCTACGATGGTCACGGCCGGCGTCTTCATGGTCTGCCGCCTGTCGCCGCTGTTCGAGGCGGCGCCCGCCGCGATGACCGTGGTCACTTATGTCGGGGCCGCAACGGCTCTGTTCGCCGCGACTGTCGGCACGGTGCAGACAGATATCAAGCGGGTCATCGCTTATTCGACCTGTTCGCAGCTCGGCTACATGTTCTTTGCCGCGGGCGTCGGCGCCTATGGCGCGGCGATGTTCCACCTGTTCACGCACGCGTTCTTCAAGGCGCTGCTGTTCCTGGGGGCGGGCTCGGTCATCCACGCCATGCATCATGAGCAGGACATGCGGCACTATGGCGCCCTGCGTAAGGAAATCCCGCTGACCTATTGGGCTATGATGTTCGGAACGCTCGCGATTACCGGCGTCGGCATCCCGCTGGCCGGCATTGGTTTTGCCGGGTTTTATTCCAAGGACATGATCATCGAGAGCGCATTCGCGGCCGGCAGCCAGGCGGGGTATATCGCCTTTGCCGTCGGCGTGTTTGCGGCGCTGCTGACCAGCTTCTATTCTTGGCGGCTCGTCTTCCTGACATTCTTCGGAGAGGCGCGCTGGGCAGGCAGCGAGCATGTCCAGCATGCTGTGCACGATCATCCGTCGGACGAGGACTCGGGCGACGAGCCCGCCCATCCGGCAAAGCCGCTGCCCGCCACGGGCACGGGCGGTTATCATCCGCATGAAAGCCCTGTGAACATGCTGGTGCCGCTTGGTGTGCTGTCCCTCGGCGCCATCTTTGCCGGCTTCCTCGGCTACCATGTCTTCGTCGGCGAAGAATCCGGCAGCGCGTTCTGGCGTGGCAGCATTGCCTTTTCGGCGGAACTGATCGAGCATGCGCATCACGTGCCGACCTGGGTGAAGCTGTCGCCCTTCATCGCCATGCTGACGGGCCTCGCCATTGCGTGGTGGAATTATATCTACCGGCCGGAAGGGCGCGCCGGGTTCGTGTCCACGTTCCGCGGACTCTACAATTTCCTTCTCAACAAATGGTATTTCGACGAGCTTTATCATTATGTGTTCATGGTCCCGGCGATGTGGCTTGGCCGCTTCTTCTGGAAGCGCGGGGATGAGGGCACGATCGACCGCTTCGGTCCGAACGGGCTCAGCGCCCTTGTGGTGCGCGGTTCGGGTGTCGCCCGCTACATCCAGTCCGGTTATCTCTATACCTATGCGCTCGTCATGCTGATCGGCCTCGCTGCGGCGGCTGCCTGGTTCCTGCCGCAAGCGCTGGGAGGCCAGTGATGGAGTTCCCCATTCTTACCGTCATGATTCTGCTGCCGCTGATCAGCGGCGCCGCGCTTCTGCTGTGGCCCGGCGACGAAGATGGCCGTGCGAACAGTGCGCGCTGGCTGGCACTCGGCACGACGCTCATTGAACTCGTCCTCGGAATTGCTCTTTGGCTGGGCTTCGATACGGGGACGAGTGCGTTTCAGTACCGCGAGACGGTGCCATTGTTCGAGCCGTATTTCTCCTGGGCGCTCGGAATTGACGGCATCAGTCTCGTTCTGATCGCGCTCAGCGTGTTCCTGATGCCGATCTGCATCCTGGCGAGCTGGCAGAGCGTGAAGACGCGTGTCCCGGAATATATGGCGGCGTTCATGCTGATGGAGGCGTTGATGATCGGCGTCTTCGCCGCAACGGACCTCTTCCTCTTCTACGTCATGTTCGAGGGCGGCCTCATTCCGATGTATCTGATCATCGGCATCTGGGGCGGCACCAATCGCATCTACGCCAGCTACAAATTCTTTCTCTACACGCTGCTCGGCTCGGTCCTGATGCTGCTGGCGATGATGTACATGGTCAGTGCCGCCGAAACGACCGACATTCCGACGCTGATGGCCTATGATTTCGATCCGCAGGTCCAGGTTTGGCTGTGGCTGGCCTTCTTCGCCAGCTTTGCCGTGAAGATGCCGATGTGGCCGGTCCACACATGGCTGCCCGATGCCCACGTGCAGGCGCCAACGGCAGGATCGGTGATCCTGGCCGGCGTTCTTTTGAAGATGGGCGGCTACGGCTTCATCCGCTTTTCGCTGCCGATGTTCCCGGACGCTTCTGTCGAGCTGATGTGGCTGGTGTTCGGCCTCTCGATGGTTGCCGTGGTCTATACCTCGCTCGTTGCGCTGGCGCAGAACGACATGAAGAAACTGATCGCCTATTCCTCGGTTGCGCATATGGCGTTCGTCACGGTGGGCCTGTTCGGCTTCAATCAGCAGGCGCTTGAGGGGTCGATCGTCGTCATGCTGTCGCATGGCCTGGTTTCCGGCGCGCTCTTCCTGTGCGTAGGCGTCGTCTACGACCGTTTGCACACGCGCGAGATTTCGGCCTATGGCGGCGTTGCGAACATCATGCCGCGCTATGCGATCTTCTTCATGCTGTTCACCATGGCATCTGTCGGTTTGCCGGGGACGTCGGGGTTCGTCGGTGAATTTCTGGTAATGCTCGGTGCGTTCAAGACCTCCACCTGGGCGGTTTTCGTGGTGTGCACCGGGATCATTCTCGGCGCCGCCTACATGCTGTTTCTCTACCGCCGCGTCGTTTTCGGCACGGTGACGAGCGAGGCGGTTGCCGGCATGAGGGATCTTAGCGTGCGCGAGTATATCTGCCTGGTGCCGATCGCCGTCGCGACCCTGTGGATGGGCATTGCGCCCAATGTGTTCATCGATCCCGTCCGTGCACCCGTTGCGGATATCGTCGCCCGCCTCAACGCCGCGGGCGCGCCGCAGCAGGAGGTGGCGGGCAGCGCCGATGATGTATCCGCGCCGCTTGCCGGTGCTGCAAACCTGCCCGCCCGCGTCCTCGGTGCCGTCGCGGAGGCTACAGAATGAACGAGCTTGTCATGCAGCCGCTGTCGCAGTCCCTGTCCATTGCCGCGCCGGAGCTGACGCTCGCCCTCGGCCTGATGTCGCTGTTGATGCTCGGCGTCTTTCGCGGCGACCGTAGCCTTGTCGGCCTGACCTGGGGCGCAGTGATCATCTACATCATTGCCGGTCTGTCGCTGGTGAACGATCCAGCAAGCCGGTTCGCCTTTGACGGGCTGTATGTCGCTGACAATTTCTCCGCCTTTCTGAAGGTGATCATCTTCGCTGCCGCCGGCGTCTGCAGCGTCATCGCCCTTCCGTATCTAAAGCGGGCGCGGTCGGATAAATTCGAATATCCCGTCATCATCATGTTGGCGGCGCTCGGCATGTCCATGATGGTATCGGCGGCCGACCTACTGTCGCTTTATGTCGGACTGGAGTTGCAGAGCCTGGCAGCCTACGTGCTCGCCGCCTTCCATCGGAACGAGGCGCGCTCGTCCGAAGCCGGTCTAAAATATTTTGTGCTGGGCGCGCTGGCGTCGGGCATCCTCCTCTACGGGATCAGCCTCGTCTACGGCTTCAGCGGCACGACGAGCTTCGCCGTCCTCGGGCCGCTGCTTGGGGCCGGGTCGTCTATCGGCTTGACGATCGGGCTTGTATTCATCCTGGCCGGGCTCGCGTTCAAGGTGTCTGCCGTCCCGTTCCATATGTGGACGCCGGATGTGTATCAGGGGGCACCGACGCCGGTTGCGGCCTTCTTCGCCTCCGCCCCGAAGGCCGCGGCGATGGGCCTTCTGGTCCGCGTCAGCATGGAAGCGTTCGGCGGGATTGCCGATCAGTGGCAGCAGGTCGTCGCCTTTGCCGCCGTGGCCTCCATGATCCTCGGCGCGGTCGGCGCGATCGGCCAGACGTCGATCAAGCGCCTGCTGGCCTATTCTTCAATCAACAATATCGGCTTTGCGCTGATCGGGCTCGCGTCGGCGACGGCGGACGGAATATCCGGCGTCCTCTTCTACATGGCCGTCTACCTGGCAATGACGATCGGGGCGTTCCTCGTCGTTCTTTCGCTGCGGGACGCCGACGGCCGCCTTCTCGACGAGATGAACGCGCTCAGCGGCCTTTCCCGCTCGCGTCCGGGCATGGCACTGGCGCTCGCGATCTTCATGTTCTCGCTGGCTGGAATCCCGCCGCTTCTTGGATTCTGGCCGAAGTTCAGTGTCTTCAACGCAGCCATTGCGTCGGAACATTATGTGCTGGCGGTCATCGGCGTGGTGACATCGGTTGTGGGAGCGTTCTACTATCTGCGCGTCGTGAAGCTCGCCTATTTTGATGAGCCGCTCGGCGTCCTCGCGCCGCAGGAAAGCCGCATCAACGGTGCGGTCATGGCAGTGGCGGCGATCTTCTGCTCCCCGATCGGCATGCTTGCCATCGGGCCGATCGTCCGCGCGGCCCAGTCGGCGTCCGTATCAATGCTCTCCTTCTAACGGGACCATGCCGTCCGTCGTCCATCTCGACGAAGTCGGCAGTACGAACGACTGGGTCGCTGACGCCGCTCGCGAAGGCGCGGGGGATGGCCTATGGGTACGTGCGGATCGGCAGCGGTCCGGGCGTGGTCGTCGCGGGCGTCCATGGACATCGCAGACCGGCAATCTTCTGATTTCAACGCTGGTGCGTTCTCAGCCGAGCGAGGGGCCGCCGGCGCAGCTCAGCTTCGTCATGGCTCTCGCGCTTCACGACGCCGCTTCAACCTGGACGGAGCCGAGGCGCCTGGCGCTGAAATGGCCCAATGATCTCATGCTCGACGACACGAAATGCGCCGGTATTCTGGTCGAGGGGCGCGATGGCATCGTCATCATCGGTTGCGGCGTCAATCTGGCCAGTCATCCCGCCGATACGGAGCGGCCCGCAACGAGTTTCCCCGCTGCGGGTATCGCGCCTCCGGAAGCGGGGGAAGCAGCGGAACGGCTGGTGGATGCGTTCGCGCGCCGCCGCGCAGAGTGGCGCAGCGAGGGCTTCGCGGCGACACGTACGGCCTGGCTTTCACGGGCCTACAATATGGGCGGACGAATGGAGGCGCGGCTCGGCACTGCCACCTATTCCGGGATATTTGAGGGCCTGGCCCCGGAAGGAGCCCTGCTCCTGCGAGAGGATGACGGTACTCTGCGCTCGGTACATGCAGGCGAGGTCTTCGGACTGTCGGTTTAGAGTGTGGGATCGGCGCGAAAGTCGCAGCAGATAGAAAACATGCATCAGGGGCGTGCGGTCACAATTGGGTGCGGAACGACGCGCAGAACGCGTCGGTCGCAGCGAACGCCGGTCGTTCGCGGTGCCGCCAATGAAGGGAAAGGGATGGCAAGATGCTGCTAGCCGTCGACGTAGGCAACACGAATACGGTCTTTGCACTCGTGGAGGATGGGGCGGTTCTCCACCGTTGGCGGCTGTCGACGCATCCGGGACGGACGGGCGATGAATATGTTGCAGCGCTGTCGCAGTTGTTCGGTTTGGCGGGGGTCGATCGCCATGAGGTGAAGCGTGTCGTGGTTGCAACGGTGGTGCCGCCTGTTCTCTTCAACCTCCAGCGCCTTTCGACGGTGATGTTCGGTCTGACGCCGCTTGTCATCAGCCGCGACCTCGATCTCGGCATCGGCATTGACGTACCGAATCCCGCGGAAGTCGGGGCGGACCGGCTCGTCAATTCGGCAGCGGCGCACGATCGGTGGGGCGACCGCTTGATCGTCGTCGATTTCGGAACCGCGACGACCTTCGACATTATTTTGAACGGGGCCTATTCAGGCGGCGTCATTGCGCCGGGTATCAATCTGGCCGTCGACGCCCTATATACCGCTTCAGCGCAGCTGCCTCGCGTGGCCGTCGCCCCGCCGTCCGATGGAAAGGCAATGGCGAAAGGCACGGTGAATGCCATGCAGGCCGGCATCTTCTACGGTTATATCGGTCTGATCGAAGGGCTGGTGACTCGTATCCGGGCCGAAGCGTGCTGCGACATGCTGTGCATCGCGACGGGCGGACTTGCCGCGCTGTTCGATCAGCATACGGATATCATCGAGGAAGTGGACGCCGACCTGACGGTTCGCGGTCTTGCCCTCATCGCAGACAGGAACAATCTTTGACCCCAAAAAACGAACTCATCTTTCTGCCGCTGGGCGGTTCCGGCGAGATTGGCATGAACGTCAATCTTTATGGCTGCCAGGGCAAGTGGATCATGGTCGATCTCGGCATGACATTCTCCGACCCCGCCTATCCGGGTGTCGAACTCGTTCTTCCCGACCTGCAATTTATCGAGGAACGCAGGGACGACCTGCTCGGCATCGTGCTGACGCACGGACATGAGGATCATATCGGAGCGATTCCCTACCTGATCGAAGATCTTGGCGTCCCGCTTTACGCGACTCCATTCACGGCTGGCCTTATCCGCAAGAAATTGCAGGAGGAGGGTATCGAAGATGATATCGAACTGAATATCATCGAGAATGAGGGCGAGGTCGAACTGGGCCCGTTTCGCTGCCGGTACGTGCCGCTGGCGCATTCGATTCCGGAGGGGAACGCCCTGCTGATCGACACGCCGTTCGGCAGCGTATTCCACACTGGCGATTGGAAGATCGACCGCGAGCCCGTCATGGGCTCTCCCACCACCGCGGAGGAACTGACCCGCATCGGCGATGAGGGGGTTCTGGCGCTGGTGGGAGACAGCACCAATGTCTTCAACCCGCGTGAAAGCGGATCGGAAAGCGGGGTCCGCGAAGCCCTCGACAAGGTTGTGGCTGAGCAGGAGGGCAGGGTGCTCGTCACCACCTTCGCCTCGAACGCCGCACGGCTGCATACGCTGGGCCAGGTGGCGCAGGATTGCGGCCGCAGGATCTGCGTCGTCGGTCGCTCCCTGCACCGCATTCTGGAAGTTGCCAATTCCGTCGGGTATCTGACGGATTTTCCGCCGGTGCTGCGCGAAGAGGATGCGATGAAGCTTCCGCGGAACGAAGTCATGATCCTGGCAACGGGCGCCCAGGGCGAGGCGCGGGCTGCGCTCTCGCGCATCGCGCAGGGGGAGCATCCGCGGCTAAAACTGGAACGCGGCGATACCGTCATCTACTCTTCGAAGGAGATTCCCGGCAACGAACTGGCAATCGGTGTGGTGCAGAATGCGCTGGCGGCGGCCGGGGTGCGGATCATCACGGAGCGGCAGGCGAATGTTCATGTTTCCGGCCATCCTGGTATTCCCGAACTGCAGGCCATGTATTCGTGGATACGGCCGCAGATCGCGGTGCCCGTGCATGGCGAGCGGCGCCATATGGAAGCGCACGCAGCGCTGGCGAAGTCCGTCGGTGTGCCGGATCAGGTCGTGCCCATGAACGGGACCGCCATTCGCCTTGCGCCCGGAACGCCTGAAATCATCAGCCATGAGGCCGTAGGCCGTCTGGTGCTGGATGGCGAAGTCATCGTGCCGGCCGATGGGGAGACGATGGTGGGGCGCCGGCGCCTGCTTCACAATGGCTGGGTCGGTATCTTCCTGGCGCTCGGCAAGAACGGACTGGCGGCTGAACCGGTGCTTCAGATAGAAGGCGTGCCCGTAGAGGACGAACGTGCGGACTTCGTCGCGGAATGCACCGACGCGGCGAAGCAGGCGGTTCGAAAGGCAAGCGGAAAATCGGACGATGCCATTGCCGAGGCCGTTCGCGTGGCCGTACGGCGAACCGCGCGCGACTGGACGGGCAAGAAGCCCCTGACTCGAGTCAGCACGGCGCGCGTGTCCTAAACGAAGACAGGCGGGTTCCCGCGAAAGGAGGCCGAGATGGGCATTGGTAGCGCCCTATCCATTTATCTGCTGGTCTGGGTGGTGACGCTGTTCGCGGTTCTGCCCTTCGGCGTTCGCACCCCGGATGAGGTCGGAGCAGCAAAGGTGAAAGGACAGGCGGACAGCGCGCCGGTGCGGCCGCACATGCTGAAGAAGCTGGCATGGACGACGATCGTGTCCGCAATCATTTTCGGCCTGTTCGCCGCCAATTATGAAATGGGCTGGATCGGTATCGAAGACTTTCCTGCCTTCTGACGGCGCCAGAACGTTCCGGAGCGCGCCGCGCCAGGCGCCGCTCCGGGCTCCTGCTATTCCTTGCCGCGCAGCCGGTCCGTGCCTTGCGCAAGGGCGACGTAAAGGCGACCCACGTCAGAGGATAGCAGCGCGACGGACATGGCGTTGCCCTCGCGGTCCTTCATCACACGGCGCAGCATCGCCTCGAAATCATGGATGTACCGCCGCACCGCCTCCCGGAATTCCGGTTCTTCCTCATAATGGCGCGCGATGTCCTTGGCGTCGCTCGCCTCAACCAGGCGGCTTCCCCGCCGCGCGAACACGCTTCGATCGCCGCTGAGATATTGCTTCCAGGCCGCTTCCGTGACTTCCGTGGACAGGGCCTTGGTAATGTCGATGGCGTTCGAGTTGAGCGCTTCGATGAGAAGGTTCGACTGTTCGGCCAAATCGCGGCGCTGGGCCGTTTCCAAGAATTCGCCCGCTTCGTTCACGCGCGCCTCGACAGCGGCGGACGTTTCGGCAACCGATACCAGAGACCGCGCGAGACGATCGGCCGCCGCCTGTGCCGCTGCTGCGGCCCGGTCACCGACCGCTTCGATCCGGCCGATATTGTCCTCGACCGGCGTGGCGACGGCGCGGCTGATCGCATCGCCGCTGGCCCTTTCCAGGGAACCCACGGCCTCTCCGACAACGGAATCGAAGGTTTCCCGTACGGAGCGGGATGCCTGATTGGCCACTTCGCGCACGCGGCCCAGCGCCTCGATCAGGCGGGATGCGGCGCCGACGGCGGTATCGTCGGCCTCTCTCTGGATTTCCGAAAGCATTGCACCGGCATTGCCGAGGTCGCCTTCGAGTTTGCGCGCCGTGGATTCCACGGCCTCGCGCGCGGTCTCCATCTCTGCCATGCTGTTCGCCAGGTCCTGACGAGCCTGCGATATCGGGGCCGTAAGAGTGCCGGCTGAGGCTTCGGCCGCGGCGAAATCTGCAAAGAGCGCGCGGGCGTCCGACGCAAGCGCTTCGAACTCGCTGCGCCTCTGCAGAAGTTCTTGGGAGAGCGGCCCCTGCACATCCCCATGAAGACCAGACAGGCGCTCGGACATCTCGGCAAGAACCCGGTTCAATTCGGAAACCATCCGTTCGATTTCGCCGGCCGGCGCAGAAATCCTCGTGGTCCGTTCCTCCATTTCGGAGATGCGTTCGGATAGACCCGAAAGGCCAGCATCGGCGCTGCCGAGTGCATCGCCCAAGCCGCGCGCGAAAATATCCGTCCGGCTGTCCGCGCGTTCGAACAGGCTCTCGATCTCGGAGCGCCGGGTGTCGAGATGCTGACCAAGTTCGGTCGCGAGCGCGACGAGGCGTTCGAGGCGCTGGTCGATGTCGCCCGAAACGTGCCGCGCCTGCTCGTCTAGCAATAGGTGAGCATTTCGTACCGTGGCGTTGATCGCCTCCGTCTGTTCGCCCAAGCCCGAGCGTACGCTTTCCAGCATGCCGGACGTGTTCGTGCGGGCCTGATCGATTTCGTCGACCAGGATTGCCTGCATGTCGGCGAGGGCGGTTCGCGACTGTCCAACCGCGGCGACAAGGGCTTCCTCCAGATGGGCGCGCTGTGAGGAGAGGGCGGTCTCCACGCCTCGCGCGGTTTCGTCGATGTTCGTCAGCAGAGCCGCCGTCTCACTGCCGCGGGCCGTTGCAACTGCGGCTGCGCGCTCTGCCCGCGCCTCGAGATCTTCCACGAGAGCGGCGATGTCGCGCGTGCGCGCCGATGCCTCTTCGGTATGTGCCGTAAAGATGTCGCCCACGCGGCCCGCCTCCTGCGTCAGGAGCGGCAGCACCTCGCCCAGAGAGGCGAGCCGGTCGTGCGTCAGTTCTCCGCGTTCCGCGAGGCGCGAAATGGCATGATCGATCCGCTCCCGATCCTCGGACAGAGAGATGGACACGGCACGGGCGATTTCGGACGCCCTGTTCGCGCTCTGTTCGAACGTACCGCTTTCCTCCGCCAGACGCGCCGCGAGCGCTTCCGTTCGTTCCGACGCTGCCGCAAGCAGGCGGTCGACATTGCCGATCCGCGCTTCGATGTCAGCGGCAGCGCCATGAAAGCGTGCCTCTGCCGCTTCGATCCTGGCCAGACTGCGGCGACCACGGCCCGGATCGACCCGGGCGACGACGAGCGCGATCAGCCAGATCGCGGTTACCGGGGCAAAGATGCCTGCCGCAACGGCCGCCCACTCCGTCAGCGCCACTTCCCGCGCAGGTGCCTCGACGAGAAGCAGGTAGACGGTTGCCGCAGCCGCTGCGAACCAGACGAGGGTGAGCAGGCCGGCAACCCACAAGATCCGATTACCCCTGGCGCCTGCGGCTTCCACCCCGTCTTCGTCGGTCAACCGCAATTGCGCCGGCGGAGGGGGCTCCATCGGCGCAAATTCGTTCTGATCCTCGGAAAATTCAGGGGCGGGCTGACTGGCCATGTGGGTTCCGCATTGTTTTTTAAGGGGGAGGTGTTAGCAGCAACGGGGCCGGGTGCACAGGGCAACTCATCCCGTGCAAGGGCGGTCTGGACGAAGGCCGGGCGACCCGGGATCGCATATCGGGTCGGGGCTCTGCGCGTATGGTTTCTTCGGTTCTGAGAGAGATTACAGGCGGCGACGAGGAGTTGCTAATCCAGCTTCTCGTGGATCTGAAGGAAAGTCTCACCGTCTCCGTAACCATGCTTCGCGAGGCGACCGACGCGGAATGGACGGCGCGCGCACACCGGCTGAAGGGCGGCGCATTGGCCATGGGGGCGGACGATATCGCTCGAATCGCGGCACGTGCGGAAGAAACGGGGCCGCCGGATGCGGACGGCCGATCAAGAACGCTTTGCGAGATCGATAAGGCATTTGCGGATTTTTTCGCAGCCGTTTGAAGAAAATAGCTGCTGCCCCCCAACGCATGCGCTGAGGTCTCTTCAGCTTTCGGCAGATGCGGTCCGCCGTAATTCGCAGGTTCGGCAGGAGACGGATACGAATCCATTTCGTTACGCTTCCAGTTCCTTTAGCTTTGGGAAAGATTTACAAGGGTAGGGGGCAGGTGGCGCCGCGGCTGCGGCCTGATGGAGCTGGATTTGTTGGACGAGATGACGGTTGACCGGCACAGGCTGCAGGCGCGCCTTCGCGCGGCATCGATACCGCGCGGACTCGCGCCCCAATTGCCGCAGAATCTGTTCGACCGTAGCCAGCTGACCATCACGGACCAGCTTCGCAGCCTCTCCTTGTCGGCCTACCGCAGCCTGCTGGCCAATCTGGGCGAGCGGATCCTGTTCCGTCTGGGAGAGGGCGCCGCCACGTTCGACCTGCCTGCAGCGGTCGACGAGTTGACGGCTCATACGGACGAACACTCACCGACACTGATTTCCGCGATCCTGCACCGGGCGGAAGAGAGCGTGGTGGCGGGGGAGATGGCCGCGATCGGCGCGGGCGCCATCGTTGTTGGGGGCGATATGCGCGGTGGGGGCCGCAACTGGGTTGCCGGGCTGGAGGACAGTGAGGATCGCGTCCTCGCGGACCGAGCGCGCGTATACCGCCGGCTGAAGAAAATCCGCAGTGGCGATCAGGGGGAACCGGTCCTGCTGGCGGATGAATTACCCGAATATCTCGCTTCGCGCTGCGCGTGGGAGCTGTGCGCAGAATTGTGCCGTGATCGCGGGCCAGAGGAAATCAGACCGGTGATCGACGCGGTCAGGTCAATCTGCGCCGAGCACGACGTCGTTCGTTCGCCGCAGCATGCCTCTCTCGCCCTGGCTGCCCGGATCGAGGAACGCTCGGAACTTTCCGACCAGACGATGCTGAAGGCGGTCGTTGACGGCGATCCGATGCTCCTCACGGCTTTGATGGCCGTACGGTCTGGCGTATCGACCGGAACGGCGTGGCTGCTGCTGTTCCGGAACGACGGACAGGCGCTTGCCAATCTGTTCAGCGCCAGCGGTCTCGACACGCCGGCCGGTCGGCAACTCGCCAGCATCCTTTTGACGCTCAACAGTCGGCAGCCCAATCTTGCGGAGGCGCAGCAGGCGGCTAACGATCTGTTCGAGACCGTGGACGCTGCCTTCGCACGGGAGCTGCTTTCCTGGTGGCGGCTCGACCCGCAATACCGCCAGGCGGCTGGGCGCCAGTAGCATGCTGATCGACATTCTGATCGGCCTGGGCAGTCCAGGTGCAAGACGGCGGGACATCGTGACAGCGCGGCCGCGCGGCGATGCCGTGGCCCCGCAGTCCTTTTGCGGCACGCTGAACGAAACGCTCGGTCGGATCGAGGCGGGGGCAGCGAAGATGCAGTCCGAAGCTGAAGCCGAGGCGGCGTCTCGCTATACCAATTATGCCAGGGATATTTCGACGGCGTCGCAGCATCTTTCTCGCGTGCTTGCCGATCTCTGGCGGCAGAACGACGCGGAGCCCACGCCCCGCTCAGAGACATTCGATGTGGGTGAAGCGGTCGAAGAGGCTGTCCGCCTCGTCCGTCCTCTCCGGGCAGCCAAGGGCATCGACATCGAACTGGACCTGGCCAGCGAGACGGCGCCTGACGGACGGGGGAGCGGCGCGCGTCCTCGCGCAGCGGGGGATCGACGCTTCGTTCAGCAGATCCTTCTCAACCTGCTGTCGAACGCGCTGAAATTCGGGCCTGTCGGGTCGCGGGTGCGGGTTTCGGTCGAAAGCGGCGATATTGTCGCCATTCGTGTCGCCGACGCGGGCCCAGGGATCCCGCTGGAGGACCGCCACCGTATCTTCGAGCCCTTCGAGCGTCTGGAAAGCCGCGAGCAGGGCATGGGCCTCGGCCTTGCGATCTCCAGCCGCTATGCCCTGGCGATGCAGGGACGGCTATATGCCGAGGAATCGGAGCTCGGCGGCGCGGCCCTGATCCTGGAGTTGCCGTCAGCTTTGTCATCCGAACGCGACTAAGTTTCGCGTTTCTCGCTCTGCCGGTTGCGAAGTGATGGACAATCACGCTAACGCCTCTCGCACATTGTTCATTCGTGGGGTTTCCATGGCAGAGTTTGCGCTCCCGCAGCACAGCAAGATTTCCGGCAAGGCACGTAGTTATCCGGGCGCTGGCGAGGCGAAGGCACCAAAGACGTTCAAAATCTATCGCTGGTCGCCCGACGACGACGAAAATCCGCGCTTCGACAGCTACATCCTCGATCTGGAAGACTGCGGACCGATGGTTCTCGATGCGCTGATCAAGATCAAGAACGAGATCGATCCCACGCTCACCTTCCGCCGCTCCTGCCGAGAGGGGATCTGCGGTTCCTGTTCGATGAACATCAACGGCACGAATACGCTGGCGTGCACGCAGCCGATTGAGGATCTGCGCGGCGCCGTGCAGATCACGCCGCTGCCGCATATGGAGGTCGTCAAGGACCTGGTGCCGGACTTCAAGCACTTCTACGCACAATATGCGTCCATCGAACCCTGGTTGAAGACCAAGACGCCGCCGCCGGCCGGCAAGGAGCGTATTCAGTCTCCCGACCAGCGCGAGGAGCTCGATGGGCTGTACGAATGCATCCTGTGTGCATGCTGTTCGACGGGGTGCCCCAGCTATTGGTGGAACCAGGACAAGTTTCTGGGACCGGCGATCCTGCTTCAGGCCTATCGCTGGCTGGCCGACAGCCGCGACGAAATGACGGGGGAGCGTCTCGATCAGCTCGAGGATCCGTTCCGTCTTTACCGCTGTCACACGATCATGAACTGCGCCAATGTCTGTCCGAAGGGGCTGAACCCGGCCAAGGCCATCGCGGAGATCAAGAAGCTGGTCGTTGAGCGCGATATCTGAGGCTGGGACACGGGTGCGCCGGCGGGCGCGCCGATAGAGAGGAGGGGCGCCGAATACTTGTCCGGCGCCCCTTTCTTTTGCTCAGGCCGCCCGAACCCGGTCCAAAAAGGCGACGACTTCCTGCTGCAGCGTAGCGGCCTGACGACTGAGATCGGCTGCGGCCATCAGCGATTCCTCGGCCGCCGTCCCCGTGTCCTCGATGCCGTTTCGGATATCGTGAATGTTGCGGGCGACAAGTTCGGAGCCGCCGGCCGCCTGCTGCGTGTTCGAGGCGATTTCGCTGGTGGTGGCGGATTGCTGCTCGACGGCGGCGGCGACGCTGGCGGCGATCCCGTCAATATCGTCGATCGCCATGCCGATTTCCTCGATGGCGCGCACGGCGTCGCTGGTCACACGTTGGATGCCGCCCACGCGGTCGCCGATCTGTGTCGTCGCCTTGCTGGTCTGACTGGCCAGCGCCTTGATCTCGCTGGCGACGACGGCGAAGCCGCGGCCTGCATCACCGGCCCTGGCGGCCTCGATGGTCGCATTGAGGGCGAGGAGGTTGGTCTGCTCGGCGATCGAATTGATCAGTTCGACGACTTCGCCGATCTTGCTTGCGTCCGCAGCAAGACCGGCGACGATGCGGTCGGTGCGGCGAGCGCGCTCGGCTGCGTCCTTTGACCGCTGGGAAGACTCCATGACCTGGGCGGACACTTCCGCGATGGAGCGGGCCATCTCCTCCGATGCGTTCGCGACCGCCAGAGCGTTCTGGCTGCTTTGTTCTGCGGTGACCGCAACATCCGCCGTGACGACGGCATTCTGGTTCGCCGCCCGGGCGACGCGCTGCGCTTCGGTCTCGATCCGCTTCGCCACGCCGCTTATGGCTTCGGCGACGGTGTGGATGCTGCTTTCGAAACTGTTGGCAAGTTCCTGTAGCGCTTTCTTCTTTTCAAGATCGGCCTGCTCGCGGGCTGCAATGCGTTCTGCGCGCCGTGCTTCCGCAGCGTCGCGCTCCCTGCGTTCCGCGGCGGCCGCCGCATCCCGCTGACGTTCGATTTCCCGGGCGTTCTCTGCAAAGATTACAACGGCCCGGCTCATTTCGCCGATCTCGTCGCCGCGAGCGGTGTTGCCGATAACGATGTCGCGTTCGCCTCCGGCCAGGCGCATCATTTTCGCGGCGAGGCGGGTAATCGGGCGTTCGATAAAAACCCGGGCGCAGCCATAGCCGATCATCATGACGAGCACCGCGAGTACCCCCGCGACGGTCATCGCCGTCAGCGTCAGGTCCATGGTGAAGACTGCAGTGTCGGTTGCGCGAGAGAACTGCCTGTCGTTGAGGTCGGACAGGCTGGAAAGATCGCTTTCGAAAGCCGGGCCGATCGTCTCGATCAGGCGGTTCACCTGCCGATCCCGCGTTTCGGTTGCGCTGACCAGTTCCCGGAATGCACCATCGAAATCCACGACCTGCGCGATGACGCCGTCTGTCTCCGCGACCAGGGCATCCTGGCCGACGAGGAGGTAAAGTTCGTTCAGCGCGTCTTCCAAATTCACAAGATTGGCGCGGGCGCTGGCAATGGCATCTGGTTCGCCGGATGAACGAAACCGGTTCACGTCGATGCGACTTTCGGAATAGGAATTCAGGGCTTTGGCGGCCTTGTTGGATGCCGAATAATTGCCGGCCTGGTACGTTGCCGCAACGATCCCGGCGAGATCCTGGCCGATCGCCGGTCCGATATCGTCGATGCGTGGCGCGATCCGATCGAGTATCTTTTCCTGCGACGCGCGAATCTCGCGAAACGTCTCTCTTTGATGCTCCAGATGCGTATCCAGAACGGAAAGGCGAGCGTCAATATCCTTGGCCTTGCTGAGTTCGCGTAGGCTGGAGAGAGCAGTCTGAGCGGCCGCGAGCTCGTTCTGGACCGCGCTGGCGTTCTGCGGAGTCGGGTCGATGACATAATCCTTCACCCGGCCATGGGCCATGGCGATGGCGCTTCCCGCCCGGCCGATATCAGCGTTCATCTCCGCCGCGTACCGAACCTCTCCCATCGCGCTCCGTGTCACCACCATGCCGCCGCCCAGAACGACGGCGCTGATGACGATGAACGCGCACATCAGGCCCATCAGGGTCAGCAATTTGCGGCTAACGGACCAATCGCCGGTGCGCCGTCCCAGGCGTCTCACGATCCGTGCGCCAAGACGGCTCGGACCTGCCAATGTGGCCAATATCGACATGCTTCAATCATCCCGCATGCACGGATCCGGGAACGGACCGTTTCCTGCGATCCGATAGGGAATCAGACTTGCCGGATCGTTAACGCTGACGGCGAAAATGGCGGATTTTCGCCGTTCTCGCTGAGCCGCTGCCTGAGATGTGAAGAGTTGGCTCCCCGGGCCTGATTCGAACAGGCGGCCGATCGATTAACAGTCGATTGCTCTACCGCTGAGCTACCGGGGAACGAGAGGCGGCGCTATAACAACAGCGGATGGTGCTGCCAAGTGCGTTGTGCGCCATTTTCCCATTTTGCGAAAATTCCTGTCTCAGGCCTGAAATTGCTCCATGACGATGCGGTCATCAAGGGCGTATTCCGGGTCGAAAAGCAGTGTCAGGGCGACCTTCTCATCCGTGGAGACCTTCACGTTCGCCACGTCGCGGACTTCCTTCTGGTCGGCCACGGCCGAAACGGGGCGCTTTCCCGCTTCCAGCATATGGAATTCGATCTCCGAATTTGAGGGAAGCAAGGCGCCGCGCCACCGCCGGGGGCGGAATGGGCTGATCGGGGTCAGTGCCAGAAGGTCGCTCGAGAGCGGCAGAATCGGGCCGTTTGCCGAGAGATTATAGGCCGTCGAGCCCGCCGGCGTGGCCACGAGCACGCCGTCGCAGGTCAGCTCGCTCATCCGCGTCTTCCCGTCGATGCGAATTTCGATCTTCGCCGTCTGCCGCGTTTCGCGCAGCAAGGACACTTCGTTGATCGCCGGCCAGACGACGTGATCGCCGGAAATGGTGCGGGCATCCATGCGAAGCGGGTGCAGCCGGAATTTCTTGGCCTCGCGTACGCGGGACGCCAGACCCTCGGTCCGGAACTCGTTCATCAGAAACCCGACCGTGCCCAGGTTCATACCGTAGACCGGTACGATCTGCCGCCGGTCGAGCATGGCATGAAGGGTTTGCAGGAGAAGACCATCGCCGCCCAAGGCGACGACCAGCTCTGCCTCTTCCAGCGGCACCCAATCCGTAATGCCCTCCAGCGCCTTCCTGGCCTCGACTGCCGCAGCGGTGTCCGAAGACAGGAGGGCCGCCTTAATCTCGCTCATCCGCCGGTCACGCTCATGTGGCGCGGCACGGAAGGATGTGATCGCCCGCGTTCGATGACGAAATCATGGCCCTTCGGCTTCCGCTCCATCGCTTCATCCAGCGCCCTGTCGAGATCCGCATCGCTGGCACCGGATCGCAGCACTGCGCGCAGGTCCAGACTGTCTTCCTGACCCAGACACATGTACAGCATGCCTTTGGCGGTCAGCCTTACGCGATTACAGCCCTCGCAGAAATTATGGGTGAGGGGGGTGATAAACCCCACACGGCCGCCGGTTTCCGTAACGCGGACATAACGGGCCGGCCCACCGGTCGTCATGGCGAGTGGCGACAGCGTGAACTGCTCCTCCATCCTGGAGCGAACGACGGAGATCGGCAGATAACTGTCGGACCGCTGGCCGTCGATCTCACCCATCGGCATGGTTTCGATATAGGTGATGTCGAACGCACGCTCATGCGCCCAGCACATCATGTCGATCAGTTCGTCTTCATTCTGCCCACGGAGGGCAACCGTGTTGATCTTCACGGACAGGCCCGCGCGCCGCGCCGCCTCCAGCCCCGCAAGGACCCTATCGATATCGCCGAGCCGCGTAATTTTCCGAAACTGATCGGGATTGAGCGTATCAAGGCTGACGTTGATGCGCCGAACGCCCGCACGGGCCAAGGCTTCGGCGTGCTTTTCCAGTTGATTGCCGTTCGTCGTCAGCGTCAGTTCACGCAGCTTGCCGGTTTTCAGATGACGTCCAAGCCGCTCCACAAGGCCGGCAATGTCGCGGCGCACCAGCGGCTCACCGCCGGTCAGGCGAAGCTTGTCGACGCCGCGCGCGACGAACCGGCTCGCCAGCCGGTCGATTTCCTCGAAACTGAGAACCTCTTGCCGGGGAAGGAACGTCATGTCCTCCGCCATGCAATAGGTACAGCGTAGATCGCATCGATCGGTGACGGAGATGCGCAGATAGGTGATCGTCCGTCCGAATTTATCGACCAGCGGGGCGGTGCCTGTCATAGACGGGACGTAGCGATGCGCAGGCGTGCCTGCAAGACAAGGCATTTCGCAGTTCGGGCCGCTGGTAAGGCCGAGATCGCGCAGTTAGAGTAGCTGCGCCCGGGGAGGGATTTGAGTAGCGAACATGAACCGTACGCCGATCCTGCTGTTGTCACCGCGCTATCAGCGAGAGGCCCGGGCGAATCTGGAACAGGTCGGCCGAGACGTTCGAATCGTGGCCGCGAACGAGGATCCGGTCCGCGTTTACCGAAACGCATCGGCCTTCATCGCTATCGTCGATGCCCGAGGCGCCCTCGAACTTGGGCTCGAGCACACCCGCGCGCTCAGCAGCCTCGTGCTCGAACGGCGCGGCGGACTGCTGGTGCTCTTGTCGCGGAACGACGCAAAGGCCTTGCCGCGCGTCTTCGACGCCGGCGCGACGCACTATCTGATCTCCCCCTTCGGACCGGAACAGCTGCACACGGCTCTTCGCTTCGTCGAACGCGCCATCCAGCGCATGCGGGCGAGCGGCGCGGATGCGGCCGTCGCTGATATCCAGACGCAACTGAGACGCTCTCCGCGCTGGCGCTGGGAACGTGGCGATACCGATCTGTGGGTCTCGCTTGAGTTGGCAGAATTGCTCGGCCTGCCGACAGCGACCAGCCGCGTGCCGCTGAAAGACTTGAAATCGTTCCTGTCCGCTGCCGACATGCTGCGCATTCGCAACCAGTTGCGGCCGCTGCTGAGTGCGCGGGTGTCAGGATCGATCGACCACCGGATGGACATATTGGGCGAACCCCACCGTTTCATCCATCATGTCCAGCTGTTGATGGACGAGGCGGGCGAGACCTGCGCCGTCGCGGCGACCATTGAGGATGTAACGGAGGCGGCCAAGCAGCAACGCGTATCCCTGCATTACGACGCGCTGACCGGCCTCGCCAATCTGAACAACGTGCGGGTCCGCCTCGACGACATTCTGAGAGACGGCCGGGAAGGGGGCGGACCGGCGGCCATCGCCGTTCTGATCGGCATTTCTCGTCTCGATCAGATCAACGCGGCGCATGGGCGGGAATTTGCCGACAACCTGATTCAGGCGGTCGCACGCCGACTGAAACGGCTGGTGGAAGAGCGAAACCTGACCCAGGTCATCGCGGCAAGGCTGGGAGGCGCGGAATTCGCCATCGTCTTCAGTGCGCCAACGACGCTGAACCAGGCTGTCTTCTTCAGCCAGCTCGCCGCAAAGATCTTCGACCGGCCCTTCATCGTGGAGGGCAAGGCGATCCATCTTGCCTGCCGCATCGGTATCGCGCCGAGCGAACCGGCCATGCAAGCCGCTGACGAGCTTTTGCACATCGCGAGTTCGGCGCTTGCGGCGGCGAAGGAACTGGGGCCGAACGCATTCCAGGTCTATCTTTCAGAACATGAAGACGATGCGGTCCGGCTGGCCAATCTGGAGCAGACCGTCCGTGACGTCTCGCGAGCGCGGCAGCTCGATATCCGCTACCAGCC
Source organism: Pacificimonas flava (assembly GCF_000342165.1). GTDB lineage: Bacteria > Pseudomonadota > Alphaproteobacteria > Sphingomonadales > Sphingomonadaceae > Pacificimonas > Pacificimonas flava. Next base: position 233,400 of record NZ_AMRV01000001.1, read on the forward strand.
GCAGGTGGACGTCGCCACCAATGCCATTGCCGGCGTAGAGGCGCTCGTGCGCATGGAACATCCCATCTACGGAACGCTACCGGCGGAAACATTGCTGGCTACAGCAGAGCGCGGAGAGTTCGGCATTGAGTTCGGCCGCAACATCATGCGCCAGGCCTGCGCCGAGGCGACGCAATGGCCTGAAGAGATGGCGAAGGTGCGGCTGTCCGTGAATGTCACGGCGGCGGACATGCGCGATCCGGAATTCGTGTCCGGGCTCGTCGACATACTGGAGGAGACAGGATTCCCCTCGAATCGGCTGACGCTGGAGATCACGGAGGGCGGACTCGTGGAGGATTTGGCCCGCACGGCCGGCATGCTTGATGTGCTCAAGGAACGGCGGATTTGCGTCGCTATCGATGATTTCGGGACGGGGTATTCGTCACTAGCCTATCTGAAGTCGCTACCGCTCGATTTCCTCAAGATCGACAAAACCATTGCCGCGGACATCGTCGGGGAAAGTCGTGACAAGATCATCGTGCGCGGCGTCGTCGACATGGCACGCTCGCTGGACATGACCGTCATCGCAGAGGGCGTAGAGACCGAAGCGCAACTGGAGCTTCTGATCCGGGAGGGCTGCAACTGGTATCAGGGCTTCCTGTGCGCGGGCGCGCTGTCATCAAGCGAATTGCCGCAGTTCTTTCGGCAATGGGCCGGCGGGCGCTCCGCGCGCGAAGCCGTACATGCCTGATGTGGCCGCGCCTGTCCGCATCGACGTGGTCAGCGACTTTGTGTGCCCATGGTGCTGGATCGGGAAGCGAAGCGTCGATGCCCTCGCTGCGCGCCGACCCGTACGCCGCGTATGGCATCCCTATTTCCTGCATCCGGGCCTCCCAAAGGAAGGCATGAATCGGCGTGCGCTTATGCGCATGAAATTCGGCGCTGACGGTCCTTCACCGGCAATGCAGAATGCGCTGACGGGCGCTTTGGAGGAAGCGGGGCTTTCCGTCGACTTCACCGCCATCGAGCGCGTTCCGAATACGCTGAATGCTCATAGGCTGATGCTTTGGGCCGAGGGGCAGGCTGTGGCGGATATCGTCGCGGAATCTCTGTTCCAGGCCTATTTCGCGGACGCCCTCGATATCGGCGATCCGCACGTTTTGACGCGCATCGGCGCGGCCGCTGGTCTTGATCCGGAGATCCTCGCAGACCTGCTGGCGGGGGACCGGGATCAGGAGGTCGTCGAAGCGCGAGCGGCGGACATGCTGGACCGCGGCATCCCGGGCGTTCCCGCCCAGATGATCGGGCGTCGGAGCCTGCTGGTCGGCGCGCAATCCCCGGCGGCACTCGAAGACGCGATCGTCGCGGCCTCCTAGAAGTTTTTCCGTTCCAGCCGAACCTACCGGCGTCCCGGTAACGCCGCATCGCTGACCGGCTTCAACTGGCGAGTTTCGCAAGGCTTCGCGCCACCTTCAGCGTGCCGACGAGGCGCTGCTGCGGGCTGCCCCAATTGCGGCTGATGAACAGCTTGTGGTCGGGCCGCAGCTTGACGACGCCGGCATTCTTCTGGGCAAAGCCGATCAGTTTCTCCGGCTTCGCGAATTCATTCTTGTGGAAGGTGATGAGGGCACCCTTCGCACCGGCCTCGATCTTCTCGATATTGGCCGTGCGGCAGTGAATCTTCGTTTCGATGACGTGGAGCAGGTTCTGCACCTCGCCCGGAATTTTCCCGAAGCGGTCGATCAGTTCCGCGGCGAACCCGTCGATCTCCTCGCGGTCCTCCAGATCGCCTAGCCGCTTGTAGATCGACATACGCAGATTGAGATCGGAGATATAGTCGTCCGGGATGAGGATGGCCGCGTCCACGTTGATCTGCGGTGAAAACGCTTCGCGCGGCTTCTTGACGCCCGCCGCTTCCGCCCGCGCCGTCAGCATCGCCTCTTCCAGGAGCGACTGGTAGAGTTCAAAGCCGACCTCCTTGATATGCCCGGATTGTTCGTCGCCAAGCAGATTGCCGGCACCGCGAATATCGAGATCCTGCGCCGCAAGTTGAAAACCGGCACCCAGAGAATCGAGGCTGGAGAGGACCTGCAGGCGCTTTTGCGCGGTCGGCGGCAAGGGCTTGTCGTCAGCCGTCGTCATATAGGCATAGGCGCGCGTCTTTGAGCGGCCGACACGGCCGCGAAGCTGGTAAAGCTGTGCGAGCCCGAACATGTCCGCGCGGTTGATGATCATCGTGTTCGCGCTGGGAATATCAATGCCGCTTTCGACGATGGTCGTGGAAACGAGCACGTCATATTGCTTGTCGTAGAAGGCGCTCATGCGCTCCTCGACCTGGCTCGGGCTCATCTGCCCGTGCGCGACGATATATTTCACCTCCGGCACATAGGCACGGAAGAACTCCTCGATATCGGGGATATCAGCGACGCGCGGCGTTACGAAGAACGACTGGCCGCCGCGATAATGTTCGCGAAGCAGCGCCTCGCGAAGCACGACCGGATCCCATGGCATCACGTAGGTACGCACGGCTAGCCGGTCGACAGGCGGGGTTGCGATCAGCGACATGTCGCGCATGCCGCTCATCGCCATTTGCAGCGTGCGCGGGATGGGCGTGGCGGTCAGCGTCAGCATATGAACGTCGGACTTCAGCTGCTTCAGCCGCTCCTTGTGCGTGACGCCGAAGCGCTGTTCCTCATCCACGATCACGAGGCCCAGGCGCTTGAACTCTATGCTTTTGGCGAGGAGGGCGTGCGTGCCGATGACGATATCGATGCTGCCGTCGCGCAGGCCGTCGCGGACGCGTTTCGTTTCCTTCTGGGAAACGAGGCGCGAGATGTGCCCCAGATTGATCGGGAATCCCTCGAACCGCTCGCGGAAATTCGCTGCATGCTGCCGGGCGAGCAGCGTCGTCGGGCAGATGACCGCGACCTGCTGGCCATCCATGGCGGCGACATAGGCGGCGCGAAGCGCGACCTCGGTTTTGCCGAACCCCACATCACCGACGATCAGGCGGTCAACGGGCTTTCCGCTGGCAAGATCGGCAAGCGTGTCGGCGACCGCGTTCAACTGATCCTCGGTTTCCTCATAGGGGAAGCGGTCGACGAACGAGCCGAGCGCACCGGGATCGATCTCCATCACCTGTCCCTGATGCGTTGCGCGTTCCGCCGCCGTTCGGATGAGCTCTCCGGCGATTTCGTTGATGCGCTCCTTCGCGCGCGCCTTTCGCGCTTGCCAGTTGGCACCGCCCAGCCTGTCGAGCGTCACGGTTTCCGCGCCGGCCCCGTAGCGCGACAGCACGTCCATATTCTCGACAGGCACGTAGAGCTTGTCGTCGCCCGAATAGGTCAGGAGCACGCAATCATGGGGCTGCCCGCCCACCTCGATAGCGGTCAGACCATCGTAGCGGCCGATGCCGTGGTCGCTGTGCACGACCAGATCGCCCTCCACCATCATGGCGAGCTGATCCATGAACGCGTCGGACTTCTTCTTCCGCCGCGCGCGCCGGACGAGACGATCGCCGAGCAGATCCTGCTCGCTGACGATGCTGGCTTCGTCCGTGGTAAAGCCATGCTCCAGCGGAAGAAGGGCGAGAGCGATGCCGTCCTGGCCCTTCCTGACGTCTGCCCAGCTATCCACCTCTTTCAGGGCGGTGAGGCCATGATCCCGAAGGAGGTCGGCAAGCCGCGTGCGCGCGCCCTGCGTATAGCTGGCAAGGAGCACCGCCTTGCCCTCTTTGCGCAGCGTTTCCGCATGCGCGCCGAACGCCTCGTAGATATTGGTGCCGGACTTGCGCTCTGGGGCGAAATCGCGTGCCGGACGAATACCGAGGTCGTACCCTGCGCCCTCCGGCTGCGAGAAGGGCGTGATGCTGTGAATGGGGCGCGACGACCGGACCTCGTTCCATTCCGACTGGGTGAGGTACAGGGCGTCGGGGGCGAGCGGGCGGTAACTGCCGGCCTGCTGCTCCAGGGCCTTCACACGGTTCTGGTGATAATCCTCGATGGCTTCGAAGCGCTGGACCGCAACCGCGGCCGCAGCCTCTTCGGACATGCAAATGTCGTTTTCGGACAGCATGTCGAAGAAGGTTTCCAGTCGATCCTCCAGCAACGGAAGCCAGTTTTCCATACCGGCAATGCGTCGCCCCTCGCTGACCGCCTGATAAAGCGGGTCCTGTGTCGCCACGGCGCCGAACAGATCGACATAGGCCCGGCGAAACCGTGCGATCGAGTCCTCGGTCATCAGGAACTCGCTGACGGGACGCAGCAGGAACGCGTCGGCCTCTCCGGTCGTGCGCTGGCTGGCCGGATCGAAGGCGCGCATCGTCTCGATCTCGTCGCCGAAAAAGTCGAGACGCAGCCCCTCCTCCCGCCCGCCGGGGAACAGATCGACGATTCCGCCCCGAACCGCGAACTCGCCGTTTTCCAGTACGGTCTCGGTCCTGACGAAACCATTCGCGACGAGCTTGGCAACGAGATCGGCAGGGTCGATCTCCTCGCCAGCCGCGAGACGTGCCGTCATCGCGCGGATGCGTTCGGCGGGCAGTGTTCGCTGAAGAACCGCGTTCACGGTCGTCACGACGAGCTGGTGGCCGCCAGGAGGTTCGGCGAGGCGGGCCAGTCCCGCCACACGATCGGCTGCAATGGTCAGCGAGGGCGATGCGCGGTCATAGGGGAGGGAATCCCATGCGGGGACCGATACGACATCGATATCCGGGCTGAAAAACGGCGCGGCGTCCGCAATGTGCGCCGCCCCCATATCGTCGGGAGCGATGTAGACGACGCGTCCGCCGCGTGCTGCCGCATCGGACGCGAGCTGCGTCAGAAGCAGCGGAGCATAGCCCAGCGGAACGCCGCCGATCACCGCCGGCGACCGTGCGGCCGCAATCTTCGCTAGATCCTGCAAATGTCTTACCTGCGATGGGTCAGGGGGTCTTGAGGTAGTCGAGCCGCTGCATGTCGCGCATCGTCTCTCCGGCAAAGCGGTCGGGGACGGGCGCGGTTCCGATTGCCCACGCCATGATGTCCACGTCGTTTTCTTCCAGCAGCGTCTCGTACCAGAGGATCGCGTCCTCATCCCAGTCATTCACATGCCGGTCGCAGAAGCCGCCGATCAGGATGTCGGCCTCCTTCGTACCGCGATGCCAGGCGCGGAATCTTAGACGGCGGCGGCGGGCCGCAAGCGGGTCTTCGTCATTGGACGCTGGGGTGTTAGTCACGCTGCCGAGCTACGCATGAGACCCGATCTACTCAACCCTCTGTTTGCATCCGTGCAAAGCATCGACGGCGTCGGACCGCGCCTTGCCAAGCAGCTTGGCAAGCTGGGGATCGAGCGCCTTCTCGACCTCGTCTATCACCTGCCGGCCTATGCCGTGCCGCGGCGGCGCGTCGCCGAAATCGCCGACGCTGCCGAGGGCGAGACGGTAACCGTGGCGCTGACGGCGCAGCGCGTGCAGCAGGGAAGCGGACGCCGCCCGACGCGGATCATGACGACGGATTCCGGCGGTGGCGGGGCGGCGCTCGTTTTCTTTCACGACCGGGGGGGCTATGCGGCGCGGCAATTGCCGATCGGCGAAGCGCGAATCGTATCCGGAAAGGTCGAGCGCTATGGCGGCGAGGCGCAGATCGTTCACCCGGACTATATCGTTGCGCCCAGCAGCGGCGATGACATCCCCGATCGCGAGCCGGTTTATGGGCTGACCGAGGGGCTGACCAACAAGCGCCTGCGCCAGCTCGTTCGAACCGCGCTGGAAAGCGTCCCCGACCTTCCCGAATGGATCGAGGGCAGCATGCGAAGGCGAGAGGGCTGGGCTGCCTGGCGCCAGTCCCTGCTCGACATGCACGACTGCACCGACACGGGCGCGCGCGAGCGACTCGCCTATGACGAACTCCTCGCCAACCAGGTGACGATGCTGCTGATTCGTGAAAGCTCCCGCCGCCGGAGGGGCCGGCCGCTAAACGGAGACGGTGCCCTTCTCGAGCGGCTGCGCAGTGCGCTTCCGTACCGCTTTACCGGCGCGCAGGAACGCTCGATCGCTGAAATCCTCGGGGATTTGGGTGCGGAGCGGCCGATGCTGCGGCTGCTGCAGGGCGATGTCGGCTCCGGCAAGACCGCCGTGGCTCTGGCCGCGATGCTGCGCGCGGTGGAAGCGGGGGCGCAGGCGGCGCTGCTCGCGCCAACCGAAATCCTCGCCCGTCAACACCTTGCAAGCCTGGACGAGATGCTGTTCGGCATGAATGTTCGCACCGCCATTCTGACCGGCCGGGAAACCGGCGCGGCGCGCAGCCGCACGCTTGCGGAACTGGCGAGCGGCGCCATCGACATTCTGGTCGGAACGCATGCGATCTTTCAGGATGCCGTCACCTATCACGACCTTGGCCTCGTTATCATCGACGAACAGCACCGCTTCGGCGTGAACCAGCGTAAGATGCTCACCGAGAAGGGACGGCGGGCGCCGCACGTCCTCGTCATGACCGCAACCCCAATTCCCCGCAGCCTGACGCTGACCCAGTTCGGCGAGATGGACGAATCGCGCATCGACGAGATGCCGCCGGGACGCGAGCCGGTGGAGACGCTGGTTCTGAGCCGCGAACGGCTGGAGGAGGTCGTCGGCAGCGTATCGCGTCTGCTCGAAAGCGGCGGCAGGGCCTATTGGGTCTGCCCGCTTGTCGAGGAAAGCGAGGCGGAGGGCGATGTGGCGGCGGCCGAAACGCGCGCCGAAATCCTGAAAAAAGCCCTCGGCGCGGAACGGGTTGGCCTCGTCCACGGGCGCATGAAGGGCGAGGAAAAGGACCGCGTCATGGCGGCCTTTGCAGCGGGGCGGCTGCAGGTGCTGGTCGCGACGACGGTGATCGAGGTCGGCGTCAACGTGCCGGAGGCGACCCTGATGGTCGTCGAGCAGGCCGAGCGCTTCGGTCTGGCGCAGCTTCATCAGCTACGCGGGCGTGTGGGGCGCGGGGGCGGGCGATCGGTCTGCATGTTGCTGCGAAGCGCTGAGATCAGCGAAACCGCACGTGAGCGGCTGAAGCTGATGCGGTCCACGAATGACGGCTTTGCCATTGCCGATCGGGACCTGGAACTGCGCGGGGGCGGTGAAATCTTGGGTACGCGGCAATCGGGGGAGGCCGGCTACCGCGTCGCGCGTCCGGAAGATACCGCCCGCCTCGCCGAGCCGGCCCGCGACGATGCACGTCTGTTCCTGGAGCAGGAGGGCGGCTTTGAGGGCTCCAAGCGGGCAGACGCCATGCGGACGCTACTCTATTTGTTCGAGCGGGATAGCGCGCTTGGCCTGCTGAAGGCGGGCTAGCGGACCGCGCACAGGCGCCGTCCGCCGCCCCGATCAAGCTTGGGTCAGGACGATTCCATGACGCTTTTTGCCGGCGGATATGCGTGCCTCCGGCGCGGGGACGGCGGCGCCTTCGTCCGCAACGGCCTCTCCATCGATACGCGCGCCGCCGCCCTTGATAAGGCGGCGGGCCTCCCCGTTCGATTTCGCGAACCCCAACAGGGTCAGGGCCTCGACGATCGTTATCGGTGCGGCGACCGTTACGCTTGGAAGGTCTTCGCCCGCTCCGCCGCCAAACGTCGACTGCGCCGTCTCCTGCGCGGTGCGGGCAGCATCGCGGCCGCGGCACAACGTCGTCGCCTCGTTCGCGAGGATTTCCTTTGCGGCATTGATCTCCGCGCCCTCCAGCGCCTCGAGCCTGGCGATCTCGTCCAGGGGCAAGTCGGTGAACAGGCGCAGGAAGCGGCCGACATCGGCATCCTGTGTGTTCCGCCAGAATTGCCAATAGTCGTAACTGGGCAGCATCTCCTCGTTCAGCCAGACGGCACCCGCCATGGTCTTGCCCATCTTGCCGCCGTCAGCCGTCGTGATCAGCGGGGTCGTCACGCCGTACACCTCTTGGCCATCCACGCGCCGCGCCAGTTCGATGCCGTTGACGATATTGCCCCACTGATCGGAGCCGCCCATTTGCAGCCGGCAGTCCAGCCGGCGCGACAGCTCCAGGAAGTCATAGGCCTGCAGGATCATGTAGTTGAATTCGAGGAAGCTGAGCGACTGTTCGCGGTCCAGACGCAGCTTCACGGAATCGAAGCTGAGCATGCGATTGATTGAGAAATGCTGCCCGATATCCCGCAGGAACGGAATATATTCCAGGGCATCCAGCCAGTCGGCATTGTCCACCATCACGGCATCGGTCGGCCCGTCGCCGAACGTCAGGAACCTTTCGAACACGGTTCGGATCGAGGCGACATTGGCGCCGATCGTCTCTGCCGTCATCAGCCGGCGGGCCTCGTCCTTGAAACTGGGGTCGCCGATCTTGCCTGTTCCGCCGCCCATCAGCACGATGGGCTTGTGCCCCGCCTGTTGCAGGCGGCGCAGCATCATGATCTGCACAAGGCTGCCGACATGCAGCGAAGGGGCGGTCGGATCGAAGCCGATATAGCCGGGCACGACGGCACTGGCGGCGCGGGCGTCGAGCCCCTCCGCATCGGTTAGCTGGTGGATGTAGCCGCGCTTGTCGAGCACGCGTAGTAGATCGGATTTGTAATCTGTCATGGCCGCCGGGCGCATAGCATGGAGATATTCGTATGAGTAGCCGCCTCTACCGGGCCGTGGGCCTGATGTCCGGCACGTCGATGGACGGGATCGATGCTGCGCTGATCGAAACGGACGGGGAGGGGCATATTCGCTTCCTCGACTTTGCGAGCCGGCCCTATGACGACGCGTTCCGTGCCGATCTGCGCGCCGCCGTGCTGAAGGGCGCCGCCGCCATGGAGAGACAGATGGACGACGATTTGCGCGCGGTTTCGCGGCGTCTGACGATCCTGCATGCCGAGGTAGCCGGGACCATCGCAAAGGGAGCTGATGTCGTCGGCTTTCACGGCCATACGATCGGTCACCGGCCCGACCGGGGCTGGACATGGCAGATCGGCGACGGCGCACTTCTGGCGCAGCTTCTGCGAATCGAGGTCGTGGATGATTTCCGCGGACCGGACGTCGCGGCCGGCGGGCAGGGGGCGCCGCTTCTTCCCGCCTATCATCGCGCCCTTGGCAGCGGTCTCGAGCGGCCGTTCGGCGTCCTTAACCTCGGTGGTGTCGGGAACCTGACCTGGATCGGCGGGGGGGACGAGATTGTCGCCTTCGATACCGGGCCGGCCAATGCGTTGATCGACGACTGGCTGCACGAACAGCGCGGGCTCTCTTTCGACGAGAACGGTGCGCTGGCCTCGGCGGGCGACGTTCACGAAGAGGTGCTGCAATCGATGCTGGACCTGCCATGGTTCGATCAGGCGCCGCCCAAATCGCTCGACCGCCAGGATTTCGGCATTGAACCCGTAAGAGCGCTGAACGCCGAAGATGGCGCGGCGACCCTGACAGCCTTCACCGCGGAAACGGTTCGGCTGGCGCTTTCACATGTTTCAAGCCGGCCGCAACGGCTCCTGGTGACGGGCGGCGGTCGCCACAACCCCGTGCTGATGCGCATGATCACGGAGCGGACTGGCATCGCGGCGGAGCCCGTCGAGGCCGCCGGTTGGCGCGGTGATAGTATGGAGGCGGAAGGTTTCGCGTGGTTCGCTGTTCGAAAGCTGCGAGGTCTGCCCACCAGCTTCCCCGAAATCAGTGGACCGCGGCAGCCAGTTGTTGGCGGCACACTTCACGTGCCGTCCTAATAGCGCGGCCTAAACAGCTATAAACACGAAGTTCAGTAGGAAAGGTCGTTCTTCACGCGCATATCAACATAACCATTAATGCGAGCCATCAATTCATCCCGTTCGTTCTCGAAGAAGTGATTGGCCCCGTCCATCACTTGGTGCTCGATCGTGATGTGCTTCTGGGTCTTCAGCTTGTCGACCAGCTTCTGGACACCGGCAGGTGTCACCACCTCGTCGGCGCCGCCGTTGATGATGAGGCCGGACGAGGGGCAGGGGGCGAGAAAGCCGAAATCATAAAGGTTCGCCGGCGGCGCGACGGAAATGAACCCGCGGATTTCCGGGCGGCGCATCAGAAGCTGCATGCCGATCAAGGCTCCGAAGCTGAAGCCGGCGACGAAAGTGAACGGCGCCTCCGGATTGAACTGCTGCACCCAGTCAAGGGCGCTGGCGGCATCCGACAGTTCGCCGATTCCGTTATCGAATTCACCCTGGCTGCGGCCGACGCCGCGAAAGTTGAAGCGCAACGTCGCGAAGCCGCGCTTCTGGAAGAGATTGTAGAGCGCCAGCGTGATTCCCTCGTTCATCGTGCCATTGCTGCCCGGATGGGGATGCAGGATGATGGCGATCGGCACGCGCGGTGCACGGCCCGGCGAATAACGGCCTTCCAGACGACCTTCGGGACCGGGAATGATGACTTCGGGCATAGGGACGATATTTCCAAGAGACTGGCGGGATTCGCACGGGGCAGGCGCGTGCCTATATAGGACCCGCATGGCTTTCCTCAATATAAACGCGCCCCCGGGTCGAGGCTGCCTCGACGGTAGCGCTGCACGGGCTTTCTGGGTGCCGGGTGGAAAGCACGTCCGAGGACTGGCAGAGCACGCGGGCAAATGACGATGCGTATTTATCTGGACTGGAACGCGACGGCCCCCATGCGCGGCGCCGCCGTCGAAGCCATTGCCGAGGAAAGCCGCCGCTGGGCGAACCCCTCCTCCGTTCACGGTGAGGGGCGGAGTGCCAAGGGACGTCTGGAGCGAGCTCGGGAAAGCTTGGCGGCGGCGTTCGGGACAATGCCGTCGCAGTTGATCTTCACGAGCGGTGGGACCGAAGCCCTGGCGTTGGCCTTGCAAGGGACAATGATGCCGCGGATCCTGGTGTCGGCCGTCGAACACTCCGCGGTTCTGGAGGCGGCACCTGGGGCGCAGATCCTTCCCGTGGATTCCGACGGACGACTGTGCCTGAACGCCTTGCAGGATGCGTTGAAGGAGGGCCCGGCGCTGGTCGCCCTGATGCATGCGAACAATGAGACCGGCGTCTTGCAGCCTGTGGAGGAGGTGGTCGATCTTGTTCGGGCGTGCGGCGGACTGACTCTTGTGGACGCCGTTCAGACGGCGGGCAAGATGCGCCTGCCGTCTGCCGATTTCGTCGCAATTTCAGCCCACAAGATAGGCGGACCGCCGGGTGCCGGGATGCTTGTCGCCCGCTGCGCAGATCAGCTCGAGGCGGTGCAGAAGGGCGGGGGCCAGGAGAGGGGGCTGCGGGGCGGTACCGAGAACCTGCCGGGCATTGCCGGCTTCGCTGCAGCAGCCGAAGCTTACGACATGGAGTGGCTCGCTGCCGCCGCCAAGCGCCATCGCCGGCTTGAGGATGCCGTGAAGGCGGCGGGCGGAACCATCGTCGGGGAGCGAGCGCAGCGCCTTCAGAATGTCAGCATGATCCGCATGCCGGGCGTATCGGCGGCGTCGCAGCTCATGGTGCTCGACCTTGCCGGCTTCGCCCTATCGAGCGGTTCGGCATGCTCATCTGGCAAGGTCGGCGCCAGCCATGTGCTGGCCGCGATGGGAATGGATGCACCCGCTGCCGGAGAGGCGGTGCGCGTGTCGAGCGGCTGGCTGACCGAAGACGAGGATGTGGAGCGTTTCGCCGAGGCATGGGTTCGGCTGGCCGAACAAAGGCGCGCGGCATGAGTATTTATCTCGATTACCAGGCGACGACGCCGCTCGATCCTGTCGTAGCCGACGCCATGGCGCCCTATTGGGAGGATCAGTACGGAAACCCGCACTCGCAGCACCGCCATGGCTGGCAGGCCGCCGCGGGATTCGACAAGGCGCGAACGGCGGTCGCCGCCCTCGTCGGCGCGCCAGCGGCGTGGACCATCTTCACCTCCGGCGCGACCGAGGCAAACAATCTCGCGCTGAAGGGCGCGATGCAGGCGGCGCCTCCGGGTCGGCGACGTCTCGTTACCGTTGCGACAGAGCATAGCTGCGTTCTGGAAAGCGCACGATGGCTGGAACAGCAGGGATTCGAGTTGACGGTTCTGAATGTCGAGCCGTCCGGGCTTCTCGACATGGAGGCGCTCGATTCTGCTCTTGCCGACGATGTCGCGCTCGTGTCCGTAATGGCCGTCAACAATGAGATCGGCGTCATACAGCCGCTGGCGGAGATTGGCCGGCGGGTGCGAAATGCGGGCGCGCTCTTCCATTCCGACGCTGCACAGGCCTTCGGCAAAATGCCATTGGACGTGGAGGCCATGAGCCTCGATCTCTTGAGTGTGTCGGGGCACAAGATTTACGGGCCGAAGGGAATCGGCGCACTTCTTCTCAGGCCCGGCACGCGCCTGGCGCCGCAAATGCATGGGGGCGGGCAGGAAGGTGACGGGCTTCGATCCGGCACGTTGGCGCCTGCGCTCATTGCGGGACTTGGCCGCGCGGCCGAACAAGCGGCGTCGCTCATGGCAGAGGATTCGCGACAGGCGCGTAATTTTTTCGATTTGATGCTTTCGCTGCTGCCGAAGCCTTTTCAAGTGAACGGCGACACCGAAAGGCGCTTGCATGCCAATCTCAACGTGACGTTCCCGGGAATCGACAGCGCGCGTCTGCTGATGGATGCCCGGCGCCTCTCCATCTCGTCCGGGGCTGCATGTGCGGGTTCTGCCGGGCGAAAGAGCCATGTGCTTGCGGCGCTCGGCCTCTCGGACGCTGAGATGCGGGGCACGTTGCGCATGGGATGGGGGCGTTTCACGGTGGAGGCGGATATTCGGGAGGCGGCGAGCATGATTGCCGATGCGGTATCTCGGCAAAGGCAGGTGGCGGCATGACGCAGGTCCGCTTCTTCGACGCCGATGGTCGTCTTGACCGCGTTGCGGACGCGCAGCCGGGAGAGCGACTGCTCGATGTCGCGCAGCACCACGATCAGCCGCTGGAGGGTACCTGCGAGGGTCAGATGGCGTGTTCCACGTGCCATGTGATCGTTCAAGCGGTGACAGGTATGCCGCTGCCGCCGCCGAGCGAAGAGGAAGACGATCTTCTGGATTTCGCTTATGGCGCCGTCCGCGAATCGCGGCTCGCATGTCAGATTCTTCTGAACGATGACATACAGGCGATCGATATCCGCATGCCCGGCGGCAGCGTCGATGCCTCAAGATAAAGAACTATATTATCATGACGATATGAGCAATCGCTGCGAAAAGATGAGAGGTTTTCACAACGCTCGATTTTCACCGGATTGCGGCTCCGGAAGAGTTGAAAGCGCGGCCGCTGACGTTTAGGGGCGCAGGCATGCAGAACAAACTCGGAACGCTTTGGTTGGTCGGAGCCGGCAATATGGGCGGCGCGCTACTGCGTCGCTGGATCAAGTCCGGAATCTTCGATCGTTGTGTCATTATCGATCCGGCCGAGACGCCGCCGCCGGAGGGGGCGGAACGCCGCGAATCCATTCAGGCGGCCGACGGAACGCCGGACTATGTCGTCATGGCGGTGAAGCCGCATATTGCGAAGGCGGCGGCAAAGGGACTGGCCGAACGGCTTTCGGACGATACGGTGACGATCTCCGTCATGGCCGGCGCATCACTTGGAACCCTGAAATCGCTCGTGAAGAAGGGGCGCCATGTGCGCGCCATGCCGAATACGCCAACGCAGATCGGCAAGGGCGTGACCGGGCTCTATTCCGACGATCTCGACGATAGCGGCAAGACGAAGGTAGCCTCGATCTTTGAGGCCACCGGCGATGCCCACTGGCTGGACGCGGAAAGCGATTTCGATGCGCTGACCGCCGTGTCCGGTTCGGGGCCGGCCTATGTGTTTCGCATGGTGGAGGCGCTGTCCGCCGCTGGTGAGTGGGCTGGTCTCGACGCCGAGCTGGCCCGCCGCCTGGCGCGTCAGACGATCATCGGTGCGGGCGCGCTGCTTCAGGAGGATGAGAGAACCGCTGGCGAGCTTCGCCGTGCCGTGACAAGTCCCGGCGGCACGACCGAGGCAGGACTCGAGGCTCTCGATGAGGAGCCGGGTCTGCCGGCGATCATGCGCAATGTCGTTCGCGCCGCCTCGCAGCGCTCCCGTGAACTGGGTCAGGAAAACGAGGGCTGAAGGTCGCCACGCACTGCCTGTCAGGCGGCGGGTTTGCCCGGAATGGCATCTCGCCGCCGGTCGGCAGGAAGAAGAGAGGCAAGAACGGTCCAGAAGCCGCTGACGGCCTCCTGCCCGGCGGCGGCATAGGCGGCCGCCATGCGCTGGCGGAGGCGTTCGAACAGTTCGTGTTCGAAGCGTAGCCCCGCATCCGTGAGGGTGAGGAGCCGCTGGCGACGATCGTGCATGCCCGGCGTGATCTCGAGCAGCCCCTCCCGCTGGAGATCCTTCAGGACGCGGCTGAGCGACTGCTTCGTAATCCGCAAGAGACGAAGCAGGTCGCCGACACTGAGGCCCGGGCGCTGCGCTATGAAGTAGAGCGCGCGGTGGTGCGCACGGCCGAAGACCGTATCCACGAGCAGCGAATCGGCCTCCCCAACCAGATCCGAATAACCGAAGTACAAAAGCTCGATGCCTCGCCTGACTTCCGGTTCGCGTAGGAAAAGCGGCGATGCGGGTGGGGGAAGGTCAGACATGCTGCCCTTCTATTGCCTGCCTCTTTCCTTTTCGGCAAGGAGTCGGCACGTACACGCATTCATGATCAATGGCCGAATCCGGCCCCGCTCAGGGAGGTTGTTTCCGTTATGAGTACCGCGCCCAGCGAACCGTTGCCCGAACCCACCTACGACGACCGTGACGGCTGGATCTGGTTCGACGGGAAGCTCGTCGAGTGGCGCAAGGCGAATATCCATATTCTCACCCATGCCATGCACTATGCCTCGTCCGTGTTCGAGGGTCAGCGCGCCTATGGCGGGAATGTTTTCAAGCTCGAAGAGCACAATCAGCGGCTGATCGACAGTGCGAGGATTCTCGGTTTCGATCTTCCATGGCGGCGTGAAGAAATCGATCAGGCTTGTCGTGATGTCATTGAAAAGAACGGCCTGACCGATTGTTACCAGCGTCCGATTGCCTGGCGCGGAAGCGAGCAGATGGGGGTGGCCGCACAGAAAACGAAGCCGCACCTTGCAATCGCAGTCTGGGAATGGGGCGCCTATTTCGGTGAGGAGGCGATCAGGAAAGGCCTGCGCCTCGATATCTCTCGCTGGCGGCGCCCCGCGCCCTATACCGCGCCGACGAACGCAAAGGCGGCCGGTCTCTACATGATCTGCACCATGGCGAAGCATCATGCCGCTGATCGTGGCTATGGCGATGCACTGATGCTGGATTGGCGCGGCCAGGTGGCAGAGGCGACCGGAGCGAACGTGTTCTTCCTGAAAGAGGGAAAGCTGCATACGCCGACGCCGGACTGTTTCCTGGACGGCATTACCCGGCGCACCGTGATGGATCTGGCACGTGCGAAAGGGATCGACATTGTCGAACGCGCCATCTGGCCGGAGGAGCTGGAAGGCTTCGAGCAATGTTTCCTGACGGGAACGGCTGCCGAGGTAACACCCGTTGCCGAGATCGGCCCCTGGTCGTTCGAGGTGGGAGAGGTCGCGCTCGGCCTCCGCAAGGACTATCTGGATTTGGTCAACGGCCGCCGGGCCAATAGCTGAGATTGCAAAGAGCAATGAGCTTTCCCATCGACGGTACCACGCGTGTCGCGGTCATCGGTCTCGGTTATGTCGGTCTGCCTCTGGCAGTCGCGCTTGCAAAATCCTTCGATACGATTGGTATCGATATCAAGCCGGAGCGGATCGCGGAGCTTCGTAACGGCGAAGACAGCACGCACGAGATCGAACCGGAGCGGTTGAAGACAAGCAGTCTGAAGCTGTCGAGCGATATCGCGGATGCGGCGGACAGCGATATCTTCATCGTGACCGTGCCTACGCCGGTCGACAAGGCCAACCAACCGGACCTTGGACCGGTGCGCGGTGCGACCCGTGCGGTCGCGAGCGTTCTGAAGCCCCGCGAACGTCCTCCGCTGATCATCTACGAAAGCACGGTCTATCCCGGTGTGACGGAAGACGTTTGCGGCCCTATTCTGGAGGAACTTTCCGGACTTAGCCGTGGCAAGGACTTCTTCCTCGGTTACTCGCCGGAGCGCATCAATCCCGGTGACAAGGTTCACACGGTGGACAAGATCACGCGGGTCGTCGCCGGCGAAACGCCGGCGGTGACCGACGCCATGTCCCGGCTTTACGGTTCCATCACCAGTGGCGGAACGTTCGAAGCCGCGAGTATCAAGGCCGCCGAGGCTGCCAAGGTGATCGAGAACGCCCAGCGCGACATCAACATCGCTTTCATGAATGAAATCGCGCAGATCTTCAATCTGGATGGGATCAGCGTCTACGACGTGCTTGCGGCTGCCGAAACGAAATGGAACTTCCTGAAATTCTCCCCGGGGCTGGTCGGGGGGCACTGTATCGGCGTCGACCCCTATTATCTGAGTTATAAGGCGCAGCAGCTCGGCCATCTGCCACGCGTCGTGCTGGCCGGACGGTCGATCAACGACGGCATGGGAGCGTTCGTCGCCGACCGTGTGCACGATTATCTGCAGCGCGCCGCCAAAGTCCTCGTTCTGGGGTTGACGTTCAAGGAGGGCGTACCCGACCTGCGCAATTCAAAGGTGGTGGACGTCGTCAATCGCCTGCAATGGCTGGGTCACGACGTCACGATACATGACCCGCTTGCCCGCGCGGCGGAGGCCGAGGAAGAGTACGGGCTCTCCATCGACACCGATGCCCTGTCACCGGAACGGAGATATGATGCGGTGGTGCTGGCCGTGCCGCATCCTCACTATGTCGACATGAGCGGGGACGCGCTTGGCGCACTGGTGGCCCCGGGCGGTGTATTCGCGGATATCAAGGGCGTCTGGCGCGGCCGTGCCATCGCCGGGGACCCGCACCGCTGGCAGCTTTGACGTTTCGTCAGATGCGGCCGCTCAGGCGGTAATAGGCAAGGCCGGCATATTCGTGCAGGGCGTAGCTCGCGGTTTCGAGGTTTGCCAGAATGTTCAGGGGCCACACATCGCCGCCCGTTCGGTAGTCGACGGGGAAGGGAACCGCTTCGACGCCCGCCGCGGCCGCGCAGGCCATCGCGCGCGGCATGTGGAAGGCGGAGGTGACGAGCAGGGTCGTCCCGCTCGCTCCCGAATCTGCGTACCCTGAAAGATTGCCGCACGTATCTGGCGTTTGGGTGATTTCACTGATCCGCTCGTCTGCAATGCCGGCGGCTCGCCAGAGGCGGCGCGTTTCCCCCGTATCGCTGATTCTGTGCGGGAGCGCTCCATAACCCGCGATCCATAAGCGCGATTCCGGTATTTGCCTGGCGAGCACGACGCTGCGGATGACGCGGTCGCCAGCCTCCCTCAGCTCCAGCATGCCGGAACGCTTCGTTGCCGCCGATCGCTCGCCACCCGCCAGGACGAGGATGTTATCATAACCAGTGAGCGTGCGAGGCTGCTGATACTGTCCTTCCAGAGACTGCATGAGCAGGCGGGGCAGGGGGCTGAGGCCGAGCAGCAGAAACAGGGTGACCGCGCCGCCCAATGCCCAGCGCGCTGCCGGAATTTTCGATCCGAACAGGAACGCGAGCCCCAGACAGGCCAGCCAGAGCGGCCAGACGGCCGGACCAGCGACGTTCCAGAGCAGATAGTTCACGAAAGGCCGTGATAACCCTTGAACCATTCGACGAAGCGCGGGATTCCCTCTTCGATTGTCGTCGTGGGTCGGTAACCCAGGTCGTCGGCGATCGCATTGATATCCGCATAGGTTGCGCGGACGTCCCCCGGCTGCATCGGCAGCAGATTGCGCTCCGCCTTCCGCCCTATGGCATTTTCAAGCACGTCGATCATATGGCCAAGTTCTTCGGAACGGTTATTGCCGATATTGTAGAGCCGGTGGGGCTTCGTCGATCCGCCGGCCTTCGGTTTGCCGTCATCGGCCGGCGGCGTATCGAGACAGGCGACCACTCCCGATACGATATCGTCGATGTAGGTGAAATCACGCTGCATGTTCCCCTCACCGAACACATCGATCGGTTCGCCCGCAAGAATGGCCTTGGTGAACAGCCACATCGCCATATCCGGGCGACCCCACGGCCCGTACACCGTAAAGAACCGCAGCCCCGTTTGCGGGATACGATAGAGATGCGCGTAGGTTTCGCTCATCAATTCGTCAGCCTTCTTCGTCGCCGCATAAAGCGACACTGGCTGATCGACGCGGTCGTCAACGGAGAAGGGGAGCTTCGTGTTGCCGCCATACACGGAGGAGGAAGAGGCGTAGACGACATTGTCGACGCTGTCCGAATGACGCGCATATTCGAGAATGTTCAGGTGCCCGACGAGGTTTGACTGAAGATACGCATGCGGATGCGTCAGCGAATAGCGCACGCCCGCCTGCGCGCCGAGGTGCGCGATACGCTGGATCCGGTGGGGACGCAGTGCTTCGACAAGTTCGGATTGATCGGCGAAATCCGCTTTGACGAAGCGGAAATTGCCATGCTTTTCCTGCAGGCTGCGGATGCGCGCATCCTTTAGAGCGACATCGTAATAGTCGTTCAGGTTATCGAATCCGACGACGTCCTCACCGCGCGCCAGCAGCCGGTCGGCGAGATGATAACCAATGAAACCTGCACTGCCGGTGATTAGGGTGGTCGTCATTACTGCTCCGCTTTGCTATTTGCGACTGCGGCTAGCTGCACGCTGTCGATCTCGCAAGGGTGTTGGAAGCTTATCCGCCCGCGCTATCCTGTATTTGCCGATGTATTCCGAATGGACGCGCAGGGTCGGCATGACAGGGCAGGTCGAGCAAGAGCCGCGACTTGCATTTGCCGCCGATCTTGTTAGCTCCCTGCCGTCCGCGGCCGCGAAACGGTCATTGCGGCTCTTGGGGCGTAGCCAAGCGGTAAGGCACCGGTTTTTGGTACCGGCATGCGCAGGTTCGAATCCTGCCGCCCCAGCCACGACTTAGCGGAATCTTTCTGCCTTCGTTGACAGATTTTCCGCAGCATTTTTCAAGGAACGGGTTGAGCGGCCTTCAAGGCAATTGCGTTTGGCATCAAGAAGAGCCGCTTGCGCATGCCTTCATGGTCGGTGGCTGTCGCAGACCGCCGTGCAGAGGATCGGCAGATCATTTTTGGGCGGCCTGGCTCCGATACTCGGCCGGAGCCAGGCAGGATCTACCCAGTGGCTCCCCCGCTTGGGGGGGCGTCATTACATGCCCGGTTTCAGGACCACTTTCGTCCACTCATCCTGATTGTCCTTGAAGTTCTTGTAGCCGTGCGGCGCCTGCTCAAGCGGGAGGCGGTGGGATATCAGCCAGGTCGTGTCGATCTCACCGGCCTGAATTTTTTCCATCAGCGGCTTCAGGTAGTGTTGCACATGGGTTTGCCCGGTCTTCATCGTCAGCCCCTTTTCCATGAAGGCGCCGATCGGAAACTTGTCGGTCATGCCGCCATAGACCCCGGGCATCGAGACGCGGCCGCCCTTGCGCACGGAAAGGATCGCCTGTTTCAACGCGGCGGTTCTGTCGGCGCCCATGCCAACCGTCTGCTTCACCGTGTCGATCATATTGTCCACCGCAAAGCCGTGCGCTTCCATCCCGACAGCGTCGATGACGGCATCCGGTCCGATGCCGCCGGTCATCTCCATGAGCGCCTCACGCACGTCGGTTCTGTGGAAATCGATGACCTCCGCGCCGACCTGCTTTGCGAGCTCCAGTCTGTGCGGGTGGTGATCGATCGCAATAACGCGCGCGGCGCCCATGATCTTCGCTGACTGGGCGGCGAACAGTCCGACGGGGCCACAACCCCAGACGGCGACGATATCGCCCTCCTCGATGTCGGCATTCTCCGCCCCCATCCAGCCGGTCGGCAGAATGTCGGACAGGAACAAGACCTGATCGTCGTCCATCCCGTCCGGTACAACGATCGGGCCGACGTTCGAAAAGGGAATGCGGGCATATTCCGCCTGGCCGCCGGCATAACCGCCGGTCATGTGCGAATAGCCGAACAGACCCGCCATCGCGTGGCCATAAAGCTTTTCCGACATGTCCTGCTTGTCCGCCGGATTGGAATTGTCGCAGGCGGAATATTGCGTCTTTTTGCAGAAAAAGCATTCACCGCAGGAAATCGTGAAGGGGACAACGACTCGCTGTCCTTTTTCCAAGGTTGAGTCAGGTCCCGTTTCGACCACTTCCCCCATCATCTCGTGACCCAGTATGTCGCCGGGCAGCAAGGACGGGATGACGGCGTCGTAAAGGTGAAGGTCCGAGCCGCATATCGCCGTGGAGGTCACCTTGATGATGGCATCCTTCGGGTTGACGATTTCGGGGTCGGGAACCGTGTCCACGCGAACGTCGTGCTTTCCGTGCCAGGTCAGTGCGCGCATGATCAGTCCTCCTCACCGGAGCGGCGGTGCGCCGAGTTCGCGATCTCGCCGGTCTCCATCAACATCTTGAATCGTTTCAGGTCGTGCCGCGCCTGCACCTCGGGCTCCTTGCGAAAGGCCTTGGCAATAATCCGGCCGAGTTCGCCGAAGGGCGGCTTGTAGGCTATAACCAGCGTCACCTTCGTCCCGCGGCCACCGACATCCTCGAATTCGACGCGGCCCTCGGTCTCAATGTCGGAGCCTTCCACCGATCGCCAAGCGATGACGCGGTCTTTCTCCTCTCTGACGATGCGCGTTTCCACATCTACCGTGCGCCCGGCCGGGGCTTTGATCGTCCAGACGGCCGTGCCGGCGGCGCCCGTCGGCTGTACGCTTTCAATATTCTCCATGAACCGCCCAAGGTTCTGGAAATCGAGCCAGAACGCGTAAAGCTCGTGCCGCGGACGGTTGATCGTCACGCTGTTTCCGCTGACGTCGTATTTGCCGAAACGGGAGGAATAGGTGGTCCGCCCTGGGGCATCGTCGTGGGGACGGTTCTGGCGCATACGCCGGGCCGCTGCCGGACCGCCAAAGGCCGCCGCAGCCGCGACCGCGCCAATGGCAGGCAGGCCGATCCATAATTTCCGCTTTGTGTCATTGTCCATGAAGGACCTCCAGTCGAGAGTGGAGATGGTGCGATGTTCGTTTCGCGAACTGTCTTGGCAACCGACGCTCGGGCGCGGCAGTTCCCGAAAAAGACGGCACCGCACAAAGAAATGCACTGTCCGGCTTTGCAGACATTCCCTGCTCTTTACATAGGTTTACTCGGAGCATCGGCGTGATCTTCCATCACTCCGGCTCCGCCATCTTACGGTGCTGGCCCGCCAACAGGCTGTCGGGCGTCAGATGGGAAAGCGCCGCCTGTGCCTTGTTCTTCGCGCCGGACACGACGTGCGCCGAACCCTTCATCAACGCGTCCCAACCGTTCTGCGCGGTTTTGGCTGGGTCCTCTTTGCTGTCATCCTTGCCGACCGGCGTATCCAGCATGTTCGCACGGGCGAAGAAGGGCGTGTCGGTCGGACCAGGCATCAGAAGGGTGATATGGACGCCGCTGTCCTTCAACTCGTCACGTAGCGCATAGGCGAAGCTATCCAGATAGGCCTTCGTTCCGTTGTAGACGGCCTGGAAGCTGCCGGGGATCAGCCCGGCGATGGAGCCGGTGATCAGGATCCGTCCTTCGCCGCGTTCCGACATGCGCTGCGCCATCTTCTGCAGCAGATAGGTGGTGCCGGTGATGTTCGTGTCGATGACACGGCGCCACTCCGCCGGGTTCTGCTCGACGAATGCATGGCCGAGGCCGCGTCCCGCATTGGCGATCAGGATATCCACTGGCCGCCCGCCGATTGCGGTAAGCAGCGCGTCATTTCCTTCGAAGGTGGAAAGGTCCGCCTCGACGCCCAACGCGGCGCCATCACCGGCGCCGAGGCGGCCGGCCACCTCCACGATGTTCGGCTCGTCGGCCGCCAGTAGGAGGTCGTAGCCCTCGCGGGCTGCGATCTTCGCCAGTTCGAAGCCAATTCCGGTTGAGGCGCCCGTGATAACCGCAAGTTTTTTGCTCATGCTCTTACTCCGTTCTGTTTCCCCGCTTCTTCCTGGTGGTATGGCCGGCCGCCGCGAACCGATCGTCAAGCCTCCGTCTCAACCCCCTGTGCCAACGAAGAAGAGGACCGCGGGAACAATCAAAAGCAGGACGCCGGCGATCAGGATGAGCGCACCATCGCGGGTGAGGAGACCGGCAGAGGCAAGGGCGATGACCGCCGATGCCAGCGAACCCGACGTCGGAACGATCTCCATGAAGGGCATGACAAGCGTCAGTCCCAGGATGAGAAACTGAAGAACCAGGATCCACGGCTTTTTGAGCAGCCATGTGAAGCGGGGTCGGAGGAATTTTTCGACCCAGCTCACTGGTTTGCGGATCCATGCGATTCCCTTGCAAACTTTGTCCCGCGCCATTCGCCGTCGCATTACGAAGGGCGGCAACCAGACATGATCGCGGCCGGCAATCATCTGCACTGTCAGAATGAAGACGATGACCGCGACGATCGCCGTGATTCCGGGAATGGCGCTGGCCGGTGAGGTGGAGATGAGGGAGAAGACCAGCATCAGGGATGCGAACGAGCTTTCTCCCATCCGCTCCACCACGTCCTCGACAGCGATGCTTTCGCCCGAGACGGACGCCTCAAGCTCCTCCAGGATCTCGCTCAGGGCGTTCGAGGTTTCATCTTTCATACGTGCCTCACTTCACGTCCAAAGACGTTCGCTATGAGGCGAATGTTCCCTCAACCGGCCGGTCAGCAAGGCGGACGGATGCGAGCGCTTGCGTGCGCAGATTGCGTTCCCGTCATCCCCAGGTTCCCGCAGTCCCGCTCCAAGAAGGTCCGAGTTTTAACTCGGGTCATTATCCTATGTATCCTAGAATATCTGAAACGCATCCAGACAGTTACGAGTTCTTAGGAATACCAAAAATGCACATGGGAGAATAGATATGGCTAATGGCTACGGCTATGGCAGCAGAAGTCGCTCGCGCTACACTGACGAGCGACATCCGGATGAACGCAGCGCCTTTGAACGGGGGGCGGACGAAGTTCGGTCCTGGTTCGGTGACGATGCCGCAGAGCAACGGCGCCGGCGTGACAAGGCCCATGATCCCGACACCTGGCATGCGGAAACGTCCAGCCTGAGCGAAGACCGCTTTGGCGGCAGAAACCGGAGATCCGGAGCGTATGATGAAGGCTACGCCCGCGATTATGACACGACGCGCGACCGGTCCGGTCGTGGCGGCCGCGGGTCCGATTTTGGACGTGGCGATTATTCTGGCGGCAGCGCCGGTTTCTCCTCGGGCGGCTGGGGCGGTTCCGGAAGGAGCGGCGCCGGAATGGCGGCCGCCGGCTTCGGCGGCGCCAGTGGCTTCGGCCCTGCCGGCGACCGCGACCGCCGCGATGAATGGAGTGATTTCGGAACGGAATCGGATGAGTTCGGCGGCTACTCCCGCGGTGGAGCCGGTCGTTCGGCACGCGGCGGGCATTATGGACGCGGTCCGAAGAACGACACGCGCTCGAAAGAGCGTCTGCATGATCGGGTCTGCGAACAGCTACATGATGACGACGAGTTGGACGCACGGGAAATCGAGGTCTCGACGGACGAGAATGGCGAAGTGACCCTGACGGGAACCGTCAACGATCGCTGGGAGAAGCGGCAAGCCGAAGACTGCGCCTATCGCGTACGCGGCGCGCGGCATGTCCAGAACAATCTGCAAGTCCAAGCGCGTGGCGAGGACCAGCAGAGCCAAACGAGCATTTCACCCTTGAACGAGTAACCACCTGGCCAGCCAGCCTGAAAGGGCTGGCTGGCCCTTCCTTAAAGCCGATTCGACCAGAGGACGCCTGGAGTGCGTCGGACCCGCTCTGCCGCAGGCTCACCCCCCCCGGGATTATATCAGCACCTCAAAGTCCGAATGGATAAGTGTCCGGAACGCCTTCGGGATGATGTTCCGGTGTAAGCGGCGTAATGGCCGCCGTCTCATCGAACCAGACATAGCCATCGAACTGCTGGGGCAAGATCGCCCGCGAATAGTGGCTCTGCCTCTCTGTTTCGGGGCGATAGATCACGCCGATAAAGCGTTCTAGTCTGGGCTCGTTCAGTCGGCGACGCAGCGCCTCATGCCGTCCCTCGCTGAGATCGAGCAGGAAGCGCGATCGGCCGCTGTCGTGACAAACGCGCTCATAGCTGTCGGGACGCGAAGGACGAACGGCCTTGGTCTCCATTTCGCCGTCCCAGTCGGTGGCGGCGGCGACCGTGCCCGTATGCGTACCAAAGCCAAGAAGTGCGGCCTCGTCTCCCCACTGCTCGCGGCACAGTTGACCAATATTGTGCTCGCCGCGGACGTTGCCCATGTCGGTCGCGCGGGCATCGCCGATATGGGAATTATGGGCCCAGACGATAGCCTTCGCTTCCGGCCCTTTCGACGCCAGCAGGTTTTCCAGCGTTTCGAACATGTGAGTGTCGCGCAGATTCCAGCTTTCTGCGCCGCCATAATACATGATCCGATAATAGCGCTCCGCCGAGGCGATCAGACGCGCATTCTGCGCCGCATCCAGAAAGCTTTCTCCGTCCTGCCCCTCATAATCGAGTTGCTTTTGGAGGATGGCGCGGCACTGCTCGACGACCGCCTGCTCGCATTTCCGATATTGCGAGGTCAGGACTGCACGGCCGTAGACAGCCGGGTCGTTCTGCCACGGCGTCAAACAGCCATAGCGCTCGCGGGCAACGGCGGCGGCTTCTTGATCGACCTCATCCAGATAATCGAGGACTGCCGAAATGGAGCCACGCATATTGTACATGTCCAGCCCGTAGAAGCCTGCTCGCCGGTCGCTGTCCAGGCCGGCATTGTGCGCGCGCATCCACGCCGTCAGGTCGGCAATATCGGTATTGCGCCACATCCAGGAGGGGAAGCGCTCAAATGGCGGTCCGTCAAAAGGGCCTGGTGGTCGGTGACGGACGTAGCGATCAATCTGCGCGGCATCCGGCCAGTCGGCCTCCACGGCGACAATGGAAAAACCATGATGTTCGATCAGATGCCGCGTGATGGCCGCGCGTGCGGCATAGAATTCATGGGTTCCGTGGCTTGCCTCCCCCAACAAGACCACACGCTTGTCCGCCCAGCGGTCGAACATCTTCCCAAAAGCCGGATCGTCGAAGTCCGGTAGTGGCTCGGCGGCGTCTGCGACGAGTTCGGAAAGGGAGCGCTGGCCTGAGGCCGTAGGTTTGTGATTGCTGGCTGAGCGGCTGCCGTTCTCAACCCACCCTTCTTCGCCGATCAAGGGTACGAACGTGACTGCGCCAAGGTCTTCCTCCTCGAACTTGTCCTGTCCGGTTCGCGTGACCTTGGTCAGCATCTGCGGACGATCGCCGACCGGCATGACGAGTCGGCCGCCGATGGCAAGCTGCGCCCGCAGCGAGTCAGGAATTTTGGGACCCCCCGCTGCCACGAGAATGGCATCGAATGGAGCCGCTTCGGGACGGCCTTTCGTTCCGTCGCCGACGTGAACATGCACCTGCTGATAGCCCAGCCGGTGAAGGCGCTGCCGGGCCAGTTCCGCCAGACGTTCCTGTCGCTCGATCGCGTGGACCTCGCCGGCTATGCGGCCGATGACGGCAGCCGCATAGCCGGAGCCGGCACCCACTTCCAGCACACGGTTGCCCGGCCGGATTTCTGCCGCTTCGACCATCCTCGCGACGATATAGGGCTGGGAAATCGTCTGCTTCTCTTCGATGGGCAGCGGCGAGTCCTCATATGCGAACTCGGCCATGTCTTCCGACACGAACGCCTCTCGGGGGACGTCACGCATGGCATCCAGCACAGAAGGGTCACTAATACCGCGTCGCTGAAGCTGCTGCTCCACCATGCGCTGGCGGCGTGCTTTGTAATCGGTCATTTGTGCCTCCTCCCAAGAGAGCGAAGAGCGCTCGGCCGCTGCGTGTTGGCTGGCGTCGCTCCGTTTCAACCCTGGTCGAACAGGGCTCGCAGTTCATCCTTGGCCTGTTCCAGCGTTTTGCGCCGGGATGCGGACAAATTGTCTCCCGCGCGATTGACATAGAAGGTGAGCATGCTCATCGCCGATTGCAGGGGCGTGCCCTTGCGACGCTTGCTCTGCTCGGCCGAACGTTTGAGCGAGCGGGCGATCTCCTTGGGATCGTCCTTGCTGAACACCCCCTCTTCCAGATCGAGTGCATCTGAATGTTCGGTCGCCTCCTGAGACCACTTCCCGGTCATGAGCCAGGCCCCGCAAACCGAAGCAAGAAAACGAGAACGACGATCCCCACGAGTCCGGCGATGAAAATCATGCGCCGCCGCCTCGAACGCAGTATGATCTCGCCGCCGCGCGCATCGCGCCCCGAAACCACCCGGTGCTTGCTTCTGGTTCGCGCCATCAGGACGTCTTTCGCTAAGTTCGCTTGTGCCGCAGAGCTGGTGCTGCGGTTGAACAGCCCGCCAGCTTGCCAAGACTTGGTAAAGAGACGTTTGGGGAAAGAGCGGGGTTCCCCGCCGATCCGGCCCGACCCTCCCGTGACTGGCGTCGAGATCATCATTGCGGGGGAGCCATGGGCGCCGCACACCGTTGTAACGACTATGCCGATCCCACGCCTCGCGACACCGGACAGCACATTTGCCTTCTTTCGTGAAGGATATGGCTTCATCGGCAAGCATTGCCGCGAACTTCGCGCCGATGCTTTTCGCACAAGGCTGGTGCTGCGGCCCGTAACCTGCCTGATGGGCGAGGACGCCGCGCGCCTGTTCTATGACGGAGTGCATTTCGACCGCCGCGGCGCCATGCCGCCAACGACGCTGCGGCTGTTGCAGGACAAGGGCAGCGTCCAGCAACTCGAAGGGGATCGTCATCACCTGCGCAAGGCGTTGTTCCTTGATCTGCTGACGGGGGCGGAGGTTGAGCGGATCGTTGCCCTGTTCGAGGAGCGGTGGCGCGCAGAGGTGCCTGTTTGGCGGCGCCAGGGGCGCATCGCCTTGCACGCCGCGATGATGCGCTTGCTGTGCGATGTCGTCTGCGGTTGGGCCGGTGTTCCCGTTCCCGGCAAGGCGCTTCAGCGTCGTACGCAGGAAATGGCCGCAATGATCGGCGCCGCAGGCTCGATCGGTCCCAGCGTCTTGCGAGCGCTCATGCTGCGCCGCCGCGCAGAGAGATGGGCACGAGCGGCTGTGCAAGCGTCGCGCCAGCGCGGGGGCGACAATACTCCTGTCGACCGGATCGCGCAGTTCCGCGATGCCGATGGCCGCTTGCTCGATCCGGATAGCGCGGCGGTAGAGCTCCTGAACCTCGTGCGGCCCACGGTCGCCGTGGCGCGCTTCATCACCTTCGCTGCCTGCGCGTTGCACACATATCCAGAGACAGCCTTCTGGCTGGACGAAGACGCAGGGACATGCCTGCCGTTCTTCGTCGACGAAGTGCGCCGCTTCTATCCGTTCTTTCCGGTAATCGGCGGACGCGTGCGGCAGGACTTCGTCTGGCAGGAGCATGCCTTCAACCACGGCGACTGGGTGCTACTGGGGCTTCATGCCACCAATCACGATCCCCGGCTCTGGGACGATCCTGAACGTTTCCGCCCGGACCGGTTCGCCGGTCGGGAGACGACCGGCAATGCTCTGGCGCCGCAGGGGGCGGGCGACCACGCCGTCGACCACCGCTGCCCCGGCGAATGGTTCACTCGGGCCTTGATCGGCAAGGCCGTAATGCTGCTCGGCCGGCTTGATTATCGTGTTCCCAAGCAGGATCTGACGATTCCCCAGAACCGCTTTCCGACGCTGCCGCGCAGCGGTTTCGTCCTCGAGGTCGTTTAGAACGATCGGCGGGTCGAACGGGCGGGCATCCAAAATCGTCGGCCGCGAGCTTCGCCGCAGCATTTGCCGAGTGCGGCAGATCAGCTGACCTGGAAGCCTTCCCAGAACTTGTCCGCCCGGTCGATCCAGATGGTATTGAAGCCGGTGGAAATGGCCGAGCCCTCAATAGAGGGAATGATCGCGGGGACGTCGCCAAGCGTGGTGACGTTCTCGATGCGGCCGGTAAAGCGGCTGCCGATATAGCTTTCGTGCACGAACCGGTCGCCGGCGCCGAGTTCTCCCTTCGCGGCGAGGTGCGCGAGGCGCGCCGACGTGCCCGTACCGCACGGGCTGCGGTCGATGGCCTTGTCGCCGTAGAAGACGGCGTTTCGCGCATCGGCCGCGTCGTTCATCGGTTCGTCTGTCCAAAGGACGTGACTGACCCCGCGAATGGTGGCGTCGAGCGGATGCACCGGTTCGAAGACCTCTCGAACGGCGGAACGGATCAAGGGGCTGAGATTGAGGAGTCCGGAAGCCCCGAGCGCATCGAGGCCGTTATAGGCGCCCTGTGGCTCGACAATGGCGTAGAAATTCCCACCATAGGCGACATCGACGGTGAGTGGGCCCAGGATCGGCACGTCGATCCGAATATCCTTCGCGGCCAAATAGGCGGGGACGTTGCGGATGCGCACGCTCGTCACGCGCCCCTCCTGGCATGTGTAGGTCACGTCGATCATGCCGGCGGGCACTTCGATCTTGAGGCGACCAGGCTCCCTGGGGAGAATGAGGCCGTGTTCCAGACCGAAGGTTACGATCCCGATCGTGCCGTGGCCGCACATGGGCAGGCATCCGGACGTTTCGATGAACAATATGCCGATATCCGCCTCCGGCTGCGTCGGCGGGTACAGGAAGCCGCCGGACATCATATCGTGTCCACGCGGCTCCAGGCACAGGCCGGTCCGGATCCAATCGAAGCGGTTCAGGAAATCCTGCCGCCGCTCCGACATGGAACGCCCCTGCAAGAGCGGCGCGCCGCCGGCTGCCAACCGAACGGGATTGCCGGCCGTATGCCCGTCGATGCAGAAAAACGTGTGGCGCATGTTTCGTCTTTGCCGCGAGGGTCAGGCCGCCTTGTTGGTCTTCAGGGACGGGCGCGTCTTCGCGGCATCCTCGACCATCGCGATAACCTGTTCCCTGCGCTTTCCGACAAGCGGCAGGCGCGGCGGGCGCACGCGTTCCGATCCGCGCCCCATGACCTGCTCGGCAAGCTTGATCGACTGCACCAGATCATGGTCAGCGTCGAGGTGGAGAAGGGGCATGAACCACCGATAGATGTCCAGGGCGACCTGATGGTCGCCGCGCTGAAAGGCGGCGACGAGTTCGACGGATTCGCGCGGGAAGGCGTTGGTAAGGCCAGAAACCCATCCGCGTGCGCCGAGATGCAGCCCCTCCAGCGCCACGTCGTCAAGCCCGGCAAACAGCACAAAGCGCTCGCCGAACTCTCGCTGCAAATCGGTAAACCGGCGGGTGTCGGGTGCCGATTCCTTGATCGCGACGATATTTTCCACCCCGGCGAGTTCATCAAGCACGTCGCTGCCGATCGAGGATCGGTAGGCCGGCGGATTGTTGTAGAGCATGATTGGCAGCGA
The DNA here is from genome assembly GCF_000342165.1 of Pacificimonas flava. GTDB lineage: Bacteria > Pseudomonadota > Alphaproteobacteria > Sphingomonadales > Sphingomonadaceae > Pacificimonas > Pacificimonas flava. Next base: position 262,728 of record NZ_AMRV01000001.1, read on the forward strand.
AACGCTGGAGGCGATGGCCCGGAAATGCTCTGCCATTTCGTTCGGCTGAGGAACGTAAACCATAGGCGGAAGCACCATCAGACCGTTCGCGCCAGCCTTCTCCGCCGCCTGGGCATATTGGATGGCGCGGCGAGCATCATATTCAGACACTCCGGTGATGACCGGGACACGGCCCGCCACGATCTCGACAATCGCAGTCAGTGTCTCGACCTTCTCCTCGATGGTCAGGGAATTGTTCTCTCCAACCGTACCGAGGGCGATGATGCCCGTAACGCCATCCTTGATCAGCTCGTCGACAACACGCTGCGTCTCCGCCAAGTCGATGGACATATCCTCACGGAACTGCGTGGTAACTGCCGGGAATACGCCCTGCCAATCGATGTTCATTGCGTCTCTTTCCTTTCGGGATCATCGTAAGTTATATATCGTATACGATCTAAGCGGCCGTGATGCAATGGAGAACCGGTGAGCAAAAACGAACATGTGGTCGTCGGGGGCGGGATCATCGGCCTCTGTATCGCCGTTGCGCTCGCGAACAAGGGCGTAGAGGTGATCTTGATCGATCCGGAAAGCGGCACCGCCGCGTCCTGGGGCAACGCAGGACACATCGCGACCGAGCAAATCGCGCCGCTCGCGTCGATCGCGACGCTCAGGCAAGTCCCACGACGCTATTACGGTTTTGGCGGCGCCATGGACCTGCCGCCCTCCGCGTGGAAGACGTGGGCGCCGTTCGCCGGACGTTTCCTGCGCGCATCGGGGCGCCAGAACTTCGCGCGGGGGCAGGACGCGCTGCGCGGTCTGATGGCGGAAGCGCTGCCGGCCTGGCGCCGGCTCGCCGCAGCACTGAAGGCCGAGGATGTGCTGCGAGAGGATGGGCACCTGGTCCTCTGGGAACATGCGGCGACCGCGGCGGCCGGTGCCCGCGCCTGGCAATCTGCGGACATCGGAAGCGCAAGCGTGCAGCCGGCGGCACGCGAGGATCTCGACCGATTGGAAGCGCTGCTAGGACACCGCCCGCCCGGGGCGCTGCGTTTCGCAGGGAGCGCCCAGATCGCCGATCTGGACCGGCTCAGGGGACGCTTGAAAAGCGCAGCAATGGAAGCCGGTGTGACATTCCTTAGCGGAACGGCGCGTCTGGAACGCAGCGGCAGGACGGTCTCTGCGACCGTCGAGGGCAGGGCCGTCGCACCCGGCGCGCGGATCGTGGTGGCCTGCGGGATCGGTTCCCGCGAGATCATGGGAGAGGCCGGCCACCGGGCACCGCTGATTGCGGAGCGCGGCTATCATGTTCGCGCGCAGTCCGGCGGTTGGCCCAGCGATCTGCCGCCCGTCGTCTTTGAGGACCGGTCGATGATCGTCACCGGCTTCGAGGACAGCGTGCAGGCCGCAAGCTTTGTCGAGTTCAACAGCCCCGATGCGCCCGCCGATGCACGCAAGTGGGATCGGCTGGAACGCCATGTCTCCGCGCTCAATCTGCCCATGTCGCCGCCATTTCGCCGCTGGATGGGCGCGCGTCCGACGCTGCCCGATTATCTGCCTGCGATCGGCGTCAGTTCCAGGGTCGACGGCCTTGCCTATGCCTTCGGTCATCAGCATCTGGGACTGACGCTCGGCCCGATCACGGCCGAGTTGATTGCGGATGCCCTTGCGGGGGCGCCGGAAACCGTGCCGCTTGCACCGTTCGATATTGACCGATTTCATTGAGGGGAACCGACATGACCACCGCCAGCATCCCAGATGCCCTTTCAACGCCCGTTCCGGCGATATCGGAAGCTGAAAGGCGCGAGCGTCTGCAGCGCGCCCGCGAGTTGACGGCGGATGCCGGCGGCGATGCGCTGCTGATCGCCGCAGGGGCGAGCCTGCGCTATTTCGCCGGTGTGCCCTGGGGTCTGACGGAGCGGTTCGTCGGCATGCTCCTGCCTGTCAAGGGCGACAAACCTGTCATGATCTGCCCGGCGTTCGAACTTGGCAGCCTTCGAGCGGACCTGAAGATCGATGCTGACTTCCTGCTGTGGGAGGAAGATGAGGATCCCTTCACGATGGTGGCGGGCGCGCTACGGGACCTTGGCGCAAAGCAGTTGCTTGTCGATTCCATGCTGCCGTTCCAGATGGGTGACCGGCTTCGCCGCGCCGCCGGCTCGGTCACGCTCGTTGATGGAGCGCCAGCCATTGATGGCTGCCGCATGTTGAAATCGCCGGCCGAACTTGCCCTCCTGCAGCGTGCGAAGGACATGACGCTGGAGGTGCATAGGCGTGTTTTCGATAGGCTGCGACCTGGCGTTCGCCAGTCGGAGGTGGTTCGTTTCATCGACGAGCAGCACCGCGAACTCGGCGCCGCCGGCTCCAGCTTCTGTATCGTCCAGTTCGGTCATGCCACGGCCTATCCGCACGGCCTGCCTGGTGATCGGGAACTGGAAAAGGACCAGCTCGTGCTCGTCGATACGGGCTGCACGCTGGACGGATATCATTCCGATATCACGCGAACCTATGCGTTCGGGAGCGTGGGCGACGAAGAGCGTCGTATCTGGCAGATCGAACGGGATGCCCAACAGGCGGCGTTCGAGGCTGTACGGCCCGGCGTGCTCTGCGAGGAGATCGATACGGCTGCCCGCAAGGTCGTGGAGAAGGCGGGCCTGGGGCCGGACTACACGCTGCCGGGCGTGCCGCATCGCACGGGCCACGGTATCGGTCTTGCCATTCACGAGCCCGCCTATCTCGTTCGCGGCGATCGCACGCCGCTTGCCCCAGGAATGTGTTTTTCCAATGAGCCGATGATCGTGGTGCCGGAACGGTTCGGCGTGCGGCTGGAGGACCACTTCCACGTGACGGAAAACGGTGCCGCGTGGTTTACGGAGCCACAGCCCTCGATTGATCGTCCCTTCGGATGAAGCGGGAAGGGGGCGCCGTTCGCCGCGTCCCCTTCCTCGTTAATCGGGCGCGAGGCCGCCCGGAGCGGACAGCTTTCGCAGGAAGAATTCGAACTGCCGGCGCTGGACATAATCGATGGGACCCGTGGATCGGCCGACGCTATGTTCCCCGCCCGGCACGACCAGAAGCTCGAAGTCCTTGTCGGCTTCGATCAGCGCGTCGGCGACCTGAAGCGTCGATGCCGGATCGACATTGGAATCCTGCTCGCCGACGATCATCAGCAGGTCGCCCTGTAACCGGTGCGCGTTCACGACACCGGAGGCGTCGAGATAGCTCTGGTCTACCGGCCAGCCGAGCCACTGCTCGTTCCAGCTGATCTTGTCCATGCGGTTGTCGTAGCATCCGGCATAGGCGACGGCAGCCGTGTAGAACTCGGGGTGGAAGAGAAGCGCATTGAGCGCGCTCTGGCCGCCGGCGGAGGCGCCGTAGATGCCGACGCGTGACAGATCGGCCGCGGGTTCACGCTTTGCCAAGGCGCGCATCCAGGCAATCCGGTCCGGAAAACCAGAATCGTCCAGGTTCTTCCATGCCACGTCATGAAAGACCTTTGAGCGGTTGGCGGTTCCCATGCCGTCGATCTGGACCACTATGAATCCCAGATCCGCCTGCGCCTGCATGCCGATCACCTTGTCTCCTCCCGAATGATATCCGAAGGGCCAGAAGCGCTTGGGCACGAAATTGTCGTGCGGTCCGGCATAGATGTTCTCTATGACGGGATAGGAGCGGGCAGGGTCATAGTCCCGCGGCCGAACGACCAGTCCCCATATATCGGTTTTGCCATCGCGCCCCTTCGCGGTGAACGGTTGGGGCGGACGGAAGCCGGCGGTTTCAAGGCGCGAGATGTCGCCAGTCTCCATGGTCGCGATCAGCGCGCCATCCTCGGCGTCATGGACCTCCATCATATTGGGAAGATCGACGCGCGAATAGACATCGACGTAGCGGGTCATGTCGGGCGAGAAACTGACCGTATGCGTGGCGTTCGCCTCCGTCAGCCGTGTCAGATCGCTCCCGTCGAAGTTCACGCGGTAGTAGTGGACGAAATACGGATCCTCTCCGTCCCGTCGCCCGCTGGCTGAGAACCAGATTCGGCGGCTGTCGTCATCGACCTTCACGACATCGCGGACGATCCAGTCCCCCTTGGTGATCTGCCGCTTCACGCGCCCACGGCGCGAATCGATCAGGTAAAGGTGCCGCCAACCGTCGCGCTCGGAAATCCAGATCATCTCCTCGCCCAAATCGCCCACGTCATGGCGAAAGCGCCTGTCGGCATAAACGAAGGTATCGCTGTCTTCCGTCACCGCTGCATGCGCCCCGCCGGTATCGGCATCGACGGCGATGACGCGGACCTGCCCATGGCCACGGCGATCATAGTCGAATGCAAAGCTGGCGCTGTCCTTGCGCCAGTCCGGTGGGGATAGGCGGTAGGGGTTGGGAAACAGCTTGTTGTCGACATCAATCTGGCGACGCGAGCGGATGTCGAACAGAACCGGCTGCTCGATATCCACCGCGTCCCCAGGCTTTGGATAAAGCTGTTTATGGACCACCGGATCGACCTGCGTATCCGGCGCGGCCTCGACCCTCGTAACGTATCGAGCGTGGCCGGGGCGCACTCGATGAATCGCGATGTGGCTGGAATCGGGGGACCAGCGAAGGGTCTCCGGATCGTAGAAGTTGCCCGGTGAGCCATCGCGGCTCAGCATGACGACGTCTCCGGTGGTCAAATCTCGCAGGGCCAGATTGTCATCGCGAACGAACGCCTCGAAGCGTTCGTCTGGGGAGGGGGAGGGCTCGTTGTTCGCCGGAACGCGAAGATCGCGCACGACTCCGAACCCGCGCGGGCGCTCGTCTTCTTCCGTCTTTTCCGCGCAGACATAAGCGTTCAGCGTACAGCGATAAAGCGTGTCGTCGGCGCGAAGCTCGATCGCCTTGCCGTCATCCGCATAAGTAAAACCGTCAAACGGCAGACGTAGGGGATCAATGTCTTCTCCCGTCTCTTTCCCCAGGGCCTCGGCAAGCCGGGCGGCATCGAAGGGGGCGCTCTTTTCGAGGGTGCGGTCATCGACGCGTACGAATGCGAAGCCGCCCTCGACCGTCTTGCGGTAGACGAATGCGGCGCCATCATCTGTCCATTGGGCAGGAAAGGCGACATTCCGCGTCAGATATTTCCAGTTCTCGCGCAGATGGACGGAGCGCTCGACACGGGCACGTTCGGTCTGGGCAGCGGCGGCATCCGCGCCAGCCGTGATGGTCATAAGCGGAAGCAGAGCGAGGAGGGCAGTCAGTAACACGCTATTTTTCCGCCCACCTTTGGCGGTGCCACACTCAGCCATTCGCAAAACCTCCGACACTTCGTTTGACAGCGCCTATTGATCGTATACGATCTTCGCAAGACAGGAGGTGAGGTTTGCAGACGACGAGGCGGAATTTGCTTGCGGGTACGGCGTGCCTGGTGCTTGCACCGACGCCGGTTTGGGCGGGTGCTAGGGGGCAGGATACAGGGACGGATGGCCTCCTACCGAGCCACCCCGAGCCGCTGCCACTTTCCGACGTTCGATTGCTGCCCTCTCCTTGGGCGGACGCGGTCGAGCGGAACCGCGAATATCTGATGTCCCTCGACCCTGACCGGCTCCTTCACAATTACCGGACCAGCGCTGGCCTGGCACCGAAGGGCGACGTCTATGGGGGGTGGGAGAGCGATACGATTGCCGGCCATACGCTCGGCCATTATCTCAGCGCGCTCGCGCTGACCCATGCACAGACGGGCGATGAGGAAAGCTGTCGCCGGGCAAACTATATTGTGGGCGAACTGGCGACGGTGCAGGCAGCCCATGGCGACGGCTACGTCGCCGGTTTTACCCGCAAGCGTCCCGACGGGGAGATCGTCGACGGCAAGGAAATCTTTCCGGAAATCATGGCCGGCGATATCCGCTCGGCCGGCTTCGACCTGAACGGCTGCTGGGTTCCCCTTTACAATTGGCACAAGCTTTACACCGGCTTGTACGATGTCGCCGACCTTTGCGGCAATCGGACGGCGTTGCCGATTGCGGTGGCGCTGGGCGACTATATCGACCGGATGTTCGCAGCACTCGATGACGAACAGGTGCAGACCGTGCTTGCCTGTGAATATGGCGGCCTGAACGAAAGTTTCGCCGAGCTTTACGCGCGGACCGGCGAACGGCGCTGGCTACGCCTCGGCGAGCGCATTTACGACAACAAGGTTCTGGATCCACTGACGCGCGGTGAAGACCGGCTTGCAAATTTTCACGCCAATACGCAGGTGCCGAAGCTGATCGGTCTGGCGCGACTTTATGAACTGACGAGCAAGCCTGCCCAGGGCGCGGCGGCCGAGTTTTTCTGGGACACGGTTACCAAGCGTCACAGCTATGTCATCGGCGGCAATGCCGACCGCGAGTATTTCTCCGAGCCGAATTCCATATCAAAGCATATCACCGAACAGACGTGCGAGCATTGCAACAGCTACAACATGCTGAAGCTGACGCGGCATCTCTATTCGTGGCGACCGCGCAGCGCGCTCTTCGATTTTTACGAGCGTGCCCACCTGAACCATATTCTTTCGCAGCAGCACCCCGAAACTGGCGGCTTCAGCTACATGACCCCGCTGATGAGCGGAACTGCGCGGGAATATTCGGAGCCGGGCAAGGACGCGTTCTGGTGCTGCGTGGGCACGGGCATGGAAAGCCATGCGAAGCACGGCGATTCCATCTTCTGGCAGGGCGATGACGCTCTGATCGTTAATCTTTACATCCCGGCGGCGGCGAACTGGCGGCCGCGGGGCGCTTCGGTGCGGCTCGAGACGCGCTATCCCGAAGAGGGCAGCGCGAACCTGACCTTCACCGAACTGGCGAAGCCAGGCCGCTTTCCAGTGGCGCTACGCGTGCCGGCATGGGCGGAGAGCGTGGACGTCCGCGTGAACGGCAAGGCTGTCGCCGCTAAAGTGGAGGATGGGTACGTCACCGTTTCGCGCCGTTGGCAGGCGGGGGACCGACTTGCCATTGCTATGCCGATGCGGCTGCGTATCGAGCCGACCGCCGACGATCCGGACATGATCGCTCTCCTGCGCGGGCCGATGGTGCTGGCCGCCGATCTCGGCCCTGCGGAAGAAGAATTCGATGGCGCAGCGCCCGCGCTGGTCGGCAGCGATCTGCTGGCGAAGTTCGTTCCGGAGGCCGGCAGCGCGACCGCCTTTGCCACGCAGGGGATCGGGCGACCGGGCGATATGCGCTTCGTTCCCTTCTACAGTCAGTATGATCGGCGCAGCGCCGTCTATTTCCGGCGCTTTACCGATGCGCAGTGGCAGCAGGAAAAGGCGTCCTATGCGGCTGCGGCCGCGCGGCAGGCGGACCTTGCGGCACGCTCCGTCGACATCATGCACCTTGGAGAGATGCAGCCGGAGCGCAATCACGATCTGGAAGCCGATATCTCCTACCCGGTGACCTACCGCGGCCGAAACGGCCGGGATGCGCGCACCGGCGGATTTTTCGAATTCGACATGAGCGTCAGGCCAGGCCCGCTCGTCCTGCAGGCGACCTATTGGGGGGACGAGCGTCCCCGCGAATTCTATATCCTTATCGATGGCGAGCGCATTGCCGCGCAGCGGCTGGCACATGACGAACCCGGCGAGTTTATCGAGCGGGAGTATGCGGTGCCGGAGACACTGACGAAGGGCAAAACGAAGGTGCGCGTGCGTGTGGAGCCCAAGACGGGGGATACCGCCGGACCGGTCTTCGGTATGCGTTTGATGTCCGCGAAGGGGCCGACGCGAATCTAGCGGAAAAATTTGCCGCTGGTCCCGCCTACCTCTGTGCCTGTATGAGAGGAGGCCGTCCCAGGGCGCGCCGCAGCGGGCCAATTTTTCCGGAGTTCCGACATCCGTTCCGAGATCGACCAGCCCACCGGTTCGCGGCCTTCTGAAAACGCGTTCGCCCGTGTCAGCGTCGTTATTCCGCTTTACAACAAGGGACCCCATATTGTTCGGGCGCTGGAAAGCGTGCTTGCCCAAACGCTCCCGCCGCTCGAAATCATTATCATCGACGACGCATCGGCGGATGATGGGCCGGATCGTGTCGAAGCGTTGACCGGAACGCTTGGGAAAGACGCGCCGCCTGTTCGTCTCTTGTCGCGGTCGATTCCAGGGCCCGGCGGCTATGCCGCTCGCAACTTCGGCATTTTCGAGGCCGAGGGAGACTGGATTGCGTTCCTGGACGCTGACGATGTCTGGAAGCCGGATCATCTGGCATCGATGGAGCGGGCCGTGTCAGTGGCGGGCAATGCGCGCTTCGTGTTCAGCGGCATCGACATCGTGTCTGAAGCTGGAACGCGCCCCTATCGCCACGAAGAGGGTTTGCCAGCCGACACGCCGCTCGATTTCCGTCGCCTGTTGCAAACATGGCTAAGGACCAAACGCTGTCCCGTCTGGACGGGCGCCGCTGCGTTCCGCCGCGATGTTCTCCTGCGCGCGGGTCTGTTTCCGGCCGGGACAGCGCGCAGGGGCGGAGACAAGGATCTGTGGCTGCGTGCCATGGCGGACGGGCCGGGCGTCTATTCACGCCCGCGTACTGCCGAATTCCACCAGGATACGGTGAACCGGGTTACGAAGGCGACCTTGCATGTGGAGCCGCCGCTGCTGATCCGGACGATCCGAACGATGCTTCCGTCGGCTGCACCCGGCGAAAAGCGCCTTTTGAAGCGGCTGGCCAATATGGAGCTGGCGCTTTACGCCCGGCATGCAGCCGGCAAGCGCGCTCGGCTGAAACCGGGCTGGCAGGCGCAACTCTTCTATCCGAGCGGCGCGGCTTACGTGCCGCTGATTGCCGGTTTCGGATTGGCGGCAAGGCGCCCCTGAAGCGCGGCCTGCGGACGCGTCAAAGCGGGCGCGCCTTTCCAGCCGTAGTGAACCGTCAGGCCGCAGAGCAGCCCGTAGAAGATCAAGCCCTCCACGATCCAGAAGGGCATGGTGGACAGGTTGATGAGCAGAAAACCGAAATGGGCCGCGACGAGGCGATATCGCTGCACCGGCGGCGCCCGTAATGACGAGAGTGCCATGCCGGTCATCGCGAAGGTTATGGCAAGGGCGCCGGTTATCCCGAATTCAAAAAGGTAAGACAGAAACGTGTTCTGAGCGTAGACGCGGAACCGCGACTGCCAACTGTCGGGGCCATGACCGATGATCTGTTGAACGCCGCGCGCTTCGGCGAACCCGTACCAATATTGGCTCCAGACGAGCGCGCGAGCGGAGGCGAAGCGGCGTTCTTCCGGCGTAAAGGAGTCCGGGGGGCGGATTAGTTCGCCGGGATTGCGAACCATCTCCATTGCGTCGCCGAAGCGTCCTTCGGGGTCGCTGGCGACCCCCGCAATGCCGACGGCCGCGATGACGGCGACCGCGATCAACGGAAGCGCGCGCTGACGAGGGGGCAGAAGGACGGCAAGGAACTGGATGCCGAAGACGCCGAGGAGAGGCAGAAGCCCCAGAATGACAGTACGGTAGTTGGCAAGATAGAGCGAGACCAGCAGCAGCAGAATCACACCGAGGCGCATCAGCGGGCTCTGCCTGTCGGAAAAGCAGACGAGAAGGAGATGCGTCGCCACGACGAGTGAGAAGATGGATTCGTGATTGAAGCCGCCGATAAACGCGACGGAGCCGTCGGTTGGCGAAGCATTGGCGGTGCCCGCGACGAGGGACAGCAGCTGAAAGATGACAGCCGGGGCCAGAGAGAGCCCAATCAACGCCACCGTCCTGTTCGCCCCCTCCTTAGCGAACGCGGAGGCGGCGAGAATGAAGATTGCGATGAAATAAGCGTATTTGACGATCACTTGGATGGCGGCCATGTCGAAACCGTTCATCAGGGCGGATAGCCCGATAAGCCCGATCATTAGATAGAAGGGCACGAGTAGAACCGCCCGCAACGATCGCGGCGGCACGAGAAGCAGCCCGATGCCGACCGTGGCGACGGACAGCAACGCATTGGCCGTCAGACCGCCGGGCAGGGGCCGCAGCGTGAAGGCCGCGGCCGCGTCGAAGATCACGCGTAGGCCGATTGCCAGAATCAGAAATTTGGCTTGGATCGATGCGGCGCGGCGCAGCGCAATGACGAGGAGCAGGATCGCGATCCCGACGCCTGCCGCCAGGAATGGTAGCGGGAGGGGCGGTGCGAAGGTATAGGCGGCTTGGTCCAAGGCGCTCGATCAGCCGCTCATGGCCGCGCGGTATACGGACGCGGTCTGCTCAGCGATCCGGCTCCAGTCGAACCGCTTCGCCAGAGCCGCCGCGTCGATCGCGAAATCACCGCCGGGCCGGCGCAGGCATGCCGCAAGCGCGCTCTTGTCGCCGACCGGGAAATAATTTCGCTCCTCCAGGCCGATATCGACATTGGCCGGAATATCGCTCAGCAGCATGTTGGCACCGGCCTGGCCCGCTTCCAGGGCCGAAATCGGCAATCCTTCATGGTAGGAAGGCAGAACGAACAGATCGGCCGTCCGGTAGAGATGCGCGAGCATGCTGCGCGGCTGGCGGCCGGCGAATATGACCGATGCACTCGCGCGGGACTGTAATTTGGCGGCATAGTCAGATGCATGATCGGCGGCACCGACAATCACGAGCGTTCGCGTGTCCCCGCTGTCGGCATGGGCGTCGATCAGGTCGTGAAAGGCTTTCTCCGGCACCAGGCGCCCCACCGCGAGGATGAACTGTCCAGCCCGTAGCCCCAGTTTGCGCAGCGCCTCGTCTTGTCCGGATTCATCGTGATCGATGGTCGGCGCGCCATTGGGGATGTAGCTGATCTTGTTCGCAGCCGCCGGATAGCGCCGCCGCAAGCTGCGCTCCAGCGATGGTGACACGGCGATAATCCGGTTTGCGAAGCGGACACCAAGCCGTTCCCCCAGACGAAGCATGGCCTTGGCGAACCGGCCCCATTTCGCCCGATCATAGTCGGCACCATGATGGGTCATGACGGTGCGAAGCCCCAGAAGCCGGGCAGCGGGAACCAGAAGGGCAGGGCCAACGGCGTGAATATGCATCAGGTCCGCACCCCGCGACCGCGCGTACCATACGCTGCGGGCTGTCGACACGATCGCTTCCAGGCTCACTTTCTTGGGTGAGGAAAGGGCAACGACCTCGATACCCTGAAATTCGGTGGATGCATCGGGTAGATAGGGCTGACGACCGAGAACACAAAAGGAAAGATCGGGATTGTCCGCCCCGATGCGTGGCAGCAACTCTTCGCAGTGCGTCTCGACGCCTCCCATGACGCCGGGAAGGCCGCGGAGTCCGGTCACGAAAATTCGTCTGCGCGCGGCCGCTCTCGGTGACAAGGCGGTCATAATGTGGCGGCGATCGTCAGAAGATCAGAGCAAAAAGACCGACCAGAAGAAGCGCCCAACCGCCAAGACATGCGAGCACGATCGCGAGAAGATCCAGTCTTGCCGGGGAGGTGCCCTCCGTCTCCGACTGCTGCTGCCCGCCTTTCTGAACCGCGCGCGGCGCGCTGGCCGCCTCGTCCTCGAAGAGGATCTCCGTTTCCGGTGAAGGCGCAAGGTTCATGTCCATGAGAACGCATGTCTATCGCCTATTTCGTTAACGAATCGTTGGACGCCGCTGCGCGCCGGGATGCGCCGAAGGCCAGGGCCGCATCAAGCAGCGCCTGAGGGACGAGACGGTTGACATATCCAGCCGAGCCACCCTCGCCGATGACCTTTGCCGGAACGCCGCCGGCGACGCCGCCCGCGGGCACGTCCTTCGTCACGACGGAATTCACGCCGACGACCGCGTCGTCTCCGATGTGCACGCGGCCGACCGCCTTTCCGCCATGGGCAAGGAAGACCCGGTCACCGACGATTGGCGAACCTGCCGTGCGACCCCGGTTTGTTTGACCCAGCATGACACCGGCACTGACATTGACGTTGCACCCCAGAACGGCATCCCCGTTAAAGTAGATGCCGCCGAAGCGATTGATGAAAAAACCCGGCCCGATCTCCGTATATTCGGGGATCGCGATCCCGTATTTGTATCGGCTGTGAAGCAATCGCCACTTTGCAAAGGCGTAAAGCGGCAGGAACGCGCGCCGGGTTTTCAGAAAGCCGGTCAGCCGCATCCATACGGTGTATTTGAATCCAGGAGTGAACAGAAAATTCTTAAGGAACGACTTGGCGTCCACGCGCCCGTCATAACGGTAAAGATCCGCCCGCAAATAGGCGCGCACCTCCGCCAGGCTTCTCGCGCAGCCGCGCAAGTGGGGCTTCGATGCGTCGGCGGAAATGCGGTCCGCAGGCCGCAAGTGCGCAGGGTTGCCGGGCTGTTCGCTTTGCGCTGCCGAGGTCATCAACCTTCCTTCGCGTTCGCACCAAGCACGTCGTCGATCACCGCCCAATAGCGTTCGACCGCGCGGCGGACGCTGAAGGCCTCGACCCGGTTCGTGCCTGCGGTGGCCATAATTGTTCTGTCCTGCAAATCCAGCATCTGATTGATCGCCGCGCTCATTCCGTCCGTATCGTCCATTCTGACGAGAAAGCCGCCCGTTGCCGGTAACGCCGTTCCCTTATCGATAGGCTTTTCCTTTTGCATGATCAGGGCCGGGCCCGAAGGGCAGTCGGTGGATATGACGGGCACGCCGCACGCCATGGCCTCCACGAGACTATTGGAAAACCCTTCCGCCCGCGAGGGCAGGACAAACAGACCCGAACGTGCGATGACAGCGTAGGGATTGGCCACAAAGCCCGGCATCGACAAGCGCGCGCCAAGACCGAGTTCACGTCCCAGACGTTCAAGAGAATCTCGTTCCGGCCCTTCGCCAAGGATGATCAAGCGGCCCGGCCACTCCGATCGTGCAAATGCACGGATCAACAGCGCGAAATTCTTGTTCGGAACGAGGCGGCCCATCGCGGTGATATCGTCGGCGTGTATGGGCAAATCGGGCTCGGCCCTTGCAGCCTCCATAATGCGCGCCGCATCCACGGGATTGGGTATGATGTCGATGCGATCTCCGGGAAGGCTGAAATCGCTCTGGAGCGTCGCCGCAACACCATCGGAAACGGCGATGATACGGTCCGCATGGCGATACCCATGCTTGACCATCAGATGGCTGACGACGGGAAATCGACCTGTTGCGAGGTGGGCCGTGGTATTTACGCGCTCGCTGAGAACGACCTTGTGCCCGAAACGCAGGCCCGCGGCGACAGCAGCCAGGTTCGCCCGGGTCAGAAAGGATAATGTCAGGTCCGGCTGGAAGTCGGACACGGCCTTTTGCACGCCTGCCACGCTTTTCAGCAGCTTATGCCGACAATCGAGTCGAACGACGTCCAATTCGCCTGGGAGCTCGTACTTCTCCGGGTCGCGATCCAGCAGCACGACGCGCGCGTCGACCTCACCAAGCCGGTCCGACGAGGCGTTCAGGATCGTCGTGAAGACGCGTTCCGCTCCGCCGCCCGCAAGGGAGTTTATGAGAAAGAGAAGCTTCGGCCGTTTGCCCGCGCGTATCCGTCCCGCGTTCTTTTTCATCCTGTCCGTTCCCGCCCGTGTTCATGTCCTCGACCGATTTCGCAGCTCTGCTGCCCGCTTGCTGGGGATCGGTTTTGGTTCTAATGCGTAACCAGCGTGATGGAGCCATAAAAATTGCCCGAATAACGCGGCGCCGCATCCGGCCGCAGCGGAAATCGGGAGGATGATACGCGCCGATCTGGAGTTTCGATATGTATTCCCGCGCTGTTTCGAGTGTTTCGTTTCTTTTGGTCGCCCTGGCCGCGCTTGTTCTTTCCGCATGCGCGACGTCTGCGCCGCCGCTTCCCGCGAGCGAGATGTCTCGTACGACCGACGAATATCGTCTGGGCCTTGGCGACAAGCTGCGGGTGAGCGTTTTCAATGAGGAAAACCTCAGCGGTGAATTTCAGGTCAGCGGCGCGGGCACCATCAATATGCCTCTGGTGGGCGATGTCGAGGCCGTGGGTCTGACGGCCGCCGAACTGAAGACGCGTCTGACGGAACGTTACAGCGACGGCTTCGTCATCGATCCGCAGATCATCGTCGAGGTGTACGATTTCCGCCCGTATTTCGTTCTTGGCGAGGTGGCCAAGCCCGGGCGTTACCCGGCCGAGGAGGGCATGACGCTGCTGGGCGCCGTTGCGACCGCCGGCGGTTTTACCTACCGCGCCGACAAGGACACGCTGTTCATCCGCCGGGCAGGCTCGAACCGCGAATATTCTGTCAACGCCGCACGGAACATCAACATTCTTCCCGGAGACATCGTTCGTGTCGGAGAGCGTTATTTCTAAGCATGCCGCTCGCGGCGCCAGCGTAGGGTCGCTCGTTTGCATCGGCCTTCTTCATGGCGTGCCGGCCGCTGCGCAGAGCGAGGTGCCGGCCGCTACGCAAAGCGAAGTGGGAGAGGGCGGCATAGCCCTTCCGGCTGACGAACGCCGGTCAGCGGTGACGTCCGACCTGCCGACCCTGCGGCTTTCCAGCGGCGAGACGTCCACCATCGTCAGCGAAAATCCCACCGACCGGGATGTGAGGCTGACTCCGCAATCGGTGCGCGGCAGGTCGCGCCCGGAATATGATCCGATCGGTATCAATGTCGGCGGGTTTACGCTGTTTCCCGAGCTGAGCGGGCGCGCCGTCTACGACAGCAATGTCCTTGCCCAGTCCAACGGCCAATCGGACCTATCCTCGATTGTGAACGGGCGCCTTCGCGGCGAGACGAACTGGGCCGTGAACCGCGCCGTTGTAGAGGCCGGTATTCGCCAGCAGGAATATACGGATCTCAGCAGCGAGAGCGGGACGGAATACGATCTGCAGGCGTCCGGCAATTTCGAATATACCACTGGCGGCACGTTCAGCGTGTCGGCTCTACGTGAACATCGTCTCGTCGATCGCGGCGCGGTTGGCGAAGTGCTGCGTACGCAGAAGCCCGTTCGGCTTGATCGCAGTTCCGCCCTTGCCAGCACGCGGCTTCAGCGTGGCCTGGTCTACGGCGAACTCTCAGGCCGGATCGACAAATATGATTATGCCGATGCGCGGGATCCGGAGGGTAATCTTTCCAATCAGCAGTTCCGCGATGCGACCCGCTATCAGCTCAGTGCCGCCGGCGGCGTTCGCATCGGACCGGAGCTTTATGGCTTCGTCTCCGCCGAGCGGGCTTGGCGGCGCGCTCGGCTGAGTTCCATTCCTAACCGAGACACCAATGAATTGCAGATTCTTGCAGGCGTCCGCAGCGAGATCTCTCCACTTTGGTCCGGAAGTGTCGCCGCGGGGTATCTGCAGGCGGATTTCGAGGATCCGGCGATCGATACGCGGCGGTCCTTCGCGCTGAACGCCAATGCCGAATATTATTTCACGCCGCTGACGACGATCTCGCTGGAACTTGATCGGTCCATCCAGGGCATTGCGTCGGTGACGACACCAGCGGCGCTGGTGACATCGGGCCGGCTTTCGGTCGATCACGAACTGCTGCGCAATCTGATCCTGTCCGTCTCGAGCTCTTACGAGAAGGCCGATTTCGAGGCGAGCGACGCAACCACCGACCGGTTCGGCCTCTATGCCGGCGCGGAATATCGGCTCTCGCGCCGCATCAGCATCACGGGCGGCGCGAACTATCTGACGCGCAACCGTGAGGATGTGGACAGCGGACTCGCCTTTTCACGCTTCTCCGCAAACATTGGTGTGAACTTCCGCCTTTAAGGTGCCCAGGACAAGGCCGGGCGAGGCTCGTAACACATGATCAGCCCCTGATCTTCACTCCTTGGCGACCTCGTAATAATAGACGCCGCTCTCATAGGCATCGATGGGCTTGCGCAGATCCACCTTGCTGAGGACGGCTCCGATCAGATTTGCGTCTGCCCGGTGCAGTTCTTCCAACGCCTGCGAGGCGGATTCCCGCGTGGTGCCCCGCCACCTGACCACCAGAATGGCCGCCTCGACCATGGCCGACAATGCCCGTGACTCCGCGACCGGCAAGATGGGCGGCGTGTCGAGAATTACGAAATCGTAGGAGTTCTGAAGCTCGGCAATCAGATCCTGCATGCGCTGCGAAAGAAGCACATCCAGATGCTCCCGGCCATGCGAACGCTGGGGCAGTAGAAAGGCGTTCGGGATGGGGCCCGGAATAATGGCCTCCTCCAGCGTCGCCTCGCCGTTCAGGACATCGCCCAGGCCGTAATCGAATGACTTCGACAGGCTGCGCGAGAATGTTGCCCGGCGGTGATCGCAGTCGAGAATGATGGTCTTGTGACCCGCCATCGCCGCGGACCAGGCAAGGCAAAGCGCGGTCGTCGTCTTGCCCTCGGACGGCAGCGCCGAGCAAACCGCGATGGACTTTGCAATCTGGTCGCTGCGCCCCACGTGCAGGGCGGTTCGCAGACTGCGAAAGGCTTCGTTGAAGACGCTGCCATCGTTCTGTGTCAGATACTCGGATACATCTCGAAGCCCTCGCACACGGACGGGGCGATCGGGAACGGTCGAAACGTCGGCCACTGAAGCGAGTACCGGAAGGCCGAGGTGGCGTTCCACCTCACGCCGCGAGCGATAGCCCTGTTCGCGAAGTTCCAGTGCAGCGGCCGTGGCAGCGGCGGCAAGACCCGCACCCATCAGCCCGATCAGGCCGAACATCTGCAGGCTGGGGGAGGCCGGAACCCTGGGCGCGCTGGCGCGAGACAGGGGATAGGCATTTGTCTGTTCGGTGCCGGCAGCCGCCACATTCTCACGAAGGCGCGACAGGAATGACTCGTAGAGCGCGCGGGCGGCTTCGGCGTTACGCTCGAGTTCCGCAAGTCGGACCGACGCATTGTTTCCCTCGAGCAGTTCCGACTGCGCATCGTTGAGAGAGGAGCGAATTGACGCCGTTCGCCGGCTGGCGGTCTGAGCCTCGCGCCGTGCGGCGTCCCGTTCGCGCGCGATCTCTTCGGAAATTCGTTCGTTCAAGTCGCTAAGCTGGCGGTCGATGTTCGCAAGCGAAGGATGACGTTCGCCATAGCGACCGGCAAGGTCGGCGCGTTCGGCGCTCAGCGCTGCCTCACGCGCGCGCAGTTCCCTGAGAAGCGAGGATGATTGAATCGCGGCAGCCGGACTGGCTGCACGCGATTCCGCGACGGCCTGTTCTGCTTCCGCCTGCGCCAATTCCGCGCCGAGCTGCGAAAGGATTTGCTGCGCTGCCGTGCTGTCGTCCTTGATGTCGACCAGATTGGTGCGGGCGCGGTAGTTGGCGACCTGCGTCTCTGCATCCTGCAGGTCCGTCTTTAATTCAGCGATGCGCTCGCGCAGGATGGAGATTTCCCTCTGACGCTGCGAGGATTTCTCGCTGACCTGTCCGCCGACATAAATGTCGATCACGCTGTTGACAGCCGCCGCGGCGATTTCGGGATCCGGGCCCTCCGAAGCAATCGTGATGACGAAGGACGTACCTTCCCGCCGGGCGGACAGTCCCCCGCGGATGAAAGCCGCTGCTCGGCGCGTGGCAGCCTGCCGTTCGGTAGGAATCGGCTGGTCGGGATCCATATAGGCGCGCAAAATACGCTCGGGACCCACGGTGCGAGCGACGGCGGTGGCGATTTCCGGTGCACGAAGGGCCTGAACGGCGGTCTCGACCGACGCGGCATCGGTAATTTCCGCGCGGCGTTCCGATAATCCCGGCAGCAATTCATCAGCACCGCGTTCAAAGCCGATCTGTCCGCTGGCGCTGTAGGTTGGTTCACTCGTGAAATACAGGGCGGCGACCGCTAACGCGCACAAGGCGGCTGCCACCGCCATCGGCACGATACGCCGACGCGCGATCACAGTCAGTTTTCCGAAATCCAGAAGAGGGCCAGTCGCGTTTTTCTCAGCGAAATCGGCTGTCAAAAGCCATCCCCTCTTTATTACCAGGTCACAACAATTCGATAGCGGGTCCGCCAGGGTCGGACCAGCGAAAACGAACTCGTCAGTGGGTTTTCCGATCCACGCCGGGACGGAAGCCTTCAGTCAGCTTATCGTGTGTTTATTGCAACTGGCCGCAAATCTCGT
Source organism: Pacificimonas flava (assembly GCF_000342165.1). Taxonomy (GTDB): domain Bacteria; phylum Pseudomonadota; class Alphaproteobacteria; order Sphingomonadales; family Sphingomonadaceae; genus Pacificimonas; species Pacificimonas flava. Next base: position 280,657 of record NZ_AMRV01000001.1, read on the forward strand.
TAAGGTCTCCACATAATGTAAAACCGCAACGGTCCTGGCGGATTTCGCCGTCCGGAGTCCAGAAGCGGGAAGAGACCTTGGGAGCATGCCGTGGCTACGACGGAGCAATTTTCCGAACTCGTTCCAGCAAAACCGGAACAGGCGGACCTCATTCCGCGTAAGGAGGCCAAGGGTTACGCTCTGGCAACGGCGATCGCGGCGCTCTTGTGGGGCGGCATTGCGGCAGGAAGTGTCTACTTTCTGTTATGACGAGGTCCTGCGAGGGGGACATGCATTTTCTCGACAACTAGACGTTGCTAAGCGCACCGGCATTGATCATGGTCAGGCCCAAGGGGACGGCCTGAAGGATGTCGAGGCGAAATGGCGACTACGGCCGGAGCAAATAACCGGGTGACGGCGGATGCGGACGCGCGTCTGTCCGCTCTTTCCCGCCCGCTGCTCTACGTTTCGCTGGTCACGGCGGATTTCTTATCGATCGTTCTTGGTTTCGTGGTCGGGTTCATTCTGCGATTCGGCGATCTGGATGAGAACAGTTGGCCGATCCTGCTCGGGGTCGCGTTTCCCATTTTCATGATCCTCAACATCAATCTCCATGGTTATGCCCTGGCCAGCGTCAAGCACCCCGAACGCGGTGCGCTTCGCGGTGTCGGCGCCTTTCTGACGGCGATCCTCATTCTGCTGGTGATCGCCTTTACCATGCGCGCCCAGACCGAGATTTCCAGGCTTGCCGTTCTTGGTACCGCGATGACCGGCACGGTCATCATGCTTGGCGTACGATATAAGCTGCTGAAGTTTATCAGGGACCGGTATCTGCATCTGCTGCAACGGGTCCTGGTCCTTCACAGTTCGCCGCTCCCGCCGACGCGCAAGAGAGCGGGCACGGATGTCATTGATATCGACAAGCTCAATCTGCGCCCCGATCGCGGAGATCCCGAGATGCTGGACCGGGTCGGCGCAGCACTGAAGGGCTATGACCGCGTTATTCTCGCTTGCTCCGTCGAAGCACGCAGGGATTGGGCCTTGATCTTGAAGGGTGCGAACGTGCGCGCCGAAATCGTCACGCCGGAATTCGACGCGCTCGGGGCTCTCTCGATCGGTCGGTATGATGGCGAGACGACCCTGGTGGTGGGCGCCAAGCAATTGTCTCTGTCCGACCGCATCACCAAACGATTGTTCGATCTGGCGATCGCCGTTCCCGCGATCATCATGCTGTCGCCGCTTCTGATCGTTATCGCCATCGCGATCAAGTTGGACAGTCGCGGCCCTGTTCTGTTTCGCCAGAAGCGGGTGGGCCATGGTAACCGCTTCTTCGAGGTCTATAAGTTTCGTTCCATGCGCGTCGAACTGACCGACACGACCGGCGCTCGATCTGCCGCGCGCGACGACGATCGTGTAACGCGGGTCGGCCGTCTCTTGAGGGAGTCGAGCCTCGACGAATTGCCGCAACTTTTCAATGTCTTGTTCGGTGATATGAGCATTGTCGGGCCACGACCGCATGCGACGGGCTCGCTGGCCGGTGACGCGCTGTTCTGGGAAGTGGACGATCGCTACTGGCATAGGCATGTGCTGAAGCCCGGCATCACCGGGCTAGCGCAGGTTCGCGGCTTTCGAGGCGCGACCGCAAGGCGGATGGACCTGTCCCGCCGTTTGCAGGCCGATCTGGAATATGTGGCGAACTGGACCGTCTGGCAGGACGTTCTGATCTTACTGAGAACGATTCGGGTTATTCGACATGCCAATGCTTTCTAGCAGATTTCTGTTCATGCTTGCCGCGGGACTGGCCGGCGGCACGCTGTCTGAGCCCGCTGTGGCGGAGACGCTTCTGAAGTCCGGCCAGAATTGGGAGACTTCAAGCCGTTCGCTGGCCGGCGCACTCGTTTTGAAGGTGAAGGGCAAGACAGAGGACGTGGCGGTCGGACCCGCAACAATCTCTGACGCGAAGGCGTTTTTGTGGGTCGCGAAGAGCAGCGAACTGCGAAATCTCCAGGTTGATGACGTCAAGCTGACGAATTTGAAGCAGGAAGGAATTCGCCTCGACGGAGATGCGACTGGTGTAAGCATTGAAAATTTTGATTTTTCGATGCGCGATGCCCAAGACACCGACTATCCAGCTGGAATAATTTTGAATTCCGGAACCGATATCCTCATCCGCGACGGGAGACTCTCAGGTTTCCGAAGTCCAACCGCGAAAGGTGATTATCCGCAGGGCGACGGTGTCAGCGCGGAACGCGGCGTGTCGAAGTTGACGATCACCGGGGTGAGTGCCAGCGGCAATGCCGATGGCGGTTACGATCTGAAATCGAGCGAAACCCGCTTGGACGATCTGCGGGCGGAAGACAATTACCGCAATTACCGCCTATGGGGTTCCGTCGAAGCGGGTCGCCTGGAAAGCCGCAATCCCCGGGGGGCTCATCTCTGGGCGGGCAAGGGCGCGGACATCAGGATCGCGGAGTTCGTCGTTTCGTCCGATACGGATGCGCCGATCCTGCAGATCGATGGTGCGAAGCGCGTGCAGATCGATCACTGCGTCCTGTCGGTACCGGAGGGGACGTCAACGGTTTCCGGTAACGCAAGCAATGCCGAGCTGATCCTGGATGAAAGCTGCAAGCTTTAGATTCTCGAATTATGGAAATTGCGCACGTCGGCGCTTGGCAACCCCGACGCGTTTCTTCATCCGTTCTTTCCAGATTTGGCCGCTCGGACGCCGCTCCTTCTCGAAGCGGTTGTCGCCGATCTCCGACGGTACCGTCCTCTCTATCAGTGGAAACGGAAACACGCTGAAATTGGGAACGCCGTGTTCCCAATGACGGTCGAGCTGATCGTCGATCGGCCGTACCACCTCCCGAAAACCCTCCAGAAAGCGGCGGGCGGCGACCTTGTCGATCAGATATCCCTGCGTGCCGAAGGCCAGGTCCAGCAACTCGATGAGGCGGGTCGAACGGCGAACGAAGTGATTGCGCCGCTCCAGAAACCGCGACGGCTTCTTGTAGTATAGTCGCAGGTAGTGAATGTTTTGATCAGCAAGGGGTTCGTCAGCGAGTGCCGCGAGAAAGCGCCAGTCGGCGACGACGTCGTCTTCCAGAATGATGTAGGCGTCGCAATCGTCGTCCATCAACTGAGCCCAGATGGCGTAGTGGCTCGAGTAGCAGCCGATCTCGCCGGGCTTCAGTTCCCGGCCTTTGTGATGAATCGCCGACGCTGGATCATAGTGAAGGCGTGGATCCAATGATCTGTGCGCATCGAAAAACGACCAAGGGAGCGCATCTTTCGGCACGCCGGCGGCAAATTCGCGTCGCCGGTCTACGGCGCTATCCAGACTCAGAACGATGACTTTCAGCTTCACCTTCGCGCCTCTTTCCCACTGGAGATTTTGGACCAAATGCCGGCCACGCCATGTGCACGGAGCAGCGCGGCGTTTGCGCGGAAGCGGTCGCCGGAACCGGCCGCCAACCGCCGCCTCATGCCCGCAGCCGTGGCAAGCAGTTCGCGGCGTACATTCGCGGGGATATAAGGGCTGTAGCGCTCAACGAAGAATTGAAGGCCAGCGGCCCGCCGCTCCGAAAACGAGCCGATCCGTTCGCCCTTGTGCTGCCGCCATTCGACAAGAGGGGCGGGGTCCACACTATAGGCGGCGCCCATCGCGACCAGCCGAAAGAACAGATCCCAATCATTGAACACCCTGACGCGCGGGTCGAAACCGCCGGTGGAAAGAAAGACGGTTCTGCGGATCAGCGCATTGCTTCCCGTCATACCGCCAGGCCCGGCAAAGAATGTCTCGACATCAAGACCTTCAGGGGCTCTCCGCTCCCGTCTGCCGCGCGTTTCCGAACATTCGAGAATCGTCGCCAGGACGAAGTCGGCCGCGGTATTCTGCGCCCGCCGCGATAGAGCGCTGAGGAAATCCGGATACCAGATGTCATCATCGTCGAGAAACGCCACCCACTCGCCCGTTGCCTTTGCGGCGCCAAGATTTCGCGAGCCGCAGACGCCGGGTACGGCGGCGTTTCTCAGATAGCGCACTGAGAATGTAAGCTGCGAGGACGCCTTGCCCACAGCAGCCTCCGCCGCCGGGTCTTCCACATCGCTGACGACCAGAAGCTCCCTCGGCTGGGTCGTCTGGCGGGCGATGCTCTCGATGGCGGCGCCAACGATTTCGGACCGGAAATGCGTCGGAATGACGACGCTGATGGAGGGAGCTTCAGCCTCGACTGTCACAAGGAGCTGAGCGAGGCGAGCGCAGCAACCGCCTCGTCTTGAGTATCGGCCTGCCGCAGCCCGGCATAGTCTGATGTCCACGCCTGGATGTATCCGGAGACTTTGCCGTAATTGTTGTCGAGGGCGACGGTCGGAAGGCCGAGCAGCACCGACAGAATATGTGCGTGCAGCCGGTCGGTAATCGTCACCTCACCGCGGCTGAGAAGATCGAGACCGCGCTCGACCCGGCCACGAGCGAGAAGGTCGTAGAAATCGAGGCGGCGTGCCTGCCGTGCGAAACGCAGGGCGAGTAGCGATTTCCGTCGAGCATTCTTGAAGGTGCGGGAGGCGAAATCGTCCCGTTCGTCCAGCCAATCCACGATCATGGCCCGCTCGATCTCGTGAAGTGCCCCCTGGCGGCCGCCTTCCGCTTCATGATCGGTGCGAAGAAGAATGAGGGCCTGCTGGTCAGCCGTGCGCGAACGCTTTTGCGGACCCATTCCAACGGCGCTGTCCGGCGTCAGTGCGGCCTCCAGGCCCAATGTCTCCCGCGCGAAAACCTGGCTCTTTCGGTCGCGCACGAAGAGCGTGAAATTGTCTGCACCGGCTAGCAGCGTCTTGAACTCAGCGGCCCGCTTGTCATCACCGAAGCGGATCGACTGCGGCAGCTGCACGATCGGGCGGGCGCGATTCCCCGCGATCAGCTGTTCACGGAATTGCTGGTGGCGGGGCCAGAGGTCACCAAGATTGCCGCCGCCGTGTATCAGGAGAGGAGCCTCCGGCGGCAGGGCGTCAACCGCCGCCTGGTCATAGCTTCGAATGGTCGACACATAGTCTGGATCGCGGCCAGTCAGTTTTCGCAGCAGTACGCGTTCGCCAACCCATATCGCGCTGTCGCCGACGTTGGAGTGATCCGGAAAATCGACGAGCGCATATCGGCCGCCGTGGGGAAGCAGCGGCGAAAGTGCCGCTTCCAGAAGAGCGCAGTGCCGAGCATTCAGCGTGCGCGTGCTTTCCTCCAGCAGCGCAGCATTCATGCCGTTCGTCCCATTTTTCGCTTCAGCCCTGCCGGAGCGGATCTCGCCAACGTCCATAATTCCGTTTCCGGCCCCCTCGGTTTTCCTGCGGCCATCCATAGGCCCGCCATCGCGGCCGGGTAGACGATAGCGCCGGCAGCGATCAGAACAAAGAGGTGCAGCAGCAGTTCCGCAGTATCGGTACCCCAACTGCCCATCCAGTCTACCGTGACGACCACCGCTGCCATAATGGCGGCCGAAAAGATGCTGCGCAGATTTTCGCGCAACTGCTCGGAGAGCCGAAGTCCGCAAACCTCCCTGATCACCTTCATGTTCAGGCCGATTCCGAGCGTACCCGAAAGGACGCGCGCAAGAACGATGCCATGGAACCCCGCGATCAGCATGCCGGCGATGATGAAGGGAATGCGGATCGCGAAGGCTTGAAGATTACGCCAGAACAGGAGCCTCGTGCGTCCTGCGGCCATGGCGACGGCAGGGGCCAGCGAACCGATCGTTTGCAGTGCGAAGACGGACGCCAGCGCCTGGATGACGATGACCGCGGGCAGCCACTTCTCCCCGATCGCGAAGCGGACCAGTGGTTCGGCCACGAGCGCCATGCCGATGCCGAGCGGCAGAACGATGGCGGTGATGGTCGCCTGCGCCTTTTGATACTGGGCGGCGAACCGTTCCCGGTCATGCTTGATCAGGGTGAAGGCGGGAAACAGGACGCTCTGCAACGGCATGGTCGTCTCTCGTGTGGGGATCACGGCAAGATTGTCGCCCATCGTATAGAAGCCGAGGTCTGCCCTGCCGATCATCCCGCCGATAAGCAGATGGTCGAAGCGCCAGTTTAAGGTATTGATAACCTTGCCGAGGGTGATCCAACCGGTGAAGGAGAACAGTTCGCGCATATGCCGGAAGCTGAGGCGAGGCAGGAACGGAAGAACGGTATAGGACAGCAGAAGGCCGGATACCTTGCCGGCAACAAGCCCGGCGACGATGGCCCAATAGCTCTGATAGACAAACGCCACTGCGATCGCGACGATCAGGGCCACGAATTTCTGCGCCACCTCCAGCATGAATTGCTGCCAGAACACCAGTTTCTTGGTCAGCATGATCGCTCGCGGATTTTCGAGACCCGAGAGCAGCAGCGATGTCGAAAGCACCATCATGATCGGCGCCAGCCGCGGCTCTTCGAAGGCCGCCGCTACAGGATAGGCCGCGATTATGAAGGCGCCGGCGACCAGCAGGCCGCGGCATAGCCCGAGAGTCCAGGCGGTATGATAGTGCGCGATCGTCGGGTCATCGATCTGCACCACCGCCGAACTGAGGGATCGGTCGGTAAAGGCGCTGACGATGGCGACCATCGACAGGGCGAGGGCGACGAGCCCGAAATCATCCGGCGTCAGCAGTCGCGCCAGGACGATCGTGCTGAGAGTGCCGAGCGCGTTCGCGGCAAGGCGCGCGCCGCCGAGCCAGGCTGCCCCGGAAACGAGTTTTCCGCGATGACTGGCCAGCGTGAATTTTCCCTTGAGCGCGTATGTCCGAACCCCGCCATTATAGGAGGGTGGCGTCGGATGCGAGACCCCAAAGAGAGCCTAAAGCAAAGGACTGACGAGCCGTGCCGCATTGTCGGCGAGCTTATGGACGAGCCGCCGCGCTCGCCCCGTGGAGCGACAGCTCGTCGCTTTCGAGCAAATATCTCGCTTGTACGGCAGGCAATTCTTCAATCGTTGTCGGACTGAACATCGACAGGCCGACCTCCTCGTTCAGTTGAAAGGACCGGATGGCGACGTTGTTCGAGCCGATGACACCCAAATGCTGATTGATGCAGACGGTCTTCACGTGGAGTCAGTGGTCACGATACCGATGGAATGCGTACGCCGCATGGCAGGATCTCGTCATAATCGGAGGCATGCGCCAGGCTGATGAGCCACTGGTCGGCGACGGTGGATGAGGGCGTCATAGCCATCGATCAGCTCGATGCGATTTCCTGTCGTTACCGGGAAATTGCCCAGCCGTTCCGCAGGTGCTGCGACGCTGCGCGCTTCAATTCCCAATTGGCATGGGGTTGGCGGTCTGGATACTGTTCCCCTCCGGTCGGCGCGAGCGCAGGGGCTCGGCTTGCCGGCGTCCGGCGGCGCTTCGAGCCACCTCGCGACGTCAAGAAAGAAGGGCGTAAGTCTTGGAACCGGCGCGTTCGCCAGCGCGGAAAGCGAGGGCGCCCGATGGCGAGATAAAGGACGAGACCGGGAAGCGGCAGGAAGAAAATGAGAAGGAGCCAACGTGTTGCAGCCGCAGGCGCGTGGTGGAGCGGCACTACAAGCAACATGGCGATGCGCACGATTCATCCCGCTAGATAATAGAATTCTCCCGCGGCATGGGCAGATTTGGCAGGGCGGATACAACTGGGAAAAAGGAAAGCGCGCACAAGTCGGATCGCACTCTCACGCCGCGCGGCGATTGGCGCGGGATAGATGGATCGATAACGGACGTAACACACGGAAATATCGATACGTAGACGTAATATTAGAGCCTGCTCTTTATGATGGTGTCCCGATGGATCTGATCTACCAAAATCATGGAAATATTGTCTTGCTGGCCGGGGACGGGAAGGGCGCCGCAGAGGCTGCGGCTCTTCTGTCTCGTTGGGGGGTTTCTTATCAGGCCAGCGTGATGCCGCCGGATTCGGCGTCGAGGAACCAGCCTTCATATGAGTTGCTGATCCTCGACCTCACCGGCCTCGATCTGCCGAACCTGTCCGGGCAGGAGGTGGCGGCGGTCGCCGATATTGCCGATGTTGCTTCAACTATTGCCATAGTGGACTTAGACTCGCTGGACCATATCGGTCCCTTTCTCGACGCTGATCCTCTGGAATTTCTTTCCTGGCCGATCATGGAGGACGAGCTCATGGCAGCGTTGGCGAATGCTGGGGTCACGCAGTCTTTTCGGGAAGACGTGGCCGGGCTTGACGTTGGTCCTGAAGGATTGGCGAGCCTGCGGGAGGATGCCGAACGCGTAGCGCGCGCTCTGGCGCGCCTCGCGGAGGCGGACGTGGCGACGCGCCCCGCGCGCACCGGTCCCCGGCCGCCCAGTCAGAGTGCGCGCCTGCTGCGCGACCTCATCCGAAAGCGGCGGTTACGGTCGGAGTTCTTTCCAGATGAGCTTTTTGCGGATCCAGGCTGGGATATCCTCCTGGACCTGGCCGCGGCGCGGCACGAGCGCAAGCAAGTTTCGGTTTCCAGCCTTTGCATCGCCGCGTCGGTGCCGACGACCACCGGGCTACGTTGGATCAAGGCGCTGACGCGGATGGGGTTGATCGTTCGGAACGCAGATCCAACCGATGGGCGGCGGAGCTTCATTGCGATCTCGGAGCCGACCGCCGCCGTGATGGAACGGTATCTTGACATCACGCACTGACCAGCGCGGTTTCCGCCGCCAAACCTTTTTCGTCGGCGCGGCCCCTAGAAGGGCAGGTAATTCCGGTCCTTCGTGAATTTCAGGTAGCCGACATTGGCACCAATTCGCCACCCCGCGCCCAGCTTGATCGGAACGACGACGACGTTGCCGCGCTGGAGATAGTTCGCAGTAAAACCGCCGACGACATAGACCTTGCCCTCGACCGAGGGATAACGCTGAAACAGCTCTTCCGTATCGTAAAGATCGTAGACGAGAGCGAAGACCTTGTTCGCATCCCCGCCCACGTCGAAGCCAATGGACGGGCCCGTCCAATAAACCTCCTGGTCACCCTCCACGGCGTGATACATGCGTCCCGCACCATAGCGCAGACCTAGCGCGATCGCGCCCGACCCTTCGCTACCCACGATATACGCATTGGGTCGACCGCGTTCGCGGAAGATATCTTCAACCATCTTGGCAAGGCCCTCGGCGCCGTCGCCGAACACGCCTTCCGCCTGCGCGAGAATCTCTGCTTCGTCGAAGCTGTCAGTTTCGTCCTCCGGAGCCGTTCCGGCGCCTTCGGAGCCGTCCTCGCTCGCTACGGCCGGGGCAGTCGTCCCGGTGGTGGACGAGGGCGGGGGCGGTGAGGTCGAAGCGCAGGACGCGAGCAACACCGCGACGCAAGTTGTAACAAAACGGTGTCCTGAAAATTTCATTATGCTGGCTGCCCTACGGTTCTCGTCTCGGTTGCACTGGGCCTGTAGCAGGTTCGGCCCGTACCCGTCAGCATTACGTTTTCCGAATGTCCTTGCACTCGCAGCCTGCCCGTGTCTTTATTCCTGTTAAGAATACGAGGCGCGTCAGAACGCTTGCTGAACAGCCCGATAAATGGGGGCATCCGTTTGGAATGTGGGAGGAACATCGATGGTCGGCAATTCGGATTGGATTCAACGGGTACCCGTGCGCAGCGCGGAAGATATTCGCCCAGCGGCGGAGGCCCTGAAGGCGATTTTCGCCGAGAAGCTGCCGGGGTGGCGCGTGGTTCCCACAGCCAACATCGCGTCGAAGGCGCCGATGATCGATGTCGACGGGGAAGTGCTCGTTCTCGACGTTTACGGTTTTACGGAAGAGCAGGAAAAGCAGTGGGAAGAGAGCCGGATCGCTCTCCATTCGCCCCTTCATAGGGCCTGCCGTTACGAGAGCGAGCCCTTTTGGGTGAACAGCGACGGCTATCGGACCGGGCAACCGAACCCGTATCTGGATGGAATCGATCTCAGCAATTTCGAGAAGCGGGCCAGGTGCCAGGCGTCCCTCGTTTTCCCGCTACATCTGCCCTTCGGTCAAATCGGCGCGGTCTTTACCGGGCCCTGGGGAACGGACAAGACCGATCTTTCCGAAGAGTTCGCCGCGCACTCCGACGAACTCAGCATCTATGCTCACCGGTTTATCGCTGGCTATGCTAAGGTGATGCGTAAGCGGCAATGGCTGCCGACCGATTGCCAGCTTACAAAGCGCGAAGTCGAATGCTTGCGTTGGGCCGCCATCGGCAAGACCGACAAGGAAATCAGCCTGATCCTGTCACGCAGCCATGCCACAGTGCGCTTCCATATCCAGAATGCGGGGGAAAAGCTGGATGCGGTCAATCGCAGCCAGACGATCTTCAAGGCCGGGCAACTCGGCTACCTGGGACTCGCAGCCTGACACGGTAGAGGTTTCGAAAAGCACCTTGCTCACAGCGGTTCTCCCGCGACGGCAAACCAATAGGTGAAAGGGCAGCCGGTCCGAGCGGCTGCCCGATCATTCGGCCGGATCGTCAGCCGCGCGGCTCGATACCGGACATGCAAAGATATTTGATCTCCAGATAATCTTCGATCCCGTACTTCGAGCCTTCCCGGCCCAGACCCGATTGTTTGACGCCTCCAAAGGGCGCGACTTCCGTCGAGATCAGTCCCGTATTGTGGCCGACAATGCCATATTCCAGCGCCTCCGCCACACGCATGACACGCGCATAGTCGCGCGCGTAGAAATAGGCAGCAAGACCGAAAACCGTATCGTTGGCAAGGCGGATGCCCTCTTCCTCGCTGTCGAACTTGAAGACGGGGGCCAGCGGACCGAAGGTCTCCTCCGTGCTGACCTTGGCGCTCGTCGGGACATCCGCGAGCAAAGTGGGGGCATAGAAAAGATCGCCTTTCTCGCTCGGGCCACCCTCGACGAGAACGCGTGCGCCTTTATCGACGGCATCGCGGCGATGCTCCTTGACCTTCTCGATGCCATCCTTGTCGATCAGGGGGCCGATGTCCGTGCCCTCATCCGACCCGTTTCCCACCTTCAGAGCGCGAACCGCCTGTTCGAACTTCTCCAGAAATGCGTCGTAGATCCCGGCCTGCACGTAAATCCGATTGGCGCAGACGCAGGTCTGTCCGGCATTGCGGAACTTGCAGGAGATGGCGCCGGCGACGGCGTCGTCCAGATCGGCATCATCGAAGACCAAGAAGGGGGCGTTGCCCCCAAGTTCCAGGCTGATCTTCGTGATATTGGCCGCACACTGCTCCATCAATTTGGAGCCGACCTCCGTCGATCCGGTGAAGCTGAGCTTGCGAACGGCGAAGTTCGAGGTCATCTCCCCGGCGATCTCGCCTGCGCTGCCAGTCAGGCAGGACAGGAGCCCCTTTGGAACGCCTGCTTCCTCCGCAAGCACGCACATGGCAAAGGCGGAGAGCGGCGTGGCGGTCGCCGGCTTGATGACCATCCCGCACCCCGCTGCCAGGGCCGGCCCGACCTTGCGTCCGATCATGGCACTCGGGAAATTCCAAGGGGTGATCGCGGCGCACACGCCCACCGGCTGCTTCAGGACAAATATGCGCTTGTCTGGCTGATGTCCGGGGATGGTGTCGCCGTAGATTCGTTTCGCCTCTTCACCGAACCATTCCAGGAAACCGGCCGAATATTCGATCTCGCCGCGGCTTTCCTTCAAGGGTTTGCCCTCTTCGGCCGTCATGATGATCGCCAGGTCCTCCGTGTGCTCTCGCATCAGGTCGGCCCACCGGCGCATCACACCTGCACGCTCCCTGGCCGTTTTCGCGGCCCATGGCTTCATGGCCTCCTCCGCAGCAGCGATGGCCTTGCGGGTTTCCGACGCGCCCATTTTCGGCACGTTCGCAATCGTCTCTCCATTGGCCGGATTGACAACCGGAATGCGCTCGCCGGCGCCGGTCCATTCTCCGGCAAGATAACAATCCTGTTGGAAAAGATCGGGGCGCGACAGGCCAAGGTCGGTCATGGAAGAACTTTCGCGGTTATGAGGAAACATTCTGTTCCACAACGGGCGGCGGCGCGGCGAGTTTCGCCGGGGTTCCGCCATACGCACCGCGCACCCGGACGCCGCGGGCGACTACCGCCTCAGATTGCCCTCATAGATGTGCCAGGATGCCGGGTCGTCCACTGTTCGGCGGACCGTATAGGTGCCGTCATAGCCGCTGCCGGTCCCGTCGCTACGCAAGTCCTCGATATGAACCGGGACACGGACATGAACATAGTCCGCGACAGGTGCCGGGGCTCCCGGCTGGCCCACTTCGGCAATGGCAAGTTCCGTATCCTTGAAACCGTCGACAAAACGCCGGAATGCGGCGTCATCGGCGGCCGGCTCCTTGCCCCATAGCTGCCATGCGGTGGCGTAGTCGCGCCGGGACAACGCCTGGTAATAGGCCTCGATGACTGCCTTCGGCCCCTCCGCCCTGGCCCGTTCCGCCTCCGCCGTGGGTTCGCCTTCATGCTCTGCGGAGGACGTGCAGGCCGGCGCGCCGAGCAGACATGCGACCGCCAGCAGGATGGCGCCGCTGCGCACCGTCAGATGAGCCCACCACCGATGCTGATTCTGAGCAGCGCAACCAGCATGACGAAGATGTTAAAATTACGCCCGCTTTTCGACAGCGCCAACTGACCGATGCCGGCTCCCACGACCGCCGCGGCAAGCGACAACCATGCGCCCAGCGCTCCGACGATCGGGAAGATGAACGTCACAACCAGAAACAGAAATGTCACCAGACCAATGATAAGGGAGATGAGATTGAGCATGGCAGTCTTTCTGTTTCACTCTCTTCCTGTACGAAGACACTTAGAGGAGGCGGGCGCCGGTGCAAGGCAGGGCGCCGCAGTGGGAGACGCTTCGTGTTCGACAGCGAGTTGCTGCACGCATACCTGATTTCTGCCGCTCGCAATGGCGAAAGCGTCACGTATTCGCAGGCTCTGGCATCGCAGGGCTATGCCTTTACCAGGCCGAAGATGCGCGCCCTGTGTACGCTTCTCTGCGATATCGACGCGTTGGGGCGCAGCAGGGATGAGCCGGAACTCGCGGTTCTCGTGGTACGCCAGTCCGATGGATTACCAGGGCAGGGGTGGTGGACGAGTGGCGGGGGCGACAATTACCAGGGGCCATGGGTGGGGCCGAAAGCCCGCCGCCACGTCCAGCGATTGCAGGAGCGCGCCTTCACCTATTGGCAAAGCCGCTAGACGCGTGGTCTATCACTCGGCGAAGGTGTCGCAATCCGCCGCCTGACCAGAGCGATAACCGCGCAGGAACCAGCTCTGCCGCTGCTGCGAGGTGCCGTGCGTGAAACTGTCCGGTACGACGCGTCCCTGCGCCTTTCGCTGTAGCGTGTCGTCGCCGATGGCGTTGGCCGCGGCCACCGCTTCCTCAATGTCGCCCGCTTCCAGATATTGTGAATTGTCGTGGGCGAAGACGCCGGCATAGCAGTCGGCCTGCAGTTCCATGCGAACCTGAAGCGCGTTGCTTTGCGCCTGCCCAGTGGCTGACTGGGCGCGGCGCACCTGATCCGAAATGCCGGTTACCGTCTGCACGTGATGGCCGACTTCATGTGCCACGACATAGGCCGCTGCGAAGTCGCCGGGGCCGCCCATCTGCGCAAGCTGATCGAAGAAGCTCGTGTCAATATAGATGCTTTGATCGGCAGGGCAGTAGAAGGGCCCGACCGCAGCCTCGGCCACGCCGCATCCGGACTGACCGACACGGTCGTAGAAGTAGAGCATGGGTTCGGGATAATCCTGCCCCGCCTCTGCAAACTCAGCCGTCCAGACCGCTTCGGTATCGCCGAGCATAGTACAGACGAATGCATTGGTTTCGCTGAGGCCGCATGCGTCCGCAGCGCTGTCCACCGCAGTCCCATCCGCTGCGCGGGGCGGGGTGGGGGCAGAGACCGGTCCGCCCGCGCCGCCGAGCAGAGTCATCGGATCGATGCCGAAAACCAGCGCCGCGACCAGCGCGATGGCGAGGCCGCCGAGCGACAGCCCGCCCTTGCCGATGGGCAGGCCCGCGGTACGCCGTCCGCCCGAGCGAAAGCCGACATTTCTGCTTTGCCGCCGTCCACGCCACTCGACCATATCCGTCTCCTAAGCTGGCCTTTATACGAACTGCCCTGTCATACCGGGAACGCTGCGACTGCACAGGTCGAACTCACGCTCCTCGAGGCTCCGCATGTTCCAGGCGAATGCCGATGCCGTTCCCGGCCAGTTGTTCGGGATGCGGCCGTCGTGCTTGTACCAGGATTCGCAGTCCGCAGCCCACACGCTTCGGCCTAAGCGGCGCCGCAGAGCCTCGTTCCACGCCGCCTCCGCATCCGCGCGTACGTCGGCATATCGCAAATCCCGGCCCAGCACCGTGCGGATCATTTGGATGGTGAAATCCATTTGCCGCTCAGCGATGAAAATCATCGAATTGTGTTCGATATGGGTGTTTGGACCGTACAGGACGGCCATGTTCGGAAAACCGCTGACCAGCGTCCCCTTATAGGCATATGCGCCCTTCTCCCATTTGTCCCGCAGGTCCTGCCCCTCGAGGCCGGTGACTTCGACCGGCGCAATCGCGCTGGCAGTGTGGAAACCCGTGCCCCAGATCAGGATTTCAGCAGGAATTCGCATCCCGTTCGCAAGCTCGACCCCGGTCTGGTGCACACGCGTGACGGGGGCGGTGACCAGTTCGACATTCTTGCGCATGAGAGCCGGATAATAGTCGTTCGTAACGAGCAACGGCTTACAGCCCGGCGGATGGCCGGGCGTCAACTTGCGCCTGAGGACCGGATCGGGAACCTGTTCCTCCAGATGCCGCCGGGCGGTGTTCTCCAGGCGCCTCGCCATCAAGCCACCAGGATTTCCAATCGCGCGATGGGCGAGCTCACGACGAGAAAATGCATAGGCGCGCAGCATGGTCTGAAGGATCGGAAACCATCGAAATCCGGTCTGCCAACCGTGCGAGAATGCAAAGTCCTTGCGGGGCACGATCCAGTTGGCGGATCTTTGAACGACGGTCAGCTGCCCGGCGTTTTGCGCAAGATGCGGGACATATTGGACGGCGCTTGCACCGGTGCCGACGGCAACGACGCGCTTGCCGGCAATGTTGGCGTTATGGTTCCAGCGGGCGGAGTGAAACTGCACGCCGGCGAAATCGCGCTTTCCCGGAACGTCGGGCACCAGCGGCCGATTCAGCTGACCTGTGGCAAGGATCAGGAACCTCGCAGTCCAGGAGCGTTCGCCGGATGCGCTGACATGCCAGAGCCCCTCCCGCTCCTCGAACACGGCGCCTTGCGCTTCGACATTGAACGCGATGTGCGGGCGCAGGCCCGTATCATCGGCGGCATCGCGGAAATATTCGAGGATCTCCGGCTGCGCCGCGAACATGCGCGACCAGTCTGGCTTTGATCGAAAGGAGTAGGCATAGACAGGGCTCGGCGTGTCGCAGCTGGCGCCGGGATATGTGTTTTCGTGCCAGACTCCGCCGACATCCGCGGACTTTTCCAGGATGACGAAACTGTCGATTCCCTCTCTTTTCAGCCGAATTCCAGCGAGGAGACCGGACATCCCAGCACCCACAATGATCGCCGTCAGTCGTGGGGCCATGTCGATGCGGGTGCGGGCAGAGGGGGAACCTTCATCCATGCGGCTAAGATAGGAGGGGCCTCGCCGACCGGCAAAGCCGCGACGGGGATTTGAAGCGGAAGAGGTTCGGACGAGACAATCCAGGCGACATCACCCGCTATTATCTACGGCGCTGAGCCATGCCAGTTGTATTCTTGCTCATGACCGCCCATAATCGAAAGATGTTCAACGGAAGCGAAGGGAGGTGATCCGATGTCTCATGGTTCAGAGCAGAGGTCGGTTCAGTCCGTTTGGGAGGCTTCTGCCCTTTAATCTGGGTAGGGTCTTCACGGTCGTCAAAGCCGACCGCTGATCCATGCAAGGGGTCTGACGCAAAGCCAGCGTTCAGGCCCCTTTTATTTCCGGCTGCGGTTGCGACGCCTGTCTTGTTCGTGGACATATTCCAACCCTGCCGATGCGCAGAGCCGTACGCCCGCTCGGAACGATACGGGCCGGAAAGCGATTGCCTCCATCGAGGTCGAAACACGTCTGTTACAAAGAGGGAGATTGTTATGAAGATAAGAATGATTGCGGTTGCAGCAACATCGCTGCTCGCCGTCGCAGCCTGTTCGTCGACTGGCACCGACAGCGGAAACATGGACGGTGCGAGCGCCAACGCCGGCTCCAGCTCTTCCTCCAGCGCTGCTGCAAATGCCGAGGGTGTCATGGTCGGCGGTGCGGAAATGCTGCCGACGAACACGATCGTCCAGAATGCGGCCCTGTCGCAGGATCACAAGACGCTTGTGGCCGCAGTCAAGGCTGCCGGCCTGGAGCAGACGTTGAGCGGTCCGGGCCCTTACACCGTCTTCGCGCCCACAGACGCGGCCTTTCAGCGCCTGGGCGGCGTCGTCGATCAGCTGATGATGCCGGCTGCGAAATCGCAGTTGCAGGACATCCTCAACTACCATGTCGTCTCTGGTGACATGAGCGCCGAGCAGATTATGTCTCAGATCGAAAACGGCGGCGGCACCGCCATGCTGACGACGCTGCAGGGCGGCGAACTGACCGCGAAGATGCAGAACGGAAACGTGGCCCTGACGGATGCGCGCGGCAATACCGCTTATGTCACGGTGGCCGATGCGAAGGCATCGAATGGGGTCGTGCACGTCCTGAACGGCGTCCTTTTGCCTCCCGCGCCCGCCAATCCGGCGCCGACCGGCCCGACCCCGGCGCAGCCGCAGGGTCAAATGCCGGCGAACACCGATACGCCGCCGACTGGGCCGGGCACGCAGAACTAATCGCTGCGCAATCGTCATGAGTTGGGCGCGGACGCCGTTGCAGCGGTGTCCGCGCCACTTTTTTATTCGGCTATGAGAGGGTAGCAACCAACAATGCGTCTCTGCCTTCTCTTGCTGCCAACTCTATTCCTTCTGGGTTCCTGCGGGAATATCGACCTTCCTACGCCTGCGGAGCAGCAGGCGGCACGCACCGAGTTGCCCAGCGTTTTTGCCCCCGTTGCCTTGTCACGACGGAACGGGCAGTCGGTGATCGCGCTGCGCTGGGCTGTGAAGGAACCTTCGTTCACGGAAACGAAGTGGCGCTGGCAGGAGGTGGAGGTAACGGCGGAAGCCAATTCGGCGGGAACCACGGGCATTACGATCGCCCGAACCGTTACGCTGGATCCGCGCGCCTTGTCGAAAACGGTGCCGGCCGCCTATTCCCGTGACACCTGGGCCTTGGAATTGCGTTGCGAGGACGGGCCGTGCATCACCGAAGAGGTGACGAGCATCGTGACCGAGAACGGCGAGCGGAGTTTCAGCGAAACGGAGCGGACGACTTCCCGCACGCACCTTTGGCTGTTCGAGGAATATCAGCCCAGAGACGAAGCGCTGATCCTCGTCAGAAGGGCGATCGGCGCCGCGCCGCGCTGACGCTTGCAGTCGCTGGTGAGCGGGCTAGGCTTTGGATCACGCCGGACCATGCCGGCGAACGATAATCCAGGGGAGAATGACATGACGAAATCCATCCTGCTCGCAGCGGCCTTGGGCGCGGCTGCAATGACCGTGTCGGCTTGCGATTCCGGTGCGCCTGCGGCCAATACAGAGACCGTCCAGACGGAGGAGGCTGTGGAGGAGCCGGCCGGCCCGCAGATTATGGAAGTTCTGGCGTCGCGCGAAGATATGGGAACGCTGACCCAATTGCTGCAGCAGGCAAATCTTGGCCCCGCGCTGGAAGGTGCCGCCGACGTTACCCTGTTGGCGCCCACTGACGAAGCCTTTGAGAAGGTGGAGCCCTCGACGCTGGAATTTTTGAGTGACCCGGCGAATGCTGGCACACTGCGCAATGTGCTCGGTTTCCACCTTCTGCGATCCACCATGACAGCTGAGGCGCTCGGCGCGTCGATCGATGGCGGCAGTCAGGCTGAGGCGACCATGACGACGTCGAACAACTACAGACTGACGGCACGGCGCAACGATGACGGCGATATCGTCATCGTCGATGAGAATGGGAATGAGGCGAGGCTCGTCGCAACCGATCTGGAGGCGGTGAATGGCATCGTGCACGTTGTCGACACGGTGCTGATGCCGCCAAGCGGTTAGGCTCTGTCGCTGGCGCCGGTGTCCGGACCCAGGGTTCGGGCGCCGGCCTCGCGCAGGCGCGGCCCAGCGGCGGCGCTCAGTGCGGGGGAACGGGAATCCTCCATCAGTTCACGGCGAACTCTTAGGGAGCGGATCGAGATCCTGGTTTCGCGCAGGAAATACACCAGCCCGACAACGATCAGGAGCATCGCCAGGACGAACAGGGCAGCAATCAGCGTTCCCAGGAGCGGGATTTCAACAAATGCTCCAACGAACAGCAGAGCCACGACCAGCGCGATGGCAAGCGCGCTTGCGACGCAGCAATAGATCGCGCTGTGTGTCAGAGCGATCCGCTTGTCCAGCAATGGCAATTCGGCCAGCGCCCGCTGACGGGCATCATCGTTCAGGCTTGCAAATTGCTTTTCCAGATCCCGCGCTCGGCTGACGACCCTGGCAAGTCGCGACGTCAGAACATTCAGAAGCGCGCCGATGCCCGCAATCAGGAAAACCGGTGCGAGGGCCCCGTCGACCAGTTGGCCGATTCCCTGCGTGTCGGCCGTGCGCAAAGCCACCTCGGCGGTACTCTCGGCGACGCGTTCGAGAATTGGCTTCGGCGACATCATGAAGGGCGCTTCAAGCGCTACCCGCTTTCGCCGTCAACGCATGGCGGCAGGCGAGGCCGCTTTTGCGACGAACCGAAGCGTTATTCCTGCACCCGCCGGGGCGCCGGGGCGTTTACCATGTGCCGGCGCATGAAGCCGGTATCGCAGGAGTGCGTATCATGGAAAAGAAACCATCTCAGCAGCAGAAAAAGCAGCAACAGCAGGGCGGCGAAAATCGCCAGCCCGGCCAGCAGCAGCAGGACCGGTCCGGCGGAAAGCAAGACCAGAAGAAGCAGCAGCGCTGAGACTTCGACCCGCACTTTTCCTGAACGGGCCTGACGCCACCGGCTTCCCCCCTTTGCCGGTAGGTTGACGGCCCAGATCCCCCGCGCCTCTCCGCTTGTGTCCACGGCGGAGGACGCGGGTTTTTTATGGCTCGCCCTAGCCCTTCTGCGCGTGCGCGCGTAAGGAGGGGCCCACATCACAACGAATGGAAAGCGCGAGCTAGACCTTGGACGCTGAAACACCGATTTCCGGCGGCGGACCGGACGATATCCGCCCGATCTCCATTACCGAGGAGATGAAGACCTCCTACCTGGATTACGCAATGAGCGTGATCGTCAGCCGTGCGCTTCCCGATGTTCGCGACGGCCTGAAGCCGGTCCACCGGCGTATCCTCTATTCCGCCTTCGAAAACGGCTATGTCGCCGGCAGACCCTATCGCAAGTCGGCGCGTATCGTCGGTGACGTGATGGGTAAGTATCATCCGCATGGCGACAGCGCGATCTACGACGCGCTCGCGCGTATGACGCAGGACTGGTCGATGCGCGTGCCGCTCATCGACGGGCAGGGCAATTTCGGGTCGATGGATCCCGATGCGCCCGCCGCGATGCGCTACACCGAGGCGCGCCTTGCGAAGGTCACGGAGGAACTGACCACCGACCTTGATAAGGATACGGTCGATTTTGTCGACAATTACGATGGGTCGGAAAGCGAGCCGGCCGTCCTTCCGGCGCGATTCCCGAATCTGCTGGTCAATGGCGCCGGTGGTATCGCCGTCGGCATGGCGACCAACATCCCGCCGCACAATCTGGGCGAGGTGGTGACCGCCGCGCTCGAATATATCGCGAACCCCGCGATCAGTGCGGAGGATCTGATGGCGTTCGTACCGGCGCCTGATTTTCCGACCGGCGCCTATGTGATGGGGCAGGGCGGTCTGCAGTCCGCGTACACCACGGGGCGGGGCAGCGTGATCATGCGCGCGCGGTCGAAGGTCGAGGAGAAGGGCGGCGATCGGCGGGCGCTCGTTCTCACCGAAATTCCATTTCAGGTCGGCAAGGCCGGGCTGGTGGAGAAGATCGCCGAGGCCGTCAAGGACAAGCGCGTCGAGGGCGTCAGCGATATGCGCGACGAATCGAACCGCGACGGCGTGCGCATCGTCATGGATCTGAAGCGGGATGCCACACCCGACGTCGTTCTGAACCAGCTTTATCGCCATACGCCTGCGCAAAGCAGCTTTGCCTTCAACATGCTGGCGATCCGCGGCGGACGTCCGGAACTTCTCAACCTTCGCGACATCATCGAAGCGTTCATCCGCTTCCGCGAGGAAGTGATCACCCGTCGATCGAAGTTCGAGCTGAACAAGGCGCGGGACCGCGCGCACGTCCTGCTTGGCCTTGTGGTCGCCGTGTCCAACATGGACGAGGTGGTGCGGATCATCCGCGGCGCCGCCAGCCCTGCGATAGCGCGTGAGGAACTGCTCGCCAAAGACTGGAAATACGGCGAAATCGCTGAATATGTCGCACTGGTGGAGGGCGACGGCGTTCGCGGTGCGGCGGTCGAAGGAGACTGGTACAAGCTTTCCGACCGGCAGGTTAAGGCCATTCTCGATCTGCGCCTCAACCGCCTGACGCAACTCGGCCGGGAGGAGATCGCCGGCGAGTTGAAGGAAATCAGCTACACGATCGAAGAATTGCTGGAGATCCTCTCCGACCGGGCGCGCCTCTACGCGGTGATGCGGGAGGAACTGGAACAGGTTCGCGAGCAATATGCGACGCCCCGCCGAACCGAACTTGTTCCCTATCTCGACGATATCGACGATGAGGATCTGATCGAGCGCGAGGACATGGTCGTCACGGTGACCATGACGGGCTATATCAAGCGCGTGCCGCTGTCCGTTTATCGAGCCCAGAGGCGCGGCGGGAAGGGGCGTTCGGGCCTCAATATGAAGGACGAGGACGTGGTCACGCAGCTGTTCGTGACGTCAACACATACGCCGGTCCTCTTTTTCTCCTCTGCGGGCAAGGTCTACCGCCTGAAGGTCTGGAAGCTTCCTGAGGGAACACCGCAGGCGCGGGGCCGCGCCATGGCCAATCTTCTCCCGCTTGCGGAGGGCGAGACCATTTCGACGGTTCTGCCCTTGCCGGAAGACGAGACGGAGTGGGCAGACGTCAACGTGGTGTTCGCCACGCGCCAGGGCCGCGCGCGCCGGAACAGTATGGATGCGTTCACCCGCGTGCCGTCGAACGGCAAGCTGGCAATGCGTTTCGACGAGGGCAGCGAGGATTGCCTGATCGGCGTTGCGCTTTGCACGGACGAGGACGACGTGTTCCTTGCAAGCCGCCAGGGGAAAGCAATCCGTTTTGCATCCACCGATATTCGAGAGTTCGTATCGCGGACCTCGACGGGCGTCCGGGCGATGAGACTTGCCAAGGGCGACGAGGTCATGTCGCTGTCGGTGATCCGGTCGTTCGAAACCTCCCCGGAAGAGCGGGATGCCTATTTTCGCGGTGAACTGCCGGACGAGCGCTCGGCCCTCTATGCAGAGAGCGAGGATTTCATTCTGACGGTCAGTGCGAACGGCTTCGGCAAGCGGACGTCCAGTCATCACTATCGGCGAACAGGCCGCGGCGCCCAGGGCGTCACCAATCTCGACGTCACGCAAAAGACCGGCCCTGTCGTCGCCAGTTTCCCTGTCGAGGAGGGGGCGGGCCTTATGCTCGTGACCGACCAGGGGAAGCTGATTCGCACGCGTACGGAAAATGTTCGCATTACCAGCCGCGCTACTCAGGGCGTGACCTTGTTCAAGGTCGGCAAGAACGAGCATGTCGTCTCGGCGGCCAAGATTCTCGAGGAGGATGAGGACGAGGATCACGACGACAACCAGCCTGCGATCGAGGCACCCGAAGATGTCGTCGAGGCGGAAGTGTCAGACGACGGTTGCGGTGAGGATGAAGATGCCGGCAACGCGTAGAAGAAATGGAGAAGTCTCCGCATCGTTCTTGCGATTTCCTGGTTACCCCCGGTCCGGGAAACCGCGACGGTTGACGGAACGTTCCGCAGGTTCAAGCACTGTTCAGGCGGGTTGAAGTATAGTTTCAGATGATACTTGGCGCTGGTTGTGCCGGCGCGAAGATGCATTGATTAGGTTGGACGACCAAAGGGAGATCTTATGAAGTTCGTATCGAAGATCGCGCTGGGCGCGGCGCTCGCATTGAGTACGGTCGGCGCATCGACGCTGCCGGCGTCTGCAGCGAACGCTCAGGAGCAGGCAGAGGCCTATCAGGCGAAGCCATCGAGGAAGGCCGCCAAGCCGCTTTCGGCTGCGAACGAGGCTCTGCAGGCCAATGACTTTGCAACTGCGCAGGCGGAACTCGCAAAGGCTGACGCGGCGGCGGAATCCGCTGACGACCGGTTCATTACGAACCAGTTGAGGTTGAATCTCGCGATTGCCACAGATGATGATGCGCTTTTGAATGAGGCGATCAACAATCTTCTGAATTCTGGCAGCCAAGCTCTGACGCCGGAGAAGCAGGCCCAGTTCATCAGCGCACTTGGGTCCAAAGCGCTGGAGAATGGGGATGATGCAGCAGCGTTGCAGCATTTCCAGCGCTTGGCAGAGTTGCAACCGAACAACCCGAGCGTGATTTATAATGTGGGTGTTCTGCAGCTTCAAAATGGACAGGCGCAGCAGTCGTACGATTCCTTTGGCCGGGCGATCGAGGTCGCTGAGGCCAATGGCGAAACCGCGGAGGAAGCCTGGTATCGTCAGCGCCTCGCCGCGGCCTTGCAGAATGAGTATGATCTGCTCGAACCGGGTTTCGCGTTGATCCAGGCGTATCCCACGCCGCAGAACTGGCGTGACGTGCTTCTGAGCTATCGTGACACGACGGAATTGTCGGATGATCAGAACCTCGATGTGTTTCGACTTCTTCACGACGTTGACGCGCTGCAGGGTGAAGGCGATTACTTCGAATATGCATCGACCGCCGAGCGTCGCCGACTGCTTGGTGAGGCAAAGGCTGCCTATGATGCCGGCATTTCGGCTGGCGCCCTCGACGCTGGCAAGCCCTATGTTTCGGAACTCAAGGGGCTAATCGATCAGAATTACGCGACCGATCAGCAGGAGCTTGATTCCCTGGCAGCCGAGGCGGCATCGGAGCCGAATGGAAAGCTCGCCGCCAATACCGCGACCGCGTATCTCGGCTATGGCGACAATCAGAAGGCCGCGGACCTTTACCGCACGGCCCTTGAGAAGGGCGGCGTTGACGCAGCCGACGTAAACACGCGTCTTGGCATTGCACTGACGCGTGCGGGCGACACGGCCGGTGCGCGCGCTGCGTTCGAGGCCGCGAAGAGCGGACAGAACGGAACGCTTGCCGACTTCTGGCTTGCTTATCTGGATGCTCAGTCTCCCGCAGGCTGATCGCTGCATTCTGAGACAAACGGGAAGGGCGGTGCCGGAGGCACCGCCCTTTCGCGTGTAGGGACAAGTATAAAATGAGATCGACTCTAACGGCGGGGCGGTTCTGGCTTGTGCATTGTCTTTGCGCGGTGGCCGTGACCAGTTGCGCCAGCACCGCGCTGAGAACTGAGCCATCCTCAGCAGAGTATTCCCTATCGCCGGATGCACTCGCGGCGCATGTCGCCTGGCTGTCCAGTGATGATCTGGCCGGTCGGGAGCCTGGTACCGAGGGCGACAAAGATACGACCGCCTATCTGGTCAGCCAGTTTCGTGCCTTGGGCGCGGTGCCTCTTGCCGCTCCCGATTATCGCCAATCCTTTGAAATTAGCCTTGATGAGGCGACCGTCCAGACCGCGAACGTCGTTGCCACCGTTCGGGGAACGCGTGAGCCGGAACGATATGTTCTGTTCATCGCCCATCATGACGGCCAGGGACTCTGCGCAGAAAGCAACGACCGCATCTGCAATTCCGCCGTCGACAATGCCAGCGGTACGGCAGTCCTGATCGAGATGGCGCGGCAGGTCGCTGCCAGACCGCTGCCGATCTCCATAATTTTCCTGGCGAGCGGTGCAGAGGAAGAGGGGCTGCTCGGCGCCAAGGCGTTTATCGAAGACCCCCCAGTGCCCTTGGCCCAGATTGAGGCGGCGTTTGGCCTCGATACGGTGGCGGCGCGCGGTTACAGCGATACCGTCGGCATTCTTGGTGAAGGTTTGACCTCGCTCGACCCGCTGGTTCGCCGGGCGGCCGCGCGAAGCGGCCGCCATGTCGACACGGCCGAAGGCACGGCAGACTTTTACCGCCGTTCGGACCACGCCGTCTTTGCCGACGCCGGTGTGCCCGCCATCATGGTGACGGGTTTGTTCGCCCCCGGCGAGGACAAGTTCGTGACCGGCGCCTACGCCGCCAATCATTATCACCGGCCCAGCGATGAGGCAGGCCCGACCATCGATTATCGCGGTGCTGCCGCGGACGGAGCCCTGCTTCTGGAGATTGCCGCTCTTGTCGCCGATGCGGAAACACCACCGCGATGGACCGAGAATTCCATCTATCAGCGCCCCTAGCTAAGCGGCGCCTGCCCTCATATAAGGCGGCGCTCCCCGCGCAGAGTCCAAGGAGCCCGCCCGTCCATGAGTAGCATTCAAACCGCCCTTACGTTCGACGACGTTCTGCTGGTTCCGCAGGCCTCGGAGGTCATGCCGTCCGAGGTCGATCTTGGCTCCGATCTGACGAAGACCATCCGATTGAACGTGCCGATACTGTCGGCGGCGATGGATACCGTGACGGAAGCGGACATGGCCATTGTCCTCGCGCAGATCGGCGGCTTGGGCGTTCTTCATCGCAATATGACGGTGGAGGAGCAGGCAGCAGCCGTTCGGCAGGTGAAGCGGTTCGAGTCCGGAATGGTGGTGAACCCGGTCACGATGCGCGCTCAGCAGACATTGGGCGAGGCCCTGGAACTCATGAAGCGGTATCGGATCGGCGGTATTCCGGTGACGGAGCCGCGCGGTTCCGGAACGGCTGGAAAGCTGGTGGGAATTCTGACGAACCGCGACGTTCGGTTCGCCGAGAATATGGATCAGCCCGTCAGCGAACTCATGACGCGGGAAAATCTGGCAACCGTCAATCCGGGCGTATCCACGGAAGACGCGCGCCGCCTGCTGCATCAACGGCGGATTGAAAAGCTGCTGGTGGTCAATGACGATTTCGAACTCCTCGGCCTGATTACCGTCAAGGACATCGAGAAGGCGGTCACCTACCCCAATGCCACGAAGGATTCGGCGGGGCGTCTGCGGGTGGCGGCGGCAACGACAGTCGGCGACGCGGGATTCGCGCGTACCGAAGCGCTGATCGATGCGGAATGCGACGTCGTCGTCGTCGACACGGCGCACGGTCATTCTTCCCGCGTGGCAGAGGCGGTGACCCGCATCAAGAAGCTGTCGAACACGGTGCAGATCGTCGCAGGGAACGTCGCGACGGGTGCTGCGGCCGAGGCGCTGATCGACGCGGGTGCCGATTGTATCAAGGTCGGTATCGGTCCCGGCTCGATCTGTACGACCCGCGTGGTGGCGGGGGTCGGCGTGCCGCAGTTCACGGCGGTCATGGATTCAGCAGCCGCGGCAGCAAAGCACGGGATTCCCGTCATCGCCGATGGCGGCATCCGCACATCCGGCGATATGGCAAAGGCCATCGCTGCCGGCGCCTCCGCGGCGATGGTGGGTTCGCTGCTCGCGGGAACCGAGGAAGCGCCGGGCGAGACGTTCCTGTATCAGGGACGAAGCTATAAATCCTACCGAGGCATGGGTTCCGTCGGCGCCATGGCACGCGGGTCGGCCGACCGCTATTTCCAGCAGGACATCAAGGATCAGATGAAGCTGGTTCCCGAAGGTATCGAAGGGCAGGTTCCCTATAAGGGGCGCGCTGCCGATGTCCTTCATCAGCTCGCGGGCGGCCTCAAGGCGGCGATGGGCTATACGGGATCGCGTACGATCACCGATCTGCAGACGCGTGCGCATTTCGTGCAGATCACGGGCGCCGGCCTCAGCGAGAGCCATGTGCACGATGTCAGCATCACTCGGGAGGCCCCGAATTATCCCACACGGTAGCCTGTTGTGACGCCGGCGGCGCGTGTCCAGGCCGCGATCGAAATCCTGGATCTGGTGATCGAGGCTGCGCGCGAGGGCGGGGCGGCGGCGGATGTCATTGTCCAGCGTTACTTCCGGTCGCGTCGGTATGCCGGTTCGAAGGATCGCCGGGCCGTGCGCGATCTGGTTTTCGATACCATTCGCGCAATCGGTGAACGCCCGGAGAGCGGCCGCGCCGCCATTCTGGGAGCCAAGCCGGAACTGGAGGAATGGTTCGGAACGGGCGGACACGCGCCAGAGCCGATCGCACCGGCAGAGGGACGGGCGGAAACCAGCCTCGCCCCGAATTGGCTTTTGGCGAAACTCGGTAAGCGGGCGGATCCGGCGCTGCTGTCGCGTGCGGGCATCGACCTGCGCGTCAACACGTTGAGGGCGGAACGGCCGCAAATGTTGCACCTGGGGCAGCCCATTGCGGATCTGCCGAACGGCATTGCCGGAGCGCCCGAGGATATTGCAGCGCGCCCTGAATACGAAGACGGGCGCGTAGAGATCCAGGATGCGGGCAGTCAGCGTATCGTGCAGATGTGCGGCGCGGCGCCAGGTATGACGGTCGTTGATCTCTGTGCCGGGGCTGGGGGGAAAACCCTGGCGCTTGCCGCGGATATGGCGGCGGAGGGCCGGCTGATCGCGGCAGATACCGATCGGATGCGGCTAGGGGCGCTCCGCCCTCGCGCCGAACGTGCGGGAGCGACGATGATCGAATCGCGCCTGCTCGATCCGCAGCGCGAGATGGAAGCGTTGACCGATCTGGCGGGCGCGGCGGATGTGGTTCTCGTGGATGCACCCTGCTCCGGAACGGGCACGTGGCGCCGGAATCCTGAGGCGCGCTGGCGCCTGACGCCGGAGCGCCTGCAGCGTCTTACGCGCATCCAGGCGCAACTCATCACTCTAGGAGCGAGCTTGGTCAGGCCTGGCGGTAGCCTGGTCTACGCTGTCTGTTCGCTGCTTCCCGACGAGGGCGATCATATTGTCAGCGGTTTCGGTGATCCCCAAATGAGACTGACGGATACGCGGCTTCTGACGCCGCAGAAGGATGGATCGGACGGCTTCTTCATCGCGCGTTTCGAACGGGCATGTTAAGGGCGGTGCGACTGAACTGGAGACGCAGATGAAGAAGTTACTCCTGACCGGGGCCGGCGCAGCGCTGATTGGCGGCCTGTCCACCATGGCGTTCTGCACCACGGCCCAACCGGCGATCGCTCCGCAGTCCATGCGGTTTACCGATGCCGGTCAGGACATGCTTGGCAGCAACGATGCGGAAGCGGCCATCCGCCAGTTCGAGACTGCGCTTGCGGTCGATCCGAAGAATGTCGATGCCTATATCGGAATGGCGCGCGCTTATGACCAGTTGGGCCTGCCTGGCCGCGCTGTGAAATTCTATCGCGAGGGGCTTACGATTGATCCGACAAACCTGCTGGCGTTGGAGGAACAGGGCGCGGCACTGATCAAGCGCGGCGCCGTCGCACGCGCCGAAGCGAATTTGGATCGGATTCGAGAGATTTGCGGTGATTGTGGAGAGGCAAGTCGGCTACAGGGTGCGATTGCTGCCGGTCCGCCCGCAGTGGAAGATCCCGCTTCGGCGGAGGCTGCCATGGAGCCGGACACCGACCTCGAGCAACCGGAGCCGCCGGCAACGAACTAGCCGTCGCTGAGGATGCGCGCAATCTCCACGAATTCCTGTACGGAAATCGTTTCAGGTCTGCGCGTCGCCTCTATGCCCAGAGTTTCCAAAGCCTCCAATGCGTTCGGAACGGACTTCAGGCTTGCCCGCAGCATTTTCCGGCGCTGACCGAAGGCAGCGGCGGTCAGACGGGACAGGATTTCGGCATCGACTCCGACGGGCTGCGCCCTGGGAGTGATGTGAACAATTGCAGAATCGACTTTCGGCGGCGGAACGAAGGCGCGGGCCGGCAGCCGCATCGCGATGCGTGCCGTTGAGCGCCACTGGGCGAGAACCGAAAGGCGGCCATAAGCGCCGGTTTGCGGCAGCGCGACGATCCGTTCGGCGACTTCCCGTTGAAACATGAGCGTCAGACTGCGCCACCATGGCAGCCACGGCGCTTCAAGCCAACGGACGAGCAGAGCGGTTCCGACATTGTAGGGAAGGTTCGCGGCGACATGGGCATTGCCGATCGTCGAGGGTTCATCGATGGTCAGTGCATCGCCTTCGATCACCGACAGATTTCCACCGGATATTTCCGCAAGTTCGCCGAGCGCCGGCAGGCACCGGCTGTCCATTTCCACCGCGGTCACGCGGGCACCCGCCTTGAGCAGAGCGCGCGTCAAACCGCCGGGGCCGGGTCCGACCTCATAAAGATGCTGGCCATGCAAATCCCCGGGGATGCGCGCGATCTTCGCGAGCAAGTTCGGATCCAGCAGGAAGTTCTGACCGAGCGCCTTCTTCGCACTGAGGCCGTGTGCGGCGATGGTATCCCTGAGCGGCGGCAGATCCGCAAACGGATCCGCGGTCACGCCTCCTCCCGATCGTAAAGCATGCGCTGCTCTGCACAGAAGTCCGCCAAAGCAAGCGCCGCGGCCATCGCGTCCGGGCGGGCGAAGCCCTTGCCGGCAATGTCGAAGGCCGTGCCGTGATCAGGGCTGGTGCGGACGATGGGCAGGCCGAGCGTCAGGTTCACACCCTCATCGAAGTGCAGGGTTTTGACGGGAATCAGCGCTTGATCATGATACATGCAGATCGCGGCGTCATAGCCCGCCCGGGCGCGGGGATGGAACATCGTGTCGGCAGGAAGAGGGCCGAACACATCGAAGGGTTCGCCGGCCAGCGCCTCGATGGCGGGCAGGATGATGTCTTCCTCTTCAGTGCCCATCAGCTTGCTCTCGCCGGCATGAGGATTGAGGCCGGACACCGCAATACGGGGGCGGACCACGCCGAAGTTCCGGATGAGACCACGCGCCGTCGCACGAATGCGGGCCGTGATCATGTCCGTCGTCAGAACGCGCGGCACATCCGCAAGGCTGATATGCATCGTGACGGGCACGCATTTCAGGTTCGGACCAGCGAGCATCATGGCGATATTCTCTGGTGCGACCCCGCAGCGCTCGGCCACGAACTCCGTCTGGCCGGGGTGATTGAAGCCGATGGCGTGGAGCTGCGATTTGGATACAGGCGCCGTGACGAGTGCACTTGCAGCGCCCGAGCGGACAAGCCCGGTGGCGAACTCGAGAGAATCGAGCGCGCAGCGCGCGCCCTCGAGACTTGGCTCCCCGAAGCGCACATCCTCGCTATGTTCCACCTCGATCAGCGGAAGTGCATGGTCGAAAACGCGAAGCGCATCCTGCGGTGAACCGATCGTCTCAATCGGCCCCTTCCACGCCGCGGCGAGAGCGTTGCGGCTTCCCACAGCAAAAAAGCGGGGCAGGGCGCGGGCTTCCGCCTCAGCGTAGATTTTTGCCGTGATCTCGGCACCCACCCCCGCCGGGTCGCCCAGGGCAATGGCCACCGGCAGGCTCATGCGGGGCGGAATTTTCGTATCACGATTGCCACGCATATGCCCTGCCGGGGAACGCTCCCGGAAACAAGAAATAAGTTCCCGGGCGCGCCGCGCAGGATCAGCGATAATCGATGATGGCTTCACGGCGAAGATCACGCAAGTAACGCCGCGCCGCCATATTGACCCGCGATTCTTCCAGCTGCTGGTACATCGCGGTGAAGTTCGGGGCCGCGACCTCGTTCGGCTGTTCGCGGCCACAGAGGGTCAGCACCTTCAGCCCCTCCTGCAACGAACCGAAGGGCGGGGTGGACTGCCCAATCTGCATCTGCCCCACGACATCCTTCAGCTGGGGTGGAAGATCGCCGAGACGCAGCGAATCGTTGACGGTCACCTCGCCGCCGAGCTGCTGCGCAACGCCCTCGACGCCGCCGCAACCGCCCATGCCCGTTATCGCATCGTTCATCCGCGCGACGAGCGAGCGCGCATCCTCCTCGCTTGTCTCCGGCGACAGGTTCACGGAGATCTGCTTCAGGCTGAGGATGGCATCGTCCTCGTTGGCGGTCAGTACCTGACGTTTGTCGACCAGCGCCAGGATGACGACAGCGCCTGGAATCTGGATCGGCTGCGTAATCTGCCCTTCCTGCATCCGCGCCACGATCGGCTGCAGTTCCTGCGGCAATTGTTCAAGCTGCACCCATCCAAGGTCGCCGCCGAGCGTCGCCGTCGAGCTTTCCGAATATTGCCGCGCATAGGCTACGAATGCCGCGCCCTGCGCCAGTTGCTCCGCGATTCCATCCGCCTGCGCCTTCACCTGCGCGGCGTTTTCCGGCGACGTGAACAGAACGAGTTCCGCGATCCGGAATTCATCCGTACCCTTGTTCGCCTCCATATCCGCGATCATGCTTTCGACTTCATCGTCGCCGACATTCACGAACGGCTCCACGCGGCGGCGAAGCAGGCGACCCCATGCAAGTTCCGCCCTGATCTGCTGCTTGATCGACATGGGGGAGGTGCCGCGCGTCTCCAGATAATTGCCGAACTTCTCGGGGGTCATCTGAAAATTCTGCGCGACCCGGCCAAAGGCGTCGGTCAGGTCCTGGTCCGTTACGACAATATCGTTTTCGGCGCTTTCCTGAATCTGCAGTTTCTCGTCGATCAGGTTCCGCATTACCTGCAGCCGCAGACGGAGTTGCTCCTGTTCGTCGAGATCGGTGGGATTCGAAGCCAGAACCAGATTCAGCCTCTGCTCCACGTCGGTATCGGTCACGACGTCGCCGTTGACGACCACGTTGGCCTTGCGCACGTTGGGATCGTCCGGCTCGGCAAACATGCTGATGTTCGGCGTGCGGTTCAGCTCGTCCAGAATCGGGTTTTCCGCCTGCGAGGAATCGGCAGCCCGTTCACTGGCGCTCGTGGCCGGCTCGGTCTGAGCATGAACGGCCAGCGCCAGGGTAGACGCCAGCGCGGCGCCGGCAAATGTGCGTAGCGTCGTCAGGTTCATCCTCGAATTTGCTCCTTGAACTAGATGGGTATCGGGCTGGGGCGCCCCGCCGCCGATGCGCCGACCGCTCCTAGGCGGCGCAGGCTTCGCTTTGCAACAGGACCGCAAAAAATGCCGCTCGGCCGCTTATCTGACTCCGGCACCCTGAACCCGCGATTACCCGCCGATATTCTTCAGCGCTACGTTGAAAAGAAACGTGTTCCCTCGTTGGAAATCCTGAATTTCGGAATAGTCGCGTCGCCAGGTAAGCCCGAAGCGGAAACACTCGTCCTCATACTGGAATCCGACGCGGTGACGGATGGGGTCGAATCCATTTGCAAGGCTCAGCGGATCTTCGGCTTCGTTCGTCAGATCGACGATAAGCGAGCCGAATACCGACCAATAGCGCGTCATCTGTAAGCGGCCCCCGGCGCGGGCTTCCTCCCGGTCCGCAAGATCCTCCAGTCCGATGTCCCGGTCCAGTTTCAGATATCCGAGCGTGACATAGTCGCGCCGGCCACCCAGCGTCAGATCGATCTCGTTGCGGCGAAGCTTCAGGCTGTCCTTGTCCAGACGATAGCGGTGGACGATGTCGAACCTGCGTCCGATGCGTAGCGTGTTCCGCCCGACAAGATCGGAGAAGCGCTCGGCGAAACCCGTTCCCTCCGGAAGGCTGGAGGGCTGGTCGTCAAGACTGTAGGATTGGCCGACCTCGGCCTCGATCAACCAGCGAGGGCGATCCAGGCGATAGCTCACGCCATACGTGACGCGGGGGCCACCCTCCCACCGGTCGTGGCCAGGAAAGCGGCTGATGTCGAACAGATTGGACGTTTCCAGGTCGACGGCGCGGCTGTCCTCGTTCGGAATGCCGTCATTGACGCCGTGCGGAGAGGCCGAGATCTGGACACGCGGGGTGATGAGCTGGGTGCCGCCGAACGCCGGGCCTGCGAGCGGCCAGGTCATGTCTATTGCGGCCGCCGGGATGAAACGACTCTCCCAACCCTCCTCGCCCGCATAGGAAGGAATCTCCGCAAGTGCGGAATCGTTCGTCCGGTATGTATCCGACCGCAGGAGAGCGGTGGCGGTGATCTTCTGTCCGAAGGGGGTAATGGTGCTCGCCTGCCACTGCCCGCCTGCGCTCAGCCGGAAGCTATCCATGCCGTCGGTCCGCGTAATGGTCGCGGTCGAGGCTTCGACGGACACGCGTCCGCCCGCCAGTTCCTGGCCGGGCGTGTAGCGAAAGTCCGCAATGGGCAGCGCAATCGGTATCGTGCCCTGTTCGTCATCGAGAGCGAGGCCCTGAAAGGCCCACGCCTCGACATTCAGATAGGCTTCCGATCCGAACCGCTCGACGCGCGCGAAGTTGCGGAGCGTCGTATCTCGGCTGATGTCGTAGCGGCGCAGAAACGTGTCGTCGGTCGTCAGCCTTACACCGAACGTCGTCCGCCAATTCTCGTCGAAATTGAACTGACCGTTTCCGTAGAAATATCCCCTGATATCATCGTGCAACGTATAATCGTTTCCATTCCGGGTGAACGTTTCAGTATCGGAATAGGTAACGATGCCGCCCACGCTGAACGGCCCCCTGCTGGTCAGCTTTCGATATTCCGCGCTGAGGGCGGGGAGAACCTCGGTATAAACGGTCGGCGCAATCGTGAGATCACTGCTGTCGTTGAGCGCGAAGAAATAGGGCTGACGGAGAGAGACTCCGTTATTGTTGTCGATGCGCAGGCTCGGGATCAGCAAACCGCTGGCGCGTGCGTCGGCACTGTCCGAGTGCGACAGCGAAGGCAGCCATAGAATGGGAACGCCGAAAAGTTCGAAGCGCGCGTCCTTGTAGCGTATGCGGTGCGCCTCCGGATCATGCGTGATCGACACCGCCTTGATCTGCCACAGTGGTTCCTTTGGGCAGCCGCCCTCTCCAACGACGTTACACGGGGAGTAGACCGCTCTGTCGAGGACAGAGATTCCGCCAGTGCGCGTTCCCTTCGCCGCAGCCAGGCGGCCGCCGCCTTCGAGAGCCAGCAAAAAGCCGTCGATCGCGCCATCGCGCAGCTCGTCGTCCAACTCGACTTCGCCGGCAAAGACTTCATTTCCGATCGCGTCGATGACCCGAACGTCCCCGCGCGCCGTCACGATGCCGCTGTTGCGGTCGTAAACGACCTCCTCCGCATTCAGACGATAGGATCCACGTACGACCACAACATTACCGGTGGCCCGCACGATTTGGGCGTTCTCGTCGTAGGACATGGCGTCTGCGGCAAATTCGACCGGCAGGGTCTCGTCCGTGTCGTCCACGGTCACGACGGTTTCGTCGGCCTGCTTGGGCAGGGCCGAGGCCGGTGCATGCCTTGCGTCATCTTCGAAGCCCGGTCCGGACAGGGCTTCAGCGCTGACCTCCGACTGCGCGAGGGCAGGAACGGCGGTGCCCGCGAGCAGAAAGGCAAGAGCCGGCCGCAGGAGTGAACGATCGGGGAAGGGGAAAACGCGGATGATGGGTCGACCCCAGAAGAACGGCGGGACTGGACATCCTGATAGGAAAGCCGGCGCCGCGCGGCAAGCCGCATGAACGACCCTGCCGTCATGGTTGCAGCGGCGGCGCTGCTGGTTAAGAGCGGGGAAAGGCTAGTTTCGAATGGAAAGTACGAGATCGTCATGCACATTCAGTTTACCTCGACGGCCAATGAAGACGGCGCGGCCCTGATTGTTTTCAGCGCGCAGGACCTGGTCCTGTCCGAGGCGGCGCAGCGCGTCGACGATGCCTCTGGCGGCGCGCTGCGAAAGGCCGCCCGCGCGGCGCGCTTCGCCGGCGATCTGGGTAAGGTCGTGGAACTGCTCGGTATCGCCGGGACGGAGGCGCAGAAGGTTCTGCTGGTCGGCACCGGACCGCAGGGACGCGGCAATCCCGCTGGCTTCGAACGGATCGGCGCGGTGATTGCCGGAAAGCTGTCGCGCAGCGGAAGCACGCGCACGCTCGTCGATATGCGCGGCGCGCGGGATCTGGGTCTCGACGTCTCCGAGGCGGCTGCGCGGCTTGCCACCGGCCTGAAACTGCGCGGCTATGCTTTCGACCAGTACCGCACGAAGATGCCGGAGCAGCAGAAGGTCAGCCTGACCGATGTGGAAATTGTCGGCGCCGGCGATGACGCCGCGCCGCGATTCGAAATTCTCGGCGCGGTCGCCGACGGCGTCGCCTTCACCAAGGATCTCGTCAGCGAGCCGGCCAACGTGCTCTATCCGGAGAGTTTCGTGGAGCGGGTCCGGGCGCTGAATATCCCCGGTCTGAAGATCGAGGCTCTCGACGAGGCGCAGATGCGGGAAGCGGGGATGAATGCGTTCCTGGGCGTTTCGCAGGGATCTGAGCGCGAGGCCCGTATGCTCGTTATGGAGTGGGACGGGACGAATGGCAGCGCCGATGTCGAAACCGTGTTCGTTGGCAAGGGCGTCACGTTCGACAGCGGCGGCATTTCGATCAAGCCCGGCGCCGGCATGGAGGACATGAAATGGGATATGGGCGGCGCCGGGGCCGTCACGGGCGCGATGGTGGCGCTGGCGAAACGCAAGGCCAAGGCCCGGATCGTCGGGATTTGCGGCCTGACGGAGAATATGCCGGACGGGAAGGCTCAGCGCCCGGGCGACGTCGTGACGTCGATGTCCGGGCAGACGATCGAGGTTATCAATACCGATGCCGAAGGGCGCCTCGTTCTCTGCGACGCAATGTGGTGGGCGCAGGAGACCTACAAGCCGAAGCGGATCATCGATCTTGCCACCTTGACGGGCGCCATGATCATCAGCCTGGGCCATCATCATGCCGGCGTCTTCTCGAACGATGACGATCTCGCCGAGAAACTGATCGCGGCGGGTGCTGCCAGCGGAGACAAGCTGTGGCGGCTGCCGGTGGGCGAAGAGTACGACAAGCAGATCGACAGTCCCATCGCCGACATGAAAAATGTGGGCGGGCGCGACGCCGGGTCGATTACCGCCGCGCAGTTCCTGAAGCGCTTTGTAAAGGACGGCGTGGAGTGGGCGCATATCGACATTGCCGGTATGGCGTGGTCCTCGAAACCGGGTGCGCTGTTCGACAAGGGCGCCACGGGCTACGGCGTACGGTTGCTCGATGAATATGTCCGCTCGATCTACGAGGGCTGACGGGGATTTGGAGCCGCGCGTGGAGGTGGGATTCTACCACTGCACGCGCGCGGCACCGCTCGCCGTTTTGCCGCGATTGGTTCAAAAGGCGGCAGAGGCCGGTTTCCGCGTCCTGATCCAGTCGGACGATCCTGCTGTTCGAGATGCCGTGGACGGCGCCTTGTGGACCTTCGAAGCGGATAGCTTCCTGCCCCACGGTCTGGCGGGCGGGGAGCATGATGCAGAGCAGCCCGTTCTGATCGCCGAAGGCTTCGACCCGGCAAACGGCGCGCGCATCGCCCTTGCGATCGGCGGGGGCTTGCCGCCCGCCGATGCCGGTTTCGAGCGCATTCTTTACCTGTTCGACGGCAATGACAATGATGCGCTGTCCCGCGCGCGTCGTCACTGGAAGGCGCTGTCCGCGCGGGATGGAGTGACGCCGGTCTATTGGCAGCAGGCGGAACGAGGCTGGCAGAAACGCGGCTGAGCGCGGGCAGGGACGGGACTGTTCATCCGGCCTGTCTTGCGGAACCCAAACCTACCGCCTAGTTGCGGCGCCGACATCACCACAATTCAACCCCAAATGGAGACGATCTCATGGCGATCGAACGCACCTTCTCGATCATCAAGCCCGATGCCACCCGCCGCAACCTGACCGGCGCGATCACCCAGAAGCTGGAAGAGTCCGGTCTGCGCGTCGTTGCCAGCCGCCGGATCCAGATGACGGAGGACCAGGCGAAGAAATTCTACGAGGTCCATGCCGAGCGTCCGTTCTACGGCGATCTCGTCAACTTCATGAGTTCCGGGCCGGTCGTGGTGCAGGTTCTGGAGGGCGAGAACGCCATCTCCAAGAATCGCGAAGTGATGGGTGCCACGAACCCCTCCGACGCTGCCGAAGGCACCATTCGTGCCGAATTCGCGGAATCCATCGACGCCAACTCGGTGCACGGTTCCGACAGCCCCGAAAACGCCGAACTCGAAATCAAGCAGTTCTTTACCGAGGACCAGATCGTCGGCTGAAGACCCTAGAATTCGTCGGCGGCGTCCATCAGCTTCGTAAGGCTCTTGGGCGCCGTCCGACGCCAGCTCTTGCTGAGCCAGTCAGCGACATGCTCCCAGTCCGTATCGCGGCGATCCAGTCGAATACCGATCCAGTCCGAAGCGCCGTAATAGGCCGGCCGGTGATAGAGTTCGGCATCTGCGTCCAGAAGGTTTGCCAGTTCGTCTTGGCCACTTGTCTTCACCAGAAGAGCGATGCGCTCGTCCCCATGATGGCGGTCGCTGAAATGGGCGAAAAACTTTCCCTTCTTCGCGCGAAAAGCCGGCGCCCCGTGTGATATGCTTTCTTCCGTCTGCGGAAGGGCCAAGGCGAGCGTTCGCACCTTCTCCAATAGCCACTCCGGATTGTAGGGGCGCGAGACATAGTCGGAAAGGGCGCGCGGATAGAGTTGGTGTTCGGCGTGGATCACGCGCGCTGCCAGAGTCTGCGGCGTGTCGTCCTGCTGAATGGCCACCGGAATGCTCGCAAGAACGGGACCGTCATCCAGTTCCGGTGTTACGATGTGGACGGAGCAGCCGCCATGGCTGTCGCCGGCATCGATCGCGCGCGCATGCGTGTCGAGGCCCTTATACTTCGGCAGAAGCGAGGGGTGGATGTTGAGGAGCCGTCCCGCCCAGCGATTCACGAATTCCGTAGACAGGAGGCGCATGTAACCCGCGAGCGCGACATAGTCCGCATTCGCCTCGAGCAGCGCGTTCGTGATCAAATCGTCGAAGGCAGAGCGCGACATTCCGCGGTGATCATGCGCCCAGACCGCCACGCCTTCGGCGGCTGCAAGCTTCAAGCCTTCAGCGTCCGGATTGTTGGAGCCGACCAGAACCACGTCATAGGCCGCATCTGCCGCCCGGGAGGCATAGAGGAGTGCAGCCATATTGCTGCCACGTCCCGAAATCAGCACCGCAACGCGGGCGCGCCTATGCATCGTGCGCGGCGCTCCAATTGTCCTTCTGCCCCCAGGTGCTTCCCGCCCCGGCGATCGTCGTGCCGCGCGTTCCCGTTTCGACATGGCCAATCGTGTAGACCGTCTCGCCCGCCTCCTGCAGCTGCGCCGCGAGAATGGCAGCATCCGCTGGGGCGGCGATGACAGCCATTCCAATGCCGCAATTGAATGTTCTGGCAAGCTCTTCAGGGGCGATATGGCCGGTTTCCCGCAACCAGGCGAATGCGGGTGGAAGACGCCAGGCGGCAGTGTCGACATGAGCGCGCAGGCCTTTAGGCAGAACGCGCGGCAGGTTCTCGAGAAGACCGCCGCCCGTAATGTGAGCGAGTGCCTTCACCCGGCCGTTCCGGATGGCCGGAAGCAGTGACTTTACGTAGATGCGGGTGGGCGTTCGCAGATCACTGCCGAGCTTTCGGCGGCTATCATAGGGTGCCTCCGCCTCAAGGTCGAGTTCGCGGTCGGCGATGATACGGCGCACCAGCGAATATCCGTTCGAATGGAAGCCGCTGGATGCAAGGCCAAGAATGACGTCGCCGTCGCTGACCCGGTCACCCGTCAGCGCTTCCTCGCGCTCGACCGCACCGACGCAAAAGCCGGCAAGGTCGTAGTCGCCCGCATTGTACATGCCAGGCATCTCCGCCGTTTCGCCCCCGATCAGTGCGCATCCGGCCTGCCGACATCCCTCTGCGATGCCTGCGACGACTTCGGTGGCGACGACGCTCTCCAGCTTGCCGCTGGCGAAATAATCCAGGAAGAACAAAGGCTCGGCGCCCTGCACGATCAGGTCATTGGCGCACATCGCGACGAGGTCTATGCCCACCGTATCGTGATGCCCCGAGTCGATGGCGAGGCGCAGTTTCGTGCCGACACCGTCCGTTGCCGCCACGAGTAGCGGGTCGCGGTAGCCGGCAGCGCGCGGATCGAAGAACGCTCCAAAGCCGCCAAGGGCAGCGTCCGCGCCCGGTCGCCGCGTCTGCTTCGCCAGCGGCGCGATCCGATCGACCAGGGCATTGCCTTCCGAAATGGAAACACCGGCATCCTGATAGGTGTAGGACTTCGTGTCCCGCTTGCTTTTGTCTTTGTCGCTCATGCGGCCGCTCTAGCGCCGCAAGGGCGGCGTGACGAGACGGCAATTGTCGGTCGCGGAATGCGGAACGCTGTTCTTGCTTGGGGCTTTGCGACGAAGGCACTAGATGACGCGGGCATGTCGAGGTTCCTACTTTCCTGTGTGGCCGTTTGCGGCCTTCTTGCAGCGGCCGCTTCCGCACCGGCCCAGGACGGGGAGGGCAAGGACATCGGCGCCGCCTTCACCGTCTCCGGCATCGAAATCGATGTGGGCGCACCGACGTCGGATGCCGCGCGCGACGCCGCCTTCAAGGAGGCGCCGCGCCGGGCCTGGCCCCGTCTCTGGGCGCGCCTGACGGGGAATGAGGCGGACAGCGCGCCGCAGATGAGCGATGCGGCGCTCAGCGCGATCATCGACGGCATCGAAATCCAGCGTGAACAGTTGGGGGAAGGGCGATATATCGCCACGCTGGGCGTGGCGTTCGATCGCCAGCGAGCGGGTCGCCGTCTGCCCGCCGGGGCCAGGGTCATCCAGTCGCGGCCGATGCTGCTTGTGCCTGTGCTGACGGAGGCCGGCGCGATGTCGACCTACGAACCGGACAGCCCCTGGTTCAAGGCGTGGCAGGCCTTCCCGGCCAGCAGCAGCACGATCGATTATGTGCGCCCCAGGGGGTCGGCTGCCGACAGGGTTATCGTCAACGGCTGGCAGGGGCTGCGCGGCGACCGCCGTCTCTGGCGTCAGATTCTCGGCCGCTACAGCGCGGACAATGTCGTGACGGCGGAGGCCCGGCTGCGCCGCACCTATCCCGGTGGACCGGTTTCCGGCTATTTCCTTGCGCGGTACGGCCCGGACGCGGAGATCCTCGATAGCTTTTCGCTTCGCGCCTCATCCAGCGCTGAAATTCCTGCCATGCTTTCGCAGGCAGTGCAGAGGATGGACGGGGCCTATACCCGCGCTCTGGAAGAGGGCGTTCTTCAGGCCGAGGACAGCCTGAGCGCCAACCTGTCGTCCATCTCCGCACCGCCTGTCGAGATCGACGATGGTTTCGAGGCGCTCGGCCTGATCATCGCGCAGGTGCCGACACCGGCGGCAGACGATTGGGTGGCGCTGGAGAACGCGATCTCTGGCGTTCCTGCCGTCGACCGGCTGACGTTGACGAGCTTACAGGTCGGCGGCTTGTCGGAAGTCGAACTGGCCACCTCGGCAAGTGAGGCGCAGCTTCGCGCCGCGCTGGCCGCTCGCAATCTCACGCTCGTCGGCTCGGACGGCAATTACATTATTCGCCGTCGTCAGACGGGTGATGGTGCAGCGGGCGAGGTCGTAACGCCGAACGCAGCAGGAACGGGAGGCGCCGGGATATCTGAGCCGCAGGCCGGTTCTCCCGCTCAGAACGGGCAGCCCCCAGCGGGGAATGCGCCGGCTGCGCCCT
Source organism: Pacificimonas flava (assembly GCF_000342165.1). GTDB lineage: Bacteria > Pseudomonadota > Alphaproteobacteria > Sphingomonadales > Sphingomonadaceae > Pacificimonas > Pacificimonas flava. The sequence continues at coordinate 320,255 of NZ_AMRV01000001.1, forward strand.
CCACGAACCCCTCCGCGACTGGCGAGCAACCGCAATCCTTATTGCCCCCCGTCGATGAGACCGGCGACGATCGGTGACGAAGTCCGTCGCATCGTCCGGCGGACCGGTGCTGCCCAAATTGCATTGGGGATGGCTGCTGGTCATCGCCATCTGCATCTGGTTCTTCTGGTCCACGTCCGGGATCCTGCCGCCATTTCTGGCGGGCATCGTCATTGCGTATCTGCTCGACCCCGTGGCCGACCGGATGGAAGCGAGGGGCATTCCGCGCTGGCTGGCGACAGCGATTGCCCTGATCGTCTTTTTCGCGCTGATCGCAGGCGCCATCGTGCTGATGGCACCGCTCGTGACGGCGCAGGCGACCGCACTTGTTACGGCGCTGCCCGGCCTGATCGAGTCGCTGACGCCGGTGGTTCAGCACTGGTATGACGAACTGACCCTCGTCATCTCGCTGGACGATCTCGGCCGAAACCTGATGGAGCGCGCGGCGAGCGTCAGTGCAACGGTCGCACGTTCGATCATTTCGCAGAGCCTCGCGCTCTTCAATATTCTCGCGCTGCTGATCATCGTTCCGGTCGTTTCCTTCTATTCCCTGCGCGATTTCGACCAGATGACCGCGCGGATGCGGAGCTTTGTGCCGCCGCGGTACAAGAGCACGGCGGAAGGCCTGTGGCGGGAGGCGGACGAGGCGCTCGGCGGCTTCATTCGCGGCCAGTCACTGGTTTGCGCGTCTCTTGCCGTCTTCTACGCCACGGGTTGGTGGCTGACGGGACTGGATTACGCACTCGTTCTGGGACTGATCGCCGGCATATTGGCGTTCGTCCCCTACCTCGGCGCAGTGATTTCCGTGGCTCTGGCGCTGCTTGTGGGCCTCGGCCAGTTCGGTTTCGACCCCCTTCACCTGATCCTGATCTTCGCGGTGTTTCAGGTGGGGCAAATTCTGGAAGGCTCCGTGCTGACGCCGAACCTGATCGGCAACCGCATCGGTCTGCATCCGCTCTGGGTTCTGTTCGCCGTTTTCGCCGGCGGCGAGATTGCGGGCCTGTGGGGCGTGTTTCTGGCGGTGCCGGTCGCTGCCGTCGTCGCTGTCTTTGTGAGGGCGGTCATGAGGCAGTATCTCCGCAGCGCGCTCTACGGCCCTGCCGCGCCGCCTCGATGATCCGGCAGATCGCCTTGCCGCTCCGTTTCGAGGAGGGGGGTGTCGGAGACGAATTCTACGTCTCCGACGCGAACCGTTCGGCCGCGGAACTGGCCCAGCGGTGGGAACAGTGGCCGGAGGGGGCGCTCATTCTGCTTGGTCCTGTCGGCGGCGGTAAATCGCAGTTGGCGCGGTTGGTCGCAGCCGCTGCCGGAACCCGGGTCGATCTGGTCGAGGACGCCGACCGGCCGGGCCGGGACGAGACGGCGATATTCCACGCCCTGAACCGCGCGCAGGAAACGGGGCCGCATGTGCTGCTGACAGCGCGAATACCTCCGGGGGCGTGGAAGATCGGCCTGCCGGACCTTCGCTCGCGTTTGCTGGCGCTGCCGTTTGCCCGGATCGGCGAACCCGACGAACCGCTGATCGCGGAGCTCCTGGCTCAGAAGCTGCGTGCGCGCGGGCTCGATGTCGCACCGGACATCATCGAGTTTCTGACGCCCCGCGTGCCGAGAAGCTATGCCGCGCTGGCGGCTGTAGCGGATCGCCTCGATGCAGCCGCCCTGGAACGGCAACGGCGGCTTACCGTTCCCTTGGCACGCGACGTCCTTGCAGATTTCGAAACGGGAAAAGCCTGATGAACGTAGAAACGCACGCGACGACCGCGCAGCGGTTCTCGCCTAGCGAACGCTATATCAACCGTGAGCTTTCGTGGCTGAAGTTCAACGAGCGCGTACTGGAAGAGGCTGCGAACCCGACATATCCGCTTCTGGAACGTCTGAAGTTCCTTGCGATAAGTGGGGACAATCTGGACGAATTCTACATGGTGCGCGTGGCCGGCCTGCATGGTCAGGTAGAGGAGGGTGTGGAAACGCTGACGCCGGAGGGGCAGACACCTGCCCAGCAGCTGAAGGAAGTCCGCGTCGAAGGTGAGAAGCTGACACGACGCCAGCAGGTCATCTGGAATCGGCTGCATGAAGAGCTTGACGATATCGGTATCGAGGTCTTGCAGCCCGATGCCATCAAGCCCGATGAATGCGCCTGGCTGGAACGGTTCTTCCTGGAGCAGGTCTATCCTGTGCTGACGCCGCAGACGCTTGATCCGGCGCATCCGTTTCCCTTCATTCCGAACCTCGGTTTCGGCCTGATGATGGCCCTGGAACACCCCGATACGGATGAGGATATTCTTGCCCTCGTCATCATGCCGACGACCTTGTCGCGTTTCGTCCGGCTGCCTGGCGCGGAGGCGCGCTATGTCGCGCTGGAGAACGTCGTGCGTTTGTTCGTGCACGAACTTTTCCCCGGCTACGCCATAGAGGGGGACGGCGTTTTCCGCATCATTCGCGACAGCGATATCGAGGTGGAAGAGGAGGCCGAGGACCTCGTTCGCTACTTCCAGACGGCGATCAAACGGCGCCGGCGCGGCGAGGTCATCCGGCTGAAGGTGGAAAAGCGGATGCCGCAGCGCCTGCGCCGATACGTGCGCCGGGCATTCCAGGTGTCCGAGGACGACATGTCGGTCCTCGACGGGATCATCGGGCTCGCGGATCTCATGCAGCTCTATGCCGAAGAGCGGCCCGAGCTGAAATTCCCTCCCTACGACGCGCGGTTTCCCGAGAGAATACGGGAACATGGCGGCGATTGTTTCTCTGCTATCGGAGAAAAGGATATCGTCGTTCACCACCCCTATGAAAGTTTCGAGGTGGTGATCGCGTTTCTACGTCAGGCCGCGGCCGATCCGAACGTGGTGGCGATCAAGCAGACGCTCTACCGGGCCGGCAAGCAATCTGCCGTCATCCGCGCGCTGATCGATGCTGCCGAGGCGGGCAAATCTGTTACTGCGGTTGTCGAGTTGAAGGCGCGCTTCGACGAGGAGCAGAACATCGCCTGGGCGGCGGAGCTCGAGCGTGCCGGCGTACAAGTCGTCTACGGATTCATCGACTGGAAGACACACGCGAAAATGTCGCTGGTCGTCAGACGAGAGGGGCAGGGTATGCGCACCTATTGCCACTTCGGGACCGGCAACTATCACCCGGTGACGGCAAAAATATATACTGACCTCAGTATGTTCACGGCCGATCCTGTGTTGGGACGTGACGTTGCGCAAGTCTTCAATTTCATCACCTCCTATGTAAAGCCGAAGCGCCTCGAAGCGATGAGCATCGCGCCGATCGGGCTGCGGGCACGCATCGAAAGCCTGATCTCTCGCGAAATCGAGAATGCCCGCGCCGGAAAGCCTTGCGGGATATGGATGAAGATGAATGCGCTGGTCGATGCCGAAATGATCGACCGGCTTTACGAGGCGAGCGAAGAGGGCGTACCCATCGATCTGATCGTGCGTGGAATTTGCTGCCTGCGTCCGGGCGTCGCCGGTCTGTCAAGCAACATACGCGTACGCTCCATCGTCGGCCGCTTTCTGGAGCATAGCCGCATCTACGCATTCGCGAACGGCGCTGTTTTACCGTCTCGCACGGCCGAGGTGTTCCTGTCCTCTGCCGACCTGATGCCAAGAAATTTGAACCGGCGCGTCGAAGTTCTTGTTCCCATACAGAATCCAACGGTTCACGCGCAGGTTCTGGATCAGGTGATGATGGCGAATTTCAAGGATACCGAGCAGAGCTGGGAAATGCTTTCGGACGGATCGTACGAGCGTATCCAGCCTGCTGGCGAACGCTTCAACGTCCACCATTATTTCATGAACAATCCATCCCTCTCCGGACGTGGAACGGTGATCGAGGAGGCGCCGGACGTTCCAAGGCTTGACCTTACGAGGAGCCAATCCGCGGCTGACGAGGAGCGCATCGTCGATGACGATCCGGCCGCGGTGACTGCATAATGGGGGGAGCGCCCGTTCGCCAGATCGACCGTCCATCCGCGAACTCGCCCTTCCCGGTGCGCGCCGTTATCGACATCGGATCGAACTCCATTCGGCTGGTGGCGTTTCGCGCCGACCGCCGAACACCGATGGCGCTGTTCAATGAGAAGGTCATGGCGGCGCTCGGAACCGGTGTCGCGGAAACCGGTGAAATGCGCCGCGCCAACATGGATCAGGGTATCGCAGCCTTGCAGCGCTTTGCACGCCTTTGTGAGGATATGCAGGTCACGGATATAAAAACCTTCGCAACTGCGGCCGTTCGCCTGTCTACCAACGGTGCCGAGTTCGTGGCGGCTGCGAAGGAAATTTGCAGCCTTGAGGTCGAAACGATCGATGGAGAGGCCGAGGGGTGCTTTTCCGCCAAGGGCGTGCTCGCCGGCATCCCGAATGCCGAAGGTGTCGTCGGGGACCTCGGCGGGGGCAGTCTCGAACTGGTCCGCATTCTGGACGGCGCGCCGACCAAGGTCGTCTCTCTGCCGATCGGCAGCCTGAAACTTGCGGAGGTTCGCAAGCACGGATCCGAAAAACTGAGACGGTTCATCAAGGCGGCACTTCGCAAGGTCGACTGGGCAGGCGAGGGGAAGGGCCTTCCCTTCTACATGGTGGGCGGCTCGTGGCGGGCGCTCGCGCAGCTTCAGATGCACCTGAGCGACCATCCCCTCCCGATCGCCCATCAGTTCGAGATGAGCCCGAAGGTGGTGGACCGCCTGGCGCGCGGCGTTCCCAATTTGAGCGAGAAGCGGATCGCCGGCGTTCGCCAGGTTTCCTCGCAGCGTGTGCCACATCTGCCCGGCGCTGCCATCCTGCTGCGTGCCGTGATGAAGCGCCTGGGCTCGAGCCATGCCGTCGTATCCGCCTATGGCATTCGCGAGGGTGTATTCTTCGATGGCCTGCCGAAGGAGTTGGCTGAACGGGATCCCCTGCTGGCCGCTACCCGGGAGGAAGGGCAGCGGCACGCCCGCTTTCCACACCACGCCGGCGCGCTCATGCGATGGATCGACCCTCTTTTCGAGCGCGAGGAGGGGGAGGACCGGCGTCTGCGCCGCGCTGCCTGCGAGCTCAGCGATGTCGCATGGCGCGCGCATCCGGATTTCCGCGCAGAACGCTCTCTCGAGATCGCGCTCCACGGCAATTGGGTCGCCATCGACGGGAACGGCAGAGCGCGGCTGGGCGCGGCGCTTTTCGCGCTGAACGGCGGCGTCGTGACCGATCCTGCACGGCGAGCGCTTGCCCAGCTTGCTCCCTTTGAAGAGCTTGATCGCGCTGCCTCGTGGGGGCTGGCCCTCCGTCTCGGGCAGCGCCTGACGGGCGGCACGACGGCACCACTCGGCGGCAGCGCGATCAGGCGCAAGGCCGACACGCTGACGCTGCAACTCAGCCCCGACTATGCGGTGCTGCGCTCCGAAGCGGTCGAGAAGCGATTGGCCCAGCTTGCCACGCATCTTGGGTGCGAATGCCGCATCGAAATCGGTAAGATCGCAACGTAAGCGCGAAGCCGCGGCGTGTCAGTCGCCGACCTCTGTCATGACCATTCGCCCGTCCTTGACGGCGAAGCTGCGCCGTCCTTCAACGAGGGCAAGAGCGTCGGCGCCGAACACATCGTACCTCCAGCCCTCCAGCAGTGGCAGGCCGCTGCGCTCTCCGGCGGCCAGACGTTCCAGATCTTCCGCACGGCCAATCAGCCGGGATGCAACGTCGGCTTCCTTGGCCCGCACTTTCAGCAGCAATTTCAGAAGATCAGCGACGAGCGACGAATCGGCATTCAGCCTGGGGCGGCCGCGCGGCTTGTCCGGAATTTCCGATTTCGGCATCGGTTCGGCGTCCGCCAGCGCCTTCATCAGCCGCTCGCCGATGTCGTTGGCGGCCCAGGTTTTCGAAAGACCCCGCACGCGGGACAATGCCTGCTGGTCCTTCGGCGGATGTCCTGCGAGGTCGGCGAGCGTCTCGTCCTTGACGATTCGGCCGCGCGGCAGATCCTTTGCCTGCGCCTCTCGTTCGCGCCAGGCGGCAAGCGCCTTCAGGCGTCCAAGTGCCTCGGCGTTCCGTCCGGGGAATTTCACGCGCTGCCACGCATTCTCCGGTTCGTTGGCGTAATTTTTTGGATCGGTCAGACGCTGCATATCCTCGTCCAGCCAGTCGCCGCGTCCAGTCTGTTTCAGCCCTTCAAGCATCTTCGGGAAGATTTCAGCCAGATGTGTGACATCGGCGATCGCATAGTCGAGCTGGCGCTGGTCGAGGGGGCGCCGACCCCAATCCGTGAAACGCGCGCCCTTGTCCAGCGTGTGCCCAAGATAGTGAGACACGAGAGTGGCATAGGAAACCTGCTCGCCAAGCCCGAGCGCCATGGCCGCGATCTGCGTGTCGAAAAGCGGCCAGGGCGTTTCGCCGGTACGGTTGTAGATGATCTCCACATCCTGGCCCGCGGCATGCATGACCTTCAGCACCTCTGCCCGTGTGATGAGGTCGAGGAGGGGTGAAAGGTCCATATCCGCCTTTGGATCGACCGCCGCCGCCTCGTCGGGACTGGCGACCTGGATCAGGCACAGATCGGGATAATAGGTGCTTTCACGCATGAATTCCGTATCGACGGTGACGAACGGGGCGCGTTCCAGCCTTTGGCAGAGGTCTTTCAGGCTGGCAGTGTCGGTGATGAATTGATATTCGGCCATCGATGCCTCTTAGGGCCGCGCGGCGGCTGATGCCAGCGCATGTCCTTTCGTGAAATCTTACCGATCTTTTGGAGCCTATTTCCCCGATGCACGCCTACCGCACGCATGATTGCGCCGCCCTTCGTAAAGACGATGTGGGGAAGGAGGTCCGCCTGTCGGGCTGGATCCACCGGAAACGTGACCATGGCGGATTGCTCTTCGTGGACCTGCGCGATCATTACGGCGTCACGCAGATCGTCTCCGAGGAGGGGGAGCCCGCATTCGAGCTTTTGGACAAGGCGCGGGTCGAAAGCGTCGTCACGGTCGATGGCAAGGTGGTCGCGCGGTCTGCCGAGACGGTGAATCCGGACCTTCCGACCGGAGAGATTGAGGTTCAGGCAGCGGCCTCCGAAATGCAGTCCGCAGCCGCCGAACTGCCCATGCCTGTTTTCGGCGATGCGGAGTATCCGGAAGATATCCGATTGAAGTATCGCTACCTCGATCTGCGCCGCGAACGCATGCACGCGAATATCATGCTGCGCTCGAACGTCATCGCGTCCGTAAGACGCCGCATGATCGATCAGGGCTTCCAGGAACTGCAGACGCCGATCCTGACGGCGTCCAGTCCGGAGGGCGCGCGCGATTACCTCGTTCCAAGCCGTGTGCATCCGGGCAAATTCTACGCGCTGCCGCAGGCACCCCAGATGTTCAAGCAGTTGCTGATGGTTGCCGGCTTCGACAAATATTTCCAGATCGCGCCCTGCTTCCGTGACGAGGATGCGCGCGCGGACCGCAGCCCGGGCGAATTCTACCAACTCGATTTCGAAATGAGCTTTGTCACTCAGGACGATGTTTTTGCGGCGATCGAACCCGTTCTGGTGGGCATATTTGAGGAGTTCGGCAGCGGTAAGAGCGTCACGCCGGCGCCGTTCCCGCGCATTCCCTATGCCGAGGCGCTGCTGAAATACGGGTCGGACAAGCCCGATCTGCGCAACCCCATCGAGATCAGCGACGTCACTGATCACTTCCACGATAGCGGCTTCGGTCTGTTCGCGAAGCTGGTGGCCGGCGGCAATGCGGTTCGGGCGATCCCCGCACCGGGTGCGGGCGCGAAAAGTCGCAAGTTCTTCGACGACATGAATGAGTGGGCGCGTGGTGAAGGCTATGCCGGCCTCGGCTACATCAACATCAAGGATGGTGTGCCGGGCGGACCCATCGCCAAGAACCATGGCGACGAGAAGACGGCGAAGTTGATCGAGGCGCTCGGCCTGGGCGACAATGACGGTGTCTTCTTCGCAGCCGGCAAGACCGCTGAGGCAGCGAAGCTGGCCGGTGCCGCCCGAACGCGTATCGGTCAGCAGCTTGAACTGATTGCGCAGGATCGTTTCGACTTCTGCTGGATCGTCGACTTCCCGATGTACGAGGAAGACGAGAATACCGGCGAAATCGTATTCTCCCACAATCCCTTCTCAATGCCTCAGGGAGAGATGGAGGCCCTGGAGACCAAGGATCCGCTCGATATTCTGGCCTGGCAATATGATATCGTCTGCAATGGCGTCGAGCTTTCGTCGGGCGCGATCCGGAATCATCGCCCCGACATCATGTACAAGGCCTTCGAGATCGCCGGCTACAAGAAGGACGATGTGGACCGCGATTTCGCCGGCATGATTACCGCCTTCCAATATGGTGCGCCTCCGCACGGCGGATCGGCGCCGGGTATTGACCGCATGGTCATGCTGCTGGCGGACGTGCCGAATATTCGCGAGGTCGTGCTGTTTCCGATGAACCAGCGCGCGGAAGACCTGATGATGAATGCGCCGTCCGCCGTGTCGGAAAAGCAGCTGAAGGAACTTCATTTGAAGCTGGACCTGCCGAAACCCAGGTCCGGCGCCGCCACGTCCGATAAACTGGTCGACAGAAATCGAAACTGATCGCCTCGGCCGCCCCGTCTTCAGACGGAATTAAGCCCTGCCGGCCTATCCCAGGCGGGGCTTAGGGACTGGAGGTTGCGATGAGGGCAGGCGCGCAGGTGCGGACGGCCGCTGTTCTGGCGATCTTCGCGGGCATCGCCGCCCCCATCGAAGCGGAATCTGTCGAACCGCCGCACGTGCGGGCCGGCGATGGAAGCTTGTATTTCGGAAAGGGTTCTGATGCGGGGCCCCGCCAGCCTCCTGAAACTGGCTCGCCGGACAAGCGGTATGGGGGCAAAGGGCGCGGCAGGCCCGGTTTCCGGTATTCCCCTCGCCGACACAGGGGCGATACGGTCGTGATCGTGCCGCCTTACGCCTATCATGATCGGCCGTACTTCTGGGGTGCCGCGCCGTTTCGTTGGGACGATCGCTACGGCGGCTATGACTACAGCCGCTACTATCGTCCAGGTGCGGGCTACTACGGTCCCGTCGACGATGAAGGCTGGGGCGTGTTGAACCCATGGTTGCGGGAGGAGCCCGCCGCCCGGCATTGGGTCATGTGGCAGTTCGATAGTGACCGCGACGGCGGTCTAGACGAGCGGGAGGCGGGCAGGGCCAACCGCGCCTTCGAACGCCTGGCTGACCGAAACCGGGACGGCCGTCTCTCCGACCAGGAGGCGGGGCGCGCGGTGAGCGAACTGAGGGACGAGTATCAGCACGCGTTTCGGTGAGCGTGGCGCACGAGAGGACGCCCCCCGCTAACTACCGAGATTCAAATACCAGTTCAGCCGGCCCTGATCGGGCCCGCCGCTGCGGTATTGCGGGCCGAGCTGTTCGTAGACGATCAGGTTGCTCATGACATTTCGCACATAGGTCTTCGTTTCGTAGAAGGGGATCTCCTCGATCCAGCGAACGGCATCCACGCTCGGACTGCGCGGATCGCCGTTCGTATTGACCCACCGCCGGACATTGCCGGGACCGGCATTGTAGCTGGCGATCGCGAGCAGAACGCTGCCGTTCCAGTAATCGACCATGTCGCTGAAATACTTGGACCCGAGACGGATATTGTAACCGGGGTCACCGGTCAGTCCGCTGTAATTGTAGCTGAGACCGTCGCGGCGTGCCTGTTCCTTGGCGGTCGCCGGCATCAACTGCATCAGCCCGCGCGCGCCCGCACCGCTGACGGCGTCCTGTTCGAACTGGCTTTCCTGGCGAACGATAGCGTGCACGCGCACCCAGTGCGCCATCTTGTCCGCCGGAACGCTGATGACCGGATAGCTGAGCCCCACAATCGCGGCTGGGCCGGTCGTATCGTTGCCGCGCGACCCCAGCGTCGCGATGCGCTGGTTTCCGGAACTGTTGGCAAGCTGCGCGACGAGCGGGAAGGTCTCGCGATCCGCGTCGTCGGCCAAGGCCTGCAGAAACATGCGCTGCTTGCCCCGTTCGCCCTGGCGTCCGTAGATCGCCACGGCTTCTACACGCGGATCGGCATTGAATCGCGCTTGCGCCTCAGCCGAGGGCTGCGGGATATCGTTCGCATCGATATTGAACGGACGGCCGAGTTCCTCTGCCGCAAGCTGACCGTTGAACGTCAGGGGGTAGCGCGCAGCCTCAGCGAAATAGCCGTTCGCCGCCCCGTTTCCGGCTGCCTTGGCTGCACGGCCGGCCCAATACCAGCCGCGCGCAATCGTGGGCGCGAACTGTGCGGCGTCCTTAAAGCTGCGAAAATGTTGGACCGCGTCCGCTGGACGGTCGAGATAGTGAATGGCGAGCCATCCGGCGAGCCATTCCAGACTTGTGAACGTGTCGCGTTCGGCGGCGCTGTTCTCCACCAACGGCTCGCTGAACGACAGTCCACCATGATGGTCGGCTATGCGATAGGCAAGATCATATTGCCCGTCGCGCATTGCGCCCTCGGCTGCGGTCAGATGCATTTGCATCCATTTGTCTTTGTTACCAGCGCTGCCCGGCGCGATGGTCGTATCGGCGAGCAACTGCCGGGCATAGCCATAATTTCCGGTTGCGCGCGCGAAGGAATACTGGTCGGCGATGAGGCCGGGATGAAGGCGCAGTGATGCAGGCACATTGGCGATCGAAGTCCGGGCCCGTTCGGTGTCTCCCCCGCGCTCGCTGCCACTCTGCAGCGCCATACGCGCTTCGGTGAGCGCCCGGTCATCCGCGGACAGGAGCGAAAGCATTGCGGCCGCTCCCGACAGGTTGCCCGACCACAGCAGGTTGTCCGCGCGCTCCGCATGGTCTTCCGGGCGCATCATGGTCGCAAAGCGGGTCATGAAAGCGGCGCGGTCTTCGCCCTCCAGTCCGCCGGTGCGCCAGGCTTTGCGGGCTTCCTCCGCTGCCCTGTCGCGCTGATTGCTCGACAACAGCGCGTCTGCATAGAGAAAATGCCCGCGCGCCATCAGCGGTTCGCTGACGGCGAAGAAGTTAAGCCGCTGCGCCGGCGGTGTCGTGACCTCCATCATCCGTTCGGCACGCTGGCGAATCTCGATGGTGTTCGGAAAATTCGAATAATCGCGCAGAAACGCGGTAAAGTCCGCCAAGGAGGGTTCAGCCGATCGGTTCAGCAGACGTTCCCATTGGCTGACGACATAGGCTGCGGGAACCTGGGGACGCGCAGCCTGTGCTGGCGCGGCTGCGTTTCCCTCTGACGTAGGCGGCGCAGGGGCAGGCGCGGGTGGCGGCGGCGTAACCTGCCGCGGCTGCGAAAGCAGCATTGCAGCGACGGGCACGGACAGAAGCGCAACGGACAAGCCGGCGCCGGACAATAGAGGTGATCGCCGCTTTTTCGTAAGTGCGGGGTTGGACGCTCGCTCTTTGCTCTTCATATGAACCGGGAATAAACCTTCGGATGTAACAGGAATATGAACGGCGCAGCCGCTGTGGACACCTACTCTTTCATGAACGTCCGGAACGGTAAAAGGTTGAAGAAAAGTGCATAAAAAGTTTTCCGGATCGATGCCCGCGCTCTGCACGCCGTTCCGCGGCGGAGATGTGGATTTCGACTGTCTTGAAGCGTTGGTCGAATGGCAGATCACGGCGGGCTCGGGGGCCATTGTTCCGTGCGGGACGACAGGCGAATCGCCGACACTCAGCATCGAGGAGCATCACGAGGTCGTGAAGAAGGTGGCGGAGGTCGCGCGGGGGCGCGTTCCTGTTATCGCCGGCGCGGGATCGAACGACACGCAGACCGCCGTCCTGCACGCTCGTTTTGCGGAGGAGTCCGGAGCGGATGCACTGCTGGTGATCACGCCCTATTACAATAAGCCCAATCAGGAGGGGATCTACCAGCACTTTCGGGCGGTTGCGCAGGCTACGGCGCTTCCTGTCTTTCTCTACAATGTTCCTGGTCGTACGGTCGCCGATATCGAACCCGAGACCGTGAAGAGACTGGCCGCGCTGCCGAACGTCGTCGGTATCAAGGATGCCAGCGGAAACGTCGCACGCGTTACGGAGGCCCGGCTGGACTGCGGCGACGAGTTCTGCATTCTTTCCGGATCCGACGAATTGTCTCTCGGCATCATGGTGGCCGGTGGTGACGGCGCCATTTCGGTGACGGCGAACGTCGCGCCGGAGGAGTGTGCGGAGTTCATGAGACTGTGCGCCGACGGCCACTGGGAGGACGCGCGCGCGCTGAACGCGCGATTGCATCGTCTTCACCTAGCCATGTTCGCTGACCCAAGCCCGGCGCCGGCCAAATATGCGATGCATCGTCTGGGGCACCTCTCGTCTCCCGACGTCCGCCTGCCGATCGTTCCGTGCACCGAGACGGCCAAACGCCGCATTGACGAGGCCCTTGAACAGGCTGGTCTCCTCTGATGGCGCGAAGCCCCGACAAGCAGAAAATGATCGCGGAGAACCGAAAGGCTCGGTTCGAATACTCCATCGAGGACGTCATGGAAGCCGGAATTGTTCTGCAGGGCACGGAGGTCAAATCCCTGCGCACCGGCAAGTCGACAATCGGTGAGTCCTATGCCGAGGTTCGCGGGGGCGAAGCTTGGCTCGTCAATGCGAACATACCGGAATATTCGCACGGCAACCGGCAGAACCACGATCCGAAACGCCCGCGAAAGCTCCTTCTGAAGCGCCGGCAGATTGACAAGCTTTCCGGCGCCATTCAGCGGCAGGGCATGACCCTCGTACCGCTGAGCATGTATTTCGACGCTGGCGGGCGTGCGAAGATTGAACTGGCGCTGGCGAAGGGCAAGCAGTTGCACGACAAACGTCAGACAGCCAAGGATCGCGACTGGAAACGGCAGCAGGCCCGCTTGCTGCGGGAAAAGGGATAGCTCGTACCTTGCACCCTGTGCAGAAACGCCCTTGCCACACCGCAACCTTCATTTTCGCGCAGGCGTTCATATCTCTGCAACCTTAAAGCTGTAATGTGACGACGCAAACGAAGATCATGGTCCCCGAATGCTGGTGAAGCGTATTACACGGCTTGTGGAGCGGTTCGGCCCGTCGCGGGAAGCGCTGTCGCGTTCGCGCATCATGAGACCGGCTGCCAAATATATCGCCAACCCGAATGTCTGGCATTTCAATCGCCATTCGGTCGCGCGGGGCGTCGCGCTTGGACTGTTTTTGGGGTTTGCGATCCCGATGGGGCTTCAATTGCTGCTGTCGGCGCTTTTGGCCGTTTCGGCGCGCGCCAACCTTGCGGTGACGGCCTTGTTCACGTCGGTCTCGAATCCCTTGACGATCATTCCGATCTGCTACGCCGCGATCAAGACGGGGGACTGGCTGCTCGGCGTCGAGACGCCGCTTAGTCCGCACAGCGCAGCGCTTCTTGAAATCGTCAAGGACGCTCCCGTGCCCATGGTGGTCGGCTGTATCTTTTTCGCCGTAATCTCGGCCGCGTTGGGTTTCATGACGATCCAGTTCGCGTGGCGCTGGTGGATTGCTCGGCGCTGGCAGCGGCGGCTTGCGAGAAGCGCACAGCAGGCGTAACGCGGCCTGCATGGGCGATGATGGCTACAAGACCAAGCTGATCGAGACAAAGAAGGCGTGGGCGCGTGCCGGCCGCCTGCTTACGGGTGAGACGGCGGAGCACGGCGTCGACAGGCTTCCCCCGGGCCAGCGTCTCGTGGAAAACTGGCCGGTTCTCGATCTTGGGATTCAGCCTGATGTTCCCCGCGCCGAGTGGCGCCTATTGGTTGGGGGGCTGGTCGAGAACGAGCGTCGCTTCGACTGGGACAGTTTCATTGCCGAGCCGCAGGTCGACATCCTGTCCGATGTGCACTGCGTGACGCAGTGGTCACGCTACGACAATCGCTGGACGGGCATGACGACGCGTCATCTGGCGCAGCTCGTCAGGCCGCATGCGGACGCCCGATATGTGCTGTTTTCCAGCTATGACGGGTACACCACGAATGTCCGCATCGAGGATTTTCTGGAAGAGGACTGCCTGCTCGCCCACAGCCATGACGGAACGCCGATCAGCCGCGAACATGGTGGCCCGGTCCGGATTGTCATTCCGCGCTATTATTTCTGGAAGAGTCCGAAATGGATAAAGCGCATCACCTTCTCCGCGGAGGACGAGCCGGGTTTCTGGGAGGAACGCGGCTATCATAACCTCGGCGATCCCTGGCTCGAGCAGCGATACGACTGACGGCACGGCGCATCCTCAAGCTTCTTCGGCCGGCTTGACCATGCCCGATTTGTCCGCCTGGAGCAGTCGCAGCAGCCCTGCCGCCATCGCCAGAAGGACAAGCGCGAAGGGAAGGCCGGTGACGATGGCGGCCGTTTGCAGCGCATCCAGGCCGCCCGCGTAAAGAAGAGCCGCCGCAAGCGCTCCGATCGCGACTGACCAGGTGACACGAGCGCCGAAGCCCGCTTCATGATCGCCGCCCGACGCGATCATCGCCGTCACCAGCGCACCGGAGTCGGCCGATGTCACGAAAAAGGTCGTGATGATGAGGACGGACAAAATTGAAGTCAGCGTCGTCAGCGGAAAGTTGGTCAAGAAGGCGAACAGCGCCTTGGCTTTGCTGTCGTCGACAACCGCAGCAAGGCCGCCATTTCCGAACAGCTCGACCCACAGCGCGCTATTTCCGAAGATCGTCATCCACGCGAAGGTGAACAGGGTCGGCACCAGCAGCACGCCGGCAACGAATTCCCGCACGGTCCGGCCATAGGAAATGCGGGCGATGAAGATGCCGACAAAGGGCGACCAGCTGATCCACCAGGCGTAATAGAAGATCGTCCACGTTCCTTGCCAGTCATCACCGCTGTAGGTTTCCGTCCAGGTCGACAGATAGATAAAGCGCTGAATGTAATAGCCGATATTCTGTACGAAGCCGTCCAGTATGAAGACGGTTGGCCCGAGGATAAGAACAAAGGCGGCCAAGCAGATCGCGAAAACCATATTGGCTTGTGACAACCGCTTGATACCTTTTTTCAGTCCGAACGCGACCGAGATCGTGGCAAGCCCCGTGATGCCGGCGATCAGCACGAACTTCACCAGCGGACTATCGTCGATGCCGGTCAAGACTGAGAGGCCGGCGTTGATCTGCGAGGCGCCGAAGCCCAGTGACGTTGCCACACCGCATACGGTTGCTGCGATGGCCAGGATATCGATCACATCGATCAGCAGTGTGGGAATTCGCGGAAAGGCGACCTTCAGAAAGGCACCGATGCTCAGCGGATGGCCGCGATTGAACGCGACATACGCAAGTGCGAGGCCGATCACTGCATAGATTGCCCAAGCATGAAGACCCCAGTGCAGGAATGTCAGACCCATGGCGTGCTGCGCGTTGCCGGCAAGCCCGCGCGGAAAAATGGCGTTCGGATCGGAGTAGGTGGAAACGGGCGGATCGGCAAAATGCAGAACGGGCTCGGCTACGCCGTAGAAGAGAAGTCCGATCCCCATGCCGGCGCTGAACAGCATGGCGAACCACGGTCCAAGATTGAATTCCGGTTTGGCTTTCGCCCCGCCCAGGCGAATCTTTCCCAAGGAGCCAAAGCCAAGATACGCGCACACCCCAAGCAGAACATTGACCGTCAGCACCAGCAGCCAGTCGAATGAGCTTGTCACCGTGTGCTGTATGGCGACGAATGGCCCCCCGGACGCGCCAGCGTTTAAGATCGCAAAAACGATCAACGCGGCGATCAGTCCGATGCCTCCATAAAAAACAGTCGGCTTGAAGAGCCCTTTTGCGCTGTTCACCTGCGGCGAACTTTGAGTCATAACTTATTCATCCAAAAAGATGCAATCTTAATCATATAAAAAGACCAACATTCCGTATGTCATATATTTTATAGAAGGTTGTTTATCGGCTATGCAGGTAAGACCCGCGTTTTTTACCCAGCCATGCCACGACGATCTCTTGGCCGATTTCATCAACACGCATCCCAAACGCATGGAGGGAACATTCTGTCCCGCGCAAGCCGCTGATCTCTTTCTCGGCCTGGTTTTCCGAGGCGTAAGCGCAGAGAACGGCTGAAAAGCGTGATCTCGACTTTAATTTCTTCTCAAAGGAGGCAGGAAAGGGGCCGTCGGAGGGTGTACCGAAGAATGTGGGTATCTTTGTGCCGCAATGTGCCGCCCGTTTCCGCTTCGTTCTGTTTATGCGTTGACCTATCTGCGGCGAAACCCTACGGAAACCGCCGTCGGGGAGTAGCGCAGCCTGGTAGCGCATCTGCTTTGGGAGCAGAGGGTCGCAGGTTCGAATCCTGTCTCCCCGACCATCTCCAGCCCGGTGGCGCCCCCGTCCCGGAAAATCGTGGGCTCGGCTAGTGCTGCAGCTCTTTGGATCAGAGGTCGCCGCACCGACTGCTGCCTGCCATTGGCTCGCGTGAGTGAGGGACTGGCTTTGGCTCCCCAGGGTGGTAGGCGCGGCCCGCGAATGGTGCGAGGTCCGCGTCGGTCAGCGGCACTCGGCGCAGATCGCCCTGGGCGTAGCGCGGGATCTGATCATCAAAATGAGGAGAGGTGGGATCTCCGCTTTCTCCGCCGGCGCTGACCGCCCAGGCGTTTGCCTGGGGGCCGAACTCCACAACCGCGACAAAGCTGTTGCCGCTGGTGCCATAGAAGCATTTCTGCCCATCCTGCCGCTCTACCGCGAAGGAGGCGAGAGATCCGAAGTTTCCCGACGTGAACCCCACGGGATAGCTGGGGGCTCGATCATCGAACTCGGCTTCGATGGTCGGCGAAAGCCGCTGGAACCGGTTGATGCGTCCCCACTCGACCCGCCAGTCGCCCAGCTTCTCCTTCATGGTTTCGGTCGCGGCTACCAATGCGGCGACGCGGTCAGCGTCGGTCGTCCGTTCGTCCAGATAGCGAAAGATACGGATCCCTGCCGCGGCCGCCTTCGGACCCTCGCTTGCCCAAAGCGCCTCTCCCCAATGGACGGCAAGGGATGTTGGCGTCGAGGTCGTGCTCCAGCGGCGATCCCAGTTGCGCAGCAAGGCAAAAGGTCCTGCAAGTTCGTTGCGAAGCGGGTCGCCGGCGGGCAGGGCGGCCATGCCGCGGGCGAGCTTGGGAATCTGAGCGTCGAAAAAGGGAAGAAAGCTGTCGAATGCCGCATTGGTCAGACTTTGCGGCGTGAACTGCCGGTCGCCGGACAACAACTGCAGTGCATGACGCCCGCGCGGGTTCTCGCCAAACTGATCCATGTAGACCGGGAAATTCTCTGCGCTCGGACTGTCGGGGCCGGCTGCGGAATAGGGCCAGTTGTTGGTGTTCATGACCCAGCCCACGCCGGGGTTGATCGCCTGCGGCAGCGTCTCGAGGTCATGCAGACCCTGCCAGTCCGTTGCGGGATCGCTGCCGTCGACCGGGTGCCGATAATCGAACCGATCGTCGCGTACCGGTACGAATTGCGGATGAAGATAGGCAATGGTGCCGTCGCTTGCCGCCAAAATTGTGTTGTTAGACGAATTGGCCTTGCGCTCGGAGACCTGCAAGTATTCCTGAAGCGTCTTCGCCTTCGTTCGCAGATAGCTTTGCTCCAGCGCGGCCCGTGGAGCGTTCAGGAGAGCGAGGGCGATCCAGCGGCCGTCTTTCACCCCCACGATCGGGCCGTGATGCGTGGAAAGAGCGTTGAAGCGACGCTCGGCCATCGACCCGTCCGGCTGTCTGACGCGGATCGAGACGATGCGCGTCTCGACCGGGCGCCATTCGTCGCCGTAGCGATACGCCAACTCGTCGCCGCGCAGCGCCACGGTTTCGGCAAACTCATCGATATTGTCGACCCCGCTCGAGGTATGCATCCAGCCGAGGTCGGGATTGAAACCCTGATAGATGAAGAACTGCCCCCATGTCGCGGCGCCATAGGCGTTTAGCCCCTCATCGCTGCGCATCTGCTGTTCGGCGCGAAAATAGAAGGACGTGTGCGGGTTGATCCAAAGAAGCGGATTTCCGTTCACGCTCCGCGCCGGGGCAATTGCGATACCGTTCGACCCCTTCGGTTCGACAAGTCTGAAGGACTGCTCTTGTGGTGGTAGCGCTTCCGCACCGCCTTCGTAAAAGGCTCGCAGCGCGTCCAGATCGACCCCGCGCTCGATGTCGCCGCCGATGCTTCCTTCGGAGAAGGCGAGCGTCATCCACGGTTCGAAGCGGGTAATCGCCAGCGGCTGCGTGTCCGGATGCGTTGCCAGATAATGGTTCAGGCCGGCGGCCCACGCGTCCATCAGCGCCTTCAGCCAGGCGGGGCTATCCCGGTACGCGGCGCGCAGGGCATCATGATCCAGGAACAGACGCTGCCGCAGATCCTGCCATAATGCAGCCTCGCCTTCGGCTTCCGATAAACGGCCGAGCGCCACGAGATAATTTCGCTCGATACGCGGAAAATCGTCCTCCGCCTGTGCGTAGATCATGCCAAAGACGGCATCCGCATCGGTCTTCCCATCGATATGCGCGATGCCGAAGTCGTCGCGGACGATCTCCACGTCACGGGCATAATCGTGGCCGGTTCTCGCCAACGCCGGAGCGGCTGTCGCGGAAAGCAAGGCTGCGAGCATTCCGATCGGAAGCAGTTCGCGCAGTGGCACACTCATGATCATCCCCCGGACAGCATTAACGCATGACGGCGCTCTAGCCGCGCTGACGGCCGATGAACAAGCATTGCGGGCGTTTCTGACAGCGGATGCGGGGTGATCGGATTGAGACGAAGAATGATCGTAGATTCATCGCATAACGCCGGGGCAATGGTGGAATTGGCGTGAGAAAGCTTACGAATAACCGGCCATATCAGGTGATTAGCACGATATGGCATGCGCATGTCCACAAGACAAAACCCACCTTGACCATGTATAAAATATTACTAATGATCTCCTCAAAATATAAGATGCGGAGGATCAGGGTCATGAAAAGGAAATTTCTCGCGAGCGCGGCTGTTGCGGCACTGACGCTTGCAAGCGCGTTCGAAGCAGCGGCGGCGGAGCAGGAGAGGCCCACCGACGAGGCGCAGTCCGCTCCCTCTTCGCCGACGGCAGAGCCGGATGCGGACACGCAGGCTGCCGTAGGTGAAGTCATTACCATCACGGGTATTCGAGCCAGTCTTCAATCGGCGCAATCCCGCAAGCGCAACGCCGATACGATCGTCGACTCCATTGTGGCGGACGATATCGGCAAACTGCCGGATACGAACACCACCGAAGCCCTGCAGCGTATTTCCGGCATTCAGGTGTCCCGCGACCGCGGGGAGGGTGGCTCCGTTGCCATCCGCGGTCTGACCCAGGTTCTGACAACGCTGAACGGCCGCGAGATCTTCACCGCGGGCGGCGGTCGCAATTACAATCTGCAGAATTTTCCGGCCGAACTTCTCGCCGGTATCGATGTCTACAAGTCACCTACGGCCGACCTGATTGAGGGCGGCATCGGCGGCGTGATCGATCTTCGCACGCGCCGGCCGCTCGATCTGGAAGCGCAGACGATCAGCGGCAGTGCAAAGCTCCGTTATAATGACCTTATCGAGAAGGTGAGCCCGCTCGTTTCGTTGCTGGCCAGTGACAAGTGGGCGGCGGGCGACGGTGAGATGGGCCTGCTGATCAGCGGCGCCTATCAGGAACGCGACTTCCGTTCCGATGTGGTGACGCCGGGCGCGCCGGGCATTCGTACCGATATCATTCCGGGTCAGGAAATCGTGACGCCGAACGGCGATTATGAACCGCTGATCGACGGCAATCGGCGGCGGATTGGCCTCGATGCCTTGTTCCAGTGGATGCCGAACCCGGACCTCGAATTCTATGCGCAGGCGTCCTATCAGGAGTTCCGGTCAGACCAGCAGCAGCGCGGCTTTAACAATCCGACGAATGCCTTCGACGTGGTACCGGGTTCCGTCGAACTCTTCGAGGGCACGAACGACTTCAAGAGCGGCACCTTCCAGGATTTCACCGGCTCCACGTTCGGTGTTGCGCGCGACACGGTCGACAAGAACCAGCAATATTCCTTCGGTGCCAACTGGACGGACGACCGCATCACTTTGTCCGGCGACTTCACCTATCAATATTCGACGAATGATCTTGTCTATGCGGAGCAGGATCTGCGTTTCTCGGCTCCGGAAGCGTTCCTCGATCTCAGTCAGCATACGCCGTACATGAACTTCAACGGCGTCGATCTGACGGATTTCGACAGCTACGAGCTTGGCTACACGATCCTGAACGAAAACCATTATGAAGGCGATTCCTACGCGGGGCGCCTCGATGGTGAAATCGAGTTCGACAGTCCCGTCATCAGCGGTTTGCAGACCGGCGTGCGCTATCAGAAGCGCACAACGGACTTCGATCCGATCCGCTTTTTCTACAATCCGCCCGCCGGCGTTTCGGCCGGCCCCTACGCCGATCTGTTCCAGCGGATGCCGTTCGACGACTATTTCCCGGGCGAAGCCGGGTTCGAGCGCGACTATTTCGTGGCCGATCCGTCTCGGCTGCGCGACGATTTCGACTCCGTCCGCGACATTCTTGGCGTAAGCGCCGAGCCGGCACTCGATCCCGCCGCGCAATATTCCATGTCGGAAGAAACCATCGCCAGCTACGGGGCGCTGCTCTTCGATGTGCAGGGTGGGTTGCCCTTCGACGGCAATATCGGCCTTCGCGTCGTGAAGACAAAGCTGTCGATCGACGGCAATCAGCGGATCACCGACGCGAACGGCGTTACGACGATCGTGCCGGCGAACTATGACAACGAATATACGAACGCTCTGCCGAGTGCGAATATCCGCTTCCATATCGCCGATGACATGCAGCTGCGCTTCTCTGCTTCCAAGACGATTACGCGCCCGTCGTTCAGCGACTTGTCCCCGGCATTTACCCTGATCCCCGGACAGGGGCAGGGATCGGGCGGCAATCCCGATCTGGAGCCTTTGAAGGCCGACCAGCTTGACGCGTCATACGAATACTATTTCTCGCCGACCGGTTCGATCTACCTCGCCGGGTTCTACCGGAAGGTGAAGGGATTTATTTTCCGCCGGTCGAGCCGCCAGACGATCGACGGCATCGACTATGTGCTTCAGCAGCCGGTCAATGGCGAGGACGGAGATATCAAGGGTATCGAGGTCGGCGGTCAGACATTTTTCGACTTCCTTCCCGCCCCCTTCGATGGGTTCGGCGTCCAGGCGAACTACACCTATATCGACAGCGAAACGCCGAGCGCGATCGAGGGCATCACCACGCCGCTGCCCAATCTTTCGAAGAACAGCTTCAACATCAGCGGTCTATACGAAAATGCAGGCCTCGCTATTCGCGTGGCGTATAATTACCGCTCGAAGTTCCTCGGCAGCCTGTATGGCTTGCCGCTGACGGATGGCGGCAGTCAGATCATTCCCGTTTACCGGAAAGGTTATGGCTGGCTGGATGCGTCGATCAACTATGATCTGAACGAGAACGTCACGCTGACACTGGAAGGTTCAAATCTGCTGCGAACGCGTGAGTTCACATATTTCGAGAATATCACGCGCCCGAACAATATTTCCATCGATGATCGCCAGATCATGGCCGGCGTGCGGTTCAATTTCTGAGGCCGGTATGGCCGTTTTCACCCTGGACGGAAAAGCGGCTGGTGCCTCTGGAAGAAAGCTCGCGGTTTCTTCAATTGTATCAGAGGTAAGCGTCTGGTTAGCATGCGGCTATCGACAGGCTTCCGGTACCCTGACGGGCGCGCTCGCGCCCGTCGGGGCCGTCAGATCGACGATGACCGGGGCATCTTCAAAGGGGTTCGCCAGCATGTCTTCGCATTTCCAGAAGTACACCGACAGTACCTTATCGAGCCATGATCAGGTCGCTCGGGCCCTGGGAACCGACATCATTGCGGGCATCTATCCGCCGGGGTCGAAAATCCCGGCCGAAGCGGAAATTCTCGAACGCTTCGGGATTTCCCGCACGGTCCTGCGCGAAGTCCTGAAGACATTGACGGCGAAGGGCCTGATCGTTTCCAAGACCAGAGTGGGCACGAAGGTTCTGGATCAGTCGAACTGGAACATGTTCGATTCCGATGTCCTGTCCTGGAAGGTCGCCCACGGGTTCGACGCGGAGTTTCGCCGGGAACTGGCGGAGATCAGGTTGGCTATCGAGCCGGAGGCGGCCGCGCTGTGCGCCGACCGCGCGACGCCCGAACAAATCGCCGCCCTTCGCGAGAGTATCGAGGAGATGGGCGAAAGCAGCCTCAGCCGCATCGCGTTCGCCGAGGCCGATCTTCGCTTTCATCAACGGATCGGCGATGCATCAGGCAACATGATGATGCGCGCCATTTCCGCGATCATTGAAACCGCCCTGGTTGCATCGTTCACAATGAGTTCGCCGGTCGACGAGAAGGCCGAACACAAGAAAAGCGTCCGACTTCATCGCGCCATCGTCGATGCCATTGAAGCAGGCGACGCCGCTGCCGCGCGCGAAGCAATGCGCAAGACGATCGGCCACGGCAAGCAGCGCATCAGCAGGGCAGAGAAACGAAAAGAAACTTGATGACAGATTTGGGTAAGCCCGCGCAGGGCCAGCAACTGCGGTCCCGGGCCTGGTTCGACAATGCTGGGAACCCGGATATGACTGCGCTCTATCTGGAGCGCTACATGAATTACGGTCTGACGCGCGAGGAACTGCAGTCGGGCAAGCCGATCATCGGCATAGCGCAGACCGGCAGCGATCTTTCCCCCTGCAATCGGCACCATATCACGCTCGCCGAACGCGTGCGCGACGGCATTCGGGAGGCCGGGGGCATCGCCATCGAGTTTCCCGTTCACCCGATCCAGGAAACCGGCAAACGCCCGACGCCCGGCCTCGATCGTAATCTTGCCTATCTGTCGCTGGTGGAGACGCTGTACGGCTACCCGATTGACGGAGTGGTGCTGACGATCGGCTGCGACAAGACCACACCCGCCTGCCTGATGGCGGCGGCGACCGTCGATATACCTGCTATCGCCCTCTCTGTGGGGCCCATGCTGAACGGCTGGCATCGCGGCGAGCGGACGGGTTCCGGCACGATCGTCTGGAAGGCGCGAAAGATGCTGGCGGCTGGCGAAATTGATTATGCCGGCTTCGTCGAACTGGTCGCCAGTTCCGCGCCGTCCACCGGATACTGCAACACCATGGGTACCGCGACGACCATGAACAGCCTTGCAGAGGCGCTGGGCATGCAGCTTCCCGGATCGGCAGCCATCCCCGCGCCGCACCGCGAGCGGCAGCAAATGTCATACCTGACGGGAAAGCGTATCGTCGAGATGGTTGGGGAGGACCTGCGCCCGTCGAAGATCCTGACGCGCGACGCATTCCTGAACGCGATCACCGTCAACAGCGCGCTGGGCGGATCGACCAACGCGCCCATCCATCTGGCGGCCATTGCCCGCCACGCTGGCGCCGAACTCAGTCTTCAGGACTGGCAGGAATATGGGCACGACGTCCCCCTGCTCGTGAATCTGCAACCTGCCGGCGAGTATCTGGGGGAGGATTTTCATCACGCCGGCGGCGTTCCCGCGGTGATCTCCGAACTGATGAAGCAGGGCCTGATCCGCGAGGAGGCATTGACCGTGAACGGTCAGCCGATCGGCGACAATTGCCGCGAGGCCGAGATTATCTCTCCGGAGGTGATCCGGCCCTTCGACCAGCCGTTGCGCTCCTCCGGCGGTTTTATCGTGCTGACCGGCAATCTCTTCGACAGCGCCATCATGAAGACGAGCGTCATTTCCGATGCGTTTCGCAAGGCCTATCTGGAAAACCCCGACGATCCCGAAGCGTTCGAGGGGCGGGCCATCGTTTTCGACGGTCCCGAGGATTACCACGCGCGTATCGACGACGAGGCGCTCGGGATTACGGAGGCCGACATTCTGGTCGTGCGCGGAACGGGGCCCATCGGCTATCCGGGAGCCGCGGAGGTCGTGAACATGCGACCGCCGGGTTATCTAATCCGCAGGGGCGTTGCGGAACTGCCGTGCATCGGTGACGGCCGGCAGTCGGGCACGTCGGGCTCGCCCTCGGTCCTGAACGCAAGTCCGGAGGCAGCGGCCGGAGGCAATCTGGCCATTCTAAAGACCTACGACCGACTGCGCGTCGATCTTCGCAGGGGCCGGGTGGATATCCTGATCCCCGAAGAGGAGATCGCTCGTCGGCGAGCGGACATTGAGAAACGCGGCGGCTATGCCTATCCGCAGTCGCAGACACCGTGGCAGGAATTGCAGCGCAATGTCGTGGGACAGCTCGATACCGGCGCGATACTCGAGGGGGCCGAGAAATATCAGCGTATCGACACAACCTACGGCGTACCGCGCAACAGCCATTGATCGGCGTCGGACGTCCGTCGACCTGTAACGCCCAGAGGAGAAATGTGCATGACGAGTATGGGAAAGTTGCTGTCGCGCCGGTCGCTGCTGGCCGCGGGCGGAGTTGCCGGAGGATTGGCGCTTACGGGATGCTCACGCGGTCCCGTCGCGGCCATTGCCGGCACCGCCAGCAACGACCCGGTCGCGCCGTATCGCACTCCCTATAAGCTGGACGAACTGGTCCTCGAAGGATCGCATGAACCCGGCACGTTCGATGAAAAGGCCGTCGATTGCCCCTTTGTGTTCTGGCACGAGGGCCAGTTTCACATGCTGTACACCGGCTGGGACGGCACCGGGTATCAGACGGGCCGTGCCGTTTCGAAGGATCTGGTGAATTGGAAGCGCGCGGGAATCATGATGGCGCGCGACCCGGACGACCCCGTCACACGCTACAACATTTCCTGTGCGTCGATCCTGCGAGAGAACGAACTCTATTCGCCCGGACGACTGCTCAAGGTCGACGGCCGCTATCTTGCGACCTGGCATGCTTATCCCAATCCCGGCTACGAAGAGGGGGCTGCCGTCATCGGCCTCGCCTGGAGCGACGATCTCGTGAACTGGGAGCGGACGGAACCGATTTTGAGACCCGAAGACGGGGCGCCTTGGGAACGTGGCGGCCTCTATAAATCCTACATCACGAAGCAGGGCGAAACCTATTTCCTCTACTATAACGCGAAGACGGAGGGAGACCCCTGGAAGGAGCAGACCGGCGTCGCGATTTCACGCGACCTGAAACGCTGGTCGCGCTATTCTGGCAATCCCATCCTGCGTAACGGAGATGAAGGGGCCCCGGATTCCTGGTTCGCGAGCGATCCGGTCGTCTATACGCATAACGGCGAGTGGTCGATGTACTATTTCGGCCGTGCGGCGGACGGAAAGTGCAGGGAATTGCTTGCGATCGGCGACAGTCCGATCAACTTCAAGAAGGTTCCGGACATCATCGTCGACAAGGGGCGACCCGGCAGCATCGACGAACATTTCGCGCACAAGCCGTCTCTGGTCTACAATGACGGCGCGCTCTATCATTTCTACACGGCGGTCAGTGGAACCTGGCCGAACGACGTCCGCGGGCTGACGGTCGCTCGATCAAAGCCCTGGTGACGGAACGGCGGGCCCGGTTCAGCCCGCCGGGCACCGCTCGTTCTGAAGGACGGGAAGGGCGGTTTGCGCCATGCGGGTGTAACCGGCATCGTTCGGATGCAGATGATCGCCGATCTGCTCGGCGAGGCGCATGACCGAAGGATCTCCCAGTTCGCTCATCGCGCGGTCGAAATCGATAAGACCGTCAAAGCGTCCGGCGTTCTGACGGATCCAACCGTTCACCCTCTGCCGCTTCTCCTCTCCCTCTGCGCTTGCATAGGCGGCCCCCTCATAGGGTAGCAGCGTTCCGACGATCAGCTTCACGTTGCGCGCATGTGCACGCGCGAGAAGCTGTTCGTAGGCGCCGATGATCTGTTCGGCCGTCACGCTTTGCCAAGTGCGCGCCGGGTCGGTGATCTCACCAATGTCGTTGATACCCTCCAGCAGGACCGCATGCGTGACGCCTGGCACGGCAAGCACATCGCGATCGAACCGGGACACGGCGTTCGGCCCGCGCCCGTCGTGAAGCAGGCGGTTGCCGCTGATGCCGGCATTAACGACGGCCCAGCAGTCTGTGCCGCCATTGGCGGCGAGCAGACGGGCAAGCTGCGCCGGCCAACTGGTCGTCTGCGCATCGCTGGCACCGGCCCCTTCCGTGATGGAATCGCCGAATGCAACGAGGAGGCGCGTTTGCTCTGCTCCGGTCACATCGATGCCGGACACGATTCCCGGTGCGCGAACCCGCTTCGATCCACTCCATAGCGCGGTTTCGCTCATGTCCCCGCTGACGACGTCGAGCATTTGCGCATGGGCGGGCGGAGCCGCTTCATCAGGATAGTAAATGCTGACCGAGACGGTTTCGCCGGCGTCGAGCGCCATGGGAACCGGATCGGATAGATACGGAGCGCGGGCAGGGATCGTGACCGACGGCTCGCCGCCGAAGCTTAGCGTGGTGAGCGAGTCCGGGATTGGCTTTCCCTCTGCATCCACCCGCATGATCGACGCGGATCCGATACGAACTGGTTTCTCTCCCAGTTCGTTGGTCAGCCTTACGCGCAGTTCGCTGGCTGCCGTGCCGACGCGCACCAGCTGCCGCGCCGTCTCATCGGAGAAGGGGCGCCCGAGTGCGTCCCTGATCTGAGGTTCGTATCCGATCGGCGGTGCCGTCCACGCGGCCGTCCAATCTGCTGTCTGCGCGGATAGCGGAAAGGCGAATGCCGCCGCCAGGCAAATCGCGTGCAGCGTAGTTCGACATGAATCCTGCGATTGAAGTCTCAATGCGTAGCGCCTTTCGACGTTGAAAGCATATCCCGGTCCACACGAAATACCGCGACCCCGTGCGCGGGGAGCGCTCCGTTCGTCACGGTGCCGGCAATGCGCTCGGCCCCGACGGGGGAACGAAGCGGCTGCGGTTCATCCCCGTGGTTGATCGCGATGAGAACGGTCTTGCCGGCGCCGCTTCGCGCACCGATCTCCACATCGTCGCTGTCCGTGGACAGGATAGGGCCGATCCCTTCATCCGCCATCAATTTCTCTGCGAGGCGGCGCATCATGTCAGGTTGCAGCCATGCACCGACATAGGTGATCCGGCCCCGACCCACGGGGCGGGACAGGATTGCCGGTTTTTTGTCCAGCCATCCCGCCGGATCGTCATATCGCGCCAGCACCTCGACGTCCTCGGCCTCCGGGCTGAGCCACTCCGCCCAGATCGCCGCTTCGCCGGCTCCGAACGCTCCCGTCAGCTTTACCGGCTGATCGAGCGCATAGAATTGCTCGACCTGAGCGCCGAGAAGCGGTTCCAATGGTCCCGGCTGACGCTGCGGCCAAAGCGCGTTCGCGTCATCCTTCATGCCCGAACGCGGCCCGAGCACGAGATGGCCGCCACCGCGGACATAGGCCTCCAGCCGCTCCGCGTCCGAAGCCGTAACCACATTCAACGCCGGTGCGACGACCAAGGGGTAGGCCGACAGTTCGGCATCCACCGGCAGAACTGCCACCCCTTGCGAGCCGAGACGGAATGGACGGTAGAAATCCGTGAATTCCCGTATTGGATCGAAATCCTCGTGCAGCCGCTGAAGGTCGAGGGCCCAGCGGCTGTCATAATCGAACAGCATGGCCATGCGGTAGACCGGTTCGGTGTCGGCAAGGGCGGGCATCGCCTCACGCAGTTCCCCGCCGAGCTTTGCGATCTCGTTGAAGATCGGCGCCGGCGTACCATCCTGGCCAAGAACGGTGCCGTAATAGGTTTCCTGCCCGTTTCTCGCGGCGCGGAATTCCCAATACAGGATAGCGTCGGCACCGTGCTGAACGGCCTGCCAACCCATTTCGCGAACCTGACCGGGCGCAAGCGCGCGATTGATCGGCACCCAGTCCACGCGTCCGGCCTGCGTTTCCATCAGCCAAAAGTTGCGCTGCTTATAACCGCGTACAAGATCGTGATTGGCGCCATTGGCGATCCAGTCCGGATCCGCGTCCTGAATGTAATTGTCCCACGAAGCGAGATCGAGCCGTTCGTGCAGCTCGTAGTGATCGAAGCCGGCGTTCCAGAACATTGTGTTCGTCGTCACGAACTGCCGCGGATCGGCGTGCGCCCGGATCGCATCGAGCTGGTTCTGGACATAGTCCGTCCAGGTCGCCGTCGTAAAATGCTTGAAATCAAGAAGCAGCCCCGGATTGTGCTGTCCGGTCGCACGCAGGGGAATCTGGCCGAAATTGTTGTAGTGCTGACTCCAATATTCGGTGGCCCAGCGCTCGTTCAGCGTATCGATCGTGCCGTATCGCTGCTCGAGAAAACTGTGCCAGCGCTCCTCCGCCTCCGGTCCGAAGGAGGGCGGCCCAATCTCGTTGTCGATCTGCCATCCGACGACGTTCGGATTGTCGCCGTAACGCTCCGCCATCTTTTCCGCGATCCGGCGCGCGAACATACGGTATCGTTCGCTGGCGAAGGAGAAATGGCGCCGCCCGCCATGCGTCGCTCGGACTCCGTCCTCGTCGACGCGTAGCACGTCCGGATAACGCTGCGTCATCCAGGCCGGCGGCGCCGCACTCGGCGTACCGAGCACCACCATCATGCCGTGCCGCGATGCGGCGGCGATGGCGCGATCCAGCCATTCGAAATCGAACTCGCCCTCGCGCGGTTCCATCGTGCTCCAGGCGAATTCCGCGATGCGCACGGTGTTGAAGTTCGCCTTCTCCATCCACGCAAGGTCTTTCTCCCAGCGCTCCTCCGGCCAGTGTTCGGGATACCAGGCCGTGCCGAATGCGATCGGCGGCCTGTCGGCAAAGCGCGTGGCGCGCGCGTTCATATCGGCCGCGCTGCCCTTCACTCCCGGCTGCGCTGCCGCGCAAGCCACGACCGGGGGCGAGGCGGCCAGAAGCCCCGCCATCAACGCCGCACCACATATTCGCCTCAACCTCGATCTCCCTCTCGATTGTTTCTGCTCACTCAGCCGCTATATTCGTGCATCGGGGCGCCCCGCACGCCAGCATCGACCTCGAACACTGCGCCGCCAAGCGAGCCCGCGGGTTCGCCCACCGAGGCGCTGGTCACGAACATGCGGTCCAGTGCATCTCCCGCGAAGACGGGTTTCGTCGGTTTTCGGACGGGCAGCTCGATCCGGCGGTCGCGACGACCGCGCGCGTCGAAGCGGCTGACGCAGGCGCCGTCCCAGTGCGTGATCCACAGGCCGCCCTCCGCATCCGCCGCCATCCCGTCGGGATAGCCCCATTCTTCCTCGAAGCGGATATGAACGCGCTTGTTCGCCAGTGTTCCGCCCTCAAGATCGAAGGCGTAGACCGTGCGCTCGGGGCTGTGCGTATGGAACAGCGTCGTTCCGTCCGCGGAAATGGCCGGTCCGTTCGGCACCAGATAGCCGCTGTCGACCCGCTCTATGCGGCGGTCGGGCGCGAGACGATAGAGACCGCCGAACGCATCCTCCTCGGCATTGTCCATCGTTCCAAACCAGATGCTGCCATCCGCGCTGACGACGGCATCGTTCAGACGGCTATCCTCCTGTTCCGGATGGGGATCGCCGAGCGGCTCTATCGTAAAGGGATCGAGCGTCAGCAGCGCCGGGCCACTTGCCTGTCCGATGACGAACCCGCCGGCCCTGCGCGGCACGATCCAGCCGGTCAGTTCAGGCAGCGGCCAGCTTCGCCGCTCGGCCCCATCCAGCGGAAGGCGGTGGAGGGCCGGAGCCTTGATGTCGACCCAGTAGAGGGCGTTTTCCTTCGCGACCCAGACCGGTCCCTCGCCAAGGATTGCGCCCTCGTTCCAGACCTTTCGAACCGCACCCGTCATAGCGACCCCGCGGAGAGCGCGTTGCCCCAACCGATGACGGCCGTTGAGCCGATCAGGACGGCGAGTCCGGTGGAAAGCAGCGTCCGCGCGCGGCGGCCCGCCCCGCGCCATTCCTTCAGCGCCAGACCCCACAGCGTCGCGAAAATGATGATGCTGGCCATGTGCAGGGTCCAGCTCGAAAATCCGTAGGCGCCCATTTGGCTCTCTCCCATGGTGTAAAAGAAGAACTGGAAGTACCAGATTGTGCCGCCCAGGGCAGAGAGAAGATAATTCCGGGCCAGCGGACTTTTGCGCGGGCGCGATGTGGAATTCATCGTCTGGTATTCCGCCACTTTGCCATCATCGTGCGCCGCGCCGCCGACGAACTGTCCGGCGCTTCGATTTCTCGCGATCAGATATCCGCACCACAGCGCATTGGTCGCGAATCCACCGAGAAGGACGATGCAGAGGACGGGAAGACCCTGGCTTAGCGGGTCGGTCCCCGCAGCCAGCGTCGCTTGCCGGATCGGTTCGCCGGCGGCGAGGCCGTAGGCAAAACATGACGACATGATGCCGGAGAACACCGCGACGGCCATGCCGCGCCGGAAATCGCGGGGCCTGCTACCGGGTGCGTCGCCAGCCGCCTGGTGCCGTTCCTTTGCATGGCCGGCCATGCCGACGATCGCGATCCCCGCAAGCGCGATGAAGACACCGGCAAGCACGATCTGTCCGCCGGTGGAGGGTAGCAGGCTGGTGAAGAACTCGCCGCTGACGAGGGGAGGGATCAGCGTTCCGAACGCCGCGGTCAGACCGAGCGCGACGGCCGTTCCCAGCGAAATGCCGAGAAACCTCAGCGTCAGGCCGAAGGTGAGACCCCCGAAACCCCAGAGAATTCCGAAGAACACGCACCAGAACCAAGTGGATGGGGACGCGCCTCCCAACACGCCGAGGAGATCCTGCGTCTGGAGCGACGCGAACAGCCAGGGCGCGACGATCCAGCTGAAGACGCCGCCCGTCAGCCAGAAGACCTCCCAGGACCAGCTGCGCACGCCGCGATACGGGACGTAGAAGCTGGCGGAGGCGAGGCCGCCAATCCAGTGAAAGACCACGCCAAGCAGCGGGTTGACCATATTTCCTCCCCTTGTGAACGGCCGTCTTCATGGGCCGCTAGCACTAAGCGATGCGGTAAGTCCGCTCTGCATTGGCGGCGAACAGGCGGTCCCGCTCGTCCGCACTGAAGTTTGCGGTGATTGCAGAATAGGCTGACAGGTGCCGGTCGAAGGAACCGGCCAGCTTGTCTGTCGGAAAGTCGCTGGCGAACATGATGCGGTCCGTTCCGAACAGGTCGATGAGGGTCAGCACGTAGGCGCGAATGCTCTCGATGGTCCAAGCGCGGTCGAGAATACCGAAGCCGGAAATTTTGGCGGAAACGGAGGGTACCTCCGCAAGGGCGGACATGCCCGCCGCCCACCGGTCGAACGCCGCCTCGCCAGCCGCGTCCGGCATGCCCGCATGATTGATGATGACCGGAACATCCGGATGCCTCGCGGCAAGCTTGGCGGCGCGGTCCATTTGTCCGGGATAAAGCTGGAAGTCGAAGCTGAGCCCGTATTTCGCGAGCAGCCCGAAACCGGCCTGCCAGTTCGGGTCACGCGTAACATCGCGCGGCGTGTAAGTCTTTGCGGGATCCTCGTGCCAGTTCGCGATGTGCCGAATGCCGCGAACATTGTCATGGTCCGCATGCCGTTCCAGCAGCGCCTCGACATCCGGATCATCGAGCGCGGCAAAGGCGATGATCGCATCCGGCATGCCGCGGCTGTCCGCCATATCCTGTAGCCAGTCGCTCTCGCTGAGCGCATCCTTCGCCTCGGCCCCGGCATCGACATGCACAAGGCCCGTTACGTTCCAGCCCTCCGCATCGGCCAGATAGTCATCGAGCAAATATGTACGGGCGATGGGTGACACGTCCCCGTTGACGCCGCTGGTGTCGAACGGCGGCGTCAGCCAAGGGTAGGAAAGCCGTTGGAGATCCCACAGGTGGACGTGCGCATCTACGAATCGCTCGGGCTTTGGGACGTCGGTCATCAAAAGGTCGTCCGCCCGCCGGACGTGTCGAATGTGGATGCCGTCGTGAAACTGCATTCCTCGCTTGCCATGAAGCAGATCATCGCCGCGCTTTCCTCGACCTCGCCCAGACGGCCCATCGGAATTTTCGAGCGCATATAGTCGACCTGGCTTTCGGGCAGTTGCTTCAGGATCGGGCTTTCGAACGTGGCGGGCGTCAGGCAGTTGGCAACGACGCCCTTCGTTGCCAGCTCCTTGCCGAGCGATTTTGTGAACCCGATGACGCCGGCCTTCGATGCGGAATAGGCGGAGGCGTTGGGATTGCCCTCCTTGCCAGCAACAGACGCGACGTTGACGATGCGGCCATATCCGCCATTCAGCATGTGCGGGATGACGGCGCGGCAGCAATAGAACAGACCGTTCAGGTTGATGTCGACGACCCGCTGCCAGCTCTCCAGCGGGAACTCCTCGACCGGCGAAGTCGCACCGGTGATTCCGGCCGAGCAAACCAATATGTCGAGACCGCCAAGCGCGGTCGCCGCTGCATCCGCCGCGCTTGCAACGGCGGCCGGGTCCGAGATGTCGAGCGCCTCGGCATGTGCGGCACCCATGTCCCTGCGGGCGGTCTCCAGCGCCTCGGCGTCGAGATCCCAAAGTGCGACCTTCGCGCCCTCGGCGATCATGCGGCGAGCCGTCGTCAAGCCTAGGCCGGAGGCGCCGCCCGTAACGATGGCCTTCCGCCCGGCGAAGCGGCCCTCATAAACCGTCATGCCCGAGTGTCCTTGGACCAGGCGACGAACTCCTGGCGCTGCTCGCCCAGTCCTTCGATCCCCAGCGTTACGACATCGCCGGCTTTCAGATACCAGGGCTCCGGCCTCTGACCCAGCCCCACACCCGGGGGTGTGCCTGTGGTAATGATGTCTCCGGGCTCCAGCACCATGAACTGCGAACAATAGCTGACGATCTCCGCGACAGAGAAGATCATGGTCTCCGTCGAACCGTCCTGCATGCGCTTGCCATTCACGTCGAGCCACATGGACAGCTTCTGCGGATCGCCCGCCTCGTCCCGCGTGACCAGCCAGGGGCCGACGGGACCGAATGTCGGAAAGCCCTTGCCCTTGTCCCAGGTCGGTCCGCGTTCCTGCTGCCAGTGCCGCTCGGACACATCGTTGACGACGCAATAGCCGGCGACATGCTCCAGCGCCTCGTCCTTGTCGACATAGTTGGCGCGCTTCCCGATGATGACGCCCAGCTCGACCTCCCAGTCGGTCTTCTTCGAATCCTTCGGAATGACCACGCGGTCGTTCGGGCCCTGCAGGCAATTCGTCCACTTGTTGAAGACAACCGGTTCATCAGGGATCGGCAGGTTCGATTCCGCGGCGTGATCGGCGTAATTAAGGCCGATCGCAATGAACTTTCCCGTGCCCGTAACGGGGACGCCGTAACGCGGCGTGCCACCCGCCAGCGGGAGCGTACCGGTGTCCACCGCAGCGATCGCACGAAGCTTCTCGGCCGACAGAACATCAGGCGTGATGTCGGGAACGACGGAGGACAGATCGCGGATGTTTCCGTCCGCGTCGATCAACCCCGGCTTTTCTTGCCCGGCAGGGCCAAAACGGCAAAGTTTCATAAGTTATCCTTGACTTGGAAAGGGGCGCTCAAGCGCCACATCAGGGTTCAGCTCGACGCCGAAACCCGGCTTGTCGAGCGCGGAGATCGACAGGCGGCCGCGCTCCGGAACGGGTTCGCCGAGAAGCTGCGGACGAAACATCGGCACCACCTCATTTGCGTCCGGGTGCATCATCAGAAATTCGGCGAACGGCGAATTGTGGCGGGTGCAGACGAAGTGATAGCTGTAGACCGAGGACCCGTGCGGCACGACCAGCTTGCCGGCGGCGTCGGCGAGGGCGGAAATCTTCAGAAGTTCGGTAATCCCGCCGCACCAGCCGACATCCGGCTGGATGATATCGCAGCAATCCATCTCCAGAAGCATGCGGAAGCCCCAGCGGGTCGCCTCGTGTTCGCCCGTGGTGACCAGCATCCCGCGAGGAACATTTCGCTTTAGTTCGGCATAGCCCCAATAATCGTCGGGGCTGATCGCCTCCTCGATCCATTTCAGGCCGAAATCGTGCCACGCGCGCGTCGCGAGGCGGGTGGCGTAATTGACATCGAGGGCCATCCAGCAATCCAGCATCAGCCAGAAATCATCGCCCGTTCGAGCGCGCATTTCGCCGATGTCGGAAAGGTTTCTGGCGAGGCCCTCATCGCCCTCTGCGGGCCCATGATGCAGCGGCATTTTTCCGCCTATGAAGCCCAGATCCTTGGCCGCGTCGGGGCGGGCCCCGGTGGCGTAGAATTGCAGTTCGTCCCTGACCGCGCCGCCAAGCAAAGCATGGACAGGTTCACCGCGAAGCTTGCCGAGAAGATCCCAGAGTGCAAGATCGACCCCGGAAATGGCGTTTATGACCAAGCCCTTGCGGCCGTAATACTGGGTCGAGAAGTACATCTGATCCCAGATTTTCTCATATTCCGCCGGATCGCGGCCGATAAGGAAGCGCGACAGGTGCCGTTCGACGATATAGGCCGCCGGCGCGCCGCCGGTGGTGACGGCAAAACCGACCGTTCCGTCCTCCGCCTCGATCTCCACGATCAGCGTCCCGAGGACGTTGATGCCGAAGCTCTGCCGGCTCTGCCGGTATTCCGGGTAACGGGCCATCGGCGTGGCAATGTGATCGTCGATCCAGTGGCCCGACCCCTGATCATGGTAGTCTGCGCCCCCGCCGCGCGCCGTCAGCGCACGGACGGACCGGATCTTCGATAATGCCACGCGTCAGTCCCGTTCCCGATCAATCCTCCATATAATAGTATTAATTATTCCCGCTGCGTCAATTGATCTTCATGTCGCCGTCGACGAGACGCGGAACGCCCTCGGCATTCGCATCCCGGAGGACCTCCGGCAGCAAGGATTCGCTGATGCTTTGATAGCAGACGGGCCGCAGGAAGCGGCGAATCGCCAGCGTTCCGACAGAGGTCGTGCGGCTGTCGGAAGTGGCGGGGAAGGGGCCGCCATGCACCATGGCGTGACTGACCTCGACGCCGGTGGGAAAGGCGTTAGCGAGAATGCGGCCGGCGCGGCGCTCCATGATCGGCAGAAGCGGCCGTGCCGTTTCCGTATCGCCCTCATCCATCTGCAACGTGATCGTCAGCTGACCCTCGACGCGCTCCAGAACCTGGGCGGCGTCCTCGGCCGTGCGGCAACGGACGATGATGGAGCTGGATCCGAAAACCTCTGCCTGCAGCGCATCGTCGTTCATGAACGCTTCGTGGTCGACGGCAAAAAGGGCCGCGCGGCTCTGGTGCGGTCCTGTGGATTCGCCGCCGCGCCCGATAAGTTCGAGTGCGGAATGCGCCTCCAGCTTCGCGACGCCCTCGTCATAGGCGGTATGGATCGCCGGCGTCAGCATTGTCGCCGGTGCGCTCTCGCCCAGCGCTTCCTTGGCGGCGGACACGAATGCATCCAGTCCCTCCTCGCCCAGAGCCAGGACCAGGCCGGGGTTGGTGCAGAACTGCCCCGCGCCCATTGTCAACGATCCTGCGAAGCCCTTGCCGATCTCCGCGCCCCGCGCCTTCAACGCTTCGGGCAACAGCAGGACGGGATTGATGCTGCTCATTTCCGCAAAAACCGGGATCGGCTCGGGCCGTGATGCCGCAGCCTTCATCAGCGCCAGACCGCCACCGCGCGAACCGGTGAAGCCGACCGCCTTGATGTGCGGATTGGTGACGAGCGCCGTCCCGGTCGCGTGATCGGCACCGTGCAGCATGGAGAAGACGCCCTCCGGCAAGCCCGCATCCTCCACGGCCTTCGCGATGGCGCTGCCGACCAGTTCGCTCGTTCCGGGGTGAGCGGGATGCGCCTTGACCACGACGGGGCACCCCGCGGCCAGCGCCGACGCCGTGTCGCCACCGGCGACGGAGAAGGCGAGGGGGAAGTTCGACGCGCCGAAGATCGCGACGGGACCGACGGCAATATTGCGCAGGCGAAGATCGGGGCGGGGCAGCGGTTCCCGGTCCGGCAGTGCCGGGTCGATCCGCGCGTCCAGCCAATGACCGTCGCGCACCGTCTTCGCGAACAGGCGAAGCTGCCCAGCGGTTCGTCCCCGTTCACCCTGAAGGCGCGCGACCGGCAGCCCACTTTCCGCATGGGCGCGTTCGGTCAGCGGCTCGGCAAGGGCCTCGATATTGTCGGCAATCTTTTCGAGAAACGCGGCGCGCTGTTCC
Organism: Pacificimonas flava; assembly: GCF_000342165.1. Classification (GTDB taxonomy): domain Bacteria; phylum Pseudomonadota; class Alphaproteobacteria; order Sphingomonadales; family Sphingomonadaceae; genus Pacificimonas; species Pacificimonas flava. Next base: position 356,285 of record NZ_AMRV01000001.1, read on the forward strand.
AGAGAGGTTTCCCTGTAGCGATCGAACGCCTCTGCGGCGAGCGCGCACGCCTTTTCCACGTCTGCCGGAACGGCGCCGCCGAAGCTTGGCTCCATCGTATCGCCGGTGGCCGGGTTGACCGCCTTTATGGCCTGCCCTTCACCGGCCACACGGGTGCTTCCGAGAAACTGCTGTCCAGTCAATTGCGTCAAAATCTACCTCCTATCGGTGTTGAACGTGCCATTCGGCACGCGAAACCATCACAAAGCCTTTGCACATCGATCATCCGCCCGTCTATAAAAGTAATATTATATAATAAGGAGGATGGCCTTGCGTCTCGTTCAAATACGCCTGGAGAATGGCGACACTGCAGTCGTACGATCCGACGATCCGCAGCCCTATCGCGTTCCCCGCTACACCTCCGTCCTGACGCTTGCGGCCGCCGCCATCAAGGCGAAGCAAACACTTGTTTCGTTCGTTGAAGCGCTTCCACGAGGCGAAACCGTCGATATTGCGGCGGCCCTAGCGGACGGCCGCATCGCAGCACCCATTTCTCACCCGGACCCGGCGCATCTCCATCTGACCGGAACGGGCCTTACCCACCTTGGATCCGCGGACGCACGCGACAAGATGCACAAGGAGGCCGCAGCCGGGGCCGTGACCGATTCCGTGCGCATGTTCCTGTTGGGAACGGAGGGGGGCAAGCCGGCTGAGGGGGCGACGGGTGTACAGCCGGAGTGGTTCTACAAGGGCGACGGTTTGATGCTCGTCGATCCGGGGGCCGATCTGCCCTCTCCGTCCTTCGCTCTGGACGGTAGCGAAGAACCGGAAATTGCCGGCGTCTACCTGATCGGGGAGGGCGGCCGCGTTCACCGCATCGGTTTTGCGCTCGCCAACGAGTTTTCCGACCATGTGACAGAGCAGCAGAACTACCTTTACCTCGCGCACTCGAAATTGCGCAGCGCGTCGCTCGGTCCGGAGCTCCTCGTCGGCGAATTGCCGCACGACATCCGCGGCACCAGCAGCGTCGTTCGTGACGGAGAAGCGATTTGGCAGGCGCCCTTCCTGTCCGGCGAACAGAATATGTCGCACAGCATCGCCAATCTTGAGCATCATCATTTCAAATATGCGCAGTTTCGGCGGCCCGGCGACGTGCATGTCCATTTCTTCGGCACCGCGACCCTGTCCTTTGCAGCCGGAGTTCGCTGCCGGGAGGGGGACCGCTTCCGGATCGAGGCCGCGCCTTTCGGGCTTCCCCTCGAAAACCCGCTTCGCAAGATGCCGGAAAACCCTGTCTCCGTGCAGCCGCTTTGACAGACAGGATCAGCGCAGAGGGGCGAGTTTGCGCCGCTGCGGACATGACATAAGAAGGCGCCGAAAACTGGGCGTGCGGGAGGAATCGAAACGCCATGACAAATGACACAAGGGCCGCCGCAGATACGGTATCGCCGGCGCCGAATTACCGCAGCGCGCTGACGCTGCTCGCAACCCTGTTTTTCATGTGGGGCTTCATTACCGTCATCAACAACACGCTGCTGCCGCATCTGCGCAGCGTGTTCGACCTGACCTACACGCAGACGACGTTGATCGAATCTGTCTGGTTCATCGCCTATTTCGTGGCCTCCATTCCGTCTGCGAAGTTGATCGAGCGCATCGGCTACAAACGGTCGATGGTCACGGGTTTGACGATCATGGCGGTCGGCGCTCTCGGCATGATCCCGGCAGCCGAAATCCCGTCCTACTATGTGGTGCTGCTGGCGCTGTTCGTAATAGCCTCGGGGATCACGTTGCTCCAAGTCGCTGCGAACCCCTATGTGGCCGTGGTCGGGCCGCCGGAGACCTCACACTCCCGGCTCAACCTTGTGCAGGCGTTCAACTCGCTGGGCACAACGCTGGCGCCGCTGTTCGGCGGCTATCTCATCCTCGGTCGCTCGGTATCCGGGACGACGCAGGACCCCTCGACATTGACGCAGGCGCAGCGCCTCGCGGACGCGCAGTCGGTGGAGCTGCCCTATCTGATCGTTGCCATCGTCCTCGTGCTGCTGGCGGGCGTGATCGCCTGGTACAAGCTGCCCGACATGAACGCCGCCAACCGGCGCGGCGCGGCGGAGGAACGCAGGAAGCACTCCCTCTGGTCGCACCGCAATCTGGTCTTCGGAATACCGGCGATTTTCATCTATTTGATCGCGGAGATCGGTGTCGCCAACCTCTTCATCAACTTCGTCTCATTACCCGAAATCGGAGACCTGACGCACGAGCAGGCGTCGCGCTATCTCTTCATCCTGTGGGGCGGCATGATGGTGGGGCGCTTTGCCGGCAGCTTCATCATGCAGAAGATTTCCGCCGAAACCACGCTTGCCGCGGCGAGTGTCGGCGCCTTTATCGTCATGCTGATCGCCAGCTTCGCGACGGGCCATCTCGCCATGTGGGCGCTCATATCCGTGGGGCTCTTTCATTCGATCATGTTTCCGACGATCTTTACGCTCGGCATACGTGGCCTCGGTCCCTTGACGGAGGAGGGATCCGGCCTTCTCGTCATGGCCATCGCGGGCGGTGCGCTCGTCGTCGTACAGGGCTGGCTTGCCGACGCCTACGGCCTCCAGCTTTCCTTCCTGCTGACAGCCGCGTGCGAAATCTACGTTCTCTTCTATGCACTCTGGGGTGCGAAGCCGACAAACGCCTTGAAGGAAAAGGTCGTAAAATCGGTCTAGGGAGACGGGGGCGGCATCGTCGCCGCCCCCCGCCCGGCCCCGCGTTAGCGGAGGGTCCGCTCCTCCGCCACCAGCAGCCGAACCGGGCCCAGCAGGCCGGAATCCAGCAGCGGCTCATCCTTTGGGAAGAACTTCCACGGCGTGAACGTCACGCGCTCCCCCTCCGGGTTCGGCTCACCGGCAAGATACCATTCCGGCAACTCTGTAATCTTCTGCGCCATCAGAACGGTCTTGCTGCCGTCTTCCGCAAAGCGTTCGCCGATCGGCCATTCGCCCTCGATATACTTATCGTCCAGCGGGTCAGGAACCTGCGCATCGCCGATCATGCGGTTCGGCCAAAGGCTCGTCACCGCGATGGACACACTGTTTTTTCCGGGCTTCGCGACGTCGGTTATATCGACGCGGTACGGTTCCTTCCAAACTTGACCCAGGTCAGTGCCGTTCACCGTGACATTCGCCAGAACCTCTACGCGGCCGAGATCGAGATAGATGCGCCGTCCGTCCCGTAGCATCTCCGCAGAAACGTCGATCTGGCGCTCATATGTCGCCGTGCCAGCGAAATATCGGACGCCGGGGTCGGGATGCTCGCTGAGAGAGGCGAGGGCAGGGAGGGTGATCGACGGCGGCGCGCCGCGCCCCTCCTGGAACGACACCCTCCATGGCCCGGGAACGGTCACCGGCTCCGGCACATCAGCGGAAAAGCTCTGTCCGGTGCTGAGGCTGTAGTCGCCCGGTTCCCAGACAAGCGCACGGATGCCGCCGCCATCGGCGACCGTCAGTTCGGCGGGAACCGGACTGATTAGCGGGGCCGGCGGACCCGCGGCGGCGAGCGCCGCCACCTCTTCGCCCGATAGCGCCCGCGCATCGGTGCGGAGCGGCGTGTTGTTCCCCTCGAAGAAATAGGTGATGCCAGCCCAAGAGGGGGCATCGCTGCCACCGGCGAACACCTTGCGGCTGCTCTTCCTGCCGGTCTTTGCAAGTTTGCCGTCGATATAGAGGGAGGGGGTGCCGCCGCGGTAGACGAGGGCGAAGTGTGTCCAACCCGCAATCGGCTCATGCGAGACGAGCACTGCGGGAACGCTGTCCGGAGATTCTCGCTCGATGACGAACGCGCCGTTCCGGCCGACTGCCAGCCCGGCAACGGCCGTTCCCTCGCCGTGCATGTCGGCGCCCGATCGGGCCGGGATCGGGTAATTCTTGCCGGTCTCGTTGATCCGCCCGTCTGCCGTCTCGTCCGGCATCAGGCGCAGGTTGATATCGGGCTTGGCCCATAGCGAGAGGGTGAAATTGTCGGAAGGCGACTGGACGGACGGGGCGGCCGTTGCGTCTGCGCTCAGGAAGCGCTCTCCCTCTTGCGCGGCCCAGGCAATGCCTGTGGTTGCAGGTTTACGAAACATGACGAAGGTCGAGCCCGCCGGAGACATGGGAAAGCTGACCCGCGTCCGGTTCGTTCCGATATCGTAGATGGCCGGCTGCGTCGTCTCTCCGGTCTCCGGATTCCAAAGCTCCGGGGTCTTGCCGGCCACGCGAAAGTCACAGGTGACGGTTTCTGCCCGCCGCTGGCGGTTGGCGACGAAATAGGCGTCGCCGTCCTCCAGCTTGCGGTGGTGCCAGATCGCCTTGCCGTCGGGCGACGCGGTCTCGCAGATGCCATCAGGGGACGCTCCGATTTCCGAAAGAACGTCGCCAACCTCCCCATCGGCATAGACCCGCCCCTGTCCGACGTTGCGAGGCGCCGCGCCGGCGGATCCCCACACCGCGTCCACAGCCTCACGAAACTCGGCATCCGCCTCCGTGCCGCCACGCAGGGTCGGGCTATGCTGCGGCCTCGGGCCCAGAAGGACCATGCCTTGCTCCACCATTTCGCGCAGGCGCGCGGCAAGGCGCGGCGTCATCGACTCCAGCCGGTCCGGCAGGACCAGCAGCCGGTAAGAGGCCCCATTCGGCAGCATGATGCGGCCATTCTCGACACGCGCGCGGTCGATCAGGACTTCCGCATTGACGAGATCGTAATTGTACCCCCGCGGCATTTGCGGCTCGAAATAGCGCCCGATCAGCGGGTTCGTGTCGGGGGAGACGTCCGGGCGCACATATTCCGCCTGGTTGGGGCTATCCTCGCCTACGAAGTAAAGCACGTCGGCGACATATTTCCCCTGCTGTAGCAGATACTGGCTGCGGGTCAGCGTATCCAGCCACGGCTGCGCCTCGTCGAACCACGTGTTCGTCCGGTCGAAGTTGAAGCCCCAAGGCCCCATGGTCATGCCCGGAATGGCGTTGGGGTTGGGCTGGTGCGCGTAGCGGTGAAAATATAGCTGATTGACGCCCTGCACATACATCAGGTCGCCCAATGCCTTCAGCGCGTAAGGATAGTCGGACCAGCGGCTCGTCTCCGCCTCGCCAGTGAAGGCCTCCGCAGTAACGAGCGGTTTGCCGTAGACATGGGCGGCTGAGGTCACCAGCTTGACGCTGCGATTGTCGGTCCAGGGCGTGCGCGTCCAATATTCCGTCATTGGGATCTGCACGCGGCCGGCGACCTGCAATTCGTCGAAGGGGCCGGGGCCGTAGGCCTCTACCATGAACTTCAGCCCCGCCGCGTTCGCTCGGCGTTCCATCTGGCCATAATAATTGTCTGCCATCAGGTCGGCGAGCGTCTGGCGGAAATCGAACAGGAATCGATTGGACCGGTCGAGATCGCCCACGATACGTCCGGTAAGGGCGGGCAGCCAGCGCGTAATCTCATATCCGTTCCGGCGCTCGAAATCGGCGGGCATGGTCGCGGTCCAGTTCTGCAGACCGGCCTCATAACTGTCGATTTCCAGCGTATCGAATACGCTTCCAACGAGCGGCCCCGCCGCCTCGACGACGCGCGCCACGCTCTCATCGAACTGATAGTCGACAGCCTCGCGGCTCAGCTTGTCGACCTCCAGTCCCCGACCGGAATCGGAGGCTGCGACGTTGACCTTTCCGGTCGTCGTATGTCCGAACCGCAGGATGGTCCAGCGCCCCTTCGGCGCGCGCCAGTCCAGGCGGCCATCGGCATCGACTTTGCCCGAAATATCGAGGACGGAGGCCGGGTCGATGGCGTAGCGTGCGAGCAGGTCGCTCGGACGATCTTCGCCGGCACGGTTCATTGCGAAATCCGCCTCCGACTTGATGTCCCACTCGGAAATGCGGGGGGTCTTGTAGAAAAGCGCCTCGGCAAGCCTCACGGATCGCTCGGGCGTGATCCGAAAATAACGGGCGCGCACTTCCTCGAAGTTCGCACTACCGGGACTTTCTATGCCGCGTTCAACGCCGACCGGCACGGTCGCGACGGATCGCCAGGTCTGGCCGTCACTCGATGCCTCTATTGTCGCCGAGAATCCGGGCGCCTCCTTTTCTGCGTAGAGGGTAACCGCCCGAGCCGCGAACGGTCCTTTCATCTCTATAGTCAGAGGAGCCTCGGGGCCGGTCTCCAAATTCGAATGCAGGTCCCGGTCGAACATCGTTGCCGGCGACATAGCTTTCCCACCGACCGTCATGCTCGCGACCGCATTCCGATACGCGCTCTCATCGCCGTCGGAGGCGGGGAAGGCGAGGATGGCGGCGTCGCGGTAGTAATCGCGCTTCGCATAGGGACGAGCCAGCGTCTGGCGAACCCGCCTGCCGCCCTCCACCGTCGTCTCGTTCCAGACGATTTGCTGCATGGACAGTTCAGGCGTGATCCAGGGACCGCCGCTGGACGACCAGCCCGGAGCGTTCTGCATGCCCATATCGAGGTCGAGCTCGCCTGCCCGCTTCATCATGTGCGTCATCAGGTCGAGCCATTCGGGCGAGAGATAATCCACCGGCCCCTTCGGAATGTCGTCGCTGCCGTCGAAGACGAGAAAACCGCCGAGCCCGGCATCGCGCATGGCTTGCAGATCGGTGTCGATCCCGGCCTTTGTGACGTTGCCGTTCATCCAGAAATAAAGGGTGTTCGGACGGACATCCCGTTCCGGTGTCCGGAAGCCGTCTTCCGTTAACGTCTGCGGTACGCTGACCTGCGGAATGTCGGCTTGCGCCCCGGCTGGCCCTGCGAGCAGCGCGCCGAAGGCGACGCCGCAGGCGAGCCGCGCCATTCGCGCGCCCGTTCGTTTCGTGTCCGTGGTCATGTCGGTCCTCCCCAATCTTTCGTCTTCTCGTGTTCTAAAGTGAAAATTCAGCGCGGATGATGTCCGTATGTTCGCCGATCTGCGGAGCGCCGCGAGAACTTGCGGCACGCTCACCGTCGAGCCGCCAAGGGGCACGGGTCGTGGTCAACCCCTCGGCACCGCCCTCCACCCGCTGCAGCATGGCGAGGCGGCGAAAGGCCTCGTTCTGAAGCAAGGCGGGCCAGTCGAGGACGGGCGCGCACCAGACATCCTCGGCACGAAGCTGCTCCAGCCAATGCTCCGTCGTCTCCTCCGCCAGCCGATCCCCGATCATCCGCTTCAGCCGGTCGCGCCGCCGAAAGCCGTGGCTGTCCCCAGCTTCGTCCGCGAGGGGCAGATCGAGAAGCGGACCGAGCCGGGGGAGCGGCGTCATGGCGAGTGCCAGCCAGCCATTTGCCGTCCGGTACACGCCGTAGGGGGCGCTGAGATAGGCATGGGCGTTTCGTTTCGCGGCGCGCTGCGGCGGCCGTCCGCCATCGTTCAGATGCGTCGTGAGAACCTCGAACTGGAAATCGGTTATGGCTTCCAGAAGGCTTGTCTCGACATGGCCGCCGCGCGCCGTACGGCCGCGCCTGACCAAGGCAGCAAGAAGACCCTCCACAAGGATGTGTCCTGCCAGCATGTCCGCGATGGAGAGGCCGACGGGGACCGGACCGTCCGCCGCGTCGCCGTTCAGCCACATGACGCCGGAAAGGGCCTGGGCCAGAAGATCCTGCCCCGGCAAATCTGCCCAGGGCCCGTCCTCTCCATAGCCGGAGATCGTGCCCACGATCAGTTCCGGATAGAGATCGCAGAGAGCTTGCGGTCCGAGACCGAGGCGCGGGGCGACGCCGGGACGGAAATTCTGGATGACGATGTCCGCATGTCCGATCAGCCGCTTTACGCGGGCAAGATCCTGTGGATCCTTCAAATCCGCCGCCAGGCTTTCCTTGTTGCGGTTGATGGCGTGGAACAGGGTGGAATCGCCGGCAATCTCGGTGTCGCTGAGATAGAGGGAGCGGCAGATGTCGCCGCTGCCCGGCCGCTCCACCTTGATGACACGCGCGCCCATGTCGGCCAGGCGCAGCGCGGCGGACGGTCCCGACAGGAACTGGGCCATGTCGATGACGAGGAGGCCGGCGAGCGGCGCGTCGGGGGTTGCTGTCGTCACCGGCTTTCCCGGTAGCGGGCGTTCAGTGTCTCGACGATCGCACCGGCCGCATCCCCGCGCTTCAGCGCTTCATTCAGCAGTTCCGAAGCCTCCTGCTGGAATGCCATGTAGCCGGCGTGGCGGGGACGGAGCCAGGACGTATCAAGCGTCCTGCGCGTGGCGCGATAGAAATCTAGAACGGGGGTGTTCACCCCGTCTGCCTCCCACGCTTCGGCGTGCGCCGGTTGACCGCCATTTTCGGAGAAAAGGTCGCGTTGCACCTCGCCGCTCGCGACCCATTTCGCAAAGGCGAGCGCGGCCTGCGGATCGTCGCTGTACGCGGATACAGCGATACCGGTACCGCCGAGGGCCGACCCGCGCGGTCCGGCCTCGTCGAGGGCGGGAATGTCGGCAAAGGCGATGCGGGTATCGCGAAACCCCTCCACGGCGTAGCTGACATAGCCGTAGATTAACGGCGCGGCAGCGATCGCGCTGTCGGGCTGCGCCATCAGTTCCAGTACGGCGATAGGATCCATGTCATACATGGAGTCCGCGGTCGAAGCGGCCAAGGCGGCCAGCAATTCGACAGCCGCCTCCGCACCCACGGGAAACAGCTCCCTGCGCCCCGTGTCGAGCTTCAGCCCCAACAGGCCGCACAGGGTGAACAAACTCATCAGCGAATGAGGAGGGCGCAGCGGAAGCGCCAATCGGCCCGATTGCGCAAGCTCTTGCACGCCATTCCAGCTCTTGAGGGGGGCTGGCAGACGCCCCGGCACCCACGCCTGCACCTGAGCCGCCGCATCGATCGGCAGCGCCCATTGCCGACCGTTCCACCAGTAGCTCTCGAAAGAGCCGCCGACGGAACCGGCTGCAATATCGCCCAAGGCGCCCTCGATCGGCGTCAGGCAGCCCGCGTCCGCGATTTCACCGACATGGGGGTGGTCGATGACGATCAGGTCGTACCGCCGCGCCAGATCCTCGACGGGGTATGCCTCGAAGTCCTGCAGGGACCGCCGGTCCCATTCAATCCTCGTACCTGTATTCCGGCGCCACAGGTCCGCCGCCGCCTCCAGCGGTTCATACCCGCGCGGATGATTCCACGTCATGCCTCGCAGCGTCGCCCCTTGCGCCATCGTCTCGAATCCTCCCGTTTGCGGCCGCCGTAAAAGCTGTTGACTCGGTGTAACCGCCCTCATACCGTTTGTGAAGAAACATCATATAAGATTACTAATTGGGGAGTGCATCGAGCGGTGCCACAGGGAACTGAGCGGGGCGGGATCGCGGCAGCCGGCGAGGAGGGCTTGGCTGACGACGCGGTGCAGCGTCCGCTGACCGGCATCACCGTTCTCGATTTCAGCCAGTTCCTGGCCGGTCCTTCCTGCGCCCTCCGCCTCTCGGATCTCGGCGCACGGGTCATCAAGGTCGAGCGCCCCGATGGGGGTGACGCCAGCCGCAGCCTCTATCTGGCGGACCTCGCCTTCGATCGCGACAGCGCCCTGTTTCATGCGATCAACCGAGGCAAAGAGAGCTACACCGCAGATCTGAAGGACGCTCGCGATATCGCCGCGGTGAAGGCCCTGATCCGGAATGCGGATGTTCTCATCCACAATTTCCGGCCCGGCATCATGGAACGGCTGGGCCTCGGCTGGGCCGATGTCAGGCACCTGAACCCACGGCTCATCTATGCCGGCGTCAGCGGCTACGGTCACGCCGGACCCTGGAAGGACCGGCCGGGTCAGGATCTTCTCGTGCAGTCGCTTTCGGGGATTGCCTGGCTATCGGGCGATCGGGACGGTCCCCCGGTTCCGGCGGGGCTGTCGATCACCGACATGATGGCGGGCGCGCACCTGTGTCAGGGCATACTCGCGCTGCTGGTGCGGCGCGGGGTGACGGGGAAGGGCGGCCGCGCCGATGTCAGCCTGCTCGAAACCGCCATCGATCTTCAATTCGAACATCTGTCGGTTCACCTCAATCGCGCGGAACCCATGCCCGAACGCAGCGGCATCTCGAACGCCAATGTTTATCTCGCCGCGCCCTACGGAATTTACGAAACGGCCGACGGATACATCGCGCTCGCCATGGCGCCGGTCGACCGGCTTGGCGAGCTGCTTGAGGTGCCGGAACTGGCGGCATTCCGGCCGGACCGATGGTTCGAGGAGCGTGACGAGATCAAGCGGCTGATCCGGGACCGCCTGATCCAGCGCGGCACGAGCGCCTGGCTCGAACTGCTGGAGCCGGCCGGCATCTGGACCGCCCCGGTCCTCGACTGGCCAGCCCTGCGCGCTGAACCCGCATTCACGGCGCTGCAGCCTATCCAGTCGGTGCGATCCCCCGACGGCGAGACGCTGAACCTGACGCGCTGCCCGATCCGCATCGACGGAGAAATATTGAGCACGGGCCGCCCGGCGCCGCGTCTCGGAGCGCATCGCCAATCGATCGACCGGGAACAGGAGTGCGCCACGTGATCGCCGAACAGTTTTTCGAGGAATATGAAATCGGGTCCAGTCGGGAGAGCTTCGGCCGCACCATCACGGAAACGGACTTCGTCGTCCACGCCGGACACACGGGCGATTATTTCCCCCACCATGTCGATGCCGAATGGTGTGCAGGGCAGGAGATCGGCCAGCGCATCGCACACGGCACCCTGATCTTCTCTGTGGGCATCGGCCTGACGGCAACGACGATCAACCCGCGCGCCATGTCCTACGGCTATGACCGCATGCGCTTTATCCGCCCGGTCCATATTGGCGACACGATCAGGACCGTGACGACCATCAGCGAGAAGCGCGATCATCCAAAGCGCACGGGACACGGTGTCGTCGTCGAGAAGGTCGATATTCAGAACCAGCGCGGCGAAACCGTGCTTGCCTGCGACCATCTTTATCTCGTCGAACGCCGAGAGGCGCTCTGACCCATGCGGCGGCGTCCCGTTCCTTTGGCCCTGGCGGCCCTTGTCGTGCTGGTCGCCGCCGCTTCGCTCGTCGGCGTGCGGCAGGCCGCCCGTAATGCCTATGGTTCCGCTGCCCCGGCGACGGGGGAAGACGGGCGCTACGGCTTGTCGACGGTCGGCCTCAGCTATCCCTTCGCCGCCGCCATCGCCAAGGGCTTCTCCGACGCCGCGGCACGTGCAGGCGCCTCTACCATTATTCTCGATGCGCAGGGCAGCGTGCAGAAGCAGGCGAACGACATCGACGATTTGCTCGCGCAGCGGGTCGACGGTGTCGCGGTCATGCCGCTGGATTCCATCGTCGCGCAGGGGTGGGTCAAGCGGGCAGGCGCGGCCGGCATTCCCATGGCTGCCGTTGCGGCGCTGGTCGGGGACCCGGCGACCCGCGCCGTGGACGACGTGTATCCCGGCCTTGTCGCGCTGGCCTCGCAGGACGAGGTCGCAGCCGGGCGCCGAGCGGGCGAACTTGCGGCATCACTCCTTCCCGCGGGCGGGTCGGCGCGCATCGCGATCGTAGAAGGCGCCGCCGGATTTCCGGAGGTCGAGCAGCGGGCACGTGGCTTTCGCGCCGCCCTTGACGAGGCCGGATTGGAATACCGGATCGTCGCGTCCCAGCCCGGCAACTGGACATCCGAGGGCGGTGAGGCGGCATGCCAGAACATCCTTGCGGCACAGCCGGGTATCGACCTGTTCTTCAACGAGGCGGACGACATGGTGATCGGCTGCGCGCGCGCCGTTCGGGCAGCGGGCTCGGACGCCAAGCTGATCGGCGTGGGCGGCTCGAAACTGGCCGTCGCGTCCATCAAGGCAGGCGCAGTCGACGGCACCGTGTGCTTCAAGCCGGAGGCGCTCGGCGCGCTGGCATTCGACTCCCTTCACGGCGGGGGCGAGGCCGGCGGCGACCGCTTCCGTACCTACCCCATCCCCGCCGTGACGCAGGCAAATGTCGATGATTGCGTGGGACAATGGTAAGGGACGTGCCCCTCCTAGCCCTGAGCGGTGTCACGAAAACCTTCCCGAACGGAACGGTCGCGTTGGCCGGCGTAGACCTGACCATACAGCCCGGCCGCGTGCACGGGCTGCTCGGCGCGAACGGCGCGGGCAAATCCACCCTGATCAAGATCCTGTCCGGCGCGCTTGCGCCGACCGGCGGCGATATCCGCTGGCGGGGAGAGCGCGTGTCCTGGACACGGCCGCAGGCGCCGCGTGAAGCGGGGGTCGCAACGATCTACCAGCACATCCCCTTGGTCCCGACACTCACCGCGCTGGAGAATATCCTGCTCGATCAACGGGCCTTCCTGCGTCACCGGGCGGACGACAGGCAGCGGATCGGGGATGTCGTCGCTTCGCTCGGGCATCCGTTCGATCTTGACGATCTTGCCGGCGACCTTCCCATCGGCGCACGCCAGATGATCTCTATCGCACAGGCGCTGGCCGGCGGCGCGGACCTCGTCGTCATGGACGAACCAACCGCGTCCCTTGCGGGGGATGAGCGGCAGACGGTGTACGATACCATACGCCGCCTCGCACGGGAGGAGGGCAAGGCGATCCTGTTCGTCTCTCACTTTCTCGACGAGATCATGGCGCTGACCGACGAGGTGACGATCCTTCGCGACGGTCGTGCCGTTCTGCATGCCGAGACCGCCGACCTCGACGAGGCGCGCATTGCCGAAACCATTGCCGGGCGTGCGATAACGGCGCTGGGGCGGCGGAAGACGCGCAGCGAGCCCGGCCCGGTGCGCTTGGAGGTCGATGCGGTCGCGTCCCCCGGCAAGCTCGCGCCGACCTCCTTCACGCTGCGTCAGGGTGAAATCCTTGGTATCGCGGGCGTTCTGGGGTCCGGGCGCAGCGAACTGATGCACGCAATCTTCGGCGCGGATGCCCATGCGACCGGTACGGTTCGCCTCGATGGCGCTGAAATAGGCCGTTACACCGACGAGGCTGTCGCCGCCGGTCTGGCATTGGTGCCGGAGGACCGGGCAGGGCAGGGCTTTGTGCCGCAGATGGACATCGCCCGGAATGTCGGCCTCGGCGTCATGGCCCAGTCGGGCGCGGGTGTGCGCCGCGTCGATGCTAAGGATGAGCGCCGCTGCGCGGAGAACGCGATCCGGCGCCTCGGCATAAAGACTCCGGGGCCGCATGCGCTCGTAACCGAACTTTCCGGCGGCAATGCGCAGAAGGTCGTCGTCGCGAAATGGCTGACCGACCGGACGCGCGTCCTCTTGCTCGACGAGCCAACGGCCGGCATCGATATCGGCGCCCGTACGGACATATTGCTGCTGGTTCGCGGCCTCGCTGACGAGGGACTGCCCGTCATCCTCGTCTCCTCGGAGTTCGAGGAACTGCTCGCCATCTGCGATCGAATCCTCGTCATGCGCGACGGGCGGGTGATCGGCGAGGCGGATCCGAACGAGACCAGCGAAACCGATTTGACCCTGATGGCCGGCGGCGGCGACCGCGCTCCGGCAGGAGCGCCTGCATGACAAGGACGGACGATTTACCCCGCATCTTCGGCCTGCGGGAGGCGGGCGTCTATTACGCGCTTCTCATCCTGCTCTTCGCGCTGGCTGCGATCGCCTCGTCACGTGGCTTGCCGCCCTATCTCAGCGGCCAGAACCTCGGCAACATCGCCTATCAGGCATCGCTGATCGGCATCATGGGCGTCGCGATGACGGTGATGTTGATCACTGGCGCCTTCGACCTGTCCGTCGCCTCGGTCGCTGCCCTGTCGGCAGCGGTGCTGGTGGGACTGGCGGGGTCCATTGGTTTCGTTCCTGCCGTTTTTGCAGCACTCTGTACGGCCGCGGCCATCGGCCTTCTGAACGGCGCCATCGTCCAGTTCGTCGGCATCAACGCCTTCATCGTCACGCTCGGCACGCTGACGGCCGTGCGCGGACTCGTGCTCGTCCTGACGGGCGGCCGCTCGCTGATGGTGGAGGATCCGGACGTGCTTGCGCAGATGCTGGCCTTCGAAAGCACGCGTGTGCCGCTGTTCATTGCCGGCATTCTTCTCAGCGCTGTGCTGCTCGGAACCGCCGTGTGGAAGCGCCGCCCACTCATGGGAGCTGCGGGGCTGTGCATCGGCGCACTCATTCTTCTCGCCGGCCCCGGTTTCGCCGTTGCCGCGCCCGTCATCTACCTCGCAATCTTCACGCTGATCATGTGGGCGTTGCTCGGTTTCACGACCATCGGCCGGCGCCTCTATGCCGTCGGCGGCAATGCGGAGGCGGCGCGGCTGTCGGGCATCAACGTGCACGCCTACAAGCTGGGCGCGTTCGTCCTGTCGAGTGTGGCCGCCGGCTTCGCCGGAGTGCTCTTCGGCAGCCGTCTTGGCGCGATCAACCCGACCGCACTGCAGGGCGCGGAACTGACGGTCATCGCGGCCGCCATTCTCGGCGGAACCTCGCTGTTCGGCGGCGCCGGCAGCGTCGTGAAGACTGTGATCGGAGCGTTGCTGCTCTTTACCCTCACCAATGGTTTCAACGTCCTCAATCTCGGCGCGAACTATCAGGGTCTGATCGAGGGGATCGTCGTCGTTGCGGCGGCGGCGATCTACACGGTCGGCGGCCAGCGCCGTGTCGGAAAACCGAAGAGGGCGGATACCGCGCCGGACGCGCCTCCCGTCAGCGAAGGAGCATCGGCATGACGACCCAAACCCTCAGGATCGCCGTCCGCGAATTCGAACCCTTCGCCAGCGCCATTCGAAAGCAGTTCGACGACTTTCTGGCATCGACCGGCATCGAAGCCGAGCTCGACGCGCGGATGATGGACCTGAACACGTTGCACGATACCGCGATCAGCAAGGGCGGCCTTGCGTCCGGCGAGTGGGATATCGCCTTCATGGCCACCGACTGGCTGGCGGAGGCGCATGACGCGAACCTGCTGGAGGATCTCGCCCCGCACATGGCGCGCGCGCCGATCCCGGATTTTCCGGACGGCTGGAGCCCGTCTCTCATGGAATTGCAGCGCTTTGCCGGTGGTTTCTGGGGCATGCCCTACCATGACGGTCCGGAATGTCTCATTTACCGCAAGGATCTTCTCGAAGCCGCGGGCCTGCCCGTGCCGCAAACATGGGAGGAGTTCCATGCGGCGGCACGCGCCCTGCATGCGCCGGACGAGGGACGCTTCGGAACGGTCCTGGCGCTTTATCCGGACGGGCATAACGGCTTCTACGACTTCTGCATTCACGTCTGGTCGCGGGGCGGCGAGGTGTTCGACGAGAAGGGCCGGCCGAGCCTTACGAGCCCTGAGGCCGTTGCCGCCCTGGATTTCCTCCGCTCGCTTGCTGGCGACGATAACGCCATGGCCCCCGGCGCGCGGGACCTCGACAGCGTCAAGTCCGGCCTCCTCTTCGCAGAGGGGAAGGTTGCAATGATGGCGAACTGGTTCGGCTTTGCCGCCTATGCCGACACGGCGCCGGATAGCCGGGTGAGGGGAAACGTGGACGTGGCGCCGCTCCCCGTCGGGCCGGGCGGACGCAGTGTGTCGCTGAACGTGTTCTGGGTTCTGGCAATGGGCAGCGGGTCGACGAACAAGACACTGGCCTGGAATTTCATGCGGCACTGCGCGTCCGCCCCAATGGACCTGATTACCGCGCAAGAGGGGGCGATCGGCACGCGTAAATCCACTTGGGCCGATTCGGCCCTCAACGCCGACATCCCCTATTATCACCGCCTCGACTGGCTGCACGAACATGCGCGGGAAATGCCGCTGACGCCAAAGCTCGCGGCGATCTCGCACATCGTCGACGACCTCATGACCGCTGCCGTGTCCGGCGACCCGCCTTCAGCCGATCTCCTGAAAGAGGCACAGGCGCGGGTTGAGGCCGAACTGTGATAACGGATACGCTCGCCCAAACTTGGCCTTTACCCAGCGAACCGCGCCCGATCGTGATCGTCGGCACCGGCGGCATCGTGAGGGACGCCCATCTGCCGGCATATCGAAAGGCCGGCTTTCAGGTGACCGGGATATACGACCCCGATCAGGACCGGGCGCGTTCGGTTGCGCGTGACTGGAATATCCCGGCCGTCTTCTCGACCCTGGAGGAAGCGGCCGCAGCCGACGCCGTGTTCGACGTTGCGGCTCCCCCGACCGCCCACCGAGACATCCTGAATGCACTGCCGCGCGGTGCGAGCGTGCTGCTGCAAAAGCCCATGGGTCTCGACCTCGCTGCGGCGACGGCCATCCGGGACACGGTTCGTTCGCGCGAGATGACGGCGGCGGTCAATTTCCAGCTGCGCTATTCGCCGATGATGCTCGCACTCGCCGATGCCGTCCGTTCGGGCCGGCTTGGCACGCTGACGGAGATCGAAGTCCGCATAAATCTCGTCACGCCCTGGCACCTGTTTCCGCATCTGAAGACGAATCCGCGCGTCGAGATCGTCTCCCATTCGATCCACTATCTCGATACGATCCGGGCGCTGGTCGGCGATCCCGCTTCGGCCTTCGCCCGCAGCTTCTCATATCCGGGAAGCGAACTCAGCGACACGCGAACGTCCATGATCCTCGATTACGGGCCGACCCTGCGCGTTCTCCTGTCGATCAACCATCATCACGATTTCGGACGCCGATTTCAGGATGCGGCGTTTCGCGTCGAGGGAACGGAGGGCGCCGCGCAGGCAAAGCTCGGCGTCCTTCTCGACTATCCGGCAGGCGAGCCCGACGAACTGTGGCTCGCGCCAAGGGGTGGGCCATGGGAACAGGTGGCGCTCTCCGGCGCGTGGTTCCCGGACGGCTTCATCGGTCCGATGGCGAACCTGCAGCGATACGCCTCCGGTGAGGATGATCGCCTCGCCACCAACGTCGAAGATGCCTGGCGCACAATGGCGCTGGTCGAGGCGCTTTACCAATCCAGCAAACAGGCCGCGACGCCGCTGCCGACCGAATAGAGGGAAAAGGGACTGACGTGACGGATCTGACGGGAAAGACGGCGCTGGTGACGGCCGCCGCGCAGGGGATCGGCCGGGCCGCGGCCAGTGCGCTGGCAAAGGCCGGGGCGCGCGTGATCGCCACCGACATCAACGCGGACGCACTGGCGGACCTGTCCGGGCCCGGCATAGAGGTAAAGCGGCTCGACGTGCTCGACCCGGAGGCGATCAGGGCCGGTGTTGCGGAGGCGGGAAGCATCGACATCCTCTTCAACTGTGCGGGCGTGGTCCATGGCGGCACGATCTTGGAGGCGAGCGACGAAGATCTCGATTTCGCCTACGCGCTCAACGTGAAGGCGATGGTACGTATGTGCCGTGCCGTGTTGCCGGCGATGATCGAGAGCGGGGATGGTGCCATCATCAACATGGCTTCGGTGGCATCCAGTGTGAAGGGCGTGCCGAACCGCTTCGTCTATGGCACCACAAAGGCGGCGGTCATCGGCCTGACCAAGGCGCTGGCGGCCGATCATGTCGGGCAGGGGGTGCGGTGCAACTGCATCTGTCCCGGCACGGTCGAAACCCCGTCGCTGAAGGAGCGTCTCTCCGAAAAGGGCGACTATGAGGAAAACCGCGCGGCCTTCGTCGCGCGCCAGCCCATTGGGCGTATCGGCAGGCCTGAGGAAATTGCAGATCTGGTCGTCTATCTGGCCGGGGCGACCTATACGACGGGGCAGATCCACAATATCGACGGAGGCTGGTCGATATGAGGCGGCTTCTGACAGCCCTGCTGCTCGCAGCAGCACCATGTGCGGCCATGGCCCAGACCGGCGCGGACACTGCCGCTGCGACCAGCGAGGAGCTTCCCGTCGAGTTCGAACGCCTCTGGCTCGGCTCCGCCTGGTATCCGGAACAATGGCCTGAGGATCGCTGGAACGAGGACCTGCGCCTGATGAAGGCGCACGGCGCCAATGTCGTGCGCATCGGCGAGTTCGCTTGGAGCCGTATGGAGCCCTCCGAGGGCGCGTACGATATGTCGTGGCTCGTCCGGGCCGTCCGGCTGGCCGAAAAGCACGGGTTGAAGGTCGTTATCGGCACGCCGACCGACACGCCCCCGGCCTGGATGAGCGAGAAGTACCCCGACATCCTTCGCATCGACGGGGAGGGGACGCAGGTCGGCCATGGCGGGCGCCGGCAGTTCTCGATCTCCTCGCCCCGCTACCGGCAGTTCAGCCGCGACATCGTTGGCCGGATGGTGGATGCGCTCGGCGACGAGCCCAACGTGATCGGCTGGCAGATCGGCAATGAATATACGGAGGAAAGCTACGACCCCGCTGCGCGCGAAGCCTGGCATGCCTGGCTGAAGAGGAAATACGGGACGCTCGACCGCCTCAACGAGGTGTGGACGACCGCCTATTGGTCCCAGACCTATACGGACTGGACACAGGTTCCCTTCGACAATCAGGCCGGCAACCCCGGCTGGATGCTGGATCTGAAGCGGTTTATCACGGATCAGTGGGTCGATTTTCAGAAAAACCAGCTCGACATCATTCGTGCCGGCGCGCGGCAGGGCCAGTTCGTCACGACCAATCTCGGCGGGCTCGGCTGGGCGAACCGCTTCGACCGGTACGAGATCAACCGCGATCTCGATTTCGCATCCTGGGACAATTATGTCGGCACCGGCCATTTGCAGCCCTATCGTAACGGGGCGAGCCACGATCTGGTGCGCGGCTGGAAGCGCGAAAATTTCTGGGTGATGGAGATCCAGCCCGGTTTCGTGAACTGGGCTCCGGTAAGCAATATCCTCTACCCTGGGGAGACCCGCGCCATGGCTTGGCAGGCGGTCGGGCATGGCAGCGATGCGATCCTGTACTGGCAATGGCGCAACGCCCTGAACGGTCAGGAAACCATGCACGGGTCGCTGATCGGTCCGGATCAGAAGCCGCTGCCGATCTATGACGAGGTTTCGCGGATCGGCGTGGACTTTGCCAAGGCGTCACCGGCAATTGCCGGCACGGAACCTGTCTCTCCTGTCGCGATCCTGCAGGATTACGACAGCCGCTGGGCCATCGATTTCCAGAAACACCACGAGGATTATGACCAGATCGAGGTGCTTCTGGACTATTATCGTCCCTTGAAGGACCGCCTCGGCGCCGTCGACATCGTGGAGGCGGCGGGGCCGCTGGATTCATATCGACTGGTCGTCGCGCCCGGCCTCAACATCATCACGGACGAGATGGCGACGCATCTGACTGAATATGTGCGCGGCGGCGGTCATCTGATCCTGGGTCCGCGGTCGGGATTGAAGGACGCCTTCAATCGTCTGCATCTTGAGCGTCAGCCGGGTCCGCTGGCCGAGCTGCTCGGCGGGCGCGTCGAGCAGTTCTACGCGCTCGACGAGGCCGTCGAGGTCGGCAGCGGTCGTGCTGAGATATGGGCAGAGGATCTATCCGCAAATGCCGGAGATACCGAGGTCATCCTCCGCTACGGCAAGGCCAATGGCTGGCTGGACGGACACCCGGCCGCCCTTCGCCGTGCGGTGGGCGAAGGATCGATCACCTATGTCGGCGCTCTTGTCGATGATGCGGTAATGGACGGATTGATCGCAGACGCAATGGCATCCGCTGGCGCGCAGGCCGACTTCGCCGTTCCCGATGGTGTCGAACTGATGACGCGAGAGGGGCAGGGGCGCCGGATCGTCATTCTGATCAATCACGGGCGCGAAACGCAGAGCGTGACGCTGCCCCGGGCGATGACGGACATTCTGGACGGCGGCGAGACTGCCGCGATCGAGCTTGCGCCTGAAGGCGTGGCCGTTTTGCAGAATTAAAGGGGAGGAAGTGCAATGACGAAAATGAAGGCCTATCTGCTAGCGGGAATAACGGCCGCACTACCCCTGACAGCGCCAATAAGTCCTGCCGCCGCGCAGACGGCGGAGCCGTATCCGATGGCGTTCCAGGCCGAACCCGTGGCGCGTCAGCTCGAAACGGTGGAACGCGGCATTGAAAACGGACCGTTCCGCGCCGATTGGAACTCGCTGAAGGGCTTCGAGATCCCTGAGTGGTTCCGCGATGCCAAGTTCGGCATCTTCATCCACTGGGGCCCTTATGCCGTGCCGGGGTTCGCGAACGAATGGTATTCGCGCAACATGTACGAACCGCATAGCGAGGCGTTCACCTATCACCGCAACGTCTTCGGCCCGCAGTCGGAATTCGGCTACAAGGATTTCATCCCGATGTTCACTGCCGAGCGTTTCGACGCAGAGGGGTGGATCGACCTGTTCCAGCGCGCCGGCGCGCGTTATGTCATCCCCGTTGCCGAACATTGCGACGGCTTCGCCATGTACGACAGCGACATGACCCGCTGGGATGCCACTGAGATGGGGCCGAAGCGGGACACCTCCGGCGAGCTGATGCAGGCGGCGCGCGACGCCGGCATGCATTTCGGCCTCTCCTCGCACCGGGCAGAACACTGGTGGTGGTACGGGGTCGGCCGGACCTACGACAGCGATGTGAACGATCCGCGCTTTGCCGGCCTTTATGGTCCTGCCGCCCCGCGCGCCCTCCCGGCCGATCCGCAAGGCAGCGTGCCATCGCCCGATCATCTGGAAAACTGGTATCCGCCAAACCAGCAGTTCCTGGACGACTGGCTCGCGCGGACGACGGAAATTATCGACAAATATCAGCCAGAGATGATCTATCTTGACTGGTGGACCAGTGCGCCGGCCTTCGAGCCCAATATGAGGAAACTGGCCGCATATTATTATAATGATGGCCAGAAAGAGGGATATGGACCCGCCATCGCCTATAAGGGCGAGCAGTTCGAGAGCGGCACGGCCCTGTTCGACATCGAACGCGGCAAGCTCGATGCGCTTCGTCTGGAACCTTGGCAGACCGACACTTCGATTTCCATTCACAGCTGGGGCTTTGCGCAGGACGACGAATATCGGACGGCGAAATCGCTGACGCAGGATCTGGTCGACGTCGTGTCGAAGAACGGCAATCTGCTTCTGAATGTCGGTCCAAAGGCGGACGGGACCATCCCGGCTGAAATCGAGAAGGTCCTCGTCGACATGGGGTCTTGGCTGCAGGTGAACGGGGAAGCGATCTACGACACCCGCCCCTACAAGTTCTTCGGGGAGGGGCCGACGGTCAGCGAGACGGGGCAGAAGAGCGAGAACCCGAACAAGAGCTGGACGGCGAGCGACTTCCGGTTCACCACGAAGGGCGACACGCTTTATGCCATCGGGATGGAGCGGCCGTCGAACGGAACCGCGCTCCTCAAGACCATGTTCGCGGGCACTCCCTATCTCGACCGGGAAATCGCGGCGATCGAACTCGTCGGCGGCGGGGCGCTGAAGTGGCAGCAGAGCGGCAACGGACTGGAAATCGATCTGCCTGCGGGCGTCGGCGCCGATATGCCCTACGCCATGCGCATTCGCTTCAGCTCATGAGGAAAAGAAGTTGACGAACTTACTGCAAGGAAAGCGTGTTTTCGTTACCGGTGCGTCGTCGGGAATTGGCCGTGCCGTCGCCATCGGTTGCGCGCAGCATGGCGCGGATGTGGCTCTGAACTACGGGCATGACGAGGCGGGCGCAGAAAGTGCCGTGCGAGAGATCGAGGCGCTTGGGCGCACCGCCTTTGCGATGCAGGCCGACGTCGCAGAACCGGAAAGTGCAGGACGCTTCGTCGGAGAGGCAGCCACAGCCCTTGGCGGCATCGACGTTTTCGTGAACAATGCCGGCATCTGCCCCTTCCACGGCTTTCTCGACATGCCGGTCGACACGTTCGAGCGCACCATGCGGGTCAATATGCACGGCGCCTATTTCATGGTCCAGGCCGCCGCGCGGGCGATGGTTGAGCAGGGCACAGGCGGGTCGATCATGGCCATGTCCTCGATTTCCGCACTGGTGGGCGGCGAGTATCAGACGCATTACACCCCGACAAAGGCCGGCGTTCTTTCGCTGATGCAATCGACAGCTATCGCCTTGGGCAAGCACGGGATTCGGTGCAACGCGCTCCTGCCCGGCACGATCCTGACCGAGATCAACAGGGACGATCTCGCTGACCGGCAGAAGCGCGAATATATGGAAAGCCGCGTGCCGCTGGGCCGCCTCGGACAGCCGGAGGACATGGTGGGACCGGCCGTTTTCCTCGCCTCCGACCTCTCGGCTTACGTCACCGGCGCGGCCTTGCTGGTCGATGGCGGCATGTTCGTGAACCTGCAATAGTGCCGGCCGCAGCGTCCGCCCTCGACTACCGCGAACTGGCGCGCCGCCGCCTGCCGCGCTTTCTGTTCGAATATATTGACGGCGGGTCCTATGCGGAGGTCACGCTGCGCAGGAATGTTGCCGATCTGGAGCGAATAGCGCTGCGGCAGCGCGTGCTTACCGACGTGTCTTCTCTCGATCTGGCAACGACACTTTTCGGGCAGCGCATGTCCCTACCGGTCGCGCTTGCGCCGATTGGCCTTGCCGGCATGAATGCGCGGCGGGGCGAGGTTCAGGCGGCGCGCGCGGCGGAGAAGGCGGGAATACCCTTTTGCCTTTCTACCGTATCGGCCTGCCCGCTGGACGAGGTTGCCGCCGGCACGACGAAGCCCTTCTGGTTTCAACTCTACATGATCCGCGACCGCGCCTTCATGCGCGATCTTCTGGCAAAGGCCCGGACCCTCGGTTGCAACGCGTTGGTCTTCACCGTCGACATGCCGGTGCCGGGCACCCGATACCGCGATTATCGGTCCGGCCTTGCCGGCGCATCCGGGTTGAGGGGCGGTCTGCGCCGCGCAGGGCAGGCGATGCTGCGCCCGCACTGGGCCTGGAACGTCGGCGTGCATGGCCGGCCGCACGAGCTCGGCAATGTCGCGCCCGTCCTTGGCAAGGATACCGGGCTGGAGGATTTCTTTGCCTGGATGCGCGATAATTTCGATCCCTCCATCAACTGGAGCGACCTTGCGTTCATTCGCTCCGAATGGGATGGCCCGCTGATCATAAAGGGCATCCTCGACGCGGAGGATGCGCGCGAAGCGGTCAAGCTTGGCGCGGACGGCATCGTCGTCTCCAACCATGGCGGGCGTCAGCTCGACGGCGTTCCCTCGACCGCAAGCGCATTGCCGCCCATCGCTGACGCAGTGCGCGACGAGATCACCGTGCTCGTCGATGGGGGCATCCGGTCCGGCCTCGACGTTGTCCGCATGCTCGCCCTCGGGGCGGAGGGTGTGCTCCTCGGCCGGGCATGGGTTTATGCACTCGCCGCACGCGGGGAGGCGGGCGTCGCCCACGTGCTGCGATTGATCGAGGCAGAGATGCGCGTCGCAATGGCGCTGACGTCGAAGACATGCATCGCTGCCCTCGACCGAAGCATGCTCGTGGCGGAGGAGGCCCACGGCTGAAGCCCGCAAACTGGCGGTTTTCTTGGTCGAGGAATAGGCTAAAACGCGCCTATGATCCGCCCGCTCGCTCGCTTCGCCACGTCCGCACTTCTCTCCACCGTCCTCTGCTCGGCAAGCAATCCTGCACTCGCCGCGGGTTTCGACGATGTCGACCCGTTCATCGGCACGGGCGGGGAAGGGCACACCTTTCCGGGGGCCGTCGCGCCGTTCGGCATGATCCAGCTCAGCCCCGATACCGACACGACCTGCGAGATCCGCGACTGTTACGACCACGCAGCCGGCTACCGATATGACGACCCGACCATCCAGGGGTTCTCGCATACGCACTTCTCCGGCTCCGGCCATTCGGATCTCGGCGATGTTCTGGTCATGCCGGTCGCGGGTAACGAGGTTGCGCTCGAACCGGGCGATGCAACAAAGCCGGGCTCCGGCTACCGGTCCCGCTTCGATCATATCCACGAGGAGGCGGAGCCCGGCTATTATTCCGTGCGGCTGACCGACGCGCGGGTTCTTGCGGAGATGACCGCGGGAACACGTGTCGGCGTCCATCGCTACACCTTCCCGAACGAGGAAGCCGCGCATCTCGTACTCGACCTGCGCAGTTCGCTCTATAATTATCCAGGAAAGATTCTCTGGTCTTCCCTGCGGTTGCATCCGGACGGGACCGTGACCGGCGCCAGGCAGACGCGCGGCTGGGCGCCGGACCGGCATCTCTATTTCGCAATGCGGTTTTCCGCCCCGGTCAAGAGCCACGCCTTCGTCAACACCGAGGAAGACGTGGCCTATCGCGGTTTTCAGGGGCCGGGCAGGGACAGCGATGCCGTTGCCCAGCGTCAGGGCCGCGCACTTGTCGGGCGCCTCGACTTCGGCAGGCTGGATGCGCCGCTGGAGGTTCGGGTCGCCGTCTCCACGGTCGACGAAGCGGGCGCGATCCGAAACCTGGAAAGCGAGCCGGGGACCTTCGACGCGGTTCGGGCGGACACGCGGGGCAAGTGGGAAACCGCTCTTTCGGCCGTCGAGATCGAGGCGTCCGACGATATGCGGACGAACCTCTACACCGCACTCTATCATTCCATGATCGCGCCCTCAGTTTCCGGTGACGCGGACGGCCAGTACCGCGGGCCCGACAATGCCGTGCACCGCGCGGATGGCTTCACGTTCCGTTCCACCTTCTCGTTATGGGACACGTTTCGCGCACAGCATCCGCTACTGACGCTTCTACAGCCCGATACGGTAAACCGCGACATTATCCGCTCGCTGCTCGCCAGCCAGGAGCAGAGCCCGTTCGGAATTCTTCCGATATGGCAGTTCCACGGACAGGAAACGTGGACGATGATCGGCTACCATGCCGTTCCAGTGATTGCCGACGCCTATTTAAAGGGAGTTCGCGGCTTCGATGAAGACGCCGCGCTTCGGGCCATGGTGCAAAGCGCCAGCTATGCGCCCTATGGCGGGCTCGGTGACTATATGAAGCTCGGCTACGTTCCGATCGACGAGGAGCCGGAGGCGGCCTCCAAAACCGTCGAATATGCCTATGACGACTGGACCATCGCGCGAATGGCGGAAAAGATGGGGCGGACCCGCGTCGCGGACCGCTTCTATGACCGGTCGCGCAACTGGCGGAACAGTTTCGACGACAAGACCGGCTTCGTCCGCGCGCGAGATTCGAAGGGGAACTTCCGGGAACCGTTCGATCCCACCGCGATCAATTACGGCTATGACTATACCGAGGGGAACGCCTGGCAGTATAGCTGGTTCGTGCCGCACGATCAGGACGCCTTGTTCCAGGCCATGGGCGGCGACGAAGCAGCCGTCGAAAAGCTCGATCGCATGTTTGAATATGACATGACCGGCATCGACTACAGCCACGCCGAAGATATCGCAGGGCTGATCGGCCAGTATATTCATGGCAACGAGCCGAGCCATCATGTGGCCTATCTCTACAATCACGCCGGCGCGCCCTGGAAGACGCAGGAACGACTGGCCGAAATCGTGGACAGTCAGTACGCGCCGACGCCGGAGGGACTCTCGGGGAATGACGATCTGGGTCAGATGTCTGCCTGGCTGTTCTTTACCGGCCTCGGTTTCTACCCCGTCACGCCCGGCAGCCTGCAATATGTGATCGGCCGGCCCTTCGTCGAGCGGGCGGTACTGAACCTGCCGAACGGCAATCGGTTTACCATCCGCACCGAGGGGCTGGGGGCGGAGAAACCCTATATCGGCAGCGTCACGCTGAACGGGGAACCGCTGGAACGGACCTATCTGCGCCACGGCGAAATCGTTCAGGGCGGCGAACTCGTTTTCACCATGCAGGCCGAACCGAACCGCGAGTGGGGAACCTCAACCGAAGCACGCCCTTACTCGATGAGCGAATGAGGATGACCGCGGCTGTTGTCCGCTCTGGCGTTCAGGGACGTTGATGTTCGAGGAGCGCAGCGACCGCGACCTTGGCGCGCGGGCGCTCGTCGCCGCCGGTTTTGTGTTCATGACATCGCTGGTGACGCGGCTCGGTTCGCTCGTGAACCTTGCCGTTCTGGGACGGCTTCTGTCGCCCTCGGACTATGGTGTCGCCTCGCTCGCCTTCATGGCCATCGGCTTCATCCAGACGTTTATCGATGTGCGCATGGGCGCGGCCCTGATGACCTTCAAGCGCATCGAGGATGCGCACATCAACACAGCCTTCACCTTGCAGTTGCTCCGCGGGCTGCTGATCGCCGGAATCCTGTTCGCCGTTTCGGGCTTGGTCGCGGATATGCTCAACGAGCCGAGATTGCAGCTTGTCCTCCAAGTCCTCTCCGGCGTGCTCATCATCGACGGGTTCAAGAACCCCGCATTCCTGCTCTATGCTCGCCATCTCGACTTCTCGCGTGAGTTTTTTCGAACGACGGTTGCAAATCTGATCGGATTTGCGGTGTCCATCGCCGCCGCCTTCTATTTTCAAAGCTACTGGGCAATTGTCGTGGCGACGATGTTTTCCCGCACGATGGAATGCCTTCTGACCTATTACAAGGTTCCCGTGCGCCCCCGCTTCGGGCTCGGCGAGTGGCGCTCCATGGTCAGCTTCGGGTCGGGTGTCCTGGTGGTGGACATCTTCACGCAGATCCACTCCATGGCGCCGCAATCGCTGATTTCGCGCCTGATCTCCACCGCCGCGGTCGGGCAGTTCACCATGGGGCAGAATGCCTACAACACGCTTCTCGGCGAACTCGTCGCGCCCATCCGGAAGATCCTGCTGCCCGGTTTCGGCGCCGTGCGAGAGGATCTTGAGCGCCTGCGCCGCACACTGCGCCTGTCGCAGGAGGTGATTTTCGCCATAGCTATGCCTATCGGAGTGGGCCTGTCGTTCTTTGCGCATGAGGCAATTGCCATTCTGGTAGGCGATCAATGGGACGAGGCCATTCTGGTGGTGCAAGTAATCGCCCCTGTCGCGGCTGCCCGCACCATCGCAACGCCGGCCCATTCGGCGGTCATGGCGCTCGAGCGTCTGCGGCCGCTCCTGGCGCGCGCGACCGCAAGCCTTGCCGTGGGCTGGCCCCTGATATTCGCCGGCATTCACTTGGCGGGCTTTTCGGGCGCCATCTACGCATGGGCGGCGGTCACCTTCATCGGCTTGTTCCTGTCGCTGCAACTTGTCGGGCGCGAGCTGGGCGTGCATATTCGCCACGTCGCAAAGGATTGCGGCCGCGCCTTCCTGTCCTGCGGCGTGATGGCTGCATTCCTCTGGATCCTGAAGCCGCGTATCATTCCGGTGGAGGATGTCGGCGATGTCATTGCCGGCTGCCTTCCCTTCGTCCTCCTTGGCGGCATAATATATTTCGCCTGTCTGTTCGGTTTGTGGATCCTGCAGGGCCGCCCCGCCGGGTTCGAGATGCAGGTTCTGCATTATGGAGGCAGAAGCATTCCGAAACTGACGGCTCGGATGAGAACGATCTTCCGCCGTCCGGCAAAGCCCTGACGAACCCATCTGCAGATCGCTGCTCGATCCCTCTCATTTCGCTCAGCGTCGGCGACCTCGTCGCGCAGCTAGGCAAACGACACTGGACGCAACCGATCCCATGGGAGGACGCATGACTGAAAATTTGAAGATGAAGGCGCGCATGACCGGGGAAGGGCGGCTTGAAATGTTCCTTGCCGCCGAACCCGTCCCGGAGACGCTGGACGAGAACGAGGTGCTGATCGAAGTCGATGCAGCGCCCATCAATCCATCCGATCAGGGTGTGATGTTCGGCCCGGCGAACATTGCAGAGGCGGTGAACGAGGATCGCGATGGCCGCGCTCTTCTCACCGCGCCGATCCCCGAAGCCCTGCTTGCGCGCGTGAGCGCCCGGCTCGGCAAGGCGTTGCCCGTCGGCAATGAGGGGGCGGGCACGGTCGTTGCGGCCGGCAGCGGCGCTGCCGCGCAGGCGCTTCTCGGCAAGACGGTCGCTGCGATGGGCGGGGCCATGTATGCCCGTTACTGCAAGACGACCGCAGAGAACTGCCTGGCCTTCAACGAAGGCACGACCGCGGTCGAAGGCGCATCCAGCTTCGTCAATCCGCTCACCGCGCTTTCCATGGTGGAAACCATGAGGATGGAGGGGCACAGCGCGCTCGTCCATACGGCTGCCGCGTCGAACCTCGGTCAGATGCTGAATCGAATTTGTCAGGCGGACGATGTGTCACTGGTCAATATCGTGCGCAGCGAGGACCAGGCCAAAATTCTGCGCAGTGCCGGCGCGAACCATGTCTGCAACTCCTCGGACGACGACTTTCTGGACCAGCTTACCGAAGCGGTCGCTGAAACGAACGCCACTCTCGCCTTCGACGCCGTCGGCGGCGGCAAGCTCGCGAATTACATCCTGATGGCAATGGAACGCGCGCAGGGGCGCAAGGCCGACGCTTTCAGCGTTTACGGGAGTACCGCGCACAAGCAGGTTTATCTCTACGGCAGTCTCGACTTGTCGCCGACCGTCCTCACGCGCGGTTATGGCATGTTCTGGGGTGTCGGCGGATGGCTGCTGCCCCCCTTCCTTGCGCGGATCGGCGGCAAGCGGGCAGGGGAACTCCGTCAACGGGTCGCGGACGAGATCGGCACCACCTTCGCCAGCCACTATACAAAGGAGATATCATTGGAGGACGCCCTGCAGGCTGACGTCGCCCGCGCCTATGCGCGTAAGGCTACCGGCGAAAAATACCTCATTCGGCCGCAGCGTTGATTGCCGGGTACGGAAATCCAAATCCGGAATCGGACGCAGCGAACCTGCGTACATCTCAATGAAAAAGGGGCGCGTCCATCGGACACGCCCCTCTTCATTCGACAAGGTCGAAGAAGCTTACATTTCTTCTTCGGTCGTCGTCGTCGTCTCGTCGGTCATCGTGCCGTCGTCGGTCATCGTGGTGTCTTCCTCGATGACGTTCGCGCCATCGACCTCGTCAGCGGACTCGCCCATCATGTCGGCCTGCGCATCGAGATCGTCGGCAGCGGCTTCGTTGCCCATCTCGTCCTGAAGATCGGCCTGCTCCTCAAGCACGTCCTCCTGCGACTCGAGCTGCTGCTCCTGCACGTCCTCGGCCGCGTCCTGCGGACCGCAAGCGGCGAGGGTCATGGCACCAGCGGCGGCGACTGCGAATACGATCTTCTTCATAATAACTCTCCTTATTTAAGAAACCGAACGGCATTCTTCGGTGAGGGTTCCCGTTCGGTCACATTCGATAGAATGGAAATTATTGGAAAACTACGGTCTCTAGCCTAACCTTATGATGGCATTGTACTTGGCTGGCCGTATGTCTTACACGTCTCCCTAAGTCGGTTCTTCACCGCTAGGAGGGTATAACTGCTTCCCCCTACCGCGGTTCCACAAATAGCACCGCTTTTCGTTCATGCAAGATTCATTGCGGTTCGGCCATGTTTTTCGGTCGGCCCCACAGAGGCGGCTTTCGGGCGGTGTTGCGTGGTGAGGGAGCGTAGCCTATCTCGCTCCCAAGGCCCGTTCAAAGGGCAACTCACACTTTTCGTTTATATGGAGCGCCGACGCAGTGACCGCAGGCCAATACAGTTTCGTAATGAAAGAGCTGACCAAGACGTACCCCGGTCAGTCGAAACCCGTTCTCAACAATATCACCTTGCAATTTTATCCCGGTACGAAGATCGCCATCGTCGGCCCGAACGGGACCGGTAAGTCGACCCTGATGAAGATCATGGCCGGGCGGGACAAGGATTTCCAGGGCGAGGCATGGGCCGGCGAGAACGTGTCCGTGGGTTATCTGGAGCAGGAACCCGAGCTCGATCCTTCGAAGACCGTCAAGCAGAACGTCATGGAAGGTGTCGGCGAGATTGCCGGCAAGATCGACCGCTTCAACGAAATCACGGCGATCATGGGCGATCCCCCGGAAGATGTGGATTTCGACTCGCTCATGGCCGAAATGGGCGAGCTTCAGGAACAGATCGATGCCGTGGACGGCTGGAATCTCGACACCACGCTCGATATCGCGATGGACGCTCTGCGCTGCCCGCCCGGCGATGCCGGCGTGACCAACCTGTCGGGCGGTGAAAAGCGCCGCGTTGCGCTCTGCCGTCTGCTTCTGTCGAAGCCGGACATTCTCTTGCTCGACGAGCCGACCAACCATCTCGACGCGGAAAGCGTCGCCTGGCTGGAAAAGCACCTCGTCGACTATGCCGGCAACGTCATCCTCGTGACCCATGACCGCTACTTCCTCGACAATGTCGTCGGCTGGGTGCTGGAGCTCGATCGGGGCCGCTATTACACCTACGAGGCCAATTATTCCGGTTATCTGGAGAAGAAGGCGAAGCGGCTGGAGCAGGAAAGCCGGGAGGATGAGGGCCGGGAAAAGGCGATCAAGGACGAACTGGAATGGATTCGCAAGTCGGCCAAGGGCCGGCAGACCAAATCGAAGGCGCGTATCCAGGCCTTTGACGACCTCGTCGCAGCACAGGAGAACCGCAAGGTCGGTCAGGCTGAAATCCTAATCCAGAACCCCGAACGCCTTGGCGGCAAGGTCATCGAGGCCAAGGGGCTGACCAAGGCCTATGGCGACAAGCTTCTGTTCGAAGACCTCGACTTCATGCTCCCACGGGGCGGTATCGTCGGCGTGATCGGTCCGAACGGCGCGGGTAAATCCACTCTGTTCAAGATGATCACCGGCCAGGACAATCCCGATGAAGGCAAGATCGACATCGGCGATACCGTTCACCTGGGCTATGTCGATCAAAGCCGCGACGACCTCGACCCGAACAAGAACGTCTGGGAAGAAGTCTCTGACGGCATGGATTATTTCGAGTTCGGCAAGGAGAGGATTTCCAGCCGCGCCTATGTCGGGGCGTTCAACTTCAAGGGTCCCGACCAGCAGAAGAAGGTCGGGCAGCTGTCAGGCGGTGAGCGCAACCGGGTGCACATTGCGAAGATGCTGCGAAAGGGCGGAAACGTCCTGCTGCTCGACGAGCCGACCAACGATCTGGACGTGGAGACTCTCCGCGCTCTCGAGGTTGCGCTGGAGAACTTCGCCGGCTGCGCCGTGGTCATCAGCCATGATCGCTTCTTCCTCGACCGCCTCGCCACGCACATTCTCGCCTTCGAGGGCGATAGCCATGTCGAATGGTTCGAGGGCAATTTCGAGGCCTATGAGGAGGACAAGCGCCGCCGCCTCGGGGACGCCGCCGACCGTCCGCACCGGATGACCTATCGCAAGCTGACGCGCTGAGTGTCTATCAGACCCTGAAGACCGAGCGAGCGGGAGCCTTGCTATCCCGCTCGCTCGGCAGCCAGTCCGCGGCGGCCGATCAGCTGTGGCAAAGCATTGGCGACATGCCGTCCGCGACCGAGATATCCGTGAAGGCCGCGCTGCGCGTGCGCAAAAAGGACCGCGCGGTCAGCAGCCGGTCTACGCCGATCTTGTCGAAGAAGGCGTCGCTCGTGATCGGTTCATATTGCAGCGCCACCTCGGCGCTGATGATCATCTGCGACTTCGGCAGCTGAATGTTCTGCGGGAACACCACCGCCTCCCGGTCACGCGCTTCCTGACTGTCTTCGCGGCCGAGATGGCTTTGGAACGAGGTCAGGTTCCCGTCGCAGCGCTGCCAGACCAGCTTGTTCTCCATCTTTCCCGTGGACCCGTCCTCCATGCCGACGATGCCGGTCAAAATAACCCGGCCGTCTTCGCGCATGCGAAAGGGTTCAGCGGCCACATCCATCGACAGGAAGATATCCTCGACCTGCTTTTCGTCGGGCATGACGGTCGAGCGCGCCAGCATGTCGCTGGTCATGAATGCGAGCTTCTGCGCCCGCTGCTTCGCGACCAGGTAGTTGGCTAACTCTGCCGCCATAAGGATGAAGCCGAGAAAGATCGGCAGCATAAGCGCGAATTCTAGGAATGCGACGCCCCGCTCATCACCTGCGAAACGCGATAGACGGGAAGGGCGGGTCATGCCATCCCGCCATTGCAATGCGTCGCGAACACCGGCTCGTTCCGCACGACCGTCGCGGAATGCATGTGGAACGGGTCGCCCGGCGCAACCCATTTCAAGAAGGGAAACAGCGGCGAGATCGCCAGATTGGCTTCGTAATAAACCACATCCCCCGGCCCGCCGAGATCGCCGACCGTGCCGCGGTCGCCCCACTCCCCGTCGGCGTTGACGTCATCGTATTTCTCGCCGAGGTCGAACTCTCCATTGCCGTTTTCGTCTTCGAACGGCTCCATGGTTCCCACGTCGCTCATGCGTTCGCCGTAATTCCGGATCAGAATTTCCGGTTCGGTGGTCGCCGTCCGGTAGGCTGCCAGACGTTCGGTAATGAAGGTTCGCATGCGGCCCTCCCGCTCTTCCGGGCAGGCTCCCGTCAGAGCCTGGCGTGCGGCAGCGATCGTTGCGCCCTCCAGGGAGGATCGCACCATGGCCATGTAGCCGAGTTCCACCGCGCCGGCGATCATCATCAGGAGGACTGGCGCCACGATGGCGAACTCGACGATCGTCGAGCCCTCCTCGCAGCGCCTCAGCGTTTTCGACATCGACCGGATCAGCGCGAAAGGTGAAGTTCAGTCAGATCGCTCGCAATGGACCTGTAAGCCGCCTTCAGGTCATTGCCGTTCGAAGTATCGAAAAAATGCGTGTCCGGATTGCTGGCGCAGCGCCGAAACATCTCGCGCGTTTTCCTGCCATCACCGGAGTTGGGGATCTCGAACGCGATCGTATAGATCTCGATGCCCTGCTGCTTCGCAACCTGGCAGGTTTTCGCGAACCGCAGGATCAGGGCATCGACGACCCTGCTTTCGCTTTCGCTGTTTACCAGTTCGCGTTCGCGCCAAGTGCCGTAGGCCGTCAAGGCCGTGTCACGCTGCGTCTTCCCGTATTGATCGGTGCGTCCATCGTCCTGCGAGTCGAAATTGCCGTCCGTCATGAACACGATGTAACGCTTCGCCGGGAAGTCGGTCGGATTGTTGCGCGGGAAGAAGTCATCGAGTTCCAGCAGGCGCAGACCCCATGTCATTGCCACCGTGTGGAAGGTGCCAGTGCCTGGCTTCAGCGCGTAATTTTCGTTCTGAACATAGTCCGTCAGTTCGGACCTCTTCCAGGAATAGCTGATCGGCTTGGCCGGAGACGGGCACTGATAGTTCGGGGCGGGACCTTGCAGCGAACGATTGGAGACGCTTCGGCGGAAGTCGTAGTTCTTCGGGTTCGGCCATGAACTATAGCGCACAAGACCTTTATCTTTGTTCTTGTAACTAATCTTGGCCACGTCGATATTGCCGGTACCGTCCAGGATACCGGAAAAGCCGTCACCATTCTTGTCCTCACCGAATTTCTCGTCGCTATCATGGTAATGCTGGACCAGATAGTCTTTCAAGAAGCGATATTCGGGGCGTCGCAGTCGTTCGTTTGCGACTGCATTGTCAGTATGTAGCTTGAAGGTATTGTTGACATCCTGAAACGAGTCCACCTGAATGGGCGGATAGTAGAAGGGCATGATCTTATCGGTACGTTTTGTGCCCGGCGTGCCTGGAAGATCGAGACCGATATCCCATGCGCCTGCATCGACCGTGTCGATGTCGCTCCCATAAAGGTTGTTCGGATCGCCCTTCACGGTCTGGATCGTGGGATCCGCGCGCACGCAGCCCTTCCAGCGCCAGCCATCACTGGCCCCTTCGGTGTACCCCACCAGTTTCTGAATGTTGGCGTCGCGACCATATTGGCCGGCCTTGTCCTCGAAGGCGTAGCCGACATTCACCATCGTATTGTATGGCAGCATGCCGATGGCGATATCGTCCTGCACTTCATCGTCGCCGTAGACGACCTCCAGGAATTCACCGACCGCGCTCTTCAAATTCACGATGCGGCTGCCCTCCATCGAGCCGGTATTGTCGAGGACGAGCATGACTTCGGCCGGCTGGGCGTCTAGATTTTCGCTGGTCTCCGCCACGGAGATGGCGGAAATAGCGATTTCATCGACGCCGATGATCCGCGCGAAGGTGCTGGGAACCTTGCCGTTCGCACGAACGCTGATCTCCACATCGGATCCGTCCCGCTTGCCGCTGATCTGCAGCGGATTGAGCTGCGTACCCAGATATTCGGCTGGGAAATTGGCCGCGAAATATTCCTCGGTGGCCCTGTAGGCGGCGGAACCCTCGGTAATCGTGTCGCCGCTCGTCACGTCCAGCCGCAGCGTCCGCCCGCCCGCCAGAGCGGCGGCATCGACGGCGACCTGTAACTGGGACTGCGCCAGATAGTATCGCGTCATGTCGACCCCGCCGCCAAGAGCAGCAATCGAGGTGACGAAGCCCATCGCCATCAGGGGCGTGATCATTCCCTTTTCGTCGCTATACAGCCGCTTCAACCAGAGGTTCCGCTTGGTCATGATCGTTCTCGTCCCGGTTGCTCGTCGCCGCGTGCACAGCCGCGGGATGCGGGCAATGCGAGGGCAGCGTGCCGGAACCGTACCGATGTTAAGCTAACGAACACCTAAAGCCGCTGGTTTACAAAACTGGTAAACGGGCATGTTCACGCCCTGCGGCCCCACTTGCATGCACGCGTTTCCTCACGCCTCCCTTCGCTTTCGATAGGGAACGCGTTAGGGGCCGGGGCCGGCTTCAAGAGCAGGGACGAAGGGGGCGACGAAATGAACGGACATGTCGACCTGGGCATCGGGGCCGAACCGCCGTCCGCGCGGCGGCAGGACGCCTATTTCGCATCCTTGATGGCGCCGCCCGGCCAGCGCCCCAGACTCGCGCTGGTCTGGGAACTTGAGGATCGCCTGGCGACCATCCTGCCGCACGCGGAGGAAGCGCATATTCCGCTCATCAAGCTTGCCTGGTGGCGCGATACGCTCGCGGAACTCGGCAAGGGCCGCCATGCCGGGGAGCCGCTGCTGGAGCGCATTCAATCCGATCTGCCGACCGGCACCTATCCTCTCCTCGCTGGTCTCGCCGAAGCGCACATGGACCGGATTGAACATGGTGACGACATTCCGGCCGTCCGCGCCCTTCTGATCGCGGGCAGCCATATTTGCGGTGTATCACCAGATTGGATCCCCGACAAAACGTCGGATGCCCAGCGTGTAACCGTGCCGAAGGCCGTTCGCCCGTTCAGCGCGGTTCTTGCCGCTGCGCCCGTTCGCGATCGTTTACCCACGCGCCGCCACGTCGCGATGCTCGCGCACAATCTGACCGGGCGCATGACCCTCCGCGCAGGGATGCTTGGATGAGTGCTGTGCGCAAGTCCGCGCTGGCTGGCTTGATCGTCATCCTTTCCGCGATCGCGGTGATCGGATGGATGCGTACACCGACGTGTCGGCCCGCATCGGCGCCGCCGCCCTGCCCGGAGACTGCGGGCATCGCTCTGGAAACAGCAGCGAGTACGCAGACCGCGCCCCCGCCGCTAAAGGCGCCCTCGGCGCCGCCGCCAGATCCGGCAGAGCGGGAGCGCAAGCGCTTCGAGCGAAACGACGACAATGACGATCGGCTCGTTTCGCGGGAGGAGTATCTCGATCCCCGGCGAAAGAGTTTTGCGCGCATGGACACGAACGGCGATGGCATCATCGATTTCGAGGAATACTCCGTGGAGCAGCGCGAACGCTTTGCTGCATCCGACTGCAATGCGTCCGGAACGCTGACGCCGGACGAGTTCAAGTCGACCGCAACCCGAAAGGATGCCCCGGAACCGGATTGCTAGCCGGGGTGCGGACGCGCGCCTCGACGCTCTTCTCGTATCCTCTCTACGCCGGTCGCCGGTTCTCGATCAGCGAAGCCACGACGCCTGGATCGGCGAGTGTCGAGGTGTCGCCCAGGCTCTTCGTGTCTCCTTCTGCAATCTTTCGCAGGATCCGGCGCATGATCTTTCCCGAACGCGTTTTCGGCAGGGCCGGCGTCAGGTGAATATGATCGGGGGTCGCGACCGGGCCGATCTCCTTGCGGACGTGCTGGCGCAGTTCGGCCTCCAAGTCGGCAGTCATGTCGACACCGGCATTCGTCGTCACATAGCAGTAGATGCCTTGGCCCTTCACCTCGTGCGGGAAACCCACAACTGCCGCTTCCGCGACCTGATCATGCAGAACGAGGGCGCTTTCGATTTCCGCCGTGCCCATGCGGTGGCCGGAGACGTTGATGACGTCGTCGACACGGCCGGTGATGCGATAATATCCATTCTCGTCCCGCCGCGCCCCGTCACCGGTGAAATAAAGCCCCTCATAGGTCGAGAAATAGGTTTGCCGGAACCGTGCATGATCGCCGTAGACCGTGCGTGCCTGTCCGGGCCAGCTTCTGGAGATGCAGAGGTTCCCCTCGGCGGTCCCCTCGATGCGCTGCCCATCATTGTCCACCAGAAGCGGGCGTACACCGAACATGGGCAACCCCGCCCAGCCGGGTTTCATGTCGTGCGCGCCGGGCAGGGTGGTCAGCATGATCCCGCCCGTTTCGGTCTGCCACCAGGTATCGACCACCGGCACGCGGGAATTGCCCACCGTATTGCGGTACCACCGCCACGCTTCGGGATTGATCGGCTCTCCAACCGTTCCGAGGATCCTGAGGGACGAACGGTCGTGCTTTTTCACCGGCTCAGGGCCTTCGCGCATCAGCGCGCGGATGGCGGTCGGCGCGGTGTAGAGGATCGAAACCTTGTGCTTCTCCGTAATGGCCCAGAACCGGCTTTCATCGGGATAATTCGGTACCCCCTCAAAGATCAACTGCGTCGCTCCGCAGGCGAGGGGACCATAGGCCACATAGCTATGACCAGTGATCCAGCCGACGTCGGCGGTACAAAAGAAGATATCATCCTCTTTATGATCAAAAGCATATGCGAAGGTGAGGGCGGTCCACACCATATAGCCGCCGGTCGTATGCAGCACGCCCTTCGGTTTCCCGGTAGAGCCGGACGTGTAGAGAATGAACAGCGGATCCTCCGCGTTCATGGGAACGCAGGGGCAATCGTCGTCGACGGCGGCGACCGCCTCATGATACCAGCGGTCGCGTCCCTCCGTCATCGCCACGTCCGCGCCCGTCACTCGTACCGTCATCACCCCGGAAACGGGCGCGCCTCCATCAAGCGCGGCGTCGACATTGGCCTTCAGCGGGATGTCACGACCGCCACGGCGTCCGGCGTCCGCCGTGATGACGAAGCGGCTGTCACAATCCTCGATACGTCCACGCAGCGCCTCCGGCGAGAAGCCGCCAAACACGACGCTGTGAACCGCACCGATCCGCGCGCAGGCAAGCATGGCGTAGATAGCCTCGGGCACCATCGGCATATAGATCGTAACCCGGTCGCCTCGCTCGACGCCCATTGCGAGAAGTGCGTTGCCGAACCGGGCGATGTCGGCCCGCATCTGGGCATAGGTAATCTGCCGCGTCTCGGCGTCCGGCTCGTCCGGCTCGAAGATCAGGGCTAGGCGATCCGGCGTCGTGATCGCGTGCCGGTCAACGCAGTTCCAGCAGGCGTTCAGCTGCCCGTCTTCGAACCACTTGATATCGACGCGATCATCGAACGACCAATTGCCGGCGACCGTCGGCGCCTTGATCCACTCGATACGGCGGGCCTGTTCCAGCCAGAACGCTTCGCTGTCGTTGAGCGACCGGTCATATAGCGCCTGATAGTCGGCATCTGAACAATTGCTTGCCCGCCGCGCAGCCTCCGGCACGGCCACGACATCGTCGCTCATCATCGTCTCCCATATTTTCGCCCATCATGCCGCTCGCATGCCGCGAAACAAGGGCTTTTCGGAGGCAACGGGATGAAGAAGCGAGCATCGGCAGCTCTATAAGGATTGCGTCTTTCAATCATTATTTTACATAATATATATTATCGACGCGATGGGAACTGCGAAAAAGGTGCGTTAATGGCCCGCCCTTGCCAACATTCCCATTGGCTTCAGGATCTTCAAAAAGACAGACGACGGAGCGCGCTATACGGCCTGCGTTTGCTGCAAATATAGCCGAAGCGCCAGCGTCTGACACATTCTCAAACGGATTGTTAGCCTCGGACGGGCTCAAGGCAATTGCAGATGAATTTTTCCCCCCATTCAAAAACTGAAGGCGAAGAGGCCGCGATCCTATTCCTAGCAGCAGAGGCGGACGGCATGCAGATTACGCCGATGCCCTTCGCCTGTTCCCAGATACCCAGCACCGTATAGCGGTGTTCTTCGATCCGACGTGAACACGTGTCCCCGCCCTGCGGATTGGGCGCGAAGCTCCCGGTTTCGCGGCGCTGCGCGTGCCACCGGATTGCTGTCGCCGGCGCGACCCCGAACCACGGCGCCGCCCGGCAGCTTGCTTCAGCATTCACCGCCGTCAGAACCCGGCGGCGCAAATCCATCGACAAGGGCTAACCCATCGCGTGCCGGCCTCCTTCCCGGCCGGTAGCGTGAATCAGATCACACCGCGCTTGGGAATCCCTTATGGTCACATCGGGCGGAAACCGCTTCAAGCTTTACGCCGGAGCAATTTGGACTGAACACCGCCCGGGAATAGCCCGCGAGCATGTGCGGTGGCACGTTCCCGACGGCTGCACGCCCCCCACCCCCTTTGCACTATTGAGCGGCCTGAGGTCACCGGCAACGGGGTCAGGTCAGTTCTGGCAACCGTCGCCGAATTAGTTTCCATTTTTTCCGTTCTCGACAAGTTTGCAACTTACATAAGACTTATCCTTAAACTGAGCGCGAACGGTTTGGCCGGCATGAACGCGATGAACACCGGTGAGTGCACCAGTTGAAATCCAGTCCCCTTGCCGCAGTGTTCGGCCTCGGCTCGCCAGAAGGAGAGACAAGAAGCGCACGGAACCGAATGGCCCATCCAGCATGTCGGCAGCATTGCCAGCGCCGATTTGCTCCCCATCAAGTCCGAGCGTGACCCGGCCGTCAAGCGCGCCGGGAGCCGACCAATCCGCAATTTCAGGACCGAGTAACAGACCGAAATTGTTCCCGAAGTCAGACACGGTGACGGCCGGCCCATGTTCGTTGATCCCGGGATAGGGTGAGCTTGCGATCTCAACACCAAAACGCGCGCAGTCGACCGCGGCCATTGCATCCTCCATCGTAAAGATGCCGCCGGCCACGTTCCCTATACGCAACATGATTTCTGCTTCGACAGCCGCGAACCCGTCTAATACTGGCATTTTCGGAATCTCCCCAACTTCCGATTTCCGGATCGCACCCTCGAAAATGGGACCTGCGAGGCGCTCAGCGCCGTATTTTCCAACGAGTCCGACGGGAACTCTGCCCACCTTCCATCCGCGTACCGTCCGGCCATCGAGATCCATCGCGATATCTTGGATCCTATAGCCATCCAGAAGCGTGGTCGGCATCGGTCCAGGATATTGTTCGAGCACGGCATTCGCCCGCCTTGCCTCAACGAAATCCCGGGCGATGCTGTTCGCGCTTTCCATTCTCGTCTCCTGTCTTCCACCCAATGTGCCAGACACCGGTGTCAGAAAGAGCGTTGCAGGGCAAGCGTGCGTTGTTGCAAGTCATATTGGGCAATCGCGATTGCTCGCTGACAGGAAAAGAGCATAGGGTGATCCATGCAAGCAAAGGGTAAGTCCAATCTCGTGAGCAAGTCAGCGGCGTGCAAAAGCGCCAACCCGACCATCAATGACGTGGCAGCCTTGGCAGGCGTGTCGAAAAAGACCGTAAGTCGGGTGATCAACCGATCGCCGCTTCTCAGTGATGCTACGCGCGACAAAGTCGAAACCGCAATTCGCAAAATCGGTTTCGTTCCCAACCCCCAGGCGCGCGCTCTGGCGCTGCGGCGTAATTTTCTTATCGTACTATTGCACGACAATCCCAATGCGCAGACTGTATTGAATTTCCAGACCGGCGTCCTGCAGACGATCCGGGACAGCGATTTGGCTCTCGTCGTCCGCCCGGTGGATCGAGATTCGGCGGATATGCTGGCGGACGTGCGTACGTTCTTAGAAAAGCAGCGACCACTCGGCGTACTCCTTTTGCCGCCAATCTCTGAACGCGGCGACCTTGCGGACCTCTGCCGCAATGCCGGAGTGGAGTATGTGCGCATCGGTTCGGCAATGCTGGACGATGAGGCGCATTGCGTAGCTTCTAACGACCGTGAAGTCGTCTCGGAAGCTTGTCAGGCTCTGATTGAACGGGGCCACAGGCGCATCGGCTTCGTGCGGGGACCTTCAGGCTTTCGATCTGCACAGGAGCGCGAAGACGGTTTTCGCGACACCATGGCGCAGGCTGGCATTGCGCTTAATGAGGAGTGGATAGCGCAGGGCAATTACCGGTTCAGTTCAGGACTGGTCGCAGGCGAACAGATTCTGAAAGCGGCGCCCCGGCCGACAGCCATCCTTGCCAGTAATGACGAAATGGCTGCGGGCGTCATGCACGCGGCAAAACACCTTGGCATTGATGTGCCGAGTAAGCTGTCGATCGTGGGATTTGATGATTCCCCCACGGCATCTCATCTCTGGCCGCCGCTCAGCACAGTGCGCTGGCCGATCGTTGAAATGGGCCGTGTTGCCGCGCGCAAGCTGGTTGCACGCTATCTGCCGGATTTTGACGAGGGGGCCGGGCCTCTGCCTACGCGCCTCGCCTCGACTTTCATAGATAGGGCCTCGATGGGCTCGCCGAGCGACTGAGCGTCAGCGCAAAATGTCGCGGCCGCCCGAACAAAAGTGATCCAGCTGCTGGCGATCGAACGTCGACATATCCCCCGGCAAGCTATGCTTGAGGGCTGCGAGTGCAAGGCCCGTCGATGCCATCGTCTCGGACGAGTCACCCTCTAGATGGCTGTGCAGAACGCCGGCCGCAAAGGCATCGCCGGTACCGATCCTATCAACGATACCCGCAATGTCGATCGGCTCCGTCTGAGCGCAGCGGGTGCGGGTATCGATACGCGCCGCAAGATGATTGTGATCGGCGGCCACCACTTCCCGGCCGGTGGAGGCCAGAATTTGAAGACGCGGGAAGTGATCGAAAGCCACCTCTGCCGCCGCCCGACGCCGCTCCACGCCTTCCCCTGCGATCTCGATTTCCAGCAGCATCGCGATATCGCGGTGGTTGCCGAAGAGTATCTCCGCCTTGCTGATGATCTGTTCCAAGAGGGCCCGAGGGTTCTCGTTCCATGTGCTCCAGAGTTTCTGGCGATAATTGCAATCAAAGCTGATCGGCACACCGACTGCATCGGCAGCATCGAGAAGAGCACCTACAGCATCGAAGCTTTTGCGTCCGAGCGCGGGGGTGATCCCGGATATATGCAGGATGTCCGCTCCCTGCACGGCACTCTTGAAGTCGAAATTGTGCCAATCCAACTCGGCAAAAGCGGACCCGGCACGGTCGTATGTGATGCGTGAGGGGCGCCATCCCTGACCTGGCTCCAGAAAATACAGCCCCATACGGCCCTCGGCACGGGCAACATGGCTGAGATCAATATTGCGCGCGCGGAGCCCGGCGGCGGCGAGATCCCCCAGCGAATTGCTTGGAAGCGCGCTGATCAGAACGACGTCATGGTCCAGGGCGGAAAGTCCGGCAAGCACGTTTGCCTCGGCGCCGCCCACTTCGACTCCAAAACTCTGTGCTTGCACGATCGTCCTTCGATCGGGAGATGCCAAGCGCAAGATCACCTCGCCGAACGCCGCCACACGGCGACGACGGCTGCCGCCGTTGGCCTTGCTCATCGCGCCAACCAGCCGCCGTCAACGGCAAGGATGTGGCCCTGCACATAATCCGACGCAGAGGAGGCAAGGAAAACGGCCGCGCCGCCGATGTCGGCGGGGTCCCCCCACCGCCCGGCAGGGATACGGTCCAGGATCTGCCGATTGCGGATTTCGTCCTTCTGCAGCGCAACCGTATTGTTGGTGGCGATGTACCCCGGTGCGATCGCGTTCACGCACACGCCCTTCAGCGCCCACTCATTGGCAAGGAGCTTGGTTAGACCGCCAACCCCCGATTTCGACGCCGTATAGCTGGGCACACGGATGCCGCCCTGAAAGGTCAGCATCGAAGCGATATTGATGATTTTGCCAATCCGGCCATCGGCGCGATGCGTCGCGATCATCTTCCGGCCAGCGGCCTGACACAGAAAGAACAGGCTCTTGAGATTGGTGTCGAGGACAACGTCCCAGTCCGCCTCGGTAAAGTCGATCGCGTCGTTACGCCGGATGATCCCGGCATTATTGACCAGAATGTCCACACCGCCCAGCTTGTCCACCGTCTCGTCCACCACGCGCTGAACCGGCTCGATCGACGACAGGTCGGCCATCACCATCTCGGCCTTTCGCCCCATCGCGCGGACCTGCTGCACCGTCTCAGTCGCCGCCGAGCGTCCGACTGCGGCAATGTCCGCCCCTGCATCGGCCAGAGCCAGCGCGATGCCCTGGCCGATGCCGGTATTGGCGCCTGTGACCAGTGCGGCCTTTCCCGAAAGATCCCACATAAGCGTTACTTCAGCTGGCAGATGTCGAGGACGTGCATGTCGGTGTAATCCAGATTCTCGCCGCCCATAGCCCAGATAAACGCATATTTCTTGGTCCCCGACCCCATGTGGATCGACCAGGGCGGACTGATCACCGCTTCTTCGTTGGCGAGTACGATATGCCGCATATTGTCCGGCTCGCCCATATAATGGAACACACGATCATCGGCCTCTGGCAGGTCGAAATAGAGATAGATCTCGCTGCGGCGGTCGTGCAGGTGCGGCGGCATGGTGTTCCATACGCTGCCTTCCTCCAGCACGGTCAGGCCGAGCAGCAACTGCGCACTTTCGCACACGCCCGGGATCACCAGCTGGTAGATTGTGCGCTGGTTGGAGTTGGCAAGATCGCCGCGCTCGAGTGGATTGGCCTGATCGAGCGAGATATGCTTGACGGGGCAGGCCTTGTGCGCAGGCAGCGAGGCGAGATAGTAACGCGCGCCGTCACCCTCGAACTGCACCTCCTTCGACCCCATGGGGATGTAGAGGCACTCTTTGTTCTTGATCACGAACCGCTCGCCATCGACGGTAATCGCCCCTTCGCCCGTGCCGATATTGACCGCCGCCATCTCGCGCCTTTCGAGGAAGGGATGACCCTTTGCGCTCTCCGGCTCGGTCTGGTCGGGCAGTTTCAGCGCGCCGCCATCGGGCACAGCGCCGCCGATTACGAAGCGTTCGTTGTGCGAATAATTCAGGTGGATTTCACCCGCTGCGAACATGTCGGAAACGCGGTAGCGATCAGCCAAATCCTCATTGTCGACGCAGTCCATCATGTCGGGGTGAGTAGCGTGGTAGGTTTTGTCGAACATGGAAATTCCTTGTGTTTGATGGGAAAGAGAAGCTCAGCGCGCGGTGCGCCTTGCGAGTTGATAATCGTAAAGTGAGGGGACCGAGGGCACGGTCCCAATGTCCTCGAGATAGGCGGCGGGGTCATAGGAAACCTTGACCGGGCGCCCTTCGGCAGAGATGCCAACAATCCGCGCGCCGGGGCCTTCGAGCCCGCTAACCACTTGCAGCATTTCGTCCTCGCCGGGCCCTGCCTCCGGCACCAGCTTCACGTTCCAGGTGGTATTGTAGAGGCCGTGGCCGGGCTTCCAGTATCCCGCGCCGCCCCCCTCCCACAGGCGATAGGTCCAGGCGTCGTCATCCCATTCGGGCCTGACATGCATGACAACATCGTCGAACAGGTTCTGGTGGTTGGACCCGCTGTGCTGGTCGAGGATCGCCCGACGAAGAACTTCGGCATGGTTGAAAACCGATCGGGTCGAGCGGGTGTTAACGGTCAGTGGGTGCACGACTGGGTTTTCAACCCGCAGATGCTGTACCAGAACATTGTGCACCGCGCCGACATGCACGGCGTAATGAGCGGAGCGCTCGCCAGTGGTGGTGATATTGCGGATGGTCAAGCTAGCGGCATTGTCGGTCAATATGCCACTGTCGGCGTTATCGATCACCAGATTACGTATCCACCCGCCGAACACGCCCGTCATGTAGATGCCGTTAAAACCCTGCTCCAGATGATGGCCGAAAGCCGCGCCTTCGGGAAAGCGGAGCGCCAGATTCTGGATGCCAACATTCTCCAGATGTTCCCAGTCGGCGATCACCGCCGGCTGGTCGGCGCCCACGTCGTGGAGTAGCGGATCGCCGAGCGTCAACTTACGGCCGTCGATCGCCGTCACGCGGGTGGCCTGCGTTACCGCCGGTCGGTTACGAAAAGTCCAATGATGCGACCCGATCGGCAGGTCGGTGTTGCCATAAAGCGAGCGGATGATCTGGC
Source organism: Pacificimonas flava (assembly GCF_000342165.1). Classification (GTDB taxonomy): domain Bacteria; phylum Pseudomonadota; class Alphaproteobacteria; order Sphingomonadales; family Sphingomonadaceae; genus Pacificimonas; species Pacificimonas flava. The sequence goes on from NZ_AMRV01000001.1 coordinate 400,158, forward strand.
TGTCTTCGCCATCTATCGGAAACCACTGCAACTGAACGACCTGTCCGATCCTCAGTTTGCTGGCGCCGTCGACAGTGATGGTGCGCTTGAATTGCGTACCGGATACGGCGTTCGCCAGCACTGGATCGCGCACGTCGTTGTCGCCGTCATAGCTGACGGGACGCGTGCCGGCCGGACCGGTGAAAATGAACCCGCCGCTCCAGCTCCATTCGCTGAACAGATAATTGATATTGTTCTCGGGCTCGACCTGGCGTTTGTTCTCTCGCACAAGATAGTCACGTAGCTCGTCGTACTGGTCCGACGTGTCGACCAGCTCGAGCGGGCGTGGAAACCACAGCTCGCTACCACCAGCCTGCGGCCCTGCGCCGTCGAGCACGATATTGCCCCGGTCGATGCGCAGCACTTCAGTGACCTGCGTGCGACCGACTGGAAAGCGAACCGTAACGGGGCCGGCGACGGCGCGGGCGGCTTCCAGTGCTCTTTGCACCGCCTTACTATCGTCTAGCCCGTCATCGGGGATCGCGCCGTAATCGGTTATCGCGATCACTGTTGAAGGCGCGTCTGGGATGGCCTCCACTCCAAAACCATAGCCAGCGTAGGAATAATCCGGGAGCGGAATTTCGGACGCTACCGACGAATCCCGCAGGATAGCCGGCAGCGAGGACGCACGGGTTTGGGCTAGGCTGGGCACCGCGCAGACAAGCATCATGAAGAAGACGAGGGTTCTGGTCATTCGACCTCCGGCTCGACTGGATAGGGGCCGAGATAATAGCGAATATTCGATGCGGCAGCGCTATCGGCATAGCGGTTCGCGGCGGCTTCATAGGAGGGGTCACCCAGATACCAGGCAGCTGTGCGGAAAGTCTCGACGGCGAGTATGTCTTCCGACTGCATTTTTTCCGGATCATCGAAAGCGATGTCTTGATATGGCCAGCTTTTGGCGGGATCGACCACCATCGCTGCCATCTTGAGCGCAGTTTCAAGCCCGGCGCCGACGGTATTGCGATATGATGCCACATCCTGCCCAGCGCACCGGCCGAGCTGCGCCACGCGCTCGGCGGCGTGAAGCGTCCAAAGCGTGTAGTGCCAACTGCGTGTGCGCTTCAATTCTTCGGGCAATGTGCCATCAGCGGCGAACTGGGTATCGATTCGCGCTTCGCCAAACATTTCCGTCACGGTTTTAGTCACCCGGTCGAGACGCGCGAACAAGGCAAAATGGCTGATCAGCATGTCGAAATAGATGCCGTGATTGTTCTTGGTCGCACGTTCCAGACGTCCGTTGGGGCTCGTCGCCATCCACTCGACGAAATCGCCGAACCAGCCTTCAAGCGCAGCCTGGTCCTCTTTTCCCAGCGCGCCGGATGGGCCGAGCAATCCGATACTTTCCACCACCGGCACCAGCCGGGAGGCGTCGATGATGCCGAACGGACGCCCGATGTAGCGGCCGGGAATGGCCTGTGCATGGGTGAGGTTTGGATTCATCCGAGTGGCCGGATCGACAAACCACGTGCGCACCAATGCCGCGGCGTGCTCGGCATAAACCTGCTCGCCACTGTGATAGTAAGCAAGCGACAGCAGCGTGACGTCATCACTGAAGTTCTGCAGGCGGTGGAGATCGAATTCGGGTCCGCCGCGTTCCGGATTTATGTGTCCATCGCGGCGCGCATAGGGTTCCCCGTTCCGCTTTCCCGGCGTTGGCCACCAATAAGGGCCAAGGGAATGATAGTCGTGACGGTCGCCGCTGGCCGGAAGTTTTGTCTTGTCGGTGACTGAGTAGGGTCCCCGGTTTAGTGCCGCATCGGCAGCCCGTTTCAGCCTCGCAAGAGCAATGCGATCAGCCGCGATGTTTCTCTTGGCGGCGCTCAGCATTCCGGGCGTCCACAGGAACGTGCGTGCTCCACCCATGGCCGAAGCATAGCCATTCGATCCCTCGCATGTGGGCGCCGCCGACACTGTCTCATCGCGCGCGCCGGCTTGCGCGGCAAGCGCAGCGGACAGCGCGAATGGAAGGCTGAAAACAGCTAGTCTGAAACTCCGATTTGGCGAACGTGTTGATGACATGGTCAAGTCAGAACCGAGCCGTCACACCCGCATAGTAGCGCCGTCCGTAGACACTGACCTCACTGATGGCACCGGTCGCGGGACGTTCGAGGATTTGCGGATGATTTGTGAGATTCAGAGCCTGGAAGCGCAGCTGTAGATTGTCGGTGAGATCGAAAGACGCACTCGCGTCTAGCGACTGGCCATCTTCAGCAAAGCGGTTCGCGTTTAATTCGAAGGGTTTAAGATATCGCGACCGGTACTTATATATCAGCCGCAGCTGCACCGGTCCCTTGTCGTAATATCCGGTCGCCGTGAACGTATGGCGAGAAAGGCCGATTATTTGGGCCGGGCTGGTAAAGAGACGTAGCGGAAAATCGGCATCGACAGCACTGGGATCCGCATATTCGAAGTTCGTGTCAGCATAAGTGTACCCCCCCACAAACCCCAACCCGCTCAGCAGGCCCGGGAGGTAGGTCATGGCATGGCTGACCGATGCTTCGAACCCCCAAAGGTCACTTGACTCGTCGCTATTTGCCTGCTGCGCCACCGGCACGGTGACCGGTTGGCCGTCGATAATGAAGCTTTCCTGCGTAGCATTGAAGTCCGCCGAAACGATGCCTGCCTTCAACTGCTTGTAGAATGGCGCGAAGCTGACCAGGTCACCCTCTTTCGGATACCATTCGAACGACAGATCGGCGTTCCAGCTTTCTAGAGGCTCAAGTTGCGGATTCCCGCCCGAGACCCCAGCGATCGCGTCGGCAATGGTTAGGTTGCCCGTATCGTCTGTCGAGATATCCCGTCCTGCTCCCATGTCTTCGATATTGGGACGGGATATGGCTTTGTAGACGGCGCCGCGGACTAGAATATCGGGTGTTGCCAGGAATTTGACATTGAGGCTCGGCAGGATGTTCAAGAAGCGGTTGCTGCGACGAACCAAATCATACTCGCCAGTCGATGTCAGCGTGACATTACCATCCTCGCTGACGCCCGACAGGAACTGCGTCCGGAACCCGACCGACTCGACCGTTGTGTCGACCAATCTGACGCCGATATTTCCGCCGAACCGCCCGTCCCCCGTCTCGAAATTCGCCATCGCATAAGCCGCCATGATCTTCTCTGTCACGTCGATGTCGCTGGTGCTGCGGGGATCAGGTGAAGACCCGGGATCCGCATTGGCGTCGAATCCATCTACCAGACTGACCGAGCCGTCTGGATTCCGGCGAAAAACGGCATTCCCCGAAAATGCATTGAACAGGCAGGTGGCATCGAACTGCGCCCAGTTCGAAAGATTGCTTGGCGTCGTACTGAAATAGTTGTTCTGGCGAAACGGCATCCGGCAGGACTGGCTCGCAGCGATATGCTGAGCGGGACTGATCGGGTCCGGGGCGCCGCTGCCGGTGAAATCGCCGGTATAGTTTCCGGCCTCGTCTGCCGTACCCAGGAAAAAGCCGTTATTCAGTGAATCGCTGCGTAACTGGATATCCTGATCGGCAACGCGGCGGTGATCCGAATAGCGGACTCCGCCTTGAATGGACGTGATGAAACTGTCCTCGACATAAGCCTCACCATCCAGACGAGCCGCGTAGATCTTGTCGTTGCGGTCTGTGAAATCACGGCGCGCATAGCCGGCATCATTGAAGAAATCGGGATCGGTGACATCGAATTCGGGGTCGAACGTCACAACCGGAAAACCAGAGGTCTTGTCGAGTTGATATGGAATACGGCCGTTACCGAAACCGCTGTCTGTGCCGTCAATCAGTGTTGAAGAGGTGCGCAGCCGCGCTGAGCGATCCAATTCAGTCCGCTTCGTCTCTGAATAGGACAAGTCGAGTCCAACGCGGCCAAAATCATCGCTCCATTCCGTCGACAATCCACCGCCATAATATTCTTCGTCGCGGCGGCGGATACGGGTCTGCGATTCGATGCGGCTGTCAGCGCTATGATCAATCAGCACCCCGTTGTCGAGAATCCCGTCGGGTTCCGGCGTGATACCTCGGCGCCCTTCCGCAATGACAAGGTCAGAGCGATCCTCTTCGAAGAAACGCGTGGAATATTGACCATCGATGTTGATATCGAGTTCGGGGCGGGGCTTGTACTGAATTGTGCCGATGACGGCATCGCGATTCTGATCATTGTTGGACTGCCGGAAAAGAAAGCTGTTCGGTACGAAATAGGTTGGGCTATCCGAGCCCTCTTCGAACGAGCAGTTTCCTCCGCCAATCGTGTTGCACGGCCGGACGCTTGAACTTTCGGTATAAAAGTCTTCCGGTGCGGACTCGTCAGCGCGTGCATAACCGACTGATATGCCGAGCTCTCCATCGCCGACCTGGAACTGATCGACATACGAGCCCGACACACGGTAACCTAAGCCATTCCGTCCGTCGATATTGTCGTCAAGCGCCTCATAAACGCCGCGAGCGTCGATCCGTAGCCGGCGGCGACCCGCGTCCAGTGGCCGGAGGGTTCGCAGATCGATAACGCCCGACGTGCCGCCCTCGACGAGCGAAGCATTCTGAGATTTGTAGACAAGTACGCCGTTGACGATTTCCGACGGAAACTGTTGGAACGAGACTGCCCTGTCGCCGGACCCATTGGTCACTTCTCGACCATTCAGAGTAGAAAAGCCGAGGAAAGGCCCAAGTCCACGAATTGAGATTTCAGAGGCGCTTCCCTTGAAGCGGTCTGCCGTGACACCGACGATACGCTCAAGCGTCTCGCCGACAGATTGATCGGGCGTCTCGCCGATCTCATCGCTGATAATCGCATCGACAATCACATCGGCGCTGCGCTTCGTCTCGATCGAATTGCGCTGCGTTTCGCGGATGCCAGTCACCACGATAACCGGTTCGCTATCATCAGCTAGAGGGGCCGGTACACCGAAGCGTCCGTCATCCTCAGGTCCTGAACTCTCTTGAGATGCGCTTTCGACCTGGCGATCGGGGATGCGCTCCTGTGGCGCATTCTCTTGCGCAGCCAATGGGCAAGCGATGACAAAGGCCGCTGTGCTTGAAAGCAAAAGACCACGAGCTGCGCACTTGCGGAACAGAAGCATTCTATGTCTGCGGTCGGTCATCATTCTCCCCTTTTTATCTGTGCATTAACTGCATCTTTGGACTACCGGTGTCATTAAAAGATACCGGTGTCAACAGCCTGTCTGATTTTCGCGCCTTGCCCGCCAAAATCAGTCCGGAATCTTACCTGGCATCGAAGAAGTCGGGCAAAGTCATCGATATTCCTGGAATGTATGTGATGAGCATGAGCGCCCCAATTAAAGCAAAGTAAAATGGCCATATTGTCCGAATGGTACGCTCAACGCTGATCCCGCCAACCGCAGCGCCAACGAACAGCACCGATCCAACCGGAGGTGTCACTAAGCCGACCCCGAGGTTCAGCATCATGATCACTCCGAAATGTACTGGATCAATACCGATAGCGGAAACGATCGGGAGGAAAATCGGAGTTGTGATGACGATCAGTGGCGACATATCCATGAACGTGCCAAGAACGAGCAGCATGGCATTCACGATGAGTAGAACGAGTATCGGATCATCGGTGATCGCCGCGATGAGTCTGGCAAGCTCGGTCGGCACCTCAAGAATGGCAAGTACATAGCCAAAGCTGCTCGCTGCCCCGATAATGAGCAATACCATCGCGGTGATACGGACCGACGCCATTGCGCTTTCTTGAAATTCCATAAAGCCGACGGTGCGGTAGACGGCCGCGCCAACCGCGACAGTATAGATCACAGCTATCGCCGAGGACTCGGTGGCGGTGAAAATGCCGCTTAATATGCCGCCTATGATGATGATGGCCGTCATCAGCCCGGGCAGCGCATACACCAACGCCTTCAGGAACGCCCCCCAACCCGGGAAGACACCCGCAGCATAGCCCCGCTTCACCGCTACGCGCCAGGCAACGAGCATAAGAAGCCCGCCAGTCAGAATCCCCGGGAAGATTCCCGCCAGAAACAGATCGCCAATGGAAACCCCAGTGCCTGCGGAAGCAGCATAAATGATCATGTTGTGCGATGGAGGGATAAGCAGGCCGACGATAGCCGCAGTGACATTCACATTCGTCGCATAATCGCGATCATAACCCTTGTCGCGCATCATAGGAGAGATGGTTGAGCCCATTGCAGAGGCATTCGCGATCGCCGATCCGGAAACGGAGCCAAACAGCATCGAAGCCCCGATGTTGACCTGCCCCAAACCGCCGCGGGCGCGGCCCACCGAGGCTTCGGCAATGCTTACGAGCTGCCGTGCGATGCCGGACCGGTACATCAAATCGCCGGCAAAAATGAAGAACGGAATGGCAAGCAAAGAAAAGATGTTGATGCCCGCGGTCAGCCGCTGAAGCGAAACGGCCAGCGGAATATCAAGAGCTATCAACGTGATCGCCGCAGATATGAACAGGGCCAGGGCCACCGGCATCCCGACAACCAGCAGAACCGCAAGACTGATCAGAAGCAGCGGGAGTTCCATCAAATATCATCCTCGTGCCGGCGGCGCGTGCGGCTGGCTCCCCTGGTCGGGGGGTGATCGGGCTTCCGCGGTTTATGCGACGCCCTGGATTCGCGAACCGTCGGAACAACTTCCGGATCGTCGGAAGCCGCTTGCTCGCCGGCGGTCGGTTCATCGTGCGCAGCAAATCCCGGACGGAGAATCTCGCCCAGAAGCCGCGTTCCAGCAAAGAGCGTGATGAAAGCCCCCGCAATCGGCAGCGGCAAATAGGCCCAGAAACGCGAAAGACCGAGCGCAGGGATCACATGCGTGCGCACGGTGGCTGCGAGGTCAAAGCCCCAGACAATGAATAGCAGGCCGACCGCAACGATAAGGGCTTCCACAACAAGACGAAGTGACCGCGCCCCACGCTCCGGCAGTCGCGCGTGCAGGGCTGCGATCCGGATGTGAAAGTCTTGTTGAAAACCGGCGGCGGCGGCTAGCAATGCATACCAGATCATCAAGAGGAGCGTGAGCTGTTCCGACCAGTTCGGGCTCGCGTTCAACACATACCGGGCAAACACCTGCCATCCGACTATAACCGTCATCAGCACGAGCCCGGCGCCCCCGATCCAGAGCAAAATGCTGGCCAAGCGATCGTTGATGCGGGTTATTCGATCGAATAGTTGCATATCACGCCGCCGTGCTCATTGCCCGGATCGCATCGACCAGCGCGCGCTGTGCAGGAGAAGTGACAAACCGTTTCCATACCGGTTGTACGCGCTCGACGAATGCTCCGATATCGTCGATCTCGTTAACCTGAACGCCCGATTGCGCCAGAGTCTGCCGGGATTGGTCTACCTTCTCGTCCCAAAGGCCGCGCATCACCGATACCGATTCGCGTGCGCTTTTGAGAATGATGTCCCTGTCTGACGAGCTCAAATTTTCCCAGACGGTCCGGGACATCACCAGGACCTCAGGCGCAATAACGTGACGCGTCAGGCTGTAATAGCGTGCGACCTCATAATGTCTGGTACTCTCAAAACTTGGCCAATTATTCTCCGCACCATCAATAACCCCCTGTACCAGCGCTTGGTAAATTTCGCCTAAAGGCATCGGGGTCGCGTTGGCGCCAAGCGCCTCGATCAAACTGACATAAAGATCGCTGCTCTGCACACGAACCTTCAGACCATTCAGATCTTCCGGGCGTCTGACCGGACCGCTCACATTATAAATTGACCGCGCACCGGAATCGTAAAAGCAAAGGCCAATCAATCCGTGCGGTGCCAGCGACTTCAGAACATCCTCTCCGGGCGCTCCATCCATGGCACGGCGCATGTGAGCTTCGTCGTCGAACAGGAAAGGAAGCGAGGGAACGATCGTCAGCGGCTCTATACTGTTGAGGGGAGCCAGGGCGACCCTGTTGAGATCGATGCCACCGAAAGTTGCAAGTTCCAGCGTGTCGCGTTCCGAGCCCAGCTGTCCGCCCGGATAAAGCTTCAGCCTCATGCGTCCATTCGAATAGCCTTCCAGCCTGCGCCCCATGTCGAGCAACGCTCTCGATGTCGGGTAATCCTCCGGATGGAATTCAGCGGCGCGCAAGGTGCGGGTGGGAGATGGGGTACATCCGCTTGATCCCGCCAAAAGAATGGAAGCGGTCAGAAACTGACGGCGATCCGGACGCCACAGCGCACCCTTTCTCCCTGATGCCACAGGTCTGGACACCCCACCCGCATTCATAATTCCTCCCCATCAGATGCAGCCTTGAGCTGACTTGAAATGAAGATGGCATATCGTGACACCGGTTACCAGACGAAATGTGGAATCAGTCTCGGGGACAGGAATTGGCCCGGAAGCACGTATTCTCTCAATGCTGTTTTGGGTCGCTGGCTCTGCTCTCATCGCAATATTCTGAATCGCGTGTGCCCAGATGCAGTCTCTCCTCCCGCGGAAGCGATAGAGCTTTCGATCACCTGAACATGTTTGTGCGCTTGACGATGCGAAGCTCCTCTCTAGCTTAAGACACCGGTTTCCTAGACGGAGTAACGCTCATCACCACCATCGACCGGATTATGCGGACCGCACCAGTGATTCCGGTGCTCGTTATCGAGCGTCTAGAGCATGCAAGACCACTGGCCGAAGCACTTGTGTCGGGCGGCCTGCATGTTCTTGAGGTCACGCTGCGCACCAAAGTGGCGCTCGACGCGATTCGTGAGATGAGGTCAGTGGATGGTGCGGTCGTCGGTGCCGGAACCGTGAAAAATGCCGATGATCTCCAACGGGCCAGTGACGCCGGAAGTGAATTCATCGTTTCTCCCGGTTTGACCAGCACCCTTGCCCGCGCCGCCATCGACATGAACATCCCGTTCCTGCCGGGCGTCTCCAATGCGGGGGATATTATGAAGGGCCTCGATCACGGGCTGACGCATTTCAAGTTTTTCCCTGCAGTGCCGAGCGGCGGCATTCCCGCCCTGAAGGCTCTGTCCGCGCCGTTCGGCGAAGTATCCTTCTGTCCAACAGGCGGCATTACGATGGGCACCGCACCGGACTGGCTGTCGCTGGACCAAGTCCTATGTGTCGGCGGCAGCTGGCTGGTTCCAAAAGGCAGTCCTGATTTCCCGAACATCCGAGGGCGCGCCGCAATGGCTTCAAATATCGGAAGATATTTAGATTGATGAAAGACCGTGCTTTGCTTGACATCCCGCCTGTTTTTTCCATCCGGTAGAAGAACTTGCCGGCTCCGTTCGTTGTATTCCGCTAGACTACGTACAAAACGATCAAGCGCTATAAGGAGTCTGGCGTTTCTCCTCTCAGAACAAAGAAAGATGGCCGCTCCGACCAGCGGAAGGTCAAACCTCAAAATAAGCCGCCAGCGGAGGTCGTCCACACACGGGTCCTCCGCCCGACCTTATCCCTGGTTGAGCGCGTCATATCCTTGAGCGTTGAACTCAATTAGGCAAAAGCCGTGGCCGAACGGATCTGCAAACATAGCTATTTTTCCATAAACGGCTCCGCGGGTCTCGCTTTCTTGGATCGCGCCGGCGTCAAGTGCTTTCGCAACTGCCTCATCCATGTCTTGGACCACAAAGTCCCAGTGTATGGGTGACCAATGCCGTTCGTACCTGCGTACGCGATTGCTGCCTGGCCCAGCACTTGTACCAGCGCGCCTCTCCAACAGGTAAATCTTCGTCTCAGCCCCTAAGAGTTCAATGACGCTGCTGCCGAAACCCCGTCCGATGTTGAGCCCGAAGGCGGCCGTATAGAAGTTAGCACCGGCTTCGACACAAGGCACATCGATGTTCAGGATAAAGCTGGTCATCGAAAAGTTCCTACCCAAGCGGCAATCATATGCAAATCGTCGACTGATGAGGGAACCACCAAACCTTCAGAATATCCTCTGCACCGTCGAATTCGGTGCATAATAATCCTGGGTCGTCATTATGATCGGTCTAGTCGCGCTACATATGCGGAAGTTCCTTGTTTCGAGTCTATCAAGTATAGGCCAATTTTGCTTGAGCGGGCGCTAAGGATGCCGCGCGAAGACGCACGGCCATTCGACGTGCCATCTACCCCAAATCACTTCGTCTCGTGGGGCTAGCGTACCCCTTCAAGCCGGTCGCCGAGACGGCGTCTATTTACGCCCCTGCCCCCGAGCGGCAATGCTGTTCCGGTTGAGAAAGCAGGTTAATGCGGATAGCGAGGGCAGGAGATACCGCGCATATCAGGCGGGTCACGGACGCGGTCGTCATAGTGTCCAGGTCAGCCGCAGCGAAGACCGAGCTGACACGGAAAGGGGGCAGAGAATCGTGCAGATATTCACGCCGTCTGCCGACACCAGACTCCGCTTGTTCGTGAGCGTGGTCATCGTTCTGATCCTCGGTTCACTCGCATTTCTGAGCGGTCACGCGGAATCCAGCTTTGCCACGAAGCGCGGATGGGTCCAAGAGCAACCGGTACCATTCAGCCATGAACACCATGTCGCGGGCCTGGGTCTCGACTGCCGCTATTGCCATGCAAGTGTGGAAAACAGCGCCCATGCCGGGTTCCCCCCGACCCACACCTGCATGACATGTCATTCGCAGCTCTACACCGACGCATCTGAACTCGCGCCGGTTCGCCAAAGTATGGCCAAGAATCTGCCCATAAGGTGGAACCGTGTTTCGGCGCTGCCGGACTACGTTTATTTCAATCACTCGATCCACATCGATAGAGGAATTGCCTGCGTCGAATGTCACGGGCGCGTGGACCGAATGCCGATTACGTTCCGCGCGAAGCCGTTTCAGATGGAGTTCTGCCTGGGATGTCACAGAGACCCGGCGCCCCATTTGCGGCCGCCGAACATGACGACTGTCATGGATTGGGGTGATTGGCAGGAAAAACATCCTGAATATGGGGCAGAGGCCATGGCGGCGCACAACATCGAGCCCGAAAAGCTCGTCTCCTGTACCACCTGCCACAGATGACCGGCGATAAAGATCTTGCCATGCTTAAGGAGCGGCTGGCTGGTCGACGCGGCCGCGCTTTCTGGCGCGGTCTCGACGACCTATCGAGCACGCCCGAGTTTCGCAGGTTTCTGACGCGCGAGTTTCCGGCGCTCGAGCCGCCACCAAGTGGCCCCAGCCGCCGCGAGGCTCTCAAGGTCATGGGCGCTTCATTGGCCCTTGCAGGCGTAGCGGGATGCGACGGCGTACCGGACGAAAGAGCCCTCCCCTACGTAAAAGCGCCAGAGTTTGCCTTGCCGGGGCAGGCCCGCCACTACGCCACGTCTGTGACGATGGGCGGGTTCGCTCAGCCCGTTCTGGGCGAGACGCACGAGGGTCGGCCGACGAAGCTGGAGGGCAATCCCCATCATCCCGCCAGCCGGGGCGCCACCGATGCCTTCACGCAGGCTGCTATTCTTGGCCTTTACGATCCGGATCGTTCGCAGACGCCGCGCGAGCGGGGACGGCCCACCGACTGGCAGGCCTTCGAGGCAGCGGCGATCTCAGCCGCGGCGCAGGCCAAGGCGGTGGATGGTGAAGGATTTCGAATTCTCATCGGCCGCAGCACCTCGCCTACCCTCGCCCGGCAATTGGCTGCCATGCGGGCTGCCATGCCAAAGGCGCGGTGGCACGAATTCGAACCGGTCGACGCATCCGGCTACGAAGCATCGCGCATTGCCTTCGGACGTCCGCTCGAGCAGCATTTCCGTCTGGACGAAGCAGAGGCTACGGTTTGTCTGGATGCCGACATTCTCGGTCCCGGCCCGCGGCAGGTCTTGCACGCGCGGCAATGGTCGGCCCGGCGAGCCGGCTTCCAAAACGGAGTTGGCGAATGCAGGCTCCTTGTCGCGGAAGCCAGCCCCTCCCTGACAGGCGTGACGGCTGACCGCCGCCTGATAGCCGAGCCGCACCGCACCGAGGCACTGGCGGCCGCAATCGGCTTCGCTTTGGACGCCGGCGGGGATGGGAACATCCCGCTCAGCACCGAAGAAACGGAGTTCGTACGGGCTGCGGCTGCCGCGCTTCTGCGGCGCAGGGGGCGGTCTCTTTTCATAGTCGGTCCCGCGCAGCCGGCGAGCGTGCAGGCGATCGCCCTGCGCGTGAACCAGCGCCTGGGGAATATTGGCCGCACCGTCCAATTCACCGAGGCGCTCGCCGTCCTGCCTTCGCAAGAGGACTCGCTGGCAGCGCTGACCCGGGATATGGCAGCGGGTCGTGTGACGACTCTCGCAATTCTCGGCGCCAATCCGGTTTATAGCGCGCCCGCCGACATTCCCTTCGCGGCAGCGCTGGCAAGGGTCGGGACTGTCGTCCACGCTGGTCTTCACTACGACGAAACGGCCGCCCAAGCCCACTGGCATGCGCCGCTCTTGCACGATCTCGAAATGTGGAGCGATGGACGCGCTGTCGACGGCCATGCGGGGATCCTGCAACCTCTGGTGCGGCCCTTCTTTGGCGGCCGCTCGCCGCACCGGCTGCTACAGATCCTGCTGGGCGACCTCGACACGAGCGGCTATGAAATGGTGCGCGAGACCTGGCGCGAAACCGCCAGCGGCGGCGACTTCGAGGAGGCCTGGAGCGCAGCGCTTCTACAAGGATATGTGGAAGATAGCGCTCCGGCGCCTCTGTCGCCTGTCCCAGACCTTCTCGAGAATAGCAGCGCACCGCAGCGGCAGGCCGTTGCTGCAGGTGCACCTTTGACGGTGGAATTTCGTCCCGACGCCAGCGTCTGGGACGGACGCTTCGCAAACAACGCCTGGCTTCAAGAACTGCCGCGCCCACTGAGCAAACTCGTCTGGGACAATGTCATCCAGATCAGTCCTGCCCTCGCCCGCGAACAGGGGCTTTCAGACGGCGATATCGCTGAAATCAGACTGGGTGGGCGAACGATTGACGGACCCGTCTCGGTGGTCCCCGGCCAGGCCGCTCGAACCCTGACCCTGACCCTCGGCTATGGCCGCACGGCTGCCGGTCAGGTTCAGGAGAAGGTCGGCTTCGATGTTTACCCCCTGCGCACATCCGGCATGGCTGCCTTTGCCGAAGGCGCCTCGCTGCATCCGACCGGCGCCAGCATGAAATTGGCCACGACCCAGCTTCATTTCGCCATGGAGGGGTTCGATTTCATACGGTCCGTCACGCCCGAGCAGGTCACCGAAGGCGCCGCCTCGAAGCAGGCGGAGCACCCTTCCCTCTATACGGACTATCCGCAGGGTTCCCCCAATTGGGGCATGTCCATCGATCTCGACGTCTGTATCGGCTGCAACGCCTGCGTCAGCGCCTGCAACGCGGAAAACAACATTCCGATGGTGGGCAAGGATCAGGTCGCCAAGGGCCGGGAGATGCACTGGCTGCGCATCGACCGCTATTACGAGGGCAGACCCGACAATCCCCGCCACCATTTCCAGCCCGTGCCCTGTATGCACTGCGAGCAGGCGCCGTGCGAAATGGGCTGTCCCGTCAATGCGACCACGCACAGCCCGGACGGCCTGAACCAGCAGATTTACAACCGATGCATCGGCACGCGAACCTGCTCGTCCTTCTGTCCATACAAGGTGCGCCGTTTCAACTGGTTCGACCTGACAGGCAATGACCCGCCGTCCGTGCAGGCAGCGCGAAATCCGGATGTGACGGTCCGCGATCGCGGGGTCATGGAGAAATGCACCTATTGCGTGCAGAGAATCAGCGAAGCCCGCATCGCCGCCAAGCTGGAGGATCGGAGCATCGCCGATGGTGAGGTGCTGACGGCCTGCCAACAAGCATGCCCCACCGACGCGATCGTGTTCGGCGACATTACCGATCCCGCGTCCGCCGTCAGCCGGCGCAAGGCATCGCCGCGCGACTACAGCTTGCTTGAAGAGGCCAATACCCGGCCGCGGACGACCTACCTCGCGCGCATCGAGAAAGAGGGCAAATGACCCCTGCGGCGCCTGCGAAGGAGCGCGGCTGGGCGAAGGCCCTGGATGCGCGCTTCGCCGGCATCACCGATGAAATCGTGCGAATTCCGCTGGATTATCCGCAGCGCCGGAACTGGTGGCTGTTCATGCTGGCGGGCCTCTTCCTTCTGGCGCTGTTCTTCGTCTCGGCCAGCGTCTTGTTCGCGAACGGCGTGGGCGTCTGGGGGAACAATATTCCCGTGAACTGGAGCCTGGCCATCTCCAACTATGTATGGTGGCTGGGCATCGGTCATGCCGGAACGCTGATCTCGGCGCTCCTCCTGCTGCTGAGCCAGGATTGGCGCAATTCGCTGAACCGGTTTGCCGAGGCGATGACCTTGTTCGCCGTCGTCTGCGCCGGGCTTTATCCGATCCTGCACCTGGGCCGGCCATGGCTGTTCTACTGGATGGCCCCCTATCCCAACACCATGGACATCTGGCCGCAGTTCAAGAGCCCCCTCACCTGGGATTTCTTCGCGGTGCTGACCTACCTGATCGTCTCCGTGCTGTTCTGGTATATCGGCGCCATCCCCGATTTCGCATCGGCCCGTGAACGCGCGAAGAAACGCCGCTGGCAAATCTTCTACGGGCTTTTGGCGCTTGGCTGGCGGGGATCGGCGCACCATTGGTGGCGGTGGAATCAATGTTATCGCATTACGGCTGCCCTCGCCGTGCCTCTCGTCGTATCGGTGCATTCCGAAATTTCGCTATTGTTCGCGGCCGGTCCGATTCCCGGCTGGAACACCACCGTATTCCCGCCCTACTTCGTCGCCGGCGCCGCCTTTTCTGGCTTCGCGGTAGTGTCCATCATCACCGTGCCGCTGCGACGCGCTTTTGCGCTGGGCGACCTCATCACCTCCAGGCATCTCGATCTGCTCGCCAAGCTGCTGCTGGCCACCGGTCTGATGACGGCCTACGGCTACGTCGCGGAACTCTTCAGCACCTATTACGCCAGCGAACCTCATGGGCTGCAGACGCTCGCCGACCGCATGGGCGGGCAATACTGGTGGAGCTACTGGGGCGCGATCATCTGCAACTTTGTGCCGTTGCAGCTGCTCTGGCAGCGGCGGTTCCGGACCAGCCCCATCGCCTTGTTTCTCATAAGCTTGTCGGTCGCCATTGGCATGTGGTTCGAACGCTACATGCTCCTCGTCACCTCGCTCTACCGCGACTGGCTGGTATCCTCCTGGGGCGACTACGCCGCAAGCGTCTGGGACTGGACATTGTATGCCGGGACGATCGGCGTCTTCTTGGTGCCGTTTCTTTTGTTCGTCCGCTTCCTGCCGATGATCTCTGCGTTTGAAGTGAAAAAGGCATTGTTCGAGCATGAAGAGTTTCGCCGCCAAATTCGGGAACGAACGGAGCATTTGAGCCAAGGGGCGCTCGGTCATGATGAGAGCCCCCGCCGTTTAAGCGGGGATCGTACGGACGACTCGCCGCTGCCGCCGCCTACCGAGAAGGTCTACGGTACGCTGGCGGAATTCGACGATCCGGAGCGGCTCCTCGCTGCGGCCGCCGCCGCCCGCAAGGCTGGCTGGTCCAATGCAGAGGCTTATACGCCCTTTCCGGTGAAGGGATTGCACGCCGCCCTTGGCTGTAATGATCGACGCGTTCCGCTTATCATGCTCGCTGGAGGGATTGTGGGGGCGCTTTCCGGCTATTTCATGCAGGTTTTCACGAACCTCGATTTCCCCCTGAACGTCGGCGGCAGGCCCGTGATCGCGCCGCCCGCATTCATGCTGATCACCTTCGAACTGATGGTCCTGTTCGCAGTGGTCGCGGGTGTGCTCTCAATGCTGATCCTGAACCGCCTGCCCCGTCTCAATCATCCGCTCTTCGACGTCGAAGAGTTTCATTTTTCCGCTGTGGACAGATTTTTTCTTCTGTTGCGGCCCGACGACGGCTCGCGCACCGGCAGCGCGCGCGATTTTCTTTCGAACTGCAATCCCGTACGCCTTGTCGACGTTCCTGTTCGCGGGGCGCAGGCATGACACGTCTCGTCTGCTGCCTTCTCCTGCTCCTGTCTGCCGCCTGCGATGAGATGAGCGACCAGCCGCGCTACGATCCCTATGGCGAAGGGGAATTGTTCGAGGATGGCAAGGTCATGCAATTGCCGCCGACCGGAACCCTTGCGCAAGAGGACCCTGAATGGTTGGCGGCGTATAGGGAACGGCCAGAAATGTCGTTGGCGCTGTTGGAGCGGGGCCGCGAACGATACGGAATTTACTGTGTGGCCTGTCATGCGGAATCGGGCAGTGGACGCGGCGTCGTTCCGGCTCATGGTTTCCCGCAGCCACCGAGTTTCCACTCGGAGAGGCTTCGCAGCGCCGGCTCGGCTCACATCTTCAATGTGATTACCGATGGCTACGGCGTCATGTATTCCTATGCCGACCGCGTCTCCCCCGCAGACCGATGGGCGATTGCCGCTTATGTCCGCGCGCTGCAACTCGCCTATGATGGCGGCGGGAATGGGAACACCGCCTCCGCTCCCCGGACAGAAATCGGGACGCAGCCGGATGCCCGATAGCGTTCAAATCCGTACGCCAAGGCCGCCCTGGCCATACCTGTTGGCCGGTGCCGCGCTCTGCGTCGGCGTTCTCGTCGCCTCCTTCTGGATCGGAAGATCGGCGCTGTTGGCGTGGCAAACCGCCTTTCTGCTCGCGGCGAGCATTCCTATCGGCGGTCTGTGCCTTCGCATGGTCATGCAGCTCGTTCCGGGCTTCTGGCACGACGAACTTACCGTCCAGACGGAGGCGGCCATCATGCTGCTTCCCCTCGCCGCCGTCCTGTTTCTGCCCATCCTGATCGGAATGCCGCTGCTCTATGACTGGATCGCCAATCCTCCTGAAAAGTCGTTCCCGGCGATCTTTCTGTCATGGCCGGTCTTTCTGCTGATCAGCGTCGCCTGGTTCGGGTGCCTTCTTCTTCTCGGAACGCTGCTGCTGCGCCGCCGACATTGCACGCGCGTTTCCGTCATTGGCATCATCGGTTTCGTCCTTGTCGATACGTTCGTCGCCGCCCTCTGGGTCATGTCACTCGATCCGGGCTTCGAATCCTCCGGTTTCGGCCTGTATTTCATCTCCGTACAAATCTGCATTGCCTTCATGGCGGCTGGCATTGCGGCGCTGCGGGGCGGCGCGGGCCTGAGACGCCCGGGCGTCATCGGCTCACTGATGCTGACGATCATCCTCTTTTGGGCATATCTCGCTTTCATGCAGTATTTTATCATCTGGTCCGGCAATCTGCCTGCGGGCGTGTCCTGGTATGAGGCGCGGGCGGGCGGCGGCTGGAACCTGGTTCTTTGGGCAATCGCGGCGCTGCACGCCATTCCGGCTGTTCTGCTGCTTCTGAAACCGGTCCGGGACTGCATAGCCGCTCTTCTCGCGTTCGCAGTGCTTGTGCTGATCGGCAAAACCATCGAAATGCTGTGGCTGATTCTGCCTGCCGGCACCGATGTCATGTCCTCCTCGATCCTCACGCTTTGTGCCGCAGCAGGCATGGGGCTGCTGTTCACCGGGGCATATGAATGGACCTTCGCCTGGCGGGTCTTCGTTCGCGCGCCCAAGCGTGCTGGCAGGCGATACCATGGCTAAGTCTCAGTCAGCCGAGAATGACGATGCGAAGCGGGATATGCTGCAGCGCCCCGAAGCCTCGGGACGCGAGCCTGAACGGCAAGAGGCGGCTCGGGAAGATGCCGAACCGGAAATGCAGCGCGGCAAACCCGGCGACATCGCGGCCGAAGAGTATCGGCGCGGTTATGAAACGTCCGATGTGTCCCCCCACGGCGTCGTGGCCGCCGGCGCCGGTCTGCTCGCACTCATGGCGGTGACGGCGCTGGTCGTCGCCTGGCTGCTCTCCTATGACAGGCACCGGGAGCGGCCGTCCGGCCCCGCACTCGCCGAGCGCCCGCTTGTTCAAAAGCCGGCGGATTTCGAGGTGCCGCCGGGCTGGGCTGACCTTCGGGTGCAGGTGCCCGGCTACCGAGGCCCGCAGGAAACGCCGCGCAATGCCGGCACCCGTATCGAGCGAGCAATGGCCGAACTGGCTGCCGACGGTTGGCCGAGCCCGGATGCGGGAACGCTTGTGCGTCCCGATGAAGTGGGTCCGGCACAGATGCTACCGAAAACGCGCCGTGACATGACCGAGCCGCCGCCCGCAGCCTTACGCGTAGAGGACGCCCAACCGGGGACCTCGTGGGAACGCTGATGCAACGAACCTATGATCTGCTGGCACTGCTGCTCCTGCTCGCTGTCTCGGGCGCCGCCCTGGCGCAGGCCCCGTTCGATGCGTTCGGGCGCGCCGGCATCGACGACCGTTTGGGAGCGCGCATTCCGCTGGACACGAGGGTGACCACCGCAGATGGCGAAAGCGTCACGCTTGCGGAGCTGACGGACGGAAAGCCGATCGTCTTCGCCCCGGTTCTGCACGACTGTCCCAATATCTGCGGCGTCACGCTTGGCGGCCTCCGGGCTGCCATCGCCAATCAGCAGTACCAGCCGGGCAAGGATTTCCAGATCGTCTCCTTCGGCATCGACCCGCGCGAAGGCCCGGCCGAGGCGGCGACCGAGATGAAAAAACTCTCTGAAACCGGCAACGGAAAACTGGTGAGTACGGACGCCTATCACGCCGTCACCGCCGATGCCGGGGCAATCCGCGCCGTTACCGATGCACTCGGTTACCGCTACGCCTTTGACAGCAGCATCAACCAGTTCGCCCATGTGGCCGCCGTCGCCGTGCTGACCAGCGACGGACGCCTGGTGCGCTGGCTTTACGGTGTGGCGCCGCAACCGAACGATCTTCGCCTTGCGCTAACGGAGGCTGGCGAGGGCGCCATCGGCGATTTCGGTGATCAGCTGCTTTTGCTTTGCTATCATTACGATCCCACGACCGGCCGCTACAATTCACTGGTGCAGACGATGTTGAGGGTAGCGGGCGGGCTGACGGTCCTGGTGCTGGCGTTCTTCCTCGGCCGCGCCCTGTTGCGAACGCGGCGGACGGAATGAGCTTCGTTACGCCTCTTTGGCCGCCACAGGCCTCCGCATATGCCGAACAGGTGGACCGGCTGTTCCTGGGGTTTAGCGCACTCACCGTGCTGCTCGTCCTGCCGGTCTTTATTCTGATCGGCATCTTCGCGCTGAAGTATCGCCGCGGCCGCGATGTGGACCGCACTCACCGAACGCGCGGTTCGGTGTGGCTAGAAACCTCCTGGGCGGCAGGTCCGTTTCTGCTCGTCCTCGGCTTTTTCGCCTGGGGCGTGGCACTCTACGTGGACGCACAGACGGAGCCGGTCGGCGCCCTGGAGATCAGCGGCACGGCCAAGCAATGGATGTGGAAGTTCAGCCATCATCCGGGCGGTCAGCGCGAGATCAACGAACTTCATGTTCCCGCGGGTGAGCCGGTGAAGATCACGCTGACCTCGCAGGATGTCATTCACAGCCTGTACCTCCCTGCCCTGCGTCTGAAGCAGGACGTTCTGCCGGGACGATACACGACGCTCTCCTTCACCGCCGACAGACCTGGAACTTACGCATTGCGGTGCGCGGAATTCTGCGGCGCCAATCACGCGGTCATGGGCGGTCGCATCGTCGTGCAGACCCCGCGCGACTATGCGCAATGGTTGAGCCGGTCCGGCGCGGACAAGAGCCTCGCGGAGCGCGGCAAGCTGCTGTTTCGGCAATATGGTTGCAGCGGCTGCCACGGGCCCGCGTCCAGCGTGAAAGCACCCGATCTCGCCGGTCTCTACGGACGTCCAGTATCTCTCGAAAGCGGTGAAACGATTATCGCGGACGATCAATATATTCGCGACAGCATCCTCTTTCCCCACCGGGCCATCGCGGCGGGTTATCCGCCCATCATGCCGACGTTTCGCAACGTCATCGAGGAAGAGGACCTCATCGCCCTGACGGCCTTCATACGGAATACGCGGGCCGAGGATTGGAGAGAAGAGGAATGAGCGACGCTTCGCCGCTGCAGGAAAGCGCCGATCCACCCCCGCCCCGCGAGACGCCGGAGGAACAGGTCAGCTATCTGCGCGCTGGATACAGCCTGAAATCCTGGTTCTTCACGACCGATCACAAGCGCATCGCCATTCTTTACATGGTGGCGATCATGTTCTTCTTCGTCGTGGGCGGCGCGGCGGCGGTGCTCATGCGGCTCGATCTGGCAACGCCCTCCGCCGACCTGCTGACGAGCGACGGTTACAACCGGGCGTTCACCATGCACGGCGTCATCATGGTCTGGTTCTTCCTGATCCCGTCCATCCCCACCACGTTCGGAAATTTCCTGATACCGCTGATGATCGGAGCGCGGGATCTCGCCTTTCCGCGCCTCAATCTTCTCAGCTGGTACATCTACGTAATCGCCGGGTTCTTCACGCTCTATTCGCTTGTCGCGGGGGGAGTGGACACCGGCTGGACCTTCTACACGCCGCTCTCGACCATGTTTGCCAATGGTCACGTCATGGCGGCGCTCAGCGCGGTCTTCATCGTCGGCTTCTCGTCCATCCTGACGGGTCTGAACTTCATCGTGACCGTTCACAAGCTTCGGGCGCCGGGCATGACCTGGGGACGTCTGCCGCTGTTCATCTGGTCGCACTACGCAACGTCCCTGGTGCTGCTGCTGGCGACGCCGGTTCTGTCGATCACCCTGGTCCTGCTGGCGGCGGAACGGATGTTGGGGGTCGGCATTTTCGACCCGGCGCTCGGCGGCGATCCGCTACTCTACCAGCACCTCTTCTGGTTCTACAGCCATCCGGCCGTCTACATCATGTTGCTTCCTGCCATGGGGGTGGTCAGCGAACTGGTCGCCGCCGCTGCGCACAAGCAGGTCTTCGGCTACTGGTTCATCGCTTATTCCTCGATGGCTATAGCGGCACTCGGCTTCCTCGTCTGGGGGCACCACATGTTCGTTTCCGGCCAGTCGATGTACGCCAGCGCCATCTTCTCTCTGCTCTCCGTCGCAGTTGCCGTGCCCTCGGCCATAAAGGTCTACAACTGGACGGCCACCTTCTACAAAGGTTCGGTCTCCTTCGACCCTGCCTTCCTTTTTGCGATGTCCTTTATCGGCCTGTTCGTCATAGGCGGAATGACCGGACTGATGTTGGCGATGCTGGCGGTCGATGTGCACTTGCACGACACCTACTTCGTCGTCGCGCATTTCCACTATATCATGGTCGGCGGCACGGTCAGCGCCTTCTTCGGGGCTCTGCATTTCTGGTGGCCCAAGATCACCGGCCGTGACTATACCAAGATGTGGGGCGGTCTTACCGCTGTCCTCATCTTCGGCGGGTTCAACATGACCTTCTTCCCCCAATTTCTTCTCGGCTATCTTGGTATGCCGCGACGCTATCATAGCTACGATCCCGAATTTCAGGTTCTTCATCTTCTTTCATCGGCAGGCGCGTCGATATTGGCGGTGGGCTATATGCTGCCGGTCTTTTATCTGGGATGGTCGCTGCGGTGGGGAAAGCCCGCTGAAACCAACCCCTGGGGCGCG
Organism: Pacificimonas flava; assembly: GCF_000342165.1. Taxonomy (GTDB): domain Bacteria; phylum Pseudomonadota; class Alphaproteobacteria; order Sphingomonadales; family Sphingomonadaceae; genus Pacificimonas; species Pacificimonas flava. The sequence goes on from NZ_AMRV01000001.1 coordinate 421,548, forward strand.
ACCGGCCTCGAATGGACTGTTCCGTCTCCCCCTCCGAAGCATAATTTCGAGGAGGTGCCGGTCGTGGTGGAAGGCCCCTATCACTATCCTCTCAAACATCCGGCCAGCCGTGACTGACGAGGTTCGTCTGCGAAACCCGTATCATCAGGCGGCGCAGCAGCGCAGTGCCGACCTGATGGGCATGTATCTCTTCCTGGCCAGTGAAATCATGCTGTTCGGCGGGCTGCTTGCGGCGGTCCTTGCCCTGCGCATCGAACATCCGCACGCCGTCAGCAGCGCAGCGCAGCATCTGAAGATCTGGCTGGGCACCGCCAACACGGTCATTCTCCTGACATCGAGCCTGGCGGTCGCGGTCGCTGTGGCCGCAGCGCGGTTTGGGCGTGCCGCCCTTTCCGCGACCCTGTTCGCTGCCGCGGGCATGCTGGGCGTGATCTTCCTCGGCATCAAGGCGCTGGAATATCAGAAGGAGTACAGCGAAGGACTGATGCCGTTCCTCGGCAATGCAAGGCCGCTCAAGGACAATGCCGAGTTTCTGTTCCTGAACCTTTATTATGTCGCGACGGGGCTGCACGCCCTTCACATGACCATCGGCATTGCCGCCATATGGACTGCTGCCTGGCGCATTTTTCGGCGGCACATCCCCGTGCCCGGACGCGCCATTGCTGCTGAAGTCACGGGTCTCTACTGGCACTTCGTCGATGTCGTTTGGGTGTTCCTGTTTCCCGTCTTCTATCTGGCCAGATAGCAAGCCATGTCTGCACAGATACGTACCTTCGCCCTCGTATGGCTGGCCCTGATCCTGCTCCTTGCGATGACCGTTGCCGCGGCCTTTCTACCACTGGGGCCAGCGAAGCCGTTCGTCAGCATCGCTATCGCCATCGCCAAGGCATCGCTGATTTTCTGGTTCTTCATGCACCTGAGGGAAGATACCGGTCTGCTGCGACTGGCGGCCGTCGGAGGGGCATTGTGGCTGCTGATCCTGCTCCTCCTCATGAGCAGCGATCTCCTTACCCGAACTTGAGATTGCAACGTCCCAAGCCCCTCAATCCTTGTTCCCGCCGGGCAGGACGTTGCCGAACATCTGCCGCGCCGTGTCCTTCACGACCTCGGCTGCATTGTCGTCGCCCTTGACCATGGAGAACATGAAGTTCCTGGCCTGCTCCAGCTTGATGTGCGGCGGCAGCGGGGCCACGTTCGGATCCGATTTCACCTCCAGCACCGTCGGCACCTTCGCGGAGAGGGCGCGGTCCCACGCGTCAACGACATCTTCGGCCTTGTCGACATAGATGCCCTCCAGCCCGATCATCTGGGCGAACTTGTGGTACGGAACGTCGGGAATCGTCTGCGTCGCCTCGAATTTCGGATTTCCCTCCATCACGCGCTGTTCCCAGGTCACCTGGTTCAGATCCTCATTGTTCAGCACCATGACCACCAGGCGCGGATCGCTCCATGACCGCCAGTATTTCGAGATGGTGATCAGTTCGGCCATGTTGTTCATTTGCATGGCGCCGTCGCCGACCAGGGCGACGACCGGGCGGTCCGGATAGGCGAACTTCGCCGCGATGGCGTAGGGAACGCCCGCTCCCATCGAGGCGAGACCGCCAGACAGCGACGCTCGCATGCCCGCTCTCAGCTTTACGTCGCGGGCGTACCAGTTCGCTCCGGAACCGCTGTCACAGGTCACCATGGCGTTTTCCGGCAGGCGCGGAGACAATTCCCAGAACACCCGCTGCGGATTGACCGGATCGGCGCCGGCCATGGCCCGCTTTTCGAGGGTCTGCCACCAATCCTCATTCCACTCGCCGATCTTCTTCCGCCAGGCGCTGTCCGTCTTCGGCTTCAGGAGCGGTTTCAAAGCCGCAAGCGTCGCCCCGACATCGCCCGTCAGGTTGACCTCCATCGGGTAGCGGATCGAGAGCATGCCGGGATCAAGATCCACCTGGACGCCGCGGGCGCTGCCCTCCTTCGGCAGGAACTCCGAATAGGGAAAGCCGGAGCCGAGCATCAAAAGCGTATCGCACTCCTGCATCAGCTTCCAGCTCGGCTCCGTCCCGAGAAGACCGATGGAGCCGGTGACCCAAAGAAGGTCGTCGGGAAGCACATCCTTGCCGAGGAGCGCCTTCGCGCAGCCCGCGCCGAGCGTATCGGCCACGGCCTCGACCTCTTCCGCCGCACCGCCCGCGCCGGCGCCCACGAGCATGGCGACACGCTCTCCGGCGTTCAGGACCTCGGCGGCGCGCTGAAGGTCGGCGTCGGCAGGGGCGACGTTCGGCGCAGACCAGCCGATTCCGGAAAAGACGGAGCCGTGCGCACGCGGCGGCTCCTCCATGTCCATTTCCTGCAGATCGTTCGGAAAGATCAGCGCGGTGACCCGCCGCTGGCCCAGGGCGATACGAACCGCCCTATCGGTCAGGTGCCGGACCTGAGAGGGGACCGAGGCCTGCGCCACGAATGCGCCGGCCACGTCCTTGAACATCGAAACGAGGTCGAGTTCCTGCTGATAATGCGCGCCAACGGCGGTCCGCGCCTGCTGACCGGCAATGGCAAGGACAGGCATGTGATCCAGCCGCGCGTCATAAAGGCCCGTCAGCAGATGCGCCGCTCCTGGTCCCGACGTGGCAAGGCAGACACCAAGTTCGCCCGTGAACTTGGCGTGCGCAGAGGCCATGAACGCGGCCATCTCCTCGTGCCGAACCTGCACAAACTCGAACATGTCGCCGGTTCTCTGCAACGCTCCGAGCAGACCGTTGATGCCGTCGCCAGGATAGCCGAAGATCCGCCGCACCCCCCAGTCATGCAACCGTTTCCAGAAGAAGTCGCCCACGGTTTGACTCATATTCAGGTCCTCGATTTGCTGGCTGTATCAGAGGAACCGCTCGGGGTTTTGCCTGTTCCGAAAAGCATGATGGCAGGCCTGGAATCCAAGGGAAGCCGCCGGCACCGCCGAGGAGGCGCATAGGCTGGGCGTGCGGTTACGCAGCCCGATTATCTCTCCGGATCATGTCTCATTTTTTCCATAGCATTGGACGTAGCCGCGATAGCCGATCTCATCCTTTGCTTCTGGCGGAACGACGATCATTTCCATCTGCGGAAGGCCTGCATTGCCCGCCCCGCTTGCCGGCCTCAGGACGACGAGGAGACCGCCGTCGAAAAAGCGGTTCTCTCCCTGCCGCGGCAGTTCGATCAGCCTTCCGTTCAGCTTGATGACGCCGCCGCCATTCGGTTCGTAGAGGAAGGAGGGGAACGCCACTTCGGTCAGTTTGACGGCGCAGCGTTCGTTGCGTCCGCCGACGGCAGCGATATCGGCGGGCGACATGGTCTCGGGCTTGATGAGAGCAACCGCGATGCCCCGCAGCGCATCGGCAGCGTTTTCGATGGGCGCAGCCGGGGCCGCCGGCTCCAGTTCAGCCTCGCGGTCGTTGCCGATGGCGGTGTTCTGATTACACGCCGCAAGCGCCAGCGTCGCTGCGATCAAAAGAATTGAGAGCTTCATTTCTCGGTCGCTTCCGGCAGGCGCTCGGTGGTCCGTACGCCGTTCTCCTCGATGTCGGCGATCAGATACTTCATCTGGGCGATCTCCCGCCGCTGGGCCAGGATAATGTCATGCGCCAGCTTACGCGTGCGCGGGTCGCGGATATGCGCCCGCTCGCTCGTCATGATCGCGATCGAATGGTGGGGGATCATCGCCGACATATATTCAACGTCGTTGATCGTCGTCTGGCTTCGCACCAGCCAAAGCGCAACAGCGAAGACCAGTGCGGCAACACCAAGGATGATGAAATTCTTTTTCCGGTCCTTGTACATGCCCCACATGAAGAGGAGCATGACGACCATCATCATCGCGCCCATCACGAACATCATCCAAAAGCGCGTCTCGCTCCAGAATATGTGATCCGCGTCATAGGTGTTGGCATACATAAGGAAGAACATGATGACCGTGGAGGTCGCGACCATTGCCATGAACCGCCAATAGTTTCCGCCACCGCCGCCAGAGGATTTCTCGTCATGCTCCTCCACTGGTCTGCCCTCCCTTCGGCCTGCTCACATGCATATCCTGCGCTCGTCACCCTGCGGCACTGAAACCCCAGCGATGTTCGCGGCGCAATGGTTCCCCTGAGCCACGACGGAACGTCGCGTTGAAACCGCTGGGCGACCGAGCGCGAGAACGCAGCCCGCACCCCTTGCCAGCGTTGGAAGTTATCGATCGAACGGGAGCTTACACGCCCCCGGAAGGTTCGAAGGGGAAGCCAATCCCCGGCGCGAAAGAAATATATGCCGATTGCGACCAATCCCGAATGGCAGCAGCTTGCGCTCTACGCCGCAGGCGGCGCATTGCTCCTGATCCTGATCTTCAACATTCCCTATGTCGGGCGCGTCGTTCGATCGCTCTTTTCCTTCGCGTTGCTTGCCTTGTGCCTGTTCCTGCTGCTCCAGCAGGCGCCCTTCGATCCCAATCTTTCCCGGCTGACCTCATGGCTTGGCCTTCACGGCCAGCAGGTCAACGGAGAAACCGTGCGCATCTCCATGGCGCGCGACGGGCATTTCTGGGCGAACGTCTCGATCAACGGGACCGAGCGGCGCATGTTGATCGACAGCGGCGCGACGGTCACCGCACTTTCCCAAGAGACGGCGGACCTGGCGGGCGTGGACTACGGTGAGGGCCTGCTGCCGGTCATGATGCGCACCGCGGCAGGCACGGTGCAGGCGCAGACCGGCACTGTGGAAACCCTGGGCATCGGCGGCATCGAGGCCCGTGATCTCAAGGTCGTCATTTCACCTGCACTCGGCACCATGGACGTGCTGGGCATGAACTTTCTGTCACAACTCGCCTCTTGGCGCGTAGAGGGTCAGACACTGATACTGGAGCCCGAGGAGGGGACGGTTCCCGCTGCGGAAGGGGACGCAGAGGGCTGAAACGGCGCTCGCCCATGGCAAGTCATGCGGCAGATGAGGATCGATGTCCGGTCGATGTCGCGAGGGACGTTCCCGGCGACATAGCCGCTGTCTTTCGGTGTCGCGGGTCGCACGAAATCCGGGCCGGCTGTACAGGCCGAGAACAGCGTCATCAGAGATACCGATGCAACACGCGCGGAAACCATCATGCCTCCGGCCTAACGAGCAGTGCACGGCAGGTCATCAGCAGCTACGCGCGATCGACCGTGGATGCGCGGCCGGTGGACAAACCTTCCAGGTCGCCGCCGCTTCAACAGACGCAGCTTCGGGCGGACGAAAGGGGGCGAGGGTGATTTCAGCTCGAGGCAAACGCGAACATCCCTACGAAGCCTGCCGCAAAAGCCGCTGTTGAATAGCGCCGCGGCGGCCGCGGCCGGTCGCCTTCCGGCAGAACGTCCTCCACGGTCGCCAGCAGCAGAAATCCTGCCATGAGCGTGAGCGCAGCGGCCTGTATCGCCTCGCTTGCTCCCCTCAGCGTGATGAATCCCACAGCGGCAGCAAGTGGCGCGATCAGCGGGATGACGCCGATCAGCAGGAGCCGGCGGCTTCGCGGCAACTCTCTTCGGCGCAAGTTTGCGATGGCTGCGAAGCCTCCTGGCATATTGCCGAGAATTTGGCTGACAGCCAAAATCAGACCGAGGCGCGAGGCGACAGCCGAACCCGCCCCCGTCATCAGGCCATCGCCGGCGAGATCGGCCGCAACCGTTGCCGCAACCATCAGGCCAGCCGCTTTTCCCTGCCGTTCCGAACGTCCGCCGCCAAATCCGCGCGCAAGCAGGAACGCCGCGAGCATACCGCAGGCGAGCAGAAGCGCGCTTACGGCAACCTCTCCCCCGACGAGGATACGCGGGATGAGTGCAATGGCGACAACGCCGATGGCGACGCCGGCGGCGGCATGAAGCGCGGTGCCGACGAACCAGTCGGGCGGACGGCTGCATTCGGCGATTACGCCGCCGATCATCGTTCCCGCAGCGGGAAGCAGCGCCAGCGCGACAATCGGGATCAGGTCTTGCAACTGAACAATCCTTGTAGAGTTGGCAGAAGATCGGGTCGAAGACGCATTCCTCGAAGAACCCGACGCAGCGTTCCTCGCTTGTGCAACGACATGGGAGTAGGGAAAGGTTCGCACATGACGGATATTGTCGCCTATTGCGGCCTGCCGCCCTCCCCTGTGACCTTGCTGGCGCGCTGGAACTTCGATCCTCTGCTTGCCGTCGCTCTGGCCGGATTGGCGGGCCTGCATCTGGCGCGTCTTCACCGGAAAGGCGCGGCTTTGTCGCTGCCTGCGCTCGGATGGACAATTGCCGCCTTCTGTTTCCTTTCGCCCTTGTGCGCGCTCAGCGTATCCCTGTTCTCCGCGCGGATCGGGCAGCACATGATCCTGGCGCTCGTCGCTGCCCCGCTGATCGCGCTTGGCCTGCCCTCCCGCGGGTCCATACGCGGCCTTTGGGGTGCCGCGGCTCTTTTCGCCGCCGCCCTATGGTTCTGGCACATGCCCGCCCCCTACAGCGCCACGTTCCGATCCGATCTTGTCTACTGGTCGATGCACGTATCGTTGTTCGGAAGCGCGATCCTGCTCTGGCAGGGACTGCTCGACGTGCGGCCTGAACGTGCCCTGCCCGTCCTCGCGGTGGGGGCCGCAAGCTCGATCCAGATGGGACTACTCGGCGCCGTCTTCGCCATGTCCACCCGGCCTCTCTTCGCGGTGCATCTGGCAACGGCCCCGGTTTGGGGACTGACGCCGCTTGCCGACCAGCAATTGGGCGGGCTGTTGATGTGGGTTCCGGGTCTGCTCTTCTTCCTGCTCGCAGGGGCCCGCACGGTGCATCCGCTTTTGAAACCGAGTGGCTTCGCCGGAAACTGATCTTGCCGATCGATCCCGCTCAGCTGCCTCTCCCGCTCCTGCTTCTTGTCTTCGCAGCAGCCGCCGTCGCGGTCTGGCGGTTCGGTTTCCGCCTTACGCGTCTGGTCGACGACATTTCCGACCGTACGGGCATTGGCCAGGCCTTTGGCGGAATGCTGCTTCTTGGCGGCATCACCTCGCTTCCGGAGCTTGCCACCGTGTCGACATCGGCGGCGACCGGCAATGCGCCGCTTGCCGTCAACAATCTGATCGGCAGCGCTGCGATAAACCTGATCCTCCTTGCCGTTGCCGACGTTCTGTATGGAAAGGGCGCGCTGACGAAGGTCGCCGCCAAGCCCGGAACCCTTATGCAGGGGACGCTCGGCATGGTCCTGATGGCGAGCGTCGCCTTTGCCATCGCAACGCGGGAGATCGACCTGTTCGGGGTCACCGGCGCCTGGAGCCTGCTTCTGGCCGCGGGGTGCGTATGGGCTCTCCGCCTCGCGGCCCGGTTTCCCAAAAAGCACAGTTGGGAAGTCGTCGATCCCGACGAGACCCCGGAACGGGAGACGGAGCGTCCGGGCCGTTCCCTTTCGCGCCTCTATATCTCTCTTGCCGGTACGGCGCTCTCCATTCTCGTGGCCGGCTTCGTCCTGTCGCAGGGCGGCGACGCCATTGCCCAGAAGAGCGGCCTCAGCGCCAGCTTGGTCGGATTCCTTCTGGTGGGGTTCGCAACGTCGCTGCCGGAATTGAGCTCGGTGACCGCAGCGGCGCGCATGCAACGCTATGAACTTGCGGTCGGTGACATATTCGGGACGAATCTCTTCAACGTCGCCCTGCTGTTCGTGGTGGACCTGATCTACCGCGGTCCGCCTGTCTTGTCGCAGGCCGGACGCTTCGAAACGATCGGGGCGCTGATGGCCGTACTGATCAGCGGTGCCTTCGTCATCGGACTTCTCGAACGGCGCGACAAGGCGGTCCTGAGGATGGGCTACGACTCCCTGGCGGCCATCATCATCTTTGCTCTGGGCGTCTTTGGCCTGTCGCAGGCCAGCTAAGCCGGCACCATCATCAGCGGCAGCGCGCTGTACACAATGCCCGCCCCGGCGATCAGCGCACCGACATGGATGAACTGAAGCCAGAATGTACGCAGGCCGGGTTCTTGGCCGTTCGGGGAAAACGCGCGGGCACGCCAGACGACCAGAGCCAGGGCGAGAAGGGCTGCGGCGGTCAGGGCGAAGACCAGCGCCCCGCTGACCGGCACCGTGCGCGACAGGGTCAGCTCAAGGGATACCGCCCAGTAAAGCAGCCCCCAGTGCGCAGCCCAGATCACCGGCGGCGCCAATAGCCCGGCGAATGCTAGGATCTTGGCGGGCATGCGCATCAGATCAGCAGCGGGAAAAAGGCCGAAATCGTCAGGCTGATCGACGCCTGTGCGGCAGCGAACCCCCAGAGGACGAGGATGCAATCGAAGCTGAGGCGGCGAACCCCATCGGTCATGCCGCGCCGCGTCCGCCAGACCAGAAAGGCACCCCACAGGAACAGCGTCGCGACCTGCAGCCCGTTGAGGACGGTGAACGTCCAGCTTGTCGCGCCAAAGCCGGAGGCGGTGGGATCGATATGACCGTACGCAGCAAACTCGCCGCCAAACCCTGCCAGCAGGGCTGCGATCGCCGTCAAGAGCAGCATCAGAAAACGCCCCGGCGCTTGTTCCGGCACTCGGCTGAGCGCCCGGCCGGCGGCGATCATCAGCAGGAAGGAGCCGGCATAGGCGGCGATCGACAGCACAGCAGGAAAGGTGGCGGCCGCTCCTGTTCCGGCGGGCGGCCATGCGTCCGGCTGCCCGCTCCAGAGAAACAGGTAGGAGAATATCTGGCAGGCGAAGATCATGCCGAAGACGATCACCAGCACCCACATGGCCCAGATCGCATGGCTTTTCGGACCCGTCATGTAGACGGGCAGCATCATGCCGCCACCCACGTCGACAGGCGGATGGTCGGGCCCCTTGTCCATCTCGCTCATCCACCGCAGCACGGCGCCAATGCCGAGTATGCCGAAGGCGGCGGCCACCCACACGAGCTTGACCGTCAGCGACAGGAAGAAGCCCGCCGTCCCAATGGCCGCCAGCACATGCCAGATGCTCGGCCCCGGTATGATGACGAGATATTGCGGGATGGCCTTGATCGGCGATGTCACGATGGTTTCCCGCCGGCCGGTCAGGGCGCCGGGCAGAAACCATTGTCCCGCCTTCACCTCGCTCGCGAGTTCCGGCCGGTCCCAGAGAGGCTGCGTCGAATCCACGACCGGAATGGAACGCGCGCAATAATCCCCCTGCGGCAGCCATTCGAGCGTGCCGCCGTCATAGACATTCCCGGCATTCTCCCCTCCCAGCCGGAAATTGCGCAGCATGTCGAACACGAAAACGGCAACGCCAGCCGCGATCGTGAAGGCACCGACGGTCGAGATCAGGTTCACCGAGGAGACGTCCTGCGCCGGCAGATAGGTGTAGACCCGGCGCGGCATCCCCTGAAGGCCGGTATAGTGCATGATGAAGAAGGTGATGTGCGTGCCGGAGAACATCAGCCAAAAGGCCCATTTTCCCAGCCTTTCGGACAGGGCGTTCTGGCTGACCATCGGCGTCCAGTAATAGATCGCAGCGAACAGCGGAAACACCATGCCCCCGATCAGGACGTAATGCAGATGGGCGACGATGAAATAGGTGTCGTGCGCCTGCCAGTCGAAGGGCACGAGACCCAGCATCACGCCGGTCAGCCCCCCCATGGTGAAGATCACCAGAAAGCCGAAAACGAACAGCGTGGGGACATTGAACCTGATCTTTCGAGCCAGCATCAGCGTGGCGATCCACGCGAAGACCTGCACGCCCGCGGGAATGCTGACCGCCATGGATGCGGCCGAGAAGAAGCTGAGCGACAGGTCCGGAATGCCCGTGGTGAACATGTGATGGGCCCAGACGCCAAAGCTGATGAAGCCCGTCGCCACCAGCGCCAGAACCACCATATTATAGCCGACCAGCTTCGCGCGCGCGATGGTGGGGATCATCATCGACACCAGTCCGGCGGCTGGCAGGAAGATGATGTAGACCTCTGGATGCCCGAAAAACCAGAACAGGTGCTGCCATAGCAGCGGATCGCCGCCCGCCTCTGCGATGAAGAACGGCCAGTGGAACGCTCGCTCCAGTTCAAGAAGAATGGTGCCGAGGATGATGGCGGGAAAGCCGACGATGATCATGCCGGCGAACACCAGCATCGCCCAGCCGAAGATCGGCAGCTTGTCGAGCGTCATGCCCGGCGCGCGCGTCTTCAGGCATCCCACGACGATCTCGATTGCGCCGGCAATGGCGGAAATCTCGATGAAGCCGATCCCCAGAAGCCAGAAATCCGCATTTACGCCGGGCGAAAAGATATAGCTGGTATAGGGCGGGTTCATGAACCATCCGCCATCGGGCGCCACCCCCCAGAAGAGCGACAGGAAAAAGGCGGTGCCGCCGATGAAATAGGCCCAGAAGGCAAAGGCGCTGAGGCGCGGAAAGGGAAGGTCGCGGGCCGCGAACATCTGCGGCAGCAGCAAGACGCCCATGGCCTCCACGGCCGGCACGGCAAAGAGGAACATCATGATCGTGCCATGCATCGTGAAAAGCTGGTTGTAGGTTTCGGGACCGACGATGTCCGCCAGCGGCGCCGCGAGCTGGACGCGCATGATGAGCGCGAGAATACCCGCGAGCACGAAGAACATCAGACTGGCGCCGACATACCAGCTGCCAACATAGTCGTTGTTGACGACGGTCAGCGTTCGCCAACCCTTCGGCTTCGCCCAGACCCGCTCCAACTCTTCGAGCTCCCCTTCGGGACGGGGGGTGCGATCCGGAAGATTCTTCAGCGCCGCCTCGAAGGCCCGCTCGTTTTCATCGAGTGGCTCCGGCAAGTCCTTGGCGCTCATTCCAGCCCGTCCATATAGGCGGCGAGCGCCTGCAATTCGCCTGCGGAGAGGTATGTATATCCCGGCATGAGGACGCCCGGTTTCGACGCGGCCGGGTCCGCTGTCCAGCCCGCGAGCGTGCCGCGATTGTTCGGTAGAATGCCCGCGCCGAGCATCGTCCGGCTGCCTATGTGCGTCAGATCCGGCCCTGTCCGTCCGGCCGCACGCGTCCCGGCGACATTGTGACAGGACCCGCACCCGATGCGGTCGAACAGGCGCTGTCCGCGCTGTGACAGATCGTCGGCCGGCAGCGCGGCGGGGCGCGCCTGCGCCGCCGCCCAAAGGGCATATTCGTCCGGCGGCAGGGCAATCGTCCGAAACTGCATCAGCGCGTGACCGGCGCCGCAGAATTCTGTGCAATAGCCGGCATAGACGCCCGGCCGATCCGCTTCGATGATCAGACTGTTGTCTTTTCCGGGGATCATGTCTCTCTTGCCGGCCAGTTGCGGCACCCAGAAGCTGTGCAGCACGTCTGCGGATCGCAGTTCGATTCGGACTGGCTGACCGGCAGGGATGACCAGCTCGTTGGCGGCTTCGAAGCCGGGATATTCCAGGCGCCACCACCATCTGAGGCCGGTCACGCGAACGGTCAGCATCTCCTCGCCGGACCGGGACGCCAGCGATGCCGTCATGCCGAGGCCCGCGATCAGCAGCACGAGGAGCGATACGATGGTGAAACCGAGGCCGCCGATCAGAATCATTCGCTCACCGGCCAAAGCAGCCTTCAGGCGGTCCGTTCCAACGACGGCGACGATCATCAAGCCGACGATCAGCAGGGTGATGACGGCGCCGCCGACAAACAAAATCCAGGACAGGGCCGTCACCGGCGCCGCCTGAGGCCCTGCGGGATCGAGGATAGGCGGCAGTTCGAGCATCGATTCCCTTCCCCGCCTTTCGCCGTTCCGCCGTGCAGAAGAATGAATTCACTATAATCGGTGGGCGGGAAACGAAAACCGGTAGCTGCAACGCTGTTCACACGCCAATAAGCACGTAGCCGGAAGGAAGCCGATGACGCAATTGTTCGGACGGAATGCCGACCGCAAGCTACGCCGGGGTGCGGCCCTCGTCGTCGTGCTTGCTGTTTCGGTGTTGCTGTTCGGCTATTTCCGTGTCCGTTCCGACAGCTATTGGCATGTCGGGATCGCGCGTGAGCAGCCCGTGCCCTTCAACCACAAGCTCCATGTTCAGGGACTGAAGATGGAGTGCGGCTACTGTCATACCGGCGCGACGTCCATGGCCGGCGCTGGAATGCCGAGCGCGCAAAACTGCCTGACCTGTCACAGCGAAATATGGCGCGGCGTGCCCGCTTTGGAGCCCCTGCACACCAGTGCTGAACTCGGTACGCCGATCCCCTGGAATTCCGTCATCTGGTTCCCCGATCATGCGCGTTTTCATCATGGCAGTCATATCGCCGCGGGGGTAGCGTGTTCGACCTGTCACGGCGACGTTGGTGCCATGACCGAGACGAGCGCGGCCGTGCGGCTGACGATGGATTTCTGTGTGGATTGTCACGAGGATGCGATGGCGGAGACAGGGGCGCGGGGGTCGGCGGTGACGGCGCTGCCTGCCGCTGCCTTCCTGCAGCGGAAAGGTTCAGCTTCCCCCGCCGCCGAAGGGATGGACCCGCCGGCGTCCCACCAAGACGGCCGAAGCCTGACCGACTGCTCCGTGTGTCATTACTGATGGATCGTACGGATCGACTCTGGCGCGGATTGAGCGAGAGCGAAGAGCTCGCCGTGCAAAGGGAATTTCCAATGCTTGCCGAGGCGGCCCGCCTCGATCGCAGGCTTGCCATGAAACTGCTAGGCGCCAGCGCCGCCCTCGCCGCCGCAGCCGCGTGCGAGCGGAAGCCGGGCTCGAAACCGTCGGCGGCGCGCGGCACGCATTTCGGCGACTATGCCAGGCCCGTCACCTATGCGACCACCCTTGAGCAAAGCGGCGTGCCTATCCCGGTGCTCGTCGAGACCGTCAATGGCTGGCCGATCAAGATAGACGGCAATCCGGCCTGGGGCACCGGGGGGTCGAGCGCCATCACTCAGGCGCAGCTGCTGGATTTCTACAATCCTCTACGGCTCACGCGCCCACTCCTCCGTGGAAAACCGGCCAGACCCGCGGCTGTGGAGGAAGCGCTTTCTCGCCTCGCCCGGGGCGGCGGGCGCGGTGTGCACATTCTTCGCCCGCCCACGTCCAATATTGCGGTGCTACGTGCAGCCGAACGGGCAGCGGCGGCTTTACCGGACGCGCAGATTCACGAATGGGCGCCCATTCTCCCGGAAGCCCCCTTCGATCCAGCGCCAGGCAGCCGTTCGATATTGTGCATCGGCGCGGACTTTCTGGGTCCTGGCCCGCATCAGGCCGAAAGCGCGGCCGCTTGGGCGGCCTGGCGCGGCGGCAGTGATGATCGCCGCCACCGCCAGCTTTTTGTCGCGGAATGCGTGCCGACGCTGACGGGCGCGCGAGCGGACCGGCGTCTGCGGCTCGCGCCCCGCGACCTTCTGCAATTGGCTCATGAGGGCGGACGCGGCGCTCTCGCCCGGCGGCTCGGTCTGCCCGATGTCGATCAGGTGCTGATCGGGCGAGAACTGCAGGACGACGGCGCCGGCGATCTGTTACCCCTCGTGGCTGCCCTTCGAAGGGGCGAAGTCGAAACCCTGATCGTTCTGGGCGGAAATCCGGCCTATGATGCGCCTGCCGATCTCGATTTCGCAGCGGCGATGAAACATGCGGGATCCGTCATCGTTCTCGCCGATACGCTTAACGAGACTGCGGGCGGTGCGGGAATGCTCATTCCCGAAGCCTCGCAGCTGGAGCGCTGGGGCGAGTATCGCCGCGGCGGAAACCGTCTGCTGTCGCAGCCACTCGCAGGAACCAAAGTGCGCCGGTGGAGCGCCGAGGAAATTCTGGACCGCCTTGCCGGAACGGCGGAGACGGCGCAGCCGGCTTGGATGAAAGCCGTCCATGAACAGGCGTTCGCCGCCGGCGGTGAGAGCGGCGCTGCCGCCGATGCGACTGAAACCGGCGTATCCGTGCGCAGCGACGATCTGCCGGACGGGCTGATCCTGGTGTTTCGGCCGGACGCATCGGTTTGGGACGGCGCGCATGCGGATAATCCGTGGCTGCAGGAACTCCCCGATCCGATCAGCAAGCTGGTATGGGGCAATGCGGCCACAGTCGCGTCCTCCACCGCAGGTACGCTCGGCCTCGAGAACGGCGACATCGTCGCTATCGAATCCGCCGGTCGCAGGATCGAAGCGCCCATCTGGGTTCTCCCCGGTCAGGCTGGCGGCACCGTCGCGCTTCCGCTCGGTTACGGACGCGCGGTCGCGGGTCTTGGAAGCGACATCGGTATCAATGCTTACCGGCTTCGCACCGCTCGGCATCCCTGGTACGCGCCCTGCACGGTTGCAAAAACCGAAGGGCGCGCGGTTCCGATCAGCACGGAGCTGCATCATCCCCTGGCCGAGGATGTTCCCGCGCGCAGGATGAGCCGGCGGGACGAGGCGGAACAGCCGGCCTTCTACCGCCAGCAAAGCGAGTCCGGGCAGCATCAGTGGGGCATGGTCATCGACCTCGACGCCTGCATCGGCTGTTCGGCCTGCACCGTCGCCTGCCAGGCGGAAAACAACATCCCTGTCGTCGGCCCGGAAGAAGTTGCGCGCGGACGGGAAATGCACTGGCTTCGCATCGACCGATACTGGCGCGGCGATACCGACGACCCCGGCATCGACTTCATGCCGGTGCCATGCATGCACTGCGAAACGGCACCGTGTGAGCCGGTATGCCCGGTGGGTGCCACCGTTCACTCTTCCGAGGGTCTGAACCAGATGGTGTATCCGCGCTGTATCGGCACGCGCACCTGCGCCAACAACTGTCCCTACAAGGTGCGGCGCTTCAATTGGTTCGACTATCAGGAGGAGGCTCCGCGCTCCGAACAATCGCTGAACCCACGCGTCTCGGTGCGCGAGCGCGGCGTCATGGAGAAGTGCACCTACTGCGTTCAGCGCATCGAAGCCGTACATGCCGGTGACAAAGAGGGGCCCGTCAGGACCGCCTGCCAGCAAGCATGCCCGACGGAGGCGATCACGTTCGGGGATCTCGCCGACCCGGACTCCGACGTGGCACGCAAGCGCGCCTCCCCGCGCAATTACGCGCTGCTGGGCGGCCTCAACCTTGCACCGCGCACCACCTACCTTGCGCGCCGGGAGGAGGATGGCGATGGCTGAACCGCTTCGCCATCCCGAGGAGGCGCCGATCGGCCCTGTTCTTCGCCCGCCGCTGGCGAGGCGGTTTGGGCCTTGGTGGCGGTTCTGGTTCGGCCTTTCGCTTTGCGGACTGCTCCTGTTTGTTGTTGGCCTGCTCATCCCGCTGTGGGCGGGGATCGGTAGCTGGGGCGTCGGCATCCCGCATGTCTGGGGCTTCGGGATCGCCAATTATGCATGGTGGATCGGCATCGCCAACGGCGCCAGCCTGTTTGCCGCCATCCTCGTTCTAAGGCAGCACAATCTTCGCACCGCCATCAACCGCTTCGCGGAGGCGATAGCCGTCGCCGCGGTCTTCGCCGCCGCGCTCTACCCGGTGGTTCATCTGGGCCGCCCGTTCAGCAGCTACTGGATGTTTCCCTATCCGGCGACGACAGGCTTGTGGCCGCAGTTTCTCAGTCCGCTGACGTGGGATTTCTGGGCAATTCTCAGCCACCTCCTCGTCACCACGACCTTCTGGTATGTCGGTCTCGTCCCCGATCTTGCCACACTGCGCGACAAGGCCAAAAACCGGCCCTTGAAACGTTTCTACTGCCTCTTGGCCCTTGGCTGGCGAGGATCGATACGCCAATGGGCCTTTCATCAGCGCGCGCACCGCCTCACGGCCCTCACGGTCATCCCCATGCTCTTCGTCATGCAAAGCGCGGTTGCGTTCATGTTCGCATCGACGCTGGTGCCGGACTGGCATTCGACCCGGCAGGCGCTCACCCTCACCGTCTCAGCATTCGAAAGCGGTCTGGCCGCCATCCTCGTCATGGCGCATCTGCTGCGCCGCGGCCTGTCGCTGCAGGGCCACATCGACGATCTGGACATCGATTTGCTGGGACGACTTCTCGCAGCGAACGCTCTTGTCGCCATGTATCTTTTTGCCGGCGGCATATTTCTGGGGCTTCTCGACGATCCCGTTGCGCAGGCCGCGCTTCTCGACCGGCTGACGGGCCCCTACAGTTCTCTCTTCTGGATCGCCTCGCTTCTGACTATTGTGGCTCCGCTGCCGCTCCTTTGGAGAAAGGTTCGGCACGAGCCCTGGCTCGCCGTCGCCGTCGGCATCGCCGTGCTTGCAGGCACGTGGCTGGAGCGGGTGTCGCTCGTCGTCGGCGGCCTGCCTGCCGAACGGATCGGTCTTCTGCGCGCGAACTACTCGCCCACCGCTGCCGAATGGATCCTCCTTCTCGGGTCGGCGGGGCTCGTCCTTTTCTTTATGCTGGGCTTCGCCAGATTGCTGCCCACCATCTCGCTTTATGAAACCCGCCACGACCAGCACGCGGGGCGGGCAGCATGACCGCGTGGCTCGGCGCCTTTGAAAGCCCCGAGACGCTGGTGTCCGCCATTCGCAGCTTGCGCGCCGATGGACACCACGTCGAAGCCTATAGTCCTTTTCCCATAGATGAAATCATCGAAGTGATGGACTATGACACGCAGAGCGTCGCCAAGGCCGCCCTTATAGCCGCCGCGTTCGGCAGTGTTCTGATGCTCGCGGCGCTATACTATACCGGGGTGGTGGCCTATCCCCTTGATGTCGGCGCACGTCCCATTTTCAGTCTTGCCGGGGCGGTGTGCTCGACGATCATCGTCACCATCCTTTGGGCGGCGCTTGGCGCCCTCGCCGCGTTCCTCAAGGGCGCTCATCTGCCGAGATTGAACCACCCGGTCTTCGAATTCGAACATTTCGAAAGCCTGCATGACGGCACCTTCTTTCTGGAGGTTCACGCGGGCTCGGGCCTGACCGGCGGTACGCTCAGCAAGCTTGGCGCGGTCTGGGTTCGTGCGCTGACATGATGCGGCCACTAAGCCTGGCTTTACTGCTCGCCGCCTGTTCGCAGCAGGCCGAGAGCGATGGCGATCGTGCGCCGCCGCCGGTCGCCGGACCGATTGCCATTGCCGATCGAGATGCAGATGAGCCGGCTGTGACACGCCTGGCCGCCGGCCGGGCGAGCTATAATGTGCACTGCGCTGTATGCCACGGCATTGAAGGCGCCGGCGACGGGCCGGTCATAAGTCGCGGATTCGCCGAACCCGCGCCCTTCTCGTCACAAAACTCGGGAAATGCCGCGCGCACGGTTCACATCATCACGAACGGCTATGGCGCGATGCAGCCGCAGGCGGACGCGATTCTGGTAGAGGAACGGTGGGCGATCGCCCGATACGTCGAGAGCCTGGCGAAGTGATGCGGACCCGTCCTCCTCCGGCCACGGCCTGGGCGGTGATCATTCTTGCAACCCTTCTGGCGTGCGGCGCCGGCTTTATCAGTCTTGGCGAAGGGGGGCTGATCGCCTGGCGGAATGCCGTTCTTCTGCTGACCGGACAGGCCGCCGGCAGTCTGATCGTGCTTGCCGCCGGGCATCTCTTGGCGAACGACTGGGTCGAGGCCGTGCGCGACGAGTTGGAACCGGCCGCTTGGACCATTGTCCCGCTGGCCGTGCTTGCCCTGCCACTGACCCGGCTGGCCGTTCCCGAAGCGCCGGCGATCATTCCAGCCGACCTGATGACGGACGCCCGGCAAAGCTGGTTTCATGATGACGCCATTTTCGTTCGAACCTGCATCCTCTTCGGCGGCTTGGCCGGTCTATCCATCTGGGTGTCGAAGGCGGGAGAACGGCGGTTCGTGAGCGCGATCGCACTGGCAATCGCCGCAATCTTTTTCGCCATCGGAAGCGCCGATTGGCTGCTCCTTTCCCGGCCCTTCTGGTGGTCGACGCTGATCCCCTTCGCGCTGCTCGTGAACCAGATGAGCGCCGCCCTGGCGCTGGGCTTCATCTCCAATCTCGTCCAGCGGGAAAAGGGTGATGAGCATGCATTTCGCAGCCTGGCCTCCGGCCTCCTCGCGCTGGCGCTTCTCTCTCTTTGGGTGTGGTTCTCGGTATATCTGATCGCCTGGTTCGGAAATCAGCCCGATGAAGCGGGGTGGTTCCTCCACCGCATGCGGGGAACCGGCACCCTGCTTCTCGGGATCTGGTTGAGCGGCAATCTGCTTGGCGTGGCAATCCTCATGTTTTCACGCCGCCGCCGCTGGTCGATGACAGCCGCCAGCGCGGGCATGCTGGCCGGTTACATCGCCGGGATGCTCTGGCTGCTTTACCCGGCGGGTCTCCGGCCGCTGGCGCTTTCCGACCTGATCCCGATCGGCGTCCTGGCCGGCCTATGGCTGGTCTGGCTCGCCCTCGGTCAGCGCTATTACGATGCCGCTCATTCGGGCTCCAGGTCCGCGTCGGTCATCCATGCCCGGTCCAGCGGATCCGAAGGCGGCCAGCGATCCTCATCGCCATCCAGCGAGAACAAATAGGTCGCCACATCGATCGCCTCTTCCTGGCTCAGTCCCTGATCCGGCATGCCGGTGCCGGGCACGAGGCCTGTCGGATCCTGCAACCACGCAACCAGAACCGCCGGACGATTGCGCAGCTTTCCGGCGATCAGGGACCGTTTCGCCCAATGATCGAGAGCAGGGCCAACCCGGCCATCGGCATTCGGCACCCCCGGTATGGCGTGGCAACTGCCGCAACCATAATCTGCGACCAACTGCCTGCCCCTGTCGGCATCGCCGGGAAGTCCGGCAGCGCCATCGCGCGGTGAACAGGCAGCCAGCACCAGGCCGAGGATACAGCACGCGTACCAGAACGGGCGATAAAGATAGGCTGCGGTTCGGCGTGCGATCAACGCGTTGTCCCCACGGCTCCGCTATCTCAGCCAATGTCGCCAATGGCAAATCATCCGCTCGCCAGCTCGGGCGCGTCGCTGTGTGGCCTTGGCGTTGTCTTCAGTCGCACTCTGGAACCTGCGTCATCGTCATGGCTCCGCCAATGCCGGCCACCGGTCGCATCACCATGCGGCAGTTCCGCTCGCTCTGTTCCCCCGAACTGGCGCTTGCAGAGCGATCCTCTGGCGGGGTCTGAGCGGGTGCGGACCGGACGAGCGTTTCGCCCGAGGCGCCGCATTCGGAGTGCAGCCACTCGTCGGCCTTCGCCCGGCCCTGCAGCAGCACACGGCCTCGATAGGCCGATTTCATCATCTGCTGCTGTGCCGGGGGCAGCTCACGTCCGTTGCAGACAACGCTTTTCTGTTCAGCCGGAGTGATCTGCGCGGAGGCAACCGAAGCCGCGGACAGGGCCATAGCGGGCAGCGACGCCGTGACTGCCCAAAAACGGATCCTGAAATGCATCGCCGCTCCTGAAAATGTTTACCGCAGTTAAGTAACCCATAATACATTCAGAGCAGATAGCTGGAGTGTCCTGCCGCCCTCTGCTTGTCGCGCTTCATCCTTTTTAGAGCATCAGGTCAGAGTCTGACAGGCTTCAAATGAATGAGATGCGGTGTCCAAGAAACTCTTCGCACCTCCGGGCGGTACGACCTGCGGGCGATCCCACCCCCTTTTCAGTATATACGAATGCAGTCGCTCAACTGCCCGTCCAATGCGAAAAAGACTTCAAGAGATATCCGTGAGGTTGATCGGCGGTCCCGCGATGAGCGTATGTTGTTGCCATGACCTCGTGGCCTTCTAGAACTCGGCTGCGCAAGAAGGAGCGAGATGGGTGACAGCTTCGAAAGACGAACTCGCAGCCGATCGAACAGACTACGCCGAGAAGCGCACAGACTGGGCGGAAGATCGCACCGCGCTTGCGATCGAGCGAACCTTTTCGGGTTGGATGCGGACGGCGTTTGCGGCCATCGGCATTGGCATCGGCTTCAACGCCCTGTTCGACAAGATGGAACCCGTTTGGGTGCCGAAATCCGTCGCAACTCTTTTCATCCTCATCGGTGCCTTGTTGACCCATCTGGCCGCGAAGCGCGCGGGCCGCGGGTTTGACCGGCTGTCCGCTCATGCCGTCGACCTGCCAAAGCTCCCTCGCCTGCGACTGTTGGCATGGTGTGTCATCCTGGGGGCTGCCGGCCTCGTCTTCGCCCTGTGGTTCCTGAACGGGGGCTAACGCATCCGTTCGGTGCGGGCCGCCGAATTACACGTCCGCGGCTTGCCGGCGCCGGCTCGCATCAGGCGTGATAATATTTTGCTGGTGCCGCCCCGGATCATCGCCTCCGTACCCCTCGGACTGAAGCGCGGGAAAATCGCGCACGCGTTCTTGTTCACGACTCTGCTTCAGCGAGGGCGGCGCTGAAAGGAGAGAGGAATCGCCGCGAAGTGACGACCGGATCACTTATCTTCGTTTAACTTAAACCATTATCTCAAATTACCCACATTTATTGCCTTCGGGGCCATGCGATTTCCGACGTCCAGAGAACAAGATTATAAAACCTACTGATCACTGCATCCGTCGCTGCTTTCGAACGTAAATATTCCATTGAACCGGAACCAATTTAGGTCGCGTTGACATAAGATTTCAGCCATAGTCTGGAGGCGGCGAGGTTGAGGAAGCTCTCGAAGGACAGGATGGTCTTGTCGTAGCGGGTGGCGATACGACGCTGTTGCTTCAGCTTGCCGAACATGCGCTCGATGCGGTTGCGGTCTCGATAGCGGCGATAGTCGGGGTGCTCTGGCACCTTGCGGTTCGAGCGGGGCGGGATGATCGGCAGGATGCCGCGCATCAGCAGGCTCTCGCGGAAGCGGTCGCCATCGTATCCCTTGTCCGCCAGCAATCCTCGGGGTGTGGCGGTCGGGATCGCCATCAGCGGCTCGGCAGCGGTATAATCTGACGCTTCACCGCCGGTCAGGATGAAGCCGAGAGGGCGTCCCTGATTGTCCGATCGGGCGTGGATCTTGCTCGTAAAACCGCCGCGTGATCGACCAAGAGCGTTCGCACGAGCCCCCCTTTTCCGCCCGCTGCCGAGACGTGGCCGCGAACGCTGGTGCTATCGATCATGTGCTGCCAGTCCTCGGTCAGGCCCAGATCGACCAGCGTTTGCAGCATCGCGTCCCAGACACCCTGCTCGGCCCAGCGGCGGAAGCGGACGTAGACCGAGTTCCACTTGCCGTAGCGCTCGTGCATGTCGCGCCAGGGGCAACCAACCCGCAGCACGTAGAGCATGCCGTTCAAGAAGCGCCGGTTATCGCCCGCCGGTCGCGCCCATCGGCCACGCTCGGGCGGAAGTAGCGGTCCGATCACTTCCCATTCCGCATCCGACAAGTCCCCCCGATCCATACCTGCTCCGCAAAAAGCAGTCTTGAATCAGACGGGGTCCGGTTTGGGAATCCCTTTTGTCAACGCGGCCTAGCGCCTTGCGTGATATCGGATACGGGTTCAGGGATGCAATAAAAGGGAGGTGCCGCAATAGTGCGGCGAATTTTTTGCGTATGGCAAGCAAGAATCCAGTTGCGCATGAATTTGACCAACCTCTGCCTAGACTGGCACCGCAGGAGCACGACGTGTTCCTTGCTCCGCTGCGCAGTGCGATGCGGTCGTGCAATGGGACGGCGGCAATGCTCCTTCAACGCAACGCGAAGGCCGGCACCGCATCTGTCCTGGCGGAAATTTCTACCGGCTCCTCGCCTGCCTTCATTGATCGGCTGCAAGAGGTCGGAGGGTTGGCGAGCCCAGCCGGCCGGCGCGCGGCCGATCTGGCGCCGCAATGGACGCGCAGCGACACGGGGCCGATGCTCGATATCCCCCTGCTTGGAGACGACGGAGAGATCTTCAATCTCCTGATCGTTATCGAACCGAAAGCCGCAACAGGCCTTGACCCGGCTCTCCACGACGCCGCGACGCTGGTGCAGCAGCACTGGTTGCCTCTCGTGCGCCTCTGGCAGCGCTCGGCAGAGCGGGATAATCATCGTCAAAGCTTTGAGAATGCGCTCGATTTCTCTGCCAATGCCTACATGCTTGTCGACTGCGACAGGAACCTCCTTTTCGGTAACAAGGCCGCGCGCGCGCTCCTGACGCGAGGACAGAGCCTGATGCTTGCGAACGGCAAACCGACGGCGGTGCGACTGTCGGACGCGCTGCGCCTGTCGGAGATGCTGTCGCACGTCATCGCTCTTGCGCAGCAAGCAAATGCCGCGGCCGATCAAAGCTGTCCGGTTCTCATGCTGCCGAGCCCCGATGCGTGCAAGATCCTGTGCGTCATAAAACCGGTAAAGCCGCCCCCCGGCAGCGCACCGATCCGGCCGCCCTTATCGTGGCGCTGCAACCCTATAGTGACGTCAACCGCCTCATCAAACCGATCTGCGACGCTTATGGTCTGTCGGCGGTCGAAACGCGTCTGGCCGCCCTGCTGGTCGCTGGATCCTCGATGGGCGATGCATCCGCGGCGATGAGTGTAAAGAAGGAAACCGCGCGGGGATACCTGAAGACGATCTTCCTGAAGACCGACACACATCGTCAAAGCGAACTGATCCAGCTTATCATGAGCTACACGTTGCGTGTTGATGCGGATCTGAACCTGCAGTTCGTTGGCTGACCCCCCGTTTGGGGTCCCCGATCCACCCGCTTGCGCACACGATCTCACGCATGTGGGAAACAAGCCTTCCCCTGACGAGGGTCGAGACTTCCTGATCTTCCGTTAACCATACTGTCTGACGTTTGGCACGGTTCGCCCTGCGTTGCCGGAAGGGATTGAGGCATGCCCGCCTGCATCCCGTCCAACTGCAAAGACATGCGAATGGAGGATGCACATCATGAATCGGACCCTTTTCCTAACGGCGTCGGCGGCAGCGCTGACCCTTTCCGCGCCTGCTGTTGCACAGGTCGAGAACAGCGAAATCGCGCTGGCCGGCTCAGACGCCTATGCCGGCGACACGGGCGACATCACCAATACGGACAGTTCGGACCATTCCACGGCGGACAGCGGCAACGACAATTCCACGCATACCGACAATTCCGACAATTCGGACAATTCCGACAGCTCCAGTAACTATGACGTTGCCGTCAGCGATAGCGGCAATGACAATTCACAATCGGACAGCAGCGACAATAGCGCTGCCTCGGGTGCGCAGGTCGCTGCGAACAATGGAGGGACCGCGATGGACAATCGTGACTCGTCCGACAATTCGGACCGGTCCGATAATTCCAGCAACTATGACGTCGCCGTCAGCGACAGCGGAAACGACAATTCGAACAACTCCGACAATTCCGATAACAGCGACAATTCGGACAATAGCAGCAACTATGACGTGGCGGTTAGCGACAGCGGAAACGACAATTCCGATAACAGCGACAACTCGGACAATAGCAGCAGCTATGATGTCGCCGTCAGCGACAGCCTGAACGACAATTCGGACAATTCCGACAATTCGGATCACTCCGACAACAGCTCGGCATCGGGTGCGCAGGTCGCCGCCAACAACGGCAGCTATGCTTCTGACAGCCGCGACCAGTCGACGACCGACAACAGCACCGACAGCGCTGCGAGCGCCGGAACCATGGCAGCGAACAACGGCAGCGAAGCCAACGACAACCGCCAGGACAATTCCGTCGACGTCGCGCTGGCCGACAGCTTCAACGACAATTCCGACAATTCCGACAACTCGGACAACTCCGATAATTCGGACAATTCCGATAACTCCACCACCGACAATAGCGACAACAGCTATGCATCGGCTGGGCATGTCGCCGCCAACAACGGCGCAAATGCCCAAGACAACCGCATGGACAATTCGGATAACTCGGACAACTCCGACAATTCCGACAATTCGTCACACTACGATGTCGCGGTGTCCGATAGCGGAAACGACAGTTCCGACAACTCCGACAACTCGGACAACTCGGACAATTCGGATCATTCCAATCGCACCGACCAGTCGGTTCGCTACGCCGATAGCTACAACACGGATATGTCGACCGGTACGGCGGAAACCAGCAACATGTTCGGGGATACGGCAGTCGTCGCTTCCTCCACGCTGGCAAGCTACGTCACCGGCGTCTCCGTCACGTTCGGCAGCGGCGGTGAAGATGGAGAGGACGGCACGGCCGGCCTCAACAACAGCCTGTCGAATGGCGACAGCGCCTTCCAGAACTTCGCCGGCATGCAGGCGCTGAACCAGAACACGGGCGTCGGCGCATCGCAGAACGCCAATGTCAGCGTCGCGGTCTCCGCCGGCGACATCAACCTCAACTGACGACGATCGGCGGCCCGGCGGACACCGTCCGTTCGGGCCGCCGACGATCCCGCCGGATAGGATAGCGACATGACACGTTCGCACGCATTCTTCGTCTGCGTTACAATCGCCGCAATGGGCGCCGGGGGCGCGCAGGCGCAAAACCCCTTCGGCACCACACCCATTGAGGAGGGCCGCCTCGCCAAGGAAACTGCGCGTGAGGACGTCAATCAGGCCAGCATGGCCGATCAGCGATCCGGCGTAGCGAACAACAGCATCAACGGCGATTCCGCCACCGGTACGATCGCGATCGACAACCAGGCCTTTCAGAACATGAGCGGCCTGTCCGTGCTGAACGCCAATACGGGCAACAATGTCGCCATCAATGCTTCGATGCAGGTCAACATCGCCATGACGCCGGGCCTTTGACAGCAATGCGCCGCGCCCGGTTTGTCGATCTGTCGGCGGGTTGCGCCGTCCTGCTCGGGGGTTCGGCGCTGCTGACCGCCTGCGCGGCAGACATTACGGCAAGCTCGCCCTATTTCTCGGATGCCTTGCCCGGCGGCCAGATCAATTATGCCCCGAAAAGTCTGATCGAGAAGCGCTTCGAAACCGTTGTTCGCCAGCGCTTCGATTTCAGTTGCGGCTCGGCCGCGCTCGCGACCTTGCTCCGCTACCATTATGATTTGCCGCAAAGCGAACAGACCGTCTTCCAGGGCATGTGGCAGGAGGGCGATCGCCAGCAGATCCGGAGGCTTGGCTTCTCGCTGCTCGACATGAAGCGTTATCTGGAGGGGCTCGGCCTGCGCGCGGACGGGTACGAGGTCAGCGTCGATCAGATCGTTTCCGCGGGCGTCCCCGGCATCGCCCTTATCGCACCGGAGGGCTATCGTCATTTCGTGGTCGTCAAGGGCGTTCGCAGCAACGAGGTCTTGTTGGGAGACCCATCGCTTGGACTGCGCACCATGTCCCCCGAAGAGTTCAAGGAGGTGTGGAACGGTGTCTACTTCGTGCTGAACACGAACAGCGCCACGGGCCAAGCGCACTTCAATGGGGATCGCCAGTGGATGCACCTGGCCGCCGCACCCGTCGGTTCACCCTTTCTCGACCCGCTCAGCCAGCAGGCGCTCATGCTGACGGCGCCGTTCTACCGAGACTTTTGATGGGGAGGGCCGCGCCTCTTGCGCTTCTCGCGGGTCTTCTCGTCGCTTATCCCGCCGCCGGTCAGATCATGTCCGCGCCGGTCAGGATCGTTCCGGATGAGGATCTCGCCGAAATGCGCGGCGGCCTCATCTTGCCCAGCGGGCTCGAAATCGCACTGGCCGTACGGCAGGATACCAGCATCGACGGCGCCCTCGTCCTGCGCACCTCGTACGTGGTCGATCAGGGCGCGCCGAAACTCAGTATCTTGACCCCCTCACCTGGGCAGACGGTACCGGGCACAACCGGACAAGACGCCCAGGGCGGACGCGGACCCGCCGCTGCCCCCGGCGGTGATGGCTCCGTTGTCATCGACCGCGCGGGAGGAATCGCGCTGTTCCAGCCGGGTCTGTCCGGACCGACGGGAGTCCAGGTGAACGTGACCAGAGGTGGCGCGCCACCTTCCGATGAAGGATTGACAGCCGTATCGCTCCAGCCCGGCGAGAGTGCGACCACGCCCAGCGGCACGCTTACGCTGGATGCCATCCCGGGCGGGTCCCGCATCGGACTTCAAAATGTGGGAACGGAGATCAGCCATCTGGTCGGTCAAACGATCGGCACGACGATCGCCAACAGCGCAAACGACCGAACCATCGATACCGTGTCCGTCATAGACCTGAACCTTACGAACGTATCGCCGGACCTGATCGGATCCGGCATGCTTACTGTAGAGAATGTCGCCGTGGAAGCGGCACGAATGGCCATAGAATAACAAAGAATTACAAGGGGATTTCATGGTCAGTTTGTTCTTGCGGACGGCCGCATTGTGCGTGGCTCTGCTTCCCGCGGCAGTCGCCGCCCAATCGCCCGAACAACCGACATCCCGATCGGGCGACGATCCTGCAAGCCCACCGGGTGCGAACGGCCCTGCAGAAATGGAGGATCTGCGAGCAGAGGTTGCACGCCAGCGCGCCGAACTCGAGCGCCAGATGCGGGCCCTCCAACTCCAGCAGGACCGTCTCGCCGATCTGGAACGACGTCTGACGGTCAACGACCGTTCTCCAGCGCAGCGTCAGGTCGAAGCGCGAGCGGATACGGGGCCGGCAATCCCGCCGTCGGTGCCCACGATCCCGGGGGTGGCGCCTCCAGCGGAGACCGTCGGCGTGGCACCGGAAGACTTCGATCGCGCACCCGAGGTCGCAGTCCTGGGGGATCAGGGCAGCGTGATCACGCGCGCTGGCCAGCTGACCTCCGAAGTGCAACTGAGCTACGCGCGTGCCGACCGGAACCGCGCCATTTTCCGCGGTATCGAGGTCATCGAGTCCGTCCTCGTTGGTGTGTTCGACATAAACGAGAACCGGCAGGACGTCCTGACCGGCGCTGCGATGCTGCGCTATGGGCTGACCGACGACCTGGAACTCGGCGTACGCATTCCCGTGGTATCGCGCTGGGACACCTCTATCCTCGCACCGATCCAGGGCAGCACCAACGACGATCCGGCCCGTACCATCGACAATAGTGCGGATGGCTTCGGCCTCGGCGACCTGGAACTCTCCGCCCGGTATCAGCTTCTCGACGCGAAACAGGGTTGGCCGTTCCTCATCGGGAATCTGCAAGTCGTCGCACCGACCGGGGAAGGCCCCTTCGCGGTCGAACGCGATAGTCTGGGCCAAGCGCAGGAGGCCGCCACGGGCTCCGGCTTTTGGGGCGTATCGCCCAGCCTGACGGCGATATTGCCGACCGATCCTGCCGTTCTGTTCGGCACGATAGGCTATACAGCCAATTTCGCGGACGATGTGATGACCGAGATCCCGCCCGTCATGGTCACCAGGGTCGATCCCGGGGATTCCATCGCGTTCAGCGCCGGCATCGGCTTTTCGCTGAACCAGCGTACCTCGCTGAATCTCGGCTACGCTCATACCTGGGCCTTCGGCACGGATACCACGACGCGCCTTCTGCAAGACAGCGGGACGTGGAGCGAGGAACGCACCTCCACCTCACGCGACCTTCAACTCGGACGTCTTCTCTTTGGGGTTACCTACCGGACCAGCAACAGAACGAGTCTGAACTGGTCGGTAGAATTGGGTGCCACCGACGATGCCACCGATCTGCGCACCGTTTTGCGGATTCCCTTCGTCCTGCTCACGGGGCAGTAGCGGGAGCGGAACGAACACCGGTCGGCCGGGTTGGTAAACAGAGCGGGTCACGGTCACGACCGACAGGAGGCCCCGATGTTACGAACTCTTCTATTTGGCGCTGCGATCATGAGCGGCGTGCCGGCAGCGGCGTTTGACCTTTCTGCCGATATATCCATGGCACCTACCGAGACCGCAATTGGGTTTCTTTCGGCGGATCGGCTGAGTGAGGGTCAGCTCGCCAGAACGACGCCAGAGACGGAACCATGGCTGCCAGCGGCTGCGGAGATGCCCGCCTTTGTCAGTACCAGCTGGCTTGCACCTCCCTCCCCCTACGTCTCTTCCGGCCTCACCATGCCCGAACAGTTCGACACCTGGAACTTCGATGTTGCAACGCTGCTGATCGCGCAGGCTGTGGCGGCCAGCGGCGTACCTCAGATCTGAGGGGCCGCTGCCGATCGCGAACTTTTCAGGGTCATCGCGACGCCCGCCGACGCACTGCTGAGAACCACAATTCGGAATATGTTTGTGGGACGCCCCAAATGGTCGCCCCACAAAGCAGTCATCTCAGGCGCGGCGGCGGCGGTGGATTGCCGTACCTACCAGCCCCAGGCCGAGCAGCATCGACAAGACTGCGCTTGGTTCCGGGACGTCGGCCACATTGAAGCTGAAATTGTCGTAGCTCACACCCAGCGTATCGTCATGCCTCAGGATGAGGTTGCTGATGGCGCCCAGGGACGACAGATCCTGAAGATTGCCGTTGATGCTCGTGCCGAACAGATCGACGAACTGCGTCATGCCGTTTGCCAGCGAAACCTCCGCGACGGCGACGAGGCCGGGATTGTTCACCCCGCCAATATCGAACGTCAGGTTCTCGACCGCGTTGTCGAAGCTGACCGTCAATTCGCCAATGCAGCCCCACGGATTGTCGTTCGCGCAGATACGCGCATCACCCTGGGATACGATCGCCGTGATCACCCCCGTGGATGAGCTGATCGTGGTATTTTCATAATTCAACGTGCCATAGTTCGTGCCACTGGACAAATCGTTGAAATCGATCGTCGTTGCGGACGCAGCCGCTGCGGCGAACGGCAGTGCGGCCGCGATGGCGGCCCTGCCGGCGATACGTGTAAGAGACTTCATGGCGTTCTCCTGTTCTGAACGGATGGGGCGCCACCGTTAAATCGTAATTCGTTCCGGGTGCGTGAAGAGTTAAAGAAACTTTAACGACAATGCTGACCCGGCCGCAGGCTTGCCATTGGGGGTCTGCGCAACTGAGGTCGATCGACCTCCGAGAGGCTGCCCGCCCTTGTTCGGCGTCCCTGCAAGAGCTATCCGGCCACCGCAAAGGAGTTCGAGATTCTGTCATTTATCGCGCCAGGGACGCAGGCCTTGAGCCTTGCCGCTTCAGGAACGCCGTCTTGATAGAGCACGTCGTGATTATTGGTGGGGGATTTGCCGGAACGCTGCAGGCGATCAACCTGTTGCGGCACGACGGGCCGGTCGCCACGCTGATCGAACGCCGTGCCCAGGCCGGTGAAGGCGTCGCCTATGGCGATGCGGACGCGGCACATGTCCTGAACGTGCGCGCGGCGAACATGAGCGCGTTTCCGGACCGACCGGATCATTTCGTCGCCTGGCTTGCAGACAACGGTCATGATGCCGACCCCGCTGCCTTCGTCCAGCGGATGGTCTATGGGCAATATCTTCGCAGCCTGTTGCGCGCCGCTTGCGCGGCCCAGCCGAATCGGCTCAGAATCGTTCATGACGCCGCCACGGACCTGTCGCTAACCGGCGAAACCATCAGCGTGGAGCTGGAATCCGGCGCCGCGCTGGAGGCAGACGCCGCGGTTCTTGCCGTCGGCAATCTGCCGCCGCACACCCCGCCCGGTATCGACCCCGACGCCCTGCCAGCCCATCTGTATCTCGGCGATCCCTGGCATGGCGATCCGGCCGAGAAACTGGGGCCGGAGGATCATGTCCTGATTCTCGGGACGGGGCTGACCATGGTCGACATGGTCCTGAAGCTGCGTCGTCACGGTTTTCGCGGCCGCATCACCGCCATGTCGCGTCGCGGCCTTGCGCCGAAGCGGCATGCCGCGCAGCCGGATTTCGAGCCCATTGGCGTTCGCCCGCCCGCTACCGCCTCGCGCCTGGTGCGCGCGGTCCGTGCCCGTGCGGATCAGGTCGGATGGCGCAATGCCGTGGATGAGCTGCGGCCGTTCACGCAATCTCTGTGGCGGGCAGCGAGCGAGGCAGGCCGCCGCCGTTTCGTACGCCATTTGCGGCCTTGGTGGGACATTCATCGCCATCGAATTGCGCCGGAAATTGCCGAGGCGCTGGATGAAGAGCTTCGCACCGGTCATTTGGCAATCATTGCCGGAAAGCTGGCCTCCGCCACGCCCTCGCCGGACGGCGGCATCGCCGTTAGCTTCCGCCCGCGTGGAGATGCAGAGCTTCGCGAAACGAGCTTTTCGCGCATTATCAACTGCACAGGTCCGCAGGGCGATCTTCGGCGTACCGACGAACCGCTGCTGCGCACTTTGGCGGAGCGCGGTGTTCTGCGTCCCGACCGCGCCAGGCTGGGGATCGATGTGGACGCTCAAAGCCGCGTCGTGTCGGCCGGCGGTCGAACATCGGACCATCTTCTTGCCATTGGACCGATGACCCGTGGTGCCTTCTGGGAAATTGTCGCCGTTCCCGACATCCGGGTCCAGACATGGCGGGTGGCCCGCCGGCTATCGAACGCACATTGGGTGGGCGGTGAAGGTCTCTGACCCTCCCCGAACGGCGTGCAGAGACGCAATTCTATGGTATGGATCCATCCTAAAGCCAGAAGGGTCCCGGCAACGGGGCGCCCGCACAGCGAGGAGCATCATATGGCGAACGGCGCCGTTTCGAACCGCGCATCGACAAACCCGACGGCGAGAGAGCGGCCCGGATTGCTGCACCGTCTGTTCGCGGAACACCCCGCAATGGTTGGTGAGAGCTACGCCGAACATGCCAGCAACGCCGGGCGGTTCGGGCTAAAGCTGATTGGCGCCGGCACGGCCTGTATCGTTCACGCCGTAATCCCGGCATTTTGCGTCAGCACGGCCAGCCGCACCGTCACGCGGATGCACGAGGACATGAGGCGCCGCCAACCCATTCGCCGCGACGGTTCTGATCATGGCATCGAATATCACATTTAGCGCAGGGGCGGTCCGTCGCTGGGACGCTCTCCCTCAGCGGCCAGTTCGCCCGACAGAATGGCCCTGACGGCCCGATTGACCAGCAAGGCTATTTCCGGGTCGGCAGGATATTGCATGTGCAGGCAGCGCGCTTCAACGCTGGCATCGACCTCTGCCGCCTCGCCCATCGCCGTATGTTGCGGAACGATAACGTCTCTGGCCGACCAGATGGCGAGCGTCGGAACGGGCGGCTTCATGCGCAGCGCTGCAAGCGTATCGGCATCAGCGACGCGGCGCGTCACCCAGCGATAATAGCGCGCGACCGGCAGCAGGTCCGGATTTCCGGAGAACGGACTGCCCAGGGTTATAACGCCGGCAATGTGCCGCGGGTCGCGCTTTGCAAGTTCTCGGGCCATCAGTCCGCCCAGGCTCCAGCCGACCAGCACGACAGGCTCTCCCGTGCGCCGGAATATCTTCCTTATGCGCCTGGAAAGAGACTGCATCGTCGGCATATCGGCGCCGCGATTTCGCCCCAGCTTCCACTTATACGCACGGTGCCCGCGCAGCCTGAGTTCGGCGCGCAGCGGCCGCATCGACGCATCGTCTGCCATAAGACCGGGGATCAGCAGGACTGGCGTTCCAGCCGCCGGTTTCGGTAGCTCCGCCGAACGCTTCGGGTTCCGTCCGTTCGCCCGCCTTGGCTGGATCAGGTTCCGGATGAGAATGCCGACTTCCGAGGCAAGCAGGCCAGCCGCTTCGAACATGATGCCCTTTCCGCGTCGGAGTTCCACCCTAACGGCCTTGCCGCGGTCCGTCCCGCGGATTGAGCGGACCGCCGCCTTTTGGCAAGCACGGCTTCCGCCAGACTTATGAACCACAGGGACTATAGAATGACCAGCGAGCGCAACGAGGAACTGCGGCGCCAGATCGTGCGGCTCAGCGACGTCATGGCGGCGCTACGGAATCCGGACGGCGGCTGCCCCTGGGATTTGGAGCAGGACTTCGCGTCGATCGCTCCCTACACGATCGAGGAGGCCTATGAGGTTGCGGACGCGATCTCGCGCGGCAACATGGAGGAGCTGCGCGGGGAACTCGGCGATCTTCTCCTGCAAACGGTGTATCATGCACGGATGGCGGAGGAGCAGGGCGCCTTCGACCTCGCCGATGTGATCGGACAGATCGCCGATAAGATGATCGCGCGGCATCCCCACGTCTTTGGATCCGACAGCATTGCGGACGCAGACGCGCAGACGGAGAACTGGGAACGGATCAAGGCGCGAGAGCGCGGCACTGCCGCCGGGACCCTGGATGGGATCGCGCTCGCGCTGCCCGCGCTCATGCGCGCGCAAAAATTGCAGAGGCGCGCCGCCCGCGTCGGCTTCGACTGGCCGAATGCAAGCGGAGCTCGAGACAAGATCTTCGAAGAACTGTCCGAACTCGAGACGGCCAGCGATGAGGATGCTCGTGCGGAGGAGGCCGGCGACCTGTTGTTTTCCGTGGTCAACTATTTGCGGCATCTGAACATCGACGCGGAAGCAGCCTTGCGGGCAGCGAACGACAAGTTCTCAAGACGATTCAAAGGGGTGGAAGCCAAGGCGGACATTCCACTTGAAGATCTTACCCTCTCCGAACTCGAGACACTCTGGCAACAGGCGAAGCGTGAGCGTTAGCCATCGCCGCCCGGTCGCAGTGAGAGAAAACGGCCATGGTCGAGTGCGGACAGGGCGACTTCGACATGGACATGATCGTTCTCCATCCGGCGACCAAGAACCCGCCCGTGCCGTTCCAGCCATGCCAGCCGCGCACCGTCTCCGGCGGAAATATCGAACGTGTAAACCGTCTCGTCCGGGCTCAGGCGCGCCGACAGAACGTTTAGGAAGTGTTCCACCCCCTCCCCCGTCAGGGCGGATACTGCAACGGTGTCGGGGCGTCCCGCCAGCGCATCGCGGCGATCCGGGGGAAGCAGATCGATCTTGTTGAGCACGTCCAGAATCGGCACGTCGCCCCCCGGCTCGACGCCCAGGTCCGCCAATGTCCGCATCACATCGGCAGCCTGCGCGTCCGTATCGGGATGGGCCACATCGCGCACGTGCACGATGAGGTCGGCTTCCAGCACTTCCTCCAGCGTCGCGCGGAATGCCGCGACCAGTTGCGTTGGCAGATCGGATACGAAGCCGACTGTGTCCGACATGATGACCTTGTCGAACCCGGGGATCGAAATGGACCGCATCGTCGGATCCAGCGTGGCGAACAGCAGATCTTTCGCCATGACGGTCGCGCCTGTCAGGCGATTGAAAAGCGTGGATTTACCGGCGTTCGTATAGCCGACCAGCGCGACGATCGGATACGGCGCCTTCTGCCGCCTTTCCCGATGCAGGGTGCGGGTCCGGGTCACCTGTTCAAGCTCTCGGCGAATCTTCGCCATGCGGTCGCGGATCAGTCGCCGGTCGGTTTCGATCTGCGTTTCACCGGGACCACCAAGAAAGCCGAAACCACCACGCTGCCGTTCCAGATGGGTCCAGGACCGAACCAGCCGACTGGCCTGATACTCCAGGTGCGCGAGTTCGACCTGCAAACGACCTTCATGCGTTGCGGCACGCTCGCCGAAGATTTCCAGGATCAGCCCGGTGCGATCAATGACCTTACGCCCGGTTTCCTTCTCCAGATTGCGTTGTTGCAGCGGCGACAGTGCGCCGTCGACCACGATAAGCTCGGCGTCAGACGCTTCCGCCCGTGCGGTCAGCATCTCAACCTGGCCGCTTCCGAACAGCGTCGCGGGGCGCGGCGCACGCACACGGACGATGTCTTTGTCCGCGACGTCCAGAGAAATCGCCGCGGACAGCGCGACGGCCTCCTCCAGACGCGCTTCCGGATCGCGACTGTTTTCAGAGCGGCTGAGGTCAGGCAGCACAACCAGCGCCCGCGCGCCATAGGCGCGGCCGCTTCCGTCATCGTCTACCCCGAAGGTCGGACTGGCGATCAGTCGTCCCCGTCGTCCTGTTCCGGCTCGAACAGTTGGACCGGACCGGATGGCATGACCGTGGAGATCGCATGCTTGTAAACGAGCTGCGATTGACCATCGCGGCGCAGTAGCACGCAGAAATTATCGAACCAGCTGATGTTTCCCTGCAGTTTCACGCCGTTCACCAGGAACATGGTAACCGGCATCTTGGCCTTGCGGACTGCGTTCAGAAACGTGTCCTGAAGATTATTCGGTTTATCGGCCAATTTCTGTCCTCCTTCTCTGTGGGGGGTTCTGTACAATCAAACCTAACGCAGGGGAGCCTAAAAAGTCGCGGCAACGCACTGCACAAAAAATTCTGCTCAATCGCCGCGTTGTTCCGTCGCGGCATCACCCAATTGCAGCGCCTTGATCTTCCGGTGCAGGGCCGAACGCTCCATGCCGATAAATGTCGCCGTGCGGCTGATATTCCCGGAGAAGCGACGGATCTGCACACGAAGATATTCACGCTCGAACGCCTCACGTGCCTCGCGCAGCGGCGATGCCATGATGGACTTGCCTCCCGCCCCCTCCGCCGGATGTCCACCCGTCACCTCTGGCGGCAAGTTTTCGCTGCTGATCTTTGCACCGGCATCGGCGGATGCGAAGATCACCGCGCGCTCCATCGCGTTGCGAAGCTGCCGGACATTCCCGGGCCATTCGTAGGATTGCAACGCGGCCTTTGCGTCTTCCGAAAGCGTGGGCGTCGGAATGCCCCGCTCGCTCGCCAGCTTGTGCAGGAAATAGTCGGCCAAGGGCACGATGTCCTCCCGCCGCGTCTCCAGCGGGGGCATGCCGATCGGGACGACGGCCAGCCGGTAGAACAGGTCTTCGCGGAACCGCTTCTTCTCGATCTCGTGCTTCAGATCGCGGGAGGTCGAGGACAGCACCCGGACATCCACGCGCACCGGCTGGTTGCCGCCCAGACGCGGGAAGCTCTGCTCGGTCAGCACGCGCAGGATCTTGCCCTGCGCCTCCAGCGGCATGTCCGCGACCTCATCGAAGAACAAGGTCCCACCATGCGCCTGTTCGAACATGCCGACCCGTGTCGCCGCATCGCCGCCCTCCACGCCGAACAGCGCCTCCTCGACCCGGTCGGGGTGCAGACGCGCCGACGAGACGGTGATGAACGGACCGCCCGACCGGTCCGACCAATTGTGGATCAGGCGGGCAGCGAGTTCTTTTCCGCTGCCGGGCGGCCCTTCGATCAGAATCCGGCTGCCGGTCTGCGCCACGCGGCGCATGGTGGCGCGCAGATTTGACAGGACATGGCTGTCGCCGATCAGGTCGTCCGGTGTGCCGGACAACCGGCGCAACTCCTGATTTTCCCGCCGCAGACGCTCGATTTCGGTCGCGCGCCGGACCGCCAGCAGCAGCGCATCGGTCTGGAACGGCTTCTCGATGAAGTCATAGGCACCGCGCTTGATGGCTGCGACCGCGGTTTCGATATTGCCATGACCCGAAATGATGATGACAGGCAGATCGGGGGACCGCTGCTTGATCTCGTCGAGCAGGTCGATGCCGTCGAGCTTGGATCCCTGCAGCCACACGTCGAGGACCACAAGTGCCGGCCTCCGCTCGGCAATTGCTGCGAGCGCCTCGTCGCTGTTGGGCGCCGTACGCGCCGTATAGCCCTCGTCCTCAAGAACGCCGGCCACGAGGTCGCGGATATCCTTTTCATCGTCGATTACGAGAATATCGAGTGCCATCAGACCTTTTCACTTGTTTGTTCAGTTTCGAATTCGTCGGACTGCAGACGGCTTCGCAAGACGTCCGTCGCAAATGACATCACTGCACAGGTTCCCCCGCCCTGCCGATCGCGAAAGGAGAGTTCGCCATGATGCTCCTCCACGATCTTCTTGACGATGGCCAGGCCCAGACCCGTGCCGCCCTCGCGGGTGGTCACATAGGGCTCGGTGACGCGTTCGCGCATATCGACAGGCATTCCCGGTCCATTGTCGCAGATTTCCGCAAGCACATGCCCTGAATCGCCGCGCAGGAACAGCGCGATCTCCGCATCCTCGGGCGGGCGTTCGCCATTGCTCTGAATGGCTTCGGCTGCATTCTTCAGAAGATTTGTCAGCGCCTGCGAGATCTGGCGACGGTCGCAGATGAGGGCCGGCAGGTCATCATCAGCGACAAGGCGATAGCGAATGCCGGGATGCCCGACTTCCTGCAAGAACAGCGTCTGCCGGGCGATCTCCTGCAAGTTCTCGGGGCGAAAGACGGGCTTCGGCATGCGTGCGAAGGATGAAAATTCATCGACCATTCGCCGCAGATCGGCCACCTGCCGGACAATCGTGCCGGTGAGTTCTCCGAAAATGTCGGCGTCGCGGCCGGCCTCCATCGCCCGTCCGAAACGGCGCTGCAGCCGCTCGGCCGAAAGCTGGATCGGCGTCAGCGGATTCTTGATCTCGTGCGCGATCCGGCGGGCGACGTCTGCCCATGCGGCGCGGCGCTGGTCCGCAAGCTGCTGGGTTACGTCGTCGAACGTGATCACGAGCTGGTCGGCGCCGGGAACGCTGTCGACACGCACGAGCAGCGTTCGAACCTCCGTATCGCGGTGAATGTCGACTTCCCCCCGCGCGAACCCGGACGAGCGGGCCTTCGCGATCAGATCGGAAAATTCCGGCGCGAACGCTGCCACCGGCTGCCCGACCGCACGCCCGGCTGGCGCGCTCAGCAGATCGGTCGCGTTGGTCGACGCCAGTTCGATCGTGCCGCCGCGACCGATGGCGAGCACGCCGGCCGACACGCCCTCGAGAACCGCCTCGATAAAGCGTCTGCGGGTTTCCGCGCGGGCATTGGCCGCGACCAGATCGCCGGTCTGCGTCTCGAGCTGCGCAGCCATACGGTTGAAGCTGCGTGCAAGCACGCCCAGTTCATCCGGCGTGTAGCGTATCTCCACCCGTGCACTCAGATCACCTTCACCGACCCGCTCGGCGGCCGATGCCATGCGTGCGATCGGAGCCGTCAACCGGTTCGCGAGCCAGAGCGCAGACAGGATGGCGACGGTCAGAACCATGATGGCAAGACCGCCGAGCATAGCGTTGAAACGCCACTGCAAATCACGACTCTGATCGAGAAGGTCCGCATATTCGGACCGCGCGTCGGCCGCCTGCTCCGCCGCCTGCACGGCCTTCGGATCGACAGTGCGGCTGGCATAAAGAAAGAAGGGTGACGTCGGATCCAGGCGCACGATGGCCTCGACGCGGTCTTCGCTGCCGGTCAGCACCGCCGTTTCACCGATCGCAGCGCGGGATACCGCTTCGGTCGACAGCCGCTCTGCCAGCACGATGTCCTCGCCGAGTGCCCCGTTCGTTTCGGCGGACGCAATCACCTGATAGGCGCCGCCGGGCACCGGCGTGAAGATGATCGCCTCGGTCAGATTTCGCGCGGCGAGCTGCCATTCCACGCCCTCGTCGAACAATTCGCTGTCCGTCCCGAGGTCGAGGGCATAGCTGTGCAGATCGCCGCCCATGGAAAAGATGTCGCCGACGATGCGCTGCCGGTTCTCCTCGACGTAGGCTTGCGCCACGCTTTCGGCATTCGTCAGAACCGTCTGCGCATTGTCGGAGAACCAGAACGCGGTACCGGTCTGGAACAGAAGGGACGCGAAGACGACCGTCAGGATCGTAGGACCGGCGGCCAGCACGGCAAACAGGCCGAGCAGCCGCACGTGAAGCCGTGCGCCGGCCAGGCCGCGCCGCCGGTCCAGCCAGACGACCGCGATCCGCCGCGCCATGACGATGATCAGCCCCATGAAGGGCAAGAGGATCGCCACCAGCAGGGCCGTTCGCCCGACCGGTCCCAACTCGCCGGTGTCCAGTTGATCCGTC
This sequence comes from Pacificimonas flava, assembly GCF_000342165.1. Classification (GTDB taxonomy): domain Bacteria; phylum Pseudomonadota; class Alphaproteobacteria; order Sphingomonadales; family Sphingomonadaceae; genus Pacificimonas; species Pacificimonas flava. The sequence continues at coordinate 458,864 of NZ_AMRV01000001.1, forward strand.
AGAGACAGATAGCCCAGGACCGCTGCAATTACGGAGAGCACCCCGACGCCGATTTCCAGCGACGGATACATGGAAATGCTGCCGGTCATCCGGCTGAGCCGTCGGCGCAGACGAGACTTCGTGCCCTGCCCACCCTCAGGAGACGGGCTGTCTGCGGCCTGGTCGAGGGTCATATGCGTTGCCATTCGGCAACAGCGTAGCGCGGACGCACCCTCAGGTGAAGCGTCCGCGCTTCAGAAAAGCTCCATTCCAGCGCGCACAGCCACCGTTTGAGCGAGCCGGCGCGTAAAGGGTCAACCCTCCACGCGCCGCGCGGCCTTCTTGCGCTCGTGCGGATCGAGATAGCGCTTGCGGATACGGATCGCCTTCGGCGTTACCTCCACAAGCTCGTCATCCTGAATATAGGCGATGGCCTGTTCCAGCGTCATGCGGCGGGGCGGCGTCAGGCGGATACCCTCGTCCTTTCCGCTGGCGCGGAAATTGGTCAGCTGCTTGGATTTCAGCGGATTGACCTCCAGGTCCTGCGGCTTTGCGTTCTCGCCAATGACCATGCCCTGATAGAGCGGGTCTCCGGGCGAGATGAACAGGATGCCACGATCCTCCAGCGCGTTCAGCGCATAGGGCACCGCATCGCCCTTCTCCATGGAAATGAGAACGCCGTTCTGCCGGCCCGTGATCTGCCCCTTATAGGGTCCGTACTTCTCGAAGACGCGGTTCATGATACCGGTGCCGCGCGTGTCGGACAGGAACTCCCCATGATAGCCGATCAGCCCGCGTGAGGGCGCGGAAAAGGTGAGGCGCGTCTTGCCGCCGCCGGAGGGACGCATGTCGGTCATCTCTGCCTTGCGCAGCGCCATCTTCTCGACGACCGTGCCGGAGAATTCCTCGTCGACGTCGACGACGACGGTTTCATAGGGTTCCTCGCGACCGCCCTCACCTTCGCGAAAGAGCACGCGCGGACGGCTGATCGACAGTTCGAAACCCTCGCGGCGCATCGTCTCGATCAGCACGCCGAGCTGCAGTTCGCCGCGCCCGGCCACCTCGAAGGCGTCCTTTTCGTTGGATTCGGTGATGCGGATGGCGACATTGCCCTCCGCTTCCTTTTCCAGCCGGTCGCGAATGACGCGGCTCTGCACCTTGTCGCCGTCCTGCCCGGCAAAGGGGCTGTCATTGACCGCGAATGTCATGCTGAGCGTCGGCGGATCGATCGGCTGCGCATCGAGAGGCTTGTCCACCGCCGGGTCGCAAAGCGTATTGGAAACGGTCGCGACGTTCAGTCCGGCAATGGCAACGATGTCGCCTGCCTGCGCCCGCTCGACCGGCGTGCGTTCCAGCCCGCGAAATGCGAAGACCTTGGTGGCGCGGCCCGCCTCGACCTGCTTGCCGTTCACGTCCAGCGCCTTGATCGGCATACCGACCTCCAGAACGCCGCTCTCGATCCGCCCGGTCAGGATGCGGCCCAGGAAATTGTCCCGGTCGAGCAGCGTCGCCAGCATGGAGAACTTGCCGCTTTCGTCGAGGTCCGGTGCACCGACATGGCTTTCGATCAGCCGGAACAGCGGCTGCAGGTCGCCCTCGCGAACATCGGGGCTTTCCCCGGCGAAACCGCCGCGGCCGCTGGCGAACAGGTGCGGGAAATCGAGCTGCTCGTCATTCGCATCGAGCGCCATGAACAGTTCGAACACCTCGTCCAAAACCTCGTCCGGGCGCGCGTCGCCGCGATCGATCTTGTTAACGACGACGATGGGCTTCAGGCCCAGCGCCAGGGCCTTGCCGGTGACGAACTTCGTCTGCGGCATCGGCCCCTCGGCTGCGTCGACCAGCAGGATGACGCCGTCCACCATGGACAGGATACGCTCGACCTCGGCGCCGAAGTCGGCGTGGCCCGGCGTGTCGACGATATTGATGCGCACCTCTTCGCCGTCGGCGTTGGGCCAAACGACGCTGGTGCACTTCGCCAGAATGGTGATGCCGCGTTCTTTTTCCAGATCGTTGGAATCCATGGCGCGCTCTTCGACGCGCTGGTTCTCGCGGAAGGTGCCGGACTGCTTGAACAGTTCATCGACGAGGGTGGTCTTGCCATGATCGACGTGCGCGATGATGGCCACATTGCGAAGCGCCATGGGGCTGTCTTTCGAATAGGTGGTGAAATCGGGGTTTTTGGCTTGGCGCGCGCCTTAACCCCGCGCCCCCGTCTCGGCAACCGTCTTTAGCGGCCGAGAACGGGTGCGGGCACAGGCTCAGCTGATGCCGGCGCGGGACAGGAGATCGCGGCTGGATGCGTCCAGGTCGCCCAGGTCGCCGCCAGCGATGGTGCGGGCCACCTCCTTGCCGAGTTCGACGCCCATCTGGTCGAAGCTGTTGATGCCCAGAAATGCCCCGAAACTGAACGTGCGGTGCTCGTAGAACGCGATCAGCGCTCCGAGTGTGCGCGCATCGAGACGGTCGAGAAGAATGGTCGACGACGGACGCCCGCCTTCGAACGTCTTCGCCTGCGCCATGGCGCTGTCACCCGCGTCGTTCATCGCCTCGTCATAACTGCGCCCGCGCATCAGTGCCGCCCCTTGCGCGATGCAATTGGCGAGGAGCTGGCGGTGATGCTCGCCGCCCAGGCCGTGACCGGGCGCGACGACGGCCAGAAACTCTGTCGGAACGAGGTGCGTGCCCTGATGCAGCATCTGGAAAACGGCATGCTGAGCGTCCGTGCCGACTCCGCCCCATACGATGGGCGAGCTGGCGCGGGTCAGCGGACGGCCGTTCCGGTCGACGCGCTTGCCGTTCGATTCCGTTTCCAGCTGCTGCAGGAAGTCGGGGAGCAGCCGCAGCCGTTCGTCATAGGCGAAGACGGCGCGGCTTTCCGCCCCGACGAGACTGGAATAGCCGAGGTCCATCATGGCTCCGAGGGCGGGCGCGTTCTTGCCCAGCGGCGCTTCGGCGAAATGCCGGTCCATCGCTGCCGCGCCGGCCAGCACATCCTCGAATGCGTCCCAGCCGAGTGCCAGCGCCGCGGCCAGGCTGACCCCCGTCCACAACGAGTAGCGACCGCCGACCGTCTCCGCGAACGGCAGGATGTTCTGCGGATCGACGCCGAAACCCTCTGCCTTGTCCGGCGCTGCGGTCACGGCGACCAGGCGGGAGCGCACGGCGGTCCCGCCCATCTCCTCCAGGGCGGCCAGGCAGCTCTCCATATTCATCATGGTCTCGAGCGTCGTGAAGCTCTTGGAGACGGTCACGACCAGCGTCCGGTCGGGGTCGGCCCCCTGCAGCGTGCGTTCCAGCGCCACCGCGTCGATATTGCTGACGATACGCACATCCGGCACCGGGCCGGTCTTCGGCAGAGCATCGATCAGCAGCGCCGGCCCTAGGAAGGAGCCGCCGATGCCGATATGGATGACGCGATCGATCGCGCCGAACGCACCGTCCGCCACACGCCCGTAAAGCGCCTTCATCGTCTCGCGGGCGTCTCGTGCCGCCGCGACATCGGCCGCATTCCCCGTTCCCCGCTCGGCCGTATGCGTGGCGGCGCGCGTTTCCGTCAGGTTGATCTCGCTGCCCGTCAGCAGCTTCTCGCGCCAGGTGTCGAACTCGGCCGCATCGGCCAGCCCGCAAAACGCATCCACCACCCCCGCATCCAGATGCGTCTTCGCAAAGTCGAAGTGTATGCCCGCCGTATCGACGCCCAGCCGGGCGGCGCGCTGGGGTTCGCTGGTGAATTTCGCGACCAGCGGCTCCGACAGCGCGGTTTCCATCGCCGTGTCGAGCCGGTTCCAGATCTCATCGATACTGCTCATCGTGCCTCCTTGCCTCGATCCGCGGGGACCCGCCCGCACAGGTAATCCCCAATCGCCCGCACCCGCGCTTGACAGGTGAAGGCCGCGCTGAAAAGGCCGCAAAGCATGGCGAAAACGGAGAAAACGTCGCGGTACGCGGAAGTGCGCGCCGACCGCCCGCTCCGTTCGTCCTCCACCTGGATTGCCGCGATACGCATTGCGGCTCTCGCCCTTCTCGCGGCGCTGGCCGTCCGAACCCTGATTGCGGAGCCGTTCTCCATTCCCTCCCCGTCCATGATGCCCACGCTTCTGCCGCACGACTATATCGTCGTCGCGAAGCATCCCTATGGTTACAGCGCGGCATCATTGCCTTGGGGAGCGGGCCAGCTCGGCAATCATCCAACCGGGCGCATCGGCGCGAAGCTGCCGGAGCGAGGCGACATCGTGGTCTTCGTCGATCCGCTCGGCTCGGGCGAGCATTTCATCAAGCGTGTCATTGCCCTTCCGGGCGAGACGGTCGCGGTGAGTGACGGAACGGTTTATGTGGACGATGTGCCCCTGCCCCGCCGCCGAGTCGAGAATTTCCGTTTCGCCGTGACACCGGCAACGCCGTGCACAGGCGGGCGGCTCTTTGAGGGCGATCCGAACAGTTGCGACTATGCGCAATATCAGGAGACATTGCCCGGCGGCCGCACGATACGCATCGTCGACATGCAGGGCACCGCCCCCCTCGACACGTTTTCCGCAGCGATCGTTCCCGCCGGCCACCTCTTCGTCATGGGGGACAATCGCGACAATAGCGAGGACAGCCGCCTCCCGCGCAAGGATGGCGGTTTCGGCATGGTTCCGCTGGCCGCAGTGGTCGGCCGTGCGGATTGGATTTTCTTTTCCTCCACCGGGCCTGGCGACTGGCGCGAACCCGCATCTCTCGTATCGTCGATACGCTTTGCGCGGCTGGGAGCGGTTCATTGACCGCGGAGGAGCGGCGCCAGCGGCGTCTTCAATGGGCTCGCGAAGCGCTGGACCATGATTTCCGGGATCCGACCCTTCTTGATCAGGCGCTGACGCACAGCAGCGGCAAGCGAAGCAAGGCGCACAGCTACGAACGGCTGGAATTTCTTGGCGACCGCGTCCTCAACCTCGCCATGGCCGCCCATCTCTTCACCCATTTCGGGGAGTCGGAAGGCGACATGAACCGCCGCATCAGCGTTCTCGTCAACAAGGAAAGCTGTGCGGCGGTCGCGCGCGAACTCGGTGTCAGCCGACATGTCATCATGGAGGAGGCCGCGCGCCAGGCGGGCGTCCACAAGTCCGTGAACCTGCTTGGCGACGTTTGCGAGGCGCTGATCGGTGCGCTCTATCTGGAGGGCGGCTTCGAAGAAGCGCAGCAATTCGTGATGCGCGCCTGGGAAAGCCAGTTGGCGAGCGGCGCCGAGCCTCCGCGCAATCCCAAGAACGCGCTGCAGGAATGGGCGCAGCAGCGCCAACTTCCCATACCTCAATACCAGATCGTGGGCCGGGACGGCCCTCCGCATGCCCCCCGTTTCACGGTCGAGGTGCACTTGCCGGGCCGGACGCCCTGCGCCGGCGAAGGGTCCTCGAAACAGGAGGCCGAGAAGGCTGCGGCCACCCAGATGCTTGAACAGGAAAACGCGAAATGACCGAAGAACGCTGCGGCTTCATTGCCGTCATCGGGGCGCCGAACGCCGGCAAGTCAACGCTCGTCAACACGCTTGTCGGCCAAAAGGTCGCGATCGTCAGTCCGCGCGTCCAGACGACGCGTGCGCGCCTGATGGGCGTGGCCGTCGAGGACGAGACGCAGATGATTCTGATCGACACCCCGGGCATCTTCACGCCGAAGAAGACCCTCGAGCGCGCCATGGTTCATACCGCGTGGGAGGGGACGCGCGGTGCCGACCTGATCCTGATGCTCGTGGACTCGAAGCGCGGCCTGACGGACGAGGTCGAGGAAATCCTGAAAAGCCTCGAATCGGACAAGACCCCGAAAATGCTGATCCTGACGAAGGTCGACATCGCGCCCAAGCAGAACCTGCTCCTCCTGACACAGCGTCTCAACAGGCGTGGGGATTTTGCGGAAACCTTTATGATTTCCGCCGAAACCGGAGACGGAATGGAGGATCTGAAGGCAACTCTCCTGGCAGCCATGCCTCGCGGCAACTGGCATTTCCCCGCCGACCAGATTTCCGACGTCTCCAGCCGCCTGATCGCCGCCGAAATCACGCGGGAGAAAATATTCCTTCAGCTTTATCAGGAGCTTCCCTACGCCACTGCCGTCGAGACCGAAAGCTGGACAGAGGGCGAAAACGGCATCACCATCCATCAGACGATCTATGTCGAGCGCGACAGCCAGAAGGGCATTGTCCTCGGCAAGGGCGGCAGCCGGATCAAACAGATCGGCAGCGCCTCTCGCGGCGACCTCGAAGACATGTTCGGCCAGCGCATCCACCTGTTCCTGACAGTCAAGGTGAAACCCGACTGGGCCGAACGAAAGGACGTGCTCTCCGCGCTCGGTCTCGACATGGACTGAGCGGAGCGCCGCTGCCGCACCAGCATGCACTTTGCCGATACCGGGCTCCTCCTTTCTGCACGCGCGCACGGCGAACACGGCGCCGTCGTGCGCATCCTGACGCGGGAGCATGGGGTGGTTCCCGCCTATGTCCATGGCGGCCGATCGCGCCGGTCGCGTGCGGTTCTGGCGCCGGGGAATCTTCTGCATGGTCAGTTCGATGCCCGCCGGGAGGGGGCGCTTGCGCAGGTGCGGCTCGAGCTTCTACGCAGCCGCGCCGGAATCGCGATCGATCCCTTCCCCCTCGCCTGCCTCAACTGGATGACGGCAGTGCTTGCCGCCATTCTGCCCGAAAGCGACCCACACCCCGCGCTTTACGACCGCGCGGCGGCGTTCACCGAATTGCTCGACGCCGGCGGAGCGGCCCTCGTCACGGCCCGGCGGCTCGCCGACCTCGAATTTGCACTCCTCAGCGAGCTTGGCTTTCGCCTCGACCTCAGCGCATGTGCGGCGACGGGCGCGCAGGATGATCTGGTCTACGTTTCGCCGAAAAGCGGCCGTGCGGTTTCTCGCGCAGGCGCTGCCGGTTACGAAACCCGGCTGTTCCCGCTGCCCGCCTATCTCACCGACCCCGCCATCACCGTGAAGGGCGACGATGTGAAAGCCGCCCTCGCGCTTTCCCGTCGTTTCCTGCTGCGCGACCTCGCCCCCGATTTCCGGCGCGAAGATCTGGCGCGGCTGCGCGATCAGATTGACGCGCGGCTCCTGCGCCTGCTTTAGAAGGCTATGCTCGAAGACGCCTCCATCATCGACCGTCCCTTCGCGACGGAACTGTCCGACCGTTATCTCGTCTACGCGCTGTCCACCATCACGGCTCGCTCGCTGCCCGATGTACGCGACGGTCTGAAGCCGGTTCACCGTCGTCTGCTGTGGGCGATGCGGCTGTTGCGGCTGGATCCGGGATCGGGCTTCAAGAAATGCGCCCGCGTGGTGGGCGATGTGATCGGTAAGTATCACCCGCATGGCGACCAGGCCGTCTACGACGCCATGGTGCGCCTCGCACAGAATTTCGCGCTGCGTTACCCCCTTGTCGACGGGCAGGGCAATTTCGGCAATGTCGATGGCGATGGCGCGGCGGCCATGCGTTATACGGAGGCGCGCCTCACCGCCGCGGCGACGGCCCTGATGTCCGGCCTCGACCAGGGTACGGTCACGTTCCGCGAAACCTACAATGGTGAGGATGAGGAGCCGGAGGTTTTCCCGGGCCTGTTCCCCAACCTTCTGGCCAATGGCGCGGCCGGCATCGCCGTCGGCATGGCGACCAGCATTCCGCCGCACAATGTCGGCGAGATCGCGGATGCCGCGAAGATCCTGATCGACCGGCCCGATGCGGATACCGCGCGGCTGCTGAAGAAGATCAAGGGCCCCGACTTCCCGACCGGCGGCGTCCTGGCGGAGGGCGAGGACACGATCCGGCGCGCCTACGAAACCGGCCGCGGCTCCTTTCGCATTCGCGCGCGCTATTATGCGGAGGGGCAGAAGGACGAGGCGAAGCGGGAGGCCGGGATCGAGGATCTGGGCAGCGGCATGTGGCAGCTCGTCATCACGGACATTCCGTACCAGGTCCAGCGCGGCAAGCTGATCGAGCAGATCGCGGGGCTGATCAACGATCGCAAGCTGCCGATCCTCGACGATGTGCGGGACGAAAGCGCTGAGGATACGCGCATCGTCATCGTACCGAAAAGCCGCAATGTGGACCCCGACATCCTGAAGGATAGTCTTTTCAAATTAACGGATTTGGAGAGCCGGTTCAGTCTTAATCTGAACGTTCTCGACAAGGACCGCACCCCGCGTGTCATGAGCCTGAAGGAGGCGCTTGCCGCCTGGCTCGACTTCCAGTTCGACATGCTGCGCGCGCGTACGCGGCACCGGCTCGGCAAGATCGAGGACCGGCTGGAGCTCGTCGCCGGCTATCTGATCGCCTATTTGAACCTCGACCGGATCATCGAGATCATTCGCACCGAGGACGATCCGAAGGGGGTGATGATCGCGGAGTTCAAGCTGAACGACCGGCAGGCGGAGGCCATCCTCAACATGCGGCTCCGTTCTCTGCGCCGCCTTGAGGAAATGGAACTGCGTCATGAAGATAGCGAACTTCGTTCAGAGCGGGAGGAACTTCGCGCGCTGCTGGGATCGGAGGAGATGCAGCGCAGCCGGCTGAAGGACGATCTCACGCATCTCAAGAAGACCTTCGGCGATCGCCGCCGGACCGTGGTCGAGGAAGCCGGGCCGACACGCGACATTCCGCTGGAAGCCATGATCGAGAAAGAGCCGTTGACCGTGATCCTGTCGCAGCGCGGCTGGGTGCGGGCGTTGAAGGGCCATGTCGACCTTGCGGCCCTCGACGGCGTCAAGTTCAAGGAAGGGGACGGGTTTGCGCGCGCCTTTCATGCCGCCACGACGGACAAGCTTCTCGTCGCGTCCACCGACGGGCGGTTCTTCACCATCGGCGCCGACCGCCTGCCCGGCGGCCGCGGATTTGGAGAGCCGCTGCGCGCCATGATCGATATCGAGAATGACGCAGGCATCGAGACGATGTTCGTGTCCTCGGCAGCGCCGCGGGTGCTGATGATCGCCAGCGACGGGCGGGGCTTCATGGTGGCCACCGGCGACCTGATCGCGGAAACGCGAAAGGGGCGGCAGATCATGACCTTTCGGGAGGGAGAGAGCCTTGGCGCCGTGCTGCCGATCACGAACGACAAGGATCACCTTGCGATCCTCGGCAGCAATCGCCGGCTCCTCATCTTTCCGCTGGAAAAAATTCCGCAGATGGCGCGCGGCAAGGGTGTGATGCTGCAGCGTTACCGCGATGGCGGGCTGGCCGGTGCCGCGGCGATTCGACTGGAGGATGGCCTCGTTTGGCCGATGGGCGGGGGGAGCGGACGCACCCGCAGCGAGACGGACCTGACGCCCTGGCTCGGCGACCGCGCCGGCAGCGGACGCATGCCCCCGAACGGCTTCCCCCGTCAGGCGCCCTATTTCCGCGAACCGGAATCGTCAGCGTAACCCGATCTTAAGGACACGCGAGGCAGGTGGGACAGTATGTCGTCTGCAGCGTCATTCTACCCGGCCTTCGAGGCGCCCCTGACCGGGGGCGGTGCCTCGGTGTCCACCGCGAGCGAGCTTCTCGATACGCTTCCCGTGGGTATTGCCGTTTTCCGCCATGGCGGCGCCAATCAGCCGGTCTGCGTTCAGGCGAATCGCCTCTTCTACGAATGGTCGGGCATTGCGGCACCGGGACTGATCGGCGTCTCGCCGCGAAAAATCTCGGTGCTCTGCGATCAGGGCTCGCTGATCGAGCAGATCGCCGAGGTCATCGCCGGCGGCCAGGCGGCTCGCGGCGAGCATAGCTGGTCGGTGCAGACGCAAACGGGTATTCAGCACTTCGCAGCGCAGGTCGCCGTTCAGAAGACCCGCAGCGGCCAGCAGGCCGTGCTTTGCGTTCGCGACCGTTCGCCGGAAATCTACGCAGAGGCGCATTTGCGCCAGACGATGCTCAGCGACGATCTGACGGGCATACCGAATCGCCTCAGCTTCATGGAAAAACTGGAAACGGAGCTGGAACGTGCCGGTCGCAAGGGCCTCGTCGTCCTGCTTCTCAACGTCGACCGCTTCACGCGCATCAACGAGAGCCTGGGGGCCACCGTGGGGGACGAATTCCTGATCGCCCTCGCCCGCCGCCTGACCGGCTGCGTTCGCGATCGCGACTGCGTCGCCCGCCTCGGCGCCGACGAATTCGCGATCCTGCTGCCGACCGTGAACACGGAGGCCGGCGCCAATGAAGTCGTCGAGCGCATTCACCAGCGGCTGGAGGACCCCTTCACCCTGTCCGGCGGCGAGGTCTATGCCAGCGCCACAATCGGCATCGCCATCGCCGAGGAGGTCGGCACGACGGCCGAGGAACTGATCCACCAGGCCGACTATGCGCTGCGATCCGCCAAATCCGCCGGTGCCAACGCCGTCGAGAAATATGTCGCGCGCGATCACAGCCGCGAAATCGGCCTCTTTCACATGGAAGCCGAACTTCGCCGCGCCATCGAACGGGAGGAACTGACCCTCGCCTACCAGCCGCTCGTCTCTCTGGAAACCGGCCGGATCGTCGGCGTCGAGGCGTTGTCGCGCTGGCACAATCCGGAGCGCGGCTTCGTATCGCCCGGCGATTATATTCCCATTGCAGAGGAATCGGGACTGATCGTTCCGCTTGGCCGCGCCGCGCTGCGGCACGCCTGCGAGCGCCTTGCCTATTGGCGCAAGACGATCAAGGCCGCGTCGGACATGCACATCGCCGTCAACGTGTCCGGTGTCCAGTTGAAGCGGGATGACATCGTCGCCACGGTGCACGACGCACTGTCGAATGCCGGCCTGCCCGGCAGCGCCCTGAAGATTGAGCTGACCGAAAGCGCCATCGTCAGCGATCCCGAGCGTGTCCGGGAGGTGTTCCACCGCCTGAAGGCGCTCGGCTGCAAGATTGCCATGGACGATTTCGGCACGGGTTATTCGTCGCTCGCCTATCTGCAGACGTTCCCGATCGATGTCCTCAAGATCGACCAGAGCTTCATCGCAGGCATGCTGGACAGCGAGGACAGCCAGAACATCATCGACGCCATTCTCTCCCTCTCCCGCGCGCTTCACATGACGACGGTAGCGGAGGGGATCGAGACCGAGTTGCAGATGCGCGCCATCCGCGCCGCCGGCTGCGACATCGGCCAAGGTTATTATTTCGCTCGCCCGTTGTCCGAACCCGATCTGATCGCCAAGCTCGGCCAGAGCAGCTAGTCCGCAGAGCGGCTTCGGCGGGCTTAATCGTTCCGCAAAGCGCGTTCGATCAGGCTTTCAAGCGCCGCGTCATCGACGGGAAAGCCGGATTCCGCCCAATCCCGCTCGAGCGCCTGCAAACGCCGGCTGACCTCCGGTCCCGGTTGCAGCCCGCGTGCAATCAGGTCCTTGCCGGATACCGGCAGCTTTCGGGGGCGGTAGTTCGCAAGCGTTCCCGCCGCCTCGGGCTGCCACTTCTCTGCCAGAAGCAACCAGTCGAGGGCTGTCTCCAACCCACGAAAATGCGCGTTCACGCGCACGTTCGGCCCGGCGCCCGCTATGCTGGCCGCCGCCACGAGCCGCTGCCGCTGGACTTTGGACAGGCGCAGGCGCTGCGCGACCCCCGCTGCGATGTCCGCATCCGCAGGCAACAGGGCCGCAAGGCGCCTGACCGGATCGGGCGCCGTGTGCGTTTGCTTTTCCCGCAGCACGAGACGCTGAAGTCTCGCCAGCCCAGCGCCGTCGAATTCGGGAATGACGGGGCGCCAGATGCCGTTCTCGACGGTCAGCGCCATGATCCCCGCCGGGTCCTCGGCCGCCAGCATCTTCATCAGTTCCATCGCGATGCGTTCTCGTGACAGCGCCATCAGATCGTTCGCACGCGCCGTGCACGCCGCCATCGCGGCATCGTCGGGCGCGCCGGCGCCGAAGCGCTGATGAAAGCGAAAGAAGCGCAGGATTCGCAGATGATCCTCCGCAATCCGCGCGAGGGGATCGCCGATGAAGCGCACCCGGCCGGCCTCAAGATCGGCAAGTCCGCCGAAATAATCCTCGACCTCCCCCTCCGGCAGCCGGGCATTCATGGCATTGATGGTGAAATCCCGCCGCGCCGCATCTTCCCGCCAGTCGCTGGTATACGCCACGTCCGCATGCCGTCCGTTCGTTTCCACATCGCGGCGCAGCGTCGTCACCTCCGCCACCAGACTGTCGGCCACGGCCGTCACCGTTCCATGCGCCAGGCCGGTCGGCACCGCCTTGATCCCCGCCGCCTGCAGGCGCGCGATCACCTCCTCCGGTTCGAATTCGGTGGCCAGGTCGACGTCGCTGACCGGACGCCCGGCAAGCGCATCGCGCACGGCCCCGCCGACAAGCCGCGTACGGCCGCTTTCGGCATCGAGCGCGCGCAGCAGCACGCGGCCGCCTGCCTGCCCGGTCCAGCGAAGGGGCGGCAACGTCGATAGCGTCACGATCCCAGGATCCTCGCCAGGTTGACGATGATGCCGGCGGTCGCCCCCCAGACACGCTGCGGCCGCCAGTCGATGGTGTAATAGCGCCGCAGCGCCCCATTCCATTCGGCCGCGTCTTCGATGTGGTTGGCGGTGTCGAGCGCGTGCGCCAGCGGCAGTTCGAACACTTCGCTAACCTCCGCCTCGTGCGGCGTCAGCGGCAGGCCGGGCGGGACGATACCCACGACGGGCGTGATCAGATAGCCGGTTCCCGTCCGGTAGCGATCGATCGCGCCGACCACCTCGACAGCGCCGGGCGGCAGGTCGACCTCCTCATGCGCCTCTCGCAGTGCCGTTTCCTCCGCCGTCTCCCCCGGGTCGGCGCGCCCGCCTGGAAAGGCCACCTGGCCGGCATGCCGCTTCATCCGCGCATTGCGAACCGTCATCAGAAGCGCAGGCCCGGTGTCATGAGCGATGATCGGGATCAGCACGGCCGCCGCCTTCAGATCCGCCGCCCCGCCGCTGTCTCGCGCCGGGCCGTAATCGTCCTGCGTCAGTCGACCTCGGATTGACCCCGGCTCATAAGATCCAAGACGCGAGCGAACGGCGTCCAGATCGGTCACGCCTCCTCCGCCGAAAGAGAGAAGAAGGTTCCGCTGGACCACAGACCCGGCGGGTCGGCATCCTCGGCGATGGCAAGGTCCGCCAGCTCGTACCACACCGCTCTGCCGATGCGGGCCTCCAGGCCCGCGCGCACCTCCACATAGGGCGCGGGCTCGCCGCCCCGCTCGCGGACATGCAGCGGATGCGCCGCGTCGACGATAACGTGATCGCCGACATTCGTGCGAAGCGCGATGCGGCGCCCCTTCCCTTCCCCCTCGATGATCGTCTCCACGGCCTGGAAGGGCGCGTCCTCGACGTCGATCTCCAGCTTTTCCACCGGCGTGACCAGGAAATAGCGCTCGCCCTCACGCCGCAGAATGCTGGCGAACAGGCGCACGAGCGCCTCGCGCTCGATGACGCCGCCCTCGTGGATCCAGCGCCCGTCCGCCGCAATGCAGAGGTCCATGCGCGCCTCCCGCTCGGGGTGCCAGCTTTCCACGGGCGGGCGGCGCTCTCCGGCGAGGAGGGATTCGATATCGGCAAGGGAGGGGCTTTTGTTCATGATGCGCCAACCTATACTCAGGGGGCCGCGGGCGCCGCAATCGTAAGAGGTCAGATCAGTATCCGTATGAACCGTATAGACCCGCCCCCCAGCGCCAGTGACGCCGTTGCCCGCCTCGATACCCTGGCCGGAAAATTTCAGCAGGCGAAGGACGAGCTCGCCCGAACCGTGATCGGGCAGGACGAAATCGTCGAGCAGGTGCTGGTGACGCTGCTTGCCGGCGGCCACGCGCTTCTCGTCGGCCTGCCGGGACTTGCCAAGACGCGGCTCGTGAAGGCGGCAGGCACTGTCCTGGGGCTCGACACCTCGCGCGTGCAGTTCACGCCGGATCTGGTTCCGTCCGACATCCTCGGCGCCGAGATTCTCGAGAACACGCAGGACGGCAGCCGGCAGTTCCGCTTCGTCGAGGGCCCGGTCTTTTCGCAGCTTCTCATGGCCGACGAGATCAACCGCGCCAGCCCCCGCACGCAGTCCGCACTGCTGGAGGCGATGCAGGAGCGGCAGGTCACGGCGGCCGGGACGCCGCGCGGTCTGCCGCGACCCTTTCACGTTCTGGCCACGCAGAATCCCATCGAACAGGATGGCACCTATCCGCTGCCGGAGGCGCAGCTCGACCGGTTCCTGATGCAGCTCGACATCGATTTTCCGTCGCAGGACGACGAGCGGACCATGCTGATGATGACGACCGGCGCGGGCGATCATGTTCCCGCCCTCGTCACGTCCGCGCAGGACCTGATCGAGGTTCAGGGACTCCTGCGCCACATGCCCTTGTCGGAGGACGTCCTGGACGGAATCCTTACCCTGGTTCGCGCGCTTCGCCCCGGCAATGGCGACGAGACGCTCGTCTGGGGGCCCGGCCCGCGTGCCGGTCAGGCGCTGATCGCCGCGGCGAAGGCCCGCGCGTTCCTGCATGGGCGGAGCGCCCCGCTTCTCGCCGACGTCGCCGCCCTTGCCGCCCCGGCGCTGCGGCATCGCATGGCGCTGGGCTTCGCTGCACGGCGGCAAGGCGTGACCGTCGAGGGGTTGATCGCGGACGCTGCCGCCGCCCTGTGACTGCCCCCACGACCGCCGGCGGCCGGGCATGAGCCGCGACGCCCCCTCCGCAGCTGAGCTTGCCGCCCTGATCGGCCCATTGTCTTTGGCGTCCGCACAGTCCAGGCGAACGGCCGCTCACGGCCGCCATGCGCGGCGGCGCTCGGGCGCCGGCACGGAATTCTGGCAATTTCGGACGTTGGAGCTTGGAGAGGCGGCGGCCCGCATCGACTGGCGGCGCTCCGCGCGAAGCGACGACCTTTACGTGCGTGAGCGGGAGCAGGAGGATCCTGTGCGCCTGCTTCTCTGGGCGGACGGTTCGGGATCGATGCACTATGCCAGCGCCCCCGCCCTGCCCTCCAAGGCTGCGCGCGCGCATCTTTTGCTACAGGCGTTGGCGCTGGCCGCGACTGAGGCGGAGGAACGGGTCGACGTGCTTGGCGCCGAGCGGCGGCGCAGCCCCCTGGCGGACCGGCTCCAAAGCGCGGAAACCGCCGATCCCTCGCTTCAAGATGCGTCGGCTGGCGATGTGATCCTGCTCGCCGGCGATTTTCTCGAAGAGTCCACCCTCGACCGCCTTGCAGAAGCATCGGACCGAGGTGCGACCGGGATCCTCATCAAGATCGCGGATCCTGCGGAGGCGGAGTTTCCGTTTCAGGGCCGCGTCTTCCTCACGGCCACGGAGGATAGCGATCCGGAAGCGGACATCGGCCGCGCGGACCGGCTTCGCAGCCCTTATCTCGCGGCCTGGCAAGCCCACCTGGACCGTCTGTCGGCCGCGGCGGAGGGCGCCGGCTGGCCGATCTTCATACACCGGACCGATGAGGATCCGGTGCCCCTTCTGGGGGCGATCGCGGACCGTCTCCGCGCGCCGGAGGGCCGATGGGCGGTCTGACCTTCGCAGCGCCCTGGCTGCTCGCGGCGGCCGCGGTGCTTCCGTTGATCTATATTCTGCTGCGGCAGGCGCCGCCGCCGGCGCTGCGCGCGCCCCTCCCTTCGCTGAAGCTCCTGTCGCGAGAGGAGATACCGCCGCCGCAGGCTGCCCGTCCGCCATGGTGGCTGCTCCTCTTCCGGCTTTTCATCGCCGCCCTCCTCATCGCCGCGCTCGCGGGACCGTCATGGCAGCCGCAGCCGCCCGCGAATTTGCCGCAGCGGCTGGTGATCGTCATCGACAATGGCTGGGCCGCCGCGCCGCGCTGGGCGGAGATGGTGGATGCAGCGGAGCGGCGGGTCGAGTCCTTGTCCGGAACCGGCACACGCTTTGCCATTCTGCCGACGGCCGCGCAGCGAGAGGAGCGGAACGGCGATGGCGGTCCGCCGCGCTTCGTGGACGGCGCCACCGCCCGCGCCGCCCTCGCTGCTCTTGCGCCGCAACCCTGGGGCCTCGACCGCGCAGGCGCCGCGACACGTCTGCCGTCGGAAGCATCCTATCTCTGGATCGCCGATGGCTACCAGACGGACGGTGCGACAGATTTGCGGCGGCGGCTCGAGGGCGGCGAAATTCTCACCTTCCCATCCGCCGCTCCGGTGTTCACCGATCTCGGTCCAGCAGCTGGCGGCTATGCCATGCGTCTTGCCCGGCCCGGGGGCGGGCAAGAGCATGCGGCAGTGCGCGTGCTCACACAGAACGGGCGCGAAATCGTGAACGGCGCGGCCTATTTCGACGGCGCCGGCGCCGCGCTCCGCCTGCCGGTTCCCGCGGCGGAACAGAACCGGGCCGCTCGGATCGTCGCCGGCGACGGCCCCGCCTCGACATTCCTGACCGCCGGTGCGAGCGCCCCGCCGCGCGTGGCCATTCTCGATGGTGAAAGCGGCGATCCCCCGCTCCAGTCCGGCAGTTTCTACATTCGCCGCGCCATCGAACCGCAGGCGGAGATCGTGCGCACCGATCTGGCCGAGGCGGAGAGGTCGGACGCCGCCATGTTCATCCTGGACGACGTGCCCCTGTCCGAGGCTGCCGCCGCCCCGCTGCTGGACCGGGTCGAAAACGGCGCCGTCGCGGTCAGCTTTGCCGGGCCGCGCACGGCAGAAAATGGAACCGCGCTTTCCCCCGTCCCCCTGCGCAGCGGCGCACGCGCCTTTGGCGGCACCCTTTCCTGGCAGGAGCCGCAGGGCATTGCGCGATTTGCCGATGGCAGTCCGCTCGCCGGTCTGACCGGCGGGAACGACATTGCGATCCGCCGCCAGCTCCTTACCCGCGATCTGCCGGACGGCGCCATGGTCTGGGCCGCGCTGGCCGACGGCACGCCCGTCGTCACCGCCGCACGGCGCGGCGCGGGCCTGCTGATATTGGTCCACACCTCGGCTGCGCCAGACTGGTCCGATTTGCCGCTGTCCGGCCTGTTCGAGACGATCATGCGTCGTTTCCTGCCGCTGGCCGCCAACCCCCGCGCGCTCGACATCGCGGCAAGAGCGCCTTGGCGGCTGGAGCGGCAGATGACCGGCACCGCCGCGCTGATGACACCGGACGTATCGGCGGAAATTCCCGCGGATCGCTGGGAACGCGCGGTGGCCTCGCCGGAGACTCCGCCCGGCCTTTATCGCAGCGGCGATCTGACACAGGCTCTGAACCTCACCAGTACCCTTCGTAGAGATTTCCGCTTTCGCCCCCTCCGGACGGACGGCCTCTCCCCCGCCGCCGACATGGCGCCCCCCATTCCGCTCGGTCGTTACCTGTTCCTGGCCGCCTGCCTGCTGATCGCGGCTGACATGCTGCTCTCCCTCCTTCTGAGGGGCGCACTCCGCCTCGGCCATTCGCCCGGCCTTCGCACCTCTGCACAGGTGACCGGGGCGATGGCGGCGCTTCTCCTCGCCGCGCCGCTCATGGCGCAGGGCCCCGCTCCGTCCCCGGGACCGGCGGCGGAGGAGGATGCGGGAATGCCGCGTCTGCAGCTTGCCTATATCGGCGGCACCGGCGCGGATGCAGCGGTACGGGAGGGGCTTGAAGGGTTGTCGCAGGCACTTGCCCGGCGAACCGCAGTTCATCCCGGCGAACCGGCGCGCATCGCACCCGATGCCGCGAATATCGGACGCTATCCCGTCGTTTATTGGCCGGCCTACGCGCGCGGCAGCATGAGTGTGCGCGAGGCGCAGAATATCCGCGCCTATCTGGACCGGGGCGGCCTCGTGCTCTTCGATTTCGGCCGGCCCTTCGACGGCACCACGAACGCGCGCCGTCTGCTCGCCCCTTTGGGCCTTCCATCGCTTGCGGAGGCGGACCGCAATCATGTGCTCATGAAAAGCTATTATCTGATCGGCTCCGCCGGTGGCGGCGCGCTATGGGTAGAGGCGGGGACCGCGGGCGAAAGCGGCCGGGTTTCCAGCGTCGCGATCGGCGGCGGCGATTGGGCGAACCTTTGGTCCGGCGCCACACCAGCCGCCCCCTCGGTGCGCGAGAATGCGCTGCGTTTCGGCATCAACCTGGTCATGTACGCGCTGACGGGCACGTACAAGGCGGATCAGGTGCACACCGAAACGCTGCTCGGTCGCATCGGCCGGTCCGCGCCGGAATGAGGCAGCGGGCTTGATCTTCGAACCGCTCTTTCCCCTGTGGGCCCTGCTCTGCGTTGGCGCCGTGCTGCTTGCTGCGCTCATCGTCTCCACGCGCCGGGCGCCGCGCCACACCCCGCTACGCGCCGCGGCGGCGTTCGTCCTGCTCGCCGTGCTCGCGAATCCCGTTCTGCGGGAAGAGCGGCGCGAACAGCGTGACGATATCGGCCTTATCCTCATCGACCGCTCCCGCAGTATGGAGATCGGCGAGCGGCAGTCTCAGGCCCGCGCCGCCGCACAGGCTCTGCAGCAGTCCGGCGGCGCCATCGAATGGCAGGTCGCAGATTTGCCGCAACAGCCGGGGGAACCGACCCGCCTGGGTGAAGCCGCAGCCGGCGCCATCGGCCGCAGCGACACCTCCAGACTGGGCGGGGTTTTTGTCATCACGGACGGGATCAGCGCCGACACGCCTGATCCTTCGCTGCTGCCGCCCAGCGTTCCGCTGCATCAACTCGTCGCCGGCGATCCCGACCTCGACGACAGGCGCCTCGTCATCGAAAGCGTCCCCCCCTTCACCGTCGCCGGCCAAAGCGCCACCATCACCGTGCGGGTGGACGATCCCGGGGCCGACCGGGTGCCCCTGACCGTCGATTCCACCGATGGCACGCGTATACGGCGCACCATAGAGGCGAACCGCGCCGTTCCGGTCGAGGTGCCGGTCGAAACGCGCGGCGAGCTCGACGTCGCATTCAGCGTTCCCGTGCGCGCGAACGAGGCAACGGCCGTCAACAACCGCGCGCTCGCCCGGCTTAGCGGCGTGACGGACCGGCTGTCCGTGCTTCTCGTGTCGGGCCGCCCCTATCCCGGTGGGCGCGTATGGCGCGACCTGTTCAAGGCCGATCCGAATATCGATCTCGTGCATTTCACGATCCTGCGGCTGCCCACCAGCTTCGATCCGACGCCGCCGCAGGACCTCGCCCTTATCCCCTTCCCCGTGGAGGAGCTGTTTCAGGAGCGCCTCGGCGACTTCGATCTCATCATTTTCGATCGCTTCGATCTGACGGAGCTGATGTCGCCGGGTTACTTCACCAACCTCTCTCGCCGCGTCGAGCAGGGCGGCGGCCTTCTGGTGGTGGCCGGACCGGAATTCTCGGATCGCAGCAGCATTGCCTATACCGATCTCGATCGCGTGCTGCCCGCGCGCCCGGCGGGGCCGCCCGTCAGTCAGGCCTTCCGTCCCACGCTTACGGATCTTGGCCGCCGCCATCCCGTCACCAGCGCCCTCGCGCCGGGCGAAGGCGTGCCGACATGGGGCCGCTGGGAATCGCTTGCCCGGGTAGAGCCGAAGACGGACATGGTGCTGATGCGCGGCGCCGACGATGCGCTGCTGCTGATGCTGGACCGGGTCGGTGACGGCCGGGTCGGCATGCTGGCGTCCAGCGACATCTGGTACTGGGCACGCGCCGTCGACGGCGCCGGCCCCCATAACGAGCTGCTTCGCCGCATCTCGCACTGGCTGATGCAGGAGCCGGACCTGGCCGAAACGCAGCTTGAGGTCAGCGGCAGGGCGGACTCCCTGCGGATCGAGACGCGCAGCCTGACGCCGCTGCCGAATGCCGTCCTGACAGGCCCGGACGGTGCGGAGCGGCGCATCGCCCTCGATGCAGACGGAGAGGCGGATATCGCCGCTGCGGAAGATGGACTCTATGCCGTTTCGGCGGGCGGCCTCCGCAGATTTGCGTTGGTGGGCGACGTTGCGGAGTTCAGTGAGATCCGGCCCCGGACAACCCCGCTCGACACGGCCGCCGATCGGTCGGGCGGCGGTACGTTCCTCCTGCAGGACGGTGTCCCGTCGGTCCGGCACGTCGCTCCGGAACGAAGTGCACGAGGGGACGATTGGGCCGGCGTTCGTCAGCGTCGCAGCGGTGCGCTGATCGCTATCGACAGTCGGCCCTTGATCCCGGGATGGGCAGCGCTCCTGGTCCTCGCCGCGCTCCTCTCGGCGTCTTGGTACCGCGAACGGAACTGATCCTTCGGGCAGCTTGCGGCGACCGCCACGGCAATGCTTTGTGGCCTGATGAAACTTTACGACATGGTCAAGGCGCCCAATCCGCGGCGCGTTCGCATCTTCCTCGCGGAAAAGGGCATCGACGTGGAGCGGCAAGAGGTGGATATCCCCTCGGGCCAGAACCGGCAGCCGGATTATCTGACGCGAGTACGCCGCGGGGTGGTGCCGGCGCTGGAACTGGACGACGGCACCATCATCGATGAATCCATTGCCATCTGCCGCTATTTCGAGGCGCTGCAGCCCGATCCGCCGCTGTTCGGCAGCGACCCTCTTGGCATTGCGCGCATCGAGAGCTGGCAGCGCCGCATCGAATTCGACGGCATGATCAATGTGGCGGCGATTTTCCGCAATACCGCCCCGCATTTCGCCGAGCGCGCCGCGCCGGGCGCCGCGCCCAACACGGCGCAGATCCCTGCCATGGCGGAGCGCGGCCTCTCCCTACTACCGGGCTTTTGGTCGCTGCTGGACGAGCAGCTTGCCGACACCCCGTTCATTGCCGGCCCAAACTTCTCCGTCGCTGACATTACCGGCCTCGTCACCGTCGATTTTGCGAAATGGGTGAAGCAGCGCATTCCGGACGACGCGCCCAACGTCCAGCGCTGGTACGAACAGGTTTCCGCCCGCCCAAGCGCTACTGCCTAACTGTTCGCGCGCGCCGTTTCGTAAGCTACGAACGAAAACGCCGCCCGAACGAGGGGCGGCGTTTGTCGCAGACCTGAACAGGCAGGCCTCTACCGGACGGGAAATCAGTTCAAGCGCGTACCGAGATCGCTGATAGCCCGGTCCGTCATCGCCTGACGCGCGGCCGGATCGGTCTGATCGGCGATGACACGGCGCGCCGCGTCGGTTGACAGCGCCGCCACCCGCGCGCGGAGGTCCCGCTCCGCTGCGCGTTCCGCCGCGGCGATCTTGGTCTCCGCAGCCTCCTGCCGGCGCTGGACCATGGCCGCTGCGGTGGTCTCAGCCTCTGCGACGATGGCACCGGCTTCCCGCTGCGCGTTAGCAAGGATCGCCTCGGCGTCCTTGGCACTTTGCTCCGCCTTGCGCTTCTGCTCGGCCAGCAGCGCTTCGGCTTCCGCCCGCAGCGCGCGCGCCTCGTCCAAATCCGCGCGGATCGTGTTCGCGCGGCTGTCCAGTGCGCTTGTCAGCAGGTGCGGCACCTTCTTCCAGATCAGCAGCAGCACGAAAATGGCGAAGGCGATGCCGACCCAGCCATAGCTGTCCAGGCCCAGAAAGGCTTCGTGATGTTCGCCGGCTTCGGCTTCCAGCACCTCTTCCGACTGCGCCTCAGGCGTGCCCTCGCCAACGGCGTCGAGCACGACTTCGTTGGGCGTTTGCAGCTGCTCCTGAGAGGTGCTGGGCGGCACGTCGACGTTGCGGACTTCCTGCATCTTGTCCTCTTATCAGGCTCGTGCGGCCGCGACCGCGGCGGCGGCATCGCCGTCCGCCGGGCGTTCGCCGGTCAGTTTCTGGACGATGTCCTGCGTCGCGCCGGCAGCAATCGCATCGAGCTTGGCCAGGGCGGCTTCACGCGATGCGTTCAATCCCGCCTCCGCCTCTTTCATGCGGGACTGCGCGGCGGCGTCGGCTTCGGCCATGCGCGCTTCCGTTGCGCGCGCAGCCTCCGCCTTCGCCGATCCGATCAGATCCTGCGCCTCACCGCGGGTGCGGGCAATGCCCGCCTCATAGGCCTCGCGCTTTTGCTCGGCATCGAGACGGGCCTGCTCGGCCGCGTCGAGATCGCCGCCGATGGTCGATGCCCGCCGTTCACGCACACCTTCGACGCGCGGCAACATGCCGAGCATCAGGAGGAACAGCAGTCCAAAGGTCAGGAACAGCCATACGATCTGCGGCAGGGCAACTTCGGCAAATGCAAATTGAGGCATAGGCGATCTCGTTCGTGTGTGCGGTCAGGTACGGCTCAGACGACGAAAAGAAGAATGAGCGAAACCAGGAACGCGAAGATGCCGAGCGCTTCGGCGACGGCGAAGCCCAGGATCAGGTTACCCTGCTGCGAGGCGGCGGCGGCCGGGTTGCGCAGCGCACCCTGCAGGAAGAAGGCGAAGATCAGGCCGACGCCAATGGACGCGAGGCCGATGCCCATCGCCGCGAGGCCGGCACCAAGATACTGAGCTGCATCTGCGGTCATTACTATATTCCTTTCAGTAACTTAATGTTCGAGATTAATGGAATCGTTGAGATAGACGGTCGCCAGCAGGGCGAACACATAGGCCTGCACCACCGCCACCAGAAGTTCGAGCGCGTAGAGCGCGATGTTCATGATCAGCGGCAATACGCCAACTGCGGCCCACACTCCGCCGGCAAGGCCGAGGCTGATGACGAAGCCGGCGAAGACCTTAAGAAGGATATGACCGGCGGTCATGTTGGCGAACAGACGCACCGACAGGGTGATCGGTCGGGAGATGAAGCTGACGATCTCAATGAAGATCATCAACGGAATCAGCCAGCCCGGCGTGCCCGGCGGCAGAAAATAGCTGAACCAGTGAAACCCGTGGCGCGCGATGCCGATGACGATGCACATCAGGAATATCAGCGCCGCAAAGGCAAACGTCACCGCCAGATGGCTGGTCACGGTAAAGGCGTAGGGCAGCAGCCCGGCGACATTGGCCACCAGGATGAAGATGAACAGCGTGAAGATGAACGGCACATATTTGCGGCCGTTCGGGCCGATATTTTGGTCCACCATGCCGTGCACGAACTCGTAGATGCTCTCCACGGCCGCCTGCCAGCGCCCCGGCACCAGTTCGGCCTTTCGCATGCCGAAGAACATGAATGCCCAGATGAACACCAGCGCGGCGACCATCCACACCGCCGAATTGGTGAAGCTGAGATCGTATCCGCCCACCTCGATCGGGTAGACAGGATTGATTTCGAACTGTTCTAGCGGTCCCGCCACGCTCAGACTTCCTCTTCATCGTCCTCGACGACCGGCAGGGCCTCGAGATCCGTCTGGGAAAATTTCGCCTGCTCCGCCTGCACGACGCGAAGCAAATTCGTAAAACCGGCGGCCAGCCCCAGTAAAAAGCCGCCAATCAAGAAGACCGGAGACCATCCGGTCAGGCCATCCAGCCAATAGCCGAGGCCCGCCCCTACCAGCACACCCGCCACCAGTTCCAGCGCATGCCGGCTTCCCCGCGCGAGCGCGCTGCCTGCGACCTGCCTTGGATCAGGGTCGCCTGCGGCGCGCTTTCTTGCAGCAGCGAGGCGGGCTTCGAGGGGAAGCTCGTCTGGGCGGGGCTCGGTCAAGGTTCGAGAAACTCCCGCGTCTCGCAAATCCGCGAAGAACGCGCATGGAAAACGGCATACACCGACAGGGGCGGCGAGCCGCCTGCCGAAGCGAGCCGGTCTTTAGAATTGCCCCCGCGCCAAGTCAACGGCGGATGCGGATCGCGCTTGCCGATTGTCAGGCCAGCTTCAATTCCGATACGTCACGGAAATTCCCCAGGGTTCCGCGCAGGAACGTGTTGAATGCGATCGAATGGCGCGGCTCGCTCGACGTATTCGGCTCGACGAAGTGTTCCAGCCCGCTACTGAACAGCACGAGCATGTTCTTCTTCGGTTCAACGACATTGTTGCGCGTGTTGTAGATGTTGATCTTTCCATTTTCGGGAATCAGATCGAGCTGCTGGTATCCGCGGTGGCGATGGAACACCATCCGCGACGGCGGCGACGGCATATCGGTGAAGTAGAGCGACCCGGAAATGACCGAGTTGGAATGGGAATGTCCGTGCATTCCGATACCGGGCGGATTGATCAGCGACCAACTCTGCGTGACGTAGAGTTCCTGCGGAATGCCCATCACCTCTGCGGCGTAGGTACCCAGCATGGCATCCACGGCCTGCTTCAGGCTCTTCAGTTCGGGCTTTTCGAAGATGTAGAGATTCTCCGAAATCAGGTTCTGCTGATTCTGCACCATCTTGAGTTCTTTTATGAACTTGATGTGCTCGGGCGTGATCGCATCGCCCATGTCCGCTACGAAATACGGTTCGGCGAAAAGCGGCTTCACCTCATAATTTGCACTCGCCACGCGATACTCCCCCAATGCCAGCGATGCCGGCGGATCCCCCAGCCGGCGACAGCCCGAGGCTTTAAGATTCCGCCATGGCGAGAGCAAGGGGAAGCGTGGGGCTAGTCGAGGATCTCGTACTGGATCGGCTTGTAGCGGAAATTGTTCGATTGTCCCGCGGAGCAGGCGGTCAGGCCGACGATCAGGTCCATCTTGGCCTCGAAAACCGTGAAATCCCCGGGTTTTGACAGGGGTGGTTCGACACTGATACGGCCCGTCGCGCCGTCGACCGGTACGTTCATGAAGACATTGAACGCCACCGGCACCTGGTCGGCGCCGATACCATGGGGCGCCAGCGCCGCCGCCAGATTTCCGAAGCACCCCCGGTGGGGGTCGTCTTCACCATAGAGCTTGCGGAACATTTCCGCCGAGCAGGGCGTCAGCAGGAAATCGTGCGTGCCGACCCTGTCCTCGCCGATCTCCAGCATCACGTTCGAACGGTTGGAATAGAGCAGATCGCCAGTGGAAAAATAAAGTTTCGAGGCGTAATCGATCGTGCGTCCGTTCGACAGGACCTCACGCGTATCGCTGGCCGCGAAGGCCGCCAGATCCGCCACCTGCTCCCCCTCCGGATCGACAACCTTCAGCCGCTGGCCGGCACGAAGGCGAAAGGCCGTACCGCTGCGTGGCGGAATGGTTTCAAGGCTCATGTTCCGGCTCCAATTCTCGGTTGAAAGGGGCAGCTCCAATCCTCATCCACTGCGCGGCCACTATACTGCCGGGCCTCCGAGATCGTACCGTGCACCGCAAGCATCGGGTTGATCGAGCCGCTCCAGTTGCGGTCGCGCTGCAGGATCTTGCTACGCATCCCTTCATATTTTCCGGACGCGCGCAAACGCTCGAACTGGTCGTGCAGGTTGAACACGAGAGCAGGGCGTCGAAACCGCCGCGCCTTGCGGCTGGCGCGCGGATGCAGACCGACGATGAAGAAGGCCTCGCCGCCGAAACTGAGGCCGAAATCATCATCGCCCGGGTCGGGGCTGACGCGCGCGTCATAGCGGCTGCCCATCCAGACATCCTTGTCGTGCAGGGACTGCGCGCGTGCCCAGAGGGCGGTCTCAAAGGCCTCTTCCTTCATCGAGAGCGGCCCCTCGAATATCACGACGAAGCTCTGGAACATGCGAGGCGACTGCCGATAGCCGGCGGCAAAGCGCTGAAGCCCCTTGATGATCGGGAGGTCGTTCCATCCCGAACGGATATCGCGCCCGGTCATATACTCGATCTGTCCCTTTGCCAGAGCGCTCTTGGCGCCGACGCAGGGATATGGAGGACGCTTCAGAAAGCGTTCGAATTCGCTGACGAGCCGGGCATCCGGCGTCGGAAGGACTGGTGGCATGACCGCTCAACTAAGCTTCCGGCCAGGAGTTGCTTTCTCCTATGTTGATAACGCGGCTCGCCGGCCCGACCTCTTCGGAACGGCGCGCGGCACGCTAGCGCTCGATGACGTCCTTGCGCATAGGCGCCAGCTTCGAGAGAAATTTGTTTTGTGCGGAAAAGGGCACGCCCTCTTCCGTCATGGCGGCCTGCAAATTCTCGACGAGCGCGTTCATGTCCGCGTGCTGTAGACCCATATGCTCGTGCGCCGTCTTCATGTCGCGTCCGCTGTAGTCGCAGGGACCCCCTAGAATATAGCAGAACTGTTCCTTCAGGGTGCGGCGCAGGCGAACAAGGCCATAGCCGCGGAAAATTTCCGCGATGCGCGCATCGCTGGTATTACGGGCGACGAACGCATCGACGATGCGGGAAACGCCCGCCTCGCCGCCAAAGGCTTCCCACATGTCGGTGCTGCGAAACGGATCGGCACCGGCATTCCGGTTGCCTGGCGTATAGGGCGCCACCTCTTCCTCCCCAGGCACGGCGAAGACGGGCACCGCCTCCTGTTCCCTCATATCCGCAGGTCGTGCGGGGCTGCCAGCGGCCACCGCTGCGATCAGAATCACCACGATCAACATGTTCGCTCCCCGATGGGTTCGGCCGCGCTCTAAAAGGCGGCCTGCAATTGAATAAGGCCGCCGCGCTGGGGCGCCGACGTTGCGATGGAGCCGAGATCGACATAGGCCGCGGTCACCGTCAGATTGCGGGTCAGCGCGTAGGCTGCAAACAGGTCCACCCAGTTCTCTTCCTCGGCAAAGGCGAGGTTGCTCGGTTTCGTGCGGTACTCCGCACCGACGACGAGGGGGCGGGAAATCTGGTAGGCGAGCGACCCCTCGAACTGCAGCGATCGGTCATCTCCGCCCGGACCGCCATAGCCGAGCAGCCCCGTCTGATTCGCGCGCGTCAGGCGCAGCGATGCGTTCGCGAGCACGCTGTGGCGCAGAAACAGCTTCGTCGCGCTGATGTAGACGTCCGTATCGGACGGGCGGGCCGCGCCGACAGCGGTCACAAGCGCATCGTCCCCGCTGCGCTTGTGCTGTACGCCGACCGCGATTTGCGGGACATAGGGACTGCCGTAGACTACATCGCCAAGAACGCGCACCTTGGCCCCGAAAATGTCCTGATCGAACGTATATCCCTCGCCGATCCCGAGCGTGCCGCCAAAATCGCCGGTATCGAACCATTGATGGGCATAGCTCAGCTCGACGCGGTTGAAGAGTCCGGCCGCAAACCCCGCGCTCGAGAAGGAGAAATCCGGCAGGATTGCGAGGCTCGCGTGCGCGCTGGCGCCAATTCCGTCGCGTGTCGCGTTGCCGCCGATGACGGCCCAGTTCGACAAGCCGCCTCCGCTCGCACCTTCGACGGTCGTGACGCCGTTCGTCAGCAGCAGCTTGCCGCCCGGACGCAGTTCGGCCGCCGCCGGACCGGCGCTTAAAATGGAGAAAAGCAGAAAGGGAACGATGGGCTTCATGCCTCCCTCCTGCCTGCCTTGCCTTAAAATCCGTTTTACGGAGTGTTCATCTTGGACTTTTATCAGCCCTGGTCATGAAGACGGTCCTGGCCCTTTGCATTGCGGCATTCGCCCTTGCCGCTGCGCCGCGTGCGGCCGCCGCCGACCTGGAGCTTCGTATTGTCGACAGCGCCGGGCGGCCTGTGCCCGGAGCGGTCGTGACCGTCTACCCCGATGCCGGTCTGCCGTCAGGCCCGGTGCAGTTTGACTGGGAATATCAGATCCAGCAGCGCGACATCGCCTTTTCGCCGCACGTCCTCATCGTGCCGAAGGGGGCCGAAGTGTCCTTTCCCAACCTCGACCGGGTGCGTCATCACGTCTACTCCTTTTCCCGGCCCAACGATTTCGAGATCAAGCTCTACGGGCGGGAGGACGACCGCCGCGTATCGTTCCGGCACACGGGAGCGGTGGCGATGGGCTGCAACATTCATGACGAGATGTCCGCCTTCATAAAGGTGGTGGATACACCCTTCGCCGCCAAGAGCGGCACGGACGGCGCCGTTCGCATCGGCGGCATTCCCGCCGGCGGTGCAAGCGTGAGGATCTGGCACCCGGACCTCAGGGTAAAGAACAATGAGTTGACGCAGACGCTCAGTTTCCCTGCCGGTGCGAAGCGTCTGGCGATCGATCTGCGGCGCTGATCCATGCGCTTTCCAGCCTGACGGGCAAAGCTCACACGTGTTTTCGCCGGGCTGTTTACCGCAGTCCTCATCGCCATTCTTGCCGCCGTCCGCGCCGACTCCGCCTCCGCCTCCGCCTCCGCCCTCGGCCGCGGCGCCCGAGCGCCTCAGGCCGCCGCCAGTCTTTCCGCCCCGCCAAGGTCCACCGACACCAGCTGACTGACCCCCTGCTCGGCCATCGTCACGCCGAACAGCCTGTGCATCCGGCTCATCGTGACGGCATTGTGCGTCACCACCAGGAAGCGCGTATCCGTCAGCACCGTCATGCGGTCGAGAAGGTCGCAGAAGCGTTCCACATTGGCATCGTCGAGCGGCGCATCCACCTCGTCGAGCACGCAGATCGGCGCCGGATTGGTCAGGAAAATGGCGAAGATCAGCGCGACCGCCGTCAGCGCCTGCTCGCCGCCCGAAAGCAGGCTGAGCGACTGCAGCGCCTTCCCCGGCGGCTGCGCCATCACTTCGAGGCCAGCGGACAGCGGATCGTCGCTCTCCACCAGTTCCAGCCGCGCCGCACCGCCGCCGAACAGGCCGGTGAACAGGCTGCGGAAATGGCGATCCACCTCCTCGAAGGCGGTCAGCATCCGCGCCCGCCCCTCCCGGTTGATGGCACCGATGGATCCGCGCAGGCGGGCAATTGCCGCGTGCAGATCCTCGCTGTCGGCGTTCGATGCGTCGATCTCTTCGCGCAGCGCTGCCAGCTCCGTCTCCGCGCGCAAATTGACCGGTCCCAGGCGCTCGCGCTCGGCGGCCAGTCGGTCGAGCGCTTCCTTTACCGGCGCCTCGTCCTCCGCCTCCTCCTCATCGAAACCGAGCGTGCCCGGCAGCACGTGGACGGCGGTCTGGAAGGTTTCCGCCGCAACCCTGTTCATCTCGCGGCGCCGTTCCTCCTGTGCGTCGCGTTCCGCCGTCAGACGCCCGCGTCGCTCTCGCAGGGTCGACAGCCGCTCCTGCGCGTCCCGCACGGCGTCGTCATGAACGGATGCCGCATCTTCGGCGGCCGCCCGGGCCTCGGCCCGGCGTTCGGCCTCTGCGCGGGCGGCGTCCTGCTGCGGGCCGAGCGCATTCAATGCCGCCTGCGCCTCGGCCGCGTCTTGTGTCAGCCGCGCCGTCTCCTCCTCGGCTTCCCGTGTGCGGGCATCCAGCGTCGCGCTATGTGCGTCCACCGCGGCGATACGCTTCTGCCAGTCGCGCCGCTCTTCCGTCACGACCTGCACGCGGCGCCGCGCATCCGCAAGCATGTGGCTTGCACTCCGCTGCTCGGCGCGGACCTCGGCCAGCGTGGCCCGCGCACCTTCCGCTGCCTGACGCGCGTCCGCCTCGACCGCCGCGAAGCCGCTTTCGGATGGCAGATCGCGGCGGTTCCCTTCGGCTGAGGCGAGGTCCCGCGTCGCCTCGTCCAGCGCAGCCTCGGCCGAAGCCCGGCCTTCCTCCGCATCGGCGCGCTGCTGCGCCGCCCTCTCCAGCGCCGCCCTCGCATCCAGCGCGCCGTCCTTCGCCGCACGCGCGCGGTCCGCGATTTCCGACAGGGTGCCGCGCGCCTCCCGCAAGGCGGCCTGAGCCTGCCCGGCTGCCATGTCGGTCCGCGCAGAATTCGCTTCGGCGGACTCCACGTACCGCTTCGCATCCGTCAGCGCCGCCTCGACTTCACGCAGCCGGCTCCGCGTACGCAGCCGCCGCGCAGCGCCGCTTTCCCGGTTGGCAGGCGTATGCAGGCCATCCCAGCGCCACGTCGCGCCCTCCCGGTCCACCAGCGACTGTCCCGGCGCCAGCGCCGAAAGACGATCGGGCCCCGGCGCCCCCTCAATCACGCCCGTCATGCCCAGCCGCGCCGCAATGCGCGCCGGCCCTTCCACATGACAGGCGAGCGCCGAGACCCCGCCTGGCAGTGGCGGCAACGCATCCCCGCCTTCCGCCCCTGCGCGCTCCAACCAGCGGGCTTCCGCGCTGGCACTCGCCAGATCCGCCCGCGCCGCCATGCCAAAGGCGCCGGCGAAAGCCGCTTCATATCCGCTCTCGACAGTGACGGCGTCGATCAGCGGTTCGGCCGCCTCGCTTTCCCCCCGCGCCACCTCTTCGTTCAGAGAGCGGTGTTCCGCGTTCAGCGCGGATGCGGCAGCGGCGGCTTCGCCATGCACCGCCTTGGCAGCGGACCGCGCCGCCTCGGCCGCCTGCAGCGCGTCCTCAGCGGCCGCGGCATCCCGTTCCGCCTTATGCAAGCGGTCCGCCCAGCGTGCGCTTTCCCTGTCCGCTGCCTCCTTCCGAGACTGCAGCTCTGCGGTATTGGGTAGCGCCGCAAGCCGGCCCCGCATCCGTTCGGCCGCCCCCTGCGCGCGGGTCAGGCGCGTCCGCGCGGCCTCCACCGCGGCATCCGCAGCGATGCGGGCGGCGCGCGCATCGGCATGCGCGGCCAGGGCTTCCGAAAAGGCCTGCTCCGCTACACGAACCTCCCCTTCCCGCTCCGCCTGCACCCTGTCCAATCGCGGCAGGCGCGCCTCCGCCGCTTCGATTTCGCGTGCAAGATTGTGCGCCTCGTCCTCCAGCCGCTGCGCCGCGGCCTCGGCATCGGAACGCGCGGCCGCTTCCCGCACAGCGTCCGCGCGGGCCTGCCGAACGATGGACGACAACGCCTCTCTTCTGCGCTCCCCTTCGGCAAGCACCGCACCCAATCGGGCCGCCTCCTGCTCCAACGCAGACAGCGCCATCGCCGATTCCCGCTCCGCGTCGCGCGCGGCCGGCAGGCCGGCTTTGGCCTCGCGTTGCAGCGCGCCGATCCGCTCGACCTCCCCCTGTGCGGCTTTCAGATCCGCTTCCAGGGCGGCAAGAGCCTCTCCCGCAGCGTCCGATTGCTGCCGCGCGCGCCGCCACCTTGCATACAATAGCATGCCCTCCGCCAGCCGGATCCGTTCGCTAAGCTTCGAATAGCGTTCCGCCAGACGCGCCTGCCGTCTCAGCCCCGCCGCCTGCGACTCCAGTCCGCTCAGCAGGTCGGACAGCCGAGCGAGATTGGTTTCCGCCGCCGACAGCCGCTGCTCGGCCTCCCGCCGGCGGACATGTAGACCGGAAATGCCCGCCGCCTCCTCCAGCAATTGCCGCCGGTCCTGCGGCCTGGCGTTGACGATGGCGCCGACACGGCCCTGGCTGACCAGCGCCGGCGAGTGTGCGCCCGTTGCCGCGTCGGCGAACAGCAGTTGCACATCCTTCTGACGCACGTCGCGGCCATTGATGCGGTACAGGCTGCCGAGCCCGCGCTCGATCCGGCGGGAGACCTCGATTTCCGCGCTGTCGTTGAACGGGGCCGGCGCGCGCCGATCCGCATTGTCCAGAACCAGCACGACCTCGGCGATATCGCGGCTGGCCCGCCGGCCGGTGCCGGCAAAGATGACGTCCTCCATCCCGCCGCCGCGCAGCGACTTGGGCGAAGACTCGCCCATCGTCCAGCGCATGGCCTCCAGCAGGTTGGACTTGCCGCAACCATTGGGGCCGACGACGCCGGTCAGCCCCTCCTCGATCTCCAGCGTCGCGGGCTCGACGAAGGATTTGAAGCCGGTCAGCCGCAGCCGCCGGAACTTCATCCCGCCAAACCCCCGCGTGTCATGCGTCCCCCCGGCCGCACTCAGAGCGCGGCGTCGATGGCCTTCTTGACGTCCGGCCAGGTTCCGGCCTCGATGCGCTCGCCATTGATGGCGAATGTCGGCGTGCCGGTCAGGTCGTAATTCTCGATGGCGTCCGTCCGGATGGCCTCGACCTCGGCAAGCGTGCTCTCATCGGAAACGCACTGCTGATACTTCGATTCCGGAATGCCGCGAGCGCGCACGAAATCGTCGATGCCGCCCAGCTTCCCATATTCCACCATCGCCTGGGACGGATTCATGCCTTCCAGCCGGGCCGCATCTTCCTGGGAGATGTTTGCCATGCCCTGCAGCCAGGTGCCCTGGTTTTCGAAGAATGCATCCGACAGCGCATAAAAGGCTTCCGGCGTCGTGCAGCGTGCCACCGCCGTCGCGACGAAGTCGGCCGGGTTCAGCACGAAGGTCCGCAGTTCATAGCTCACATCGCCGCTCGCGATATAGTCGCCCTTCAGCTCGCGCATCGACTGTTCGTGGAAGTCCGCGCAGTGGCTGCACGCCAGCGAACCGAACTCGACCAGCTTCACCGCCGCATCGGGATTGCCCATCAGATAGCCGCCTTCCGGCGTTTTCGTGATCTGGCGAACCCAATTGCCGTCATTGCCGGTGTCGGCACCCTCTGCGGCGGCGCCGTCGGCGTTCGCCGCCGTGGCTTCCTCCGCCTGATTGCAGGAAATGAGAAGCGCGGTCCCGAGGAAAACGGGTACGAAACGCCGGAGGGTGGTGTTCATATTGGGAATGGATCCTGCAAGATTGGTGTCTTCGGCCGCGAAATTTATGGGCCGCGTCCGCCCCTGTCAAAGCGCGCGGCGCCAGCGCCCTCACCCGATCTTCGGCGGACCCTTCGTCGATCCGATCTGCGCGGCCAGCGTTTCCAGACTGCGGCGCAGGGCATCGTCGCCGATTTGACGAAGCTCGCTGTCCTGTTCCGCGGGCGAGGCGGATACCGGCTGCACCGATCGCGGCGGCGTCCGCTCTTTGCGGGGTGGATGCGCAACCTGGTGAATGGCGATGCGCGCCACCGCGCCATACCCGAAATAGCGGTTCACCCGGTCCAGGATTTCGGGTTCCGCATGCTGCACCGAAAGCGCATGCACGCCGGGGGCCGACAGGTGCAGCGTGCCGCCGGAGCGCTTGCCCTGCGGAAAGCGAATCGCATCCGGGCTGGTCATGTCGGCCAGCGCGCTGCCGACGATTTCGCCCCACCGCGCGACGACGGCGCTCTCGACGAAGCCGAATCGGCGGAACACACGGCGCCCCACGCGCGGGACCAGTTCCGCAACGCTGCGGGTATGGCCCACCCTCTCCTCGGCAGCCGCCCGCCGCTTCACCTTGTCGTTCTTGCGCATGGGCGCCAGCCTGCCAGAAGGGCGGCATGAGCGCCATAGATGCCGCACGCTTTCAGGCCGATCTTCTCGCCTGGTACGACAGGTCCGCACGCGACTTGCCCTGGCGAATACCGCCGGATTCCGGGCGGCGCGCCGATCCCTACCGGGTTTGGCTGTCGGAAATCATGCTGCAGCAGACGACGGTTGCCGCCGTCATTCCGTATTTCGAGGGCTTCACACAGCGTTGGCCCACGGTGGAGGCGCTGGCGCAAGCGCCTGAGGAAGACGTCCTCTCCGCCTGGGCCGGCCTTGGCTATTATGCCCGCGCGCGAAACCTGATCGCCTGCGCCAGGGCCGTCGCGGCGGCGGGCGGCCGTTTCCCGCAAGACGAGGCGGGACTGAGGACGCTTCCCGGCATCGGCGCCTACACGGCGGCGGCCATTGCCGCCATCGCGTTCGGAGAGGGAGCGACGGTGGTCGACGGCAATATAGAGCGCGTGATGGCGCGGCTTCACGCGGTCGAAACACCGATGCCGCAGGCAAAGGCGCAGCTTCGCGCCCACGCCGCCGCGCTGACCCCCGTTCGGCGGCCGGGCGATTATGCACAGGCGCTGATGGATCTTGGCGCGGGCATATGCCGGCCGAGGGCGCCGGCATGCCTCGCCTGTCCGGTCCGCACCCATTGCGACGCCGCCGGCAATGCACCGGAACGCTTCCCCGTGAAGGCCGCCAGGGCGCCGCGCCCCGCCCGGCACGGCATCGCTTATTGGCTGACGCATGAAGGCGACGTGCTGCTGACCCGCCGGCCCGGGAAGGGGCTGCTCGGCGGCATGACGTCCTTCCCGACCAGCGATTTCCTCGACGAGCGGCCATCGCCCGTCCTGGCGCAGGCGCCCGGTGCGAACTGGCGTATTCTCCCGGTCCCTGTCGAGCATGGCTTCACGCATTTCTCGCTGACGCTCGCCATCGCCCATGCCGACATTTCCGGCCGCCCCCGCCCCGCCGGCCTGTGGCGTTCTCAGGGCGAGCTGGAGAGTGCCGGCCTCCCGACCCTGTTCAAGAAGGTTGCGCGCGCCGGCCTAGCTGCGCTGAAGGAGGATGCATGAACCCCACGCCCTTTCCCCGCCGCGCCGCCCTCGTCGGCGCCGTCCTGATCCTCGCTATCGGCTCCGCGATTGGCCTCCTCACCCAAACGGGGGCGGGCAGTTGGTATCAGTCCCTCATTCGCCCCGACGCCACCCCGCCCAGCTGGGTCTTCGGTGTCGTCTGGCCGATTCTCTACATCCTGATCGGCGCGGCCGGCGGCATCGTCTGGTCCGTCCGGCAGCATCCCGCGCGGCGCCGGGCCCTCTTCTGGTTCGTCCTGCAACTGGCACTCAACTTCGCGTGGACCCCCGTCTTTTTCGGCCTCGAGCAGATCGCCCTCGGTCTTGGCGTGATCCTCGCTCTCAATGTCGCGGCGATCGTGGCGACGATCCGCATGGGCCGCGTCAGCCCGCTGGCGGCGCGTCTGATGCTGCCCTACCTCGTGTGGATCGGCTATGCGGCCGTGCTGAATTTCCGCATCTGGCAATTGAACCCGGCCCTTCCTACCTTCGCCTGACGCGAAAGGACCCATCCATATGCAAAGCCAGAACCGTTTCTTTGATGATCTCAGCCGCCTTGCGACAGGTGCGGCTGGAACCTTTGCCGGCATGGGCCGGGAAATGGAGGGCCGCTTCAAGGAACGCATGCGCGATATGATGGGCGAGATGGATGTCGTCACGCGCGAGGAGTTCGAGGCGGTGAAGGAGCTTGCCGCCAACGCACGGGCGGAAGCGGACGCCTTGAAGGCGCGCCTCGACGCGCTCGAAGCCGCCAGCGGGAACGCTCCCGCTGCTGCGTCGCCCCCGGCGGCCGCGCAGGAGGGTGATACCCCGCCGGCTGGAGCCACATCCGCTGACAAGACGGCGGGCTAAGCTCTCTTATCCACAGAAAGATTGGCGGCTTCGCTTGCACGGACTCGGAAAGTGCGGGCAGGCTCGCCGCCGCACATCCGAACGGATTCGCACCGAAGACGCCTGAAGGGATACCGCTCAACCTTGTTCGACATCGACGCCCAGGAAATCGAATCGGCAGCACCGCCGCTCGACATGCTCGCGCATTATTTCGAGGCGCATGGCTGGGCGTTCGAGCGCGCGGGCGATGAGGAGATCGTCGCCAAGGTCGAGGGCAGCTGGACCACCTATCAGCTCCGCGCGCTCTGGCGAGAGGATGAGCGGGTGCTGCAGTTCATCGCCTTCCCCGACATCCGCGTGCCGGAGGGGAAGCGAACGCGCCTCTACGAGACGCTGGGCCTCATCAACGAGCAGCTCTGGCTCGGTCATTTCGAACTCTGGTCGGGGGACGGCGCTCTCCTCTTCCGTCACGGCGTCCTCCTTGACGAGGGGTCGGGCGAATCCGGCCTGACGCTCGGACAGACGGAAACGGTCGTGGAGGCGGCGATCGACGAATGCGAACGCTATTATCCCGTCTTCCAGTTCGTTCTCTGGGGCGACAAGACCCCGCTGGAGGCCATGGCCGCCGCCCTGATCGACACGGCCGGCGAAGCCTGACGTTCCGCATTCGCCGGGATCGGCGAACCGGCTGGACCTTGGCGCCCCGTCCACGCGTTGTACCGGCATGACGAATCCGAAATCAGACCCGCCCCCCGGCCCCCGCGCCAATCAGGGATTCGGCGCGCCCGGCAGTCCGCAGGAACGCGATTCCGGCATGGACGAGAATGCTCCTGCCGCACAATCCTCGCCCGAATCATCAAGGAAGCCCGACATGAAGCGTCCAGCCGAAGACGGCCTCGACCCGAAGAGCCTCGAAAAGACGATCAAGACCGACAGCGAGATGATCGCGGAGGAGCAGCTTGACGAGGATCTCAGCGTAACCGGGGCACCGCCGCGCGGGTCCCGCGACAAGACCGGTTCCGACGGCTGAGGCCGCCCGGCGGCTTCGCACTCCCTCCCGGCCCGCATATCGGGCATTGCACCCGCTGTGTGCCGCCGCTATATCGCGCGCTCTTCGCCGAACGGCGGGGGGCCGTAGCTCAGTTGGTAGAGCGCTGCAATCGCACTGCAGAGGTCAGGGGTTCGACTCCCCTCGGCTCCACCATTCGCCGGCGCCGCGGATGGAATTCGCGCTGCAGCCGCTTTCAGACCCTCCTTTTCCAGCTCTGTGTTTACCAGGCTTGGCCGCCTCACACCGTTTATCACGGCTTGGCCGCGTCACAGCGGGAACCCGTTCCGCGCTGCGTCGGTTGACGCCGGGCAAGCGGGGACAGCTTGGAGAGGTTTCATGAAGAGTTTGATTTTTGCCGCCGCCCTGATGGGTGCCGCTCCCGTTCTGGCGCAAACGCAGATGCCTGCGCCGCCGACCACCCAGCCGCCCACCACCCAGCCGCCGACGACCATGCCGGAACCGGGCGCGCCGACGAATCCGACGACCACCTCGCCGATGACGCCGCCGCCGTCGACGACAACGACGCCCGCCGATCCTGCCAGCCCTGCGGATCGCACGATGCCAGGCGAAACCATGCCCGACCGCACGATGCCCGACCGCACGATGCCGGACATGGCCCCGGGCGAGCGGATGACGCCCAACATGCCCAGCACGCGCACGGCTCCCGATGGTCAGCGCGACACCAGCCCGGACATGCCCGGCGACACGCCGGACGGCATGGGGCCGGACACGGATACGCCGGACATGACCACGCCCCGCACCATGGCGCGCACCTCGGCACCGTCACAGCGGAGCATGCCATCCGGCCCCGCCACGAAGGATTATCCGGAATGCAGCGCCACCGTGACGGACAATTGCATTAATCCTGGCGAATAACCCGTGAGAGGGAGGGGGCCGGCGCCCCCTTCCCTTCTCGATAGGTTGTCACGCGGCGCGGCTCTGCCATTCATGCCCGGCAAAAGGAGCCCAGCGGCATGAGTGACGATTTCCCCACGCCGATCACGGAAGAGAATGGCTGGCTGTCCGGTCCTCTGCGCACGCCGGCGCAGATGCTTCAGGATCAAAGCTATGATGGCCATAAATCCCTGCATGACGACGCCACGGCCGGTGATCTCGGCTTCCGGGCCGGCCCCATAGAGGGACCCACCCATTTCAGCCAGTTCGAACCTCTTTGCGTTCGCGCATTCGGCGAGGAATGGTGGCACTCCGGCTGCATTTCCGCGCATTTCCGCAACATGGTCGTGGAGGGAGAGCGCTGCCGCGCCTTTCTGAAACACCGGGCCGAGAATGCCGATCTGGCCGATATCCGTATGGAGAAGGAAGACGGGACGGAGGTTCTGCAAGGCACCGCCTCCGTTCGCGGCGCCGAAGGAACCGCGCTGCGAGAACGTCTGTCCTCGCTTCGTCCGCTGGAATACAAGATCATTCTGCGCGACGTGGAAATTGGCATGACGCAGGCGCGCGAGCCCGCGTCAATGGCCATGGACCAGCATATGGGCAGCCTCTACCCGTTCACATTGCGGGAGAAGCTCGATGCGATCACGGAGCGGTCGCCGCGCTTCGTTGCGGAACGGCCCGTTATTCCGATGGAAATGATCAGCGTTCTCGCCCATCATCTTCCCAAGGGGTTTCCCGTGCGCGGGCCTGCCATCGGCCTCTTCGCCGACCTGGAAATCCGCCTTGTCGAGGGTCCTCTCCTCGCCGGCGAACCGTTCGAAGTCGAAAAGACGGTCGTCGCCCTGTCGGGAAGCCGGCGCACCGAGAGCGCGTGGATCGAAAGTCGCATCTACCGCCCCGGCGCCGACACCCCCGCCGCCATCGTCCTCCTCAACTCCGCGACCCTGAAGGACAGCTTTGCCGGCTACCGAGAGGAGGAGGCGCAGCTCGCCGGGAAGGGCGGGTAGCCGTCCCGTGCCCCGAACGGCATCCTCTCTGCCTGCCTAGCTTTTCATCTGCGCCCGCATCGCCCATCTTGTGCCGCGTGACCGAAGCCGCCGAGAACCCAGCCCGCCCCGCCGCGACCCTCATTCTCTTGCGGGAATCCGGCAACGGCCCGCCTGAACTTTTCATGCAGAAGCGCGCGAATACCATGGGATTCGCGGCCGGCATGATGGTCTTCCCTGGCGGCAAGGTCGACGATGCCGACGTGGCCCTTGCCAGGGCGAGTGGGCTCCTGGACCGCTACGATGCGGCCGAGGGGGCCGCCCGGATCGCGGCTCTTCGCGAAAGTTTCGAGGAGGCGGGCGTTCTCCTGACTGACGGTCCGGCGCGCAACCCGGCACAGCTGGAGGATGCAGCCCGCGCGGTCGCGGCCCGGCGCATCGATTTCGGAGCGTTTCTGAAGACGATCGGTCACCGCATCGATGCCGACGCGCTCGTTCCCTGGTCGCGCTGGTGCCCGCCGCCCAGCCTGGAGACGAAGCGGTACGATACGCGCTTCTATCTCGCCCGCGCGCCTCGGGGCCTTGCAGCCGGTCATGACGGGAACGAGGCTGTGACCTCTCTCTGGACGACGGCCCGCGCTGCCCTTGCCAGCGCCGATGCCGGCGATACGAAGGTGATCTTCCCGACGCGCCGTAATCTTGAACGGCTCGCGGCCTATGACACCATCGATGGCCTCATCGACCATGCACGCTCGACTCCGGTTCGGCTGATCGCCCCAGAAGTTCGCGATGTCGACGGGCAGCCGCATCTCTGCATTCCCGACGATCTCGGCTATCCGATAACCCGTGAACCGATCGCCAGTGCCATGCGCGGCTGACGGACCCTCGTCGTCCTATCCCCTTTTCCCTCAGCCAAGCAGGCCTTTCGCCGCCGTGCCGCCGCTATAGGCGAGCAGAAGGTCCGTACCCTCCGGCGTCTCCAGGATCGTCGGTCCGTCCACGAACAGGACCTCTCCCGCCTCCGCCGCGACCTCGTCGTTCCTGGCCGCGCCGGCCAGCATCGTAATCCAGACGGGCTGGCCGTCTTCCGGAATGATCCGCTGCGACCGCGCCGGTACGATCCGTTCGGCCACGAACTTGCCGCCCTCGCACAGGATGCGGCGTCCCGGCGCTGCCTCGCGCGACCGGTCCACGATCTCGTAAGGCTCTGCCGTGGCGGCCGCCACTCCCTCGTCCAGATGCAGTTCGCGCGGACGTCCGTAATCGTACAGGCGATAGGTCAGGTCGACATTCTGCTGGACCTCCACCAGTGTCACGCCCGGTCCGATGGCGTGTACGGTGCCGGCCGGTGAATAGATGAACTGTCCCGGCGTCACCCGTTTCCAGTCGATCAGTTCCTCGATGGACCCGTCGAGTGCGGCGGCGCGCAGGTCCTCGGCGCTCAGCGGCCGAACCGTTCCCAGGCCGACCGTCGCTCCTTCCTCCACCGCCAGGATCAGCCAGGCTTCCTCCTTGCCGCGCTTGTAGCCGGCGGCCCGAGCGTCCGCGTCGGTGGGATGCACCTGAACGGACAGCTTCTCGCTGGTGAACAGATATTTGATCAGCAGTTCCGCGTCCCTGCCGTCCGGCATCTCGTACCAGATCTCGCCGACCTTCTCGCCGCCCTTCGGCACGTCCGGAAACCAGGGCGAAAGATCGCGCCGGCCCCACACCTTCTCGATTCGCCGCGTGGACAGCTTGATGACGGCCATGATGACACTCCCTGGATTAGGCGCCCGTTGACCGGACGCTCGCTCAGGGACGATAGCCGAAGGCACGCCGTCCGGGAACAAGCGCGCGCTGCGCCGTCTCTGCGAATGAACAGAGGCGGACACGGGTTTCGCGCGGATCGATAATTTCCTCCACGCCGAATTTCTCGGCGGTGCGGAATGGTGAGCGCACCGCGTCCAGCCGCGCCTTTATCGCCGCAAGTTCGGCTTCCGGATCGTCCGCCGCCGCCAGATCGCTCTTGTAGGCCGCCTCCAGCCCGCCCTCTATGGGCAGGCTGCCCCAGTCGCCCGACGGCCAGGCCATGCGCCAGTGAAAACGGCTGGCGTTCGCATGTGCCGACCCCGCCATGCCGTACGCCTTGCGAAGGATCAGCGCACACCAGGGCACGCTCGCCTGATAGACGGAAGAGAGCGCCCGGCAGCCCCAGCGGATCGTGGCGTCGCGCTCCGCCTGCAGGCCG
Source organism: Pacificimonas flava (assembly GCF_000342165.1). Classification (GTDB taxonomy): domain Bacteria; phylum Pseudomonadota; class Alphaproteobacteria; order Sphingomonadales; family Sphingomonadaceae; genus Pacificimonas; species Pacificimonas flava. The sequence continues at coordinate 498,662 of NZ_AMRV01000001.1, forward strand.
ATCATGAAGCCGGGATTGTCGACCATGTGAACGACCGGCAGGTGAAAGACTTCCGCCAGATCGACGAAGCGTTCCACTTTTTGCGCCGTGTCGGCGGTCCACAGGCCGCCCAGCGTCATCGGATCGGACGCAAGCACCGCGACGGGATACCCGTCCAGCCGCGCGAATGCGGTGACGATCGCCGTGCCCCAGCGGCGCCCGATTTCGAACAGGCTGCCCCGGTCGAATACCGCCTCCAGGATCGGCCGGATCTTGTAGAGCGCGCGGGAATTTCGCGGAATCGCCTCGATCAGCCAGTCGTCCGCCCGGTCCGCCGGATCGTGGGTGGCGGTTCGCGCCGGCAGCTCGTGCACGCTGGAGGGCAGATAGCTCAGGAATCGCTTCGTCCGGGCGAAGGCGTCCGCCTCGCTTTCCGCCACATCGTCGACGGCGCCGTTCGCGCCGTGGATGTGCGGACCGCCCAGTTCCTCCTTCGTGCGCGTCTCGCCCACCGCCGCCACGACTGGCGGGCCGGCGACGAACATCTGCGACAGCCCCTCCACCAGCACGGAATAATGGCTCATCACCATGCGTCCCGCGCCAAGACCCGCCACCGGACCCAGACCCAGGGAAACCACCGGCACCTCGGACAAATTTTGCACGATCCGGTCCCAGCCGGGGATTTCGGGGATATAGGTATAGCCGTTCTGCTCCAGCGTTTTCACGCTGCCGCCGCCGCCCGTCCCCTCGATCATGCGGATCAGCGGCATGCGGTATTCGCCCGCCATCAGCTCCGCCTCGACCAGCTTGCGGTGGATGGCGGCATCCGCCGCGCCGCCCCTGAAGGTGAAGTCGTCCGCCGTCACCACCGCCGGCCGGCCATCTACGGTCGCCTTGCCGTACAGGAAATTGGACGGGGTGAAGCTGGCGATGCGCCCGTCCTCGCCGTAGCGCGCCGCCCCGGCAATCTGCCCGAACTCCTGAAAGCTGCCGCTGTCGGCAAGTGCCGCAATGCGTTCGCGCGCGGTCAGCCGGCCGGCGCCGCGCTGCCGCTGAACCTTTTCGGGTCCGCCGAGTTCGGCCGCCAGCGCCTTTCGCCGTGCCAGCTCGTCCACGTCTTTCTGCCAGGTCATGCGCGGCCTTTTAGCACCCATGACGAACCGGCCGCCCCTCCCTAGAAGAAGGGCGATGCGCATGCTCGTCACCCTCGCCGTCCTCGCACTTGTCGCCTATGGCGGCTGGCGCGCCTTCGACTATGCGGAGGAAACGTATCCCCAGCATCTGCCGTGGACGCCGCTGTCGCTGGACGATCCCATCGGCCACGCAACCAGCCTGAAGGTCGCCGCTCTTTCCGGTGACAAGCCCGCCTGCCTCGCCCTGTTCGAGACCTCCGACCTTGCCGTCACCCCGTTCGAGGATCGCATGGAGACGGAACAGTGCGGCTATGTCGACGCCGTCACGCTGGACCGCATGACGGCCGGCTACAGTCCCTCGACAGTCCGCCTGTCATGCCCCCTGGCGGCGGCACTCGGTATCTGGGAGCAGGATGTGGTGCAGCCCGCCGCGCGCCGCGTGCTCGGCAGCGAGGTCGCATCGATCCGGCAGCTCGGCACCTATTCCTGCCGCCGCCTCTATGGCCGGGAGAGCGGAAACTGGTCGCAGCATGCCACGGCGCAGGCCATCGACATCGCCGGCTTCACCCTCGCCGATGGTCGCAGCATCAGCCTTGCCGGCGACTGGGGCGCCGACAGCGATGCCGGCGCCTTTCTCCTCGAAATCAGAAATCGCGGCTGCGGCGTATTCGGCACCATGCTCGGTCCCGAATACAACGCCGCACACCGCGATCATTTTCATCTACAGGCCAACGGCTACGGCACCTGCCGCTAGGCCGTGCCGCGGCGTCAGTCGCCGCCGCTCGTGCTGGGCGCGGGCTTGTCGTTGCCCTTGTCGCTGTGCGGCTGCGTCTCGCTCGGCGTATCGCTGGCCGGATAGGTCTCGTCGAGGCCCTCATCGAGCTGGGCATCTTCGTCTTTCGGGTTCTTCTTCAGCTTCTCCATCGCCTCGGAATCGGAGGTCGGGCGCATCTTCGACGGTGTCGTCGGCGGGGTCTTGGCGTCGCTCATCAGTTTGTCCTTTACGTCTATCGGATCGTCTGACGAACGAGCGGTGCTTTCGCCCGTTCCCGCGCGTTCGGGCTGCGTTATAGAAACGCCATCCATGGGAGAATGACATGACCGACCCCGGTGCCGACACGCAGGCCGCTCAGAGGCAGGAGGAGGCTGACCGGCTGGCCCAGGATCCTGAAATCAGCGCCCCTGCCGAACTGGCCGATAGGGCCGGGAGCGAACGGGACGCAAGCTCCGGCGATGCCCGTCTTGCCTTCGACATTCCGCCCGACCTCGCCGATCGGCTGCGCGCGTCCGGCAAGGAATGGCAGTCGAAGGCGGAGGCGGCGATCGCGCTGTGGCTGGACGAAGCAAGCCTCGCGCTGCGCAAGGAGGGACTGCCTGGCCTGTCCCGCGTGGTCCGGGAAAAGGCTTCGGAGTCGCGGCAAAAGGCCCGCAGCGGCGATTTCGAGCGCGATATCGAGCGGTTCGTATCGAACGTCGCTGGCAGCATCGGGCGCGACATCGTGGGATCGATGTTCAGCGCCGCGGTCGCGGGCTTTGCGAATAGCGGCGATCGCAGCCGGTCTGCCGAATCTCGCACGGCCGGGAACGGTGACAGCCGGCGCGCGGCTGAGACCGATGAGACCGATGCAGGATCATCCGGCCACTCCTCTTAGCGCGCGCGCCCAGGCGCTCGTCGGGGCGGCACCATCGCCGCCTTGGCGCGTTGGATGCGGACATGAAACGGATATGGGCGATCACCAACGCCGCCGCCGGCACGGCGAGCGAGGCGGCAGAAGCGCATGTCCTGTCCTTTTGCAACCGCGATCCCTGGCAATTGCAGGGCTGCACCCGCTTCCCGCAAGAGGCGCTGCCCGCCGCCGCCGACCTCGACACCGCTGAGGTCGACATCGTCGTGGTCTTCGGCGGCGACGGCACGCATGCGGCGGCGGCGCGGCACCTGGCCGGCTGGCCCGGCGCCCTGCTGCTTCTGCCCGGCGGCACCGTCAACCTCGCCCCGAAGCGCCTGCACGGCGATGCGCATTTCATCGACGTTCTCGACCGTGCGGCAAGCCAGCCGCTCTCCGCCACGCCGCTCCCCTTCATCGATGTCGGCGGCATTCCGGCCTATTCGGGGCTGATCGCGGGTCCGATCGCCGGCTGGGTCCATGCCCGCGAACGGGTGCGCGCCGGCCGCTGGCGAAGTCTCGTCCGCGCCGTGCGCTTTGCCTGGTCGCTCAGCTTTACCCGCCGCATCTCGCTCTCCCTTGGCGTCATGCCGCGAAAGCGCGCGCGCGGCATCGTCGCATCGCCGCCACGCGATCCGGACGGCGAAATAGAGATCGCCGCAATCGATTTCCGCGGCTTCTGGAGCGCCATGTCCGTCGGTATCGACTGGTTGAAGCACGGCTTCGACGGCGCCCGTGGCATTTCGCGCACCTCCGCCCGTTCCGCACGTCTGGCGGGACCGGCCCGCATGCGCGTGCTGATCGACGGGGAAGAGCATCATCTGCCAACGCCTGTGGGGATCGAGACGCGCACCGCAGCCGTTCGTTTCGTGACCACCCGAACGAACGACGAAGGCCGCGAATGACCCGTATTTTTCACACCTCAGACCTGCATTTCGGCGCGGAGGACCCGGCCGCCCTCGACTGGTTCGCCGAAACCGTGCGTACGGAAAAGCCGGATGCCGCGATCGTCACGGGCGACCTGACGCAGCGCGCGCGCCGCAGCGAATTTCGGGCCGCCGCGCAATATCTCGCCGCCCTTCCCGTCCCGGTCTCCGTAGAGCCCGGAAATCACGATCTGCCCTATTTCAACCTGTTCGAACGCTTCGTGCGTCCCTACCGCCGCGTCGAGCGCGCGGCAAAGATGGTGGAGGCCGAGATCGATCTGGCGGACTGCGTCGTCGTTCCGCTGAAGACCACCGCGCGCTTTCAGCTCCGCCTGAACTGGAGCCACGGCAATGTGTCCTCTCGGGGTCTCGCGCGCTCGCTGCGGCTGGCACAGGCGGTTCCAGACGACAAGATGGTCATCATCGCCTGCCATCATCCTCTCGTCGATATTGCGGAAACGGGAACCAAGGGGCGCACGCGCGGCGGTGAGGAGGCGCTGCGCCGCTTGTCCGCATGCGGCGCGCAGGCCGTCATTACCGGCCATGTCCATACGCCCTTCGACGTGACACACAGGCTGGATGGCGGCGGCAGCATCCGCCTGATCGGTGCCGGCACCCTGTCGGAACGCATCCGCGAGCATGTGCCCAGCTTCAACGATATCGAGATCGTGAACGGCGACCTCAGCGTCCGCCACCGCGTCGCCTGAGCCCCCGCGCCCAGCCGTTTCGAGACGGGTCCGCAACAAAAAGGGCGCGCAATCTTCTTCAGAAGTTCACGGACCCGACATGGCCGTTCCTTAATCGTTCTTTAACCCTTTTTCTCGGGCGCCGCGCGGGGGCGCGGACGATCCGACAACGATACGAAGCGAAAAGGGACCTCATCATGACCAAGAAGATCATTTCCGGCGCGGCCGCGTGCCTGCTGCTCGGCACGGCCGCTCAGGCCGACCTCATCCGCCTGGATTTCGCCGGGGCGACGACATCCTCGCACTTTACCGGCACCAACAACATCTTCGGCCAGGCTGCACCGCGCGTCAGCGGCTACATCGTCTATGACGACACCGTTTCCGGAACCCCGTTCGGCGTCGAGAACGACAATTGGGAGCGCCTCGATCATTATGGCGCGATTCAGGAAGTCGAGTTCACGTTCGAGGATGCCGACGGCAATGTTCTCAGCACGGCGAACCGCACCGGCAATTATGGCCGCATCCAGACCTGGGACCGGTTCAGCTTCGGCAGCGACACGGTCAGCCTGGGCAATATCGACTTCTACAACAATCAGATCGCGGGCGAGCCGGACGGCATCACCCGCTATTCGCTGACCTTCGGCCTCTCCGGTCCCACGGACGCTTTCGGTGAGGAGGCGCTCGGCTTCGATCCGGACAATTTCACGAATTATCGCCGCGTCAGCTTCTTCTCCGCCGGCCTTGGCGGTCAGGGCATCGGCGTCAGCGCGCTCTACAATTTCGACCTGTTCACGCGCACGAATCTCGACGAACCGGCCGACGTGCCGGCGCCGCCGGCTCTCGCGCTGCTCGGCCTCGGCCTTGCCGGCGCCGCGGGGCTGCGCCGCCGCACGCGCTGATCGCACTCCGTTAACGAGCCTACAGGGGCGGCGTCCCGGCCATATGCCGGGGCGCCGTTCCTTGCGTTTCGGGCGTGCGGAACCCACCTCCGCCCTTCCCCTGTTCCCCACGAACCGGTAAGACCGCCGGGGAAGAACAAATCGGAAACGAGAGCTCGATACATGGCCCTGACGACCATTTCCGTCCGCGGTGCGCGCGAACACAATCTGAAGGATGTCTCCATCGACATCCCGCGCGACGCGCTGGTGGTGATGACCGGCCTGTCCGGCAGCGGCAAATCCAGCCTCGCCTTCGACACCATCTATGCGGAGGGGCAGCGCCGCTACGTCGAATCGCTGTCCGCCTATGCCCGCCAGTTCCTCGAACTGATGCAAAAGCCGGACGTCGACCATATAGAGGGGCTGTCGCCGGCCATTTCCATCGAGCAGAAGACCACGTCGAAGAATCCGCGCTCCACCGTCGCGACGGTGACGGAGATCTACGACTATATGCGCCTGCTCTGGGCGCGCGTCGGCATCCCCTATTCGCCCGCGACCGGCCTTCCCATCGAAACGCAGCAGGTCAGCCAGATGGTCGACCGCGTCATGGCGCTGCCGCAGGGCAGCCGGCTGATGCTGCTCGCCCCCGTCGTGCGGGGCCGCAAGGGCGAATACCGCAAGGAGTTCGCCGAATGGCAGGCCGCCGGCTTCCAGCGCGTGAAGGTCGACGGAGAAATCTACGCCATTGAGGATGCGCCGAAGCTCGACAAGAAGTTCAAGCACGATATCGAGATTGTCGTCGATCGCATTGTCGTGAAAGAAGGAATCGAATCCCGCCTCGCCGACAGTTTCGAAACCGCGCTGACGCTCGCCGGCGGTCTGGCCGTCGCGGAGTTCGCCGCGAAGGGGGATGAGGCTGTGCCCGACCCCATCCTGTTCAGCCAGAAATTCGCCTGCCCGGTTTCCGGCTTCACCATCCCGGAAATCGAACCGCGCCTGTTTTCCTTCAACAGTCCGCAGGGCGCCTGCCCGGCCTGCGACGGCATCGGCGAAAAGAGCGAATTCGATCCCGATCTGATCGTCCCGAACGGCCGCCTGTCGCTGCAAAAGGGGGCCGTCGTCCCCTGGGCCAAGTCGCAGCCGCCCAGCCCCTATTACATGCAGGTGCTGCGCTCCGTCGCCCGCGCCTATGATTTCGCCATGACCACCCCCTGGGAGGAATTGCCCGAACAGGCGCGCGATGTGATCCTGCACGGCACGAAGGGGAAGCCGATCACGCTCTCCTTCGAGGACGGGCGCAAGAAATACGACGTCAAGAAGCCGTTCGAGGGGGTCATGCACAATCTGGCGCGCCGTCTTGCCTCGACCGACAGCCAGTGGATGCGCGACGAGCTTTCAAAATTCCAGTCCGCCGCGCCGTGCGAGACGTGCGGCGGTGCGCGCCTGCGGCCGGAGGCGCTGGCCGTGAAGATCGACGGCAAGACGATCAGCGACGTATCCTGCCTCCCCGTCGATCAGGCCTACGACTGGGCAAAGACGTTGCCGGACGCGCTGACGGATCAGCAGAACGAGATCGCCACGCGGGTTCTGAAGGAGATCCGCGAACGGCTCGGCTTCCTCGACAATGTCGGCCTCGATTACCTAAACCTCGATCGCAAGTCCGGTACGTTAAGCGGCGGAGAATCCCAGCGTATCCGCCTTGCCAGCCAGATCGGGTCCGGCCTCTCCGGCGTTCTCTACGTGCTCGACGAACCGTCAATTGGCCTTCACCAGCGCGACAATGACCGGCTCTTGGAAACGCTGCGCCGCTTGCGCGATCTCGGCAACACCGTTCTTGTGGTTGAACATGACGAGGATGCCATTCGCACGGCGGATTACATCGTCGACATGGGGCCGGGTGCCGGCGTCCATGGCGGCGCGGTCGTGGCGGAGGGGACGCTGTCCGACATCCTTGCGAACGAAAACAGCCTGACCGGCGCCTATCTGTCCGGGCGCATGGCCGTGCCCCTGCCAGACAAGCGGCGAAAGGGCAGCGGAAAGTCGCTGCGGCTGACCGGCGCGACGGCGAACAATCTGCAGTCGGTCGATGCGAAGATCCCGCTCGGCACCTTCACCTGCATCACCGGCGTCTCCGGCTCCGGCAAGTCCAGCTTCGTCGTCGATACGCTCTATCCGGCCGCCGCCCGCGCGCTGAACGGCGCGCGCATCCCGATGGGGCCGCACAGGGATCTGAAGGGGCTGGAGCATCTCGACAAGGTCATCGACATCGACCAGTCGCCCATCGGCCGCACGCCGCGCTCCAACCCTGCCACCTACACCGGCGCGTTTACGAATATCCGCGACTGGTTCGCTGGCCTGCCAGAGGCGCAGGCACGTGGTTACAAGCCCGGCCGCTTCTCCTTCAACGTGAAGGGCGGCCGCTGCGAGGCGTGCAAGGGCGACGGCGTCATCAAGATCGAAATGCACTTCCTGCCCGACGTCTACGTCACCTGCGACGTCTGCAAGGGCGCGCGCTACAATCGCGAAACGCTGGAAATCAAGTGGAAGGGCATGTCCATCGCCGACGTCCTCGACATGACGGTGGAGGACGCGCACGCCGCCTTCGCCGCCGTGCCGCCCATCCGCGACAAGATGGCCATGCTGCAGGAGGTTGGCCTCGGCTATGTCAGGGTCGGGCAGCAGGCGACCACCCTGTCGGGCGGCGAGGCGCAGCGCGTGAAGCTGGCGAAGGAACTGTCGAAACGTGCCACCGGCCGCACGCTCTATATTCTCGACGAGCCGACCACCGGCCTGCACTTCGAGGATGTGCGAAAGCTGCTTGAGGTGCTTCACGCCCTTGTCGAGCAAGGCAACAGCGTTGTCGTCATCGAACACAATTTGGAGGTCATCAAGACCGCCGACTGGATCATCGACATGGGGCCGGAGGGCGGCAATGGCGGCGGCACCGTGGTCGCCGCCGGAACGCCGGAGGACGTGGTGAAGGTGGAGGCGAGCTATACCGGCCGCTACCTCGCCCCGATGCTGCGCACCGGCGAAACCCGGCAGGCGGCGGAGTAACGGGGCGCCTTTCAAAATAGGAAATGATGGGGGAGACTTGCGGCATCGCCCCTGCCCTCAGTTTTCCGAACCGAAAGGCCCCTGCCCATCTCGCACCTGCCGGCCTTCCCAACTGTTCAATTCCGGACCGTTCGTTTTCGGGCATCCACGCCGGTCATTCTCACGCAGGCGCGCGTGTATGAGTGTCCAGACTGTCCACTTCCGAAATTGACACATGTGTCCACTTCGCCGGAAATCCGCGGGTATGGCAGCGGACTTCGCGCCAACGCAGACATGCCCCGTTTGCGCGCTTCCCCTTGACCCGGGCGCGCCGGAATCCCACCAGTGCAGCCATGACTGATCAGCCTGTTCACATCGTCGGCGGCGGCCTCGCCGGGTCGGAAGCTGCCTGGCAGCTCGCCCGTGCCGGCGTGCCCGTCATCCTCCATGAAATGCGCGGGGTGCACCCGACCGACGCGCACGAAACCGACCGTTTCGCCGAGCTTGTCTGCTCCAACTCCTTCCGGTCCGACGACGCCACCGCCAATGCCGTCGGCGTGCTGCACGAGGAGATGCGCCGTCTCGGCTCGCTCATCATGCGCTGCGGCGACGAGGCGGCGGTCCCCGCCGGCTCCGCCCTCGCCGTCGACCGCGACATCTTCGCCGGCAAGGTGACGGCGGCGCTGGAGGCCGAACCGCTCGTCGAAATCCGGCGGGAACGCGTCGAACGGCTGCCCGGCGCCGGCGACGGTCAATGGATCGTCGCCACCGGCCCGCTGACCGCGACGCCGCTGGCCGAGGACATCGCCGCCCTCACCGGCGTCGAAAGCCTCGCCTTCTTCGACGCCATCGCGCCCATCGTCCACCGCGACAGCATCGACATGGACATCGCCTGGATGCAGTCGCGCTGGGACAAGGGAGACGGCAAGGACTATATCAATTGCCCGCTGGACCGCGACCAGTACGAGGCGTTCATCGACGCGCTTCTGGACGGGGAAAAGACCGTATTCAAGGAATGGGAGGAGAACACCCCCTATTTCGACGGCTGCATGCCGATCGAGGTGATGGCGGAACGCGGCCGCGATACGCTGCGCTTCGGCCCCATGAAGCCCGTCGGGCTGACCAACCCCGCCACGGGCAAGCGCGCCTGGGCGGTGATCCAGCTACGCCAAGACAATGCCCTCGGCACGCTCTGGAACATCGTCGGGTTCCAGACGAAGCTGAAATATGGCGAGCAGACGCGCATCTTCCGCACCATCCCCGGCCTGGAAAAGGCAGAATTCGCGCGCCTCGGCGGCCTGCATCGCAATACTTTCATCAAAAGCCCCGTGCTTCTCGACGAAACGCTGCGGCTGAAGGCGCGGCCGAACATCCGCTTCGCCGGCCAGATCACCGGCTGCGAGGGCTATATCGAAAGCGCCTCCGTCGGCCTGATGGCGGGCCTGTTCGCCGCGGCGGAGGCGCGCGGCCTCACCCCGCAGCGCCCGCCCGAAACCACGGCGCACGGCGCCCTCCTCTCGCACATAACGGGCGGCGCGGATGCGGGCACCTTCCAGCCCATGAACGTCAATTTCGGCCTGTTTCCGGCGCTGGAGGAAAAGCACCATAAGAAGGAGCGGAAAGCGAAATATGCCGCCCGCGCCCTCTCTCACATGGACGACTGGATCGGCGCGAGAGCCGCCGCCTGACTAGGCACAACGCTCAAACCCAAACCATCGTCGCCCCTGCGAAGGCAGGGGCCCATAACCCCGGCCCCTCAAGGAACCAGAATCAACTCCCCATTCTCGACTCGCCAGCCGCTCAGCTCGTTCAGGAACGCCATGCCCAAAAGGTTCGCATCCAGCGCGCCCTCATTGACCGCGACGCGCTGGTTCCTCACCTTGATCGGCCCCACCGATAGCGTGTCGAGCGTCACCCCGGCGATGCGAACCATGCCGTTCGCCGTGGCCGCCGCCCCGTCGAAGGTCAGCGCGCTTTCCGGAAAGCCCGCCGCCTCCGCCGTCGCCAGCGTCAGCACGATGTCGCTGGCGCCGGTATCGATCAGGAATTCCGTCGGCGCCCCGTTGACGGTGCCGCGAACATAATAATGCCCGTCGGCTCGCGGCCTCAGGCGCAGGGTTTCGCCCTCCACGACCGGACTTGCGGGGTCCAACGCGGCGCGAATGCGCGGCCATTCCCCGACCAGCAGGATCAACGCGCCAAAGATGATGACCCAGCTCAGCGCCATCTTCGCCGTCTTGCCGAACCCGATGGATTTCATCCTGGGGATGAACGCCAGAACGATGATGACCAGAAAACCCAGCAGGTAGAACATCTGCGCAGAATCATAACCGCCGAGACCGCTCACCGGCCAAGCTCCACGCTCAGCATGTCATACCCCGGCTCGACGCCGTCCGGCAGTTCGGCGCGAAGGGTCGCATAATCCATGCTCTGGTCCATATGGGTGAGGATGGCCCGCCCCGGTCGCAGGCGCTCGATCCATTCCAGCGTCTGCTCCAGATGCGAATGCGTCGGATGCGGCCGCCGGCGCAGCGCGTCGACGATCCACAAATCGCAGCCCGCCAGGGCCTCGAACGCAGCCGCATCGAGCGCGCTGACATCGGTGGAATAGCAGAATATTGCGCCGTCCGCCTCGATCCTGAATCCCCAAGACGTGATCGGCCCATGCTCTTGCGAGAATGCCGAAATCCGCATTGGCCCGACTTCGAATGTTCCGTCGATGGTGATCGCCCTTGCGCTCGGATCGTAAAGCTGCCGCCCCTCGAACACATAGCGGAACCGGTCAAACATATGCTTCCACGTCCCCCCGGCGGCATAGACCGGGATCGGCGCGCCCATCAGGTGAAAGAACTGCCGCAAATCGTCGATGCCGTGCGTGTGATCAGCATGGCTGTGGGTCAACAGGACAGCATCCAGCCGCCGCAGATCGGCGTCGAGGCATTGTTCCCGGAAATCGGGCCCGGTATCGATGATCAGCTTGTGTTCGCCGGCCTCCGCCAGCACCGAAACGCGGCGGCGGCGATTCTTCGGCTCCGCAGGGTCGCAGGCGCCCCAGTCATTGCCGATGCGCGGCACGCCCGACGACGTGCCGGAGCCCAGCATCGTCACCTTCATCCGGGCCGCTCGGCCTTCGTGAACAGGCGGTAGAAATTGTCCGTCGTCTGCCGGTCCAGCTCCTCGACACTGACGCCCCGCCGTTCGGCAAGAAACGCGGCCGTATGCATGACATAGGCAGGCTCGCAGGTCTTGCCGCGCATCGGCACCGGCGCAAGAAACGGGCTGTCCGTTTCGATGAGGATGCGGTCTGCCGGCAGCCGCTCCGCCGTCTCCGCCAGGTCCCGCGCATTCTTGAACGTCACGATACCCGACAGGGAAATGTAGAAGCCGAGGTCGAGCGCCGCACGCCCGAATGCTTCGCTAGCGGTGAAGCAGTGAATGACCCCGGGAAACGCGCCCTCGTCCATCTCCTCTCGCAGGATTGCGAGCGTATCCTCCTCCGCATCGCGGGTATGAACGATCAGCGGCAGCTGCGTCTCGCGGCAGGCGGCGATATGGCGGCGGAAGCTGGCACCCTGGCGGTCGCGGTCGGACTTGTCGTAATAAAAGTCCAGGCCGGTCTCACCGATCCCGATGACCCGCTCGTGCGATGCCCTGTCCACCAGCTTTCGGGTCGGCACCTCCTCGTGGCTGTCCGCCTCGTGAGGATGGATACCGACCGTTGCCCAGATATCGGCCTCTCGTTCGGCCAGGCCGACGACCTCGTCCCACTCTGATTCGCGCGTCGAAATGCCCAGCATCGTCGTAACGCCGGCCTGGCGGGCGCGCGCGATGACGGCCGCCTGATCTTCGACAAGTCCCTTATAATTCAGATGGCAATGACTATCGACGGCCATCAGGCGGTCACCTCCTCCGGCATTTCGAGGCGCGGGAAGACGCCGGCCGGCGCCGGCAGCTCGGTTCCCGGCTGCATCTTCTTGCCCAATGCAGCGAAATCGCGATCGGTTTCATCGACCGCAAGCAGGTCGAGCAGTTTCGCCGCGCCGTTTGGAATGGCCGGCTGCGCCAATATGGCAAGCTGCCGCACCGTGTCGGCCGTGCGGTAAAGGACGCTGCCCATTTGCTCCGGATCGGATGTCTTCAGCGCCCAGGGCTCGCGCGCGGCGAAATAGGCATTGGTCTCCCCCACCATACGCCAAACAGCTTCAAGCGCGCTGTGAATCTGGAAGGCCGCCATATGCTTCTGAACTGTGCTGAGGAGCCCCGACATTTCCATATCCAGCGCCTTGTCGGCGTTGGTCGGCGCTGCCGGCTCGGGCACGACGCCGCCGCAATTCTTGGCGATCATGGACAGGCAGCGCTGGGCGAGATTGCCGAGATCGTTCGCAAGATCGGCGTTGGCGCGCGTGACGATGGCTGCCTCGCTATACGAGCCATCCCCGCCGAACGGCACTTCCCTGAGCAGGAAATAGCGCAGTTGGTCCACACCATATTTGTCGGCGAGGCCGAGCGGGTCGACGACATTGCCCGCGGACTTCGACATTTTCTTGCCGTCCCAGAGCACGAAGCCGTGTCCGAACACCGCCTTCGGAAGCTCTACGCCCGCCGACAACAGAAAGGCCGGCCAATAGACGGCATGGAACCGGACGACATCCTTGCCGATCACATGCACGTCGCACGGCCACCAGTCCTCATAGCTGGCGTCGGGATAACCGATCCCGGACAGATAATTGCTGAGCGCGTCGAGCCAGACATACATCACATGCTTCGGCGCGTCCGGCACCGGCACGCCCCAGTCGAAGCTGGTGCGGCTGATGGACAGGTCGCGAAGGCCGCCCTTCACAAAGCTCATCATTTCATTGCGGCGGCTGGCCGGCTGAACGAAATCCGGGTTCGTCTCGAACAGCTCGATCAGACGGTCCTGATAGGCGCTGAGGCGGAAGAAATAGCTTTCCTCCACCGTCCAAACGACCGGGGTTCCCTCCGGCGACAGCTTTTCGCCGTCTTCGCCCGTAACGAGTTCCTTTTCGTCATAATAGGCTTCGTCGCGAACCGAGTACCAACCCTCATATTTGTCGAGATAGATGTCGCCGCGCGCCTCCATCCGGCGCCACAGATCCTGCGCGCAGGCATAATGCCCCGGTTCGGTCGTCCTCACGAACCGGTCGTGGCTGATATCGAGGCGCGCGGCCATGTCCTGAAAATGCGCGGCCATCCCCTCGACGTAATCCCGCGGTTCTTGCCCGGCATCGCGCGCGGCCTGCGATATCTTCAGCCCATGTTCGTCGGTGCCGGTCAGGAAAAAGACCTGTTTGCCGTCAAGACGATGGAAACGGGCGAGCGCGTCCGTGGCAATTGCCTCATAGGCATGCCCCATATGCGGCCGTCCATTGGGATAGGAAATCGCGGTGGTCAGGTAATAGCGCTCGGTCATGCAGCCTGTCGTTCGTCCTTGTCGAAGCGCCCGACGAGACGCGCGAGCTGGAAGGTCACGACGGCGGGGTCGAGGAACTTCTGCCGGGCCTGACGGGCGAGGGTTTCCGCCTCTTCCCACAGCGCCAGCCCGGCTTCAAGCTGCGGCGCCGGCAAGGTCTTCACCGCGCCTGCCAAAACGTTCGGTGCGAGATCGAGAAACGCTTCATAACGATCCTGCGCCGGCTTGCGCGCCAGTTCGGACGACAGGCGTAGCGCAATGGACCGTGCTTGCTGATCCTCAGCCGCGAGGAGCTTGCGAAGATCGGCGAGAAGCTCCGACGCGCCGGTCCCGGCGAAGCGCAGCGCATTGCCCGGAACCCCCGCCGCGAGCTGCGTGAGGGTATCGACATCGGCTTCGGCGCCGAGCTCACGCTCAAGCACGCCCCGCACCTGATCGTCGCTTAGCGGCCGGAACGTCAGCGTGCGGCAGCGCGACCGGATGGTGGCCAGAAGGCGTCCGGGTGCGTGGCAGACCAGCAGGAAAATCGTGCGGGCCGGCGGCTCCTCGAGGCTTTTCAGAAGTGCATTGCCAGCGGCTGTGTTCATCTCGCAAGCCGCGTCGATCAGGACAACGCGCCAGTCGGACAGGCTGGGCGCCTGATGCAGCAAGCGGCCGAGCCCTCTTACCTGATCGACCACGATGCCCTGCGCCAGCGCGCCCGTGCGCTCCGAAGTCTCCCTTTCCAGAAGCCGGAAATCGGGGTGCGCGTCGGCAGCAAGCTTAGCCGCGGCGGAGGAATCTGCACCGGCCTTAAAGCTGTCGGTGCCGGACAGGATCATCCGCGTCGCGGCATCCGCGAAGGTCCGCTTCCCGATCCCGCGCGGTCCGCTCAGCAGCCAGGCATGATGCAGTCGGCGTGTTTTCCACGCCTCGACGAAGGCGCGGTACTGCTCCTCGTGGCCGATGACGGTCACGGGTTCAACCGGGCTTCGACTTCCGCAAGAATAGCGCCCGCCACGCCGTCCGGGTCCGCGGCCGCGTTGATCAGCGCGACCCGCTCGTCCACATCCGCGATATCGCGAAAAACGTCTCTGACCTCTTCGTGAAACTCGATGGTTTCCTCATCGAACCGCGTATTTGGGTCGAGACGCTTTCCGGCGCGTGCGAGCCCCTCCTCCGGCTCGATATCCAGGAGCAGGGTCAGGTCAGGCCATAGACCGGCGGTCGCGATGAAGTGCAGCGCGATAAGCTCATCCGATTCAAGACCACGCCCTCCACCCTGATAGGCGAGCGTTGAATGCGCGTAGCGGTCGGTCAGCACCCACGCTCCGGCCTCCAGCGCTGGACGGATCAGGCGTTCGACATGCTCCGCCCTTGCGGCGTTCATCAGCAGGGCCTCGGTACGTCCCGTCCAGCGCCCCGCATCACCCTCCAGCAGCAGCTTACGGATCGCTTCCGCGCCATCCGTGCCGCCGGGTTCCCGTGTGGTGACGACGTCATGTCCACGCGCACGAAGCGTCTCGGCGAGCCGCGCGATCTGCGTGGTCTTGCCGCTGCCCTCGCCACCCTCAAAGCTGATGAAACGTCCGCAGCGCATCAACCGATCAGCGATTTGAAGCCGTTGATCGCACGGGTGAAGAAGCCGGCTTCCTCGACAGCTTCCCCTGCAACGAGCGGAATAACCTGCTCCGGCATGTCGCCTGCCTTCACATGAAGCTTGCCGACTTCCTGACCAGCCTGCAGCGGCGCCGGCAGCGGGCTCTTGTAAACGATACGAGCGTTCACGTCGCTGACGATGGCCTTCGGCAGCGTCAGCATCGCACCGTCCTTTGCGGTGAGGGAAATCGTGTCCTTCGACCCGTTATAGACCGCGGCCTGCGCCAGAACCTTGCCGGGCTGCAATTGTGCGCCCTCGAACGCGTTGAAACCCCACTCCAGGAAGCGCGTCGACTCGTCCCGCCGGGCAGACATGCTCGGCAGGCCGGCAACGACCATGACAAGGCGGCGGCCATCGCGTTCCGCCGAGCCGGTGAACCCGTATCCCGCCGCCTCCGTATGACCAGTCTTCAGGCCGTCGGCACCGCGTACGCGTCCAAAGATCGGGTTGCGGTTCGGCTGCGTGATCGGCTCGCCGGACATGGTTTCGCCGTGGGTAAATTCCTTCGTGGTGTAGAACTGCTCGTACAGCTTCGGATGGTCCTCAATCGTGACCTCGGCGATCCTGGCCAGATCGCGCGCGGTCACATATTCGCCCTCATCCGGCCAGCCATTCGCGGTTGTGAAATGCGATCCCGTCAGGCCGATTTGCTCCCCCATGGCATTCATCGCACCGGCAAAGGCGTCGACAGTTCCTGCAATGCATTCGGCCAGGACCACAGAGGCATCGTTGCCGGACGCCGTCACGATGCCGTGCAGCAGATCCGAAACGGACACGACCTCGTTCACCTTCAGGAACATGGTCGATCCCTGGTTCGACCAGGCGCGCCAGGTATCGGGCCGCACCTGACATGTGTCCTTCAGGGACATCTTGCCCTTGTCGATCTGGTCAAAGGCAACCAGCACCGTCATCATCTTCGCCATGGAGGCCGGCGGCATCGGCTCGTCCGCCCCGCGCTCGAACAGGATCAGATCGGAATTCGTGTCCTTCAGGAAGGCAAAAGGCGCCTGCGTATCGAAGCTCTGGCTGGTGGCGGGCGCGGCAGCCAGTACGGTCAGCGCAGTTGCAGCGGCAAGAGCGGAAAGGACGGCGGGTGAACGCATGGGGTGAACTGTCTCCTAACTGGTAGCGTCGCGTACGACGCGCGCCTCTGTGTATCCGGCCCGGCGGACATTCGCCAGAACCGTTTCGGCCTCCGCCATCGTCAGAAACGGTCCCAGGCGCACACGCTGGATGCCGCCGGGAATTTCGTAGACTGCGGCTGGGCCGAAGCGTCCCAGGCCCGCGGCCATGGCGCGCGCACGTGCCGCTTCCGACAGCGCCGCCACCTGCACATAGAGATCGCCTGCGCCGCCCTCGACACGTTGCGGGGGCTCGGGAGCAAGCGCAGCCAAGGCGCGCTTCTCCTCATCGCTGGGGTAAACGCGGGTGACCCGGACGCGCGCGAGACCGGCTCCCTCCATGTCGAGAAGCTGCGCGGCGCGGCGTGAAAGATCGATGATCCGGTTTTCCGCGAACGGACCGCGGTCGTTAACTCGCACGGTCACTTCGCGGCCGTTGTTCAGGTTCTCGACCCGCACAAAGCTCGGCAGCGGAAGGGTCTTGTGGGCCGCGCTCAACCCGCTCGGATCGAACCGTTCTCCATTCGCGGTCGGGCGCCCCTTGAAATTCGGTCCGTACCAGGAGGCCATTCCCGTTTCGCGATAATCCCGATCATCCTTCGGATAATACCAGCGCCCCCGCACCTTGTAGGGGTTTCCGACCTTCACTGGACCGGACACGGACGTATCGAGACCGCGTCCCCCGCCGCCACCGCATGCCGAAAGCGCAATCAGCGCCAGCGGCAGGACAAGCATGATTAACGGTGCCCGCATCTGCAAAGTCTTCCCCGGCGCTCGTCATCGACCGGCGCGTTCTGCCGCCGGGGCCGGGGCGGGGCAACCCCGGCGCCCCGGCTCCAGGCGGCACCCCCGCAAATTCGCGAAGCCTACTGGGTTCGCGCGGCGATCTCGTCAGCCAGCTGACCCACGGACAAGGCGTAGAAGTTCGAGCAATTATAATCGAGAAGCGCGCGATAGTTCTGGAATGTCAGATGCGCGCCGGTGCCTTCTCCGTCGACTTCCAAAAGCGTGGCCAGCGTATCGTCGGACGGCAGGGTTCGTCCCTCTTCCGCAGCCACACCAAGCTTTTTCCATTCCGAGATCGGCATCCAGCGGCTGTGCTTCTCCATCACCGCCACACACTTCGTGGGCGGCGTCGGGTTGCGGACCGCTTCGCGATTCAGACTTTGCGGGACGTTCACCGGAATCGCCCACTCGCCGCCACGCTGCCAGCCATTCTGCTTCAGATAATTGGCGATCGATGCGATGGTATCGGACTCGCTGCCCCAGATGTTCGGATGTCCATCGCCATCGAAGTCGACGGCATAGGTCAGGTAGGAGGTCGGCAGGAACTGGGAATTGCCCATGGCCCCGGCCCAGCTTCCCGTCATTCGGCTTCGGCTGGCGTCATTGGCGTCGATGATCTTCAGGGCCGCCACAAGTTCCTTGGTGAACAAGGCTTCCCGTCGCCCGTCAAAGGCCAGGGAAGCAAGCGAGCGGACGACATCGAAATTTCCGGTCACGGCACCATAGCTCGTTTCCATGCCCCAGATCGCAAGGACGATCTCGCCCGGCACCCCATATTCAGCCTCGGCCTTCTCCAGGGTAGGCGCCACCTGCGGATAAAGGCGCACGCCCCCGTCGATACGAGGCTGCGTCAGGCGGCGGGCGATATAGTCGCTGTAAAGCGAACGTCCCGGACCCACGTCCGGCTGCCTGCGATCCAGTTCGATGGTCCGCTCGCTCAGCTCCAGATTGGAAAGCTCGCGGTCCAGTGTCGCGGGGCTAATGCCCTCCTGCAGCGCGCGGGTCCGAAACGTCTGCAGCCAGGACTGGAACGCGCCTTCAGGATCGGCCTGCGCGGCGCGGTTCGGGTCGACGGTTTGGGCCATGGCGGAGCCGCTGAGCATCAGAAGCGCCGCACCCGCGACCGTCAGAATTTTCCGCATGTCTTTCCCCTTTGCCTTTCGCTTTGACCCCGAACGCACTCGCCCGCTAAGGGATGCGCCAATCGGCGCAAGCGCCCCCGGGCAGGTGGCAGAGCGGTTGAATGCACCGGTCTTGAAAACCGGCATGGGTGCAAGCCCATCGTGGGTTCGAATCCCACCCTGCCCGCCATCCCCTAACACTGCGATGAACGAAAACGGATTCTCCGCCGCAGCGCCCCGATAACCTGCGTTATCACCTTGCCGGTTTGCCCGAGCGGCCCCATCTGCCAGACCCATTTGACGAACGGACAGCGGAACGGGCCTCTGCTCCTCCCGTTGGACACAGGAAAAGAGGAGATTTGCGTTCGATGGCTGACCGCGGAGACAACACGATCAAACTTCAGGTGGCCAACGCACGATCGGGGGACGCCGGTCGCGGCATTGCGCGCATACCGCTGAAAACCTTGGCCGAACTTGGCATAGGCGAAGGCACGCCGATAGCGATAGAAGGCGAGCGGCTGACGACGGCGGTCGCCATGGGTCCGTATAGTGAGGACGAGGGCCTCGACGTCATCAGGCTCGACGGCCTGCTGCGCGCGAATGCCGGCGCCTCTTCTGGCGAGTTCGTCCATATCCGCGCGGCCGAGGTGAAGCCGGCCACGCGTATCGTCTTTGCGCCTGCGCAGCAGGATATGCGCCTTGCCGCCCCGACGGACGGGCTCAAGCGTTTCTTCGCCGGCCGTCCCCTCACGCCCGGCGATGTGGTGGCCACCGTCGGACGGCAACAGGCCCAGATCGACCCACGCATGCCGCCGGCCATGCAACAGCAATTGGCGCGCCGGTCTTACGGTTTGCAGGAAATCCGCCTGGTGGTCGTATCGGCCGCGCCGCAAGGCATCGTCGCCATTGACGAGAATACGGAGGTCGAGCTTCGCCCGGAATATGAGGCGCCGAAAGAAGGACGCCGGATCGACGTCACCTATGACGATCTTGGCGGCCTCGGCAGCACGATCGATCAGGTGCGCGAAATGGTGGAACTGCCATTGCGGCATCCGGAACTGTTCCAGCGCCTTGGCGTCGACCCGCCCAAGGGCGTGCTGCTCTATGGCCCTCCCGGCACCGGCAAGACACGCCTGGCCCGCGCGGTTGCAAACGAGTCGGAAGCGCACTTCCTGCAGATCGCCGGGCCGGAAATCATCGGCAGCCAATATGGCGAATCCGAAAAGCGGCTGCGCGAAATTTTCGAGGAGGCGGACCAGAATGCCCCCTCCATCATCTTCATCGACGAAATCGACTCGATCGCCCCGAAGCGAGATGAGGTGCGCGGCGAGATGGAACGGCGCCTCGTTGCGACGCTGCTGACCTTGATGGACGGCATCAAGCCGCGGCAGAACACGGTGGTCATCGCCGCGACAAACCGGCCGGACGCCGTCGACGAGGCCCTGCGCCGACCGGGCCGCTTTGACCGGGAGATCGTCGTCGGCGTTCCCGATCAGGCAGGACGGCGAGAGATACTTGGCATCCACACGCGCGGCATGCCGCTTGGCGATGATGTGGACCTCGATGAACTTGCGCGCAGTGCCTATGGCTTCGTCGGCGCCGACATCGCGGCTCTTTCCCGCGAAGCTGCGATTGAAGCCCTGCGGCGAATGCTGCCGGAGATCGACCTGGAAGAGAATACGATCCCGAACGAGGTTCTGGAGAAGCTAGACGTTCAGAGGTCCGATTTCGTCGCGGCCCTGAAGCGCGTGCAGCCGTCGGCCCTGCGCGAGATCATGATTCAGGCGCCGGACCTATCCTGGAGCGATATTGGCGGCCTCGATGAGGTTCGGAGCAAGCTGCGAGAGGGTATCGAGTTACCTCTGAAAAACCCAGAGGCATTCCGGCGTCTGGGGATCCGTCCTGCCTCCGGTTTCCTGTTCTATGGCCCCCCCGGCACCGGCAAGACACTCCTTGCCAAGGCGGTCGCACGCGAGGCGGAAGCGAACTTCATCTCGACCAAGTCCTCAGACCTTCTGTCGAAATGGTACGGCGAGTCCGAACAGCAAGTCAGCCGCCTTTTCGCCCGCGCGCGGCAGGTGGCGCCTGCGATCATCTTCATCGACGAGATCGACAGTCTGGCCCCGGCGCGCGGCGGCGGACTTGGCGAGCCGCAAGTGACGGAGAGGATCGTCAATACCATCCTTGCGGAAATGGACGGGCTGGAAGAGCTGCAGTCGGTCGTCGTGATCGGCGCAACGAACCGGCCCACGCTGCTCGACCCGGCTCTGCTAAGGCCCGGACGTTTCGACGAGCTCGTCTACATTCCGGTGCCCGACCGGCTCGGGCGGGAAAAAATTCTTGGCATTCAAAGCGCCAAAATGCCGCTTTCGGATGATGTCGATCTTGAGGAGATTGCCAGTCGCACCGACCGCTACACGGGCGCGGATCTGGAGGATCTCGTTCGCCGCGCGGGACTGGAGGCGCTACGTCGCGACCTTCGCGAGCCGGGCGACACCCACGTCGAAAAAGCGGATTTCGAAAAGGCGCTCGCCGAAAGCCGCCCCTCCGTCACGGAAGAGATGGAAGCGGAATATGAGCGCATGCAGAAACATCTGAAACAGGATGCCGCTGCGGCCCAGTCCATCGGCTTCATTGCACCGCGCATGAGGGAGGACTGACGAACACCGATCGTCAACGCGGAACCTACTATGAATCAGAGGGGCGTATCGCACGATGCGCCCCTTCTCTTTTTGTGAGCGGCGGTCTCGCTGCACTCGCTGCATGATCCACGCAGGAGGATCGGCCCATGCAGCAACTGAGTTTTGGGGAAGTGGCGTCGTCCCTGTCCCGCACGATCGATCGAGCCGCGCCGGCAATTTTTCATGGCGGACGCACCATCGGATGGGGTGCCTTTGACGATCGCACCGATGCACTGGCAGCCGCATTCCTTGCCGCCGGCGCAACGCCCGGGGACAAGGTCGCGCATCTGATGCGCAACTCTCCAGCCTATCTCGAAACCACATGGGCTGGGTTTAAAGCGCGACTGGTTCATGTGAATGTGAACTACCGCTACACCGGCGAGGAACTGTTCTACATTCTCGACAATTCGGATGCAGCCGTAATTGTCTACGACGCGGCGTTTGCGGATCTGATAGCAGAATTGCAACCGCGCCTGACGAACGTGCGCCTGTTCGTACAGGTCGGCGGAGACCCCGCGGACTTTGCATGCTCGTTTGCGGAACTGACCGCCGCCAGGCGCGCTGCGCCCGCGGTCAGCCACCGATCCGATGACATGCTTTTCATCTATACCGGCGGCACGACGGGCCATCCGAAGGGCGTCATGTGGAATCAGGGCGATCTCTGGGCGCTGCTGGGGGGCGGCGCGGCGATGCCCGGCGACCCGCCATGCCGGAACCTTGCTGGACTGCTGCGCCAGATCGCAGCGGGACAGCGGCGGCCCTCAACCCTTCGCCGTTCGCTGATCCTTCCCCCGCTCATGCATGGCTCCGGCTTTCTGGTCGCGATCTATACGCTCGCGACGGGCGGTTCCGTCGTACTGTGCGAGGGGCAAGGCTATGACCCGGACGAGGCCCTGTCGCTGATCGAAATGCACCGTCCCAACTGGGCAGTGATTGTCGGCGACGCGTTTGCACGTCCGCTGCTCCGCTCGCTCGAAACGCGCGCAGGCGACATTTCTGCGCTGCAGATCATGATTTCATCCGGCACAATGTGGTCGCCGGAAACCAAGGCCGGCCTGCTGCACCACAATCCGAACATGATGCTCCTTGACGCGCTTGGATCGTCCGAAAGCCTCGGCATGGGGATGTCGATCACGGCAAGCGACAATGTCGGCACCCCCACCCGGTTTCAGCACGACCCGGACACGATCCTGGTCGACGAGGATCTAAAACCGATCGAGCCCGGCGATCCGCGCACAGGACGGATCGCACGCGGCGGCCTGATCCCGCGCGGCTATTATCGCGATGCGGACAAGACGGCCTCCACGTTTCTGACCATAGACGGGAAGCGATACTCCCTTGCGGGCGATCATGCGCGGATCGATGCGGACGGAACGATCATCCTGATGGGTCGCGGCAATCAGTGCATCAACACCGGCGGAGAAAAGGTCTATCCCGAAGAGGTGGAGGAAGCGCTGAAGTCACACCCGGCCGTCGACGATGCACTGGTGTTCGGAACGCCCGACGACAGATGGGGCAGCGCCGTCAGCGCGGTGGTGCATACCGTCAGCTCCGTTGCACCCGAGGAGCTGATCTCTCACGTGCGCAGCGGTCTGGCAGCCTATAAGGCGCCGAAAGGCATTAAGATCGTGGAGCGAGTGCCGCGCGCACCGAACGGCAAGGCTGACTATGCTGCGGCAAAGATTCTGTTCGCAGCCTGACCGGTTCATCAGCGCATGCAAAAGGGACGGACCGCTCGAATGATCGGCCCGCCCCTGATTCTCGCTCTCCTTGAAGACGCTTACTTCTTGAAGGAAATATTGCCGAAGCGCTTGTTGAACTTGGCGAGGCGACCGCCGGCATCCATCAGCTTGGCGTTGCCGCCGGTCCAGGCGGGATGCGAGGTGGAGTCGATCTCCAGCTTCAGCGTGTCGCCTTCCTTGCCCCAGGTGGAGCGCGTTTCGTACGTCGTACCGTCCGTCATCTCGACCGTGATGGTGTGATAATCGGGGTGGATCTCGTTCTTCATCTCTCTGTCGTTCCTAAACTGCCTCTACGGCGCCGCCGGTTTCCGACCGCCGGCACGAGGATGGATCGCGAAATTCGCGGGAAGCGCGCTCAATAAGGAAAAACGGATGCCGACGCAACCGCGGGCGGCGAACTGACGCATGGCAGCGTCGGGTGAACGGGGACGACGCTTGAGAATGCGGGATACGGCGCCTATAGCCCTGTCATGTCACGCCAAATCGGCACCTCCCTCCCGTCCGGCGATCCGGCTGTCAAAGCCAATGATGTCGCCATGCGTGCGCTGCTGGAGGACCTTCGCTCCCTCTCTTCCACCTTGGCGGAGGGCGGCCCGGCCCGCGCCCGCGAAAAGCATGTCGATCGCGGAAAATTGCTTCCGCGCGAGCGGGTCGAACGCCTGCTCGACCCCGGAACGGCATTTCTGGAGTTCTCGCTCCTGGCCGCGCACGGTGTCTACGAGGACGATGTTCCGGCTGCTGGCCTCATCACCGGCCTGGGCCAAGTTTCCGGCCGGCTGTGCGTCGTCGTGTGCAATGATGCCACGGTGAAGGGCGGGACCTATTACCCCCTGACGGTGAAGAAGCATCTGCGGGCGCAGGCGATCGCCCGCCAGAATGGCCTTCCCTGCATCTATCTGGTGGACAGCGGAGGCGCGAACCTCCCCAATCAGGACGAGGTGTTTCCGGACCGCGAGCATTTTGGACGCATCTTCTACAATCAGGCGACCATGTCTTCGGAGGGCATAGCGCAGATCGCCGTCGTCATGGGGTCCTGCACGGCGGGCGGCGCCTATGTTCCGGCCATGTCCGATCAGACGATCATTGTGAAGGAACAGGGCACGATCTTTCTGGGCGGGCCGCCACTGGTAAAGGCGGCGACCGGAGAAGAAGTGACAGCCGAGGAATTGGGTGGCGGCGATGTCCATGCCCGTCTCTCCGGCGTTGCCGACCATTTGGCGGCCGACGATCAGGATGCCCTTCGCCTGGCCCGGCAGATTGCGGCCACCCTCCCCCCGCGTCAGCCAGCGAACGTGAACCGGCGGGAGGCGAGGAATCCGCGCTTCGACCCGCAGGAGATTTACGGGCTCGTTCCGACTGACACGCGCCAGCAAATGGACGCGCGGGAGATCATTGCCCGCATTGTCGACGACAGCTCTCTCGATGAATTCAAGCCGCTCTACGGCGAGACTCTCATCACGGGGTTCGCGCATATCAATGGGCTGCCGGTTGGCATCATCGCCAATAACGGCATCCTGTTTTCTGAAAGCGCCCAAAAGGGGGCACATTTCATAGAGCTGTGCTGCCAGCGAAAGATTCCGCTCCTGTTCCTTCAAAACATCAGCGGTTTCATGGTCGGCAAGCGTTACGAGAATGAGGGGATCGCCCGGCACGGGGCAAAGCTGGTCACCGCGGTTGCCTGCGCCTCGGTCCCGAAACTGACGGTCGTCATCGGTGGCAGCTTCGGCGCCGGCAATTACGGCATGTGCGG
The DNA here is from genome assembly GCF_000342165.1 of Pacificimonas flava. Classification (GTDB taxonomy): domain Bacteria; phylum Pseudomonadota; class Alphaproteobacteria; order Sphingomonadales; family Sphingomonadaceae; genus Pacificimonas; species Pacificimonas flava. The sequence goes on from NZ_AMRV01000001.1 coordinate 523,235, forward strand.
GCGAGCCTACGATCCCAATTTTCTGTGGATGTGGCCGAATGCGCGCATCAGCGTGATGGGCGGCGAACAGGCCGCCTCCGTCCTTGCCGAAGTGAAGCGGGGCGGGTTCGAGAACGAACGCGAGCGCGAAGCCTTCAAGGCGCCCATTCGCGAGCAGTACGAGGCGCAGGGCCACCCCTATTATTCCTCGGCGCGCCTGTGGGATGACGGCATCATCGACCCCGCCGATACGCGGACCGTCGTGACGCTCGGGCTGGAAGCCGCACTGCAGAAGCCCGTCGGAGAAACGCGCTTTGGCGTGTTTCGGATGTGACCTGATGGGCAAGCTTCCTTCGTCCCCGATCCTTGATGCGACGCTCGACGAGAATAATGTCGCGCGGCTGACGATGAACCGGCCGGAGCGCCACAATGCGTTCAACGCGGAACTGATCGCGGCCTTGCATCAGGCATTCACGGCCGTCGCGAACATGCCTGCGGTTCGGGCCGTCGTACTGCGCGGGGAGGGGAAAAGTTTCTCCGCCGGTGCAGACCTTGAGTATATGAAGTCGGCGGGAGGCTGGACGGACGAGGAAAATCAACAGGATGGCCGAAGGCTTTCCGACATGCTGCAAAGTATTTCCACTTGTCCGGCGCCGGTCATCGCCGTTGCGAAAGGCGGCGTTTATGGCGGAGGCGTCGGCCTGATCGCTTGCTCGCACATGGTTGTTGCGATCGACGGCGCGACCTTTCGACTGTCGGAAGTTCGGCTGGGACTTACGCCGGCCACTATCTCGCCGTTTGTAATCTCGGCATTGGGGCCGCGTCGCAGCCGGCAGCTTTTCATGAGCGCGGAACCGTTCGGCGCTTCTGAAGCGGAGGCGTGGGGACTGGTGCACCGCGCCGTCGCGGACGAAAAGGCAGCGGATGCCCAGGTCGCGACGTGGGTGGACCTGATCCTCGAAGCCGCCCCAGGCGCAGTGACTGCCGCGCGCGAGCTGGTCGACGATTATGCCGGGCGTGAGATTACCGACGAACTTCGCGCGGACAGCGCGAAGCGGATCGCCAAGCGCCGCGCGTCGGCCCAAGGCCGGGAGGGTCTCTCCGCCTTTCTTGAAAAGCGCAAACCGAACTGGAATCCCGATGCGTAAGCTTTTGATCGCCAATCGCGGGGAGATTGCAAGGCGCGTCATTCGCACCGCGCGGCGCATGGGCATCGAGACGGTTGCGGTCTATTCCGATGCCGACCGCGACGCGCCGCACGTGCGTGACGCCGACGAGGCCGTGCACATCGGTCCTGCCCCCGCGGCGGAGTCCTACTTGCGGATCGATCGGATCGTCGACGCCGCGAGGCGAACGGGTGCGGATGCAGTTCATCCGGGCTATGGATTTCTGTCGGAAAACGCCGCCTTTGCGCGTGCTCTGTCCGAAGCGGGGATTCTCTTTGTGGGGCCGAAGGCCACGTCCATCGAACGCATGGGACTGAAGGATGCTGCAAAAGCCCTGATGAAGAAGGCCGGGGTTCCCGTCACGCCGGGTTATCAGGGCGAGGACCAATCCTTGCAGCGTCTCGAAAAGGCGGCGCAGTCGGTCGGCTATCCCCTCCTGATCAAGGCGGTGGCCGGCGGCGGTGGCAAGGGCATGCGCCGCGTCGATAGCGAGGCGGAGTTCGCCGATGCGCTCATCGCTGCAAAGCGGGAGGGCGAAGCCAGCTTCGGCAACGACAATGTCCTTATCGAGAGGCTGATCCAGCGCCCCCGCCATGTCGAGGTTCAGGTGTTCGGCGACGCAAAGGGGAATGTCGTCCATCTGTTCGAACGCGACTGTTCTCTGCAGCGCCGGCATCAGAAGGTCGTCGAGGAAGCGCCCGCTCCGGGCCTGTCGCCGCGTACCCGTCAGGCGCTTGGTGAAGCAGCGGTTCGGGCCGCAAAGGCGATCGACTATCTGGGCGCGGGCACGATCGAGTTCATTCTCGATACGGAAACGACCGATGAGAATGGAGATAATCCGTTCTACTTCATGGAGATGAACACGCGTCTTCAGGTGGAGCATCCAGTCACGGAGCTCATCACCGGCACAGACCTTGTCGAATGGCAGATTCGGGTCGCGCGCGGGGAATCTCTCCCCAAGTGTCAGGAAGAGCTTTCGGTCTCTGGCCATGCGGTCGAGGCCCGGCTCTATGCGGAGGACCCGGCCACCGGCTTCCTGCCCTCCACAGGCCCCCTGGACCGGCTCGATTTCCCTCGCGAGTCCGGAGGCGTGCGCATCGACAGCGGCGTCGAGGAGGGCGGTGCCGTGACAGTGCATTACGACCCGATGATCGCCAAGGTCATCGCCTGCGGTCCCAGCCGCGACGCTGCGATCGATCGGCTCGTGTCGGCGCTCGACGCAACGATCGTCGAAGGTGTGAAGACGAATCGGGCGTTCCTCGCCCGGCTGATCGACGACGGGGAATTTCGCAGCGGCGCAGTTCATACCGGCCTCATTGAACAGAGGCTGGAAGCGCTGACCGAACTGCCTGACGCTTCCGGGCCGGCGGCTGCAGTCGCCGCGCTTGCCCTGACACTTCCGCGCGGCAAAGCGGACGCGCCGACGCTCTTTTCGGACTTCCCCGGCTGGAGGATGAATCTGCCGGCCCGCCGCTACGTCGATCTCTTCCCCGAGGACGGCGAACCCATGCATCTGATGCTGGAGCGCGCGGATGGCGGCTACCGCGTCAGTGGTTGCGACAGTTCCGAAATGCTTAGCGGTCGCTGGCGCGACGATACTCATATCGAGGCCGTCGTGGACGGAACGCCGATGCTTGCTATTGTGGTCTTCGATGAAGACTCGCTCGAGGTCCGTATCGGCGGAGAGGCCCGGCGCTATGGGACATCGGCTGCAGCGGTGGAGGGACCCGCGGGAGGCGACGGAAGCGTCGTGGCGCCCATGCCCGGCCGTGTCCTGAATCTGTTCGTCGAGAACGGCAAAATGGTCGAAGCGGGCGAACGGCTTCTGGTGCTGGAGGCGATGAAGATGGAGAACCGCCTGACGGCGCCCATCGGCGGCCGCGTTGTCGACCTCAGCATCACCGAGGGCAACCAGGTTAGCGAAGGTGCTGTCCTGCTGACGATAGAACCGGCTGACTGACCCCTGCCCCCACTACGGCGTTGTAGCCGCTTGAACATGCTTTGAAGATGAGGACCAACGACGTGAAGACCCTGCAATTCAATCACGGCGAGACCATCGACATGCTGCGCGACAGCGTACGTGGCTGGGCAAAGGACAATCTGGCGCCGCGCGCGGCCGAAATCGATGCCACGAACCGCTTCCCGCGCGATCTCTGGCCGGCACTCGGAGACCTTGGACTGCACGGAATCACGGTGCCCGAGGCGTTTGGCGGAGCCGGGCTTGGCTATTTGGCGCATACCATCGCGATGGAGGAGATCAGCCGTGCATCCGCCTCGGTCGGGCTCAGCTACGGTGCGCACTCCAACCTTTGCATCAACCAGATCGCGCGCTGGGGCACCGACGCGCAGAAGCGGAAATATCTTCCGCCCCTGATTTCCGGCGAGCATGTCGGGTCCCTCGCCATGTCCGAACCCGGCGCCGGTTCGGACGTGGTGTCGATGAAACTGCGGGCCGAAAAGCGTAACGACCGTTACGTTCTCACCGGCAACAAGATGTGGATTACCAACGGTCCCGAGGCGAGCACGCTGGTCGTTTATGCGAAGACCGACCCGGCCGCCGGCCCGAAGGGTATCACCGCATTCCTGATCGAACGCGATATGCCCGGCTTCTCGACCGCGCAAAAGCTGGACAAGCTCGGGATGCGCGGATCCGACACTTGCGAACTGGTGTTCGAAAATTGCGAGGTGCCGTATGACAACGTCCTGGGTGAAGAAGGGCGCGGCGCCCAGGTCTTGATGTCCGGCCTCGATTACGAACGGGTCGTTCTGTCCGGTGGACCGCTCGGGATCATGCAAGCCTGCCTTGATGTGGTCATTCCCTATGCCCACGAGCGCAAGCAGTTCGGAAAACCCATTGGCGAGTTCCAGCTCATGCAGGGAAAGATCGCGGACATGTATGTCGCGCTGAACACGGCCCGGGCCTATGTCTATGCCGTCGCGGAAGCGTGCGATCGGGGAGAAACCGCGCGCAAGGATGCCGCGGGTGCCATTCTCTATTCCGCCGAACAGGCAACCCGCTGCGCATTGGAGGCGATCCAGGCCCTCGGCGGCAATGGTTACATCAACGAATATCCAACCGGCCGATTGCTGCGCGACGCAAAACTGTATGAGATCGGCGCGGGTACGAGCGAAATCCGGCGCTACCTGATCGGGCGGGAGCTGTTCGAGGAAACCGCCTGATCATTGGGCGCAATGGGGGCAGAAAACAGAAAGGGCGCCCGCCTTCGCAATGAGGACGACGCCCGTTCCTGAGCTGAACTGAACGCGCGCGAGCGGCTCAGGCGTCGGCAATCATTGCCGTGAAACTCGCCTCAGCTGTGGTCCTGCCATCGACCGAAGCCTTGCCGGCGAACTTGCACACTTTCGCCCGCTGTTGCACGAACGCGACATCGAGATGGAGAAGGCAGCCCGGCTCGACGGGCGCTCGGAATTTCGCCGCCTCGATGGCCATGAAGTAGACGAGCTTGCCCTCCGCCTCCGAACCCAACGTCTTCATCGCAAGGATGCCGGCGGCCTGAGCTAGCGCCTCTACCTGCAGGACGCCCGGCATGATCGGACGGCCGGGGAAATGCCCCTGAAAGAAGGGCTCGTTCATCGTCACGCCCTTCACGGCGCGAATGGTCTCCCCCTTCGTCAGGGTCTCGACCCGATCGACAAGCAACATGGGATAGCGATGCGGCAGTGCGCCGACGATCTCCTGAATCGTCAGCGCACCCAGTTCTTCCTGACCCACGGAAACTTACTGCTGCGGCTGTGCCGGCTGCTGGGATTGGCGTGCCGCCTGCAGGGTCTGGCCAGGCTGCCAGCCCTGCGGCGGCGCCGTCTGCACGCTCTGGACGAGCGAATTCAGCTGCGCCACCGTCTCGTCGGTCAGGTTGGCTGCAGCGGGATCGGCGGCGAGCACGGCGGCTTCCGGACGCAGCACGATGCCGACGCCGGCCTGCTGCATCGCCGCGCGCACGGCAGCGGTCAACTGCACCTGCACCTGCTCCGCAGCATAGGCCTGGGCGAGACTGATCGGCTGCTCCAGTGTGCCAAGCTCTTGCTGGGCCGCCTGCTGCACCTGCTGAATCTGCTGCGCCTGCTGCCGCAGCGCGTTCTGGTCGGCATTTTCCTGCGAAGCGGTCTGCTGATAGGTCTGCTGCAGGCCCTGAAGCTGCGTTTGCAGGGCCTGACGGCGCGTGTCGATCTGCTGGATCTGCGAGGCATATTGCTGACGGATTGCCTGCACGGCGTTCTGATAGGCCTGGCTCTGGACGATCGCACCCTCCACATCGACGATGGCGACGGACTGCACCTGCGCCGCGACCGGAGCGGCGACGGAAAGCGAAGCGGAAGCCAGCGCGGCGGCACCGGCAAGAATCTTCAAAGTCTTCATTAGAACGTGGTTCCTACATTGAATTGGAAGAGTTGGGTATCGTCACCCTCCTGCTTGACGATAGCCTTGGCGAGATCGAAGCGGAACGGGCCGAAGGGCGAGTTCCAGCTTGTGCCGATGCCGACGGACACGCGGGGGCTGGGCGAATCGCCGAAGAAGCGCTCCTCGACGCCGGGGGAGCCGACGACGACCTCGTTTCCGTCCTCGTCGATGAATGTCCGCTCGATAACCGGCTGATTGATAAGCTGGGTGCTGGGATCGAAGTCGACGTCCCACAGTGCACCGACATCGACGAACAGCGACGGGCGGATGCCCATCTCAGACAGACCCTGGCTGATCGGCACCTGCAATTCCGCGCGGCCGAGATAGTAGGCCTCGCCGCCAAGCGCATCGTCCTGCCGGCGGCGGCTGTCGTCCTGCAGCACGACAAAGCCGGGTTCGCCGTTCAGGTTCGGGACGGGAATCGCACCGGGCGTATCCTCTGTCGCCTCCTGATAGTAGCGCCGGATGACGCGTGGACCGAGACCGCGAATGTCGAAGCCGCGCATGCGCGGTTCGCCCAGGAAGAAGCGGTCGTTGATACGAATATCGTCGCCGCCATAACCTGCGATGAAACCGCCCTCGATGCCGAGATTGAAGATGAAGTTGGAGCGGCCCACCCGCCAATATTTGTCCGCGTCGACGGTCGTGCGGAGATATTTGATGCCGCCAAGACCCGCCACATCCTGGCTAAGGACAACGCGCTGTCCCCGCGTCGGGCGGATTCGGTTGTCGGTGTTGTCGAAAGCAACGCTGAACCCGATGGACGATGTCAGACGGTTGCCCAGTGCATCGCAGAGGAAGCGGCCGGCGCGAAGCGGATCGCACTCGTCGTCATCGAGCGATCCGGAACCATCGAAATCGCTGAAATAAACTCCGCGATCGAGCGTGATGTCGTCGACCTGAAGATTGTAACGCAGCGACGCCGACCAGAATTCCGTGATCGGGAAGCCGGTGCGGACCTGGCCGCCCGTCGTCGACTGCTCATAGGTCGATTGGCGATCGCTGTTGCGGAAGTTGAAGCTGTTCAGGTCTCGGCGGAAAAGATCGACGCCAAGCGCAAGGTTGCGGTCGAAGAGATAGGGCTCGGTAAAGCCGAGCTGCACGGACTTCGAGTAACTCGAATAGTTGACCGAGGCGCGCAGCTCCTGGCCGAGACCGCGAAAGTTCTTCTGGCGAATGGATCCGCTGACCAGAAACCGTTCCAGACTGGAGAAGCCGGCGGAAAGCTGAAGCTCGCCAGTGGCCTGCTCCTGGGCGTTGACCTCCAGAATGACCTTGTCCGGACCGCTACCCTGCTTCTGTTCGATCGCCAGATCTTCCTGGAAGAAGCCCAGCGAGCGGATGCGCGCTTCCGAACGCTTGACGAGGAAGCTGTTGAATGCATCGCCCTCGACCAGACGAAACTCGCGGCGAACCACGCGGTCCTTGGTGATGACGTTGCCATTGATGTCGATCCGCTCGACATAGACGCGCGGCGCCTCTCGAATTACGAAGACGACATCCATCGTCAGGTCTTCGCGGTTGCGCGTGAACTGCGGCTGCACGTCGGCAAAGGCATAGCCCAACAGGCCCGCCGTTTCCTGCATGCGGTCGATCGCGTCCTCGATCAGCTTCGCATTGTACGGATCGCCGGACCGAATACCGAGGAGCGACTGGAACGCCTTCTCGTCGATGTCGCGAATCTCGGATTCCAGCCCGACCTCGCCGAAATCGTAGCGCTCGCCCTCATCGACCACATAGGTGATGACGAAATCTTCGTTGTTCGGAGTGAGCTCGGCAACCGAGGAAACAACACGAAAGTCGGCATAGCCCTCGGTCAGGTAGAACTGGCGGAGAACCTGCTGGTCATAGGCGGATCGATCGGGGTCGTACGTATCGTTCGAAGTGAAGATGCGATACCACTTGGCTTCCTTCGTCGCCATTTCGCCGCGAAGCTCGCCGTCGGAAAACTTCTCGTTACCGATGATGTTGATGCTGCGAACCTTGGACTTCGGACCCTCGGTGATCTTGAAGACCACATCGACCCGGTTCTGGTCGAGCGGCACGATCAGCGGTTCGACGGAAGCCGAGAAGCGCCCTTGGCGCCGGTAGAGTTCGGTGATCCGGGCGACATCGCTACGCGCCTTCGCGCGCGTGAAGATCTGCCGCGGCGCCAGGCGGATCTCCGGCGCGATCTTATCGTCCTTCAGCCGCCGGTTGTCCTCGAGAATGATGCGGTTGACGACCGGGTTTTCGCGCACGTTGATCACCAGATCGCCGTTCCGGTCGGTGATGGTGGCGTCGGCGAAGAGGGAGGTATCGAAAAGCGCCTTTAGCGCCTGGTCAAGACGGTTACGGTCATACGTGTCGCCTGCGGAAAGCCCCGTATAGGATGCAACCGTCTCCGGCTCGATGCGTTCGCTGCCCCGGATGGTGATGGACCGCACGGTGCGCGTTTCCTGTGCATTCGCAGCAGGCGTCGCGATGTCGGCGGCGTTCGTCGCCGGAGCCGGCGAATTTATCGGCGCAGATACGGGCGCAGGTTCTGAAATCGGAGCGGACGCTGTGGAGCCGACTGTACCCGGAACCACCAGGTCGCCGCTCGCCCCGGCATCCGGAGATACGGGGGGTTGAGGCTGCGCCGGATTGGGATCGGGAGCGGACTCCTCGAACGCGGTGCCCGCCGTACCCGCATCCTGTGCATAGGCCGGTACCGAGAGCGCGAACGGCGCTGCGCCCATCAGAAGGATCGACACGGCCCGTGACCGCGTTTCGGCAAAACCGTTGATCAAACCAGTATACCCTTTTTCACCCATACGCCTGACCAGCGTGACGTCACCCGAACAATTTCAGCGCGCTCTGCCACACGCCAAAGGAGGCCAGATCGTTCACCGTCACGACGAGCATGAAAGAGATCACGAGCGCGAAGCCTGCCATGAATGCCCATTGTTGAGCCTGTTCGGGCAGTGGACGCCCGCGAATGCCCTCGGCTGCATAAAGGGCTAGATGCCCGCCGTCGAGCATTGGAATGGGCAGCAAGTTGATGAAGCCCAGGTTTATTGAAATGAGCGCCATCAAACTGATGAAGGCCGGAGGTCCCGCTGTGGCGACCTCGCCCGAAATCTTCGCGATTTTCAGGGGGCCGCCCAGCTCCTTCACGCTCCGGTCCCCAGCAATCAGATAGCCGAGAAGATCGACCATGGAGCGTACGACGCGAAATGTCTGCTCCGTGCCCAGGACCAAGGCCTCGCCGGGACCGACGGACCGCTCCTCGACCTCCTGCGTCGAAACGACGCCGAGCTGGCCGACCCGCCCCTCATTGCCGAAGGCGTCCGTCACCGTCACGACCTTCGGCGTCAGCACCGCCGTGAAGCGGGCATCGCCTCGCACATAGGATATTTCGGTGCTGTTCCCCGGATTCAGCGTGACTTCCCCCACAAGCTCCTGGAAGCTCTCGATCTCCCGACCGCCGAAGGCAATGATCCGGTCGCCGGACTGCAGGCCCGCCTCGGCAGCCGCGCTGTCCGGCATCACTTCGGCCACGACCGGCGGCCGAAAGGAATGCCCATAGATCAGCAGAAACGCCGCGAAGATCAGGATGGCGAACAGGAAGTTGATCAGCGGCCCCGCCACCACGATCAGCGCGCGCTGCCACAAGGGTTTGAAGGCAAAATACTGGTCCCGCTGCTCCTCGGGAATATCGTCCAGCCCTTGCGATCCGGCGCCGGCGGCGTTCGCGTCCCCGGCAAACTTGACATAGCCGCCCAGCGGCAGCGCCGCGACCTGCCACACGGTCCCGCGCTTGTCGGTCCAGCTTGCGATCCGCTTGCCGAAACCGAGGGAGAAGCTGTCGATCCGCGTTCCGAAGGCCCGGCCCATCAGATAATGCCCGAATTCATGCACCGCGACGAGCGGCCCGATCATGAGCACGAACATGAGGACGGTGAACAGAAAACCGGGCTGTTCGATGGCACCGGTCATGCGCGTTTCTCCCATTCGTCCGCGATGCGCGCCGCTACCGAACGCGCCCGCGCGTCGCAATCGACGACCTCGTCAAGGTGGCCGGCGGGGCAGTTCCCGACCGCGGCCAGCGTTTCTTCGCACAGCGCCGGAATATCGAGAAAGCCGATGCGGCGATCCAAAAAACGTTCCACGGCCACCTCGTTAGAGGCATTCAGCACAACAGGAGATGAACCGCCTGCCCTCAGCGCGGCCCGGGCCAGCCGAAGAGCTGGAAAGCGGCGCTCGTCTGCGGCCTCGAACGTCAGCTTGGCTGCCGCGATCATGTCCAGCTTTTCCGCCGGCGTCTCAATTCGGTCCGGATAGGCCATGGCATAGGCGATGGGCGTCTTCATGTCGGGCGTGCCGAGCTGCGCGAGGAGCGAACCGTCGACATATTCGACGAACGAATGAACGATCGACTGCGGATGCACGACGATGTCGATCTGCGGCTCTGCGATCGGAAAAAGCCGTTCCGCCTCGATCATCTCGAGGCCCTTGTTCATCAGCGTCGCGCTGTCGACGGAGATTTTCGCGCCCATCGACCAGACGGGGTGAGCAACGGCCTGTTCGGGCGTGACGCTACGCATATCCTCGGTCGACATCTGCCGGAACGGTCCGCCGCTGGCCGTCAGAATGATGCGGGCGACGCGTTCGGGACGCTCGAAATCGAACACCTGAAAGATCGCGTTGTGTTCGCTGTCCACGGGCAGCAAACGGGCGCCCGAACGCGCTGCAGCCGCCAGGATCAACGGTCCGGCGCAAACAAGCGCCTCCTTATTGGCGATCGCGATGATACCCCCGCGCTCTGCCGCGCGGAGCGTGGGAAGAAGCCCCGCCGCGCCAACGATGGCCGCCAACGTCACTTCGACGGGCCGCGACGCGGCCTCCACCAGCGCCGCCCGCCCGGCGGATACCTCCACTCCGGTTCCCGCGAGGGCCTGGACCAGTTCATCCCGCTTGCTTTCGTCGCAAATGACGACGTGACGCGCGCCGCATTGCCCTGCAAGCTCCGCCAGACGCTTGGCATTGGTGTTCGCGGTCAGCGTATCGACCTGCCACCGCGCAGGATCGTGCGCAATCAGGGCAAGCGCCGCTTCGCCGACCGATCCGGTGGCACCAAAAATCGTCACGCTACGCATCAGAACTGCAGCAGCCAGACTGCACCGGCGACGATCAAAGAGACGGGAACGAGGCCATCGAGACGGTCCATGACACCGCCATGACCGGGCAGAAGATTGCCTGAATCCTTGACCCCTGCCCTGCGTTTGAGATGGCTTTCATAAAAATCACCGATTTGCGCTGCAACGGCCAGAACCGCACCGAGGATTATGGCCAGCACCAAAGAGAAGGGAAGCGTCAGAAGAGCGGTCAACCCCGCCGAAACCGCCGCGGAGCCCGCCATCCCGCCGATCAGCCCCGCCCAGGTCTTCGACGGACTGATCCGCGGAGCCAGCTTGGGACCGCCAATGGTACGTCCTGCAAAATAGGCACAGATGTCCGTCGCCCACACGATCGCCAGCGTCCAGATCAGGATGCTCATGCCCTGCTCCTGGCTTCGCAGCCAAATCAGCGCCAGCGCCGGCGCGCCGGCATAGACGATCCCGATGGACGCCGAGCGGTCGCGAAAGGCGTAGATCGCCGCCGTGACGGCCAGGGCGGCAGCGCCTAGAAGAATCAGGCCCTCATTCGCCAGGACCATCGCGGCGGCGATGCCGACATAACCCGACAGCCGGGCAGAACGGCGCGTCCCGTGCATGCGCCCCCATTCGCGAAACATGAGCAGCGCCGCGAGGCCGATCAGGAAGTTGAAGAACAGGCCGCCCTGCCACCCACCCAGAAGGGCGATGGCGATCAGCGCGATACCGACAATCGCGCGCGGGGCGAGATCCTTGTACCGCACCCTCAGCGAAGGGCGAGGTTCAGAGTCCGCCATATCGTCTGTCGCGCGCTCTGAACGCAGCGCACGCTTCCGCAAGGGCATGTTTGTCGAAATCAGGCCAAAGCGTCGGCGTGAACACGAATTCGGCATAGGCGGCTTGCCACATCAGAAAGTTCGAAAGCCGCATCTCGCCGGACGTCCGCACGATCAGGTCGGGCGGTGGTAAACCGGCGGTATCGAGGTGCGCTTCGAAAAAAGCCTCGTCGATGGCGTCCGGATCGATCTTGCCGGCGGCCGCGTCGACGGCAATTCTGCGCGCAGCACGCAGGATCTCGTCCTGACTGCCGTAATTGAGCGCGATTACGAGCTTCAATCCCTTATTGCCCGCCGTGCGGTCGAGCGCACCGCGAAGGAGCGTCACCAGTTCGCCGGGAAGCTGCTCCCAATCCCCGATGAAACGCAGCTCGACTTCATTTGCATCGAGTTCGGCAATCTCGCTGAGAAGATACTGTTTCAGCAGGCCGAACAAATAGCCGACTTCATCCTGCGGCCGCTTCCAGTTTTCCGACGAAAAAGCGTAGAGGGTCAGAACGTCGATGCCAAGTTCCGGCGCCCCCTCGACCACGCTGCGGACGGAATCGGCACCCGCCTTGTGCCCGGCCACTCGCGGCAGGCGGCGCGCCTTCGCCCAGCGTCCGTTGCCATCCATGATGAGGGCAACATGGCGCGGCGCTCCGGAACCGGCGCTGTCGGGGCCCGCCGCCCCGCTCGAGGCGGGCCGCGCCGTCACTGCGCCATGATTTCCTTTTCCTTGGCCGCCATGACGTCGTCGATCTCGGAGATGCGCGCGTCCGTCATCTTCTGCACCTCGGCCTCACCGCGCTTCTGATCGTCCTGGCCGATCTCGCCCTTCTTCTCCGCGGTCTTCAGCGATTCCATGCCATCGCGGCGGACATTGCGAACGGCGACCTTCGCCTTCTCGCTATATTGAGAGGCAAGCTTGGCAAGTTCGCGGCGGCGCTCCTCGGTCATATCCGGAATGGGAAGGCGCAGCGTCTGTCCATCGACGATGGGATTGAGGCCGAGCCCGGCGGAACGGATGGCCTTGTCGACGGCGTTCACGTTCGACTTGTCCCACACGTTGACGGACAGCAGCCGCGGCTCAGGCGCCGTTACGGTGGCCACCTGATTCAGCGGCATTTTCGCGCCGTACACCTCGACCTGTACCGGGTCGAGCAGCACCGTGCTGGCCCGGCCCGTGCGCAGACCCGACAGATCGCCCTTCAGCGCCTCAACCGCGCCGGCCATGCGGCGTTCCAGGTCACTCTTGTCATATCCGTCAGCCATGGCCCGTCATCTTTCCCTTAAGAATTTTCTACGATGGTCGAGGTGCCCTCGCCGTTCAGAACGCGCGCAAGGTTTCCCTGCTCGCGAATATTGAAGACGACGATGGGAATATCATTGTCGCGGCAGACGGCAACGGCGGACGCATCCATGACCTTCAGATTGTCCGACAGAACGCGATCGAACGACAGCGTATCGTAACGCTCAGCCGCCGCATCCTTCTTGGGATCGGCCGTATAGACGCCGTCGACGCTGGTGCCCTTGAACAGCGCGTCGCACTGCATTTCCGCCGCCCGCAGCGCCGCGGCGGTGTCGGTCGTGAAGAACGGATTGCCCGTCCCGGCCGCGAAAATAACGATGCGCCCCTTTTCCATGTGCCGCATGGCGCGCCGTCGAATATAGGGCTCGCAGATGCTGGACATGGGGATGGCGGACTGGACGCGCGTATCGACGCCCAGCTTCTCCAGAGCGTTCTGGACCGCGAGGGCGTTCATCACCGTCGCCAGCATGCCCATATAGTCGGCGCTGGCGCGGTCGAACCCCTGGTCCGCCGCGGCCAGGCCGCGAAAGATATTGCCGCCGCCGACGACGACGCACAGCTCATAGCCGGCTGCCTGCGCCAGTTTGATCTCCTCGGCAACGCGCTGCGCCGTCTCGGTTTCAATCCCGAACTGCTGGTCGCCCATCAGGGCCTCTCCGGACAGTTTCAGGAGTATGCGCTTGAATTCTGGGCGCGGCATCGGCCGTCATGCTCCTGTGATGTGGGATGTCAGCGAGGTTCGCGGACCATAGAGACGCAAAAGAGGCGCGGCAAGCAGGCCGCACCCCGGAAGACGTGAACCGGCAGGCGGCCTCATGCCCCCTGCCGGTCGCCGTCATGCTACTGTCCGGCGGCTGCCGCCACCTCGGCCGCGAAGTCGCTCTCTTCGCGCTCGATGCCTTCGCCCAGCTGAAAGCGGACATAGTCCTTGATCTTGATTTCGGCGCCGAGCTCCTTGCCCTTCGCCGCGACCACGTCGGCAACCTTGGCCTTGCCATCGATGACGTAGACCTGTCCCAGCAGCGTATTCTCGCTGACGAACTTCTTTACCGAACCCTCGACCATTTTCTCGACGATGTTGTCCGGCTTGCCGCTTTCGCGCGCCTTCTCGGTTGCAATCTGGCGCTCGCGCTCGACCGCTTCCGGATCGACGCCGCTCTCATCCAGGGCCAGCGGGAAGGCCGCCGCGATGTGCATGGCGAGCTGGCGTCCGAAATCCTCGAGCGCCTCCTTGTCGGCCTTGCTCTCCAGCGCAACGAGCACGCCGATCTTGCCCAGGCCGGGCGCCATCTGATTGTGCACATAGGCGGACACCGTACCCTCATCGACGGATACGACGGCCGCGCGGCGCAGCGACTGGTTCTCGCCGATTTTGGCGATGTTGTCCGTCAGCGTATCTTCGACGGTTGCGCCGCCGGGCATTGCCTCGCCCTTCAGGGCATCGACGTCAGCGATACGCTTCTGAAGCGCGATGCCGGTAACCTCGGACACGAAGCCCTGGAAACGGTCGTTCTTCGCAACGAAGTCCGTTTCGGAGTTCACCTCAACGGCCGCACCGACCGTACCGGCCGTCGCAACGCCAACGAGACCCTCGGCGGCCGTACGGCTCGATTTCTTCTGCGCCGCGGCAAGGCCCTTCGTGCGCAGCCAATCGACAGCCGCATCCATGTCGCCGTTCGTTTCGTTCAGTGCTTTCTTGCAGTCCATCATGCCCGCGCCGGACTGTTCGCGCAGGCTCTTGACCATCGATGCCGTGATTTCGGCCATGGGAAATCCTTTCGAATAGAGATCGGTAAAGGTCCGGGGCGGCAGCGGCCCCTCACCCGAGGATGCCGCGCCTGCCACCGGACCGTTACGGTTTGGGGACGCCGAAAGGCATCCGCTTACGCCGTGGCCTCCGCAGGCTCCTCGCTCGCCTCGGCAGCCGGCGCCTCTGCGGCAGCGTCCGGGGCAGCTTCGCCCGTGAACTCGGCCTGGCTGACGGCCTCACCCGTACCGGTGCACGCGTCGGCGATCAGGTCGCAGTAAAGGCGAATGGCCCGCGCCGCGTCGTCATTCCCCGGAACCGGGAAGGCGATGCCCGTCGGATCGGAGTTCGAGTCGAGGATCGCGATAACCGGGATGCCCAGTACGTTCGCTTCCTTAACGGCCAGATCTTCCTTGTTCGTGTCGATGACGAACATCAGGTCCGGCAGGCCGCCCATATCGCGAATGCCGCCCAGCGACGCCTCGAACTTGTCGCGCTGGCGCGTCATCTGCAGGACTTCCTTCTTCGTGAAGCCCGACGTGTCACCGGAAAGCGTTTCTTCCAGCTCCTTGTACTTCTTGATGGAATTGGAAATCGTCTTCCAATTGGTCAGCATGCCGCCGAGCCAGCGGTGATTGACGTAATGCTGACCGGCGCGCTGCGCGGCCTCCTTGATCGGCTCCTGGGCCTGGCGCTTCGTGCCGACGAACAGGATCTTGCCGCCCGCATTCGTCGTCGCGCGAACAAAATCGAGCGCGCGCTGGAACAGCGGCACGGTCTGCGACAGGTCGATGATGTGCACATTGTTGCGATCGCCGAAAATATACGGCTTCATCTTCGGGTTCCAGCGATGCGTCTGGTGGCCGAAGTGGGTGCCGGCTTCAAGCAGCGCCGACATCTGCACATTGGGTGCAGCCATGGATAGTCTCCTTCCGGTTGATACCTCGATGCGGAAGGAAAGCGGCCCCGTGCCGCTCACCGGATATGTGCCCGCATCTGTGGGATGGCGCGCGAGATAAGGGAGCGCCCCCCTCTTGGCAAGTGCGAAGATATCGCTTCAGCGGACGAAGCGGGCGGCAAGCTCCACATGGGTCGACCAGCGGAACTGCCCAATCGGCCGCACCTCCGTCAGCGCATAGCCACCACGAACAAGCGTTGCGGCGTCGCGTGCGAAGGTGCTCGGGTTGCAGGAGACATAGGCGACAACCGGCACCTTGGATGCGGCAAGCGCCTCGACCTGCGCCTTCGCGCCGGCGCGTGGCGGGTCCAGCACGACTGCGCCGTAGCCCGCGAGTTCCTTCGCGGTCATGGGGCGCCTGAACAGGTCGCGGTGAAGGGTGCGCACCCGCCGCTTCGCTCGCCGCGCCGCTGCCTCCAGCGCTGCCACCGCGGGTCCGGCGGCGTCCGCCGCGAGCACCTCGGCTTCCGCGGACAGGGGCAGCGCGAACGTCCCCAGGCCGCAGAAGAGGTCAGCGACGCGTCCGGCGCCGCTTGTGAAATCAAGCGCAGCCGCGACCAGGGCCGCCTCTCCATCCGCCGTGGCTTGAAGGAAGGTCGCGGGCGGCATCGCCACATCCACACCGCCGAACGTCTGAACCGGCTTCCCCCGCTGCAAAACGATGTCCGTCCGTCCGCCATCCTCCACGCTGACGCGGGCGACAGGGATGGTCGGCTCCCATTCGGCGAAGGCATGCACGACCTCACGCGAAGGCGACAGATTGCTGATTAGAATGTCGGCACCCCCGGTCGCCTCCGTCAGAGTGACCCCGCAGATCCAGCGCTTCGGCATCAGCGCGGACAGGATGGGCCGCAACTCCTGCGCCAGCGTGAAGAGGTCGGGCGTCAGCACATGACACTCCTGCAGATCGACGACGGCGCGGCTGCTTTCCTCGTTGAACCCGAGCGCAAGGGTGCCGTCTCGCATTTCCGCCCGCATGGCCGCCCGGCGGCGGGAGCGTGGGGGAGACAGATGCGGGTCTGCGACCATTTCGGCCTCCACGCCCGCAGACTGCAGGGCGCCGACGACACGCCCCTTCACGAAGTTCGCGAGCACCTCCTCGTCCCCATGCTGAAGCTGGCAACCGCCGCAGCGCCCGAAATGCTCGCAAACCGGCGCCGCGCGGTGCGGGCCCGGCATGACGTCCTCGCCGACGATGCGGTCGCCGGGAACCGCGCCCGGAAGATAGCGCCCATCCGCCGTGACACCGTCACCGCGCGCGGCCAGACGGACGACAACCGTCTCACCGCTCTGCCTGGCCCTTTCCGCAATCATAACAGGTCCAGCAAGTCTTCCGCGATCAGCGAGTCCGTGGCACGAAGGCCGGCATCGCCTTGGCGCCAAACGCCCGCGCATGCCGCAACGAAGGCATCACCGCGCATAGCGAACTCAGCGGCGACGATTCCAGCCAGCACGTCGCCGCTTCCAGCGACGGCAAGCCGGGGATGCGCATGATCGTTGATGATGGCCCGTCCACCGGGCGCAGCAATGACCGTATCGCGCCCTTTCAGCACCACCACGCTCCCGCACAGGTCCGCAGCCCGCCGCACACGGTCGATCTTGGAGCCGTTCAGCTCACCGAACAAGCGGCCGAACTCCCCCTCATGAGGGGTCAGGATCGCATCGAGGTCACGAAAGCGTTTCGGCTCGCCCGCGAACAGGCTGAACATGTCGCCGTCGATCACCATCGCACGTTGCTGCTCCAGCACGAACGCGGCAATCTCCGCCGCGTGATCGTCACGGCCCAGCCCGGGGCCGGCAATGATGACATCGACGCGGTCCAGGTCGAGGTCATGGAGGGCCCGATAAACGATGGACGTTGGCGGTCCCTGATCTCCGTTCTCCGCTCCAATCGTCACAAAGCCTGCGCCGCCGCGCTGCGCCGCGCGGGCCGACAGGAACGCCGCACCGGGCATGGCTCCTGCAGCCACCACGACATGCCCGCGATCATATTTGTGCGCCGTTGGAGCCACCGCCGCCTTTTCCGGAGCCTGGTTCCGAAAAAGCTCTGGCGAAGGCGGTGCCAGCCCGATGTCCACCCGCGTGATGCGGCCGACATGATCCGCCCCGGGTTGCAACAAATGGCCAGGCTTCAGCCAACCGAACGCGTAGGTTTCGTCGCAGCGCGGCGCATCTGGCAAAAGAGTTCCGTCGTCGCTGCCGACCCCGCTCGGCAGATCGAGGGCCAGCACCAGTTCCGCCGCCTCCGCATGCGTCAGCAGCGGTTTTAGGACGTCGGCGCCCAGCGTTCGGGACAGCCCCGTGCCGAACAGCGCATCCACGAGCACCGGACGCGATTTCGCTTGGTCAAGCGGCTGGACAGGTCCGCCCCACAGCTCAGCCGCGCGCTTGCACAAGTCGGTGCCCGGGCTCGCCAGGGCCGCAACGGCGACATTGACACCGAACCGTTTCAGCGCACTCGCCATCACATACCCGTCGCCGCCGTTGTTTCCGGGGCCGGCAAGCACGAGGACGCCGCGCCCCGCCGCCCGAATCGCCGCATGCCGCGCCGCTCCTTCGCCAGCCGCCTTCATGAGCCGCCACAAGCCTTCGCCGCCATTGGCTGTGCGATCCTCGAGCCGCCGCATCTGTTCCGCCGTTGCCACGGGGTCTCGCGAGGTCATGAGCCGGCACCTCCTTCGCCAAGCGCGGCCGACACGGCACCGACCGTCAGGTCCATCCAGCGGGCAAGGCCCCCGGCATCCGATAGATGGTCGTTGCGGATTTCCAGAAACAGATACGGTATTGCGCGCGGCTCCGCATGCCGCTGCATGGTGTAGCCGAAGCGGGCGCCCGAATAGGGCTCATTATCGCCAACGATCAGCCCCTGTCTCTCGAAATAGGCGATAGCCGCCCGCGCGGCACGATCGTCGCGGTCGTAGAGCAGGCCGCAATCCCAGGGTCGTTTCGAAGAGCCCCCCCGCATGCGAGAGGTGAAACTGTGGACGGAGAGGATCAGGCGGGGCGACTCATCGTCGAGGGCGCGTTCGACCCTGCGGTGATAGGCAGCATGAACGGCATGCCTGACCTCGAGTTGCTCAGCGGAGAGACGCTCATTGCCCGGGATGCGCGTTCCATCGCTAATCGCCGGCACCGCCGCGTCGTCGGAGGCCGGCCGGTTCAGATCGATAACGAGGCGCGAACAGCCGCCAAGGATCGCGGGCGCGCACTCCCTCTCCGCAACACCGCGCGCAACCGCCGCCGCACCGATGTCGATGCCGATATGACGGGTGCGATCCTCCTCGGAAATTCCGAGATCGACACCTGGCGGCACATAAGCCGTGGCGTGATCGGCGAGCACCAACAACCGATCCGCACGCGGGCCCACGACATATTCGAAGGCGCACCGTTCTGCGACAGATCTGTCAAAGCGAGGTGTGGAGCATCCGTTCATGCCCGCCCCTCTCGCTGTTCGGCGCGCAAAAGAAAAGGGCCGCGCCTGGGGAGGTATCGCGGCCCTTCTCAACCCGCCCGCGAAAGCGGGCCTTTTCCGTCTTGGCGGCGGCTTTACCGCTGCGCCAATTCCGTCGGCGTCAGGTCAAGAACCTTCAGCGCGCGGTCGAACTGCTTGGAAGCGGCACGTTCGTTACCGGCATCACAAAGTCGCACGCCGATATCGACCTTACGAAGTGCACGATTGGCATCGTTGGCATCAGCATTTGCTGCCGCAGCGCGAATATCCTGCGGCATCGTCTCACAAACAGACGGTTCGGCGGCATGTGCGGGGCCGACTGCAACCCCGACATTCAGGCCGGTAGCGAGCAGAGCGGCGATAGCGATCAGGGCATTTTTCACGAGATCCACCTTTCCATTCGAGTATCACTCAATCAACTGAGTTTCACTTTAAAGCGAAACTCAAAAGAAGACAAGGCTTTTCGAGTCAGAATCAGAACTATTTTTTGCATCTGCGAACTGGTTGCTGGAAAACCAGTTATTACAGCGCAGATCGTGTTCGCTTATGCGGAAAGCGATACGCTTGCAACGCCGTGCACACCGCCTGCCTGGTGCGCAAGCTCGGAGTCGACGGCGACGTTCTCGCCGAGATCGAGAACCGCGACTCCGCCCGACAACAGACGAATGTGAAGCGTTACGCAGCCCTGGCCGGGCGCAGCCTCGAAGAGGGTCTTCAGCGGTTGGAGAGCGCTCTCTTCGGCGGTGATCGCCAACCGCGCCCGTCCGCCGGCTGCGAGATCCTTCAATTTCAGAACGCCGCGCGCCGAGACTCGCGGTGTATCCTCTCCGGGCGACCAGCGCAGTTCAGCCGACAGCAGCATGGGTTCGCCCTCCGATGCGGCCTCCTGAATCGATTCCTGCACTTCCGAGTCGAACGCGCTGACCATGAATTGCCCGGTCTCGTCCGACATGGTGGCGAGCAGATATTTGTCGCCGCCCTTCTGCGGGGTCTGCCAGCGCATTCCTTCCACAAGGGCACCAAGCGTGACCTGTTCGCGTCCGCCACCCGGCGGGCCGCCAAGCTCGCAGCACCGGGCGAAACTCCTTGCGCCGCGCGCATCCAGGACATGCTGCCATGCGCTGAGCGGATGCGAGGCGAAATAGAAGCCGAACGCATCGCGCTCTCCCGCCATGATGTCGGCAAGGCTCCAGCGTTCCACATTGGTGGCCCGCATCAGGGAAATCTCTCCGCCCCCCGCACCGCCACCGCCGAACAGCGCACCTTGCTGCGTGATGCGCGCCTCCGCAGCGGCCGCGGCCGCCGCCAGGATCGAACCGGCCATCGCATGCACCGCGGCGCGGTTCGCCTCCAGCGCGTCAAAGGCGCCGGCGCTCGCCAGCGTTTCGATCTGCCGCTTGTTCAGAAGCTTGGGATCCACGCGATTGGCAAAGTCGCTAAGCGATTTGTAGGGACCAGCCTTCTCGCGTTCTTCCGCGACGCCCTGCATCGCCTTCGTCCCCACGCCCTTCAACGCGGCGAGCGCATAACGGACGGCCTTCCCATCCTCCGTCCGCTCGACGGTGAATTTCTCCGTGGAGGCGTTGATGTCGGGCGGCAGGCAGGCGATGCCCGATTTTCTCGCATCCTCAAGGAACATGCCGAGCTTGTCGGTCAGCGACATGTCGAACTGCATGGATGCGGCATAGAATTCGGTCGGGTAATGCGCCTTCAGCCAGGCGGTCTGATAGGCGACGAGCGCATAGGCCGCAGCATGGGATTTGTTGAAGCCATAGCCCGCGAATTTCGCCACGAGTTCGAAGATATGGTCCGCCTGCCCGGGATCGACGCCTTGCTCCGCAGCGCCCGTCATGAAGCGCTCCTTCTGCTTGGCCATCTCCTCGGGCTTTTTCTTACCCATGGCACGGCGCAGCAGATCGGCTTCACCCAAGGAGTAACCGGCAAGCTCCTGCGCGATCTGCATCACCTGTTCCTGATAGATGATGACCCCGTAGGTCTCCGTCAGATATTGTTCGAGACGCGGGTGCAGATAGTCCGGTTTTTCCTGCCCGTGCTTCCGGCGCGCGTAAGAGGGTATGTTGTCCATCGGGCCGGGCCGATAGAGCGACACCAGTGCGATGATGTCGCCGAACTTGTCGGGCTTCACCAGCGACAGGGTGCGGCGCATCCCCTCCGATTCCAGCTGGAAGACGCCCGCCGTGTCGCCCCGCGCCATCAGCGCATAGGTGTCCGGATCGTCCCAGGGGATGGCCGACATGTCGGGCGCCGCGCCTTCGGTCTCTTCAATCAGTTCCAGTGCGCGCTGAATGACCGAGAGGGTCTTCAGACCGAGGAAGTCGAACTTTACGAGACCTGCCTGCTCCACCCACTTCATGTCGAACTGCGTGACCGGCATGTCAGAACGCGGATCGCGGTAGAGCGGCACAAGCTGCGACAGCGGACGGTCGCCGATCACGACGCCGGCGGCGTGGGTGGAGCTGTGCCGCGGCATCCCCTCCAGTTTCAGCGCCAGCGTGATCAGGTGATCGACATCCTTGTCACGCGTCCGCTCCCGCCGCAGATCGACGTTTTCCTGTAGTGCGGTCGACAAATCCTGTGGATTGGCGGGATTGTTGTCGATCATTTTCGCCAGCCGGTCGATCTGACCGTAGGGCATCTGCAACACGCGGCCGACGTCCTTCAGCACCGCACGCGCCTTCAGCTTGCCGAAGGTGATGATCTGCGCGACCTGATCGCGGCCATAGCGCTGCTGCACATAGCGAATGACTTCTCCGCGCCGCGTTTCGCAGAAGTCGATGTCGAAGTCGGGCATCGACACGCGTTCCGGGTTCAGGAACCGCTCGAACAGCAGGCCGAGCTGAATGGGATCGAGGTCGGTGATCGTCAACGACCAGGCCACGACCGACCCGGCGCCCGAACCGCGCCCCGGTCCGACGGGGATGTCGTTCTCCTTTGCCCACTTGATGAAATCCGCAACGATCAGGAAGTAGCCCGGAAATCCCATCGTCTCGATGATGCCGAGTTCGTAGTCGAGCCGCTGGAAGTATGCCTCCCGGTCGGCATCCGGCAATCGCTCCAGACGTCTTTTCAGGCCCGCGCGTGCCTGCTCGCGCAGCGCCGCCGCCTCTCCCTCGAGGTCGCCCGCCAGGCTTGGCAGGATCGGCTTGCGCTGCGGCGCCATGACAGCGCATCGCTGCGCGACGATCGCGGTGTTGTCGATCGCTTCGGGCAGGTCGGCGAAGGCCCTGCGCATCTCCGCCTCCGGCTTCAGCCAGCATTCCGCATTGGTGCGACGCCGGTCCTTGATGTCGATGTAGGTGGATCCCGCAATGCAAAGCATGGCGTCGTGGGCGGAGGCGAATTCGCGCTCGGGGAAACAAGCGGGGTTTGTGGCGACGATGGGCAGACCGCGCGCTTCCGCCCGATCGAGCAGCCCTTTTTCCGATGCCGCCTCTACGGGATCGCCGGTGCGGCAGATTTCCAGATACAGCCGCTCAGGGAACAACGCGGCGAGCTCGTCCAGATAGGCATCGGCGGCGGCGCCCTGCTGTTCGGCGATCAACTGCGCAAGCGCACCCTCAGCGCCGGCCGTCAGACAGATAAGGCCGTCTGTCCGGTCCTCCATCCGGTCGAAATCAATATGCGCGACTTCGGTGGGGTCGCTTGAGAGATGCGCCTCGGAAACAAGGTGGATCAGATTGGCGTAGCCCGTCTCGTCCTGCGCCAGAAGAACCAGCCAGTCCAGAATAGGACGCCCGCCGACCGCGCGGCCGCCGGGCCGTTCCACCGCCACCATCGCGCCGATAATCGGTTGAACGCCCTTTGCGGACAGGACCGCCGAATATTCCATGGCCGCGAACAGCACGGACCGGTCCACCAGAGCGGCGGCCGGAACTCCTTGCTTTTCACAGATCGCCGCAATCTGGGCAGGGTGAACTGCCCCCTCCAGCATCGAATAGGACGATTGGATGCGCAGCGGAACGTACGGCAGATTTGGCATCCGGCGATGCTATCCGTTCTGACGCGTCATTTCAGCCGATTCGATGCGCAGCTTCTGCCGCTCTCGGCCCGCAAAAGCCATTCGGGCGGCAGGATCGCTTATGAAGGATATACCACATATGTCACCCTGTATTCGATAAAGCGTTTCAATTGCCTGACCAGTAGAATGCTGAGCGCTGCTCGTCTGTTCTGAATATTCGGATCATCGCAATTCAGGTGGCGCAAAATCTCGTCGTCGCCACATTGGTGGTCCTGAACGCAAACAAGAGTAATTGGAGTAACTGTTATGCGTACCAAACTGATCACCGCCGCAATTATGGCAGGCAGCATGTTCGCGGGTCATGCCGCAATCGCGCAGGACATGCCGGCAGATCCGATGAACGACCCGGCCTCGCAGCCGACAGAACCGATGACGGACCCGTCCATGGCACCGGCGCCGGACACCATGACGGATACTCCGGCAGCCAATCTTGATACGGACGGCGACGGTGTTGCCGATGCCTGGGACACCAACGGCGACGGGCAGCCTGACGCCTGGGACAAGGACGGCGACGGACAGCCCGATCCGCGGCTCTAAACTTTACGGCGGACCTCGCTAAACAAGGTGAGGTCCGCCGATTATAATCAAAAGCACCAACTGGACTGCCGGCCCCTGCCCCCGCTCCCGGCAGTCCTTTTTTTTCGACCTCCGTTCTACTGACAGTCCCCGCCCCTCAGGACAGTTCAGCCAGTCTGCCCTCGTGCAGTTCCACCACGCGGTCCATCTGGCCGGCGAGGGCGCGGTTGTGCGTCGCAATGAGCGCAGACGATCCATGACCGCGAACGACCCGCAGGAACTCCCCCAGCACACGTGCCGAGGTGGCCTCATCGAGATTGCCGGTCGGCTCGTCGGCAAGGACCAGGACCGGTCTGTTCGCAAGGGCGCGGGCAACCGCCACACGCTGCTGCTCACCGCCGGAAAGCTGGCTGGGCCGGTGCTCCAGCCGCTGCCCCAGCCCAAGCTCCGTCAGCAGCTCTGTGGCGTGGGACACCGCCTTCTCACGCGGCTGGTTGGCGATGAGTTGCGGCATGACCACATTCTCAATCGCGTTGAAATCCGGCAGCAGATGGTGAAATTGATAGACGAAGCCCAACTGGTCACGGCGAACCTGCGTCCGCATGGCGGCATCGGCCTTCTCGACAGCCTGTCCGGCAATGCGGATCGAGCCTTCGAATCCGCCCTCCAGCAGGCCGATGGCCTGCAACATCGTCGACTTGCCCGATCCCGAGGGGCCCAGAAGCGCAACGATTTCGCCTGCGGCCACGGATAGATCGACGCCCCGCAACACCTCGATGGTCACGTCGCCCTGGCGAAAATTCCGCGAGAGGCCGGTCACTTCCAGTACGTTCGTCGCGTCATTCATAGCGTAGCACCTCGACCGGATCGGTACTTGCCGCCTTCCAGGCGGGGTACAGGGTCGCGAGGAAGCTGAGAATGAGCGCGACCAGAACGATGATCGTCACTTCCAGCGGATTCGTCTGTGCCGGCAACTTTGTCAGGTAGCGGATAGAGGGGTCCCAAAGCTCGACGCCGGTCATCGCGCTGATGCCCTCCACCACATTCTGCCGGAAATACAGGAAGGTGAAGCCGAGTATGAGGCCCAGAACGATGCCTGCCGCGCCAATCAGGGTGCCGACGCTGACGAAGATGCGCATCATCGCCGCGCGGGACGCGCCCATCGTGCGCAAAATCGCGATATCCTTCGTCTTGGCGCGCACCAGCATGATCAGACTCGTCAGGATGTTGAAGCAGGCAACGAGGATGATGAAGCCGACGACCACGAACATGACGGTTCGTTCGACGCTGAGCGCCTGAAACAGCACGCCGTTCATCTGCCGCCAGTCCACCAATACGCCCCGCCCCCGGATCATCGGCGGCACGGGCGAAAGGATTTCACCGACCCGGTCCGCATTCACCGTCTTGATGGTGATCAGGCCGATATCGTGCCCCATACTGAGATAGGTTTGCGCGTTCGCCAACGGCATCAACACGAAGGTCTTGTCATATTCGAAGATGCCGATTTCCATGATGGCATCCACGCGGTACGGTACGATACGCGGCGTCGTCCCGAAGGGCGTGACCCGCCCCTCCGGCGAAATCAGCGAAATGGTGTCGCCAAGATTGATGCCCATGGTCTCCGCCAGGCGGGACCCGATCGCGACGGAGTTCTCTCCTTCGAAAACCGCCTCGAAACTTCCGGCGATGGCGCTGCCGGCAAGCTGTTCCTGCCCCATCAGATCCCGGTATCGCATCCCGCGCAGCAGCACGCCCTCTGCCCGGTTCCGGTGACTGGCAAGAAGCGGCTGTTCGATGATGGGCGCGGCCGACGTCACGCCGGGCAGGCTCTCGATATCCTCGATCAGCGGCTGCCAGTCCGGCAGGCGGCCGGCATAACCCTGGACGACGGCATCGCCGTTCAGGCTGTTGATCGAACCGAAAAGCTCGGCGCGAAACCCGTTCATGACCGACATGACCGCGATCAGGGCCGCGACACCAAGCGCCACCGCGATGAGGGAGATGGTGGCGACGAGAAAGATGAATCCCTCGCTGCGACCGGGCATCAGATAGCGCCGGGCGATAATCCGTTCATAAGCGGTCAGCATGACCGGATATACCCGCCCCAACCGGCGCATCCCCCGTCAGCCGGACATTCGAAATCGGTGCAGCGCGGCACGAGGGTCAGCCCGCCACCTTTTCAAGCGCATCCTCGAGCGAGAGGTCAGTGCGTTCGCCCGTTCTACGGTTCTTCACCTCGACCGTTCCGGCACTGACGCCCTTTGGTCCAACGATCAGTTGCCAGGGCAAACCGATCAGGTCCATGCCCGCAAACTTCGCGCCCCCGCGCTCGTCACGGTCGTCATAGAGCACCTCGACGCCCGCATTCGTCAGGCGTTCGTAGATGGTATCGCAGAGGCTGTCGCAGCCCGCATCACCCTGCCGCAGATTGATGATCCCGACGCGGTACGGCGCGATCTGCTCGGGCCAGACGATGCCGCTCTCATCGTGACAGGCTTCGATGACGGCCCCCATCAGACGCGAAACGCCAACACCATAGCTGCCCATCAGGGGGTGCACCTGCGTGCCGTCCCGGCCCTGAACGGTAAAGCCCATGCTCTGCGTGTATTTCGTTCCGAAGGCGAAGATATGTCCGACCTCTATGCCCCGCCGCTTCAGAAGGCGCTCCTGGGGCACAGGACAATCCATGACCTTCTCGTGCTCTTCCTCCTCCATCGCATAGGTGGCGGACAGCTTTGCGACGGCATCCGGGTCGTCGATCGAAATGTCTTCCAAGGCCGCATCATAGAAGATGGCGCTTTCACCCGTATCCGCCAGAACATGGAATTCGTGGCTGAGGTCACCGCCGATGGGGCCGGAGGGTGCGCGGACGGGAACCGCCTTCAGACCCAGCGCGGCGAATGTCCGCAAATAGGCCTGGAATTGCTTGTTGTACGACACCCGCATGCCGTCCTCGTCCAGGTCGAAGCTGTAGGCATCCTTCATCAGGAATTCACGCCCGCGCATCACACCAAAGCGAGGGCGACGTTCGTCGCGGAACTTCCACTGAATGTGATAGAACATTTTCGGAAGGTCGCGGTAACTCGTCGCCGAGGACAGGAACAGATCCGTCAGCATTTCCTCGTTGGTCGGGCCGTAGAGCATGTCCCGTCCGTGCCGATCCTGCAGCCGCAACATCTCTGGGCCGTAGGCGTCGTAGCGGCCGCTCTTGCGCCACAGGTCTGCGGCCTGAACGGTGGGCATCAGCAGTTCGGCCGCGCCGGCCCGGTCCTGTTCAGCCCTGACGATATTCTCGATCTTCTGCAGCACCCGGAAGCCCAGCGGCAGCCACGCATAAATGCCGGCCGCCGTCTGACGCACCAGGCCGGCACGCAGCATCAGCTGGTGCGAAACGATCTGTGCTTCGGACGGGTTTTCCTTGAGAACCGGAACAAAGGTCTGGGTCATACGCATGGGCAGCGCTGTTAGCAGAGCCGCGCGGCGGCGCAAGAAAAGGCGCGCGCGAAACGACAGATTGTTCGCGGCCGCTTATCCCTTGCAGGCCAGCTTCTTCCGGCTTGCTCTTTCCGGCGCGCGTTCGTCCGCTATAGTTTCGCCCATGTTCGACCGACGTACCGCGCTGGCGGGCCTTGCGGCCGCTGCCCTTCCCCTCGCTCCAGCGACTGGCCAGTTACGCAACCCCTCGCCGCCCACCGCCACCAGGCGCGCCCCCCGACTGCGCCCCGGTGATACGGTTGGGCTTGTCCAGCCGGCCGGCTTCGTCGCGGACGGCTTCGAACTGGATATCGTCAAGGAGACGATACGCGCGATGGACCTCGTTCCCAAGGCATCGCAGCACCTGGAGGAGCGGCACGGCTATCTGGCGGGAACCGACCGGGAACGTGCCGAAGACCTGAACCGCATGTATGCCGACGACACGGTCAGGGCGGTCTTCGCTGTCCGGGGCGGCTGGGGATCGGCGAGAATATTGCCGCTCCTCGACTGGAACGTCATCGCCGCCAATCCGAAGCTGTTGATCGGCTACAGTGACATCACCGCGCTGCACATGGCGTTCCAGCGGCTGGCGGGATTTCCGACAATTCACGGACCGACCGGCAATGCGAGCTGGCCCGAGAGGAGCTGGGCCCTGTTCCGCGAACTCGCCTTCGAGGGCGCAACGCCGCTGATCGTCAATCCGGATTCGCATGCGGACCGGCTCGTGCAGACAGCATACCGCACACAGCTCTTTCGGTCCGGCAAGGCCACGGGCCCTCTCCTTGGCGGCAATCTCACCGTGCTGTCTGCCTTGGTCGGCACGCCCTATCTGCCGGATTTCGCCGGGGCGATCCTGTTCCTGGAAGATGTCGGAGAGGCCCCCTACCGCATCGACCGCATGCTGACGCAGCTTTCCCTGGCGGGCATCCTGCCGCAGGTGGCGGGCGTCGTCTTCGGGACGTGCAGCGACTGCACCGCCGACAGGGCCTTTGGGGGGTTCACCCTGAACCAGGTTTTGCAGCAGCACCTCCAGCCCCTCGGCGTGCCGGCCTTTGGCGGCGCCCGTTTCGGACATATCGCCGATCAGGCCAGCCTGCCTGAGGGCGTCCGCGCCGAAATCGACGCGGACGCGGGTTCCATTCGGATCCTCGAACCCGCTGTTGCCCCGTAGAAACGTGTAATCTGCTCTTCAGACCAGCCGGGACTGCTTCAAGGCGGCAGCGATGAAGCTCGAGAAGAGCGGGTGCGGATCGAAGGGCTTGGATTTCAGTTCCGGATGGAACTGCACGCCAATGAACCAGGGATGATCGGGCCGCTCGACGATCTCCGGCAGCAATCCATCGGGGCTTTCGCCGGAAAAGATCAACCCATCCTTCTCCAGCACGTCCTTGTAGTGGCCGTTCACCTCATAGCGGTGGCGATGCCGTTCGGAGATGCTGGACTGCCCGCCATAGATCTCCGCGACCCGGCTCCCGCTGAGAAGCCTCGCGGGATAAGCGCCAAGGCGCATGGTGCCGCCAAGATTGCCGCCAGCCTCACGCTTTTCGATGCCCGCTTCGGTCATCCATTCGGTGATCAGGCCGACGACGGGCTCAGCGGTCTCTCCGAATTCGGTGGTGGAGGCAGTCTTCACGCCGGCGAGATGACGCATCCCTTCGATGCAGGCCATTTGCATGCCG
The DNA here is from genome assembly GCF_000342165.1 of Pacificimonas flava. Lineage (GTDB taxonomy): Bacteria > Pseudomonadota > Alphaproteobacteria > Sphingomonadales > Sphingomonadaceae > Pacificimonas > Pacificimonas flava. The sequence continues at coordinate 551,908 of NZ_AMRV01000001.1, forward strand.
AGGCAAATGCCGAAGAACGGGACCTTGCGTTCGCGCGCGAACCGGATCGCGTTGATCTTCCCCTCGGACCCGCGGCTGCCGAAACCGCCGGGGACGAGAACCGCGTGTAGCGGCTCGAGCTGATCGATGTCCGGTCGCTCACCCTCGAACAGCTCGCTGTCCAGCCAGCGGATATTGACCTTCACTCGGTTGGCGATGCCGCCATGAACGAGCGCTTCGTGCAACGATTTATAGGCGTCCTGCATGCCGGTGTACTTGCCGACGATGCCGATCGTCACCTCGCCCTCCGGATGCTCAATGCGTTCGGCAATATCGAGCCAGCGGGACAGGTCGGGCGCATGCCGGGGGGCGATGCCGAAGGAGCGCAGAACCTCCCGGTCCAGCCCCTCATCGTGATAATTCAGCGGCACCTCGTAAATCGACTTCGCGTCGAGAGCCGGAATGACCGCTTCCTTGCGGACGTTGCAGAACAGGGCAATCTTGTTCCGCTCATCCTGCGGCAGCGGCTGTTCGCACCGACAGACGAGGATGTCGGGCTGAATGCCGAGCGAGGTCAGTTCCCGCACGGAATGCTGCGTGGGTTTTGTCTTCAGCTCGCCTGCCGCGGCGATATAGGGCACCAGCGTCACATGAACGAAGGAGACGTTCTCCTCTCCCACCTCGTTGCGCAGCTGGCGAATGGCCTCGATGAACGGCAAGCTCTCGATATCACCCACTGTGCCGCCGATCTCGCACAGAACGAAATCGAGATCATCGACGTCGCTCATCGCGAAATTCTTGATGGCGTCGGTCACGTGCGGAATGACCTGCACCGTCGCGCCCAGAAAATCGCCGCGCCGCTCCTTCGCAAGAATATCGGAATAGATGCGTCCGGAGGTGACATTGTCCGACTGGCGCCCCGGAACGCCGGTGAAGCGCTCGTAGTGGCCGAGGTCGAGATCGGTTTCGGCACCGTCATCCGTGACGTACACCTCGCCATGCTGATACGGGCTCATCGTGCCCGGATCGACATTGAGGTAAGGATCGAACTTACGAATGCGGACCTTGTAGCCACGCGCCTGGAGAAGGGCTGCCAGAGAGGCAGCCATGAGGCCTTTTCCAAGCGATGAGACCACGCCGCCGGTGATGAAAATGAACCGCGCCATGGGAGGATTGCTATAGCCGCGGGGCTGCGGGATTCGCCAGCCCTAAATCGCGGCGATGCCGCTTTTCCCGCCGTTTCGCTCGGCTACTCGGCCACCGGCACGTCGTCGCCGGATGTCGTCTCCGCTGCGCCTTCATCGCGCGTCCCGGGAATGCCGAAAGGCACCTCGTCAAGGGACTGGGTCGGCGTCGTGAGAGCGGGGTCGGAGGGATCGTCGCCGCCCACCTCGTCGGCCACTTCGGGCGCGGCGGAGGTCGGGTCGTTCGCCAGGGACGTGTCGATCGAGGAGACGTCCCGGCCCTGCGCCGCCAGAATTGCCATAAGCAGCGAGGTTCCGATGAACAGCGCGGCCAGCCAGCAGGTCGCCTTCGTGAGCAGATTGCCAGCACCGCGTGCCGTCATTAGCCCGCCCGGTCCCCCGCCCACACCCAGCGCGCCGCCTTCCGACCGCTGCATGAGAATGACCGCGACCAGCCCGATGGCCAGCAGCGTGTGAACGACGAGAAGAAAGGTGTGAATGGCAGATGACATAGTCGCGCGCATCTAGGGCCGCCTCATGGCCGAGGCAAGAGCGGCGGGGCAGACGGGCGGCTCCGGCCCCGTCCGTGCCCGCCTGGCTAGGCGGCGCGCACGATCGCGCCGAAGCTGTCCGCATCGAGGCTCGCTCCGCCGACGAGCGCACCGCCGACATTGCTTGCAGAGAGCAGTTCGGCCGCATTCTCCGGCTTCACCGAGCCGCCATACAGGATCAGTATCGATTCGCCGGCCGCGCCGAATCTTTCGGTGAGCGCCGAGCGAATGGAATCGTGCATGGCGGCAATATCGGCCGTGGTGGGCGTCCGGCCGGTGCCGATGGCCCAGACCGGTTCGTACGCCACGGCAAGGCCCGCCGAATCTCCCTGCGGAAGGGATCCCTCGAGCTGTCGGCGAACGACGGCTTCGGCTTCACCGCCATCGCGCTCGGCCTCCGTCTCGCCGACGCATATGATCACGGAAAGGCCCGCAGCGCGCGCCGCTTCGGCCTTCCCCCGCACCTCCGCGTCCGTCTCCCCCTGATCCGTACGCCGCTCGGAATGGCCGACGAGCGTGAATGTCGCGCCCGCATCGACAAGCATAGGCGCGGACACACAGCCGGTATGCGCCCCCTTCTCTGCGGAATGACAGTCCTCTCCGCCGACCGAAAGCCGGGAATCGTCAGCCATCTGCGCCGCAGGAAAGATCAAGGTGTGCGGTACGGCCAGCGCCACCCCGACATCGTCCCCGGCGGTGTCCGCAAGCGTCATGATCCGGCCAATCGTGCCAAGGTCGCGGCTCGTTCCATGCATCTTCCAATTGCCGGCGATGAGACACCGGCCGAGAAAGGGGGATCGGGCGGCGTCGGTCGTAACGGTCCTGTCGTCTGGCATGGCGGTCGTCCCTCGCTACTCGTCTTGCTCATGAGTATCGGCGCTCTATAAGCCGCACGTTCGAACCGACAACCATTCCGAATAATCCGCAACGCGAAAGAAACATGCGTCCATGATCTCATTTTTCCGCCGCTGGCTGTCCTCGCCCATCGTTCTCGTGCTTTTCGCGCTGGTCGTGGTCGCTTTCGTCATCGTCGGCATCGGCAACCCCCTCGGCGGCGGCGCTCCGGCGGGTGGAACAGTGGCAGAGGTGGGGGATCAGGAGATTTCCGCTGCGCGCCTTTCCGATCAGTTCGACCGCAGGCTTCAGGCGGTGCGGCAGCAGAATCCGGAACTGACGGCGCGCGCTGCACTCGACACCGGCGCACTCGACATCACGCTCGACCAGCTCGTCATCTCGGTCGCGCTCGAAGAGCTGGCGCGCGATATGGGGCTGTCGACCTCCAAGCGGCTCGTGGATGCGGACATCGCCGGAATGGAGGCGTTTGCCGGCCCGACCGGCCAGTTCAGCGAGCAAGTCTACCGCGATATCCTGCAACGGCAGAATATCGACGAGCGCTCCTTTCGTCAGGATCTCGAGGGCGACGTGCTGCGCCGTCACCTGCTCGCGCCACTCGCCGGGTTGACGCCGACGCCCGAGGGTGTGGCCCGTCCGTTCGCCGAGCTGCAGCTGGAGCAGCGCACCCTGTCGGTCGGTGCGATCCCCTACAGCCGCTTCGACGTCGACGCACCGAACCAGAAGCAGCTTGCCGCATTCTATAGAGAGAACCAGGCTCGCTTCACGATTCCGGAACGGCGCAAGTTCCAATATGCCATCATCGACCGCGCCGACCTTGCGCAACAGATCGACGTGACCGACGCCGATATCGCCCAATATTACGAGGACAATTCCGATTTGTACGCGGCCACGGAAACCCGCAGTCTGCGACAGGTAGTAACGCAGGACCGCGCGCAGGCGGATACGATCGCGAAGCGCGTACGCGCCGGCGAGGATTTCGCCGCCGTGGCTGCGGATGTACTCGACTATAGCGAAAGCGACCTCGATCTGGGTTCCACGAACGAGAGCGATCTGGCCGGCATCATCAATGACGATGTGGCGGCCGAGGTGTTCGCGGCAAGCGAAGGCAATGTCGTCGGTCCCGCCGAATCGAATTTCGGATTCCACGTCATTTCTGTCGACGCCGTCGAGACGACGCCGACAAAGCCCATGAGCGCTGTACAGGGCGAGATTCGCAATCGACTGATCGAGGAGCGCGCGGAAGCACGCGTGGCCGAACTGACAGATCAGGTGCAGGACGCCATCGACGATGGAGCCAGCATGCAAGAGGCCGCGAGCGATGCGGGCCTGCGGGTCATGTCCCCGCCCGCCCTGACGGAGACTGGTCAGACGCCGGAACAGGAGGATTTCTCGCTGCCCGCGGACCTTCGTCCGCTGCTTGGTACGGCCTTCGACCTGATGCCGGGCGATGATCCGCTGGTCGAGGAGATCGGCCAAGGCCGTTACGCTCTTGTCGGCCTTGATGAGGTTATTCCCGCTGCGCCGCAGCCGCTTGCCGACATCCGTGAAGAAGTCAGCGAAATCTACATCTTCGAAGAGCAGCGCAAGCAGGCCGAGGCAAAAGCGAAGGAAATCATCGCCGCCGTCCGCGCCGGTGGTTCGCTGAGCGCAGAGATGGAGGCCGCGGGCGTGCCGGCGCCTCAGGACATCACCGCCCGCCGGGCCGAACTGGCCCAGCAGGAAGGGCGCCTGCCCCCCTATGTCACCCTCGGTTTTGCTCAGGGGGAAGGCGACATCGCAGACGTGCCGCTGCCGCAGCAGGGTGTTCAGGTCATCGTCGAAACCACGCGTGTCGTGCCGGGCGACCTGTCCGAGGTTCCGGGTTTTCTGCAGACGGTGTCCTCACAGCTTCGTGCCGCGCAGGCGACGGAGTTGCAATTGGCCTTTGCGAACGCCGTTTCGAAGAGCATCGGAACGAAACGCTACCCGGACGCGGTGACAGCCGTAGAGGCGCAGTATCGCGGGGCCGGTCCGGACGCAGAATGATCGATTCCGAACTTACGGCACCCAGCCGGGCCGGCTTCGACAGGATCGGCTTGGTCGGCGCGGCGTGATTCAACCGGACGCCGAGGTCTTCGGCCGCACCTACAGGGCGGGGCGGCCGCAACTGGTCTGGAAGCGGGCCGTGGCGGACACCGACACGCCGGTTTCCGCCATGATCAAACTCGGCCGCGAGAAATCCGGCGCTTTCCTTCTGGAATCGGTAGAGGGTGGCGAAGTACGCGGACGCTACACCATGCTCGGCTTCGACCCCGATCTGGCGTTTCGCGCGTCTGGCCGCGCCAGCGAGATCAATCGCAATTTCCGCAGCGACAAGCGAGCGTTCGAACCGGTTGAGGGATTGCCGCTGGACGTGCTTCGCGAACTGGTTGCCGCGTGCCGAATGGAGGTTCCCGCGGAATTGCCTCCGGTGTTCAGCACCCTCGTCGGATATCTCGGCTATGAAAGCGCGGGGCTGGTGGAGCCGGTCGGCGCGGCCGAAGGGGAGGGTCTCGGGCTCCCGGATTTCTACCTCGTCAGACCGGCCTTGATCCTCGTCTTCGACCGGCTCAGCGACAGTCTGTTTCTGGCAGCCCCGGTTTATCCCAATGGAGACGATGCCGCCCTCGCCTACCGCGCGGCGCAGGATCGGATTGAAGAAGCCGAGGCCCGTCTGGCTGGCCCTCTCCTGGACGAACCCTTCCGCGGAACGCTTCCCGATGGTTCGCTGCGTCCGGCCGTCGCCCCGCAGGACTATGCCGACATGGTCGCACGGGCGAAGGACTATATTCTGGCGGGTGATATCTTTCAGGTGGTGCTGGCGCAGCGATTCAGCATGGATTTCCCGCTGCCGCCGCTCGCCCTCTACCGGGCCTTACGCCGGATCAATCCCTCGCCGTTTCTCTACATGCTCGATCTGCCGGATTTCGCGCTTATCGGTTCCAGCCCGGAAATCCTCGTGCGGGTGCGCGGCGATGCGGTCACCATCCGCCCGATCGCCGGTACGCGCCCGCGCGGCGCCGATGCCGATGAGGATGCGCGCAACCGGGACGGTTTGCTCGCGGATCCGAAGGAGCGATCGGAGCATCTGATGCTGCTCGATCTCGGCCGGAACGATGTGGGACGCGTGGCGGCACCCGGCAGCGTCGAGGTCACGGACAGGGAGTGTGTGGAATTCTATAGTCACGTCATGCACATCGTCTCCAATGTTCGCGGGCGACTTGCGGCGGGCCATGACGCCATTGATGCCCTGATGGCGGGCTTTCCGGCCGGCACCGTTTCGGGCGCGCCAAAGGTTCGGGCCATGCAGATCATTTCCGAACTGGAGCCCGAACGGCGCGGCGCCTATGCCGGCGGGGTCGGCTACTTCTCGCCTGCGGGCGACATGGATAGCTGCATCGTGCTCCGTACAGCCGTCGTGAAGGATGGCCAGATGCACGTACAGGCGGGTGCTGGTATCGTCGCGGACAGTGAAGCGGCTTACGAGCAGCGCGAATGCGAAGCCAAGGCGGGCGCACTGGTCGCAGCCGCGCGGGAGGCTCTGCGACGCGCCGGCGAAGCGGATTTCGGTCAATGATCCTCGTCATCGATAACTACGACAGCTTCACCTACAATCTGGTGCATTATCTGCAGCAATTGCAGGCCGAGACCGAAGTTGTCCGCAACGACGCGCTTTCGGCGGAAGACGCGATCGGCCGGCGACCCCAGGCCATTCTGATCTCCCCCGGTCCCTGCTCTCCCAACGAGGCAGGCATCACGCTGGATATTCTCCCGCTGGCGCTGGAAGCGCGTATTCCGGTTCTCGGTGTTTGCCTGGGCCATCAGGCAATTATCCAGCATTTCGGCGGACGCGTCGTCAGGGCACCGACGGTGATGCACGGCAAGACGTCGCCCGTAACGCACGATGGGACCGGCGTGTTCTCCGCCCTCCCCTCCCCGTTTACCGCAACACGCTATCATTCCCTGATCGGCGTCGGGGTGACATCGCCGCTGGTCGAGAACGCCTGGAGCGCCGACGGTGTCGTGCAGGGCGTGCGCCATCAGGACGGATTGCTCCACGGCGTGCAGTTCCATCCGGAAAGTATTGCCACGGAGCACGGCCATGCGCTTCTCGAGAATTTCCTGAACCTTGCCAGGAAATGAGGCTACCCGATCCCTCTGAACCCCTTGGCGACCCCGAGGCGGTCTTCGCGCGGATCCTGTCTGGGCGCGTGGAGGATTCCGAAATCGCGCAGTTCCTTTCCGGTCTCGCCGATCGCGGAGAAACGGTAGCGGAAATCGTCGGCGCCGCCTCCGCTCTCCGCGCGCAAATGATTGCGGTCGACGCGCCCGCAGACGCGATCGATGTCTGCGGCACGGGCGGTGACGGACAGCACACACGCAACATTTCCACCGCAGTGGCGATCGTGGCCGCCGCAGCGGGCGCCACCGTGGCGAAGCACGGAAACCGCGCCGCCTCCTCGCGTTCTGGTGCGGCGGACGTGCTGTCCTGTCTCGACCTCGACCTCGACATGCCGCCGGCACGGGTCGAGGCGTCGATCCGCGAAATCGGCATCGGATTTCTCTTCGCCGCGCGGCATCACCCGGTCATGGCGCGCGTGGCCCCGGTGCGCCGCGCGCTGAAGCGGCGGACGATTTTCAACGTCCTTGGGCCTCTCTCCAATCCCGCCGGCGTGAAGCGGCAGCTCGTCGGAGTCTTCGCTCCCGATTGGGTGCCGCCACTCGCGGCCGCGCTTCATGACCTTGGTACGCAGCGGGCGATGGTCGTCCACGGGCTGGACGGTCTCGACGAGTTGACGGTGACGAAGGAAACCGTCGCCTGCGAAGTGGGCGGTCCTCATGAAGGCGAATACCGCATCGCGCCGGAAAAGGCTGGGCTGAAACGACATGAACTGGCCGCTATCCAAGGCGGCACGCCAGAGGAAAATGCCGCAGCGCTTGTACGCCTTCTGGACGGAGAAGCTGGCGGCTACCGGGATATTGTGGTTCTGAATACGGCCGCCGCTCTGATGATAGCCGGGCGGGCTGCGGATCTGCGCGAAGGTGCGGCTCTAGCCGAGAAGACGATCGACAGCGGAGATGCGAGCCGCAAATTGACCGAATGGAGGAAATTTCGTTGAGCGACACCCTGTCCGAAATCGTCGCCTACAAGCGCTCACAGCTGGAAACGAAGAAGCGCAAGATGCCGCTGCCCATATTGGAGGCGAAGGCTGCCGGCCAGCAGGCGCCGCGCGGGTTTCGGGCGGCGTTGATGGCTGTTCATGGCCGCCACGCCCTGATTGGAGAGATCAAGAAAGCGTCTCCCTCCAAGGGCCTGATCCGCCAGGATTTCGACGTTCCGAAGATTGCCCGAGCCTATGTCAATGGCGGAGCGGCCTGCCTGTCGGTGCTGACCGAGGACAAATGGTTTCAAGGTGCCGACGAGAATCTGCAGATCGCGCGCCAATCCATGCATCTTCCTATTCTGCGTAAGGATTTTCTGGTAGACGCCTATCAGATAACGGAATCTCGCGCGCTTGGTGCGGACGCCGTGCTTTTGATCATGGCAGCCCTGAACAGCTACGAAGCGCGCGATCTGGAGATGATGGCCCGCGATCACGGCATGGACGTTCTGGTGGAAGTGCATGACGAAGCGGAGCTTGAGGAGGCGCTGAAACTGAAGACGCCGCTGATCGGTATTAACAACCGTGACCTGAAGACGCTGGAGGTGAAGCTGGAGACGACGGAACGCCTGGCGAGGCAGGTTCCTGGCGATCGCATGGTCGTCGCCGAGAGCGGACTCTCGTCGCGCAGCGATCTGGACCGTTTGAAGGCAGCCGGTGCCAGCGCGTTCCTGATCGGAGAGACCATCATGCGCCAGGAGGATGTCGGCGCGGCAACCAAGGCCCTGATCGGATAGCCGCCGCCATGGCCCTTACTCATCTCGATGATAGCGGCAAGGCGCGCATGGTCGACATTTCGGCCAAATCCGCGACGAAGCGGCAGGCTGTCTGCGAAGGCTTCATTCGCATGAGTGCGGGCGCGCGCACTGCCATTGCCGCTGGCGAGGTGCCGAAGGGCGACGTGTTGGCCGCCGCCCGGATCGCGGGGATCATGGCCGCGAAGAAAACATCCGAACTGATCCCGCTCTGTCATCCGCTGCCGCTGACGAGCGTGACCGTGGACTTTTCGATGACGGACGACGGTGTCCGCGTCGAAGCCTCTGCCGCAACGACATTCGGAACGGGCGTCGAGATGGAGGCGATGACCGCCGTCACGACCGCGCTGCTGACGATCTACGACATGGCCAAGGCCGTCGACAAGGCGATGCGGATCGACGGCTTGCGACTGCTTTCAAAGACGGGAGGCAAGTCCGGCCCCTGGCGCGCGCCTGACGAATGTTAAGCTACGAGGACGCCCTCTCGCGCATTCTCGGCGCGGCCCAGCCGCTTCCGGCGGAGCGAACATCTCTTGCCAACGCCGGCGGGCGAACGCTTGCGGAGCCGATCTTGGCGGCCTTCGATCAGCCCCCCTTCCGCGCGTCCGCCATGGACGGATACGCCGTTCGCTGGTCCGATCTCCCCGGCCCGTGGCGGCAGATCGGGGAAAGCGCGGCCGGCAAACCTTTTCGAGGCACTCTCAAAGCGGGCGAGACCGTGCGTATCTTTACCGGCGCGCCGGTGCCTGAGGCGGCGGATACGGTCATCATTCAGGAGGACATGGAAACGGGCGCGGGCGGTGCCGTCGAACTTCATGGGGACGGGCCGCCCGCAATCGGCGCTCATATTCGTCCGCGCGGGAACGATTTCAACGCGGGCGCTACCCTTCTCGAAGTGGGTACGCGCCTGACGCCGCCCGCGCTTGCTCTGGCCGCAGCCGCTGGGGCTGCCCACCTGGCGACGCATAGACCGCCCCGCATAGCCATCATCGCGACTGGCGACGAACTCGTCCCGCCCGGCACGCCTGCGGGACCGGGACAAATCGTCGGTTCCAGCGGCGTCATGATCGCCGAGCAGCTTCGCCGCGCCGGAGCGACGGTCGACGATTTCGGCATCGTTCCCGACGACAGGACCGCCATTGCAACCGCGATTTCCAAAGCTGCGGGCCACGATTTGGTGATCACGATCGGCGGTGCCTCCGTCGGGGACCATGACCTCGTAAAGGACGCTCTGGCGGCGGCAGGCGCCGAGATCGATTTCTGGCGGATTGCAATCCGCCCCGGCAAACCCCTCATTCATGGACGGCTTGGAAGCGCCCATTTTATCGGCTTGCCCGGCAACCCGGTGTCCGCATTCATATGCACGCGCCTGTTCGCGGTTCCCTTGGTTCTTCGGCTGAGCGGCGCCGAACCCCGCGATCACCTTCGAACAGCGCGGCTGACGGTCCCGCTGCCGCCAAACGGAGGGCGCCGGGATCACATGCGCGCGGTTCAAAGCGACGACCGGATCGCGCCCTTATCGATGCAGGACAGTTCGCAGCTGCGCGCGCTGACCCAGGCGAACGCGCTCATCGTGCGGGAACCGCACGCGCACGCGGCCGAAGCTGGAGACACGGTCCACTTCATTCCGCTTGACAGTGCCTGATATGCCCCCTACTCGTTCCCTATTCGTTCTTACTTGCGCAGGGACCGGTTATGTTGACGGCCAAGCAGAAGCAGCTTCTTCTTTTTATCGATGAGCGGCTGAAGGCCGGCGGCGTATCTCCCTCATTCGAGGAAATGAAGGACGCCCTGGAACTGAAGTCGAAGAGCGGGGTCCACCGATTGGTCAGCGCGCTGGAAGAACGAGGGTTCGTTCGCCGCCTGCCCAATCGGGCGCGTGCACTCGAAGTTCTGAAGACTCCGGAACCCGAAATAACCCGTCTTGTGCCGAAGACCCCGCCCCGCCCCGCCGCCAATGACAGCGAACCGGATATCGTGGATATTCCGCTGCATGGCCGGATCGCGGCAGGTCAGCCGATTGAGGCGATGGAGACCACCGAGACGCTCACGTTGCCGACCTCGCTTCTGGGACGCGGCGATCATTACGCCCTGGAGGTTTCCGGCGATTCGATGATCGAAGCGGGTATTTTCGATGGCGATTACGCACTCATCGCTCGCTGCGATACTGCAGAGTCCGGTGACATCGTTGTGGCGCTGGTGGACGGACAGGACGCAACCCTGAAATATCTGCGCAAGCATGGCGACATGATCCGCCTCGATCCCGCCAATAAGAATTACGAACCGCAGAATTATGCCGCCCGCCGGGTGCGGATTCAGGGACGTCTCGTCGGCCTACTGCGCCGCTACTGACGAAACTCTACAGCTTAGTGGCACGGCGAACCGTCTTCGTCGTCTTTCCGGCAGTTTGAAAAATTTAGCGCGGGCGATGCTCGGTTCCCGCGCCCCCCGTTATGAAGAGGGCCGTGACGGTATCGTCAATATCCGCCGTGTGCCAGGTGCCCGGTGGATTTATGGCATATTCCCCCGCCTGCAGGGCAATACACGCGGTTTCGCCGTTTTCATGCTGCTGATGCAGGGTCATCCGACCCGACAGGCAGACGATCAGTTCATCACCGGCCGGATGCATCTCCCAACTGTCCCACGGTTCTGAAAAGCGGAACATGCTGACCAACCGGGCGTCGTGCCACTCCTCTCGATATCTTGCTTCATAGGCGTCGTACCACGCCATGCCGCCGAGAAAGGCAGGCTGCACCTCGGCGCGTCCTGCCCGCCCCAGATGGACCGGATATTCCTCAAGCCTCTTAGCCATATTGTCCTCCTCGATTGGGCCAGAGCTTATCACAAGAGAAGGAATCGCGCGCGGGCGCGCCTGCTTACAAGGCCCACGGATGCTCGCCATCCGCTCCTGCTCGCGAGCGCAGACGGGCATGATCCAGATCGACAGCAACAGCGCCGGTCGTGGACAGCGTTCTGGCATCGAGCGTCAACCAGCGACCGCGGCACCAATTGGGCAGATACCTGTCGCTGACGACGATGTCACTCGCGCTGCAGAGGGGGCGCATCACATCCATCTCAATGAGATTTCGGCTGCGAGTGGCAAGAATCCTCCACACCCGTCCTTCAGCCCGAAGCGCCACCGTACAGGCATCGGCCGTGCAATCGGCGCCCGGCATGGTATCGAGCGGGTCGGCCATCCTCGCACCTGCCGCGCTCGACCACATCTCGGTGATATAATCTCCAGCGCGGGGGCGCAGCATGTAGATGCGGTCATCAGTCACAATGGCGAGATGGCTTCCGTCCGGAGCCACGAAAATATCCGGGCGGGGCGCGGTTAGAATAAGCGCGGCAGCTATGAGTGGTCCGACAAGGCCGAACCAGCGCCAGCCGGTTTGCCACAGGCATAGCCACAATCCGCCCAGAACGATCAGGGCGAACGCGGCATCCGGCATACCAGGCATCAATGCCACGGCCCCCGGAAGTGCAGCCGTTCGCTCGGCGATAACGATAAGAGCTTCGATGGAAAGACCCAGTCCCGCAAGGGCCGGCCCAGCCAAACCGAGCGGCGCACAGAGCAAAGCCAGGATCAGGAGCGGAATGATGACGAAGCTGGTCAGTGGAATCGCAAGCAGGTTCGCGGCGGCACCGTAGAATCCCATCTGATTGAAATGGTAAAGGGCGATGCCGCCGAGGGTCAGCTCGGCGACGATGCCGGTCAGAAAGAGTGCCGCAACCCCTCTTCCCGCGCGGCCGAGCGGCCCGCCCTGCCGTCTCGCCTCACTCCAGCGTCGCCCGGGGCGGGATTGGTAAAGGGCGACGATCCCCGTCACAGCCGCGAAGCTGAGCTGAAAACTGGGACTGAGCAGAAAGTCGGGACGCCAGAGCAGGATCAGCGTCGCCCCCACGGCCACGAGCCGAAGGGAGAGGGCCTCCCGCCCGACGGCCAGTCCGAACAAAACGATGAGGACCGCGATGCAGGCACGCACCGTTGGGACGCTTGCCCCCGCGACCAAGGTATAAGCGACGCCGGCCGCCGCACCCGCCAAGGAAGCGGCCAGACGCGCGTCATAGTGCAGCGCAAACCACGGCCACAGCGTCAGCAGGCGGCGTACGATCCAGAATATGCCGCCCACCACCACGGCGATATGAAGGCCGGAGATCGCAATCAGGTGCGCAAGGCCGCTGTCGCGCATCGATTCCGTCACTTCGGGCGCGATACCGCCGCGGTCGCCGGTCACGAGTGCCGCAGCAACACCGCCCGCGCGGCCGCTCACACTCTGCTGTAAATAGCGGGTGATCGCAGTACGAAGAGCGTCGAGCCGAGCCCGAAACCCGCGCGGTGCCTGTGCGGGGCGCAATATCTCGGGCGCGCCAAGCGCATATCCGGTGGCGCCTATGCCCTCGAACCACGCCCGGCGCGCAAAGTGATACCCGCCGGGAACGGACGGACCCGGCGGCGGGGAGACTGTGGCCCTGATGGCAATAAGAGCACCCGGACCGGCGCCCGGCGGAAGCTCGCCGCGCAGGCTGATGCGCACCCGCATGTCCGCCGGAAGCTGGCTTCGCGGGGCCAGCAGCACGCGCGTCCGTCCGCGTGCCTGCAGATCCTCGACGGTGACGATTTCGGCGCGAAGCGGGATACCGAATCGCTCTTCCTTCAGAACGGGGGTGGCGGCACCCTGAGCATGGACCCAGGCCAGAAGCACGCCCGCCGCCACCAACAGGCCGCCGACGGTCAGACATCGACCCGTGCGGCCGCCAATCGCAACCCCGCCCATCGCAGCGGCCAGGCCCGTCAGCATGGCAGCGATCCAACTGGTCAGGTCGGGCAGCGAAAACCACATCGCGATGCCGATGCCGAGGAAAACCGGAATAAACAGCGGAAGCTGATGCCGTTCTCGCTCCAGCCGCTCCTCCAGCGCGTCGGCACCAGCGGCAAGGGCGTCGGCGCACGCCCGGAACAGGGAGATGGGTTGGACGCCCCGCGCCCTGCTGCTACTGAGACCCGAAATTTCCCTGTTCCCCCTCGTGCGGCGCCGTTCTCCCCGCGCGAATTCTTGCTGAGGAATCATCATGGTTGCAAGCGCCGCCAGCCCCGCCGTCGTCACGCGTTTTGCGCCCTCGCCCACTGGCTTCCTGCATATCGGCGGCGCGCGCACGGCCCTGTTCAATTATCTTTTCGCCAAGGCGAACGGCGGCGCATTCACGCTGCGCATCGAGGACACGGACCAAAAGCGCTCCACCGAGGAGGCGATCGACGCCATTCTATCCGGTATGCGCTGGCTCGGCCTCGATTGGGACGGGGACGAGGTTTATCAGTCCGCCCGCGCCCAGCGGCATGCCGAGGTTGCGCAGGCCCTTCTGGAAAGCGGCGCCGCATATCGCTGCTATGCAAGTGCAGAGGAACTGGCGGAGATGCGGGAGCAGGCTCGCGCCGAAAAGCGGCCCATCCGCTACGATGGCCGTTGGCGCGACCGCGACCCTTCGGAAGCTCCCGCAGGTGCGCCCTTCACAGTGCGGATCAAGGCGCCCCGGTCGGGCGAGACGACCATCGACGATGCCGTTCAGGGCCGAGTGACGGTGCCGAACCAGGAACTCGACGATTTCATCCTGCTGCGTTCCGACGGCACCCCGACATACATGCTGGCGGTCGTCGTCGACGATCACGATATGGGGGTTACGCATGTCATTCGCGGCGACGATCATTTGAACAACGCGTTTCGGCAGAAGGTCATCATCGAGGCGATGGACTGGGCGCTGCCGACATGGGCGCACATTCCGCTCATCCACGGTCAGGACGGCGCGAAACTATCGAAGCGGCACGGTGCCCTTGGCGTCGAGGCCTACCGGGACATGGGTTTCCTGCCAGAGGCGCTGGAGAATTATCTGCTGCGGCTCGGCTGGGGTCATGGCGATGAGGATATTCTGGACCGGACGCGCGCAACGGATCTGTTCAGCCTCAAAGGAATCGGCCGCAATCCCGCCCGTTTCGACATGAAGAAGCTGGAGAACCTGAACGGCCACTATATTCGCGCCGCGGACGACAGCCGGCTCGCCGGGGTCGCGGTGCCGATGGTGGAGACCGAGCTGGGGCGCAGCCTGACGGCCGGGGAGCGGGAATTGCTGCTGCGCACAATCCCGGAATTGAAGCCAAGAGCCAAGACGATCAACGAGTTGGCCGACGGCGCGATGTTCCTGTTTCGCACACGCCCGCTCGCCATGGACGAAAAGGCCTCGGCACTGCTAGAGAAGGATGGCGGCGACCTGATCGGCAAGGCTCATGCGGTCTTGACGGAGGCGTCGGAGTGGGAGGCCACGGCGCTCGGCGCCCGGCTAAAGGAGCTTGCCGAACGCGAGGGCGTTGGGCTCGGAAAGGTGGCGCAGCCTCTGCGGGCCGCGCTCACGGGACGCACAGTATCGCCGGGCGTGTTCGAAATGCTCGAACTGCTCGGCCGCGAGGAAAGCCTCGCAAGGATCAACGACAGGCTGCCCGCCTGAACGGAGCGGCCAGAGCGAGAGGAAAATCGAATGACCGACAATGCGGCGAAACTTTCGGTAGGCGGCGAGAATCTGGAATATCCGGTATTGGAGGGTTCGGTCGGTCCCGAGGTCGTCGATATCCGCAAGTTCTATGCGGACTCCGGTCGCTTCACCTATGATCCGGGCTTCACGTCCACCGCCTCCTGCGAATCCAAGCTGACCTTTATCGATGGCGAGAAAGGCATTCTCCTCCACCGCGGCTACAATATCGAGCAACTCTCCGAAGACTCGAATTTCATGGAAGTCGCCTATCTGATGCTTCGCGGCGAACTGCCGACACCGGACGAGTTCGACGATTTCACGCGCACGATCACACTTCATACGATGGTGCACGAGCAGCTTAAAACGCTGTACAACGGCTTCCGCCGCGATGCGCATCCCATGGCGATCATGTGCGGCGTCGTCGGCGCGCTCAGCGCCTTTTATCACGACTCGACCGACATCAACGATCCCGAGCAGCGAAAGATCGCCTCCCACCGGCTGATTGCGAAGATGCCCACGATCGCCGCGATGGCCTATAAATATGCGATCGGACAGCCGTTCCTCTATCCGGACAATTCCCTCAGCTACACCGGCAACTTCCTGCGCATGACCTTCGGCGTGCCGGCGGAAGAATATGAGGTGAACCCCGTCGTCGAGCGTGCGCTGGACCGGATTTTCATCCTGCACGCCGATCATGAGCAGAACGCATCGACCTCGACCGTACGCCTGGCGGGATCCTCGGGGGCCAATCCGTTCGCCTGTATCGCAGCGGGCATCGCGTGCCTGTGGGGGCCGGCGCATGGCGGCGCGAACGAAGCCGCGCTGAACATGCTGAAGGAAATCGGCCATCCCAGCCGCATTCCGGAATACATCAAGCGCGCCAAGGACAAGGACGACCCGTTCCGCCTGATGGGCTTCGGGCACCGCGTCTACAAGAACTACGATCCGCGCGCGACCGTCATGCGCAAGACCGTGCGTGAGGTTCTCGACTCGCTGGGCGTCGACGACCCGGTCTTCGATGTGGCGCTGCAGCTTGAGGAAATGGCGCTGAACGATGACTATTTCATCGAGAAGAAGCTGTTCCCGAATGTCGATTTCTATTCCGGCATCATTCTCAGCGCCATCGGCTTCCCGACCAGCATGTTTACCGCGCTGTTCGCCCTCGCCCGCACGGTGGGCTGGGTCAGCCAGTGGAACGAGATGATCGAGGATCCGGCCCAGCGCATCGGCCGCCCGCGCCAACTCTACACCGGACCGACAGAGCGCCAGTACGTCCCGCTGGACAAGCGCTAATGTGAGCGTGCCGCTCCGCCGATATGCGGCGGGGCGGCAACGCGCTGCGAGGCATCGAAAGGATCCGGATTGGGGCGCGCTCCAAGTGGAACGCCTCTCTCTAGATGTCAAACGTCCCGCAGCCACTCACCGCGAACAGGGCTGCAGCGCTTTGAGCGGGCATATGACCGGCTCAGACAACGCCAAGAAGTTTCGCTGGGAGTTGCGCGACGGGTCCCGCCGCTTTCATTCGGAACGAGCCCGAAAGCCCTGCCGCCATGCCATCCATGGAGAGTGTGCCAGGCGCACCTGCCCCCGGGCAGCGAGGTTAAAGTCGTTGGCGCACCCCAAGGATTACGCGGAAATCGCTCCCTCAAAGCCTTGCCGCTCCACTCAGCGCGCGAACCCGCCACCTATGAAAAGGGCAGCGCGCCCGATGGGTACGCTGCCCTAAATTCCCAGAGCCTGCGGCGGGCGTTTCGGCTCAGTAAACCCGCTTCTTCGGCTTGATGTAGTCGATCGCGTCGGACAGCGTATAGCTGTGCACGGGACGGGTATCGAGTTCGACCTGCCCGTCACGGAACCAGCCGAGCGAATGCACCATCCAGTCGTCGTCGTTCCGATCTGGATAATCCTCATGCATATGGGCGCCGCGGCTCTCGGTGCGGTTCGAGGCCATTGCCATGGTCATCACCGCCTGCCCGATCATATTGTCGAGTTCCAGCGTCTCGATCAGGTCGGTGTTCCAGATCAGGCCGCGATCCGTTACGTTGAGATCCGCCATGCGTTGATAGACGGCGTCGATCTTCTGCTTGCCCTCGTCGAGAATTTCGCTGGTCCGGAATACGGCGCAATTGTTCTGCATCGTCTTCTGCATCGCGGTGCGAACCTCTGCCGTCGGCGAGCCGCCGCTGGCGTTCCGGAACCGGTCCAGCCGGGTCAGCGCCTTCTCGTCCGCGCTCTTGTCGATATCGCCATGCTTCGTGCCGGGCTTCGTGATCTCCTGGATCCGGTGCGCCGCACCGCGCCCGAACACGACAAGATCGATCAGGCTGTTCGACCCGAGCCGGTTGGCACCGTGCACGCTGACGCAGCCTGCCTCTCCCACGGCGAAGAGGCCGGGAACGATCGCGTCCGGATCTCCATCGCGCTTGGTCACGACCTCGCCATGATAGTTCGTCGGAATGCCGCCCATGTTGTAGTGGACGGTGGGGGTCACCGGGATCGGCGCCTTCGTCACGTCGACGCCGGCGAAGATCTTCGCCGTTTCGGAAATACCGGGCAGCCGCTCGTGCAGGATGTCCGGTTCGATATGATCGAGGTGAAGGAAGATATGATCCCCCTCCTTGCCGACGCCGCGCCCTTCGCGCATTTCCATCGCCATCGAGCGCGAGACCACATCGCGGCTCGCAAGATCCTTTGCGCTCGGGGCGTAGCGCTCCATGAAACGCTCGCCCTCGGAATTCGTCAGATACCCGCCCTCGCCGCGCGCACCCTCGGTGATCAGGACACCTGCACCATAGATACCCGTGGGGTGGAACTGCACGAATTCCATATCCTGCATCGGCAGGCCGGCACGCAGCACCATGCCGCCGCCATCGCCCGTGCAGGTGTGCGCCGACGTGGCGGAGAAATATGCGCGGCCATAGCCGCCGGTCGCCAGTACGGTGTTGTGCGCGCGAAAGCGGTGAATCTTGCCCGTTTCCATCTCCATGGCGATGACACCGCGGCACGCACCATCTTCATCCATGATCAGGTCGAGGGCAAAGAATTCGATGAAGAAGTCGGCGTCGAACCGCAGCGACTGCTGATAAAGCGCATGCAGCATCGCGTGACCCGTCCGGTCGGCGGCGGCGCAGGTGCGCTGTGCAGCCGGCCCCTCACCCATGTTCTGGGTCATGCCGCCAAAGGCGCGCTGGTAGATCTTGCCCTCGGGCGTGCGGCTGAACGGCACGCCGAAATGTTCCAGCTCGTAGACCGCGGCCGGCGCCTCGCGGCACAGATATTCGATGGCATCCTGATCGCCCAGCCAGTCCGATCCCTTCACGGTATCGAACATGTGCCAAGTCCAATGGTCCGGTCCCATATTGCCGAGGGAGGCGGCGATCCCGCCCTGCGCGGCAACCGTGTGCGAACGCGTTGGAAACACCTTCGTAATGCAGGCCGTCTTCAGCCCGGTTTCCGCGATCCCCATGGTTGCGCGCAGGCCGGAACCGCCCGCGCCGACAACCACGGCATCATAGGTATGATCGATGATCTCGTAAGCGTCGCTCATGAATATGCTTTCAGGCCCCGAAGGCGATGGTGAGAATTGAGAAGACCGAAAGAGCCGCGCAGATGATCGCGAAAGCGGTCGACAGGAGGAGGAGTGTGACGCGCGTGCCGCCGGCTGCATAATCCTCGATCATGACCTGCATGCCAAGGCGCAGGTGCCAGAAGACGTTGAGCGTCAAGAGCACCATCGGCACCGCGACGAAGGGCTGACGCAGCCACTCGATCATGGTGAAATGATCAAGCACCGGCAGTGTCAGGATCGACGCCAGGAACCATGTGAACAGCAACAGATTTCCGACAGCCGTCAGTCGCTGCATCCACCAGTGATGCGCGCCTTCCTTGGCGGAACCCAGCCCGCGGACCTGACCCAGCGGCGTTCCTCGCTTGACGAACATAGCGTGCGCTCCCCTTAACGCAGGAGGACGAACAGCCAGAAGGCCGCCGTCGCAGGAATGGAAAAGATCCACGTCAGCGTCGCCGACAGCTTGGACCGTTCTATGCTCAATCCAGCCCCGGTATCCATGCCGAGGTGACGGACGCCGGAGGCCGCATGCTGGAAGATCGCCCAGGTCAGCCCGATCCCGACGATCACACCGATGGGCCCGCGCGCGACCGCCAGAAACGTCATATAGGCATCGGGACCGCTCGCAGCTGCCACCAGCCACCAGGTGAAAAGCGCTCCCCCGACGATCGCCATCCCGTTACCGGTAATGCGGTGCGTGATCGAGGTGATCGCATGCACGCGCCAGCGCCAGATGCTGAGATGCGGAGAGAGCGGACGGACCTGCGGACGCGTCGCCATAGACTACCCTTTGGTTACTTGATGTATCTGGGCGTCTAATTACGCCTCAGCGCGCCGCCTGCAACCATCAATCCGTCGTTGGTCCCGTCGGCACGGGAGTCCTCCAGCCCACATGGGCCGCAGCGCCTTGTCCGGTCCCGCCTCGATCAAATCTAGCGCGGCAGTGCCCGCAGGCGGGCAAGCGTCGAGAATTTGGGATTGTCGACGGCGAGGCGCGCCGCAACGAAGTCGCTCATCTGCGCAAGCATGCCGGGATCCACCGCGACGACCTCGCCGCGGCGGATCGCAGCGCAATAGGCGCGGCACGCCTCCGCCGCGATCTCGCCGGTCTCGCGCGCATAAAAGGCCGTCTCGTCCGGCAACGGATCCTGACGCGCCTCCCGCGCGATGATCGCCAGGGCGTTGCAGGCCACGCGCGCATGAAATGCCTGCCGCCCGTCGAGCCCGCCGGAAACCTCTTCGATGAAGCCGGCGACGGCCTCCGCCAAGTCGGCGATACCGATCCCGCCGTTCATCATAGGCGTCCTTCCCGCAACATGTAGACGATGTCCGCCTCGGCCTCCGACACCCTTCGGCCGATCGCGGCACGCTCGACGGAGACGGTCTCTCCGCTGCGATAGCCTGCCGCCATCTGCATGCACATGATGCCCCAGCGCAGCGACCCCAGCATCTCGAACGCCGCCGCTGCGTCCGGATCCACAGGCTCTCCGCCCGCGCGCTCATAGGCGCGGTAGAACGCCTCCCGCTCCCCGAAACCACCGACCGGCTTTCGCCAATTCCCGAAGCGCCAGGTGTTCGTGCACAGCCATCCGATATCGAGCAACGGATCACCGAAATGCGCCAGTTCCCAATCCAGAACCGAACGGAGTCCCTCCCCGCCGATGATAAAATTGCCGGAACGGAAATCGCCATGCACCAAAGCGGGCCGTGAACAGGTGGAAAGGCGCCTCTTCAGATGGGCAAAGGCCAACTCGAAGACGGGCACTGCGCCCCGGAGCGCGTCATACGAGTCCATGAGGGCCTGCAACTGAGCCGGGCCGTCCAGGGTCTGAAGCCCGAGACCCGCAAATTCCTGCGTATCGATGCTGTGCAAGCGTGCAAGAGCGGTCGCGGTCTGGTCGGTCATTGCCGCCCGCGCGCCAGCATATTCCTGCTGCCGTAAATAGCGGGGCGCAAGCGTCTCGCCTTCGACGAACGCCATGACGAAGCCGTCGCCGAGGCCGTCCTGTGGGGTCAGCACCAGAAGGATATCGGGAACCGGCACCCCGCCCCGTCCGGCCCGTGTCTGAACGGCGGCCTGCACAGCCCTGCTCATGGAACGCGCGCCCTCTTCCGCAAAGGACTGCTGCAACACCATCGGATAGTCTTCACCGCCGCGTGTCGCCTTCAGCGCGTAGCTCATTGATGCCGCTCCCCCGGATAGCGGCGTCATCGCGTGCACACCGATATCGGCCCCACACGACGCCGACAACAACGCAGACAATCGGGCGCGGACAGTCTCGGAATCGGGTTCGCTCATAGTTGAGTGTTTTTTAACGCGGCGAGTGCAAGCTGGCACCCGTCAGGAAAGGCAGTCTTGGGGAAGGTCGTAACAGCAAATGAAAATTGGCACCGCGCATGAGCGCCCGCTCGACTTTGACGGACTGTCCGTAGAAAAACGCCTGAAGGCCTTTGCCATCGACGAGGACACGGTCGCGGCGATTGATATCTTCGCGCCGATCCTGCAGCGACACTCCCGGCGTCTGGCCGAAACCTACTGGTCCGTCTTTGCAGACATCGACGGTATCGAGATCACGCAGGCGCAGTGGGACCGGCAGATCGACTTCGCGACCAACTATTCGATGCGCCGCTTCACACCGCCCATCGATCGGGAATGGATGATCTCCGTGCTGGAAGCTGGCGCGCGGGTGCATCGCGGCGGCCGCTCCCCCTTTGCCGCCATCGGCGCACTGAATCAGTCGCACGCCGAGGCCATCGAGATATTAAGAGAAGAGATCACCGACGCTCGGCAGACGCAGCATCTGTTCGTCCATCTGCGCCGCATCTTCGCGCTGGAGGTCGAACTGTTCATGACGTCGATCCAGCGCCGGATTGCGGAACTCGCAACCGCGCAATTGCAATCGCAGGGACGACGCTTTCAGGACGATATCGCAGCGGCGGTCGAGCTCGCCTCGGCCAAAAGCCGGGCCGCGCGGGAACAGTCTGCGAATGCCGAAACTGTTACGCAGAATCTGCTCGCCCGCGCCGCCGAGGTCGCGACCGCCGCCGAACAGTCGGCGATGGCCATGCGCGAGGCTGCGGAAACGTCGACCGGACTCATTCGCGCCATCGAGGAAACACGTTCGGCTGTAGACAACGCCTCCGACGTGGTCGATCGCGCGACGGCACAAGCGAACGATGCAGTCGACCTCGCTTCGATCCTGGCGGAGCATACCCGTGCCGTCGAATCGATTGTCAGCCTGATCCGCAACATTGCGGGGCAGACGAACCTTCTTGCGCTGAATGCGACCATCGAGGCCGCAAGAGCCGGAGAAAGCGGCCGGGGGTTCGCCGTGGTCGCCTCCGAAGTCAAAAGCCTTGCCGGCCAGACCGCGCGTGCAACAGACGACATCGCCCGCAAGATCGCGGACATTCAGAACTCTTCGGCAAAGGCGGTGGCGGCGAACCGCTCCATCCTGGAAACCGTGGACGGCGTTCGCGGCTCCGCTGAACGCATCCGTGAGGCGATGGACCGTCAATCCGCGACGGTCACCATGATCACGGGCTCCGTCGACGAAACGGCGATCAGCGCCGACAGCATGTCGGAGGCGATCGCAAGCATCCGCCTGACGACCGAAACCATGGCAAAGGACCTCAGCGGCGCCGCGACCTCATCCAGCGAAGTCGACGAACGCATCGCCGGACTGCAGCAAAGTGCCGCCACGTTCCTCCGTTCCTTTGCAGCCTGAAACGGCGTCAAGGGTTTGGCAGGAGCTCGTAACCGCTTCGGCTAAAGCAACTTGTCGAGTGTGATCGGCAGATCGCGTACCCGTTTTCCCGTCGCGTTGAAGACCGCGTTCGCGACGGCAGCGGCGACGCCGGTAATGCCGATTTCCCCGATGCCCCGCGCTCCCATAGGGGCCCGGGGATCGGGTATATCCGTCCAAAGCACGTCGATTTCGGGAAGGTCGAGGTGGACCGGCACGTGATAGTCCGTCAGCGACGCGCTCATGATACGGCCATTACGGGGATCGAGCAAAGTCTCCTCCGTCAATGCCATGCCGAGGCCCATGATCATGCCGCCGCGAAACTGACTTGCCGCCGTCTTGGGGTTGAGAATTCGGCCGCAATCGAAGGCGCCGACAAGCCGCGTCACGCGAACTTCACCGGTCGCCTCGCTTACCCGAAGCTCGCAGAAAATCGCAGAGGTACTATGCATGGCGAATTTGAGCATCTCGAGCGGCGCGCTGCTTTCGCCCTCGACGCTGATTTGCCTGCGCCCCGCCCGGCGAAGGATCGAGGCGAAGCTTTCCTGACGAGACGGATCGCCAACGCAGCGCAAGCCGCCTTCAGCGAATTCCAGATCATTCGCGCGAAGACCCGCGAGCGGCGTATCGTTACCCGCCAGGCGAACGAGTTCGCCCGCCAGCTTGCTGCTTGCCGCGGTAATGGCCGCGCCCAAAGAGGCAGTCTGCGAAGACCCGCCCGCCATCGTGGCAAAGGGCAGACTCGTGTCGCCTATGCGAACGTCGACCCGCTCCAGCGGCAGGCCCAGCCGATCCGCCGCGTGCTGGCGCTGGACCGTTGCCGTGCCCATGCCCATTTCGTGGGCCGCACTCGCGACCGTCGCCCGCCCTTCGTCGTCCACCGTGATCCTTACCGACATGCCGGGCATGCGGGCATAGGGAAAGGTGCCGGTGGCGCAGCCCAGCCCGAGGCGCCATTCGCCTTCGCGGCGTGTGGAGCGTCGTTCCCAGCGATTCCAGCCGAATTGGTCGGCACCCATCTGCCATGCCTTGGCCGGGTCGCTCTGCGAATGCGGCGCGCCGCTGACCGGATCGCGATCGGGTAGGTTTCGCAGGCGCAGCGCTACCGGATCCATGCCGATATCATGGGCAAGCTCGTCGATGGCGCTCTCGATTGCGAACGTCCCCACCGCCTCACCCGGACCGCGCATAAACGTGTTGGCCACGACATCCAGGTCGAGATGATGCTGCACGATATCAAAGCTTTCGCAGGCGTATAGCGAGCGTCCCGTCAGACCGTATTGCTCGTCGCAGACGCTGTGCAGGGGTTTTACCGAGTAGCCGTGATGCAGCAGCGCTGTCAGCTTGCCCCTCGCATCGGCCGCCAATGCAACGCGCTGCTCTGTCTCTGCCCGGCCGCCGATCAGCCGATACATGCTCGACCGGCGCAGAACGATCCGCACAGGCCGCTTCGCCAGCTTCGCAGCTGCGGCGGCGAGGATCTGATGATCCCACAGCGCCTTGCCGCCAAATCCGCCGCCGACGAACGGCGAACTGACGTGAACCTGATCGTCCTTCAGGCCGAAGACCTTCGCCAGCGATCCGGCCGTCCCGTTCAACATCTGCGTTGCGTCATGGACGATGAGCCGGCCGTCCTTCCACAGGACCGTCGCGGCATGGGGTTCGATCGGATTGTGGTTGTACCAGGGTGTCCGATAGACGGCATCCGTGCGGTGCGCCGCCGCTGTGAGCGCGGCCTCCGCATTCCCCTTCAGAAGGCGGTTCTTCTCGATCAGGATCGAGTCCGGCGTGCGCGCATCCGCCTTCGCCTCCTCGAACCGGGTCCGCGCCCGCTCGGTTTCGTAGCGCACCTGCACGAGCGTAGCGGCATGATCCGCCTCCTCCTGCGATTCCGCCAGGATCAGCGCGACGGTCTGACCGTTCCAGCGAATTTCGGGGTCCTGCATGATCGGCAGGATATTGTTGCCCGCCGCCTTCATGCTGGTCATCCCGATCGGCGGCGGCACGGCAAGTTTCGGGGCGTTGCGATGCGTCATCACCAGCGCCACGCCCGGCGCGGCCTCCGCAGCGCCTGTGTCAAGTTCGGCAATGCGGCCCCTCGCAATCGTCGCGTGAACCAGCGCCGTATAAAGAAGGCCGTCCATGGGCACTTCTGCGGCAAAGCGGGCTCCGCCTCGCACCTTGTCCGGTCCGTCGATCCGCGGCTGCTGCGTGCCAAGGCTGACCCGGCGCTGGATGAGCGGATCAGGCGTACCACCCGGCAGCCATCCGGCAGGCACTTGTCCCAGGACGCGGCGCACGCCGCCTACGATCGCATTCTGCAACTTGCTCATGCGGCATCGCCCGCAAGTTCGCCGAGAACGGCGGCTATAGTGCTGCGCGCCAGGGGGATTTTGAACGCGTTGCCGCCGAGCGCCCGCGCGTCCGCCAGTTCCGCATCTGCCGCGTTGCGGAATGCTTCCTGGCTGGGCGCACGTCCCGCCAAGGCCGCCTCTGCCTTGGCAGCGCGCCAGGGCCTCGGCGCCACACCGCCCAGCGCGAGGCGAATATCCGCAATCACCCCGTTTTCGACGCGCATCGCGGCCGCGACCGATACCAGCGCAAAGGCATAGCTCGAACGGTCACGCACCTTTCGGTAGGTCGAGTTCACGGCGGCGCGACAAGACGGAATCTGGATGCCGGTCACCAGCTCGCCTGTTCGCAGCTCCGTTTCGAAATGCGGCGTGTTCCCCGGCAATCGGTAAAATTCAGAGAGCGGAAGCCTGCGCTTTTCATTGCCGTCATCCAAGTGAACGACGGTATCGAGAGCCATCAGCGCGACGCACATGTCCGAAGGGTGTGTGGCCGCGCACTGTTCGGACGCGCCGAGAATGGCGTGGTAGCGGGTAAACCCACCGATCGCATCGCAGCCGGCCCCCGAAACCCGCTTGTTACAGCGTGCGCCTGGCACGTCATAGAAGTAGGCGCAGCGGGTGCGCTGGAGCAGGTTCCCGCCGACCGTCGCCATGTTGCGGATCTGTGCGGAGGCGCCGGACAAAAGGGCGCGAGAAAGCATTGGATAGCGCGCGCCAATGCGCGGATCGGCTGCGAGTGCGGTATTGCGAACGGCCGCTCCCACCCACAAGCCGCCATCCTCCGTCTCATCGATACTGGCCGGCAGCCTGGACACGTCGACCAGCGCGTCCGCCTGTTCGACATTCTGGCGAAGCAGATCGACGAGGTTCGTGCCGCCGCCGAGAAATCGTTCGGAGCTGTCCGGCGCGGCCGCCAGCGCCTCCGTCGTGCTTGTTGCCACGCGATAGGAAAAAGGCGTCATTCCCCGGCTCCTGCATCCGCGAATTGCAAGATGGCGGCGACGATGCCGTTATGCGCTCCGCAGCGGCACAGATTGCCGCTCATGCGTTCCCGAATTTCCTCATGCGAAAATCGCGCCTGTCCGCCGGCAAGGTCCGCGGTCACATGGCTTGGATCGCCCCGCCGGAACTCTTCGAGCATACCGAGCGCGGAGCAAATCTGTCCTGGGGTGCAGTAGCCGCATTGAAAACCGTCATGATCGATGAAAGCCTGCTGCAACGGATGAAGCTCACCCTCCGCTGCCGCCACTCCCTCGATCGTCCGCACCTCCCGACCGGCGGCCTGAACCGCAAGGGTCAGGCATGAGAGGACCCGTTCGCCGTCGAGAAGAACCGTGCATGCCCCACAAGCGCCCTGATTACAGCCGAGCTTGCTGCCGGTGAGGCCGCTTCTCTCTCGCAGCATATCGAGCAGCGACACTCGCACATCGTCGGGAACCGGGTAATCGGTTCCATTGACCGTAATCCTCATCGCCGTCTCTCCCGACAGGCCGGCACAGAGACATAGCGCCGGCGGTCACAGCGATATTAATACGAATTTCGTATTGTTCAAGATTCGGAATCTGCGATCTTCTCCGTCAATCGGATCATTTCCGCTCGCTCCGAAGGTTCCAGCAACCGCAACATGGCGAGGCAGGCGTTGCGATATCCCGCCTTTTGCTCCTCCGCGACATACCTTCCCTTCTCGGTGATGGTGAGGGCAACGGCACGCCGATTGCCTTCGGGCCGCCGACGTTCGATCATCGCCTTGCGCACCAGCCTGTCGACGGCCGAGGACATGGTGGTGGTCGCGACGTTCAGATACCGTGCGACATCCCCCAGCCCACACCCGGCATTCGCCTGAACGAACAGCAGCGTTTGCGCATCCAGCGCATTCAAGGCGTTGTCCGCTGCTGCCGCCGCCTCGGCGACCTTGAAACGGCGGGCGAAGCGTTCGAACGCGCTGGTTAGCTCTTCAATCTGCTGCTGTGTTGGTTCGTCCATGCGGCCGAACAAAGCACGTCTGCGGTCAAAGCTCCAGCATCCGCCCCATCCGCCGTCACCAGCGAATGAGCGGCGGTACGGCGAACCGGCCGATAACGGCAAGCAGCAGAAGGGGAGCAAGGTGCCAGACGCCGAGGTGAGCAATGCTGTCGAACGGGCACGCCAATCCGTAAGCAAAGCTGCCGACCGCGCCCGCGGCAGCGCCGGTCCACTGTCCTGCGGATCGCAGCGACACCGGTGCGCCGCGCCGCAACCAGAACACCAGGGCCGCGAAGGTCAACGATCCAGCGCAGGCGGACACCAGGAAACAGTCGATGCCGTGTGGGTCGCTGCCGACCCGGCCCAGCATGGCCGTCGGCCCGTAAACCGCAAGAAGGCTTGCCGGAAGAACGAACAACATCCCGGCGGCCCAGGCCACACCGATATTCCCGCCCCCGACGCGCGGATTGGCCATCCGCACCACGGTCAGCGTTGCCGCTATGCCGAACAGGCCGATCATACCATTGGTGATGAAAAAGAATGCCGACATCGACCCTGCGAACAGGTCGCTGCGAAAGCCCATGAACATTGCCACGAGCACCATCGTTGCAGCCGCCGCCGATGCGACGATTGCCATGCCGCGCGCGGGTTGCACCGGACGCACGGGAACCAGATTTTCGGCAAGGTCATCGATCAGAGAGTTCGCCTCTCGCTTCATCTATTCAGCCTTCTCTACGAGCGCGGACAATTTTCTGAGGCCACGGTGGATATTCACTTTCACGAGACTTTGACTTTGTCCCGTTCGGCGTGAGGCCTCGGCAACGGACAGGCCGGAAATTCTGACGAGTTCGATGGCCTCCGCCTGTTTTTCCGGCAGATGAACGAACAGACGTTCCAGACTCATGCGCGCAAGAATGACGTCCTCCGAGCTATCGCCAGGCGCGTCATGGTCTCCCAGCTCCTCCTATCCGGCGCGGTAGGTTTTGCGCAAGAGATCGACCCAGCGGTAGCGGGCGATTGCCGCGAGCCAGGGGAGGAACGGCCTGCCGGTATCCCAGCTGGCACGCTTCGCATGCACGGCCAAAAGCACATCCTGCACCAGATCGTCGACCTGGGAGGGGGCGATGCGGCCGCGAAAATAGCGCTCCAGCCAATGCTGCACTTCGACCAGAAGGGTGCGGTAGGCCGCCTTGTCGCCCTTTCGGGCCGCGAGCATCAGTCGCGCCAGCGTCGCTTCGTCCGCGATCATGCCCGTTTCCCCACACGCTTCCGCCATTGCTCCAGCACGTCAATTTCCGCCGCGCCGGCGCAGTACGGCGTCGACGGAAATGACGCCCGATCCTCGACTGATCAGGATCGCGGCGAGCGCAACCCACAGGATGTGCGTGGACCACCAAGCCTCCGGATAGACGAACACCTGTATGACGAGCGTCATGCAAAGTAACGCGAAGGCCGACAGACGTGTCGCCAGGCCAATGACCAGGAGCAGCGGAAACGCATGCTCCGCATAAGTCGCGAGACGCGCCGCCAGGTCCGGCGGCACCGGAACGCCAGCATATTCATATTCGAAGAGGAAATATGTGCTGTCGCTTATCGAAAGAGCGCTGCCCTCGACGACTTTGGTACGGCCGGATCTCCAGAATATGCCCGCCAGTGCAATGCGCACGAGAAGAAGAGCCAATCCCTCGGGCAAAGGCGATGCCAGCACCTCTTTGAGCCGGTCGCTGGCATCGATCGCCTTTTTCCTGAGAACGGGAACCATTCGTGTCATGACGAGGATCGCCTACCGCTTGATCGGCGTCAGCGAACCCTTGCCCTTCGGTGTCGATATTTCCTCGCAGCTTCCCTTCTTCACGAGCGTCCAGGCATTGCCCTGATAGTCCGTGGTCGACGTGCCAGCGCAGCTGGTCCCTGGCCCGGCCGAACAGTCATTCTCACCGGCCTTGGCGACGCCGTAGCATTTCTCCATTTCCGGACGCTTCTGGGCGGATGCCGGGTCTGCGACCACCCCGGCCGTCATGGCGGCAAAGGCAAGGCCAGCAGCGCCGGCGATCAGGGACGTATTCATATCGAAATCTCCTCATGAAAGGCTTTTGACCGGCCCGCCATTTCCGACGGAACCATTCCGCAATTCGTCGCCAGTCATGAGAAGGTTACACCGCTGAATTCCTTTCGCTGCCTGTAACCGATCGCGCATCGGCAACGAACAGCAGGGCCGTGTGCACCTTCGCATGCGATTGCCAAAGGATTTGATGAGATGACGAGCATTCGTACCAGAAAGAGCGTTACAACCGCAGCCGCGGCTGCCAGTTTCGCGTTAAGCGCTCTTGCCGCTTCCGCCGCCGAACCCCCCGCCGGCAGTCGCGGCGCCGCGCTTGCGGCAGCCGATACTGTCCACTGCTATGGCATCAACAGTTGCAAGGGCACGGCAGATTGCGCGACCGCAAATCATGAATGCCGCGGCCAGAACGAATGTGCGGGCCACGGATTCAAGGCCCTCGCGGCCGGCGAATGCCTCGATAGCGAGGGCACGATCGGCGATCTCGGCTAAGCGCGTTCCGGGCTTGGTCAAAAGCTCGGCCGCGCATTCGCGGTCCGGCAGGGCGTCCCCATTTCCCTTCCCCGCCGGACCGCATTCCTGTCATATCGGAGGCCAGCGTCATTTCCGTCATCGCAAACTCCGCGTTCACCGGGTTCGGTCTGGGCCTGCGGCGAGCGCATTACAGCGACTTCCTGCAAAGCCATGTTCCGGTCGACTTCGTGGAGGTTATCTCGGAAAACTACATGGTTGCGGGCGGTCGGCCGCTTCAGATTCTTAGCCGTGTACGCCGGGACCATCCCGTCGCCCTTCACGGTGTTTCCATGTCCGTCGGTTCGGCCACCGGCCTGGACAACGCCTATCTGGCGCGACTGAAGCAGCTGGCCCACCGCATCGATCCGCTGTGGATTTCCGATCACCTGTGTTGGACGCGAACGCAGGCCCACACGAGTCACGACCTGCTCCCGCTGCCGCTCACGCGGGAAGCCCTCGATACAGTGTGTCGCAACATCGAACGCGCGCAGGAGGCGCTTGGACGGACAATGCTGTTCGAAAACCCCTCCAGCTACATGTCGTTTCCCGAAGACGAGCTGCCCGAATGGGAATTCCTGGCGGAAATGACGCGCCGCACGGGCTGCGATCTTCTTCTCGACATCAACAATATTTTCGTCAGCGCACAGAATCACGGGTTCATGCGCAGGACTATCTGTATGGATTGCCGCTCTCTCGCGTTCGGCAAATCCACCTGGCCGGCCATACGCCGGGCGAAATGCTGATCGATACGCACGACCGAGAAATATGCGAGGGCGTTTGGTCGCTCTATGCGCAGGTGACGGAGAAGATCGGTCCTGTCGCGACGATGATCGAACGCGATGACGATATTCCCCCATTGGCAGATCTGCTTGTCGAACTGGATCGCGCGCGGGCGATTGCGGCCAGAGGAGTCACCGCGGGATGACCAGCCTCGCTCAGCAGCAGCAGATGTTCATGTCCGTCCTTTTGGACGGCGACACGCCGATGCCGGAACGCTGGACGCGCCGCCAGACCGCGGGCATCGCAGTCTATCGGAGCAATTACCGTTCGGCGCTGATCGATGCCTTGCGATCCATCTTCGCGCGGACGGAACGCTTCGTCGGCCCGGAACCGTTCCGACGCGCGGCCATCCATCACGTCATTGTTCAGCCGCCGACAGGCTGGAGCATCGACTTCGTCGGCCAAGGGTTCGCGGAGACGTGTGCGGGCCTCTTCACCAAGGATGCGCGCGTAGCGGACCTTGCCTGGCTGGAATGGGCGATGCACCGCGCCTTTACCGCCGCAGATGCCGAACCCATGGATGCGGGCAGGTTCCTTGTGGCGACCGACAGGTTCGGTGCGGAAGCTTGGGATGACCTCCGCCTCACCTTCATGCCCCGCCTCGCGATTCGCAAGGTTTGCCACGATATGAAGGCGCTGTGGACAGCGCTGGAGCAGGAACGGATCGAAGCGTCCACCCCGCAGGTGGTGGACGAACACGATGTCCTGGTTTGGCGCGAGGTTGAGCAACCCGTCTTCGTATCCGTATCGTCGGCCGAGGGGCGGATGCTGCGCCTCATGCGGAGGGGTGGATCATTCGGCGAGGCCTGCGCCTCCCTCCTTGGTGAGGTGCGGGAAGATCGGATCGCGCAAGAGGCCGGTAGGATCCTCCTTGGCTGGATCAGAACCGGAGTGGTGCACCGTTTGGCATCAGGAGCGAATCCTTTCGATCCATAGGGTCCGCGGCTGCTAACCGACGAACGCCCGCTCGAGTACGTAGCTGCCGGGCCGGGAATTGGCACCTTCTTCGAACCCAAGAAAATCCAGCATCTCCGACAGGTCGCGGATCATGGCGCTGCTACCGCACATCATCACCCGGTCGCTATCCGGATCCAGCGTACGCCCCCCGATCAGGGGCGCGAACACACGGCCAGAGTTCAGAGCGTCCTGAATACGTCCGTTGTTGCGGAACGGTTCGCGCGTGACGGTCGGGAAATAATGAAACTGCATGAGGGCGGCGTCGCCGATCAGCGGATCGCCGCTGAGCTTCGCCTCCAGCTCAGCCCGATACGCCAGATCGCTGACCCGGCGCACGCCGTGCACCAGGACGATCTGGTCGAACATATCGTAAATATCCGGATCGCGCGCCACGCTGAGAAACGGTGCGAGGCCAGTGCCGGTTGATAGCAGGAACAGGCGTTTTCCCGGAAGCAATGCGTCCGCGACCAGCGTACCTGTCGGCTTCTTGGCAAGATAGATTTCGTCCCCGGGCCGAACCCGCTGCAGGCGCGCCGTCAGTGGACCGTCAGGAACCTTGATCGACAGGAAGGACAAATCGTCCGAATAAGACGGGCTGGCGATGGAATAGGCCCTCATCACCGGTCGCGGCGGGGAGCCATCGGTAGTCACATCGGCCCCGTGGACGACCTCGCCCGGCAAACCGATCATGACGAATTCACCGGATCGGAAGCGAAAGCTCCGCGGCCGTGCCGCCGTGAAGCTGAATAGATGCTCGTTCCAGTGACGCACGCCGGTGACCTGAACCGTGTCGAAACTCGTATGGGCCGGGATCCGGACCGAGGGACGAGAATGCATGTTCATGAACGAAAATTCCTCTGTGTTCCTAAGGTATCGAGGGCGGCATACGGACCGGCGCCGCAGGACGTGAGTTCCGGCGCCGGTCCGTATCTGGACGCGCATCAATCGAAGGCGCCCAGGGCGGGGTTACGAGATTGCCGAACGCTCTCGGTACGAGAATGCGGGTTGTCTGGGGGATGTTCTGCAAATCCGGATCTGGTTGCGCCGGCGCCGCTGCGTCCTTCGGAGCCAGGACAGCTTTTCCGGGACGAAACGGGATATTGTTCTGTTCGCGTCTGCCATCCCGATCATATGCCATACACGCTAATGCGAGTCGATATCGTTTTTAAGCGTTCTTTGGCCTGATAAGGCTTACCCGCCGCCTGACGCAAAACGTGCAGGGCGCGTAGGACCTCATTCTTCCGCAGCGCCCTGTTGCCGCCGGGGCGATTCAGGATCGGGCTTTTCCGATCTAGAACTGGTGTGCAGCCGCCCGAATGGCGAACGTCCAGAACCGCGCCGCTTCCCGCAAAGCGGAAGCGCTACCGGCATCCGGCTGATGCCCAGCCTCCGGATCAAGATAAAGAATGGCCGGCTTCCCGCTCGTGCTTCGATCACGAACGGCTGCGATGAACTTTGCTGGTTCCCAATAC
The DNA here is from genome assembly GCF_000342165.1 of Pacificimonas flava. GTDB lineage: Bacteria > Pseudomonadota > Alphaproteobacteria > Sphingomonadales > Sphingomonadaceae > Pacificimonas > Pacificimonas flava. The sequence goes on from NZ_AMRV01000001.1 coordinate 584,345, forward strand.
GCCACCCGATCGTCCTTCAAACCGGCCGTCGTCAAGATCGGTGGATATGGCGCACGCTTCACATTCTCGTAGGGGGAGATCGAGGCCATATAGTCATAGGCCTCTGGATCGGCGAGCGGATCGCCCCAGTCCGGGCGGAACAGCGGCACGAGAGGATGGTCCGCATCGCTCATCGTGTTGAGCATGTCGACAAACGGCACCTTCATAATCGCACCGGCAAAGAGGCCGGGTTCCTGATTGAGCGCGCCGCCAAGCAGCAGTCCCCCGGCGGACAGACCGAACGCAACCATGCGCTGCGGATCGGCTCCGTGCGAGGCTGCAAGAGCGTGTGCGGCGGCATTGAAATCGTCGAAGCTATGATGCTTTCGAAAGCGGCGGCCGTCCTCAAACCAGCGGCGCCCCCGTTCTCCGCCACCGCGGACATGGGCGATGGCATAGGTCCACCCCCTGTCGACCAGGCTGAGCGCGGGCAGGGAGAACTCCGCCTCGCTGGAAAGGCCGTAAGCCCCGTAACCCGTCAGCAGCAGCGGCGCCCTGCCCTCCATACGACCGCTCCGCGCGCCTCGCCGCCGCAAAATCGTAACGGGAACGCTGGCCCCATCTGTTGAGGGAATGTCGATCCGTTCCACCTGGTATGCTCCGGGATCGACACCCGGCAGGGTGGCTCTCTTCACCAGTGTCCGGCTGCCGTCCCTCAGGTTGACATCGTACCAGATCGGCGGTGTCGCGGGCGTTTCGAACCTGACACGTATCGTTTCGGCATCGAATGGCTGATCCTCCGGCACCGACAGATTGTAGGCCGGCCCGTCGAACCGCATCGTCATAGCTTCGCGCATGGACGGACGAAGGATACGCAGCACAGGCAGCGCATCCTGACGTTCCAGCCAGACCAACGCAGATGCGAAGGGCATCACCATTTCGATGGGAACACCCGGTCGATGCGGCAAGAGTGGTTCGGACGCCAACGTGCCACGCAGTGGCACGATCTTTTGGTCAAAGGCGCCGCCCCGATCCGTCAGAAGCAACGGCGCATCCTGCCACTCGAACAACTCCGCGCGTTCGCCGTCGGAACGGGAAACGACCCGCTGCGGCTCGGCCTGCGGCGTTTTCGCATCCACGGTCCAAATCTCCGTGCGGTCGGGACTATACGCGCTGAGCACAATCAGGCCGCCGGCAGCGGTCTTCTTCAGCCCGAGAAAGAAGGCGGGATCGTCTTCCTCGTATAAGAGCTTGGCTTCGCCGCCGAGAAGCGGCGTGCGCATCAGCGCGTCGGGACGGGCCCGGTCGTTGCGGCGCAGCCAGTAAACCGCATCGCCCGTCGCCGCTATGCCGCCATAGCCGAAAACACCGCCGGGCACGACCGTTCGCACCGCTCCGCTATCGAGATCGCGAGCCACGATTCTGAACTCGTCTGCGCCAACGATATCCTCCGCCCATACGAACCAGCGTGAACCGCCACGCTGGTGACCGGTGGTGCGATAATAAGGGCGGTCCTCCGCACGCGCATTCTCGTCGAGTACGACCTCGCTCCCCGTCCCCGACTCCAGTCTGTAGACCGGTCGACCAAGGCCTTGCGGCGTTCCGGACAGAAGGTCGCCCGCCGGCATGGGGGGAGCCGCCATGTCGCCGGCAGAGCGCGCTTGCATTTCGCTGAAAAGCGTCTCTTCCAGGTCCGCACCCGGCGCCAGAATCCGCTTTGCGTAAGCCATTTCGGCGCGCAGCTGCTCCGCAATCGGCGATGCCAGAGTCTCGAGGGTGCGTTCAGAGCCCGGCCCCTCGTCCTTCAACCAGGCATAGGGATCGGTGCGCGTTCGGCCGAGCTGCTCGATCCGCTTCGGTATTTTTTGCGCGCGAGGCATCTTGTCGTTCGACGAGGCGGGTCTGGATGATGTGAGAACCCTTGGCATGCAGGACGCGAGGGCAAGACTGCCGGCACCGATCAGAAGAGTGCGGCGGTTCGGAAGCGATTGATCGACATTTATCATGCCATGAGAACTAGCCGACCTCAGCACCCCCGAATACCGAGCAGGCTCGGGAAGATACCGGTTTGGCCCTTCCAGCATATCCTTTGGCCCGCAACGCAAAGTCCAAACCCATGTCCGCGACATAATTTGAACGGGAAGAAAAGGTCTGGCGCAATTTACGGGGGGTAACAGGATGGCGAAAACATCGATTTTAACGGGAACGGCGGCGGCGCTGTGTCTCACGGCGGCCGGACCGGTCTGGGGCCAGGCTCTGGAGGAGGGGACCGGCGAGGAGGATGCCATCGTCATCACCGCATCGAAGCGGGGCGAGGACATTCGCGACATCGCCGGTGCCGTCAGCGCGCTCACCGACGAGGATCTGACAGAACTCAACGCCCAGAGCCTCAGCGACTATATCAACCGCGTTCCTGGCGTCGTCTTCAACGATTATCAGCCCGGCGTATCGGAAGTTGTCGTGCGCGGCGTCGCCTCCACCACCTATCACGAGGCGAACCAGGCGACGACAGGCTATTATTTGAACGAGATCCCCCTGATCGAGCCGGGCTTTCCGCTCGTCATACCGGACGTGGATGCCTTCGATCTGGAACGTGTCGAGGTGCTGCGCGGCCCGCAGGGCACCCTGTTCGGATCCTCATCCCTCGGCGGCGCGGTGAACTATGTGGTGAAGGAGGCGCAGACCTCGGGCTTCGACGCCGCCGCGCAGGGCATCGCGGCCTCCACGCGCCGCGCGGGAGAGGCCAATTATGCGGCCAAGGCGATGGTGAACGTACCGATCGTAGAGGACAAGCTCGCCGTCCGCGTCGTCGCGCTGGAACGCTACGACGCAGGTTATCTCGACAATCCGGGCATCGACGAGGACGGCAGCAACGACCTGCGCGTCCGCGGACTGCGCGGATCGATCGTGTGGACACCCACTCCGGACACGCGCGTGACCGCCCTCAGCATGTATCAGGAATATGACCTCGACGATCAGACCTATGTGATCTTCAACGACGATCCCGAGACGTTCGAGCGCGTGACCAACGTCGCGGAGTTTCAGGATACGTCCTTCATGCTGCATAGCTTACGGCTGGATCAGGAACTCGGTTTCGCGAGGCTGACCGCTATCGGCAGCTACACGGAAAAGGAAAGCGATCTCGCGTTTGACGATTCCATTTTCGTCGGCATCGACCCGCGCACCGACACGCCGCAGCTGTCCGGTTCGGCCGGCACGTCGAAAACGGACTATGCCGAGCTGCGCCTGACATCGCCGGCCGAGACGGCGTTCAGCTGGCTGATCGGCGCAAACTATACGAACGCCCGGTCGGAAAGCACGGACCGCGTGTCCATCGAGGGGATCGGCGAGTATATCGATGCCAATCCCGATGAATTCGGCGGGCGTCCGTCCAGCGACATTGCGCCCGGCGATCTGGTGCAGCGCACGGTCAGCAACAACGACATCCGGGAAATCGCGCTATTCGGCGAGGCCGCCTACACCTTTGCCGACGTCCTGACACTCACGCTTGGCGGGCGGCTCTTTGAATACAAGTCGGAGCCGCGCCTGCAATTCCTGCCGAATGCAGAGCTAATTCCGCCCTTCGACTATGCGCCGGGAAGGCAGAAGGAGAGCGGTTTCATCCCGAAGGTCTCCCTCGCCTACAATCCGAGGGACGACCTGAAACTCTACGCGCTCTATTCGGAGGGTTTCCGCATCGGCGGCGTCAATGTCTATTCTGTCGCAGCGGGAACGCCGCTGACGTTCGACAGCGATACGACGCAAAACTACGAGATCGGCGCCCGCTTCGATCTGGTGCCGAACCAGCTGAGCTTCGACATCGCCGCCTACCACATCGATTGGAACGATATTCAGGCCCGCCTGTTCGTGCCCGTCACGTTCGAGGCCTATACGACCAATGGCGGCGGCGCGGACATCGACGGTGTCGAGATGACGATGACGCTGCGGCCCGCGCCCTTCATGCAGCTGTCGAGCAGCCTCGCCTATACGGATGCGCGGCTGTCTTCGCTGCTGCCCGACACCGGAGCGCCGGGCGGCGGCTATCCGGAGGGTACACGCCTGCCCGGTTCATCCGAGTGGACGCTGGCCAATCAGCTTTCGTTCGAATTTGACGATCTGCCCATGCAGCCGCGCTTCGGCATCGCACATCGCTTCTTATCAGAGGCCCCGGTCGCCTTTGGCGCCGATCTGCAGCGGGGCGATTACCACCTCCTTGACCTCAATGCATCGGCGCAGATAGCACAGGGGCTGGAATTGGGTGTCTTCGCGAAGAACCTGCTCGACGCCTACGGCATCGTCAATGCACCCTTCTCCTTCGCCGGTACCATCACCCGGCCGCGCACCATCGGCGGTTCGCTGACCTGGAATTTCCGCTAGGACGCGGCGGCGGGCGGCGCGACGTGCCGCCCGCCCTACCCTTCTCCGAGGCCGTTCAGGAACGTCGCGACGTTCCTTCCGAGCGCCTCGCTGGCATAGCCGCCCTCCATGACCACGGCCGTCGGCAGATCAAGCGCCGCAATACGCGCACCGATGGCGGCGAACTCCGGCGTTCGAATGGCGAAGTTCGAGATGGGGTCCTCGGCAAAGGTGTCGGCGCCGAACGACACGACGAGATGATCCGGTTCCCAGCGGGAAATCTCGGCGCAGCCTTGCTCCAACGCCCCAAGATAGCGCGGCGCGTCCGTTCCGCGCGGCAGCGGCAGATTGAGATTGGCGCCGGTGCCGCCGCCTTCGCCGCGCTCGTCCGCGTGCCCCCAGAAGAAGGGGTACTCCGTTCGCGGATCGCCATGCAGCGATACGAATCCGACGTCACCGCGCGCATAGAAAATATCCTGGGTGCCGTTGCCGTGATGATAGTCCACGTCCAGGACGGCGACGCGCCGGCTGCCGCTGCGGATCAGATGTTCAGCGGCGATGGCAGCGTTGTTCAGATAGCAATATCCACCAAGATAGTCGCGTCCGGCGTGGTGGCCTGGCGGACGGCAGAGAGCGAAGGCCCGCCGTGCGCCGGCATGCAGATCCTCTGCCGCCGCGACCGCGCACTGCGCCGCCCAATAGGCGGACGTCCAGGTCTCCTCGCCGATCGGCGTCCCGGCGTCATAGCTGAATCGGCCCAGCTTCGCCTCGATCCTGTCCAGGTCGAGCGGACGGCGGCGCACGACCGGCCAGCTATAACCTATCGCCTCCCCGGGACGGCCGGCGGCGCGCCACTCGGCGAACGCCGTCTTCAAAAATTCCAGATAGGCGGCATCGTGGACGGCGAGGAGCGGCGCCATGCCGTAATCGGCGGGCCTGTCCAACGGTCCGATTGCCGCGCATATGGAGTCGGCCCTGACGTGCGTTTCGACATGCGCAGTCCAGTCGCCATTGTGCATCTCGCGCTGCGGATGGTGGAGACGCTGGCGTTCATCGAAATAGGTCTTCATGGTGCCGTGATGCCGCCAAGCCATTCTCGCCGCAACGATGCAGGCCCGGTCGCACCGAAGAATTGCCCGCCTCAGAAAGCCCTCACGCTCCAGAAGGATGAAGCGGGACCGCGCATGTATCAGGCCGGAGGATTGCGTTGAACGAACAGGACAAGCTGCCGATCGTCGATCCGGACATTGCCCGCTTTCGCGACCGGATCGCCGCGGCCTATGCCGAGCATGCCGTGTCTGCGAACGATTATGCCGCACGCCGTGCCGCTGCCGAGAAGGTGCGCGCGCCCTGGGTTCGGGGTGGTCCGGAAATGGCGAGAAGCACCGACTTGTCCCCGGGTGACGGGTGCCCGCCCATGCGCCTGCATATTCCGGTCGGCGGGTACGATATCGCGCCCCGTGAAGGCCGCCCCCTCCTCCTCTACATCCATGGCGGCGGTTGGACCGTCTTCAGCATCGAAACGCATGACCGGCTGATGCGCGAATATGCGGCGCGCAGCGGCTTCGCTGTCCTCGGGCCCGAATACAGCCTGTCGCCGGAGGCGCCTTATCCGCAAGCGCTGGAAGAAATGGGCCATGTTCTCGATTGGATCCGGGCGAACGGCGCGGCGCATGGTCTCGATACCCGAAAATTGGTGATCGGCGGCGATTCGGCGGGCGCCAACCTGGCGCTCGGCACCGCGCTGCGCGAACGCGATGCCGGGCGGCGCGGCTTGTCGGGGTTGCTCCTCAATTACGGGGCGTTCGATCCCCGCCCGCGTGAGAGCTGGCAACGCCTGAACGGGCCGGAATACATGCTCGCCGATGATGAAATGGCGGAGTTCTGGCGCAATTATATTGGAAACCGGACGCTTGACGAGGTTCCCTATGCAGTGCCGCTGACGGCGGACCTGTCCGGCCTGCCCCCCGCGCACTTCTGCGTTCCGGCCGGCGACATTCTGGCGGAGGAAAATCTGGAACTCGCCGCAGCGATGAAGGATGCCGGTGTCGCCATCGACCTACAGATCTATGCAGCGGCAACCCACTCCTTCCTGGAGGCCGTCAGTATCTCGTCCCTCGCAGCGACCGCGCTTGATGCCTCGGCCCGGTGGATGCGGGACACGTTAGAGGCCGCCTGATCGAACCGGACGGCAGCCGGGGCACGGCGATCGGGCGCTCGCCCTCTTGACGGTGCTGCGCCGCAGCATACGCTTCGATGCGCAGCCGGTCTGGGGGTGTGGAGAGTCGGGTTGAAGCATTTCGATGAAGCGCGCGATCTGTCAGACCTGCCTGTTTACGGGTTGCAGGACGAATATACGCCCGGCTTCGTGGATGCGGAGCACTGCCACGGCCGCGCCCAGCTTCTCTATGCATCCTCTGGAGTCATGTCCGTGGTCGCGGGCGGGGCCAGCTTCGTCATTCCGCCCCTCAGAGCCATTTGGATACCGTCGGGAACGCTTCATGAAGTGTCGTGCCGCAGCGCGGTCTCTTTACGCACGCTCTATATCGATGAGGATCGGACGGGCAGCGCCGCCCGCGCCTGCCGAGTTATTGAGGTCAGCGATTTCCTGAAGGCGCTCATCGTCGAGCTGGCGCACATCGGCGACGGCGCAAGCGGAAACGATGTCCGCTACCAGCAGATCGTGTCGTTATTGATCTCGGAACTGTCCGCAATGCCGACAGCGCCCTTTCACGCCCCGATGCCGTCCGATCCGCGCCTGCTGCGGGTCTGCAACGCCATTCTTGCCGAACCGACCGAACGCCGCACGCTTGACGATTATGCAAGCCTCGCCGGGATGGGTCGCCGAACCTTCACGCGGCAGTTCCGTCAGGAAACCGGGATGAGCCTCGGAATATGGTGCCAGCAGGTGCGCCTTCTTGAAGCGGTCTCAAGGCTCGCGTGCGGTCAGTCCGTCACCACGGTCGCATTCGATGTGGGCTATGAAAGCCCCAGTGCGTTCACCTCGATGTTCCATCGCTTCTTCGGCGTGCCGCCAAGCCAATATCGGTTCTGACGGGTTGGATGGTGGGGCTGCTAGTCGCCCATATCGTCCAATTCGCCGAGCCGTCCGCGGTTCGCGGTTCGCATCCAGTGCGCAAGCTCACGATCCGGTGAATTCGCGATGATGCGCGACAAATCCTCGGCCGCCTCGTCCTGGCCGAGTTTGAAACGGCCGGACACTGAGCCGACCTGGATACGAAAGCCGACGATGTGGGCCAGCAATGTCTCATAGCGCGCGCCCAGTTCCTCCGCGCTCCACGCCGCTTCCGCTCCGGCCTCGACCTTTTCGATCAGCAGCCGCAGTGCCTCCTCCGTCAGCGCCTCCTCTATGAAAAGATCGCCGATGATGTGAAGTTGGGCGTAATTCCACGTGGGCCCCCAGTCGCGGCGCCCGACATGGCGCGGCGAAACGTAAGCGTCTGGCCCCTTGAACAGAATTTCGACGCGCGGGTCCTCCTCAACGATCGCAGCGAGCGGATTTCGGCGCGCGAAATGCCCGATCAATTCTGCCGGCCGGCCGATTGCATCATAGCGAGCGACGAGGGGAAGCAGGCTGCCCTCACCGTGCAGGGGCGCTGAAACCCAAGCCAATGGCCGCTCCTCGATCAGCCGCTGCGCGTCCGCCCAGTCGCATCCGATCAGCCGATCCGCCTTGCCCGCTGAGCTATCGCTGCGGCGTCCCACTATCGGCGCCGAGCCGCGGTCTCGGTCATGCCTCGCCGACCAGGCTGCGCAGTTCCGCCTCCAGCGCATCCAGGCGGAATGGCTTTGTCACCAGTCGCGCGTCGGACAGGGTTTCCGGCAGCGCCAAATTGGCATCGTACCCGGTGGCGAAGATCACCGGAATGTCCCGGCGCATCAGAAGCTCCGCCGCCGAGAAGCTGCGCTCTCCGTTCAGGTTCACGTCCAGAAGCGCCACGTCGGCCTCGCAATCGGACGCGATCCGTTCCGCGTCCGCCAGCGTCTCGGCGGGCCCCACGAGTTCCCACTCCATGTCCTCGATCAGTCCTTCGAGGGACATCATCACGAGTGCGTTGTCTTCCGCGACAAAAATTCGGCGCGCCGGCAAAACGGTCCTCCCTGATATTGGATGGCAGCCCTAGGTCAGACCACGCCCGGATGGCAAGATGAGCGCACGCGGTTCGTTGCTCAACGCGGTGCGTTGCCGCCGCCGTCTGCGCGCCCTAAGGCCCACAGCAGACTTTCTGCGGAACGAAGGCATGGCTCATGGCTGATTATGATTTCGACTATTTTGTCATCGGCGGCGGCTCCGGCGGCGTCCGCTCGGCCCGGATTGCAGCGGGCCATGGCGCCCGCGTCGGCCTGGCGGAAGAGCACCGTGTCGGCGGCACCTGCGTCATTCGCGGCTGCGTCCCCAAGAAGCTGCTCGTCATCGGCGCGCATTTTGCAGAAGATCTCGTGGACGCCGAACGCTTCGGTTGGACCGTGGGCGACAAAAACTTCGACTGGAAGACGTTGCAGAAAAACGTTCTGGCGGAGGTCGAACGGATAGAGGGCGCCTATCACAACACGCTGGAAAACCAGGATGTAAAAATCTTCAAGGCGCGCGCCGTGCTGAAGGACGCACATACTCTGGACGTCGGCGGGAAGACCATCACGGCCGACAAGATCCTGATCGCCACCGGCGCCCGCCCCGGCACCTTCCCCTGCGAAGGCAGCGAACTCGCGATCACCTCAAACGAGGTCTTCCATCTCGAAAAGCTGCCGAAAAGCATCATCATCGCGGGCGGAGGGTATATCGCCAACGAATTTGCCGGTATCTTCAACGAACTGGGCGCGAAGGTGACGCTGGTCCAGCGGTCCGACAAGCTGCTGCGCGGCTATGATCACTCCATGGTCGAGCGACTGATGCACATCAGCACCGTGAAGGGGATCGAGATCCTCTACAACGCGCCGTTCGAAAAGATCGAGAAGACTGAGGGCGGCGGCGTGAAGGTCTCGCTCGGCAATGGCGACGTGCGGGAGGCAGACATTCTCCTCGCCGCCATCGGCCGCCCGCCCAATACGGAGAATATGGGCCTGGAAACGGTCGGCGTGAAGCTGAACGACCGCGGCGCCGTTTGCATCGACGAGGACTTCCGCACCAGCGTCGACAATATCTACGCCGTCGGCGATGTCACCGACAATGTTCAATTGACGCCTGTCGCCATCCGTGAGGGGCACGCGCTTGCCGACACCCTGTTCGGGGACGAGGCGTGGCGCCCCGAATATGACTGTATTCCCTCTGCGGTCTTCAGCCACCCTCCCATTGCCGCGGTCGGCATGACCGAAAGCGAAGCGCGGGATCAACTTGGCGGCGTTGAGGTTTTTACAAGCGATTTCCGCGCAATGAAGAATGTTCTTGCGAACCGGAACGAGCGGTCGCTCTACAAGCTGATCGTGGATTCCGCGAATGGGAAGCTGGTGGGTGCGCATATGATCGGGCCGGATGCACCGGAAATCATGCAGTCCCTCGCCATCGCGGTGAAGGCGGGCCTGACCAAAAAGCAGGTCGACGCGACCATTGCCATTCACCCGACGATGGCTGAGGAATTGGTGTTGATGCGATAGCTGGGCCGGCGCAAACATTCTGTTTGTTGCCCGCGCCTGCTTGTGCGAACAGGATCCTATCATGACGAATAGCAAGTGGACCCCGCAGAGCTGGCGCAATTTCGAGGCGCGGCAGCTTCCCGCCTATCCGGACAGCGCAGCGCTGGCCGAGACCGAGCAGCTCCTTGGCACCTATCCGCCACTCGTCTTCGCCGGTGAAGCGCGGCAGCTTCGCGCCGATCTGGCCGACGTGGCCCATGGCAAGGGATTCCTGCTGCAGGGCGGCGACTGCGCGGAAAGCTTCGCGGAATTTCACCCGAACAATATTCGCGACACGTTTCGCGTGCTTCTGCAGATGGCCGTCGTCCTGACGTTCGGATCGAAGATGCCGGTCGTGAAGGTTGGCCGCATGGCCGGTCAGTTCGCCAAGCCCCGCTCGGCCGATATGGAGGAACAGGACGGCGCCTCCCTTCCCTCCTATCGCGGCGACATCGTCAACGATATCGGGTTCGAGGCGGCGGGACGGCAGCCCAATCCCGAACGCATGCTGCGCGCCTATATGCAGGCGGCCGCGACGCTCAACCTGCTTCGCGCGCTCGCGACCGGCGGCTATGCAAACCTTTATCAGGTGCATCAGTGGAATCTCGACTTCGTTGGTGCCTCGCCCACGGGAGAGAAATATCGAGAAGTTGCCGGCCGTATCGGCGAAGCTCTCGACTTCATGGCGGCCTGCGGTGTCGACCCGGACAGTGTGCCGCAACTGCACGGCACCGACTTCTACACCAGTCACGAAGCCCTGCTGCTCGGCTATGAGCAGGCGATGACGCGGCAGGATTCACTTACGGGGCGCTGGTACGATACGTCTGCCCACATGCTGTGGATCGGCGACCGCACGCGCTTCACGGGCTCGGCGCATGTGGAATTTCTGCGCGGCGTCGGCAATCCCATTGCCATGAAGGCCGGTCCCTCATTGGAGCCTGATGAGCTAATTCGGCTCATTGACACGCTGAATCCGGACAATGATCCCGGCCGCCTGACGATCATCAGCCGCTTCGGCCACGACAAGGTCGAAGCCGGGCTGCCGAAACTGGTGCGCCGCGTCGCGGCAGAGGGACGCCATGTCGTCTGGTCCTGCGATCCGATGCACGGCAACACCATCAAGTCCGCCAGCGGCTTCAAGACCCGTCCCTTCGAGCGAATCCTATCGGAGGTTTCCAGTTTCTTCGCCGTCCACCGCGCGGAGGGGACGCATGCCGGCGGCATCCACTGCGAGATGACCGGCCAGAACGTCACCGAATGCACCGGCGGCGCAGCAGCTGTCACTGATGAGACACTTGCGGATCGTTATCATACGCATTGCGACCCGCGCCTTAACGCCAGTCAGTCCATCGAACTGGCCTTCCTTCTTGCCGAGAAGCTGCGCGACGAAATGGCCAAGCAGGATCAGGCGGCCGCCGCATAATGTGCGAACCTGTGGGCCGCGGCTTGACAAGCCTGGCCTCGGCCCATAGGTCGCGCGTCTCGCAGGGCGGCGCACCGCCCCGTGGCCCCTTCGTCTAGCGGTCTAGGACGTCGCCCTCTCACGGCGAAAACACGGGTTCGAGTCCCGTAGGGGTCACCATTCGGTGGCATACATCGCGAAAATGCTGGAAACCCGGGCAGGCGAACCAGTTACGCGAGGTGGGGTGGTCCATTTAGGTGGTCCATATGAGCAGTCGCCCCATTTCTCCCATGAAGCGTCCTAATTCCGAGAACCTATGGTTCCGGATGATCGTCCCGCCAGACCTGCGGCAGGCGGTTGGTAAGCGCGAAATCCGAGAATCTCTCCACACGCCAAAGATGTCCGAAGCGCGTCTGCTCTGCTCGACCAAGCAGTTAGAGTGGAATGAACGCTTCGCAAAACTGCGGGAACAGAATGCCGTGACGGCCGCCGCCGAAGGTGTGCAGATCGTCGACAGGCTTTTGGATGCCCGGATCGCGGAGCACGGGATCTTTCATGCAGTCGCCTACGAGCTTGAGCTTATCGCTCAGGCGGAGTGCGCTCATCTTGACGCTGCAGAATTGATTAAACCTGGTCAGGCAGCGATCAACCTTTGCCGCGCTTATGCGACCTATGCAGACCCGCAGGTGAGTGGCGTGATTAGCGCGCGGCAGCGTGTGCTTCATCGAGATGTCATGTCGGCTTCGCTTGCCGGGACCGAAGCGGCATCGCGCGCCCATACGGCAGGCTTCTGGCAGGTCACTTCTACATTCCTACAGGACGCGTTCGAGGCGGCGGGATTACCACTAGATGAAGCCGACCCCAGGGTTTATGTTGCCGCCGACCACTTCTTGTCCCGTCTACTCTCTTATAGACTGCCACAATTGGACATGGCGGCTATAGCCCATCCAATACCGACTGAGTTGAGACCAGCGCCGTGCACTGCATCTAAGGGCAACGTGCATATGCCCGACCCAGAAATCTCACATGCCGCTCAGGGCGCCAAAGCCGCATCACTGGATAGAGGTGATAAAGATCTACGACGCGTGGTCATGGGCGAGCACGCCGAGGCGCGAACTCTTTTGCAGGTTTTTTCCGCATGGGCAGCATCGCGACAGCCAGAGGACTCCAAGCTTGTTGATGAATGGAACACCACGATAAACCGGTTCGTCGAGCTCCATGATGACCTCGAAGTGACCCAGATATCGAAAGACCATGTCACTCTCTTTCGTGAGGCGATGAAGGGCCTCCCTTCACGTCCCAAGGCAGCGGTGCGCTGTCTACCGTTGCGCGATCAAATTGAGATCGCTCGCCGCGACGAACTACCAACCCTGTCCGGTCCCACCATCGCAAAGCATATGAGTGGGCTTCGTTCGGTGCTGGACCATGCAGTTGAAACTTTGGGGCTCATGGACCGCAACGTAGCCAAGGACGTCAAGGTCACGGGCTCGAAGAGTGCTATAGATGCTCGCCTCGCCCATACGCCGGAAGATCTGCGCGTCATCTTCTCCAGCCCCATGATGACCGATTCTACCGATCGGCTTCGAACGACAGACTTTTGGCTGGTGATGATGGCTCCGCTTATGGGAATCCGGATTGAAGAAGCCGGCAAGCTAAGACCTGGGAACGTCAAAATCGATCGCGGAATTACCTACATTAGCATTGAGCGTGATACACTTAGGAAACGACGTGAAAATCATGCGAAGGGCGAAGTCGCTAAGCGAGCCAAAACCAAGGCCGGTTATCGCGACATTCCGGTGCACTGGATACTTATTGAGGCCGGCTTCCTGGAATACGTTGAACGAAAGCGTGCGGCTGGGTCCGAATGGCTATTCGACGACCTTACCGCCAACAAGCATGGCGATCGGACCAAGGCCGCCTCCCAGCGTATTATCCGTCGTCTGCGCGCCCTTGGGATTACGGACAGTGAGAAAGATTTTCATTCCTTTCGCCATGATATGAAACGAGCGGCTCGGGGGACCGGAATGAAGGAGGAGATCGCGGATCTGCTTGCCGGGCATGCGCCGGACAGCGTCGGACGCAAATATGGTGCGGGTGCAGAACTGACAGTCCTCAAAGAGGCAGTTAATATGATCGATTACGAATTGATTGAGTGGGACCCAGTTATCAAAGCTGCTCGAAAGCGTATGGCATGATACCAATACGAAAAGATATAATCATCTAACTTTCACAGCATCTGTCAAAATGCAGCCGACGAGAGAATGAGATTGATTTTGACGCATGAACTAGGCCTCGTTGACAAAGGGTATCCAGAGTTTGACTGAGGCGAGCGCGACGAATCCGAGGTAGGACTCTCTGGTCTTGTCGTAGCGGGTGGCGACCCGGCGCCAGTTCTTCAGCGTGTTGAACAGCCGTTCGATCAGGTTGCGCCAGCGGTATTTCGCGCGGTCGTGCGGAGCAGGCGTTCGGCGGTTCGCCTTGGCAGGGATGACCGCTTCGACGCCGGCAGCGGTGATCTCCTCGCAGATGGCATCGGCATCATAGCCGCGGTCGGCGAGGAACGCTTCGATGCGATCACCGATCATCCGGAACAGCAGTGTAAAACTTTGAACGTCGTGCGCCTGGTCGAGC
>NZ_AMRV01000002.1 GCF_000342165.1 Pacificimonas flava
GCCCCCGACTTGCTTGAAGCGCTCCACTTCAGGGCTGGAAAGGGCAGCGCGAAAACGATCGCCGCTATCGAGATGCTGCGCGACCTCAACAGGTCGGGCAAACGCGATCTGCCTGCCGACGCTCCGATGCCCTTCCGCAAGGAATGGCGGAAAATCGTCGTGGGCGATGACGGCAAGATCAACCGGCGGCTTTGGGAAATCGCGACGATCGCGCATCTGCGCAACAAGCTGCGTTCCGGGGATATCTGGGTGGAACGATCGGCGGGATACCGCCGGTTCGACAGCTACCTGCTCAGCGAACCGAAAGCCAAGCCGATCGTGTCGGCTCTCGGCCTTCCACCCACAGCCGGCGAATGGCTCGAACAGCGGGGGCGCGAACTGGACTGGCGGCTAAAGAAATTTGCCCAGCGCCTGAAGCGCGACGCTCTGGAGGGTGTGCGATACCGCGACGACCGCCTCCAGATATCACCCGTTCGCACGATCGCGATGCCTGACGCCGAGATGCTGGCTGACCGGCTTGATGCCATGATGCCACGCATTCGCATCACCGAGCTGCTGCATGAGGTGGCGCAGGAAACCGGCTTTCTTGCGGCGTTCACCAACCTGCGCACCGGCGAGCCGTGTCCAAATGAAAACGCCCTGCTCGCCACCATTCTCGCCGATGCGACCAATCTTGGCCTGTCGCGCATGGCGGCCGCGAGCCAAGGCGTCACGCGCGACCAGCTCCTGTGGACCCATGACGCCTATATCCGCGACGATAGCTACCGCGCGGCGTTGGCCGTCCTCATCAACGCACACCACTGCCTACCATTCTCGCGGGTGTGGGGCGATGGCACCACGTCCAGTTCCGATGGCCAGTTCTTCAGGGGCGCAAAACGCGGCGCATCGGGGGGTGACATCAACGCCCGCTATGGCGTCGATCATGGCTCCAGCTTCTACACCCATGTTTCCGATCAGCGCGCGCCCTATCACGTCAACGTGATCTCAGCGGCGACGCATGAGGCGCCCTATGTCCTCGACGGCCTCACTACCCACGGCACCGATCTGAAAATCGCCGAGCATTACACTGACACCGGCGGGGCGACCGATCATGTTTTCGCCCTGTGCGCCATGCTGGGATTTCGCTTCTGCCCGCGCCTGCGCGACTTTCCCGACAGGCGGCTCGCGCCGATGGCATCGGTCATGGCCTATCCGTCCATCGCTCCGCTATTGGGCAAGCGTATCCGCACCGACATCATCGGTGAGCAATGGGACGACGTGCTACGCCTCGTAGGGTCGATCAAGGCCGGCCATGTCGCACCATCGGTCATGCTGCGAAAGCTCGCCGCCTACGAACGGCAGAACCAGCTCGACGTCGCTCTTCAGGAAATCGGGAAGATCGAGCGAACGCTGTTCATGCTGGACTGGCTGGAAAATCCCGATCTGCGCCGGCGATGCCATGCCGGCCTCAACAATAGCGAGCAGCGCCATGCTCTGACGCAGGCGATCTACACATTCCGCCAGGGCCGTATCATCGACCGCAGCCATGAGGCGCAGAAATATCGGGCATCCGGCCTCAATCTGGTCATCGCGGCGATCGTCTATTGGAACACGATCTACATGGACGCCGCAGCCCAGCATCTACGATCAACATTGGTCCCGGTGCCTGATGATCTCCTCGCCCATACCTCCCCCGTAGGTTGGGAGCATATTGCTTTCTCCGGCGATTTCCTCTGGGATCGTGCAGCCGCTTCCGCTGGCCGCAAGGCCCTCAATCTCCCGCCGGATAGCCGCGCAGCCTGAGTGTTCGCTGATTGTTCGCCCTTAGCGTTGTTTAGCGTACCATCAACGCTATGCCCTCAATCTCTTGTTCCGCTGAATAACCTTCTACGTCCCCGTCTGAGCCCGCGAATTTCCTCCAGATGAAGTGGAATTTGGTCGCACAAGATGTGGCAGAGGCGACCTGAACCTACGGCGGCTTATACCCAGCTTCTCTGATGCTTTGTCCCGTTCCGCGGCTTCGCCCAACTGACGGACAAGCGCATGGGCCATTTCACGAAGGGCGCCGGCGCACCGAGAACGGCGGGGGATCTACCGCGGACTGCCTTATGTCCGGGTTTGGGATTCCCGTGCCGATTCCTTTGGCGAATCCTGCACCAGATGGACCATCCGGGTGGGGAAGGCGATCGCCAGCCCGGCCGCTTCCAGCCGCCCGAAGATAGCCAGGAGAAGCTCTTGCCGGATGAACACGCTCTCGGTGAAATCGCCGACGGTGATGTAGGAGAACACCTCGATGTCGAGCGAGCTTTCGCCGAAATTGCCCAGGCATGCGCGGGCGCCGTCATTGTCGATCTTATCGTGCTCCCTCAACACCTGTTCGACGATCCCGATGCCCTCGCGCAGCTTGGCGGCCGAAATGCCGTATTCGACGCCGATCGTGGGATTGAACAGGAAGCGGTCGCGCTTGGCGAAATTCTCGATCTTCTGGGAGGAGAAATCGCCATTGGGGATGGTGACCACGGTGCGCTCGAGCGTGCGGATCCGGGTCGAGCGGATGCCGATATCCTCCACCGTGCCGACCATGTCGCCCACCCGGCAGAAATCGCCCGCCTGAACCGGACGATCGGCGATCACGCTGACGCTGCCCACCAGGTTCTCGATCGTTTTCTGCGCGCCCAGCGCCAGCGCGATGCCGCCAATGCCGAGCGCGGCGATGCCGGTGGTGACATCGACGCCGAACGTGTCGAGGATGGCCACGACCGCAATGATGAACAGCAGGATCTTCGCGCTTCGCCGCAACAGGGTGACCATCGCCACCGCCTGCCGCCGCTCCTGGCGTTCCAGGCGCGTCTTGGTGACCTGCGCGACCGCGTCGACCAGCCGCAGGAGAAACCAGGCCAGCGCTACCCAGGCGATGATGCCGATATAGCGCTGCAAGGTCTGCCGGGCGACGATCGACGCCTCCACGCTCTCGGCCCAGAACTGGAAGCCGATCACCGCGAGGAGCAGGCTGAACGGTGGCAGCGCCGCACTGGTGAAACGGTAGAACGAACTCTTCTCGCGATCGGCGATCGTCGCCCGCATCACCGCGAGGATGGCCGCCGAGATCAGCCAGAACACCACGAAGCTGCCCGCTGCGATCCCCAGCAGCAGCGCCCAGTCGGACAACGGCGCGCCCGCCACGAGAACGGCATCGGCATCGGCGGGCTGGTCCAGCGCGTCGGCGGGAGGACCCTCGCTTTCCAGTGCGTTGATGGTCTGGCTCGAGATGCGCCAGATCGGGGTTCCATCGGCACTTTCGCTGCGGCTCAGGAGGATCGGAACGGCCTCCTCGCCACCGAACGCGCCTACCTGTTCGGCATCGACGGACAATCCGTCATCAATGCGGCCGCTCGCCTGATTGGAAAGCGCCGCGAAGGACAGCAGCGTTCCGCCGTGATCGAGCGCCGCCTGGAATTGCTGCGCCAGTTGCGCGCCTTGCTCCGCTTGCTCCGAATCGTCCTCGAGCGGCAGATCGAAATAATAGGCGCTGCGGGCATAATCGCGCGCGGCCAGCGCATCGATCAGGCCGGTCACCGTTCCGCGCGGGGTAAGGCGCCCCATCGGATCGGTGGGAGCGGCCGCGGCGTCGCTCTCCGGCTCGGGCGCGAGCTGTGCCGATGCCGGCGCGGCAAGGGCGAGCAGCGCCGCAACCGTCGCAAGCATCGTCCACAGCGCCGCCATCAAGCGCGGCATCGCCGGACGGCGAAGCGCGCGCACCGAGCGGGCGCTGCCGTCGCGCCGCGGCGAATCCGCGCGAGGGGACACAGATCCTATCGGGATTTGCTGGAGCGCCTCGTTCATATCGTAGCGGTCCGCCGCTGCGGGAGATTGCCGGCCAGTGAGCCCGATCGACACCGCACAACCGATCCGGAAGCGCGAATTGCCGCCTTCCGTGCCCGGGCAGTCTGCAGGCCCGAACTCGTCTCGCCAAATGGACGGCACCGAGGCGCAACTCCGTCGGCGCTGCTGAATTCGGTCACCGCCCGATGCCGGTGGAGCGTCGGTCGGCAGCGACAAAGTCATCTCGCCTCCGCTTCCTCGCCCGCCTGAGCATCGGTGCGCGGTTCGGCGGTGCGCGCGATCCAACCCGTGAAGCGCTCGACCCAGCGATCGAGGAAGGCCGCGGTACGGGCATCGGTCACTTGCCCCTCGGGGCCGAAAAGCTCCTCTTGGTACTGAAAGTAGATTTCGGGCTGCCCCATCAGCACCATGTCGCACACGGTGACCAGGCCTTTCAGCGCGTTCTGCCCGGCAGCACCGCCGCTCGCGCCCGGCGAGCAGGCCCGCGCCCGCCTTCGCTGCAATCTTGATTGCGGGCCGCGTCTCCAGCGCCGTGGCGAGGCTGGTCTCGCGCACAAAGATGTCCGATCGCACCCGGCCGTTGGCGATCGGCGTATAGAGGCTGTCGGCATGGGGGCGCTGGCGAGCCTGCTTCATGGCATCGCTGCCCCGTGCCGCCAAGCGCTGGTAAAGCCCAGGGAAACTGCGTGCGAAAGCGGTGGCGAGGATGCCGGCCGAGCCCACCGTCACCTCGCGCAGCGGCCGGGTGGCGGCCGTAAGGATGGCGTCGGCGACGATCTCGTGCGCATAGGCTATCGGCATGGCAAGCTGCCAGTCACCCAGGTCGCGGCCATGTTCGTGAATGCCCGGTGTGCCGATCATGCTCGGCTTCACCAGCGTCAGCGAAACCGGCTCGCGCCTGGCCAGCACCTCTAGCCTCAGCGAGTTGGTATAGGCGCGCACCGCATGCTTGGTGGCGCTGTGGACGGTGAGCAGCGGCGAGGAAAAGTCGGAAGCGATCGAGCCGACATTGATGATCGCTTCGGCTCCGCCCCGGGCGCGGAAATGCGCCAGCGCGGCAAGCGAGCCGAACACCGTGCCCCAGTAATCGGTCCGCAGCACGCGCTCGTGATCGGGGGTGGAAAGCGCGCTGGGATCGCCATGCACGGCGATTCCGGCATTGTTGACCCAGCTGTCGATCCGCCCGAACCGTGTCACCGCGGCCTCGGCAAGCGCCTTCATCGCCGCCTCGTCATCGACGTCGGTGGGGACCCCCAGCGCCCGGCCGCCCGCGCTTTCGATCTCGCCGGCGATGCGCGCCAGCACCTCGCCGTCGCGCCACGCCAGCACCACCGCCGCGCCGCCCGCCGCCGCTTGGCGCACGGTGGCAAGACCGATGCCCGAACTGGCGCCGGTGACGACGATCACCTGCTGGTGGAGCGGCTTCAACCGCAATCTGCCAGCCATCACGGCTCTCCGATTCCGATCTCGTCGGTCGGTAACGAATGAGGGGCGGCCTGCGTTTCGCGCATCAGCAATCTGGCGCCGCGACCATAGGTGAACCACGCCCAGGACCAGTTGACATAGACCAGCAAGCGGCTGCGGAAATCCACCAGCAGCAGCAGATGCACCAGCGACCAGGCCAGCCAGGCGACAAACCCCTTGAGCTGCATCCCGCCAAGCCTGGCCACCGCACGGGCGCGGCCGATTACCGCCATGGTGCCGTGATCGCGATAGCGGAAAGCTCCTGGCTCGCTCCGGCCGGCGACACGCGCGGCCAGCAGGCGGCCGACATGGGCACCCTGCTGCTTGGCCACCGGGGCCAGACCGGGCAATGGACGGCCCTCGCCCCCATCGAAGCTGGCGACATCGCCGATGGCGAAGATCTCGGGATGGCCGGGCACCGAACAATCGGTCTCGACCTGCACCGCGCCATTGCGGGCGGCCTCGGCGCCCAGCCAGCGGGCGGCCGGGCGCGCCTCGGTTCCCGCGCACCACAGCACCGCGCCCGCATCGATCCGCTCCTCGCCCAGCATCAGGCCGGTGGAATCGATCGCCTCCACGGCCGTGCCGGTTCGCACCTCGACGCCAAGCGAGGCGAGAGCGTCCGCCGCATAGGCCGAGAGCGCCGGATCGAAGGCCGAAAGCAGCCGCTCGCCCGCCTCGCACAGCACGACGCGGGTGCCCTGCGGGTCGATACAGGTGAAATCGCGCGCCAGCGTGGTGCGGGCAAGCTCGGCGATGGTCCCGGCGAGTTCCACGCCGGTCGGGCCGCCGCCGACGATGGCGAAGGTCAGCAGGCGGCGGGTCTCGGCCGGATCGCTCGATTGCTCGGCCCGCTCGAACGCATCGAGCAGCCGCGCGCGGATGGCGAGCGCGTCTTCCAGCGATTTGAGCACCATTGCGTGCTCGCGCCATTCATCGTGCCCGAAGAAGCTGTAAGCCGCCCCGGTGGCAAGGACGAGGTAATCGTAAGGCAGCCGGCGCCCGTCGCGCAGCAGCACCGCGCGGGTTGCGGTGTCGATCCCCGTCACCTCGGCCATAAGCACGCGCATGTTGGAACTGCCGCGCAGCAGCACGCGATTGGCCGTGGCGATGTCGGCGGGCGAGAGCGCGGCGGTGGCCACCTGATAGAGCAGCGGCTGGAACAGGTGATGATTAGTGCGATCGACCAGCGTCACCTTCGCCGATACGCGACGCAGCGCCCGCGCCGCGGCCATGCCGCCGAAGCCGGAGCCGACGATGACGATCCTGGGTCTGTCTGCCGGCATGCCTTGTCCCGGCTTCGCTGAACGGCCGGCACGAGGAGAGGCAGTTTCGGTCGTCATCGGCAAGATTTCTGATCTCTCTTCCGTCGGGCCGGGCGCGGGCTGCGATTGGGCCTGCCCGCGCCGACCGGTGCTACCAGGTCCTGCCGGAAAACGAAACGACCCGGTTCTGTTCAACTCGCGTGACCCCAATCGTTCCCGGTTACCATCGTGCCGCGAGCGCCGGGCCGTGCAGCGCTTCCGGGCGCGTTCCTTTCAGCTTCCTTGATCCTGCTCTGTCAGGACAATGCTCCCGATCGGCTCCACGCTCTCCGCCCACCAGCCGCCAAGCGCGAGATTGAGTTCGATGAACTGGTCGCGCAGTGCGCGCTCTACCTGCACGAGGTCGGTGCGCGCGGTCAGGTATCTCTGGCGGATCTGGGTCACGTCGAGAAGGCTGCTCTCGCCATAGCGATAGCGCAGCAGTTCGACCTCATAGCGGCGCTCCAACTGTTCGACGCGGATGGTGAGCTCTTCGTGGCGCAGCCGCAGGGTGGCGCCGCGATCGAGGCTGTTTTCAACTTCGCGAAAGGCCTGGAGGGCGACGCTTTCGTAATTGGCGACAGCGCTTCGCACCCGGGCATCCGCCAGTTCCGCCTGCGCCACCTCCTCCCAGCCCGAAAAGAGCGGCACGTTGAGCCCGGGGCCGGCACTCAGGAGAGTGGCAGCCGGATCGAATATACCGTCGAGCGTCTGCGAGATGAGCTGGATCATGCCAGTCAGGCTGAGCGAGGGCAGCGACGCCTTGTCGGCCTGCTCTTCCCGATAAAGCGCCGCCGCGACGCGGCGCTCGGCGGCATACAGATCCGGCCGTCTTTCGAGCAGCGCCGCCGGCACGCTCGCACCGGGCGGACGTGGCACTTCGGGGAAATAGGCTCCGTTGCCGAGTTCGGCGGCCGGATAGCGCCCCAGCAGCACTTCGAGCGCGCGGATCGCCTGCCTGCGGCTGCGCACCGCCTGGGCCAGACCGTTCCTGGCGCTGGCCAGTTCCGCCCGGGCGAGCGCGCGCTCGGCGGCGGCGATCTCGCCCACTTCGACCTGAAGCGAGACGAGCCGGTAAAGCGTCGCGGCTGTTTCGACCGTCTCTTCCGCCAGTTCCTGCTGCGCTGCGGCCTCGATCGTGGTCAGATAGGCTTGGGTGACCGAGGCTGCCACGGATTGCTGCGCGCCGCGAAAATCGGCCCGGGCTGCGGCGAGGTTCTCCAGCTCAGCATAATAGCCGTCGCGGATGCGGCCCCATAGATCCACTTCCCAGCTGGCCGACGCCCCCAAATTTGCACCGACGCCCTCGCTGGTGATCGAAGAAGGAAGCTGCGCCGCATCCATTCCGATGCCGTCGGTGAGCCCTTCCAGATCGAGTTCGATCCGCGAGGCAGTCATGGCGGCCGAGGCCGAAAGTGTCGGATAGAGGCCAGCGCGGGCGATCGCCGCCATCGCCCGCGCCTGTTGGACGTTAGCCACGGCCGTCTGGAGGTCGGTACTGCGGGCCTGCGCCTCCTCGACCAGCGCCAGCAGGCGCGGATCGTCGAACGCGCGGACCCAGCCATTCTCCACCGGACCCGCGGCGGTGGCGATCGCCCGCCAGCGCTCCGGAACCTGGGGCAGGGCGGCGCGTGCGCTTTCCACCGCGCCTTTGCCAACACTGTCGCCGCTGGCGCAGCCGGACAGGGCCAGCGAAACCGCCCCGGCGATTAAAGCGGTGCGAACGAGAGGTTTCATGCGTTGGCCTCCTCCTGGCGGGATGCGGCTTTGTGCATGTCTTCCTTCCGATCGGCGCTGATGCGGAAGAACATGGCGTAAAGCACCGGCACAACGATCAGCGTAAGGATGGTGCCGAAGCTGAGGCCGAAGGCGAGCACCACCGACATGGATTTGAAGAATGCGTCGAAATAGAGCGGGATGACGCCCAAAACGGTTGTGAGCGAGGCGAGAACGACCGGCGGCGCACGGTCGACCGTACCATCGACGATCGCTTGGAAGCGGTCCTTCCCGCCTGCGATCTCCAGATCGATCTGATCGACGATCACGATGGCGTTCTTGATTAGCAGGCCGGACAGGGACAGCACACCCAGGATGGCGACGAATTCCAGCGGTACCTGCAGCAGCAGCAGCCCGATCGTCACCCCAATGATCGCCAGCGGCACGATCAGCAGGATCACCAGCGGCTGTCGCAGCGCATTGAACAGCAGGATAAGTGTCAGCACCATGGCCAGGCCGGCATAAGGAAGCGCCGTTAGGAGAGATGAAACCGCCTCCTGCTGATCGCCGTACTCGCCGTCCCAGTTGAGATCATAGCCGCGCGGGATGGGCAGGTCCTCCACTTGCGGCTGGACCCGGTCCAGCAGTTTGGACGCGGTATCCTCCGGGCCCGGATCAGCCTGCGCATTGATCGTCCAGCGCTGGTTGATCCGCTTGAGGATCGCCTGGTCCCATCGAGTCTCGATGCCTTCGACCACCTCGGCGAGCGGCACGGTCTCGCCGCTGGCGCTGAAGACGGGCACGGTTTCCAGATTAGTGGCTTGCCTTGTTTCGTCTTGCGGTGCGCGGGCCACGATCGGGATCAGGTCGTCGCCTTCGCGAAAGGTGCCGATCCGGCGCCCGGAGAAATTCGCCTCGAGCGCCTGCGCAACGGCCTGCCTGCTGACGCCCAGGCGCCGCGCGCGCGCCTCGGCATAGAGCGGGACGATGGTCGGCACCGCCTGCCCCCAATCGTCCTTGACCATGATGGCATAAGGGTCGTCGGCCATGACTGCCTTGGCCCTTTGCGCCAGGATCGGCAGCGTTTCGGGATCGGGACCAGAATATTGCGCTTCCACCGCAGACTGCCCGCCCGGACCAAGCTTGAAGAGCCAGACCTTGATCCGGGCGAGCGGGAATTCACGGGTCAGTTCGCGCTGCAGCTCGACCTGCAGGCGATCGAGGTTCGATGCGTCCTGCAGCTGCACGATCACCTGCCCGAACCAGGGCTTGGGCGGTTCGGGAATGTAGGTGAGCTTGTAGCGCAGCGTGCCCGAGCCGACGACGGTCTGGAGTCCGGCGACATTGTCGAGTCTGGCGAGGCGGCGCTCCATGCGCTCCAGATCCTCGCTCGTGCGCTCGATCGCGCTGCCGGCCGGCAGGCGATAATCGATCAGAATGTGCGGCGTGGTCGAAGCGGGGAAGAAACCCTGCTCGACATAAGTGAACCCGAAGGCAGACAGCAGGAACATTCCGGCCGTTGCCAGCACCACCAGCTTTTTATGATGCAGCGCGGAGGTGAGCTGGCGCCGGTACCACCCCTCAAGCCTGCTGCCGAAGCCGCCACCTTCACCGTTTTCGTCTCCCGTCCAGGAACCGGGCAGCCGAGCGCGCAGGTCTCGCCGCCAGCCGGACAGACGATCGCCTACAACCGCCAGCGCTGCTCGGGCGCGGGCGAAGACTCCGCTTTCGGCCGTGCCTTGGCCGTCCGCTGTATCCCGCGTGTCCGCCTCGTCGAAGTCCTCCGCTCTGGCTGCGTGCGCTTTGCTCTCGAACAGCAAGTCGGAAAGGTAAGGCGCCACGGTCAGCGCGAACACCCAGGAGGCGAGCAGCGAGATCATCACCACCAGGAACAGGTCGCGCATGAATTCTGCGACCTGGCCGGGCGCCATGCCGATGGGCGCGAAGGCGATGATGCCGATCGCCGTTCCGCCAAGAAGCGGCCACAGCATCTGCCTGGCGATGGAGCGTGCGGCCTCCAGCCGGCTTTCCCCCCGCCGGATGCTCTTCAGCATCCCCTCCACGATGACGATCGCATTGTCGACCATCATGCCTAACGCGATGATCAGCGCGCCCAGCGAGATGCGATGCATCGCGATATCCTGGAGATACATCACGCCCAGGGTGGCGGCCACGGTCAGCAACAGGACCGCGCCGATGATAAGCGCCGGCCGCCAGCCCATGAAGAGCAGCAGCACGACGAACACGATGACGAAGGCGGTTGCCACGTTCACGAGGAATGCGTCGATCGATTCCGAGACCACACTGCCCTGGTGGTAGAATTCGTGGACTTCCATGCCCACCGGCCGCTCATCGAGCGTCTCGGCCAGGCGCCGGTCGATCAGCCGGCCCACCTCCACCACATTGGTGCCGGTTGCGTTGGAAGCGCCCAAGCCGATCGCCGGCTTGCCATTGTATCGCATCAACTGGTCGAGCGGTTCGGCATAGCCGCGCTCGACTGAGGCGATCTCGCCCAGTCGCACCACGATACCTTCCTGGTTGGTCGAGACCGGCAGGTTGCGCAGTTCCTCAACCGAGCTGATCGCACCGCTGGGATTGATTTCCAGGCGCAGGGGTCCGACCCGGGCCTCTCCGGCCGGCTCGACCAGGTTCTGTTCCGACAGGCCTTCGTAGATCCGCTGGACCGAAACCCCGATCTGCGCGATCCTTTCGCGCGAGATCTCGACATAGAAGGTTTCGGGCCGCTCGCCCGCGAGCACCACGTTGCCGACTCCCTCGACCGCGCTCAAATCGGTGCGCAGGCGCTCCGCGTAAGCGTAGAGCTCCGCCGGCGAATAGCCGGTGCCGGTGATGAAATAGAACAGGCCGAAGACGTCGCCGAAATCGTCGTTGACCGATGACGGCCCGGCGCCGGGCGGCAGCAGGCTGCCCGCGTCGTTCACGCGATTGCGCAGATCGGTCCAGACCTGGTCGAGTTCGGTTTGGTTTCTGGCATATTCATATTCGATTTCCACCTCGATCCGCGAATTGCCGGCCTGCGAGGTGGAGATGATCTCTTTCACCTCCTGCATCTGGCTGATTTCGCGCTCGAGCTGTTCGGTGACCTCGGTGGCCACCTCTATCGGCGTGGCGCCCGGATAGGGCGTGTCCACCACCGCCTGGCGGATCGTGAACTGCGGATCCTCGAACCGGGAGAGGCCGTTATAGGCGAGCAGCCCCGCCCCCATGACCAGCAGGATGAAGACATTCGTCAGCAGGCGATGCCGGATGCTGAAGACGGCGGGGTTGAAGGCCATGTTGGTTCGGGTCCAGGTGTTCAGTTCAGATCGAGGGGGCGGATCTTGGTGCCCTCTTCGAGGTTCGCCGCGCCCGTCGCCACGATGGTTTCGCCGCGGCGCAGGCCTTCCACCACCGGCACGAACTCGCCTACGCCCTCACCCAGTTCCACGATCCGCCGGCGTGCCGCGCGGGTTTCGGGATCCACCACCCAGACGAAGGTCTCGCGGCCCAATTCGTCCACCGCGGTGATCGGCACGGCCAATTCCGGACCTGGCGCGTCGCCGCCGCCGGGTTCGACCGCCACGACCAGCGTGCCGGTCATGCCCGGCCACACGGTGACGCCCGCCGGCGGGGTGAAGGTGAATTCCGCCTCGTAAGTGAGCGAGCCGGGGCTCGTCTGGCGGCCGATCGAATCGAAACGCGCCGGGATGACGACATCCTCCGCCGAATCCATGATCAGCCGGGTCCTTGCCGAAACCAGTGAACGATCGCGGCCGAGCATTGTCGCGGGAACCTGCACGACGGCTTTCGATGGTCCGGTGCTTTGCAGGGTGACGATGGTTTGTTGCGGCGTGACATATTCATAAAGCTCGACCTGGCGGCTGCCGATCGTTCCCGAGAACGGCGCGCGCAGCACGCGGTCGCTCAATCGCTCGCGCGCTGCTTCGAGCTGGCTTTGCGCATTATTTAGCTCGGTCTGCCGCTGCTCGTAGACGGCGCGCGCGATCGCGCCCGCCTCGATCAGCGCCTGGGCGCGCTCGAACGCGTCCCGCGCCAGTTCGACATGGTTTTCCGCCTGCTGAATTTCCTCGCGGATCTGCGATTGATCGAGCACCGCGATGATCTCGCCGCGGCGCACGAAATCGCCTTGTTCGACGGTCAGACGCTCCACCCGGCCACTCTGGTTGGAAAAGGAGAGCCCGGCCTCGCGTGCCGCCTCGACGACGGCGGGAAACCGGAAGGTGCGCAGGTCATCGGTCGCATCGAGCGTGTAGAGCCTGGCCGGCCGACTCTCCGGCGGCTGCGGCTCAGGTTCGCTGCCGCAAGCCCCCAGTGCGGCGAGAGAGGCGAGGGCGCAGGCCAGCCCGGGCAGTTTCGGGCGCCGGGCGAAGGCTTGGCAGCGTTGACGGGCTTGATAGGGACGAAGCCCGGCATCACGGCCATTGCGATCGAAATGCTCGGGCATTGCGCTCCTCGCGGTAAGGGACGTCAGAGTAGAGGCGACGACAGACCATCTCGGCCGTCCCCCCCGGTCGAGAGGCGTGGCCGGATCGCCACCTGGACGGAACGGCGGTGACAAGCAGCGCCAAGGCCGAGACGAAGTACAACACCAGAAATTCTCCTGCTTGGCCTGGGCGCCCGCTGCCCCAGAACATTCAGCGCACCAGTGCAAAGCCGACGCGAAAGCGCGTCGTGTGGACATCGTAATCGAGCAGATTTTCGC
The DNA here is from genome assembly GCF_000342165.1 of Pacificimonas flava. Classification (GTDB taxonomy): domain Bacteria; phylum Pseudomonadota; class Alphaproteobacteria; order Sphingomonadales; family Sphingomonadaceae; genus Pacificimonas; species Pacificimonas flava. The sequence continues at coordinate 13,030 of NZ_AMRV01000002.1, forward strand.
CGTAGCCGACAAAGCCCTGACCGAAGAGATACAGGTCCGGCCCGCCGCCCAGCAGTCTGTCGAGCGGATAGGATAAGTTCGCTTCGAGCGCGCCCTTGCCGCTGCCCAGATTGGCCCGGCCGTAGGCCGACAGGCGCACCCCGTCCTGCTTGCCCAGTTCGGCGAAGAAGCCCGTATTGCCGCGATAGTCGCGAATGTCGGGATTGTCCGAAAGGTCGCCGGCGAAAGCGCGGAGGCGCGGTCCGAAGGTGATGCGGTAGCCATCGCCGAGCGGCGCCGAAAGTGCCGGATGAAGGTAGATCGTATTCAGGCTGCGCGATTCGCTGCCTTCGCGGCCGTTCGATTCATGGCGCACGCCCGCCTGCACGCCCAGGCGGACATTATCGGCGATTTCGCCGGCGTCGAGCGCATAGAACATTTCGGGCTGAAAATCGATGTTGCGGAAAGGCGAGGAATCCGCCTCCACATTCCAGAACATGCGCTGCGTATAGCCGAAATGCAGGCCATTGAGCCATTCCCGCCCCTCGCTGCCTTCGGAAAGTTCGCCGAAAAGCTGGTACTTGAAGCTGATCTGCAGCCGCACGGCGCTGTTGGTGCCAGGGCCGTAGACAGCATAGATCGGCGCATAGGCCGAAAGATTGCGCAGAAAGGCGTTGCCGGTCGCGCGGTCGGTTGGCGGTGGCGGGACGGATGCGGGATCCGGCTCCTCGCGACCGGGTTCGCCCACCGGCGACGGCAATGGCGTAGCGCCGGAATCAGCCTGCGCCAGCACCGGTGCCTGACGCCAGCGCCCGGCGGGAAGCAGCGCCACGGCCTGCGACTGCCAGGCGGGGATCCAAATGGTTGTTCCGGCAGCCATCTGTTCTGCCGGGCGCAAGCGGTAGCGCACCGTGGCGAAACCGCCGGGCGGCAGTTCGATCAGGCGGTCCTGTCCTTCCAGCAGGTGCAGCGAAGTCTGGCGCGCCCCGGCATCCAGTTCGGCCGTGACCGTTCGGGGGATCGGCACGCTCCGCGCTTCCCGCGTGCGGTTCAACATGTGCACCTCGATCAGCGTCCAGCCCTCGGCATCCGGGGGATGAACACGGCCGAGCAGCGTCTCCAGCCCCGACAGTTCGGCGGGGATAGAGGCCGGTGCTTCGGCCACCGATCGCGCCGGAGCCTCGGCACGGCCGTGGCCCGGCACGGCAATGGCGGCCAGCGCGATGGCCGTGGCGCGCAGCGGAGAAACGCAGAAGCTTTTCATGTCAGGGCTCCCCGTCCGATCGGACAGAGCCGCTTTCACCCTTGTCCGGCCCGGTCACGTTGCGGGCCGGAGCAGCGGCGATTGCGGCTTGCGTCCAGTCGGCCAGTTCTGCGGCGGCGGTGGAAACGCCCTCGGCATGCGCATCGACGATCGCGCTCACCCGATTTTCCCGCGCCGGGACTGCGCTGGAGAAGGATCGGACCGCGACCGGCTCGCGACCCCGCCCTCGAAGGCGCGCTTCGCCCGCGAAGATCGCCACCGGCGCCGCTTCGCTCTCGACGTCGGTGCCCGCCGGGTAGCGCGCCTCGAAGCGCGTCACATGCACTTCGAGTGCGAATTCGGCGCCCGCATTGTCGCGCCGGTCGGCGAGCAGCAAGGCGGGAGCGCGCACGTCGAACGCGCTGGCGAGCGCATCGCTGACGAGGCTGGGCGCGGGCGCGACCCAGCGCGCATCCTTTATGTAGAACGCTTCGCGGCCGCGCCCGGCGAGCATCCGGTCGCCCTCGATCTCGGGGGCGAAGGACAGCGGGAGCAGCACGATTGCCGTGCGTTGTGCCGCGGGCACGCCGGCGGCGCTGCCGCCTTGCGAGGCCGGCAGTTCCGCCTGCAGACGATAGAGCTGGTCGGAATCGCCCTCTCCCAGCAATCCGCCGACGCAGCCTGCGACAAACGGCAATGCGGCCAGTGCGATTGCTGCACGCGGAACAATCATTGCGGTATCTCCAGTTCTCGGCCGCCGCTCTTGCCCAATGTGCCTTGCGGGTCGCGGCGGATGTCGTCGATCAGCCCGTCGAGAGATTCGGCGGTCTCCTCGATGCTGCGCATCGTGCTGTCTATCGTGGGCAGCGTTTCGGCCCCCAAGGCATCGGACTGGTCGCCAAGCGATGCCAGCGTGGCGCGTGCATCGCTTGCAGCGAGTTCGATTTCGCGGGCTGCACGCGATATGTCGGCAATTGCCTGGCGCCCGTCGCCCTGCACCATCTCGCGGATCGATGCGGAGACCTGCTGGACATCGCCGGCCGCGGCGTCGAGCTTGGCCAGCGCCGATGCGGCATCGTCGAACATCGCCCGGTTGGCGGCGAGCGATTCGCTGGTGGCCCGCATTGCCGCTATCGCCGCATGCAGGTCGGCGATGGTCTCGTCCGCCAGCACGCGGTTGACGCGAGTCACCGCCTCGTTGACGTTCGTCAGAACCTCGCCCCCGCCTTGCAGAAGCGACGAAAGTGCGTTGGGTTCGCTCGGGATGATGGGCCGTTCGCGGTCTGAAATCCGCTTCAGCAACGGCTGCCCTTCCGATCCGGGGCTGATCTGGATCGCTCTGATCCCCGAAATGCCCTGCAATTCGGTCGAAGCCTGCGAATCGCTGCGAACCGGCGTGCTGGCATCCACTTCGATATCGACGACGACCTTGCTCGGCGCCTGATCGTCGAGCGCGACGCGCTCGATCTCGCCCACCTTGATGCCATTGAACAGCACGTCGCCCCCTTCGCTCATGCCGTTCACGGGCCCTTCGAACAGGATTCGGTATTGGTCGTATTGCTGGTTGAACTGGGCGCGCCCGAGCCAGACCACGAACACGATGGCGGCGATCAGCACCCCGATCGAGACGACGCCCACCAGGGCATAGTGCGCGTGGCGTTCCATCAGCTCTGCTTCTCCCTGGCGGCGCGGCCGCGCGGCCCGCCGAAAAATTCGCGGATCCAAGGATGGTCCGAGCGCTCCATCTCGGCCACCGGTCCGATCGCCGCGACATGCCGGTCGGCCAGCACCGCAACCCGGTCGCAGATGGCGTAGATCGTATCGAGATCGTGGGTGATCATGAAAACGGTCAGGCCCATCGCATCGCGCAGATCACGCACGAGCGTGTCGAAACTGGCCGCGCCCACCGGGTCGAGGCCGGCGGTCGGCTCGTCGAGAAACAGCAAATCCGGGTCGAGTGCGATCGCCCGCGCCATGCCGGCGCGCTTGCGCATGCCACCGGAGAGATCGGCCGGGCGCTTGTCCCCCGCGCTCGCCTCCAGCCCCACCAGGCCGATCTTGAGCCGGGCCAGGTCGCGAACGAAATCGGGCGGCAATCGAACGTGTTCGAGGAACGGCGCCTCGACGTTCTCGATCACGGTGAGTGTGGAATACAAAGCGCCGTTCTGGAACAGCACGCCGGCACGCCGCTCCAGTTCGTCGCGCGCCTTCTCGTCCGCAAGATCGCGGCCGAACACCTCGATTGCGCCACCATCGGGTTCCTTGAGCCCCAGGATCGTGTTGAGCAGCACCGACTTGCCCGATCCCGATCCGCCGACCACGGCGAGGATCTCGCCCCGGCAGACGTCGAGGTCGAGATCCTCGTGCACGACATGCTCGCCGAAGGCGGTGCGCAGGCCACGCACGCATATGGGCGGGACTGCCGCGTCGCCGTTCCCCGGATCGCTCACAGGTCGAGCACCATGAAGATCACCGCGAAGATCGCGTCGAACATGATGATCAGGAAGATCGCGTGGACAACCGCCGCCGTCACGTGCCGCCCGAGGCTCTGCGTGTCGCCTTCCACGAGCAGGCCTTGGCGGCAGCCGATCGCGGCGATCAGCAATGCCAGGAACGGGGCCTTGCTCATCCCGATCCAGAAATGGCGCAGCTCCACGGTCTCGATCAGGCGGCTGATGAAGAAGGTCGGGCTCAGATCCATCGTGATCCAGCTGACCAGAAGCCCGCCCACCAGGCCGCCGATATCGGCCACGAAGGTGAGGATCGGCATCATCAGCAGCGCCGCCAGCACTCGCGGTACGACCAGTGCATGGAACCGGTCGACACCCATTACCTGCATGGCATGCGTTTCCTGGTTCATCCGCATGGATCCCAGTTCGGCCGCGAAGGACGAAGCCGATCGTCCGGCAAGCAGGATCGCCGCGATGACCACCCCGAACTCGCGCAGGATGGCGACACCGACCAGTTCGACCGTGAAGACCGAAACCCCCAGCGTCGTCAGCAAATTGGCGCCGACCAGCGCGATCACCGCGCCGATGAAGAAGGTCATGGTGAAGACGATCGGCAAGGCGTTGACGCCCACCGCCTCCATCATCGCGAACAAGGGCGTAAGCCGCAGCCGCCGCGGTGCCGCGAGCGTGTGGCCGAGCGTGAGGGTCAGGCGTCCGGCGAACACCATGCTGCCATAGGCTTCGTGCCACAATGTCTCGACCCGCTCACCGGTGCGCACGAAGAAGCCGAACAGGCCGTGCGGCCTGGTCTGGCGGGGCGCTTCCGGTTCGCCGGAACGCTCGATCAACTCGGCAAGGCGATCGAGGTCGTCGCGCCCCGAGTTACGCAACGCCGCGGCGCCTCCGGTGAGGCGCGCAAGCGCAAAGGCCCCGGCGGTGTCGACCTCGCCCATATGGGAAACGTCGAGCCGCGCTCTTTCAGTGCGGTGCGCGCCGAGCTGTCCCGTCACGCCGCTCAATTGAGTCACGATCCAATCGCCGGAGGCGATTAGACGCAGGTCCGGGTGTTCCTGCCACTCGACCCCGGCCGGAGCACGACGATCCGGCGACGCTTCGTTGGCCGCCGCTTGGTCCGTCACCATCGACAAGCTCCACATTCCGGCTTGGCGGCACCCGAAGCGACCGACCCGGAACGCAGCCAGACCCGGTCCCCGGAGCGCCTCTGCCACGAACATGAAAAAGCTCCACCGAGCCGCTGTGCCAGAACGGTCATGGCACGGTATATGGGGCCCGAGACGAACAGCGACCGATCACTCCTGAAGCAAGACCGACCTTGGTCTAGCACGGTCTTTCCGAGAACGAAACGGTCTGGTTTAGTTAAAAAGGTTAGGAGCGCCTCGGGCGCGAAGCAGGCAAGCGCGAAGTGGCCAATGCTTTCGTGTGCATAGCGAGCGGTTCCCCGGTCCGGCGTGTGCATAGCGAGCGGTTCCCCGGTCCGGGAATTGTCAGGCCTGCTTCTCGCTCCTGGAAGTGCGACATCCGGTCGGCGTGCCGGCGCGTAGTGCAACCATGATGAAATCGAGTGTTTCGTCGAACCACGCATTTCCCGGCTCGAGAAGATCGGGAGCCATTCCGCTCACGATCTGGTGATGCGGGCTTATTACCAGAAAATCGAAGATGATCCGTGAGGTGGTGCCGGAAATTCGGACAGGGTGTTAAGCTCATCCCGACCTGAAGGAATGGACGGGAATGAAGACGACGAGGAAGCGCTACAGCGCGCAGTTCAAGGCCAAGGTGGCGATGGAAGCGATCCGGGGCGACCTGACTCTGGCGGAGCTGGCAGCGAAGCATGGCATCCACCATACGATGATCGGGACCTGGAAGCGTCAGGCGATGGACGGCATGGCTGGCCTGTTCGAAGGTGGCGATCAGGGTTCGAAGGCTGCCAGCGAGGCGGAAATCGAGAAGCTGCATGCCAAGATCGGGGAGTTGGTCGTGGAACGCGATTTTTTAGCCAAAGCCTCCGGTCGATGAGCGTGGCACGGAGGCGGTCTATGATCGAACCTGCTCATCAGCGCCTGTCGATCGCGGCGCAGTGCCGGCTGTTGTCGATCAGCCGGTCGTCCTATTATTACGCACGGGTGCCCGAGACCGAAGTGACGCTGGCGCTGATGCGGAGGATCGACGCGACGTTCCTGGACTGTCCCTGGTATGGCAGCCGGCAGATGGTCCGGCACCTACGGCGCAATGGCCACGACGTTGGGCGACGACGGGTGCGCCGGCTCATGGCAAAGATGGGCTTGTCGCCGATCTACCAGCGGCCGCGCACGAGCGATCCACACCCGCAACACCGGGTCTATCCCTATCTGCTGCGCAATCTGGCGATCGAGCGGCCGAACCATGTCTGGTGCGCGGATGTGACCTATATTCCGATGCGTCGGGGCTTCCTCTATCTGGTCGCCATCATGGACTGGGCGACAAGGAAGGTGCTGGCCTGGCGATTATCGAACACGATGGACACCGGCTTCTGTGTCGCGGCATTGGAGGAAGCACTGGCGCGCTTCGGCAGACCCGAGATCTTCAATACAGACCAAGGCAGCCAGTTCACCAGCTTCGCGTTCACCAGCGTGCTGCGCGATGCCGAGGTGCGCATCAGCATGGATGGCCGAGGCCGCTGGATGGATAACGTCTTTATCGAGCGACTGTGGCGATCTCTCAAATATGAATGCGTCTATCTCCACGCCTTTGAGACCGGTTCTGAGCTGCGGAACGGCCTTGCCCGGTGGGTCACCTATTACAACACGCAGCGACCGCACTCTGGTCTGGCGGGGCAAACCCCGGCAGAGGCCTATGGGCGGATCGAAGAAACAGATCATGGGGGGCATGCCCCCCATGATCTGATGACGAAACTGGCGGCATAATCACTACAAGGATGAGCTTAACTTCGCCGCCAAACTGTCCAAAAAGGCGGGACCACCTCAGAAGTCGCGGCGGCTATCGGCTACGATCAGCACGGTGACAAAAGTGTTATCCGGCAGGTAAATCACGCGATAAGGCGGTAGCGACAGCTGGCGGTAGGCACGGATCCCCAGCGCCTCTAGTTCCGGCGGCACGCAACCGCGCTCGGGATAATCGATCAGTTCCTCGATGCCCTTTACGAGCCGGTCGAGAAGTGCCTCTGCTCCATCGCTGCCTTCTGCACCGCGCTGTGCCAGGCGACGCCGGTAAATGCCCGAGAGGTCATGTTCGGCGCCCGCCGCAAGGCGGACCTGCACCTTGCTCTTCCCCACGGGTCAGCGACCACGGATACGGTCGGCCAAACCTTCCACGGAACGCGTCTGCTCTGCCGCCATCTCGTCTTGGCCAAGCGCCAGCAACTTGAGCAGTGCCAGGGATTCCTGGGTCGTCTCATAGCTGCCAACGTCCTGCAAAACGGCCTTTGCCTCGCCGTTCTGGGTAATGACCAACGGTGGCGCGCCGTCGCCCAGTTCACGGATCAGGTCGGCGCTGTGCGCCTTGAGGTAGCTGATTGGCTTGATACGGGTTTCGAGGTTCATATGGATAGTCCGGCCAGAATTTGGTCAGAATATAGTCCAGATAGACGCTTTCTTCAAGTACATGTTCGGCTTTCTGCAACCGCGAACAAAGCGGCCGTTTCCGGAGCCAAGTCGAGCCGTCGAAACCCGCCCTTCGTTCATTACCGTGATTGTCGGTTCAATGGCCGGTCTCAGGCGTCGCTTCTGGCCATCTCAGCGGCGAAATTGTCGTGGAAAGCAGTAACCGATCACCTGTTTCTGATGTGACTAGGCTTCGTGGACAAAGCTTGACCTGAGACTGAGCGCTTGATTCAAGGCTACCTTTTGGAGGCAGCGTTGGGCGAGCGGATCGGTGTAGCGGATGAGGAGTGGGCGCTGATCGGGCCGCTGCTGCCTGCTGAGCGCGGCCGTGGCTGCCGCCCTGCACAGGATAATCGCCGCTATTTCGAGGGCATGATGTGGATTGCCCGGACCGGTGCGCAATGGCGGCATTTGCCGGACGAGTATGGCAAGTGGAACAGCGTCTTCAGGCGGTATCGACGATGGGTCACGACCGGCGTGTTCGATGCCATGCTCGAGACGCTGGCCGAACTGGCAGGGCGCGATATCGCTGCCGACATGATCGATAGCACCGTGGTCCGGGCACATCATTGTGCAGTCGGCATAAAAAGGGGACTCAGCAAACCGAGGCTCTCGGCCGATCGCGCGGAGGCTTCACCACCAAGCTGCACGCCAGATGCGACGCGAGGGGCCTCCCGCTCGGCTTCGTGCTGACGCCCGGCCAGACGCATGATGTGCAGGGCTTTGGGCCCCTGTTCCGAATGATCGGCGAGCGGGTCGAGGCATTCCTGGCCGATCGCGGCTACGATGCCGACGCCATCCGCGAGCAAATCGCGGCCGCTGGCGTTGAAGCGGTGATCCCGGCCAAGAGCAATCGCCGCAATCCGGTCCCGCATGACCCGACTAAATACCGCTGGCGCAACCTGGTCGAGCGCCTGTTCAACAAACTGAAGAACTGGCGCAGGGTCGCCACCCGCTACGACAAAACCAAGGAATCCTATCTCGGCTTCGTCGCTCTCGCTTCAATCAAGCTCTGGATACCCTTTGTCCACGAAGCCTAGTTGGCTCGGAAATTGCGGGGCGATACAAGGTAGTCGCGATCAGCGAGCCAGTTCCAATCGGCACCAACTTATCAGCAGGTGAACCAGAGATGGGAATCGAAATCTGCGTCGAAGAAATCTAGGGATAGGCGAGCTTAACTTGCGTCCCGTCTGCTGAAGCTGCGCTAGAGAGTGGGCCAGTCAAGATTCGGGCGCAAAACGGAGATGATTAGCGCGCCAAAAATTGCCTTCACGCACCAAGAAGCGTCCCGGAAAGCCCCAGAATGTGCTGGAAAAGCCCGCACATTGTGTGGGGCCAATCGTAGGAACGCTTTCTACAATTCTGCTAAGAGTTGTTTAAAAACAAGACACTAAGGCAGTTGACTGGCGCACCCGACAGGATTCGAACCTGTGACCTCTGCCTTCGGAGGGCAGCGCTCTATCCAGCTGAGCTACGGGTGCATCTGTGAGTGCTGCGGGCGCTTAGCAAAAGGCGGGGTGCGAGGCCAAGCGCTATTCCTTGCCGGCGTGAAATTAGCGTGGCTGCGGCGGCGGCTCGGGCGCATGGCGGCAGAACCCAGAAAATGGACGGCATCCTGAAAGTGGACGGGGGCCGCGCGCCGGAACTCTGGCGCGCGGCGGACCCCTTTACGCAACAGATCGCCAAACTCCGCGATCCAGAGCCCATTCAGCATGCGCGGGGTGAATACCCGGTTTACGAACTCTTAAGCCGTGGTTTTGCCCTCATAGGCGCACAGGTCCGCCACCGGACACCGCCAGCACTCGGGCCGGCGCGCCTTGCAGAGGTGCCGCCCGTGCAGGATCAGATAGTGATGCGCATCCATGATATGCGCCTTCGGCACCACCGACATCAGCCGTTCCTCGACCGCCTCCACCGTCTTGCCCGGCGCAAGACCCGTCCGGTTCGACACGCGGAAGACATGGGTGTCGACGGCAAGCGTCGGTTCGCCGAACGCAGTGTTGAGAACGACGTTCGCGGTCTTGCGCCCTACCCCGGGAAGCGCCTCCAGCGCGGCGCGGCTGGACGGCACCCGGCCGTCATGTTCGGCGAGCAGCTTTTCCGACAGCGCGATGACGTTCCGCGCCTTCGAATTGTAGAGGCCGATCGTCTTTATGTGTTCGCGCAGCCCCTCCTCCCCCAGGGCGACCATGGCCGCGGGATCACGCACGTCCTGGAACAGAGCGCGGGTCGCCTTGTTGACGCCGACGTCGGTCGCCTGTGCGGACAGCACGACCGCAACCAGCAGCGTGAAGTCGTTGACATATTCCAGCTCGGTCTGGGGGTCGGGGTGCGCCTCTGCCAACCGGTCGAAGAAGGTCTCGATATCCTGCGTCTTCATGCCGCCCTGCCTAGCGTCCCCGGCGGGGGCTGATAAGATCGGCCGGCCATGGCGCGCGATTCCTTCGACCTGACGCTGCAGCCGCCGGCGCCGCTGGGCACCGATGCCGCACGGATCGTGATCGGCGTTACCGCGCTCGTCATGCTCCTCGCCGCCCTGCGCTTTCTCCTGGTGGGAGCCTGGCTCGTTCTGCCCTTCATGATCGTCGATCTGGCACTGCTCGTCTGGGCGTTTCGGGCCAGCCGCCGCGCCGCTCGAGCCTTCGAGCGCCTGCGCTTGACGGGCGATCGCCTGCTGGTCGAGCGTACCGATGCGCAGGGGCGGCAGGAACGCTGGGAACTGCCCCGCGCCTGGACGCGCGTCGAACTGGAGCAGCACGCGCCGCAGAACAGGCTCTGGCTGCGTCATCGCAGCCGGCGTCTGCTGATCGGCCGGCACCTCAACCGGCGCGAGCGCGGCGAAGTCTACGACGTCATCGCCGGCGCGCTCAATCGCTGAGGTCCGGTCGGCATGTCCCGGGGTACGGGCGACCACCGGCCGCCCGTGATCCGGTCTGTCAGCTTCGGCCGATGGAGCTGTATTCGAAACCCGCCTGGCGCATGTCCTCAGACGGGTAGACATTGCGCAGATCGACGAAGACCGGCGTCTCCATACTGTCCTTCAAGCGGCGAAGATCGAGCGCGCGGAACTCGTTCCATTCGGTGATCAGAACGACCGCGCTCGCGCCCTCGATCGCCTCATAGGCGCTGCCAACCATCTCGACGTCCGGCAGCATGGGCGCGGCAAGCTGCATCGCCGCCGGGTCATAGGCCGCCACGGAAGCACCCGCCTCGATCAGCCGCGGCAGGATGTCGAGCGACGGAGAATCGCGCATGTCGTCGGTGTTCGGCTTGAAGGCCAGGCCGAGCGCGGCGATGCGCTTGCCCTTTACCGAGCCGCCGCACGCCGCGATCACGCGGTCGGCCATGGCAAGCTTGCGGTCGTTGTTGACGTCCACGGTCGCCTGCACGATCCGCACCGGGGCGCCCGCCTCTTCGGCCGTGCGCAACAGGGCCAATGTATCCTTCGGAAAGCAGGATCCGCCATAGCCCGGCCCGGCATGCAGGAATTTCGGGCCGATGCGGTTGTCGAGGCCAATGCCCTTCGCCACCACCTGCACGTCCGCGCCGACCTTTTCGCACAGGTCGGCCATTTCGTTAATATAGCTGATCTTCACCGCCAGAAACGCGTTCGCGGCATATTTGATGAGCTCCGCTGTTTCGCGCTCCGCCACCAGCAGCGGCACTTCCCGCAGGGAGAGAGGCCGATAGATGCCCCGCAGCACCTCCTCGGCATGCGCATCGCTGACGCCCACGACGACGCGGTCGGGCCGCATGAAATCCTCGATGGCCGATCCCTCGCGCAGGAATTCCGGGTTCGAGGCCACCGAGATTTTCTTGTCCGGCGCCGCCTTGCGGGCGATGTCCTCGACCTCGCGGCCCGTGCCGACGGGAACGGTCGACTTGTTGACGATGACGCATGTTGCCGGCGCGGCCCTGGCGATCTCCTCCGCCGCGGCGTAGACATAGCTGAGATCGGCATGGCCATCGCCACGCCGGCTGGGCGTTCCAACCGCAATGAAGACCGCATCGGCATTTGCGACCGCGTCCTTCAGATCGGTGGTGAAGCGAAGACGGCCCGCCTCCACATTGCGTTCAACCAGCTTATCGAGGCCGGGCTCGTAGATCGGGATCTCGCCCTTGTCGAGGCGGGCAACGATCGTCTCGTTCTTGTCCACGCAGACGACGTCGTGGCCGAACTCCGAGAAACACGCGCCGGAAACAAGGCCGACATAGCCGGTGCCGATCATGGCGAGACGCATTGGCAGAACCCCTTTTCGTAACTGTATATCCGCGAATGGACGTAGCGTCCGGCGCGGCTCCTGACCAGCACCTTCGCACATGCAGCATTAGGTGGCATTCCCAGTTTCGGACGGGACGTTAGAAAAGACCGATGAACAGGCGTATCGAAACCCTTCGGCGCATGCTGCGCTTGCTGCTTGCCGCTGTCTTCGCCGCCGCGGGTGCCCTCCACATCATGGCGCCCGCCCCCTTCCTGTCGATCATGCCCCCCTGGGTGCCCGCGGCGACGGGCGTCATCCTCTGGACCGGCATCTGCGAGCTGCTGGGCGCTGCCGGTCTCCTGCTGCCGCCGCTCCGGCGGACAGCGGCCCTGGGCCTCTCGCTTTATACGGTTGCCGTCTACCCTGCGAACGTCCAGCACATGCTGAACGATATCGGCAGCGGGACCGGCCTTGGATGGAGCTATCACGCCCCGCGACTCTTGTTTCAGCCGGTCATCGTCTGGTGGTGCCTCTTCGCGGGCAGTCTGGTCAGCTGGCCGTTCCGCCGGCCACCGGAGACCTCGGGGCCGCCCGGCCAGGGCTAGACGGCCGAAAGCCGGTTGCGGCCATACTGCACCCTCATGCTGCGTCCTGCGGTCGCGGACGCGCTGCGTTGCTTCACGCTGCGGGTGAATATCCAGTCACAGCGCGCCTCCTCGCGCGTCAGCGTCACATGCCCATATCCCCGCTGCGCCGTATCGGCCCAGACGAGTTCAGGCGAACTATCGACCACGCCCCGCGCCACGACGGCGGGATCGGTGCGCGTAAAATAGGCCTCGAAGCCGGGTGAGGTGACCGAGGGCACGCCGAACTCGGCCCCGGCCGGCTGCCCACCCTCGAACAGGTCGAAGGCCCAGCTATTGTGGCTGTCCCCCGCCAGCACGAGCAGATTCGCGTCGGCCGCCTGGGCGCTTTGAAGCAGGCGCGCCCGGGCCGCCGGATAGCCGCCCCAGGCATCGAGATTGCTGGGTATGCCGAGCTTGGCGAGGCCGATGGCGGCGGCGACACGCTGCTGCACCGCCGGGGGCGCTGCCGGATCGATCCAGTCGCGGATCGCGCCGGGCGTCATTGCGGACCCCATGACGACCTGCTGCGCCAGAACCTGCCAACGCGTTCCGGTTCTTGTCGAGGCGGCCAGGCCTTCGGCCAGCCAGCGCTCCTGCTCGGCGCCGAGCATGTGCCGCGCGGGGTCCGGCCACACCTTGCCATGCAGGCGCGCCATCCCCGCCTCCAGACTTCCGGCTTCGGCGAACAGGGCCGGCAGGTCGATCTGCGCATCCCGTCCGGTGATTCGCGTTTCCAGCCGGAACAGGGTCGCGAGTTCGCCGATCTCATAAGCCGCATAGGGGGCGTCCGACATGGGCAGCCAATGATGATGGGCTGCCAGCGCAGCCGCCTTTCGCGCCGCCCACGGCCCCTCGGTCTCCGGCTGATGGTTCTCCGCTCCACCCGCCCAGGCATCGTTGGCGAACTCGTGATCGTCCCAGATCGCAATCATGGGATAAAGCTGATGCAGCCGCTGCAAGTCGCGGTCCGCGCGGTAGACCGCGTACCGCGCGTGATAGTCGGCCAGCCTGATCATCTCCGTGGCAGGATCGACATGGCGGCCGTCCACAATGTCCGCTTCCGCCGGATAGGTGCCGTCCGGATATTCGTAGAGGTAGTCGCCCAGATGCAGCACCAGGTCGATATCCTGCCGCCCGGCCGCGTGCGCATAGGCATTAAAGTAGCCGTAGGGCAGGTTCGAACAGCTGAAGACGGCCATGCGGAAGGGGTCCGACCCTTCCGCGGGAAGGGTCCGCGTACGGCCGACCGCCGAGACGCTGCCGTCAGGCGAGCGGAACCGGTAGAAATACCAGCGCGCCGGGTCGAGCCCGCCGACGGGCGCCTTCGCGCAGTGGTCGGTCTCTGCGGAGGCGCGCGCGGTGCCGGTCTTGACAATTCGCCCGAACTCGCTGTCCTCCGCGATCTCCCAGACCAGTTCCGTCCCGGCGTCCCCGAGCCCGACGAAACGCGTCCACAGCAGGATTGAATCCTGCGCCGGTTCCCCGGAGGCGACCCCATGGGTGAAGCCGCGCCCCATCGTTGCCGCCCGCAGGCCGTTCGGCAGGGCAAGCCCGGCGGCACCTCCCAAACCGGCAGCAAGGAAGTGGCGACGACGCAATTCAATGGACATGAGGCTTCTCGCCCTCCCCCGATGTGGAAAGTTCGCTTAGACCGCATTTATGACGAGGACTTTACGCCCCATCATCTTCGCCCGCTATCCCCGGCCCGGCCGCTGCAAGACGCGCCTGGAACCGGAACTTGGAGCCCACGGCGCCGCGGCGCTGCACGGACGGCTCGTCATGCACACTCTCTCCGCGCTTGCGCCCCTCGCCCCGCGACTGGCCTTTACGGGTGCGGAGGGAGCCGACGTGCGCGCCTGGCTGGGCGGCGATGTCGATATTCTGGAGCAAGCCGCAGGTGATCTTGGCGAAAGGCTGCTCGTCGCCATGGCCCGTCCGCCAGCCCTGATCGTCGGCAGCGACATCCCCGACATCGACGCCGCCGCCGTGGAAAGCGCCGCGCGGCATCTGTTCGACCACGACCTGGTCCTGGGGCCGGCGGAGGATGGCGGCTTCTGGCTGATCGGCGCGCGAGACGCACCGCCCCCCACCCTCTTCGACCATGTCGCATGGGGGACATCCACAGTTCTGGAGCAGGTGGAGGCGAATGCCGCCGCGCTCCGGCTGTCCGTCGCGCGGGCCAAGACGTTGGCCGACCTCGACCGCCCGCAGGATCTGGAGCGCTGGCCGCAGTTCAGACCGACATGAGGTTCGCCGTTATCATCCCCGCCTTGAACGAAGCAGACCAGATTGGTGGCGCAATCGCTTCGGCAGCAGGGGCGCAGGTGATCCTGGCGGACGGTGGCAGCACCGACGAGACGGCTGCGATCGCGGAGCGCGCAGGGGCCTCCGTCGTGGTCGAGACCAGCGGCCGGGGGCGTCAGGCGAACGCCGGCGCAGCCGCCGCGATCGCGCTGGGGGCGACTGCGCTCCTCTTTTTGCATGCCGACAGTCGGCTGCCGCCGGATTGGATGCCAGCCGCGGTCCGTGCGCTCGATCAACCGGACGTAGCGCTCGGCGCGTTCTCTCTGCGCATTGCCGATGCCCGCGTGCAAGAGCGCGTCGTTGCAGCGGGCGCCAATCTGCGCAGCCGCCTCCTCCGTCTTCCCTATGGGGACCAGGCGCTGTTCCTGCGACAGGACATGTTCGGCGCGCTAGGCGGTTTTCGGGCGCTGCCGATCATGGAGGATTTCGACCTGGTGCGCCGAGCGGGGCGCATTGGGCGCGTTCTTACACTGCCGCAGCGGGTTACCACGTCGCCGCGGCGCTGGCGCCGCATGGGCACCCTGCGCAGCGTCGCTCTGAATCAGGCAATGCTCGCCGGCTGGTCGCTCGGCATCGCGCCGGACCGGCTTGCAAGTCTCTACCGGCAAACGCGCTGACGGCGAGGATGCCGGCGACAGGCCGACCTGCCGCGCAAGACCCGCCCGCCGCGAGCCGGCCCATACCTGACGCAAGAGGTGGGCGCGCAAGTGGCAGAATGTTGTATATTGCCGCGAACGCTGCCGTTCCGGCACGGAGCGGGAGGCTTCGGATGGCGGCCCCCAAAAACCGGGAGAGGATATTTCATGGCGACGCAGTTGAAGACCCCGACCGACGTGAAAAGCCGGGTTTCGGAGGAGGAGTGGCAGGTGCGCACCGACCTTGCCGCCGCCTACCGGCTGGTGGCGCTCTATGGCTGGGACGACCTGATCTTCACGCACCTGTCGGCGCGCGTGCCGGGGCCGGAGCATCATTTCCTCATCAACCCCTACAATCTGATGTTCGAGGAGATCACCGCCTCCAGCCTCGTCAAGATCGATACGGAGGGGCATCCGGTCATGGAGACGCCCTACCTGACCAACCCGGCCGGCTTCACCATCCATTCGGCCATTCATATGGCGCGCGACGACGCCCATGCCGTTCTCCACCTCCACACCCCGCACGGTCAGGCGGTCAGCGCCATGTCGGAGGGACTGCTGCCGCACACGCAGACGGCGATGATCGCCAAGCACAATGTCGCCTATCACGACTATGAGGGCATCGCGACCGACCTGGAGGAGCGCGAGCGTCTGGTGGCGGACCTTGGCGAGAAGCACGCCATGATCCTCAGGAACCACGGCACGCTGACGGTCGGCGAGCGGGTCGCGGACGCCTTCCTGCGCATGTACTTCCTGGAACGGGCGTGCGAGGCGCAGGTCTACATGCTGTCGGCGGGGCGGGAGAACCTCAACACCCCGCCGCAGGGCGTGGAGGAGAAGGTCGCCGGCCAGACCGCGCCGCAGGGCATGGCAGCGGTCAGTCAGATGCTTGCCTGGCCCGCTCTTCTCAGAAAACTCGACCGCATCGACCCCGGCTTCCGCGACTGAGGCGCGCCGGGGCGTTTCAGGCCGCCTTGGAGCGGAGTTCGCTTTCGAGGCAGGTCCGGTCGCGGCCCTTCTGCTTTGCCAGGTAAAGCGCCGCGTCCGCCCGCATCTGGAGATTCTCCAGCGAATCGCTCGAGTTCAACTCGGCAATGCCGACCGAGAGGGTCACAGGGCCGACGCGTTCGCCATGTTCCTGCACGTTCAGGCGCTGGGTGCCGATGAAATCGCGCACCTGCTCACAAATGTCATGCGCCGCATCCAGGTCCTTGCCCGGCAGAACGATGACAAACTCCTCACCGCCATAGCGCGCCGGCAGGCCGATGCCGTGACAGAGTTTCTCAAGGTTCTCGCCGACCATGCGCAGCACCTCGTCACCGGTCCTGTGCCCCCATGTGTCGTTGAACACCTTGAAATTGTCTATGTCGCAAAAGGCCAGCGTCAGCGGCCGGCGATCCGCGACCGCGCGCGCGGCCTGAGCTTCCAGATAATTCTCGAACGCCTTGCGGTTGGCGAGACCTGTCAGCACGTCGATGCGACTCTCGGAGCGAAGCCGCTTCATGTCGCGCTTCAGCTCCATGATTTGCGTGCCGGAAATATCGAGGAGACGTTCGAGCGCGTTGCTCTTCTCGATCATCGCCTCCGTTGCCGTCAGCACCTCCTCCAGGCTGGGGAGCCCGCCCGACCGATCCTCCCGCTCGCGCCGCTCACTTGCGGCATAGAGATCGAACAGGCGCATGGAGAACCGGCGGGCATCGGCATCGGCGCCCTCCACGGCCTTTACGATGCGGCGCATCTGCGCCTGCGCGCGGGCCAGGAAATCCCACAGCTCCGGCTCTCCAATATCACCGTAAAGCTCGCGGCGAATCGCGTTCATCTCGCGGGGCCCAACGCGCCCTGCCTGGCGCTGAAGCGCCTCGACCGCGGAAACCAGATCGGGATCGGCACCCGTTACATAGCGATACCAGAAGTCGTAATTGGCCGGCGTCGGCTCAATCCCACCCGCCTGCATCAAAGCGCCGATCCGCTCCCAGATCCCCGTTTCCCGCATATGATCGTCGCTCGCCGTCATCCTGACGCAGCTATACGCGGGAGAGAGTTAATTTCGCCTTGTCGGCAAACGGCATTTCGCGCCTGCCTATCGCTTTCTCGGGGGCGGGCAGCCTATTTCAGGAAGGAGGGAATCGGACCGTTCCAGTCCGCGACCGCATCGTCGGCCGTGGGTTCGCCGTCCGCGCTACGCGCCGCCGAATCGCGCCCACCGCGCCTTGACCGCTCGTCCTCCCGCGCGCGCTTCGGCGGCGTGTCCTTCGCCGCCTTGCCCTTCCCGGCCGATTCCTTTGGGTCCTGCTTCGCATCGGCGCCGGCCGCCGCTTTGCCGCCGCCGCCCCTGCGGGAACGGGACCCACCGGGCGCCTTGGCCTTCGCCGGTACGTCTGCGTCCTTCTGCGCATCCTCCGCAGCAACGGCGTCGCCGGCGATCTTCTGTCCGATCAGCGACTCGATATTTTCCAGCAGTTCCGTATCGGAATCGGTGACCAGCGTCACAGCCACGCCTGTCGCGCCTGCGCGGCCCGTCCGGCCGATACGGTGGACATAATCCTCCGCATGAAGCGGAACGTCATAGTTCACCACATGGCTGACGCCCTTCACGTCGAGGCCGCGCGCAGCCACGTCGGAGGCGACGAGGACGTTGATCGCATCCGCCTTGAAATCCGCCATGGTCGCCATGCGGTCCTTCTGATCCATGTCGCCATGAATCTGGCCGGCCCGGAAACCGGCATCCTTCAGAACGTCCGTCAGCGTTTTCACATCGCGCTTCCGGTTACAGAAGACGATGGCGCTCCGCATGCCTTCGCTGCCGAGGATCTTGCGAAGCGCGCCGCGCTTGCCGCGCGGCCCGACATGCTGAACGGACTGCTCGATATTCTTGTTGGTGGACGACTGTCGCTCCACCTCGATCTGCTTCGGTGACGACATGAACTTGTCGGCCAGCTTCTTGATCGGCGGCGGCATGGTCGCGGAAAACAGCAGCGTCTGCCGGTTGCGGCCCAGCAGGCCGCAGATGCGCTCGACATCCGGGATGAAGCCCATGTCGAGCATGCGGTCGGCCTCGTCGATGACGAGGATGTCGACGCCCGACAACAGGATCTTGCCGCGTTCGAACTGGTCCAGAAGCCGGCCCGGCGTCGCGATCAGCACATCGACGCCCTTCGCCAGCGCCTTGTCCTGATCGCCGAAGCTGACGCCGCCGATGAGAAGCGCCATGCTGAGCTTCGAATTCTTGCCGTATTTTTCGAAGTTCTGCGCCACTTGATCGGCAAGCTCGCGCGTCGGCGCGATGATCAGGCTGCGCGGCATGCGCGCGCGGCTGCGGCCCTGGGACAGGATATCGATCATGGGCAGGACGAAGCTTGCCGTCTTGCCTGTGCCCGTCTGCGCGACGCCGACCACGTCCTTGCCCATCAACACAAGCGGTATCGCCTGCCGCTGAATGTCAGTGGGATCGGAGTATCCGCTGTCGGCGACTGCGCCGAGAAGCTCGTCCGAGAGGCCGAGTTGGTGAAAGCTCAAGGGTTCCGGGTTTCCGCTATTGCCGCGAATGATCAACGCGCGGCTTCGTCGAGGGCGCGGCGAAAGTCAAGGAAAGCGCGCGGGGCGAGCGAATGCGAAATGGAACCGCACCGCCCGTCAATGGCCGGCGGCCCTCTGCTCCGACACGCGCCGCTCCACGGCGCGGCGAATGTCGGGCGTGACGAAGGGTGTGATGTCACCGCCGAAAATCGCGATCTCCTTGACCAGACGGCTGGCGATGGGCTGCAGCGCGACGTCTGCCATCAGGAAGACGGTCTCGATCTCGTCGTTCAGCTGCTGGTTCATGCCCGCCATCTGATATTCATATTCGAAGTCGCTGACGGCGCGCAGACCGCGGACGATCATGCTGGCCCCCTGGCGCGCGGCGAAATCCATCAGAAGACCGTTGAAGGTGACGACCTCGATCGTGCCGTCGGCGATCTCCTTCACCTCGGCTTCGACATGCGCCTTGCGCTCGTCCAGGGAAAACATCGCGGTCTTGGAAGGATTGGTGCTGAGACCGATGAGAAGCTTGTCGACCAGCTTCGCGCCGCGGCGAATGATGTCGAGATGCCCGAGCGTGATGGGGTCGAAGGTCCCCGGATAGACGCCGATGCGCATGAAAGCTTCCCCTCCTCCATTGGCCGGCCGTTCGACCATCGAATGCGGGCGAAGGCAACAGGTTAGTTTTTGCAGTGCATCAAAATTCCGGCATCGTAACGCGCCGGGCACGTTTCAGTGATCGCGGGCGATCGCGAAGCGGGCCACGGCGCGCAGCAGATCGGCCTCCGCGCCGAAGCCATGCAGATGGTCGATCGCCTGATCGATCAGCATCCCCGCCTGGCTGCGCGCACGGTGAACGCCGAGAAGCGACACGAATGTCGCCTTTCCCTGCGCCGCATCCTTGCCGGCCGCCTTTCCGAGCGCGGAGGCGTCCCCCTCGACGTCGAGCAGATCGTCGGCAATCTGAAAGGCAAGGCCGAGATCGTGTGCATAGCCGCGAAGTTTCGTCCGGGCGGACGCGGAGGCCTTGCCCATGATCGCGCCCGCCTCCACGGCAAAGCCGATCAGCGCGCCGGTCTTCAACTGCTGTAGGCGCGTCGTCAGATTGAGGTCGAAACCGCCCTCTTCCGCCATCAGGTCCATCATCTGGCCGGCCGCCATGCCGCTGGTTCCGCTCGCCCGTGCAAGCTCCAGGCACAGGTCCGCGCGGACGGCCGCATCCTCGTGCGTGGCCGGATCGGCCAGAACTTCATAGGCAAAGGCCTGCAGCGCATCGCCGGCCAGAACCGCCGTCGCCTCGTCGAACGCCAGGTGCGTCGTGGGCTTGCCGCGTCGCTGGTCGTCGTCGTCCATGCACGGCAGGTCGTCGTGGATCAGCGAATAGACATGCACGCTTTCGGCCGCGATGGCGACGCGCAAAGCGCGCTCCTTGTCGACATGGAACAGGTCGCATGCCGCCACGCAAAGAAGCGGCCGCATCCGCTTGCCGCCGCCCATCGCTGCATAGCGCATCGCCTCCACCAGCCGCCGGCGCGGATCGGACGGGACCGGCAGCATCCGGTCGAATCGGCTGTCGACCGCTTGCGCCATCGCATCGAGCGCGGGCTTGAGCTGCGCGGCGGGGGTCATGTCCGGCGCCCTCAGGCGGGATCCAGCGGCTCGGTGCCAGCCGGATTCCCGGCGGCGTCCAGCCGAATCTTCTCGACGCGGACCCGCGCAGCCTCCAGCTTGCGCGCGCAAAGGTCCTTCATACGCTGGCCCTGCTCATAAAGTTCGATTGATTTTTCGAGCGGTGCGTCACCGCGTTCCAGCGTCTGAACGATCTGCTCCAGCCGCTTCAACGCAGCCTCGAAGTCCATATCGTCGCCGGCGTCTGCGGGCTCCCTCGGCGTTCCGGTCATCTCGCTCATGCTCGTCGTATTGGCTGCCGTACGGTGGACGGTCAACAGGGCTTGGAAGGGTGGCGGCGGCCGGCCGCGAGCCACCCCCGCAGCCGATGCCCGCCGCGCGAGGCCGGAGCGGAACTTATCGGTGATCCATGCCGCCCTGCCGCGCATAACGGGGTCCAGCCGGCAGCGGTTCGTCGAGGCCGTCTTGGGAGAGGTGCGGGGCAACATCGCTGCGGGCCGAGATCGACGCGTCGAGGGCTATGACGAGCGGATGGACCGCGAAGCCACGAAGCGCTGTCAGCAGCATGATCGTGGCCCCGCCGAACTCCGCCATTTCCTCGCTCAGGCTCCAGACCGGGTTCGGCCACAGCACGTTTGGCACGATGTCGATGACGACCCCGCCGAGAACGAGCAGGGCAAAGCCTGCCAGAAACGGCGTCTCCAGACTCCGCCAGCGAACCGAACTGCGCAGGAACGGGAGCAGGCACGCAAGAAGCGCCACGAGTCCCCCGCCCAGGAGCAATCCTTCCAGATGCAGTTTGCCCTCCGAACGGGTGTCGATGCTCGCCGGCTCGAAGAGCTTGCTGCGCACGAATTCCTGCGCGCGCTCATGCACGCTGGCAATTTCGTCGATGCCGAGGAAAAGGAGGAGAAGAGCGAGGAGGACCAGCGCCCGCTGGCCGCGTTCCGCCTCCTCCCCCAGCGCGAACACGCCAAGACACAGAGCGATCATCGAAAGCTTCAGGCCGGCATAGGCGGTCGGCAGCGAGTTTTCGAGCGGAAGGCCGAACAGCTCGGGAAGGGCGTAGGTCGGCATGGCCCCGGCCCACACTGCGGTCCCCGCCGCCAGCAGCACCAGGTCGGCCAGGACAACGGCCCAAACCATTCTCGCGATGTTCATAAAATTCCCCCCTTTTCCCAAAGGATAGGCGGGTTTCATAAAACTGTCACATCAATTCCGTCGCGGCACGCTTTGCCGCCTCTTCCTCCTCCAGTTCCTTGCGGCTCAGCTTTCCGATCATGGTTTTCGGCAGCGCGTCCCAGATTTCGAGCGCGGCGGCGCGCTCGTGCTTGCCGACATGCGCATTCAGGAAGGCGAGCAAATCCTCGACGTTCGCCGCCGCGCCCTCCTTCAAAGTGACGAAGGCCTTGGGCCGCTCACCGAGGCGAGCATCGGGGATGCCGATGACCAGCGCCTCCTTCACCGCCTCGTGCCGGTAGAGCACCGCCTCAAGGGCGCTCGGATAGATGTTGAAGCCGCCGACCAGGATCAGGTCCTTCAGCCGGTCGACGATATAAGCGTAGCCGTCGGCATCGAGATAGCCCACGTCGCCGGTACGCAGGCGCCCCTCCACGAACGTCGTTTCATTCGCCTCCGGACGGTTGTGGTAGCGCGTCAGGATTTGCGGCCCGGCTATGGTGATTTCGCCGCGCTCCCCCTGCGGCAGCACGGTTTCGGGATCCTCCTTGTCGACGATGACGATGCTGGTGCCCGGCAGCGGCTGGCCGATCGAGCCCGGCTTGCCGCCGGATTCATACGGGTTGCAGGACACGACGCCCGCGCTTTCCGTCAGGCCGTAGCCCTCGACAAGCTTCGCGCCCGTTTTTTCGATGAACGCGTTCCGCAATTCTTTCGCCATGGGAGCCCCGCCCGAAATGCAAATCTCGAGGGACGTCAGATCGTGCTTCGCGATATTCGGATGATCGAGAAAGGCCTGATACATGGTCGGCACGCCGGGTAATGATGCGATGCGGTGCCGCTCGATCAGGGCAAGCGCCTCCGTCAGCTCGAACTTGGGCATCATGACGATCCAGCCGCCCGCGATCACAGTGCGGTTGAGAACGCAGGTGTTCGCGAAAACATGGAAAAAGGGCAGCGCGCCGAGAATGGAATTGTTGCCCGGCGTGCCGGGGTCGATGCTGTTCACCTGCGCCGCGTTCACCGAAAGGTTCGCATGGGTAAGGACGGCCCCCTTCGGCCGGCCGGTGGTCCCGCCCGTATATTGAATGAGGGCGGTGTCGCTGTGGGCATCGAGGGTCTCGGCCTCGGCGAGCGGCGGGCCGTCCAGCAGGTCCGAAAATCGGCGGACGGTCGGCCCGTAATCGACGGCCGCCCGGTCGCCCCCCCGCAGCGCCCGGTAGGCCAGACCCTTCACCCGCGGCAAAACCTCCGGCAGATTGCCTACGACCAGAGTTTTCAGCTCTGTCTTCGCCTTGACCGCCGCAATCAGCGGATACAGTTGTTCCAGGTCGAGCGTGACCATGATCTCGGTGCCGGAATCCTGCACCTGAAAGATCAGTTCATCCTCTGAATAGAGCGGCGAGAAATTGACCACCGTTCCGCCCGCCATCAGCACCGCGTAATAGGCGATCACATATTGCGGGCAATTGGGCAGGAACAGACCGACCCGGAACCCCTTCGACACGCCCATCCGGCGGAACCCGGCCGCCGCGATGGCAACCTTCTCGGCAATGTCGCCATAGGTGAAGCGCCGACCCATGAAATCCAGGAACGGAGCGCCCGGCGCCTTGCCCGCCTGTTCGCTCAGGAGCTCATGGAGAAGGCGGGGCCGGAAGGCGGTATCCCATGGCACCGGGTGGTCGTAACGAAACGGCCAGGCCTTGCCGGTCTCTGACATGAAAGCGCTCCCTCGCATCGATGCTCGTCCCCCGCCGCGCTTCTAGCGCGCTATTGTCATCGGTGCCAATAGCTTTCGTCAGGCCTGCCAAAGGTCTGCGGCGCCGCGCTTGACGGTGCGGCTGGCAAGCCCTGCGTCCTCCAGCCAGCGAAGGTGGGCCATCGCCTCCCCGACCGCCATGCCCATCTCGCGATCGTCGATCTGTCGGCCGAACAGGATTTCAAAGGTTTGCATCGCCGTTCGCGGCCGGTCCGCCAGGTATCGCCGCAGCATGTCCAGCTTGTGCCGGTGATCCGCGTCCAGTTGCGACAGCCGCTCATGCAGACCGTGAAACGGAAATCCATGCGCGGGCAGCACGAGAAGATCGTTCGGCAGCGCGCGCAGCCTTTCGATCGAATCGAGCCAGTCGCCCAGCGGATTGGCCATGGGCTCGGTCTGGTGGACGGAGACGTTGGAGGTGATGCGCGGCAGCACCTGATCGCCCGCGATCATCAGCGTTCCGGCATCGTCGACCAAGCACGCATGTTCCGGCGTGTGACCGCTGCCGACGACCACCCGCCAGCGCCGCGCGCCGATCGTCAGGACGTCGCCGTCGGCAATGCGGGTATATTCGTCCGGCAGCGGAGAAATGGCGCTGGCGAACCGGCCCCAGCCATCCTCGCGCATCTTATCGAGCTGCGCCCGCGAATAGCCGGCTTTCTCGCTGAAGCGCATGGCGGCCTCCGGCGGCTCCTCGCGACGATCGCCCAGCAGCATGCGCGCGGTCAGATATTCGGTGCGGGTCATGACGAACTCGGCGCCCGTCTTGCGGCACAGCCAGCCGGCGAGGCCCAGATGATCGGGATGGTAATGCGTCGAAATCAGGCGCCCGACGGGTTTCTCCGCCAGGAGCTTTGCAAGGACGCCGCGCCAAACATCCTTGCAGGAGGACGCCGGAATGGCGGTGTCGACCAGCGTCCAATGATCGCCGCCGTCCAGAATCCAAAGGTTGATGTGGTCCAGGCTGAACGGCATCGGCATGCGCAGCCAGAAGACGCCGCTCGCCACCTCGTGCAGGTCGCCCGGCTCCGGGTGCCAGCGGCCCAGCGGGTAATGAAGGCCGCGGCGGGTTTCGCCCCGATCGGGCGGCTGGCTCAGGGACGTTTCGGTCATTCACCCGGATGTAGGCGAAGCCACGGGCTACGGACCCTATCTGTTTTCGGCGCCACCGGGGAACGCCGGGCCCGGGGACAGCGCGCCATCCGGGCGGCGCGCTGCCCTTCATTGGGCCTTTGCCGTTCGGGCCTCAGCCCTTTGCGAAGGGGTCGACCTGGTCCTGCGCGGCCGGAACGCCGTCCGACGCGCCCTCACCCGTCAGCATGTCGGGATCGACGCCCAGCGCCTCCGCCTGCGCTGCGCGGTCGGCGGCATCGGCCGCCTCCTGACGCTCGCGCCGCAGTTCCTCCAGCATGGCCGCGCGGTCGCTCTCGAATTTCGGATCGCTGATCTCGACGCCCGCCTTCTTCGCCGCTGCCTCGACGAGCACGTCGAGATCGCGCTGCGAACACAGGCCCAGCGCCACAGGGTCCTTCGGAACGATATTGTCCATGTTCCAGTGCGACTTGGTCCGGATCGCCTGAATGGTGTTCTTGGTCGTGCCGATCAGCTTGGCGATCTTCGAATCGGGAATGTCGGGATGATTCTGCACCAGCCAGGCAATGCCCTCCGGCTTGTCCTGACGCTTCGACACGGGCGTGTAGCGCGGCCCCTTCGTCCGGCGCTTCTGGTCAGGCCCCTTGGACAGCTTCGGCGTGTAGTTCTCGTCCGCCTGGGCCTTCTCCAGCTCCTCGCGCGACAGTTCGCCCGCCTCGATGGGGTTTCGCGGAATGTGGCGGTGCTGCGCGGTCTCATCGGCGATGGACTGGATTTCCAGTACGTGCAGGCCGCAGAAATCGGCGATTTGTTCGAACGTCAGCGTCGTGTTCTCGACCAGCCATTCGGCGGTCGCGTTCGGCATGAGCGGATGCCCGTCTGCCATGTTTCGTCTCCCGGATAAAAGAAGGGCCGCCCCTCCCGGGACGGCCTTCGACACCAGCCGATATATGGCAGCGCCCGCCAGTGATCAAGCACGCTGGCGAGGTATCTCTACGCGGCCAGAGGCATTGGGGCCGCAGCCGATCGCCGTTCCGAGGCCGCGAAGCAGGCAAGCGCGCCGCGGAATTCATCCGCCGCCGCCGTCCAGGTAAAGCCACGCCCATAGGCTCGGCAGCGGGCGCGGTCCTTTTGGAGCGCCTCCCGGATCGCGGCGGACAGATCCTCCGACAGGGCGCCGACCTCGCTCGTAACCAGATCGACCGGTCCCTGCACGGGATAGGCCGCAACCGGCGTGCCGCTCGCCAGCGCCTCGATGATGACCATGCCGAACGTGTCGGTGCGACTTGGAAAGACGAAGACGTCCGCATGCGCGTAGGCAGCCGCCAGGTCCTTGCCATGCCGCGCACCCGGGAACCGCGCGTTCGGATAGGCCGCGCTCAGCCCTGCGCGCGCTGGCCCATCGCCGATCAGCACCTTCGTCCCCGCCGTGTCGGCGCGCAGAAACGCCTCCAGATTCTTCTCGACCGCGATGCGTCCGACATACAGCTGGATCGGCCTTGGCAAGCCGGCGAAGTCCGACGGCTCGGGTGGCGGCGAATCCGGAAACGCCGTCAGGTCGACGCCGCGCCCGAACGGCAGCAGCGGCCCGATGCCCTCGCTGGCGAGTTGCACGCGCAGGCTGGGCGTCGCGGCGAGCGTCGCCGCGGCCGGCGCATGAAACCAGCGCTCGAACCGCCAGAAGAGGCGCGGAGAGAGGCCCGTTCGCGCCGCCACATAATCCGGAAACTGCGTGTGATAGGCGGTGGTGAAGGGCAGGTCCCGCCGCAGGCACCAACGCCGGGCGGCAAGGCCGAGCGGCCCCTCCGTCGCGATGTGGATGGCGTCGGGTCGAAAACGCCTGAGACGGGCGCCGACGACGCCCGACCAGGCCAGCGACAGACGGATTTCCGGATAGGACGGACAGGGAAGAGAGGGATAGAGATCCGGCGAGATCACCTCCACCACGTCGCCGCGACGTTCCAGTTCCGCGCGCACCGACTGCAGCGTTCGCACGACCCCGTTCACCTGCGGCGTCCAGGCATCGGTGACGATGGCGATGCGCATTGGCCGCCCCCCTCAGGCGGCCTCGGCCCGAACCAGGGGTACGGGCCTATCCCGCTCGGCCATGATCTCCGCCCAGTTGAGGATTTCCATGCGTCCGTCGAAATGCTCGACCAGCGCGTTGCATCCCTCCACCCAGTCCCCGTCATTATAGTAGGTGACGCCGTCGATCTCGCGCGTTTCGGCGGTGTGGATATGGCCGCAGACGACGCCGTCCAGCCCGCGCACGCGCGCCGCCTTCGCCACCGCCTCCTCAAAGCGGCCGATGAACTCCACCGCGTTCTTGACCTTGTGCTTCGCGTGTTTCGACAGCGACCAATAGGGCAGGCCGAACCGCTGGCGCACCTGATTCACCAGCCAGTTCAGCTTCATCATGGAGATGTAGGCCGCATCGCCGAGGAGCGCGAGCCAGCGGGCGTAGAGGACCACGGCATCGAACTCGTCGCCGTGGCAGATCAGCAGGCGGCGTCCGTCCGCCGTCTCGTGCACCGCCGTGCGCTTGATGGCAATGCCTCCAAAGCTGAGGCCGACGAACTGGCGAAACGCCTCGTCATGATTGCCGGGAATGAAGACGACCTCCGTCCCCCGCTTCGCGCGTTTCAGGAGGCGCCAAACGACATCATTATGCTTTGGCGGCCAGTACCAGCTTTTCCGCAGCCGCCAGCCGTCGATAATGTCGCCGACCAGATACATGCGTTCGCTGTCGGTGCTGTCGAGGAAATCGATCAGCATGTCGGCATTGCAGCCGCGCGTGCCGAGATGAACGTCGGAAATCCAGATCGTGCGGTAGCGCGTCCGCTCCCGGTCGCGGCGTTCCGGCACGGACAGACGAGCATCGCCGCCAGCCAGCATTTGCCGCATGGCCTCGGCGCCCAGCGCGCCCCCGGCCTCGCCGGCGTTCCCCAATTCCGCTGCCTTCGTTTTCCAGCCGAGCATTGCATACCCCCGCTTTCGGTGTCGGGGGCGCATAAAGCGCATCTATGTTACGATTGTGCACCGCAACATAAATCTTCACGAAAACGTCATTGGAACGACACGAAGGGCGGCGGGCGCGATTCGCGCAAAGCCCTATTCGCCGGCAACGACCAGGACGATCTTCCCCACATGCGCGCCGGATTCCATGTACCGGTGCGCCTCGGCCGCTTCCGCGAGCGGGAAGGTCTTGTCGGTCATCGGCTTCAGCGATCCGTCCGCGAAGAGCGGCCAGACCATCTCCGCCAGCGCGTCCGCGACCATGGCCTTGAACTCCGGACCGCGCGGTCTCAGCGTGGATCCGGTCAGCGTCAGACGTTTCTGCATGACCTTCCAAATCGGCACCTCCGCCACCGAACCGCGCTGCACGGCGATGGAGACGTGCCGGCCGCCGACGGCCATGCAATCGACGTTGCGCGCGACATAATCGCCGCCGACCATGTCGAGGACGACATCGACGCCGTCGGGCGCGATTTCCTTGACGGCCTCGGCGAAATCCCGTGCCTTGTAGTTGAGGGCGTGCGACGCACCCGCGCGAAGGGAGGCCTCGCATTTTTCGTCGCTGCCATTGGTCGTGATCGCCGTGATGTCGAAGGCACGGCATAGCTGCGTCGCGGTCGTGCCGATGCCGCTCGTGCCGCCATGGATCAGCGCGATCTCGCCGTCCTTCGCGCCGCCACGCTCGAACAGGTTGGACCAGACGGTGAAGTAGGTTTCCGGCAGGCCGGCGGCATCGATCAGCGAAACACCGTCCGGCACCGGCAGGCAGGAGCCTTCCGGTGCGCAAACATAGTCCGCATAGCCGCCGCCGGGCACCAGAGCGCAAACCCTCTGTCCGGACGACAGATGCTCCGCACCTTCGCCGACTGCGACGACGGTTCCCGACACTTCCAGGCCGGGGATGGACGGCGCGCCAGGCGGCGGCGGATAGGCGCCCTTGCGCTGCATGACATCCGGGCGATTGACGCCGGCGGCGGCAACGCGGATCAGCACCTCTCCCGCGCCAGGCTTCGGAACGGGTCGCTCGGCCAGGCTCAGCACCTCCGGCCCGCCGCTCGCCTCCGGGTCGATGGCCTTCATTCTCGCCGGAATCTCGCTTGTCATGATGCCGCTCCCCTCGCTTCGTGATGCTCCCAACGTCGCCGCTATCCCAGTTGTTTCGTTTAGGGAACAGCATCGCGGCGACTGCCGAGGCTTTCCGGGATGCCAGACTGGCGCTGGACGACCCGCGGACGCGGGGTCTATGATCAGCGTGCGCGATGGATGAAGACGACCTGCCCCGCCCCGGCGATCCGCTGGATACGCTGATGAAGAGCGACCTCGACCGCCTGTCCGTGCACGAGCTCGAAGCCCGCATTCGCATGCTCGAGGCGGAAACGGAGCGGACCCGCGCCAAGCTGGCGGGCGCGAAGGACTTTCGGGCGGGCGCCGACGCGCTGTTCAAAAGCTGAGGCCCATCACAAGTAAGGGTCACTTCCCGCCCTCGGCGCAGCGCATAGTCCGCGATCTTGGGAAGGAGACCAGATGAATTTCGATTTTTCGGACGATGCCCGCGCCTTGCAGGACAGCGCGCGCCGGTTCTTCGACGAGAAGGCCGGGCCGACTGCCGCCCGGCGCGTCATGAACGGCGATGCGCCTTACGATGAAACGCTGTGGCAGGGCGCGGCGGGCCTGGGCCTGACCGGCATCCGTATCCCCGAAGAATTCGGCGGCGTCGGCCTGGGCGCCGAGGAGGCGTGCCTGATGGCGGAGGAGATCGGCCGCAGCCTGGCGCCCGCGCCCCTCATCTCTACCATGCTGTTCACCGAGGCGCTGCTGATCGCCGGCTCGCGGGCGCAGCAGGAACGCTGGTTGCCCGGAATTGCCGACGGATCGATCATCGGCTGCGTCGGCTGGGGGGAGGAAAGGAGCCAGATTCCGACAAGCATGCCGGACACGCGGCTCGGCAAGTCCGGCGTCAATGGCATCAAATGTCCGGTCGCAGACGCCGTCTCCGCTCACGTCGCGGCGATCACCGTGGCGGGCGATGACGGCCCCGCCCTTGCCCTTCTCGATCTTGCGCAGGATGCGGCGGCGGTCGAACCGGTCGAAACGCTCGACCTCGTTCGTCCCCATGCCCGCATTTCCTGCCGCGACGCACAGGCGGAGGCGATGGGCGGAACGGACGCGTTTCAGGATTTCCTCGACCGGGCCGCGGTGCTGCTCTCCTTCGAGGCGATCGGGACGCAGGACGCGGCGATGGCGATGGCCGTCGATTATGCGAAGGAGCGGGTCGCGTTCGGTCAGCGTATCGGCCGCTATCAGGGCGTGAAGCACAAGGCCGCCGACATGTATGTGAAGCAGCAGCTTGCCCGCGCGCATGCGATGCACGGGGCCTGGGCCTTTCAGGCGGGCGCACCGGAACTGCGCCAGGCCGCGGCCGCCGCGCGCACGGCCAGCCTGGACGCGCTGACCTACACGGCAGAGGAAAACGTGCAGATGCACGGCGGCATCGGCTTCACATGGGAATCCGACTGCCAATTCTACTATCGGCGCGCCCGCGCCATTTCGGCGGCTCTCGGCAGTCGGGGCTTCTGGTCCGACCGCCTGGTTCGCGCGCTGGAACAGCGCAACCGCATGGCCGCCTGAGGGAGAACGGGAAGATGGATTTCAACGACAGCCCCGAAGAGGCCGCGATCCGCGAGAAGGTCCGCACCTGGATCGCCGAGAACAGCCGAGAGTATGACGATCTGGCTCCGCCGCGATCGAACGAGGAATTCGTGGCGCGGCAGAAAAGCTGGCAGAAGAAGAAGTACGACGCAGGCTATGCCGGCATCACCTGGCCCAAGAAATTCGGCGGGCAGGGCAAGGGGCCGATGGAATCCATCATCTTCAGCCAGGAGGAGGGCAAGTCGCCCGCGCCGACGGGACTTTACGCCATCGGCCTCGGCATGTGCATTCCCACCGTCTTCACCCATGGCAATCAGGATGTCATCGACCGTTTCGTGCCGAAGGCGCTCTCCGGCGAGGAAATCTGGTGCCAGCTCTTTTCCGAACCGGCCGCCGGCTCCGACCTTGCCGGCATCCGCACGAAGGCGGAACGGGACGGGGGCGACTGGGTCATCAATGGGCAGAAGGTGTGGACCACCAATGCGCATCTTTGCGACTATGGCATCATCGTCACACGCACGGACGCCTCGCAGCCCAAGCACAAGGGCCTCACCATGTTCATCGTGGACATGCACGCGAAGGGCGTGGAGGCACGGCCGCTGAAGCAGATGTCGGGCGGCAGCGACTTTAACGAGGTGTTTTTCGACGATGTCCGCGTGCCGGACAGCTGGCGGCTGGGAGAGGAAGGCGAGGGCTGGAAGGTCGCGCTGACGACGCTGATGAACGAGCGGCTGGCGGTCGGCGGAAAGCCGCGCTACTCGCCCGACTGGCGCGCGCTGATGGACCTTGCGCGCGAGATCGAGACCGCGCTCGGCCCTGCCTCCGAACAGGCCGACGTGCGAGAGGAAATCGCCAAGGCCTATATCAACGATCAGGGTGTGAAACTGACGCAGCAGCGTGCGCTGTCGGCGCTCAGCCAGGGGCGGACGCCCGGGCCTGAACAATCGATCGCCAAGGTCGTGGTCGCCAAGCAGATGCAGGAAATCAGCCGGCTGGCGCTCGACCTGTCGGAAAGCCAGGGATTCGTGAAGGCGCCCCAGGGTTCGGCGCTCGACCGTTTCCAGTCCAGCTATTTCGGGGCGGCGGGCCTCAGGATCGCCGGCGGCACGGACGAGATCCTGCGCAATATCATCGCCGAACGCGTTCTCGGGCTGCCCGGCGACCTACGCCCGCCGAAGGATCAGCCCTTCAACGAAGCAAAGCCGGTCTGAGCGCGCGACAAGTCGCAGAACCCTCAAAAATGAATTAAACATTTTTTAACGGAACCCGAAACGATCCGCGCCGTTCTACAGGCATCGGCATCACCGAGTAGCGTTTAGGTGAGCCAAGAGTATCTAAGCCGGATCCGACCGCCACCCCGCTGGCCGTCGCATCCGGCTTTCCTCGTTTCGGCTGGCGCCTCTCCGCGCGGCGCTCCCTCCGAACCCAAATGCCTGCCGCAGGATCAGCGTGAGGGCCCACCCCCTCAGAGCCATTGCGGCAACGGCCGGGAGACGCCATCTGATGATCATGGACGTAAAGGACGCCATTGCCGCCGCCCCCTACGAAGCCTGCGAGCGGCTTTCCCCGCGGATTCGCAGGGTTCTGGCGCGCAACCCCAGTGCCTTCACCTATCTGGGCACGGGCACGTTCATCGTCGGCTCCGGCACCGTGGCCGTCATCGACCCCGGCCCGGACGAGGATGTCCACCTGGACGCGATCCTCGCCGCCACGCGGGGCGAGGACATCAGCCACATCCTCGTAACCCACACGCACAAGGATCATTCCCCCCTTGCCGGCCGGCTCTCGGAGGTGTCGGGGGCGCAAATCGCCGGCTGCGCCCCGCTCGTCCTCGAAGATTCCGGCCCGCGTTCCGATGCGGCGTTCGATACCAGCTATGCCCCCGACCGGGTTCTGGCGGACGGCGACAGCGTGTCGGGCCCGGACTGGACGCTGACCGCCGTGCATACGCCCGGTCACACGTCGAACCATCTCTGTTTTGCCCTGCCGCAGGAAGAGGCGCTCTTTTCCGGCGACCACATCATGGGCTGGTCCACCACGGTCGTCTCACCGCCCGACGGCGACATGACGGCCTACCTCGCCAGCCTGAAAAAGCTGCAGGCCCGCGAGGACAGGATTTATTATCCCACCCACGGCGCCCCCGTCACCGAACCGAGGAAGCTCGTGCGCGGCTATCTGATCCACCGCAAGCAGCGCGAGAACCAGATCCTGACGTTGCTGGAGGACGGGCCGCAGACGATCGAAACCATGGTGAAGGCCATGTACGCCATGGTGAACAAGGCCCTTCATCCCGCCGCCGGCCGTTCGGTGCTTGCGCATCTGATCGATCTGGAGCGGCGCGGCTCCGTCGTCCGGGCCGACGAAACGCAGTGGCGGAAGGCGGCCTGATGCGGACACTGCTTGCACTCGTTGCCGGGATCGCGCTGGGCATTGGCGGCTTATGGCTGGTGCTGAAGCCCGGCGATCCGCTGGCCCCCGATGTGAACAGCATCGCCGCTGCCAGCCTGAACGCCGTGCAGGCGCAGAACCGCCTGTCGGTTTTTGCCGGCCGCTTCACCGTGGCTGTCACCAGCCGGGCTGAGCGCCTGGGCTTTTCCGCCGAAAAGACGATGATCGTGCCGGCGACGGTGAAATACGAGATCGATTATGCGAAGCTGGGCCCGGACGATATCGCCTGGGACCCGGTGACGAAGAAGATGATCGTCGATCTGCCGCCCATTGAGATTTCGGAGCCGGAGATCGACATGAGCCGCGTGCGCGAATACGGCGCCGGCACGGTCATGCTGACCGTCGGCGGCGCCAACGAGGCGCTGGACCGCGCGAACCGCGCGAAAGTCCGCGGCGCCGTGATGAAGGAGGCGCAGGCCCCCATCATGCTGGACATGGCGCGCCAGTCTGCGCGAGAGGCGGCCGCCCGCAGTTTTCGCCTGCCCCTGCAGGCCGCGGGCGTGTCCGCGACGGTAACCGTACGCTTCCCCGACGAGGCCGGAAGCGCGATGTGATGAGGATGAAGTGGTGAATGCACCGGTAAGGGACAATCTGACGGGCGTCGACCTGAGGGCGGAGATCGATCGCCTGCGCAAGGAGCGCAACGCCGTCATCCTGGCGCATTACTATCAGGACCCGCAGATTCAGGACCTCGCCGATTTCGTCGGCGACAGCCTCGACCTGTCGAAAAAGGCGGCGGAAACCGACGCCGACGTCATCGCCTTTTGCGGCGTGCGCTTCATGGCGGAAACGGCAAAGATCCTGTCACCGGAAAAGACCGTCATCCTGCCCGACATGGACGCCGGCTGCTCGCTGGAGGACAGTTGCCCGCCGGAGCAGTTCCGCCGGTTCCGGGAGGAGAATCCGGACCATATCGCCCTCACCTACATCAATTGCTCGGCGGAGGTGAAGGCGCTCTCCGACATCATCGTGACGAGTTCGTCGGTCGAGAATATCCTCAATCAGCTGCCCAAGGACCAGAAGATCATCTTCGCGCCCGACCGGCATCTCGGCGGCTATTTCAACCGCGTCACGGGTCGCGACATGCTGCTGTGGCCCGGCGCCTGCATCGTGCACGAGGCCTTCAGCGAAAAGGAACTGCTGAAGCTGAAAGCGGAGCATCCGGACGCCCCCGTCGCCGCGCATCCCGAATGCCCGCCGCACATTCTGGACCACGCCGATCATGTGGGTTCCACCAGCTCGATCCTGTCCTACGTGCTGGGTAGCCCGTCCGATAAGGTGATCGTCGCCACGGAGGCGAATATCCTGCACCAGATGGAGAAGGCGGCGCCGCACAAGACCTTCATCGGCGCGCCGGGCGCGGACGGCAATTGCAACTGCAACATGTGCCCGTTCATGGCGATGAACACGATGGAGAAGCTCTATATCGCGCTGCGCGACCTGGAGCCGCGGATCGAACTGCCGGAGGATGTGCGCGTCGCCGCCAAGAGGTCGCTCGACCGAATGCTGGACATGGCGTCCGCCACGGTTGGAAAGGGCGATCTCGGCGCGATCGACGGCGACTGATCCGCTCCGGTCCGCGGCGGCGACTTGCCGGATGCGGGCGCTTTTCCCATAAGGGCGCGCAGTTCGCGTTTTCGTACCTAGGGGGAATTTCCGATCGTCATGCGCCGCCTTCTCGCTGCAATGCTTCTCGTTTCCGGCTGCGCCGGCACTGGTCAGTCCGATCTGGCAGGTGCCGACGCGCCCGATCCCTATCTGTGGCTTGAGGAGGTCGAGGGCGACCGCGCCCTGACGCAGGTCCGCGAGTGGAACGACGAAACCGCGGCCAAGCTGACGGCAACGCCGAGCTTCGAGGATTACAAGCAGCGCGCCTTCGAAATCCTCGCCAATCCGGAACGTATCAGCGTACCCAGCCAGATCCTTGGCGGGCAGGTCACCAATTTCCGCTCGACCGCCGAGAACCCGCAAGGGTTGTGGCGCGTCGCCGCCATCGACGACGTTCTGGCCGGTACGCCCATGTGGCGCACGCTGATCGATCTCGACAAGCTCTCCGCCGAGGAGAACAAGAAATGGGTGTGGAAGGGCGCCAGCTGCCTCGCGCCCGAATATCAGCGCTGCCTGGTGCGCCTGTCGGATGGCGGCAGCGACGCCGGCGTCATTCGCGAATTCGACATGAGCGCCGGCCGCTTCGTCGAGGGCGGCTTCTACGCGCCGACCGCGAAGCACGATTCCGGCTGGGTGAACCGCGACACGGTCCTCCTCTCCAGCGATTTCGGGCCGGGCACGCTGACCGAAAGCGGCTATGGGCGAGAGGTGCATGTCTGGCGCCGGGGAACCGATCCGCAGGCGTCCGACAAGCTGCTGGAGATCGACCCGTCGGAGGTCGGCTTCAGCATCTTCACGCCGTCCACGCGCGGCAAGCGCTATCCGATGGTCCAGCGCAACATCACCTTCTGGGATTCGGAATATTTCCACTACAAGCCGGACGGCACGCTGGCGGCCGTGCCGCTGCCAAAGACGGCGGAGATCGAGGATCTGTTCGCGGGCAAGGCCATCGTGAAGCTGAACGAGGATTGGGGCCAACATAAGGCCGGATCGCTCGTCGCCTACGACCTCGACGCCTTCATCGAGCGCGGCGAATTCGGCGTCGAGCCCGTCTTCACCCCCTCCGGCAGCCAGGCAATCCAGGGTGTCTCGGCCGGCGCGGACCGCCTCTACATCACGCTTCTCGACGATGTCAGCGGCCGCATGTTGGCGCTCGACAGCAGCTGGAACGCGAGCGATGTCGAGGTGCCGGAGAACGGTGTCGTCTCGCTCGCGGCGGCCGGCGGCAAGCAGGACATCGCCTTCTTCACCGCCGAAAGCTTTGCCCAGCCGCCCAAGCTGTTCGCCACCCAGTCCGGCGAAGTACCGGCACTGGTGGAGGCGCGCTCGCCCGTTTTCGATCCGGACAGCATCGATGTGCAGCAGCGCTTCGCCACCTCCTCCGACGGCACGCGCATCCCCTATTTCGTCGTCCGCAAGGCGGGCGCGACGGGTCCGCTGCCCACGATCGTACACGCCTATGGGGGCTTCCGCATTCCGCAGCTGCCGGAATACCTCATCAATCATCCCGCGCGCCTGGGCCCCATGGGTCTGTTCTGGGTCGAGGAGGGCGGCAGCTTCGTCATCGCCAATATTCGCGGCGGCGGCGAGTACGGGCCGGAATGGCACGAGAGCGTCCTCAAGGAAAAACGCCAGCTCGCCTATGACGATTTGCGCGCGGTCGGCGAGGATCTGAAATCCTCCGGCCTTTCCTCCACACTCGCCGCGTCCGGCCGTTCGAACGGCGGGCTTCTGGCCGGCGTCGCCTATACGCAGCAGCCGGACCTGTGGGACGGCATCATCATGGGCGTGCCGCTGTCCGACATGCGCCGCTACAACAAGATGCTGGCCGGCGCGTCGTGGATGGGGGAATATGGCAACCCCGACATTCCCGCCGAATGGGCCTATATCCGCGAATATTCGCCCTATCAGAACCTGGTGCCGGGCAAGGATTATCCGCCCATCATGATCTACACCTCCACGAAGGACGACCGCGTTCATCCGGGCCATGCGCGCAAGATGGCCGCGAAGATGGAGGAGTATGGCTACCCCTTCTACTATTACGAGAATATCGAGGGGGGCCATGCCGGCGCGGCCAATCATGAGGAGGAGGCGTACCGCGCCGCCCTCATCATGGCCTATGCCAATACGGTCCTGAAATAGACGCTCGGAAAGGGTCTCGCCAGCGATGAAGACAGCGGCATGACCCGGCACATGAGCCGTTACGGCGCGAAGCTGATCGATGCTTTCGGTCAGCTTCGCGGCAGTTACGGCTTCGTCCCCGCGCTGATGACCGTGGGTGCGCTGCTTCTGGCGGCGCTGGCGCTGCAGGTGCCCGAGTCCGTCGGCAATGCCGTGGCGGACATCTTCGGCCTGCCGCCCTCGCCGAAGGCGGAATCGATGCGCGATCTCATCGGTCTGATTGCATCCGCCACGATCGGCACGGGCGGCGTCGCCTTTTCCATGATGGTCGCCGCGACAGTCACCGCCGCGACCCAATACGGTCCGCGCCTGCTGACGAACTTCCTGGCGGACCGGGCGACGCAGCTGACGCTGGGCGTGTTCGTGGCGACGTTCGTCTATGCCGTTTTGGTCTACGCTGCCATTCGCGACGACAATGTCCGCAGCTTTGCGGGGCTGATCGCCATGCTTCTCGCACTCGCAAGCGTCGCGGCTCTTGTCTACTTCCTGCACCACGCCCCCGCCACGCTGCGAATCAATCACGCCATTTCCAGCATCGGCGGCACGCTGCTTGCCAATATAGAGACGCGCTTTCCCGCCAATTGCGGCCAGCCGGCGCGCGGAAAGCGCATGGAGCCGCCACCGCAGGGCGAGCCCACGCAGCAGCTTCTGTCGGCAAAGGCGGGCATCCTCTCGATCATCGACGGCGAACGGCTGGCGGAGGAGGCGGCCGCCGCCGGCGTCGTGATCGTTATCCGCACCCGGCCGGGCCAGTTCCTCAGCACCGGACAGGCGATGGCCGACGTCTACGGCCCCATCCTGTCCGACAGGCGTCGCAACGACATGGTCGGGCAGTTCGCCGTGGCAAAGCTGCGCACGCCCAGCCAGGACAATGAATTCCTTGCCGACGAGCTGGTGGAGATCGCTCTTCGCGCATTGTCACCGGGCATCAACGATCCGGTGACGGCCTCGGCCTGCTTCGACTGGCTGGGGGCTTCGCTCGGCCGCATCGCCGGGTCGGAGCCCCCGACCGCCTGGCGCGGTCCGCAGGACCGCAGCGCGCGCATCTATGCGCAGCCGCTCGCCTTCCCCGCCTATCTGGAGCGCACGTTCGGCCGCATCCGGCAGCCGGCGTCGGGCAATGTCCATGCGGCAGAGGCCTTTCTTCGCGGCCTGGCCACCATCGGTGTCGAGGGGCGGGAGAACACCGCCGCCATGCGCCTTGTCGTGGAGCAGGCTCGCGCCCTGCTGGCGCAGGCGGAGCTGGCATTGTCGGGGCCGGACCTCGAATCCGTCCACCTCTATGCCCGCCGCTTCGACGCTGTGCTGGCGGAGCGGCCCGTCGCGCTGGACAAATTCGCGCCGGCCGATGAATGAGGGCTCGATGAGCATGCCCATACCCGGCGATTTCGATGTGGATGCCTTCATCCGCGCCGCCCTGTCCGAAGATGCCGGTGCGGGCGGGGATATCACATCGGCCGCCATCATCCCCGCCGGCGCGCGCTTTACCGGAGAAATGGCCGCGCGCGATGCGCTCGTCGTCTGCGCCCTGCCGCTTGCCGCCGCCTTCTTCCGCACGCTCGATCCGGGTGCCGACATCGACATTCTGACGCCGGAGGGGACGCGGGCGGAACCTGGCACCGTGCTGATGCGGATCGCGGGCGATGCACGCGCGCTGCTGACGGCGGAGCGCCCTGCCCTCAATACCGTGCAGCATCTCGGCGGCATCGCCACCATGGCGCGCCGCTATGTCGACGCGGCCGCCGGCACCGGCGCGGTCATCCTCGATACGCGAAAGACGCATCCCGGCCTGCGCGTGCTGCAAAAATATGCCGTGAAAACCGGCGGGGCCACGAATCACCGCATGCGGCTCGACGACCAGCCGATGATCAAGGACAATCACGTCGCCGTTGCCGGGTCCGTGGAGGAGGCGGTGAGGCGGGCGAAGGTGGCCGGACTGTCCGATATCGTCGTGGAGGTAGACCGGCTCGATCAGATCGAACCAGCGATCGCGGCGGGTGCGGACCGCCTCCTCCTCGACAATATGGGCCCTGCTATGCTGCGGGACGCGGTTGCTATGGTGACCGGCCGCGTTCCGACGGAGGCGTCGGGCGGCGTCAATCTGGAAACCGTGCGGGCCATCGCGGAAAGCGGCGTCGACTATATTTCCGTCGGGCGCATCATTCAGTCCTCACCGGCGGTCGACATCGGCCTTGATTTCGCGCCCGCCTAGCCTGCTCGCGACGGCCCTGGGCGCGGCGCTCCTGCTCGGCGGCTGCGACGGGCTGGACGGTATCGCCGCAAGCGCGGAAACGGCGGAAACGGCAGCGCAATGTTTCGTGCCGCCCGATCTGGCCGTTGCCACGACGGCGACGCCACCCGACCGCACGCCCGATGCCCCCGCAACCGGACATGTGCTCGCCATGAGCTGGTCGCCGGAATTTTGCCGCTTCCGCAGTGATCAGCCTCAACATCGGGGCCAGTGCCAGGATAACCGCTTTGGCCTGATCGTGCATGGGCTGTGGCCGCAGGCCGGTCGCGGACCGCACCCACGCGCCTGCGCCCTGGCACAGCCCGTCCCCGCCCCCGTGTTGACGGCGCACTACTGCATGATACCGTCGGCCGCCCTGATGCAGCATGAATGGGCCGCGCACGGCACCTGCGCCTGGCAGGAACCCGACGCTTATTTCGCCGATGCCGCCGAGCTTTGGGATCGCTATCGCCGGCCCGATCTTTTCCGCCTCAGCCGTCAGGATGGTCTGTCGGCCGGCGATGTGCGATCGGCATTTTCGCGAGCGAACCCAAACGTCGCGGACGCCGCCATCGGTTTGAAGATCAACGCGCGCGGCTGGCTGGAGGAGGTCTATCTCTGCCTCGACCTCGACTATGCGCCCCGGCGCTGCAATGCGCGGGAGGCGGGCCCTTCGGCAGCATCTGGCGCGGGGGATAAGCGGCGCGGCGCGCAGCGTGCCCCCTAAAGCGGTTCGGCGTCGATGATTGCGGTTTCCGGGTGATGCTTGTCGAGATGCTTGCGGACGATCCGCAGGTTCTTCGTGTTGGAACGAAAGAACACATCGGCCGCGTCACCGACGAACGGGATGAACCCCAGAAGCGTGTCGACCACGGTATTCGCGCCCATGCGCGTCAGATGCCATTTGGACATTCCGAGGTTGCGCGCTTCCCAGATCAGGTAACTGGACATGATCCCGGCGATGATATCACCGCCGACGGGGAGCAGGCCGAGAATGGCGTCCAGCCCGATCCGGTTCCCGAGGCCCGGCACCCGGAACGGCAGTTTCACCGACCTTTCAAGAACACCCTCCAGCACCTCGACCCGGCGTCGGACCGCCGCTGGCGAGCGCG
Organism: Pacificimonas flava; assembly: GCF_000342165.1. Lineage (GTDB taxonomy): Bacteria > Pseudomonadota > Alphaproteobacteria > Sphingomonadales > Sphingomonadaceae > Pacificimonas > Pacificimonas flava. Next base: position 52,507 of record NZ_AMRV01000002.1, read on the forward strand.
CGCCGGTGCCGAGGCGGCGCACAGCCTCCTCGAACACCTGCTGATCGATTCCCGATGGACGCGCCATGCGAGATCAGTTCATGGAAATCCCGCCGCATGCGAGACGGGCGCCCGCATCGCCCGAAGGCTGGCTTTCCAGATCGTCCATGCCGGTATGCAGGATCATAGCCGATCCATCATCGTCCATGACCGGCATTTCGCTTCCATCCAGCGTCACGCCCTCGATGGTTGCGGTGAGCTCGCCCGAGCCGTTCGACCCGATCGTCACATTGCCAAGGTCACCCTTGTGTTGCGGATGCGGCTCGTTTGTGGGGTTCCAGTGACCGCCCGCGCTCGTAAAGTCGGGCGCGGTACAAGTGCCCGTCTGATGGATGTGAAGGCCGTGCGTGCCGCTTGGGACCTCCATCAACTCCGTGGCAACCTCGATTCCGTTCGCATATTCCGTCAGGGTCGCGCGGCCATGGACGGTGCCGTCGGCGCCCTTGAGTTCGGCCATGGCGGTCTTGCCAGTTGCCTCGCCGAGCGCGCCCGCATCCGCGCCCTCGCCGGCGGCACTGCCATTCATGGCCGCGGTGTCTTCGGACATGGCGTCGCCGGCCATGGCACCGGTCATGTCGGTGTCGGACATGCCGCCCTGGGCCATACCCTCGCCCTCCATCGCGCCCGGCTCCATCGTCGTGTCCGCAGCCGGATCCTGCGTGGCGGCATCGTCAGAGCTGTCGGCGCAGGCGGCCAAGGATGCAATGGCACCGGCGGCAAGCAGAATTCCAATTTTACGCATAGTTTCGTCTCCCTTTCGCGCCCCAACGCCCGGCGGTGATTTTGGTTCACCGCCCTTTCCCGGCGACCCCCGCCTAGAGCGCCTTCACGATATCCTCGACCATCTTCTTCGCGTCGGCCAGCAGCATCATCGTATTGTCGCGGAAGAACAGTTCGTTCTCCACGCCCGCATAGCCCGCCCCGCCCATCGACCGCTTGATGAACAGGGTCGTCTTGGCGTTTTCGACATCCAGCACGGGCATGCCGTAGATGGGGGAGGCCTTGTCGGTTTTCGCCGCCGGATTGGTCACGTCGTTCGCGCCGATGACGAAGGCGACGTCCGCCTGTCCGAAATCGCTGTTGATATCCTCCAGCTCGAACACCTTGTCATAGGGCACGTTCGCCTCTGCCAGCAGCACGTTCATATGGCCCGGCATGCGCCCTGCGACGGGGTGGATGGCATAGCGCACGTCGACGCCCTGCTCCTCCAGTTCCTCCGCCATCTCGCGCAGCACGTGCTGCGCCTGCGCCACCGCCATGCCGTAACCGGGGACGATGATGACCTTCTCCGCATTCTTCAGCAAAAAGGCGGCGTCGTCGGCGCTGCCGCGCTTGAACGGCCGGTCGGCGGCGCCGGACTTGTCCGCCCCGCCGCTGCCCGCATCCGAACCGAAACCGCCGGCGATGACGCTGATGAAGCTGCGGTTCATCGCGTGGCACATGATGTAGCTGAGAATGGCGCCGGACGACCCGACCAGCGCGCCGGTGATGATCATGGCCGTGTTCGACAGGGTGAAGCCCATTGCCGCAGCCGCCCAGCCCGAATAGCTGTTCAGCATCGAGACGACGACCGGCATGTCCGCGCCGCCGATGGGGATGATCAGCAGAAATCCGACCAGAAAGGCGAGGGCGGTGACGATCCAGAACATCTGGTTCTCGCCCGGCCCGGCGCTTGCCGACAGGGCGAACAGCGCGGTCAGAACGATGATGCCCAGCAGGATGCCGAAATTGATCAGGTGCCGCGCCGGCAGGATGATCGGTGCGCCCGACATATTGCCGTTCAGCTTTGCAAAGGCGATGACGGAGCCGGAGAAGGTGATGGCGCCGATGGCGGCGCCCAGCACCATTTCCACGCGGCTGACCGCGAAGATATTGCCCGTCTGGTCCAGAATGCCGAAGGCACCGGGATTGAGGAACGCCGCCGCCGCGACCAGAACGGCGGCCAGTCCGACCAGCGAATGAAAGGCCGCCACCAGCTGCGGCATGGCGGTCATGGCGATTCGCCGCGCCGTGGTCAGGCCTATGGCCGCACCAATCCCGATCGCGATCAGGATTTCGGCGAGCGCAAGACCGTCCAGCCCGTCCGCCAGCGTGCCAGCCGCCTCATCATAAAGGGCGGCGCCGGGATAGTGCACGATCAGCGTGGTCGCCACCGCGACCAGCATGCCGATCATGCCATAGCGGTTTCCCTGCCGGCTCGTTTCCGGGCTCGACAGGCCGCGCAGGGCCAGGATGAAGCAGATGCCCGCGGCCAGATAGGCGATCATGGCCCAGGCCGGCGTCGTCGATACATGGTCCATTCTTCGCGCCCTCCCCGGCCGGCCTCAGGCCTTTTTCTCTTTTTTCTTGTACATGGCGAGCATGCGCGCCGTGACGGCGAAGCCGCCGAAGATGTTGACGCTGGCCAGCACCACCGCGATCAGCCCCAGCCATTTGGCCCCCGGTACGCCCGCCGCCGCCGCCGCGATCAAGGCGCCGACGATGATGACGGAGGAAATGGCGTTGGTGACGGCCATCAGCGGCGTGTGAAGCGCGGGCGTCACCGACCAGACGACGTAATACCCCACGAAACAGGCCATCACGAAGATCGACAGGATCGATATGAAGTCCATCTTATTCCTCCCCCTAACTCAGCCGATGCCGAGGATTCGCCCCGCCAGCACCTGCTGCACGCGCGCGGCATCCGCCTTTCGCGACACCTTCACCTCGATCGGTGCGGATCGGCTGGACACCCAGATTTTCAGATCGGCATCCAGATCGAGCGTTCCCGCGCTCTCGACGCTGAACCTGACGATGGAGCGATAGGGCACGGACTGCACATCCACCTTGCTGCCCGTCACACCCTGAACATCGACGAGGACGAACCGGTAGTTCGTCAGGAAGGCGGTATCCCGCACAGTGCGAAAGGCGACCAGCACCTCCTCGCCCTCCACCAGATGCTGGCCGAACCTCTCCATGATCTCGGCCGGTGTCACTTCGTGGGCGCTGAACAGTCCCATCAGGCGTTCAGCCGCTCGTTCGAGACCTTGCCGTCCTTCACCACCGTCACGCCGCGTACGATGTCGTCATCGTCCGGCCAGACGAGGGACTTCGCGTCGCCGTCCCAGAACGCGCTGAGGAAATTCCACAAATTGCGGGCGTAAAGCTGGCTCGACACCTCCGCCAGGGACGCGTTGATGTTGGTCGGCGCCATCAACGTGACGCCGTGCTTCCTTACGGTTTCGCCGGGCACGCAGCCCTCCACATTGCCGCCCTGCGGCGCCGCCAGGTCGACGATGACGCTGCCCGGCTTCATGCTGGCAAGCTGCGCATCGGAAATCAGGCGCGGCGCGGGACGGCCCGGAATCAGCGCGGTGGTGATCACAATGTCCTGCCTGGCGATATGATCGCTGACCAGTTTCGCCTGCGCGGCCTTGTATTCCTCCGACATTTCGCTGGCATAGCCGCCCGTGCCCTCGCCCTCGATGCCCTCCACATCCTTGACGAAGATCGCCTTCGCGCCGAGCGACTCGATCTGTTCCCGCGTCGCCGCGCGCACGTCTGTCGCGGACACCTGCGCACCCAGCCGCCGCCCCGTCGCGATCGCCTGCAGGCCGGCGACGCCGACGCCCATGACGAACAGTTTCGCCGCCGACACCGTACCGGCGGCGGTCATCATCATCGGAAATCCGCGGCCATATTCATGCGCCGCGTCCAGAACGGCACGGTAGCCGGCAAGGTTCGCCTGGCTCGACAGCACGTCCATCGACTGGGCGCGCGTGATGCGCGGCATGAAATCCATCGCCATGGCCGTCAGGCCCGCGTTCGCATAGCCGGACAGCGTGTCCCCGGCCTGAAACGGGTTCAATATGGCGGCAAGAATCGCGCCCGCCTCCGCGCCGGAAAGGCTGGCCGGATCGGGCGCCCGCACGGCCAGAATGATATCCGCGCCCCCGACTGCAGCGGCGCGGGAGGGGGCGATCGTCGCCCCTGCCGCTTCGAAGTCCGCGTCCGGCATGCCGGACGGCGCGCCGGCACCGGCCTCGATGGAGATTTCGGCATCCCAGCCCGCGAACCGCTTCACCGTTTCGGGGCTGGCGGCCACCCGCCGTTCGCCCGCGTCCGTTTCCTTCAGTACCGCGAGCTTCATGCCGTTCTCCCCCTCAGGCTGCGAAGATCGCCAAGCCTAGAAGGACGACGACGACCAGGCCAATCCCGAATTTCAGCAGCTTCATGAAGCCGAAATAGGTCTCGGCGTGGTCCTTCATCGCCTTGTCCGTATAGGGTTTTCTCGTATCCATTCGGTCCTGTCCCTTTTTGACACAATGGTGTAAACCGCTGTTTCCCGCTTCTCTTAACGCATCGGCAGCGCGTGTGAAGCGGGAGAGGTGCCGAGTGGGTCCGGCGCCGAAGGGGGGCGAAGGTTTTGTTAGGCGTACCGTGTTAGGGTCGGGGCTATGGCAAATCATGTTTTGATCGTCGATGACGAACCGGGCCAGCGGCGCCTGGTGCGCCTGATTGCCGAAAAGAACGGCTATCAGGTGCTGGAGGCCGATTCGGGGATCAGCGGCCTCGATCAGCTGACGGAGCATGGCGACGAGATCGGCGCCGTCATCCTGGACCATTCCATGCCGGACATGAGCGGCCTCGACATGCTGCGCCGGCTGCGCATCGACCGGCCGCACCTTCCGGTGGTGATGCTGACGGCGCATTCGTCCGTTCGCATCGCTGTCGAGGCGATGCAGGCGGGCGCGACCGACTTCCTGATCAAGCCGGCAAAGCCCGACAAGCTGATCGCATCCCTGAATGCCGTCATCGCCGGCGCGGGCGGCGAGTTGCAGCCGCTGTCCGAAAAGCTGCCCATGCATGTCGCCTTCGAAAATATCGTCGGCGACGCCCCCGCCTTTCAGGCCGCGCTGGAAATCGCGTCGAAGGCGGCGAAGCGCAATGTTCCCATCCTGATCGAGGGCGAGAGCGGCACCGGCAAGGAGGTGATCGCCGGCGCCATTCACGCGGCCAGCCCCCGGGCGGACAAGCCGCTCGTGATCGTCAATTGCGGCGCGATCCCGGTGAACCTCGTTGAATCCGTGCTGTTCGGGCATGAAAAGGGCGCCTTTACCGGCGCGACGGCAAAGCATATCGGCCGCTTCGAGGAAGCGGATGGCGGGACGCTGTTCCTCGACGAAATCGGCGAACTGCCGCTGGAGGCGCAGGTCAAGCTGCTGCGCGCGCTGCAGACCGGTCAGATCGAACCGGTCGGCGGCCGCGGCCACCGCAAGGTCGACGTGCGTATCGTCGCGGCGACCAATCGGGACCTGAAGCTGGAGGTGGCGGAGGGCCGCTTTCGCGAGGATCTCTACTACCGCCTCGGCGTCGTGCCGCTGACGATCCCGCCGCTGCGCGACCGCCGCACGGACATTCCGGCGCTGGCGCTGCATTTCACCAGCCAGCTGCACGAGGAAGGCGACATTCCCGCGCACGGGATCGATCAGAACGCGCTGCGCCTGCTGACCGCCTATGACTGGCCGGGCAACGTCCGCCAGTTGCAGAACGCCATCTTCCGTGCCGGCGTGCTGTGCGACGGAGAGGTGCTGACGCTGCAGGACTTTCCCGAAATCTCGCGGCAAAGCGGCCGTGTCATATCATTGCGGGAAGAGCCCGGCGCACCAATGCCTGCCCCGACCCCGACAAGCGGCGACGGCAACGCGGAGAGGGCGCATTTCGCGCTCACGCCGGGCGGCCATGTGCGGTCGCTTGCGGAGATCGAGGAGGAGCATATCCGCCTCGCCCTGAAACATTATCGCGGCCGCATGAGCGAGGTTGCTCGTCGGCTGGGGATCGGACGGTCGACTCTCTATCGAAAGCTCGGCGAATACGCCTTGGACGAAAGCGATGGAGCCGAAGACGCGCAGCGGAAAGAGGGCGCCGCCTGACGGGGACGGCGGCCGCGCCTAGGCCGCCCGCCGCGCCTTCAGTCGATAGCCGATCAACGCGTCCCCGTTCATCGCGTTTTCCCAAGAGGCGTCTTCACAGCCGAGCGCGCTCAGGTCTCTTGCCATGTCGGCGCAGTCCTCGGGTGATACGGCCGCATTCAGCAGCGCCTGAAGCCGCCCGCGATGCGCGGCGATTTCGAGGCGCACCTCCTCGGCCTTCTCCTCCAGCGCGGACAGGGGCGCCAGTTGCCGCTTGGTATGGGCATCGATCAGAACGCGGGCGCTGTTCTTCAGCATTTCGGGGTCGGAGGCGGTTTCCAGTCGTTCTCCCGTTCGCTTCAAGGCTGTCTCGAATGCGGTCAGCGCGCTCCGTGCGCGGCGCTCCTCCGCCTCGACAAGGCTCTCCCCCTGCTCCGCCTTTGCCACGGCCCGAAAACAGGCCAGCGCCGCAGCGGGCAATCGCGCATCGTCGAGCAGAAAATCCGCGTCGTCCATCGCCGCCTTGGCCCGCGCGGCGACGGTGCCGTCCGCTGCATGCATGACAAGGGCAATACGCCCGCCCGGACGCAGGACGCGAACCGCCTCCGCCAGGGTCTCGCCGCGCGGTGCATATTCCGCCCCATATTGGCTGACCACAGCATCGAAGCTTTCATCGCCGAACGGCAGGCTCTCGGCCGCGACGCCGCTCCGAAAATCGATGGTCCTGAGCGCATCGGCGTGACGGCTGACATAGGCGGCGGGGTCGATGGCCGCCTTGTCGATGCCGGTGATGGCAAAGCGGCGCCCATCCTCAGCCGCTGTCTCCGCGGCGATCAGCGCAAGTGCACCGTTGCCGGTGCACAGATCCAGGATGGCGGCGCCGTCCTGACATTTCGCGAAGAATGCCTTCCAAGGCGCTGCGACGGGCTCGCTATAGTTCGCCCGGCCCTCATCGAAGCAGGACGCGATACGGTCATAGTGCCAATAGCGATCCCAGACCCAGCCGTCCGCGCGCTCCGGCACTCACTCGGCCGCCTCGGCAAGGTCCGGTTCGCTCCAGACGAGGCGCGGCTTTCGCGCCGCCTGCGTCTCGTCCAGGCGGCGCAGCGGCGCGTAGAAGGGGGCGCCCTTGAACCGGTCGGTTTCGCCGGCCTTCGCAGCCTCGGCGAGGGCGCGGACCGCACCGATGAACTGGTCCAGATCCGCCTTCGATTCGGTCTCGGTCGGCTCGATCAGCATCGCGCCCTCGACCACTAGCGGGAAATACATGGTCATCGGATGATAGCCCTCGTCGATCAGCGCCTTCGCGACATCCAGGGTTGATAGCGAGGTGCCCGCCATCCATTTGTCGCTGAACAGCGCCTCGTGCATGCAAGGACCGCTTGCCGCGAAGGGCGCCGACAGCACGTCCTCCAGCCGGCGCAGCACGTAGTTCGCGTTAAGGACGGCATCCTCCGCCACCTGCGCCAGACCGTCGGCGCCATGCGATTTCATATAGGCGAGCGCACGCACGAACATGCCCATCTGGCCATGGAAGGCGACCATGCGGCCGAAGCTGTCGCCGTGGCTGCGTCCCTCCGCAACCGCCTCTTCCTCGACCAGCTCGTACCCGTCCGCGCCCTTCCGCACGAAGGGAAGCGGCGCGTAGGGAGCGAGGCGCTCCGAATAGACGACTGGCCCCGACCCCGGTCCGCCGCCGCCATGGGGCGTGGAGAAGGTCTTGTGCAGGTTGATGTGCATCGCATCGACCCCCAGGTCTCCGGGGCGCACCTTGCCGACGATGGCGTTGAAATTGGCGCCGTCGCAATAGACATATGCACCCGCCTCGTGCACCGCGGCGCAGATTTCGATCATGTCGCGCTCGAACAGGCCGCACGTATTCGGATTGGTGATCATCACGCCCGCGACGTCAGGGCCCAGCCGTTCCTTCAGCGCCGCCAGGTCGACGCGCCCCTCCGCCGTCGCGGGAATCGGCGCGACCTCATAGCCGCAAAAGGCTGCCGTCGCGGGGTTCGTGCCATGCGCCGATTCGGGCACCAGCACCACCTTGCGCGGATCGCCGTTCGCCTCGTGCGCCGCGCGAATGGCGAGCATGCCGCACAGCTCGCCATGGGCGCCCGCCTTCGGGCTCATCGCCACTTCGGGCATGCCGCACAGCGTCTTCAGCCAGTCCGCCAGCTCGTCGATCAGCTCCAGCGCGCCCTGCACCGTCGGAATAGGCTGCAATGGGTGGATGTCGGCAAAGCCCGGCAGCCGCGCGACCTTCTCGTTCAACCGCGGATTGTGCTTCATGGTGCAGCTGCCCAGGGGAAACAGTCCCATGTCGATGGCGTAGTTCATGCGCGACAGGCGCGTGAAATGCCGCATGGTTTCCGGCTCCGACAGGCCGGGCAAATCGATGGCGCCGTCCCGTTCAAGTCCGCCAAGGCGCGCGCCGGTCAAATCGGCTTTCGGCAGATCGACGCCCGTGCGGTCGCTCGCGCCGATCTCGAAAATCAGCGCCTCGTCCAGTTGCAGCGCGCGGTTGCCGGTAAAGGTCTGCGGCGCGCCCTCTATGGCTGCGCCGACGGTTTCGCGGCCTTCCCTGTTCATCCCGCTCATTTTGCGGCTCCTTCATAGGCGGCGACCAGCGCCTCGATATCCTCGTCCGTCGCGGTCTCCGTCACCGCCACGGTGACGCAGCCGGCAAGCGCCTCATGCTCCGGGTACAGGCGTCCCAGCGAAACGCCGCCCAGAACGCCGCCTTCCGCCATCCTGCGGATCAGCGGCCGGCTGTCCGCCTCCAGCTTGACAGTGAACTCGTTGAAGAACGCCCTGTTCAGCAGCGTCACGCCGGGCAGCGCCGCCAGCCGGTCCGCCACCTCGCAGGCGCGCCGATGGTTGAGCGCGGCCAGCCGGCGCATTCCCTCCTCGCCCAACAGCGTCATGTGCACAGTAAAGGCCAGCGCCATCAGCCCGCTGTTGGTGCAGATGTTGGATGTCGCCTTTTCGCGCCGGATATGCTGCTCGCGCGTCGACAGGGTCAGGACGAAGCCGCGCCTCCCCTCCGCATCGACCGTCTCCCCGCACAGCCGGCCCGGCATCTGCCGCACATGTTTCTGGTTGCACGCGAACAGGCCCAGATAGGGGCCGCCGAAATTCAGGCCGCCGCCGATGGACTGCCCCTCGCCCACGACGATGTCGGCGCCCATCTCGCCCGGCGATTTCATGGCACCCAACGACACGATTTCCGTCACCACCGCGATCAGCAGTGCGCCCTTCTCGTGACAGGCATCGGCAAGGTCCGACAGGTCCGCGACATGGCCGAACAGGTTGGGGTTCTGCACGACGACGCAGCTCGTCTCCTCGTCGATCGCGGCGATCAGCGCCGCCAGATCGTCGCCCGGCGCGCCGTCCGTCAGCACCGGATCGTGCAGGTCGATCTCGTCGTCGGTGAAATGCGTCAGCGTCTTCGCGACGGAGGCGTAATGCGGATGCAGGCCGCCCGACAGAATGGCCTTTTTCCGCCGCGTCACGCGCCGCGCCATGAAGATCGCCTCGACGCAGGACGTGGAGCCATCGTACATGGAGGCGTTCGCCACATCCATGCCGGTCAGGCGCGCAACCTGCGTCTGGAATTCGAACAGATATTGCAGCGTCCCTTGCGCGATTTCCGGCTGATAGGGGGTGTAGCTGGTCAGGAACTCGCCGCGCTGGATGACATAGTCGACCGTCGCGGGCACATGATGCTTGTACGCGCCGCAGCCCAGGAAGAACGGCGCCTGCCCGGCCGCAAGGTTCTTCGCCGCCAGCCGCGACAGGTCGCGTTCCACGGCCATCTCGCTGGCATGCAGCGGCAGCCCCTCGATAGGGCCGGACAGGCGCGCTGCGGCGGGGACGTCGGGGAACAAATCGTCGATACCGTCCGCGCCGACCGCGTCCAGCATGGCGCGGCGGTCGTCGGTCGTCAGGGGCAGGTAACGCAAGAGCCTAGTTTCCTTCAGGGTTTCCGCGCCAGAAAGCGCAAGCGTACATAGTCGGCGGTCCATCGGCCGCTGGAATCGCGCAGGATCGGCCGCAGCAGCGCCGCCGCCTCCGCGATGATCTCCTCGGCATGCGCCGCCGGGATGAAGCCGTGGCGGAAGGTGCGGAACCAGTCCTCGACACCGCCAGGCAGCGGCGTCGGCCGGGGCACGATCTCGCATTCTTCCACGACGAAGCCGGCCGCCTCCAGCTGCGCCCGCGCCGTCTCGGCAGAGGGGTAGGTCTGCAATTCGGGCTCACGGTGACCCAGTCGCGCCATCGCCGCCGACAGCGCGGTCCGCAGCGCGGCGATGTTGCCGTGCCCGCCGCACTCGCAGGCAAAGCGACCGCCCGGCTTCAGCGCGCGAAAAGCACCGGCATAAACCGCCGGCTGATCGGGCATCCAGTGCAGCGCCGCGTTCGAGAAGACGGCGTCGAACTCCGCTTCGAAAGACAGCGCCTGCCCATCCATACGGCGCACGTCGAGGCCGCGGTCCCGCGCCGCAGCCAGCATCCCGGCATCGCTATCGACCCCAAGCACGTCGGCGCCCGTCGCGGCGATCTCGGCCGTCAGCGTGCCATTGCCGCAGCCCAGGTCCAGGATGCGCTCGCCCGCCCTGGGCGACAGCAGCGCCATGACGGGGCCGCCGAGAGCCGGCACGAATGCAGCATGTTCCGCATAGGCGGCCGGATCCCAGCCATGGCCCGACCCGCTCTGACGGTTCACGTCCATGGGGATCAAAGGTCCTTCACGAAGTCCTTGTACGCCGCCTCGTCCATCAACGCCTCGAGTTCCGCCGAATCGGACAGTGTCATCTTCAGGAACCAGCCGCCGGTTTCCGGCGCGGAATTGACGAGCGAGGGGTCCGCCTCCAGCGCGCCGTTCGCTTCGGTGACCGTACCGGCCACCGGGGCGTAAACCTCCGACGCGGCCTTCACCGATTCGACGACGGCGATCTCGTCGCCTTTCTTCACCGTCTTGCCGGCATCCGGCAGCTCGACGAAGACGACATCACCCAGCTGGTCCTGCGCATAGGCCGTGATGCCGACGATCGCGGTGTCGCCTTCGACACGGACCCATTCATGGCTTTCGGTGAAACGTACGGTCATCATTGTCCTCCTCGAAACATGTCTTTTCGGATGTGCCCTGGCTCAGCGGACGTAGCGGTGCGGAACGAAGGGCATGGGCACGACCCTGGCGGCCAGCCGCTTGCCGCGCACCTCGACCTCCAGCGCCGTGCCGTCGGCGGCGTCGGCGTCCGCGACATAGGCCATGGCGATGGGCGCGCCGACCGTCGGCGCGAACCCGCCGGAGGTGACGACACCAGTCTTCGCGTCGCCGGAGAACACGGACGCGCCCTCCCGCGCGGGCAGCTTGCCGTCCAGCTTCAGGCCGACGCGGCGGACCTTCGTACCGTTATGGATCTGCCGGCCGATGCGCTCGTCGCCCGGGAAGCCGCCCTCCATCTTGCGCCGCTTCGACACCGCAAAGGTCAGCCCCGCCTCGACCGGGGTCGACACCGGCGACAGGTCATGGCCGTACAGCGGCAGGCCCGCCTCCAGCCGCAGCGAATCGCGCGCGCCGAGCCCGATGGGCTTCACGTCCGGATCGGACAGGAGCAACCGGGCAAGCTTCTCCGCCTTTTTCACCGGCACCGAAATCTCGAATCCGTCCTCGCCGGTATAGCCGGAACGGCTCATCCAGATTTCGCTGCCCTTGATGCGAATGGGATTGCCGCGCATGAACGTCATGGTGTTCACTTCCGCGCCCAGCCGCGCGACGACATCCGCCGCCTTCGGCCCCTGCAACGCCAGCAGCGCCAGATCCTCGCGCTCGCGCACGCTGATATGGCCGGGCAGACGCCGGGTCAGGTGCGCGATATCGTTCTTCTTCGTGGCCGCGTTCACCACCAGGTAGAAATGATCGGCGCGGCGCGTCACCATCAGATCGTCGATGATGCCGCCATTGTCGTCCAGCAGCAGCGAATAGCGCAGCCGCCCTTCCTTCAGGCCGATGAAATCGCCGGGCATCAGCGCCTCCAGCGCGGCCGCGGCATCCTTCCCCGACACCTCCAGCTGGCCCATATGGCTGACATCGAACAGGCCTGCGCGGCTGCGCACCCACTCATGCTCGGCCATAATCCCTTCATATTGCAGCGGCATCATGAAGCCGGCGAACGGCACCATCTTGCCCTTCAGCTCCTTGTGAAGCGCGTGAAGCGGCAGCTCTTTTGCGTTTTTCTGTTCTGTCTCGGCCACTTGATACTCCATGACATTGGTGTCGCGAATCGCACGCGGGCGACATTGCCGCCGCTTCTGAACGATTGCTTCCCCTCTGTCATGGGACCTGAGAGTTTCACGGGAATGGCGTCGCTGCGCCGCCCCCGCTTCCCCCGTCGGTGGGCGGACAGGCCGGACACCCGCCTTGCCGCCACTTTCCAGATCGCCGCTTGCTGCACCCTGCGCGGTCCGTTTGCGCCTGAGAGATTCCGGGGAAGGCTTGCTCCTTCGGCGGCGGGCACCGTCCCTTGCCGGACCGGCGCCGCATCTCCCACGCCGGGTGCCGGGCCTGCGTGCCCCCTTGGGGTAACGCGCGCCCGCCGGCTGGCACTTAACTGGATTCGGCGGCGGCGAGAGTCAATCGCGCGCACCGTCTGCGGCCGCATCTGCGGCGGCGGGATCGGGCGCCTCATCAATCGTACCGTGCGGCATTGCCGTTTGCGCGGGCGTCGCCTATTCCGTGCAAATGTCGATAAGCACTGGCAAACTCTCGCTGAACCAGCTCTGGAAGGATGTGCAGGCGCTCGTCGCCGCGCGCGGCAGCGACCTCCTTCTGCCGGCAGCGGCCTTCATCTTTCTTCCCAATCTGGCGCAGGGGCTCTTCGTGGCGCAACCGGCCAATCCGGCGCAGCCCGATCCCGAATATTCGCTGACCGCTATCGTCGTCGGCCTGATTGGTCTGGCGGCGACGCTCAGCATCATCGCCATGGTCTTCGATCGCCGCATGGAAACCGGTGCAGCGCTTCGCCTCGCCTTTGCCCGTTACGGCCGGGCCCTGGCGGCCGCCATCATCACCGGCCTGATCGTCTTCGTCGGTCTGCTCGCGCTGATCGTGCCCGGCCTCTACCTTCTCAGCCGGCTCTGGCTCGTCATGCCGGCCGTCACGATAGGCGACGGCGACGGCGAGGGGCTGCTCGGCCCGCTGAAGGCCAGCTGGCGGGCCACGCAGGGACAGGCGCTGCGCAGCTTCGGCATCTTTCTGATCGTCGTTTTCGGCAGCCTGCTGCTGGCCGTCGTTGCCGCAGCGGCAGCGCTTCTCGATCCGCTGATCGGTTCGGGGGACATGAATGCGGGACGGCTGGGCCTGTTCGGCGCCCTTGCCGCGGCAGTCGTCTCCTCGATCATCGGCATTTATTTCGCCGTGACCCAGGCGCGCGCCTATCAGATGTTGACCGGCCGCGCCGATCCGGACGCGCCGCGCGTCTGACCGCTCGCGCCCCCTATTCCCAGGCGGCAAGCGGCGGCAGGCTCATCAGGATCGCATCGACATTGCCGCCCGTCTTCAGGCCGAACTGCGTGCCGCGGTCATAGACCAGGTTGAATTCGGCATAGAGCCCGCGATAGCGCAGCTGCGCCGCCCGGTCCTCCGCCGACCAGTCGCGCGCCATGTTGCGCCGAACCAGCGGCGGATAGGCTGCCAGGAAGGTCTCGCCCACATCCCTGGTAAAGGCGAAGTTCCCGGCCCAATCCTCCGACTGACCCGCGCCCCCCTCGCCAAGGCCCAGCCTGTCGTAGAAAATACCGCCGACGCCGCGCGCGCGCTTGCGGTGCGGGATATAAAAATATTCGTCGCACCAGGCCTTGAAGCGCTCGTAATGATCCGGGCCGTGCCGGTCGCAGCAATCCTGCCACGCCGACAGCCAGTCTGCGGTGTCCTCCGCGCGCGGCAGCGGCGGGTTCAGGTCCGCGCCGCCGCCGAACCAGTCCGTTGTCGTTGCCAGATAGCGCGTGTTCATGTGCACTGCCGGCACGTGCGGGTTCTTCATATGCGCCACCAGGCTGATGCCTGCGGCGAAGAAACGCGGATCGTCCGCTGCGCCGGGAATCGACCTGGCGAACTCCGGCTCGAACACCCCCTCAACGACGGAGATGTTGACGCCGACCTTCTCGAACAAACGCCCCTTCATCAGGCCCATCGTCCCGCCGCCGCCCGGCTCTCCCGAAGGGTCGGGGCGGTCCCAGTCGGTATAGACGAAGCGGCCCGGCGCGCCCGGGCCGTAACGCTCGTCGCCGGCGGCCTCGTCCTCCAGTCTCTCGAATTCGGCGCAAATCCGGTCGCGAAGGTCGCGGAACCAGGCGCTGGCGCGAACGCGCCGCTCGGCAAGATCGTTCATGTCGGCTCCTCTGCCAGCGCGACGTGCCGGCCTGCAAGACGTGTTTAGGGATTGGGCCGATCGGCCGTTTTGACATGCCGCAAAACGGCCACGCCGGGCAGCGGGAAGACGAGCGCGCCAATTTGACCATTGTATTTCGGCCCCTCCGGGGGCTATCAGGCCGCCGACAACTCTTGGGTTCATGGGTTCTTCATGTTCGCGGGCGGGGGTTCGCCGAACGTAGGGACCGAAGACAAAACAGGACAGGTTCATGGCAACTGCCGACGACGCCGTTAATCAGGCCGTCACTGACAAGGACGATGGCGTTCGCCGCCGCGACTTCATCTATATTGCAACGGGCGCCTTCGCCGGTGTCGGCGCCGTGGCCGCCATCTGGCCCTTCGTCGACCAGATGAACCCGTCCGCCGACGTGCTCGCGCTGGCCTCGGTCGAGGTGGACGTTGCGCCGATCGCGGTCGGACAGGGCATCAAGGTGTCCTGGCGCGGCAAGCCGGTCTTCATCCGACACCTGACAGAGCGCGAGATTGCAGAGGCGCAGGCCGTCGACGTGGCGTCGCTGCGCGATCCGGCGACGTTCGACGAGCGTACGCAGGAGGGGCATCGCCAGTACCTGATCCAGATCGGCGTCTGCACCCATCTCGGCTGCATTCCCATGGGCGTCGCGGACGGCGAGCCCAAGGGCGATTATGACGGCTATTTCTGCCCCTGCCACGGCTCGCACTACGACAGTGCCGGCCGCATCCGTAAGGGGCCGGCGCCCAAGAACCTGGTGCTGCCGGACTATGAATTCACCTCTAAGACGAACGTGAGGATCGGCTGATGTCGTTTGGCTGGGCGAAACCCTACGAACCGAAGACCGATCTCGGCCGCTGGTTCGACGAGCGGCTGCCGGTGCCGCGCATGGTCTGGAACTCTCTTGGCGGCGGCTATGAGGTTCCCAAGAACATCAACTATTTCTGGAACTTTGGTGTTCTGGCCGGGGTGGCGCTGGTCATTCAGATCGCCACCGGCGTCGTTCTCGCAATGCACTACGCGGCGAACACCGACATCGCCTTCCAGTCGGTCGAGCACATCATGCGCGACATCAATTATGGCTGGCTGCTGCGCTACATGCACGCGAACGGCGCCAGCTTCTTCTTCATCGTCGTCTACATCCACATCTGGCGCGGTCTCTGGTACGGATCCTACAAGGCACCGCGGGAACTGGTGTGGATGCTCGGCCTCGTCATCTTCCTCCTGATGATGGCGACCGCCTTCATGGGCTACGTCCTTCCCTGGGGTCAGATGAGCTTCTGGGGCGCGACGGTGATCACCAACCTGTTCTCCGCCATACCCGTGGTGGGCGACACGATCGTGACCTTCCTCCTAGGCGGCTTCGCGGTCGACAACGCCACGCTGAACCGCTTCTTCTCCCTGCACTTCCTGCTGCCGTTCGTCATCGCCGGCGTCGTCATGCTGAAGATCTGGGCGCTGCACATTCCGGGGTCCAACAACCCCACCGGCGTCGAGGTGAAGGGGCCGGCGGACACGGTGCCGTTCCACCCCTATTTCACGGCGAAGGACGGCTTCGGCCTCGGCATCTACCTGATCGTCTTCTCGATCTTCCTGTTCTTCCTGCCGAACTATCTCGGCCACCCGGACAATTACATCGAGGCGAATGCGCTCTCGACGCCGGCGCACATCGTTCCCGAATGGTATTTCTGGCCGTTCTACGCGATCCTGCGCGCCTTCACGGTGGACTTCATCCTGCCGGCGAAGCTGTGGGGTGTGCTGGCCATGTTCTCGGCCATCATCCTCCTCTTCTTCCTGCCCTGGCTCGACAAGTCGGCGGTGAAGTCGATGAAGTACCGGCCGCAGATGAAGCTGTGGATGTACGTGCTCCTCGTCGATCTCGCGATCCTCAGCTATTGCGGCGGTGCGCCGGCGGAGGAGCCGTTCGTGCGCATCTCGCAGATCGCGGCGATCTACTATTTCGCGCATTTCCTCATCATCCTCCCCATCGTGTCGGCGCGCGAAACGCCGCTGCCGCTGCCCAACTCGATTGCCGAGGCGGTGCTGAAGGGTAAGGAATCGACCGGGGCGCCTGCGGGCGCGCCTGACACCGGCGCCGCGGCGCAGCCGGCAGAATAAGGGATTAAGGACGACCCATGGTTCGACTGATTGGCTTTGCTGCCGGCATCGTGTTCGTGTTCGTGCTCGCGCTTGCCGCCCTGGCACCGCGCGAGGCGTCGGTGCCCGACCCCACCGAGGAATTCCATGAGCATCCGGAGGATATCCACTGGTCCTGGGAAGGGCCGATGGGCCTCGGCGTGTTCGGCGGCTTCGACAAGGCGCAGCTGCAGCGCGGCTTCAAGGTCTACCGGGAGGTTTGCTCCTCCTGCCACAGCCTGAAGCGCGTCGCCTTCCGCAACCTTGAGGATCTCGGCTTCAACGAGGCAGAGGTGAAGGTGATCGCGGAGGAATGGCCTATCGAGGTTCCTGCCGTGAACCCGGACACGGGCGAGGCGACGACGCAGCCGGCGACGGCATCCGACCGCTTCCCGCTCGTCTATCCGAACGAAGTGGCCGCGCGCGCTGCGAACAACAATGCCGCGCCACCGGACATGTCGCTCCTCGCCAAATCGCGTGAGGGCGGTGCGGACTATATCCATGCACTGATCACGGGCTACGAGCCGGTTCCCGCCGAATTCCCGCAGGACCGCGTGCAGGAGTCGCTGCACTACAATCCGCAGTTCCATTCCCTGTGGATCGCCATGCCGCCGCAGCTGTCCGACGGCCTCGTCACCTATGACGACGGCACGGAAGCCACGGTGGACCAGATGGGCCGCGACGTCGCCGCGTTCCTCTACTGGGCTGCGGAACCGAAGCTGGAGCAGCGCAAGGCCATGGGCCTCGGCGTGATCATCTTCCTGATCGGCTTCAGCGTCTTCGCCTATCTGGCCTACCGCAAGGTCTGGGCCGACGTGAAATCCGCGAACGTTGGCGGACCGGGCACCCGGTCGCAGGTCGACGACAAGGGGCTGCATGCCCGCGGGCCCGGCGAACGGGGCTGACGAGAACGAAAAGGGCCGGCCCTTCGCCGGCCCTTTTTTTTATCCGCGGGCTGGCGGGGCCGGCTATACCCGCCCGGGGGGCGCACGGTTCCGAAGCTGAGAAGGGAAACACGCCATGCGCCTCGGCATCATCGGCGGCAGCGGTCTCTATGACCTCGACGATCTGGACAGCGCCGAATGGCGGCGGATCACGACCAGCTTCGGCGACCCATCCGACGACCTTCTGTTCGCGAACGCATTCGGCGCGGAGTTCGTGTTCCTGCCCCGCCACGGGCGCGGTCACCGTCTGTTGCCGCACGAGATCAACTACCGCGCGAACATCGCCGCGCTGAAGATCGCCGGTTGCACCGACATCCTCTCCGTGTCCGCCTGCGGCTCCTTTCAGGAGACGCTGGCTCCCGGTGATTTCCTGCTCGTCGACCAGTATGTCGATCGGACGCGCGGCCGCGAACGGACATTCTTCGGCGGCGGCATTGCCGGCCATGTCTCGCTCGCCGATCCCAATTGCGGCCGTCTGCGCGACGAGGTTGCGGACGCCGCGCGCCGAACCGGCATCCCCGTCCAGAACGGCGGCACCTATCTGGCCATGGAGGGTCCCGGCTTCTCCACACGCGCCGAATCGCGCCTCTACCGCCAGGCGGGTCTCGACGTCGTCGGCATGACGGCCATGCCGGAGGCCGCGCTCGCGCGGGAGGCGGAGCTTTGCTACGCCACGCTGGCCATGGTCACGGACTGGGATAGCTGGCGCGATGCGGAGCGCGGCGCGGCGGTCTCCGACATCCTCGCCGTCATGCATGAGAATGTGACGCGCGCGCGCCGGATCGTCCGCGCGCTGATCGCTGCCCTTCCCGGCAGCCGGCCGACCTGTTCGGCAGGCTGCGACCGCGCGCTGGAGCACGCGATCGTGACCCCGCCGGACCTGTGGCCGGAAATGACGCGGACGGCACTGCGCGACGTCGCCGGGCGGGTCATCGGATGACGACCGAGCATCTGAAATCCCTGATCCGCACCATCCCGGATTTCCCGCGGGAGGGGATCCGGTTTCGCGACGTTTCGACCCTGATGGTCGACCCTGACGGCTTTACCGAAGCGGTGGAGCGCATGGCTTCGATCGCGCCGCAGGACATCGATCTCGTCGCGGGGATCGAGGCGCGCGGTTTCCTCTTTGCCGGCGCGGTCGCCACGAAACTGTCCGCCGGCGTCCTGATGGTCAGGAAGGGCGGCAAGCTGCCCGGCGACGTGCATGGCCGCGACTATGCCCTGGAATATGGCGACGACCGGCTGGAGGTGCAGGTCGGAAATGTCCCGCGCGGGGCGCGCATCCTCCTTGTCGACGATCTGATCGCCACCGGCGGCACCGCGCTGGCCGCCTGCGAGCTGATGGAGGATGCCGGCGCCGAGGTGGCCGGCGCCGTTTTCCTGATCGATTTGCCGGACCTTGGCGGCGCCCAGCGTCTGCGCGACAGCGGCCTCGACACCCACGCGCTCATCAGCTTCGAGGGGGAATAGGGTGGCAAGCGGACGCTGCCCCCGTCATTCCTTCGGACGCGTCGCCATCAGACCGATTGAGTTCATCCGCAGCACCGGCTCGTCATGCTGGTTGAACACCGTCAGTTCCGAATGGATCGAGCCCATTTCCGGGCGCGAGCGGGAGGGACGGACCTCCTTCAGTTCGCTTTCGCAGCGCAGCGTGTCGCCGGGATAGACCGGCTTCAGCCAGCGCAGGCCGTCGAGACCGGGTGACCCGAGACCGGCATGGTTCTCGCCGGTCAGATTCTCCACCAGCATACGCATCGTCATGGCGCAGGTATGCCATCCCGATGCGCTCAATCGTCCGAAATGCGTTTTCGCCGCCGCCTCGTCGTCCAGGTGAAAGGGTTGCGGATCATATTTGGCGGCGAAGTCGACGACCTCCTCGCGCGTCACCTCATACCGGCCGAACGCGGCTTTCGTCCCGACCACCATGTCTTCCAGATATTTCATGATGCGCGCATTCCTTTCACCGCGAGAAGGCTGGACAGTTCCGGCCCTCGGGCTATGCCCGTGCCGCCAGGCTCGCAACTGTCGAACTGGCAAGTGTCACATCCCGGGGGGAGCCGTATCATTCCGACCATCATCCGCCGCCGTTCGCGCGCGGCCCTTCTTGCCGCCGTCATATCCCTGCCGCTCGCCGCCCAGGCCGCTCCGACGGACGACCGGATCGCCCGCATCGCCGACGAGGGGTACGCGCATTCGAAGGTCATGATGACCGCGCATGAACTGATGGACGGGATCGGCGGCCGCCTGACCAACTCGCCGGGTCTGCACCGGGCGCAGGACTGGGCGGAGGCAAAATTTCGCAACTGGGGCCTGTCCAACATCCACCGGGAGGAATTCCTGTTCGGACCGGGCTGGGAAATCCGCTCCTCCTACGCCCGCATGATCGAGCCGCGTCCCATCGAAATGACAGCCATTCCGGTCGCCTGGACGCCCGCGACGGAGGGCGCCATCCGCGCGCCCATCGTCGTCGCGCCCATGTCGAAGCCTGAACATTTCGCGGAGTGGCGCGGCAAGCTGTCGGGCAAGATCGTTCTTGTCGACCTGCCGGGTACGGGCGACGAACCGAACCGCGCGCCCTTCCGCCGCCTGGATTCGAACGCCATCGCAGAGCGCGACACGTACGAGCAACCCGACTACGATCCCGACGCGGGCGAGGAGCGCATGGAGCGGAATGCCGACCGCGAGGAGCTTCTGCGCCTGAGCGCTGCGGACGGCGCGCTCGCCATCGCCAGGAAATCCTACCGCGACGGCAAGCTGCTGCACGGATCGGGCTATACGCATTGGCCGGACAAAGCCGCGCCGCTGCCGATCGTGGAAATCGCGGCGGAGGATTATCGCCGCCTCACCCGCCTCGCAAAGACCGGGCCCGCCCCCGTCATCGAGATCAACAACGATGTTCGCTTCGTGAACGACGACGTCATGGCGGAAAATCTGTTCGCGGAGATTCCGGGCAGCGATCCCGATGCCGGCTATGTCATGGCGGGCGCGCATTTCGACAGCTGGATCGCCGGCGACGGCGCGGTCGACAATGGCGCGGGCTCGGTCGCGGTGATGGAGGCCGCGCGCATCCTGAAATCGCTCGGCATCCGGCCAAAACGCACCATCCGCTTCGCGCTGTGGTCGGGCGAGGAGCAGGGCCTGCACGGCTCGCTCGCCTATGTGCGCCGCCACCTCGCCGACAAGCCGGCGCTGGACGATCCGCAGGCGGACCACGACACCTGGACGACGCGCTGGCCACTGACGAAGAAGCCCGGCTATGACGATCTGAAGGCTTATTTCAACATCGACAACGGCTCCGGAAAGCTGCGCGGCATCCATGCGGAGGGCAATCTGGGCGCCATTCCGATCCTGAAGGACTGGACCGCCCCCTTCGCCTCCATGGGCATCGAACGCGTGGTCGCCGGCGACACCAGCGGCACCGACCATGTCTACATGCAGGCCGTCGGCATCCCGGCATATCAGTTTGTGCAGGATCCGCTCGATTACGGCTCACGCCTGCACCACACCAGCATCGACACGCTCGATCATATGAAGGCGGACGACATGCGGCAGATGTCCGTCGTGCTGGCCGGCATGCTGTGGCAGGCGGCGAACGACGAGCGCGAACTACCGAAGCCCCCCTTCCCCACCGAACCGTCCCCCCGCGACCCCTTCGCCTATGACGACCCCGACGAGGGGTAAGCCGCAGGACGCCTCAGGGGGGTAAGGGGCAGGACACCCGAGCAGCGGGGGAGGCGACGCAAAGGTTGAGGGCCGGCAGGCTGGCGATCCGGCGCCACGGAGGAGCTGCCGCACCGCTGCCTTCGTTTCTTCACTCGTCGCCCCTGCGCAGGCAGGGGCCCAGGGCAGTGAAAATACGGCTCGAAGTCTGGTCAAAGGCAGGCGATATGGGCCCCTGCCTGCGCAGGGGCGACGGTTTTTCTACCGACGGAAAAAGCCCGCAAGCCAAGCGCGGCTCTTTTGCCTCGCCTTGCCCCAGACGTTGAAGCGGAAGTGGAGGACATCGCCATCCTTCACCAGATACTCCTTACCCTCAGCGCAGGCGGCGCCGGGGATGGAGGCGGCCTGCAGGTTGGCGTCCGGCGCCACTGATAGACTGCCGAACCGCTCCATCCCCCCTCTTCACTCGTCGCCCCTGCGTAGGCAGGGGCCCAGGGCCGTGAAAGCGCGGCCCGACCTCCGGTTAAGGGCGAGGCGGTATGGGCCCCTGCCTTCGCAGGGGCGACGGTTTCTCTATAGAGGACTGGCCCTCACCCCAAGGCCGCCCTTTTCGCCCCGCCTCAAACGTTGAAGCGGAAGTGGAGGACGTCGCCGTCCTTCACCAGATACTCCTTGCCCTCCAGGCGCAGCTTGCCGGCCTCCTTGGCGCCGCCCTCGCCGCCGCAGGACACGAAATCGTCGAAGGCGATGGTTTCCGCGCGGATGAAGCCCTTTTCGAAGTCCGTGTGGATCTCGCCCGCTGCGTTCGGCGCGGTGGCGCCCTTGTGCGTGGTCCAGGCGCGCGATTCCTTCGGCCCGGCGGTGAAGAAGGTGATGAGGTCGAGGAGGCCGTAGCCCGCCTGAATGATCCGCGCCAGGCCGGTTTCGCCAAGGCCCAGCTCGTTCAGGAACTCGCCGCGCTCGGCCGGATCCATCTGGCTGATCTCGGCCTCGATGGCCGCCGAGATCACGACTGCCGCCGCGCCCTCCGCG
The DNA here is from genome assembly GCF_000342165.1 of Pacificimonas flava. Lineage (GTDB taxonomy): Bacteria > Pseudomonadota > Alphaproteobacteria > Sphingomonadales > Sphingomonadaceae > Pacificimonas > Pacificimonas flava. Next base: position 74,617 of record NZ_AMRV01000002.1, read on the forward strand.
TCCGCCTTCGCCTTTACCGCCTCGCTGTGCGCATTGCCGCTCGCCGCCTCGTCCTCGCCGACATTGCAGACATAAAGGACGGGCTTCGCGGTCAGCAGCTGCGCCTGCCGCAGCACGCGCGCCTCCTCCGCATCCTTCGGCTGGGTCAGCCGCGCCGGCTTGCCGTCGCGCAGCAGCCCCAGCGCCTGGCCCAGCACGCTGGCCTGGATCTTCGCCTCCTTGTCGCCCTGCGCCGCCTTCTTCTCCGCCGTCGGCACGCGCCGCTCCAGCGATTCGACGTCGGCCAGCATCAGCTCGGTCTCCACGACCTCCGCGTCCGCCACCGGGTCGACGCGCCCCTCCACATGGGTGATGTCGTCATCCTCGAAACAGCGCAGCACGTGGACGATGGCATCGACCTCGCGGATGTTCGCCAGGAACTGGTTGCCCAGCCCCTCACCGGCCGACGCGCCCTTCACGAGGCCGGCAATGTCGACGAAGGCCAGCTGCGTCGGAATGATCTTTGCGGATTTCGCGATGGCCGCGATCGTGTCGAGGCGCGGGTCCGGCACGGCGACATTGCCGATGTTCGGCTCGATCGTGCAAAAGGGGAAATTGGCGGCCTGCGCGGCGGCCGTCTCGGTCAGCGCATTGAAAAGCGTCGACTTGCCGACGTTCGGCAGGCCGACGATGCCGCATTTGAAACCCATGATCGTTCCTTGAAACTGGTGAGGCGTTGGGGCCGCCCGGCGCCGGGCGGACTGTCGAGGACGGCAGATACGCAATCGGGCGCTGCTTCGCTAGGGGAAGGCGCGCCTCTCGACACCCGCGCACCCGCTTCGTAAGCCCGGACGCACGAAAAGGGGTTTCAGGGGGACTTTCATGCGTTCGATGTTGCTTGCCGCCGCCGCGGCGTTCGCTCTGGCGTCCGGCAGCGCGCCGGCTCTCGCCGACATGAGGCCGGCGGCCGAAGTCCTGAAAGGAACGAGCGAGCAGGACGGGCTGCTTCCAGTCCATGTTTCGCCCTCGGACGGCCGCATCCTCGTCGAACTGCCGAAGGCGGGGGCGGACGGCCTGATGGCCAGCCTCATCCACATTGCGACCGTCGAGACCGGCCTCGGCTCCGCCCCCATCGGCATCGACAGGGCGCTGAACGGCGGCGCGCAGATCGTCAACTTCCGGCGCATCGGCGGCAAGGTGGTCGCCGAGATCGAAAACAACCGCTTTCGCGCCACGGGCGCCCCCCAGGCCGAACAGGATTCGGTCGCCAGCAGCTTTGCCGGCTCCACCATCTGGACTGGCGACATCGCAGCGGAAACAGCATCCGGCGGCGTCATCGTCGACCTGTCGAGCTTCCTCACCCGCGATGCGCTGGGCCTCGCCGGCGCCATGAAAAACGAGGGCGGCTATCGCCTCTCCTCCGACCTCTCCGTCGCCGACAGCAATTTCGTGAAGGTATTCCCGAAGAACATCGAGCTGCGTGGCCGTCTGACCTTCACCAGCGACGATCCCGGCGTGGAAATCCGCAACATCGCGCCCGATCCCGGCCACGTCACCATCAACGTGCGCCATTCCTTTCTGGCCCTGCCTGAACCCGGCTACACGCCGCGCCGCTACGATCCACGCGCCGGCAGCTTCGGCACGCAGGTGGTGGATTTCGGCGCACCGCTCGGCCAGCCGGTCGTCTACGAACTGGCAAATCGCTTCCGGCTGGAAAAAACGGACCCCGCCGCCGACCGCTCGCCAGTCAAAAACCCCATCACATTCTACATCGACGATGCCGCGCCGGAGCCTGTGCGGCAGGCCCTCTATGACGGCGTCAGCTGGTGGACGGACGCCTTCGACGCCGCCGGGCTGGTCGATGCCTTCCGCGTCGAAATCCTGCCGGCGGACGCCGACCCGCTCGACGCGCGCTACAACACGGTGAACTGGGTGAACCGGGCGACGCGCGGCTGGTCCTACGGTCAGGCGGCGACCGACCCGCGCACCGGCGAAATCATCAGCGCCGCCGTCCTCCTCGGTTCGCTGCGCGTGCGACAGGACCTCCTGATCTTCGAGGCGCTGGTCGGCGCCAACCTGACGGGCACCGGCGATCCCAACGATCCCATCACAGCCGCGCTCGCCCGCATTCGCCAGCTCGGCGCGCACGAGGTCGGGCATGCCATCGGTCTTGCGCATAATTTCGCCGGCAGCATGGGCGGCCGACAATCGGTGATGGATTATCCCGCCCCCAGGATCAGCCTGACGGACGGCCGCCCCGACATCACCGATGCCTATGGTGTCGGCGTCGGTGCATGGGACAGGTTCGCCATCGACTGGCTCTACGGCGCGGATACGGAGGCGGAGGCCGCCGAAACCATGCAGGCCCGCCTCGCGGGCGACCTGCGTTTCGTCAGCGATGCCGATTCGCGCGGCAATGCGGCGGCGCAGCCGCTCGGTAGCCTGTGGGACGACGGGGCCGACCCGGTCGCCGAACTCGACCGCATGATGACTGTGCGCCGCGCCGCGCTGGACCGGTTCGGCCCCGGCGCCATCGCCGCCGGCCAGCCCGTGTCGCAGCTTCGCCGCGCCTTCGTACCCATCTGGCTGCTTCACCGTTATCAGGTGGAGGCCGCGGTAAAGCTGCTCGGCGGCGTCGACTATTCCTATGCGCTGAACGGCGACGGGATGGAGGCGGCGACGCCCGTTCCCGCATCGGCGCAGCGGGCCGCGCTCGACGCGCTTCTCGGCACGCTTTCGAACGAGGCGCTCACCGTGCCGGCGGGGGCGCTGCCCTATCTTTCGGCCGGCTATCCGGGTTCGAACGACCGGCAGACGGCGATCGAGATCATGCCGACGCTGGGCGGCGCGGTCTTCGACCCGCTGGCGGCGGCGGAGATCGGCGCGCTGGTGGCGCTGGAGCCGATGTTCGACCCCGCCCGCCTGGCCCGGCTCGACCTGCAACACGGCGCGGAGGGCCGCGTACCGAGCGCGCTTGAAACAGTGGACGCGGTCCTCGCCAGCACCTTCGCTTTTCCCGGACGGGACGAGGCCGCTGAGGCGCGTCAGCGCCGTATCGCCACGGTGTCGGCGCTCGCACTGGCCCGCACCGCGCTCGGCGACGCCGCCTCTCCCGCCCTCGCCGCGATGTTGCAGGACCGGCTGGCGACGCTCGCGGACGAACTGTCAGCCGCGCGGGGCGACAGCGAGCAGGCGCGCTGGTCGCGCGGCTTCGCAGACCTGCTGCGCGACCGCGACCGCCTCATGGCAGCCACGAAGGACCGCGAGGCGCTGCCTGAGATCCCGCCCGGCATGCCCATCGGCTCGGAATGAGAGGGCGGCGCAAATCCTTGGACAGGGATGTCCTGGCGCCGCCTGCCTTTCAGGCTGCGAGCGCGGTCGAAAGCAAAAGCGACAAGCAGAGCGCAAGACCCAGATGGAAGCCGTGTATCGCCGCTCGGCGGCGCCAGGACCAGTCGGCAAACTTCAAATTCAGAGCCTCCCCGACAAGGATGCCGAACGCCACGAGCACGAACCAGGGCGTGAAGATGAAGGCCGGTTCGCTGCGCAAGGCCATAATAACGCTATCGTGAATCAAGCCGCTGACAGCGAAAGTTAGAACGACCGCAAGCCACGGGGGCATGAAACCGATTAGCGGTCGAAAGACGAAGCGCGACAGGCCGTAGCTCCAGATCGGATTCCAGTGCCGCCAGAACCCGGCCAGCGTGCTTGCACCGAACGCACGGTGCAGCATGTTTCGCAGCGACCCCTTCGCACCGGCCGGCAGACCGTTTCTCCGGCGGACATACTGCCAGAGACCGATTCCGGGCGCAGGCTCTCCGGCATCCCGAAGATTCATATGTCTCGTGCCCCCACGCTTTCTCGCTCGCCCCCCCTTAAAGACCGCCCCCTCGCCCGAAGATACTCTGGCCACAATAAAAAAGGGGCGCACGCCGGAAGCGAACGCCCCTCTTCTATTTACTGAACGCGGTCAGGCCGTACGGCGACGGGCCGCTGCTCCGAGGCCGAGGAGACCGAGGCCGAGCAGGCCCAGCGCGCCGGGTTCCGGCACCGAAGCATCCTGCAGGTTCGTGAACGTCACCTCGACGGCCGCGCCGAGGTCGCTAAAGCCGCAGGAGAAGAAGACGCACGCGCCTTCACCGAAAACCGCGTCTTCCACCTGAATGCCGAGCATGCCGTCGTTCAGCGCGCCGTAGGACATGCTGAATGCGCCATTGTTCGCCCATTCCAGAACGCCGCCGGTCACGCCGAACAGAACATTCCCGAGGAGGATCTGCCCGCTCGTCTCACCGCCGGTTCCCGCACCGCTATTCGGCAGCGGCTGCGAGAAGGTCAGCCCCAGCGTGATCGGCTGCGGCGTGGTATCATCGCTGTTGAACGCATCTTCCGGCGTCGAAATGCCGAACAATGTGTAGGTGACGGACTGCCCCTCATCGAGGTCGAACGTCGTGGGTACGGAGAGAAGATCGTCAATATCGATCTCGAGCCCATTGTTGGACGGAGACCCGTAGGCATCGAGCGTGTAGCTGCTCAGCGTGAAGGTCGTCGCCGCAGCCGGCGCCGCGATCATCGCCGCGCCCATGATGGTCGGTATCAGGATTTTCATGTCATATCCCCAATTTGTGTTTTGTTTCCCGCTCTGGGATCAAACAAGAAGCAAGGGGCATGCCAGTTGACATCCAGCGGCGGAATCTCCGCCGTTACAGGGACGAACCAAAATGGAGGCAATGGAGACGTGTAAAGCTGACCGACTAATGCGGATTAACGTTTCATAAGAATTGATCCGGGCGAGAATCGCCTGCACCTCGCAGCGTTTCGCCGAGACGTTTCGGCCTAGCGGTGCATTCTCATGGCGACATCGCTGAGAAAGCGTGGATCATCATCCTTGGCGAGTTGGCCGACTTCCGCCCCCACTGCCCCCAGCAGGTCCGCCAGGTCGTCCATTTCCGCCTTTGCAAAATTGCCGAGGACGTGCGGCGTCACCCGGTCGCGGTGCCCCGGATGGCCAATGCCCAGGCGCACGCGGCGGAAATCCTCGCCGATGTGCGCGATGGTGCTGCGAATGCCGTTATGGCCCGCCGCGCCGCCGCCGCGCTTCACCTTCACCTTGAAGGGGGCGAGATCCAGCTCGTCGTAGAACACCGTCACGTCCGCCGGGGTCAGCCTATAGAAACGCATCGCCTCGCCGATCGCGCGGCCGCTTTCGTTCATGAAGGTCTGCGGTTTGAGGAGGATCACCCGCTCGCCGGCAATGTCGCCGGCGGACAGCTCGCTCTGGAACTTCTTGGTCCAGGGGCCGAAGCGGTGGATTTCGTGCACCGCATCGATCGCCATGAAGCCGATATTGTGACGGTGCAGGCGGTATTTGTCGCCTGGATTGCCGAGGCCGGCGAAGATCAGCATCGCACGCTCCTGCGGGGCCTTGTCGGTGAAGGCCGAAAAGATGGAGGGACCGCCCGGGCGGCAGCGCCGGGGCGGCCCCGTCCTTCGCGAGCTTACTCGCCCTTGCCCTCTTCGCCGTCACCTTCCTGCCCGGTGGTCGGCACCTCGTCGGCGGCGGGCGCTTCGCCCTCGGCCTCGCCCTCTTCCGAGCGCAGCGCGGACGGCGCGACGATGGTCGCGACGGTGAAGTCGTGATCGCCCCAGTCGACCTCGACGCCTTCCGGCAGCTCGACCTGGCTGATGTGGATCGAGTCGCCGATCTCCAGCCCCTTCAGCGACACCGTCAGTTCCGACGGGATCAGCGACGGACGGCAGTGCACCTCGACCTCGTGGCGAACGATGTTCAGAACGCCGCCACGCGTCAGGCCGGGGCTGTCATCCTCGCCCTCGAAATTCATCGGCACGTTCACGGCGATCTTCTGACCCTTGGCAAGGCGCATGAAATCGACATGCATCGGACGGTCGGTGACCGGGTGAAGCTGCACGTCCTTCGGCAGGGTGCGGTGCTCTTCGCCGCCCTCGACCTCAACCATCACCACGCTGGACAGGAAGTGGCCGGTGTTCAGCAGCTTGCGGAGGACCTTCTCCTCGACATGAATGCTGATCGGCTCCTTCTTGTCGCCATAGATCACGGCCGGCACACGGCCCTCGTTACGCATCGCGCGGGAGGCTCCCTTGCCCGCCTTTTCGCGCAGCTGCGCCGCGATTGTCATCGCATCGCTCATAATTCATCTCCAATAGCAAAAGCCCCGCTCTGACAGCGCCCTCCAGGGATGTGCGCCGCCGCGGGGATGGGCGTCTGATACGCGCGCGGGGGTGAAAGTTCAATGGTTTCGTGAATCGAAAGGCAAAGGCCGCGCCGCCTGGCATTGCACCGCACTCCAGCGCCGCTAGTTTCGCTGCCAAGTCCTTGGGGGAGTTCCTATCTTGAAATCCGTTTTGCCCGCCCTCGCGGCGGCGCTCGCCATCCTTGCCACGCCCGCCGCCCGTGCGGAGACGCTGCTGGCCGTGTTCGCGCATCCCGACGACGAGCTGACCGTCGCGCCGCTCCTAGCGAAATACGCGCGGGAGGGGCATGCCGTTCACATCGCCTATGCCACCAGCGGCGACCGCGGACCGGGTGTCAGCGGCATGCAGCCCGGTGCGCAGCTTGGCGCCGTCAGAGAGAATGAGGCGCGCTGCGCGGCGAAGGCGCTCGACCTCGACACCATCAACTTCGCCGGCTTCGGCGACGGCACGCTTGGCGCGGCGACCGACCCGCCCGGCGCGCCGCTGTCCCAGCTCGCGGTAAAGGTCGGCCAGCTGATCAACGCCATTCGCCCGGACACCATCCTGACATGGGGGCCCGACGGCGGTTACGGTCACCCCGACCACCGGCTGGTCAGCGCGGTCGTGACGCAGGCGATTCAGGCCAGCGGCCCGGCCGCGCCGCGCCTCGTCTATCCCGGCATCGCGGCCGTCGACCCCGCCGCCTTGCCGCCACAATTCGCGAACTGGGCAACGACCCATCCGGGCCGGCTGAACATCAGCGTCGCCTATACGGACGCCGACCTCGCCGCCGCCGCGTCCGCCTTCCAGTGCCACGAGACGCAGTTCCCGGCCGATTACCGCCAGGGCGCGCCCGCCCTTCTGCACCGGTCGGTGTGGCGGGGCCGCATTTCCCTGCGCGACGCCTTTCCCCGCCCCGCCTCGGCGAGCCTATTCGAAGGAAAGTAGGTCCGCGCGCGCTTGAATGCGGGCGGGGCGGTGGGTATGCCCGGCGCACCCGCCTCCACTCCAGCAGAAGCAGCCCTCCGCCCCGTGGCCCTATCCTTTCAAGACATCATCCTGACCCTGCAGCGCTACTGGTCGGAGCGCGGCTGCGTCATCCTTCAGCCCTATGACAAGGAAATGGGCGCCGGCACCTTTCACCCGGCGACGACGCTGCGCGCGCTGGGGCCGGAAGGCTGGAACGCGGCCTATGTGCAGCCCTGCCGCCGCCCGACAGACGGCCGCTACGGCAAGAATCCGAACCGGCTGCAACATTATTACCAGTTCCAGGTCATCATGAAGCCCTCTCCGCCCGACCTGCAGGACCTCTATCTCGGCAGCCTGCAGGCCATCGGTCTCGACATGACGGCGCATGATTTCCGCTTCGTGGAGGACGATTGGGAAAGCCCGACGCTCGGCGCCTGGGGCCTTGGGTGGGAGGTCTGGTGCGACGGCATGGAGGTGACGCAGTTCACCTATTTCCAGCAGGTCGGCGGCTATGACTGCAAGCCCGTCGCGGGCGAGCTGACCTACGGCCTCGAACGCCTCGCCATGTACATTCAGGGCGTGGAGAGCGTCTACGACCTGGCCTATAACGATGCCGGCACCAGCTATGGCGACGTGTTCCTGGCAAACGAACAGCAGCAGTCGGCCTATAATTTCGAGCAGGCGACCACGGACAAGCTGTTTGCCGAATTCCGCGCCGCGCAGGACGAATGCGCGAAGCTGCTGGAGGCGCAGCTTCCGCTGCCGGCCTATGACCAGACCATCGCGGCCAGCCATCTGTTCAATCTGCTCGACGCGCGCGGCGTCATCTCCGTGGCGGAGCGGCAGGCCTATATCGGCCGCATCCGCGATCTCGCGAAGGGCAGCTGCGAGGCGTACATGAAAAAGAACGAGGCCCGCTGGAGCCGCGAGTTTCCGGAGTGGGCGGCATGAGCGACTTTCTTCTCGAACTCCTGTCCGAGGAAATTCCCGCGCGTATGCAGAAGAAGGCGTGCGCCGATCTCGAACGCCTGTTCACGGAGCAGCTCGCCGCCGCCGGCGTGCGGGCCGACACGTTCGAAACGCACGCGACGCCCCGCCGCCTCGCCCTCATCGCGCGCGGCCTGCCGCAGCGGACGGAGGCTGCGCGGGAGGAGCGCCGCGGCCCGCGCACCGATGCGCCCGATAAGGCGGTCGAGGGCTTCCTGCGGGGCGCCGGCCTCAGCCGCGACCAGCTTGAGACGCGCGAGGAGAAGAAGGGCAGCTTCTACTACGCCGTCATCGAAACGCCCGGCCGCGCCATGGCGGACATATTGGCGGAGGCGGTCCCCGCCATCGTCCGGTCCTTTCCCTGGCCGAAATCCATGCGCTGGGGCGAGGCGAGCCGCACGGGCGGCGCGCTGCGCTGGGTGCGCCCGCTACAGGGCATCGTCGCGCTGCTGAACGGCGACATCGTCCCCTGCGCCGTCGGCGACATCGAATCGGGCCGCGTGACGCGCGGCCACCGCTTCCTGTCGGAGGGGCCGATCGAGATCGAGGACGCGGACAGCTATGAGGACCGCCTGCGCGCCGCCCGTGTCATCTTACGCACGGAGGAGCGGGAGGCCGCCATCTTCGCCGGCGCGACGGAGGCGTGCGCCGAGGCCGGGCTGACCCTGATCGAGGACGATGCGCTGCTGTCCGAAAACGCCGGCCTGACCGAATGGCCGGTGCCGCTCCTCGGCCGTTTCGACGCGGATTTCCTCGCCGTCCCGCCGGAAGTCATCCAGCTCGCCATGAAGACGCACCAGAAATATTTCTCGGTCGCGGACGAAACCGGCACGCTGACGAACGCCTTCGTCTGCACGGCGAATATCGAGGCGAAGGCGAGCGGCCGCCACATCGCCGCCGGCAATGAAAAGGTCCTCGCCGCCCGCCTCGCCGACGCCCGCTTCTTCTGGGAACAGGATCTGAAGCTGGGGCTGGAGGCCATGGCCCCGAAGCTGTCCGACATCGTCTTCCACGAAAAACTCGGCACCACCGCCGACAAGGTCGCCCGCGTCGCGAAACTGGCCCGCTGGCTAGTGGAAGAAGGTATCGTCCGCTCCACTCCCGTCACCCCGGCGAAGGCCGGGGTCCAGATCGAAGGACGCAGCGCCGTACCAGATGATCTGGATCCCGGCCTTCGCCGGGATGACGAGGGAGACAGAGCCAGCCTCGCAGATCAGGCCGAACGCGCCGCGAAACTGTCGAAGGCCGACCTCGTCTCCGGCATGGTCGGCGAATTCCCCGAACTGCAAGGCATCATGGGCGGCTATTATGCCGAGGCCGCCGGCGAAGACCCCGAAATCGCCGCCGCCATCCGCGACCACTACAAACCCGTCGGCCAGAACGATGATGCCCCGACCGCGCCAGTGACAGTCGCGGTGTCGCTGGCGGACAAGCTGGATGTTTTGGTGAGGTTTTTTGAGATTGGAGAGCGGCCTACGGGTTCCCGCGATCCGTTTGCGTTGCGAAGAACCGGACTATCAATAATTAAGCTGATAGTGCAAAACTCCCTAAGAGAGCATTTGGATGTTCTCTTTTTTTCGGCCGCTGAGAATAGAACCTTAGTTCAACACTTAATGAAAGGTGACGGCGGTTTTTACGACTTCTTTGCCGACCGCCTGAAAGTGCAGCAGCGCGAGGCGGGGGTTCGGCACGATCTGATCGACGCGGTGTTCGCGCTGGGCGGAGAGGACGACATTGTCCGGCTGCTCGCGCGCGTGAAGGCGCTGCAGGGCTTCATGGAGGCGGAGGCGGGCGCCGCGCTGCTGACCGGCTACCGCCGCGCCGCGAACATCCTGAAGGCGGAGGACAAGAAGGGCGCGCTGCCCGCCAATGTCCGCGCACTCATGACCGCCGCGACTGCCGCCTCTGCACCCTCTCCCGTCACCCCTGCGAAGGCAGGGGTCCAGGGCGAAAGACCCGAGGGTGGGACAGATGATCTGGATCCCGGCCTTCGCCGGGATGACGATGTGGGAGAAGCGAAGGCCGCCTCCTTCCCCTACACCCCCGAACCGGCCGAGGCGGCGCTGTCGGCGGCGCTGAACGCCGCCGTGCCCGCCGCTCGCACGGCCGTTGCCGAGGAACGCTTCGCGGACGCGATGACCGCGCTTTCGGAACTTCGCGCGCCGGTCGACCGATTCTTCGACGACGTAACGGTGAACGACGAGGATGAGGTCAAGCGCGCGCACCGGCTGGCGCTGCTCGCAAGACTGACGGCCGCCGCGCACGCGGTCGCCGATTTCTCACAGATCGAAGGTTGAGGACAACAGGCCGCGTTCCGAAACGAGAATGCTGCCACCGGGGAGGGTTGGTGCCGCCAGAGGCGCCGAAACCCTGTGGAATGCGAAAGGGCATGGATCAGATGACGACCAAATGGGTCTACAAGTTCGGGGGCGGCGACGCCGACGGCGGTACGGGCGACAAGAACCTTCTCGGCGGCAAGGGCGCGAACCTCGCGGAAATGGCCGGCATCGGCCTGCCCGTCCCGCCCGGTTTCACCATCACCACCGAAATGTGCACGCGCTTCTACGAGCTGGGCGAGGATTTCCCGGACGACCTCGATGCGCAGGTCCAGGCGGGCATGCAGCATATCGAGAAGATCACCGGCCGCCGCTTCGGCGACACTGCCGCGCCGCTTCTCGTCTCCGTGCGTTCCGGCGCGCGCGCGTCCATGCCGGGCATGATGGACACGGTCCTGAACCTCGGCCTCAATGACGACACGGTAGCCGGCCTCGCCGCCGAATCGGGCGACGAACGCTTCGCGTGGGACAGCTATCGCCGCTTCATCCAGATGTATTCCGACGTCGTCCTCGGCCTCGACCATTATCTGTTCGAGGACGCAATGGAGATCGCCAAGGAGGACAAGGGCGTCTATCTCGACACCGAGCTTGAGGCGGACGACCTGAAGGCCCTCGTCGCCGTCTACAAGGAGAAGGTGGAGGAGGAGCTTGGCCGCCCCTTCCCCCAGGACCCGAAGGACCAGCTGTGGGGCGGCATCCGCGCCGTCTTTTCCAGCTGGAACACGGAGCGCGCGAAGGTCTATCGCCGCCTCAACAACATTCCGCACGACTGGGGCACGGCCGTCAACGTGCAGGCCATGGTGTTCGGCAATATGGGGGACACCTCCGCCACCGGCGTCGCCTTCACCCGCGACCCCTCGACGGGCGAGAACCGCTATTACGGCGAATTCCTGATCAACGCGCAGGGCGAGGATGTCGTCGCCGGCATCCGCACGCCGCAATATCTGACCAAGGCGGGGAAGGACGCCGCCGGCGCCGACAAGCCCGCCATGGAGGAGGCGATGCCGGAGGTCTATGCGCAGCTTGCGGATACCTTCGCGCTCCTCGAAAAACATTACCGCGACATGCAGGATATCGAGTTCACCGTGCAGGAGGGGACGCTGTGGCTGCTGCAGACCCGCAACGGCAAGCGCACGGCCCCGGCCGCGCTGAAGATTGCCGTCGACATGGCGGCGGAGGGCCTGATTACGGAGGAGGAGGCGGTGTGCCGCGTCGACCCGCAGGCGCTCGATCAGCTTCTGCACCCGACGCTCGATCCCGATGCGAAGCGTGACGTGATCGCCACCGGCCTGCCCGCCTCCCCCGGCGCAGCTTCCGGCATCATCGCCTTCACCGCGGACGAGGCCGAGCGCCGCGCCAGCCTGGGAGAGGACGTGCTGCTCGTGCGCGTCGAAACCAGCCCCGAGGATATTCACGGTATGCACGCGGCAAAGGGCATCCTGACCGCGCGCGGCGGCATGACCAGCCACGCCGCCGTCGTCGCGCGCGGTATGGGCCGCCCCTGCGTTTCCGGCGCGGGCAGCCTGTCCATCGACCGGCAGACGAAGGAAATGACCGTCGGCGGCCGCACCTTCAAGGAGGGTGACAGGCTGACCATCGACGGCGGCACCGGAGAGGTGATGGCCGGAGAGGTCGCGACCGTTCAGCCGGTCCTCGCCGGCGATTTCGGCACGCTGATGGACTGGGCCGACAAGAAGCGCCGCATGAGGGTCCGCACCAACGCCGAAACGCCCGCCGAATGCCACACCGCGCGGGAATTCGGGGCGGAGGGCATCGGCCTCTGCCGGACCGAGCACATGTTCTTCGAGGCGGACCGCATCACCGCCGTGCGGGAAATGATCCTGTCGGAGGACGAGAGCGACCGGCGCAAGGCGCTCGCAAAGCTGCTGCCCTCGCAGCGCAGCGATTTCGAGGAGATCTTCCGCGTCATGGCGGGCCTGCCCGTCACGGTGCGTCTGCTCGATCCGCCGCTGCACGAGTTCATGCCGCAAAGCGATGCGGATTTCGACGAGGTGGCGCGCGCCTCCGGCTTCTCCGTCGAACGGCTGAAACGCCGCGCCAGCGAGCTTCACGAATTCAACCCGATGCTCGGCCATCGCGGATGCCGCCTCGGCATCACCTACCCCGAAATCTACGAGATGCAGGCCCGCGCCATCTTCGAGGCGGCGCTGACCGTCGCGGAGGAGAATGACGGGGACGGCGACACGGTGCTGCCGGAAATCATGGTGCCGCTGGTCATGACCGCGGGCGAACTCTCCACCATCCGCGCGCTTGTCGAGCGAACGGCGGACGCGGTGTTTCAGGAACGCGGCCGCCGTATCGCCTATCTGGTCGGCACGATGATCGAACTTCCGCGCGCGGCGCTCAAAGCGCACGAGATCGCCGCCCATGCGGAGTTCTTCTCCTTTGGCACCAACGACCTGACGCAGACGACACTGGGCATCAGCCGCGATGATGCCGGCCGCTTCCTGGGCGATTATGTCGACAAGGGGCTGCTGGCCCGCGACCCGTTCGTTTCCATTGACGAGGGCGGCGTCGGCGAACTCGTGGCGCTGGCCGCCGAACGCGGCCGCTCGACGGCGCCGGAGATCAAGCTGGGCATTTGCGGCGAGCATGGCGGCGACCCCGATTCGGTCGCGTTCTGCGAGAAAACCGGCCTCGCCTATGTCAGTTGCTCGCCATATCGCGTGCCGATCGCACGACTTGCCGCCGCACAGGCCGCGCTAAGATCCTCTGATTAATCGTATAAATAAGAGTTTGCAAAACATGCAACGAACCCCCGTTTCTTCGCAATTGCAACATTGCGGGTTCGGACGCATGTTCGGGAGGCCTTAACGGCAATCCTCCCCAAGGATTTCAGACTGGGTCGGCTCTTCGGAGCCGGCCCATTTTTTTCTGTCCGATGCGAATCGGCGCGGCAATCTCGCTGCACCTGCGAAATATGATGGGATGGACGCCTACGTCCCGCACGCGCGTCTCTGAACGTCCGGCGCAGCGAAACTTCTGGTGCGCGGGTCAGGCCGTCAGAGGCTCCGTCTGCGCGGCACGTTCGGCCTCGGCCTCGGCCATCACCCAGTCCCGGAACCAGCGCATCGCCTGCCGGCTGCCGGAGGCGTGGCGAATGGCGAGATAATAGCTGTAGGGCGTTTCCACCCGCTCCCCGAAGGGTCGCACCAGACGCGGGGTCTGGCCGGGATAGAAGGCGACCATGTCCTCCAGCACCAGCGCGACGCCCAGGCCGCTTTCCGCCGCAGCAACCATCACCGGGCCGCTGTCATACTCGTCGATGCGGCTGCCCGGGGCGGAGTCCAGCCCCATGGCAGCCATCCAGTTCGGCAGGATGTGCGACAGGCCGGAATGAATCAGCAGCGGCTGGCCCTGCATGCGCTCCGTCAGCGTGCCCGCATCCGGCAGCACGCCGGGCGCGGCGACGGCAAAGGCGGCCTGCGGCTTCAATTGCCGCATCTCCAGCCGCTCCTCTTCCCGGTCGGCGAACAGGATGATGGCATCCAGGCTGACGCCCAGCTTCGACTTGGGGGACCCGGACGAATCGAATTTCAGGTCGACGTCCGGGTGCGCCTTCCGAAACCGGTGCAGCCGCGGCATCAGCCACGCGCCCGCGAAGGACGGCGGCACACCCACGGAAATACGGTAGTCATGGTCCTGCCGCACCTCCTCCAGCGCGGACACGAGCGCATCGTAGGGCACCTCGATCATCTCCAGAAGCTGGGTGCCGGTCGGGGTCAGGCGAAATTCGTGATGCCGCCGCTCGAACAGCGGCTTGCCGACATGCGTTTCCAGCGACTGCACCCGGCGGCTGAGCGCGGAGACCGACAGGTTCAGATCCTGCGCCGCCTCCGTCAGCGTGCCCGCGCGCGTCACGGACAGGAACGCCTCGATGGCGCCATTGGGCGGCAGGCGCCGGGTCATGCGCCCGTCGTCTCGCGGGAATGGCAGGAAATTGCCCGGAAGTGGCGAGACGACGTCATGAACATTTCATCAATCTATGCCGACGCACGCCGGAAACAATAGAATTGTTGCGGCGCAACACGCGAAAACTGCTCCTCAACATGCCCGCGCAAACAAGATTTGTCCGACCATCCACATGATTTCCCGGAAGATTGCACAATCTGCAACCTCTTTGAAGTGCTAATCAATTTCCGGGTCGCAACATCTTTGACATGTTGCAACGCACAACGAACGCAACCGACCGCATACAGGGGATCTATGATGAAGAGCTTTTTTCTTGGCCTCGCCACCGCCGCCAGTCTGCTGACCGCCGCCGTTCCCGCCGCTGCGGCCGGTCCGCTCGAGACGACGCGCTTCAGCTTCACCGAACCGCAGAGCGGCTATGAAGTGCGCGCGCGCCGCAACGCCGCGGGCACCATGTACCTGCATGGCGAGCATCCGCAGACCGGCGAGACCTTCAAGCTGCGCGTTTCCAGCGCTGGCCGCGTGACGGGCGAGTTCGCTGGCCGCGACGTCGACTACATGCTCGGCGAGGGGCAGGCCGCGACCCTGCTCGCCGCTGCCGAATAGGACGTACCGCGACCAGCAGGGGCGCCGCGCGGCCGGGGGGCGAACGCGCGGCGCCCCTTCCCTTTGCGGGTGTTCCCGCGTCTCGATCCGGCCATCTCGGGAAACGCACCGCCCATTCGGGACCCCGCCTACCAGGCTTCGTCCTTTCGCGAATTGAAACCCGCGCACGCCTCGGCCATAGCCCATCCCTATGCCGACCGTAGCCCAGACCATCGTCGCCGCCCTCGCCGCAGAAGAAACGAGCCATGTTTTCTGCGTGCCGGGCGAATCCTACCTCGCCGTCCTCGACGCCCTTTACGACGCGCAGAAAGACATCGCGCTAATCACCTGCCGGCACGAGGCCGCCGCCGCGAACATGGCGGAGGCTTACGGCAAGCTGCGCGGCCGCGCGGGCGTCGCCATGGTGACGCGCGGGCCGGGGGCGACGCACGCGTCCATCGGCATCCACACCGCATTTCAGGATTCGACGCCCCTCGTCATGTTCGTCGGCGATGTCGGCACCGACATGATCGGGCGGGAGGCGTTTCAGGAAATCGATTATGGCCGCTACTTCGGCAGCTTCGCCAAGGGCGTGATCGCGCTCGACCGGCCCGAACGCGCCGGAGAGCTGGTCGCCCGCGCCTTCGCCCTCGCCCGCTCCGGACGGCCCGGCCCCGTCGTCGTGACCCTGCCTGAGGATCTGCTGCTGGCGGAGGCGCAGCCCGCCCTGGCCCGGCCCGCTCAGCCCGCCGAACCGTCACCCGATGCCGGCGCCATCGGCCGGCTTGCGCAGATGCTGGAGACCGCCCAGCGGCCGGTCCTGTGGCTCGGCGGCCCCGGCTGGACGGCAGAGGACCGCGCCAATGCCGCCACCTTCGCCCAGCGCGCGAACGTGCCCGTCGTGACCGCGTGGCGGCGAAAGGCGCATTTCGACAATGGCCATTCGCACTATGCCGGCGAATTGGGCCTCGGCGCCAATCCGAAGCTGGTGGAACGGGTGAAGGACGCCGATCTGATCGTCGCGCTCGGCACCCGGTTGGGAGAAGTGACGAGCCTCGGCTACACGCTGCCGGCTGTCCCGGAACCGCAGCAGACACTGGTCCACATCCACCCGGACGCCGACACGCTGACCGACGTGCGCCGCCCCGCCCTCGCCATCCAGTCCTCCAGCCGGCTGGCCGCCCATGCGCTGGCGGAGCTTGGCTATATGCTGGACGGGTCCGCACGCGCGTCGTGGGTGGAGGATGCACGCCGGGATTACGAGACCTGGATGCAGCCGACGCAGGTTCAGGCGGGCGTCAACATGGCCGCCGTCATCGCCGTTTTGGACACGGCCCTGCCCGATGAGACCGTCTTCACGAACGGCGCCGGCAATTTCGCCGCCTGGCTGCACCGGTTCCACCAGCACCGCCATGTGGGAACGCAGCTTGCCCCGACATCGGGCGCCATGGGCTACGGCGTCCCCGCCGCGATCGCCGCCGCGCTGCTGACGGGCGGGCGCAGCGTCTGCGTGGCGGGCGACGGCGATTTCCTGATGTCGGGCAGCGAACTCGCCACCGCCGTCCGCTACGGCGCGAAGACCCTGTTCGTCGTCGTTGACAACGGACAGCTCGGCACCATCCGCATGCATCAGGAGCGGGAATTCGCCGGCCGCCAGTCCGGCACCGCGCTTACCAACCCCGACTTCGCCGCCTATGCGGAAAGCTTCGGCATACCCGGCTTTACCGTCACCGATACGAAGGCGTTTTCGGATGTCCTCGATCAGGCGCTCGCCGCGCCCGGCCCCGCCCTCATCTGCTGCCGCACCGACCCCGCCGAAATCGCGCCGGGCCGGCGTCTCGGCTGACGGCCGCGGCGCAGGCGGCACTGGACCGGTCCAGCCCGCCGCTACCTGTATTGCGCGACTAACACTCCCATGTTAGCCGAACCGGGCCGATGCAGAGGGAGCGGCCGAAATGAAGTATCTGCCAATCCTTTCGATAGCGATTGCCGCCGTGGCCGCCGCGAGTTCGTCGGCGCAGAATTATCGACCGTCATTCCGGCCCGATGAGCTGAACGACCGGCCCGTGGGCGAACCGAACCGGGTCATGGTCCTGGGGTCACCGCACCTGTCGCAAATGCCGGACAGCTTTCAGCCCCGAATGGTGGAACCCCTGGTATCCCGGCTCGTGGACTGGAAACCCACGGCAGTCACGACCGAAACCAATGCGGGCCTTCTATGTGATGCCATGCGGCGTCAGCCCGCACGATACGACAGCGACGATCTGAGTTACTGTTTCGACACCGCGGACGCCAATAGAGCGACCGGGCTGAATGTACCGGCTGCGACCGCGGAGGCGGAGCAGACGCTCGCGGATTGGCCGCAAGAACCGACACCGCAGATGCGTCGTCGGCTCGCAGTCGTCTTTCTGGCGGCGGGGGAGCCGGCGTCGGCACTGGTTCAATGGCTTCGCTTGCCCGATGAGGAGCGGAGGGCCGATGGCGCCCTGACGCCCGAACTGGCGAGCGAGCTTGATAAGCGAATCGCCAGGAAGAACGAAACCGATCTGATTGCCGCGCGTGTCGCTGCACGCTCCGGGCTGGAGCGGGTCTGGAGCGTGGACGATCAATCGACCTATATGGGCCCGTTGCAGGACGAGGACGCTTACGGTGCCGCCCTGTCCTCCGCCTGGGACACTCCGGCGACGGAGACGCGCCTGGCGCGAGCGGAGGCTCTGGAACGGAAAATCGGAGAGCCCGGCGGCCTCCTGCAAATATACCGCGCATACAACGCGCCGTCCTATGCGGCAGAGGCCTACCAATCGGATTGGGGCGCCGCTCTCACCGAACCCTCTCCGCAGGCCTATGGCAGACGATATGTCTCCTATTGGGAAACCAGGAACCTGCGCATGGTCGCCAATATGCGGGAGGTGCTCGGCCGGCAGCCCGGAACCCGGATGCTTGCCATCGTGGGCGCGTCGCACAAGGGCTATTACGAGGCGTATCTGAACCAGATGCGCGACGTCGAACTCGTCGATGTAATGCCCTTGCTCCGATGAACCGCCGTGACACGCGGGGTCGGGTGGCGGGGCTGTATTCCGGCTGAACTGAGCCGAACGGCGTGATCCCGGGCGACGCTTCTCCGTTCACGATGCGGACGGGATCGAGTACGAGGTCGTCATCGCCGCCCCTCATAGAAAGCCCCGCCCATGCCACGCGCCCTTCCCCTCTCGCTCGCCGCCCTGGCCCTCGTGGCCGGCTGCACGGGGCCCGGCGACGATGTGTCAACGGCCGCTGCGGATACGGCCGCCACGGCGGAGGCCGTTCCCCCCGTTCGGGTCGAGCCGCTGGCGGACGGGGTGTGGATGCACACCAGCTATGAACGGATCGGCGGGGCGGCGGTCCCCTCGCACGGGCTGATCGTCCGGACGGGCGACACCGTCTTGCTGGTCGACACGGGCTGGAACGACGACCAGACGGCGGAAATCCTGGACTGGGCGGACGCGCACGACCTGACCGTCACCGAAGCGGTCCTGACGCACGCCCATTCCGACAAGATGGGCGGCGTTCCGGTTCTGAAGGCACGGGGCGTCCGCACCTTCGCGCACAATCTCGCGAACGAGGATGCGCCGGCGCGGGGGCTGGAACCCGCGGAAACGGGTCTGTTCCTGAACCCCGGCGACAGCAGCATGGTCTGGTCGGGGGTGGAGGTCATGTATCCCGGTGCCGGCCACACGCGCGGAAACCTCGTGCTCGGAATCAGGGGGCAGGGCATCGTCTTCGGCGGCTGCCTGATCCGTCCCGGCGATGCGACCGATCTCGGCAACACGGCCGACGCCGACGTTCCGGAATGGGCCGCCTCGGCAGAGCGGGTGGGCTGGCGTTTCGAAGACGCCGGAACGATCGTCCCGAGCCATGGCGACCCCGGGGGACGCGATCTTATTGCCCACACGGTCGCTCTTGCGAAAAAGGCCGCCGCGACCCGGTAGGGCAGCGACGGCCTTTCGAAAGCCGGATTTTGCGGGAAGCGGCGCAGGGCCGCCTCCCACCCCTTTTGTCTTAGAAGTGCATCACGACGGCTGCGTTCGGACGCAGCGATTCGAAATCGTCGAACGTGTCGACGCCCAGGCGCAGGCGCACGCCGCTGTTGCCGGTGATGCCGCCCAGGCCGATGTCCTGCGGGCCGACCTCGACGCCGATACCGTAGAGCATGCCGTCGGCATCATAGGCGCTTTCGGAACCATCGTCGGGGTCGGTGTCGATGAAATCGTCGCCCGGGTCGTTCTCACCCTCGATCCACATATAACCGACGCGGCCGAAGAACATGCCGCTGTCGCCGACGCGAACGCCGAAGCGGCCGGCTGCGCCATATTCCCAGTCGATATCGCTGAAGCCGTACGACCCAAAGCCCTCGGCACCGACGAAGACCGGACCCAGCGGCACATTCGCACCGACCGTACCGTTGATGAACGCGCCCTCGGCGCCGCCACGGAAGCGTTCGATATCGTCGTCATTGCGATCGAAGTCGTGATAACCGCCACCGATTGCGATGTACGGTTCAAAACCGAAACCTTCGCTGCCGTCGGGGGCTTCGACATCCTGGGCCTGGGCGGCAAGCGGAAGGGCACAGGCGGCAACGGCCGCCAGAATGGATTTCTTGAACATGTAGGCAAATCCTTAAGCAACTAATCTACTTGTTCGCGGGGAGGCGGCCGGCGCCTTCGCCGGGCCGCACGAACAGCATGGATAACGAAGGCTTCATCGTGCGGTTTCCTGCAATCCGAAGATCGGGAAGATAGTGTTGCCTGCGCGCAACACGGCAAGCCGCCGCCTTGACCTGATGCTGCGCGCGATCTATGTGCTGCCGCGCTTACACGTGAAGCGACCCATGTGATCTGACGCCTTCCGCTCCATTCGGAACGCGCCGCCGGCCAGCGAAGACTCGCCCGCCGGCGTTTTTTGCGTTGGGCCCGCCTCTCGAAAGCGAACTGGAGACGTTGATTTGTTCGAGAGCCTTTCCGACCGCCTTGGCGGCGTATTCGACAAGCTAAGGGGGCGCGGCGCGCTGACCGAGGCGGACGTGCGCGCGGCCATGCGGGAAGTCCGGATCGCGCTGCTCGAGGCCGACGTCGCCCTGCCCGTCGCCAAGGACTTCATCGAAAACGTCACCCAGCGCGCTATCGGCGCCGAGGTTACGAAGTCCGTGACGCCGGGACAGCAGGTCGTGAAGATCGTCAGCGACGAGCTGACCGCCATGCTGGGCGGGGAGCAGGAAGACCTGCATCTCTCCGTCAGCCCGCCCGCCGTCATCATGATGGTCGGCCTGCAGGGGTCCGGCAAGACCACGACCACGGCGAAGATCGCCCGCCGGTTGAGGACGAAGGACGGCAAGAAGGTCCTGATGGCCTCGCTCGACGTCAATCGTCCGGCCGCGCAGGAGCAGCTTCGCGTGCTCGGAGAGCAGGTCGAGGTGCCGACCCTCCCCATCGTGGAGGGGCAGCAGCCCGTCGACATTGCCCGCCGCGCCCTTCAGTCGGCGAAGCTGCAGGGTTTCGACGTGCTCATGCTCGACACGGCCGGCCGCCTGCACGTCGATCAGCCGCTGATGGCCGAGATGCAGGCCGTCGGAGAGGTCGCCCGGCCCGCCGAAACCCTGCTCGTCGTCGATGCGCTGACCGGTCAGGACGCCGTCAACGTCGCCACCAGCTTCACGCAGCAGGTGCCACTGTCCGGCGTAGTCCTCACCCGCATGGACGGCGATGCACGCGGCGGCGCGGCGCTTTCCATGCGCGCCGTCACTGGCCGCCCCATCAAGTTCATCGGCACGGGCGAGAAGGTCGACGCTCTCGATGCCTTCGATCCGTCGCGCGTCGCCAGCCGCATCCTCGGCATGGGCGATGTCGTCAGCCTGGTCGAGAAAGCCAGTCAGGTCGTCGAGGCCGAAGAGGCCGAGAAGATGGCCGCGAAATTCGCCAAGGGCGAATTCGACATGAACGACCTGCGCCAGCAGCTGACGCAGATGCAGAAGATGGGCGGCATGGGCGCGCTGATGGGCATGATGCCCGGCCTCGGCAAGATGCGCGCGCAGGCGGAAAAGGCCGGCGCCGACGACACCATGCTGCGCCGGAACGTCGCCATCATCAACTCCATGACGCCGAAGGAGCGCTCTCGCCCGCAGCTCCTCAACGCAAAGCGCAAGATCCGCATCGCCAACGGCGCCGGCACAACCGTGCAGGAAGTCAACAAATTGATAAAGATGCACAAGGAAATGTCGACCGCCATGAAGAAGATCAAGAAGATGGGCGGTCTGAAGGGCTTCGCGAAGATGCTGGGCATGGGCGGCGGCGGCATGGGCGGAATGGGCGGCATGGGCGGCGACATGCCGGAGCTTCCCACCGGCGCCGGCGGCATGCCGAAGCTGCCGCCCGGTTTCGACAAGTTCGGCAGGTAGGACGTCCCCGCCTTCCGGAGTTCACGACATTACCAGAACCCCGGCACCCCGCCGGTTTCAAGACAGATCAGACACAAACAAGGAAGAATATCATGGCAGTCGTAATGAGGCTTTCCCGCGGCGGTGCGAAGAAGCGCCCCTATTATCGCATCGTCGTTGCCGACAAGCGCGCCGCGCGCGACGGCAAGTATCTGGAGCGTGTCGGCAGCTACAATCCGCTGCTGCCGAAGGATTCCGAGGAGCGCGTGAAGATCGATACGGAGCGCGCGCAGCACTGGCTGTCCGTCGGGGCCGTGCCGTCCGACCGCGTCGCCCGCTTCCTGGACGCCGCCGGCCTTTACAAGCGTGAGGCGAAGAACAACCCGAAAAAGGGTGAGCCGGGCGCCAACGCGAAGGCCCGCCTCGAGGAGCGCGCCGCCAAGGAAGCCGAGCGCAAGGAAGCCGAGGAGGCCGCGAAGGCCGAGGCTGAATCCGCACCGCCTCAGGTCGAACCGGCCGAGGGCAGCGAAGAGACCGCTCCCGACGAAGGCGCCGAGAAGGCCGAATAATCCGGCATCGCTCCGGCGAACCGCGCCCCTATGAGTGACGACCGTTCCGACCCGCCCGTCATGCTCGCCGCCATCGCCGGCGCGCATGGCGTTGGCGGAGAGGTGCGCCTGAAGCTGTTCGCCGAAGGCGTCGACAGCCTGCGCCGGCATCAGCGGTTCGACGCCGCCGGCCGCACGCTCGTCCTCAAGGGGTTGAAGCAGGCCGGCAAATCACTCGTCGCGCGTTTCGAGGGCATCACGGACAGGGACGCGGCCGAAGCGCTTCGCGGCACCCAGCTGACCGTCCCTCGAAGCGCCCTGCCCTCACCGGGGCCGGACGAGATCTACATCACCGACCTCGTCGGACGCGCCGTTCTCGATCTCGACGGCGCGCCGCTCGGCCGTGTCGTCGGCGTCGAAAATTACGGCGCCACCGATCTGCTCGATATCGAGGCGGCGGACGGACGCCGCAGCCTGGTGCCCTTCACGAAGGAGGCGGTGCCGGAGACAGATCCCGATCTGCGCGTCGACCCCGACTTTCTCGCCTGATCCCGGCTGGCCGGATGGCCACGATGCCCGCCTTTTGTCATGAAACCCTGCGCCGCCCTTTCCGGTTATAGGGTGCGCGTGCCCCATGTTTCGATCCGCCGAATGGAGACAGTCCGAATGTCGAGGATGACGCCCCTTTTTCGTGCGCCCTTATCCACACCGTCCGCCCCGCTCCCCCCTGTCCGGCACACCCTGATCGCCTGCGCATCCTCGGCCCTCCTTCTTGCCGCGTGCAGCGGCGAGAAGGTGGAGGATCGCGAGCCGCCGAACTTCGAGGACAGCCCCTCTGCGGACGCGTCGCCTCCCCCGGTTGAGGCCGATGCCCCAGGGGCCGCCGGCAATGACGACGGTGACGCCAACGCCGCCCCGGCCGGCGCGCAGCGCCTCATTTCGGTGGAGGGGCGCGTATCCACGGGCGCGGAATGCCCGATCATCGAGACGCCTGACGGCACCGTCTACGCCCTTGGCGGAGAACGGAGCTATGAGGACGGCGCCCGCCTGCATGTAGAGGGCGAAATTGCCCGCGCCAGCTTCTGCATGCAGGGGGAGGGCACGCTCGTCCCCCTGAGCATCGAGGAACTGTCCGGCGACGACGAGATGTCGGCCGACGCGCCGATGCGCCTCGCGCTCACCGGACGCAAACTCGCCGGACGGTGGATCGCCTCCGGCGGCGACTGCGCGGAGCCCGCCTTCACCATCACCGAGAGCGATGGCGGCGCCGCGCCTCGATTGACGACGGACATTCGCGGCGAGACGAAAACCGGCACCGTCGACCTCGGCCCGGCGCCTTCCATCCGCCTCGATGGCGGCATGATGTCCGCCGCCATCGAGCCCAGCGGCACGGACGACATCAATGTCACCCCGCCCGCCGGCGGCACGATCGAGCTTGGCGGAGAGATGGTTCTGGGCGCGGGCCGCACCTTCGAGAAATGCCCCGCGGGGTGAGGAGCGTGCGCCGGCCCCGCCATTCCTTTCGCGCAGCGTGCGGAGCGGCTGTCGTCGGCGGCGCCGCACTGCTGGCGGGCTGCGACGGTTCCCCCCCGGCCCCCGTTGTCCTCGACAGCGACGGCGAAGCCTTTGTCCCTGTGGACGCGCTGGAGCCGCAACAGCTGACCGGCGCATGGTCTTCCCCCGGTGGGCGCTGCGCGGAGCCCGATTTCACCATCGCCGAAGATGAAAGTTCGGCCGAACGCGGCCTCGCCGTGCGTGCGGAGTTCAACGGCTGGACCCGGACCGGCCGACTGCGGCTGGAGGCGGGGCCGGACATCCGCTTCGTCGACCCCGAGCGCATCCTGCCCGTTTCCCTGCAGGCGGGCGGCCTTCTCATCGACGCACCGTCCGATGGCCTCGCCGTACTCGGCAGCCGCAATATTTTCGAGGGGGGGGTCACCTTCATGAAATGCGCCCCCCAAGCAGACGCCGCACCGACGGGCGGCGCGGAGTGAGCGAGACCGACCGCAACGCGCCCGGCCGCCCCCTGCCGCTCGTGGGCCGGATCGAGCAGGTCGGCTTTCCCGCTCTCGGTATTCCCTTCGTGCGCGCGAAGGTCGATACCGGCGCGCGCACCAGCGCGCTTCACGCCGCGCGCATGCACCATTTCGAAAAGGACGGCCGCCAGTGGATTCGCTTCACCGTTCCGGCGCGCCGCGGCCGGCCGGCCGTTCGCGTCGAAGCGCCCCTCGTCGGCGTCAAAAAAGTGAAGAGTTCCAACGGGCAAACGCAAAAGCGCTTCGTCATCAAAACGATGCTTGAAATCGGCACGCAAACCTTCGAAGCGCAGGTGACGCTGACGAACCGGGCGCAAATGGGATATGCCATGCTGCTGGGACGCACCGCGCTCCGTCGCCGCTATCTCGTCGACGTTTCGAAATCCTATTTGCAAGGCGGCGGCCCCTACAAGGATACCGCAAAGGCCGGTTCCCCGAATGCCGAGCGCGAAGGAGGCGCGGCGCCATGAAATTGTTGATGCTTGCCCGCAATGCCAATCTCTACTCGCACAAGCGGCTGGTGGAGGCGGCGGAGCAGCGCGGCCACACGCTCGACATCGTCAACACGCTGCGCGTCTACATGAACATCACCTCGCACCGGCCGCAGGCATTCTACGACGGCAAGGCGCTGACGGGCTATGATGCGGTCATCCCCCGCATCGGCGCCTCGATCACCCAGTACGGCCTCGCCGTGCTGCGCCAGTTCGAAATGATGGGCGTCTGGCCGCTCAATGAGAGCGTCGCCATCGGCCGCAGCCGTGACAAGCTGCGCAGCCTGCAGATCTTCGCGCGCGCCGGCCTCGGCCTGCCCGTCACCGCCTTCGCGCACGATCCGAAACAGACGGACGAGGTGCTGAAGATCGCCGGCGGCGCGCCCGTCGTCATCAAGCTGCTCGAGGGGACGCAGGGCATCGGCGTCGTCCTCGGCGAAACGGAAAAGTCCGCCCGCTCCGTCATCGAGGCGTTTCGCGGCGCGAACGTCTCCGTCCTCGTGCAGGAATTCATCAAGGAGGCGAGCGCCACGGACATCCGCGCCTTCGTCGTTGGCGGCAAGGTCGTCGGCGCCATGCAGCGCACGGGCGCGGAGGGCGATTTCCGCTCCAACCTCCACCGCGGCGGCACCGCCAAAATGGTGAAGATCACGCCAGAGGAACGCTCCACCGCCATCCGCGCGGCCAAGAAAATGGGCCTCAACGTCTGCGGCGTCGACATGCTGCGCTCGAATCACGGCCCCGTCATCATGGAGGTGAACTCCTCCCCCGGCCTCGAGGGCATAGAGGGCGCGACGGGCAAGGACATCGCCGGCCAAATCATCGACTACATCGCCGCCCACGCCAAGGAAGGGAAAACCGCGACAAAGGGCAAGGGGTAACGACAGCAGACTTCACGCCCTCTGCCCTACCTCCCTCCCGTCATTACTGCGAAGGCAGGAATCCACTCCTCAGCGGAGATGCCCCTCCTCAGCGCCTCACCCCTGGCGCATCGGCGGGCCGCACTGTATATACGTCGTATACACAGGAGGGCGCGTCATGATCGACTTCGCAATCACCCGGATCTTCAAATCCGGCAACTCTCTCGCCGTCCGCATTCCCAAGGAATTCGGTCTCGAAGCGGGCCACGAATATGAACTGAAGCGCGTCGGCGATCAGATCCGCCTTCTACGCCGAGGACGAAAGATCGATACGAGTGGCTTCGCAGGAACGGCGCCCGACATGCGTCCCCGCTCGCCGGACGAGGGGACGTTCGAAGAGGCTGAGCGGGACTGGCCGGCGACGGAACGGAGCTAGGCGCTGGCTGCCCGTTATCATCTCGACACGAACTGCTGCATCTATCTTTTCGCCGGCAGCCATCTCCGATTGACCCAGCGTGTGGGGAACACCCGGGCCGGTGATCTGGCGATCAGCAGTATCGTCCTTGCCGAACTGCGCGTCGGGATGGCGCGCGGCTTTGGTCCATCTGACGAGGCGCTCATGAATTTCCTGTTCGATATCGAGCTTCTGCCCTTTGGAGAGCGAGAGGCGGCGGCCTATGGTGCCTTGCCTTTTGCCCGCGGCAGCTACGATCGCCTGATCGCCGCCCATGCCGTCGCCGCCGGCGCGGTTCTCGTCACGAAGAATGCCCGGCATTTCGGCAATATACGCGGGCTTTCGACCGAAGACTGGACCGTATGACCTTCGCCGCCACCGTCCTCACCCTCTACCCGGACATGTTTCCCGGCCCGCTGGGACAATCGATGGCGGGGCGCGCGCTCGGCGAGAAACGCTGGTCTCTGGACACGGTACAGATCCGCGATTTTGCCGAGGACCGACACAAGTCCGTCGACGACACGCCGGCGGGCGGCGGCGCGGGCATGGTGATGCGCGCCGACGTTCTTGCCCGGGCGGTGGACCATGCACTCGCAGCCCGCCCCGACGCGCCGCTTCTCTACATGAGCCCGCGCGGCGCGCCCCTCACCCAGGCCCGCGTGCGCACCCTCGCCGCCGGGCCGGGCGTCAGCATCCTCTGCGGCCGGTTCGAGGGAATCGACCAGCGCCTGCTCGACGCCCGGCCCATCGAGGAAATCTCCATCGGCGACTATATCCTGTCGGGCGGCGAGATGGCGGCGCTTACCCTGCTCGACGCTTGCATTCGGCTGATTCCCGGCGTAATGGGCGCGGCCGCGAGTGGAGAAGACGAGTCGTTCGAGACCGGCCTTCTGGAATACCCGCACTACACCCGACCTCAGGAGTGGGAAGGGCGCACGATCCCTGAAGTGCTGCGATCGGGGGATCATGCGAGGATCGAGGCATGGCGAAAGAGCCAGGCCGAGGCCATCACACGGTTACGGCGACCGGACCTTTGGGAGCGTCATGAGGGCGCTCGGGACCGATCGCCCTCTGGCGCGCAGCGAGAGAAGAAAGACGAGTGAGATGAATCTCATCCAGCAGATCGAGGCCGAACAGGTCGAGAAGTTCGCCGGCCAGAAGGACATTCCCGATTTCCGCGCCGGTGATACGGTTCGCATCGGCGTCCGCGTCGTCGAGGGCACGCGCGAGCGCATCCAGTATTTCGAGGGCGTCGTGATCGCCCGCTCCAATCGGGGCATCAACTCCAACTTCACCGTGCGCAAGGTGTCGTTCGGCGAGGGCGTTGAGCGCGTCTTCCCGCTCTACAGCCCCATCGTCGCCTCCATCGAGCTGCGCCGCCGCGGCGTCGTGCGCCGCGCCAAGCTCTACTATCTGCGTGAGCGCAGCGGTAAGTCCGCGCGTATCGCAGAGCGGCGCATGGTGCAGAAGGACGCGCCGGCGAACGCCGCCGAGGCCCCGACCCCCGAAGCCGGCAAGACCGGTTCCGTCGTCCCCGACGCCGACGCGCCCGAGGTGGTGAAGGAAGAGGCGGCAAAGGAAGCGCAGGCCGAATAAGCGCTCGGCGCCATACCGACAGGATACGGCCCCGGCTGCGCACCCGCGCACCGGGGCCTTTCTGTTTATGGACTGTTGCGCTTGGCGGCGCCAAAGGCATGCGCCTGCAAGGCCCCCGTTCCCGGGAGGGCGCCAGGCGAGAGACGTAAAGCGTTCATTCGTTCCTCGTCACCATACGGTCCCGCGCCCGCTGCTCAGGTCTCGGGTGTCGGCAGCGGGGCACGATTGCGATTGTGCACGAGGCCTCTGCTGAAGCGGTCTTGGGCGTTCGCGCCCCACTTGCCGCCCGCATCCCCAACCCAGCTTCAAACCCGCGCGCGGAGCCGCTAGAGGTCGCCGCTTCGCCAGACTGGTTCCCGAAAGACCCGCGCGCCCATGTCCCTTGTCAAAAATGTCGGCACCATCGGCGGCCTGACGCTCGTCAGCCGCGTCTTCGGCTTTGCCCGCGACATGCTGCTGTCGCGCCTCCTTGGCGCGGGCACCGGCGCGGATGCCTTTTTCGTCGCCTTCAAGCTGCCGAACATTTTTCGCCGCCTGTTCGCGGAGGGCGCGTTTTCCGCCGCCTTCGTGCCCATGTTCTCGACGGAACTGCACGGTGAGGGCGGGCGCGAGGCGGCCATCCGCTTCTCGACTCAGGTGCTGTCCGTGTTCCTGCCGATCCTCTTCCTGTTCACGGCGGTCGCGGAAATCTTCATGCCTTGGATCGTCGAGGCGATGGCCGGCGCCTACCGGGAGGTGCCGGGCAAGTTCGAGCTGACCGTCGCGCTCAGCCGTCTCACCTTCGTCTACCTCCTCCTCGTCAGCCTCGTCTCGCTCCTTGCCGGCATCCTCAATTCCATGAGCCGCTTTGCCGAGGCCGCCGCCGCGCCCATCCTGCTCAACATCTGTCTGATCGCCGCCATCGTCTTCTTCGGCAGCACGGATACGGGGGACAATTTCGGAACGGCGCGCGCGCTCTCCGTCGCCGTCGCGGTGGCAGGCGTCTTCCAGTTCGTCTGGCTGCTGCTCGCCGTGCGCCGCGCCGGCATAGAGCTGCGCCTGCTGCCGCCGCGCATGACGCCGCAGGTTCGGCGCCTTCTGCGCATCATCCTTCCCGCCACCTTCGGCGCCGGCATTTACCAGATCTCCCAGCTTATCGACGTGTTCTTCGCCACCCGGCTGCAGGAGGGGGCGATGAGCTTCCTCAACTATGCCGACCGGCTGAACCAGCTTCCGCTCGGCGTCATCGGCATTGCGCTCGGCACCGCCATCCTCCCGGCCCTGTCCCGCCTCGTCGGTCGCGGCGATGCGGACGGCGCGCAGCGTCTGATGGGAACGGCGCTGGAGCTTTCCATGCTTCTCACCATCCCCTCCGCCGCCGGCCTGATGATGTGCCGCGATGCACTGACGAGGGCCTTTTTCCTCGGCGGCCGCTTCGACGCCGCCGATGCGGCGATCACCGCCGACGTCATGGCGGGCCTCGCAGTCGGCCTGCCCGCCTATGTCCTCATAAAGGTGTTCACGCCCGGCTATTTCGCGCGCGGCGACACGAAAACGCCAGTCTACACCGCGCTCGCGGCGCTCATCGCCAACATCGCGCTGATCCTCCTCCTGATCGAGCGGTTCGACATTGTCGGCCTGGTCATCGCCAGCGCGGCGGCGGCGTGGCTGAATGTGGCGCTGCTCTATGCCGGCCTTCATCGCCGCGGCCAGTTCCACCTGACCGCCCCCTCGGCGCTGCGCATCGGCAAGCAGATCCTGGCCGCCGCGCTGATGGCCGCCCTTCTCTGGTGGCTCGCCGTGCCGCTGGCCCCGCACTTCGGCGGCAATGTGTTCGAGCGGGTGTGGAGCATCGCCGCGCTGATCCTGCCCGGCGCGGCGCTATACTTCGCGGCGCTGTGGGCGCTGCGCGGATTCGACCGGGATCAGATCGCCCGCTTCCGCCGGCCCGCGGCCTAGCGGCCCGGTTGACCGGCGCGGCAAACCTTTCCAAAGGACCGCGCATGACCAAGACGCGCGTTTTTTCGGGCATCCAGCCCACCGGCAACCTGCACCTCGGCAATTATCTCGGCGCGATCGTCAACTGGGTCGCCATGCAGGACACGCACGAATGCCTGTTCTGCGTCGTCGACATGCACGCCATCACCATGCGGCACGACCCGAAGCAGCTCGCCGCGCAGACGCGGGAGCTGACGGCCGCCCTCCTCGCCAGCGGCATCGACCCCCAGCGCGCGATCCTGTTCCACCAGTCGGCCGTGCCCATGCACGCGCAGCTCACCTGGATCCTCAGCTGCGTCGCGCGCGTCGGCTGGCTGGACCGCATGACGCAGTACAAGGACAAGAAGGGCAAGGACCGGGAGGGCGCGTCCGTCGGCCTCTACACCTACCCCATTCTCATGGCCGCCGACATTCTCGGTTACCGGGCGCAGGCCGTGCCGGTGGGCGAGGACCAGAAGCAGCATCTGGAGCTGGCGCGCGACATCGCCATCCGCTTCAATCAGGACTTTGGAGGCGGCGAGGATTTCTTCCCCCTGCCCGAACCGCTGATCCAGGGGCCGGCCACCCGCGTCATGAGCCTGCGCGACGGCACGGCCAAGATGTCGAAATCCGACCCGTCCGACATGAGCCGCATCGCCATGACCGACGATGCGGACGCGATCATGCGCAAGGTGAAGAAGGCGAAGACCGACGCAGACGCCCTCCCCTCCGAACCGGCGGGCCTTGCCGGGCGGCCGGAGGCGAAGAACCTCGTCAACATCTACGCCGCTCTCGCCGGCAAGACCGATGCGGACGTCCTCAAGGAGTTCGGCGGTCAGGGTTTCGGCGTCTTCAAGCCCGCTCTCGGCGAACTGGCGGCGGAAACGCTCGCCCCCGTCACGGCCCGCTTCCGCGAACTGAAGGCCGACAAGGGCGCGCTCGACCGCATCCTTCGGGAAGGGGCGGCAAGAGCCGACGCCATCGCCGCGCCGATCCTTGAAGAAACGAAGCGCGCCGTCGGCTTCCTGCGCGGTTGACGCTCGCGGCGGAACCTCCACGTTTGCGTCGCTTCGGCGAAAGCCGGGACGCACGCCTGGAGCAGACACCCGTCCTGCGCGGTTCGCAACGCCAGTGCCGCTGCCAGTGCCGGTGCCGCCGACGACAATTCCGCGCAGGGTGCATCCGTTCAGTGTTTGTTCAACGTATTTCCGGCACAAACGAACGCAAAGACAGTTGAACAAACGTACTTCGTGCGTGGGAGCTTGACCGATATGAATATTCTGAAGGGCGCCGTTCTTGGCGCCGCACTAACCCTCACCGCCGCGTGCACGACGCCGTTTACCGCCGATGTCAGCCGGTTCCAGCGCCTGCCCGCACCCACCGGCGAGACCTTCGCCATCGTGCCGGCCGACGAATCGCTGAACAACAGCCTCGAATTCCAGAACTATGCGCGTCTCATCGCCGGCGAACTGGTCGAGGAGGGCTACCGCGAAGTGGCGAGCGCCGACGGCGCCTCCATGGTCGTCTCGATGGCCTATGGCGTCGGCAATCCGCGTGAGAAGATCGCGTCCCGCCCCAGCGGCCGCATGGGCTTCGGCTATGGCGGCTGGGGCAATCCCTGGTGGGG
Organism: Pacificimonas flava; assembly: GCF_000342165.1. Taxonomy (GTDB): domain Bacteria; phylum Pseudomonadota; class Alphaproteobacteria; order Sphingomonadales; family Sphingomonadaceae; genus Pacificimonas; species Pacificimonas flava. Next base: position 105,593 of record NZ_AMRV01000002.1, read on the forward strand.
CGGCTATGGCGGCTGGTACGGCCGGGGCTGGGGCTACGACCCGTTCTTCTACGGCGGCGGGTTTGCCGACCGCGACGTCTACAGCTACACGGTCTACAATTCCTATCTCGACCTCGACATCCGCCGCCCGGGCGGGGAGCCGCTGTTCGAGGGGCGGGCCGTCGCCGCCACGCGCGACGACAACCTGCCGGAAATCGTGCCCGATCTGGTGACGGCGATGTTCACCGACTTCCCCGGCATGAACGGCCGCACCATCACCGTGAAGGTGCCCGAGGAAGACCGCCGCTAAGCGAGACCATGCGCGGGCCGCTCCAACCCGGAGCGGCCCCGCCGGTTTCAGGGGCCGGGGGTCTTGCTAGAAACGGTCATCCACACCCCACCGTTTCTAAACGTCGCCCCTGCGTAGGCAGGGGCCCACCTCCTTTTTATCCCCCCGGTGCATCCGCACCGAAATGCCCCTCCTGCCTTCGCAGGGGCGACGACGTTGTTCAGGACCGCCCAGCTCAGACGGGCCCGCCGCAGCCCGCATATGTCTTCCCGTCCAGTACCATCGTCACGCTGTTCGGATAATCCCGCCCGCTCATTGAATCCTCGCACGGTTCGTCGCTGACCGTCACCGCCAGCCGATGCCCCTCGTTCTGCTGCTCCAGCGTGAACGGCGCCTCGCCGGGTGCCTCCGCCGGCGCCGGAAACGCCATCTTCACTGCGCCGTAATCCGCCTCTACCTGCACCGATTCCCCCGGTGTTACCGTCAGCAGCCATCCCGGCTCCTGCCCGCGCGCCACATAGGCAGCGCCCTTGGCCGACAGCGCCCGGTCGGCAGCGCCCTGTCCGGCCGCGTCCGCATTTTCCGTCCGCACGGGGGGCAGGCCGCCCTCCTCGTCCCACTCGCGCGGTCCCGCGACGCGCCAGACTTCCTTCCCCGCCTCGTCGTAAAGGACCGTCAGCGGCAATCCTGCCACGCCCAACGCAGAGCCAAGCTCCCCGTCCGGGTCCGCCAGCACGGTAACATGCTCCAGAGGCGTCCGCTTCAGGAATGGCCGCACCGCCTGCCACCCCTCCATGTCCTGGCTGACGGCGAGCACCGTCAGGTCGTAGCCCTGCGCCTCCGCCAGCCGGTCGAGCGCGGGCAGTTCCGCGACGCAGGGGGCGCACCAGGTCGCCCACAAATTCACGAGCACCGGCGTGCCGCGAAAGGCCGCCAGCGTGGAGGGGCCGCCATCCTCGCGCAGCAATGTCACGTCGGGCGCCGGCGTTCCGGCCTTGCCCCGGTCGGGCTCGCCATTGGGCACGGCGGGTGCGCCCGGCGCTTGCGGCTCGCCAGCGCCTTCCCTATCGCCTGCGGGGGCGTCGCAGGCGGCGACGCCCAGCACGGCACCGGCGGCGACAAGAAGAAGAGGTATACGCATGGCAGAGGGCTCCAACAGCATGTGGGGCGGCCGCTTCGCAGAAGGGCCGGCCGCGATCATGCAGGAGATAAATGCCTCCATCGGCACGGACAAGCGCATGTGGCGAGAGGACATCGCGGCCAGCCGCGCACATCTCGCCATGCTGGCCGAAACCGGCATCGTCAGCCGCGCGGATGCCGCCAAAATAGACGCGGGACTGCAGGAGATCGCGGACGAATGGTCGCAGGGCCCGATCGAGGAGGATCTGGCGCTCGAGGACATCCACATGCATGTGGAGGCGAAGCTGCGGCAGAGGCTCGGTCCCGTCGCCGGCCGCCTGCACACCGCCCGGTCGCGCAACGATCAGGTGGCGACCGATTTTCGCCTGTGGACCCGCGCGGCGGCGGACCGCGTCGATGCGGGCATCGCGGCCATGCAGGATGCGCTGCTGACGCGAAGCGAGGAACATGCGGATACGCTGATGCCCGGCTTCACGCATCTTCAGGGCGCGCAGCCGGTGACGCTCGGTCACCACCTGATGGCCTATTACGAGATGCTGCGCCGCGATCGCGGCCGCTTCGCCGATTGCCGCCGCCGCCTGAACGAATCGCCGCTCGGCAGCGCCGCGCTCGCCGGCACCGGTTTCCCGGTGGACCGGCAGATGACCGCGCGCGCGCTGGGGTTCGACGCCCCGACACGCAACAGCCTCGATGCCGTCAGCGACCGCGATTTCGCGCTGGAGTTCGCCTCCGCCGGCCTGCAGCTGTCCCTGCATCTGTCCCGCCTTGCGGAGGAGATCGTCATCTGGGCCTCGCAGCCCTACGGCTTCGTGACGCTGCCCGACAGCTTCTCGACCGGCAGTTCCATCATGCCGCAAAAGCGCAACCCGGACGCCGCCGAGCTGATCCGCGCCAAGCCCGGCACGCTGCTGGCCGCCGTCACCCGGCTCGCCACGATGATGAAGGGTCTGCCGCTCGCCTACGCCAAGGACATGCAAGAGGATAAGGCCCCGGTTTTCGAGGCGCACGACACGCTGATCCTGTCGCTTGCCGCCATGACGGGCATGATCCGCGATATCGACTTCGTTCCCGCCCGCATGGGTGCGGTCGCCGGCGCGGGCCACTCCACCGCCACCGACCTTGCCGACTGGCTGGTGCGGGAGGCGGACGTACCGTTCCGCGACGCGCATCACATCACCGGCCGCGCCGTCGCCGCCGCCGACGCGGCGGGCTGCACCCTCGCCGAATTGCCGCTGGACACGCTAAGGGGCTTGGACGAACGCATAGACGAGCGCATATTCGGGGTGCTTTCGGTGGAACGCTCGGCCGCCAGCCGTACCAGCTATGGCGGCACCGCGCCCGATCAGGTACGCGCCCGCGTCGCCGAGGCGAGAAAGGAACTGACATGATCCGCGCCGCGTCCCATGCGACGCTTGCCCTGCTGCTCCTCGCCGGCCTTTCCGCCTGCGGCTCGACCGGCTCGCTGAAATGGCCGGATGGAAATCCTGCGCCGGCCATGGTGGGCGCAAGCGAAGCGCCGACCGTCGAGCGGATGCTGACGCCGCCGCCGCAAGCTGCCCCCGAGCGCCTCGACGATCCGGTGAAGGAGTCGGAACTGCGCGAGGACGACCCCTTCGACCTGCCGCCGACCTAGAAGAGCGCGACCGGACTCATGAACCATTTCGAACTGAAGGACGGCGTCCTCCACGCCGAGGATGTCAGCCTGCCCGCCATCGCGGACCAGGTCGGTACGCCCTTCTACTGCTATTCCCTTTCCACGCTTCAGCGGCATTACCGTGTCTTTGCGGAGGCTGTGGCACAGGCCGGCAATGCGCCCCCCCTCGTCGCCTATGCCGTGAAGGCGAACCCCAATCAGGCCGTGATCGCCGCCCTCGCGGCGGAGGGGGCGGGCGCCGACGTCGTCTCCCTCGGCGAAATGAAGCGCGCGCTCGCCGCCGGCGTCCCGGCTGACCGGATCGTCTTTTCCGGCGTCGGCAAGACGCGGGCGGAAATGGACGCCGCGCTTGCCGCCGGCATTTTCCAGTTCAACCTCGAATCCCTGTCTGAGGCGGACATGTTGTCGGCCGCCGCGCAGGCCGCCGGTCGCCCCGCACGCGCCGCCTTCCGCGTCAATCCCGATGTCGACGCCGGCACGCATGCGAAGATTTCCACTGGCCGGGCGGAAAACAAGTTTGGCATTCCCATCGACACGGCGCGGGACGCCTTCGCCCATGCCCGAAGCCTTGGGCATATCGACCTGGCCGGCGTCGCGGTGCACATCGGCAGCCAGCTGACAGACCTGGCGCCGCTGGAAACCGCGTTCGGTCACGTCGGCGCGCTGATCGCCGATCTGCGCGCCGACGGGCACGACATCCGCACCGCAGATCTGGGCGGCGGCCTCGGCATCCCCTACGCCCCCGGCGATCCGGAGCCGCCGCTGCCGAAAGCCTATGGCGAGATGGTCCAGCGTACAGCCGCGGGCTGGGACGTGCGCCTGGTCTTCGAACCCGGGCGCCTCATCACCGGCAATGCCGGCGTCCTTGTATCCCGGGTCGTCCGACTGAAGCAGAATGGCGAGCGCCGCTTCGTCATCGTCGATGCGGCCATGAACGATTTGATGCGACCGGCGCTCTACGACGCCTATCACCAGATTTCCGCAGTTCAGCCCGGCGGCGAGACATTCACCGCCGACATCGTCGGTCCGGTCTGCGAAAGCGGCGACACCTTCGCGCAGCAGCGCGGAATGGACAGGGTGGACGCCGGGGACCTTCTCGTCTTTCGCACGGCAGGCGCCTACAGTGCCACCATGGCATCGACTTACAACACCCGTCTCCTCGCGCCGGAGGTGATGGTGTCGGGCGCGGACTGGTCGGTGATCCGGGCGCGCCGCTCCTATGAGGAGCTGATCGCCGCCGACAGCATACCGGAATGGATACGCACGCGGTGACGATGGAGGCGCGGCGGCAGGGCGGTGACGGCCTTCGCCCGGCCGCGCTGCGCCGCCTGCTTCCCGCCGCGGTCGTCATCTGGGCGGAGCGTGCGTTCGCCGCCGAAATCGGCTGGACGGCCGCGCTTTGGCTCGGGTGGACGGCGCTGGCGCTGACCGGCGTCCTCGGCGCCCTTCCCGGGGGACTGCGCATCGCGCTGTTCGCCGCGCTGATCCTGACGAGCGCCGCGGCTGTCCTGCGGGCGGCGATCCGCATCGCCCTGCCCCGCCGGCAGGACGTCTTCGCGCGCCTCGACCGTGGTGGCGGCCTCCTTCTCGGCTCCACCAGCTTCACCGGCGCCGCCCCGGCCGCGGTGGAGGGGGACATCGGCGCCGCGCTTTGGCGCCGCGCTCAGGCCGATGCTGCCCGCCGCCCGCCGCGCATCGGCCTGCCGCGCCCGCAGCTTTCCGGCGACCTGCGCGCCGCTCTTGTGGGCCTGTCCGCCCTCACGCTGCTCGGCCTCGTGCTTGCGGGTCGTGAGGCCCCCTCCCGCCTAGAACGCGCCTTCTCGCCATGGGCCGTGCCGCTCACCGCCTATAGTTTCCGGGGAGAGGTCGCGCCGCCGGACTATGCGCCCGGCCCCGCGCGGCAGTTCGAACTCACCGGCGGCGGCACGCGCGCCATAGAGCTTCTGTCCGGCGGCCGCATCGAGATCGAACGGCTCGCCGGCCCGGGCGACTGGCATATCCTGTCCCCGGCCGGGACGCGCGTCGATCCCGCCTTCGTCCCGCGCCGCGGCGGCGTCTGGCGCATCGTCACGGACGGCGGGCGCACCCTCGCCGCCTTGCGCATTGGCCTCGCCAGCGACGGCGTGCCGGAGGTGCGGTTCGACGGCGACCCGGTCCGCAACGCGACCGGCGCTCTGTCGCTCGGCTACCGGCTGACGGATGATCACGGTACGCTCTCGCTGGCGCTGGAGGTGAGCGGCGGCCGGGCGCCGGCGCGCACCTATTCGCTGGCGGAGGCGATCCAGCCCGGCACCGGCCGGGTCTTCGCCGACCTCAGCGCCGATCCACGTGCCGGGGAGCGGGCGCGGCTGACACTGATCGCCGCCGACGGGGCGGGCAATATCGGCCGCTCTCCGCCCCTTCTCGTCGAACTGCCGGTAAAGACGTTCACCGATCCGGTGGCCCGCCGGATCATCGCCATCCGAAAGCGGCTGATGCAGGGGGATGCGATCAGCCGGGTCGTGCGCGACCTGACGGAAATCGCGGTTCGCCCGGAGAGCTTCGACGAGCGCACGGACATTTTCGTCGGTCTGCGCAGCGCCGCGTGGCGCCTGCTGCACTCGCCGGAGGAAACCGCTCGTCCCCAGGTGGCCGACATTCTGTGGGACGTGGCGTCCGATCTTGAGGATGGCGGCACCAGCCGGGCGCTGGAGGATCTGCGCGCGGCCATGGAGCGCCTCATGCAGCAGGCGGACTCGGGCGACGACGAACTGCTCGCGGAACTGACGCGCCAGCTCGAAAACGCCATGGGCGAGTATCTGCGCCGCCAGATCGAGGCGGCGATGAAGGCTGGGGAGGTCCCGCCCGCCGCCGCAGCGATGCAGAACATGGCGCCCAGCGTCGACACCAGCTTCCTGCAGGCGATGATGGAGGATCTGAAGGACCGCCTCGCTGCCGGCGACACGGAGGGCGCGCAGCAGGCGCTGCAGAACCTGCGCGGCCTGATGGAATCCATCCAGTTCGGCGCCTCCGCCCCCGATCCGCAGGCCGCCATGCGCGCGGAAGCGATGCGGGAGGCCGCCGACAAGCTGCGGCAGGCGGAGGCGCAGCAGGGCCAGCTGCGGGACGATACGATCGCCGAGGCGGTGCGCCAGGCGATTCGCGAGGACGAGGCCATGCTGGAGGCGCTTGGCGGGCAGCAGGAGGAAATCGGCGAGATGGTCGGCGCCGCCGCGCGGGAAATGGAGGCGCTCGGCGCCGGGGTGCCGGGCGAGTTGGGGGAGGCGCGCGCCGCCATGCGCGCCGCTGCCCGCGCGCTTGGGGATGGCGACGCCGCCACGGCCGCGCAGGCGCAAAGCGAGGCGCTGCGCAAGCTGGGCGAGGCCAGCGACAAGCTGCAGCAGCAGGCCGAGCAGATGGCGCGGCAGGCGGCGGGCGGCCTGCCGCAGCCCGGCCAGTCCGGCAGCGGCGTCGATCCCCTCGGCCGCCCAGGCCAGGGCTTCGGCATGGGCAATGTGACGATCCCGGACGAGCAGCGGATGCGCCGTGTGCAGGAAATTCGCAGGATTTTGGAGGAACGCGCCGCGGACCCCTCGCGTAGTGAGGCGGAACGCTCCTATTATCTCAGGCTATTAAAGAGGTTTTGATGCAAAAGGTTCGTACCGCCGTTTTCCCCGTCGCCGGCCTCGGCACCCGCTTCCTGCCCGCCACCAAGGCAGTGCCGAAGGAGATGCTGCCCGTCGTCGACAAACCGCTCATCCAATATGCCGTGGAGGAGGCGCTGGAGGCCGGCATCGAACAGCTCGTTTTCGTCACCGGGCGCGGCAAGTCCGCCATCGAGGATCATTTCGACATCGCCTACGAGCTCGAGGCGACCATGGATTCGCGCGGCAAGGACAAGAGCGCGCTCGCCGGCACGCGCCTCGGGCCCGGCCGCATCGCCTATGTCCGCCAGCAGGAACCGCTCGGCCTCGGTCATGCCGTCTGGTGCGCGCGCTCCGTCGTCGGCGACGAGCCGTTCGCCGTCATCCTGCCCGACGAGCTTCTGGTCGGCCAGCCCGGCTGCCTGAAGCAGATGATGGACGCTTATGAGAAGGTCGGCGGCAACATCGTTTGCGCTCTGGAGGTCGATCCGGCCGAAACCTACAAGTACGGCGTGGTCGACCCCGGCGCCCGCGACGGCGCCCTGACGGAGGTGAAGGGCCTCGTCGAGAAGCCGAAGCCGGAAGATGCGCCCTCCAACCTCATGCTGCCCGGTCGCTACATCCTGCAGCCGCAGGTGATGGAGATCCTGAAGGATCAGGAAACCGGTGCCGGCGGGGAGATCCAGCTGACCGACGCCATGGCCGCCATGATCGGCACGCAGCCCTTCCACGCCTTCACCTTCGAGGGGGAGCGGCACGATTGCGGCGACAAGGCCAGCTTCGTCAACGCCACCCTCGCCCTTGCCCTCGCGCGGGACGACATCGCGCCCGCCGTGCGCGCCTTCGCGGCCGAACGCCTGGGATAGGCCGCATGGCCGCCGCGCCGCCGCCGCTCGGAAAGTATCTTGGAGAGATACGCGCCCTCGGGGCGCTTGCCAGCTTCCTGTGGAGCGGCGCGGGCGCGGCGGCCGACGCGTACCTGCCGCGCGGCGACGGCCATCCCGTCATCGTCTATCCGGGGCTTCTCGGCTCGGACCTGACAACGCAGGCGCTGCGCAGCCGGCTCGCGGGCCTCGGCTACGAGGTGCATGGCTGGGGGCTGGGCCAGAATCTCGGCCTCAAACCCGACACCCTGTCGGAAATCCGCTCGCAGCTCGTCGCGGTGACGCGCGCGGCCGGTCGCCCCGCCAGCCTGTTCGGCTGGAGCCTCGGCGGCCTTTTCGCGCGGGAGGTGGCGAAGCGCCGCCCCGACTGCGTGCGCCTCGTCATCACGGCCGGCACGCCCTGCATGGGCGATCTGCACGCCACCAATGCCTGGCGCACCTACGAGCGGCTGAATCGCCACGCCATCGACGATCCGCCCATCGATATCGACCTGGAAACCCTACCGCCCGTTCCCGTCACCTCGATCTATTCGGAGGAGGATGGCATCGTTTCGCCGGGCTGCGCCGATATTGGCTGCGGCGCGCGCCACGAGACGATCCGCGTCGACTCGACGCACATAGGGCTCGTCTGGAGCGCAGAGGTGCTTGCCATTGCCGCCGACCGTCTGGCACAGGTCGAGGGGGAGTGGGCGCCCTATACGACCGATGGCGCGGGACACGCCGCGTCGCCGCTTTAGAACACGCCGCTTAGAACACGCCGCATGCAACCTGGGCTGCCCGCCCGCAGCAGGACGACCCTTACACCGATGCTGACCGTTTATCTGGGCGAGCGTGCCCGCGCCGCCTCCTGGTTCGACAATCTGAAATCCGGGTACGTCCGCTGGGCGCATGAGCGCGGCCACACGCCAAAGGGCCGGGCGCTCCTCGCCCGCGGCGCGGCAGCGCCGCTATCCAGCTGGACCGCCTTTCGCGCCAGCCAGCTCGCCATTTGCGACCTGCCGCGCATGATTGAGGTGGATGTGCCCTGGTGGAACCGCCAGGCCGCGCTCGCTGTCGACCGCTTCCTCGCGGAAAGGGAGGCCCCGCGCGTCTTCGAATTCGGCAGCGGCGCTTCCACCGTCTGGCTCGCCCGCCGGGCCGCGCATGTCGTCAGCGCCGAACCGTTTCAGGAATGGGCCGATGCGCTCGCGCCCCGGCTCGAACCCTATGGCGACACGCGGCTCGTCGTCCGCCCCGTCCGCGCGGGCGGCGGACCCTTCGCCGAGAGCATTGCAGAGGTCGGCGGCCAGTACGACCTGATCGTTGTCGACGGCCGCGAGCGCGTCGCCTGTCTGCACCGCGCGCTGCCGCACCTTGCGCCCGGCGGCATGATCCTGTTCGACGACAGCGCCCGCCCCCGCTACCGCGCCGGCATCCGGGAGGCGCTGACCCGATCCGGCCTGCGGGAAACCCGCCACTTCGGCCCCGCCTTCGCCAAGCCCTACCCGGACCACACCAGCATCATTCGCTGACGCCTAGCGCATCTCTTGCAATCAAGGCCGTCATGCCCAGCACCAGCATCATGAGCGGGTAGGGATAGAACATTGCGCCGTCATATAGCGACATTGTCAGAAGCCCTGCGATCATCATGATCGGCGGCAACGCCCGCTCGCCCGATTTCCACGCCGCTTTGCCCGCTTTCGTCAACGCCCACAGCAACAAGGCCAGAAACGGCGCGGCACCGACCGCGCCCCACTGAAAGGCAGTTTGAAGCATCACATTGTGCGGATGATTGAATGCATTGTCCGCGAGCGCCCGCCGGAAGCGCCCCTGTCCATGTCCAAACAGGGGGCGCTTCGCAATCGCTTCGCCCGATCTCTTCCACAGCGTTACCCGGCCCGAACTCAGCGCGTCCACACTTTGCTGCCGCTCTGGACCAATCGACCCAACAATACGCGCAAGGCCATATTGCGGCGCCGGGGGCGTCCATATTGCGGCGATTGGCACAGCGACGAGCACACCGCCCGCCGCGATGGCGAACAGGCGCAGGCGCCTTGCGCGCCGCAAAAGCATGGCACCCGCGACCAGGCTCATCGCGAAAGCGGCAAGCGGACCTCGGGACCCCGACCAAATGCTAAGTCCCAAAAGAATTCCGGCCGCCAAGATCCAAAGCATCGTCTGACACCTGCCGCCCGCCGTTACAGCCAGGCCAATGGAAAGCGTTGCTCCGACGAGCGAATAATAGCCCAGATGCCGCACGTTCGTGCTGGCAAGACCGAAGTGGCCCCAATCGAAATCCGGTACGCTGAGCGCACGCACGGCAAAAGCGATGACCAAGACGCAGAACGGCAACAGCGCCGCAGCGATTCCCGCCCATAGCTGCCGGTCGGTCTCGCCCGATGCCCCGGCGGAGCGGGTCAGGATCGCATAGCAGGACAGCCCGAACAGACCATGCAGGCACCAACTCGCCAGTTCCAAGAGGCCGATGATCGTTCCGGGACCCGGACGCAGCAAACTCGCGCCGGCCAGCAGGAACAAGGCGGCCGCGCTCACCGCTGCCCGGCGCGGCAACAACGCCCATAGCTCCCGAAGCCCGAATCCGCTCGCATGGGCGCGCAGAACGACCAGGAACTCCGCAAACAGCACTGGCACGGAAAAGAATTTCAGGATCGAGACGTTCCCCGCCGATTGCCACAGGTCCCAGGACATGATCGCGAAGAGCAGCGGCGCCGACAGGACGATGATCCGCATCTGCGCGCTGGGATCAATTTTGATCCCGCGAAGCCGCCGCGCGGAGAAATCGCCGATCCCTGGTCTGGTCTGCACGTGCGTCCTCTCCGCCTTCCGCGCACTCTTTTTATCCAACAACTCTTGCGGACCGGTAAACCATTCCCCCTCGTCGTTAAGACCGCCTTTACGACGCGGCGACTAACCCCGGAACGAGCGGGATGCGCGCCGAGCGCCCCCGCAGTAGACGGGACAATGCCGATGCACGCAGTCAGGTTCGAACGCCGGACGCCGCAAGAGGCCGCTCAATTCGGCATCTCCGGGGCGGACGCTCGTCATTCCCATTGGCGCGCGCGGTGGCAGCGATATGCGGGACCGGAACTGACCTTCGTTGCCCTGCTGACGCTTATCGGCGTCGCCCTTGCCATCACGCATGGTGTGTCCATCGCCCTTCCCGGCGCTGCGACGCTCGCGATTTTCGGAATACACTATCTGGTGCCGGTTGCGACAATGGGCATCTGGGCCGGGGTGCTGTTCGTCCAGCGTCGCTCAGGCGAGATCCTGTATTACGCGCTCGTCTTCGCAGCCTACCTGCTGCTGCTCGTCCTGCATTTCAATCTGAAGCTATGGATTCCGGTGCTCAATCCCGCGGCCTGGGACGATGTCTACTGGCAGACGGACAGGGCGATGCAGCCGGTCATTGCGCTTGCCTATGCCGGCCACAACTGGCTGCAATCGGCGTTCGGCAATATCGACAGCTGGTATCTGTTCGGCTTCGTGCTGATGTTCTACTTCAGCTATATCCTGCACGCGGTGCAAAGCCCGCTCGTGTTTCGCCGGCTCGTCCTCTCCTCCTTCCTGGTGCAGGGACTCGGCGGCCTTGCCTATCTGGTTGCCCCGGCCGTGGGACCTTTTATCTATCAGGAGGGGGCGAACGCGCTCGCCACCGAAACCCAGGCGGACATGCTTGCCGCGCATCAGGCCATCCGGCACCAGGGGGCGAGCTGGCTCAACCTGAACGCTGAGCATATCCTGACCGGCGGCCTCGCCGCCATGCCATCGCTGCACACGGCGGCGTCAGCGGTCTTTCTCTACTTCGCCTGGCGCTATCTGCCGGGCCTCGTCGTCCTCTATCTGCCGGCCTTCGGCTTCATCCTGATGGAGGCGGTCGCAACGCGCTGGCATTATATCGTCGACCTGCCCGCCGGGGCTGCGCTGGCTGCCTTTTCCATCTGGGCCGCACATTGTCTTTACCCCGACGAGGATAGCAGACGCCGGGCGGAGGTGCTGAAGGTCTGAGGGAGGCCCGCCGGAAGAAACAGCGGTCTCGGATCGCGCGAAGAGGCTTCAGTTCGCGGCGACGTCTCGCTTCGTGCGCAGGGTGTTCAGGCGCTTTTCGGCCTGGGCACGCTCGCTGTCATTGTCGGCGCGGGCGAGGCGCTGCTCGGCGCGCTCGATCTCGGCGGTCAACTGCTCGGCATCGATGTTCGCGACCGGCTCGGCCCGCTCTGCAAGGATCGTCAGGCCCGTTTCGTTCACCTCGGCAAAACCGCCCTCGATGAAGATGCGCTCGGCCGGGCCGCCGGCGGCCTCGTAGACCTCGATCGCGCCGGCGCGGATGGTCGACATCATCGGCGCATGGCCCTCCAGCACGGCGAAATCGCCCTCGGCGCCCGGCACGACCACCTGGTGGACCGTTCCCGACCGCAGCTGCTTTTCCGGGCTGACGAGTTCGAACTGAAGCGCCATCGTTATCCGTGCCTATTCATGCCGCCGCCGCGCCCGTCTGCCGGGTGCAGCGGCCTGGGTTGAGTGCGCCCCGCCGCGCGGCGGCTGCGGGACCGTGGGAGTTGGGCGGCGCCTGCTTGACGTGGCGGGCGCCGTCCCTCTCCCCAGCATGACGGGGAGCGGGCCGCGACCCGCCCCCGCCATGTGTTACGCCGCGTCGGCCGCCATCTTGCGCGCCTTCTCGCGCGCTTCGTCGATGCCGCCGACCATGTAGAATGCGCTTTCCGGCAGGTCGTCGTGCTTGCCCTCGACAACTTCCTTGAAGCTGCGGATCGTGTCCTCCAGATCCACGAACTTGCCGGGGATGTTGGTGAACACCTCCGCAACGTGGAACGGCTGCGACAGGAATCGCTGAATCTTGCGCGCGCGGGCAACGGTCAGCTTGTCCTCCTCGGACAGTTCGTCCATGCCCAGAATGGCGATGATGTCCTGCAGCGATTTGTATTTCTGCAGGATTTCCTGAACGGCGCGGGCCGTCTCGTAATGCTCCTGACCGACGGTGCGCGGCTCCAGAACGCGGCTGGTGGAATCGAGCGGATCGACCGCCGGGTAGATACCCAGTTCCGAAATCGCGCGGTTGAGAACCGTCGTCGCGTCGAGGTGGGCGAAGGAGGTGGCGGGCGCCGGGTCGGTCAGATCGTCGGCCGGCACGTAGATGGCCTGCACGGACGTGATCGACCCCTTGTTCGTCGAGGTAATGCGCTCCTGCAGATTGCCCATGTCGGTGGCCAGCGTCGGCTGATAGCCCACGGCGGATGGGATGCGGCCGAGGAGCGCCGACACTTCGGAGCCCGCCTGCGTGAAGCGGAAGATGTTGTCGACGAAGAACAGCACGTCCTGATTCTCCTGGTCGCGAAAATATTCCGCGATGGCGAGGCCGGACAGCGCGACGCGCGCACGGGCACCCGGCGGCTCGTTCATCTGGCCGTAGACCAGCGCGACCTTGGAGCCTTCGGAAATGGCGTTACCTTCAGCGTCCTTCGCGATGACGCCCGCATCCAGGAACTCGTGATAGAGGTCGTTGCCCTCGCGCGTGCGCTCGCCGACGCCCGCGAAGACGGAGGTGCCGCCATGGCCCTTTGCGATGTTGTTGATCAGCTCCTGGATCAGCACGGTCTTGCCGACGCCCGCGCCGCCGAACAGGCCGATCTTGCCGCCCTTCGCATAGGGGGCGAGAAGGTCGATGACCTTGATGCCCGTCACCAGGATGGAGGTTTCGGTGGACTGGTCGATGAACAGCGGCGCTTCGGCGTGGATCGGCGCCCGCTGCTTCGCGCCGATAGGGCCGCGCTCGTCGATCGGCTCGCCGACGACGTTCATGATGCGGCCGAGCGTTTCCGGGCCGACCGGCATCAGGATCTGCGCGCCCGTGTCGGTCACTTCCTGACCGCGAACCAGGCCGTCCGTGCCGTCCATGGCGATGGTGCGGACCATGTTCTCGCCAAGGTGCTGCGCAACCTCCAGGACGAGGCGCTTGCCATTGTTCTGCGTTTCCAGTGCCGACAGGATTTCCGGCAGCTCGGTGTCGAACTGCACGTCGACGACGGCGCCGATCACCTGAGCGATGCGGCCGATATTGTTCGTGGTGGGCTGCGTTGCCATGCTCTTCAGTTCCTTGCGGTCTACAGCGCTTCGGCGCCGGAAATGATCTCCACCAGCTCGGTCGTGATGACGGCCTGGCGGGTACGGTTATACTGGATGGTGAGGGTGTTGATCAGGTCGCCGGCATTGCGCGTGGCATTGTCCATGGCGGTCATCGAGGCGCCCTGCTCCGATGCGGCGTTCTCGAGCAGCCCCTTGAAGATCTGCACCGCGACGTTACGCGGCAGCAGCTCGTCGAGGATCGCCTCTTCGGACGGCTCGTACTCGATCGGCCCCGTCGCGCGCTCCGCATCGGCGTCGGAGGATACCGGCACGGGGATGATCTGCTGCTCGGTCGGCTGCTGGACGAGCGCGCTCTGGAATTTCGAGAAGAAATAGTGCGCCACGTCGAACTCGCCCTCACGGAAGCGGGCGACGAGATCCTGCCCCACGCGGCGGGCATATAGGAAATCGACGTTCTTCACGTCGGCGAAGTCCTGGAAATGCACGATGCGGCCCGGATAGATGCGGTTGATGACCGCGCGGCCCTTCTTGCCGATCAGGTAGAACTTCACCTCCTTGCCGGCGGCGATCAGCTTGTCGGCCGTCTGGCGCGCGCGCTTGACGATGTTCGCGTTGAACGCGCCGGCAAGGCCGCGGTCGGAGGTCGCGACGACCAGCAGGTGCACGTCCGCCTTGCCCGTGCCCACGAGGAGCGGGGAGGCCCCCGGCCCCGGCGTGATGCGCTGGCTCAGCGAGGCCATCACCTCGCCCATCTTCTCGGCATAGGGACGCGCCGCCTCGGCCGCTTCCTGCGCACGGCGCAGCTTCGCGGCGGCGACCATCTTCTTCGCCTTGGTGATCTTCTGGGTCGATTTGACCGAGGAGATCCGGTTCTTGAGGGTCTTCAGGCTGGCCATGTGGCTTCGGTCGGCTTCCTACTTCGTGGCGCCGCCCCGGCAGCGGGCCGGGGCGGCGATGGTCCGGATGGATCAGGCGAAGGTGCGCGTGAATTCCTTCAGGATTTCGTGCAGCGACTTCACCGTGTCGTCCTCCAGCTTGCCGGACGTGCGGATCGAGTCCAGCACATCCTTGTGGTTCGCCCGCATGTCGGTGAGGAACGCGCTTTCGAAGCGGGTGACGTCGTCCGTCGGGATGCCGTCCAGATACCCCTCGACGCCGGCGAAGATGGAGACGACCTGCTCCTCGACCGGCATCGGCGAATACTGGCCCTGCTTCAGCAGCTCCGTCAGGCGCGCGCCGCGGTTCAGCAGCTTCTGCGTCGACGGGTCGAGGTCCGAACCGAACTGCGCGAAGGCCGCCATTTCGCGGTACTGCGCCAGATCCAGCTTGATGGAGCCCGCGACCTTCTTCATCGCCTTGGTTTGCGCGGCACCGCCGACGCGGCTGACTGACAGGCCCACGTTGATGGCCGGACGGATGCCCTGATAGAACAGCTCCGTCTCCAGGAAGATCTGGCCGTCGGTGATCGAGATGACGTTCGTCGGAATATAGGCGGACACGTCGCCGGCCTGCGTCTCGATGATCGGCAGCGCGGTCATCGAACCCGCGCCGTTCGCCTCGTTCAGCTTCGCGGCCCGCTCCAGCAGGCGGCTGTGCAGGTAGAAAACGTCGCCCGGATAGGCTTCGCGGCCCGGCGGACGGCGCAGCAGCAGCGACATCTGGCGATAGGCCACGGCCTGCTTCGACAGATCGTCATAAACGATCAGCGAGTGCATGCCGTTGTCGCGGAAATATTCCGCCATGGCGCAGCCGGTATAGGGCGCCAGATACTGCAGCGGCGCCGGCTCGGACGCGGTGGCGGCGACGATGATGGAATATTCCATCGCGCCGTTTTCCTCCAGCGCGCGGACGAGCTGCGCGACCGTGGAGCGCTTCTGGCCGATTGCGACATAGACGCAGTACAGCTTCTTCGATTCGTCGTCGCCGGCGTTCACGCCCTTCTGGTTGATGATCGCATCGACCGCGACGGCGGACTTGCCGGTCTGGCGGTCGCCGATGATCAGCTCGCGCTGGCCGCGACCGATGGGGACGAGCGCGTCGACGGCCTTCAGGCCTGTCTGCATCGGCTCGTGCACCGACTTGCGCGGGATGATACCCGGCGCCTTCACCTCGACCAGCTTGCGCTCGACATTCTCGATCGGCCCCTTGCCGTCGATCGGGTTGCCCAGACCGTCAACGACGCGCCCCAGCAGGCCACGGCCGACCGGCACGTCGACGATCTCACCGGTGCGGCGAACCGTGTCGCCTTCTTTGATACCAGCGTCGGAGCCGAAGATGACGACGCCGACATTGTCGCTTTCCAGGTTCAGCGCCATGCCCTTGATGCCGCCGGGAAACTCGACCATCTCGCCGGCCTGCACCTGGTCGAGGCCGTACACGCGGGCGATGCCGTCGCCGACCGACAGCACTTCGCCGACCTCCGAAACCTGCGCTTCGGTGCCGAAATCGGCGATCTGCTGCTTGATGACGTCGGAAATCTCAGACGGGCGAATGTCCATTATGCTGCGCCTTTCATGGCCCGACCGATATTGTCGAGCTTGGTCTTCAGTGAGGAATCGATGAGGCGGCTGCCGACCTTGACGATCAGCCCGCCCAGAATGTCGGGATCGACGCGGGTGTCGAGCGCCACGTCCTGGCGATAGCGCGCGCGAAGCTGCGCCTTCAACGCATCCTCCTGCGTCGCGGTCAGCGGATGGGCAGAGGTCACCTCGGCGGTGATCTCTCCGCGCGCGGCGGCCGCCAGCGTCTGATAGGCGCGGATGATCTGCGGCAATGCGGCCAGGCGCCGGTTGCGCGCCAGGACGCCCAGGAACTTCACGACCAGCGGATGGAGGCCCAGCCGCCCTGCGACCGCCTCCATCGCGCGCGCGGCCTCCTCGCGCCCCAGCAGCGGCGAGGAGATGAGCGCGCGCAGCTCGTTCGAATCGGCCAGCGCCGCCTTCAGCGTCGTCATGCTGGCCTCGACCTCCGCCTCGCGCTTCTCTTCGCGGGCGAGTTCGTAAAGCGCAGTGGCGTAACGGCCGCCAAGGCCGTGCACAACGCTTCCCATATTTGCAGAGCTAATCGTGTCCACGCCCTATACCACGCCCCGTTTCGTCAAGCCCGTCGTCCGGCAGTCTGAGTGAGTCGATTGCCGAAGCGCATAAGAAATAGGGCGCCGCCTCCATACGAGAGACATGGCACCCTTCCGCTCCAACGGCGCCCCGGCTAGCAAACGGGGGCCGTCAAAGCAAGTCGTGAGGGAGTCGCCGCGCCCCGGGCACGGCACGTCGTCGGACCGCGTTCGCGGGCCTACCCCCCGCCCCAGACCTCCGCCAGTCGGCCGTCGCGGCCGCAGGTGGTGCGATAGAATTTATAACGCAGCGGATTCTTTCGGTAATAATCCTGATGATAGGGTTCGGCCGGATAGAAATGGCGCGTCGAGACGATTTCGGTCGCGACCGGTCGTCCCAACGCTTCCGTCACCACGCGCTTCGATTCGGTCGCCAGTCGCCGTTCCTCGGCAGTCGTGGGAAAGATGGCCGATCGGTAGCTGTCGCCCTTGTCGCAGAACTGCCCCTCGGCATCGAACGGATCGATATTGTGCCAGAAGACATCCAGCAGATCCTGGTAGGTCAGCTTTCTGGGATCGTAGCTGACGCGTACCGATTCGTAATGGCCGGTGCCGCCTGCGGTTACCTGTTCGTACGTGGGTTCCGGCACCGTCCCGCCCGCATAGCCGGACACCGCCTCATAGACGCCGGGCAGCTTTTCGAAGTCGGCTTCGGCGCACCAGAAACAGCCCATCGCAAAATAAGCGCGTTCCTCTGGCGCGCCCTCCGGGACGCCGCCGCTTGCGGCAAGCGCGGCGGTGGCGGTGGCGGTCAGCGCGAGCGCGCCGGCCGCGGCGAGGCGAAAGACGGGGATCATGCCTTCGGCACCGGCCTGAACGTCAGGGCGACGCCATTGATGCAGTGGCGCTTCCCCGTGGGCGGCGGCCCGTCGTCAAAGACATGGCCGAGGTGGCTGCCGCAGCGCGCGCAGTGAACCTCCGTGCGGCTCATGAGCAGGCTGTCGTCCTTCATGGTGCCGACCGCGCCCATCACCGGCGCATAGAAGCTCGGCCAGCCGGTGCCGGATTCGAACTTGGTCACGGACGTATAGACCCGGTTGTCGCAGCCGGCGCAGTGAAAGACGCCGCGCCGCTTCTCGTCGTTCAGGGGGCTGGTAAAGGCGCGTTCCGTGCCCGCCTCGCGCAGCACATGATACTCCGCTTCGGTCAGCATCTCCCGCCACTCCCGCTCGGAGTGGGAAACCGGAAAATCGCCCTTTGCCACCGATCCGGCGCGCACGGGCCATGCCGCGGCTGCAGCGCACAGACCGGCGCCGGCGCCCAGAATGCCGCGTCTCGTGAATTGCATGCGTTCGGCCTGCACCCGCTTCTCCCTCATCTTTCCCGAAGGAACGAAACGGATACGTGTTCGGATGCAGATTTTCCCTCGCGGCGCCGCCCGCCCGCGGGCGGAGCCGAAACATGAAGCCGCGCCGGCGGGGGCTGGTTCAGGCGTCCTCGCTCGCCATCAGATCCTCGACGCTAAGGCCCAGACGCCGAACATGCGCGTGGATGCGCGGCCAGTCCCCCGTCAGGAAGCTGCGCCGCTCGTCGCTCACCAGCTGTTCGCGCGCGCCGGCCACGACGAACAGGCCCAATCCGCGGCGTGCCTCGACCAGGCCTGCCGCCTGCAGTTCCTGATAGGCCTTTGAGACGGTCAGCGGATTGACCGCTTCCTTGGCGGCCAGCGCGCGAACGGAGGGCAGCGCCTCGCCCACGCGGAAATTCTCGTCCATGATTCCCGCCGCAATGCGGTCGCGAATCTGCAAATAGATGGGTCGTTCGGTCTGCCACATGACTGTAGTAAGATAATAGCACAGCAACTCACGCGCAAGCGCGCCCTCGCTTCGCGCTGGCGCGACCTTCTGCCGCGCATTATCTGTTCGGTCGATGGCAGGTCCCGAAACCATGACAGAGGATGCTCTTTCGCCGGACGACCCTTATGTCCGGCAGGCGCAGACCTACCCGACGCTCGCTTCGGACAAGGTCGCCAGGCTCTGTCGATTCGGCGACAGACGCACCTGCCGGGCCGGCGACATGCTGTTTCGTCGCGGCGATCGCGGCGCCAGCTTCTTCCTGATCCTGTCCGGTGGCTGCGAGACGTTCGACGAGACGGATCGCGGAGAGGCGCGCCGGCTGACGCTGCACGGCGCCGGCCAGTTCACCGGGGAGCTCGATCTTTTCAACGACCGAAAGACCCTCGTTTCCGCGCGCATGGTGGAGGACGGGGAGGTTCTGGCCGTCCCGCGCCAGAAATTTCGGCAGCTGATCCAGGCCGAACCCGACATTGGCGAGATCATCATGCGGGCGTTCATTCTGCGCCGCGTCGGCATGATGCGCCACCGGCGCGGCGGTGTCGTGCTGATCGGGCCGGGCCGGGCCGCCGACACGCTGCGCATCCAGCGTTTCCTGTCGCGCAACGGCTATCCCTTCCGGCTTCTCGATACCGACGTCGATCCGGACGCGGAGGGCTTTCTGGACTGCTTCGCGCTCGGCGCCGATGACCTGCCGGTGGTGATCGCCGAACGCACGCCGCTGAAGAATCCCGCCAATCCACATCTTGCCGCCGCGCTGGGCCTCGTCGAGCCGCTCGATGCGGATCATGTCTGGGACGTTGTCGTCGTTGGCGCGGGTCCCGCCGGTCTTGCCGCGTCCGTCTATGCCGCGTCCGAGGGGCTGAAGGTGCTGACGCTGGAGACCCACGCCCCCGGCGGGCAGGCCGGCACCAGTTCGAAGATCGAGAACTATCTCGGCTTCCCGACCGGCATCTCCGGTCAGGCGCTCGCCGGCCGCGCACAGGTGCAGGCGCAGAAGTTCGGCGCCCATCTCGCGATCGCGCGGGAGGCGGTGTCCCTCGACTGCGAGGCGGTCCCCTACAGCATCGGCCTGGCGACCGGGGAGGCGGTGCGCACGCAGGCGGTGATCCTCGCGCCCGGGGCGCGCTATCGGCGGCTCGCCCTCGAGGGGTATGACCGGTTCGAGGGCGCGGGCATTCACTATGCGGCCACCAATATGGAGGCCGAGCTTTGCGCGGGCGAGGAGGTCGTGGTCGTCGGCGGCGGCAACAGCGCCGGCCAGGCCGCCATCTTCCTCGCGCGCCTCGCCCGCCATGTGCACATCGCGGTACGTTCGGGCGGCCTTGCCGCCAGCATGTCGGATTATCTGGTGCAGCGCATCGACGCGGCGCCGAACATCACGCTCCACACGCACACGGAGGTTTGCCGGCTTGCGGGCGGGGACGGCCTCGAAGAGGTCGCGCTGACGAACGGCGACGGCGTGGTCCGGACGCTTGCCTGCCGCAATCTGTTCGTGATGATCGGGGCCGTGCCCAATACCGACTGGCTGGACGGATGCCTGCCCCTCGACGAGCGCGGCTTCATCCTGACCGGCAAGTGCGGGCGCGGCACCAATCTGGACAGTCCCTATGCCACATCCCGGCCGGGCATCTTCGCGGTCGGCGATGTCCGCTCCGGCTCGGTGAAGCGCGTGGCAAGCGGGGTCGGAGAGGGTTCGGTCGTCGTTCAGGCCGTGCACCGGTTCCTGTCGCCGGCGGACATCGCCTCCTGATGGCTGCCGAATCGGCAGCGGGCGCGCACGGCGTCGTGCAGGTGCTGCAACCGGCGATCATGCTCCTCGGCCTCGGCATCCTGTCCGCTCTCGCGTCGAAGGCGCTGCGGCTCAGCCCGATCGTGGGTTACATTCTGGTCGGCGCGGCCATCGCCGCCGCCGGGTTTGCCTCCGCCTTCCGGGGTCCGATCGTCTCCGCCCTGGCGGAAGCGGGCGTCATGTTCCTGCTCTTCAATCTCGGGATGCATTTCTCGCTCAGCCGTATCCTCGAGGAGGCGGGCAACATCTTCGGCTTCGGCGCGCTGCAGATGCTGGTGGCCGGCGGCGGCTTTTCCGGTCTTGCCGTGCTCGCCGGCCTTCCCCTGCCCGCCGCCCTTATCACCGGCTTCGCGCTCGGCCTCTCCTCGACCGCAGTCGTCATCGGCATCATTCGGGAGCGCGATCAGGAGGATTGTCCCGTCGGCCGCGCCGCCCAGTCCATCCTGATCTTTCAGGACATCGCCGCCATCGCGCTTCTGGTGGTGGCGGGCGCGCTCGCGGCGGGGGCCGGCGGAGGCGCCGCGCTCGCGCCCGCGCTCGCCATGGCGGCCGTGAAGGCGGTCGTGGCGTTCATGGCCGCGCTGCTCTTCGCGCGTTACCTGACGGAGCCGCTGTTCCGGCTGATCTCGCGCACCGCTCTTGGAGAGGTTTATACCGCCACCGCGCTGTTCCTGGCGCTCGCGGCCGGCTGGGCGACGGGCCTTGCCGGCCTGTCGCTCACCCTCGGCGCCTTTCTCGGCGGCGTCGCGCTGGCCGAATCGCGATATCGCGTCCTCGTCCAGACGGAGATCGAGGCGTTTCGCGGCCTGTTCCTCGGCTTCTTCTTCATGACCGTGGGCCTGTCGCTCGACATTCCGCTGCTCGCGCGCAGCTGGCCACTGGTCATCGCCGCCGCGCTGCTCCTCACCGCCCTCAAATGCGCGCTCAACATCATTGCCGGACGTCTCAACCGCTGGTCGGTGCCGGGCTCCGTGCAGCTCGGCTTCCTGCTCGGCCAGGGCTCCGAATTCGCGCTGGTGATCTTCGCCATTCCCGCCGTCGCCGCCCTCCTCGGTGCGCAGACGGTCGGCGTCCTCGTCGCCGCCATCGCGCTCAGCCTCGCCCTCACCCCGGCCGTCTCCAACCTCGGCCGCAATCTCGCCGGAAAGCTGCGCCGGGGTCCGGCCGACAGGAAGCTGCCCGGCGACGACGCACCCGTCATCATCGTCGGCCTGGCGGAGACGGGCCGGGCGCTTGCCGACGCCCTGACGGAGGTGGGGATCGACTATCTGGCGCTGGAGCCCGACCGCGACCGCTTCGAAACCGCCGTCGCGGACGGCTACCAGGTGCATTACGCCACCAGCGGCGATCCGCGCAGCTGGGACGTCCTCTCCCTCACCCGCCGCCGCGCCATCGCGCTGACCACGCCGCGCGTCGAGCGCGTCCTCGAACTGTCGCCGCTGGTGCAGGAGCGGCTGCCCGGTCTCGCCCGCTTCGTGGCGCTCGACGGCGCGGAACATCATGATATGATCCGCGAAAACGGCGCGCTGCCGGTCGATATCAGCGGCGAGACGGGGCACGGCGCCCTGATCGCGGCGGTTCTGGATGCGCTCGGCGCCAATGACGACAAAGAGGATTTCGATGCCAAAGCCGCTTGAAACCGCCGCCGTCCTTCTGGCCGGCACCGTTGCCTTCGCCGCGCCGGCCGCCGCGCAGGTGACGGAGGACGCCGTGATGCGCTGCGCCGTCATCGTCGCGGGCGAGGAGCGGCTGGCCTGCTTCGACGAGATCGCGCGCGGCCTCGGCCCGGACGCGGCGCAGCAGATCGACGCCCGCCGGGCAGAGGAGGCCGCCGCCGCCCGCGCCGCAGCCGAAGAGGCCCGCCTCGCCGCCGAACGCGCCGCCGCGGAGGCCGAGCGCGAAGCCCAGCTCACTGCCGAGGAGGCCTATGGGCGAGAGGATTTCGCCCCCGGCGAGGGCTATCAGGGCAAGGCGCTCGACGAAATCAGCGCCACCATCACCCGCGCCGACCGGCAGTCCGGCGACGAATGGATCCTCTACCTCGACAATGGGCAGGTCTGGCGGGCGGACGAAAGCATCCCTGTCGGCGTCCGCGCGGGCAAGGAGGTGGTCATCAAGCGCGGCTTTGCCGGCAGCTATCGCATGACGGTCGGCAGCCGCTCGTCTCAGGCGACGCGCATCCGCTGACCTCTACCCCTCCTCCGCCAGCCCGCGCAGTTCGTAGATCAGGTCGAGCGCGGCGCGCGGGGTCAGTTCGTCGGGCCGAACCGCACCCAACCGTTCGCGCAAGGGGTCGGCGGCCGGCGTTTCCGCAGCGCGACTGGCCGAGAACAGCGGCAGGTCCTCCAGCCCGGCGGCGATCCCGCCCGTCTCCGCGCGCCGGCTTTCGAGTTTCGCCAGCACCTCGCCCGCGCGCTTCACCGCGCCGTCCGGCATGCCCGCCAGCCGCGCCACGGCAAGGCCATAGCTTCGGTCCGCCGCGCCGGCGATGACCTCGTGCAGGAACACGAGCTCGCCCTTCCATTCGCGCACCCGCACCGTCGCCAGCGCCAGCGCGTCCAGCCGCTCCGCCAGCGCCGTCAGTTCGTGGTAATGGCTGGCGAACAGGCAGCGGGCGCGAAGTTCGTCATGCACCGATTCCAGCACCGCCCAGGCGATGGCGAGGCCGTCATAGGTCGACGTGCCGCGCCCCACCTCGTCCAGGATGACCAGCGACCGGTCCGTCGCCTGCCGCAGGATGGCCGCCGTCTCGACCATCTCCACCATGAAGGTGGAGCGCCCCTCCGCCAGATTGTCGGACGCGCCGACGCGGCTGAACAGCCGGTCGACGACGCCGATCCGGGCCGAGGCCGCCGGCACGAAGCTGCCCGCCTGCGCCATGATGGCGATCAGCGCATTCTGCCGCAGAAAGGTCGACTTGCCGGCCATGTTCGGTCCCGTCACCAGCCAGGCACGCTGCGCCCGCGACAGGTCGCAATCATTGGCAACGAAGGTGCCGGACTGCAGCGCGGCCTCCACCACGGGATGGCGCCCCTTCTCGACCGCGAAATCATGGCCGCCGTCCACCACCGGCCGCACCCAGCCGCGCCGCGCCGCCAGTTCGGCAAGGCCCGCCGCCACGTCCAGCCGCGCCAGCGCCGCCGCCGTGCGCTCGATGACCGGCGCATGCGCCACCACGCTCTCGCGCAGCGCCGCGAAATGCTCCGCCTCCAGCGACAGGGCGCGGCTCTGCGCCTGCGCGATTCGCGTCGCCAGTTCGGCCAGCGCTTCCGAATTGAAGCGCACCGCGTTCGCCAGCGTCTGCCGGTGCGTATAGGGGCTGTCCGCCGCCATCAGCGCATCGGCATGTTTCGGGGCCACCTCGATGAAATAGCCAAGGACGTTGTTGTGCTTCACGCGCAGGGTCTGGACGCCGGTTTCGCTTCGATACTCCGCCTCCAGCGCGGCGATGTGCCGGCGCGCGTCCTTCGCCAGGCTGCGATGCTCGTCCAGCGCCTCGTCATAGCCCTCGGCGACGAAGCCGCCCTCGTTCACCGACAGGCCCGGCTCCGGCACCAGCGCGCGGCTCAACCTCCCCGTCAGTTCGCCATTCGGGCCGATCGCGGCGAGCAGGTCGGCCAGCATCGGCGGCGGCCCCAGCAACGTCGCGACGGCCAGCCGGTCCCGAATCTCGTCCGCGCGCATCAGCCCATCGCGCAGCTGCCCCAGGTCGCGCGGACTGCCGCGCCCCGCCGCCAGCCGGCCGAGCGCGCGTTCCAGATCGGGCACCGCCTTCAGATCCCCGCGCAATGTCCCGCGCACCGCGCCGCCCGCCTCGAAGGCGGCGACCAGATCAAGCCGCGCCGCGATCCGTGCCGGGTCCGTCAGCGGCGCGGCGATGTCCGCCGCCAGCAGCCGCGCGCCCGCTGCCGTGCGCGTCTCGTCCAGACATCCGGTCAGCGATCCCTTGCGCTCGCCCTTCGCCGTGCGCGCGATCTCCAGGCTTTCGCGCGTCGCGGCGTCGATGGCCATGAAGCCCCCCGGCAATTCGCGTTCGGGCGCGCGCAGGCGAACGGCGGCGGCCATCTGCGTCGCCTCGACATAGGCAAGGAGCGCGCCGGCCGCGGCGATTTCCGCGCGCGTGAAATCGCCCAATCCCTTCAGCGCGCCCACGGCGAAGCGGGATTTCAGCGCCGCCTCGCCGCGCGCGGAATCGAAATCGCCCTTCGGTAGCGGGGTCAGCGGCCATTCGCCCGGCACGTCCGCCCCCTCCGCCACGATCAGTTCGGCCGGGTCGAGGCGCGCCAGCTCCGCGCCCAGCGCATCCGGCGTGACGGGCGCGGTGCGAAAGCCGCCCGTCGACATGTCGCACCAGGCGAGCGCGCGTTCTCCGCCCACTTCGGCCAGCGCCGCCAGATGATTGGCCGCCCGCGCATCCAGCAGCGCCTCCTCCGTCAGCGTGCCCGGCGTCACCACGCGCACGATTTCCCGCCGCACGACGGATTTCGACCCGCGCTTCTTCGCTTCCGCCGGGTCCTCGACCTGATCGGCGATGGCGACGCGGAAATCCTTGGCGATCAGGCGCGCCAGATAGCTTTCCGCGCTGTGCGCCGGCACGCCGCACATCGGCACCGGCTCGCCCGCATGTTCGCCCCGCTTCGTCAGCGCGATGTCCAGCGCCGCGGCCGCCCGCACGGCATCGTCGAAGAACAGTTCGAAAAAATCGCCCATGCGAAAGAACAGCAGCGCACTCTCCCCCGCCTGCGCCTTCAGCGACAGGAATTGCTGCATCATCGGCGACGCGGCCGCCGCCTTCGGTGCCGTCTTTTCAGCCATATCGCTCTTGCCCGTATCGGGCGCGGTATCGGGGGCGGCATCGGAGGCGCTGGTCTTCGCTGTCGGCATGATGCGCGCTCATAGGCCCCGCCGCCGCCGCCGTCATCACGCACGTCACCCCGCACGCGGACTTCCATAATAGGATCTCATCCCGCATCCTGCCGGCAGGCGGGCTGGCCCCCCGCCGCGCCGCCGCCGATGCGCCGATGCGAAAGAGGCCCCTGCCTCCGCAGGGGCGACGACTTGGAGAGAGGGCGAATGAAAAGACTAGCGGAACATCGTCGCCCCCTGAACATCTCCCCCTGCCGTCGCCCCTGCGAAGGCAGGGGCCCATCCACAGAGCTGCGGGAAAGAACCGGCCCCAAAACCCCCGCACCCGCCCGCATACGAGTGTCCAACTTGTCAACTTCGCGTCGGCGGCCCTGTGTCCACGTCGCGTCAACTTCGCGAAGACATGGAAGACCCTCTCCCCTGCCGTCGCCCCTGCGAAGGCAGGGGCCCATCCGCAGAGCTGCGGGAAAGAACCGGCCCCAAAACCCCCGCACCCGCCCGCATATGAGTGTCCAACTTGTCAACTTCGCCCCGCACGACGTGTGTCCACTTCGTGAAGATTCCGCCGTTCTCGCGCCGAAATGGGCCGCCGCCCTTGCCGCCCCCCACCGCTTTCGCCAAAGCGGGGTCAAGCGAGAGATTTGGTTAGGGAAGTCGATTACACGTGGCTGACAAGAAGAAGACGGGTGGCAGTTCGGTTCAGTTTTCGGATGCGGAGGCGCTGCGCTTCCATTCGCAGGGCCGCCCGGGAAAGATCGAGATCGTGGCCTCGAAACCCATGGCGACGCAGCGCGATCTCAGCCTCGCCTACTCCCCCGGCGTTGCCGTCCCGGTGCAGGCCATCGCCGACGATCCCGTCACCGCCTATGACTACACGGCAAAGGGCAACCTCGTCGCGGTCATCTCGAACGGCACGGCCATCCTCGGCATGGGCAATCTCGGCGCGCTTGCCTCGAAGCCGGTGATGGAGGGCAAGGCCGTCCTCTTCAAACGCTTCGCCGACGTCGATTCCATCGACATCGAACTCGATACGGAGGATGTCGAAAAGTTCATTTCCGCCGTGAAGCTGATGGAGCCGAGTTTCGGCGGCATCAATCTGGAGGATATCGGCAGCCCGGACTGCTTCGAGATCGAAAGCCGCCTGCGCGACGAGATGAACATCCCGGTGTTCCACGACGATCAGCATGGCACCGCTATCATCTCCGCCGCCGGCCTGTTCAACGCGCTGGAATTGACGGGCCGCAAGATCGGGGAGGTGAAGCTGGTCGTGAACGGCGCCGGCGCCGCCGCCATCGCCTGCACCGAACTCTTCATCGCCTCCGGCGTGCCCCGCGCCAATGTGCGCATGTGCGATCAGCACGGCGTCATTCACAAGGGGCGGACCGACCTCAATCAGTGGAAATCGACCTACGCCATCGACACGGACGAGCGTACGCTGCGGGACGCGCTGAAGGACGCCGACGTCCTCGTGGGCCTGTCGGTGGCCGGCGCCGTCAGCCAGGACGACATCAAGGGTATGGCGCCGCAGCCCATCATCTTCGCCATGGCGAACCCGGTGCCGGAAATCCTGCCGGAAAAGGTCTATGAGGTGCGTGAGGACGCCATCATGGCGACCGGCCGCTCCGACTATCCGAACCAGGTCAACAACGTCCTCGGCTTTCCCTACATCTTCCGCGGTGCGCTCGACGTGCGCGCGACGACGATCAACGAGGAAATGAAGATCGCCGCGGCGCAGGCGCTCGCCGACCTCGCCAAGGACGCCGTGCCGGACGAGGTTGCCGCCGCCTATGGCAAGCAGCTCTCCTTCGGGCCGGACTACATCATCCCCGCACCCTTCGATCCGCGTCTTATCGAGGCGGTGCCGTTCGCGGTCGCGAAGGCGGCGATGGCGACCGGCGTCGCGCGGCGCCCGATCATCGACGAGGACAGCTACAGGACCGAACTGCGCGCGCGCCTCAATCCGACGACGGCCGTCCTCGAACAGAGCTTCAACGCCGCCCGGGCCAATCCGAAGCGCATCGTGCTGGCAGAAGGCGAGGAGGAGGTGGTGCTGCGCGCCGCCCTCGCCATCAAGGCGAACGGCTACGGCATCCCCGTCCTCGTCGGCCGCGACGAAACGGTGCACGAGAATATGAAAAAGCTCGGCATCGAGGATCTCGACATGTTCGAGATCCAGAACAGCCGCGACAACCCGCTCGTGCCGGGCATGACCGAACATCTCTATCGCCGCATGCAGCGAAAGGGCGCGCTTCACCGCGACGTGCAGCGCTGGGTCAATCAGGATCGCAATTATTTCGCCGCCCTTCTCGTCGCGCTCGGCCATGGCGATGTGCTCGTCACCGGCGTCACACGCCATTTCCAGCAGACCATGCGCCTCGTCGGGGAGGTCATCGATCCCAGCCCGAAGCACAATCCGTTCGGCATCCACATGGTCGTGGGCCGCCACGACACCTATCTGATCGCCGATACGGCGGTGACGGAGCGGCCGACGGCGGAGCAGCTTGCCGATTATGCGGAGCAGACCGCCGCCGTGACCCGCCGCATGGGCCGCACGCCGCGCGTCGCCTTTCTCAGCTATTCGAACTTCGGCAATCCGGAGGGCGAGAATGTCGAAATGGTGCGGCGTGCCGTGAAGCTGCTCGACGATCGCCGCGTCACGTTCGAATATGAGGGGGAGATGTCGGCGGACGTCGCGCTGAACCCCGACATGGCGAAGCTCTATCCCTTCTCCCGCCTGACGGGGCCGGCGAACGTCCTCATCACGCCGGGTCTGCAAAGCGCGAATATCGCGTCGAAGCTCTTGAAGGAACTGGGCGGCGGCCGCGTCATGGGGCCGCTCCTCATGGGCATGTCGAAACCGGTGCAGATCGTTCCGATGACCTCGAACGCCAACGACATCGTGACCATGGCCGTGCTGGCCGCCAGCGGCGTGACGGACTGACAGGGCGGAGGAACGGCGCTAGCGATTGAGACGAACGGCCCCGCCCGCTAGACGGGTGGAAAATCAGACCGCGTACGAACCGAATTTGGGGATCAGGACCGACCTATGACCAAGCCGCCCTTGTTTTTCATTCACGGCATGTGGTCGACCCCGAAGATCTGGGATTGGATGCGGGAGCGGTACGAGGCGCGCGGCTACCGCGTTGCCGCGCCCACCCTCCCGTTCCACGATGCCGACCCGCAGGACGCGCCGGACCCGCTTCTCGCATCCACCAGCGTGCAGGACTATGCCGACGCGCTGTTGGCGCAGGTGCGGGAACTGGACCGGAAGCCTGTCATCGTCGGCCACTCGATGGGCGGCATGCTGGCGCAGCAGATCGCCGCGGCGCACGGGGCGGCGGGCCTCGTCCTTCTTTCGCCGGCGCCGACCGCGCAGACCAGCAGTCTTGCGCTCAGTCCGCTGCGGACGCTGCTCGGCGTCACGACGACCGCGAATTGGTGGCGTTCGCCCACCCGCATCGACGAGGAGCGGGCCCGCTGGGGCATCTTCAACAATGTTCCCGAAACGGAAACGCGGGATGCGCTGGGCGAACTCGTCTGGGATTCTGGCCGGGTGCTGTTCCAGATTTCCATGCCCTTCGCCGACAGCAGCAAGGGGACGCAGGTCGATTATGATCTCCTGACGATGCCCGCCACGGTCGTCGTGGGGAACGAGGATCGGATCACGCCGGTCGGCACCGCCCGCGCGACCGCGCGCAAGCTGAAAGGTGCGGTGGACTACCGCGAACTCGATGGTATCGGCCATTGGCTGTTCCACCCGCCGGTGCGCGAGACGGTGGCGGACGAAATCGACCGGCTGCTACAGCGGGTCGAGGGAAGGATCTGATCGCTCAGGCCGCGCGGCTGGCGGCCCCCAGCTTGTAGGCGCGCCGCCGCTGCACGGAGCTGCCGATGTTCAAGGATTCCCGGTACTTGGCCACGGTGCGCCGAGCAATATCGAACCCTTCGGCCTTCAGCAGCGTCACCAGCTTGTCGTCGGACAGCACCTTCTTGGGCGATTCCGCGCCGATCAGTGCAGAAATGCGGCTCTTCACCGCCTCCGCCGAAACATCCTCTCCCTCCGCCGTTCCGATGGCGCTGGTGAAGAAATATTTCAGCTCGAACAGACCCCGCTCACAGGACAGATATTTGTTCGACGTAACGCGGCTCACCGTCGATTCGTGCATCTCGATCTGGTCCGCGACTGCCCGCAGCGTCAACGGCCGCAGCTTCGAGACGCCGTGGCGGAAAAACCCGTCCTGCTGCTTCACCAGCTCGGTCGCCACCTTGACGATGGTGCGCTGCCGCTGGTCGAGAGCGTTCATCAGCCAGTTCGCGGAGGACAGGCATTCCGACAGGAACGCTTTCGTTTCCTTCGACCTGGCGCCGTCCGCCGCCAGCGTGGCGGCATAGGTGCGGTTGACGAGGATCCGCGGCAGGGTGGCCTGGTTCAACTCGACCTTCCAACCGCCCTCGGCATCGGCGCTGATGAAAACGTCCGGAATGATCGGCGCCGCGTCGCCGGCGGCGCCATAAGCGAGGCCAGGCTTCGGATTGTAGCCGCGCAGCTCTGCCAGCATGTCGGCCATGTCCTCGGCATCGACCCGGCACAGCCGTTGCAACGCGGCGAGTTCGCCCCGCGCCACCAGATCGAGGCGTGACAGCATCATCTTCATGGCCGGATCGTAACGATCCGCCTCCTTCGCCTGAATGACGAGGCACTCGGCGAGGTCGCGGGCGCCGACCCCGGTCGGTTCGAAGGTCTGGATCGCCAGAAGCACCGCCTCGACCCGCGCTTCCGGTACGCCGAGCCGGTCGGCCGCTTCCGTCAAGCTGCCGGTAAAATAGCCGGCCGGATCGATGGAATCGATGATGTCGCTGGCGATGATCTGATCTGCGCGGATCAACAGGCCCGCCTGCTCCAGCAGGAAATCGTGCAGCGAACGCGCGGCGGCGTTGATCTCCCCGGGGTCGACGAAATCCTCGCCGCCACCAGAACCGATTCCATAGTCGCTGCCGACCGTGTACCCGCCATCCGGATCCCGGACCGGTTGGTCGCTGACGCCGTCATGGTGAAAGGTCTCGGCGCCGTAGTCGACGTCGAGCGGCGCGTCCCTTTCCGACCCGCCGGCGGCGATAAGCTCGTCCGTCCCTGCGCTTTCGGCAGCGCTCGCCCGCTCCCTTGCGTCAGCATCCGTCCCGCCGGTTTCGCCAGAATCTGGCGCATCGCTGCGGTCGAGAAGCGGGTTCTTCTCCAATTCCCCCTGAAGAAATCCCTCCAATTCGACATTGGACAGGGCGAGCAGCTTGATCGCCTGCTGCAGCTGGGGCGTCATCACCAGCTGCTGCGACTGTCTCAGGTCAAGGCGGGGTCCGAGTACCATCTATGGAAAGGCGGACTAGCGCTGAAATCCTTCGCCAAGATAAACGCGCCGCACTTCCTCGTTCTGCACCAGCGCTTCCGGGGTCCCCTCGAACAGCACGCGCCCATCATAGATGATGCAGGCACGATCGACGATATCGAGGGTTTCGCGCACATTGTGATCGGTGATGAGGACGCCGATGTCGCGGTCCTTCAGATGATAGACCAGGTCGCGAATGTCGCTGATCGAAATCGGATCGATGCCGGCAAAGGGCTCGTCGAGCAGCATGATGGAAGGGTCGGCCGCCAGTGCGCGCGCGATCTCGCAGCGCCGCCGCTCACCGCCCGACAGGGCCATGGCGGGCGCGCTGCGCAGCCGGGTGATGGAAAATTCCTCCAGCAGTTCCTCGAGCCGATCCCGGCGGGCGGACGTGTTGGGCTCGGCAATCTCCAACACGGCCATGATGTTCTGCTCGACCGTCATGCCGCGAAAAATGGAGGTTTCCTGCGGCAGATAGCCGAGCCCCAGCGCCGCCCGGCGATACATGGGCAGCCCGGTAATATTGATTCCATCGAGAAGGATGCGTCCGCGGTCCGGCTTCACCAATCCCATGATGGAGTAGAAGCACGTCGTCTTGCCCGCGCCGTTCGGCCCCAGCAGGCCGACGACCTCCCCTCGGCGAACGCCGAGCGAGACATCACGCAGCACGATGCGCTTGTCGTAACTCTTGCCGATGGAGATGACAGCGAGCCCGCCACCTTCATCCTGTTCGCGCGACTCCTGCGCAATCTTCTGCGCTTCGTCGATGACCCCAACCTCGTTCATGGCCTCAGACTTAGCAGCCCGGCGTGCAAGGACAAACGCCGATTTCACTGAATTGGCGCGATTTATGCAAGGTTTGCGGCCAGTGTTGCCGGCATGGCACAGGCCGCGCAGACATCCCCGCGGGTCAGCCTCGTCCGCTCGGCCAGGGGTGCTCGCAGAACCATTTGGTCAGAACATATTTGCGTCCCGCCCGAATCTTCATGGCGTGGTGGAGCGTGGAGGGGTTCACGGATCCGTCTGCCCGGCGATTGTTCCAGGCCAGCATCATGCCGGCGACGGGCTGAATGGTTTTGCCGATGGCCTTGAACCGCGTAGCGCCGCCGGCCTCGGGCGTATTGAGATAGACCATTGCGGTCCAGGTTCTCTGCCCCATGACGCTGCGCGTGCTTTTCAGGTCCATGCCACGCGGGTCGAAATAGTCGGTGTGCGCCTTGAATTCCTGACCCACCAAATAGCGCTGCCCCTGAAGCGGCTCGCCAAGCGCGGCATCGATTCCGAGAATTTCGCAGAAGCGAAGATTGATGCGCGCAACGACGGGATCCGCCTCGTCCATGTCGCAGGTTTCGCTGGTTCGGAAGGCGGCATCGCCCGACGTGTCGTCGGACAGGGTCGAGGGCCGTCGCCGGCGTTCGATCATGTCGATCAGCGCCGCGCACTCCTCATCGCTTGCAAAAGCACGCATGCGAAACAGGTCTAGCTTCGGCGTCGGAACCTTCTGCACGTCCGGCCGCGATTCCAGACGCGCTTTCGTGGCTTCCCCCGTTGCTAAAATCGAAGTCATGGAACGGGAATGCCGTAGGCCAACGAAACCGGCAAGTGCGTCAGAAAAACGTAACATGCCGTACCGGCGATCAGGAACATCCCGAACGGCAACTTCGTGTTCCGGGAAACGGATCGGCCCAGCACCAACATTATGGCGGCGGCTGTGAGGCCAAGAAGCGAGCCGAACAGAAGGACGAGGGGCAGCGCCCCGGGTCCAAGCCAAGCCCCGATGGCCGCAAGCAGCTTTGGATCGCCGCCGCCGAGGCCACGCCGCCGGCGAAGCGCGGTATAGATCGCCGAAAAGAGAAAAAGCATCGTGAACCCCGTCAGGGCGCCGGCCAAAGACAGTAAGACATAGCCCTGCAGCGCCGCGACGGCGAGACCGGCGAGCGCCAGCGGCACGGTCAACCGGTCCGGCAACCAGAGCGCGCGCATGTCGAGAAGGGCGAGCGCGATCAGCGCCCATGCAAATCCGGCCCAGGCAAAATCGAATGGCTGCCGCGCAGCGGCGAAGCTGATCGCGCCAGCGCCTGCCGCCAGGAGTTCCACCAGGGGCAAGCGGCGCGGAATGCGGGCATGGCAGCCGCGACAACGCCCACGCTGGACCAGGTAGGAGAACAGCGGCACCAGTTCGTGCGGGCCAAGTGTCTTCTCGCACGCCTCACAACGCGATCGGCCGCGCGACACCTGTTCGCCGCGCGGCCATCGCTCGCCCAGCACACCTATGAAGCTGCCGACGACGAGTCCCGCCAGTGCGCCGATAACCGCCATCGCAATCATTGAGGGTTCTTTCGCCGAGACGGCAGGCAACGTCCAGTCACGCGTTCCGCCGCGCATGATCGCGAGGCCTCATCTCCAGGGCGCGCGCATCTCCAAGGCGCACGCGATGACATTCAATATGTCGATAAGTGAGACAAGAAAGATCGGTTTCCGCAATATTGGGGCATGCGCCATAGAGACGATGAAAGGATATTGACGTCCATGTCTCGCGATCTCACCAAGACCTTCAGCTATATGTGTCTGCACCTTCTCGTCGGATTTACTGTCGCCTATGTTCTGACCGGCTCCTTGGCCGTGGCTGGCGGCATCGCCCTCATCGAGCCGCTGGTGAATACAGTGGCATTCTATTTCCACGAACGCGCCTGGTCAGGAGGCAAGGGCCCGCTTCGCCTCGCACACGCACACGCACACGGTTGAACGCGGGCGCACCAAAGCGGCTCTAGGCCGCGTCCGCCTCTTCCCCCGAGTTCCTGTCGCGCCGGATTGACAACGGCTCCTTGAAGGTGAGGGTTTGATAGGGGAACGGAATTTCGACGCCGGCATCGTCGAGCGCGCGCTTGATCCTGCGAATCACCTCGTCACGGCTGCGATGCATGTCCGCGATTTTCGAACCCGACCACCAGCGCACCGTATAATCGATGCTGGATGCACCGAATTCGCGCGCGAAAACATCCACGGGTTGATCGTCCAGAACCTTCTCACAGCCCTCGACGGTTTTCTGGATCAGACTCTGCGCCATGTCGGCATCCGTATCATAACTGACGCCGACGATGATCTCGTGTCGACGTATGTCCGCATCGGTCAGGATTTCCATCGGATTTTTGAACAGGAAGCTGTTGGGTACAACCGTCGTCTCGTTCGAGGGCCGGCGCAGGTAGGTCTCGCGCAGGCTGATATGCGTCACTTCGCCCTCGACGCCCTGACAGATGATGTAGTCGCCGACACGCATCTTCTCCCGCACCATCAACAGGATGCCGGCCAGAAAATTCTCGAAGATGTCCTGAAACGCGAATCCGATGGCCAGCGTGCCGACGCCGAGAGCCGCAATGATGCTGCCGAGTGTCATCGACGGAAACACGATTGTCATGACCAGAAGAATGCCGAACACCCAAACAATGACCTTCGTCAGCGTCCGCGCGAGGTCAGCCAAGGAGCGGCGACGGCCTGCCCGTTCTGCGGCGCGTCCGGCCAGCGCACTGAGATTTTTCGCAAGGACACCGACAATCGCCAGCACGACGATGGCGATGACAATGTTCGGCAGAAGCTGGATCAGGCTGCGCGCCATCTCCACAAGTTCGTTGGTCAGTGTTTCGAAAACGCCGAATTTCCCGACGACGGTCTCGGTAACGGCGGGAGCGGCCTCTGAGGCGGCGGGCGGCGCGGCGGTGGCCTGCTCCTGAAGCTGTCTGCCAGCCTGGGCGGCCGTTTGTGCCCCAGCACCACTATCCTGCATATTCCTGCCTCCAAACCCTTAATGTGACGAATTATCGGCAGGTTCAGGAGGTTCCGCGACCCGCGTCCCCGCGGTTTATTCGGCGGAGGGCTGCCCCTCTTCGCCCTCAACGCCAGCCGACACCCGTCGTACAGCCTTTAGAATACGGGGATAGGTGCCGCACCGGCACAGGTTCGTGATGCCGCTGCGCACCTCCTCGTCGGTGGGCTTGGGCGTCGCCTTCAGAAGAGCCGCGACCGCCATGATCATTCCCGACTGGCAATAGCCGCACTGGGGCACCTGCTCCGCAACCCACGCCCGCTGAACGGGATGATCGCTATTCTCCGACAACCCCTCGATCGTCGTTACGAACGCGCCCTCGATGTCACCGATCCTCACTTGGCAGGATCGCCGCGCCTCTCCGTCGACATGAACCGTACAGGCGCCGCACAATCCTCTGCCACATCCATATTTCGTCCCTGTAAGATTGCTGGCGTCGCGGAGCGCCCAAAGGAGCGGCGTATCCGGTGCAAGCTGATATTCGACAGGGTTGCCGTTGACGGTGAAGCGGGTCATGCGGGACGCAAATTAGGGAGGACGCGCCGAAAATGGAACTCGAAACCCTGTCGCTGAGCGTGGAAGCGGGCATTGCCCATGTCCGGCTGACGCGCGGCGAGGCTCTCAACACCATGACGCCCCAATTCTGGGAAGACATGATCACCGTCTTCGGGCGAATCGAGGAGGACGGTTCCATTCGCGCCGTGATCCTGTCCTCGACCGGGCGTCATTTCACGGCGGGACTGGACCTGAAATCTGCGAGCAGTCTGGGTGACGGTCGGGGCGACGTCGCCCGCCAGCGCGCGCACTTCCTGAAGCATGTCAAGCGGCTGCAGCATGCGTTCACAGTCATCGACGAATGCCGCGTACCCGTCATCGCCGCCATCCAGGGCGCGTGCATCGGCGGCGGTGTCGACCTCGTTACGGCATGCGACATGCGGGTGGCCTGTGAAGACAGCTATTTCACCATTCAGGAAATCAACGTGGGCATCGTTGCCGACGTCGGGACATTGCAGCGTGTCCCCCATCTGCTGCCGCAGGGAATCGTTCGCGAACTGACCTATACCGGGCGCAAGTTTCCTGCGGAGGAGGCGCAGCGTTACGGCTTCGTCAACCGAGTCGCTCCCGATCACGAAGCGGCCATCGAAGCCGCCTTCGAACTGGCGCGCCAGATCGCCGCCAAATCGCCGGTCGCGATCATGGGGTGCAAGGCCGTCCTCAACCGCGGGCGCGGTCAGACGGTGGAGGCCGGTCTCGACTATGTCGCGGTATGGAACGCCGCGTTCCTGCAGGGTGACGATATGAGGGAGGCGATCGGCAGCCAGATGGAGAAGCGCCCGGCGTCCTTCGCCGACATCAGTTAACGGCGGCGCCCGCGAGGATATCGGCCGGTACACATAGGCTGTTGCTGCGCGCTCGCCACTGTCCGAAGGGGTTCGTATGTTCGTTGACAATTCCCTTCTCGACACCGTGCTGCGCGGCACCCTGCTGGCTGCCCTCGCCATGATGTGGATCACTCTGCTCGTCCGGATCGTCGGACTGCGCTCCTTCTCGAAAATGACGAGCTTCGACTTCGTCATGACGCTCGCCTGCGGTTCGCTGCTTGCAGCCGCGGCGCAGGCGACGGACTGGCTGCCCTTGTTGCAGATCGCCGCCGCGCTCGCCGCACTGTTTGCGGCGCAATTCGCGGCCGCCCGGCTGCGGCGTCGCTCCTCGCCGGCAAAGCGCGCAATGGAGAACGTCCCCACGATCCTTATGGAGAACGGAGAGTTCGACGAAGCCGCGCTGGATGCCGAGCGAGTCGCGAAGGGAGACGTTCTTGCCAAGCTCAGGCAGGCGAACGCTCTCGATTTTAAAAGAGTGCGCGCAGTTGTTCTGGAGACGACCGGCGACATATCCGTCCTCTATGGCGACACCGCTCCCGACGAACGTCTGCTTGCCGGCCTGCGGCGGTCGCGCCCCCCTGCGGCAAGCTAGCGCTTGTCCCTTGCGCATCTGCCTTCTATAGCCGCGATCACGTACGAATGGCGGGCGACGTGCGTCCGCGGGCAATCGACCAGATTAGGGATCTGATGGGACGCTGGACAAACATCGCCGCCGCCGTGGCACTTTCCTTTGCCGCCGTTTCTGCCTCGGCGCAGACTGCGGACGCGGCGCAGAACGAGCTGGAGCCGGTCACGGCCGGCCAGGTGCAGCAGAACGCGGATGAGGAGAGCCGCACCGCACCGCAGGGCATGACGCAGGACGAGGCGATTGCCGCGACGCCGGACGAGCCGGCGGCCGTTCCCAGCGTCGGCGGCGGTCTCGCCAATGCCGGCACCGTATCGGATGCCGCCCTCGGCCAGCCGCTCGGCGGTCACAATATTCAGCCGCAGGTCACCGAGCTCGGGAAGCGCGCGAACAACTTCAACATCGCGCTTCTGATCATTATGGGGATCGTCACGGTCTTCGTATTCGCGCTGCTCCTGTGGTCGATCCTGAAATATCGCCGCAAGGACGGTGTGCTGCCGTCGAAGACGACGCACAATGTGCTGATCGAAGTGATCTGGACGGTGGTTCCCGTGCTGATTCTGGTCGGCATCGCCATTCCCTCCTTCCAACTTCTTGCAGCCCAGTACGATCCGCCGGAGGCGGACGTGACCGTGAAGGCGATCGGCCACCAATGGTATTGGGAGTATGAATATCCGGACGAGGGCGGCTTCTCCTTCGACGCCATCATGCTGCCCGCCGATCAGGCGGCCGAGCGTGGCGAGCCCCGTCTGCTGGCCACCGACAACCGCGTCGTGGTGCCCGTCGGCGCGAACGTGAAGGTTCTCGTCACGTCCGTCGACGTCATTCACAGCTGGGCCATGCCCGCCTTCTGGGTGAAGATGGACGCGGTTCCGGGCCGCATCAACGAGACTTGGTTCCGTGCGGAACAGCCGGGCGTCTACTACGGTCAGTGCTCCGAGCTCTGCGGCACGCAGCACGCCTTCATGCCGATCGTGGTCGAGGTGGTTGAGCAGGATGTCTATGACGCCTGGGTCGCCCGCCGCCAGGAGGATGCCGGTATCGACCCGGCCGAACTCGCGGAGAGCGTGACGCCCGAAGCCGTCGAACCCACCGCGGACGAATCCGGCGTTCCCACGGCCGAGGCTGTCGAGGCGGACAGCGACGAAGGCGCCGATGTCGGCGACGAAACCGCCGCGCCGACAGGCACGGTCATCGAACAGTCTGCCGGCGAGACCAGTTCGCCCGCGCAGAACCCCACCGAGTAAGCGAAGACAAAGCCAAGAGCGGATCAACAGATATGGCAACTCAGGCCCCCACCCATGATTTCGACGCCGCACATGGCCATGATGACGCGCATCACGACGCCGATCACAAGCCCGGCTTCTTCGCGCGTTGGTTCCTTTCGACGAACCACAAGGACATCGGCACGCTCTACCTGATCTTCGCGCTGATCGCGGGCATCATCGGCGGGGCCATTTCGGGAATCATGCGCGCCGAACTCGCCGCGCCGGGCATGCAGGTCATCACCGGCATGACGGATGGCAATCTCGACGCCGCCTATCACATGTGGAACGTGTTCATCACCGCGCACGGTCTGATCATGGTCTTCTTCATGGTCATGCCGGCGATGATCGGCGGTTTCGGCAACTGGATCGTGCCGCTGATGATCGGCGCGCCCGACATGGCGTTCCCGCGCATGAACAACGTGTCCTTCTGGCTGATCGTGCCGGCGTTCCTGCTGCTGCTGGCCAGCCAGTTCGTGCCCGGCCCCGCCGGCTTCGACGGCGCGGGCACCGGCTGGACCGTGTATCCGACGCTCTCCACCATCGGGCACCCCGGACCGGCGGTCGATCTCGCCATCCTGTCGCTGCACCTTGCGGGCGCCAGCTCGATTCTCGGCGCGATCAACTTCATCACGACCATCTTCAACATGCGCGCACCCGGCATGACGATGCACAAGATGCCGCTGTTCGTCTGGGCCGTGCTCGTCACGGCATGGCTGCTGCTGCTCTCGCTCCCGGTTCTTGCCGGCGCGATCACCATGCTGCTGACGGACCGCAATTTCGGCACGACCTTCTTCGACCCGGCCGGCGGCGGCGATCCCGTCCTCTACCAGCACCTGTTCTGGTTCTTCGGCCATCCGGAGGTCTACATCATGATTCTCCCGGGCTTCGGCATCGTCAGCCAGGTGATCGCCACGTTCAGCCGCAAGCCTGCCTTCGGCTATCTCGGCATGGCCTATGCCATGGTCGCCATCGGCTTCATCGGCTTCGTCGTCTGGGCGCACCACATGTACACGGTGGGCCTCGATGTGAACGTGAAGCTGTACTTCACCGCCGCCACGATGATCATCGCCGTTCCGACGGGCGTGAAGATCTTCTCGTGGATCGCAACCATGTGGGGCGGCTCCATCAGCTTCGAGACGCCCATGCTGTGGGCCATCGGCTTCATCGTCATGTTCACCCTGGGCGGCGTCACCGGCGTCATCCTGTCGAACGCGGGCGTCGATACCTACATGCACGACACCTATTATGTGGTGGCGCACTTCCACTATGTGCTGTCGCTGGGCGCCGTCTTCGCCATCTTCGCGGGTTGGTACTATTGGTGGCCCAAGATGACGGGCAAGATGTACAACGAGCTTCTCGGCAAGCTGCACTTCTGGATCTTCTTCATCGGCGTGAACGTGCTGTTCTTCCCGATGCACTTCCTGGGTCAGGACGGAATGCCGCGCCGTATTCCGGATTACCCCGACCAGTTCGCCGGCTATAATCACATCGCCTCCATGGGCTATGTGATCATGGCGATCGGCCTCATCCCGTTCTTCCTGAACATCATCATCTCGCTGGCGGCCGGTCGTAAGGCGGCGGGCAATCCCTGGGGCGAGGGTGCAACGACGTTGGAGTGGACGCTGTCCTCGCCGCCGCCGTTCCACCAGTTCGAAACCCTGCCCGAGATCAAGTAATGGCGGAGGCGTCCACCACAGCAGCGGCGCCGGCGGCGCTGCCGCTGGCGGGGGACGCCGCCGGCGCGGCGTGCGGCGACTG
Organism: Pacificimonas flava; assembly: GCF_000342165.1. GTDB lineage: Bacteria > Pseudomonadota > Alphaproteobacteria > Sphingomonadales > Sphingomonadaceae > Pacificimonas > Pacificimonas flava. The sequence continues at coordinate 145,058 of NZ_AMRV01000002.1, forward strand.
GCGCGATTATCTCGCCCTGACGAAACCGCGCGTCATGGGCCTGGTGGTCTTCACCGGCCTTATGGGCCTGCTCGCGGCGCCCGGTCACGTGCATCCGGTTATCGCGTTCACCGCGATCCTTTGCATCGCTGTCGCCGGCGGCGGCGCCGGCGCCTTCAATCAGTGGTACGAGGCGGACCTCGATGCCCGCATGAAGCGCACGCGCGGGCGCCCCCTGCCCGCCGGGCGGCTGGAACGCGGTCAGGCCTTTGCGTTCGCCAGTTTCCTGTCGCTCGGCTCGGTGACAATCATGGCACTGGCGGTCAATCTGCCCGCGGCCGTGCTGCTGGCGGCATCCATCCTCTTTTACGTTTGCATCTACACGGTTTGGCTGAAGCGCCGGACGCCCCAGAACATCGTGATCGGCGGGGCCGCCGGCGCCTTTCCTCCGATGATCGGGTGGGCCGCCGTGACGGGCGACGTGACGCTGCTGCCGGTTCTGATGTTCGCGATCGTCTTCCTGTGGACGCCGCCGCATTTCTGGGCACTCGCCCTGTTCGTGAAGACCGACTACAGCGCCGCCGGCGTGCCGATGCTGCCCTGCACGCATGGCTTGGCCGAAACACGCAGGCAGGTTCTTCTCTACACCTTTCCGCTCGTCATCGCGGCGGTGGCACCTTGGCTGCTTGGCATGACAGGCGCGCTCTACGGGGCCGCCGCCGTCACGCTGAACGCCATGTTTTTCCTGCTGGCGCTGCGCGTGTTCGCGAACCGCGCCGAGGACCCGGCGGGAATGAAGCCGGAGAAGCAGCTTTTCGCCTTCTCCATCCTTTATCTTTTCGTCCTGTTCGCCGCGCTCGCAGCAGACCGGATAGTGCTGTCATGACGCCCGAAGAAGAAACCGAACTCGCCCGCCGGCGCAAGCAGCGCAATTACGTGCTTGGCGCGATTCTCGTCGGGCTTTCGCTGCTGTTCTATTTCATCACGATCGCACGGATGAGCTGATGAGAAAGAATGCCCGAACCGGCGCCATCGCCTTTGGTATCGCTGCGGCCATGCTGGGTGCGGCCTACGCGTCCGTGCCGCTCTACCGCCTGTTCTGCCAGGTGACGGGTTTTGCGGGTACGACGCAGGTGGCGTCCGCCGACACCGTGGTCGAGGAAACGGGCGTTGAGCTCGGGATCCGCTTCGACGCGAACGTGGCGCCCGGGATGGGATGGGACTTCAAGCCCGTTCAGGTGCGCGACCGGCTGAAGATCGGCGAACGCAAGATGGCCTTCTTCCAGGCGACCAACACCAACGATTATCCAGTGACCGGCACCGCCGTGTTCAACGTATCGCCAGATACGGCCGGCAAGTATTTCAACAAGATTCAGTGCTTCTGCTTTACCGAGCAAACGCTGCAACCGGGACAGACGGCCTCAATGCCGGTCAGCTATTATGTCGATCCCGCGATCCTCGACGATCCGAGCGGCAAGCGGATCGAGGAGATCACCCTGTCCTATACCTTCTTTCCAGCACGCGAGCAGACCGCTAGTAAGCCCGCGACCGACACAAGAGGATAAGCAATGGCCGGCGCCAAGAACCACGACTTCCATATCCTTCCGCCGAGCCCGTGGCCCATGCTGGGATCGTTCACGGCGCTCATCATGGCGGCCGGCGCGATCATGTGGATGCATGAAATCCAGTTCGGCGCCTGGGTCTTCGGTCTCGGCACCGCCGGCGTGCTGTTCACCATGTACAGCTGGTGGGCCGACGTCGTACGCGAAGCGAATGCGGGCGACCACACGCCAGTGGTGCAGCTGCATCACCGCTATGGCATGATCCTGTTCATCGCGTCGGAAGTGATGTTCTTCGTCGCATGGTTCTGGGCCTATTTCGCCGCTGCCCTCTATCCCGACACCGGCTCTGCCGTCGGCGGCGTCTGGCCGCCGGAGGGGATCGAGGTGCTCGATCCCTTCGTCTATCCGCTTCTCAACACGCTGATCCTGCTGCTGTCCGGTACGACCATCACCTGGGCGCACCATTCGCTGATCGAGGGCGACCGGGAGGGTCTGAAGAAGGGGCTGTGGCTGACCATCATCCTCGGTCTGATCTTCTCCAGCGTGCAGGCCTATGAATATATGCACGCCGCCTTCGGCTTCGCCGGCAACATCTACGGCGCGACGTTCTACATGGCGACCGGCTTCCACGGCTTCCACGTCGTGGTGGGTACGATCTTCCTGATCGTCTGCCTGATCCGCACCTATCGCGGCGATTTCACGCCTCAGCACCATTTCGGGTTCGAGGCGGCGGCCTGGTACTGGCACTTCGTCGATGTGGTGTGGCTGTTCCTGTTCCTGTCCATCTACATCTGGGGCAGCGATTTCGGCGCGGCCGTTGGTGCCCACGGATAACGCACGCGACGCGAAGCTCCTGTCCGCGGCGCTGGGCAAATGCCCGCGCTGCGGAGAAGGACCGTTATACAAGAATTTCACGGAATTCCGTCCCGCCTGCCCCGTGTGCAAGCTGGATTACGACCGCTTCAACGTCGGCGACGGCGCCATCGTCTTTCTGATCCTGATCCTGAACACCATCGGCATGGTCGGCGCCCTCATCCTCGAATTTTCGGTGCACCCGCCCTATTGGGTGCACCTGGTCATCTGGCCTCCAATCCTGATCGCTCTGACCATCATAGGCCTGCGGGGCGGCAAGGGGCTGCTGATGGCGCTGGAGTACCGCCATGACGCGCGCGAGGGCACGCTCGGCGAATGAAGCTGCCGGTCCTGCCGACGATTACGGTGCTGATCGCGGTTCCCATCCTGATCGCGCTCGGCTTCTGGCAGCTCGACCGCCTGGCCTGGAAGGAGGCGCTGCTCGTCGATCTGGCCCATGCGCCGCAGAAGCCGCCTATCGATCTCGATCAGGAGGGCGTCGCGCCGGAAAATTTTCGCCGCGCCGACATCACCTGCCGCGCCGTCGGCATGCCGCAGATCGTCGCCGGCCGGTCACTGACGGGCCAGGCGGGTTTCAGCTACCGCATTCCCTGCCGCTCCGTGCACAGCGCCAACAGCATCATGCTCGACCTCGGCTGGGCTGCGCGTCCCGATACCGCCGCGCGCGTCGGCCTGTTCGGCACCTATAGCGGTCTGCTGGTCGACCGCTTCTCCGACGAGGGGACGAGCGCGGCGCGCTTCCTCCTTGTTCCCGACCGGCCGGTGCTTGCCTCGCTCGGCGCCAGCGCTCCGCCGCAGATGGACGCCATTCCCAACAATCACCGCGCCTATGCCGTGCAGTGGTTCGCCTTCGCTGGCGTCCTGATCGCGATCTACATCCTCTTCCTGCGGCAGTGGCGACGGCGCGGCGACGCTGACGAGAGCGCCCCCATGGGCGGCGAAGGCGATAGCCGCGTTGCCCCCCCGCGCCGCAAAGGCTAGCGATGCCCGGCATGAAATACGTTTCCACGCGCGGTGACGCGCCTGCCCTCGATTTCGCCGATGTCACCCTCACCGGGCTGGCCGCCGATGGCGGTCTTTATGTGCCCGAGGAATGGCCGGTCCTGGACGCGGATGCGATCCGCGCGCTTCGCGGGCTCGACTATGTGGAAACGGCCGTCCGCGTGATGCAGCCCTTCGTCAGCAGCGACCTGACGGAAGCGGATCTGCGCAACCTGTGCCGCGCGGCCTATGACGGCTTCGATCATGCCGCCGTGACGCCGCTGCGCCAGCTGGATGCGGACCAGTGGCTGCTGGAGCTGTTTCACGGTCCGACGCTGGCCTTCAAGGACGTGGCGCTGCAACTGCTCGGCAGGTTGTTCGAACAATTTCTGAGCGGAGCGGGGCGGCAACTCACCGTCGTCGGCGCCACCTCCGGCGATACCGGCTCGGCGGCCATTCACGCTCTGGCCGGCCTCGACAGCGTCGATGTGTTCATGATGCACCCCAAGGGCCGTATTTCCGATGTGCAGCGCCGGCAGATGACGACCGTCATGGCGCCGAACGTCCATAATATGGCCATCAATGGCAGTTTCGACGACGCACAGGCGCATGTGAAGCGCATGTTCCGCGATCCGCAGCTTCGCGGGTTCGAAATCAGCGCCGTCAATTCCATCAACTGGGCGCGGTTGATGGCGCAGGTGGTCTATTATTTCTACGCAGCGGTCCGCCTCGGCGCGCCGGAGCGCAAGATCGCCTTCTCCGTACCCACCGGAAATTTCGGCGACGTCTTCGCCGGCTATGTGGCCCACCGCATGGGCCTGCCGGTGGAGCGGCTGATCGTTGCCACCAACGTCAACGATATCCTACACCGCGCGCTGAGTGCGGGGGATTACAGCGCCGGCGCTGTCACGCCCACCGCCTCCCCGTCCATGGACATTCAGGTCTCCTCCAATTTCGAACGCCTGCTGTTCGAGATGGCCGGGCGCGACGGCGCGCGCGTACGAACCATGATGGAGTCCTTCGACAGCGAGAGGCGCCTGTCCCTGCCCGCCGACATGAGAGCTCGCGCAGCGCTGTTTTCGAGTGCCCGCATCGATGCCGACCAGATGGCGCTGGCACTCCGCTGGGCGCGAGAGGATGCGGACATGCTGATCGACCCCCATACGGCAATCGGCCTCGCCGCCGCACGCGCAGCGTCGGGACGCAAAGATCTGCCCGCCGGCACACCCATCGTGACGCTCGCCACCGCGCATCCGGCGAAGTTTGCCGAGGCCGTGGAACGGGCCGCGGGCGAGCGGCCGCGGACGCCCGAACGCATCGCCGGGCTGATGGACCGGGAGGAGCGATTCCAAGAGCTGGCGGCGGACTACGAGACCGTTCGTGACTTCGTGGCCAGTCGTGCCCGGCCGAGGGCGGCGCACGCCGAAACCCTCTGATGCAGAAGCTGACAACACTCCCGAACGGACTGCGTATCGTCACGCGCGAGATGCCGAGCGTGGAAACGGTCGCGGTGGGCCTGCACTGCACCGTGGGTTCCCGCTACGAAACGGTGCGGGAGAACGGCCTCGCCCATCTGTTCGAACATATGGTGTTCAAGGGGGCGGGCGGTCGCTCGACGCGGGCGCTGGCCGAAGCGGTCGAGGATGTGGGCGGCGACCTCAACGCCATGACGGGACGGGAAGGGACGGTCTTCTCCGCCCGGCTGCTCGCAGGGGATCTGCCGCTGGGCATGAACCTGATCGCCGACATGATCCTCGACCCGCATTTCGACGTGGACGAACTGGAACGCGAGAAGGGCGTCGTTCTTCAGGAACTGGCCGAGGTCAACGACATGCCGGGCGACCTGATCTTCGACGACCTGCAAGCGGCCGCCTATCCCGACCAGCCGATGGGGCGCTCCATTCTGGGCGATGCGGCGTCGATTGGCGGCCTCAATCAATCCGATCTGGTCGCGTGGCGCGATCGCCACTATCGGCCGGGGGAAATGATCGTGGTGGCAGCCGGCAATCTGGAACATGACCAGATCGTTGATATTGCCGCAAAGCGCTTCGGACCCCTCGGGGGCGGGGACGCGGCCGCGCTTGAAGGGGCTCGCTTTTCCGCCGCCAGAACCGCGAGACATCGTCATATCGAGCAGGCGCATCTGACACTGGCATGGCCGGGTCCCGCCCTGCGGGAAACAGGCCTGTTCGCCGCCCGGCTGTTCGGCGAGGCGGTCGGCGGCGGCATGTCGTCGCGCCTGTTTCAGGAATTGCGGGAGGAGCGCGGCCTTGCCTACACCGTTTTCGCCAGCCACGCGCCGTTCCTCGATACCGGCCTTTTCACGGTCTATGCGGCAACGGCGGAGCGGGATTCGCGGGAGGCCCTGTCGCTCATGCAGGATATTCTGCGCAGCGCGCCGGAAACGCTGACACAGGCGGAACTCGACCGTGCGCGCGCTCTTGCCAAGTCTGGCCTGCTGATGTCGCTCGAAAGCTGCGAAGGTCAAGCGAGCTACATCGCACGCCAACTGCTGGTGGAAGGGCGCATGATCGAGCCCTCCGAGGTGGTGAAGCGGATCGATGCCATCACGCTGGACGAGGTTCGCACGGCCGGAGCGGTCATGATGGCCGGCAATCCGGCCGAGGCGACGATCGGCGCTGTGTCAGAGGACGACGCGGCGTGAGCCTGACGACGCTCGTCACCGAATCCTGGGATGATTACGGCCTGCTCGATTCCGGCGGCGGGCGGAAGCTGGAACGCTATGGCCCCTACCGCTTCATCCGACCGGAGCCGCAGGCCATGTGGCAACCGGCGCAGGAGGATTGGCGCGCGGATGGTGAATTCATCACAGCCTCCGACCTTGAAGGGGGCGGCCGCTGGCAGCTTGAGAAATCCGTGCCCGCAAGCTGGCCGCTTTCGCGCGGGCCGGTTCGCTTTCACGCCGTGAACACACCGTTCCGGCACCTCGCCTTCTTCCCCGACATGGCGCCGCAATGGGACTGGATGCGGGCGCGAACCGGTCAGGGCGACGAGGTCCTGAACCTGTTCGGCTATACAGGGGTCGGGTCGCTGCTCCTGTCGGAGCGCGGCGCGCGCGTCACGCATGTAGACGCATCGAAGAAGGCCGTGGCGGCGGCGCGGGAAAACCAGAACCTCAGCGGCATGCAGGACAGGCCGATCCGCTGGCTAGTCGAGGACGCGCTGAAATATGCGCAGCGCGAAGTGAAGCGCGGGCGGCGCTATGACGGCATCCTGTTCGATCCGCCAAAATTCGGCCGCGGGCCGAAGGGCGAACGGTGGGACCTGAACGAGGGCCTGCCGGAACTGGTGGAGACGCTGCGCAGCCTGCTGGATGCGGAGTCCAAATATCTCGTTCTCACCGCCTATGCGGTGCGGATGAGCGCGATTGCGCTGCAGGAACTGTTCCGGCAAGCGCTCGCGCCCCTCGGCGGAACCGTTGAGGCCGGCGAGATGACGGTGCGGGAAGAGGCGCGGGGGCTGCTGCTGCCGACGGCCATCTTCGCGCGCTGGTCGCGCTGAACCGTCAGGACTTCCTGCGGCCGCGTTTCCTGATCGGCTTCGGGGGACGCGTGCCGGGCGTCTTGCGCCCCTTCCCGACCCGTTTCCCCGACGGTTTTCCGCGCGTCGGCAGCGACGAGGCGCTGGCGCCGTCCGGCAGTTCGAAGACAAGGCCGCCGGTGATCGGGTTCGCCTCTGCAATCCGAAGATCGAGACGCTGGCCGATGCTGTAGACCGTTCCCGAGCGTTCACCCTCGATCGTTCGCGAGACCTCGTCGAACCGGAAATAGTCCTGCCCCAGCGCCCGCATCGGTAGCAGCCCGTCGCCGCCAACCCCGTCGACCGTCGCGAAGATCCCGTGCTTCGTGACGCCGGTGATGCGGGCGGTTACCGTCTCGCCCGCCCGCTCCGAGAGATAGGCAGCGACATAGCGATCCGTCGTGTCGCGCTCCGCCTCCATCGCGCGCCGCTCCGTCTGCGAAATATGTTCGGTGATCTGCGGCAGCTCGGCCTCCTCCGCATCCGTCAGGCCGCCCGGACCGAGATCATAAGCCCGCACCAGCGCCCGGTGCACCAAGAGATCGGAATAACGACGGATGGGCGAGGTAAAATGCGCATAGCTGGCCAGGGACAGGCCAAAATGCCCCATATTGTCCGGCGTATAATAGGCCTGCGTCTGCGTCCGCAGAACCTCCGTGGAGACCTGCTCACGCAGGATCGGATCGGTCAGCGCGTCCAACATGCGGTTGAAGAGCGAAGGCTGGATCACCTGTCCCTTGGCGAAGGGCACGCCGAGCGTTTTCAGATAGTCGCGCAGCGAATCGATCTTCTCACGCCCCGGCGTCTCATGCGCCCGGTAGACGACCGGCGAGCGCTTCTTCTCCAGCGCCTTCGCGGCCGCGACATTGGCCGCGATCATGTAATCCTCGACCAGCCGGTGTGCGTCGAGGCGTTCGCGGATGCCGATCGACACCACCTTCCCCCTGGCATCCAGTTCGACGCGGCGTTCGGGGATGTCGAGTTCCAGCGGCTCTCGGCGCTGGCGCGCGGCAAAGAGCGCACGCCATGCCTCCCACAGGGGTTCCAGCCCCTCATAATCCGCGGCCTCTTCATAGGCGATGTTCGCCTTACAGCGGATCAGCGCACGGGCGAAGCGCCAGTTCGACAGGGTGCCGTCCTGTGCGATGTTGAGATGGCAGACCAGCGCGGCGCGGTCTTGCTGCTCGACGAGCGAACAGGCCCCGGCCGACAGGACCTCCGGCAGCATCGGAACGACGCGGTCCGGGAAATAGGCGCTGTTCCCGCGCTTCCGCGCTTCCTTGTCGATGGGCGATCCGGTGCGAACATAGAAGCTGACATCGGCGATCGCGACAACGGCGTTCCACCCACCGTTGCCGTCCGCCTCGGCCCAAAGCGCATCGTCATGATCGCGCGCATCTTCGGGATCGATGGTGACGAACGGCAGATGACGCAGATCCTCCCGCTTTTCGCCCAATGGCTGTTCCGCCGCCTTCTCCGCTGCCGCCAGAACGCCGTCCGAAAAGATATGCGGCAGTCCCTTGGCATGAATGGCGATCAGCGAAATTGAACGCGGCTCGAACGGATCGCCCAGCCGCTGCGTCACGCGCGCGCGCCGCCCCTCGGCCTGCGCCAGGACGAGGTCGCCGGGCCGCGCATCGCCGATTTCATCGACAGCGAAGGTCTTGCGCATGCGCTTGTCGACCGGCTGCAGGAAATGACCGCGCTCGTCGGCCCGCAGGATGCCCAGCACCTCCTCTGAGGCGCGGCCGATCCGCTTCATCAGATGACCGCGATAGCCCCGCCCCGTATCCTCGATACGGGCGAGGATGCGATCCCCCTCACCCAGCGCACGGCCGCCCTTTTTCTCTCGCACCAGCACGCGCGGGGGCGGCTCTGGATGATCCCACTGAACGGGAACGGCGAACGGGCGGCCATCGTCGACATGGGTGACCTGCAAGACGGTGACCTTCGGCAGGCCGCCCCCCTCATGCACGCTCTTGCCGCGTCCGATCTCAAGCACGCCTTCCTCAGCAAGGGTGTTCAGGAATTCGCGCAGTTCGCGGCGCTGGTCACCGCGTATACCGAATGCCTTTGCGATCTCCCGCTTTCCGACAGGCCCGCTGCTCTCCCTGACGAATTCCAGAATCTCGGCGCGTGATGGAAGCTGGTTCATAAGTGTTGCCTACAACGGCTGATATCGGCCGCAAGGTCCGTTCCCATTGACAGGATGACCGGGCGGCGCCATATGCCGCCTCGCATCAGTGCTGCACCGCAGCGCATGGGCGGAGCGGCGTGAAGCGCCGGGGGCGAGACAGCCCATGCCGGATAGGCTCCCCCCTTTAGAGTTGCAGCCTCCCAGAACGTCCCAATTCACGCGGGCCGTCCCCGCAAGACGGACGCGCGGATGATTCCGTGCGGCTTCGTGCGTTCACGCGCGCTGCCCATCAAAGCCGGGCGGCGCCGACCCGAAAGTATTAGAATGACAAAATTTAACGACTTCAACCTGTCGCCGAAGATCGCCGAAGCGGTCGCAAGCGAAGGATATGAGACGCCGACGCCGATTCAGGCGCAGGCGATCCCCATCGGTCTGTCCGGCCGCGACCTTCTTGGCATCGCGCAGACCGGCACGGGCAAGACGGCGGCATTTGCGCTGCCCATTCTCAACCGGCTTGCCGAGGAACCCTACAAGCTGACGCCGAAGGCGCCGCGCGTCCTCGTCCTGGCCCCCACCCGCGAACTCGCCACGCAGATCGCGGAGAGCTTTCGCACCTATGGCCGCAAGCTGCGCCTGAATATCGAGACAGTGTTCGGCGGCGTGAAGGACGGGCCGCAGAAGCGCCGCCTTGCCGCGGGCGTCGATATTCTCGTCGCGACGCCGGGCCGCCTGCTCGACCTGATCGACCAGCGCGCGCTCAGCCTGCACGAGGTGCAGGTCCTGGTGCTGGACGAGGCGGACCAGATGCTCGACCTCGGCTTCATCCATGCGCTGCGGAAAATCGTTCCCATGGTGCCGAAGACGCGCCAGACGCTGTTCTTTTCCGCCACCATGCCGAAGCAGATCAGCGAACTTGCCGGCAAGTATCTGACGAACCCGGCCAAGGTCGAGGTGCAGCCGGAATCGACGACCGCCGAGCGCGTCGAGCAGCGTTGCACCTTCGTCAATGCGAAGGAAAAGCAGGCGCTTCTGACCCTGACGCTGGAGCGGACGGAGTTCGACCGCGTCCTTGTCTTCACGCGCACCAAGCATGGCGCTGACCGGGTCGTCCGCAATCTGGAGGGTGCCGACATCCGCTCCGCCGCGATCCACGGCAACAAGAGCCAGGCACAGCGCACACGCGCGCTCGATGCGTTTCGCGAGGGCAAGGTCCGGGTTCTGGTCGCAACCGATATCGCCGCGCGCGGGATCGACATTTCCGGCGTCAGCCACGTGATCAACTTCGAAATTCCGGAAGTGCCGGAGCAGTATGTGCACCGGATCGGCCGTACCGCCCGCGCCGGCGCGGACGGCGAGGCGATCAGCTTCGTCGCGCCGGACGAAAAATCCGACTGGAAGGCCATCGAGAAGGTCACGCGCCAGCGTATCGAGGTCGCGCCCCTGCCGGAGAATTTCCGCGCCGAGGTCGAGCGTGTCGGGCAGATCAAGCTGCCGCCGCGCGGCACGAGCGGCGAGGAACGCCGCAACGATGGCGGCAATCGTCGCAGCCGCGGCGGCGCCAATGGCGGCGGCGGTCGCGGCCGCAAACCGCGCTTCTCCGCCGAACGGGAAGATCGCGGCCCGCGCGGCAATCCGGCCAGACAGGGCCGCGCGGCACATGGCGGTCGCGGCGATGACGCACGAGGCGACGCACGGGCGGACCGTGGTCCGCGCGGGGACGGGCAGCGTCGAGACGGGCAGCCCAGAGACGCTCAGCCCAGAGACGGACAGCGCAGAGACGGGCAGCGCAGAGACGGGCAGCGCAGAGACGGACAGCGCAGAGATGGGCCACGCGGTGAAGGGCAACGTGCCGGTGGTCCGCGCGATGGCGCCCACCGCAACGCCGGCCACCGCGACGGCGGACCGCGCGAGAACCGCCGCGATGGCCACCGGGATCCCGGCCGTGATGCCCCCCGCGGCGACCGGCCGCAGCGCAGCGGTGGCAAGGGCGGCCCTGGCGGTTCCGGCAACAAGCGGCATGCCGGCGGTCCTCATCGCGGGGGCAAGCCCGGCGGTACGCCGGCCCGCCAGCGTTCGGGCGGTGATCGCGGCCCGCGCTGATCTGCGCACGCGCCGCCGCCCAGGTGGCGGCGCGCATGTCATGCCGATTTGTGACCGCTCTGCCGGTGCCGGGAATATTCCGGGCGCCGGCAGAGTGCGTTATGGGCTAGGCGAATGAACGAACTGTTTTTCTGGTATGCGGCCATCGGCACGGCCGTCTTTGCCGTGTCCGGCGCCTTGCTGGCGCTGCGAAAGGGCATGGATATCGTCGGCGTGTCGTTCATCGCCGCCGTCACCGGCGTTGGCGGCGGCACGGTTCGCGACATCCTGCTGGGCGACACGCCCGTGCGCTGGGTCACGCGGCCCGCCGATATCGCCATCTGCATCGCCTGCGCGGTTCTGGTCAGCGCATTCAACAAGAGGCTGCTCGGCCGGCGCATGGACTGGCTTCTCTATGCCGACGCCGCCGGCCTTGCGCTTTTCGCGGTGCTGGGCGCCGCCAAGGCGGAAAGTTACGGCGCGCACGCTTTGACGGCAATTCTGTTCGGCGCCATGTCGGCGACGTTCGGCGGCATCATTCGCGATATCGTCTGCGGCGAACGGCCCATATTGTTCGCAAAGGAACTCTACATCACGCCGGCCCTTGTCGGCGGCGCCGTCTATATCCTTCTGCCGGAGGCGCTGGGTTTCGATATTCGTGCGATCACCGGTCTGTTCTGCGCTCTCTTCTTGCGGCTTCTCGCCATCCGGTTGCAATGGAGCCTGCCCTTCCCCCGTTACCGCGCGCCGCTCGACGAATAGCGGCGGCCATTGCGCGCCGCGCGTGCATCTCTAAATAGCGTCGAACGCGGCGACCACGTTCCCGCACCCGGCCGCCGGCCGGGCCTTCAAGACCGGGACGGCCCGGCACCCCTTTGATGCGCGGTGGAAGGTTTATGTCCTGGATTTATCTGTGTCTCGCTGGCCTGCTGGAGGTCTGCTGGGCCCTTGCCATGAAGGCCTCTGACGGCTTCTCGCGGCCCGTGCCGACGCTGCTGATGGCCGCGACAATGGCCGCCAGCTTTTGGCTGCTTGCGCTGGCCATGCGCACCTTGCCGCTTAGTACGGCCTATGCCGTATGGACCGGCATCGGCGCAGTGGGCAGTTTTCTGGTGGGCATCATCATACTTGGCGAGCCGGCAGGCGCACTGAAGATGACCGCTGCCGCCCTGATCGCCGGCGGCATCGTCCTGATGAAGGTCGCGGGCTGACGGGCGCATTGCCGTTCGACAGCCCCTGCGGATAGCATCGGCCCATGACGATTCGACTGGAAGACTACGAAACCGGTGCCCCGCCGCCGAAGGGACACAAGAAACGGCTGAAGGCGCTGCAAAAGCGCCTTTTCCATCTGCAGGTCGCCCATATCGTGCACCGGCGACGCGCCATCATCATGTTCGAAGGGTGGGACGCCAGCGGCAAGGGTGGAACGATTCGCCGGCTGACGCGCAAGTGGGATCCGCGCTATTTCGAGGTGTACCCCATCGCCGCGCCGACGGAGGCCGAGAAGGCGCGGCACTTCCTGTGGCGCTTCTGGCAGCGCCTGCCCGCTTGGCGGAACCTGTCCGTGTTCGACCGTAGCTGGTACGGGCGGGTGCTGGTCGAGCGTGTGGAGGGCTATGCATCGCCGGCCGAGTGGCCGCGCGCCTATGACGAGATCAACGCATTCGAGGCGGAACAGATCGCGGCGAACACGCCGGTCATAAAGCTGTTCATGCACATCGATCAGGACGAGCAGGATCGCCGTCTCGCCAGCCGCCTCGACAATCCGTGGAAGCGCTGGAAGACGGGTCCGGATGATTATCGCAACCGCGCGCAGCGGCCGGCCTATCTAGAGGCGATATCGGAAATGCTCGAGCGTACGGACACGGCAACCGCGCCGTGGAAGATCCTCGATGCGAACGACAAACGGAGCGCGCGGCTGGAGGCGCTCTCCTATATCGCCGACCGTCTGGAGGCGAACTGCCCCGCGAGCCCGCCACCTCTCGATCCGTCCGTCGCCGCCTTGGCAGAGACGGCGTTCGGCTATTCCTCGGACGAGGGATAGGAAGCGACGATCATTCTGACGTTGATCGATTCGGGTCGCGAACCGCTTGACGTCAGCCGGCTGTCTTCGCCGCAGCCTTTTTCTTGGGAGCAGTCTTTTTCGCGGCAGCTCCCTTGGCCACGGTTTTCTTGGCAGCCGTCTTCTTGGTGGCTGCCTTCTTCTTTGCCGGCGCCTTGCGCTTTTTCTTTGCCGGGGCCTTTGCGGCGCGTTCGTCGATCAACGTCGCCGCCTGCTCCAGCGTCAGCGCGTCCTGATCCATATCCTTCTTCAGGCTGGCATTGGTCGTCCCGTCGGTGACGTAGGGGCCGTAGCGCCCCTCCATCAGGCGGATCTCTTCGCCCGATACCGGATGCGCGCCCATGATCTTCAGCGGCTCCGCCTTCTTGCGTCCGCCCTTTTCCGCGGCCTCCGCCAGCTTCACGACTGCGGCGTTCATGCCGGTTTCGAACACCTCTGCCGTGGAGGTCAGGCGCGCATATTTTCCGTCGTGCCGCAGATAGGGACCGTAGCGCCCGATCGACGCCTCGATATCCTTGCCGGTTTCCGGGTGCTGACCGATAATGCGGGGCAGCGAAAGCAGCTTGACGGCCATGGCGAGGTCCACGTCCGCGACATCGATATCGCGGGGAATGGACGCACGCGGCGGCTTCTTGTCCTCCTCGCCATGCTGGACGAACAGGCCGAACCGGCCGGAGCGGAGCGAGACGGGTTCGCCGTCCTCCGGATGCGCGCCGAGCGTCTTCGGCAGTTCGCCGGCAACCTCGTCGCCCTCCCCGCCTTCCTTGCCATAGGGCCGGGTATATTTGCAGTCGGGATAGTTGGAGCAGGCGATGAACGGCCCGAATTTGCCGCCGCGCAGCGCCAGTCGCCCGTTCTCGCAGGACGGGCAGGCGCGCGGGTCGCTGCCGTCCTCCTTCTCCGGAAACAGAAACGGCTCCAGAAATTCATCGAGCGCCTCCGTCACCTCCGACGGCTTCAGCTCCATGATCTCCTGCGTCTTGGGAAAAAAGTCCTGCCAGAAGGCGCGCAGCACCGCCTTATACTCGGCATCGCCAGCCGAAATCTCGTCCAGCTGCCCCTCCAGCCCGGCGGTGAAGTCATATTCGACGTATCGCTCGAAGAACCGCTCCAGAAACGCCGTCAGCAGCCGGCCCTTTTCCTCGGGTTTGAAGCGCTTCTGTTCCAGGACGACATAGTCGCGGTCCTTCAGAACCTGCAGGATGGAGGCGTAGGTCGACGGCCGGCCGATACCGAGTTCCTCGAGCTGCTTGACGAGGCTCGCCTCCGAATAGCGGGGCGGCGGCTGCGTGAAGTGCTGGTCGGCGCTGGCATCCTTGATCGCCGGGGACGACCCCTTGTCGATCTTCGGCAGCGAACGGTCGTCCTCGTCCTCCTCGCCGCTATCGTCGCGCGTTTCCTGATAGAGCGCCAGAAAGCCGGGAAAGACGGTCACCTGGCCCGATGCGCGCAGCTCCGCCCGGCCGTGCTTGTCCTGCAACAGCACCGTCGTACGGTCGAGCTTGGCGCTGGCCATCTGGCTGGCAAGCGTACGCTTCCAGACGAGATCGTACAGGCGCCGCTGCGCGTCCGGCAGGCTGGCGACCTGCTCAGGCCCTTTTGTGAGGTTCACGGGACGGATAGCCTCGTGCGCCTCCTGCGCATTCTTCGCCTTCGACTTGTAGACGCGCGGGCTGGCCGGAACGTGCCGCTCGGAATAGCGATCCTTGATGACGGCGCGCGCCTCGGCGATCGCCTCGCCCGCCATCTCCACACCGTCGGTACGCATGTAGGTGATGTAGCCCGCCTCGTAGAGCGCCTGCGCGGTCCGCATCGTATCCGAGGCGGATATGCCGAGCTTGCGGCTTGCCTCCTGCTGCAGCGTCGAGGTGGTGAAGGGCGGATAGGGGTTGCGGGTGACGGGTTTCGTCTCGACGGCGGCAACCTGATATTCGCCGGCCAGGACATCGGCCTTCGCCTCAGCCGCCAGCGCCGCCTTGGACAGAGTGAACTTGTCGAGCTGCTTGCCCTGCCAGCGGACGAGGCGCGCTTCGAAACCCTGCCCCTTCTCCGTTTCGAACTGGCCCTTCACGGTCCAGTATTCCTGCGCCCGGAAGGCCTCGATCTCGCGCTCGCGCTCGGTGATCAGGCGCAGCGCGACGGACTGCACGCGGCCGGCGGACTTGGCACCCGGCAGCTTGCGCCACAGTACGGGGGACAGGGTAAAGCCGACCAGATAGTCGAGCGCGCGGCGCGCCAGATATGCCTCCACCAGCGGACCGTCGAGGTCACGCGGCGCCGCCATGGCCGCCGAAACGGCGTTCTTGGTGATCTGGTTGAAGGTGACGCGCTGCACCCGCTCCGGCAGCGCCTTCTTCGATTTCAGATGCTCGTAAAGGTGCCAGGAAATCGCCTCCCCCTCCCGGTCGGGGTCGGTGGCGAGGATGAGTGTGCCGGCCTTCTTCGCCTTCTCGGCGATCTCCTTCAGCTGCTTGGAGCGGTCCGACTGGACCTGCCACTTCATGGCGAAATCGGCATCGGGATCGACCGACCCGTCCTTTGGCGGCAGGTCGCGTACATGGCCATAGGAGGCCAGCACCTCGTAATCGGAGCCGAGATATTTGTTGATCGTTTTCGCCTTGGCGGGCGACTCCACGATGACGAGATTGCTGGCGATGATCGGCTCCCTTCTCAAGCCGCGGGATATAGAGTGCCGCAAGCCGGTAGCAAGAGGCGCGGCCCGGCCACGCCCTCGGCAGCGCCGCCTTGCAGCTTTGCGCATCCTCGGCGCGAAGCGCGCGATTGCAGGGCGCGCACGCTGACCGTAGAAGCGGGCGCATGGGGACCGACTTTCTTTCCTTGCCGTGGTTCTGGCTGATCGCCGGCTATATCCTCGGCTCGATTCCGTTCGGCCTGATCGTCACCGCCCTCGTCGGAAAGGGCGACGTGCGAAAGGTGGGTTCTGGCAATATCGGCACCACCAACGTGCTTCGCGCCGGGGGCAAGGGCGCAGCCGCGGCGACATTGATCCTCGATGCCGGCAAGGGTGCACTCGCCGTCTGGCTGGGCGGACGCTACGCCATGGGCGGCGATATTCTGGGCGGCATCGGCGCCTTCGTCGGGCACTGTTTTCCGATCTTCCTGATGTTTCGCGGCGGCAAGGGCGTCGCGACCTATCTGGGCATCGCACTGGCGCTGCAGCCCCTTGCCGGCCTCGCCTTCGCGGTCGTCTGGCTCCTGACGGCCGCGCTGTTCCGCTATTCCTCGCTCGCAGGTCTGGCCGCCAGCATCGCTGCCCCGCTCGTCCCCCTGGCAATGGGCCGCTGGGACGCCGCGCTGCTGCTTGCCGGCATGGCCGCGATGGTGATCGCCAAGCATGAGGACAATATCGGCCGCCTGATGCGCGGCGAGGAATCGCGCCTCGGGCGCAAGCCCGCCGATTCGCCCGCACATCGGAGCGGTGACGATGATGAGGATGAATGGGATCGGCCCGGAGCGGACGGCGATGATCTGAGGCCTGCCGAACGCGCCGGCGATTACGGCGGACCGCGCCTGCGTGGCTAGGGGCGGGGCGCGAGAGCGGCTCGATCGTCTCCAGCTGGCGCGTACGCCGCGTGTCGGACCCTTCACCTACCGGCAATTGATCGCCCGCTTCGGCAGCGCCGGCGCGGCCATAGAGGCTCTGCCCATGCTGGCCCGGCGCGGCGGTGGCCAGCCCAAGACCCCGCCCCCGCGAAGCGCCATCGAGGACGAGTGGCACCGGACGGCGGACCTCGGCGCGGATTTTGTTTTTCTGGGCGACGACGACTATCCGCCGCTGCTGGCGGAGATCGAAAGCGCACCGCCGGCGCTGGCGTTTCGCGGCGACCTCAGCCTGTCGCGGCGGCGCACCGTTGCCATCGTCGGCGCGCGAAATTCCAGCGCGGCCGCGATTCGGTTCACCAGAGAAATAGCGTCCTCTCTGGGACATGCCGGGTTCGTCGTGGTGTCTGGCCTGGCAAGGGGCATCGATGCGGCCGCCCATCTCAGCGCCCTGCAGACGGGCACGATCGGCGTCATTGCAGGCGGGATCGACGTGCAATGGCCGCCCGAGAACCGCGCCCTTCACGACGACCTCTACGCGCGCGGACTGGTGCTGGCGGAACAGCCGCTCGGCATGGAGCCGCGTGCGGCGCATTTCCCGCGCCGGAACCGGATCATCAGCGGCTTGTCGCTCGGCACGCTGGTGATGGAGGCGGCGCCGCGCTCGGGCAGCCTGATCACCGCGCGCATGGCGAACGAGCAGGGCCGCGAGGTCATGGCCGTGCCGGGATTCCCGCTCGACCCGCGCGCAAGGGGATGCAACAGCCTGATCCGTGAGGGGGCGACCCTGGTGCAAAGTGCGGACGATGTCGCGGAGACACTGTCGCCGCTTCTCGCCCCGCTGCATATGTCTGCGCCAGCCAGTGACTATACCGCTCCTGCAACGGGCGATCCTGACGATAGGGAACGCGGCGCGGTTGGCAGTTTGATTTCGATGACGCCTGTGCCCGTGGACGAACTCGTCCGCCTCAGCGGACTGCCAGCCGCGACCGTAGCAGCGGTTCTTCTGGAACTGGAACTCGCGGGCCGGCTCGAGCGTCATGCGGGCGGGCGTGTCAGCGGCCCGGGTGCATAGCATCGCCGCTACCTGCGCCTGTGACCTGACAACCCCGGCTGCGGCATTCGCCAACGCCCCTCCCTTCCGAAGAAGGTCCCGCCTTGTACGTCAAACGTAACCTCACGCCAGGCTTCGTACTGCGCTACACCTGGCCATCCATTCTATGGACCACAGCCTATACCAGCGCCGTCTTCATCGCGTTCTTCGCCTTCGACGTGAAATGGATCGACATTCCGTTCGATCTGGTCAGCGCGGTGGGAATCGCGGTCGCCTTTCTGATCGGCTTCAAGAACAACCAAGCGTATGACCGGTTCTGGGAAGGCCGAAAGATCTGGGGGCAGATCGTCAACTATTCGCGCGTCTGGGCGGCGCAGAGCATCAGCCTGGTCAAGGCGCCGGCAGGCAATGACATCAACGTGCCGGACGTGCAGCGGACCCTGGTGCACCGGCACCTCGCGTGGATCAACGCGCTGCGGATCCAGCTTCGCCAGCCCAACGCCTTTGCGGTGCGCGAGAATATTCTCGTGGAGCGTCTGGTCGCGAAACACGATCCAGGCGAGAGCGTCCTTGGCACGATCGCCCCGTTCGTGTCCGACGAGGAGCGAGAGGCGCTACGCGGGCGCAAGAATATCGCCACGCATCTCGTCAAGCGTCAGGCGCAGGACCTCGCCGATCTGCGGCGGGCGGGCGCAATCGACGGATTCGACCAACTCATGATGATGGAAACGCTGGAGAAGGCATATGATCTGCAGGGCATGTGCGAGCGCATCAAGAACACGCCCTTCCCGCGCCAGTTCGCCTTCTTCTCGCACATGTTCACGGTCCTGTTCTGCCTGCTTCTGCCGCTTGGTTTTGTCGACGTGTTCGAGCGGGAAATCGCCACCGGCGCGGCGTCCGAGCTCAGCCCCTGGATACAATATGCGAAAATCCCCCTGGCCGTACTGACGTCGTGGATCTTCCTGACCTAGGAGACCGTCGGCAACAGCTCGGAGGATCCATTCGAGGGGCGGCCGCACGACGTATCGATGACGGCGCTGTGCCGCACGATCGAGATCGACCTGCGCGACATGCTGGACGAGCGCTCCCTGCCCGGTCCAATAGCGCCGAAGGACCACGTTCTTTATTAGCAACCCCACCGGCGGGGGGCGTCATCCAGCACGGCGGTAGCGGGTCAAACTGATATAGTCCTTTCGCGGCCCACGGACCGTCCAGGCTTCCCGCCATTCGCCGTCGCCGAACAGAAACCGTCCACGATAAAGGTCGTTGCCGCAAAGGTGGCGGACATGCTGACGCGCCCGCTCGTCTATACCGACAAATGCGCGGTCGTCGGGAAAGCGGACCTGAACGCCGCCGCCTGCGGGATGCAATATATAGGTTCGGTTCGCATCGAAGGTGCCATGCGAATGGTAGACCGTACACCGCTCCTCGAACGCGGTGCGCGTCACCTCCGCCGTTCCGTCGAACACCGTCTCATCCCCCGTAAGCCGGTCAAAAACGCGGCGCCGGAGATGCCAAAGACCCAAGAAGGAAATCACGCCGCGTTGTCGCCGGACGCAAGCTGCGATGCAAGGGACGGCGCGGCATAGTGCAAAGCCCCACCGAATGGCGGCCGGCCGGGTTTTATGAGATGGTCGCTCGATGGATGCGACATACGACCGTATCGGCGGCGATTATGCAGCGACTCGCCGCCCTGACCCGCGTATCGCGGCAGCGGTCGAGCGCGCGCTTGGGAATGCGGACATCGTCCTGAATGTCGGGGCGGGAACGGGCGCCTACGAGCCGGAAGACCGCCGTACAGTCGCGGTCGAACCCTCGATCACGATGATCCGCCAGAGACGCAGCCGAGGGTCCGCGCTCGCCGTGCAGGGGCGGGCAGAGGCGCTACCCTTTGCCGACCGGCGATTCGATGCCGCAATGGCACTGCTGACGATCCATCATTGGACCGACCCGGTCAGGGGCCTGCAAGACATGCGGCGCGTGACGCGCGGCCGTATCGTGCTTCTGACCTTCGACCCGGCAAGTCGCGGCACATGGCTGACGGACTATCTGCCCGGCCTGATCGCACTCGACGCGGCGCAGCTGCCGGCGATGTCGTTTTATGGAGAGTATCTGGGGAAGGTCGATATCCTGCCCGTGCCGATACCGGATGATTGCACGGACGGTTTCCTTTACGCCTTCTGGCGGCGGCCCTCCGCCTATCTGGATCCGGCCAGGCGCGCCGGCAGTTCGTCCTTCTGGGCCTTGCCAAACGTGGACGCGGCCATGTGGAGGCTGGAGGACGATCTGAAAAGCGGCGTATGGACACGGCGCTACGGCCATTTGCTGAAGGAAGAGGTTTTCGATGCCGGATACCGATTGGTCGTGACTGCCCGATGAGCGCGCCGCTCGATCCCGATCTCCTGATCCGCGCCTATGCCGCCGGCGTCTTCCCCATGGCGGACGATGCGGATGCCGAGGATGTATTCTGGGTAGAACCGCGCCGGCGCGGCGTGCTGCCGCTCGATCATTTTCACCTGTCCCGCAGCCTTGCCAAGACGTTGAAGCAGGAGCGATTCGAGCACCGTGTCGACACGGCTTTCGACACCGTCGTCAGCGCCTGCGCCGACCGCGACGGAACGTGGATCAACGGACAGATCCGCACGGGCTACAGCAAGCTGCACGAACGCGGCCTTGCGCACTCCGTCGAATGCTGGGCGAATAACGAACTTGTGGGCGGCCTCTATGGCGTACGGCTTGCCGGGGCATTCTTCGGCGAAAGCATGTTCACGCGCCGGACGGACGCGTCAAAGGCGGCGTTTGCCCATCTGGTGGCGCGGCTGCGCGTCGGTCAGTTCACCCTTCTCGACACCCAATTCCTGACCGATCACCTCGCCTCGCTGGGTGCGGTGGACGTTTCGAAAGCGCGCTACCGAACGCTGCTGGATGCCGCACTGAACATCGATGCCGATTTCAATCAGTTGACCGAAACGGTATCCGGGCCCGTCTCCGGAAAGGACATCGTGCAGCTTTTAACCCAAACGTCATAGGCCGGATTGTCGAAACTGTTCAGTGATGGGCTTTCCTTGAACAGCCAACCCGAGAAGATTCGGCGCGGCTGATCCTGCCCATTGCTCTTCGCATCGATCTGTAGAAACGCGCCGGTCAGCGGTCGCGGTTCCCAAGGGGGCGTCGTTTCGCAGGCCTGCATGCGGATGCTGAGCGCGCGGAACTGGATACGGTCTCCGGGCCGGACTTCATATTCGGCGGTCTTCTGGCTGACCTTGTCCAGAACGGCGACAACGGCCACGCGCTCGGCCATCGGCGTCGGCTCGGGCTGCGCCTCCTCCGCCTGTTGCTGCGCGGCCGCAGGCAGTTCGCCGGCCGCCAGAACGGCAAGGCAAACGGCGAGACGAAGGACCGCGGGCATGCTCCTCAGCGCGCCTCGTCCGACATACCGAGTTCATCCGCCTGTTCGTCAAGCGTTCCGAACCCGGCCGGATCCTCTTCGAGACCCCCGCTGCCCATGCCGCCGCCCATACCGCCTTCCATGCCGTCGCCGCCGGACGAATCGCCGCCACCCTCACCGCCGGTATTGTTGATATACTGGCCGACCATCGACATCAGGTCCACGGACCCCTGCGTGTCCATGATCTGGTCGCCATCGCGCAGCGTTTCCGGAGCGCCACCGGGGCTGAGGGCGATATAGGTGCCGCCGAGAATACCCTCCGACGTGATCGAGGCGCTGCTGTCGAGCGGCAGCTTGTAGCGTTCGCTGATCGCAAGACCCAGCTTCGCGCGGAATGGAAACTCGTCCTCCAGCGAGTGGCTGACGACCGAGCCGACCGTCACACCCGAAACCCGCACATCGGTGCCGACATTCACGCCGGCAGCATTCTGAAACAGAGCGGACACCGTGTAATGTTCGCCAAGATCGGATGCGCTCGTCCGCTGATAAAAGAACAGCACGGCGACGACCGCGACCACCAGCACCACAAAGCCGATGACCGCCTCGACCAGGTTCTGCCGGAACATCTGGTTCACGCAGGATCCTCCTCGGGGGACCAGGATTCGTAATCGCCTAGAGTTTTGGGACGGGACTTGCCGGTCGGCAGCGCGCCGGGGCGCAGATAGGCCTGGTCGGAGCCGGTCAAATTCGCGCGATGTTCGCGAATCCAGGGCTTCGCCAGATCCTCCTCGCCCTGCGGCACGTGGTCATGCGTGAAATGCAGCCAGCCGTGCCAGCGCGGCGGCACGCGGCTCGCCTCGTTGTCGCCGTTGTAGATGACCCAGCGCCGCTCTCGCTGGCGACCCGCTTCCTTGCGGTAGTAGACATTGCCCTGCGCATCGCGGCCGACTTCCTCGCCGTTCCGGCTGGACCAGAGACGCGTGCCGATCGTGGGACCGTCCCACCAGGTGAAGATCGATTTCAGAAGGCCCATAGGCCACCTTTCGAAAAACGGGTTAGTTTGGGTGTAGAACCGAATTGGGGCGCCTTAAAGGCGTCCGCGGCGGGCATGGCAAGAGCGCTTCGTCATTGGCGAGAGTTCCCGCCGGCCTCAACCGCCGTTCGCATCGAGGTCGTAGATGACCTTGTCCCCTGGCGCCGCACCGATCCGCGCGGCTTCTCCGGCATTCAGCTCCAGCACGGCGGCAACCGGCCCCTGCGAACGATAAGGCTGGGTGGACATCGGCACGGTGTCGGCCGCGATGCTTTCGATCCGCCCGTCCTGCGTCAGGAAGATCATGTCGAGCGGCAAATAGGTATTCTGCATCCAGAAGGAGGCCTGACGGGGCGGCGAAAACGGGAAGATCATCCCGCGGTCCTGCGCCATGGTCTGCCGGTACATCAGCCCCTGTGCCTGCTCCTGCGGCGTGCGCGCCACCTCGACGCGATATTCGTGCCGTCCGCTGTCCGAAACGATCGCCAGTGGAACCAGCCCCGCCTCCGCGGTCTTCTCCGCCACCTCCGACGTGTCGGACATTGGCGTGCAGGCGGACAGGGCTGCAAGCGCGGCCAAGAACAGGGGCAGATGCGCCTGGCGAAACATCGTCATCATTATCAGGAATCCATTCCTCCGACCACGCGAAGCGGCGTTCCACCGCCGGCCTCGACAGGCGTGCTGATTTCCACCGCAAGCGGACCGCGCTCTCCGTCGGCGATCCGGGCCAGCAGCGCCTGCCCCGGTTCAAGCTCGTTCAGGCCCGCCCGGCGCACCGTCTCCATGTGCAGGAAGATATCCGCGCTGTCCTGCCCGCGCGTCAGAAAACCATAGCCCTTCAGCCGGTTGAACCATTTCACTTCGCAAGGTTCGGGCGCGCCTGCATCTTCCAGCGCCAGGCGCCGGCGCTGCCGCGGAGCGTCGGGATCGGGTCCGGTCGCCGTGTCAAGGTCGATGTCGAAGACCTCCACAGCCTGCCGGCCCCGCGGACGTTCAACCACTTCGCAGGACACGGTAGCCCCCTCAGGAAGAGCGCGGCGACCATGCGGTTTCAAGACGGAGAAGTGGATGAGGACGTCCCCGTCATCGACGTCGGGGACCATGAAACCGTAACCGCGAACACCGTCGAACCATTTCATGCGGCCGGTCATGCGCACGCCGACTTCCCGCTCCCCGGCCGTGACGGCACCGGGCGCGGACGAGTCGTCGCTTGAAAAGCCGTTCGAATCGTTCAAACTGCGTCCCCCTGACACCCCTCTTATACGGGCCGTGGTTACCGCGCATAGCATAACGGCCCGTTCTCTTGAAATCTTACCGAATTTCGCAGCCGACGCCAGATAGGACCCGTAATGAAACTTTCCGGTGAAACGATCATAGAGGCCGCGCGCGCCGACGTCTGGGCCGCGCTGATGGATCCCGATGTGCTCGCACGAGCGATCGACGGCGTCGAAACCCTGAAGCGCGTGCCGGAGGACGAGGGAGAGGCCGCCCGTTTCGAGGGCGCCATGAACGCGAAGGTCGGCCCGGTGCGTGCCCGGTTCACCGGTCAGGTTGCGATCACGGAGGCGGACCCGCCCCAACGCTATGTCATTCGCGGCGAGGGCAAGGGCGGCGTTGCTGGCTTCGCCAAGGGCTCGGCCGCCGTGGAACTGGAGGAGACGGAACCCGGCGGACCGACCAGACTCTCCTATGCGGCCGATTCGCAGGTGGGCGGCAAGCTGGCACAGCTCGGCGCGCGGCTGGTGGAGGGCGCGGCCAAGGGTTACGCAGAACGCTTCTTCCAGAATTTCAAGACCATCGTAGAGAACGGCGCCGGCAGCAGCACCGGCGCCGTTCCCATGGCTGCGGAAGCGGCACGTCCGGTCGAGTCCGCGCCGGCGCAGACGTCTGCTCGGCCGGAGGTGGTTCAAGCGACCGGGCCGTCAGGACCAGCCGCTACGCCCACGCCCGGCGCAGCGCAGGCGGCGCACGAGCCGACGATCGGCGCTGTCGACGAGCATGAACCGTTCCGTTCGAAGACGTCCGGCCTGGGACCGGTTGGATGGGGGCTGATCGTCGTGGCCTTCGTTGCCGCCATCATCATCGCACAGCTCGTTTGACCGGAGGATAGGCTGCGCATGAGCGCGGACGACAAACGGCTTTTCGAAACGGCGCTGCGCTGGAACCGCGAAGGCGCTCGCGTGGCCATCGCCACGGTTGCGAAGACGTGGGGATCGGCGCCCCGCCGGCAGGGTGCGCACTTGATCGTGAGAGAGGATGGCCTTTTCGAGGGCTCCGTGAGCGGCGGCTGCGTCGAGGGGGATGTTATTACCGAGGCCGCCGAGGTCATCGCTGGCGCGGCGCCCAAATGGCTGCACTACGGCGTTGCCGATGCCGCCGCATGGGAAGTGGGGCTGGCCTGCGGAGGGGAGATCGAGGTCCTGCTGCAACCCCTGGCGCCCGGCGGGTTCGCCCCGGATCTTGCACGGCGCGTTCTCGATACCCAGCAAAGGGGACGCGAACTCACGCTGTTCACGGACGCAAGCGGCGTCACCCATGACCGAGACAGCGGCGACGCGCGGCTGAAACGGCTCTACTCGCCGCCGCTCGAACTGTTGCTGACGGGCGCCGTCCACATCAGCCAGGCCTTGGCGCCCATGGCGCGGATGCTGGGCTTTGCGGTGAAGATCGTCGATCCGCGCGGCAGCTTCGCCAGCGCGGAGCGTTTCGCGGGCTTTGCCGTCGATGGACGCTGGCCGGACGAGGCGTTCGCCGACTGGAAGCCCGGTCCCGCCAGTGCCGTCGCCGTCCTGACGCACGATCCGAAGCTGGACGATCCGGCGCTGATCGCGGCGCTGCGCTCCGACGCCTTCTACATCGCCGCTTTGGGATCGCGCCGCACTCATGCCGCACGGCTCGAACGGCTTGCTGAAGCTGGTTTCGAAGAGACCCAACTGGCACGCATCCACGGCCCGGCGGGGCTGCCCATCGGAGCGGCGAACCCGCCGGAAATTGCCTTGTCCGTCGCCGCGCAGATGATCGCCGCCTGGCGGGGGCGCTGACCATCGAATTCGGTCGCCTGCCCCTTGAGGCCTGCGAAGGGGCCATCCTTGCGCATTCTGTCGCGGTGCAGGGTGCGCGCCTGGCAAAGGGAACGCGCCTGACGCGGGACGACCTGCGCGCCGCCCGCGCCGCGGGCCATGAAGAGCTGATGGTGGCAGGGCCGGACGCGGACGATATTCTGGAAGACGATGCCGCGCTCCGCCTGGGCCGCGCGGCGGCGGGTGAAGGCCTGATCGCGCAGCCGCCGGTGCACGGGCGTGTCGATCTGCACGCCGGATCGGCAGGGCTGCTTCGGTACGAACCGGCGCGCGTCGATGCCGTCAATGCGCATGACGAGGCGATCGGCCTGGCCGCGCTGCCGCCGCTCGCGCCGCTACGCGCCGGCGACATCGCCGCGACGCTGAAGATCGTCACCTTCGCCCTTCCCTCACGCGCTCTGAAGGCGGCCGAGCGCGATGCCGCCGCTCACCCGCTGACGCTGGCGCCCTTTCGGCCCCTAGCTGTGCATCTGATCCAGACCGAAGCAGGGGCCGCCAGCGCGAAGATGATGGCGAAGACGTCGCGCGTCACCCGCGCGCGGGTCGAAGCGCTCGGCGGCGTCCTGACGGAAAGCCGGACGGCACATGATGTGGATGCGTTGGCCGCCAGCATTGCGGGCACCCGCGCCGACCTTCTGCTGGTCGCGGGCGCCTCCGCGACAGCGGATCGCCGCGATACCGTCCCTGCGGCCATCTCTTTCGCCGGCGGTGAGACGTTGCGGCTCGGCATGCCGGTCGATCCGGGCAATCTGCTGCTTCTCGGCCGGCGAGGGAACATGCCCATTATCGGAATGCCCGGCTGTGCGCGCAGTCCGAAGCGGAACGGCTTCGACTTCGTGCTGGAACGGCTTTTCGCCGGCATCGGAGTGGAGAGCTCCGACCTCGCCCGCATGGGACCGGGCGGTTATTTGCACGAGGCCGATCGCCCCGACCGCGCCGCAGCCCGGCCGGAGGTGAACATCGTCGGCGCGATCGTGCTCGCGGCGGGCCGGTCGAGCCGCATGGGCGCCAATAAACTCTGCGCCGATTTCGGCGACGGCACGGTCCTCGGCGCCAGCGTTGCGGCAGCGCGCGGGGCCGGTCTGCCCGTCCTGGTCGTGACCGGGCATCAGGCCGGCGAGGTCCGCGCAGCGCTGCCCGCCGATGCCGCGACCGTCCATGCGTCAGGCTATGCCGGCGGCCTCTCCGCGTCCCTTGCCGCCGGTCTTGGGGCCGCGCCGGCGGACTGGGATGCAGCGCTTGTCCTTCTCGGCGATATGCCCCTTGTGGAGCCGGACCTGCTTGCCCGAATGGCGGGCACGGCGGTCCATGCGGACGACATCGTCGTTCCCGTGCATCACGGGCGGCGCGGCAATCCGGTGCTGTGGGGCCGCCAGCATTTCGCGGCGCTGCAGCGCCTGGAGGGCGATGTCGGCGGAAAGGCCGTAATGGCCGCGCATGAGGAGCAACTGATCGAGGTGGAGGCGCCCACGGACGCGATCTTCATGGATGTCGATACGCCCCAGGCTTTGGCCCGCGCACGGGAAAGGCTGCGTCTTCGCTGACGCGCCTATTCCATTTGGGCTTCCGCGAAGGCCTCCGCCGTTTCCGCGTCGAAAAGTTTCTTGACCAGATCGTAACCGTGCCCGGCGCGCAGGCAGGCCGCGAACTGCTTGCGCCGTGCATCGCGGTCGGCAGGCTCGGCCGCAAACGGTCCGATACGCTTTCGCCGGGCAAAGGCCGTCAGGGCAGCATGCGCCTCCACATCCCCGACAATGTCCTGCCTCAGATCGGCGTCGACCCCCGCCTGCCCCAGAGCCAGGCCGACACGCGCCGGTCCGTAACCGCGCGCCGCGAGCGACCGCGCACGCGCCTCCCCGAACAGGCGGTCGTTCACATAGCCGAGTTCCGCGAAGCGGTCTGCCAGCGCCTCTGTGGGAGGCGCGCCCTCGCCCGCCCATCCGCGTTCGCGCAGCTTTCGCTCCAAAAACCGGATCAGCTTCGCGCGGGTCGTGGCGTAGCGCTCCACATAGCGCAGCGCGGCCGCGCGCAGCGTTTCCGCATCGTAGGGCGGGCGCGGTTTGCGCGGCCACGGCCGGCGGCGGCCGGCGGGCGAGGATGACGCTGATGTGTCCGTCACATGAACGAGGCTGCCACACTCAGGCCCAATTCGGAAAGCAGAAAGGGCGTTCGCGCCGAGTGCGCTTTGCTTTGGCGCGCGGCAATATTTGTGTAACAGGCCAACAAACCCAAGGACCGTCCGGTGAGGATTGAAAGTGCAGACCCCAATCTTTTCGCAGGATCTCGCGTGAGCGGCGCCCACAGCAGCGACAGCGAGATGATGCGCGCGGACACGGATCGCAGTGCGGTGCCGGCCCTAACCCGCACCGAAGGCGGCGTGCCGCGTCGTTTCGCCGATTTCGATACGCTCGGCGAGGCGCTCGATTATGCGGCGACCTCCGCATGCGGCCTGAACTTCTTCGATGCGCGCGCGCAGAATCCGCGTGTCCTCAGCTATGCGGAGCTGGCGTCGGACGCGCGGGAGGGCGCGCAGCGTCTGATCGCCAAGGGCGTCCAGCCAGGCGACCGGATCGCGCTGATCGCGGAAACCAGCCCCGAATTCGTCAGCGCGTTCTTCGCGGCGGTCTATGCCGGCGCGCTGCCCGTACCGCTGCCGCTGCCGACCAGCTTCGGCGGGCGTGAAGGCTATGTCGAGCAAATCCGCAATCAGCTGACCTCCTGCGATCCGTCTATGGCGCTGGCGCCGTCGGCGCTGACGGAGTTCGTGTCGGAGGCGGCGGCGCCGCTTGGTGGCATCGAAACGCTGGGCTGGGATGCATTTGCGGCCCTGCCGACCGGCGAGGCGTCGATGCCGAAGGCGAAGCCGGACGACATCGCCTATCTGCAATATTCCAGCGGCTCCACGCGCTTTCCGCACGGCGTCGAGGTCACGCACAGCGCCCTCCTGGCCAACTTGAACGGCCATGCCGTGGGCGTGGGCCTGCAGCCGCGTGACCGCGTTGTGTCCTGGCTGCCCTTCTATCATGACATGGGCCTTGTCGGCTGCCTGCTGTCGCCGGTCGCCAACCAGACCAGCGCCGATTATCTGGCGACCGAGGATTTTGCTCGCCGGCCGCTCAGCTGGCTGACGCTGATTAGCCGCCACCAGGGCACGGCCCTCTCCTATTCCCCGACATTCGGCTATGAGATCTGTGCACGCCGCATTTCCAGCCAGTCCGGCGTCGCCGACAAATTCGACCTGTCGCGCTGGCGCATCGCCGGAAACGGCGCCGACATGATCCGCCCCTCCGTGATGGAGAATTTCGCGCGCACCTTCGCCCCCGCCGGTTTCGATGCGAAGGCGTTCCTGCCCAGCTATGGCCTGGCGGAGGCGACGCTTGCCGTCACGATGACGCGTCCGGGAACCGGCATCGAAACCGACCTGGTCGACGAGCGCAGACTGGCCGGAGAGACGCCGGGCGACGTGCACTCCGGCGAACCGCGGACGCGCCGCATCGTCAATTGCGGCTATCCGCTTCCCGGCATGCGGATCGAGGTGCGCGGCGCGGACGACCGGGTGAAGCCGGAGGGCGAGATCGGCCGCGTCATCATCGCCGGCCCCAGCATCATGCTCGGCTATTTCCGTGACGAGGAGGCGACGCAGGCATGTCTCGACGGCGAATGGCTCGATACCGGCGACATGGGCTATATGAAGGACGGCGCCATCTACATCGTGGGCCGCGCCAAGGACATGATCATCATCAACGGCAAGAACCACTGGCCGCAGGATATCGAATGGGCGATCGAGCAGCTGCCCGGATTCAAGGCCGGTGACATCGCCGCGTTCGCCATCACCACGCCGCAGGGCGAGGAAAGCCCGGCCGTGCTGGTTCAATGCCGGACCAGCGACCCGGACGATCGCGCGAAGGTGCGGGAGGCCATCAAGGCCAAGGTGAAGGCGATGACGGGGATGAGCTGCATCGTCGAACTCGTCCCGCCGCGCACCCTGCCGCGCACCAGTTCCGGCAAGCTGAGCCGTTCGAAGGCGCGCTCTCTCTACCTCAGTGGAGAGATCCAGCCGCTGGCCGTCGCCGCCTGAGGGCGGGGTCGTGGCTGTCCTCGCGATAACGGGTGGTACCGGCTTCGTCGGCGGCCACCTTCTCGATCTCGCGATCCGCAAGGGGCACAAGGTTCGGGCGCTGACCCGGCGCGTGCAGCCGCACCGCGCCGGGCTGACCTGGATTCGCGGGGATCTTTCCGACGATGCGGCGCTTTCCGAGCTCTGCTGCGGCGCGGACGCCGTCATCCACGTCGCCGGCGTCGTGAACGCAAAGGACGAACGCGGCTTTCACGCCGGCAACGTCGCCGGCACCGCTGCCATGTTGAGCGCGGCGGCAGGGTGCAACCTCAGACGCTTCGTCCACGTCTCTTCCCTCTCCGCGCGCGAACCGGACCTGTCGCTGTACGGTGCCAGCAAAGCGGAGGCGGAAGCGCTGGTGCGGCAGAGCGCGTTCGATTGGGTCATCGTGCAGCCGCCCGCCGTCTTCGGTCCCGGCGATACGGAGATGGTTGACCTCTATCGCCTCGCCGCACACGGCCTGGCGCTGCTGCCCGGCCGCGGCCGCTTTTCCATGATCTACGTCGCCGATCTCGCCGCCGCGCTTCTGGCCCTGGCGCTCAGCGACAAGGGATCTCGGCAGACGTTCGAGATTGCCGGCCCGCCCGCCGCGCTCAGCCATGGAGAGGTGGCGGAGATGATCGGTGCCGCGCTCGGCCGCCGCGTCCGCAAGCTGCGCCTGCCCACCTCCGCACTGAAACTGGGCGCCGGCATCGATACGCTGCGCAGCCGGATTTCTGGCCGCCTGCCGAAACTGAGCCGCGACCGCGCCCGCTATATCGCGCATCCGGACTGGATCGCGGACCCGGCGGCCCTTATGGCACTTGGCATCTGGACGCCGGAAACGCCCGTCGCCGACGGCATCCGCCGCACGGCCGACTGGTACCGCGCCGAAGGCGTGCTGTGACGCCGTGCCCGACAAACCTAGCGAGAGAGCCAATATGAGCCTGAGCAAAGACACGGTGCTGCCGCGCCTGATCGAGATCATCGAGCCCTTCAACAAGAAGGGCATTGCCCTTAGCGCGGACACGAGCTTCGCGCGCGATCTGGAACTCGACAGTCTGACGGTCATGGACCTCGTCGCGGAGATCGAGGACGAATATGACATCATCCTGCCGGTGAATATGCTTCCGGATCTGGAGACCATCGGCGACGTCGCCGGCGCGGTCGCCGAGATCAAGAACAAATAAGCCGAAAGCGACAGGCCCGTGCCCGATCTCTTCGACAAGTTCCAGCCGCTGATCGACCAGTATGAAGGTCTGATGGCCAGCGGCATGCGCGATCCCTTCCACCTGAAGATGGAAAAGATCCTGTCGCCCACGCGCGCTGTGGTGGACGGCCGGGAAATCATCCTGGTCGGCACCTATAATTACATGGGCATGACCTTCGACCCCGACGTCATCGCAGCGGGCCAGAAGGCGCTAGAGGAATTCGGCTCCGGCACGACAGGCAGCCGGGTCCTCAACGGAACCTATCAGGGCCATGCGGAGTGCGAGGCGGCGCTGCGCGATTTTTACGACATGGACCACGCCATGGTCTTCTCCACCGGCTACCAGGCCAATCTGGGGCTGATGTCGGCCATGGCGGGGCGCGGCGAGTATATCGTTCTCGACGCCGACAGCCATGCATCCATCTATGACGGCTGCGCCATGGGCAATGCCGACATCGTCCGCTTCAAGCACAACAGCGTCGAGGATCTGGCGAAGCGCCTGAAGCGCATTCCCGAGGACGCCGGCAAGCTGGTCGTGCTGGAGGGCGTCTACTCCATGGTGGGCGACATCGCGCCGCTGAAGGAAATGGTCGCAGTCGCCAAGGAGGCCGGCGCCATGGTCGTCGTCGACGAGGCGCACGCCATGGGCTTTTTCGGTGAGAACGGCCGCGGCGTGTTCGAGGCGGCGGGCGTCGAGGATCAGGTGGATTTCGTCGTCGGCACCTTCTCCAAATCCGTCGGTACGGTGGGCGGCTTCGTCGTGTCGAACCATCCGAAGTTCGACGTGCTGCGCTTCGTCTGCCGACCCTATGTCTACACGGCGAGCCTGCCGCCGGCCGTGGTGGCGTGCGCCGCGACGTCGATCCGCAAGCTGATGCATGCACACGACAAGCGCGCGCACCTGTGGGCCGCCAGCCGCAAAATGCACGCCGAATTGCGCGCCGCCGGCTTCACCCTGGGAACGGCGGAGGCGGAAAGCGCCATCATCGCCGTGAAGATGCCGGATCAGGAACGCTCCGCAAAGATGTGGGCGGCACTGATCGATGAGGGAGTCTACGTGAACATGGTGCCGCCGCAGGCGACGCCCGGCCTGCATCTTCTGCGCTGTTCGCTGTGCGCCGAGCATAGCGATGCGGAGGTCGACGAGATCATCGCGAGGTTCAAGCGGGCAGCAGCGGCGGCAGGTCTGCCTCTTTCCACCTAATACGTTTCATCTGTGCCGTTTCGGCACAGGTGGCGCAGGTGACAATCGCGCCACGAACAGGCGTTAACGATAGTTCCTACGCCAAACCGTCACGAGCGCGAATTGGCACATGCCTTGCTGACATGTCGCTGTCTTCCGGGTCACGGCCCCGACATCGGAGGGCACACCTGGTTCGCCCTTCCGCGCTTCGGCGCCAGGCGGACCGTAAAGAAGTACGGCGGGGGGACTCACGGCCCCGAGAATCCTTGCCCGGTCCTTCATAAAGAAAGGCGGCGATGCCACGGCCCCGGCATCGTCGCCTATCTTCTTTTCAGGACCGGAGAAGACGCCGCTCCTCATCAAATTTTCCGTTCCGCGTAGCCCGCCGCTTCGCTAAGCCATGCGGCCATGGCCATTGAGTTCACGCTGAACGGAGAGCGCGCCGCGCCGACCGCCGACCCCACCGCCCTGCTCGTCGAAGTCCTGCGCGACGAGCTTGGGCTGACAGGCACCCATATCGGCTGCGACACCAGCCAGTGCGGCGCCTGCAACGTGCTGATGAACGGCGAGCCGGTTAAAAGCTGCACGCTGCTCTTGGCGCAAGTGGACGGCGCCGACATCGTCACCATCGAGGGATTGGCCGAGGGCGACACGCTGCATCCGATGCAGCTCGCCTTCAAGGAAGCGCACGGCCTGCAATGCGGCTTCTGCACGCCGGGTATGGTCATGGCGGGCATCGGCATCGCGAAGCGGCACGGCGGCGCGGTCGGTGAGGACACGATCGCGCACGAGCTGGAGGGCAATCTCTGCCGCTGCACGGGCTATGTGAACATCGTGAAGGCGATCAAAGCAGGCGCCGCGGCGAGCGCCGGGGAAATGGCGTGACCTATTATCGCCCCCGGACAGCCGCCGAGGCGGTCGAACTGACGACCTCGGGCGCGGATCCAGCCTATCTGGCTGGCGGTCACACGCTGATCCCGGCCATGAAGGCGAGATTGCGCGATCCTGATCGGCTGATCGACGTGTCGGGTCTGGATGAACTGCGCGGTATGCA
This sequence comes from Pacificimonas flava, assembly GCF_000342165.1. Classification (GTDB taxonomy): domain Bacteria; phylum Pseudomonadota; class Alphaproteobacteria; order Sphingomonadales; family Sphingomonadaceae; genus Pacificimonas; species Pacificimonas flava. The sequence goes on from NZ_AMRV01000002.1 coordinate 177,930, forward strand.
GCACGCTGACGGGCGGCTCTGGATCGGTGCGCTAACGCGGCACGCCGATGTGGCGAGGGGCGCAGATGTCTTTCCCGCATTGCAGACAATGGCAAGCATGATCGGTGACCCGCAGGTGCGGAACCGTGGCACGCTCGGCGGCTCCCTGGCCAATAACGACCCCGCCGCCGACTATCCGGCCGCCGTTTTGGCACTGGATGCTCTCGTGGAGACCGACCGCGCCGTCCATGGGGCCGCGGATTTCTTCCAGGGTATGTTCTTCACCGCGCTGGAAGACGGAGAGTTGATCCGGCGCGTCGGCTTTCGCATTCCCCGCCGGGCCGCCTACGCAAAGTTCCGTCACCCCGCCTCCCGCTATGCGCTTGCCGGCGTGTTCGTGGCAGAGTTGGAGGAGGGCTGGCGCGTGGCCGTAACGGGTGCCGGAGGCGAGGGCGTGTTTCGCTGGAGCGAGGCGGAAGCGGCGCTCGGTGCGGGTCAGAATGCACGGGATGTGCCGCCGCCGGACGCCGCCGCCATGTCGAGCGACATCCATGCCGGCGCGGACTACCGCGCGCATCTGTGCACCGTCATGCTCAAACAGGCCGTAGGGGACTTGTCATGATCATCACCACCACTCCGACCGTCGAGGGGCGCCCGATTGCGACCTATCACGCCGTCGTCACCGGAGAGGCGATCATGGGCGCGAACCTGTTCAAGGATTTCTTCGCCAGCATCTCCGATGTCGTCGGCGGCCGCTCCGGTGCCTATGAAAAGGTCTTGAAGCAGGCGCGGCAGGAGGCTCTCGAAGAGCTCGAATATTACGCGAACCACTACGGCGCCGATGCCGTCGTCGGCGTCGATCTCGATTATGAAGTGATCGGCAAGGACGGCAGCATGCTGATGGTCTCCGCCACCGGCACCGCCGTCAGCTTCGCTGCGGAAAGCACCCGCAAGGCATCGCCGGCCGGCTCCGCATCGGAGGCGACGCCGACGCCGACGCCGACGCCGCCAAAAAGTCCCTGGCGCTAGTCCCGATCCCCTGTTCCGGCGCGCCAATCCACAGGAAGGGCAGCGGCCAGGACCGTCGTTCCGTCCCCGTTCGATCATGATCTACGACCGCCCCGCCGATCCCCTTTATCCCCCCTCCTGGCTGGCGGCCGCTTGCCGGCTCATCGCCGGACTGAAGGGACGCTACTGGGCGCTCCTCATCCTCGTCTACAGCGGGCGCGCCATGCTGCCCTTCGCTCCCCTGCCAGGGAGCATCGGCCTCCCGGCAGGATGGGGCCAAGCCTTTTCGGTCGCGATCGCCTTTCTGACGATCTTCTGGATGCCTTACCTGTTCATACGCGCAATGGCCGGCGAGCCGAAGCCGGGCCGCCCGAATCTCGGCTTCCTCTGGTTTGTCCTCGTCGCCGTCCTGATTCGCGCGATCCGCAGCCTTGGCGTAACCGGCGCCCATTGGCTGGCGATGAACGGCGAGCAGGCGGGCGGCGGGGTCGGTGCGCTGCCCCTGTCTCTCCTCTTCCTGCTGTTCGATCTCGCGTCTGCCGCCTTCGTGACACCCCTGCTCTCTCTTTATGCCGGCACGGCGACGTCGCGCCTGTCGCCGCTGGAGCCGCGCTGGCGCCGCGCTGTTCGCCGCGACGGCAGGGCACTGTTCTGCGCCTACGCTCTTGTCGTGATCGCGGTCGCTGCATTGCAGACGATCCTGCCCGGCGTGCCGGTCCTGCATGGTCCGACGCTGGCGGGTATCATTACGTCGCACCTGCATGCCTCCCTTGAGGCTGCGCTGTTCCTGGTCACCCTCGCTCTGGCGCTGGCGGCGGCGAACAGCGCCCTGCGGTTGCCGGAGGACGCTCCGCCGCGCTAAAGCGGCGCGTTCTGGACCAATCCTAGCGGCAAGAAGCGATTTTCGATGGCAGGCCATTCCAAATTCAAGAACATCATGCACCGCAAGGGCGCGCAGGACAAAAAGCGCTCGGCGATGTTTTCGAAACTCAGCCGCGAAATCACCGTCGCGGCGAAATCGGGCCTGCCCGACCCGGAGATGAACCCGCGTCTTCGCGCGGCGGTGCAGGCGGCGAAGTCGCAGTCGATGCCAAAGGACAATATCCAGCGCGCCATCGACAAGGCCTCCGGCGGCGAAGGCGACGATTATGAGGAAATCCGCTACGAGGGTTTCGGCCCCGGCGGCACCGCGCTCATCGTCGAGACGCTGACCGACAATCGCAACCGCACCAATACCAACGTGCGCACGATCTTCTCGAAGAATGGCGGCAATGTCGGCGGGCCGGGCACCGTCACGCACGGTTTCGATCATGTCGGCCTGATCGTCTATAAGAAGGACGCAGCGAGCGCGGAAACGATCTTCGAGGCCGCCCTGGAAGCAGGCGCCGACGACGTGAATTCCGAAGGCGAGGAGCACGAGATCTACACCCAGCTGGAGGCGCTGCACGAGGTGTCGAAGCAACTGGAGGACACGCTGGGCGAACCGGACAGCGCAAAGCTCTACTGGCGCCCCATGGACACGGTCTCTCTCGACGAGGGCAATGCGCAGACGCTGTTCAAGCTGATCGACGCGCTCGACGACGACGACGACGTGCAGACCGTTTACGGCAATTATGAAATCTCCGACGAGATCATGGAGAAGCTGGACGCGTGAGCCAGCGCGCATGATCATCCTCGGCCTCGACCCCTCGCTGGCGGCCACCGGCTGGGGGGTCATCCGCTCGTCGGGCAGCCAGCTCAGCTATGTCGCCTCGGGCACCATCAAGCCGCCGGCGCGCGGGGAGATGCCCGCGCGCCTTTCGGCGCTGTTCGCCGCCGTCAGCAATGTCATAGCGGCGCAGCGGCCCCAGGCGGCGGCATGCGAGGAGGTGTTTTCCAACAAGAACCCACAATCGACGCTGAAGCTGGGGCAGGCGCGCGGCGCGGTTCTGGCGGCCGTCGGCGCTGCCGGCCTGGCCTGCGCCGAATATGCGCCGCGACTGGTGAAGAAGGCGCTGGTCGGCGGCGGTGCGGCGGAAAAGAGGCAGGTGCACGCGATGGTCGAGCGGCTGCTGCCCGGCGCGGCGCCGGGCACTCTTGATGCCTCCGATGCGCTCGCCGTGGCGATCTGCCATGCGAACATTGCGGCCAGTCAGCGCTTGGTCATGCACGCATGATCGCGCGTCTGACCGGCAGCGTCGCAGCGCTGACCCCCGATCATGCCATTATCGACGTTGGCGGTGTCGGCTATCTGGTCGGCTGCTCCACCCGTACCCTGTCGCAGCTGAGCGACGGGGCCGAGGTGCGGCTCCATATCGAAACCGTGGTTCGGGAAGATGCCTTCCTCCTTTACGGCTTCGCGACGGAGGCGGAGCAGGGCTGGTTCCGCCTGCTGCAATCCGTGCAGGGCGTCGGCGCGCGCGTCGCGCTCGCCATCCTCTCCACTCTTTCCGCGAACGAACTGGAGAGCGCGATTGCGAACGCCGACAAGGCCATGGTCGCGCGCACGTCCGGCGTCGGGCCGAAGCTGGCGCAGCGTATCGTCAGCGAATTGGGCGACAAGGTTCTGCCCGGCGCCGGTCTTGCGGTGGCGGGCAGTGCGCCGAGCGCCCCGGTGGGCAGCGTCGCCGCCGACGCGGAATCCGCGCTCGCAAATCTCGGCTTCAAACCCGCGCAGGCGGCAAAGGTCGTCGCCGCCGCCGTCGATGAGCTGGGCAAGGATGCCGGAGTGGAAGCAGTCGTTCGCGTAGCGCTGAAGAAGGCCGCGCGCTGAGGCGGGCCGGCCTCCCAGAACCCCTCCCTTTCTAGCGAGGGGAACGCGCTATTTCTCCCCTCCCTGGCAAGGGAGGGGCCGGGGGGTCATCACCGCCGTGCCGCAGGCTCGTCCCACGTCGCTTTCACCGCCCCCTTACTTGCTACCGTCACGAAGCGCGGCTAGTCGGCTAGTCAGATCTTCCTCCTCCTTTTTTCCGGATATTTTGCATGGCATCGAATCGCAGTCCGCTCGACCGAGTTCTCGTTCTCGAAATGGTGCGCGTCACCGAATGCGCGGCCATGGCGGCCTCGCACCTGATCGGCCGAGGCGATGAGAAAGAGGCAGACGCCGCAGCGGTCGCCGGTATGCGGGAGGCGCTGAACGGCCTCGACTTCGACGGCACCATCGTCATCGGCGAGGGCGAGCGAGACGAGGCGCCGATGCTGTATATCGGTGAGAAGGTCGGCAAGCGGAAGGAGGGCGCGCCGAAGATCGATATCGCGCTCGATCCCCTGGAAGGAACCACCATCACGGCAAAGGCGGGGCCGAACGCTCTGGCCGTGCTCGCCATCGCCGAGGAGGGCGGCCTTTTGAATGCGCCCGATGTCTACATGGACAAGATCGCCATCGGCGGCGGCTACGAACCGGGCATCGTCAGCCTCGACAAGAGCGTCACGGAAAATGTCGAGGCGCTTGCGAAGGCGAAGGGCGTGCCGGCGAACGAGATCATCGCCTGTGTGCTCGATCGCCCGCGTCACGAAGCGATCATCAACGAACTGCGCAGCCTCGGTTGCGGCATCAAGCTGATCCCGGACGGCGACGTGGCCGCCGTCATCGCGACCACCGATCCCGATACGACCATCGACATCTATTTCGGCCAGGGCGGCGCGCCCGAGGGGGTTCTGGCGGCCGCTGCGCTGCGCTGCGTCGGCGGGCAGATGCAGGGCCGCCTCGTCTTCCGCAACGACGACGAGCGCGCCCGCGCGGCAAAATGGGGAATCGCGGATCTCGACCGCATCTACACGCTCGAGGAAATGGCCAAGGGCGACGTGATCTTTGCAGCCACGGGCGTGACGGACGGATCTCTGCTGGAGGGGGTCAAGCACCGCCGCGGCGGCACCATCACCACCGAAAGCGTCGTCATGCGCGCGAGCAGCGGAACGGTGCGCTATGTGAAATCGGAGCACAAGCGCGAGCCGGCCGTCTGATTTTGACGGAATGATTGATGATGAGACGGTTTTTCCGCGCGTCGCTGCCAATGGCGACGGTAGCGCTTTTCGGGTCCCTGACAGCCCCGGCCGCGGCGCAGCTGGAGGCGAATGCGCAGCCCGGCGCGCCGGCCCCGACCTATGTCGACCCGGACAAGGCGTATCTGTTCGCGCATATGAAGTCGGGCAATTACGGGGTGCTTTATTATTCCGTCAGCCGTGAAGGCCTGTATTGGGAAGAACTGAACGACGGCGAGCGCGTGTCAGAGGATTATCACGGCCACGCCTCCATCGCGAAGGGGCCGGACGGGCGCTACTATCTCGTTGGCAACCAGAGCGATGACGACCCGCTGATCCGCTTCTGGGTTTCGGAGGACCTTGTCCAATGGACGCCCTACGGCACCTACGAACCGGATCTGGACGCGGCCGTCGGCCTCGATAACGCGCTCCAGCGAATTGGCGCGCCGAAGCTTTATTTCGACGCACCCTCGGGCCGCTTCCTGCTGATGTGGCATACGCCGACCGTTCCCGGCTCCGAACAGGATCCGGAACGCTACTGGGCGAGCCAGAGGACGCTTTACGTCACCTCCCCGGACCTCAGGACCTTCGCAAAGCCGCCGCGCCGGCTGTTCGATTGGGAAATGGCGACGATCGACACGATCATGCAGCCGAACCCGGAGGGGGGATATTGCGCCGTTCTGAAGGACGAACGCTACCCGTCCTACAATTGGCCGACCGGCAAGACGATCCGCATCACCTGTGCCGAAAACATGCTGGGTCCTTATCCCCCGCCCGGCCCCTCTCTCAGCCCGAACTTTCGCGAGGCGCCGACGCTGGTGCGGGCTCCGAACGGCAAGGACTGGTTTCTCTATTACGAGCAATATGCCGGCACCAGCTATGGCCTCTCCATGGCCCCCCGGCTCGAGGGCCCGTGGATACAGATGTCCGGAAACAGCGGGGTCGAGGCGTGGAACCGGTATGACGTGCCGGACGGCGCACGTCATGGTTCAATGATCGAAATCTCTCGCCAGGAGTATGACCGGCTGGTCTCGGCCTACGGCAAATCGCGCTGATCGGTTGCCTCAGGCAAGTTCCGGCAACCGATCCAGATATTTGTCGAGCGTGATCGGATAATCGCGTACGCGTACCCCGATGGCGTTATAGATCGCATTGGCGATCGCGGCGCCCGGTCCGCAAATCCCCAGTTCGCCCACGCCCTTTGCCTTTAGCGGCGAAACGATCGGATCGAGCGTGTCGAGAAACAGCACCTCCTGATGCGGGATGTCGGCATGGACCGGCACCTCGTAGGTGGCGAGGTCATGATTGGCAAAAAAGCCGAACCGCTTGTCCACGGCCAGTTCCTCCATCAGCGTCGCACCGGCTGCCATGACCATGCCGCCGATAACCTGGCTGCGCGCGGAAAGGGGATTGAGAATGCGGCCAGCATCGCAAACCGCCAGCATGCGGCGGATCTGCGTTTCGCCGGTATAGGCATCGACACCGACCTCGGCGAAATGCGCGGCGTAAGTTCCGACGTCGTAATCGTCCTTGAAGTCGCCGAACTCCATCTTGCCGTCGGCCGACATTTCTCCCGCCGCCGTCAAGGCAAAGCTTTGGTTGCCGGCGCGGATCTCTCCGTCTACGAACTCGGCCCGGTCGGCATCGAAGTTCAGTTTCTCGCCGATCGCGCGGCGTAGATTGACGCAAGCCGCGTAGACGCCCGCCGTCGAACTGGCGGCGCCCCATTGGCCGCCGGATCCCGCAGATACGGGATAGCCGGAATCGCCCAGTTCGACGGAGACACGCTCCAGCGGCACGCCCAGACTTTCTGCCGCCGTCTGGGCGATGATCGTATAACTGCCCGTGCCGATATCGGTCATGTCCGTTTCCACGGCAACCTTTCCATCGGCGCCAAGACGGACGCGGGCGCCTGAGGTCTGCGTCGGACCGCCGCGATAGCCGGCCGCGACACCCATTCCCACCAGCCAGCGTCCCTCGCGCATGCGGCCCGGCACAACGCTTCGTGCCGACCAGCCGAACCTGTCTGCACCCTCGCGAAGGCAACGCGTCAGATGGCGGTCGGAAATGCGTTTGGAAGGCTCGCCGGGCACGCGGTCCTGCGCGTCGTTCCTGATGCGCAGTTCGACCGGGTCCATGTCCAGGGCTTCGGCAAGCTCGTCCATGGCGACCTCCAGGGCCATATGTCCGACGGCCTCGCCCGGCGCGCGCATGGCATTCCCCTCCGGCAGGTCGAGCTGGGTGACATAATTGCCCGTCATGCGATTGGCGCCGGTATAGAGCTTCGGCGTCTGCATGGTGCCGTCTTCACCCTCTTCGCCCGTGATATTGCCCGACCAGTTTTCGTGGGCGATGGCGGTGATCCGGCCGTCCGCCTCTGCGCCGATGCGCAGGTGCTGCATGGTTGCGTGACGGTGCGTCGTATTGTTGAACATCAGCGGACGCTGAAGCGTGACCTTGACCGGTCGCCCCGCCTCCCGCGCCCCAAGCGCAGCAAGCACGGCGTCGGAGCGGATGAACAACTTGCCTCCGAACCCGCCACCCACGAACGGAGAATCGACACGAATATTCTCCGCAGGAATGTCCAGGATCTGACCCATGGCGGTCTTCGCCCAGTTGATCATCTGGTTGGATGTCAGAAGGGTCAGCTTGTCGCCTTCCCACATGGCGATGGTCGCATGGGGTTCCATCATCGCATGTGATTCATCGGGCGTCGTATAGCGAGCGTCGACCTTGACGGGCGCGGCGGCGAAGGCAGCATCGAAATCGCCCAGGGTCGAGCGATCCTGATTTCCATCCGCGCCCTCCGCAGCGGGCGCGGCGGCGGCAAGATCGAAGGTTCCGTCCGTCCGTTCGTAATCGACATGGATCATGTTGGACGCCGCGCGGGCCTGCTCGAAGGTTTCGGCCACCACAAGCGCAACCGCCTGATGATAATGCGCAACCTCCGGACCGCCGAACAGCGGCGCCAGATTCCAGTCGCTTTTTCCGACCGGCTTTCTCTCCGTCGCCAGCAGTACGGACAGGACACCGGGCGCGCGCCGCGCATCGCGTGCATCCATCCTGCGAATGCGACCCTTTGCGATGGCGGCACCCAGGATCACGCCATAGGCGGGATTGGCGACCTCATCACCACGTTCATAGGCATAGGGCGCCGTGCCCGTCGTCTTGCGCGGTCCATCGATACGCGATGTCGATTTTCCGACAATACGCGACCGGTCAAACAGATTGTCGCCAGCGGGGGAGTCGAATTTCATGGCTTCAGCCCTCCTGCTGGGCCGGCGCATCCGACAGGATGCCGGCAAGCGCGCGCTGCGCCAGCGCAATCTTGAAGCGGTTATGTTCCGTGGGCCGCGCATCCGCGAAGGCGCGACCCACGACGGCCTTTGCGCCGCGGGGAAGCTCCGCGTCGGCTTCCGGCATGCGCCACGGTTTGGGCGCGACCCCGCCAAAGGCCACGCGGCCCCGGCCGTCCGGCTGCAGCACCGCGGCCACCGAAACGAGCGCAAAGGCGTAGGAGGCCCGGTCGCGGACCTTGCGATAGACATGGCGACCGCCGATGGGCCGCGGCAGCGTCACATGCGTGATCAGCTCGCCCGGCTGCAAGGCGTTCTCGATATGCGGCGTGTCGCCCCATAACCGATGAAAGTCGGCTATCGGAATTCGCCGCTCGGTACCGTCCGGGGCGATCGTTTCAACGACGGCGTCGAGAACACGCATGGCCACCGCCATATCCCCCGGATAGGTGGCGATGCAGCTGTCCGAAACTCCCACCACGCCCAATTGCCGAGAATAGCCGCCCTGCGCTGCGCAGCCGGCGCCCGGCTGGCGTTTGTTGCAGGGCATGTTGGTGTCGTAGAAATAGGGGCAGCGGGTGCGCTGCAGCAGATTTCCGCCCGTCGTCGCCTTGTTGCGCAGCTGACCGCTCGCGCCTGCCTGAATGGCGCGCGTCAGAACGGCATAGTCGCGGCGAACCCGCGGATGGGCGGAAAGAGCGGTATTGCTGACGAGGGTGCCGATACGCAGGCCGCCGTCGGACGTATCCTCGATTTCCTTCAGGCCGAGCCTGCCCACGTCGATCAGGTGCGTCGGCCGCTCGATCTCGAGCTTCATCAGGTCGAGAAGATTGGTGCCCCCGGCGATGAACTTTGCATTTTCCCGTTCCGCAGCCGCCTTTGCGGCCTCGGCAGGTGTCTGCGCGCGTTCATAGGTGAAACTCTGCATGTTTCAGCCCTCCGCCACGTCGGCCATGGCCTCGGCAATGTTCGAATAGGCGCCGCAGCGGCAGATATTCCCGCTCATGCGCTCCCTCATCTCCATATTCGTCGGCTGCATATCCGCCAGCAGGTCGTCGGTGACGTGGCTGGGAATGCCGCGTTCGATTTCCTGCAGCACCGCCACAGCCGAACAAATCTGGCCCGGGGTGCAATATCCGCACTGATAGCCGTCATGCTTAACGAACGCCGCCTGCATGGGATGAAGCGCGTCAGGCGTACCCAACCCCTCGATGGTGGTGATCTCGTCGCCCTCGTGCATCACGGCAAGGCTGAGACAGGAATTCACCCGCTCCCCGTTCACCATGACCGTGCAGGCACCACATTGCCCATGGTCACAGCCCTTCTTCGTACCGGTCAGGCCGACATGTTCGCGAAGCGCGTCGAGCAATGTTACCCGCGTATCGAGTTCCAGATCGCGCTCTTCGCCGTTGATGTTCAACGAAACGCTTACTGATGGTGGTTCCACAGATCTCTCGACTTGCTGAGCTTTCACATCCGACCATGGTAAATTCGCAGCGGCTACGGAGGCTGTCCCGCCCGCGATCACGCCGCGCCTGGACACCGGAAAGCGTCTGGCCTCGCTCATAATGACTCCCTGCCTCAGTGAACCGCTTCAGGCCGGTTCTTGAGCCAGAGAACGGGAAAGTCCTTCAAAAGTTCACCCGATGCGGCGGCGCGCCTGCGTTTCTGCCTGCTTCGCCGAGCCTTCCGACACAGTCCCATGCGCGCGTGCGCGCGCCGGACGGCAAGGACGCTGATGCATCCGGGATTGACGAAAGCGCCGCGACGCGAAACGGTCGGACGTGTCCGCCCGGTGGTTCGGCGGACGGGGGGAGTTTGTCTTTGTCACCTACCGAAACGGCGATTGATCGGGATGCCGAACCCAAACGGGCCGCGGCGGCGCCCCCAGCGGGACTGACGTCGGAGCCGCGTCGAATGGCGCTGTTCGGAATGCTGGGCTTTTCCGCCGGCCTTCCCTTTTACATGTTCTCCACTGTGCTGGCGCTGCGTCTGCAGGAAAACGGAGTGTCGCTGGTCGTGATCGGCTTCTTCGCGTGGGTCCAGTTGCTGCCGACCTTCAAGTTCGTATGGGCGCCGATGCTCGACCGTTTCGTCGTTCCGGGATTCGGACCGGTCTTCGGCAAGCGGCGCAGCTGGATCATCCTTGCGCAGCTCGGCATCTTTTCCGCCATGACGGCGATGGCGCTTACGTCCGGTGACCGCATGCTGGGCGTAACGGCGCTGTTCGCCGTGCTCCTCGCCTTCTGGACCACGACGCTGGAGGTGGCTGCCGACGCCTGGCGTATCGAACTGGCTCCGACACCCGAAGAGCAGGGTCCGCTTGCGGCCGCCAATTTGTGGGGATACCGCACGGCCATGGTTGCGGCCGGCAGCGGCGCGTTGCTCCTGGCCGACAATAGCAGCTGGACCGCGGCGTATCTTGCTATTGCGGCAGCGGCCCTCCTCCCGTTTCCGGTACTCGTCTCGATGCGGCCGGAAGCCGGCGCGAAGGCGGGACGCCTCGCCGGCCTTTCGGCGGGGCTTGCGGCGAGCGCCCTGATCCTTGCAGCCGCCGCGGCCGTAACCGCTGGCGTCGGATGGGTGTTGCTGAGCGCGGCGAGTGCTGCCGGAATCGATGCGGACGCCAATGTTACGCCGTACGTCCTCGTCCTATGTGCGCTTCCGTTCGCGATGATGACGCTTGCCCTGCCCCGTATCCGCCGCGCCGGGCCGGACGATCCGTGGCGGCGCTCTGCCGCTGTCGGTCCCTACGTCGAATTTTTCTGGCGCTATGGCTTCGGCGCGCTGTTGCTGCTCGCCTTCGTCTCCATTTACCGGATGGGCGATGTGTTGGCGCTGAACCTGTCGAAGCCGATGATCCGGGAGCTCGGCTACAGCCTGTCGGCCATCGGCCGCGCCGATAGCCTCGTCGCCCTGATCGCCAGCATGGCCGGCGTCGGCCTAGGGGGGTGGATGGTGACGCGCATGCGCATGGGCCCGGTGCTCGCCATCGGGGCGGTCTTCGCGGCTATCGGCAATTTCGCCTTCGTATGGCTGGCTGCCAGGCCTGTTGCGGAGGGCTGGCTTTACGCGGCCACAGCCGCCGACCAGTTCGGCAACGGCATGGCGGGCGCGGTCTTCGTCGTTTATCTCTCCATGCTCGTCGACCTGCGCCATGCGGGCGCGCAATATGCGTTCTTGTCCGGCTTCGCCTTCCTGCTGCCGCGCCTGCTCGCCGGTTCGGGCGGCGTCATCGTCAAGAGCATCGGCTTCGACAATTTCTTCCTTCTGTCCGGTATCGCCAGTCTGGCCGCCATCCCGTTCCTGCCGCTGCTCGCCCGCGTGCGCCCCCGCGACGTGGAGGCTTGAGGGCTAGTTCGCGGCCGCCACACGCAGCAGGGCCGCGTCCATGTCATCCGTTGCCGACACGCCGGCGGGCATGTCGTTGGCCAGAACCGAGAAAATGAGGGTGCGGCCGCTCGCCGCGATCAGGAAGCCCGAGAGAGCGGACGCGCCATTGAGAGAGCCGGTCTTCGCGAACAGTTTCCCCTCCAGCGGGGTCCCCTCGAAGCGGCGCGCCAAGGTTCCATCCACGCCGGCAACCGGCAGCGTCTCGCGCCACGCCGCCCCCCAGGGCCGCGTCTGCGTCCAGCGCAGGAACGCCACCGTTCCGCGCGGTGTGACGCGGTTATAATTCGACATGCCGGACCCGTCGGCGAAATCGTAGCGCCAGCGTTCCACGCCCGCCCGGTCCAGCATGGCTTCCTCCTTCAGAAGGCCCGAGGCGACCGAGCCGCTACCGCCCGCTGCCCCCGCGCGGCGCAGCAACAATTCGGCATGAAGGTTCTGGCTCTCCTTGTTGACCCGCAGAATATCCTCGCTCAGCGGAGGCGGGGTCAATTTGGCAAGCGCCGGACCGCGCGGCGGCCGGACCGGTTCGGCTCCGGCCTCGTCTGCCGGCGTCAGCGGCCGATGCCGAACCGTCACTGATCCCGTGACGGTGACGCCGCGATCCTCCAGCATGTTTCGCAGCAGCCAGGCAGCGCGCCGCGCAGGATCCTCGACGCCCAGCCGCATGCGATAGGGCAGTGCGTCCTGCGCCACCGTACCGGCGACGCGCAGGATATCCGTCCCAGGTTGGCGCATCGTCATCAGGTCGGTGCTGTTCCCGACCGTCACCGCGCTGCGAAGCGTGTAATAGCCATCACCGCTCGCCTCCGCCCGCTCTCCGACGGGCGCGGGAGAGAGCGTGAACGTCCATTCATTGTCGTCGACGGTCAGGGCCGAGATCGCGGTGCCGTAGCGCGTCACCATGTTGTTCCAGCTCATCCCGCCCGGCCAGCGCTCATCGGGGAAATAGCTATCGTCCCCGACGACATCGCCGACAGTCCGCACCGTCGCCGCCACGCTGTCGGCAAGCTCCGCCAGGCAATCGACCTCGCAGTCCGCCGCGCTGGACAGGCGGGCATCGCCAAACCCGCTCAGGATGACGTCGGGAGCCCCCGCGGCCGGACGCAGCGACACGCTTGCGCCGCCGCGCTCATCCGGCCCCTCAACGCTCAGCGTCTCGAAGGCGAGCGCCGTGGTGTAGAGCTTCGTGTTCGAGGCTGGCACGAACCGGTCGTCGGCGGCGATGGAGACGATTTCGCGCCCCGCCTCATCCGTGACGTGAAGGCCGAAGCGGGTGCCCGCCTCCGCATCGGCAAACAGGTGCGATGTCTCTTGGCCGGACTGCGCGGCAAGCGGTGAGGAGCAGAAAGCGAAGGCGCCGAGAAGGGCGGCAAGGCGAGACGAGCGGTTCATGCCGCGGACGCTAGCCGCGCGCGCATGCCGGGCCAAGCACCGCCCGTCAGCCTATAACCCACGGGAAAGTCCCGGCCGCTACAGGCTTTCCACGACCTCTCCCATGATCCGGAGGAATTCGCTCGCGAGGGGGCCGAGAGGCCGGCTGAGCAGATACATGGCGTGAATATCAAAGGTGATGGCCGGCCGCAGGCCGCGCATGGCAAGGCCGGGCACCATGGCTGCCTGCGCGGTCAGGTTATCGACCACTGTAATGCCGACGCCTGCGCGAACCAGTTGCGTCGCGATGTAGAAGGTGCGCGCCGAAACCCCTTCGCTCAGAACAAGGCCGCGCCGGCGCAATTCGCTGCTGAACAGATCGCCGATGGGTCCGCTCGCCGCCAGGCTGACGAAGGGCCGGCTGCAAAGCTGGTCCAGGGACAGGCGGTGCGGCGCGCCGGGCATGTCATCCTCCCGGTAGAGGACCACCAGTTCGCCCTCGCCCAGCCACTTGCGGCCCAGCGCGGGGTCGGCCGGAACCTCGTTGGCGATGACGATGTCGCTTTCATGGTCGCGCAGTTCCCGCATCAGATCCTGATGATGAACCGTCTGCAGATCGAAGCGGACGCGCGGATGCGCCTTCAGAAAGCGACTGACGGCAGTGGGCAGTGCCTCCAGCGCGATCGACGGCAATGCGGAGATGCGCAGCAGGCCCCGTTCCTCGCCAAGCTGGCCATGTCCCCCTTCCCGCAGCGCGGCGACTCGCTGCTGAATGTCGGTGACCTCCGCGATCAGCGCATGCGCCTCGTCCGTCGGGACGAGCCGGCCGCCGGTCCGTTCGAACAGCGCGGCCCCGAACAGTGCCTCCGCCCGCCGCAGCGTCTTGGAAACGGAGGGCTGCGAGACGTTCAGCGCCCGCGCCGCCGCGCTGACCGAGCCGTTGACATAAACGGCATGAAAGATCTCGATGTGCCGCAAGTTCATGCCGTGCGGCTATAGGCCCCCTGTAAACCTCTTGTCACGCTGGATCGCCGGCTAGCGATCCGCGAGCGATCCGGCGCAGCCTGGCGGGGTTGGCCTGAGCAGCGCCCGGCCGGCCGCCTCGCCCGTCGCCGTGCCGTCCCGCAGCGCAAGGCGGCCGTTTACGAACAGGGCGGCGACGCCCTCGGCCGGCTGTCTGGGATTTGTATAGTCCGCGCGGGGCACAAACCCTTGCGGATCGAACACGACGACATCGGCGAAATAGCCGGGGCGCAAATAGCCGCGCTCGGGGATCTTGTAGATATCGGCAATCTGACCCGTGGAGCGCCGGATGAACCGGTCCGCGTCGATGACGCCGCGTTCCTGCACATAGGTCTGCCACAGGCGCGGGAAGGTCGCGTACTGGCGGGGATGACCGTTCGAACCGTCGGAGCCCGTCACCACCCAGGGCTGCTGCATGATCAGGTCGACGTCCCTCTCCGCCATGTTGAAAGAGGCGATGCCGCTGCCCCGCGGACCGTCGCCATCCGCGTTCGGAACGCGTAAAATCCGGATCGCCGCCCGTACGGGCGTCAGGTCCCATTCGTTCGCCATGTCGCCCAGCGTCTTGCCGGTCCAGGGCTGCCCCGACACCGTCAGCAGGATAGACTCCTTGCCGCCCCGACGCCTCAGGTTTTCCGCCATTTCCGTTTCGATGCGGTTCAGCGTCTCCGGGTCGTCGAAGCGGGCGATCATTGCGCGGTAGCCTCCGTCGACGGCCCAGCGCGGGACCAGCGCGGCGTCGAGGCTGCTGCCGGACGCCAGCCAGGGATACTGGTCGGCGGTCACATCCTGTCCGGCCGCGCGCGCATCCTCGATCGTCTTGATCAGGGTCGGCGCCTGGCCATGCAAATCGACTCCGAGCGCCTTCAGATGCGCAAAATGGACCGGCATCTGCGCCGCTCGCCCGATCTCCAGCGCCTCCCGCGTCGATTCGATCAGGCCAATGGTATAGCTCGATTCGTCCCGCTGATGCGTATCGTACAGGCCGCCACGCGCCCCGGCCTCCTTTGCAACCGCGATGACCTCGCTGGTTTCAGCGAAACTCTGCGGCGCGTAGAACAGGCCGGTGGACAGGCCGTAGGCGCCCTCGCACATCGCCTTCGCGGCAAGATCACGCTCCTCCTCGAGTTCCGCGGGGGTGGGTGCGCGGTCGTCTTCCCCCATCACCCGCTGGCGGATCGCGCCAAAACCGACCATCGGAACGACGTTGGTGCCGATACCGCTCTGGGCGAGGCGCGCCGTATCCTCCGCAACGTCGGGTGTACCGCCCCCATCGACGCCGATGACGATGGTGGACACGCCCTGCGCCAGCCAGGGCAGGTTCAGCCGCGCCTTGGCATCCGTCGAGCGGATATAACTGTTCGGATGCGTATGCGCGTCGATGAAGCCCGGCGCGACGATCTTGCCGGTCGCATCGATCGTCGTTGCGGCCTGCGTGCCGCGCGGCGGACCGACATAAAGGATTCGGTCGCCGGCGATCTCCACGTCCGCAACACGGGCCGGCTCCTCGGCGCCGGTATAGACCGTGCCGCCGCGTATCACCGTATCGGCCGTTCCGGCGACGCGTCCGGTCTGCGCCGCCGTCTTCTGCGGCAGGGGAACGGGAATGATTGCCGCGCAGCCCTGCAGGGACAATGCCGCCGCAAGAGCGCCGACGGCGATGCGAGGAACCCGCCGCGCCATCAGTCCGGCGCCCCCGGCGTTAGGGTCGTGCGGCTTCTGGCGCTGGCGTCGACCTTGGCTGCGCTGAACGTCATTGGCTGCATCCTTCCCTCGATCCACGGCGCGTAGAAATCGTCGTAATGCGGGGAACGCGGATCCCCCGACTGGCCGGGCAGCAGCAACATCACGCTATTGTCCCACTCGCCGACATCCACCACCATCAAATAGCTGGCGCCGCCCCCGACGTGGTAGCTGGAGGATGGCACCCAGCGCGCCATCGGGGTGTAGGCGTCACCGCCGCTGCCGCCGCCCTCGATCACGGGAAAAGCGGCCGCAATTGCGGGAATGTCCGACAGCGGATGCTTGATCTCGACGCGGTGCAGCGTGTCCCATCGCCAGGCGGCGGGGTCATCGCCCATCAGGCGTACGGCCTCCGCCCACGCTCGTTCCAGCGCCCCCTGCAGCAGCGCATCGCGGGCAGCCGCCGGATCCCGTCCCAAGCGCGCATCGGGATGCGCCAGAAAGCCGAGGAGCACGGATGGCGACAGGGATTCGATCAGCTCACCGGCACGCGCCGGCACGACCGCCTCCCTGAGGCGACGGTCAAGCTCCTTCCACAAAATCTCATGCAGCGCCGCCGCGCCGCTGTTGCCAGCGATACGCCCATCCCAAGCGCGCAGCATTGTCGCCGCACGTCCGGCATCGCCGGGGGCAGCCGCCGGCATCATCGCCGCAAGCTGCCGCGCCGGCGTGGACAATACGTCGTGCTGCAAGGCTACGCTGTCGGCGATGCTGTGCCGCGTCTGGCTCTCCAGAACCTCGGAAACCCGGTCGTAGCGATAGGGGTCGCGGAAGGAGAAGGCGAGCGGATGCGCCTCGAAGGGATAGTCCTCCGGGATATTGTTCTGGTTGGCGGATGCGAACCAGCCGGCGGGCGGATTATACGCGCTCGGCAGCTGGTCGTATTTGATACGGCCGGTCCAATCGTAGCGGCCGTCGCCCGGCACCGGCGTCAGCCCGTCGCCCTGCCGCCGCAGCGGCGCATAGCCGATGACCTGCCAGCCATGATTGCCGTCCCGGTCGGCATAGTGAAAGTTGGTCGGCGACGGGTGCAGTTCAAAGGCCGTCTTCAGCCCCTCCCAATCGGGCGCGAGATTGATGGCGACCATGGCGAAGATTCCGCCCGGTCCGTCCATCATGCCGACGGAGGCGACCGAACTGGCGCGGCGGCGGGCGGGGTCGTGAGAAACGACCGGTCCCTGCACGCTGTAGCGGTGCACGACCTGCCGGGGCGTGCCGCCGGCGACGGGAATCGTCTCTTCCACCCGGTCGAAGGATTTCCATCCGCCCGCGTGCCTGTAGCGTTCCGGGTCGTCCGGATGCGTCTCCAGGATGAAAAGATCCTGCTGGTCGATGTGGAAATTGGTGCGCCCAAAGGCGAAATAATCCGTATGCCCCTGCATGATGCCGGGAAGACCCGGCGCGCCGCCGCCCATGACATCGAGGCCGGGCGCGGTCATATGCGCGATATGGCGCGGCGAAAAGCTGCCGATGCCGAGGTGCGGATCGTTGGCGAGGATCGGCCGCCCCGTGGCCGTGCGGCTGCCCGCGACGGTCCAGGCGTTGCTGCCTGCCTGATCGCGCTCCAGATCGAAGGCGCGGCGATCCGCATCGGTCGCCGGCACCGAATCGGCGAAGGGCAGACCGCGCCGCGAGGCGCGAAGGACGCCAAGATCCGCTTCGCTGACGGCTGCGGTGTCCAGCCCGTCCGGAATCGACAAGGTCCATTTCGGCCTGAGCGGGGTCGTCAGCGCGTCAAGCTCGAGGAGATCGAGGGCGGCAAGGCGCGCCCTGCGGATCTCGTCGTCCATATTGCCGATCGAGGCGCCGCGCGCGACGACGAGGTCGCGTAGCGTCCACCGCAGCGGCGACAGGCCGAGGATGCGGTATTCCAGCGGCAACAGCGCCGGATCGCTCTCCACCTCCGCGACCCGTGCATTGACGCCGGCGACGTAAGCCTCGGTACAGGCGAGCACGTCTGCGGGCACCTGCGCCAGCGCCGCGTCCACATCCCCCTGGTAGAAGAACAGGCGGGCCAGTTCGTCGCGATCCGCGAACCCCTCGCCGAACGCCTCGGCAAGTCGCCCCATGCGGGCGCGGTGTCCGAAATCGATCTGGAACATCCGGTCGCGCGCGACGACGTAGCCCTGACCGAAGAAGGCGTCCGGCTTGGACTGTGCGCGAATGTGCGGAATGCCCCATTCATCGTCGATGATCTCTATCGTCGCCGCCGCGCCGGGCACGGTCTTGCGGCTGCGAACCACATCGCCCTGTGCGCGTGCCAATTCTGGCAGCGCGGACAAGACCGCCGCCGTGCCGATGAAAAAGGACCGCCGATCAAGCAATCGCTTTGCCTCCCTCCTGAAAACCCCCGCCCGATGCAGGGCTCCGATGTCTTGGCTAGGACACGCCCCTCGCTTTATCCATGCCTTGCCCGCCGGCATGCCATGCCTTTCCTCTATACCTTCACAGGCCGGCCCACCCAACCATTCGGCAGGGTTATAGGCTCGCCACGTCCTTTCGCTGCGCCGCTCTTGACGAAATCGACATTTCAGGTCGAGGTCTAACCACAGGAGGACGGATGTGTACGCGGGAGAGGCGCGGTACGCACGCTTATAAGGTTCGAGAAACCGGCCTGGACCGGGCTTTCAGGTCCAGCGCCGTCACATGGAGGGGAAATTCCAAATGAAGAGTATATCGAGCGGCCGCTACGCATCGAAATGGCTGGCGACGGCAAGCCTCCTGTCCGCAGCAATGGTCTGCGCCCCGGCTCTGGCCCAGCAAACGAGGCCAGCTTCGGACCCGGAAAGCTCTGCGCAAACCCCGCCGGAGACCGCACCGCCGGCCACGGCTCGGCCGACGGCCGCAGCGCCGCGCGCTTCCACGGAGGGCGAGATCATCATCACCGGCTCGCGCATCCGGCGCGACGGATTCACCGCGCCGACACCATTGACGGTCGTCAGCCGTGAAGTGATCGAAAGCCAGTCCCCATCCAACAATATCGCCGACTTCGTGAACACGCTGCCCTCGGTCGCCGGCAGCCTGCGGCCGGCAAACTCGCGTCTGGCCCTCAGCTCCGGTCTGGCCGGTATCAACGCCCTCAACCTGCGCAATCTGGGGCTGGAACGCACGCTCGTCCTCCTGAACGGACGCCGCTCGGTCGGGTCCAGCGTGACCGGCCTTGTCGACATCAACACCTTCCCCCAGCAACTTGTTGAGCGGGTCGAGGTGGTGACGGGCGGCGCCTCCGCCGCATACGGTTCCGACGCTGTTGCGGGCGTCGTCAACTTCGTCCTCGACACCGATTTTGAGGGATTCCGCATCAGCGGCGACGCGGGCATCACGGACGAGGGCGACGGCTTCAACTATTCCGTCCAAGGCTCCGCCGGCACCGGGTTCGCGGATGGGCGCGGCCATGTTCTGATCAGCGGCCAATATGCGCATCAGGACGGCATCTTCAGCATCACGCGCGACTGGAACCAGCTCGGCTACCGCACCATCGCCAATCCCGACTACACGAATGACAACGGTCTTCCGCAATATCTGGTGCGCACAATGACCGGCACGTCCAATGCACTGCCGGGCGGCATCATCAGTTCCTCGACCGGCACCGTGCCGGACAGCCTGCGCGGCATCTATTTCGGCCCCGGCGGATCGGTGAACCAGTATGATTATGGCGACCTGACCAGTGGCTCGCTGACCTCTGGCGGCGACTGGGCACTGGCGGACAACAGCCGCCGCATCGGCCTGGCGGCAGAGGATGATCGCCGCGGCGTCTTCGGCCGCGTCAGCTTCGAGCTGTCGCCGGCCATCGAACTGTTCGGGGAGGCTTCCTATTACTGGCAGGAGACCCTGTTCAACGCGGGTCCGCAGTTCACCACCAACATCCTTCTGCAGCCCGACAATGCATTTCTGATCAACGCGCTCGGCGCGGATGCACTGGACGGCGTAACAGGTGTGCGCCTCGGCACCACGTCCGGCGACCTGCCGGTGCGCGGCACGAACAACCAGCGCGACACGCAGCGCTACCTGATCGGGGCGCAGGGCGATTTTGAACTGTTCGGCAGCGACGCGAGCTGGAACGCCTATGCCCAGTACGGCCAGACCAATACGCGCGAGCAGCTGTTGAACATTCAGGATACGAGCAACGTCGCCCTCGCCACGGACGCCGTTTTCGCACCGGAGGGGAATGCGGCAGGGATCGCGCCGGGGACGATCGTCTGCCGGTCGACGCTGAGCGACCCGGGCAATGGCTGCGTGCCGTTCAATCGCCTCGGCATCAACAATCCCGATGTAGCCGTCCTCGACTATATTTTCGGCAATCCCTATCGCGACCAGAAGCTGGAGCAGACGGTCGCGGGCCTCGACCTGTCCTTCTCGCCCTTTTCTACCTGGGCAGGCGCGGTCGATATTGCTGTCGGCGGCGAATACCGGAAGGAGGAAGTGTCCGGCTTCGTTCCCGAGGAGTTCCAGACCGGCTGGCAGGTCGGCAACTATCTGCCGACGCAGGGCGACTACGACGTGAAGGAGGCGTTCCTCGAAACGGCCATTCCGCTCGGCGCGGGCCTGGAATTTAACGGCGCGGTCCGCGCGACCGACTATTCCACCTCCGGCTATGTCACCACTTGGAAGGTCGGCGGCACATGGCAACCGGTCGACGATATCCTGCTGCGCATTACGCGCTCCCGCGATATTCGCGCCCCGAACCTCAATGAACTGTTCCAGGCCGGCACGTCGCGGACGAATACGCTGACCGATCCCTTTACGGGCGAGCAGGGCGTCACCTTTCGCGAACAGACCACGGGCAATTTGAACCTGCGCCCGGAAAAAGCCGACTCCCTGACCGCCGGCGTCGTGCTGACGCCGCGCTTCCTGCCCGGCTTCTCGCTCGCCGTCGACTATTTCGACATCGAGGTCGAGGATGCCATCGGGCAGTTGTTCGCGCAGGACATCATCAACCGCTGCTTCGAAGGCCGCGACGAATTCTGCGATGCCTACGGACCCGACCCGACGGGCGACCGCGAATTCTTCTTCCGTGCAAGCCCCTTCAACTTCAGCGAGCAAAAGGTGAAGGGCATCGACATCGACGCCAGCTACAGCCTGCCCATCGATGCGTGGTTCGATGCCGGAATGGACGACAGCCTGATCGTACGCGGCCTCGCCACCCGCTACATCGACAACATTTCCGATACCGGCGTAAACATTCCCGTCGACAGCGTCGGGGCGCTCGGCTCGGGCGTTCCGAAGTGGCTCTACCGGGTATCGCTGACCTATGACACGCCGGACTTTTCCATCACCGGCGTCGGCCGGGGCGCATCTTCCGGCACCTACAGCAATAGCTATGTCGAGTGCGCCCCCGGGGACTGCCCGGTGGGCCGCGATTCGTCGATCGTCACGCAGTTTCCCACCATAGACGACAACAGCATCCCCGGCGTTTTCTACGCCGACCTCAACTTCGCGGCGAAGTTCGACACGTTCGGCAATGAAGGCAGCGAGTTCTTCGTGCAGATCAGCAATCTGTTCGACGAAGACCCCATATTGCTGCCGGAGGGCGGGCTATCGGCGAACAGCACTTATAGCGACCTTCTGGGCCGGCAGTTCCGTGTCGGCGTGCGCATGCGCCTCTGGTAAGAGCAGGCGGCGGGCAGGGCCTCCCCCTGCCCGCCCATCCTGCCCAAGGATATGATCCGGGCCGCGATCAGCGACGATTGCGCAAGCGGGCCGGAATGTGGGACACTCTGGCAACATGACAGCATCCCCCTCTATCCTTCCCGCCGCAGCGGCGGACGCGCCGCAGCACACCGGCATGATGTTCGTACCCGGCGGCACGTTCGCCATGGGCTCCGACCGCTTCTATCCGGAGGAAGCGCCCGTTCGCACCGTGCGCGTCGATCCCTTCCGCATCGACGAGACGCCCGTAACGAACGCCGATTTTGCACGCTTCGTGGACGCCACCGGATACCGCACGGTCGCTGAAATCGCGCCCGATCCCGCCGATTATCCCGGTCTCGCCGCCGAGATGGCGAAGGCGGGCTCGCTGGTCTTCCACCGTACGAGGGGGCCGGTGGACCTGCACGACCCGTCCGGCTGGTGGTCCTTCGTCTTTGATGCGGACTGGCGGCACCCGTACGGCCCGGATTCCTCACTGGATGGGCTGGACGACCATCCGGTCGTTCATGTCGCCCATGCGGATGCGGCCGCCTACGCCGACTGGGCCGGCAAGGCTCTACCGACGGAGGCCGAATGGGAATTCGCCGCGCGCGGCGGCCTCGACGGTACGGATTACGCCTGGGGCGACGAGCTGGCGCCAGACGGCGAAATGCTGGCGAACTATTGGCAAGGAGCGTTTCCCTTCGCCAACCAGCTTCTCGACGGTTACGAGCGGACATCGCCCGTCCGAACCTATGCCGCGAACGGATACGGCCTGTTCGACATGATTGGCAATGTCTGGGAATGGACCGAGGACTGGTTCGCGCTGCCGCCGAGTCCGAAAAAGAAGACCGCGAAGCGAGGCTCCGGCCCCTCGCCCTGCTGTGTGCCGGCCAACCCGCGCGGCGGGACGCGGCGCCAGAGCGTGGATCCGCAGGATACCGCGCGGATCGCGCGAAAAGTGCTGAAGGGCGGCTCCCATCTTTGCGCCGCCAATTACTGCCAGCGTTATCGGCCCGCCGCCCGCCACGCGCAGGCCATCGACAGCGCCACCAGCCATATCGGTTTCCGCTGCGTCATCCGCGGCGACAACGAGCACAATTTCTAGAAAAAAAGACGGACCGCCGCACGCTCCGCGAGGGGGGTGCGGGGAGCGCAGCGATCCGTCACAGGTGGCGGCCGAACCGGGAGGGAAATCAGCCGGCCGCCGGGGGACCTCGTCCTAGCGCGCGGCGCGCGCGCCGTTCTTTTCGGTTGTCAGGCGGCGGATCAGATCGACCTCGGCCTGGCGATAGGGGGTGCCATCGGCGTGGAACACGTCATGGAACCAGATGGTCGGCTCCTCATAGGTGTAGGGCTTCTTCCAGCTGTCCCACGGGAAGCGCGTCTGGCTCTTGCCGTCCACGAAGCCCCAGTTGATCATGCCGATGTTCTTCTCGGCACCGATGGGCAGCGACCCGTCGAAGGTGGAGCCGTTGCCGCGCGCCATATATTCCGTGCACAGCACGGGGCGGCCATAGCTCAACATCTGATCGGCGCGCTCCTCGAACTGCTCCGGCCAGTTATAGTCGTGAAAGCTCATGACCTCCGACCGGGCGATCTGGATTTTCTCGACGGCGTCCAGCGTTTCCGGCTGGTCCCAGCTTTCGCCGATCCACACGCCGCTGGTCAGCGGCTGGGCCGGGTCGACGCTGTACGCCCAGTCGAACACCTGCCCCAAAAGGCCGGCGACCAGTTCCTTCTTGTTCGGCGTCGGCTCGTAGGAGCCGCCCCCGCCGCCCTCATTGTTGGGCTCGTTCCAGACATCCCATGCAGCGATCCGGTCATCTTCGGCAAAGGTGCCGACGATGTCCTTCACATACGCTTCCAGTTCGTCATAACGGCTGCGGTCGGCAAGCCGCTCGGCGCCCGGGGCCTGCATCCAGCCGGAATTGTGCACGCCGGGGATCGGCGGGCGCTGCGGACCCGATACCGGGTTCGGATCCCAGCAGCTGTCGAACAGCACGAACATGATGCGGATATCGTGCTTCTCGGCAATGTCGAGGAACTGGTTCATGCGCTGCTTCAGCCCCTCGGCGTCCTCTTCCCACAGCATGTTGTGCAAATAGACGCGCATGGTGTTCATGCCGATATCAGCGGCCCAGCCAAGCTCCTGATCGATGGTCTCGGGATCGAAGCTGTCCGCCTGCCACATCTCGAACTGGTTGATCGCCGTGCGCGGATTGTAGTTCGCGCCCACCATCCATGGCTGATCGTCATACCAGGCATTGGCCTCTGCCGCCGTCCACATTTCGCGCGCCGCTGCATCGTTGGCCATGCCGCCGGCCAGCGCAAACAGAGCTGCGCCGGCAATCAGGGTTCCCCGGATCATTGTTTCTCCCATAGTCTCGATCGTTATGCCTGATCGTTTCTTGCCAGGGGACGGGATGTGCATTCCTCTTTCCCCAAGCCCTGTCCTAGCGAATAGACGGTCCTGACGCTTGCGACCAGACATTTATAAGATAAATCTGGACAAAAGCAGCCGCGGCCGGGATGAACTGAGCCCGCAATTGGGGAAGGAGGCTATAATGGAAGGCAGAAATCCGCGCAGGAAGGGCCGTCTCGGCACGCTTCTGTCCGCGACGATCATGATCGCCGCTGCCGGGTGCAGCAGCGTTCCGGGGGCACCGACAGGTGCATCGCAGACCGGACCGCGTTCCGGCGCGGCAGAGCCAACACAGCGGCCAAACGTCGTCATGATTCTGGTGGATGATCTGAAGCCTGCCATCGGCGCCTTCGGGGATCCCACGGCAATCACACCGAATATCGACCGGCTGGCGGCGCGCGGAACGCGGTTCCAGCTTGCCTACGCCAATCAGGCTGTCTGCGCCCCCAGCCGCATGAACCTGATGACCGGCGCGCGCTCGACATCCAGCGGCATCTACGATTTCGGCATGAACCTGCGCGACTACATGCCGGATGCGGTAACGCTGCCGCAGCATTTCCAGGCGGCCGGATATTGGACCGAAAGCATGGGCAAGGTCTACCATATCGGCCACAACACCCGCGCCGACACACGCGGCTGGTCGGTACCGCACCACAAGGATCATGTGGTCGAATATGTCTCCGACGCGGCCGAGGCGCTGGGCCCGACGCGCGAGGCGGCGTTGTTCAACGAATTCGAAGTACCGGAAGGCGACGTCTGGGAATATTCAAAGACCCTGCCGCGCGGCCTGTTCTGGGAAGACCCTGACGTGCCGGACGACGCCTATGCCGATGGTCGTATCGCCGCCCGCGCCGTGCGGCGCCTGCGCGAACTCGAGGAAAAGAACGAGCCCTTTTTCCTGGCCGTCGGCTTCGCCCGGCCGCACCTGCCCTTCTCCGTTCCGAAACGCTATTGGGACATGTACGACGCGGAGGCGTTCCCCCTGCCGACATTCGAGCAGCTGCCGGAGGGCGCGCCCCAATTCGCCGGCAAGGTCGGCGGAGAGATCAATGCCTATGCCCCCATCCCGGTGAACACGCGCGAGGCGAATTATCCTGAGGCGCTGAAGCGCCGCCTGATCCACGGCTATTATGCGGGTGTCAGCTATGTCGATGCGCAAATAGGAAAGGTGATGGACGAGCTTGAGCGCAGCGGTCTTGCGGACAACACGGTCGTCGTCCTGTGGGGCGACCATGGCTATCATCTGGGCGATCACGCCATGTGGACGAAGCACACCAATTACGAGCAGGCGACGCATCTGCCGCTGATCTTCGCCGGGCCGGGCGTCGGCGCCGGGCAGGCGACGGACCAGCCGGCGGAAACGGTGGACGTCTATCCGACGCTGGCCGCCCTTGCCGACCTGCCCGCCCCGGACGGACCGCAGCCCATAGACGGCACCGATTTGTCGGACGTTCTGGAAAATCCGGAGGCCCGCGTCCGCCCCTATGCCTATCACGCCTATCCTCGGCCCAACCGTATCGGTCAGGCGATCCGGACGGAACGCTACCGGCTGGTCCGCTGGACGCATGAAAAGACGGGGGAGCGCGATTACGAACTTTACGACATGGTCCAGGATCCTGGCGAGACACGCAATATCGCGGCCGAGCAAAGGGGCGTTCGCGATCGTCTGGAACGCTATCTGGACGCGCAGCCAAAGCCGAAATCGGTGAATTTGAAAAAGGAACGGCAGGCCGCCGCGGCGAACTGACCCCTCAAGCGGCCGAGCATTTCATGGGAGACGAGCGATGACGAAAAAGACGATGATTGGAAGCGCCCTGATGGCGGCCACGCTGAATGCAGCAGCCCCAAGCGCAGCGACGGAGGTGGAAACGAAGACCTTTGGCACCCTGCCCGACGGCAGCGCGGTCGAGGCTGTCACGCTGCGCAATGACAAGGGCGTGTCGGCGACGATCATCACCTATGGCGCGGCGCTCCAGTCACTGATGCTGCCCGACGACAGCGGCAGTGCCGCCGACATCACCCTCGGCTATTCCACGCTCGACAAATATGTGGAGGAGCCGCAATATTTCGGCGCCACCGTCGGCCGTTTCGCCAATCGCATCGCCCGCGGAACCTTCACCATCGACGGCAAGACCTATCGCACATCGCTGAATGACGGCGAGAACACGCTGCATGGCGGCGACAAGGGTCTCGACAAGGTGAACTGGGATGTTGTTGGAACGGACGACAGCGCCGCAGCCAGCGTCACCATGCGTTACGTCAGCCCCGATGGGGAAATGGGATATCCCGGCGCCCTGACCGTCGATGCAACCTATGCGCTCGACAATCGCAATCAGCTGACCATCACCTATACCGCCACCACGAACGCGCCGACCATCGTCAACATCACCAATCACGCCTATTGGAACCTGTCCGGAGAGGGCGCCCCCGGCGGCGCCATGAACCATGTTCTGACGATCCCCGCCGATCGTTTCACGCCGATCGACGCCACCTCCATTCCCACCGGCGAATTGCTGCCGGTGGAGGGGACGATCTTCGACTTCCGGGACGGCATGGCGGTCGGCGAGCATGTGCGCGACGCGGACAATCAGCAGATCGTGAACGCCCGAGGCTATGATCATAATTTCGTCATCGGAGAGCAGGTGACGGAGGACACGCACCTGATGGCGACAGTCGAGGATCCATCGTCCGGTCGCGGCTTCGAGCTTTGGTCGAACCAGCCGGGCGTCCAGTTCTACTCCGGCAATTTCTTCGACGCGACCGTTTCGGGGAAGGCGGGCAGGCTCTACCGCCAGGGCGATGCCGTCGTGCTGGAACCGCAGCTGTTTCCCGACGCTCCGAATCAGGAGGGCTTCGCATCGGCGCGCCTGAACCCGGGCGAAACCTATCGCAACGTCATCGTCTACAAGTTCACGGGAGCCGAATGATGCGGATGCCTCTTCCTTTCCGGCACGCAGCCGCCCTGCCGGTGGCGGCCATGCTGCTCATGTCCTCGGCCTGCTCCGGCCCCGCGGAGCAGGATGGCGCCGCGCCAGCGGACGAGACCGCCGCGGCGGATGCGGAGGGTGCGGAAAGGGCCGCGACCTTCACAAATCCGCTGCTGCCGTCGGGGCCCGATCCGTGGATCACGCAGGCGGACGGCACCTATTACTACACGCATACGCTCGGCGACCGCCTCGCCCTGTGGCGCACGGACGATATTTCCGACCTGGCCAATGCCGAGCAGAAGACGATCTGGACGCCGCCCGCCACGGGCCCCAACGCGCACATGATCTGGGCGCCGGAACTGCACCATCTGGATGGCAAATGGTACATGTACTACAGCGCCACCGCGTCCGGGTTCGAGGATGATGCGCATCGCGGGGTCTTCGTCCTCGAAAACGACAGCGCCGATCCGTTCGAGGGCGACTGGGAAGACCTCGGCCAGATCGAGACCGAGCATCCGGGCATCGACGGAACCGTCTTCGCCTATGACGGCAAGACGTACTTCGCCTATTCGCCCTATGTTGGAGAGGATAGCGTGATCGCGCTGTCCCGCATGACGGACCCCACCACGCTGTCCGGGGAGGAAACCGTCATCGCCGTGCCGGATCGCCCCTGGGAAAAGCAGGGCGGCCGCCAAATCCTCGAGGGGCCGGAGTTCCTGGAGGGACCGGAGGGAGATCTGTTCTTGATCTATTCGGCAAGCGCCTGCTGGTCGGACGATTATTCGCTGGGCCTGCTGCGAGCGCCCGCCGGCTCCGATCCGCTGGAGGCGAAGGTCTGGACCAAATCGGCAGAGCCCGTGCTGCGGCAGGGAAACGGCGTCTACGCCACCGGCCATAACGGCTTCTTCACCTCTCCCGACGGCGAGGAGAACTGGATCATCTACCACGCCAATCCAGAGGCCGAAATGGGATGCACGCCGAAACGCGCGCCGCACATCCAGAAGTTTTCCTGGGACGAGCGCGGCTATCCCGTCTTCGGCGAGCCCGTCGGAAAGGATACTCCAATCCCGGTCCCTTCGGGTGGCAACAGCCGCTGATCCGACGCTGCCAAGGCAGAGCACCAATGCAAAAGGAGCGCCGAACCGGACAGGTTCAACGCTCCTTTTTTTACGGCGAAGCGCGCCTTACAGGTCGAAGCGCACGCCCAGCGAGAAGACGCGGTCGAGATACCGGCGCCGCACCGGGAACGCATCGCCGGCATCGTTGTAGGGACGGTAAATCTCGACCGGGGTCGCCAGCAGATTGCTGACGTTGAAGTTCACCGTCATGCCCTCGACCGGCGTGACGTTCATGGAGAAGTCCAGGATGCCATAGTCGTCCTGCATCTCACCACGGGCCTGCCCGTCGCCGATGATCCCGTATCCCGTCGTGAACTTGGACCGGAAATTATAGGCGAGGCGGGCGGAGAATTCCGGCCGCTCGTAAAGACCGACCAGATTGTAGTTGTGCTCCGACACGCCGGGGATCGGCTGCTGGCCGGGCAGCGTCGCGGCGAGGCCCTCCGGCAATTCCTGCGAAGCGTCGATATAGGTGTAGTTCGCCTGGAAACCGAAGCCCTGCGCCCATTCGGGCAGCCCCTCGAAATCGAGGAAGCTGGTGAACGCCACCTCGGCGCCGCGAATCCGGCCGCTGCCGCCGTTCTGCGGGATCGTCAGACGCAGCTCGTTATAATCGGGGTCCGGCAGCGTAAAGAGGACGTTCGAGATGAAGCCGTCCACGTCGCGGTTGAAGACGGCACCGGTCAGAGAGCCGGTGCGCGAGAAATACCATTCCAGCGACGCATCGTAATTCTTCGATTCCAGCGGCCGCAGGTCCGGATTGCCGCCGCTTGCCGAGCGGAAGCAGTTCGGGCTGTCGGGAGCCTCCTGACACAGGCCCGAAATCGGATCGTAGATCGTGGAGGGATTGAGCTGCCCGAAGCCCGGACGGGTGCGGGTCTCGGTATAGGCGAGGCGCAGCTGCACCTCCGGCGTAAATTCCACGCGCGCGCTGACGTTCGGCAGCACGTCGGTATAGTCGCGGTCGGCCGTGACCGGCACGATCTCGCCAATCTCGCCATCGGCGAATTCACGCGAATTGCCGGAGATCGCGGTCTCCGTCTTCACCGCACGGACGCCGATCTGGCCGTCGATTGGAATGCCGATGTCGAACGCGTAACCGACCTGGCCATAGGCGGTGTAGGATTTCTCGTTCGCGACGAATGCGTTCAGCGGATCGTAGGGCGCCTGCCCCGCATCGACGCCCGCGATCTCGCGCAGAGCGTCGGCATTTTCGACGATGCTGTCGAACGTCGGCGCGACCCAGCCGCGAATCCGCTGCACGTCGTCGTGCCGGAAGCCCGGCGAGGTCAGCTGATAGACGAGCGGCAGTTCCGGGTAGGTGATGCCCAGCCCCTCGATATACTGGTAGCGCGTGCCGAGACGCGTCTGCGCATCACGGTCGGAATAGCGGATGCCCGCCTGCAACGTCGTCAGGAACGACCAGTCGGTTTCATATTCGACATCGAGCGTTCCCGCCCACTGCTTGCCGGATCCCTCGCGGTTCTGATCGAATAGGCCGCGGAAAATGTAGTTTTCCGGATCGTAAATGTCGAAGTCGCGGAACGAGAAGGCGGGGCCGCCATCGCCATTCGGCGAATCGAAAACGGCATCGCGCACAGGCGAACTCGTATAGCCGAAATCCACATTGGTGGTCTGCGTGGAGAAGGTGCTGTCCGTGTACGACAGATCGCTCGAGACCGTCAGGCCATCCATGCCGGTCCAGATCGCGCCGCCGCCGATTTGGTACGTGTCGGTGTTTGCGACGAGCGTGCTCTGAAAACCTTCCGGACGATACGCGTTCGAAATGGTCGCGCTCTGCAGCTGGTTCGTTCCCTCCTTCAGCACGACATCGGTGAAGATCGGCGATTCGCCCTCCGCCGGGTTGAAGATGGGCGCGTTCAGGAAGCGGTTATCGTCGCGCCCGCGATAGCCCTGGAACAGGCCGTCGACGTAGAATTCCAGAACGTCGCTTGGGCGCCACTGAATCGCGGCATTGACCGAGGGGCGCCAACGCTTGCCCGACCCATAATAGATGCCTTGGCTATCGGGATACACGAAGCCCGGCTGGTCCGTCTGCTCGTCCGTCGCGGTCTGGATCAGAGCGCTCTGCTCGCGCGCGGGATCGAGAAAGCGAATGCGCGTATAGGCGACGTTCACAAGGGCGCCGATCTCACCGATTCCGGTGTCCCAGCGATTGCTGACAAGCAGATTGCCGTTCCAGTCGAGTTCCTGGCGCTCGTCGGTGTGAATGCCGTTCAGCGTCCCAGCGATCTTCAGCCCGTCGAAATCGAAGGGACGGAAGGAACGCACGTTGATCTGGCCGGCGATACCGCCCTCGATGCGCTCGGCGGTGTTCGACTTGAAGACTTCCAGCGCGGACACGGCACCGGCCGGAAAATCCTGCAGCGCAACGGCGCGCCCCTCCGCCGTGAAAATCTCGCGCCCGTTATACGTCGTCGAAAGATCCGGCAGGCCGCGAACCTGCACGCCGGCGGCTTCGCCCGACGCGCGCGTCACCTGCACGCCCGTAACGCGCGCAAGCGACTGGGAAACGGTGATGTCGGGCAGCTTGCCAATGTCTTCCGCAACGATCGCGTCCAGAATCTGCGGCGCGCTGCGCTTCATTTCCTGCGCCGATTCCAGGCTGCGGCGGAAGCCGGTCACGACGATGACATCGGAATCCGGGGCTGTCGCGGTCATACTCGCGGCATCGCTGCCAACGGGTGCCGGTGCAGGGGTCTGCGCAGTGCCGGCCGGCTGCTGCGGTGCGGGGGTCTGCTGCGCCGCGGCAGCAGCGGCAAAGCCTAGCGAGGCGAGGGCCGAAGCCGTCGCCAGCAATTTGATCTTAGGAACGCTCACTCGTTTTATCTCCCATGCACGGCCACTTCGGTGACCGTCATTCGTCATCGCTCTTGGATTCGCGCCGGTTCTGCCCGGCATCTCTCCATCATTCGCACCGGACCCCTGAAGGGGGAGCCGGTAGAATGCTCGGATTCGATGCGCCGCGTCCGCGCGAGGGGGCGGCGCGCGCATTCGTGGCGCGGCCATTGCCCCATTCGGGGATGCTGTCAATTATCGGATAATTAAGAAATCGCCGTTAAAGTGCGCTCTGTGGCATTTTGGCGTCATTCTGCGCCGAACAGGTTCTGATCTGCGGCAAAATTCGTGAACATCTGCGGCCAGGACGACGCTGGCATACGGTCCGGCAGATTGACGCCGAAGCCATGACCGCCCTTTTCGAACAGGTGCAGCGCCGCCGGCCGGCGATGCGCGAGCATGGCATTGTACATCATGATGCTGTTCTGGACGGGTACGATGGCATCATCGCCCGCATGCATCAGGAACACGGGCGGCGTATCCGCGGCGACATTCGTATCGACCGAGAAGCGCTCCACCTCAGCCTCCGCTGGGCTCTCCCCCAGAAGAGCGGCGCGCGAACCGGCATGGGTAAAGGGCGTACGCATGGTGATGACCGGGTAAATCAGCGCCGCAAGATCGGGCCGGGCGCATACCCTGTCCGCTGCATCAACGGCGCGGTAGGATGGCATGTCCCAGCGGGTCGCCAGCATGCCGCCGAGGTGCCCGCCGGCGGAAAAGCCCATGGCACCGACACGTTCGGGATCG
The DNA here is from genome assembly GCF_000342165.1 of Pacificimonas flava. GTDB lineage: Bacteria > Pseudomonadota > Alphaproteobacteria > Sphingomonadales > Sphingomonadaceae > Pacificimonas > Pacificimonas flava. The sequence goes on from NZ_AMRV01000002.1 coordinate 209,407, forward strand.
ATGCCGAAACCTTCGGCCCCAGTCCGGATCAGCCGCATCGCACGCTGCGCATCCTGCAGCGGCACGACGCTACGGTTCCGCCACCCCTCGGCTGGCAAGCGGTAGACCAGGATGAAGGCGGTGATCCCGCGCGCATTCAGCCAGTCCGCCTGACGCGTTCCCTCATTGTCGAAACCCTGGAATTCATAGCCGCCGCCCGGCATCAGCAGCATGGCCGCGCCGTTCGGCCGCTCCGCCCGGCGAACGACCAGGCGCGGCACGGCAACCCCTCGGATCAGGCGGTCGGGATGGCCGGGGGTCTTCGCATGATCCTCGACCTGCGGAACCGGCGGCGTGTCGCCATGACCCGGGGGGAGACCGGGCCACAGCGCAATCTCCTCCTGCATGTCGAGCCGCCGCGCAGCCGCACGGCCCGCATCCAGTGCGGCCAGACCCGCACCGGCAAGGCCGACGAACGCCCGCCTGCTGAGGTCGAACCGGCTCACCGCATCGAACCGTCCCGGTTTCGGCCGCCGCGGTCCTATTCGGCCTCGACCACTTCGGAGCCTTCGCCGTCCGTCATGACGACGGGCGCGATGGAGCCGTCGTCCCGGTATACCAGCCGCTCGATCGCGACATTGCGTTCGCCCTCGAACGGTTCTTCGGTCCCGGCCGGCACGTCCCAGCGGTGATAGACGATGACGGGTTCGCCGGTCTGCGGATCCTCCGCGAAACTGTGGTGGCCCGGCCCCTGATGGGTCTGATCGCTTGTCAGGATGGGCCCGGCATAGGTCCAGGGGCCCGTCGGGCTGGGCGCGGTCGCATAGTGCACCGAATAGTTGCCGCGATTGAAGCGTCCATGGCTGTACGACAGGTAGTAGGTTCCGTCGCGCTCGCTCATGAATGCGCCCTCGGTAAAGTTCTTCGGCGTTTCCACGTCGACCTCTCGCGCCAGCGAGATCATGTCGGGGCCGAGTTCCCAGACACGCAGGGTCGCACCCGCGCTGCCGCCGGCGTACAGATAGGTCTTGCCAGAAGGTTCGTCCGTGAAGACCATCGCATCGATCGCCTCGAAGCCGTCACCACCGGTTATCAGCGGCGCGCCGCTGTCGGTGTACGGCCCCTCCGGACGATCGGCCACGGCAACGCCGATCCGGCTGGGTGTCGGATTCTGGGGGCCGACGGAATAATAAAGATAGTATTTCCCGTCCTTTTCGGCGATCCCCGGCGCCCAAAGCGCGTGGAACTCCGCCCCGTCCTCGTCGATCCAGTCGATATCGTCCATGCAGATCAGCGTCCCGCGATCCGTCCAGGTCTCTAGGTCGGAGGAGGAGTAGGCGTGGAACCGGTCCGCGCTCCAGCTGCCGGTCGCGCTGCCGGTCGGAAAAATCCAAAGCTCTCCGTCAATGGTCATGGAATCGGGGTCGGCGCCGGTGAAGAGCGGGTTTGGGGCGACCGCCGCCGTTTCCGCATCTGCCGCGGCATCGCTTGCGCTCGTTTCGGATGCCGCGCCCTGGGCCGCGCCATCATCGGACGCGGGCGCATTGCAAGCCGAAGCCAGCAGAATCGGCAGGGCTGCAAAGCAGGCGAGGGTCTTGCGCATTGGAAACTCCACAAAGACGGTTTATAGTTTTAGCAGTTTAATCATATAAATTGTTCGAACGCACCTCCGTAAATTCGGATGACCCGAACTTCACAGAACCCATGCGACCGGGCGCCGCCAAAATCCAAAGGGGACATCAGTGACCGTCAAGCCTTTCCGCCTTCTGTCTGCCGCAGCCGCCCTTCTGATGACGGGTACCGCCCTTGCCCAGCCGTCCGTCAATGCCGCGCGAGACGATGCCATCTACACCAGCGACCTCATCACGCGCTGGGGCAAGGATGTAACGGCCGAAAATGCCTGGCAAAGCTATCCCCGTCCGCAGATGAAGCGAGAGCGGTGGCGGAATCTGAACGGCCAATGGGAATACGCCATCCGCCCCACGGCCGCACCGCGTCCGCAGCAAATGGATGGACAGATTCTGGTGCCGTTCGCGCCCGAATCGAAATTGTCCGGCGTGGCGCGGGCCGTGACCCCGGACGACCGCCTTTGGTATCGCCGCACCTTCACGGTCCCGCAGGATTGGCAGGACGACGATGTGCTGCTGCATTTCGGCGCAATCGATTTCGAGGCGCATATTTTCGTCAACGGCAGCCTCATCGGATCGCACAGGGGCGGGTCGGACCGGTTCGCCCTCGACATCAGCGACTATCTGCGCGCCGGCGAGAACCAGCTCGAAGTTCAGGTGACGGACCCGACCTCTACCGGCGCGCAGCCCCGCGGCAAGCAACAGCTTGAGCCGGAGGGCATCTGGTACACGCCCGTCAGCGGCATCTGGCAGACCGTCTGGCTGGAACCGGTTCCCGACCTGCACATCGAGGATGTGAAGATCACGCCGGATATCGACAGCGGCAGCCTGGCGGTCGACGTCGCACTGAACCGCAGCGCCGCGGATACGGACGCGATCCGCATCACGGCGATTGCGGACGGCAAGACGGTCGCTGAGAAGACCGTTCGCGCGAACCGCCCGGCAGTTCTTTCGATCCCGGATGCGCGTCTGTGGTGGCCGGACGATCCCTATCTGTACGATTTGAAGGTGGAGCTGGTGTCCGTCGCCGACCCCTTCGCCGGAGCGGATGACAGCGCCAACCCGCATGGCCGGCGGGGCGACCTGATCCTGACGGAGGTCGAGGCCGATCTTTACGAGGACGCGCAGGTGACCGGCCAGGCACGCGACACGGTGGAAAGCTATTTCGCCATGCGCAAAAGCTCGCTCGGCCGTGGGCCGGTGCGCGGGCAACCCGCCCTTCTCCTCAACAACGAACCCGTCTTTCAGAACGGCACGCTCGATCAGGGCTGGTGGCCGGACGGGCTGCTGACGCCGCCATCGGAAGACGCCATCCGCTTCGAGCTGGACTATCTGAAGAAGGCCGGCTTCAACATGCTCAGGAAGCATATTAAGGTCGAGCCGGCGCAATATTATCACCTGGCCGACAAGATGGGCATCCTCATCTGGCAGGACATGGTTTCCGGCGTGGAGGCGGACAGCCTGGACCAGTTCGTTCGCCGGCCGTCGCAGGACGAGGCGCAGATGCCCATGCGCGTCACGGACGAGTACGAATATGAGCTGCTGCGCATGATCAGCGACCTGCGCAATCACCCGTCCATCGTGACCTGGGTCATCGATAATGAAGGGTGGGGCCAGTATGATTCCACGCGCCTTGCCAAGACGGTGCAGGACCTCGATCCCAGCCGCACCGTCGACAAGGTCAGCGGCTGGCTGGACACAGGCGATGCAGGCACGGACATGTACGACATCCACACCTACGAGGAGGTGCCGCTCGTGCCGCCGCGCCAGCAGGACCGGGCCGTCGTGATTGGCGAGTTCGGCGGCATTGGCCTGCCGGTGGAGGGGCATTTGTGGTTCCCCGAAAAGCGCAACTGGGGTTATCAGACGGCGACCGACAAGGCGGATTATGAGGCGCGCTATCGCCGCAAATATGCGGAGATCGTACGACAGGCCAAGGCGCTTGGTCTCAGCGCGGCCGTCTATACCCAGACCACGGACGTCGAGGGCGAGGTCAACGGCCTACTGACCTATGACCGGGAGGTCAGCAAGCTGCCGGTCGAGACCTTTAATGACATCCACGCACCCCTGTTCGACGAGAAGGACTGACGGCAGCCCTCCTGCCGAAGCGGGCGGCGCCTAGCCCCCGCTCGCTTCGGGTGCCATTGCCGCCTTTCGCCGCGCTTCGGCCTCTCGGGCGGAGGCCGCGAGGGATCGGCGCCACGGTTTCGACAGGCCGTCGTACAGCCGCTCCTTGCAGACGAGCGCAGAGGTCGCATGCGCGATAAGCGCGGCCAGGAACAGCGGAAGGATCAGGCCGCGGCTGGCCGTCGCCTCCACGATGATGATGACGGCCGTCAGCGGGGCGCGCACGACGCCGGTGAAATAGGCGACCATGCCCAAAAGGACGACCGCACCCGCCGGATCGTTCGGGAATAGCGGCCGCAGCAGCACGCCGAGCCCGGCGCCGGTCGTCAGCGACGGCGCGAAGATGCCGCCCGGAAGGCCCGCCGCCGCCGTCGCGAAGGTCGTCAGGAACTTTGCCGGGCCGAACCAGTAGGGTGCGTCCCCGCCCTCCAGAATCGCGCGGGCGGAGGCGTAACCCGTGCCCCAGGTGGCGCCGGTGACGACGCCCAGCACGGCCACCAGGACGCCGCACGCCATCGCCCACAAAACCGGCCGCTCGGTCAGTTGCGGAAACCAGCGGTCGCGGATGGCGCCGAGGTTCAGCACCATGCGCGCGAACAGGCCGCCCGTCAGTCCGCCGATTACCCCGGCGACGGGTGCGATCCGCAGCACCGCATCCACCTTCAGACGCTCACCGATCACACCGAAATAGACATAATCGCCGGCAAGACCCAGACTGACCATACCGGCGATCAGGATCGTCGTCATGACGAGGAGCGCAACGCGCTGCTCATAGGCGTCGGCCAGTTCCTCGATCGCGAAGGTCACGCCGGCGAGCGGCGTATTGAAGGCGGCCGCCACCCCTGCCGCGCCCCCGGCGATCAGCATCGACACGCGCATCGGCGCGCGAAAGATGCGGTGAAACCAGGTCAGGATCGCCGCTGAGACCTGCACCGTCGGGCCTTCACGACCGACGGAGGCCCCGCAAAACAGTGCCGCGACCGTCAGCAGCAGTTTCATGATGGCCGTGCGAACGGACAGGAGCACCCCGACCGCCTGCTTCGGATTCTGCGCAGCCGCGATGACCTGCGGAATGCCGGATCCCGCAGCGCCCGGAAAGGCCCGGCGCGTAATCCAGGTGATGGCCGCGAAGCCCAGGGGCGTCACGATCAGCGGCGCCCAGACATAGGTCTCGGCGAACGCGCCGAACATCTCCGACGCCGCGTCCGCAAGACTGGCGAAGGCGAGTGCAACGAGGCCGATGGTGACAGCGCCGCCGCCCATGGCAAGCCGTCGTCGCCAGATCGGCGATGCGGGGCCATATCGCCGGATCAGGATCCGCCAGCGCCGGGTATCGAGACGTGCCATCGCCACCGGATGTAGGCGGCATTCCGCGCGTCGGCCATGAAAATCTCCAGACAAACCGGGTACGGCAGCGATGCACCAACTGAATGGCATCTGCAGCGGACTGTCATCCGCGGTTCAGCGGACGATTGTTACGCGGCAGGAAGGAAGTATAGGGTGCCTGTCATGAGTTCACGCAGCGTAAGCACGACCGCCGGCGACGCCTCGAAGGCGGACATCTCCGCCGCGATCGCAGCCCTTCGGTCGAAGGACGGCGAGATCGTCGAGACCTATGTCCTGCTGACGACCGCGATGCTGGATGTCGGCACGCGTCCGGCCGAACTGTTGCAATCCATCGCAGATCACGAGCTGCTGCCGCCGATCGAACTGGACGTCGACGTCATGCGGCAGGCGCTACCGTCCGCCCAGGCAACGCGGGTCGGCAAGCTGCTGGAATGTTACCAAGAGTTCCGGGCCTCCTGCATGTCCGCGGCGGAGGCGCTGAGCGATGGAAACGCCGTCCCTCGCGAACTGGTCCGCCGCCTCTCGCAGAACGTCCTCAGCCTGATGCGCGTCATCGAACTGATGAAGGACAGCCTGTGGGAACGCTATGCCCATACGGACCAGCTGACGGGTCTGCTCGACCGCAATGCACTGGAATACCTGCTGCCGGCGGAGCTTTCGCGGGCGGAACGCCTGGCGCAGCCCCTGTGCCTCGCCATCATCGACATCGACAATTTCAAGCAGATCAACGACCGGCACGGCCATGACGCCGGCGATCATATTCTTACCGAGGTTGCGGATCGCCTGATGCGTAGCGTTCGCGCCCATGATCACCTCTTCCGCATCGGCGGCGACGAGATTCTGCTGCTACTCCCCAATACGCATGAAGAGGATGCCAGCTTCCTGCTCGACCGCGCGCGCGCGGTGGTGGCGCAGCAGCCCTTCCCGGTCCCCGGGGGGCGCTTCCTGTCCCTGACGATTTCCGTCGGTTTCAGTCGGCATCAGGCCGCGCACCCGGGGGAACGCACCCGGCGCGCGGCGGACAAGGCCCTTTACGAGGTAAAGGCGTCCGGCCGGAATGCCATTCGGTATCGCGCCGCAAACGCCGCGATCGATGACCTGTCGCCCGTCCAGCCAAGATAAGCGGCTGTTCCGCTGACGCCCGGAGGTAGGCAGCGGGCGCGATCAAGGCACGCTGCCTGGTTTCGGACATGAAAAAGGCGGCCTTTCCGTGGAAAGACCGCCTTTCTGCCCGTTTTTATTCGGCTCAGGCCGCGCGGCCCCGGCGGCTGGCCGCCGCAACACCCAGAAGTCCGAGGCCCATCAGTCCAAGCGCGCCCGGCTCCGGCACATCCGCCGTGATCGGACCGATCAGCAGATCGTAGGACGGCGATCCGTTGAACACGAACTCAAGCGTGTCCGGATTGCCTGCCGCGACGGCGTCGGAGAAGCTGAAGGAGATCTCGCCATTCGCGCCGTTCCCCAGCGTCACGATACCCAGGGAGGTGCCGTTCAGCAGCGCCTCAACCGTCGAATCACCCGATGTCCCGACATTGTTCACGAGCAGGTCGAACCCGGTGATGCCGTTCGTGTCGAACAGCGAATCGATATCGTAGCTCAGCGTCAGCTGGGAATCGACGTTGGAGTCGTTGGCAAGCTCGAGGAGACCCTCGGAAACCGACAGCTCCGAATTGGCACCCGAAGCGACGGTGCCGCCATTGGCGAGCCGCTCGAACAGGATGCTGCGGACGATCCCGTTGGCGAGGGTGGACGTATCGGAATCGCTGGCACCCTCGGCGCCCAGTGTCGCATTGAACGGGTTAGAAGCGAAATCGTCGATGGTGATCGGAGCGGCAGCGGCGCTCGTGGCGGTTCCTGCGAGCACGGCGGCGGCAAGAAGCGTCTTCATATTCTGCATCAAATACTCTCCAAAACTCATACAAATACTGACACACGAGGTGTGCAACCCGCCATGCACGACCGATGCCACGGGTATTTTTTCGCTTCCTATCAAAGGCTTATTTCAAGGACGACAATTTAGGGTTAACCAGTTGTAAAGTATGTCGACACTTCGTGCATCCCATCCGAATTCGGTTGCACGCGCTGCGCGGGGTCTGCTTTGGACGTACCTCTCTTTCTCGCCCTCACCGACAAGTTAAGCTGCCCATGCGCCGATTCCTCCTCCCCTTTCTCGCGCTCTCGCCGCCGACGGCGGCCATGGCGCAGTCCGGTCCGGACCCGATCGTCATCACGGCGGAGGGGCTGCCGGAAACGTCCGGAAGCGCAGCCTATGGAGCCGTCTCGATCGGACGAGAGCGGATCCTGCAGACGCCCGGCACGCGGTTCGAGTATCTCCTCGGCGATGTCGCCGGTCTGCAGCAGTTCCGGCGCAGCGACAGCCGCTCGGCCAACCCGACGGCGCAGGGGTTGAATGCCCGGTCGCTCGGCGGCAACGCCTCCACGCGAACGCTCGTGCTGCTGGACGGCGTGCCGATCACGGACCCATTCTTCGGCTATGTTCCCTTCAGTCAGCTCGTCCCGGACACGCTGCAGGAGGTGCGCGTGACGCGCGGCGGCGGCAGCGGGGCGTTCGGTGCGGGCGCGCTTGCCGGCACCGTCGAGCTCGAAAGCGCTCCGCCCGGCGCTCTGCCGCCGCTGAGTGCCCGCGCCGCCTATGGCAGCCGGGACTCGCGACAGGCCGCCGCCGTCCTGAGCGGCAAGCTGGGATCGGGCGCGGCGTCGGCCTTCGCCAGCTATGATGGAGGCGACGGCTTCTTCACCGCGCCGGCGGACCAGCGCGGACCCGCCGATGTTCCCGCCGCCTATGAAAGCGTTGCCGCCGGTATCCGGGGCGGCGCGCCCCTCGGGGCGAGCTCGGCCTTGTCCGTCAGTGCGCGGCTGTTCCGGGATGATCGCACACTTCGTTTCGGCGGGGCAGACAGCCGTTCGGAGGGGGAGGACGTCTCCCTGCGTGTAACCCGGCAGGCTCCTTGGGCAGTCGATGCTCTCGCTTATGTGCAGCGGCGCGGCTTCTCGAACCGCGTCATCAGTTCCTCGAACTTCAACCTCGTTCTTGATCAGCGCAGCACGCCGTCCACCGGCTATGGCGGCAAGATCGAGATTCGGCCGCCGGTCGGTCCGGCGGCGGTCCTGCGCCTCGGCGCCGATATCCGGGGCGCAAGCGGCGAGCTTTACGAGGACGCCTACAGCGCAGCGACCGGTGCCCGCACGGAGGCGCGCAACGGCGGCGGACGCAATCTCAGCGGGGGCCTGTTCGCGGAAGGCGACCTGACCGCGGGCGACGTGACGCTGACCGCCGGACTCCGCGGCGATCTCTGGCGGATCAAGAACGGCTTCTACACTGCGCGCAGCCCGCAGGGCGTGACAGTCGAGGACGCCCGCTATCCGGATCGCAGCGGCGAGGAATTGACGGCCCGTGCCGGCATACGCTGGGCGCCGAACCCTGCCCTCGCGCTCAGGGCAGCCGCCTATACCGGTTACCGCCTGCCGACGCTGAACGAACTCTACCGTCCCTTCGTCGTCTTCCCCGTCGTCACGCAGGCGAATGCCGATCTCGACACGGAAAGACTGCGCGGGGGGGAGGTCGGTCTCGATGCAGCGCCGCTTCCAGGCGTTCGCCTGACGGCCACGGTGTTCTGGAACGAACTGCGCGACGCCATCGCGAACGTGACGGTGGCGGAAAATCTGCGTCAGCGCCGCAATGTGGACGCGATCGAGGCAAAGGGCGCGGAACTCGGCCTCTCCGCTGAAGTCGGGGTGTTCGACCTGCGGGCCAGCTACGCCTATAGCGACGCGCGGGTCAGGGGAACCGGCGCGGCGGCTGCGCTCGACGGCTTTCGCCCATCGCAGAGCCCGGCACACAGCCTCAGCGCCACGCTCGGCGCAGAACCCCGCCAAGGCGCGCGGCTATCGGCCACGCTGCGCCATGTTGGCGCGCAGTTCGAGGATGACCGGCAGGAAAACCGTCTACCGCCCGCCACGACCGTCGACCTTTTCGCGGCCTGGCCGCTTGGGCAAGGCGTCAGCCTGGTCGGCCGTGCCGAAAATCTGCTGGATGAGACGATTATCACCCGCGATACTGGCGAAGCCATCGACCTCGGCACCCCGCGAACGCTCTGGCTTGGCCTGCGCTATTCCGGTTGACGGAAGCGGAATCGGAACGGGGTGTTGCGCAGCGACCATCCGTAGCGTTCGCTGCGATCTGGAGCGGAGGCGACGATGCGAAGAACCGAGAACCTGACAAGCAGTCCCGGACAGCCCGCACGCAAACGAGGGGTGCATCGGCACGCCCTGCCCGTCAGACTATGGCACTGGCTGAACGTCATCGCCGTTTTCGTGCTGCTCGGCAGTGGCCTCAGCATCTTCAATGCGCATCCGCGGCTTTACTGGGGACAATACGGTGCGAATTTCGACCCTGCGTGGTTGGAGATCGGCAGTCGTGACGGCGGACAGGAGGGATTTCTGCGGATCGGCCCGCTGGAGGTCGAGACGACCGGCATATTGGGCGTGTTCGAGAAGGACGGCTCCCTGCGCCGCCGGGCGTGGCCGCACTATTTGACGATCCCGGCCGACTACAGCCTGGCGCAGGGCCGGCTCTATCACCTGTTCACCGCATGGATTTTCGGCATCGCCGGTCTCGCCTATGCCCTGTGGAGCGTCGCCGGGCGCCATTTCCGGCGCGACCTGCTTCCCGCGCGAAAGGAGATGGCACCCCGGCACATCTGGCATGATGTCAAACAGCATGCCCGCCTGCGCCTTCCAAAAGGGGAGGCGGCTCTGCGCTACAATATCCTTCAGAAGTTCTCCTATCTCTTCGTGCTGTTCGTGCTCTTGCCGATGATGGTGCTGACCGGCCTTGCCATGTCGCCCAACATGAATGCCGCCTGGCCCTGGCTCCTTGATCTGTTCGGCGGACGCCAGTCGGCGCGCTCGTTGCATTTCATCGCCGCTTTCCTGATCGCCGGCTTCATCCTCGTCCATATCATCATGGTGATCGCCGCAGGGCCGCTGAACGAGATACGCTCCATGATCACCGGGCGCTTTCGCATTCGGGAGGACCGACCATGATCCGCCGCCGCAACATGCTCGCCGGTCTCGGCGCCGGACTGACCCTGTCCGCTTGCGAGAAGATCGGATCGACGGCGCCGGCGCAGAAGCTTCTGTCTTCCACGGATCGCTTCACCCTGGCGGCGCAGCGTCTCGTCACCGACAGGGCCGCATTGGCCCCCGAGTATAGCGAGGCGGAGATGAGCCCGATCTTCCGCGCCAATGGCAGCCGCGAACCGGCATCGCCGGAATGGCAGGCACACCGCGCGAATGGTTTTCGCACATGGCGCCTCGCCGTGCGCGGTCTGGTCGCGCGGCCGCTCAACCTGTCGCTGCCGACGCTGATGGCGATGCCGCGCCGTGTGCAGATCACGAAACATGACTGCGTGGAGGGATGGAGCGCCATCGGCAAGTGGCACGGGGTACCGCTGAAATTGGTGCTCGACCGCGCCGGCGTCTCGGACCGTGCCCGCTATGTCCTGTTCCGCTGCGCCGACGCGATTCGCGGCGTGCCTTATTATGAAAGCATCGACATGGTGGAGGCGCTGCACCCGCAGACCATCCTGGCCTATGGCATGAACGGGCAAATGCTGCCCACGGCCCACGGCGCCCCGCTGCGTCTGCGCACGGAGCGGCAGCTTGGCTATAAACACGCCAAATATGTCATGGCGATCGAGGTGATCGACAGTTTCAAGGACATCGCCGGCGGCAAGGGCGGCTATTGGGAGGATGTTTCCGGCTATGAATGGTGGGCCGGCATCTGACGCGGGGGCCGGGGCGGGCTGGCGCGCGGCCCGCACCCTTTCCCTTCCTGCGCCCGCCAATCTAGGCGCTAAGCTTGGCCGCCGTCTGGGCGACGAGCTTGCCCTGAAACCGGGCGCCGTCCAGTTCCGTCTCCGACGGCTGGCGCGATCCATCGCTCTTCGCCAGCGTGGTGGCACCGTAGGGGGAGCCGCCGACGATCTCGTCCATGCGCATCTGCCCCTGAAAGCTGTAGGGCAGGCCCACGATGGTCAGGCCATGATGCAGCAGGTTGGTGATGATCGAAAACAGCGTCACCTCCTGCCCGCCATGCTGCGTGGCGGTGGAACTGAAGGCTGCGCCGACCTTGCCCACCAGCGCGCCCGATTGCCACAGCCCGCCGGTCTGATCCCAGAAGGCCGCCATCTGGCTGGGCATGCGTCCGAAGCGCGTCGGCGCGCCGACGATGATGCCGTCATAATCCTTCAGGTCGCTTATGGCGGCGACGGCGTGATTGTCGTCATACTGGAAGCCCGCCGTCTCCACGATTTCGGGCGGGACCGTCTCGGGAACGCGCTTCACGTCCACCTCCGCCCCGGCTTCGCGCGCGCCCTCGGCAACCGCGTCCGCCATTTTCGCCACATGGCCGTAGCTGGAATAATAAAGCACCAGAATCTTCGTCATTTCCAGTCTCCCTTCTTCGTTTTCAAATCGTGTCGACGAGAACGATTTCGCTGTCCTCGTCCGCGGTGATGGTCAGGTCGGTTACGCCCTCGACGGCGACACCATCGCGCGCATCGGCCCGCTCTCCGTTGACGCGGATGCTGCCGGTCGCCGGCACCAGATAGGCCTTCCGCCCCTTGCCAAGCGCGTAGGTTGCCGTCTCGCCGCTCCGCAGCGTCGTCGCCGCCACGCGCCCGTCGGTACGGATGGGCAGCGCGTCGTCATCGTCCGCCATGCCGCTGGCCAGCACCTGAAAACCGCCGGCGCGGGTTTCACGGGGGAACGGACGCGCCCCCCAGCTGGGCTCACCGCCGGGACGGGTCGGCTCGATCCAGATCTGGAACAGCGTCGTCTGCTCATCCTCCAGATTATATTCGGCGTGCTGGATGCCGCTGCCGGCGGACATGACCTGCACGTCGCCCGCTTCGGTCCGGCCGCTGTTTCCCAAGCTGTCCTTGTGGCTAATGGCGCCTGTGCGGACATAGGTGATGATCTCCATGTCGCGGTGCGGGTGCGGGGGAAAGCCGGACTTTGCCGCAATCTCGTCGTCGTTCCAGACGCGCAGGCGGCCCCAGCCCATACGCGCGGGATCGCGGTATGAGGCGAAGGAAAAATGATGGCGGGCATTCAGCCAGCCATGGTTGGCATGGCCGAGACTTGCGAACTTACGAACTTCAATCATGAGCGGTCTCCCGTCTTTCGTGTTGCGCAAGAGATGAGACACATTCAAAACGAAAGAAATAGAAAGGATCGAAAAACACCTTTTCGATAGATTTATGGATAGCCGCATCGATATCAACGCCTGGGCCGTGTTCGACGCCGTCGCCGCAAGCGGCAGCTTTACGGGTGCCGCGCGCAAGCTGGGCGTTTCCGTCCCGACCGTATCGAAGGTGATCGCGGCGCTGGAGGCGCGCCTGGGCATGGCGCTGTTCCACCGCACCTCTCGCCGCCTGTCCCTGTCGAGCGCCGGAGAGACGGCCCGTCAGCGCGCAGCCTCTCTCGTTGGCGGGTTCATGGAGCTGGAGGAGGATCTGCGCGATGCCGATGGCCCGCCGCGCGGCCTGATCCGCCTCAGTGCGCCGCTCAGCTTCTCGATCCTGCATCTGTCCGGTGTCCTGACGAAATTCCTGTCTGACTGGCCGGAGATCGAGATCGACTTGCATGCCACCGACCGCCGCATCGACATGATCGCGGAGGGGATGGACCTGACGCTGCGCATCGGCAAGCTGGACGACAGCAGCCTGCGCGCACGGCGCCTGTGCGCCATCCGCATCCCGGTCGCCGCCTCTCCAGCCTATCTGGAACGGTACGGAACGCCGACGCGGCCGGAGGATCTGGAGCAGCACAGCGTCATCGCCTATTCGCAGGCGGCGGAGCCGACGCGCTGGCGGTTCCTCCACGATCTGGAGGGAGAGCGCGCGGTCGACGTCTCGCCTCGCCTCCTCGTCGACAATGGTGATATCGGACTGGACGCGCTGCGCGCCGGTATCGGCATAGCCTGTCAGCCGGAATTCTTCCTGTGGAACGACCTGCGCGACGGCACCCTCGTGGAGCTTCTGCGCCCCTGGTATATCGCGCCCGTCGGCGCGTTCATCCTGACGCCGCCAAGCCGCCTGCAACCGCGCCGCGTGCGATTACTGATCGACGCGCTCGTCGAGGCGTTCCGCCGTGTCCCCTGGGCGCTCTAGCCAGGCCGACCTAGGCCCAGCCCTCCAGCACCTGATCGGGCGGCCGGTGACCGTCGGCCCAGACACGAATGTTGGTGATGACCTTGTCGCCCATGGCGCGGCGACCCTCGAACGTGGCGGACCCCATGTGCGGCAGCAGCGTGACGTTCTCCAGATCGAGAAGCGCCTGCGGCACATTGGGTTCGTCCGCGAAGACATCCAGGCCGGCACCCGCCAGCCGGCCGCCAGCCAGCGCCGCAGCCAGCGCGCCTTCCTCAACGATCTCTCCGCGAGCGGTGTTGATCAGATAGGCATGGGGCGGCAGCAGGGCGAGACGTCGCGCATCCATCAGCCCCTCGGTCTCGGCCGTTAGCGGACAATGGATGGAGAGGATATCCACCTCTGCCAGCATCGCGTCGAGATCGTCCCACCATGTCGCGCCGAGTGCCTGCTCCGCCGCCTCCGGCATGCGGTGACGATTGTGGTAGAGAACGTCCATGCCGAAGGCCTGGGCGCGCTTGGCGACCGCCCCGCCGATCCGGCCCATGCCGATAATGCCCAGCTTCTTGCCGCCCACGCGCGTGCCGCGAAGCGATGTCGGCGCCCAGCCTGCCCAGTCGCCCGCGCGCAGCCGCCGTTCCCCCACACCCGTACGCCGCATGGTCGCCAGGATCAGAGCCAACGTCATGTCGGCCGTATCCTCCGTCAGCACGCCCGGCGTGTTCGTGACCATGATCCCCGCCCCGTGCGCAGCCTTCAGGTCGATATGGTTCACGCCGACACCGAAATTGGCGATCAGCTTCAGGCGCGGGCCGGCGCGGGCGATGAGCGCGGCGTCGATCTCGTCCGTGACCGTCGGCACAAGGACATCGGCGTCCGCCATCCCGGCGGCGATCTCGTCCGCGCTCAGCGGCTCGTCGGCATCCCGCAGCTGGGCATCGAACAGGTCCGTCATCCTCGCCTCGGTCTTTTTCGGCAGGCGCCGCGTCACGAAGAGGCGCGGCCGGCCCGGCCGTCCTGCCGCAGCGGGCCCAGCGGCGGAAATGGCGTTGGGATTTGGGGTCTCGGACATGGCGAAATCGCTATGCGGGGCGGGCGGCGCGGTCAAGGCGGCCGCTGCCCCCTTGCGCGAAAGGCCGCACTGGATTCAAATGGATTGCATGACGCGCTTCTTCGGGCTCCTCCTCGCACTCGGTACGCTGCTTCCGGCCGCGCACCCCGGATTCGCCGCCCATGCACAGGATGCGGAGGCCGAACGCGGACGTTCGGGCCTTCCCGTGCCGCGTTTCGTCACCCTGGGCGCGGGGGAAGCCCGGATGCGCACCGGACCGGGCCGCGATTTTCCCGTCGACTGGCTGTTCGTCCGTCGCCATCTGCCGATGGAGGTCGTCGACGAATACGGCATCTACCGGAAAGTCCGCGCACCCGACGGCTCCGAGGGCTGGATGGACAAGGCGCTGCTGTCCGGCGCGCGCTGGGGCATGATCATCGACAAGGTCGCCACCGTGCGCGCCGCGCCGGAAGTGGACGCCCCCCCGGTCTGGCGAGCGGAGCCGGACGTCCTCGTTCATATTCAGGTCTGCTCGGCCGGCTGGTGCCGGGTGCAGGCGGACAATCGCGCCGGCTATATCCGCACCAGCGACATGTGGGGGGTCTACCGCGAAGAAGAGATCGAATAGCCCCCCTCCCGTTACGCACGCGGATGTGCGTTGCGGTAGACGTCGAGAAGATGCGCTGCATCCACCTCCGTATAGATTTGCGTGGAGGACAGGCTGCTATGCCCCAGCAGTTCCTGGATCGTGCGAAGATCGGCGCCGCGCGCCAGAAGGTGCGAGGCGAAGCTGTGCCTGAGCGCGTGCGGCGTCGCGCTTTCCGGCAAGCCGAGGGCCGCGCGCGCCTGCCGCATGGCGGTGCGGACGATGCCGGCGGATAGCGGACCGCCGCGCGCGCCGCGGAACAACGGCTCCTCGGCGGCAAGATCATGCGGACAAGCGCTCCGATAGGCGTCGATTCCCTCCGCAACCGCAGCGAGCAGCGGCACCTCTCGCACCTTGCCGCGCTTGCCTGTCACGCGCAGCGTCTCCCGCCCCAGATCGCCGGGCTTCAACGAAAGCGCCTCGGCGATGCGAAGCCCGGCGCCGTAAAGGGTCAGCAAGACGGCGGCGTCGCGCTTTTCGGTCCAGTGGGCATCCGTGCCCGCCTGCCCCAGGACGGCGGCCTCGTTCGGCGCGATGGGCCGCGGCACCCGCCGCTGGATGCGCGGCGAGGCGAGCGCGTCGATCGCGTCGCAGCGAATGTTCCGCGCGCGGCGGCACCAGCGGAAGAAGGCGCGCAGAACCGCGACTTCGCGGGCGGCCGAACGATTGGACAGGCCCGAACCGCGACGAAAGGCGAGATAGGCGCGGAAGTCGGCAAGCGCCAACGCCTGCAGCCGCTCCCCGTCGACCGCGCCGCCCAGATGCTGCTGCAAAAAATCCAGAAAGCGCCGCACCGTCGCGTCATAGGCGCGCACCGTGTGCGGCGACCTGCGCTCCGCGAGCGTCAAATGCTCCGTAAAATCAGCGGCGAGCGCCGATGCCGTCAGTGAATCGCGAGAAGACACCGCCCGATCATGCGCGAAAGCGCCGTCCCGAGAAAGTCCAGCGTTTCCGTACCGCCCACCGGCCCCGCCGCAAGTGACGCCCGGCTGCCCAGCGCGAGCACGCCGCAGCCAAGCGGCGCGTCCAGCCGCAGCGGCACGATCCCCACGGTGCGGACCGCGCTGCCCTGCTCGCCGAACAGGGGGACATCGCCCATGGAGCCGCGCACCTGTGCGGCGCCCGCGGCGCCGTACCATGCGCGCACGCGGCGGGCCGAGAGGCGCTGGATGCCCGCCGGCCCGGCGCGAAACGCTTCCTCCTGCGCCGCCAGCGCCAGCGCAGCGATCTCGATGCCCAGAATTGACGGCCATTCATGCGTCACCGTGCGCACGATCTGCGGCAGGGTCTCGGCAGTCAGCAACGCCGCGCATGCCGCATGCGCGGCCTCCGCCATGCCGGCGGACCCGGCAGCATAATGCGACAGTTCGGCGTTGGCCGTGCTGAGATCGGCTAGGCGCCGTTCCAGCCGCCGCCTGGCGGCAGCCTCGAAACTTAGGACGTTCATGCGGCGGCGCTTATGCCACGCCCCGCTTACGGTCCGTTCAGCAGAAGGGTTAGCGGCGCCGTAATCATGGCCGGCGCCGCCAAGCCATCAGACGATCGACTGGCCGGTCTTCGCCCAGTCCGCCATGAACGCATCGAGGCCCTTGTCCGTCAGCGGGTGGTTCGCCAGCTGCAGCATCACCTTCGGCGGCAGCGTGACGACGTCGGCGCCGATCTTCGCCGCCTCCAGCACATGCACCGGATGGCGGATGCTCGCAGCCAGGATCTCCGTGCCGAAATCGTAATTGTCGTAGATCAGGCGGATATCGGCGATCAGGCTCATGCCGTCGAAACCGACATCGTCGTGACGACCGATAAAGGGCGAGATGAATGCGGCGCCGGCCTTCGCGGCCAGCAAAGCCTGCGTCGCGGAAAAGCACAGCGTGACATTCACGGGCACGCCGTCATTCGACAGCGCGCGGCAGGTCTTCAGCCCGTCCGGGGTCAGCGGCACCTTGATGGCGATATTGTCGCCGAGCGTCAGGAGCTTCTCCGCTTCCTTCATCATCGTTGCGTGGTCCGTCGCGACGACTTCCGCGCTGACGGGCCCCTCGACCATGCCGGCAATGTCCTTGATGACGTCCAGGAAGTCGCGGCCGGACTTGGCGATCAGGCTGGGATTCGTGGTGACGCCGTCGACCAGACCCAGATCGGCCATGGCGGAAATTTCGGCCGTGTCGGCCGTATCGACGAAGAATTTCATGAGGGGACGGTATCCGCTGCTTCGTGTGGAGGGGGAGGTTCGCGGCGCCAGATAGCGCCTGCCCCCTGCCGGCGCCAGCAGAGTCTCATGTATATGACCGGCACCAATGGCGGGAACGGCGCCCGCTTCCTATAGATAGGCAGCCGATGCCCCTGCCCTCTACCCCTTCAGCGCAGCCCCGCCTTCGCGTTCTAACCCTGAACGCCGCGCTCGGTCCGCTCGACTATGCGCCGCGCCCCGGTCTCGATGCGCCGCCTGGCAGCATCGTGCGCGTCCCGCTCGGCCCGCGGGAAATCAACGGCGTCGTGTGGGAGGCGGACCGGCTGCCGGTAAAGGAGGTGGACGCATCGAAGCTGCGCCGAATCAACGCCGTCTACGACGCCCCGCCGCTTCCGGAGCGGCTGCGCCGCCTCGCCGAATGGGTCAGCGCCTATTATTACGCGCCGCTTTCCAGCGTGGTGCGGATGGCCATGCCCATCCCCTCAGCACTCGACGGCGCGCGCACCATCACCGAATACCGGCTGACCGGCAGCGAGCCGCAGCGCCTGACACCGCAGCGGGCCGCCGCCCTCGATGCGCTGTCGGACCGGCAGGGGGTGGTGCGCGAAATGGCGGAATGGGCGAACGTGTCCGATGCCGTCATTCGCGGCCTCATCAAGGTTGGCGCCATGGAAGCCGTGGACGCCCCGGCGGACACCCTGCCGCCCCGCCCCGACCCCGCTTTTGCCCCGGCCGAGCTCTCCGCCGAACAGACCGCCGCAGCCACGAGGATGATCGCGGCGGTGGAGGCGCGGCGCTTCGCGCCGTTTCTCCTTCACGGGGTGACGGGATCGGGCAAGACCGAAACCTATTTGGAGGCGGTGGCAAAGGCGATCGAGGCAGGTGGCCAGGCGCTGATCCTGTTGCCGGAGATTGCCCTTACCGAACCGCTGGAACGCCGGATCGAGGCGCGCTTCGGCGTGCGCCCGGTGTCCTGGCACAGCGATCTCCGCCAGTCGCAGCGCCGCGCGGCCTGGCGCGCCATTGCAAGGGGCGACGCGAAGCTGACCGTCGGCGCCCGCTCCGCCCTGTTCCTGCCCTATCCCGATCTTCGCTGCGTCGTCGTCGACGAGGCGCACGAATCCAGTTTCAAGCAGGAGGACGGCGTCCTTTATCATGCACGCGACGTCGC
Source organism: Pacificimonas flava (assembly GCF_000342165.1). Classification (GTDB taxonomy): domain Bacteria; phylum Pseudomonadota; class Alphaproteobacteria; order Sphingomonadales; family Sphingomonadaceae; genus Pacificimonas; species Pacificimonas flava. Next base: position 227,721 of record NZ_AMRV01000002.1, read on the forward strand.
CGTGATGCGTGCGAAGCTGGAGCGATTCCCCATCATCCTCGCCACCGCCACGCCGCCGCTGGAAACGCAGGTACAGGCAGAGCGCGGCACCTATGAGGAGCTGGTGCTGCCCAGCCGGTTCGGGGGTGCGGCGATGCCGGACATCCGCACCATCGACCTGCGCGAACATCAACCGCCATCGGGGCAGTTCCTGGCGCAGCCATTGGTAGAGGCCATCGAGGACCGGCTGGAGCGTGGCGAACAATCGCTCCTGTTCCTGAACCGGCGCGGTTATGCGCCGCTCACGCTCTGCCGGCACTGCGGCACCCGTATCGAGTGCCCGAACTGCTCCGCTTGGCTGGTCGAGCACCGCCTGACGCGGCGGCTGATGTGCCATCATTGCGGCCTGACCGAACCGACGCCGGACGCCTGCCCGGAATGCGGGGAGACGGGCACGCTCGTTCCCTGCGGACCCGGTGTCGAACGCATCGCGGAGGAGGCGCAGCAACGCTTTCCGGGCGCGCGCCTGATGCTGGCGACGTCGGACACGATCGGCAGCCCGGCAAAGGCCAGGGCGCTGGTCGATGCCGTGGAAAACCACGAGATCGACATATTGATCGGCACGCAGCTCGTCACGAAGGGCTACCACTTCCCCGAACTCACGCTCGTTGGCGTCGTCGATGCCGACCTTGCGCTGAAGGGCGGAGACCTACGCGCGGGCGAACGAAGCTTTCAGCAGATCGTTCAGGTGGCTGGCCGCGCCGGACGCGGCGCAAAGGCCGGCGAGGTGCTGATCCAGACCCATCAGCCGGAAGCGCCGGTGATCGATGCGCTGGTGCGCGCGGACGCGGCGGGCTTCTACGCCGCCGAGATCGAGGCGCGCCGCGATGCGGCCATGCCGCCCTTCGGCCGTCTTGCGGCCATCATCGTCTCTGGACCGGATGAGCGAGAGGTGGCGGAAACGGCGGCCTACCTGGGACGGAACGCGCCGCGCGACATCGAACATTTCAGCGTGCTCGGCCCGGCGCCCGCACCGCTTAGTCTGCTGCGCGGCCGCTATCGGCACCGGCTGCTGGCTCACGCCGCCCGCCGAGTCGACCTGGATTCGGTCCTCGGCAACTGGCTCGGCAGGGCGGACGTTCCCCCCGGCGTACGCCTGACGGTCGACATCGACCCTTATAGCTTCGTCTGAAACATCGAGCGGCTACGCCTCGGCGCGGCGGGCCTCCTCATCGGTAAGTTCGCCCGTGTATTCATCGGGCAGCGACCAACCCGCCACACGGCGCAGACGGGTCTTCTCCAGGTTCGCATCGAGATGGTTCAGCGCCCGTTTCAGCGAGACGGCAGAAATGCGCCCCGCCGCCTCCGCGAAGAGATCGCGGTTCGCAAGCGCGACCATGTGCAGCGAGCGTTGCAGCCGGTGTTGGACCTCCAGCAGGCTCGCTCCGTCGCGGGCGATGGGATTGAAGAAATCTTCCAGCATTTCTCCATGGTCGATGTCGGGTGCCCGGACGCACTCGAACCGCGCCTCCGTTCGCTCATTGAGGCTCTCGCAGTAGGCCTGAAGGACGCGCGTACCTGCCGTCATGACCTGAATTGCCGTGCCGGGATCATTCACCGCCGGTGAGAGGGCGCGGCTGGCAATCTCGCTGAGGACGATCAGTCCGAAGCTGGGATCCTGGCCAAAGGACCGCTGCCGGTCGATCGTGAAGCATTCCGCCATCGCCTCCCGCATCTCACCGTCGGGCTCCGCCTCCAGAAACGCGACCGCGATGTGCGGGCCGATATAAGCGCCCGGCAATTTTCGCACATGCACCGTTCCGCCGCTGCGCCGCGCCAGCTTGTTGAGTTCCTCCATGTCGAGGTGCTGAATATATCCCATCTCCTCCAGATAGAGGGGGGCGGCTCCCTCCGGGACATCCTCCTCCGCCGCGGCGCCGAGGCGCGGCAGCTTCGCCCAGGATCGCGCTGCCGCCTCACTCGCCTGTTCCACCCGCCAGATCGTGTCGCCGACCCGCCCGAAATGCGTCAGCTGCTCGATCCAGCGAAGGAGTGCGGCCGTCACGAGGAACAGGACAATGAGCGTGGAAAAGAACAGCAGCACACGGCCCTGATTGCCGTAGATTCCCATCGACATGCCGATCATGCCAACAACGGCGAACAGGAAACTGCCGATGAAGGTCGCGAGCGTGTTCGACGCGACCGAATCGCTGATGAGAAGCTCCGTCGCCCGCGGCGTCGACGTGCTCGCTGCGGCCGCGTAGGCGCTCACCATGATCGACAGACTGAACGTCGTCACCGCAAGCATGGACGAGGCGAGAATGGTCAGGATATTGTCGACCGCTTCGGAGGCGAGCGTCAGCTCGAACGGGAAGGTCACGAAGCGGACCAGAAAGGCGCTGAGCAGCGCGATGATGACGGCAGCCAGGCTGAACATGGACGCGCGGAACCAGATGCGCCGTACCATGCGCCCCACCGTATAGCGCCAGCGCCCGATCAGATAGTCGCGGTCGAGAGCGCTCATCCCGCCTCCTCGTCCCGGACGGCGGGGCCGTCACGCCCTCCGTTCACCGGAACGATCTGGACGATGATATCGCCTTCCTCGACGCTCTGCGCCTCCGGCTCCCAAAAGCCGTAATATTTGCCGTCGCGCACGATCCGGACGGCAAGGCCGCCCCGGCATTCCGACAAGGGACCGCCGCATTCCTCGATCGCCACGACGCGCTCCTTCAGCTGAACCCGGCCGGAGGCGACGACGAGGTCCTGCAGATAATCGACGACATGGCTGCCGGTCGCCGCCCGCGCCAGCAAGTGCCCGCCAAGAGCGACCGGGTTTATGACCGTGTCGGCGCCGGCTTTCTTGACCAGGAACTCGTTTTCTTCGGACTTGATGATGGCACTGATCGACAGGTCCTCGTTCAGCTGACGAGCAGACATGACGAGCAGCGCAGACGTGTCGTCGCGGCCGCCGCAGGCGACGAAGCTTCGCGCCTTGTCGATGCTGGCCATTTCCAGCGTGGCGTTTCGCGTCGCGTCGCCCTGCAGCGTCAGGCACCCTTCGCTCCGCGCCTCCTCCAGCCGCCCCTCATTCGGATCGATCACCAGGATTTTCTCGGCATCGACCCCGTTCTGAAGCAGTTCATAGACCGCGGCGCTGCCCGTCGTGCCGTAACCTGCGACGATGAAATGATCGGTCAGCTTCTTCTGCAAGCCTCGCATGCGCCATTGCTCCCAGCTGCGGCGAACGACGAAACTGTACGCCGTGCCGATGAATATGATCCAGATGAACAAGCGGATCGGCGTCACGACCAGCGCGTCGAACAGGCGCGCGCCCTCGCTGGTCGGGGTGATGTCGCCATAGCCGACCGTCGTGATGGTGACGGCGGTGAAGTAGATGATGTCGACGAAACTGACATGCCCGTCGAAGCCGTCAGCCAGCGCGTCCCGATGATACCAGTGACCGGCCAGGGCCACCATGATCAGGCCCAGGACGAGAGTCGCTCGCAGCAGCAGATTGCCCCAGGGCGACAATCGGTCGGGCCGCCGCAGGACCAGATGATCGTCAGGATCGCGGCGGACGCGAAACATGCCGGGACGGCGGCCCCGGGGAGCCGCCGCCCTGGCGATACGCTCGTGAGGATGAACAGCCATCAGCCGGTCGTCATGCGGGCGGCGAGACCTCGACCAGCAGCTTGCCGAAATTGCCGCCGCTATAGAGCAGCTTCACATAGTCGTCGGCACGGTCCAGTCCTTGGCGCACGTCCTGCCGCGTCGTCAGGCGCCCCTCGGCCAACCACTGGCCCAGCTGCGCCGCCGCCTCACTGAAGCGCGGCGCGAAATCGGTGACGATGAAGCCGCGAACCGTCAGCCGCCGCATCAGCATGGTTTCCCAATAGGCCGGTGCGCCGCCCTGGGTCTCCCCGCGCTCGTTATACTGGCTGATCAGACCGCACAGGGGGATGCGGCCGAAATTGTTCATGCGCTCCAGCACGGCCTGCATGATCGGTCCGCCGACATTCTCGAAATCGATATCGACGCCATCCGGCGCCAGACGGTCGAGCGCGGCGCCGACATCCTCGTTCTTGTAGTCGATGGCATGATCGAAACCCAAATCTTCGGTAATGAAGCGGCATTTCTCCGCACCGCCGGCGATACCGATCACGCGGCAGCCCTTGATCTTGCCGATCTGGCCGACGATCTGCCCGACACCGCCGGCCGCCGCCGAAACGACGAGCGTCTCTCCGGCCTGCGGCTGCCCGATGTCGAGCAATCCGAAATAGGCTGTCATGCCGACGCCGCCGAAGGTGCCGAACGCCGCGGCGAGCGGCAGACCCTCCACGCCGCGCATCGGCGACACCTTCCCCTCCTCGACGATCACATGGCTGGCCCATTCGCCCAGCCCTGCAACCAGCGTCCCCTCCGGCAGGCCCGGCGCACGGCTGGAGACGACCCGGCCGCAAATTCCGCCGCGCATCGGATCCCCGACTTCGACGGGCGGCATGTACTGCTCGCGGTCCGACATCCAGATGCGGTTCGTCGGATCGAGCGACAGGTAGATGACCTCCACGAGCGCTTCTCCAGCCTCCGGCGCGCGCTGCTCTTCCTCCGTGAACGTCAGATCGCCCTTGTCGATATCGCCTTCCGGGCGGCGCGCGAGCCGCCAGACCTGCCGTGTCGTCATCGTCTCTCCCCTTCTTCCGCTATCTGGCTAGGCTGCCGCCAATCCGCCGTAAAGCGAACGATAGGCGGCCAGCATGTCCCGCTCGTCATATTCCGCCGCGACACGGGCGCGGTTCGCTGCGCCCAGCCGGGCCCGCAAGTCGGCATCGCCCATCAGGCGGGCAAGGCTGCGGCCCAAGGCCGGCGCATCGGCCGTGCGGGCTACGAGCGGCCTGTTCTCGGCGGACAGAATGGCACTTATGTCGCCCACGTCGGTCGTCGCGGCGGGCAGACCTGCCGCCATCGCCTCGACCAGGCTGATGGGAAACTGTTCCGAATCGGAGGAGAGGGCGAAGATGTCGAACAGCCCGACGTATCGGGCCGGGTCGGGCAGGAAACCCGGAAGCAGCAGTCGGTCCGCGATGCCCGCCTCTCTTGCCGTAGCCTCGATGCGTTCTCGCTCCGGTCCCGTGCCGACGATCACCAGCCGCGCCGGGCCTTGATAGATACGCGCGGCAAAGGCGAAAGCGTCGACCAGTCGCGGCAGGTTCTTGACGGCGCGAAGCCCCGCAAGTGTGCCGACCACCAGTTCGCCCGGACCCTTGGTGAGACCCGGAATCGCATCCGCCGCCGGCGGCGGCGCAAAGCGGGCGGCATCGATTCCATTGGAAATGCGCTGCACCCTCTCCGCCGGTTGCCGCCAGATGCGGCGTGCCGAATGCTCAAGCACGGCCGACGGCACCACCACACGCGCAGCACTGGGCAAGGCAAGACGCCGGTAGAGAATTCGCGCGGACTTCTGCCGGTCCCGCTCATCCTCGTTGAAGCCGTCCTCATGATGCACCAGCGGCGGACCGCCAAAGATGCGCCGGGCCATGACCGCGTCCATCGCGCCGAAATTATAGGTGAGGACCAGATCGTAATTGCGCATCGCCGCCGCCAGTGCGCGCAGCCGCGTCAGAGACGGCCGGCCTGCAAGCGGCGGAAAACCGGTCAGCAGGCGCGCTTCCACATGCCCGTCCACGCTTTCCATGGCGCCCACGGCTCCCGGCACGGCGCTGACGATATGGTGCCGAAAGTCACTGCCGAAGGCATTCATCAGGCGAACGGCACGCGCTTCCTTGCCGCCCAGATCGAAGGTCGAGTGCAGATGGAGGACGGTCGGCGCGCTCATCTGGCCCGCTATACCGGCCGCTGCCCCGGCACGGTAGAGAAAAGGCGGGGAGTGGCGCTCCCCGCAGGCCCGCTCTAAAGCGAGCGGCCATGGGCGGATTTCATCTTGCACGCACCCCTTCCGACGACGCGCTTGCGGCAGCGCGCGCGCAGTTCGACCGGCATGGGTTCACCCGGTACGAACGCCTCGACTGCCCACCCTTTCATGGTTTTCATGCAGAGCCCATCCATGGCGGCCTCCCCACCTTCTATCGCCAGGGGGATGATTTCGTCGCCTTTGCCGGCACTCTGGTTTTCGACGGCATGCTGGGGGAGCCGGCGCTTGCACGGCTGCTGGAGGCGTTCAGCTTTCCGTACGGCGACTGGGACAGGCTGCGGGGACAGTTTGCCCTTTTGGTCAGGAAGGCGGGCCGAACCTATTTGCTCACCGATTTTTTCGGCGCTTTCCAGCTGTTTCATACTGTCGACGACTCCCTGTTCTCGACCAGCTTCCTCGCCGCGGCCGGCGCGCAGGAGCGGCTGAACTTCGATCCCCAGGGCGTTTACGAATTCGCCTTCAACGTCTTTCCCACCGGCAACGATACGGTGCTGAAGGAGGTGCGGCGCCTCGGTAGTCGCATGCAGATCGCCTTGGGAGAGAAGGTGGAGCGGCAGCCCGTCGAAAAGCTGCTCCCCGCCCGCATCGACGATGCGCCGATGGAACGGCGGGCGAAGGGAACGGCCGACATTCTTCGCAGCGTGGTAGCGCCTTATGCCGCGCATTATGGCGACCGCATGCAGTGCCCCCTGTCCGGCGGTCTCGATTCCCGTCTGGCGCTCGGTCTGCTGAGAGAGGCGGGCGTAGCGCCGCACATCTACGTCTATGGCAGTCCTGGCGATCCGGACGTGGAGATCGCCCGGCGCATCGCGTCTGGCGAAGGCATCCACCTGGAGATTTTTCGCAAGGCCGAACACCGCGCCATCTCCCCGGATGAATTTCCGGAGATCGTCGAGCGCAATTTTCACGAGACCGACGCGCTCGTCACCGATGGCGGATTGTTCGACAATGGCGGCAACGCTGCGGCCCGCCACGACCGCCAGCGCGGCGGGCAGCTTGCCGTTTCAGGCGGCTGCGGCGAGGTGATGCGCAATTTCTTCTATCTTCCCGACCGGGCGATGACGGCGCGGGCGTTGGTAGAAACCTTCTTCGCCAGGTTCAGCAGCGGCGACGTCGCAAATGGGTTCGATGCCGACCGTTTCCTCGGCAATCTGGAAGCAAAGGCGCTAGCCGCCATCGGGCGCCCCGGCGATGCCTCACCGTTAAAGCGGCCGCTGATCGAACAACTCTACCCGCGCATGCGGTGCCGTGCCTTTTTCGGGCGGGAAATCAGCCTTGTGGGCCGCCAGGGCGGTTATCTAATGCCCTTCTTCGATCAGGGTCTGGTGGGCGATGCACTTGGCATTCCCATCGCTCAGAAGAATGCCGGTCGCTACGAATCGGCCGTGCTTCGCAATATCGATCCGCGCCTGGCTGCGTATCCCTCAAGCTATGGCTATCCCTTCACACAGGCGCCGACGCCCGGGCATCGCTGGTCGGAATTCTCAACGCGCGCCCGCCCGGTCTGGATGCGCAAGCGGTCCTATGCCCTACGCCGCCGTCTGGGCGCGGTGGAGGATGAACATGGCGGTTTGCTGACCCCGGCCTTTCTCGGACGGGTGCTCGACCTCCACTTCCCTCATATGAGCCGCTTCTTTCGGATGCCGAATATCGCCGACAGCGGGCTCTACCGCCGTATCGCCACGCTGGAGTATCTTGGACGGCACTTCGAAGACCGGGTGGTTTGAGGAATACTCGAAAATTGACGCGCGGCCTCTCGGTGCCCATATCGAAATGATCGACTGGGAGGAATGAACCTTATGGCGACGAAGGCCGCAGAGCCGAAATCCCGCCGCTACGACCCTGCGGAAACGCGCCAACGGGTTCTGGAGGCGGCGAATACGCTGTTCTCGCAGAACGGTTTCGCAAAGACCGGCACGGCCGACATCGCGCGCGCAGCGGACGTGTCGGAGGGGTCAATCTTCTATCATTTCGGCTCGAAGCGCGCTCTGCTCGAAGAGCTGGGCCGCACATATGGCGAACGCATGGTGAAGGCCATGCAGGCGGGGGACGAACTTGCCGACATCGACCCCGGCATCAGCATCCGCCGCTGTTTCTCCTATTGCGAGACCCACAATAGCTGGGAAGACCTGGTAACGGTGAACAGCACCGACGGCACCAAGCACGGGCTTCACGGCAATCCGGACGCGGAACCCTTTTACCGCGCGTCTCGACAAGTCGTTGTCGACTGGTGCGAACGCCAGTTCGAGGCCATGAAGGCGGCGCACGGACTGACCCGTTTCAATGCGAAGATCGCCGCCAACCTGACATATGGCGTGGTCGGCGATGCGCTGGACCTGGCCTTCGCGCCTGATACGTCGCCCGAACGCCGTCAGGAAATCGAGGACGAGACCGTGCGGTTCGTCTGCGCGGCCTGCGGTGTGACGACAAAGGCGTAAGCGCAGCCTGACCTACCGCCCGGATCCTGCCATCCTGCGCCTCGGCGACGAGTTCTACGACGCCGTACAGCCCGCCGATTTTCCGGAAACACGCCTTCGGTTCCGAAACGACCTCGCCGCCGGAGAGTTGGGTTTGCAGGGGCTGGAGGATGCCGAATGGATACGGCATTTCGGCCGCTTCGAACCGCTGCCGGACAATCTGCAGGAACCGCTGGCCCTTCGCTATCACGGTCATCAGTTCCGCGCCTACAATCCGGATATCGGCGATGGACGCGGGTTCCTGTTCGCGCAGATGCGGGACGGCAAGAACCGCCTCATGGATCTTGGCACCAAGGGGTCCGGCCAAACCCCCTACAGCCGGTTCGGCGACGGCCGCCTGACGCTGAAGGGCGGCGTTCGGGAGATCCTGGCGACCGAGATGCTGGAAGCGCTGGGCGTCGAAACCAGCCGCACCTTCTCGCTGATCGAGACCGGCGAGGCGCTGAACCGCGGCGACGAGCCCAGCCCGACCCGTTCCGCCGTCATGGTACGGCTGTCGCACGGGCACATACGCTATGGCACGTTTCAGCGTCTTGCCTATCGCGGCGAGGCCGGAAATCTCGACCGGCTCGTCGACTATTGTCTGAAGGAATATGTTGGATCTCCCGACCTGTCGGGTGAGGATGGGTACGCCGCGCTGATGGATCATGCCGTGTCCGGCGCGGCGCGGCTGGCGGCCAGCTTCCGCGCGGCCGGGTTCGTGCACGGGGTCCTCAATACCGACAATATCAACATTACCGGCGAGAGCTTCGACTATGGACCCTGGCGCTTCGCGCCGCGCTGGGACGATGGTTTCACCGCTGCCTATTTCGACCAGTTCGGCCTTTACGCCTTCGGCCGCCAGGCGGAGGCGCTGCAATGGAACGTGCATCAGCTTGCCATGGCGCTGCGCGCGGTCGCGGCGGCGGACAGCCTGATCCCGGCGTTGAAGGCCTTCCCTGAGCAATACGAGGCTGAGCTCTCTGCGGCGCTGCTCCGCCGCCTCGGCCTGCAAGGGCAGGATGCCGCGACGGACGCAGAGCTTGTGCGCAAGTGGGAGGCCGCGCTTGCCACCAGCGGCCTGGAACCGGACCGCGCATTTTTCGACTGGCGCGGCGGCGATGTGCGCTGCGATCGGCCCGCCTATTCCGCCGCCGCCTTCCTGCCGTTCCGGGAGGCCGTCGCCGGCTACAAGGCCCTGCCCGGCGCGCTGGCGCACGACTATTGGCGGGATGAGGTCCCCTGTTCCATGCTGATCGAGGAGGTGGAGGCTCTGTGGACACCCATCGACGAGCGGGACGACTGGACGCCGCTATACGAGAAGGTCGCAGCCGTTCGGCGCATGGGCGAAGCCCACCGGTCCTGATCGAGCGGCCTGCGCCTTAGGGCTCAGGCCAGCGACAAGAGTTCCACCAGACGTTTGCGGGCGTTCCAGCTCTGCGACCAGAAATCAGCATGGGCGAGATCGCCGGGCGCCACGGTTTCGGGCCAGCAATCCTCGATCACCCGCCCCATCGCGTCCGCCTTCGCCTCATCAAGCAGGTAGCGCGGGTCGATAGCGGCGAGCGCGTCCGGCGAAACCGCCACGCGCAGGCGCAGGCAGGCGGGGCCGCCGCCGTTCTTCATGGATTCGCGAACGTCGATGAAATGCGCCGCGTGGATCGGGCCGTTGCCGCCCATATTCGTGTCCAGCCAGGTTTTTACGGCGGAATTCTCCCGGCATTCGGCCGGCAGGACAAGCGCCGCCGAGCCGTCCGGCAGGGTCAGAAGCTGGGAATTGAACAGGTAAGAGGCGATGGCATCCGCCAGGCTGACTGCACGCTCCGGCACCTCGACGATCTCAACGTCGGGCACATGCCGGCGCAGATCCTCGTACAGACCCAAACGGTCGGCGAAGGCCTGCTCATGCGCGAACAGGATACGCTCATTCGCCACGGCCACCACGTCGTTGTGGAACGCCCCCGCCTCGATCGCCTCCGGCGACTGCGCGGCAAAGATGGGCTGGCTCACGCCATGCAGCCGTGCCACCGCCTGCGATGCGCGGCGCGACTGACGCGCGGGAAACCGGCCGCCCCGATCCTCACCGTAAACGAAGACCTCGACGCCGGGCTGCCCATGCGTCGGCGCCAGGCGCATGAAGTTCGCGGCCCCCTCGTCGCCGAATTTCGCGGGCACGGCCTCGTGCAGCGCGAAGAAGCGCTCGTCCGCGAATATCTGTCGAAGCTGCCGGTGCGTTTCGTGCCATTCCAGGCTGCGATGCGTCATGGCGGCAAGGTTGGCCGGCGTGAAATGGACGCGCCCGTCCGCCGTGTCGGCCGCCGGCGAGACGGTTGCGGCATTCGCCGTCCACATAGCACTGGCACTCGCGGCATTGTTGAACAGCTGCGGGTCTTCCTTCACCGCTGCAGCGCAGATTTCCGCGTCGGTCCCGGAAAAGCCCAGACGGCGTAGCCAGTCCGTGTTCGGGCGCTCGTGGGGAAGAAAGAACCCCTGCGGCAGACCCAGCCCCATGACCATGCGCATCTTTGCAAGACCCTGCAGCGCCGCCTCTCGCGGCCGGGCGGTCGAGCCGGCATTGCTTGCGCTCGCCACATTCCCGAGGCTGAGACCGGCATAATTGTGCGTGGGCCCGATCAGGCCATCGAAATTAACCTCAACGACGGCCGAAGGGCGTGCGTCCCGTCCGCTCACTCCGCCGCCTTCTTCTCGCCATAGGATGCGCGGCCGACCCCGATCTCGCCGCGGATCCGATCATGCTCCAGACTGGCGACGGGGTAGGCGCAGTAATCGGCGGCATAGTAGGCGCTTGCCCGGTGGTTGCCGCTGTCGCCGACGCCGCCGAACGGTGCGGCGGAACTGGCGCCGTTGGTGGGCCGGTTCCAATTGACGATGCCCGCGCGAATCTCACGGCGGAAGCGCTCGTAGAGCTCCGGATCGTCGCTGATCAGGCCGGCGGACAGGCCAAAGCGCGTATTGTTCGCCTCGCGGACGGCGGCATCGAAATCCGCGACCCGGATCAGTTGCAGGACGGGACCGAACATCTCCTCGTCCGGACGATCCGCATTCGTCGCATCGATGATCGCGGGACTCAAGAACGGCTTGTCCGCGTCCGGCCGCTCCAGAGGACGAATTTGCTTTGCGCCGGACATGACAAGATTGAGATATTGTTCCTGCAGAACATCGGCCGCACGATTCGAGACGACGGGTCCCATGAACGGCTGCGGCTCGTCGAACGGCGCACCGACGATCAGATCGGCGGCGATCTCGTTCACATAGTGCAGGATTTCGTCGTGAACCTTGTCGCGCACGATCAGCCGGCGCGCATTGGTGCAGCGCTGGCCCGCCGACAGAAACGCCGACTGCACGATCAGCGCCGCCGCCGCCTCAAGATCATTCTCTCGCACGTCCCAGCAGATCAGCGGATTGTTGCCGCCCATCTCCAGCGCCAGGATCTTGTCCGGGCGATCCGCGAACTGCCGTGCGAGCGCGTGACCCGTGCCGGCACTGCCAGTGAACAGCAGGCCGTTAATGTCCGAATGTCCGGCAAGCGCCTTCCCGGCAGGGCCGCCGCCCTGGACGATCTGCAGACAGCCATCCGGAAGGCCCGCCGCGTCCCAGCATTCCTTCATCAGCGCGGCGGTGCCGGGCGTCAGTTCACTGGGCTTGAAGACCATGGTGTTGCCGGCAAGCAGGCCCGGCACGATATGGCCGTTCGGCAGGTGCGCCGGGAAATTATAGGGGCCGAGCACCGCCAGAACGCCGTGCGGCCGGTGGCGCAGCGCCTGCCGGAAATGTTCGCCATCCTTCTCGCGGTTTCCGGTCCGCTCCTGATAGGCCGTCATGGAGATATCGACCTTCGCCATGACGGCGTCGGCTTCCCCTTGCGTTTCCCAAAAGGGCTTGCCCGTCTCGCGCGAAATCATGCGCGCCAGATCCTCTCGACGGTCACGCACGGCGTTCTGGAAGCGTTGCAGCACCTCCCGCCGTTCGGAGAGGGGCCGGGCCTCCCAGGCGGGCTGCGCCGCGCGCGCCGCCTCGACCGCTTTCGCAACGTCCTCTGCCGAGGCTTCCGCGCCGCGCCAGACCTCCTCGCCGGTCGAGGGGTCGGTCGAGATCAGTTCAGGACGCGACATAGATCACCTTATCTCCCTGTTTCACGCGCATCAGCGCCGCCTCTTCCGGCGGCATCACCAGACCCTGCTCCGTCAGGCGCGAGGCGGTCCGCCACGCGCGAAATTCGGTCCGTTCTCCGGCCGCAGCAAAGCCCGTATGCGATTCCGCACCGCCGCCGCCGATTTCAAAGATGGGCAGGGTCTGCGCCGCTTCAACGGTGCGCAGCCGGTCGGTATCCGCCACCATGGTCGGGCCGGCATCGAAAATGTCGACATAGCCGGTGAAGGAAAAGCCCTCCTTTTCCAGCATGCGCATGGCAGGGACGCCGCTATCGTGCGGCTGTCCGATGGTGTCCTGCGCCTCCGGGCTCAGGAGCGCGGTATAGATCGGGTATTTCGGCATCAGATCGGCGATGAACTGATTGCCATGCTGCGAATTGAACCGGTCGGCCTCCTGAAAGCTCATGCCGAAGAACTTGCCGCCAAGCCCGTCCCAGAACGGCGCCGAACCATCGTCCCGCACCCGCCCGCGCAGCTCTGCCAGGATACGGCTGGCGAAGCGGCGGCGGTGCATCGCGATGAACATGTACCGGCTGCGCGCGAGAAGCCCGCCAAAGCCGGATGAGCGCAGGTCCGGGTGCAGGAACAGCCCGCCTACCTCGCTGGCGCCGTTGAAGTCGTTGACGAGGTGCAGCACGTCGAGGCGCGCGGTGCGATTCAGTTCGGCGGAAAACTGGCTGAGCCGCGCCACCTTGTAGGAGTAGAAGGGCCAGCGCACGCCGAGGCGGGAAAACAGCATGGCGCTTCCGCCGATGCGGCCCGTCGCCGCTTCCTCCAGCAGCAGGATGTAAAGCTCGTTGTCGGGCTCATCCTCCTCCCGCGCGTAGCTTTGTTCGTTCCACTCCAGCCGCGCCTTCAGCGCTTCCCGGTTGGAGGGCAGGTTGGTGAATCCGGTGCCCGCCAGGTCGGCAAGCTCGCTCAGCGAATCGAGATCGCCCATGCGAGCGGCGCGCAAGTTCCACAGCGTCATTGCGCCGATCGCCCCTCGATCAGCCGCCCCTCCGCCAGCCGCATCAGGGTCAGCGCCGCCAGCTTCGCGCGCTCCGTCAGCGAATCGACGATCATGAATTCCCGGTCCGAATGAATGGCGCCGCCGCGCACGCCCATCGTGTCGACGACGGCAAGACCTGCAGCGGCCAGATTGTTGCCGTCGCAGACGCCGCCCGTATCCTTCCAGCCGATATTGAGGCCCAGATCGCTGCCGCAGCCCTTCACCAGGTCGAACAGCCCCCGCTGCTTCTCATCCAGCGGCTTCGGCGGGCGGGCGAAGCTGCCGGTCACGTCGATCTTCACGTCGTGACGGGCAGCGACCTCCGCCAGGATTTCCTCCTGCGCGGCTTCGGCCCAGGCTTGGTCGTCCGGCGTCAGCGGGCGCACGTTCCAGCGCAGCACCGCCATTTCCGGCACGACATTGTTCGGACCGCCGCCGTCGATTTTCGCCGGATTGACGGACAGGGTGGGCCGTTTCGTCTTCATCGCGTCCAGACGCACGGCAAGGTCGGCGGCGGCGACCAGCGCGTTGCGGCCGTCCTCGGGATTGCGGCCCGCATGGGCGGCGCGGCCGGCGATGGAGGCAGCGAAATTCCCGCTGCCCTTTCGCCCACCGGCCAGCGTACCCTCGGGATCGGCCGACGGTTCGAAGGTCAGTCCTGTCTGGCAGCGCTGCGCCACCTCGGCGAGCAGCAGCGCGGACCCGAGCGAGGACACCTCCTCATCGGCATTCAGCACCACCTCCCAACCCAGCCGGCCGCCGAGGTCAGAAGCCTCGAGCGCGCGCAGCGCCTCCAGCATGACGGCGATGCCGCCCTTCATGTCCGCAACGCCGGGGCCGTTCAGGACGCCGTCCTCCAGCCATTTCAGATCCTGGAAATGATGATCCTTCGGAAACACCGTATCCATGTGCCCGGTCAGCATGACGCGCGCGTTGCCGCGTCCGGGGCGGGAGATGTGCAGGTTGCGGCCATGCGCCAACGGCACGCGCCGCCCATCCTCATCGATGGTTTCGACCGGCGCCGGGTCGCGCAGTTCGGCCGTGCCGCCAAGGGGCGCGAACGCCGCTGCGAGCAGGTCCGCCATTTCGGCGAGACCGGCCATGTTGCGGCTGCCGGAATTGATGCGCGACCAGCTTTCGACGTTTGCCAGCATGTCCGCCCCGCGCGCGTCGACAGGCTCGAGGGCGCGGCGCTCGATTTCGCTCAATCCTTGCATGGCCAACTGCCTTAGCCCGCCGTCCGCCCAGCGTCGAGGGCGGCACGGGCGGCCTCGGCATCGCGCACGATCTGCGCCTTGAGCGCATCGAGGCCATCCAGCTTCCGTTCCTCCCGCAGCCAGGCGATCAGTTCCACGTCGATCTCCTGCCCGTAAAGGTCGCCCTGCCAGTCGAAGAACCAGCTTTCGAGCAGTTCGACGGGCGGATCGATCATGGGGCGAATGCCCAGATTGGCGACCCCGTCCAGCGTCGTTCCATCCGGCAGGTGCCCACGCACGGCATAGACGCCGTAGCGCGGCCGGACATAATCGCCCAGCCGCATGTTCGCCGTGGGAACGCCGATCGTCCGGCCCAGCTTCGCGCCGTGCTCGACCACTGCGCGAATGGCGAAGGGCCGGGTCAGCATGCGCGCGGCGGCGCGGGCATCGCCCCCTCGCAGCGCGTCGCGGATCGCGGTCGAACTGACCCGCTCGCCCCCGCGATCGTTCACCGCGCTGACAGCGGCGGCATCGATGTCGCAGGCCGCGCCGAGCGTACGCAGGTCGCGAACCGTGCCGGCGGCGCGGGCGCCAAATGTGAAATCGTCGCCGGTAACGATACCGCTGAGGCCGAGACGCCGCGACAGCACATCCTCGACAAAGGCCTGCGGGCTCATGGCCGCCATTGAACGGTCGAAGCGCAGCACCACCGCGCCGTCGATGCCGTCCGCGGCGAACAGGTCGAGGCGCTGCGGGATCGTCGTCAGCGCCATGGGCGGTGTGTCCGGCTTGAACAGACGCACCGGGTGCGGGTCGAAGGTTATGACCAGCGCCGGGCCGCCCTTCGCGCGGGCACGATACCGCGCCTCTCCCACCACCGCCTGATGGCCGGCATGGAAGCCGTCGAAATTGCCGAGGGCGGCGACGCCGCCGCGAAGGGCTTCGGGAAGCGGGTCGTCTGCGAAGATGCGCTGCATGAAGGGCCCCTACCGGGCGGGGAGCGTTTCCATCAAGACGCGGCGTACATTGCCCCCCATCGCCGCGCGGATCTCGTCCTCCGTAAAGCCCTGGTCCAGCAGTGCCTGCGTAACCGCCGCCATACCGGCCGCATCGAACCCTGTGGTCACCGCGCCATCGAAATCACTGCCGAGCGCGACATGTTCGATCCCGACCAGATCGCGAATATACCGCATGGTCCGTGCGGTCGCGCCGGGCGTCGGGCTGCACACCGCGCCGTCCCAGAAGCCGACGCCGATCACCCCGCCTGTGGCTGCGACGCCCCGGATCTCCTCGTCGGTCAGGTTGCGGTTGACCTTGCAGATCGCCTGCGCCCCGCCGTGCGACACGATGACGGGCCGGCGCGCCATGTCCAGCACCTCCGCGACGCCGTCATGGCTCAGATGCGCCAGATCGACGATCATGCCGCGATCCTCCATGCGGCGGACCACCTGCCGCCCCAGCGGGGTGAGGCCGCCCTTCTCCTCCCCATGCATGGACCCGGCCAGCCGGTTGTCGAAGAAGTGGGTCAGACCCGCCATGCGGTAGCCGGCGTCGAACAGGCGGTCGAGATTGTCGATGTCGCCCTCGATATTCTGCAGCCCCTCGGCCGCCATCATGCCGCCGATCACCCGTTCGCCGTCCGCGCGCCGGCCGATAAGCGCCTCGAGATCGGCGCGGCTGCGGATCAGCATCAGCTGCGCCGGCCGCGCCCGGGCGGTCTTCGCCAGCCGCTCGGCATGATAGAGCGAGCGTTCGAGAAGCGAGACCCATGTGCGCGGCGGCTGTAACTGCGCCACGACGAGCGGCGTGATATTGTCGGTGTCCGCACTGTTCGCCTCATAATTCTGGCCGCGCGGCGTCTTCGTGACCGAGCCGAAGACCTGCAGACCCACATTCCCCTCCGCAAGGCGCAGGAGGTCGACGTGGCCCCGGTCCGCGCGCCGGCCCAAATCGCGGTCCCACAGCAGCGTGTCGGCGTGCAGATCCGCCACGAACAGGGAGTCGTGCAGCGCCGCCGTCCGTTCCTCCACGCGCCACAAACCAGACCCCTCGATCCGGTTCATCGACCGTTCGATCATGCCAGGGGCCAGCCAGAAGAACAGCGCCGCCAGAACGGCCAGGAACAGGACGAACCAGACCAGCCACAGCCGCCAGCGAAACCGCGGCGCCCTTGCACGCTTCTGGGCCGGTGCCTTCCGGCCGGCGGGTTTGCGAGCCGGCTTTCGGGCCATCAGATCCGCTCCAGCGTGACGAAGCTGAAATCAGGCTGCCCCTCAGGCCCTGTATGCCGCTCGCGGCGGGTTTCACGCCAGCGCTCCGGCTCCAGTTCGGGGAAGAACGTATCCCCCTCCGGCCTTGCATGCACCTCGGTCAGTTCAATCCGCGTGGCAGAGGGCAGGGTCAGCGCATAGATTTCGGCACCGCCGATCACCATGATCTCCGGTGCGCGGGCGCGGGGGTCGAGGCCGGCAGCGGCGATGGCCTCCGCCAGATTGGGCGCGGTCGACGCCCCCTCGGCCTGCCAGTTCCGCTGGCGCGTCAGGACGATGTTCTGCCGCCCCTTCAGCGCCCCGCCCGGGAGAGATTCGAAGGTCCGCCGGCCCATGATGCAGGGCCGCCCGACCGTCAGGCGCTTGAAGTGCTTCAGGTCGTCCGGCAGCCGCCAGGGCATGCCGCCGTCCCGGCCGATGACGCGGTTCTCGGCCCGCGCGACGACCAGGATCAGGCTTGGCCGGTATGGGGCGATGGCCATGGGATCAGTCCTCCAGAATCTGGCTATGCTTGGCGGTATCGCGCATCCGCAGATAGACGATCAGCGAAATGCCGATCATTGCGGTGACATACCAGTAAAAGCCGCGTTCCCACCCTGCATCCTTGAATTGCAGCGCGGCATATTCGGCCGTGCCGCCGAACAGCGTGTTGGCCAGCGCATAGGGCAGCGCGACGCCGAGCGCGCGAATATGCGCGGGAAACAGCTCCGCCTTCACGACGGCGTTGATCGCCGTATAGCCCGTGACGATGACCAGCGCCGCCATGACCAGCGCGCCGGCCATGACGGGATCGCGCACCGTCTCCAGCGTCGAGAAGATCGGATAGGTGAACAGCACGCCGCAAATGCCAAACGTCACCATGATGGGCTTGCGGCCGATGCGGTCGCTCAGTGCGCCGACCACCGGCTGAAGCAGCATGAACACGAACAGGGTGACCGCGTTGATCTGGGTCGACACTTCCCGGCTGAACCCGGACGTGTTGACCAGGAATTTCTGCATGTAAATCGAATAGGCGTAGAAGGCGAGCGTGCCGCCCGCCGTCAGCATCATGACGATGCCGGTCTCGCGCGGATGATGCCGGATCAGCTGCCAGAAGCCCGATTTCGGCGCGGCGGAGGCTTTCGCGTTGCGGTAGCTTTCCGTCTCCGCAAGACCGCGCCGCAGATAGAAGACGACCACGGCCAGACACGCGCCGATGACGAAGGGAATCCGCCAGCCCCAGGCATCGAGGTCCGCCTCCGGCATGGAGGATTGCAGCACCAGAAGCGTCGTGATGGCCAGAAGCTGGCCGGAAATCAGCGTCACATACTGGAAGGAGGCGAAGAAGCCGCGCCGGCTGCGTCCGGCCATTTCCGACAGGTAGGTGGCGCTCGCGCCATATTCGCCGCCCACCGACAGGCCCTGCATCAGCCGCGCAAGGATCAGCAGCGCCGGCGCGGCGATGCCGATGCTGGCATAGGTCGGCGTCACGGCGATCAGCAGGGAGCCCGCGCACATCAGCGATACGGACAGGGTCAGCCCCGATTTCCGGCCGTGGCGGTCGGAGAACATTCCCATCAACCAGGCGCCGATGGGCCGCATGACGAACCCCAGCGCAAAGACAGCCGCGGCACTGAGAAGCTGCGCGGTTCGATCCTCCGCCGGAAAGAAATGCGGCGCGAAATAGAGGGTGAAGGCCGCGTAGACGTACCAGTCGTACCATTCGACCAGATTGCCGGTGGAGCCGCCGACGATCGACCGCACACGCTGCCCGGTCGTCTGCGGCGCCCCCGCCGTTCCGCTGTCCTTCACTCGCCGTCCCCCAGAGCCATCGTTCCGCCAGCCCGCTCCCTAGCGGCGGCAGACCCGGCGGTCAGCCCTCAAGACGGGATAGACCGCGTCAGACCGCCACCGGCGCCTTGATATGCGGATGGGCTTCATATCCCTCGAACAGAAAATCCTCATAGGCGTAGTCCGCAATGTCATCCGGGCGGCGCGCGATCTTCAGCGTCGGCAGCGGCAGCGGCGCACGCGTCAGCTGCGTTCGCGCCTGCTCGAAATGGTTCGAATAGAGGTGCGTATCGCCGCCGGTCCAGATGAACGCCCCCACCTCCAGCCCCGTCTGCTGCGCGATCATGTGGGTCAGAAGAGCGTAGGATGCGATGTTGAAGGGCAGCCCTAGAAATACATCGCACGACCGCTGGTAGAGCTGCAGCGACAGGCGCCCGTTCGCGACATAGGTCTGCCAGATGGCGTGACAGGGCGGCAGCTTCATCTCGGCCACCTCGCCCGGGTTCCAGGCGGTGACGATCTGGCGCCGCGAATCCGGATCGCGCCGGATCAGGGCGATAAGATCGCGGATCTGGTCGATTTCCCGGCCGTCCGCCGTTTCCCACTTCCGCCACTGCTTGCCGTAGACCGGCCCGAGATCGCCATTCTCATCCGCCCATTCATCCCAGATGGAGACGCCGTGTTCCTTCAGATAAGCGATGTTGGTACTGCCCCGAAGGAACCAGATCAGTTCGTGCACGATCGAACGCAGGTGCAGCTTCTTCGTCGTGACGAGCGGAAATCCCTCCGTCAGATCGAAGCGCATCTGGTGGCCGAAGATGGAGCGCGTGCCGGTGCCCGTGCGGTCGCCCTTGTCCGTGCCCTCCTCCAGGATCTTCGCAAGCAGGTCGAGATATTGCTGCATGGACGGTTTTCCTCGGTCGAAGGGAATCGCGCCCCCTCTAGGCCCGGCGCCCGGATTTCACCAGATTTGTCCTTCTGGGATTTTGCGGTTACATCCATTTCGGGGGAACATGGACGGCGATTTTCCAAATCTTGTCATGATGTTGGCGGCAGGGCTGTGGATTCTGACGCGCGAGCTTCTGTTGCTCTCGGCCATACTCGTGGCGATTTCCGGGCTGGACGAACTCTTCATCGACGGCGTCTATCTGTTCGTGCGGACGCGGCGGCGTCTGCTGCGCCGGCGGTTCGGTCCGAAATGGACCGCGGACACGATGAGCGCACGCACGCCGCAGGGACGTTTTGCCATCTTCGTCCCCGCCTGGGAGGAGGCGGAGGTCATCGCGCCCATGCTGCATCGCCTCACTGCGACGCTGGACCACCCGCATTACGACATATTCGTCGGAATCTATCCGAACGACCCGGCGACCCGCATCGCGGCGGCAAGCGTCGATGATCCGCGCATCCGCCTCTGCCTGACGACGCGCGCCGGCCCCACGACGAAGGCCGACTGCCTGAATCATCTGTGGCGTGCCATGCTGCACCGGGAGGGCGAGACCGGCGCGCGCTACAAAGCGGTCGTGCTGCACGATGCGGAGGACGTTGTGCATGCCTGCGAACTTCGCATTTTCGATCATCTGATTCCGAAGCGGGCGATGGTGCAGTTGCCGGTCGTCCCGTTCACCGACGACCAGTCGCCCTGGGTCAGCGGACACTACGCCGATGAATTCGCCGAACAGCATGGCAAGAACATGACCGTGCGGGAGGCGCTGGGCGCGGCGCTGCCCTCGGCCGGGGTCGCCTGCGCCTTTGCGCGCGAGCCGCTTGGCCGCGTTGCCGCTGCACGCGGGGGCCTGCCCTTCGACAGCGCCGCCCTGACGGAGGATTACGAACTCGGCCTGACAATATCGCGCATGGGCGGCGGCGCCTTCGTACGGTTGCCTCAAGGCGCCGAACGCGGGGCGGTTGCGACGCGGGAACATTTCCCGGCGACTTTCGGCGCGGCGCTGCGCCAGAAAACCCGGTGGCTGGTCGGCATTGCCTTTCAGGGCTGGGACCGGCTGGGCTGGCAAGGCGGCCTTGCGGAGCGATACATGCTGCTGCGCGACCGCAAGCCGCTTGCCAACGCGATCATCATCGTTCTTGCCTACGCTGCGATGGCGCTCGCGGCTCTCTGCTATGGGCTGCACCACGTCGTTCCCTCACTTCGGTCGCTTCCGCCCTTGGTCGAGCCGGACAGCCCGCTTGCCGCGCTCTTGCTGGTCACGAGCGGGCTTCTTCTCTGGCGGCTTGTCGTTCGCGCAGCCTTCACGACCGCACAGCATGGCTGGGTCGAGGGCGCACTTTCGATCCCGCGCTCCGTGATCGCGAATATCTTCGGCGTCGCGGCGGCACGGCGGGCGGTCGGAATCTGGTTGGCACTGCTGTTTCGCGGTCAGGCGCTGCGCTGGGAAAAGACGGCGCACCGCTTTCCGGAGGACGGCAATCCGTGAAACCCCTGATCGGGCTGATGCTGCTCGCGGGGGCGCTGGCGCTGTGGACCATATACCGGCTGCCCATTGCCGCCGATCATTATACCGCGCTCCTCGCCGGACTTTCGCCATTGCCGCCCGGCGGCGATCCCGGCGAGCCGCGCCCTGACAGCTCGGACATGCCGGCGGCGAAGCCGGTCCGGTCGCCGCCCGGCCCGGAGGCTGGTCGCGCGGCGCCGCTTCTCCTCGCCGCCTTCACGCCGCAGGTATCCAGCCCCGCGGACGCCGGGACGGAACCTCCGGGCCGGGTTGTGGAGTCCGCCGCTCGCGAACAATCGGTCGCACTGTCTGGTTCGTTTGGCGTCGAACTCGCTGGCGCCAACGCTCCTAACACCGAAGCTCCTGACGCGGGGCCTCTCGCGCCCGGCGCCGCAATCGCTGCGTCAAAGGAGCAGGAGATCGCATTTTCGCTGGCGCGGGCCGCGTACGACGCCCTGCGGTCGGGCGACCGCCGCGCTGCCGCGGACGGTCTTTCCCGCGCCATTGCCGCCGCACCGGCGCACGCTGGCTCAGACGGCTGGCGCCGCGACCTCGCCGGCTTGAAGCGCCGTCTGTTCGTCAGCGCCTATGCTTCGATACGGGACGGCCGCGGCGGTCCCATTACCGGCCCGCTTCCAGCCTTCGGCGGCAGCCAGCAGGCGGCGGCGGTTCGTTATATCCTGAACCCCCTGTCCGCTGCGCCCGTCGGCCTTGCCGCGGGTGTCATCCGCGCACCGCAAGGGGGATCGCGCGATACCGCGACAGAGGGGGTGATCGGCGCGCATTGGCAGCCGCTCGGGCGCAGCGGACCCACAATTGCTGTCGAACATCGTTTCGATCTCGGCGGCGGCTTCGGCGATGCAGACCAACTGCGCATCGCGGGCGGTTACGACATGCCGGGGGCTGGCTTCGCCATCAACGGATATGCCGATGCCGGCGCGGTTCTGCGAGGGGGCGATCTCGGCTATTTCGCCTCGGCGCAGGGGTTCGCGGGCATACGGCCAGCGCCGTCATTCTCCATCGGCGGGGGCACCTGGGCGGGCTGGCAGCATCTGCGCGGCCGCGACGATCTGTTCGTCGAGGCGGGTCCGGCAACATCGGTCAGCATCCCGCTCGGCGGCGTGACGTTGCGGGTGGAGGGGTCCTACCGCGTTCGTGTCATAGGGGGCGCAGGACCGCCGCGCGGCCCGGCACTGACGCTGAGCGCCGCCTATTAGATCGCCGGCGCTCTACAAACCCTCTCCCCCGCTCGGCGCATCCTCCGGCGGCGCGGGGCGGCGTAACAAGGCGCTGCGCGCAATCTCGGGAAAACGGCGCAGCGGCGCGGCGAGGCGCGCGTCGCGAACGGGCCGGCCGCCCATGCGCTCGTCCCCGCGCCCGAACAGATAGCCCTGCAAATGGGTGCAGCCCAGTTCGATCATGCGCAGACGGTCTTCCTCCGTCTCGATCCCCTCCGCGACGGTCTCCATGCCAAGGCCCTTCGCCAGAGCGACGATCGCCTCGATGATCGCCACACCCTGATCCCATCCGGCCACCGCCGCCCGGACGAATGACTTGTCGATCTTGATCTTGCTGAATTCCGCTCGGTGCAGATAGCCGAGCGAGGAATAGCCGGTGCCGAAATCGTCGAGCGCCAGGCTGACCCCCATCGCACGCAGGCGGGCGAGCATTGCAGTCGTACGCCGATTGTCGCGCAGGAAGACGCTTTCCGTCACCTCCAGTTCGAGCCGGTCCGCTGCCAGGCCGCTCGCTGAGAGCGCGGACATGACGCTGGTCGCCAGGCCCTCATTCTCGACCTGCAGCGTGGAGAGGTTCACCGCCAGTTTCACGTCCGCCGGCCAGGCCGCGGCGGCGCAGCATCCGGTGCGCAGCACCCAGTCGCCGATCATGTGGATCAGGCCGGCATCCTCGGCAATGGGAATGAAGGTGGCCGGCGGGACGAGACCGCGCTTGGGATGCCTCCAACGCACCAGCGCCTCGTAGCAGGTCACGGCGCCCGTCGCCGCGCCGACGATGGGCTGATAATGCAGCGTCAGTTCCCCCCTGGTCAGCGCTTCGCCGAGGTCGGCTTCCAGCCGTCGCCGGTCGTCCGCTGCGGAACGCATGGCCGGCTCGTAGAATCGGAAGCGTCCGCGCCCCGCCTCCTTGGCGGCATACATGGCAAGGTCGGCGGAGCGGGTCAGCGCATCGATGTCGCCGCCGTCCTCCGGTGCAATGGCAATGCCGATGGTGGCGCCGACCGTCGCGCGGCTGTCCTCAAGCTGATAGGAGCGACCGATTTCGTCGATGACCGACTGCGCGAGGGCTGCAAGCTCTCCTCTGTCCGCCACGGAGCGCACGATGACCGCGAATTCGTCACCGCCCAAGCGGCAGGCGTCGTCGCGGTGCGAAACCATGCTTGTGATGCGCCGGGCGACACCGCACAGAAGACGGTCTCCACCGGCATGGCCATGGGTATCGTTAACCTCCTTGAACCGGTCGAGATCGATCAGGAAAAGCGCCAGCGTCCCCCGGCCCGCCTGGGCCGCAGCCAGGGCGCGCCCCATCATGTCCTGATATTGCTGCCGGTTCGGCAGATCGGTCAGCGCGTCCCGTTCCGCCGAGCGTTTCAGAAGATCGTTCGCCGCGCTCACCTCCCGATGAGAGCGGCGCACGGCCAGAAACGCGCCGGTCAGCGCGGCAAGAATGACGAGAACCCCGCCCGCACCCAGCAGCCCGGTGGCGGTCATGGCCTGGAACCGCGCCTCCGCCGCCTCGAGCCGGCGACCGCTTCGGAGTTGTTCGGATTCCAGCCGGTCGATCCGCTCCTTGCGGTTCGCGGCATCGAAACGAGCCGTAAGAAGCGCCGCGCCCGCCGAGCTGGCGGCTTCCATCGTCTGGCGCTGAAGGCGATTATATGCCGCCAGATGCCGATACGCGCTCTGAAAATCCCCGCGCCGTTCGAAAATAAGGTACGCCGCCTCGTGATAGGGCATCCAGTTGGCGGTCGTTTCGGCGATCTTCTTATCGGCGAAGGCGCGGAGAATGAGGCGCTCGGCCTCTTCCGCATGGCCGCGCGCCATGGCGATCTGGGCCCTAAGCCCCCAGAGGAACGGTTGCCAGTCCTGTTCCGTCGTCGCGCGCCCGCGAGTCCATGCACGGTCAATAGTCGCTTGCGCGGCCGAAAGTTCGCCGGTCCTATATTGCACGGAGGCCAGTTCGGTCAGCAGCCGAACCTCCAGGAGCGGGCTATCGAGCCGCCGTGCCGCGGCCAAGGCGTCACGATAGGCGGTCTTCGCCTCGTCATATTGCGCAAGGGCGGCATAGGCACGGGCGCGGCCGTTGAGGCTGGCCGCCACGAGGTTCGGATTGCCCGGCGACAGTGTTCGCGCTTGCCGGAAGTAATCGAGAGCGCGGTCGTAATCCTGTGCACGGCTGTAGATCAGGCCCAGATCACGCAGAATATAGGCCTGCGATTCGCTGTCGCCGTCCGCTCCGAACAGATCGAAGGCACGATGCAGATCGCGAAGCGCAGAGGCGGTATGGCCACCGGCATTGCCGGCACCGCCTCTAGAGGCGAGAAGCCGCGCGTGAAGCTGGCTATCCGGAGCCGCCACCTCAACCTCGGCCAGCGCCTGATCGAGAAGCGGGCGCGCTTCCGCCGCACGGTTCAACCGGATCAGGGCCTCCCCGCGCAGCCATTGCGCCTCAAGACGAGCCAGCTGCCGCTCCTTGCCCGCAGACCAGTGCCGCGTCTCTGCCTCCGCAAGCTCTGCAAGAGCGAGTGAAGCCTCCGGCCTTGCGGCGATGTTCGCGCGGGCGGCGGAGATGGCGGATCGGACATTGTTGCGCGATGGCATGTCGCCGCGCAATGCGGTCTGCCCCGTGGCCGCGTCTGCCCGCTGAGCATCCGCAGATGTGACAGGAACGCCCATCGCTGCCACGGCCAGGGCTGTGAAAACGAGAATGCCCCTGACATCGACCACGCCGCAAGCGCCCCCCACCTACGCAGCATTGCTGCCTGTGCCGCCCCTATGCCCCATAGATTAAGGGAGACTTATGCGCGCAGTGCGTTTGCCGAATCCAGTGCGAAGTGTCGCCGGACAAAGTGCCCGCCCGCCCCTTTCGTCGCGTCGCGGTTCGTCAGTCGCCGGCCAGAGCGTTCACGAAATCGCGGCGCCAGTTCACGACATTCTGGCTCGACACCGTCTCCCGCAGTGCCTGCCAGCGCTCCTTGCGTTCGTCGAGCGGCATGTCCTGCGCCACGCGGATGGCCTCGCTCACCTCCTCCGCGCTATGCGGATTGACGAGAAGCGCCTCGCCAAGCTGGTCGGCAGCACCGGCGAAACGCGACAGGATCAGCACGCCCGGATCCTCCGGGTGCTGCGCGGCGATATATTCCTTTGCCACCAGGTTCATGCCGTCGCGTAGCGGTGTCACGAGCCCGATGCGGGCTGCACGGTAGAAGCCGAACAGCGCATTCCGGGGATAGCCGCGATTGACATAGCGGATCGGCACCATGTCGACCTCCGACCGCGCGCCGTTGATCTGCCCGGCCTTGCCCTCCAGGACCTCACGAATGCGCTGGTAGGAACTGACATCCTGACGAGAGGGCGGCGCAATCTGGATGTAGAGCGTTTCGGCAACACGCTCGGGGTAGGCGTCGAAGAAGCGGGAAATGCTGTCGAACCGCTCCGGCAGGCCCTTCGAATAGTCCAGCCGGTCGACGCCGATCATGACCTTTCGCCCCCGGGAGCTCGACAGCACGCGTTGCTGCGCGTTGCGCGCCTCGCCGGAATTTCCCGCCTCGCAGAACTCGTCATAATCGAGGCCGATGGGAAACGACCTGACCCGCGTCGTCCGCCCCTCGAATCGCACCGTTCCCGCGTCGTCCACGTCCGCGCCCAGTTCGCGCGCGCAGTAGTGGAGGAAACTCTCCACCGCTTCCTCG
Organism: Pacificimonas flava; assembly: GCF_000342165.1. Classification (GTDB taxonomy): domain Bacteria; phylum Pseudomonadota; class Alphaproteobacteria; order Sphingomonadales; family Sphingomonadaceae; genus Pacificimonas; species Pacificimonas flava. The sequence goes on from NZ_AMRV01000002.1 coordinate 253,864, forward strand.
GTTTGGAAGCCGACCAGATCGTAGGAAAGCATCGAGCGCACCAGCCGGTCGTGGTACGGCAGCGACACGAACAGCCGCGTCGGCGGCCAGGGAATGTGCAGGAAAAAGCCGATCCGGTTCTTCGCGCCGCGGGCCCGCAGCCGCTCGCCCAGCGGCAGCAGGTGATAGTCGTGCACCCAGATGACGTCGTCGGATTCGAGAAGCGGGTACAGGCTGTCGGCGAAACGTTGATTGACCCGTTCATACCCCTTGCCGAAGTCCCGCTCGAACTCGGCCAGGTCGATGCGGTAATGGAACAGCGGCCACAGCGTGCGGTTCGCGTACCCGTTATAATATTCCTCGACGTCCTGATGCTCGAGATCGATGGTCGCGGTCGTCACGCCCTGATTGCGCTGCATGTCGAGGTCACCGGTGAAGTGCGGCGTCTCCTCTCCCGACCAGCCGAACCAGATGCCCCGCCGCTCTCGAAGCGCGGAGCCGAGCGCAACGGCAAGACCGCCCTGTGCCCCGGCGGCACCGCGCGCCTTGGGAACGGAGACGCGGTTGGATACGACGATCAGACGGCTCATCGCGCCACCGTCCACGGTTTCGACAGCAGGGCGGCGCAGTTGATGATGCCGACCAGCGAATAGGTCTGCGGAAAATTTCCCCAGAGCTCGCCGCTGGTGAAATCGAGGTCCTCCGAAAGAAGGCCCGACCGGGTCCGGTGCGATAGCATGGTTTCAAACAACTCCCTCGCCTCATCCTTGCGGCCCACCAGATAAAGCGCCTCGATCAGCCAGAAAGTACATATGTTGAATGCCGTTTCCGGCCGGCCGAAGTCATCCTCCGTATCGTAGCGGAGCATGTGTTCGCCGCGCCGCAGCGTCTGCTCGATGGCCGCGAAGGTTTTCTTGAAGCGCTCGTCGCCCGATCCGTGAAAGCGCAGCTCGATCATCTGCAGCAGGCTGGCGTCGAGGTGCCGCCCGCCGAACGCGGAGGCATAATGCCCATGCTCCTCGTTCCAGGCCTCGGCGTCGATCTTCTCGGCGATCGCCTTTGCGCGCTGCGACCACAGCTCGTGGCGGTCCGTCAGCCCCAGATGCGCGGCGGCATTGGCCAGCCGGTCGCAGGCCGCCCAGCTCATCAGCGCCGAATAGGTATGCACCTCCTGCCGGGTGCGGAATTCCCACAGGCCGGCGTCGGGCTGGTCGTGAAATTTCCACGCCATCTCGCCAACATCCTCCAGGCTTTCGAAATCGCGCAGGTCGGCCATGCGAAACAGGCGCAAATCGAAGAAACCCTGGATGGTCGGCAGCACGATCTGGCCATAGGCATCGTGCTGAACCTGCGTATAGGCGTCATTGCCGACCCTGACGGGTCCCATGCCGCGATAGCCGGGCAGATTCTCCGCGACCTCCTCGACCAGTTCCGGCACGCCCATGACGGAATAGAGCGGCTGCACCCGCCCCCCGCGCGCGCTGTCGATGATGTTTCTGAGATAGGCGAGATATTTTTCGAGAACGTCGAGCGCGCCGAGCCCGTTCAGCGCCTGCACCGTGTAATAGGCGTCGCGGATCCAGCAATAGCGGTAATCCCAGTTGCGCTCCGACCCCGGCGCTTCCGGGATGGAGGTGGTCATCGCCGCGACGATGGCGCCGGTTTCCTCATGCTGGCACAATTTCAGGGTGATGGCGGCGCGGATCACCGCCTCCTGCCACTCTAGGGGCGTTGCGAGGCCGCGCACCCATGTCCGCCAGTAATCCTCCGTCGCCTCCAGCATGTCCTCAAGTTGCTGGCGCACATTGCCGCCGAACGGTTCGTCGGGCCCCAGAAAGAAGTGCAGGTCGGATTCGACCCGGAACGTCTGCCCCTCCAGAATGTAGCCGACCGGCGCGTTCGTCGACAGCCGGATGGCCTGATGTCCGACAAGGTAACGGATATGGTTGGTGCCGTTCGTGCGCGGCGCGATCTCCGCCCCGTAATCCTTCTTCGGCGACAGGTTGACGGACAGGCGCGGCGTGCCCGCCAGCGGCCGGACGATCCGCACATAGGCGACGGGCCGGTACATGCGCCCCGACCGGCGGAAGCGCGGACAGAAGTCGAGGATTTCGACCGCGCTGCCGTCGGCAGCCTCCAGCACGGTGCTGAGAACCGCGCTGTTGCGGCGATATTCCTGACGCGCGGAAATCTGCCCCTCCAGCGATAGGCGCCAGACGCCCTCCTCCTGCCGCTCGCCGTTGAGAAGCGCACAAAAGATCGGATCGCTATCGACGCGCGGCACGCAGCCCCAGACGAGCGCGCCATCGGCGTCGATCAGGCCGCTGACCTGGCAATTGCCGATCGGCCACAGATCGAGCGAGCTCACGCGGTCAGCCATGCATACACCTCTTTCGGCCCTTCCAGGCGATAGCGCGCCGCCGTGTCGCGCGCCGGGCCGACAAGGATGCCGAACCCGCCCAGTTCGGCGGCGGCAGCGAATCCGTCCTCGTCGGTCACATCGTCTCCAATGAAGATCGGCAGGCTCCCCTCGAACGGCTCGGTCATCATCAGGCTATGAACCGCGGCGCCCTTGTTAAAGCCCCTTGGCAGCAGTTCCGCCACCATCTTGCCGCGCTTGACGGCGAGATCATGCCCCGCGGCAAGCGTTTCCAGCCGCTCGATGACCGTCTCCGCCGCGTTCGGCGCAGCACGATAGTGAACGGCCATTCCATAGGGTTTTTCCTCCAGCATCAGCCCCTCATGCTCCCCGACCAGGACGCGCACGGCGTCGGCCGCTTCGATTGCAATCGGCGCAAGCGGGTTTGCGGACTTTGCACCGGCCATCCGCATCTCGCCGCCGTGCGAACCGGCCGCGGCGATGGCGGCGAGGTCGAGATGCTCGTCGAGATTCCCGACCGCACGGCCCGATACGATGGCGATTCGGCCCTCCAGACGCCGCGAAAGCGCCGCGAGCGACTCGTTCAGATGGGTCGGAACGGAGATGAGGTGCGGCTCCTCTGCGATCTCCACCAGCGTTCCGTCGAAATCGAGGAAAAGCGCAGGGCGGTCTGCATCGGGGAATGGCGGCGGGGGCGCCAGTGCGCGGCTTTCGAAAGTCATGCGCGCTGCCTAAAGCGATTTGCGGTGCCCTGAAAAGGGCGGCGGGCCAGGAAACGCGCAAGCGTGGGCCACAGCAAAAACAGTGTCCCAGATAGCGCTTGTCAGGCACTTTAAGATACGTAGTTTCGCATACATGCCTAATTATCGTTCCCGAACCACCACCCATGGACGCAATATGGCCGGCGCGCGCGGCCTCTGGCGCGCGACGGGGGTCAAGGATGAGGATTTCGGCAAGCCCATCATCGCGGTTGCCAACAGCTTCACCCAGTTCGTGCCCGGCCACGTCCATCTGAAGGACCTCGGCCAACTCGTCTGCGAGGAGATCGCCGCCGCTGGCGGCATCGGCCGGGAATTCAACACCATCGCGGTCGATGACGGTATCGCCATGGGCCATGCCGGCATGCTCTATTCGCTGCCCAGCCGCGAACTGATCGCCGACGCCGTCGAATATATGGTGAACGCGCACTGCGCCGATGCCCTTGTCTGCATTTCGAATTGCGACAAGATCACGCCGGGCATGCTGATGGCCGCGATGCGCCTCAACATTCCCGTCGTGTTCGTATCGGGCGGCCCCATGGAGGCCGGCAAGGTCGTGCTGGAGGACGGCAAGGTGAAGGCGCTGGACCTCGTCGACGCCATGGTCGCCGCGGCCGACGACAGGGTTTCCGACGCCGACGTCCAGACCATAGAGCAGAACGCGTGCCCCACTTGCGGCAGCTGTTCCGGCATGTTCACCGCCAATTCGATGAACTGCCTGACGGAGGCGCTGGGCCTGTCGCTGCCGGGCAACGGTTCGGTGCTTGCGACGCACAGCGACCGGGAGGCGCTGTTCCGGCGAGCGGGCCAGCTGATCGTGGGCGCGGCGCGGCAATATTACGAGCATGACGACGAGACCATGCTGCCGCGCAGTATCGCGAACCGCGCGGCGTTCGCCAACGCCATGTCGCTCGACATCGCGATGGGCGGCTCGACCAACACGGTTCTCCATCTGCTGGCCGCCGCGCGGGAGGGAGAGATCGATTTCGGCATTTCCGACATCGACCGGCTGTCGCGTCATGTTCCCTGCCTGTGCAAGGTCGCGCCGGCCCGCGACGATGTCCACATGGAGGATGTGCACCGGGCCGGCGGGGTGATGGGGATTCTCGGCGAACTCGACCGCGCCGACCTGATCGACCGCGATGCCGGCTGCATCCATGCCCCCTCCATCGGCGCCGCCATCGACGCATGGGACGTGATGCGCGCCAACGATCCGGCCGTCTCGAATTTCTACCGCGCGGCGCCGGGCGGCGTCCCCACGCAGACGGCGTTCAGCCAGTCGCGCCGCTGGGACGACCTCGATACCGACCGGCAGGGCGGCGTCATCCGCAGCCGCGACCACGCCTATTCACAGGATGGCGGTCTCGCTGTCCTGTTCGGCAATCTGGCGCCGGAGGGGTGCATCGTGAAGACGGCCGGCGTCGATGATTCCATCCTGACCTTCACCGGCACGGCCCGCGTCTACGAAAGTCAGGACGCGGCCGTGGTCGGTATCCTGGGCGGAGAGGTGAAGGCAGGCGATGTCGTTGTCATCCGCTATGAGGGGCCGAAGGGCGGCCCCGGCATGCAGGAGATGCTCTACCCCACCTCCTATCTCAAGGCGAAGGGCCTTGGTGCTGCCTGCGCGCTCCTCACCGACGGGCGGTTTTCGGGCGGCACATCCGGCCTTTCCATCGGCCATGTCTCGCCGGAAGCGGCGGAGGGCGGCCTGATCGGCCTCGTGGAACATGGCGACAGGATCGACATCGACATCCCCGCCCGCCGCATCGAGCTCGCGGTCCCGCAGGCGGAGCTGGAGCGGCGCCGGCAGGCGCAGGAAGATCGTGGTGCCTCCGCCTTCACTCCGCACGGCCGGAAGCGGGAGGTGAGCCGCGCCCTGAAGGCCTACGCGCTCCTCACCTCCAACGCCTCCATGGGCGCCGTACGGATGCTTCCGGGAGAACGGTAAGCCGGCGTAAGCCTGCCCGGTTCGGGGCTCAGCCGTCTTGCGACGTGGCGCGCCACCCCTGCGGGATGCCAGCGCGCGAAACGACGCTGGGCAAATCCTTCCCAATGACGCCGGCGAACCACGCGTTCACGGCGATCGCCTGTTCCAGATCGATACCAGTTTCCACTCCGGAGGTTTCCAGCAGATAAATCAGGTCCTCCGTCGCGACATTGCCCGTCGCATTGGGCGCGAAGGGACAGCCGCCAAGACCGCCGAGAGATGAATCGAGAACCGTTACGCCTGCGCCGATCGCGGCCCAGGCATTCGCCGCTGCCATGCCGCGCGTATCGTGGAAGTGTGCGCGCAGCCGTACGTCCGGCCCCACGGCCTCGCGAACGCGGCCGGCCAGTTCCGCGACCTGTACGGGAACGGCGACGCCAACGGTATCGGCCAGCGCGATCTCGACCGCCCCGGCCTCCGCCATCTCTGCTGCCAGGCGCACGACCCGCTCCATCGGCACCGCGCCCTCGAAAGGACAGCCGAACGCTGCCGAGATGGTCACCTGCGGGACCAGACCGTTCTCGCGGGCCAGCCGCAGCATGTCGCGGTTCTCGGCCACGCCTTCCTCGATGGTCTGGCCCTGATTACGCTGACCGAACGTGTCGGAGGCGACGAGGACGCAGCCCGCCTCATCGACCCCGCGCTTGTTGCCCTCACGGCTCTCGATCGCGCGCAGGACACCGCGCTTGTTCAGGCACAGGCCGATATAGGAGACGTCACCGCGATCCGGCAGCGCCGCGATCACCGCCTCCCCGTCCGCCATTTGCGGGACGCGCTTCGGGTTGACAAAGCTCGCCACCTCGAGCCGCCGGGCCCCGGCATCGATCATGCGCGTGATCAGCCGCACCTTGTCGGCCGTTTCGATAATCTCGGCCTCGTTTTGCAGCCCGTCACGGGCGCCAACTTCGACAATCTGGATCGGTTCGTTCATGCCGCCAATATAGCGAGCGCGAATGGACTTTCATCCTGTTCCGCGATCCACGGACGTCATTGCCGGTCGGGTTTCTTCGTCTCCAACAAGGTCGTCATCATCGCGATCGCGGATTCCTCGCCAAGCCTTCGAATGAGCGGCCGCGGCGTGCGGTCGCCCAGTTCGAAGGTCACGGTCGGGACCTGATACGCCTCATAGACATAGGTCTTCGAGACGGCACTGTCCGGATTATGGCCCGGATCCCGGTTCACCGCATAGTCCGGCATGCGCGCCTGCAACGCGGCGAGCCAGTCGCGGATAAAGAAGTCGGGCTGCGTCAGCGTCTCGTCGGGCAACGTGTAGAACACGTCGTTCCATGTCGAATGAAAGTCCATGAACAGACGAATGTCCTTCGCCGGATCGTCCTCGATCCGCGCCAGAAGATCGCGCATGGCCTGCGTTTCCGGCTGGGTGAACGGCCCCCAGTCGCGGTTCAGGTCGACGCCGCCCTCATTGTGGCGCCAATTGCCGTTCGCCACGCCGTCCGGATTCACGAGGGGTACGACGACCGTCTCGAAACGCGCACGATAGGCCTTTGCAAGCGGCGTGTCGGCGGTCAGCGTCTCCACAAACGCCCGCATGGCGAGCGCGCCGGTCACCTCGGGCGGGTGCTGCCGGCCGATGAGGACGACCTGCTCGGACGGTGTGCTGCCGGGCGCCTTCACGCTCATGCCGCCAATGATCCGCGCCTCACGCGATTGCCCCACCTGAAACCGCGTCACGGCGGGGCTCGCCGACAAGGTGTTCATCCACGCGCCGTAATTGGCGCCGTCCAGGATTTCCTGGCCGGCGACGATCACCGGCTCGGCCCCAAGTTCGACAGTGAACCGCGCCCTGGCGGTCTCGCCCTCCGCGTTCTGCGAGGTCGCCACCGCGCCCGGGAAGGCCTGCCACGTCGCGCCCCCGTCGCGGCTGATCTTCGGCGCATAACGATGCTCGCACGCATCATAGTTCAGCGTGATCGAAACCGGGCCCGCACGCCTTGGGCTCAGGCGAAAGGCGTACCACGGACTGCAATTGATCGGGGGGGCGTCCTCCGGCGCGATCGTCAGCTCGAAGGCAGCCTCGCCCTGCGTCTCACAGCTCTCAAAGGCACCGGTGTCGAAATCCCGGTCGATACTGGCGGCCGTCGTCGCGCAGGTTCCGATCTGCGACGGCGCAGCGCCTGTCGCCGCCTGCCGCGGCGGGGAGACGCCGGTGCAGGAAGCAAGAAGGCCCGCTGCGGCCAGCATGAAGAGCGGCGTGCCCAGGCGCATCAGAACGTCTTCCCCAGCGAGACGAGGAACTGGCGCCCGCGTGCGCTGTGCAGCGATCCGTCAAAGCCAAAGCTCTGATCGGCAAGCGGCGGATCCTCGTTGAACAGATTGTTGATCCCGAACTTCAGCCGGACGCCGTCGAGCGGGGTCTCGTTGTCGATGGTGTAGCTGATCGAGGTGTTGATGGTCAGCCAGTCGTCGACCGGGAAGAAGGCGCCCGGATCGGGCCCGTCGGAGTCCTGCGTCACGCTGGTATCGAAGACGGAATCCACATAGCGGGCAAAGAGATTCCAGCGAACCGGGCCCGACTTCACGTTGACCGTTCCCGTCAGGCGCCAGCGCGGCCGGCCGTTCAAACGCAGAAGTTCGCCAATGTCGCTGATGACGATCTCGTCAGGCAGCACGCCGGCATTGACCGCATCGATCAGTTCCTGTCCATCCGCGCTGGGCGTCTGGAAGAAGCTGTTCAACCGCGCTGCATTGAGCGCGATATCGAGCGAACCGATGCCGACATCGCCGACATCGTAGAACAGCCCGAAATCCCACCCCTTTGCGACGCGGCTGTCGAGATTCTGATAGGGATCGAGCACCTGAATGATCTGGCCGGCGGGGGCGAGGCCGGTACCCTCGAACAGGGCGACATCGTCCGCCGTCGGATCCTCGCGGATCACGTTCGGATTGGTTTCGCCGTTCAGACGCCGCAGCAGATCGAGCGCGATGGCATTGTCGTCGCCGAAAACGCCGACGATGCCCTTCTGCTCGATCCGCCAGTAATCGGCCGTCAGCGTCAGGCCGGGCAGGAACTGCGGCGTCAGGACGACGCCGAGGTTGATATTCTCCGTATCCTCCGGCTGCAACTCGTCGGTACCCGTACGATTGCTGACCGTGCTGGTCCCCGGACAATCGCCCAGGTCAATGACGGTGCCGTTCGCCACCAGCGCCTGACAGCGGACATAATCGTCGCGCGTATTGGCGCGGGTCGTGCCGCGGTCGTTCACCTGTACCAGGTTCGGTGCGCGAAAACCCTGAGAGTAGGCACCGCGCAGCATCAGCCCGTCGAAGACGTCCCAGCTTGCCGCGGCACGCGGGACGAAGGTGCTGCCGACATCGGAAAAATGCTCGAAACGACCGGCGAGCTGGACATTGAACGACCGCATCAACGGGATGCCCATATCCTCCGAAACAACGGGGATCAGCGCCTCCGCAAAGGCCGAGTAGACCTCTCTATTGCCGCTGGTATCGGGCGACGGACTGGAATTCAGAACGTCGCTGCCGAAAAAATCGCCCGTCACGCTGTCGGTGAAGGTGATGGTGCCATCGAGGCGCGGATCGCGGTCATCGTCGAAGGTTTCGCGGCGAAACTCGACACCCGTGGCAATACCCAGATCGCCGCCCGGCAGGGTCAAAAGGTCGGCCTTCGACAGCTTGAAGTCGGCGAGCGCCAGCGTCGTCTCGCCCTTGCGGAACACGTCGATGCGGAAATCGTCGATGGTCGCGGCATTGCTGGGCGTGCAGTCGCCATTGTTCGGATTGTCGAAACAGCCGCCGTTGAAGGGATTGTAGGCGGTGGCATCCGTCCTGTTGATCGCCTCCTGAAACAGGCTGGTCGAAATCCGGTTTCGCGTCAGGTCGTTGCTGTTCGCCTGAGAATAGAGAAGGCCCATGTCATAGTCGAAACCGGCTGCGTACCCGCGCAGGCCGGCGAGCAGGCGATACGTGTCCTTCGTGACCGTCGTGACGCGCGGGCCGGCATCGATGACGCGGTAGCGTTCCAGCAGCAGGTCGCTGCCCTCGGCCGGCAGGTCCGTACCCGCGATCCGGTTCGGATTGGGCGTACCGTCAGCCAGCGTCTCCGGCCCGAACGGATTGTAATAGGCGTTCGCCGAAATGCCGACCGGGACGGCACCCAGGGGCGCGCTTTGCACATTCCGCCGCGTCGATTCTGTGCGGTAGTAGGACGCCTCGCCATAGAATTCCATGTCCGGCGTGAACTCGTGCGAGAACAGGCCGTAGATGTTGTAGCGATCCTTTTCCGAGAACAGATCGCGGTCGCCGTCGATATTGTAGCGCAGATCCCGGTCGATGCTGCGCGCATTGTCCGCGCAGAGGCCGTTGCCAAGATCGATCAGGCACCCCGGTGAGGTTGCCGGTTGGATGTGAAAATTATTGTCGCCGAGCGCCGTGGCATCATCGTCCTGCCCCAGAAAGGCGAAGGAGCCGAACGGCGAGTTGGTCGAACGCCCGTCGAACTGCGTATCACCCTCGAAATCCGTACCCTCGACGAAACGGCGGCGGTCGCTGTTCGACGAATAGTCGCGGATCGACGTCGGCGCGCCGTTTTCGTGGAAATAATTGCCGTAGATGGTGACGTTGGTCCGCCCCTCGTTGAAGTCCATGCCGAAGCCGCCATTGACGTTCACGCTGTAAAGGCTGGTGCCGTCCGATGCGCGCCATGTGCCGCGCAGGAATCCGCCATCCATATTGCCGTCTAGGATCGTGTTGACGACGCCGGCCACGGCATCCGCGCCGTAGACCGCCGAAGCGCCATCGCGCAGCACCTCGATGCGCTCGACCCCGCCGACCGGAATCGTGTTCGTGTCCGGCGAAACGACGGGAACGAGGAGTTCGGTCTGGAAGCCTGGATTGAGGACCATGCGCCGGCCGTTGATCAGCAGCAGCGTATTGCCGGTTCCGAGCGCACGCAGGTTGATCGACGCCACGTCGCCGCGCGCGCTGTTCACGCCGCCCGTCGTGTTCTGATCGTTGAAGGATACGGCGCCCGCCTGCGGAATGCTGCGGAACATTTCGTCGCCGGAATCCGGGCTGATGGCCTCGATCTGCGCCTCGTCGACGCGCGTCACGGGCAGCACGGCATCGATCTTCGCGCCGCGAATCTGAGAACCGGTGATGACGATCGGATCGGTGACTGTACGGCCGGCTGCGGCCGGTGCTGGGGCTGCGTCCGCAGGAGCCGCTGCCGTATCCGCATTTGCCTGGTCAGCATCCGCCGGCTGCGCCGCCGCGGCGACCGGCAACAGGATCGGCGCGCCTGCAAGCAGCGCGGCGCGAAGAACCGTCTTCATTGTCATGTGTCTCTCCCCCAGTTTTCCGATGTGTTGTTTTTGAATGGCCGGTTCAGCTTCGGGTGCGGTTGTCCAGCCAGTTGCCGAGAAGCCCCGGCCATGCCGCGATCAACTCGCCCGGCTTGCCGAGGCCGAAGCCATGCCCACCCCGCTCGAAAAGATGCAGTTCCGCCGCCGCGCCAACGCCAGTCAGCGCGTTGAAAAGCATGATGCCGTGCGCGGGCGGCGCGATGGTGTCGTCCGCGGCCGCCGCGATGAAGGTCGGCGGTGCCTCCTTCGACGCATGCGTATCGAGCGACCAGCGCCGCACGGCTTCAGGGCCTGGATTCTCGCCGATTAGTTCGCGCCGCGTGCGCGTGGTGTCATAGGGTGCCGCCAGCGTAACGACCGGGAACAGCAGCGCGCTGAAATCGGGCTGCACGGGCTGACTGTCCGCCGCGTCGCGGGCATCATACTGAACGATGGCGGGCGCCAGTGCCGTCATGCCCGCCAGATGCCCGCCAGCGGAAAAGCCGAGCACGCCGACCGCGTCGGGCCGGATTGTGTAGTCCAGCGCGCGGGCGCGGATCAGTCGCATGGCGCGCTGGGCGTCCATGAAGGACGCTGCCGGCGCCCACCCGTCATTCGGCAGGCGGTAGATCAGGTCGAAGACGGTGTAGCCACGCGCCTGCAGCCACAGCGCGATGGGCGTGCTTTCCTTCCAAAGCTGGATGCGGAAATAGCCCCCTCCGCCCATGACGAGGACCGCGCGGCCGTTCGGCACCTTCGGCCTGTAGACCCGCATGCGCGGCTGCGAGATGTTCGAGACCGCGCCGTAGCCCTTGCCCGGCCCGCCCACCTTCTCAGGCCCGGACACGCTGCCCTCGCCCGGGGGCGGACCTTCCCACAGCGGAATTTCCTCCTCATAGCCCGGCGTGGCGGCGCTTGCGCGGCCGGCGAGCGTCGGCAGCATTGCCGCGGCGGCGCCCGCGCCCATCAGCGCTCGCCTGCTGAACGGTATCTCGATCATGCGTGTCCTCCTTCGCGTGCCGCCTCTTCCTCGTGCAGGTGCATGTCGGGCTGCGGCAGGGGCGGCAGCGCCTCCCCGCGCATGGCGGCGTCCAGCCGGCCCTTGTCGAGTGCGTTCTCCCAGCGCGCCACGACGACGGTGGCGACCGAATTGCCGATGAAGTTTGTGAGCGCGCGGCACTCGGACATGAACCGGTCGATGCCCAGGATCAGCGCCATGCCGGCAACCGGCACCGTCGGTACCACGGACAAGGTGGCCGCCAGAATGACGAATCCGGCGCCGGTGACACCCGCCGCCCCCTTCGACGAAATCATGGCGACCGACACCAGGAGGATCTGCTCGCCGAGCGAGAGATCGACGCCCGTTGCCTGCGCGATGAACAGCGCCGCCAGCGTCATGTAGATGTTGGTGCCGTCCAGGTTGAAGGAATAGCCGGTCGGCACGACGAGGCCGACGACGGTCTTCTTGCAGCCGGCAAGCTCCATCTTCTCCATCAGGCTGGGCAGCGCCGCCTCCGAGGATGAGGTGCCGAGAACGAGAAGCAGTTCCGCCTTCAGATATGCGATGAGGCGAAAGATCGAAAAGCCGGCGAGCCGCGCGACGATACCCAGGACCACGAAGACGAAGATCAGCGACGTCACGTAAAAGGTGCCGATCAGCGTGGCGAGGTTCGCCAGCGCGCCGATGCCGAATTCGCCGATCGTAAAGGCGATCGCGCCGAACGCCCCGATGGGCGCCAGCTTCATGAGCATGTGGACGAGATGGAAAACGACGTCCGAGGCGGCGTTGAAGAAGTCGAGGACCAGCGCGCTTTTCGGCAGGGTCGCGGCAAGGGAGATGCCGGTCAGGATGGCGACCAGCAGAACCTGCAAAATTTCGCCGTCCGTCAACGCGCTGAGTATTGTCGTCGGAATGATGTGCAGCAGAAAACCCGACAGGCTCTGGCTGGCCGCGGTGTCCGTATAACCCTTCACTGCCGACGCATCGAGGGTGGCCGGGTCGATATTGAAGCCGGCGCCCGGCTGGACGACGTTGCCGACGATCAGGCCGATTATGAGCGCGAGTGTCGAAAAGAACAGGAAGTAGATCATCGCCTTTCCGGCGACGCTCCCAACAGCCTTCAGGTCGCGCATGCCGGCGATGCCGGTCACCACCGTCAGGAAGATGACGGGCGCGATGATCATCTTCACCAGCTTGATGAAGCCATCGCCGAGCGGCTTCAGAGAGGCGCCGAGATCCGGAAAGAAATGGCCGAGCGCCACGCCCGCTGCGATGGCGGCCAGCACCTGAACGTAAAGATGCCTGTAGAAGGGACGTTTCGACGCCCCCGCCGCGCTGGCCTGCATGTCACAATCCTCCCCAGATGATTTCCGCCCGCCATGCGCGGTCGCCGGAAACGAGACCTGAAGGGTAGCGAGCGCAAAGCTCCTTGCGCAAAACGCGGCGCCTCTTTCGCCAAGTCCTTGATTCGAAGGAAAGTCACTCGGATGGCGTCGTGTATTTGTGTGGAATTCCGCACAGCCTCTTGGCGGTGAGTGCGAAAAAGCGCACACAGGGGCTCATGGCCGAACGCCGACACGCCCGCCCCCTTCTGCTTCGCACCGCGCTTGGCGGCATTCTTCTCGCGGCGATCGTCGGCGCGTTTGTTCTGGTCGATGGCTTGGCACGCCGCGCCGCGCGGGCGGAGGCTGCCGCGGCGTTGGAAAATGCCGTCGATATCTTCGCCAGCGGCTTGCAGAGCGAACTCGACAAATTCCGTCTCGTGCCGCTCGTCCTGGCCGAGGATCCGGAGGCGCGGCGACTGCTGCGGGATCCCGCGCACCCGGCACAGGACATGAACCGGCGGCTGGAGGCGTTGGCCCGGCGAACGGACGCCTCCGCGATCTACTTGATGAACGCGGGCGGCGACACGGTGGCCGCCAGCAACTGGCAACAGGCCGACAGCTTCGTCGGAGCCAACTACGCCTTTCGTCGCTACTTCCACGATGCCCTGATCCGGGGCGACGCGGCGCAGTTCGCGCTCGGCACGCGCAGCCGCCACCCCGGTCTTTACATCGCGAGGCGGGTCGGCGCTGCCGAAAATGCCCTCGGCGTGGTGGTGGTGAAGGTGGAATTTGACGCGCTCGAGCGCTTATGGCGTCAGGCCGCCGAACCCGTCTTCGTCGCCGACCGGCGCGGCGTCGTGCTGATTACCAGCCGGCCCGACTGGCGCTTTCACACGATTACGCCGGAAACGGGCGGTCGCGCTGCACGCGCCCGGAATCTGACGCAGTTCGGCCGCGAACGGCTACCGCTGCTGGACGCCTATGCAGAGGATACCGCCCCAGCCCGGGCGACCATAGATGCCGAGCGTCCGGTCTCGCTCGGATGGACGCTGCACATGCTGGCCGATGCCGACGACGCGCTGCGCGCCGCCTCCGGCCGTGCGCGGCTGCTTCTGGCGGCCGGGCTGCTGGCGACCGCGGCCCTTGCCGGCCTGTTCCATCAGATTCGCAGAGCTCGCCTTGCCCGGGCCGAGGCAGCGACCCGGGCGCGGATCGATGAACTGCGCGAACAACTCGTTCAGGCGAACCGCCTTGCCGTCCTGGGCCAGATCGCGGCGAGCGTCGGGCACGAGATCAATCAGCCCGTCGCCGCGGCGCAGGTCTACGCCGAGAGCGGGGCCAAATTGCTCGGCGCAGGACGTCTGGACGATGCGCGGCGAAATTTCGGACATATTGCCGATCTGACGCTGCGTATCGGCGAGATCACCGGAGAACTTCGCCGTTTCGCGCGAAAAGGCCGGCGGGAGTTGCGACAGGTCCGCGTGGGCGACGCCATAGAGAGCGCGCTGCGCCTTCTAGACGAGCGCATCCGCCGCTCGGCAACGATCATCGTTCGAGAGCCCGCACGCGAGAACGAGCGGGCCTGGGCAGAACATGTGCGGTTGGAGCAGGTTCTGGTGAACCTTCTGCGCAATGCGCTCGACGCCTGCGGAGACGGCGGCCGGATCAAAATCTCCGTTCGGCCCGTTTCCGAAACCGTCCGCATCACGGTGAGCGATGACGGCCCCGGGCTCGATGCCGACATGCGCGCGCGCCTTTTCCAGCCTTTCTCGACATCGAAGCAGGATGGTCTCGGGCTCGGGCTGGTCATTTCGCAGGACATCATGAGGGATCTGGGCGGGGATCTGGTGGCAGAACCGGCCGCGACGGGCGCGGCGTTCACCCTGTCCTTGAGGAGCGCGGCATGATCGGAAGAGATGACGCCGAATCGCGACCCATCATTTTCGTCGAGGACGATTCGGCCTTGCGGGACGCCACGACCCAGGCGCTCGAACTTGCAGGCTTTTCCGTCACCGCCTGCAGCCGCGCCGCAGAGGCGCTTGCCATCATCGAATCCGGCTTCCCCGGGATCGTCATCAGCGACATCCGCATGGCAGGTATGGACGGGCTGCAACTGATGACCGCGATTCGCCGGATCGATCCCGGCCTGCCTGTCGTGCTGACGACGGGTCATGGGGATGTCGATATGGCTGTGGCGGCGATGAAGGACGGCGCCCAGGATTTCCTGACGAAGCCCTATGCCACGGACCATCTGGTATCCGTCGCGTCTCGCGCCTTGGAGCGGAGGGCGCTTGAACTGGAGAACGAACGGCTGCAAGCGCAGGTTCGCCTCGGCGGGGGCGGACCGGGTCCGGCGCTCGTCGGCAATTCGGCACGCATCGTTCAACTGCGCCGCACCCTGGAACAGATCGCAGCAAGTGACGTGGACGTCCTGATCGAGGGCGAAACCGGGACTGGCAAGGGGCTCGCCGCGGAATTGCTGCACGAGAGCGGCGCCCGGGCACAGCGCCGCTTCGTAACGGCCGATTGCGCGGCCATGGTCGGCTCCAGCGACGGTCATGATCTTTTCGGACGGACCACGCCGCCCATGTCCGGCGCGATCGAGCGTTCGAGCGGTGGTACGCTGTTCCTGGACGAGGTGGATGCGATGCCGGAGCCACTGCAACTGCGCATGCTCCGCGTCCTCGAAGACCGGCGCGTCCGGCCGAACGACGCCGCGACGTCCGTCCCGGTAAATCTGCGTGTCATCGCGGCCAGCCGGCACGATCTCGGCGAGCTTGCCCGGACGGGCCGGTTTCTGGAACCGCTCTTTCACCGCCTCAACGGCCTGCGCGTCCGCATGCCCGCGCTGCGCGACCTTCGCGAGGATATCCCGCTGATCTTCCGCCGATTCGTGACGGAGGCCGAACGCGAAATGAATCGTACCGGGCCGGACATGGACGCGGGCACCTGGCAGCATCTGCTGGGCCATGACTGGCCTGGCAATGGCCGCGAACTGAAGCGATTCGCGGCAGGTTTCGTCATCGGACTCGGCCCGGCATCGGGCACGTCCGGGGCAGCCGAGGGTCAGAAGGAGGACGGGTTGAAGCAGCGCGTCGCGCGCTACGAGGCGCTCGTCATCAGCGAAATGCTGCGCGACGTCCGCGGCGATGCCGCCGAGGCCGTCCGCCGGCTCGCCATTCCGCGAAAGACCTTCTACGACAAGCTGCACCGCCACGGCATCGATATCGCCGCATTTCGAAAGCTGGAATCTGACGGCATCTCGTGACCGGCCGCGCTTCCTTTCGCAGGCGTTTCGAAGTGAGACAAGAATCCCTCTCGTGTTAATCAAGTTTTGACTCGCCTTTGCGAGTGCGGACTGCGAAGGACGTCTCCGTCTTGTAAGTGGGAACCGTCAGTGATGGCTTTCGTTTGCTTACGAAGGTGTTGTTCGTAGCGAAAACGACACGGATTGTGGTTTCCGGGGCCATAAGGTCTTCTAATCCAACGCAGCCTGCGATATTGGCTGCGTGTCTAAAAAGGGAGTAAGTAGCATGATCGGTAAGTTTCTCACCGCCGCCGCTGCGACCGCGATGGTTGCAGCTCCGGTAATGGCCGCTCCGGCGAACTCGGCTGCCAGCCTGTCGGTTGCCAAGTCCGCCCGCGCCACGACCGCGACGGAAAAGTCCAACAAGCTGAACGGCGAAGCCATTCTTCCGATCGCGATCGGTGCTGGCATTCTTGCTATCGGTGTCGTCGCGATCGTCAATGATGACGACGACGATGAGACGCCCGTCAGCAACTAAGCCACGATAAGCCGTCGGATTGTACCGACGTGTTTTGAGCAATGGGGCAGAGGGTCGCGAGATTCTCTGCCCCATTTCGTTGGCATTCGAAATTGGAGCGTAGCGTTCAGGTGGCCATCATTCGTAAACCGGCCTGTTAGCAGGCGGATATGGAAGAACGCATTGTTGTAGCCTTGGCGATTATCGCCCTTGTTTCGGCCGGCGGCGCTGTCTGGGGAGTGGTAGCGCTTCGGCGGCGCACACGCAGGCGCTTGCGGCTTCGCGGTATCAAGACGCATGGGCATTGATTGAGCGTAGACGGCAATCGAAAGCGCCGGAGTGTCATAGCGCTTTAGGATCTTCTGTGGCGGAAAGCGCCTCTCGGGCTCTCGCCTCCTTCGTAAATTGACGCCGATGTCGGTAGGCGTGGCGGTGGCTCGCGCCCCGCAGCTTCATCTGAGCAGCAGTGAGACGCCCCGGGCGCCGCCAGCGGCTCTAACGCCCAACCTTTCGGAATGCAGACAAAAAAATGGCGGCTCGAAGGCCGCCATTTTTCCTAAATAACTGACAGAATCAGTTGCTGACGGGCGTATCGTCGTCATCATCGTCCGCGGCGGCGATGATGCCGAGCGTCACGGCACCGATGGCCAGCGCGCCGATGGCGATGCCGCTGGCATCCAGCTTGTTCGACTTCTCGGAGGTCGAGGCAGCCTTCACGCTTGCCGCCTTCGCGACGGACAGCGACGACGCCTGGCTCGCAGCAGTCGCCTCGGCGGCCATGGCCGGCGCAACGATCATCGACGACGTCGCAGCAGCGACGAGCAGCTTTGTAATGGACATAATTCAATACTCCCTTGTCATATTCCGACTTGTCGGCCGGATAGCACCGGGTTTCGAGCCATACAAGCGTTTTGGCGGCAAGCCGAAGTCTTTCCGCGGCCTGTGGATTTTCAGCAACGCCTAGCAAAAACAAAGAAATTACGCCGCCGAAAAGACCGGCTCGGCGGCACTCTGCTGCAAAAGCCATCGCTCCTGCCCCTCGAAGCCCATCGCCGTCAGGGTTCCGTAGCAGTAAGCGCCGGTGTCGAGACCGATGCGATGCGGTTCATCGACGACATCCGCCTCGATGGTATGGCCGTGTACGACGACCTTCTCCTGCGGGCTTACGCTTCGAATGAACTCCTCTCGAATCCAGCGCAAATCGCTCGATCGCTGCTCGTCGAGCGGCACACCGGGGCGGATGCCGGCATGCACGAAGACATAATCGCCGACGACGACCATGTCTTCGAGACCGGAGAGGAAATTGCGGTGGGATTTTGGAACGGCGTCACGCAGCAGGCGAGAAAGATCGTTGAAATCCGCTTGGTCATAGGCGTCCTGACGGACCCCGTAGCTCAGGATCGTCTCCGCACCGCCGATTCGGTTGAAGAATCGCAGCGCCTTCAAGTCGCCGGTCAGTGCGGAGAGGAAGACCTCCTCATGGTTCCCTTGCAGAAAGCGGGTATCCGGCCGTTCGTTCTTCAACGAGATCAGCCGCTCGACGACGGCGGCGGACTGCGGCCCCCTGTCCACATAGTCTCCAAGGAAAATCAGGCGGCCCCGTCCGCCACGCCCGGCCTCATCCGCCTCGATCCGGCGAAGCAGGCCGTCAAGGAGATCGTAACGGCCGTGAATATCACCGATCGCATAAACACGCTCGCCGTCCGGCACACTGGCCGGGGCGGTTTCGATTTTGGCGCGCCTGGAGAAAAGTTTGGAAAGCATGATCCAGCCGTTAGAGGGTTCACCATGAATAAGAACTGTCGCAGGGCGATGCGGATGCGCGGGACACGATGCCGCCAGCCTGACTGCCCGTCCACCGAGCGGCGTATACCGATCGTTGCCCTGCTCGCGGCCTGCCTTCTAGCAGCATTGGGTGAGGGCAGGCCAGCCTTCGCCGCCGCCGATACGTTCGCCGCGATTCGCAGTACAGAGGCCCGGTTGGCGAACATCGGCTTTCGCCTCGCGGCGGACAATGCCGCCCTTTGCGACCGACTGCAGCCGGGGCTCGGCCTGCTTCTGCACACCCCCGACCAATATTCGATCGATCTGCGCGGGGAGGCGATGGCCTATTTCGGATTCGAGGCGCCAATCGGTGTCGAAGCGGTCTTGGCAGACAGTCCCGCTGCCAAGGCAGATATTCGCGAAGACGATTCGCTCGTGGAGGTCGGTTCCGTCACCTTCGCCGCAGCGGACATGCAGTCGGAGGCAAATACAGAACGCCTGATCGCCACCGATCGCGCTGTCGCGGCTCTACCCGCCGACGCGCCGCTTCGTATCTACGGGGTCAGGAACGGCGAATCCTACGTGAAGAGCGTAACGCCCGTGCCGGCCTGCCGCTCCCGCTTCGAAGTGGCCTTCGGTTCAGATTTCACGGCAGAGGCTGACGGCGAACTCGTGCAGATCGGCAGCCGCTTTTTCGAAGAATACCCCGAAGAGCTGGTGGCGGCCGTGGTCGCCCACGAGCTTGCGCACAATGTCCTGCGTCATCGCGAGCGGCTGGAAGATGCCGGCGTCTCCTACGGCCTCCTTTCCGGCTTTGGCCGGAACGTCCGCTATTTTCGTCAAACCGAACTCGAAGCGGACATTCTTTCCGTGACCTTGCTGGCAAATGCCGGATACGACCCTGCCGCCGCCGCGCGCTTCTGGCGCGCCTTCGGACCGGAATATTCCGGCGGACTGCTGCGCAGCCGGTCCCACCCCTCCTGGAAAGACCGCCTGACGACGATCGAGACCGCCGTGGCGGCAAGGGAAGCGGGAAAAGACGACATGGTGACCGCGCTCCTGGCCAGCCGCGACGGAGAGCTGGACGGGGATTGGCAGTCGCTGATCGTACGCGCAGACTGACGGAAATTCGGCGGCCCTCTTGAGGCCATGCATCATATGTGCGGAACGCCGGCGGGGCTGACCGGTTCGTCCCGGGAAAGGATTTCCCATGCGCTCATCCGCCGTCCCCTTTACCCCCGCCGTGGAGACCCCTCGCGAAGACGAGGAGGAAACCATCGCGGAACTCAACGAAACGTTCGACCGCATTCTCGAGCGCACGGCGGAAGACTATGATCACGCGGTACGCGCCGTACACGCAAAGGCACATGGCATTCTGGCCGGCGAACTGACGGTGCGGGAGAGTTTGCCGCCGGAACTGGCGCAAGGCCTCTTTGCGGCGCCGGGCACCTATGGCGCGGTCGTGCGCCTCTCGACCAATGCGGGCGACATCCTGCCCGATGCCATAAGCCTGCCGCGGGGGCTGGCCTTGAAAATCGTGGATGTCCCAGGTGAACGGCTGCCGAACGCGGAAGGGCGTGCGCAGGATTTCGTCATGGTGAACGGCTCGACTTTCCAGACGAAGGACGCCGATTCATTTCTGAAGAACCTTAAGATGCTGGCGCACACCACGGACAGGCTGGAGGGCACCAAAAAGGCGATGTCCGCAGCGCTTCGCGGCGTGAACACGGCGCTAGAGTCGGTCGGCATCGAAAGCGCCGCCGTTCAGGCGATGGGCGGCGCGCCCAATGTCGATCCGCTCGGCGAAACCTACTATTCCGTGACGCCATTCCGATATGGCGAGTATATCGCGAAGTTCGCGCTGGTCCCGACCGCCCCTGCCATGCGGGCACTGTCCGGTCGAAAGATCGAGATCGAGGGCCGGGAGAACGCCATCCGCGAAGAGATTCGCGAGGAGATGCGCGGGATGGATGCGGAATGGGACTTCCGCGTTCAGCTTTGCCGCGATCTGGAACGGCAGCCGGTCGAAGATCCAACGGTCGAATGGGACGAGGAGGAGGCGCCGTTCGAGACGGTGGCGACCTTGCGCGTGCCCGCGCAGGACAGCTGGCAGGCGGAACGCGTGGAAACGGTCAACGAGCAGATGCGCTTCAGCATCTGGACCGGGCTGGCGGCACACCGGCCGCTTGGCAACATCAACCGCGCGCGACGCGCCCCCTACAGGCATTCGGCGGACTTTCGTGCCGCTGCGAATGGCTGCCCCTATCACGAACCGGGCGCAGCGGCGGGCGTGTAGAAACAAGGTGTTGGCATGCGCATTCTCGGCGCTTTGATCGCCGGTGGTCGGTCCCGGCGCTTCGGTTCCGACAAGGCGCTGGCAGACTGGAACGGCAAATCCCTTGTGAGCCACGCGGCCGAGGCTCTTGCGCAGCAATGCGAGGATGTCGTCGTTTGCGGGGGCTGCCTCGCCGGCTTCCGCTCTCTAGAGGATCGACCAAGGGCCGGGCTGGGACCTCTCGGCGGGCTGAACGCCGCGCTCCATCTTGCCGATCGTACCGGGCTGCGGGGTGCGCTCTGCGTACCTGTCGACGTACACCCCCTGCCTTTCGATTTGCGCGGAAACCTGGTGGGCACTGCACCATGCGTGCTGCGCGAACAGCGGACGGTTGGCTGGTGGCCGGCGTCCCTTGCTGCACAGCTCGACGAACACCTTGCGGCGGGGCACCGATCGTTTCTGTCGTGGATAGAGGCAACGGACGCGCAGATGCTGGATGACAGCGCATTCGCCCTCATCAACGTCAACCGGCCGCACGACATGGCGGCGCTTCGCCGTAGACGCTGAAGCGCCGCAGAGCGACGAATCCGTTTCCTGAACGCGCCGCTCGCTTCGCTCCTTCAGACCTCGATGCGCACCGGCACCCCTTTCGCGGCGGGCGTCTTCGAAAGCTTGTCGTGATACCAGAGCGGCACCAGCGGGTTGAGTTCGGGGAAATAGCCGGCAAGGCATCCATCCGGCAGACGATACGGGGTTACCGTCAAGCCGGAGACGGCCCGGCGCTCATCGTCACCGGTGTCGCACACAAGCGTGACGTCATCGCCTTCCTTCAGACCCTGCCGGGCCATGTCGGCGGGGCTCATCAGGACGATCATGCGGGAGCCCTTCAGACCGCGCAGCCGGTCGTCATGGCCGTAGATCGTCGTGTTGAACTGGTCGTTCGAACGGAGCGTCACGAGATGGAAGTGATCGGGCGCATCACCGACACCGCAAGCATTCATCACGCTGGGCGCAGTGAATTCCGCCTTGCCGCTGTCCGTCTTCCACATCCGCTCATGCGCCGCATTCCCGCGGTAGAAACCGCCCGGCTGGTTCATACGGTCGTTCATATCGTGAAACTCGTCCGGAAAGGTCTCGGCGATCAGGTCACGCACCTTTCCATAGTCCGCGGTCCATTCGTCCCATTTCCATTTCGGATGCGCAGGTAGTGTGGCCTTGGCGATGCCGGCGACGATCGCGAGTTCGGACTTCAGGTGGACATCGGCCGGCCGTCTTTTGCCGATCGAGCCATAGATATGGCTGAAGCTGTCCTCTATCGTGACGGTCTGCGGACCGGAACGCTGCAAATCCTCCTCTGCCCGAACGAGACACGGCAGCAGATAGGCCGATTTCCCCGGCATCAGGTGCGTTCTGTTGAGCTTCGTGGCGATGTTGACGGTCAATGCCATGTCGCGCCATTTTTCGTGCACGCGCGGATGATCCGGCACGGCCCGGGCTAGGTTGCCGCCCAGCCCGACGAACCCCTTGTTCGAGCCATCCAGAAGGGCTTCGAGGAACTCGACCGTCGTGTGGCCATCCTCCTGCGGGGGTTTGAAGTCGAACAGCTCCCGATATTTCTGCATCGGCGCCAGCTTCGTCTTCTCCGTGATGCCGACCGTCCTTTGGCCCTGAACGTTCGAATGGCCGCGAATCGGGGTAATTCCAGCGCCCTGTCGTCCTATGTTGCCGCCCAGGAGGAGCAGATTGACCAGCATGCCGATCGACTGGGAGCCGTGCACATGCTGCGTCAGCCCCATGCCGTATATGCCCATGACGTTCTCGGCCTGGATGTAGACCTCGGCTGCCGCCTCCAGGTCGGCGCGCAGAAGACCCGAGTTCGACTCGATCTCATCCCAGCCGGTCTCCTCCGCCTGCTGCGCGAATTCGTCGAAGCCGTGACAATGCTGCTCTATGAACAGCCGGTCGACGATCTCCCGCTCTCCGGCCGCGCGCGCGGCCGCGTCGCGAGCGAGGACGTGCTTGCAGAGGCCCATCAGCGCCGCAATGTCACCGCCGGGCCGAACCTGCAGGTACATATCGGCGAGGTCGGTCGGCGACCCAACGGTCATCTGCACCGGCTCCTGGGGGTTGGTGAATTCGATCAGTCCCTTTTCGCGCAGCGGGTTGAAGACGATGATCTTGCAGCCGCGGCGCACCGCCTCCTGCAGCGGGTGAAGGATGCGGGGGCTGTTCGTGCCGGGGTTCTGGCCGAAATAAAAAATCGCGTCGCAGTGATGGAGATCCTCCAGCGTGCACGTTCCAACGGGCGACCCGATGACCTTCTTCAGGCCGACAGAGGTGGTCTCGTGACACATGTTCGAACTGTCCGGCAGATTGTTGTTGCCGTACATGCGTGCGAACAGGGCGTAGAGATAGGATGCCTCCAGCGCGGCCTTGCCGGAGGTGTAGAAGGTGACAGATTTCGGATCGAGAGCCTTGAGCTCCGCCGCAATGCCCCGGAACGCCTCGTCCCAGCTGACGGGAACATAGCGGTCGATGGGCGCATCGTAACGCATCGGCTGCGTCAGCCGTCCGACCCGCTCCAGCTCGTAATCCGGCCAGCTCCGCAGTTCGGCGAGGCTGTATTCCGCGAAGAAGTCCGCGGCGGCGCGGTCGGTCGTCAAATCCCACAGGGTTGCCTTGGCGCCATTTTCACAGAATTCGAAAGGATGCGGGTGCGCGGGTTTCGCCCATGCGCATGAGGTGCACATGTGCCCTTCGGCCTTGTTCTGTCGCAACAACGTTTCGGTCGCAGCGGGGTTCGCCCTGGCAGCAAGTGCCACCTTGCCGAGGCCGATCAGCGACCCCCAGCCGCCTGCGGGACCGTGATATTCCTTGGGTGCGCCTGTATTTTTCGTCATGGCTGAACTCTCCTGCGGCATTAGGGTCAAAGCCCGTCAGCGGGGGAACGTTCCCGCCGTCGGGTGCCGGAGACCGAGCCTAACGGCGCTGGCGGAGAGCGAGAGAACCCATGTGAATAAATTCGGGGCGTGGCGATATGGCGGACCATCGAGATGAAGCTCCGGAAGGAACGCGGACATACGCGCTGCGCCGCCTGCCGCTGACGGACGGTGGCATGAATCTGCACGACGTGGTGCGCACCGTTCCCCTGGAGGTGCCGGTTGCCATCGAATTCGGCGGCATCGGTTACGCCGTGATGATGGCGACCCCCATCGACCTGCCGGACTTCATCGCCGGCTTTGCGATCAGCGAGGGGCTGGCGTCATTGGACGAAATCGAAACGCCCGCTATCGTTATGCACGGCGGCGGCTGGATCGCGCGCATGCCCATTCCTGCGCGGTCGACCGAGCGGGTGGCACAGCGCGCGCGGACGCGGCTTTCGGAAAGCGGGTGCGGGCTTTGCGGCATGGACAGCATCGCGGCGGTGCTCGCGCCGCTGCCGCCGCTGACGGCGCGACCCGGCGGCGATGCGGCGGCGGTAGCGCACGCTCTTGCCTCGCTCGGCGAGCGGCAGACGCTCGGCCGCGCCAGCGGGGCTACCCATATCGCGGCGCTTTGCCTTGCCGATGGCCGGATCGTCATGGCACGAGAAGATGTCGGCCGACACAATGCGCTCGACAAGCTGATCGGCGCCGCCGCCGCAGCCGATCTCGGCTTTGCGGACCACTTTGTCCTGATGTCGTCCCGCTGCAGCCAGGAGCTCGTCGAAAAATGCGTTCGGGCTGGAATCCCCGCGCTCGTCACGATCAGCGCGCCGACCAGCTTTGCCGTCGACCGGGCACGCGAGGCGGGACTGACCCTGCTGTGTCTGGCGCGGCGGGACAGCGCGCTGGTGGCCAATGATCCATTGGGTTTGTTCGCGCCTTGACCTGGCGAGAAGGTGGAATGCCAAGAGGGTTCTTGCAATATATGTAACAGTATAACATCTTATTACAATGGTCCGGAAAGCCGCTCCCCTCCTTTCCTCGAAAAAGCAGCGACTTCTGGACGCCGTTGCGATCGCGGCATCCATGCTCTGTCTCGTCCATTGCCTGCTACTGCCGGCGCTGCTGCTCGCCGTCCCGGCACTCGCGCTCTACCTCGCCCTGCCGGAAAGCTTTCATGCCGCCGCCTTTCTGTTCGCGGTGCCGACGAGCGCGGCGGCGTTATGGGCGGGGCGTCGCCGGGCAGGATCGGGCCCGGCCGCCCTTGCCGCCGCCGGGCTGTGCCTCCTCGGCATCGGCGCCTTTGCCGTGCATGGCGAAGCGGCGGAAACAGGTGTCAGCGTGATCGGCGCGCTCATACTGGCTGCCGCGCATATCCTGAACTGGCGGCGGATGCGCTGCGAAGGCCACCGCCGCAGCTGCACCCGAACCTCCTTCCGGGAACGATGAGTTCCGGCGGGCTTCAGACCCGTTCGATGATGATTGCGGGCGCCATGCCGCCGGCCGCGCACATGGTGACAAGGCCCCGTTTCAGATCCTGACGCTCCAGTTCGTCGAGCATCGTGCCGATCAGGATCGAGCCCGTGGCACCGATGGGATGGCCGAGGGCGATGGCCCCGCCATTGACGTTTACCTTGTCCCTGTCCAGCCGAAGGTCACGGATGAATTTCTCCGCCACGACCGCGAACGCCTCGTTGATTTCCCACAGGTCGATGTCGTCCCTGGTCAGGCCGGCCTTCGCCAGCACCTTCTTCGCCGCGGGAACGGGCGCGTTCAGCATCAGTGTCGGATCGTCGCCCATATTCGCGGTCTGCACGATCCGCGCGCGCGGCGTCAGGCCGTGCTTGTCGGCATAATCCTTCGACGCGATCAGAACCGCCGCCGCCCCGTCGACAACGCCGGAGGAATTGCCCGCATGGTGAAAATGGCGGATCTCAAGATCCGGGTATTTCTGATTGATCAGCTTGCGGAAGGTCGTGCCCTTCTCGTCCAGCGGCAGATCGGCAATCTTGGCGAAGCTGGGTTCGAGCTGCGACAGCCCCTCCATGGTCGTCTGCGGGCGCGGGAACTCTTCTCGGTCCAGGATCACGTTCCCCTCATCGTCCATGACCGGAACGATGCTCTTTTCGAAGCGTCCCTCCTCAATGGCGCGCGCCGCCCGCTTCTGGCTTTCCAGGCCAAGAGCATCCAGCGCCTGCCGGTCGATCCCCTCCATCGATGCAATGGCGTCGCCGCACACACCCTGATGCGACTGCGGGTGAACCTGTTGCAGCCGCGCATTGCCCGACCCCATCATGAAGGGGGAAAGCCCGGCGGCACGCTCCTCCTGCGCCATTTGCGCCGTCAGCGACATCATTTCCGTTCCGCCGGCGACGACCAGGTCTTCCATGCCGGACATCACCTGCGCCGCGGCGAAGTTGACGCTGGTGATGCCGCCGCCGCAGAACCGGTCGAGCGTCGTGCCGCTGGTGCGGATGTCGTAGCCGGCATCGAGCGCGGCCATCCGGCCCAGATCGCCGCCCTGCTTTCCCTTCTGCGTCGAGGTCGACCAGATGACGTCCTCCACCTCGGCCGTATCGAGGTCGTTGCGTTCGGCAATGGCCTTCAGCACGGTCGCGGCGAGGTGCTGCGGATGCGCGGCGGCAAGCGAACCCTTGCCGACCTTGCCGATGCCGCGCGGCGTGCGAACCGCGTCGATGATGTAAGCCTCTGCCATACTGCCTCCGGTGCCTTGCTGCCCTGACGGTATCCCGTCCTCGGCTTATCTCGCTAGGCTCTCGGCACCGGCCGACGAACCCACGCTTTAAAGAGGCTCGGCCCAAGCGCCCCGAAAAGAACGAGGTGCGCTGCGCTGTCTGGTGCGGAACACTGTCAACGCAGAAGAACGAAGGACAGCGGCATGAGCGAAGAGATTCTCACGAGCGAGGAGGACGGCGTCCTCATCATTACCATGAACCGGCCGGAGGCGAAGAACGCCATGAACCGGGCTGCGGCGGAGGGAATCGCCGCCGCGCTGGACCGGCTCGATTCGAACGACGCGCTGCGCACCGCGATCCTGACGGGCGCCGGTGGCACCTTCTGCTCCGGCATGGACCTCAAGGGCTTCCTGAAGGGCGAGCTGCCGTCGGTGAAGGGGCGCGGCTTCGGTGGGCTGACCGAGGCGCCGCCGCAAAAGCCGCTGATCGCGGCCGTGGAGGGTTACGCGCTTGCCGGCGGCCTGGAACTGATGATCGCCTGCGACCTGATCGTCGCCAGCGAGACGGCGAAGTTCGGCATCCCGGAGGCGAAGCGCGGGCTCGTCGCGGGCGCTGGCGGCCTACTCCGCCTGCCGGATCAGATCCCGCCGCGAATCGCGATGGAGCTCGCCCTGACGGGAGAGTTCATCGACGCGAACCGCGCCTATTATCTTGGCCTGATCAATGCGGTGACGAGCGGCAGCGCGCTGGAGGCCGCGATGGCACTGGCCGCAAAGATCACCGCCAACGGTCCCCTGGCCGTGCGCATTTCAAAGCAGATCATCGCCGAATCCCGCGGCTGGTCACTCGAGGAGCGCTGGACGAAGCAGGCGGAGTTGATGAAGCCGATCTTCACCTCGACCGACGCCCGCGAAGGCGCCGCTGCCTTCGCCGAGAAACGCAAGCCGCACTGGACTGGGCGCTAGCGGTCCGGAGAGCCGCTGGCGCCGGAGGCGAGCCGGCGGCACGCAAGCCGCCTACCCGCCCGAAAACTTTGCGTTCAATCGTGCCGGCAGGTCGTCGTTCGCGGTGGCCGCGTTCTGCCGTGCGCGCTAAAGCGCCGAACCATGGACATTTACCTGCCGATCGCGGAACTGAGCGTAAACGGGCTCGTCATCGTTCTGCTCGGTCTGGGCGTGGGATTGATGTCCGGCCTGTTCGGCGTCGGCGGCGGGTTCCTGACGACGCCGCTTCTGATGTTCTACGGCATTCCGCCGGCCGTTGCCGTCGCCTCCTCCGCGACGCAGGTGACAGGTTCCAGCGTCTCGGGCGCGATGGCACACTGGCGCCGGGGCGGCGTCGATATCCGCATGGGGGCGGTTCTGGTCGTCGGCGGCGTGATCGGCGCGGGCATCGGCTCCATCATCTTCCGGGCCTTACAGAAGATCGGCCAGATCGACGTCACGATCACGCTGATCTACGTCACCTTCCTGACCCTTGTGGGCCTCTCCATGCTGATCGAAACGGTGCGTACGCTGCGCAGGCAGGCGAGCGGCGCCAAGCCGGCCAAGATGAAGCGGCACAACAGGCTGATCGCCGCCCTGCCCGGCCGCATGCGTTTTCGCGCGGCCGGGCTCTATATCTCGCCGCTGGCACCGCTGATCATCGGCGTTGTCGTCGGCATCCTCACCTTCGTCATGGGCATTGGCGGCGGCCTGATCATGGTGCCGATCCTGATCTACATACTCGGCATGTCGGTCTCGACCGTCGTCGGGACCAGCCTGTTCCAGATCGTCTTCACGACGGCCGCGATCACGCTGCTGCATGCGGTGCAGTCGAAAACGGTGGATATCGTGCTGGCCGCGCTGTTGCTGGTGGGCGGCGTCCTCGGCGCACAGCTCGGCGCACGCATCGCCATGAACCTGCCGCCCGAAAAGCTGCGCATGGCCCTTGCGATCCTCGTTTTGATCGTGGCCGGCCGCCTTCTCGTCGGCCTGACATGGACGCCGACAAACCTCTATACCGTTCAGCTGGCAGGCTGAGGCCCATGCGGCGCCTCCTCCTCCTGCTCGCCGCGCTCGTCGCCGCGCCGGCCGGCGCGCAGGTGCCGCCGCGCCTGATCGCCGACATCTCTCAATCGCGCATCGATATCGTCTACACCTTTGCGGGCGCCGAACTCCTTGTCTTCGGCGCCATTCAGTATCCCAGCGGCGAAGCGCCGGAGGAGCGCCCGGACATCGTGATGATCGTTCGCGGCCCCCCACAATCCATCACCGTCCGAAAGAAGAACCGCGTACTCGGTCTGTGGCTGAATACGGATTCGGTCCGCTTCGAAACCGCGCCCAGCTTTTACCGTGCCGCCTCGACCCGGCCGGTGGAGGAACTCGTCGACGAGCAGATGGCCGCGATCTACGAACTGTCACCCGAATATCTGCAATTGTCGCCCACCGGCGCGACCGATCCCGCCAAGATCAGCATGTTCGAGGATGGCCTCCTCGAAACCCGGCGCGCTGCCCTGCTTTACGGGTCCGAACCGCACGGCGTCGATCTCGTCGAGAAAATCCTCTACCGCGCGCGGATCGATATTCCAGCGGCAGTGCCTGTCGGCACCTACACGGTGGAGGTGCACCTGATCGACGAAGGGGAAGTCGTCGCCTCCACGACCCGGACGATCGACGTCGAGAAATCCGGCTTCGAGCGCGACATCTACGTGGCGGCGCAGCAGGAAAGCCTCTCCTACGGCATCCTTGCCGTCTCGCTGGCCCTGCTCCTCGGCTGGGGCGCCAGCGCCATCGTCCGCCGCTAACGCTTCCTTAGCCTGCGCCCGCTACGGCTGGCGTGCAATCGGCAGGAAACGAGACGGCGATGGACGAATATTTCCGCAGCGCGGATGGCTATGACGGCGGCGGGGCGCACATGTCCGCGTCCAGCACCCCCACCGGCACCGTCATCGGTGAGGTGCGCGAGATTCGCGGTGGCAGCGCGGTCTGCCGGCTCGACCTCTTGGTTCTTCACCGGCTTCAGGAGAGCGCCGATTTCACGATCGCCAATGCCGGTCAGATCGGCAGTCAGATCAAGGTGAAGGTCGGCGCCCTCTGGCTGCTTGGCACCATCCGCAATCTGCGCGCCGACGAGGCGCAGGCGAACAGCGTCGTCTGCGATGTCGACTTCCTTGGAGAGGGCGAGGAGGCGGGTGGCCGTCTGACCGGATTTCGCCGGGGCGTCACGCGCTATCCGATGCCGCAGACGCAGATTCTTTCGGTGGGGCGCGCCGACCTCGACGCCGTCTACGCCGCGGGCGACCGGCCGCATATCGAGATCGGCACCGTCTATCCGACCGAGGACGTGCGCGGCGCGCTCTATATCGACCCTATGCTGGGCAAGCATTTCGCGCTCCTCGGCTCTACCGGCACCGGCAAGTCGACCACCGCCGCGCTGATCCTGCACCGCATCGTCGAGCAGAATCCGGAGGGGCACATCGTCATGCTCGACCCGCACGGCGAATATGCCGCGGCGTTCACGACGAAGGGCCAGATCTTCAACACCGACAATCTGCAGCTGCCCTATTGGCTCATGAATTTCGAGGAGCACTGCGAGGTCTTCGTCACGACCGAGGGTGCGGAACGCGAACAGGACATGGACGTCCTGGCGAAGGCGGTTCTTCATGCCCGCTCGCGCAGTAGGGTCGCGCAGTCGCTCGGCAAGCTGACGGTGGATTCGCCCGTTCCCTACCTCCTCTCGGATCTGCTTGGCGCGCTGACGGCCGGCATGGGCAAGCTGGAGAAGGCCGGCGACACCGCACCCTATATGCGGCTGAAGACCAAGATCGAGGAACTGAAGGGTGATCCGCGCTACAGCTTTATGTTCAACGGCCTTCTCGTTTCCGACACGATGGCGACCTTCATGTCGAAGATCTTCCGGTTGCCGGCGGAGGGGAAACCGATCTCCATCGTCGACCTGTCGGGCGTGCCCACGGACATCGTCACCGTTGTCGTCGCCGTCCTGTCGCGCCTGACCTTCGACTACGCCGTCTGGTCGCGGCGGGAGCCGCAGCGGCCGATCCTCCTCGTCTGCGAGGAGGCGCATCGCTACGTGCCCTCCGACCGCTCGACGGCTCCGAACGCAGTCCGAAAGGTGCTGGAATCGATTGCCAAGGAAGGCCGCAAATACGGCGTGTCCCTGGGCCTGATCACGCAGCGGCCATCCGACCTGGCGGAGGGCGTGCTGTCGCAGTGCGGCACGATCATCTCAATGAGGCTCAACAACGAGCGCGACCAGATGTACGTACGCAGCGCCCTGCCGGAGGGCGCGCGCGGGTTTCTGGACGCCATACCGGCGCTGCGCAACCGCGAATGCATCGTCTGCGGGGAGGGTGTATCCGTGCCCATCCGCGTGCGGCTCGACACGTTGGAAACACCGCTGCGGCCGGCTTCCGACGATCCGGTCTTCAGCGCGCTATGGAAGGAAACCGGCGGCGAGGCCGAAATTCTCGATCGCACCATTCACCGCTGGCGCGGTCAGGGACGCTAACGCGCAGCCTGGCCGTTCAGCGTGCAGCGGCCTCCGCGGAGAAACGCATTTCGCTGGGGCCGCGCTCGCCCTGCAAACGCGCCGCGACCTGCTCCGCCCGCTCCAGCACGCGCAGCACATTGCCGCTGGAAATCTTCTTCAGGTCTTCTGCGGAATAGCCGCGACGCAGCAGTTCCGCGAACAGGTTTGGATAATCCGCCGGTCCGGTCAGGCCGTTCGGATAGCTGGTCACGCCGTCAAAGTCCGATCCGATGCCGATATGGTCGATGCCGGCAATCCTACGCGCATAGTCCACATGGTCGGCCGCATCCTCGACGCTGGCCTTTGGCGCGGGGTTCTTCGCTTCCCAATCCGTCATGCGCTTGGCGATCTCGTCTTCTGACAGTCCCGGCTCCAGCGCGCGCATCCTCGCTTCATAGGCAGCCTGCTCGCCGCCCCACTGCCGTCGATCCTCGGACAGGAAGGATTCGACGAAGGTGATCATCACGACGCCGCCATTCTGCGGCAGCATGGCCAGCACGTCGTCCGGTACGTTGCGGGCATGGTTCGCCACGCCGCGCGTGCTGGAATGCGAGAAAATGACGGGTGCCGCGCTCTCCGCGATCGCCTGACGCATGGTTGCCGGCGCCGTGTGGCTAAGGTCGACAAGCATGCCCAGCCTGTTCATCTCGTGCACCACCTCTCGTCCGAACTCCGAAAGGCCGCCGGCCTTTGGCGCATCGGTCGCGCTGTCCGCCCAATCCAGGCTCTGGCTGTGCGTCAGCGTCATGTAGCGCACGCCGAGATCGTAGAACTGGCGCAGGACACCCAGGGAGTTGGCGATGGAATAACCGCCCTCGACCCCGAACATGCCGGCCACCTTGCCGCTCGCCATGATGCGGCGCACATCCTCGGCGGTGGCAGCGAGTGCCAGGCTGTCAGGGTTGGCCGCAATCAGACGCTTTGCCATGTCGATCTGCTCGAGCGTCTGCACCGCCGCTTCGGGCTGCGGCAGGCTGGCGGGAACGTAGACCGACCAGAATTGGGCACCCACGCCGCCAGCCTTCATGCCTGCCGCGTCCGTGACCAATTTCCCCGCATAGCGATCATCGAGCCTGGCGTAGGGAAAATCCCCGATGCGCCCGTCATTTTCGCGAATGCCATAGGGCAGGTCGTTATGGCCATCGAACACCGGCTGCTCCGCCAGGATTTCCCGCGCCTCGGCCAGATCGTCCGCAGCGGCGGCGGGAGCGGCGGTAAACAGAAGGGCGGCGGCAAGAGAGCGGAGCATTGGGGGCCTTTCGCTGTGAACGAACGATGTGTGCGAAAGGCTTAGGCCCTATTCGCCGCCCGTCAAATCTCCACCTGGCTGCCCAGTTCGACCACGCGATTCGTCGGCAGGCGGAAGAATTCCATGGCCGTGGCGGAATTGCGCAGCATCCAGCTAAACAGCTTCTCCCGCCAGATCGCCATGCCCGGTCGGTCGGCAGCGATCAGCGTTTGCCGCGACAGGAAGAAACTGGTCGTCATCATGTCGAATTCCGGGCCGCAGACATGGTGCAGTTCTCCAAGCGCGCGCGGAATGTCGGTTTCCTGCATGAAGCCGTATTTCAGGACGATGCGGAAAAAGCCCTCGCTCAGATCAATGACCTTGCACCGCTCCGCCGTATCGACCCAGGGCACTTCCTTGATCAGCACGGTCAGGATGACGACGCGCTCGTGCAGCACCTTGTTGTGCTTCATATTGTGGAGCAGCGCATGCGGGACCCCGGCAGCGCTAGAGGACATGAAGATCGCCGTGCCGGGCACGCGGGTCGCGCTGTTCGCCGCGGACTTCACGAAAATCTCCATCGGCATCGCCGCTTCCTGCATCCTCTGGCGCATCAGGTAGCGGCCGCGCGCCCAGGTGGTCAGCAGGGTGAAGGCGAAAAGACCGACGACAAGCGGGAACCAGCCGCCATCCGGCACCTTCGTGATGTTCGCGGCGAAATAGGAACCGTCGACAATAAAGAATACCGCCAGCATCGGGATCGATACCCAGGGCTTCCACTTCCAGACCGAGAAGAACAGCACGCTGAGAAGCGCCGTGTCGATCAGCATCGCACCCGTCACGGCGATGCCATAGGCACTGGCGAGGTTGGAGGAATTGCGGAACGTCAGGACGAGGATGATGACGGCGATCATCAGCGCCCAGTTCACCACCGGAATGTAGATCTGGTTCGCTTCCCGCGCGGAGGTGTGCACCGTCGAAAGGCGCGGGATGAAGCCAAGCTGGATCGCCTGGTGCGTCACGGAAAAGGCGCCGGAGATGACCGCCTGGCTGGCGATGAAGGTCGCCGCGGTGGCCAGAAAAACGAGCGGCAGGCGCAGGAATTCCGGCGCCAGCACGAAGAAGGGCGACTGGATCGCCGCCGCGGCCCCGTCGGCGTCCAGGTTGAGGATCATCGCCGCCTGGCCGCAATAGTTGAGGAGCAGAGCCGGCATGACGAACCAGAACCAGGAAATGCGAAGGGGGCGCGGACCGAAGTGGCCCATGTCGGCGTAAAGCGCCTCTGCCCCCGTCACCGCCAGCACGACGGAGCCGAGCGCCAGAAAGGCGATGCGGCCGTCGGCGATGAAGAACTGCACGGCATTCCAAGGGTTCAGCATGGCCAGGATCACTTCAGGATGCTGCACGACCTGCGAAAGTCCCAGGACGGCGATCGTCGTGAAGTAGATCAGCATCACCGGTCCGAACATGGCGCCGACCTTCGCCGTACCGCGCGACTGGATGATGAACAGACCGACGAGAAGCGTCAGCGCGATCGGGATGACGAAACCGTGCAAATCGGGATTGACGACCGTCAGGCCCTCAACCGCCGACAGAACCGAAATGGCGGGTGTGATCATCGAATCGCCGTAAAAGAGTGCCGTGGCGAACACGCCCAGCACCACGACGATCTTGCCGAAACGCGCCCGCTCCGTACTGCGTGAGATCAGCGCGAGAAGTGCCAGGCTGCCGCCCTGCCCGCGATTGTCCGCGCGCATCATGATCGACACATACTGAATGGTGACGACCAGCGTCATAGACCAGAAGATCAGGCTGATGACGCCGTAAACATGGAGCGGGTCGAGCGCCAGCGGATGCGGCCCCACGAAGGTTTCGCGAAAGGCATAGAGCGGCGATGTACCGATGTCGCCGAAGACGATGCCGATGGCGCCGAGCGTCAGCTTCGCGATGGAACCGTGGCGATCCTCGCCCTCGCTTGCGGTGGTCTGTGCCGACATGTTCAAGGAATCCCCGTGGGCGGCCGCTCTTCTCGCAGATGCAGCAAAGTGCGCGGGCGCCTAGCACGAGCCGACGGGGGGTGCAATCGGGCGCCCCTCCGCCGGTCATTGGCGACGTAACAAAATTACGCTAGGGGCGCCGCTGTTCGACCCCCCGCGTTCCATGGAAAGAGAGGTTTCGCCATGAAGATCGGCGTCCCGAAGGAAATCAAGGTTCACGAATATCGCGTCGGCATGACACCGACCTCTGCCTTTGAGCTGATCCAGGCCGGGCACGACGTTTACGTTGAGACGAATGCCGGCGGCGGCATCGATTTCTCCGACGCCGATTACGAGGCGGTGGGCGCCAAGGTGCTGCCCACGCCCGAGGCGGTGTTCGAGACGGCCGAGATGATCGTCAAGGTGAAGGAGCCGCAACTGCACGAGTGCGCATGGCTGCGCCCGCACCACGTTCTTTTCACCTACCTTCACCTTGCGGCCGACAAGCCGCAGGCCGAGGCGATCATGAAATCCGGCGCCACCGCCATCGCCTATGAAACGGTGACCGGCCCGGACGGCCGCCTGCCGCTGCTATCCCCGATGAGCCAAGTTGCTGGCCGCCTGTCGGTTCAGGCCGGCGCGCATTATCTGGAAAAGGCGCAGGGCGGGCGCGGCATTCTTCTCGGCGGCGTCCCCGGTGTCAGCCCGGCAAAGGTTTCCATCCTCGGCGGCGGCGTCTCCGGCTTCAACGCCGCGCAGATGGCCGTCGGCCTTGGCGCGGACGTCACCATCTACGATGTCTCCACCAGTCGCTTGGCGCAGCTCGACGAGCTGTTCCAGAACCGTGTGAAGACGGTGTTCGCGTCGGCCGCGGCCGTCGAACGGGCGGTCGCCAACTCGCACCTGCTGATCGGCGCGGTGCTGATCCCCGGCGCGGCAGCGCCAAAGCTGGTCACGCGCGACATGCTGAAGACCATGCGCCGTGGCAGCGTCCTCGTCGATGTCGCCATCGATCAGGGCGGCTGCTTCGAAACGTCGCGTCCGACAACGCACTCCGACCCGATCTATGTCGAGGAAGACGTCATTCACTACTGCGTCGCGAACATGCCGGGCGCGGTCGCTCGCACCTCCACCTTTGCGCTGAACAACGCCACGCTGCCGCTGATCGTGAAGCTGGCGAACCAGGGCGCCGAGGCAGCCATGGCCGCCAATCCGGGGCTGAAGGACGGTCTCAATGTCTCCGGCGGCAAGATCCGTCATCAGGCGGTGGCAGAGGCGCTCGACCTGCCGTTCGAGGCGGCCTGACCGGAAGCGAGGCGCCTGCCGGAAGGGCGGGCGCCCCTCCCTTCGTCCGTGGCGGCTCTCTGTCGTCCGGCTTGGGGATGGCCCCTGCCTTCGCAGGGGCGACGATAAAGAAGGAGAGGAAGCGCCTGTGTCGATGCTTTCGTTCTCCATAAGGGTGGATCGTCACCCCTGCGAAGGCAGGGGTCCACCGCACTCCCCTCAACAGCCGGGACTGTTCCCCGCACCTAGCCTCCCGCAAATCCCGAAAGGCGCTGCACGGCCACCTCGAACTCGTCCATCGTCTCCGCGAGAATCTCGGCGACCGGTCGGACGGACTTGATGCGGCCGGCGACCTGTCCGGTCAGCGCGATGCCTGCCTCCAGGTCGCCCTCGAAATAAACCGTCTTCGTGTCCGCGAACTCGCCGAAGATGTTCTCCGTCCCCTCCGCCTGCAGGCGCTCCGTCCGCTCAGTGCGCAGGGCCCTGAGCGCCGGCCCTGGCCCCCTGCGATTCAGGAACACCGTGTCGGACGAATCCGCACCGATGATCGCGTCCTTCCAGTTTTGATGCACCGGGCTTTCCGCCGATGACAGGATGCGGGTGCCCATCAGCACGCCCTCCGCACCCAGCGCGAAGGCGGCCGCCATCGTCTTGCCGTCCATGATGCCGCCGGCCGCGACCACCGGCACGTCCACCGCCTCGCAAACCTGCGGGACCAGCACCATGGAGGCGACGTCCTTCGGGTTCTTGAAGCCGCCGCCCTCACCGCCCTCCACGATCAGTCCATCCACGCCCGCCTCCACCGCGCGCAGCGCGCCGGAGAGCGATGGCACGACATGAAAGACCGTGAGCCCGGCCTCCTTCAACGTCGCCGTGTAACGCTGCGGGTCGCCGGCGGATGTGGTGACGAAGCGGATGCCCTGATCGATGATGAACCGCACGATGTCAGGATCGCGGACGAACGCCTGTGCGACGTTCACGCCGAACGGCTTGTCCGTCAGCTCGCGCATCTTCAGGATTTCACCGCGAATGATCTCAAGCTCGCCGGAGGAGGTCTCGATGATCCCCATGCCACCGGCGTTCGAGAAGGCGGAGGCGAGCGGCGCCCGGGCGATCCAGCCCATCGCCGCCTGGACGATCGGCTTTTCGATACCAAGCATCTCGGTGATGCGCGTCTTCATCGGTTCTCCGGCTGACAGTTGGGATGGCGACCGGTTTAGCGTTCCTCCACCGGCAGGCCGAGCTGTTCAAGTTGGGGGCGAACCTTGGCGGCATCGCCCACGACCACCCACAAGAGCTTTCCGGGATCGATTTCCGCTGCCGCACGCGCCGCTATGCCCGCCGCGTCGAGGTCCGCCAGGCGGGCGGCGTAGGTTTCCTGATAGTCGTCGGGCCGCCCAAGCCGGGCATTTGATTCCAGTGCCGACAGAACCGCGCTGGCGCTCTCATAGGCGCCGGGCTGGCGTCCCGCCAGAAATGCCGTCGTCTGCGACAGCTCCTGCGGCGTGATCGGGGAATCGCCGACATAGGCTGCAATCTCGCTCCGCAGTTCGGCCAGCGCCGCGCCCGTCTTGTCGGTCTGCACCGGCGCAGACAGGTAGAAGGGCATCTGCTCGCGCGTTGCCGAGATCGAGGTGCCGACACCGTAGCTCCAGCCCTTCTCCTCCCGCAGGTTCATATTGAGCCGCGACGTAAAGATACCGCCAAGCGGAATGTTCGCGACCGACAGCGCCAGATCGTCGTCCGCGCCCTTCGCCTGCAGCGGGTAACCGGCAAAGATGAAGCTTTGCGGGCTGCTGGGACGGTCGACCAGAATGATCCGGCTGCCGGCGGGCGGCGGCGCGGGCGTGAAGCTTTTGGTGCCGCGCGCTATGCCCGCGTCGGCCCGCCAATCGCCAAAGGCATCCTCCAGCATCGGCATGATCTCCGCCAGCGTCGTGTCTCCGACGACGAACAGGCGCGCATTGTCCGGGCGCATCCAGCGGGCGTGAAAGCGTTCGAGATCGGCGCGCGTGATCGCCGCGACGCTTTCGCGCGTGCCGGTGCCGGTCAGCGGAATGCCATAGGGATGGTCCTCGCCATAGATGAGCGGCGGCAGGATGCGCAGCGCCAGGCTCTGCGGATCGGTCATCTCGCTGTCGATGGCCGCCAGCTGAATCGCCCGCACCCGGTCGATCTCATCCTGCGCAAACGCCGGACGCCGCACGATATCGGCATAGAGATCGAGCGATTCGGCAAGGTTCGGCGTCAGCGCCGAAAGGCCGACCGTGGTCGTATCGTAATCGGAACCGGCGCCGATTCCCGCGCCCAACCGCTCCTCTTCCTCCGCGATCTCGATGGCCGAGCGCGTCTCCGTGCCCTCATCGAGGAGAGAGAGCATCAGCGCCTGCGTGCCGAGCCGGTCATGCGGATCGGCGGCATCGCCGGCGTCGAACTGGGTGGAGATTTCCACCACGGGCACGGCCTCTCGCCGCGCGAACGTGACGGGGATGCCGTTCGACAGGGTCGCCCGCTCCACGTCCGGAAAATCGAGCGCCGGCAACTGGCCGATCGCGGGCGGCTGTGTCCGGTCGAGCGGCTGGCCGGACGCGGTCAGATCGCCGGCCGGAAGCACGGTCAGGTCATAGCCGCCTGTCCCCATCCAACTCTCCGCCGCCCCCTGCACGCGCTCCGGCGTCATGGCGACATAATCGGCAAGCTGGGTTTTGAAGAACAGCGGGTCGCCAGCGTAGAG
This sequence comes from Pacificimonas flava, assembly GCF_000342165.1. Classification (GTDB taxonomy): domain Bacteria; phylum Pseudomonadota; class Alphaproteobacteria; order Sphingomonadales; family Sphingomonadaceae; genus Pacificimonas; species Pacificimonas flava. Next base: position 291,786 of record NZ_AMRV01000002.1, read on the forward strand.
CTGCCCCTCCGCCAGCGTCACGGCCTTTCCGGAGAAACCGCCGACCTGCTCCAGCCCGCGAATGGTGCCGCTGACCGCGCGCATGGCGACGCGCGCCACCTCGTCCTCGGTCGGCCCCTCGGCGCGAAAGCGGGCGATCTCCTCGTCGATGGCATTCTTTACCCGCGCCGGATCGACGCCGGGCTTCACGTCGGCCTGCACCTGCAGAATGCCGACGGCTTCCAGGTCCTGCAAATAGCCCCCGACCGAGGTTGCGATCTGCTCGTCCCGGACGAGCCGGGTATAGAGGCGAGAGGACGGGCCGCTGGCGAGGATCGCGGCCGCGGTCGACAAAGCCTGCGTGCCCGCATCCTCCGTGCCCGGCACCGCCCATGTGCGGTAGACGCGCGCGCTCGACACCTGATCCTGCATGACTTCGGTCACGGTGGCGGTGCGCCGCGGCACCCACGCCTCGATGCGGCCCGGATTGGGCGGGCCGGGCGGGATGGCGCCAAAATATGTCTCGACCAGCGGCCGCGCAGTCGCCGCGTCGATATCGCCCGCAAGCACCAGTACGGCGTTGTTCGGCCCGTACCACGTGCGGAACCAGTCCTTCACATCTTCGAGACTGGCCGCGTCGAGATCGGCCATCGAACCGATGGTGGGATGGCGGTAGGGATGCTCCTCCGGGAACAGCCCTTCCAATATATGATACCAGACCATGCCGTAGGGCTGGTTGTCGCCCTGTCGCTTCTCGTTCTGAACCACGCCCCGCTGCTGATCGAGCTTCTGCTGATCAATGGCGCCGAGGAGATGTCCCATGCGGTCCGACTCCAGGAACAGCGCGCGCTCCAGCGCCGGCGTCGGCACGGTTTCGAAATAATTGGTGCGGTCGAACCACGTCGTGCCGTTGGAATCGGTGGCGCCGAGCGCCTGCATCGCCTGGAACCATTCGCCGTCGGCGTTCTCCGATCCGTTGAACATCAGATGTTCGAACAGATGGGCAAAGCCGGTCTTGCCGGCCGGCTCCTCCTTCGAACCGACATGATACCAGACCGACACCGCCACGACCGGCGCCTTTCGATCCGTATGGGTGATGACGGTCAGCCCGTTCGGCAGTACGAAGCGTTCGTAGGGAATGTCCACCTCTGCCACCAGTTCGGGTGAGGGCCCATCCGCTGCGGCGCGAGCGGGCGCGGCGAACGGCGCGGCAAGTGCAAGGAGCGCGGCGAGGGCGGATACGAAACGGATCATGCTGTTGCTGGACTTCCCCGCTAAATGGCCGCAGGCCTGCGGCCGAGTTCATGCGGATACGCTGTTAGGGGCGGCATGTCCCCGAAGAAACCCCGCGCGGCCGCACCCGAACCATTCGCCGCAGCTTCGCAAATCTTTCAGATGACGCCGAGGGGAGAGACGGTTAGCGACACCGCCCATGAAGATCGTCACCCTGCTCCGCCACGCCAAATCCAGCTGGAACGACGATGTCGCGCGCGATCTCGACCGGCCGCTGAACGCTAAGGGACACCGGGCAGCCGAGACGGTGGGCGCGCATCTGAAGCATATCGGCCTTGGCTGGGACGCTGCCATTGCCTCGCCAGCGGTGCGCGTCGCCGAGACGATCAAGGCCTTCGAAGCCGGTTATGGCCGGGCGGCCGGTGCCACCAGCGATCGGCGTGTCTACATGGCGGACGCGGCAACGCTGCTTGACGTGATCCATGAACTGCCCGCCTCCACGGATTCCGTTCTCCTGATCGGACACAATCCCGGTCTCGAAGACCTCGTCTTCATGCTGACGCCGGCGGACGAGAATCCCTACCGGTTGGCAGTGGACGAAAAATATCCGACCGCAACCGTCTGCCAGATGCGCTTCGACGTCGATGCGTGGGACGAGGTCGAGGAGGGCGGCGGCACCATCGCGCTCCTCGTGCGCCCCCGGGACCTCGACCCGCAGTTGGGACCGGATAGCTAGCGGCGAAACGCTTCCGGCAGCGCACGGTCCAGTTCGTCGAGCCAGGGACGCGCCGTCCCGTCCGAGGGCGCACGCCAGTCGCCGCGCGGGCTGAGGCTACCGCCATGCGAGATCTTCGGTCCGTTCGGCATGGCGGTACGCTTGAACTGCGCGAACCCGAAATAGCGCTCCAGAAAGACGCGCAGCCATTTCGCGACGGTGGGAAGATCATATTGCGGCCGCCCCTCCTCGGGAAAGGCAATGGGCCACAACCCGCTCTCGACATCGCGCCAGGCATGCCATGCGCGAAAGGCGATCTTCGATGGGGAGAGACCGTAGCGAAGCGTCCAGAACAGAAAGAAGTCGTGCAGCGCATAGGGGCCGATCCGGTCCTCGGTCGATTGCATCCTGCCATCCTCACCCACCGGGACGAGTTCCGGACTGATCTCCGTATCCAGGATCGCCTCCAGGATGCGGTCCGCTTCCGGCTCCAGCTGGTCTGTGCGCGCCGCCCAGCGAATCAGATATTGGATCAGCGTTTTCGGAACCCCGCTGTTCACGCCGTAATGACTCATCTGGTCGCCGACGCCGTAAGTGCACCAGCCGAGCGCGAGTTCGGACAGGTCGCCCGTGCCCAGAACGAAACCGCCACGCTGACCGGCCAGGCGGAACAGGTAATCGGTGCGCAGCCCCGCCTGCACATTTTCGAAGGCGGTGTCGTAAACCGGCTCCCCCCCTGCGAAGGGATGATCCATATCGCTCAGCATTTGCTGCGCGGCGGGACGAATGTCGATCTCCTCCGCCGTGATGCCGACCGCGCGCATCAGCGCCCAGGCGTTCGACTTCGTCGAATCCCCGGTAGCGAAGCCGGGCATGGTGAAGCCGTGAATATCGGTGCGGGGGCGACCCAGCTTGTCCATCGCCTTCGCTGCGACGATCAACGCATGCGTCGAATCAAGGCCGCCGGAAATACCGATGACCAGCGTCTTGGCGCCGGTGGCGCGGAGGCGCTTCGCCAGCCCTTCGACCTGGATATTGAAGGCTTCGTAGCAGTCCTCGTCCAGCTTCGCCGGATTGTTCGGCACGAAGGGGAAGCGGCGGACCGGACGGTGCAGATCGTCCCTCGTCGCGTCCGCCTCACCCAGCGAGAAGCCGATCCGGCGAAACCGTGTCTCCGGATGCCCGGCCTGCACGGCGGCATCGTTGAAGGTGGGCACGCGCAGACGCTCCTGCCGCACGCGGGCGACATCGACATCGGCGTGAACGGTCTCCGCCTGCCATTCGAACCGCTCGGACTCGGCCAGCAGATCGCCGAGCTCGTAAATCAGCCCCTGGCCGTCCCACGCCATGTCGTTCGTCGATTCGCCCGGGCCTGCGGCCGAGAAGACATAAGCGCTGATCGTACGAACGGCCTGCGCGGCGCACAGCGCCTTTCGGTCCCGCGACTTGCCGATGACGATGTTGGAGGCCGAGAGGTTGCAAAGAACCGTCGCACCGGCGAGCGCCCCCATTGTGGAGGGCTGCGTAGGAGCCCAGAAATCCTCGCAGATTTCGGCATGGATCACGAAATCCTCCATGTCGTCGGCGGCGAAGAGAAGGTCGGTCCCGAAGGGGAATTCCTGTCCGGCCGCACGCATGGTCAGCCCCGTCAGGCCCGCGCCCGGTGCGAACCACCGCTTCTCGTAGAATTCCCGGTAGTTGGGCAGGAAGGTCTTGGGCACAGCGCCCAATATGCGGCCGCGATGGATCGCGATGGCACAATTGTAAAGGCGGCCGGTGTGCCGCAGCGCCGCGCCCATCAGCATGACGGGCGCCAGCGCGGCCGTCTCCTCGCAAATGCGCCGGATTGCGATCTCGACCTCTGCCAGATAGCCGCCCTGCAGGTGCAGATCGTCGATGGCGTAGGAACTGATATTCAGTTCCGGATAAACCAGCAGGTCGATACCCGAGGCATCAGCATCCCGAGCCAGTGCGATGGCGGCCTCGGCGTTCTGCTGAGGATCGCCCGCCGTGGCGATCGGCGTGCAGGCCCCGACGCGCACGAAGCCTTGGGCGCGGCGGCTGAAAAAGGGATGATTCTCACTCATCCTGGAATGACTACTCGGACGGGCGAGTGAAGGCGAGGGCTGCGAGGAAGAGAGTTGAGAGTGGTTCGGCGGCGTCTTACATCGCCGGGAGAATGGGAGGGGGCGCTCGGTCATGGCAGGCGAAAAAGAATATGGCGTCGCTATCATCGGGGCCGGCCATGCCGGCGCGCAAGCGGCCATCGCGCTGCGCAAGGAGGGCTTTACCGGCACCGTCGCGCTGATCGGCGACGAACCCGATCCACCCTATGAGCGGCCGCCCCTGTCGAAGGACTATCTGAAGGACGAGAAAACTTTCGAGCGAATGCTGATCCGCCGGCCGGACTTCTGGGCGGATAAAGAGATTGCCCTGTTACCCGCCACGCGTATCGAGGCTGTAGACGCTGCGGCAAGGCGCCTGGCCGTGGCGGACGGACCCGCGATCCGGTACGGCAAGCTGATATGGGCAGCCGGGGGGCGGCCCCGCCCGCTGCCCTGCGGATCGGATGTCGGGCTGCGCGGGGTCCACGCCGTCAGGACGCGAACGGACGTGGACAGGCTGAAGGTGGAACTGCCGGCTGCTCGGCGCGCGGTCATCATCGGCGGCGGCTATATCGGACTGGAAGCTGCGGCCGCCATGGCGGGACGCGGTTTGGACATTACGGTCATTGAGGCGGAGGACCGACTGCTCGCCCGGGTCGCGGGCGCCGACATTTCGGCGTTCTACCGCCGCCGGCACGAGGCTGCCGGTGTACGGTTTCTCCTTGGCACGCGCACGAGCTGCCTGCGCGCGGAGGACGGAGCGATCGCGTGGGTGGAACTGGAACGTGGCGAAACCCTGCCGGCCGACATCGTCATCGTCGGCATCGGCATCCTTCCCAATGTCGAGCCTCTTCTCGCCGCAGGCGCAGAGGGCGACAATGGCGCCGTGGTGGACGCATCCTGCCGCACGTCGCTGCCGGACATATGGGCCATCGGCGACTGCGCGCGCCACAGAAACCCTTATGCCGGTGGTGCGGCGGTGCGGCTGGAATCCGTGCAGAATGCGAACGATCAGGCAAATGTGGCGGCAGCGGACATCTGCGGGCGGCCAGCGAAGTACGAGGCGCTGCCCTGGTTCTGGTCAAACCAGTATGAGGTGCGGTTGCAGACAGCCGGCCTCTCCGCCGGCCACGACGAGGCGGTCCTGCGCGGCGACCCGGAAACGGGCCGGTTCAGCGTCTGCTACCTGAAGGCGGGACAATTGATCGCGGCGGACTGCATCGGCCGGCCCGCCGACTTCGTGCAGGCGCAAAAGCTGATCGCCGCCGGTGTCCGTCCCCAGCGCGCAGCCCTGGAAGATCCGGAAACACCGCTTAAGTCGCTGCTGCCGGTCTAGCCTTCCCGCGCAGCGGCGGCAGCGTTAGAAGCCGGCGCAAACGTCAAGCGGAGGTCGCCCGAAAGGCTCATGGAGATCATAATCGCCCTGCTCCAGATCCTGCACATGCTGCTGCAGGTCGGTATCTGGATCATCATCGTTCAGGTCATCCTGAGCTGGCTCGTTGCGTTCAACGTCGTCAACATGTCGAACAATTTCGTACGATCCGTCTATATGGGCATCGAGCGTCTGCTGTCGCCGCTCTACCGCCCGATCCGCCGGTTCATGCCCGATCTCGGCGGCATCGACCTGACGCCGATGGTGCTGATGCTGGCCTTCATCGCCGGTCAGATGCTGATCGGCGGCGCCATCAACCAGATCGCGATGGGCTGATGACGGCAGAACGGATCGATGGAAAGGCCTTTGCCGCAGCGCTGACAGACCGCGTCGCGACCGGCGCCGAGGCGTTCGCAGCCCAGGCTGGGAGGAAGGCGGGCCTCGCGGTGGTCCTGGTCGGCAACGACCCTGCAAGCGAGGTCTATGTCGCCTCCAAGCACAAGGCGACGCGCGCCGCCGGGATGGAAAGCTTCGAGCACCGCCTGCCGGCCGATACGGCGCAGGCGGAACTGGAGGCGCTGGTCGCGCGGCTGAACGCCGATCCGGTCGTCGACGGCATCCTTTGTCAGTTGCCGCTGCCCCGCCCGCTCGATTCGGACCGCGTGGTGCAGATGATCGACGCCGACAAGGACGTGGACGGCCTGACCGCCCTGAACGCCGGCCGGCTGATGAGCGGGCTTCCCGGTCTCGTTCCCTGCACGCCGCTCGGCTGCGACATGATGATTGCGGATCGTCTGGGCAGCGACCTGTCGGGTAAAACCGCCCTCGTCATCGGCCGCTCAAATCTGTTTGGAAAGCCGATGGGGCAGCTTCTGTTGCAGCGCAATGCGACCGTGATCCAGGCGCATTCGCGAACGGCCGACCTGCCGGCGCTGGCGCGGACGGCCGACATCCTGGTCGTCGCGGTCGGACGGCCGGAGATGGTCCGGGGCGACTGGGTGAAGCCCGGCGCGACCGTGATCGACGTCGGCATCAATCGCATCGATGCGCCGGAACGGGGCGAGGGCAAGACGCGCCTCACCGGCGATGTGGCCTTTGCCGAGGCGACGGAGACGGCCGCCGCAATCACGCCGGTACCCGGCGGCGTCGGACCCATGACCATCGCCTGCCTCCTGCGGAACACCTTGGTGGCCGCGCACCGGAGAGAGGGCCTGTCGCCGCCCGAAGGGCTGTAGGGATTGGAAGGAAACGGCGTCCGATCCGCCCGCCGGGTGGCGCCGGACGCGCCGGTTCGATAAGGGCACCGCAACGCGCCGTCCGGGCGCTCTGACCGTTTGCAGGGGGCTGCAGGTGAACGAGCTTTTCCTCTCGACGCTGGCGACCATGTTCGTCGTCATCGACCCGCCCGGCTGCGCGCCGATCTTCTATAGTCTGACGACCGGCGCGTCGGCGGCGCAGCGGCGCATGATGGCGATACGGGCGGTCGTCATTTCGCTGATCATCCTGTTGGTCTTCGCATTCTTCGGCCGCACGCTGCTGGACGCGCTCGGCATCTCACTCGACGCCTTTCGTGTGGCGGGCGGCATCATGCTGTTCATCATCGCGCTGGAAATGGTGTTCGAAAAGCGCACGGAGCGGCGCGAGAACCGCGCGCAGGAGGTCGTCGAAGGCCGCGACGCGACGCTAGAGGTCGACGACGTTTCCGTGTTTCCCATGGCCATTCCCATGATCGCCGGCCCTGGTTCCATCGCCTCCATCATGCTGCTGATGAGCGCGACGAGCGGCGTGACGGAGCGTCTGTGGGTCTTCGGCGCGACCGGTCTTGTCCTTGCCCTGACGCTCGTTTCCCTGCTGATGGCGGGTCCGCTGTTGCGGCTCCTCGGCCATAAGATGGAGGCGATGATCACCCGTCTGCTGGGGGTCATCCTCGCTGCCCTCTCGACTCAGTTCGTCATCGACGGGCTGGTCGGCAGCTTCGGCCTCAGCGGCTGAATTCGTAAAGCTCGACCGGGCCGGGCAGCGGCACCGGTCGCAGCCAGTCCGGCACCTCACCGCGCGTCAATCGGCCGGCCAGGCCGTCCGGCGCCCGCTTCGCATAGCGCTCGACCTCGTTCATCGAGGGGCAGAAGGCGAGATAGCGAACCCCCCTGTCCTTTGCGATCCGCACCGCCTCGTCGCCCGATCCGAGAAACGCGCGGATGGTGTCCGCCATGGCGGCGTTGCCGCGATGGTGCGCCGATGCCACCACCCTGTGCGGCGATGCGTAGAGCAGGGCTGGCGCCATATCCAGCGGTGCGAGGATCGTCGACGGCGGCAAGGACGCAAGCCCGCTGAGCGCCGGCGGCTGACCACAATCGGCCGGAATGGATCGGGGCCCGTTCGAGAAGGGAGGTCCATTGTCTTCAGCCTCTCTGGGCACCAGCGCGCTATGGGCAATCAGCGGCGAAAGCGGCAGGAGAAGGGTAATTACAGCGGCAAGGGTGAATACGCGCCAGGGGGGTCGCACGGCGGCGGCCCTGGGGAGCAGTAACGACAGCAAATAAACCGTTCCGGGGAGCGCGAATATCGTCGCGGTACCGGAGGCGCGCATGACGGCGATACCGATCAGCGCCGCGCCGGCGAAGATGACCGCCATGGCAGTCCAGTCCCGCCGTGCACGCCGGTGCGCATGTCGGATGGCGAAACCGTAGCCGGCCGCCCCGATCAGCAGCTGCGCACCGATCGTGAGCTGTAGAGCGTCGCTGGCATGCCAGAGCGGCCGGCCCTCCGCGACGCTTTTGTACCAGACCTCCATCACCAGCGGATCGAGCGACGCGAACGGGCCGGCGGCGCAGACGGGATTGACGAGAAGAAGCGTACCGCCGCCCGCGCCTGCGGCCGCGACCATGACGAGGAGGCGATGCATCGGCGTCCGAACCGGCGACATGTGCAGCACCATCAGGACGAGCGCCGCCGCGCAAAGTGCGGCGATATAGGGGGGCATCAGCGCATCGCACCAGACCGCATTCCACAGGTGCGGGGACTGGGTGATGGCAAAAAGCCCCAGAGTTCCCGACCCGAGCGCGGCCGTATAGGCGGTCAGACGCGCGCACTCCCCCCTATCCAGAAGCGCGCGGCCCGCCAGCACGACCCCGATGATGAGCGCAAGGGGTAGGCCCTCTATGGCAATGGCAAGACCCGCCGCCATGGCGAAACCGGCGCAAGCGCCTGCCCTGAACCGCCGGCGCCCGAACAGCGCCGCAACGGCGGAGACGCTCGCGGCGATCTGCCAGCCATGATGGTCGATGCGCATCGGCCAGGTCTGGATGGCGGCAAGCGGCGTCGCGGCCAAGAACAGCGGGGCCAGCAGAACCGCCGTGCGATCGCGTACGAAACGGCGCACAAGAAAAGAGCCCGCGACGAGCGTGGCAAGCGATGTGAGAAGCGGCACCGCGATCAGCGCCGCCCGCTCCGCTGCGTCCGAACCGGCGAACGGCGACACAAGTTGAACGATGCCGGCGATCGGCAGATCGACGAGGCGCGACCAGTGCATGGACAATGTGCCCGGCACGCCGATCCGGTGCTGCGACACGTCCGTCCACGCCTGCCCGGCCAGCCAGTCGCGCACCTCGACCAGACGCAGAAGATCGTCGGGCCCGGCGGGATAGCCCGCCGCGATCGCGGCGCGGGCCGCATAGAGGGAGAGCGCGCTCATGAACGCCCAGGTCAGGAGGACGGAAAGCCAGAACCGCGACCGGTCGCTTGGCGGCGCAGCGGCCGCAGTCACGTGTGCGGTCAGGCTCGCCACGCCGCTAGTCCGCGAAGATGTAGAGGCGGCGCAGCACCCAAAGGGCGGCGAAGCTGATTCCGATCGCCAACAGTTTCGCAACGCGCACATCCCAGTCCAGCGAAGCGCCGAGCCCGACGATGACAGTCGTGATGCCGAGACCGACGAGCGCGGACGCGGAAAACAGCAATTTCTGTCGCCGCCGCCGCGACGAGCCCCGGTCGCCTGCCCCCCGCGCAAAAACCGTGCGCGCCGAAAGCACCCAGTGCACGGCGACGCCGGCACCGTAGGCGGCCGCTGCCGCCAAAGCCGCATTCAGGCCGATTGCGAGGAATCGGTCCAGAAGGACGAGATCCACGATCAGCGCGGCCGCGCTGATCATGCCGTAGACGACAAGGCCGTGACCGATCCCCGGACGCTGCCGGGCGGCGGAAAAGATCATGGCTGCAAGGCCCGCCTAGGCAGCGCGGCGGCGCGGGACGAGCCGTTCGGACGCCAGCGCGGGATCGGCATCCGTACGTCCGGCGTCACCCTCGACACCCGCCTCGTGATATTCCGCGTCCTCGTTGACGCGCCAGACGTCATGGATGATGCGGCCGGCCTTGATATTCTCCACCGTCAGCATCGCCGTCATCATCGCGTGATCCTGATTGTTGTATTTGTGCATGCCATTGCGCCCGACGAGATGCAGCGTCGGATGTGCTTCGGACAGCTCGGCGCGCAGCGCCTCGACATTGGCGGCGTAATGTTCGTCATAGACGGGATAGGCCTTTTCCTGACGAACGACGACGCCGCCAGTGATATCGCCCGGATCGCAAAGCCCGAGTTGCTCCAGTTCGCGCTTCGCCAGGTCGACCAGATCGGCATCATCCGATGCCCAAAGACCATCCCCTTCGAAACAAAAATATTCCAGGCCGACGCAGGCCATATCGTCATGCGGGATCAGCTCAGGCGACCAGGACCGAAAATTCTGGATGCGGCCCACCTGGACGCGGGGGTCGTGAATGTAGATCCAGTTGTCCGGGAACAGATCCTTCGACTTCACCATGATGGCGACCGTCAGGAAATCGCGGTATTTCAGGTCGAGCGCGCGGCCCGCCGTCTGCGGGACGGGATGCAGTCGCCCCGCAAGCTCGCGCATCGGTGCGGAGGAAATGACATGCGCGGCGGACAGGGAGGCGCCCTTGCCGTTCGGCTGCCGGGTCTCCACCGTCCAACGGCCTGTCACGCGATTTTCGCTGAGGCGGTGCAGGGAATGTCCCATCAGAATTTGATTGCCGCCCGCAACGACATGATCGCGCGCCGCTTCCCACATCATGCCCGGCCCCTTGCGCGGGTAGCGAAAGCTCTCCAGCAGCGTCTTCGCCTGCATGCCGTCATTGGGCCGCTTCGACAGGCCCAGCGAACGTTTCAGCCCGTCGAGGACCGCGCCGCCGAGCGACAGGCCCTTGATGCGCTGTGCCGCCCAGTCGGCGGAAATCTCGTCGCATGGCATGCCCCAGACCTTTTCCGTGTAGGTCTTGAAAAAAATCCGAAAAGCTTCTCCCCAAACTGGTTCGAAACCCAGTCCTGAAAGCTCTTTACCTCCCGCTTCGGGAACAGGCGGCTTTTCGCATAGCTGGCCATGCAGAGCGCAGACCGGACGATGCCCAGATTGCCCAGCGCCTCGAACGCCCGCAGCGGATAGGAGTAGAATTTTCCCTCGTAATAGATGCGGCTCATCCGCGGGCGCTCGATGAAATCGTCCGGCAGGATCTCGTTCCACAGGTCGACGACGGCCTGCGATTTCGAGAAGAAACGATGGCCGCCAATGTCGAAGCGATAGCCTTCATGCTCGACCGTGCGGCTGATGCCGCCGACGTAACGCTCGTCCTTTTCGATTATGCTGACGCTGTATCCGGCCTTCGTCAGCAGATAGGCGGCGGTCAGCCCGGCCGGCCCCGCGCCGATGATCGCCACGTCGACGCTCGTCCGCACCGTCCCGCCCGCTCCCGCCATATCTCTGCCCCGCCTTCGCTGAAATCGTCAGGGCGGCAATCTGGCGGAAAGCCCCTAAGGGCCGGTTAACGATATCAGGCGGTGCGGATTCCAGCGAAAGGAGGCGGCCCGGCGGCAACGAGATGCTCTCCGCGCACCGCCTTGATCGGGCACAGCGTCATGAAGAGCCTGGAGGCGGTCCACAGAAGGAGCTGCACGCGAACGATCAGCGCGATTCACTTGTGCAGCTTCGCGAACCATTTGTGCGCCGCCCGTCCGGAACCGCCCCCCGGCTTCATGATCGCCTCACGCGTCCCGGTTGCGTTCACCCAAAAGGCGCAGACGCAGGGCGTTGAGTCGGATGAAGCCGGCCGCATCGCGCTGGTCGTAGCGTCCCTTGTCCTCCTCGAACGTCACCACCTCCTGGCTGTAGAGGTTGAAGCGGCGGTCCGTCTTGCGGCCGACGACGTCGGCGCGGCCCTTGTACAGCTTCAATCGGACCGTGCCCGCGACATGCGTCTGGCTGTGGTCGATCGCGGCCTGCAGCATCTCCCGCTCCGGCGAGAACCAGAAGCCGTTGTAGATCAGCTCCGCATAGCGGGGCATCAGCTCGTCCTTCAGATGCGCGGCGCCGCGATCCAGAGTCAGTTGCTCGATCCCCCGGTGTGCTGCCAGCAGGATGGTGCCGCCGGGCGTCTCGTACATGCCGCGCGACTTCATGCCGACGAACCGGTTTTCGACGAGGTCGAGGCGGCCGATGCCATGTTCCCGGCCATAGTCGTTCAGCTTGGTCAGCAGTGCTGCCGGCGACAGCGGCTCTCCGTTCACGCCGACCGCATCGCCGCCCTCGAACTCCACGGTGATGTATTCCGGCGTGTCCGGCGCGGATTCAGGGTCGTTTGTGCGGGAATAGACATAGTCCGGCGTCTCCTCCCACGGATCCTCCAGCACCTTCCCCTCAGAGGAGGTGTGCAGCAGGTTGGCATCGGTGGAAAAGGGCGCCTCTCCGCGCTTGTCGCGGGGAATGTCGATGCCGTGCTCCTCGGCAAAGGCGATCAGGCGGGTGCGGCTGGTCAGGTCCCACTCCCGCCACGGCGCGATGACGCGAATATCCGGGTCGAGTCCGTAATAGCCGAGTTCGAACCGAACCTGGTCGTTCCCCTTGCCGGTGGCACCGTGAGAGACAGCGTCAGCGCCGACCTGATGCGCGATCTCGATCTGCCGCTTGGCGATCAGCGGGCGGGCGATGGAGGTGCCGAGCAGGTACAGCCCCTCGTACAGCGCGTTCGCCCGCATCATCGGGAAGACGTAATCCTTCACGAATTCCTCGCGCACGTCCTCGATGAAGATGTGCTCCGGCTTCACGCCGGCCTTCAGGGCCTTCTGCCGGGCAGGTTCCAGTTCCTCGCCCTGGCCCAGGTCGGCAGTGAACGTCACCACCTCGCAGCCATAGGTCTGCTCTAGCCACTTCAGAATCACACTCGTGTCGAGGCCGCCGGAATAGGCAAGCACGACGCGGTTTACATCGGCCACATTCGTCTCCTTGCAGGAACAGTTCGGCCCGCTTTCGCCAAAAGCACGGGCCCGGGGCAAGGGAAATGCGTTGGGGCGGCGTAACCGCTTCATATACCGAATGAGAATTGGGAGAGATTCGATGAGAACTGCGATGATGATCGGGGGCGCCGGGCTTCTCGGCCTGACCGCCGCCGCGAACGCCCAGGCCCCGCCCGCCGGCGCCGCCGCGGGTGTAACGACCCGCGCGCAGGTCGAGGCGCAGGCTGCCGAGAATTTCCGGATGCTGGACGCCGATGGCGATGGCAGCGTCACCAAGACCGAAGTCGAGGCGTTCCAGACCAAGATGCGCGCGAACGCAGAACAGGCCCGCACGCAGGTGATGACGGAGGCTGACACCGACAAGTCGGGATCGCTCGACCAGAAAGAATGGACGGCGATGAACGAGAAGCGGCTGACGGAAGTGGAAAGCCAGGCCGGGCAGCCGATCCCCGACGATCGCCGCGCCGCTGCGAAGACGCAGATGGATGCCGCCTTCGCTCGCCTCGATGCCGACGGAAACGGCAGCATTTCTTCAGAGGAACTCGGTATCGCCGTGGGCGCGGGGGATAATGATCCTGCCGCCCGTATGATGGATATGTTCGTCGAAGCCGACACGAATGGCGATGGGTCGCTGACAGTTGAGGAACTCAAGGCACCCACGCTGGCGATGTTCGACAAGGTAGACGCGAACGGCGATGGCCAGATCACGCCCGACGAGGGCGCAAAGGCCCAACAGGAATTGCGCGCCCAGTAGGCGCGCGAGCGCGGCGACCGATCCCCCTATCGGTCGAAGTCCCCCCGCCGCGCGAGTGAGAGAGCCGGTGCCTTTTCGTCCCTTTGGCACCGGCTCTTTTCGTCATCCGACTTTGTGCGATGCGCGCGGTGCGGTACGATGTCGTCGTGTTGATCCGATTGCACCGCTCCCGCGCCGCCTCCGCGCTTTTGATGGGCGCGGCCACGGCCATGCTTATCTGGACGCTGCGCCAGGAAGACCACTCTCCGCTAAGGCAGACGGCGCTGCCCCGCTCGCGGAGGCAGGCGACCAATCTGATACTCGGGATCGGCAGTCTGCTGATGGCGGGGCGGATCCAGCGCGCCCTGTTGACCCCGTTGTTTGATCGGCGGACGGAACGTCGCGGCGTCGTGCAATCCCTCCCGGCCCGGTGGCGGAGGGTGGCCGCCTTCCTGCTTCTCGACTGGTCGATCTACTGGTGGCACCGCGCGTCGCACCGGATACCGCCGCTCTGGCGCCTGCACCGTGTACATCATGTCGATCTCGATCTCGACATGTCGACGGCGATCCGGTTCCATTTTGCCGAGCAGCTTCTATCCGCGCCGGTCCGCGCTGCGATGATCCTGCTGATCGGCCCGGATGCGCGGACGCACGCGCTGTGGAACCGGTTCTTCTTCGCCAGCATCTTGTTCCATCACGCGAATATCCGTCTGCCCGCGACCATGGACCGGATCCTGTCGCTGCTGCTGACGACACCGCGCATGCACGGCATCCATCACATGGCGCGCCGCGACCTGACGGACAGCAACTGGACGAGCGGCCTCAGCCTGTGGGACCGGCTCCACGGCAGTTTTCGCGCCGATGTCGCGCCGGATGCCGTGCGAGTCGGCGTGCCGGCCTATACGGCCGACCTCGGGTCTCCCGACTTGCTGATGCTCCCCATGGCCGCGCCCTCCGCTGCCGACTGGCGCGCGCCAAGCTCCAGATAGCGCCGCTCCGCATCCGCCATGTAATCGCGGGTGATGGGCAGGGTGTCGCGGCGGCGGGCGATCTGAATTTGCAGGTTCATGTGCGTGCCGCGCTCGAAAGCGAACTTCGAACCGGCGAGATAGAACAGCCACATGCGATAGAAGCGCTCGTCGTAAAGCGACACGATTTCGTCGCGGGCGAAGCGGGTTCGGCGCAGCCAGGCATCCAGCGTCCGGGCATAGTGCAGGCGCAGCACCTCGATATCCGTGATCCACAGCATCCGGTTTTCGATATGCGGCACGATCTCTGACAGGGCGGGAACATAGCCGCCCGGAAAAATGTACTTTCGCGTGAATGCGTCAGTAACACCCGGCCCCTCCGCCCGGCCGATCGTATGTATCAGCGCAACGCCGCTGTCCGTCAGCAGGTCGCCCACCCGGTCGAAGAAGGTCTGATATTGCGGCGTTCCGACATGTTCGAACATGCCGACCGATACGATGCGGTCGAAGCGGCCCTGAAGCTCCCGGTAATCGATCAGCCGGAAATCCACCCGGTCCGACACACCCGCCTCTTCGGCACGGTCACGCGCGATCTTCAGCTGTTCCTCAGACAGGGTGATTCCCGTCACCTTGAGGGACGGGTCGAGGCTGGCGATGTAAAGCGCCATGCCGCCCCAACCGCAGCCTATGTCGAGAACGCGCTGACCCGGCTGCAGGTACAGCTTCGCAGCGATATGCGCCTTCTTGTCGTGCTGCGCGGTTTCCAGGCTGACGACGCCGGGACGGTAATAGGCGCAGCTATACTGGCGGTCGACATCCAGGAAGAGGTCGTAGAGACGCGCGGAAAGATCGTAATGGTGCGCCACGTTACGCTGCGCGATGCGTGGCCGGTTCTTTTGATAGGCGCTGCGCAGGAACCGCCCTGAGCGCCGCAGCCAGTGCGCGTTCAGATTGGCATCCATCCATTCGCTGTTGAGCGAGATGACTTCGAGCAGCTGCTCGATATCGCCGTTCTCGACAGTAATTCGGCCGTCCATATAGGCCTCGGCCGTGCCGAGTGCGGGGCTGCGCGCGATCTCTCCCGCGACACGCCCGTCGTGCAGACGGATCGTGACCCGGGGTCCATCGCCGCCGGGGCCGAAGCCGTGGCGGTTTCCCCCGTCAGTTATGATTTCGAGCCGACCCCGGCGGATCAGCTTCGCAAGCAGTCGACCCAGCAAAAACATAGTCGAATCGATTAGCGAGCCGGGGTTTTGCGGTCAAAAGAGTATTTCGGACGGCGGACGCCCGGTGCCCGGCTGGCGTTCCGAAAGGCGGCATGGGATGAAGCTGCCCCATGAATATTGCATCGATTCCAGCACTTGGGCTGCCCGGCAAGCGAGGTGTTGCCGCCGCCTTCCTGATCCTGTCGACGCCGCTTCTTGCGTTCACGGATCTGGAGCCGGTGCCCGGGACCGTGGCAACGCCTCTGGTCGGCGGCATGCACGAGGTGCAGGATTCTCAGCCGCTCGGTCAGGAAAACGCCGCCACGGCGGCGATGATTGTCCCCGAAGAGACGGTCGTGGCGGAAGCGGCCACAACGGACGATCTGACGGCTGCGGCTGAAGTCGTCGGCGACGGCGTCGCAAGCTATTACGGCAAGCGGTTCGCCGGCCGCCCCACCGCCAGCGGTGAACGCTTCGACCCCGCGCAGATGACGGCCGCGCACCGCACGCTGCCCTTCGGCAGCATGGTGCGTGTCGTTGACGAGCGCACGGGCAATGCCGTCGTCGTCCGCATCAACGACCGCGGGCCCTTCCACGGCGGCCGCGTCATCGACCTGTCCCGCGCCGCCGCCGAGGAGATCGGCATGGTGAGAGCCGGAAAGGCCGAAGTGCGCCTGGAACTTCTCGCCGCCAGCTGAGACGACCCGCGGCAGGGCGAGGCGGCAAAGCCGCGCCGCACCCGCCCCGCGTCGCTAAGCTAGTCCGTTTCGAACATCTTCAGCGCCGCGGTAATCATCGCGGCCGCGCCCGTGGTCACCGTGGGAAGCGGATCCGGCGCGAATTTCGAGCTGTGCAGAGAGGGCAGCCCCTCCCCATTGCCGCCGGCGGCCTCATAAGTTTCCTGCTTCACCGCGCCGAGCCAGAACAGCGTCGATTCCACGTCCTTGTCCGCGCGGTGGAAGCGGGAGAAGTCCTCGCCGCCCATGACTGGCGGCGTCGAGATAACCCGGGCCTCACCAAAACGCGCCGTCAACGCCTGGCGGATGTCCTCGGTCTGCTCTTCCGTATTGAACAGCGCGGGCGTGTAGCGGTCGTCGACCGTCACCTCCGGCATCATCCCTTCGTCGATCCCGGCGGCGATGGCCTCGCCGCGCGCGATGCGGGCAATGCCGGACAGCAGCGCCTCCCTCTGCTCGTCGCTGTAGGAGCGCACGGTCAGCTGCAGATGCGCATCGTCGGGAATGATGTTGTGCTTCGTCCCGGCGTTGAACGCGCCGACGGTCACAACGGCGGCGACCTGCGGATCCGTTTCGCGCGATACGAGCGTTTGCAGCGTATCGACGATGCGGGCCCCGAGGACCACCGGGTCCTTCGTCGTGTGGGGATAGGCGCCGTGCCCGCCGGAGCCGTGAACCAGAATGTCGACCGTATCGACATTCGCCATGGCAAAGCCGCTGACCAGCCCCATCTGCCCGGCCGGAAGCGAAGCCGAATCGTGCAGGGCGATGGCGTGGTCGGGCTTCGGGAACCGTTCGTACAGGCCGTCCTCCAGCATCGCCTGCGCACCGAGACCGGTCTCCTCCGCCGGCTGGCCGATCATGACCAGCGTTCCGGACCATTCGTCCTTGTTGCTTCCAAGATAGCGGGCGGCGCCCACCCAGCTCGACATATGCACGTCATGACCGCAGGCGTGCATGACGCCCGAGGGTGAGCCGTTCGCAAGCGTCACCGTCTTCGTGCTGGCATAGGGCAGACCGGTTTCTTCCGTGACGGGCAGCCCGTCCATGTCCGCACGCAGCATGACGACGGGCCCGGCGCCGTTTTTCATGACGCCGACGACGCCCGTTCCGCCAACGCCCTCCGTCACCTCGAAACCGGCCTCGCGCAGCTCCGTTGCCATTCGGGCAGCCGTTTCGGTTTCCTGTCCGGACAGTTCCGGATTTCTGTGCAGATGCTTGTAGAGTTCGATCAGATAGTCCTGATCCTGCCCAACGGCCTGCGTCACATCGGCCCCGTCCCGCGCGGCAGCCGGTGCCGCGATCAGCGCCGCTGCAAGTAGAAACTTGTACATTCCTGCTTCCCCTTCTCCGTGGCGGCGGACCATGCCGCCGGCGAGCGCGGAAGGAAAGGGTGCGATTCCGCCAGAGTGCCGCCGGACCTATGGCAGCTTTGAAAGTGCGCGCACCAATCTGCGCACCGGCGGCGAGAACAACCGCTCCTTGAACAGGGCGCCGGCGCCCGCCTTGCTGATTTCCCCCAGGGTCGGATAGGGCGCGATATAGCCGGTCAGGTCGCGCGCGGAGAGGCCCTTTGACAAGGCCAGCGCCCAGGAGTGGATCAGTTCGCCCGCATCCGCGCCGACGATGCCGCAGCCCACCAGCTTGCCCTTTGAAAGAACGAGTTTGATGAAGCCCTCCGTTCGCCGCTCCGCGCGCGCGCGATCATTGCCGCTGAACGGCACGGTGACGGTTTCGACGTCGGCGCGCCCCGCCCTGGCGCGCGCCTCCGTCATGCCGACCTGCGCCAGTTCGGGATCGGTATAGGTGCACCAGGGAAGCGCGGAATAATCCGCCTTCGCCGGCACGCGGAACACGGCATTGCGGATGACGATACCGCCATCATAACCAGCGGCATGGGTAAAGCGCGGTCCCTGCCGGCAGTCGCCGACCGCGAAGATGCGGCGATTTGCCGTCCGCAGGCGACTATCGACGGGAATTCCACTGGCCGCCGCCTCGATGCCGGCGGCCTCGAGTCCCAGACCCTCCACATTCGGCGCGCGGCCCGCCGCGACCAGCAGATGGGACCCCTCCAGCACCTTCCCGTCGGTGAGCGTCAGCGCGATCGTCCCGCCGGGCTGCACCGCAACAGTCCTCGCCTCGCTCCCCTCGTGAATCGCAACGCCCTCACGGGTCAAAGCGTCTCTGATGACGGCTGTAAGGTCGCTATCGTCGTTGGGCAGCAGCCTCGCCTGTTCCGCGATGGTGACCTGACTGCCCAGCCGTCGAAACGCCTGCGCCATTTCAACGCCGATGGCGCCGCCGCCGAGAATAAGAAGATGGGACGGAAGCTCTCGCAGGTCCCACAGGGTTTCGTTGGTCAGGTAAGGGACCGTATCCAAACCGGGAAGCTGCGGGATGTAGGGGCGCGATCCGGTGGCGAGCACGATCCGCCGGGCGGTGTAGCGCCGGCCGTCCGCTTCGATATCCCGCCCGCCGACAAGCCTTGCGCGGGCGCGGACGACCTCGGCACCCAGTCCCTCGAACCGCTCCTGACTGTCATGCGGGGCAATCTCCGCGATAACGCCGTTCACATGCTGCATGACGCCGGCAAAGTCGACGCGCGGTTCGGCTTCAATTCCGAACGCGGCGGAGCTGCGCGCGGCATGGGCACGGGACGCGGATGCAATCAGCGCCTTCGACGGGACGCAGCCCGCGTTCAGGCAGTCGCCGCCCATCGCCCCGTGTTCGAAAAGAACGGTGCTGAGGCCAAGCTGCGCTGCACCTGCGGCCACGGTAAGGCCGCCCGATCCGGCACCAATGACGGCGATATCGTAGGGTTTCGTCATGGTCGGATCATGCCGACAAACGCGCGGCGCGCAAATGCCGTTATGAATGGCTGCGGCAAGATCTTCGGTGTGGAAGTAGAGAGGGCCGCGGGAACGCTAGCGGGGGGGGGGGAATTGCGTTCCGGCGGCCCTTCTCATGGGCAGGTAACTCGCTAGAGCCTTCGGGGGGGGTATCGGGCGCTGGCGAGTCAGGGAAAGAACGAAGTCCCCCCCGGCTGGTTCCCGCGAAGATCAATTTTTTTCGCGGCCCGCGATTTGCTAATCATGGGGCGTGAAATCGAGCGCCGCGCCGTTCAGACAGTACCGCTTCCCCGTGGGCGCGGGACCGTCGTTGAAGACATGGCCAAGATGTCCCCCGCACCGCGCGCAGTGAACTTCCGTCCGCGGCACGACCAGCTTGAAATCGGTCTTGGTCTCGACCCCGTCTGTGCCCTCCTCCTCCGATGGCAGCGGCGCGTAGAAGCTCGGCCAGCCGGTGCCGCTTTCATACTTGGTGTCCGAGGGAAAGACGGGATTGCCGCAGCCCGCACAAGCGAACATGCCGGCACGCTTTTCGTCATTCAGCGGGGAGGAGCCGGGCGGCTCCGTCGCGTCCTTGCGCAGCACGGCATATTGTTCGGGCGTCAGGTCGCGGCGCCACTCCTCGTCGGATTTGCCGGCTTCGCGCTTGTCGCCGGAACGAAAGGGATTGGAGATGGTCATGACGCTATAATACGCACGCGCACCTCCACGTTCCCTTGCGGCGGCAGCGGGCGCCGCCCCGTGCCCGGCCCCTATTCCCCGAAAACGCGCGCAAAAATCGTATCGACCTGTTTCAGATGGTAGGCCAGGTCGAAGCGGCTCTCGATCTCTTCGTTGCTCAGTGCGGCGCTGACATCGGGATCGCCCTTCAGCAGTTCCAGCAGACTTTCGCGGCCGTCCGATTCCCACACCTTCATCGCGTTGCGCTGGACCAGACGATACGCGTCCTCGCGGCTGACCCCCGCCTGCGTCAGCGCCAGAAGGACGCGCTGCGAATGGATAAGCCCGCCCATCCGGTCCAGATTCTTCTGCATGCGATCCGGGTAGACGAGAAGCTTGTCCATGACGCCGGTCAGACGCACGAGCGCGAAATCCAGTGTGACCGTGGCATCCGGACCGATCATGCGCTCCACGGACGAATGCGAAATATCGCGCTCGTGCCACAGGGCGACGTTCTCCATCGCCGGCACCGCATAGCCGCGCACCAGCCGTGCGAGACCCGTCAGATTCTCGGTCAGCACCGGGTTGCGCTTGTGCGGCATGGCCGAGGAGCCCTTCTGGCCCGGCGAGAAATACTCCTCCGCCTCCAGCACCTCCGTACGCTGCAGGTGGCGGATCTCGACCGCCAGCCGCTCCACAGAGGAGGCGACGACGCCCAGCGTCGCGAAATACATGGCGTGCCGGTCGCGCGGGATGACCTGCGTCGAGACGGGTTCCGGCTTCAGACCCATCTTCGCCGCAACATGCTCCTCGACGCGCGGATCGATGTTGGCGAACGTGCCGACGGCGCCGGAGATGGCGCATGTCGCGACCTCCTCCCGTGCGGCGCGCATGCGATCGAGGCAGCGATCGAATTCGGCATAGGCCTGCGCCAGCTTCAGGCCGAACGTGGTCGGTTCCGCGTGGATGCCGTGACTGCGGCCGATGGTGACGGTCGTCCGGTGCTCATAGGCGCGCCGTTTCAGCACCGCGAGCAAGGCCTCCAGATCGGCGATGATCAGGTCGGCGGCGCGCACGAGCTGCACGTTCAGGCAGGTGTCGAGCACATCGGAGGAGGTCATCCCCTGGTGCACGAAGCGCGCCTCCTCGCCGACATGCTCCTGCAGGCTGGTCAGGAAGGCGATGACGTCGTGCTTCACCTCCCGCTCGATCTCGTCGATGCGCGCCACGTCGAATCCGCCGCGCTCCCAGACCGCTTTCGCCGCCTCCTTCGGGACGACGCCGAGGTCGGCCAGTGCATCCATCGCATGCGCCTCGATCTCGAACCAGATCTGGAATTTTGTTTCCGGTTCCCAGATTTGCGTCATTTCCGGGCGGCTGTAGCGGGGGATCATGTGTAATTCGGCTCCTTCGTCAGCGCGCGCCTAGCAGAGCGTGTCTTTTGCGGCAACGCGGGGCGCCCCTCCATGAGGTCCGCTAGATCAGGCCCTGGGCCTTGAAGCTGACATTGCCGTCCTTCGCGACGATGAGGTGATCGTGAACCAGAATGTTGAGCGGGCGGCAGGCGGCCATGATCTGCTTCGTCAGCTCGATATCGTCACGGCTGGGGCTGGCATCGCCCGACGGGTGGTTGTGCACCAGGATCAGTGCGGAGGCCGAAGCATCGAGGGCGATCTTCACGACCTCCCGAATATGCACGGCCGCCTGATTGACCGTTCCCTCCGTCATGACGACGTCGCGTATCAGCACGTTCTTCGTATCGAGCAGCAGCACGCGAAACTGCTCGCGCGGGCGGTGCGCCATGGCGGCGCGCAGATAATCCTCCACCGCCGACCAGCTCGACAGCATCTGCCGGCCCATGACCTTGCCCCGGAGCAGGCGCAGCGCGGCGGCGTTGACGAAACGGATGGCGGCGACGGACTGCGCGCCCATACCCTTCACGCGCAGAAGCTCGTCGTCGCTGGCCGCGAACACGCCGCCGAAGGTGCCGAACTCCTCGATCAGGCGCTTGGCGATCGGCTTGGTGTCGCCCTGCCGATGCGCAAAGGTCAGGAGATATTCAAGAAGCTCATAGTCAAGAAAGGCATCGCCCCCGCCCTCGGCCATACGCGCCCGCATTCGCGCGCGGTGATCCCGCTTCCCCGGATCCGCTCCAGCTCCCGCTCCCGCTCCCATACCAGCGACCTAGACCGCCTTTCATGCCAACGGCAAGCGGCCGGTTTGCGTTCTGCCCCACGATCTTCGTAAAGCGCGCAGGATGATCATTCGCGAATATCGAGAAGGCGATGCCGCCGGCCTGACGAAGCTGGTGCGAACATCCATCACGGTCCTGGGCACGCGCGACTATGACGAGGAGCAGCTACGCACATGGGCGGCCCGCTTTTCCGACGACACACCGCTGAAAAAGCGCTTGGGCGACGGACGGCTGGTACTGGTCGCAGAAACCGAAGGCGGGCAGCCCGCGGCCTTTATCGACCTGGAAGCGGACGGGCACATCGACTTCCTCTATGCCTCGCCCGCTGCCGCTGGTTCGGGCGCCGTGGAGGCGCTGTACCGTGCGCTGGAGGAGCGCGCCAGAATGGCGGCGCACAGCCGGCTTTATACGGAGGCGAGCGAGATGGCGCGGCGCTTCTTCAAACGCCGCGGGTTCAGGGTGCTCGGGCGCCGGGATTTCGACATGGACGGCGTGCCGATGCACAATTTCGCCATGGAAAAACGTCTCGGCTAAGCCCCCGACGGGATCAGAAGGCGTAGGGAGGCTTGTCGAGGCCCGCGGGCGACTTCGTGAAAATCTCTGCGCCGCTGTCGGTGATGCCGATCGAATGTTCGAACTGCGCGGAGAGCTGACGGTCACGCGTGACGGCGGTCCAGCCGTCCGACAGGATCTTCACATCATGCCGGCCGAGATTGATCATCGGTTCGATGGTGAAGAACATGCCGGGCTTCAGCTCCGGCCCCTGCCCCGGCCGCCCGGCATGAACGATGGAGGGTTCGGAATGGAAGACGCGGCCCAGACCATGGCCGCAGAAATCGCGCACGACGGAGCAGCGTTCGCCCTCCGCAAAGGTCTGGATGGCGTGGCCGATATGGCCGACCGTGTTGCCGGGCCGGGCCACCTCTATGCCGCGCATCAGGCATTCATAGGTGATCTCGACGAGACGCTCTGCCTTCTTGGAAACGTCGCCCACCAGAAACATGCGGCTGGTGTCGCCGTGCCAGCCATCGGCGACAACGGTGATGTCGATATTGGCGATGTCGCCCTTCTGCAGCTTCTTGGGGCCGGGGATCCCGTGGCACACGACATGATTCACGCTGATGCAGCTTGAGTGGGAATAGCCCCGATAGAAGATCGTCGCCGGCACGGCGCCGTTTTCCCGCGCGAAATCGTAGATCATGTCGTCGAGGTCGCGCGTGACCGCGCCCGGGACGACATGCGGGGCGATCATGTCGAGCGCCGCGGCAGCGATGCGCCCGGCCTTTCGCATGCCCTCGAAGGCCTCGGGGCCATGCAGGGCGATGCCGCCATCGTCGATGATCACGTCTTCCAGCGTCTGATCCATTTCGATATGTTCCTTTCGGGCCGCCCGCACGCTAAGCGGAGCCTCATGCCTCGCGCCGACAAAATCTGGACCGCCGGCCTTATCGTCATCGGCGACGAAATCCTGTCCGGGCGAACCCAGGACGCCAACACCGCCTATCTCGCCAAATGGCTGAACGTCGAGGGCATCGTCCTCGCCGGAGTCGAGATCGTTCCTGACGAAATGGGCCGCATCGCCGCCGCCGTCAACCGCGCGCGCGACGCCTATGACTATGTCTTCACCACCGGCGGCATCGGTCCGACCCATGACGACATCACCGTCGACGCCGTGGCGGATGCGCTCGGCCGCCCGGTGGTCGTCCATCCCGAGGCGCGCGACATGCTGCAACGCTATTACGGCGATGCGCTGAACGAGGCGCGGCTGCGCATGGCCCGCGTGCCGGAGGGGGCGGAACTGATGCCGAACCCGGTCTCGGGCGCGCCGGGCATCAAGGTGGATGGGACAATGTTCCTGATGGCCGGGGTTCCCAAGATCACGCAGGGGATGCTCGCGGGACTTTCCGGTCAGCTGGAGGGGGGCCGTCCCGTCGTCGACCGCACCATCGGCGCCTGGACGGGCGAAACGGCCGTTGCGGACGCCTTGCTGCGCGTGGAACGCGAAAAGCCGGGGGTCCAGATCGGCTCCTACCCCTTCTGGCGGGACGGCCGCGTGGGCTGCAATTTCGTGATCCGCGCGCGCGATGAAGCCGTTCTGGCCGACGCAGCGCAGCGTCTGTCACGCGCGCTGCGCGAGGCGGGAGCCGAACCGATCAACGGCGGCATATAGCGCCGGACGCCGCGGGTGCCGTCAGCGCACCTGCGCCTTCAGCCGTGCGATGATGTCGTCGTCGCGGATCGTCCGATACCGCGCCATGACGAGGCTGTAGACCCCGAAGAGCAGCAGCCCGATCGCCACCAGCGTGAACAGCCAGCCCGTATCGCGCAGAGAGGTCAGCGCCTGCTCTATGCCGCCGACCGCCTCTGGCCGGCCCGCCAGCATGTGCGACAGGATCTGCCAGCCGATGACGAGAAATACGATGGCGCGCGCACCGAATCCGACCCGGCCGATCGGCTCTGCCAGCCTTGGCACATCGGGATCGAGTTCGGCCATGAAATGCGCGGTATAGGCTTTCTTCGCCTGCGACAGCGCAGCAAGCAGGAAGCCGAGGCCGACCAGGTAAAGAAGGATGTCGCCCCCCGGCATGGCAGCCACTGTCCCCGCGGCTTCGCCGGTTTGCTGTCCGCCCCCGGCCGGCCCTCCGGAATCGCCGAACGCCCCTTTCAGTGCAACATAGGCGAGAAACAGGTGCGCCAGTCCGCTGGCAGCGTGGCCGATACGCTCGCCGACTGCCTTTGCGCCCGTTCCATGAGCGTCGAGACCGATGGCCGCGCCGTAAAGACGGTAGATGCCGTACCCGACAAGGCCGAGGCCGACGAGCGCCAGCAGCGCGGTTCCGGCCGGCGCATCCTTGATTTCCGCCAATATGCCGGTCGGACCCGGAGATCCGGCCGTCGTCAGCGCGAAATATCCGAGCAGGATATAAACCACCGCGCGGGCAAGGAAGCCCAGCCGCGCGAATGTCTGCAAGCGGGTAATCCGTTCCATGTTCCTTGTCCCTCTCTCGACCCTTTGCAGGATCGGACGCGTAGACGGGCAGCGAGTTCCGGTTGACGTAGCATTATGAAGCGGCCCGCGGCGCTACGTGCAGCTTGAGCGGTACGGGGGAAGGTATTAACGGCAGCGCGTTCGCCCAAATTTCCGAACGTCAACGTGCCCGCGTGGCGGAATTGGTAGACGCAAGGGACTTAAAATCCCTCGGAGGTTTCCTCCTTGCCGGTTCGATCCCGGCCGCGGGCACCATCCCTCCCTGCCGCGGCGTCACGCGCGCAGCGAGCGGTGCGCACCGGCCACCGCGCCGCGCCGCGCTGTATTCATATCGGAAACGAGCCGGATGTGCGGCGTGCCGAAACGGCACATTCGGCCGCGCCCGGCACTTTTCGCCTGATAAAGCGCAACGTCGGCGGCGGCGACGAGATCGGTGAACCGCCGCCCGTCATAGGGCGCGCTCGCCATACCGATGCTCGCACCCGCCGCAATGGAGATGCCAAGGGCCTCGACGGGACGATCAAGAGAGGCGAGGAACCCGCGGGCCAGGTCGAGCGCCCTGTCCTCTGCGCCCTCCCCGGCCACGAACGCAGCGAACTCGTCCCGCCGAGCCGTGCGGCCGTGCCGCGAACGCGTGAAGCGGCCCGCCCCAGCCGGTGAGCGATCCCCTGCAACAGCGCATCGCCCACGGGGTGACCGTAAGTGTCGTTAACCGGTTTGAAGCGGTCCAGGTCGACGAGAATTAGCGTTGCGGGCTGTCGCGCCGACAAGGCTGCTTCCAATTGCTCCTGGAAGGCACGCCGGTTCGGCAGCATGGTGAGGGCGTCGTGGCGGGCGGAATGCGACAGTTCCGCAATCGTCTGCGACATGCCGCTAAGGCTGCGAGCCATACGCCCGAACACGTCACCGCCGCGAATATCCAGCGCGACCTGACGGCCGGCCGCCACCTCGTCGACGGCTGCACCGAGCGCGTCTATGGGACGGCTGAGACGCCTGGCAAGCAGCCAGCTCGCAGCCAGGACGACCAGAAGGACGAGCAGACAGATGGTGGCTGCGTCGATGGCGACGCTGCGATACTCTGCCGTTGCTGCAGCCAGCGAAAAGGAGAGGACGAAATACTCGCGCCGGGAATCGCGGAGGAGCGCCGGAAGCGGCAGCACCCGGGTCACCGCCCCCTCCGCTCGAACCGTGACCGCCTCCCGCTGCGGATTGTCGCTCAGCCGCCGCTTCAAACCTTCCGGCAGGGCAGCACCCTTTTCTATGCGAACCCGCATGAACGGCGGCGGCGCGAAGCTGCTGCCGGCGAGGCCGCGACCGTCGAGCCGCTCCCCGAACAGGACCCAGCCGATCCGCTGGGGCGCATCGACCGGCTCTGCCACCGTCCAGTATGTTTCGTTGCCGAGGACGAGCGTTCCGTTGCGGCGTTCGGCTTCGAGGGCCTGGATCAACGCCGCGCCTGGCACCGAGCCCTGCCGCCGCTCTCCGGCCACCGCCCCTTCCGTACCGATGAAGAGAGCGAGAGGGCGCCCGCCGCGGCGGGCGAGGTTGAGCAGTGCGGACTCGATGGTGGGGGTATCGCCGGTCGCGGCCGCCCGGCGGAATCCGAAGTCCTTGGCAAGCAGAGACGCCTCGCCGTGCATGGTGCGCGCGGCGGCGTTCCATTCCCGTTCGAAGCGTGCCGCGGTCTCCGTCATGTCGCGCTGGGCGTGGGCGCTTGCCGTATCCGCGATGGAAATCTGAATGCCGAGCAGCGCCAGGCCGATCGCGCCGGTGAACAGGGCCGCAAACATCAACGCTATTCGAACGGTAAAACTACCCACCATCCCCACCATGAACCCTTCCGGGCGGCTGGAACGGAGACGCAGTCCGAGCAGTCCCATTCACGCGCCGCCACGGATCCGAGTGCTAAATCGAGGCAGGTTTCCAAAAGGTGAACTTTGCAACTACATGTTGAATAACTTAAATTTATGTCAAGTTGGATGTAAATACAACCACTATCGTTTTACTTGAGACTTCACCTTTGCGCGATATTCGTTTCGCTCTCGTTTCTGTCCTTCAGGTCTTTCAGGTCTTTCAGGTCTTTCAGGTCTTTCAGGTTTTGCTCATGCTGCTCACGGGTCAACGAATAGAGGCTGATGACTGCCACCATGCTGAGCCATAGCGCCAGAATGGTCGGAACATAGACGCTGCCGAGACGGGCCAACGTCGCCTCCGGAACCTGGCCCTGTTGCGCGCCGGCGGCGAGGCCGACGCCTGTCACGATGAAACCGGCAAGGACGATGCCGCCGCCTTCGCCGCATTTTCGCATGAAGGTCGTGGCGGCGAAGAACAGACCCTCGGACCGGCGGTGCGTCTTCAGCTCTGCCTCCTCGACCAGATCGGCGATCATGCTGGCGGCAAGAATCTGATAGGCGATCAGAAGACCGACATCGATCGTCGTCGCGATCAGGATGATGGGGAACAGGATCGGATCGCCATTGGCCGGCATCAATCCGATCAGGCGCAGGAATATGGGAAGCGGCGAGCCGAGAAATGCGATCAGACCGATACCGATCGCAGCGCGTTTCTTGCCTGCGCGGCGGCCGGCCCAGGGCGCCAGGAGCGAACCTATGATCGCCGAGAGGAAGACGCCGGCGGTGATCAGGCCGATCTGCTGCGAACTGAACCCCCAGAAATAGGTGCTGAAATAAAAGGCGAGTCCTGCCGACAGGCCGCTGGCGATGTAACCCAGCAGCGATGCACCGAACAACGCCTTGAACGACCGGCTGGCAAGCGTTTCGAAGATTTCGCGGAAGATGGTTCTCAGCGTCAGCCGTCTCGGCGGCGGCGCCTCCGGCAGCCGTTTGATGTGCCCGTGCGTGCCGAGCGCGGAGACCATGATGGCCGCAAACATCAGCGCCGAGGCGACGAGGCCGTAGGTGCCGTAGGCGTCCGGATTGAACTGCCCGTTCGGAATCGCAACGGTTGCGAACAGCGGAAAGATCAGCGCGAAGTTCGCCACCGTCATGGCATTCCCGCCTGTCCAGCCAAAGAAGTAGCGCCAGCTGAGCAGCCTCGATCGTCCGTCATAGTCGCTGACGAGTTCGGGCGCGAGCGCGGCGGAGGGGGTTTCGTAAAAGGTGATGAAGGTTCGGATGATGATCGAAAGAATGAGGACGTGCCAGAAAAGCTGCGTCGGCCCCCATCCCTCTGGCGGGTTCCAGAGGAAATAGTAGCTGGCCGCGACGGGTATCGCGGATGCATACATGAAGGGATGACGCCGCCCCCAATCGGACCGGAAATTGTCTGACCAATAGCCGGCGATCGGATCGCTGAACGCGTCGCAAACGAGGGCGACCAGCAGCGCGATGGACACGAGACGCGCATCGAGACCAATGACCTGCGCATAAAACAGCAGCAGGAAATATTTGAAGCCGCCATCCTTGATGCCATAGGCCACCGCGCCGAAGCCATAGGCGAAGCTGGTGCCGACGCCGGGCGTGCCGGGGGCTGCCACGGGCCCCTCCCGCTGCGGCGCAAGTTCCTTTTCCAGAATGGCGCTTTCCACGCCGGCCGGTTCGGCCATTCACGCTCTCCCCACGGACAAAGCGGAACGGTCGCGCCGTCTTCGCCCACGCATTGCCGAGCCCGCCTCTCGCCCGAAGCTAGAAACCGTTCCCCGCCCTGACCAGCTATCTTAAGAGGGGATGACCGACCGTGCGCGGGCCCGAAGTACAGAGGTGACGCGCGCCCGCGCCATCCGTAAGGACGCCGGGCACAATGTATCGGAAGAGGGGGAAATCTTCACATGAAACGCCAGTTCGCGGCCTTTGCTGCCGGTCTTCTCGCCACCACCGCCTTTGCGCAGGCCCAGCCGGAGCCCGCGCCCGGCGAGCCGCCGGTCAAGGAGAGCGAGGCACCGGAGGACCAGAACACGCGCGAAGTGACGCCGCCCGAACCGCTGCCGCGCCCGCAGGACGAGACTGCAGACGGCGCGACGCCACAGGCCGCGCCCCCCGCTGCGCCCATAGAAGCGGCGGAAGAATCCGACTGGGACGTCAACAATCCCCAGGGCGCGCAGCTGACGCAGGTGCCGATCCGAACGGACGAGGGCACGTGGATGGACGTGGATGTTAGCCCCGACGGCCGCACGGTCGCCTTCACCCTGCTCGGCGACATCTATACCATGCCGATCACGGGCGGGACGCCGACGCGCATCGCCGAGGGGCTGGCCTGGGAGGTGCACCCCCGCTTCTCGCCGGATGGCACGCGCATCGCCTTCACCTCCGATCGGGGCGGCGGCGACAATATCTGGGTGATGAACGCCAATGGCAGCGACAAGCGGCAGGTGACGAAGGAGGATTTCCGCCTCCTCAACCAGCCGACCTGGTCGCCGGACGGCCGGTTCATCGCGGCAAAGAAGCACTTCACCACCGGCCGTTCGCTCGGCACGGGCGAGATCTGGCTCTACCACGTCTCCGGCGGTGCCGGCATTCAGCTGGTCGAACGTCCGAACGAGCAGTTCCAGAAGGAGCTGGGCGAGCCGATCTACGCGCCCGACGGCAAGTCCATCTACTATACCTTCAACATCACGCCCGGACCGATCTTCGAATATGCGCAGGATTCCAACACGGACCTGTTCAACATCGAGCGCTACGACCTTGAAACCGGCAAGGTGACGACAGCCATTTCCGGCTATGGCGGCGCGGTGCGCCCCACGCCCTCGCCAGACGGCAGCAAAATCGCCTTCGTGCGCCGCGAGAACACGCAGTCGAAGCTGTATATCAAGGACCTGGAAACCGGCACCGAGCGCAAGATTTACGACGATCTCGACCGCGACGTGCAGGAAACCTGGGCGGTCACCGGCGTCTACCCGAACATGGACTGGATGCCGGATTCGGAGTCCATCGTCTTCTGGGCCGGCGGCAAGATCCACCGCATCGATGCCGACGGCAGCAACGAGGCGGTCATCCCCTTCGCCATCGACGACACCCGCGGCATGTCGGCCGCGCCGCACCCGAAGATCGAGGTCGGCGAGCCATCGGTGAACGTCACCATGCCGCGCTTCGCGGAGGTTTCGCCGGACAGCCGCACCGTCGTCTTCGAAAGCCTGGGCAAGCTCTACACCATGCCGGCTGGCGGCGGCACGCCGAAGCGCCTGACGAGTTCGGATGGCGGGCGCGAAATGTATCCGTCCTGGTCGCGGGACGGAAAGCGCATCGTCTTCGTGCGCTGGACCGATGACGGACTGGGCGAAATCCATACCGTCTCCCCCGGCGGCGGCAACGACCGCAAGGTGACGGCGCAGCCGGGCCATTTCGCGCGCCCGGTCTTCTCCCCGGACGGCGACACCATCGTTTTCGAACGGCGTGAAGGCGGCTATCTGACGGCGCCGCAATATTCCGACAATCCGGGCGTTTACAAGGTATCGGCCGAGGGCGGCACGCCTGTTCTCCTCAATCGTGACATGGCGCGCCCGCATTACGGCGCGTCGAATGATCGCATCTTCATGGTCGGCAGCGAGGACGGCATGCAGACGCTGGTCTCCACCGACACGAACGGTGAGGACAGCCGTACGCACATGAAGGGCGAGATGGTAACCGACTACCGAGTCTCGCCGTCCGGCAAGTTCGTCGCCTTCTCAGAGAATTACGACGCGTTCGTCATGCCCATGATGCCGGGCGCGCAGGCGATCACCATCGACCGCGCGTCGAAGGCGCTACCGGTTGTCGAGGTGTCGGATTCCGGCGCCGACTATGTGAACTGGTCGTCCGGCGGCGACCGGCTGCACTGGTCGCTGGGTCCGACGCTCTACACCGCCATGCTGCGGGACCTGTTCCCCTCCGCGCCGCCGGCGGAGGGCGAGGAGCGCGCCGCCTATCAGCCGCCGCAGACCGGCATCAGCCTGGCACGAACGGTCAGCGCCGACATCCATGAGGGCACCTATGCCATCACCGGCGCCAGGGTCGTGACCATGGCGGGCGAGAATGGCGGCATCGTCGACAATGGCACGATCATCGTCCGCAACAACCGGATCGAGGCGGTCGGCCCGGCAGCGTCCACGACGATTCCTGCGGGCATGCGCACGCTCGATGCGGCCGGCAAGACGATCATCCCCGGCCTGGTCGATGCCCACGCGCATGGTCCGGCCGGCGAGGACGAGCTGGTGCCGCAGCAGAACTGGTCGCTGATGGTGAACCTGGCGCTCGGCACGACCACCATCCACGATCCGTCCAACTCCTCGACCTTCTTCGTCTCCTCCGACATGCAGCGAACGGGCGAGATCGTCGCGCCGCGCATGTTCTCGACCGGGCGGATCATCTACGGTGCGAAGGCACCGGGGGCCTATGCCGACATCGAGACTCTCGACGACGCGCTCGACCATGTCCGCCGCCTGAAGGCGCAGGGCGCAAAGAGCGTGAAGAACTACAACCAGCCGCGCCGCGAACAGCGGCAGATGGTGGTCGAGGCGGGCCGGCAGGAGGACATGCTGGTCGTTGCGGAGGGCGGCTCCCTCTTCGGCATGGACATGAACATCGTCGCGGACGGCAATTCGACGCTCGAACACAACGTCCCCGTCGAAACCATGTACGAGGACGTGCTGCAGTTCATGGGCCAGTCGAACTCCAACTACACCCCGACGCTGGTGGTGGGATATGGCGGCCTGGCCGGCGACCCCTATTGGCGGCAGGCGACCGACGTGTTCGCCCAGCCCCTCCTGCAGGCGCATATCCCGCCGGCCGTGCTGCGCGCGGAAAATGCCCGCCGCATCACGGCGCCTGAGGGCGACTTCGTCGACGACGACGTCGCGCGGGAAGCGAAGAAGCTGGCCGACCGCGGCGTGAAGGTCTCGATCGGCGCGCACGGACAGCAGGCCGGCATCGGATCGCACTGGGAGCTCTGGTCCTTCGTGCGCGGCGGCATGACCCCCATAGAGGCGCTGTCCGCCGGGACGATCACGGCGGCCCAGTCGCTCGGCATGGCAGAGGACATCGGTTCGCTTGAGCCGGGCAAGCTGGCCGACCTGGTGATCCTGAGCGCCGACCCGACGGAGAACATCCGCAATTCGGAACGCGTCGAGAAGGTCGTCCTGGGCGGACGCGTCTACGATGCGGCGACGATGAACGAGACCTTCACCGGCGACCGCGAACGCGCCGCCTATTGGTGGGAATAAGCTGGGGGCATCATGCCCCCCTCCCTCTGCCGTCTGCCGTCTGCGCCCCTCCGCCGCTTCATCGTCACCCCTGCGAAGGCAGGGGTCTACTGCGCCCCCGCGCGTCCAATCTCAACGCGGCGCGGGCGGCTGGGCCCCTGCCTGCGCAGGGGCGACGGTTTAGTGGGGTGAGGCGCGCCTTCTGGTTTCGCCAGTGGTTGGAGATGGTGCCCGTACCTCCGCGCACTCAACGCTGGTTCGGGATGGCGCTCCACCTTCCTTCCTCATCGTCACCCCTGCGGAGGCAGGGGTCCACTGCGTCCCCGTGTGTCTAATCTCAACGCGGGCGCGGGCGGCTGGGCCCCTGCCTTCGCAGGGGCGACGGGGTGTTGGGGGGCGGGGACACGTCTCACCGGCGGTGCGGGCGGCTTCCTGGCTTCGGCGGCGGGGCTTCTCTTATTGGACGCGCGCTTTCGCGTGATACGCACTGCCGCGCTCGCCGTGCTTATTGTTTCGCATGTCGGACGCAGCTTTTGCCGGCGGGCGCGCATTTGATAAGGGCAGCGCCAAGACATTAGAACGAAAGCGAGCGAGCCATCATGCGTCAGATCCAGCATTTCATCGGCGGCGGCGAAGCGGCCGGCGGCGAGCGCAAGCACAAGATCTTCAATCCCTCCACCGGGCAGGTTCAGGCAGAGGTGCTGCTGGGCACGCCCGATACGCTGAACCAGGCGGTCGAGAAGGCGAAGGCCGCGCAGCCCGGCTGGGCCGCCACCAACCCGCAGCGCCGCGCCCGCGTCCTTTTCGATTATAAGCGTCTCGTCGAAGAGCGGATGGACGAGCTTGCGGAGCTTCTGTCCTCCGAACATGGCAAGGTCGTCGCGGACGCGCGCGGCGACGTACAGCGCGGGCTGGACGTCATCGAGTTCGCTTGCGGCATTCCGCACGTTCT
Organism: Pacificimonas flava; assembly: GCF_000342165.1. Classification (GTDB taxonomy): domain Bacteria; phylum Pseudomonadota; class Alphaproteobacteria; order Sphingomonadales; family Sphingomonadaceae; genus Pacificimonas; species Pacificimonas flava. The sequence continues at coordinate 324,906 of NZ_AMRV01000002.1, forward strand.
GAAAGGGGATTTTACGCAAGGCGCGGGCCCTGGCATCGACGTCTATTCGATGCGCCAGCCGCTCGGCATCGGCGCGGGAATCACCCCCTTCAACTTCCCGGCTATGATTCCGATGTGGATGTTCGGCGTCTCCATTGCCGTCGGCAACGCCATGATCATCAAGCCATCGGAGCGCGACCCCTCCGTCCCCATGCGGCTGGCCGAAGTCATGCTGGAGGCGGGCTTGCCAGAGGGCATCCTGCAGGTGGTGAACGGCGACAAGGAGATGGTCGACGCCATCCTTGACCACAAGGATATCAAGGGCGTCAGCTTCGTCGGCTCCAGCGACATCGCGCACTATGTCTACCGCCGCGGCACGGAGAACGGGAAGCGCGTGCAGGCCATGGGCGGCGCGAAGAACCACGGCATCGTCATGCCGGACGCCGACCTCGACCAGGTCGTGAACGACCTTGCCGGCGCCGCCTTCGGGTCGGCCGGGGAACGCTGCATGGCTCTTCCTGTCGCGGTGCCGGTCGGCGAGAAGACCGCCAACGAACTGCGGGAGGCGATGATCCCCGCCATCGAGAAGCTGCGCGTCGGCGTCTCGACCGACAAGGACGCCGATTACGGCCCGGTCGTCACGGCGGAACACCGGACGCGGGTCGAAAACTGGATCGCGAAGGGCGTCGAGGAGGGCGCCGAACTGGTCGTCGACGGCCGCGGCTTCAGCCTGCAGGGACATGAGGACGGGTTCTTCATCGGCCCCAGCCTGTTCGACCGCGTCACGGCGAAGATGGAAAGCTACAAGGAGGAGATCTTCGGCCCCGTGCTGCAACTTGTTCGCGCGGAGACGTTTGAGGAGGCGCTCGCCCTGCCCTCCACGCACCAGTATGGCAACGGCGTCGCGATCTTCACGCGGAACGGCCATGCCGCGCGCGAATTCGCGGCGCGCGTCGACACCGGCATGGTCGGCATCAACGTCCCCATCCCCGTGCCGGTCGCCTACCACAGCTTCGGCGGCTGGAAGCGGTCGGCCTTCGGCGATCAGGGCCAGCACGGCATGGAAGGCGTTCGCTTCTGGACAAAGCTGAAGACGGTGACGCAGCGCTGGCCGGATGGCGGCGCGGACGAGGGCAATGTCTTCGTCATCCCCACAATGGGCTGAGCGCCAGAACAATCGGCGGCGCCCCGCAATGACAAGTGAAGGACCCTGACATGATCCATGCAGCACGCTTTCTCCTTTGCGGGGCCCTGCCGGCCGCGCTGTTCGCCCTTGCGGCGTGCGGCGAGCCGGCGGAAAACAGCGAAATTCCGCCCGACCCGGAACTGCGCGAGGAGCAGAGCCTGCCGCAGCCGCCGGCTGAGGACATACCGGCGGGCCCGGCGGCGGAAGATGCCGTAAACGCCGCAACGCCCGAGGATCTGCCGGACGTGACGGACGGCCGCATTCCCGGTGATTTCCAGGGCGAGTGGGCGCTCGCGCCCGGCGACTGCGAACCCGGAGCGTCCGATGCGAAGGGGTTGATGACGGTGGCGGGCGACCGCATCACCTTCTACGAATCGCGTGCCCGCGTCACCAACCTGTCCGCAACCGCCGCCAATGAACTGACGGCGGACCTGGCCTTCACGGGAGAGGGGCAGGAATGGACCCGGCGCACGGTCCTGCGACTGGAGGATGCCGGCAAGACGCTGATGCGGTCGGACCAGGAAATGGAGCCGCTTGCCTATAAGCGCTGCGCGGACATCGCCCTTTCGGAATGACGAAGAGCGCCGAAACGCCCCGCCCCGCTCCGCTCGCCGGCCGCCGGGTGCTCGATCTCAGCCGGGTTCTTGCCGGTCCATGGTGCACCATGATCCTGGGCGATCTCGGTGCGGAGGTCGTGAAAGTGGAAAACCCGCGCGGCGGCGACGACACGCGCGGCTGGGGCCCGCCGTTCGCTGCCGGCGAAGCGGCCTATTACCTCTGCGCGAACCGCAACAAGAAAAGCCTGGCGCTCGATTTTTCAGAGCCGGAGGGACAAGCAATCCTGCGTAGCCTCGCCGCCGATGCCGACATTCTGGTTGAAAACTACAAGGCCGGGGGTCTGGGGAAATACGGGCTCGATTACGCGTCGCTGGCGAAGGTCAATCCGCGTCTCGTCTACTGCTCGGTCACCGGCTACGGCCACGCCTCCCCGCTGGCGGCGCGGCCGGGCTATGACTACGTCATCCAGGCAGAGGGCGGGCTGATGTCCGTGACCGGCCCCGCAGACGGCGCGCCGCACAAGGTCGGCGTGGCCGTGGCGGACCTGTTCACCGGCATGGCCGCCGCGCAGGCCTGCCTCGCCGGCCTGATCGCCGCCGACCGCGACGGTCGCGGCCAGCATATCGACATGGCGCTCTACGATTCGCAGCTTGCCATGCTGGCGAATGTGGGCAGCGCCTATCTCGTCTCCGGCAAGGAGCCGGCCCGCTACGGCAACGGCCACGCCACCGTGCTTCCCTATGACCTGTTCGACGCGGCCGACGGACAGATCGTCGTCGCCGTGGGGAATGACCGGCAGTTTCGCGTTTTCGCGGAGGTGCTGATGAAGCGCCCGGACCTGGCCGCCGATGCGCGGTTCGCCACCAATGCCGTGCGGGTTGAAAACCGGGACGCGCTGCTTTCCGAACTGCGGCGGGAAATCGCCGGCCGGCCGGCAGACTATTGGATCGCCGGGATGCGGGAGAATGGCATTCCCTGCGGCGAGGTGCGCAGCGTCGGAGAGGCGCTGACGGCGCCGGAAACCGAGGCGCGGGACATGGTGCGGCGCGTGCCCCATCCGGCCGCGGGCGAAATCTCGCTGGTCGGAAGTCCGCTGAAGTTCGGCGCGACCCCGGTCGTCGAGCCGCGCGCGCCGCCGCTTCTCGGGCAGCATTCGGACGAAATCCTTGCGGGCGCCGGTTATAACGACAATGCGATCGCCGCACTGCGCGCGGACGGCATTGTGGGCGCGGCGCGCTCCTAGCGTCGTTCTGACCGGCGCGGCGGTCGAAGAGGGACAAAGGCCTTTCCCTCTCACAAAGCCGTGATTGACTTGGGGCCAGCAGTCGCGAAACCGGCGGCTGTAGCCATGCACATTCCGCCCGCCGCCATCGCCTATTCCGTCCTCGCCATCGGCCTCCTTTGCGCCATGGACGCCGCCGTGAAGCTTGTGAGCTGGCAGGAGGGGGTGCTGACCGCGACATGGCTGCGCTACCTGTTCGGCGGCCTGCTTCTGATCCCTGCGGCTTTGCTGATGCGCCGCAGGATGCCGGACCGCGCGGGCCTGCGCATCCATGCCCTTCGCGGCCTCCTCCTGACCTTCACCAGCCTGACCTTTTTCCACGGAATCGCCGTGTTGCCGCTGGCGGAGGCGATCACGCTCGCCTTTGTCGCCCCGCTGATGGTGCCGCCGCTGGCCGCCCTGTTCCTGAAGGAGCGGATGCGCGGTCGCGCTGCGCTTGCCGGCGCACTGGGCTTCATCGGCGTCATTGTCACGGTGCAGGGGGCGGACGGCAGCTATTCCGAAGGGAACCGAGGTCTTGCCATCGCCTCTATCTTGGTGTCCGCGACGCTGTATGCGCTTCAGGCGCTGATCCTGCGCGCGCGGGCCCAGCGTGACGACGCCATCTCCATCGCCGCGCTGGCGGGCGTCGTGCCCCTCGCCCTTCTGACGCCGGCCGCGCTCGCCCTGGACGGCCTGCCGGCGACGGCTTCCCTGCCGGCGGCGGCCCTGTCGGGCGCACTCGGCGCGGCGGGAATCCTCATCCTGACGCGCGCCTACGCTCTTGCCGAGGCGCAGGTCCTGATCGTCTTTGAGTATACCGGGCTGTTCTGGGCCGCACTCCTCGGCTGGTTCATCTTCGCGGAGCGGCCGCGCCTGGAGATTTTCCTCGGCGCCGCCATCATCGCAGGGGCCTGCATCCTCGTCAGCCGGGCGGAGCGGCCGGCGCCGCCCGCCGCGCCGAGCGCCGTCTGATGCGCAGACCCGTCTCCAGCGGCGGCGCCTTCCAGCGCAGCGATTTTCGCATGCTGTTCCTGGTCCTGTTCATTACGGCCGCCGGTAACACCGCCCTGCAATCGGTCCTGCCCGCCATCGGCCGCGAACTCGAAATCCCCGATGTCGCCGTCGCGGCCATCTTCAGTGTTTCGGCGCTTCTCTGGACCCTGTCTTCGCCCTTCTGGGCCCGCCAGTCCGACAAGAGGGGCAGGAAGAAACTCGTCATGCTCGGCCTCGGCGGCTACGCCGTGTCGACGCTGTGCTGCGCGCTGGTCATTCTGGCCGGCATCGATCAGCTGATCGGTCCCGCCCTCGTCGTCATTCTGTTCGCGACGTTCCGCGCCATCTTCGGGACCTTCGGCAGTGCCAGCAATCCGGCGGCGCAGGCCTATGTGGCGCAGCGGACGACGACCGCGCAGCGCACCGGCGCATTGTCAGTTCTCGCCAGCGCATTCGGGCTCGGCACCATCGTCGGCCCCGCGCTCGCCCCCTTCTTCATCTTTCCCATCGTCACCCTGTCGGGACCGCTGTTCGCCTTCGCCCTGTTCGCGGTCGTCATCATGCTGCTCGTTCACCGCTATCTGCCACGGGACGACCCGGCGGAGATCGAGCGCACCCGCGCAGCCGGGGAGGGCCGCAAGCGCCTCAGCTGGCTCGACCCCCGCATCCGGCCGTTCGTGATCTACGGCCTCGTCATCGGCAATATGCAGGCGGTGATGGCGCAGACGCTGGGCTTCTTCGTCATCGACACGAGCGGTCTGCCGCCCGCGCAGGCGCAGAGTTACATCGGCCTCGCCATGATGGCCGGCGCCGGGGCGACATTGCTGGCGCAGTGGGGTTTGATCGGCCTTTTCGGCATGGGACCGAAGGAGCTCTTGCGCTGGGGCGCCGGCTGCGCGCTCGTCGGCACGATCGGCATGGTCTTCGCCGACAGCTTCTACACCATCACGATCAGCTTCGCGCTGGCCATGCTCGGCTACGGGTTCGCGCGGCCTGGCTTTTCCGCCGGTGCGTCGCTTGCCGTGCCGATGGAGGATCAGGGCGCATCGGCCGGAACCGTGTCGGCGGTGAACGGCGCATCGTTCATTCTGGCGCCGACGATCGGCGTTGCCCTTTATCAGCTCTGGCCGCACCTGCCCTATGTGCTGAGCGCGGCAGGGCTGGTGGCCATTCTTGTCTTCGCGCTGAAGAATCCGACGCTGTCGGCCCGCTTGGAGGATGGCTAGGCGGTCGGCCGCTTTTCGAACCCCCCGACGACCTGTTCGTCCGTGGCGCGCCGGTCAATGCCCGTAACCAGGGCGCGCTCCGGGCCCTTGTGCATCCGGTCGATCATCGTCTCGACGGCGCCCTCGGTGCCGCACAGCAGCGCCTCCACCGTGCCGTCCTCCACATTGCGGACCCAGCCGCTGACGCCCAGCCGCGATGCCGTTTCCACGGTCCATTTGCGGTAGAAGACGCCCTGCACGCGTCCGCGCACCGTGACGCGCACGCACAGCGGCGGGTCGCGCTCCTCAGACATCGTCGGCCGAGACATATTCCTCGACGTCGATCTCGCCCATCATGTGGGCCGTCGCCACCGTGACCGTGGCATCGCCGGTGACGTTCGTCATGGTCCGCATCATGTCCATGATGTGGTTGATGCCGGCGACGAGTGCGATGGTTTCCAGCGGGATGCCCGCCGCACCGAGAACCAGGCCCATCATGATCAGCCCCGCGCCGGGAACCCCCGCCGTGCCGATCGCACCGAGCGTGCCGGTAATCGCGATCAAAAGATATTGTTCCAGCCCGAGGGTGATGCCGAAGGCCTGCGCGCCGAACAGGGAAACGAGGCCCAGATACATGGCCGTGCCGTTCATATTCACCGTGGCGCCAAGGGAAACGACGAAGCTCGACACGGATGTCGAGACGCCGAGGTTCCGCTGCGCACAGCGCAGGGTGACGGGAATCGTCGCGTTGGAACTTGCGGTCGAATAGGATACCGCCATGGCGTCGAGAATGCCGCGATAGAAATCGGCGACCGGCAGCTTCGTGAAGATGCGGATGATCGACGGGTAGACCAGCGCCAGCAGCAGACCGCAGCCGAGATAGTTGAGGCCGACGAGCTTCGCCAGCGGGATCAGCGCGTCCAGGCCGAACGTGCCGGCGACCCAGGCGATCAGGGCGAACACGCCGAACGGCGTCAGCTCCATGACCAGCATCGTCACCTTTTCCATGACGACCGCGCCGGAATTCATCGCGCGGATCATTGGCAGGCCATCGTCCCCGGCAATCAGGATGCCGACGCCGAACAGGATCGTGAAGGTGATCAGCGGCAGAATGTCGTCCGTGCTCATCACGTTGACGACGTTCTCGGGAACGAAGCGCAGGACCATATCCCGCCATGCGAACGCCTCTGCCGCCGCCGTGTAGTTCTCCGGCAGCGGAATGGAGAGGCCCGTGCCGGGATGCAGGAATGTCCCGAGCGCCAAGCCGATCGCAACGGAGATCGCGCCGGTCACGAAGAAGAACAGAAGCGCCCGCCCGCCAACGGCGCCCAGCTTCCTGACGTCGCCGACCGCCGCGACGCCGGAAACGAGCGAGAAGAAGATCAGCGGCACGACCAGCATCTTGATGGCGGCGATGAACAGGTCACCGATGAACTTGATGCTTTCCGCCCCCGGTCCCCAGGCCAGCCCGGTGACGACACCGAGCACGAGCGCGCCGATGACACGCTGCCATAGCGGAATGGCAAACCAAGCTTTTAGCAAAAAAGGGTCCCCCGAACTGCTCCCGAAACCGCGCCTCTTCTGAAGGAGGCGGCGGGCGAAAGCAATCGCCCTGGCACAGGACCGGCGGACAGGCGTTCGTGGCACAAGCGAAGAAAGGACAGGACATGACGGACAGGACAGAGCCCAGGCAGCCGCAAATTTCGGAAGAGCCCGGCCTTCCGGGCTCGGAAGCGGAGCTGGACCCGAAACCGCAGTGGCAGCCGCGCTATCCAGGGTCCGGACGGCTGAAGGACAAGGTTGCCATCGTGACCGGCGCGGACAGTGGCATCGGCCGCGCGGTCGCCGCGCTGTTCGCACGCGAGGGCGCCGATGTGGCGATCGTCTATCTGGAGGAGCATGAAGATGCCGCCAGGACGAAAGAGATCGTCGAGAGCGAGGGGCAACGCGCCATTACGCTGGCCGGCGATCTGGGCGAGGAAGCCTTCGCCAAGCAGGTGGCGGCGAAGACGATGGAGGCCTTCGGCAAGATCGACATTCTGGTCAACAACGCCGGCGAGCAGCACCCCGACGAGGACGTGACCGACATCACGGAGGCGCAGCTGCGCCGCACGTTCCAGTCGAACATCTTTTCCATGTTCTTCATGGTCCAGGCCGTGCGGCCGCATCTGAAGAGCGGCGCAGCCATCGTGAACTGCACCAGCGTTACCATGTACAAGGGTTCGCCCGAACTCCTCGACTATTCCTCGACCAAGGGGGCCATCACGGCCTTCACCCGCAGCCTGTCCGAAAATCTGATCGAGGACGGCATCCGCGTGAACGCCGTTGCGCCCGGCCCCATCTGGACGCCGCTGAACCCGTCAGGCGGCAAGCCGCCGGAGGAGATACCGGATTTCGGCAAGAACACGCCGATGGGGCGGCCGGGACAACCGAACGAGGTTGCCCCATCCTTCCTGTTCCTGGCGTGCGAGGACGCGAGCTACATTTCCGGCCAGGTGCTGCATCCGAATGGCGGCATGGTGGTGGGGAGCTGAGTCCGCACCACCCGGATCAGGCTGCCGTCTCTCGTGCCAGGTCCGCACGCGCTTCGGCAGCGATCTCGTAGCTGCGGACGCGGCTGTCGAAATCATGGATGGAGGCTGCGACGATCAGTTCGTCCGCGCCTGTCCTGTCCAGAAAGGCACGCACGGAATTCTTTACGGTCGCCTTGCTGCCAATGGCGCTTGCCGAGAGGACACCTTCCAGCCGCGCGCGGGATTGCGGCGGTAGCGCGGCCTCGTAACCCTTTATCGGACGCGGCAGACGGCCCGGCATGCCCTGCCCCAAATTGACGAAGGCCTGCAGCAGAGAGGTCGAGAGGTACTGCGCCTCCTCGTCCGTCTCTGCGGCGACGATATTGTATCCGAGCATGACGTAGGGCTTGTCGAGCCGCGCCGATGGCTGAAACCGCTCCCGGTAGACGGCGATGGCCTCCATCATCGCCGCGGGCGCGAAATGACTGGCAAAGGCGTAGGGTAGGCCGAAATGCGCCGCCACCTGCGCGCCGAAGAGGCTCGAGCCCAGCATCCAGACCGGCACCTGAGCGCCGCTGCCCGGAACAGCCTCGACCGGCCCCTTGCCCTCGAAGTAGCCGAGCAATTCGGCAACGTCCTGCGGGAAGCGTTCGGCGGCGGCGTAGAGATCGCGCTTCATGGCCTGCGCCACCTTGCTGTCGGAGCCGGGCGCGCGGCCGAGTCCCAGATCGATGCGACCCGGATAAAGCGCCTCCAGCGTGCCGAACTGTTCGGCGATCAGAAGCGGCGCGTGATTCGGAAGCATGATGCCGCCCGCGCCGACGCGAATCCGTTCCGTCCCGCCGGCAACATGGCCGATGACGACGGAGGTCGCCGCGCTGGCGATGCCCTGCATGCCGTGATGTTCGGCCAGCCAGAACCGGTTGTAGCCCAACCGCTCGCCCGCCTGCGCCAGCGCCACGGAACTCGCCAGCGACTGGCGGACGTCGCCGCCTTCGACGACCGGTGCCAGATCGAGAATGGAAAAAGGTATCACAGCCCCAGAACGTCCGTCATCGAATAGCGATCCGGTCGGCGTCCGCTCAGCCACAGCGCCGCCCTGACGGCGCCGCGTGCAAAAATCTCCCGGCTCTCCGCCCGGTGCCCCAGTTCCAGCCGCTCGCCGTTCGCCGCGAAGATCACCTGATGATCTCCGGCGACCGATCCGCCGCGCAGTGCCGCCATGCCGATGGCGCCCTCTTTGCGCTTCGCATCCATATCGTCGCGGCCCCGCTCCGCCAGATCGGCGAGCGCGCCGCCGCGCCCGGCCGCCGCCGCTTCGCCGAGCATCACCGCCGTGCCGGAGGGCGCATCGACCTTGTGGCGATGGTGCATCTCCACGATTTCGATGTCCCAGTCGGTACCGAGCGCGGCGGCCGCCTGCCGGACGAGCGCCGCTAGCATGTTGACGCCCAATGACGTGTTCGCCGTTTGCAGCACGGCAATGTGCGCGGCTGCCTCGTCGATCAGGTGATGATGCGCAGCCTCCAGTCCCGTCGTACCGATGACCAGTGCGGTCTTGCCGGCAATGGCCGCCTCGATGTTGCCCTCCAGCGCGCCGGGCGCCGTGAAGTCGATCAGCACGTCGCAGTCGTGCGCCAAGGCGGACGTATTGCCGCCGATGGTGAGGCCGCGCTCACCGATGCTGCGACCCAGCGCGGGATGGCCCGGCGCCTCGACCGCCCCGCCAAGCTGCGCGCCGCCAGCCGCCTGCACCTCCGCGATGATTGCCTGCCCCATGCGCCCGCCCGCGCCCAATATGCCGATGCGGCTTGTCACCTGATCCACTCCCCCGTGTCATGGCGAGTTCCGAAACCTCCCGGACCCGCCGCCTTGAGTTTGTCGGTCCGAAGCATGAAGGATAGGCGCATGAGCGACAAGCCGAACCCGGCGGCGCAGCCGCGATCCATCGTAATTCTGACGGGTGCCGGCATCTCCGCGGAAAGCGGCGTCCCGACCTTTCGCGGCCCTGACGGCCTGTGGGAGGGGCACCGCGTGGAGGACGTGGCGACGCCGGAGGCTTTCGCCCGCGATCCGGACCTCGTCCAGAGTTTCTACGATGCCCGCCGCGCCGCGCTCGGCGGCGTCAAACCCAATGCCGCGCATCAGGCGCTCGGGCGCCTCGATGCAGCGTTCGACGGCGATCTCCTGATCGTGACGCAGAATGTCGATGATCTGCACGAGCGCGGCGGCGCGCGCCGCCTTCTTCACATGCACGGCGAACTTCTAAGGGCGTCCTGCACCGTCTGCGGTGTACGGCAGCCAGCACCGGCGGTCCTGCGCGAAGGCGCCGCTTGCGAATCATGCGAGGCTGGCGGCACCCTGCGGCCGGATATCGTCTGGTTCGGGGAGATGCCGCACGGCATGGGCCATATCGAGGCGGCTCTGGCGGATGCGGACCTGTTCGTGTCCATCGGCACGTCCGGCGCCGTCTACCCCGCCGCGGGATTCGTGCGTACGGCGGCGGCATATGGCGCACGCACGCTGGAACTGAATCTGGAGCCGAGCGAGGGCACTGCCCTCTTCGACGAAGCCCGGCATGGACCGGCCACACGGCTCGTGCCGGCCTGGGCGGATGAAATCCTGGGTTGTAATTCACCGCCCGGGCGGGCACCGAACCCGGACTGAGGCCTGCGCCGCGCAGATGATGATGCGGCGCCAACATATTGAGGGATCACCATGCCGCCATCGGCTCTCGAGAACGTGCTCGACATATTGAAGACCGACCAGGACGGCGTTCTTGCCGGCTGGATCGAGGTCGCGGACGAGGAGGGGGTGAAGCGCTCCGACCTGTTCTCCGAACGCGAGGGCCGTGAGCAGGCGGCAAGCCTGTTGAAGGCGTTCCGCAACGGCATCAGCGAACGGACCGATAAGGACGATTTCGATATCCAGGCTGAGCATTGGGCGGACCTGCGCGGCGTTCTGGGCGAGATTACGCATGAGCGCGTCGAGCGCGGCGTACAGCCGAGTGAAATGGCCGGCTTCGTGCTGGCGCTAAAGGGTCCGCTGTTCAGCCGGCTGAAGGAACGGCTGGCGAAGAAGCCAGAGCAGCTGGTCGAGGAGATCCTGATCGCCAGCAAGGCAATCGACGCCTTCGCCATCTACACGAACGAGGTTTTCATCGCCGAGCGCGAGGCCGTGATCGAGCGCCAGCGCGAAGAGATGATGGAATTGTCCACCCCCGTCGTCGAGCTGTGGAGCAAGGTGCTGACGCTGCCGCTGATCGGCACGCTCGATTCGCTGCGCGCGCAAGAGGTGATGGAAAACCTGCTGCAGGCGATCGTGCATTATCAGGCGGAGGTCGTCATCCTCGACATTACCGGCGTACAGACGGTCGATACGCAGGTCGCCCAGCACCTGATCCGGACCGCGGCAGCCGTTCGCCTGATGGGCGCGAAATGCATCATTTCGGGTATCAGCCCGAAAATCGCTCAAACCATGGTTCAGCTCGGCGTGGACGTGGGCGAGGTGCGCACGCGCTCCACGATCCGCACCGCCCTTACCGATGCGCTGCTGACCGTCGGCTACGCCATTACGCCGATCAAGAACCACCAGGAGGGGACACTTGTCTAGCGCCGCGGCGATCTATCCCGTCGAGGGCGTCCTCCTCGTTTCCATTCGCGACGACATCACCGATACGGATATCGTCGACCTGCAGGACGCGCTGTCGGAACGAATCGCGGACGAAAGCGCGAACGGCGTCGTCCTTGATATATCGGGGCTGGAGATCGTGGATACGTTCGTCGGCCGGGTCCTTGCGCAGCTCACCTCCATCGCCCGGCTGCTGGACGCCGAGACATTCGTCGTCGGCATGCGGCCGGCCGTCGCGATGACGCTGGTGGAACTCGGCATGTATCTGCCGGAAAACAGGACAGCGCTCAGCCTGACGCACGCATTGGCGAAGATGCGGCAGATGCGCGACGAATGATCCTCGACGGTGCGCGGGAGGTGGACAGGATCGAACTTTCCGGCGACCGCGACGTGGTCCGGGCCCGGCGGCGCATAGCCGACCGGATGGATGCTCTGGGGGCGCGTGCGCTACGAAAGACGCGTTTTGTCACCGCAGTCAGCGAGGTCGCTCGCAATGCCGTGGTCCATGGCGGCGGCGGTGTCATGACGGTGTATGCCTTCAAATCCGCCCGTATCGGCATCGAATGCCGTGATCGGGGACCGGGCATCGCGTCCATCGAACAGGCACTTTCCGATGGCTTCAGCACAACCGGCAGCATGGGCCACGGACTTGGCGGGGCCAAACGGCTCTCCGATGCGTTCGAAATCGACAGCCGGCCGGGAGGCGGCACAGTCGTGAGGATGTTAGGCAGTTTGTGATCAGTTGGCTGAAAATCGCGGAACGGAGCGGTGTCGCGGAGGCGCGGCGGCGCGCGCGCAGGCATGCCATCGCGCTTGGCTTCTCGTCCACGAAGGTCGAGCATGTCGCCATCGCCGCGACGGAGGCTGCGCACAATCTGCTGCGCCACGCTGGTGGCGGCGACATGCTGGTACAGGCGTTCGGCCCTCCGGGCGGCGAACGTCTGGCTCTGATCGCGCTCGACGACGGCCCCGGCATTGCGCGCCTCGACCGCATGCTGAAGGACGGGGCCAGTTCCATGCAAAGCTCCGGCACGGGTTTCGGCGCCATGAAACGTCTTTCCGATAAGTTCGATGTCTTCACCGCGCCCGGCGGCGGCACGGTGGTCACGCTGGAATTCCGCCCGGACGCGGCCGCCGGCCTGCGCGGCGTCGACGTGGCCGCGCTGCGCCAGGCCTATCCGGGAGAGCGCGTTTGCGGTGACAGCGTTGCCTTGCGCGGCTTTCCCGGCTTCACGCTCGCCTTCGTCTGCGATGGTCTCGGCCATGGTCGCCGCGCGGCGGAGGCGGCAAACCACGCCTATGATGCCTTCCTCGGCTCCAGCAACAGCAACCCGGCGGAACTGCTTCTGGAGATTTCGGCCGCCATGGAGGGCACCCGCGGCGGCGTCGGCGCCGTTGCGCGAATCGATACGGACGCCATGACCCTGACCCATGCCGGCGTCGGGAACATCACGACCATGCACATGACGCAGGACAAGGTGAAGCGGCTGCCCGTGCGCGACGGCTATCTGGGAAGCTCCGGTCGTTCGCCGCAGACCGAAACCGTACCCCTGTCCAGCGAGGATATCATCCTCATGCACAGCGACGGGGTTTCGACCCTTCGCGGTCTCGAGCGGCGCGCGCCCCTGATGCAGCGCGGGGCGCTGGCCATCGCCGCGCGCCTGATGCACGACAATTTGCGCGGCCGCGACGATGCCAGCATCATCGCGCTACGCCTGCAACCGGCGCTTGCGCTCTGATGTCGATCACCACCGTCCGTATTGGCAGCGAGGCCGATATCGTTCGCGTCCGCCAGGTCGCTGCCACACTGACGCGGGCGTTCGGGCTGGAAAAATTCGCGCATACCCGTGCCGTCACGGCTTGTCTGGAACTTGCCCGAAACGCGCTGCAATATGCCGGCGGCGGACGGATCGCGTTCGGCGCGGTCGAGGGGCGCAATCATCTGATGCTCACCGTATCGGTGCGCGATCAGGGGCCGGGCATCAAGGATGTCGAACGGCTGCTGTCCGGCCGCGCCGTCCACGGCACCGACGGCGGGCTTGGCGGGCGGGGCATGGGCCTCGGCCTGCGCGGGGTGAAGCGGCTGGCACAGGAATTCGACCTCGTCACCGGTCCGGAGGGGACAAAGATCGATATCGCCTTCGCCGCTCCGAATTCTCCCGGGACGCTCGCCGAAACCGTCGAGGCGGCCACCGATGCGCTGATGAAGCTCGGCAAGGCAGATCCGGCTGCCGAACTTGCGCAGCAGAACCAGCAGCTTGCCGAAGCGCTTGCGGAGCGCGAGCTGCTGATCAACGAGGTGCATCACCGCACCGGCAACAACCTGGCATTGATCCTGGGCCTTATCCAGATGAGCCGCCGCTCTGCAAAGGAGCCGGAAACCGGCCGCATCCTCGCGGAACTGGAAGGCCGGGTACACGCCGTCGCCAAGGTGCATGAGGAGCTTCAGAAAGCGGACAATGTCGACCGGCTGCTGATCATACCCTTCCTGAAAAAGGTGGCGAGCCACGGGCGGGAAGCTTTCAGTTCCGAGGCCCAGGATATCGATATCCACGTCGAGGGCGATGATATCTGGCTGCACAGCGCCGCCGCCGTCGATATCGGCCTGATCGTCGGCGAACTGATTACCAACGCTTTCAAGCACGCGTTCGCAGGCCGGACCTCCGGACGAATCGCGGTTTCGTTCCGGCACGAGGAGAATCCGGAGAAGGGCGACGATCACACCGCCTTCTGCCTCATCGTGGCCGACAACGGGCACGGTTTGCCGGAAGATGCAGGCCGGCCAGAGCGTTCCAATTCCCTCGGCTGGCGCATGATCCGCGCCATGACCGCGCGGCACGACGGGACAATCGAAACGGACGGATCGAACGGCTTTCGGACCGTTATTCATCTCGGCCACGGCATCGCTGCCGATTAAGCTGGCGGCGGCTTTTCGAACCGCCGGAAGGGAAGCGACGACTCGCGAGGTTTAGGCGTCGATGATGCGCTCCAGGCGCTCGATATCGGCGGACAGTTCGCCGTCCCCGGCACGCAGCGATTCGATTCGCTTCACCGCATGCATCACCGTCGTATGGTCCCGGCCGCCGAAGCGCCGGCCGATGTCCGGCAGGCTGCGGGGCGTCAGACGCTTCGCAAGATACATGGCGATCTGCCGCGGCCGCGCGACATCGCGGGCGCGCCGCGCCGACAGCATGTCGGCCAGCTTGATGTGATAGAAGTCGGCGACCTCCCGCTGGATGCGGTCGACGGTAACGCGGCGCGTGTGCGCCCGCAGAACGCTTGCGAGCACCTGCCGCGCGACATCGACGTCGATCGGCTGGCCGCGCGTGCGGGAGTAGGCGATGACGCGGTTGAGCGCGCCCTCCAGCTCGCGGATATTGCCGGTGACCTTACGCGCCAGAAAGTCGACGACCTCAGGCGTGACCATGGCCATGGCATCGCCGCCCATGCGGGCGACCTTTTCGTTCAGGATATTGAGACGCAGCTCATATTCGGCGGGATTGATGTCGGCGACCAGGCCCCAGCCGAGGCGCGAGCGCACGCGCGCCTCGATTCCGTCCAGATCCTGCGGCGGACGATCGGCGCTGATCACCAGGGGACGCTCCGCCGCGATGATCTCGTTCATCGTGTGGAACATTTCTTCCTGCGTCGTCTCCTTGCCGCCGATGAACTGAATGTCGTCGATCAGCAGCAGATCGGCCGAGCGCAAGCGCTGCTTGAAGCTGAGCGTGTCCTTGGCGCGCATAGCGGCCAGAAACTCGCACATGAACTTCTCGGCCGACATGTAGACGACCTTCGCATCCGGATCCCGACGGCGGAATTCCCAGCCGATGGCATGCATGAGGTGCGTCTTGCCGAGCCCCGTAATGCCGTGCAGGAACAGAGGGTTGAACGTCAGGGCGCCGCCATCCGCGACGGTCCGCGCCGCACCATAGGCGAGCTCGTTCGCCTTGCCGACGACGAACGCCTCGAACGTGTAGCGCGGGTTCAGGTGCGCACCCTCGCGCACCTCCGCGGGCATGTCGGCATCGACGGCAGCGACAGGCTGTGCGTCCGCGATCGGCGACGGCGCCAGAACCGCAGCTCCCGTTTCGATGCGCACATGGGTCACAGGACTGCCGCCTGCGGCCCACAGCACGCGCAGACGCTCGGAAAACTGGCGGCGGACCCAATCGGCCTTGAAGGCCGTCGGCATGGAGAGAACGGCGCAATCGTCTTCCAGACCCACGAAGGCAAGCTGCGACAGCCAGGAATCGAACGTGCGCGTGCCGAATTCCAGCTTCAGCGATTCGCGAATGCGGTCCCAGCGCGCGGGCGCGTCCCACGCCTCGACACCGGCGGCCGTGCCAATCGTCATCGTCTGATTCGCCGTCAACGCCGATCCTCCCTACCTATCGAACCGCCCCCAAAGGCAAACGGCACGCCATGGAGCGCCTTCAAAGCCGCTCCTATTGATATTCATCGAGCACAGTCCGCCGCTGGCATTCACCAGTCTAACGGCACTCCCCAGACGTCATTCCGACTGAAGAAACTCTCCCGAACCCTTTTGCCTTGCCATTTGCGGCAGGCACAACTTTCCCGGCCTCTGCAAACACGTTCCGCTCGCAGACATTCGAGCACTTTTTACTTGATTCGGCCTAACGAGACCTTGCCGACGTCGCCGCGGCACCCCGTCTTTGTAGGTCGATTCCGCAGCGGCGATCAAGCCTCCCGAATGCAATGAAAGTTAAATAATCTCGTTGACACGGGATGCCCGCGATTCGCTGCGATGCGACGTCAGCAGAGTTAAAAATCGGCGCGATTCTGCCGTTTGTGACGGTTTTTCAGCCGCCAGATACCGAAACGAAAAAGGGCGCCTCGCCAGTGCGAGACGCCCTTCATTCGGGTTCCGGATAAAGGCGGTGAATCTAGCCGAGCGCCTGGATCCGGTGGCTGAGGCGTGACAGCTTCCGCGCAGCCGTATTCTTGTGAAGGACACCCTTGGACGCGCCGCGCTGCAGGTGCGGCTGCGCAACCTTCAGCGCATCCTCGGCCTGCTTCTTGTCGCCCGACGCAATCGCGGCCTCCACCTTCTTCACGAAGGTGCGAATCTGGCTGACGCGCGAGCCGTTGATGTCGGCGCGGCGATCGTTGCGGCGGATGCGCTTGCGCGCCTGAGGAGTGTTGGCCATCGGCTTCCCGTACAGTGAGTCGTTCGTAAAATCTCGATCTCGTCCCGCCGTCGTCCGGCGCTTGCGGCGCCGAAGCCATGAAGGGCGAAACGGCGCAGGCGAGCGGCGCGAGGGGTTTGCCCGCACGCCAAGAAGGGGCGCAAATAGGGACGAACACTGTCGCCGTCAACCTGAATCCCTGTGGGCGGTGCTAGCGCTGGCAGGACGGACAGTAGAAACTAGACCGGCCCGACTGCACAATGCGGCCTATGACGGTGCCGCAGCGCCGGCATGGCCTCCCCTCGCGCCCGTAGACATGAAAATCATGCTGAAAGTACCCGAGATCGCCCGACGGCTGGGCATAATCCCGCAGCGTGGAGCCGCCCGCCGCGATGGCCCGCTGCAACACGTGCGGGATGGCCGTCGCAAGACGCTCAATGTCCGCGCGCGTCAGCCGCGTACCGCGCCGCGTCGGACGGACCCCGGCCTCGAACAAAGCCTCGCACACATAAATATTGCCCAGACCGGCGACGCGGCGACCGTCGAGCAGCAGTGTCTTGATAGGCGAGGTGCTGCCACGCGTGACCGCGCGGAGATGGTCGGCGCCGAAGGCCGGCCCCAGCGGCTCCGGGCCGCAGGCTGCGATCAAGGGATGCGAGTCGAGCGCTTCGGTCGGTACGATATGCAGGGACCCGAAGCGCCGCGGGTCGTTCAGCGCGACGGTTCCCCGCGCCGTTTCGAAGATCACGTGGTCATGCGCCGCGGCATCTTGCGGATCGAGGCGCAGACGTCCCGACATGCCCAGATGCAGGATGACGGTGTCGCCCCGGTCGGTATGGATAAGACCGTATTTCGCGCGCCGCCCGGTGCCCGTAACGCACGCGCCCTGAAGCCGCTGGCGAAAGTCCGCAGGAACCGGCCACCGAAGATCCGGCCGCCGAACTTCCACACGGCTCAGCACCTCCCCCTCGATCAGGGGGGCGATGCCGCGCATGGTGGTTTCGACTTCGGGCAGTTCGGGAATGGTGCTGTCTCCATGGCGGGGGCGGATGGGCGGTCGCCACCTGGAAAATGGGCGGGCGGCCGCTCCGCGACATAAGGCGTGTTTGCCGCTCCCCCAAGGTGCGGCTAAGCGGCGCTGCCATGACAGAAACGAAAACGGTCAGCTACGGCTTCCAGGAAGTCGACCCCGAGGAGAAGACGCGGCGCGTCGGTTCCGTCTTCGAGCGCGTGGCGAGCCGCTACGACCTGATGAACGACCTGATGTCGGGCGGGCTTCACAGACTGTGGAAGGACGCGTTCGTCCGCCGCGTGCGCCCGCGCGCCGGGGAACGCATTCTCGACATGGCCGGCGGGACGGGCGACATCGCGTTTCGCATGGCCGGCGCCGGGGCGCAGATCATGGTCAGCGACATCAATCCGCACATGCTGGCGGAGGGCGAAAAGCGCGCGCCGTCGGACCTTGCCCCGCACCTGTCATGGCAGGTCGAAAACGCCGAGACGCTGAGTTTCGGCGACGCGGAATTCGATGGCTACACCATCGCCTTCGGCATTCGGAACGTGACCGACATCCCCGCAGCCCTCCGGGAGGCATGGCGCGTCCTGAAATGGGGGGGCCGGTTCTTCTGCCTGGAGTTCAGCCGCATGGAATGGCCTGTCGCAGCGCAGGTCTATGACGCCTATTCGCTGAACGTGGTGCCGAAGATCGGCAAATATGTCGCGCAGGACGAGGAGGCGTACCGGTATTTGGTGGAATCGATCCGCCGCTTCCCGCCCATGCCCGCCTTCTCCGCAATGATCGAGGATGCGGGTTTCGCGCGCGTCAGCCACATGCCGATCCTGGGCGGCGTTGTCGCGATCCACAGCGGCTGGAAGCTTTGACCGGCCGCCTGACGCACCTGCGGCGCATCCTGCGCTGGGGCCGCACGCTTGCGCGGCACGGCGTGCTGCGTCAGTTCGAGACGAGCCCGCACGCCCCGCCGCAGCTGAAGCGGCTTGCCCGGCTTGCCCGATTCGGCGTCAGCGCCCCGCTCCGGCCGCGCTACCGCGAGGCCTTCCAGGAACTCGGCCCCGCCGCGATCAAGCTGGGGCAGGCGCTCGCCACCCGGCCCGATCTGGTCGGCGAGGACGCGGCCCGCGAACTGGCCGGCCTGCAGGACCGCCTCTCCCCCTTTCCCTTCGCGCAGGTCTGCGCGTCCATCGAGGAAGCATTCGGCAGGTCGGTCTCGGACCTTTTCGCATCCATCGAGGAAACGCCCGTTGGCTCCGCCAGCATCGCCCAGGTGCACCGCGCGGTCACCACGGACGGGCGCACCGTCGCGGTGAAGGTGCTGCGACCGCATATCGAGGAGGATTTCGAGCGCGCCATCGAGACCTACGAATGGCTCGCGGCGCGAATCGAGATGCAGGGCGGCGAGTTCGCGCGGCTGCGGCCCCGCGCGACCATCGCCTATTTCCGCAAATGGACGGAGCGCGAGCTGAATCTACGGATCGAGGCGGCCTCCGCCTCGGAACTGGCGGAAAATCTTGCCGCCGAGCCCGGTTTTATCGTGCCGGATGTCGATTGGCAGCGCACGGCGCGCCGGGTGATGACCATCGAATGGATCGACGGCATCAAGATGACCGACACGGCCGCAATCGAAGCGGCGGGCCTCGACCGTCAGGCACTGGCCGGCATTCTGGTTCGCGGATTTCTGCGCCAGGCCATCGTGAACGGCTTTTTCCATGCCGACCTGCACCAGGGCAATTTGTTCGCCCTGCCCGATGGACGCATCGCGGCCATCGACTTCGGAATCATGGGCCGCATCGACAGGCGCGCCCGGCTGTGGCTTGCGGAGATCATCGGCGGCCTGGTCAGCGGCGACTATCGGCGCGTCGCGGAAATCCACTTTGAGGCGGGCTATGTGCCGCCGCACCACAATCTCGACGAGTTCGTCACCGCGCTGCGATCGGTGGGGGAGCCGATTCGCGGTCTGCCGGTCAAGGACATCTCCGTCGGTCAGATGCTGGACGGGCTGTTCAGCATCACGCGCCAGTTCGACATGGTGACGCAGCCGCACCTGCTGCTGCTGCAAAAGACCATGGTGATGGTGGAGGGCGTCGCCTATGCGCTGGACCCGGAGGTCAACATGCAGACGATGGCCGGTCCGCTGATCGAGGAATGGGGCCGCGACGAGATGGGGCCGGAGGCGCAGCTTGCCGAACGCCTGATCAAGGACTGGCGGACCATTCTCGAGTTTCCGGACTTCATGCGCAGGGTCATGGCGCTCGTGCCCGAGCCAGGAGCGGCGCCGCCGCTGCCGCCGCTGGCACCGCTGCCGGAAACGCGGCCCTGGGCGCCGGACCGCGCCGGCTGGCTCCTCCTCGGCACCGGCATTGGCGCGGCCCTCGCCATGGGTGCGGCGCTGCTCTGACGACGTCGGCGCGGAGGCGGCATTGCAGGCGGGGACGCCGCGCCCTAATCCCGCACCATGCAGGGCAAACGCATCCTCCTCATCGTGTCCGGCGGCATCGCCGCCTATAAGGCGCTCGAACTCGTCCGCCTGTTGAAGCGGAACGGCGCGGCGGTGCGCGCAGTCATGACGGACAGCGCCAAAAGCTTCGTGACACCCCTCTCCCTCTCCGTGCTGACCGGCGAGCGGGTGTTCGGTGACATGCTCGACGCGACGGAGGAGGCGGAAATCGGGCACATCCAATTGTCACGCGATGCCGACCTCGTTCTCGTCTGTCCGGCGACCGCCAATCTGATGGCGAAGGCGGCGGCAGGCATCTGCGACGACCTTGCCACGACCCTGCTGCTGGCGACCGACAAGCGCGTCCTGTGGGTTCCCGCCATGAACGTCCGCATGTGGCACCACCCCGCCAGTCGCCGCAACCGCGAGCAGCTCCTGTCGGATGGACACCGCATCATGGAGCCGGACGAGGGCGACATGGCGTGCGGCGAATGGGGCAAGGGGCGGCTGCCGGACCCATCGGCGATTTTGGAAACGGTGCGCCGCGAACTGGCAAAGGCGGAGGGCGCCCTGCCCCTGCCCGCAGAACCGGCGCCGCTGGCCGGCCGCCGCGCGGTCGTGACGGCGGGCCCCACGCACGAGCCTATCGATCCCGTACGCTACATCGCCAACCGGTCTAGCGGTCGGCAGGGATTCGCGGTTGCCGCGGCACTCGCGAAGCTGGGGGCCGATGTGACGCTGGTGGCCGGCCCGGTCACACTGCCGACACCGCCAGGCGTCCAGCGGGTCGACATCGAAACCGCTCTGCAGATGCAGGCTGCGGTCGAAGCCGCCCTGCCCGCGGACATTGCCGTCATGGTCGCTGCCGTTGCCGACTGGCGCACCGATGCCGAACCGCGAAAGATGAAGAAGGCCGGCAGCGCCCCGCCCGCCCTCTCGCTCAAGGAAAACCCGGACATTCTGGCGGAGCTTTCGCGCCATGCCGAGCGCCCTGCCCTCGTCGTCGGTTTCGCGGCGGAAACGCACAATGTAGAGGCGCATGCCGCTGCCAAGCGGACGCGAAAGGGCTGCGACTGGATCGTCGCCAACGACGTATCCGGCGGTGTCATGGGCGGCGCCGACAATCGCATCCACCTGATCGACGAAACCGGGGCCGAGGACTGGCCCGACCTTCCCAAGGAGGAGGTCGCGCGCCGACTGGCGACCCGTATCGCCGACCATTTCACGAAAGACCCGTCATGACCCCCATCACCATCCAGCTGAAGCGCCTCGAACACGGCGTCGGCCTTCCCGCGCCCGCCTATGCCTCGGACGGGGCCGCCGGCCTCGACGTGGTGGCGGCGGAAGATGTCGACCTCGCCGCGGGGGCTCGCCACGCCGTCGCGACGGGGTTCGCCATTGCCATCCCGGCCGGTTACGAGGTGCAGGTGCGCCCCCGCTCCGGCCTTGCGCTGAAGCACGGCGTGACCTGTCTCAACACGCCGGGCACCATCGATTCCGATTATCGCGGAGAGGTGAAGGTGATCCTGGCCAATCTGGGTAGCGACACGTTCGTGGTTCGCCGCGGCGACCGAATCGCGCAACTGGTGCCGGCCCCGGTCCAGCGGGCGCGGTTCGCCGAGGTCGAGGCGTTGGAGGATACGGTGCGCGGCGAAGGCGGCTTCGGCAGCACCGGACGCTAGGGTAGAGCATGAGCCTGACCGACCAACAGCTCGAGCGCTATGCCCGCCATATCGTGCTGAAGGAGATCGGCGGTGCCGGCCAGCAGGCCCTCGTGAATGCGCGCGTCGCCGTGATTGGCGCCGGCGGGCTGGGCAGTCCCTGCCTGCAATATCTGGCGGCGGCCGGCACCGGCTATCTGACTGTCATCGACGATGACGAGGTCGACCTCAGCAATCTGCAGCGGCAGGTTCTGCACGGCACGGCCGACATCGGCATGAAGAAGACCGCGTCCGCCAAGGCATCGCTTCGCGCCCTGAATGCGGAGGTGCGCGTCGATGCCCGGCCGGAGCGGCTGACGGCGGACAATGCCGCCGCGCTCCTTGCCAGTCATGATGTCATTGCCGACGGATCGGACAGTTTCGCGACGCGCAGCCTTGTTGCGAAGGCCGCCCTGCAGCTCCGCATCCCGCTTGTGAGCGCCGCAGTGGGACCGTTTGAAGGACAACTGTCCACCTTTCGCGGGTGGGAGGCGAACCAACCCTGCTGGCACTGCTTCGCGGGCAGCGCCGCCGACCGTCCGGGGAATAGCTGCGCCGAACAAGGAATCCTCGGCGCGGTCGCCGGAATCGTCGGATCCATGCAGGCGCTTGAGGTGATCCGCGTCCTCGTGCCATTCGGCGAGGCGATGACCGGCCGCGTCCTCTTCTACGACGCGCGCCAGCAGGCCATGCGAACCGTGGCGCTGGCAAAGGACCCGGAATGTCCGGTCTGCGGCCGCTGAACCTCCTGATTCTGGACGACGACTATGCGCGCCTGCATGGCGGGCTCTCAGTCGCCGTGTCCGCCGCCGCGCTGGGGCGGCCCGTGCACGTCTTCTTTCAGGGGCTGGCCGTGCGGGCGCTGGTCTCGGACCGCCTTTGGCCGGAAGACAGCGCAGCGCGGGACAAAGGCGTTGCTGCGATAAAAGATCTGTTCGTTCAGGCGGCGGAGCTCGGGATCGCCCTCACTGCGTGCGAAACCGGGCTGCATCTCGCCAGCTTGACGGCGAACGTCCTTCCACCCGGTGTCGAGACGGGCGGGCTGATCGGCTTCCTCTCCGGCGCGGGCGACGGCGACCTGCTCACCATCTGATCCGGCAGGGCCGAACCCGTCCGCCCCGAACGAAAAAGGGGCGCCGCCCCGCAGGCAGCGCCCCTTTTTCGAAATCGCAGCAGTCGATGCCGACTCAGGCGGCGGCTTCCGCCTTCTCGCGGGCTTTCTTCACCGCACGCTTCAGCTTCTGCGCCTTCAGCGAGAGCTTTTCGTTCTTGGTCTTCACCAGCCAGTTATCGAGGCCGCCATTATGTTCGACACAGCGCAGGCCGTGCGTCGAAACCTTCAGCGTCTCGGCGCGGCCCAGCGCGTCCGAAATCAGCGAAACCTTCTGCAGGTTCGGCAGGAAGACCCGCTTCACGCGGTTGTTCGCGTGGCTGACATGGTTTCCGACAAGCCGGCCCTTGCCGGTCAGTTCGCATACGCGCGACATCGCTATTTCCTCTACGGCGTTACCGAGTATTTCGTTTGAAGCGCCAACAGGCACCCTTGGCGGCAGCCGGCGGCCGCGCCCTCAAGCGCTGGCCACATAGAGGGCGGACGGGCGCCCGTCAAGCACCGGGTCAGGAGATCAGCGGCCAGATCAGCGGCAGCAGCGCGGCCCCGATCAGCCCGCTGAGCGCCATGGCGAGCGCGGCATGGGCGCCGGCCGTCCGGCTTCGGCGCAGCAATGCGTCCGTGCCGACGATATGCGCGGCCTGTCCCGTGGCAAGGCCCATCTCCTCATCCCGGTAGCCGAGTCGCTTCAGGATGGGCGGCAGGGTCAGTGCGCCGATCATGCCGGTCGTGACCACGAGGCCCGCGGCGAGCGGCGCCGGACCGCCGAACCTGTCCATGAGCGCGATGGCGAAACCGCTGGATATCGATTTGACGCTGAGCGCCTGGACGAGCGGCCGCGAAAGACCGAACAGACAGGCAAGCCCGACCGCGCTTGCCATCGCGGTAACACCGCCGCCCACCAGCGCGAGGAGAACATGCCCTATTTGCCGGCCGGCGCTGCGCACGCTCGCGACCAGCGGCATGGCGAGCGCGACCACCGACAGGTCGAGAAGCGTCAGGAGCGGCCGCGCGGCATCCCGGTAGGCGGCGATCCCAATGTCTCCAATCCGAAGCAGCGCAACGACGACGACCGCGCTCCAAAGCACCGGATTCGCCAGCGGATGGCCGCGCGCCGCGCCGTCCGCGAGCATCCGGACGCCCCAGAAGACGGCGATCGTCAGGATCGCGGCCCCGATAGACGCCAGACTCATCCCCGCCGGCCCATGGCCCGGTAGAGAAAGGCCGTCACGAAACCCGACAGCAACGTCGTCAGGATCAGGATCGCGGCCACCGGCTGCCAGTTCGCCTGCAGCAGCGGCGCGAACAGCACGAGCCCCACGAACGGCGGGACGATCAGCGCGCCAAGGAGGCCGGTCAGGAGCGCCGCGCCGGGCTCGGCAAGGCTGCGCAGGGGCGGAAGAACCAACAGCACCGCTGCGTAAAGGACGAGGCCCGCGACCGCGCCCGGCAGCGGCAGATCCGCCCACGTCACGAGGGCCCGGCCCGCGAAGAGGCACAGCACCGCGCCGGCGATGCCGGGAAGGAGGCGCGGGATACAGCGTAACCGCGCACGGACGAAACCGCCCGAAAAGCCGTGCCGTCCCCCCGCTCGCCGCTTGCTACCCATGGATGCCGCCTCTAACGAACATGGGGTCATGCCGCACTATGCCATTCATTGCATCGATAAGCCGCACGCCGGCGATCTTCGTGCCGAAACGCGCGCTGCGCACCTCGATCATGTCCGCGCGCTGGGCGACAAGGTTCTGTGCGGCGGCCCCCTGCTGGACGAGGGAGGTACGCCCATCGGCTCGCTGCTGATCATCGACTTCCCGGGCCGCAAGGATGCCATCGAGTTCGCCGCCACCGATCCCTACGCACGGGCCGGGCTGTTCGCGAGCGTCGCCGTGACCGCATGGCGCTACGTGATGCCCGAACGCGGGTGAACGCGCCGCCGCGCACCGCCTCGCTGGGTTCCCTTTCCCTCGAAAGCGGTGCAGTTCTCAGGCAGCTTCAAGTGGCATATGAATGCTACGGCACGCTAGATCCGGACCGGTCGAACGCCGTTCTGGTGTGCCATGCGCTGACCGGCGACCAATATGTGGCCAGCACGCATCCGCTGACCGGAAAATCCGGCTGGTGGGCACGCATGGTCGGCCCCGGCCGCCCCATCGACACGGACCGCTATTTCGTCATCTGCTCGAACGTCCTCGGCTCCTGTCTCGGCACGACCGGGCCGGCAAGCGAGGGCGAAGGCGGCACACCCTGGGGCATGCGCTTTCCGGTGATCACCCTGGCCGACATGGTCCGCGCCCAGGCAAAGCTGATCGACCATTTGGGCATCGAGCGGCTGCACGCAGTCGTCGGCGGCTCGATGGGCGGGATGCAGGTGCTCAGCTGGGCGGCGCTTTATCCGGACCGGGTGGCAAGCGCAGTCGCCATCGCCACCGCCGCGCGCCACAGCGCGCAGAACATCGCCTTTCACGAGGTCGGCAGGCAAGCGATCCTGGCCGATCCGAACTGGAACGGCGGCGATTATTATGGCGGCGAGGCGCCGACGGCCGGTCTGTCGGTCGCGCGCATGGCGGCGCACATCACCTATCTGTCCGAAGCCGGGCTGACGGAAAAGTTCGGCCGGCGGCTGCAGGACCGCCAGGCCAAGAGCTTCGGATTCGACGCCGATTTCCAGGTCGAATCCTACCTGCGCTATCAGGGCCTCAGCTTCACCAGCCGATTCGACGCCAATTCCTACCTCTACATCACCCGCGCGATGGACTATTTCGACCTTGCGGAGGCGCATGACGGACAGCTTGCGGAGGCGTTTCGCGGCACGGCAACCCGGTTTTGCATCCTCAGCTTCGACACGGACTGGCTGTATCCGACGGCGGAGGCGCGTCGGGTCGTGCACGCGCTGAATGCCGCCCGCGCACCGGTCAGCTTCGCAGAGCTTTCCTCCCCCTTCGGCCATGACGCCTTCCTGCTGGAGTCGACGGAGATGGACCGGATCGTCGGCGGTTTCCTGCGAGAGGGGGCATGAACGCGCTGCGGCCCGATCTTGCCGTCATTGCCGCTCATGTCGACGCGGGGTCGAGCGCGCTCGACATTGGCTGCGGCGACGGCACGCTGATGGCGGCCTTGCGCGATGGAAAGGGCGTCGATGCCCGCGGGCTCGAGCTTGATGCGGGCAACGTCGCGGATGCCATTTCGCGCGGATTGTCGGTCGTGCAGGGCGATGCCGACACCGACCTTGGCGATTATCCCGCCGCCAGTTTCGATTATGCGATCCTGTCGCAGACGCTGCAGACGACCGAGCGGCCCGACCGCATCCTGCACGAGTTGACGCGGATCGGCCGACGCGCCTTCGTATCCTTTCCGAACTTCGCCCATTGGCGGGTGCGCTGTTCGCTGATGTTCGGCGGACGCATGCCGGTGACCCGGCTCCTCCCGGCGCGGTGGTACGCAACGGAGAATATCCACCATGTCACCATCGACGATTTCCGCGCCCTTGCCGCCCAGCAGGGCCTGACGATCGAGCGAAGCTGGTTCCTGAAGGGCGACCGCCCCATGGCGCCGCGCGCGGCGAATCTTCTCGCGGAACATGCCGTGTTCCTGCTGCGGCGATAGCGCCTACGTCAGGCTGGCGGCGCGGCCTATTCCATTTCCCCGCGTTCGCGCCGGATGTCGTACCATTTGGCGACATTCCGGTTATGCTCGGCGAGCGTTTCCGCAAAGACATGCCCGCCCGTTCCGTCGGCCACGAAATAAAGCGCGTCTGTTTCCGCCGGATGCAAAACCGCCTCGATGGCCGCGCGGCCCGGATTGGCGATCGGCCCCTTCGGCAGGCCCACCATCGCATAGGTGTTGTAGTCGTTGACCGCAGCAATCTCGGAGCGGCGGATGCGCCGGCCGAGCGGCTTTCCCTTCGTGATCGGATAGATGATCGTCGGATCGGCCTGCAGCATGATCCCCTGACGCAGGCGGTTGGCGTAGACGCCGGCGATCATGGGCCGCTCCTCGGGCGTCGCGGTTTCCTTCTCGACGACAGAGGCCAGGACCACGGCCTCCTCGGGCGTCGAAACGGGCGTGTCCGGGCTGCGGTCCGGCCAAAGCTCGGCCAGCGTCTCGTCCATGGCCTGCTGCATACGCTCCAGCAGCGCCTGCCGGCTTTCGCCGCGTTCGTAATTATAGGTGGCGGGCAGGACCGACCCCTCCGCAGGCGCCTCGATCGTGCCGGTCAGGAAGGGCGCGGCCATGATCGATTCGGCGACCAGCACGGACGGGAGCCCCTCCGGCACGGTCACGCGCCGCTGCACCGGCTCCGCATGCTGCAGGATATCCAGCGCCTCCGCCTTGCTTGTTCCAGCCGGAAAGCGGAACTCCCCGGCGCGGATGTGATCGTCGCTACCGAACAGGCGGGCATAAATGCGAAAGCGGTCGACGTCGTCGATGACGCCCGCCCGCTCCAGCTCGTAGGCGGCCTGATCCTGCGTCGCGCCGCGCGAAATGACGACGTTCGACGCCTCGGTCAGCGGCCCGTCCGCGCGCCAGTCGCTCTGTGCGTAGGCGAACCCCACGACGGCGGCGATGCCGGCAAGGATCAGGAGGACGAAGGCGGCGCGCAGCATTACCGCTGCTTAGCTGCGAATGCCGCGCGCCGCCATGCCGCTTAGACCTTCTTCAGAACCAGCGACGCGTTCGTACCGCCAAATCCGAAGCTGTTGTTCAGGCAGGCGCGAATCTCCCGCTCCTTGGGCACGTTCGGGACGAGGTCGACGCCCTTGCAGCCCTCCGACGGATTGTCGAGATTGATGGTCGGCGGCGCAACCTGATCGCGCATCGCCAGCAGGCAGAAGATCGCCTCCACCGCGCCCGCGCCGCCCAAAAGATGCCCAATGGCGCTCTTCGTCGAGGACATGGAGGTGGTGTCGAGCGCGCTGCCGAACAGGCGGCGGACCGCGTTCAGCTCGATCTCGTCGCCCAGCGGCGTGGAGGTGCCGTGCGCGTTGATGTAATCGATGTCGGCAGGGTCCACGCCGGCACGCGCCAGCGCATTCTTCATGGACCGGAAGCCGCCGGAGCCGTCCTCGTGCGGGGCAGTGACGTGATAGGCATCGCCGGTCAGGCCGTAGCCGACGACTTCGCCATAGATCGTCGCGCCACGCTTCTTGGCGCGCTCATACTCCTCCAGAACGACGATCCCCGCGCCCTCGCCCATGACGAACCCGTCGCGGCCGATATCGTACGGACGGCTCGCTCTTTCCGGCTCGTCATTGCGGGTCGACAGCGCCTTCGCCTGAGAGAAGCCGGCGATGCCCAGCGGGCAGATCGCGCTTTCCGCGCCGCCGGCGACCATGATGTCGGCATCGTCCAGCATGATCATGCGCGCTGCGTCCCCGATCGAGTGCGCGCCCGTCGAACAGGCCGTCACGACCGCGTGGTTCGGACCCTGCAGGCCATATTTGATGGAAACCTGGCCGGACACGAGGTTGATCAGCCGCCCATGCACGAAGTGCGGGCTGACCCGGCGGGGTCCGCGTTCGTGCAGGACGATGGATTCCTTCTCGATACCGGGCAGGCCGCCGATGCCCGACCCGATGGAGCAGCCGGCGCGCAGCCTTTCCTCATCGGACAAATCGGTCAGGCCGGCATCTTCCATGGCCTGGCCGGCCGCATCGATCCCGAACTGGATGAACAGGTCGACCTGGCGCTGGATCTTGTGATCCACGCGCTTCGACAGGTCGAGCGCCATGTCCGACCCGTCCATCTTCACCTCGCAGGCGATCTGGCAGACCTGATCGGCCGGATCGAAGCGCGTAATGCGCCCCGCGCCGGATTTGGAGGCCAGGATGTTCTTCCAGCTGGTCTCGACGTCGGCGCCAAGCGGCGTCACGAGGCCAAGTCCGGTTACAACGACACGGCGCATTGTTCAGGTCTCCCCACAGGCGCAAAGGCAGGTATTCGACAGGAAAGCGGCGGCCCCTCCCGTCCGGAAGGACCGCCGCCTGGAACCGGATATCCGGGAAGTCTGGACTGATGGAGTCAGTCTCAGGCGTCGCCCTTGTGTTCCTTGATATAGTTGATCGCATCGCGGACGGTCAGGATCTTCTCGGCGGCGTCGTCCGGGATCTCGACCCCGAATTCCTCCTCGAATGCCATGACCAGCTCGACCGTGTCGAGGCTGTCCGCACCCAGATCGTCGATGAAGCTGGCCTCTTCGGTCACCTTCTCGGGCTCCACGCCCAGATGTTCGACAACGATCTTCTTAACGCGTTCGGCGACGTCGCTCATATGTACGGTCCCTATAAAGAGGTTTGTGTTCGTTTGGATAAGCGCCCTATCGGCACGCCTGCGCGCTGGCAAGAGGACCCAAGCGTGCAGGCGCTCGTTGACGGCTCGAATGCAAACCCGACCAGGAGAACCCATCCATGCGCGATTTCAGCGGCAAAAGCGTCATTGTGACGGGATCGTCAAGCGGCATTGGAGCGGCGATCGCCCGCCGCTTCGCAGCCTCCGGCGCGAATGTCGTCCTGAACAGCCGCAGCCGGAACGATCTGGAGTCGGTTGCGGCCGATCTTGACGCGGACCGCACCCTTATCTGCGCGGGGGATGTGTCCGATCCCGTCTTCGCAGCGAACTTGATCGATACAGCCGCCGATCATTTCGGCGGACTCGATTGCCTGGTCTGTAACGCCGGCGTTGCCGTTAACGGTCCCGTTACGGAACTGGAGGATGCGGACATCGACAAGCTGCTCGACATCAACGTCAAGGCGCTGATCTATCTGGCCCGCGCGGCGGTCCCGCACCTGGAAAAGAGCGGCGGCAGCATCGTCAACACGTCCAGCGTATCGGGCCTTGGCGGCGACTGGGGCATGGCGCTCTATGCCGCCTCGAAGGGAGCGGTTTCCAACCTGACGCGCGCCCTCGCGCTGGAACTCGGCGTGAAGGGCGTCCGTGTTAACGCCGTCGCGCCGACGACCACGCGCAGCGACATGAGCGAAGGCATATTCGACAATGACAAGCTGCTGGCCCGCTTTCGCGATCGCATCGCGCTGAGGCGCCCCGGCGAACCGGAGGATATTGCCGGCCCCGTCCTGTTCCTCGCATCGGAGGATGCCGGCTTCGTCACAGGTGTCGTGTTACCCGTCGATGGCGGTCTCAGCGCATCCAACGGCCAGCCGAACATGATGGCGATCGGCGACTAGCTAGTCCGCCTCGCGGGGGTCCTTGCGGGCGGCGATGCCGTTGGCCAGAAGATCGCTTGCCATGTCGGCAATCTCTTCGGCGCCCATCTCGTCCGACCAGACGGCATAGCGCAGGCCGAGAAATACGTTCATACCCATGATCGCCCAGGCCTGAAGCTCCCCGATGCCGGGTTTCAGGTCCCCGGTCGCGGCACCGGCGCGCAGCCGTTCGGCAATGCGCCCCGCCGTCGTCTCGTAATGAGCGCGGTAGGCAGCGGCATCGACGAATTCCGCCTCGTCGATGATCCGGTAAACCTCCTTATGCTCGCGAACGAAGCGCAGGAACGCCGACAGCGCAGCCTGCTCCCGCGCGACACCGCCCTCCACCCCGGCCAATGAGGAGCGCGCCTGTCCGGCCACCGCCGCGCTCATGTCGTTCACAACGGCCCGGAAGATCGAATCCTTCGATTCGAAATAGGTATAGAAGCTGCCGAGCGCGGTACCGGCCCTGCGCGTGATGGAGGTGATCGACGCCCCTTGAAATCCCTGCTCCCCGAACTCGGTCTTCGCGGCATCGAGAAGTGCGCGCCGGGTGCGTTCGCCCCGCGCGGTCCTAGGACGGCGGGCGGGCTCCGTCGCGGCGGGGTTCCTGCCCGTCTCCCGCTCCGCAGCGGAAACCGATTCGGCTGCCGTTTTGTTCGTTTTCCCGTCGCCGGCCGTCCCCGGACGCCCCGTTCTGGCCATGTCGTTCCCCTGATCGCTGGCCGGACCCTAAACAAAGTTGAAAGCTGGTTCAACTTTCAGTACTGATAAGCGCATCAAGCGTCCGGAAGCGGCGCGGATGACATGCGAAGGGGGGATCGTTTCATGCTTAAACTCCGTCACGAACTGGCGCTCGGCGCCGCGGCGTTGGCCTTGGCCGCCCCTGCGGCCGCGCAGTCCGCCCAGCCCGATCCGGCCCGTCCGACGAATCAGGAAATCCTCGCCGACAGCCAGCAACCGCGCGAGGAGGCGAATGACGCTTCCGCTCCGCAGGACATCATCGTCGTCACAGCGCGCCGCCGCGCGGAACGCCTGCTCGACGTGCCGATTTCCGTCACCTCCCTCAGCGGTCAGCAGTTGCAGGATCAGGGCGTGCAGGACCTGACGGAACTCAGCCAGACGGTTCCCAACGTGACGCTGGAAGTGTCGCGCGGCACGAATACGACGCTGACCGCCTTCATCCGCGGCGTCGGCCAGCAGGATCCGGTCGCCGGCTTCGAACAAGGCGTCGGCGTCTATGTCGACGATGTCTATCTGAACCGGCCGCAGGCTGCCGTCCTCGACGTTTATGACGTGGAGCGGATCGAGGTGCTGCGCGGGCCGCAGGGCACGCTTTACGGCCGCAACACCATCGGCGGGGCTATCAAATATGTGACGCGGCGGCTGCCCACTGACATGGAGTTCAAGGCCCGCGGCACCTATGGCAGCTATGATCAGGCCGATCTCGTCCTGACCGGGTCCGTGCCCCTGACGGACACGATCAGGCTGGGCGCATCGGGCGCACGGCTCAGCCGCGGCGGTTTCGGCGACAATCTGGTTCAGGACGGCGTCGAGAATTACAACAAGGATCTGTGGGCCGCCCGCGCCACGCTGGAGGCGGAGGCTGGCGACGCCATCTTCATCCGCCTGTCCGGCGATTATGTGAAGGACAATAGCGATCCGCGTCAGGGCCACAGGCTGATTCCCGGCCTGGTATCGGGCGCGCCCGTTCTGGACGATGAGTTCGACACCCGCGCCGGGCTTTCCAACATTCAGCAGGAGGTGGAGGCCTATGGCGGCGCGCTGACGGTGGAGGCTGATGTGTCGAGCGCGCTGAAGCTGCGCAACATCCTCGCCTACCGAGAAGATAGCTCGACGACGCCGATCGATTTCGACTCGCTGCCGGCTGCCGATGTCGACGTGCCCGCCATCTACAACAACGACCAGTTTTCCGAGGAATTCCAGCTTCTTTACGATGACGGCACGCTCGCCGGCCTGATCGGGGCCTATTATTTGCGTGCAAACGCCCTCACAATTTTCGATACGCTGCTCGATACGACCGGGCAGATCATCGGTGTTCCCGGTCTGAACGCGCAGACCTTCGGCGATGTCGATACCGAAACCGTCGCGATCTTCGGCGACTTCACCTACGATTTGACCGAACGGCTCAGCCTGTCCGTCGGCGGCCGCTACACTTGGGACACGCGCGAATCAGTGGTACGCCGACAGTCGCTGGCGGGCGGATTTTCGGATTATTTCGGCGGAAATGGCGTCCCATTCGCCGTCACCTCCGATTTCACCGGCAAGGAGACGTTCAAGGAGTTCACGCCGCGCGTGTCGCTCAGCTACCAGCCGAACGAGAACCACAATTTCTACGCCACCTATTCGAAGGGCTTCAAGGGCGGCGGCTTCGACCCGCGCGGTCAGACCACACTTGCCCCGGATCTCGACGGCGACGGCACGGTGTCGGACGAGGAGGTGTTCGACTTCATCCGCTTCGCACCCGAAAAGGTGGACAGCTACGAGCTGGGCTGGAAGGCCTCGCTGCTCGACAACCGCCTCAGCTTCAATCTCGCCGGTTTTTATGCCGACTATACGGACGTGCAGATTCCCGGCTCCGTCGGCGCGGACACCAACGGCGACGGCATCAACGATACGTTCGCCGGCGTGACCACCAATGCCGGCGCCGCCACCATCAAGGGCATCGAGCTGGAAAGCACGATTCGCGCAGGCCGGGACTTCGCCGGCGACGGCTCCACCTTCGATGTCGGCCTCAGCTTCGGTTACATCGATGCGGAGTACGACCAGTTCATCGATGCGTTCGGCAATGATGTCGCGGATCAGCGCGTCTTCCAGAACACGCCCGACTACACGGCCAGCGTTCGCGGCGATCTGGGCGTTCCCGTCGGCGGCGGCATGCTGATGCTGGGATCGCAGGCGGCGCTGCGCAGCGACACCAGCCAGTTCGAGCAGCCGAACCGCTTCCTCGATCAGGATGGTTATGTTCTCATCGACGCCAATATCAGCTGGATCTCGCCGGACGAGATGTTCCGGATCGGCGTCTACGGCAAGAACCTGACGGATGAGCGCTATCTGGTGTCGGGCTATAACTTCGTGAACGCGCCCTATGGCGGCCCGATCACATCGACCCTGGGGCAGGAGGGGACGCTGACAGGATTTTACGGCGATCCGCGCCGCGTTTTCGTGACTGGCGAAATTCGCTTCTGACGGATCAGTCCTGGCGGCCGGTGGGCGGGGCGGCCCGGCAGGCCGCCGTCAGCTCTTGGCCTTTCGATAGGCACCGAGCGCCCGCTCACGCGCGGCGCGGTGCTCGACGATCGGTTCCGGATAGGTATCGCCCAGCGTCACGCCTGCCGCCTCCAGCGCCCCCTCATCCGCTTCCCACGGCACGTGGATGGCACCGTCGGGCAGATCTTTCAGCTCCGGCACCCATTCGCGAATATAGTCCGCTGCGTCCCATTTGGGGGACTGGGTTTTCGGGTTCATCATCCGGTAAAAGGGATGCGAATCAATTCCCGAACCCGCACTCCACTGCCAGTTCTGCGAATTGTTGCCATAGTCGGCATCGACGAGCGTATCCCAGAACCAGCGCTCGCCCTCTCGCCAGTCGATCAGCAGGTGCTTGATCAGGAATTGCGCGGCGATCATGCGCACGCGGTTGTGCATCCAGCCGGTCGCCCAAAGCTCCCGCATGCCCGCATCGACGATCGGATAGCCTGTCCGGCCACGCTGCCACGCCCTCAGCGCCTCGCGGCCCTCCCCCTCCCGGTGGTCGGTCCATTCCATGTTCCTGAAGTGATCCCGGCCGGACGTGTCGCCATAGTCCGGGAACATGTCGATGACCTGGGTCGAGAAGTCGCGCCAGGCCAGCTCCGAAAGGAACGGTTCGACCGTCTGCCACTGGCGGTTCTTCGAAACGATATGCCAGACATCCGCAGGCGAGATTTCGCCCATGTGCAGATGCGGGCTCAGGCGGCT
Source organism: Pacificimonas flava (assembly GCF_000342165.1). Taxonomy (GTDB): domain Bacteria; phylum Pseudomonadota; class Alphaproteobacteria; order Sphingomonadales; family Sphingomonadaceae; genus Pacificimonas; species Pacificimonas flava. The sequence continues at coordinate 358,827 of NZ_AMRV01000002.1, forward strand.
GGTCAGTTCCCGGGAGGGGAGATTGCGCCCCTCGTTATAATCCTCCACCTCGTCGGCAAAATTATGCGCGCGCGACCGGGCACCGTGCTCGCCCGGGGTCCAGAAGTCGAATCCGCCGGCCCAATCGGGATCTTTCGGCAGCAGATTCCAATCGTCAAGTTCATCGAAACCGGGCCACTCGTCCGGTGCCTGCATGGTCCGGGGCCGCCTCACCGGTTCCGGCGGCGGCATGATGCCCTGCAAGGAGCGCCAGAACGGCGTGTAGATCTTGTAGGGATCGCCGGATTTCGTTGTGACGGAGCCGGGCGGCGCCAGCAGCCGGCCGGGATGCAGGCAAAGCTCCAGCCGATTGCTCAGCTTCTCCTCCTGCGCCTTCCACCAGGGTTCGTAATGCTGCACCGCATGTACGCGCTCGATGCCAAGCTTGTCGGCAAGTGCGCCGATCTTCACGGACGCCTCCCCCTTCAGAAGAATGAGGCGAAGCCCCTTTTCCCGCAGACTTTCGGAAAGGCTCTTCAAGCTGTGATGCAGCCACCAACGCTGTGCACCGCCCATCTTCCACTTGCCGGGAGACGTATCGTCGAGAACGTAGACCGGCACGACCGGTCCGTCCTCCGCCGCGGCTCGTACCGCTGCCTGGTCGGATAGCCGCAAATCCTCACGAAACCAGATGATCGTCGTCATGTTTTCCCCTATTCGTCGCCGATTCAACACAGCGCCGGAGGAATGGGTTGCCCCGTCTAGCCTATGTAAATGGTCGCATGCTGCCCGCCAGCCGCGCCGCGATTTCCATCGACGACCGCGCATTCCTGTTTTCGGACGGGGTGTACGAAGTCGCGTCGATCTTCGGCGGACATCTGTTCGATTGGTCGCTGCATCTGGAACGCCTGTCGCGCAGCCTCGGCACGCTCGCAATCCCCGCGCCCATGTCCGATGCGGCCCTGACCGTTTCGGCAAGGCGGCTGATCGCGGCGAATCGCGTGTCCGATGGCATGCTCTACCTGCAGGTGACGCGCGGCGCCGCGCGGCGGGAGCATGCCTTTCCGGTCGGCGCGAAGGCTGGTCTTGTGATGACGGTCCGGCCCTTTGATTATCGTGGGCGGCCTGTGCAGCAGCGGTCCGGCGTCGCCGCGATCAGCGCCGGCGACGAACGCTGGGCCCGGCGGGATGTGAAATCGGTCTCGCTGCTCCCGAACGTGCTGGCGAAGCAGGCAGCCAAGGAAGCGGGCGCCTATGAGGCAATTCTGATCGACCGCGACGGTACGGTGACGGAGGGGGCTTCGACAACGGTCTGGATGGTGGGCGCGGATGGAGCGGCGACCACCCGGCCCCTGTCGAACGCGGTTCTGCCGGGATCGAAGCGGCGCCGGCTTCTGGAACTGTTCGGGCAATCCGGACTGCCAGTTCGGGAAGCGACCTTCACGCTCGACGATCTGCGCGCCGCGAAGGAGATTTTCCTCACCTCGACATCCTCCCCGGTCATGCCGGTGGTGACGCTTGACGGCGCGCCCGTGGGCGAGGCCCGGCCCGGCCCGGTCGCCTTGCGCGCCTGCGACCTGATGTGGGCAGAGATCGAGCGCCAGACCGGCTGGCGCGCCTAACGGTCTTCAGACACCTGCTGGCTGGCACCGCGCCGCTGCTGCGCGCGGATCTGCGCCATGCGCTGCGCCTGGTATTCCATCAGCTGGTCGAGCTTTTCCATGCGGTCCCGTGCACGCGACATTTCCATGCGGATGCGCGCCTCCCGCATCTTCACGGCCGCGGCGAAGGCCTGACGGTCGCCGGCCGACAAACCCTTGTACGCATCCAGCATGCGCGCATGAGCGCGGGCATGCTCCTGCATCACCAGACGGCGCTCCTCCTTCTGCGCATCTGCAATTGCATCGGCATCCAGTTCTTCGGCGGAAAGCAGATCCAGAACCTTGGCGCGGGCCTTCATGATCGCAGCGTTCAGCGCTGGTTGTTCCTCCCGCGCCATGGCAGCCGCAAGCCGTGCCCGTCCCTCAGACGACAGGCCGCCGAACGGTGTTTGCGACGCCGCAGGGACCGCCGTGCCGAGCGCAAGCGCGGCGCCGACGAGAAATTTCGGAAATGTCTGTCGAGCGGCAAGCATCAGTAGATCAGCTCCTCGTCCGGCCGTGTCGTGAAGACGTGGCTGGTCATCAACAAGTCATCGGGCGGCGCGTCGAAGCTGGGAAACGTCTCGTCCAGCGGCGGCGCGGTCGCCGGTCCAAAATCGCTCGCGGCAAGTTGCGTTCCGGAATTTCCGGACGCCACGGGCATCGCCGCTTCGCCCGCAGACGGTGCGACCAGACCGGTTTCCGGCAGGGCGGACGCGAATTGCTGCGGCTCGCCAATGCCAGGGGACAGGGCAACGACTTCGCCGGACGGCGAAGCCGATTCGGGAACAGTGCCCGGCGTCAGGACGAGGACTCCGGCAAGCGCTGCGGCGACACTGCCGCCGAACACCGCGGCCGGAAACCAGCGCCGCTGGCTCGCCGGCGTTATCCGCGCCTCCGCCAGCGCTGCATCGGCTGCCGCCAAAGCGGCGCCAGGCGGAACGGCCACGTCCCGGTTCGAAGCCCATTCGCGCAGCAGCACGTCGATCATGTCCTGATCGTTTGCCGCCCGTCCGGTCTCACCCTTGCCGCCGATCATGCCTCTAACTCCTCTTTCAGCGGCTCCAGCCGCTTTGCGAGGTCCGCCCGCGCCCTTGCCAGGAGGCCCTCTACCGCCTTCGGCGTCGTTTCCAGCGCCTCGGCAATCTCGTTCATCGTCGCGCCGTCGCCGTAGAACAGCGTGATCGCCGCCCGCTGGCGTGTCGGCAACTCCATGACGGCCGCGCCGATACGCGCATCGCGCATCATGCCGGCCGTTTCCGCTTCCGGCCCGGGGGCTTCCGATTCGAGGTCGTAGGCCTCGTCGATCGGATCCACCGGCTTCAACGCCCGCTTGCGATCGATGCAGGCGTTGATGACGATCCGCCGAAACCAGGTTTCGACCTTCGCCTTTTCCGGGTCGAACCGCGCTGCGGTCCGCCACAGTTTCACGAGCGCAGTCTGCACTGCGTCCTCTGCCTCCGCCCGGTTCCCCAGCACCTTCATCGCCGTGCCGAGCGCCGGAGCGTAGAGCACCTGCGTCAGCGCACGAAAGGCTTCGTCGTCACCGGCAGCGACGTCCGACATGAGCACCGACGGCTCGGTTGGTGAGGGCGCCCTCATCACCTGCAGCATCGCATGGATTTACGCAGCGGGCACGGGGTTTCCCCCGCTCGCGTCCGGCAGTTCGGTATTCAGGTGCAGCGGAAAGCACATGCGCACGGAAAACCCCTGATCGTAGCTTCGCTCAAGCGTGCCGCGCAGTTCCGCGCGCACGCTCATGTCGATGAGGCGGGTTCCGAAACCCCTGCGCGCCGGCGGCGCGGCGATTGCCGTCTTGCCCTCCACCCAGTCCAGGCACAGCCGGGGTTCGGTATCCTCCTCGATGCGCCATGATACATAAAAACCCTCGGCATGGTTGCCGTATTTCAGCGTGTTGGTAGCCAGTTCATGAAAGATCAGGCCCAGCGCCTGCGTCGCCTTCTCGTTGATAACGACATCCGGCCCGTCGACGAGAAGGTCCGCCCCGCCCGTACCGAACACCTGCTCCAGCTCGCGAAGCAACAATTTTCGCAGCGGCGCGCCCTGCATGTTCGCCCGCGTCAGCGTATCCTGCGCCGCCGCCATCGCCTGCAGCCGGGCGGAAAAGGACTGTTCGAACGTCGCCAGGTCCGGCGAACTTCGTACGGTCTGGTCTGCGATGGCGACGATGCGGGCGATGGAATTCTTCACCCTGTGGCTCATTTCGCGCAGCAGGAAATCCTTCTCCTCGGCGCGGCGCGCGCTCAGGCTGGCAAGTTCGCGGTTCTGTGCCGCCGAGCGCATCAGCGACCATGTCAGAAGCCACAGCGCGAACGCCAGGATCAGCGTCAGCGTGACCACGGCCGAGGCGTAAAGTCCCGCCTTCGACCGCGTCGCGAATGGCGTCTGCTCCAGCGTCAGGCGCCAGCGTCGGCCGGCCACGTCGATAACCGTCTGAGTGCGAAAGCCGGACCGCTGCGTGCGAAGCGTGCTCTCATAGAGCGGGATGCTCGGCGCGACGACATCGACGGCGGTGACGCGGACGGGGGCATCGGCCGCATCGCCGAGCGCGGCGGAAAACAGGTCTCCGGCGCGGAAGGGCGCATAGACGAAGCCAAGCGCCTCCCCGCTCGGATCGAGAGAAAAGGGCGTTCCCGTTCCTTGGTACACCGGCAGATAGATCAGAAAGCCCGTCTGCTTTCGGGAGGTGATTTCCTGCACCAGTTCGACCGGCCCGCTGGCCTGCGGCGCACCGCTCGCCAGCGCATCGAGAATGGCGGCGCGGCGAACGGGCTGGCTCATCATGTCATAGCCGAGGGCGGCGTTGTTGCGCTCGTCGTTCGGCTCGAGCAGCGTGATGACGGTGCGCCGGTCCGCATCCGTTGCGGGCCAAACCGTGCGCCGGATGCCATAGTGCGCGGCAAGGTCTGCCTCGATCCTGCTTTCGCCGACCTGCGTTGCCGGGATCAGCCGGGCAAATCCGATACCCTGAATCCCCTTATAGACATCTTCCGTATCCAGCGCGGCAACGAAGGCGCGGAATTCGGCGCGCGTGATCTCGTCATCTGTGCTGGTGAACAACCCGCGTGCGGCCGCCAGCAGCGTCAGATGCTCCTTCATGCGCAGATCGATGCGGTCGGACACCTCGCTTGCCTGCATTTGAAAGCGGGAGCGGGCGGCGTCCTCTTCGGCGTGATACAGAAACCACGCGGCGACAAAGCCGGCCACGGCCACGAAAATGGCGATGATCGTCGGGGCGAGGCGCGGCACGGTCGCGGGAATGGGTCAGGCAAATCCCTTCGGCCCGGAAACTGGGGTTTCCGTAACCGTCCGGGATCAGACCTCTCGAAGCTTTTTCTGGTTCACTTCCCACGTCTGGCCTTTTTTGATCAGCGCCTCAAGGTCTACGACCTTGCCCTTCGACGCCTCGACATTCTGCGTGCGCACGTCCTGCTCGAAACTGGGCGCCGGATTTTCGTAGATGACGCCAAGCGCGACGGGAAAATCGGGCACGCGCATCGCAATCAGAAGCCCGGCCATGACCTTGTTCCGTTCATCATGCACCCGAACGCCGGCCGCCTGCCAGTCGCCGTCCTTCACATCGACGACCTTCAGCGCCAACGTTTCGGTATCGAGCGCGATGCCCTTCTCGCCGTTCGCGAACAGCATCGGCTCGCCGTGCTGCAGCCAGATCTGCGTATGGGCGCTTTCCTTCTTGTCCGTGAACGCCCCGAACACATCGTCATTGTAGACGATGCAGTTCTGATAAAGCTCGACGAAACTTGCGCCCTTGTGCGCGTGCGCGCGTTTCAGAATGTCCGGCATCTGCTTTTGCGCGGTGTCGATGCAGCGCGCCAGGAAACGGGCGCCCGAGCCAAGGGCGAAGGCGCAGGGTTCCGCCGGAGCGTCGACCGAGCCATAGGGCGTCGATGGGCTGCGCGTGCCGACGCGGCTGGTAGGCGAATATTGGCCCTTGGTCAGCCCGTAAATCTCGTTGTTGAACAGGAGAACCTGGCAATCGAGATTGCGGCGCAGAAGGTGCATCATGTGATTGCCGCCGATCGACAGACCGTCGCCGTCACCCGTGACGATCCACACGTCGAGGTCGGGATTGGCCAGCTTCACCCCCGTCGCGATCGCCGGCGCGCGGCCGTGGATCGTGTGAAACCCATAGGTTTCCATATAATAGGGGAAGCGGGAGGAGCAGCCGATACCGGAGATGAAGACGGTGTTTTCCGGCGTCGCGCCCATCTCGGCCATGGTCCGCTGGACGCCCTTCAGGATCGCATAGTCGCCGCAACCGGGGCACCAGCGCACCTCCTGATCCGTCGCGAAATCCGCCGCCTTCAGCTTGGTGGGGGTCATATCGTTCATAATCGTGTTCCCTGAACGCGTGATCCGGCCAAACCGGAACGCGCGATTAAGAAAGGGCCTCCTCGATAGCGTTCCCGATCTCGGCGATCTTGAAGGGCTGGCCGGACACCTTGTTGAGGGGCTTCGCATCGACGAGGAACTGGTCGCGCAGTACGGTTTTCAGCTGCCCGGTATTCATTTCAGGCACCAGAATCCTGTCGAAGTCCTTCAGCAGCGGCCCCAGGTTCTTCGGCATCGGCCACAGATGGCGGATGTGGACCTGTGCGACCTTCGCGCCGCCCCGCCGCGCCCGCTTCACCGCCTGATGGATGGGGCCATAGGTGGAGCCCCAGCCGACCACGACCAGATCGTCATCCGGTCCGCCAAGCTCGAAACCCTGATCCGGAATCGTGTCCGCCACGCCGTTTATCTTGGCCTGGCGAATGTCCGTCATCTTCTGGTGATTGGCCGGCGCATAATCGATATTGCCGGTATCGGCGTTCTTCTCAATGCCGCCGATACGGTGCATCAGGCCGGGGGTTCCGGGCTTGATCCAGACGCGGGCGAGTTTCTCGTCGCGCTTGTACGGGCTGACCGCCTCGCCCGCATAATGGGTCGCCGGTCGCCGCTCGTAGCTTTCGATGGCGGGCACGCGCCACGGTTCGGCGGCATTGCCGATATAGCCGTCGGTCAGCAGCATGACGGGGGTCATATATTCGACCGCAATCCGGCACGCCTCGATGGCACAATCGAAGGCATCGACGGGCGAGCGCGCGGCGATGACGGGCATCGGCGCATCGCCGTTGCGGCCGTAAAGCGCCTGATAAAGATCGGACTGCTCGGTCTTCGTCGGCAGGCCGGTGGAAGGGCCACCGCGCTGCGAATTGACGATGACGAGCGGCAGTTCGGTCATCACGGCAAGGCCCATCGCCTCGCCCTTCAGCGCGATGCCCGGACCCGACGAGGAGGTGACACCCAGCTGGCCGGCATAGGACGCGCCGATGGAGGCGCAGATCGCGGCGATCTCGTCCTCCGCCTGGAACGTCGTCACGCCGAATTCCTTCAGCCGCGACAGGGTGTGGAGAAGCGGCGAGGCCGGCGTGATGGGATAAGACCCGAAGAACAGCGGCAGGTCCACAAGGCTTGCGCCCGCAACGAGGCCCAGCGACAGCGCCTCGCCGCCGGTCACCGTGCGGTAAAGGCCCGGCTCCACCTCCGCCGCACCGACATGATAGCGGCCGAGGCCCTGCGCGATCTCCGCCGTTTCGCCGTAAGCGTGGCCGGCGTTCAGCGCCGCCTCGTTGGCGAGTGCGATGTCCAGATTTTTCGCGAATTTTGAATGCAGCCAGTCGCGGATCGGCTGCCGGTCGCGGTCGAACATCCAGAGGACGAGGCCCAGCGTCCACATGTTCTTGGAGCGCAGCGCCTCCTTGTTGCCCAGGCCGAATTCCTTGACGCTCTCCAGCGTCTGCGCGCTGATGTCGAAGGCCACGAGCTGGTAATCCTTCAACTCGTCCGTCTCCAGCGGGTTCTCCTCATAGCCCGCCTTCTTCAGGTTACGGGGGCCGAACTCGCCCGTATCCGCGATGATCAGACCGCCGGGTTTCAGCGCGGACAGGTTCGTCTTCAGCGCCGCCGGATTCATGGCGATCAGAATGTCGGGCGCATCGCCCGCGGTCTCGATCGCCTCGGAGCCGAAATTGATCTGAAAGGCGCTGACGCCGAAGGTCGTACCCTGCGGCGCGCGAATTTCCGCCGGAAAGTCGGGAAAGGTCGCCAGGTCGCTGCCGGCAAGCGCGGTCGACTGGGTGAACTGACCGCCGGTCAGCTGCATCCCGTCTCCGGAATCGCCCGCAAAGCGCACGGTCACCGCCTCCCGCTCGCTTGCCGCTGCCGTCTGGTCCTTGAGTTTCGTCGCCATCATTTCACTTCTTGCATGTCTTCCGTGCAAACCTAGGAGCCTGCGGTGCCGGCGGCAAAGAAACTTTTGCTGCCGTCCCGAATAGTTTCGCTGCCTGGGTAAGCATCAACCGCGATCCCGGCCAGTGTCATGACGGAGCGTGCATGTCGCCGCGCCAGCTCCATGCGTCCGCTATCTGCGGCATAGCCGCCGCCAAGAACGCTTGCCAGCGGGACGCCGGCGGCCGCGCACAGGTCGCGAACATAGACATCGCGCGCAATGAGGCCCGGATCGCTGAGCGCCAGACGGCCCAGCCTGTCCCCCTCATAAGGATCGACACCCGCCTGATAAAGAACGAGGTCCGGCGCGAACTCCTGAAATGCCGGTGCCAGCGTGCGGTCGAGCATGTCGAGATAGCCGGTGTCCCCCAGACCGTCCGGCAGCGGAACGTCGAGCGTGGAGCGCGCCTTGCGAACGGGAAAATTCCGCTCCGCATGCGCCGAGTAGGTGAAGATTTCCGGTCGTCCCGCCAGCATCACCGCCGTGCCGTCGCCCTGATGCACATCCAAATCGATGATCATGATGCGTCCCGCGAGCCCCTCCGCGATCAGCCGGTTCGCCGCCACGGCAAGATCATTGAAGACGCAGTAACCCGCGCCTGTTGCCGGCAGCGCATGATGGCTCCCCCCGGCGCCGTTCGCCGCGAAGCCGCCGGCGAGCGCAATCTTCGCGGCCAGATAGGTGCCGCCGGTCGAAAGAGAGGATCGCCGCGCCACACGCTCCGTCACCGGAAACCCGATGCGCCGCTGAACATCTCTGGAGACCGTCTGCGTCAGCACGGCTTCAACATAGTCCGGCTCGTGCACGGCGGCGATCCAGACGGGCGGCATGGGCAAAGGCTCCACCACCTCATAATCCGCGCCATAATCATCCAGCGCGGTTAGCAGCAGCGCGTACTTGTTCATCGGGAAGGAACTGCCCGCCGGCAGCGGCGCGACATAATCGGGATGATGAACGAGCGCGAAGGGCATGACGGACAAGAGATAGGCGTTCCCCCATCCGTCGGGGAGGGGTCGTCGCGGCCCCGTACGATCCGCAAGCCGGCTAAACGCGCGGCGGCACGCCAGCGGGGGCGGGATCGCCGGACGGATCGCTGCGCCGGTCGAAGGTGCGCAGCAAGGCTGGGATGTAGCAGGCAAGCGATCCGGCGCGCAGCAGATAGCTGGCCGAGATCGCCATCCACACCCCCATATTGTCCAGCGGCCGCAGCGCGGTGTCGAGCGCGATGTAGCCAATGGCGGCTAACACTCCGGCGTTGCGCAGTGCACGCCCTTGCGTCGCGCCGATAAAAACTCCGTCCAGCAGCCAGCTCGGCATTCCCAGCAGGGGAACAAGCGCGGCGAACGGCAGGAGCTTCTGAGCAGTCGCACGCACCTCTGCATCGGTGGTGATGAAGGCGATCACGGGATCGCCGATCGCAAAGAACAACGCAGCGAGCCCCACTCCTGCGCCCAGCGAGAACTCTCCAGTCAGTCGCACGGCCCGCATGAACTGGGCACGCGATTGTGAGCCTATGGCGTTTCCCACGCGCGATTCGGCGGTGAATGCGAAGGCATCGAGCACGAACGCGGCCATGTTGATGAACTGGAGCAGCACGTGATTGGCCGCCAGGGCTTCAGCGCCGAGACGCGCTCCGGCGTTCGCGAACCAGGTGAACATGAACAGCAGCGCCAACGTGCGGATCATGATGTCGCGATTGACGGCGAAGAGGCGGACGAGCGCCGCCCGCTCAACGATCTTGTTCCAAGAGGTACGGCGCAAGATAGCGGGCACCCCGCCCGCCGCACTGGCGCCTGCAACGCGGCCAGCGATCACCAAGCCAGTCGTAAGCGCGATCCACTCCGCTGCCGCAGTGCCCAGTCCAACGCCGCGCGCCCCCATGTCGAAACCCCATACGAACAGCAGGTCGAGCGCGATGTTGGCAATGTTCATCACCACTTGGAGCATCAGCGCGGAGCGTGTGCGGCCGAGGCCGAGCAGCCACCCGTTCAGTGCGAACACACAAAGCGCGGCAGGCGCGCCGAGGAAGCGCGCCTGAACGTAAGCTTTCGCCTCCAGTGTCACCGCCTCGCCGCCCGCCAGCACTTTGAAGGCGAGCCAGATGATCGGCAAATGCAGGGCGAATAGCACCAGGCCGATCATCCCGCCGATCAGCAGCGCGCGCAGCAGCAGCGCCTCGACCTCGGAGCCGTCTCCAGCACCCTCGGCCTGAGCGGTCAGGCCCGTCATCCCCATGCGCAGGAAGCCAAAGCTCCAGAAAACGAGCCCGATGACCGTCGCCCCCAGCGCCACCCCCGCCAAGGCCGCCGCGTCGCCCGTGCGCCCGATCACCGTGGCATCCACGACACCCACCAGCGGGATCGAAGCCTGCCCAAGCATGATCGGCCAAGCCTGCGCAAAGATGCTGGCGCGGGTGAGGGGTCGGGGCGCAGGCGGGTTGGAGAGCGTCACGGCATGGGACCTAGCGCCGCGCCGAACTCAGGTCATGAGTGTTGTTGTTCGGCAGTCCCGCTGGAAACCCGCGCATATTCTCTAATTTCTCCCAGAACTGCACCGAAGGGTAAGCCACCGCAAACCCTGCGGGCGATTTCTGCCGCACTCTGAGCCGCCCGCGGGCATCCTAACCTCGCAAACCCAGATAGGCTGCGAAGCGCGGCACCCGTGCCAGCCAGACCTTCTCCGCCAGGATTACCAATGCGAGGCTGATGCCGAACAGCGGAACGATGAGGGCGAGCAGCACAATGGCGGCCGCTAGCGGCCAGCTTCGTCCTAGCGCACCCTGCGGCGGCGGTGCCCCGAGCCGGCCGGCCGGCCGCCGCCGCCACCAAAGAACGAGGCTGGACAGCGACAGGGTGACGAGTCCGAGGAGCACCGCCAGCGCGAGAAGTTGATTGGCGATGCCGAACAGCGCCCCTTCATGGGCGGCGATGCCGTAGCCCACGACGCGGTCGATCCAGTGCCGGTCCTCAAAGCCCTCGCGCCCGATTACCGCGCCCGTACGGCCGTCGATTTCGGCAGTGGCACGCTGCGGCCGATTCGCACTTATGCCGCGTACCGTCCAAATACCGGCAAAGCTCGTGGGCGGCGAGAGTTCGACCGGTCCGGGCATGGAGAGTGCTTTGGCGCTGAGCACAACGCGATTGAGGGCAGGCAAAGAGGCTGCGGGCGCGTTGGCGCTTTCCTGCACGCCGCCATGACCTTCATGTCCGGCCATGTGAAGGCGCACATTCTCGTCCAAGGCTGCGCGGGCGTGGGCATCGGCCGCGCTGCCGGCCGACCAGTCCTGCTGCGCTGCGGCCGTGCCCGTCAGGGCCCGAACCTCGCGCAGATAGTCACCCCAGTTCTTTGCCCAGGGCAATCCAGAAAAAATCAGGATCAGTGCGAAAAGCGACACCCAGAGGCCTGTTACGGCATGAAGGTCGCGCCAAACGCGCCGGCGGCCGCCGCCAAGGCGCGGGTAGAACACCCCGGCAAGTCGTCCACCGCGCCCATTCTTGCCGTTCTTCCGTTCCGTTCGCGGCCACCAAAGGAAGAGGCCGGTCAAGATCATGAGAATGGCCCAGCTTGCCGCCAGCTCCACCAGCATCGAGCCCCAGCGCCCGGCCATCAACTCACCGTGCAGGCGGAATACGATACGCATCAGGCGGTCCTCTTCGCCTATCGTCTTCAGGACAGCCGCGGTTTTCGGGTGGATGTAGACCCGGGTTTCCGACGCGCCGGTGCCGACCACGATCTGCCGGGCGTCACCGGACTGCTGCGGCAGTATATAGCGGTGCAGCACGGAACCGGGCACGGCACTGACCGCTGCCGCGGCCAGACGTGCAGGCGGAAGCGCCTCTGTCTCGCGAACGAGCTCGGTATACGGCTGATCGAGCAGCGCCTCTATCTGCGGTCTGAAGAGATAAAGACCCCCTGTCAGCGACAGCCATAGGATGAAGGGCACGGTGAAAAGCCCTGCATAGAAATGCCAGCGCCAGATGGTACGGTACCAGCGCTCCTGACGCGCCGAGTGGCCTGGGGCGTTCGACATCACAGCCCTCCCGTCCAGCGCAGGCCCGCGACGAAGGTACGCCCCGGATAGGGATGGAACACGAACGCCTTTTCATCCAGCAGGTTGTCGACGCCCAGGTCGATGTCGAACCGCTTGAAATGAATCCTCGCCTTCAAGTCGACGAAGGTAAAGGGCGACACGCAGTAGAAGGTGTCGCAGCGCGAACTGGCATTGTTTTCGATATTGCGTTCCGGCGTGTCCTGGTGACGCACATTGGCCGCCAAGTCCAGCGCGCGGGAAACGGCGTAGCGCAGGGAGGCGTTCGCGCGCCATTCCGGCACGCGCGGAAATCGATTGCCGACCAGCGCAGGGTTCAGTGGGTTTCTAGTGATCTTCGCGTCGATCCGCGAAATATTCGCGTCGAGCGCCAGCCCGTCTAGAAAGATATCCTCTGCCGCCAGGATGATATCGGCGCCCCAGGTGCGTGTCTCGCCGATATTGGTGACGAGTGATTGGCTGACCGGCATATTCGGGTCGTCAGGGCCGGGCACCAGGATCGTCTGCGAGAACAGCGTGTCCTCGACGCGCTGCCGGTAACCACTGAGCGTCAGTTCCACGTTGCCGAAACGGCGAGAGCCGGTGAGTTGCAGGTCGAGACCGCGTTCGGGGCGGAGGCTGGGGTCGAACCCGCCCAGATCGAGCTCGCCCACGTCCGGGCCGTAGGAGATGAGGCCCGCCTGGTAGAGCTCGCCGATCGTGGGGAACCGGGTTGCCCAGGCAGCGGAAAGCACGATCTCTGTTCCCGCTTCCGGGGGGTTAATGCTGAGAGCGAGCTTTGGTGACAGAGCGTCTTCCGTGCGCGGCGCGTAGTCGACCCGGTCGTCCCGACTAACCAGAAAACCCTCGCTGGCGCGCCAATGTTCGTAACGCAGACCAGCCGTCAGGCTGGCCCAGGGCGCAAGATTGACCGCATCCTCCGCGAAGATGCCAAGAAGACGGGTCTCCCCGCCTGAGGCCGTGCGCACCGCACCGGCGCCGCTCCCACGCCAAAGCGCGGTATCGGCGGTTACCGCATCGCCGTCATAGCCCATGTAGGACAGGCCGGCAGCAACGGCGTGCGCGCCGAGTCGCCGCTCGGCGACCACCTCCATGTTTGTCCAGTCCGCATTGGCGTCCGTAGTAAATCCCCGATCCGGGAACAGGCCGGTCTCGAGATCGACCGGATCGCTGCTCCGCGTCCAGTCGCGCAGCGCGGTATAATGGCTGAGTGTCAGATCCAGCGACCAGCCTGCAAGCGCGCCCGCCGCACCGATGCCGGTAAGAAGTTCGCTCGTTTCCGACAGACCGCGCGTTACGCCGGCTACACCCACGAAGCTCGGTGCCCCGTCGGCACCGGTCAGGAAACTTACCGGATCAGCGGCATCCTCCTCGTCAAGGAGCAGCGCCGCGAGGCTGCGGATGGTCCAGCCGTCTGTAAGATCGAAATTGCCTCGCAGGCGAATTTGGTCCTCGCGGCTGTCTACCACCGAATCCTGCGCAGCGATACGCAGCGGAAATCCAAGTTCCGTATCGACAATCGCCTGCTCGGCGAGCGGCGTGCCTGGCGCCGCGGTACGCCACTGCTGGGGCTGACCCTCATTTTCGAAATGGCGGTAACCGGCGCTGATACCACCGCGATTCCCAAGGACCAGATCGACCTGCCCATCCAGCGCGTAGCCGAACAGATCCTCGTTCGTGGCGTAGTATTTGTAGTTCTGGAAGATGCCTTGTGCATTCAGCCGCACCGACTCTTCGCGGATTCCACGCGTATCGAGGCGCAGCGTGCCGCCCAGCGAATTGCCTGAATAGCGCGCCGAGGTGGGGCCATAGATGATCTCCGCCCGCGCCACGTCATCCGGTGCCAACACCGCCCATTTGGGCGCGGTATCGAAGCTGGCGCCGAGGAAATCGGAAATCAGGAAGCCGTCAACCGTCACCAGGGCGCGCGGCGTCTGACTGGTGTGCATGTTTCGGAATGACAGGGTGGCGTTGGGGTCACCAATATAGCGCTTTCGCACGATCAGATTGGGCGCGTAACGCAGCGTATCCTCGACGTTCGCGGCGTTGATGGCGCCGATCTGGTCGCTGCCGATGCCGACGCCGAGCGCTGGCGTGTTGAGATTTTTCAAATCGCGGTCCGAACGTGCAGCGGTGATCGTGATGGCCGCTTCCTCATATCCGGCGGTGGATTCGGCGTGCGCCGGCAGCGCCGCAGCAAGCGCGGCGGTCAGCACGGTAAGGCTGGTCCTCATTCCTGAATGGTCCTTGGCTCGTCCGGCCCAGCATCCCGTGCTGCAGACCGGTTGTCGCAGAGCCGCATCGACGCTGCGCCGGAGGGAGGCGCCACCCCGAAGATTACGGGACGGCGCGGTGCCGGCGCACGGAACAATGCGGAGCTTCGATGGCTGCGCAGCCGGGCCGGAAAGCGGCAGAACACTGCCGCGCCTGTTCAGCCTCGCCGCGCGTCAGCTTTGCGCGGGCGGGCCTCGCTCGGGCGGCGGCGGCGCAGCCATCCGCGGCAGGACAAGATCTGCGATCACGCCGGCCGCCCGAAAGGCCACGGGCATCCAAAGGTGCGGAAGGAGCTCCGAGAACGCTTCGGGTAGCGCGTGACCGGTGATCGTCGCCGCATAGTCGCAAGGACTGGAGCCTTGCCGGCCTTCATGCTGCTCGCTGTCCGCGCCGATGCCGTATTTTTCGGCGGAAACGCGGGTCTGGATAACCCCCTGACCCGTACAGATCGTCAGCAGGAATCCGTCATCGCTCTGCACCGGCATGAAGCCCTGCGGAATCATGATCCGCATAAGCATCGCCAGCCCGAACAGCGCCGCATACATGGTGCGGTTTCTGGCTGTCCGAAGATGGCGGCGAGCGGTCATCACCGCAGCGTCATAGCCTTCCCTTGCCAGCCTGTCAGGCGCAACATTCCGCCGCACAGACCCCTGTACTTCTGTACTCATTGGACATGCCGTCGAGGAAAGCCGGACCAGGGCGCGATAGGCGAACGGTCTCGCCCCCTCCCTGTGTCGATGATAGGCTAAAATGCCGTTGTGAACAGGAGCACGAAATCACTCCCGTCCCGGCGACCCGCTCAAGTTATTTGCATTTTCCGCACGGCTGACAAGCTCTATGTAGAGCATCTCAAGATCCTTCCGGCTGATGTCGAGCACCTCCCCATAATCAGCGAGCACCGCATCGAAATCGGCTTCGGTCAGATTCGCCGGATGCACAGGCGGATGTGAATGCGGGGTAGCGTGGGCCTGATGTGGATAGGATCGGCCCAGCATCCGGTTGCAAATGACAGCCGCGATCACGAGCAGTACCGTGTTGATAACCACCGGCGCGAACACGACCAAGAAGCCGTCTTCGATCGTCTGCGGAGCGGCGAGAACAGCCGTCAGGGCGCAGGCGCCGCCTGGAGGATGCAGGCACCGTAGCAGCGACATCGCGGCGATGGCTGCGCCTACCGCCAGACTGGCCGCCAGAACAGGTGACGGCACTGACAGCACGGTCGCAACACCAATCACGGCGGACAAGGCGTTGCCGCCAAGAACCGCCCAAGGCCGCGCCAGCGGGCTCGCCGGCACAGCGAACAGCAGCACGGCGGAGGCCCCCATCGGGGCCATCAGGACCGGCAGGTTCGGCGAAGGACCGATTATGAGCGCCGTCAACGCGCCAGTTGCCGCGATGCCGATGAGGGCGCCCGCCGCGTTGCGTAGCCATTCCTCCGCAACCAAGCGAGCAAAGGTGGAGGGGAGGCGGCGCACCAAGTATAGCATGCGCGGCCTGTTGGCACCGATCCGCCGCCAATTGAACCTTTCGGCAAGGCAAAAGTTTGCAATTCTCGCGCGCCGCTCAACTGCTCATGCCGGCACAGCGGAACGGAGGTGGCCCTCCGAAAACAGCGCGCGCTGCAGGCCCTCCTCATTCCGCGGCTTGCGGGCACCATCGGCGTGTCTACAAGGATGGGAAGACCACAGGGAGGGAAACGCTGATGACCAAGCCGTTCGTTCGCGCAGACGTGCAGGCCGTCCTCGACATGCTGGCCCAGCAGGAGGGGCCGAAAATGCACGAGGTCGAGCCGGACATGGCACGGCAGATGATGCTCGCCATGGGTCAGATCGCGGAGCGGCCACGCGGCGACCTGTTCGCCGTCAGCGACATTCGCGTCCCCTCGGGCCACGGACATGATATTCCCGCGCGTGTCTATCATCCGTCCGAACCGGACGGTCCCGCCCCCGCGCTCGTCTTTTATCATGGGGGCGGCTGGGTGATCGGCGATCTGGAAACCCACGATTCGCTATGTGCGGAGATGGCGCGCCAGCTTGGCATGACGGTGCTGTCGGTCGATTACCGACTGGCGCCTGAGCATAAATTCCCGGCCGCCGGAGAGGATTGCATCGCCGCGACCACCTGGGCGGCGAACAGCCCCGCCGAGCTGGGGCACGACGTCACCGGCCTCGTCCTGTCGGGAGACAGCGCAGGCGGCAACATGACCGCGATCACGGCGCAGGCGCTGACCGGCACGCTTCCGGTGCCGATCCTTGCGCAGTTCCTCATCTATCCCGGCGTCGACATGACGGCGTCGACCGGCTCCATGCAGGAATTCGGCGAAGGCTATCTGCTGACGGCCGAGGGGATGCAATGGTTCTCGAACCATTATCTCGGCGCGCCGGCGGATGTGGAGGACCCGCGCGCATCGCCGCTGAAGGCAGAAAGCCTGGCCGGGCAGCCGCGCGCGCTTGTCTACACGTGCGGTCTCGACCCTCTGCGCGATCAGGGCCGCGCCTATGCCGGCCGGCTGATCGCCTCCGGAGTGCGCACGATCTACAGAGAGGCGCCAGGGCAGATCCACGGCAGCTTCAACCTGCGGCAGGCGATCCCCTCCGCACAGGAGGATCTGAGCGCCTGCATCGCGGACCTGAAACATCTCTTGAACGAGGCCGTTGCCCCGGAATGAACAAAGCAAACCCGGAACGACCCACGCAGACGCCGACCCACCCCAGCGGACTGCCCTTTCGTCCCTGTGTGGGCATCATGCTGCTGAATGCGGAGGGCCGCGTCTTCACAGCGAAGCGGCTCGATAATCCGGCCGATTACTGGCAGATGCCCCAGGGGGGGATCGACGAGGGCGAACAGCCGCGCAGCGCGGCGCTGCGAGAGCTTGAGGAGGAAACCGGGATCGGCCCGAATCTTGTCGAGATCCTCGCGGAAAGCAGCGGTTGGCTGCATTACACCCTGCCCGACGACCTGGTCGGAAAAATGTGGAAGGGTCGCTTTTGCGGACAGTCGCAGAAGTGGTTCGCCATGCGCTTTCTCGGCAGCGACGAAGACGTGGACATCGCGCAGGAGCATCCAGAATTCAGCGAGTGGCGCTGGGCCGAGCGGCAGACGCTGCCCGACCGGATCGTACCGTTCAAGACGCAGCTGTACCGCGACGTGTTGAGCGAATTCGGGGACGTTTGAGCGCGGCCCCTCTCCGTCCCATAGAGTGAGGTCGGATCAGGCGGGGCCCTTCGCATCGTCCTCATGCGTCGCGGCCCAGACCATGCTGCCCGCCGTGAACCCATGGATCAGCGTGGAGAGAAGAATGGTGAACGCCGCCGTCGCCCACAGGCGTTCCTCATGATCGAACTCGAACTGCCCGCACGCATAGGCCAGGTAGTAGATCGAGCCGATGCCGCGCACGCCGTAAAAGGCGACGACGCCGCGCTGGCGCCGGTGCAGCGGCGTACCGATCAGCGACAACAAGCCGAATGCCGGCCGGATCAGAAAGACGAGCGCGCAGCCGATCAGGGCATCGGTCAGCGTCAGATAATCGAAAAGCAACGGCAGCGTGCCGCCAAGCAGGACCAGCATGATCGCCGTGACGGCATGTTCGATGGCCTCGGAAAAGCCGTGCAGCCGCGTGTGGAAGGCGTGCTTCGCCTCCCGCTGGCGCAGCACAATTCCCATGATGAAGGCCGCGATGAACCCGTACCCTTCCAAAAGTTCGGTCAGTCCGTAGGTGAAGAGGACCCCCGCGAGGGCCACAACGCCCGAACCACTTTCGGCAAGAATGTTCCGGCTTGGAATGGCGAAGATCAGCTGGCCCAGAAGCTTGCCCGCGACGATACCCGCGATCCCGCCGAGGACGATCTTGTAGACAAGATAGAAGCCCGCCCAGGTGCCGCCCCATTGCAGAATGTCAGAACCATATGTTCCGATGAAAAGGGACAGGTACACGAAGGGGAAGGCAAGGCCGTCGTTGAGGCCCGCCTCGGTGGTCAGGGCGAAGCGAACGGGATGCTCGCCCCCTTCCAGCGGTGGTCCGACCTGCACGTCCTGCGCCAACACCGGATCCGTGGGGGCCAGTGCGGCCGCCAGCAGGACCGCCGCGGCGAGCGACATGCCGGCTGCAAGGCCGAGGGCGGCAACCGCCAGCACCGACAGCGGCATGGCGACGAGCAGCAGGCGAATGGTCGGCGACCACAGGGTCATCCGGAACACGCGGTCGATGCGCAGGCCGGTTCCGAACAGCGCCAGAATGACCGTCACCTCGGCCAGAAGCTCCCACAGGATCGGCCGTTCCAGCGGATTGAACGCCTCCGGCATCCCCGGCAGGAAGCCGAACACCAGCGCGCCGCCGACGATCAGCAGCCCCGATGGTGCCGGCTCATGCCCAATAAGGAAACGCGGCAGCCAATAGGCCACGATGATGACGAAACCGCAGCCGGCCAGAAGGATGTGGTAGGGCGCGACGCCAAACAGTGCTTCGTCCATCTCGGTCCGTCCCCGCCAAATGCCCTCTTCATCATGCGATAGGTGATATTCGTGGCCTGTCCGCCAGCCCACCGTAGAGGTAGCATCATAACCCACGGGGTGGGCCGCCAGTGCCCGCCATCAGGAAAGAATTGGAAGAACAGCTATGAGCGAAAGCCTTTCCCCCTTGTTTCAGCCGGTGAAATTCGGCGCCTTCGAGCTGAAGAACCGCATCGTGATGGCGCCGCTGACGCGGGGCCGGTCATCGCTGGACGGCGTGCCGCAGGACCTGAAGATCGAATATTATCGTCAGCGCGCCGAAGCCGGGCTGATTATCGCGGAAGCCACCGGCATCAGCCGGGTGGGGCTCGGCTGGCCCAGCGCACCGGGCATCTGGTCGGACGAACAGGTGGAAGCGTGGAAGCCCGTGACCGATGCCGTGCACGAAGCGGGCGGCCTGATCGTCTCGCAGCTATGGCATATGGGCCGGCTGTCGCACCAGGAAACGACCGGTGAGCAGCCCGTCTCCGCCTCCGCCATCCAGGCGCCCGGCCAGGCCCATACGCCGACCGGCAAGAAAGACTATCCGGAGCCCCGCGCGCTCGGCGTCGACGAAATCAAGGCCACGGTCGAGGATTATGCGAAGGCGGCGGCCAATGCGCGCCGGGCGGGCTTCGACGGCGTCCAGGTGCATGGTGCCAACGGCTATCTGATCGACCAGTTTCTGAAGCCGAACACCAATGACCGGGACGACGATTATGGCGGTTCCATCGAGAACCGCGTGCGCTTTCTGAAGGACGTGATGCAGGCCGTCACCGCGGAAATCGGCGGTGACCGCACGTCGCTGCGCCTGTCGCCGAACGGCATGGTGCAGGGGGCGCACGATCCGCGCCCCGAACGTGTGTTCGGAGAGGCGGCGCGCATGCTGAACGCGTTCGACCTCGCCTTCCTCGAAATGCGGGAGTCGCGGTCGGACGGCACGTTCGCGCCCTCCGACGACCCGCAGATCAGCCCGCTTATCCGCGTTCTGTTCAACGGCCCGCTCGTCCTGAACGGGGATTATGATGCCAGCGGCGCCGCAGAGGCAGTGCGCAAGGACGCGGCCGATGCCATCGCCTTCGGCCGCCCCTTCATCGGCAATCCCGATTTCGTATCGAGAGTCCGGAACGGCTGGCCGCTGCGCGAGGCGGATATGAAGACATGGTACTCGGCCGGGCCCGAGGGTTACACCGATTACGAGGCCTACACGCAGGACAAGGCAGCCTGAGGCTCAGCCGTCAAAGCGTAAAAAAGGGGCGGCCCGCACATCAGCGGACCGCCCCATTTTTTTGCGAACGTTCGTCTTTGCCCGCGTCTAGCGGACGGAAGCCTCAGGCCTGGCCCTTCAGCTTGGGCGCGATCACCATCAGCATCTGGCGACCCTCCATCTTCGGATGCGCCTCGACCTTGGCCACGTCCTTGGTATCTTCCTGCACCTTCTGCAGCAGTTGCATTCCAAGCTGCTGGTGCGCCATTTCGCGGCCACGGAAACGCAGCGTCACCTTTACCTTGTCGCCATCGTCGATGAACTCGTGGACCTTCTTCATCTTCACGCCATAATCATGGTCGTCGATGTTCGGACGCATTTTGATCTCCTTGATCTCCTGCGTCTTCTGCTTCTTCTTGGCCGCGTTCGCCTTCTTCTGGGCGTCGTACTTGAATTTGCCGATGTCCAGAAACTTCGCAACCGGCGGGTCGGCCGTCGGGCTGACGATCACGAGATCCAGCCCGGCATCCTTTGCCTGATCGATCGCTTCCCTCGTATACATGACGCCGAGGTTCTCACCCTCGTCGTCGATGACCCGGACCTTATTCTCTTGAATGAATTCGTTGTAGCGCGGTCCGGAAAATGGTGGCGGGGTTCCCCCACGCCGGGAAAGAGGCGGTCGAATAGCAAAGTCTCCTTGTTGTTACGTACGAGAGTCGAAGTCTTAAAATAGGCGTTCGGACAGCAAACGGAAAGGGGCGGCAATTTGCTCCCCCGTCATCGCCATCAAATAGCGGCACTGTGGCAACAGCCCCTTCGTCGTTCAGCGAAGATCGGGAGCGGTCGCCTCCTCCCGCAGTTCCGCCAGGAAGGTCTCAAGCGGCACGACGCGCTGACGCTCCTCAGATCCCAGGCGCCGTATAGCGACCGTGCCCTCCTCCGCCTCGCGCTTGCCCACGACGAGAAGATACGGAACCTTCGCCAGGCTGTGCTCGCGCACCTTATAGTTGATCTTCTCGTTGCGCGTGTCGGTTTCCACCCGAATGCCGGCAGCACGAAGCTGGTTCGCGACGTCGCGGGCGTAATCGTCCGCATCGGACACGATTGTCGCGACGACCGCCTGCACCGGCGCCAGCCACACCGGCAGGCGTCCGGCGAAATGTTCGATCAGCATGCCGATGAAGCGTTCGTAGCTGCCGAAGATCGCGCGGTGCAGCATGACCGGTCGGTGCCGCTCGCCATCCTCTCCGATATAGGAGGCGTCGAGGCGTTCCGGCAGCACGCGGTCGGACTGGATGGTGCCGACCTGCCATGTTCGGCCGATGGCGTCCGTCAGGTGCCATTCCAGCTTCGGCGCATAGAAGGCGCCCTCGCCGGGCAGTTCTTCCCAGCCATATTCTGCAGTCGCCAGGCCGGCATCGCGAACCGCGTTCCGCAGTTCCTCCTCCGCCTTGTCCCAGTCGGCATCGGAGCCGAAGCGTTTCTCGGGCCGCAGCGCCAGCTTGATCGAATAGCCTTCGAAGCCGAGATCGCGATAAATCCGGTCGGCGAGTTCGCAGAACTTCCGCACCTCCTCCACGATCTGATCCTCGCGGCAGAAAATATGCGCGTCGTCCTGCGTGAACTGCCGCACGCGCATCAGGCCGTGCAGCGCACCATGCGGCTCGTTCCGGTGACAGCAGCCATTTTCGTACAGGCGCATCGGCAGGTCGCGGTAGGACTTGATGCCCTGCTTGAAGATCAGGACGTGCGCCGGACAGTTCATCGGCTTCAGCGCCATCCAATCGGCATCGTCCGATACGATCGGCCCCTCATCCTCGGTATTGGGAACTTCGTCGGGAATGACGAACATGTTCTCCCGGTACTTGCCCCAATGGCCGGACTGCTCCCACTGGCGCGCGTCCATCACCTGCGGCGTCTTCACCTCGCGGTACCCGGCGCCGTCGATGGCACGGCGCATATAGGCCTCGAGCTCGCGCCAGATGACGTAGCCCTTCGGATGCCAGAAGACGCTGCCGTGCGCCTCCTGCTGCAGATGGAACAGGTCCATTTCCGCGCCCAGCTTGCGGTGGTCGCGCTTCGCCGCCTCCTCCAGACGATGGAGATGATCCGCAAGCTGCTTCTTGTCCAGCCAGCCGGTGCCGTAGATCCGGGACAGCATGGCGTTCTTCTGGTCGCCGCGCCAATAGGCGCCGCTGACCCGCGTCAGCTTAAAGGCGTCGGGCTTCAGCTTGCCGGTCGAGGCGAGATGCGGGCCGCGGCACATGTCGAGCCAGTCGCCCGCCCGGTAGACGGTCAGTTCCTCACCCTCGGGCAGTTCGGCGGCCCATTCGGCCTTAAAGCTCTCGCCATGATCCTTGAACCACTGGATCAGCTGCTGGCGCGTCCACACCTCCCGCTCCAGCGGCTTGTCGGCGGCGATGATGCGGCGCATCTCCGTCTCGATGGCCGGCAAATCCTCCTCCGTGAAGGGGCCGCGATCCACCGGCGGCGCGAAATCATAGTAGAAGCCGTCATCTGTGGCCGGACCGAAGGTGATCTGCGTGCCCGGGAACAGATTCTGCACCGCCTCCGCCAGCACATGCGCGTAATCGTGCCGCGCCAGTTCAAGCGCATCGTCCACATCCTTCGAAGTGACGAGCGCAAGATCGGCATCGCCCTCGAATGGGCGGTTGAGGTCGCGCAGCTCGCCGTTCACGCGCGCGGCGAGCGAGGCTTTCGCAAGCCCGGGCCCGATGGCCGCGGCGATATCGGCAGGCGTCGCGCCCGGTTCCACTTCGCGTGAGGAGCCGTCGGGCAGCGAAATCTTGAAATGTTCGGTCATGGCGCTCGGATCTTTCCCTGGCGCGCGGGACCATCCGCACGCCCTTGTCGGCGTTGCCCTGTCATCACGGTTTCGGGAGGTCAACGCCGCACCGCCCGAAACCGGGCGGCGGCTGAGCCTCTCAGGCGAGGCCCGGCCGCCCCCGGAATACCGAGGTGCTGGTCGTGGGCGTCGCCCCTCGGCGCTGCGGAACAACGAACGAAGACGGCGCAACCTGAAGGGCGGTCATGAATTGCATCACATAAGCAGAGATAGGCTGAGCGGCCCCGATTTGAAAGGACCGCTAAGACTCCCTTAGACTTCGCTTCGCTAGGAAGAAGTCGCATCGGTCAACTTTGGGAAGACGCATGGGCGCCGAGGGCTGGATCATCGATCCCGAAAGCGGCGCTCGCCATAGCGTTGCCGTCAGCATGCAGGGGCAAAGTTTCATCGTGGATCGCGATGACGGGCGGCGGCAGGGATTTTCCCCGGCGGCGCTCTTTCCCATCGAAATGCGCGATGGTGCCGAAATCTACGGCCTCACCGGTTCTGACCGGTTCCGGCTGGGTCTGACCCATGTGCGCGATCCGCTGATCGAGGCACGCCTGCCCCCGTTTTCCATTTCGGGGCGGGGCGGCCTCTGGCGCTTTCGCGCCCTCCTCCTTATCGCCGCCACGATGGGGGCGGCGGGCGGAGCGCTGTTGATCGACTGACGCTAGCGAAACGCCTTCCAGCTTAGGACGGTATCCGCTGCCACGGGCATCGCGTCGGGCACATCCGCATTATAGTGCAGACCGCGGCTTTCCCGCCGCAGCTTCGACGATTTGATGATCATCTCGGCCACGGTGACGAGATTGCGAAGTTCGATCAGGTCGGCCGTGATGCGAAAATTTCCGTAATAGTCCGCGATCTCGCGCGACAGCAGCTTCAGACGGTGCTCGGCCCGGTCCAACCGTTTGTCCGTGCGCACGATTCCGACATAGTCCCACATGAAGCGGCGCAGTTCCGCCCAATTGTGACTGACGACGACCATCTCGTCGGAGTCGGTGACGCGGCTTTCGTCCCATGGCCGCACCGACTCCGCGCCAGCCGCCGGCAGATCGGCAGCGAGGATATCCTCTGCCGAGGACTGTCCGTAGACGAGGCATTCCAGCAGCGAATTGGACGCCATGCGATTGGCGCCGTGAAGACCGGACATGGAAACCTCGCCGATCGCATAGAGCCGGGGCAGGTCCGCCCGCCCGGCCTTGTCCACCATGACGCCGCCGCAGGAATAATGCGCTGCCGGGACCACCGGGATGGGCTGTGTCGCCGGGTCGATACCCAATTGGCGCAGGCGGTTCGTGATCGTCGGAAAATGCCCCTCCACGAACTCCGCGCCCAGGTGACGCGCATCGAGAAAGACATGTTCGAGGCCCAGCCGCTTCATCTCATGATCGATCGCGCGGGCGACGATATCGCGCGGTGCCAGTTCCATGCGGTCGTCGAAGCGCACCATGAACCGCTCCCCGGCTGTCACCTCGCCGGTCGTCTCATTCCGCTCCGGCAGCCGCAAATAGGCTCCCTCGCCGCGCATGGCTTCGGTGATCAGGAAATTTCGCACCGCCGGATGATAGAGGCAGGTGGGATGGAACTGGTTGAATTCCATGTTCGCGACGCGGCAACCGGCCCGCCACGCCATGGCGATGCCGTCGCCCGTCGATCCGTCGGGGTTCGTGGAATAAAGATAGACCCGGCTCGCGCCGCCGGACGCCAGCACCGTGGCGCGGCCAAGGATGCGTTCGACGCGCCGCTTGCCACGGCGCAGGGCATAGATGCCGCGGCAGGCTCTGGATGCACCCTTCGTCTCGACATGCCGCTCCGTGATCAGGTCGATGGCGATCAGATCGGGCAGAAGCGTGATGTTTTCGTTCGCGGCCGCGGCGCGTTCCAGCGCGTCCTGTACGGCCCAGCCGGTCGCATCGTCGACATGGACGATGCGGCGGGCCGAATGCCCGCCCTCCCGCGTCAGATGCCAACGCTCCGACAGGGTGTCACCCGGATTGAAGGGGACGCCCAGTTCCGCGAGGCGTTCGATGGCGGCCGGCGCATTCTCCACGACGAACTCGACGACGTCCCGATCGTTCAGCCCCGCGCCGGCGATCATCGTGTCGGCAATGTGCGATTCGAACGTGTCGCCGGGTTCCAGCACGGCGGCGATGCCGCCTTGCGCCCAGGATGTGGAGCCGGCCGAGATATCCCCCTTCGACAGCACCGCGACCTTCATCGTCTTCGCAAGATTGAGCGCGCAGGTCAGGCCCGCCGCGCCCGAACCGACGATGACGACATCGAATTCCAGCGGCGCATGGCTAGCCACCGAGCGCCCCCGATTGCGTCAGGTGCAGGAACACATCCTCCAGATCCGCCTCCCGCGTGGACACGTCCTCGACTGTCAGACCGCGTTCCGACAAGGCAGAGAGAAGGCGCCCGGCACCGATGCGGCTGCGGTCGTAGGTCAGCACCAGTTCGCGGGTGCCCACCAGCTCCGCCTTCATGACCGGCAGGTCCGGGGGAACTTCGCTGAGATCCCGGTCGACAATGGCGATCAGGCGCTTCTCGTGCGCCTGCGCCAACAGTGTCCCGGTCTCGTCGTTCGCGACGACCTCACCGTGGTTGATGATGGCGATGCGGTCGCAAAGCTCCTCCGCCTCTTCCAGATAATGCGTCGTCAGCACCACCGTGGTCCCCGCCGCGTGAAGCTCGCGCACATAGGTCCACAGCTGTTGGCGCAATTCGATATCGACGCCCGCCGTCGGTTCGTCGAGAATCAGGATGGGCGGATCGTGCACCAGCGCCTTGCCGATCAGCAGTCGCCGCTTCATCCCGCCGGATAGCGTGCGGGTATAGGCATTCGCCTTGTCGTCGAGGCGCAGCGCACGCAGGATTTCCATGGAGCGGCGATATTCCGGCGCGATGCCGTACATGCCGGCCTGCAGCTCCAGCGTTTCCAGCGGCGTGAAGAACACGTCGAACATGATTTCCTGCGGCACGATGCCGATGGAGCGTTTGGCGTTGCGCGGATCCTTGTTGATGTCGAAGCCCCAGATGCGGGCGCTTCCCGACGTCTTGTTCACCAGACCGGAGAGAATGTTGATCAGCGTCGACTTGCCGGCGCCGTTTGGTCCGAGAAGGCCGAAGATCGAGCCGCGCGGCACGTCGAAGCTGACGCCCTTCAGTGCCTCTTTTCCTCCCTTGTAGGTCTTTCGAAGATCACGAATCTCAATCGCGGCCGGCTGGGAGGGGTCAGCAGGAACGGGGGGGGTCTTGGGGGCAGCGATCGTCATAGGGCCAAACGCGTAGCGGCGCGGGGACCGACCAGCAATCCCCGCGCCGCCGCAGTTTTTCTTGTGCGCGGCCTCAGGCGGCCTTCACCATCTTCGCGATTTCGTCCGGCGGCAGATTGGTTGCCTCCTTGTCGATTTCTCCGACAAGCCTGTCCTGAACCTCCTTATGATAATGCTGGCGCAGCTCGCCGAGCGTCTTGGGCGGGGCGACGACGATCAGCTTGTCATAGCGCCCTTGGTGCGCGCGCTTGTAGAGAACGTCGGCCGCGTCCGCAGCAAAGCGGTCCTCCGCCAACTGGTGAAAATCCGTATCCTCATAGGCGCTGCGCCCGGGACCGCCCGAATCGAAGGTGCGGCCGCGCCGGTTCGCCGCCTGTTCCCGGTTCGGCGGATTGTCCTGCTCATCCTTCCGGACCACGTCCAGATCGGGATATTCGTGGTCGCCCTCGTTGACGAGCAGCAGCATTTTCTCGCCGTCGACGACGCAGATTTCGGTCTTGTGAGCCAGTTCCAAACCGTCTCTCCTTCTTGTCTTGTGTGTGCGCCCCCAACGCGCCGCCGTCCGTGCCGGTTGCGAAGCGCCGCGCCGCCGTGCAGGAAGCGCGGGCCATGCACGATATCCGCCTGATCCGGGACGACCCGGCCGCCTTCGACAAAGCCCTGAAACGCCGCGGTGTGGAGCCTGCCGCGACCGGCATCGTCGCCGCAGATGCACAGCTGCGCGCGGTGCAGACCGAGATGCAGACGGCGCAGTCGCGCCGCAACGAAGCCTCCAAGCTGATCGGCCAGGCCATGGCGGCCGGGAACAAGGAGGAGGCGGAACGGCTGAAGCAGGAGGTCGCGGCGCTGAAGACGCACGTGCCGGAGCTCGAGGAGCGTGAGCGCACGCTGCGCAGCGATCTTCAGGCCGCTTTGTCCGCGCTGCCCAACCTGCCGGCGGACGATGTGCCGGACGGGCTGACGGAGGCGGACAACCTGTTCGTCAGCGACTGGAGCGAAAAGCCGGCGTTCGACTTCGCTCCGCGCGAACATGACGAGATCGGCGCGCCGCTCGGCCTCGACTTCGAAACGGCGGCCGCCATCTCGGGTTCGCGATTCGCCGTTCTGAAGGGCGGGGCGGCGCGGCTGCACCGCGCGCTCGGCCAGTTCATGCTGGACGTGCAGACAGCGGAGAACGGTTATGAGGAGGTGGCGCCGCCGCTGCTCGTCAGGGACGAGGCGCTCTACGGCACCGGTCAGCTTCCGAAGTTCGCGGAGGATCAGTTCCGCACCACCGACGACCGCTGGCTGATTCCGACGGCGGAGGTACCGCTGACCAATATCGTGCGGGACAGCATTGTTCCGGAGGGCAGCCTTCCGCTGCGCTTCGCGGCGCTCACCACCTGCTTCCGTTCGGAGGCGGGATCGGCCGGACGGGACACGAAGGGCATGATCCGGCAACACCAGTTCGACAAGGTCGAGCTTGTTTCCATCGTTCGTCCAGAGAACGCCGCCGCCGAATTGGAGCGCAAGACGCGCGCGGCGGAGGGCATTTTGGAACGGCTGGGCCTGCATTACCGGCGCATGCTGCTGAGCGCGGGCGACATGGGCTTCGGCGCGCGCAAGACTTTTGATCTCGAAGTGTGGCTGCCGGGACAGGACACCTACAGGGAAATCAGTTCCATTTCCTGGTTCGGCGATTTCCAGGCGCGCCGCATGAACGCCCGCGCAAAGCTGGACGGTTCAAAGCAGACGACCTTCCTCCACACGCTGAACGGCTCCGGTCTCGCGGTCGGCCGCGCCTTCGTCGCTGTCCTGGAGAACTACCAGCGCGCCGATGGCAGCGTCGCCGTGCCCGAAGCCCTGCGGCCCTATATGGGCGGCCTGACCGAATTGAGCCCCGCCTGATGCGTATCCTGCTGACCAACGATGACGGCATCCATGCCCCCGGCCTCGAAGTGCTGGAGGCGATCGCCGCGGAGCTGTCGGACGACATATGGATCGTCGCTCCTGCCGAGGAGATGTCGGGCGCCGGCCATTCGCTGACCCTCACCGTGCCCGTTCGCCTGCGCCGGCATGGCGAGCGGCGCTTTTCCGTGGTCGGCACGCCGACGGACAGCGTCATGATGGCGCTTGGCCATGTGATGCAGGAGGTAAGGCCCGATCTGGTCCTGTCCGGCGTCAATCGCGGCGGCAACCTTGCCGAGGACGTCACCTATTCAGGCACCGTATCCGCCGCCATGGAAGGAACGCTGTACGGCGTCCGCTCCATCGCCCTCAGCCAGGTCATGTCCGACCTGACGACGACCGAGGCGTTCGCGACCGCGCGCGCATGGGGACCGCGCGTCCTTCGCCCGCTGATCGACATGGAGTGGCAGAAGGGTGTCCTCCTGAACGTGAATTTCCCGCCGGTCGCGCCGGACGCTGTGACCGGCGTGCAGGTGGCCGAGCAGGGTTTCCGCGACCTTGGCCAGACCGCCATCGAGAAGCGCACCGATACGCGCGGCTTCGATTATTTCTGGTTCGGTCTGGGCCGCGAATCACCGCAACCGGGGCATGAGACCGACCTGAAGGCGATGCGGCAAGGCGCCGTCTCGGTAACGCCCCTGCATCTCGACATGACGCACTATCCAACGATGGACCGGCTTCGCGGCGCGCTGAAAAACGTCTGAACCGGCTCCGCGGCAGATGACGGGCCGCGCGCGCCGATGCTACAAGCGCGCCATGCTGTCTCGTGCCGGTAATCTCTGCGTGCCTGTTCTGGCGCTTGGCCTCACCATGCTTTCAGCCTGCGTGCCGCCGCGGGAGGAGGGTTACCAGCCACCGGGGCGCGGGACACCGATGCCGGCCCCGCCCCGGCCAGAGGCGCCCGCGCGCGACACGCCGGGAACGCGCTGGCAGCCGCGCGAGGTCGTGCGCAACGCGAAGCCGGTCGCGGGGCAGACCTATGTCGTCCAATCCGGCGACAGCCTGTCGGTGATCGCGGACCGAACGGGCAGCGCCACGCGCGCCATCGGCAAGGCGAACGGCCTGCCGCCGCCCTACACCATCTATCCCGGTCAGCGTCTGGCCATTCCGGGCGGACGCTATCACCGGGTCAACCGCGGCGAGACCGGTATTGCCATCGCGCTGGCCTACGGCGTTCCGTGGGACGCCATCGTGGCGGCGAACAATCTGCAGCCCCCCTATCTGCTGCGCGTCGGCGACCGGCTGCTGCTGCCGGACTCGCAACCCGTGCGAACGGCGGACTCCGCGCCGGGAAGGCGCCCCGCCGAAACGGCGACAACACCGCCGCAGACGCAAGCGCCCGAGCAGATGGCGGCGTTCGATATCGATATCGACGACATCATCACCGGCGGCGAACCGGCGCAGCCGCCCGAGGCGCCGCCGCCCCAGACCGCCAAGCCCCGGGCCCCCGTCCCCTTCGACGGACGGTTCGCCTGGCCGGTGGAGGGAAAGCTCGTCTCCGGCTACGGCGCGAAGGAGGGCGGTCTATACAATGACGGCATCAACATCGCCGCGCCGAAGGGCACGAAGGTTCGCGCCGCCGCCAGCGGCACGGTCATCTATGCCGGCAACGGCATTCGTGGCTGGGGCAACCTTGTTCTCGTAAAGCATGACGATGAATGGGTCAGCGCCTATGCGCACAATGACGCGTTCTACGTGGAGCGCGGCGACAGCGTTTCGCGCGGGGACGTGATCGCGGAAGTGGGGGAAACGGGCTCCGTGGAAAGTCCGCAGCTTCATTTCGAACTGCGCCGGGGCCGCCGCGCCATCGACCCGCGCGACAAGCTGCCGGCAAGCTAGGCAGCCCGGGCCCCGGCGCTACCGCGGAGCAGCGGACTCCTCCTCGCTCAGCGCAATCCGCATGGCTTCCGCCTGTACCGCCTCATCGTCCGGCGCGAGGCGTACGGCCTCTCGTATCGCCGCCTCGGCAGCGGGCATGTCGTCGTCGCGGCGCGCGGCGGTTGCCAGCAGCAGCCAGATTTCCTCGTCATCGGGATTCGCCTCGGTCGCGGCCGCCAGATCGGCGCGGGCGGTCGTCAGGTCGCCCTTCGCCACTGCAACGCGGGAGCGGAGCTTTCGCACTGCCGCCTCGCCCGCCCGGTCGCCTTCGTCGAGGGCCAGAAAGGCGCGGCCGACCAACTCCTCGCCGCGTGCCAGTTCTCCGCCGATCAGCGCTGCCTCCGCCGCGAGCCGGTAGAGTTCGGCATCCTGCTGCAGTCCCTCTGCCTCCGCGATCCCCGCGGCGGCGGCGAAATCCCCCGCCGCTTCGGACGTCTTGCCGAGGCTCATCTCCGCTTCGCCCAGACAATGCCGGGCGGGAACGCCTCCATTGGCGGCAATCCACTCATTGGCCAGCCGCTCGGCGCGTTCGGGCTCGTTCGCCGCCATGCGCAGGCAATCGACATAGGCGTCATGCGCTGTCGGCTCCGCGTCGGCGTCCGGCGCAGTCTGGGGGGCCGGAACCGGTTCCGGCAAAAAGGCATCGCCCAGCGGCGGGTCCTGGGACGGGGTGACGGCCAACGCGGCGAAGATGACGAGCGGCAGGCTCATGGGCTGTTCGGTTCCAGCTGCTTGCAGAGTTCGGACACGGTACGGATCAGACGGTCGATATCCTCCTTTCGTGACAGTCGGTGATCGCCGTTCTTGACCAGCGTGACCGTCACGTCGGACCCCGTGAGCGCGGCGGCGAGATCCACCGAGACCCGCCACGGCACATCGGTATCGGCCTGACCGTGCAGAAGGCGCACCGGACATGTCAGCGGGATCGGGCCGCCGAGCAGCCGGTTCGCCTCGCCCGACCGCCAGAAGGCCGCGGTCGTCACATAGGGCTCATCCGAATATTCGCTTGCTTCCTCCAGCGTTTCGCCTCGCGCGAGGGTGGCCCGCTTTTCGTCCGAAAATCCCCAGCCCGTGAAATCCGGCGCAGCGGCAATGCCCACCATTCCGGCGATGCGCGGCGTCATGGCAAGTGCGGCGAGCAGCATCAGCCAGCCCCCCATCGAGGAGCCGATCAGGACCACCGGCCCCTCCACCACGCTTTCGACCAGTTGGACGACATCGTCCCGCCAGCTTTCCAGCGTTCCGTCGCGAAACGCCCCCTCGGACGCACCGCAGCCAGCATAATCGAGGCGCAGCATGGCGCGTCCGGTTTCCGCGGCCCATGTGTCGAGGGCGACCGCCTTTCCGCCCTCCATGTCCGACATGTAGCCGGGCAGGAAAACCAGTGTCGGTCCGGTGCCCGTGCGGTGGCGATAGGCAAGGCGGACACCGGCACGGTCCGAAAAGGCGAGCGGCGGCGGCATGGGCGCGGGACTTTCGGTCATCGGGCGCCCTTAGCGCAGCTATGCGCGCCCGAACAATTGCCGGCCGGCAAGGTCGAGCATGATCTCCTCCGACCCGCCGCCGATGGCGTTGACCCGAACCTCCCGGTAGATGCGCTCGATCTTCGACCCCTTCAGGTAACTTGCGCCGCCAAGGATCTGCGCTGCGTCGCGCGCCACCTGCTCCAGCATGCGCGTCGCCTGAACCTTCAGCATGGCGAAGTCGGCGGGCAGCGCCTTCCCCTCCCGCACCTGCCAGGCGCACAGGTCCACCCAGGCCTGCGTCGCCTCGATCTGCCGCGCCATGTCGGCCAGCTTGATGCGAATGGCCTGATGCCCGGTCAGCGGTTTCCCGAACGTCTGCCGCTCGCCGGCATAAGCGGCCGCCTCCTCCAGACAGACGCGGGCATAGGCGCAGCAACCCTGCGCCATGCCGAGCCGCTCCCCGTTGAAATTCCGCATGATGGCGGCGAAGCCCGCATTTTCCGGGCCGATCAGGTTTTCCGCCGGCACGCGCACATCGCCGAGAATGATGGAGGCGGTGTCCGAACAGTGCCAGCCCATCTTCTCGAGCGGTGTGCGCGACACGCCCGGGCGGTCCATTTCGATAAGAAGAAGGGATATGCCGCCCATTCCCTCCCCGCCCGTGCGAACCGCGGTCGTCAGGTAATCCGCGCGCATGCCTGAGGTGATGAAGGTCTTTTCGCCGGAAACGACATAGTCGCCGCCGTCCCGAACCGCCCGCGTGCGCAGGTTGGCGACGTCGCTGCCGCCCGTGGGTTCGGTAATGCCCAATGCGATGATCTTCTCACCGGCAAGGACATCAGGAGCGACACGTTCCTTCATGGCGTCCGAACCGGCCGCGAGTATGGGCGGCAGACCGATGCCGTGCGTCATCAGGCTGGCGGTCAGGCCGCCGGCGCCGACACGCGCCAGTTCCTCCGACTGGGTCAGCGAATGGAAGATGTCGAAGCCGTCCGAATGCCCGCCATAGGCCTCCGGATAGCCGAGGCCGAGAATGCCCGCCTCCGCCGCCCTCCGGTGAAGGCTGCGCGGCAATTGCCGCTCCTCCTCCCAGCGGTCGATGTTGGGTGCGATCTCCCTTGCCACGAACCGGCGTACAGACTGCGCCACGGCCTCGTGACTGTCGTCATAATAGGGGGAGCGGGAGCGCCAGTCGTCGAACAGGGTCATGGCGCCACGGTAACCGCCCGGCAGTCCTGCCGCGCCCCTCAGTTCGGATAAGCCCCTCAGTTCAAATAGGCGAGAACCCTGCCGCCGGGGCCGCCGGGCAGATCCTCGGGCACCAGCATGCTGACCCGGCGGTTCTGAAAACTGGACGGCGCGGGCGAGACGGTGCGCGATCCGCCGGGCGCGACCTGCTGAACTTCCATGCCGCGCTGCGCAATTCCGTTGGCCCCGAAACGGAATATGCCGTCAATGCCGACAAAGCCGTCCGGATCGGTCAAGCGGTCGACGGGAAAGGTCCTGTCGAGCGGCCAGTCGCGCGCGATGCCGGCGGCCAGCAGCGTGGCGTCGTAGGCCAGGCTTGCAAGACGCGAGGGCTGACCGCCGTAACGCGTCTTGAAACGCTGCGCGAGCTGCCGGAAACGGGCATCGGGGACGCTGGCAAACAGGCTGCCGTGCAGGCCCTGCGCCTGCGCGATCCGCGGATCCGCGTTCCAAAGCTCCGTGCCAAGATATTTCACCTCATCCGGACCGGCGTCGAAGCGGCCGAGGCTTTGGAGGAATTCGGACGCGATAGCACCGCCGTCCGCGATCAGCAGCGCATCGAAGCTGACGGGCGGCATGTTTTCTTCCACGTTCCGCACCGTCCCGTCGGAGCGCACGACACCGCGAGACGCGGCACGAGCCGACCGCGCGTCGAAATCCGTCAGCCGGCGTACGGCCGCAGTCAGCGCGGAGCGCTTGCGCTCATAGGTTTCGATGGCGGTGACGCGGCCACCAGCATCGCGCACGGCCGCAAGGAAGGCCTGGCTGGCGCGGCGTCCATAGACGCCCTGCGGCACCAGCGCGGCGAAATTGCCCATGCCTTGGGACCGGGCATAGCCGACGACGCGCTCAATGCTCTGGTTCGGCTGGAAGCCCATGATGTAGACGCCGCTGCCGGCAATCTCGGCATCGTTGGAAAAACTGATGACGGGAATATTGCGGCCGCGGGCGATGCTGCGAATCTCGCTGACATTCTCCGCAAGCAGCGGGCCGAGGAACAGGCCGGCGCCGTCAGCGATGGCGCGTTCGGCCGCGCGCTCCGCCCCGCCGGCCGTATCGTACACTTCAAGTTCGATACCGACCTCGCCCAGATCGTCGAGCGCCATGCTGGCGGCATTGGCGAGAGAGCGGCCGACGCGGGCGTTAGAGCCGCTGACAGGCAGCAGCAGGGCGACGCGGTTCTTCTCGACCGCCTCCGCGCTGGTGGGAATGTCCGGCGGCGGCAGTGTCGGCAGCGCTTCCTCCTGGACGGGCGGCGGCGCCGTCACCAGATCCTCGTCCCCGCCCATGGACGAGCAGGCGCCTGTCGCCAGCATGACCGCGCCTGCGCACAGGGCCGCCAGACCACGCTTCCAACTGGAACCTCGTACCATCATCGCGTAGCCCTCACCCAAATGCACTCACAAACTCTCACTCCGGGGCTCTATATCGTCGCCACGCCTATCGGCAACCTGAACGACCTGTCGTTTCGTGCGGCGAACGTCCTGAAATCGGCAGCCCTGGTCGCGGCCGAGGATACACGCGTCACGGGAAAATTGCTGCACCATATCGGTGCGGACACGCCCATGGTCCGGCACGACGAGCATGTCGGCGCCCGGGTGCGGCCGGAGCTGATCCGCCGGGCCGAAAGCGAGGCCGTCGCCGTCGTCACCGACGCCGGAACGCCGCTGATCTCAGACCCCGGCTACCGGCTGGTGCGGGAAGCGCGGGCGGCCGGCATCGCCATATTCACCGTGCCCGGCCCCTCCGCCCTCATCGCGGGCCTGTCCATTGCCGGGCTGCCGACCGATCGGTTTCTGTTCGCCGGTTTTCCGCCACCGAAGGAGAAGGGCCTGCGCGATACGTTCGCCGAACTTGCCGACATCCGCGCGACACTTGCGTTCTACGAGACGGGACCCCGCCTGGCGCGCTTCCTGACGGTCGCGGCGGAGGTGTTCGGCCCGCGAGAGGCGGCCGTTGCGCGCGAACTGACCAAATTGCATGAGGAGTTGGTGTTCGAACCGCTCGACCGATTGTCCGCCCGCTACGCCGATGCGGCGCCACCGAAGGGCGAGATCGTCGTCATGATCGGCCCACCGTTGGCCGAAGCCGCGCCCAGTGGCGCCGACCTCGACGCGGCCCTTCGTACGGCCCTGGCGGAAGGAACGGTGAAGGACGCGGTGAAGCGCGTGACAGCGGATCTCGGCCTGCCGCGCGCGGATGTCTATGCGCGGGCGCTGGCGCTGAAGGACGGATGACACGCGACCGGACGGCGGCGGAGCGGAAGGGCCGGCGCGCCGAGACATGGGCGGCACTCTATCTGCGGCTGAAGGGGTACCGGATTCACGCACGCCGCGTCCGCACCCGCGCCGGCGAAGTCGACATTGTCGCGCAGCGCGGCCGCACGCTGGTTTTTGTAGAGGTGAAGTGGCGGCCCACCGATCTTGCCGCCGATGCGGCCATCGCGCCCGGCCGCCTGGCCCGCGTTCACCGAGCGGCGGAGGCGTTGTGGCCGCGCTATTCGGCGGCCGCCGACGGCGCGCGCGTCGATGCTGTTCTCGTACGTCCCGGGCGATGGCCGCTTCACCTGAAGGGCCTATTTTGACGTTCACCTAAATTTTCCGTGACGCATCTGGTGCCAAGCGGCAGAACGCAGGACATGAGCCTGAATGTCGCCGTCCAGATGGACCCGATCGCCGCCGTCAAGATTGCCGGCGATTCCACCTTCGCGCTGATGCTGAAGGCGCAGGAACGCGGCCACAAATTGTGGCATTATCTGGCGAAGGACCTGTCCTGGACGGGCGGGGCCGTGCGTGCACGCGCCAGACCGGTCGAGGTGCGCGCGGTGGAGGGCGATCATTTCACGCTGGGCGAGGAAGAGATGATCGACCTTGGCACGGACATCGACGTCGTCCTGATGCGGCAGGACCCGCCCTTCGACATCGCCTATATCACCGCGACGCACCTTCTTGAAATGGTACGAGAGAAGACGCTGATCGTGAACGACCCTGTCGAGGTGCGGAACGCCCCGGAAAAGCTGTTCGTGCTGCGCTATGCCGACCTGATGCCGGACACGATGATCACGCGGTCCGCAGACGACGTGCGCGCATTCCGCGACAAGCATGGCGCGGTCGTGGTGAAGCCGCTGCACGGGAAGGGCGGCGAGGCCGTGTTCAAGCTGGACGAGGACGACGGCAACCTCGGCGCGCTCGTCGAATTGTTCGGAGAGATCTTCAAGGAGCCGTTCATCGCCCAGGCCTTCCTGCCTGCCGTGGTGGAGGGCGACAAACGCATCGTCCTTGTCGATGGTGAGGCGGTCGGCGCCGTAAACCGCCTGCCCAAGAAGGGAGAAATCCGCAGCAATTTCGCCGCTGGCGGCTCCGGCGCGAAAACCGAATTGACGGAGCGGGAGCAAGAAATCTGCGCACGCATCGGCCCCGATCTGAAGGCGCGCGGCCTGATCTTCGTGGGCATCGACGTCATCGGCGGACTGCTGACGGAAATCAACGTCACTTCACCCACCGGCATCGTCGCCATCGACCGCTACAACGGCACCGACATCCCGGGCCGTATCTGGGATGCCATCGAGGGGCGGTTGTAGACGGCCGCCCTCAAAAGGCGATGAAGCGTCCGGCCAGTATGGCCGCGCTCCAGATAGAGAGCGACAAGGCGGCCGAGACTCGCAGCCGTTTCGCGACGGAGCCGTTCTCTCGCGCCGCTCTCTTCCACCCTTGGGTAGAGTGTACCCAAGCTGCGTGCGCGGTTCCGATCAGCACCAGACCTACCTTGATCAGGAACGCCGAGTTTTCCGCATAGTCGCGCGGTTGGATGCTGAACAGCAGCAGGCCGGTCGCAGCCGCAAGGCCCAGCCCGCAGGCGGACACGCGCGGCAAATAGAGCGCCAGGGGTTGGACGGGTATCTGGGGGAACAATCCCAACAGCTTCAGATCGAGCGAAAGAATCGATCCGAACAGGACCGCGAGGCCGATGATATGCAGGCCGTTTACAATTGGATAGGCGGTGCGCGACGTCCTCAATGCCTCCGCCAACGCAGAATTCTCCACGGCGGTCAGAGCCACGTCGAGCATCGCGGCGCCGAATTTTACTTGCCGGGCTTCAAGGTCTTCGGGCGATCCGGGTAGACGTCGTAGGTCTTGCCGTTCACCGTGATCGTTTCCGCCTTGAACGCGCGTTCGTCCGCATCGCGAGACCGGTGGCCGGTGACCACGGCCTGATCGCCGGTCTCAGCCACCCCTTCCACGAAACCCGCACGGGCAGACGCCGACGGCGGCGCAAGGTCGACCTGCCATGTTCCGGCCTGATCGCGCAATTCGAGGTGCATGTGAGGATTGCCGAAGCTGATCGAAACGATCTCGCCGGAAAGGCGGCTTTCCTCGTCTTCTGTCCAGGCCCAACCGTGATGCGCCAGGACGCTAGCGGGCACGGAAACGGACATGAGGGCCAGCAATGCTGTTTTGAAACGAACTCGCATCATTGATGAGACTCCTTGGCTTCTCACCCGCTGCACACTGTATAGCCCAAATCGAGGGATGATGCGAACAAGTCTAATCGTCCGGAGAAATCGTTTCGCCCGGCCCCGGCTTCGCCTCTGGCGGTTTGGTGCTCGGCCGCGCTTGCGCCGCCCTCTTGGCCGGCATCAATTCGAATTTCATCAGCAAGGTTCGCTGGGCCGGGCTGAAATTATCGTCGCTCATCAGATAGAGGAAGGTACGCTCGCCCGACACGCGGATAGCGAGCGCCTCCATATTATCGACGGTCAGGGGCGCCTTCAGCATGGTCAGCGGCGTTCGCTTCAAGCGGCCGGGCCCGCTGGGAGACGCTTGAAATTCGAGCAGGTCCAGGCGGGCCGCGACGCCTTGCAGCGGCGAATAGCGGCGGCTGAGAAGCAGGATGCCGCCATCCGGCAGGGCGTGCGCGTCCGTCGGCTTGAAATCCGTTGGCAATTCGAAGGGGATTTCCGAGGTGCGCAGCTTGCCGTCGCGTCCACGCCACTGGCGGTGCGCGAGGACACGGCCGTCCCGGCGCAAATCCTCCGGGATCAGGAACGTGCCCCGTTCCGTGCCGGCCACCGCCTCGATGCCGCCATTTTCCGGCAATGCCTCGACCCAGTCACCGAGCGGCAGTTCGCGCATGAACGCGCCGATCCCTCCGTCTTCATCAAGGGCATAGCGCCATGCGCGGTGCGAGCGTTCGAAATAGACATTGGCGGCGACCGGCTTCCCGTCCGTGCGCTGGATGGACAGCGCCTCCGCATCGGCCAGAGGCTTGACCAAAAGCGGAGCGCCGCGATCGTCTGTCAAAATGCCGATGCGGGCCGCCGCGATGCCGGTCAGCCTGTCATCCGCCTCCTCGGTGTCGAGGCGCAGCCAGTCGCCCTGGTCGGTGATGGCCAAAAAGCGGTCGCCGCCCAGCCAGCGCAGACCCGACACGCCGCCGACCCGCTCCTCGCCGGAGGACAGGACCAGACCGCCGCGATAGGCCAGTCGGCCAATCCTTTCGACCTTCGCATCGCTTTCGCTGAGCGCCAGCGGTTCCGCCGCGATCGTGACGGGCCCGTCCTCCGCCTGCGCATTCATCGCCGCAAGCGCGAACAGCGCCGTGGCGACCGCGTAGAATCCCGACCGTAACCCTGTCATCCCGCCTCTTCGTCCCTGCGACCTGTTCGACTGTGGCGCGCGCCGCGCCGCGCCGCTATCCGGACGGCTGTGTATATCAGTGAGCCCGTACAGATCCTGAACGACGTTTTCGGCTACAAGTCGTTCCGTCCCCTGCAAGGCGAAATCGTCGAGGCGGTCGCGCGCGGCGAGGATCGCCTCGCCATCATGCCGACCGGCGCGGGCAAGTCGCTCTGCTATCAGGTGCCCGCACTCGCCCGGCCGGGCACGGCGCTCGTCATCTCGCCGCTGGTCGCGTTGATGCAGGATCAGGTCCGCGCGCTGCGGGAGGCGGGCGTCGCCGCTGCTGCGCTGACCGGCGCGACGGCGATGGACGAACGCCGCGACATCTGGAATGCGCTGGAACAGGGGACGCTCGACCTCCTCTATGTCGCGCCCGAGCGGGCGACCATGCCCGACTTCCAGGACCGGATCGGCCGCGCCGACCTTGCTCTCATCGCCATCGACGAGGCGCACTGCGTTTCGGAATGGGGTCATGATTTCCGGCCGGATTACCGGCAGCTGCGCCCGCTCTGCGACCGCTTTCCGGGCGTTCCTCGCATCGGCCTGACCGCGACGGCCGATGCGATGACGCAGGCCGATATCGCCCAGCAGCTCGGCATCGACGCGGACAAGGTCGTGGTCGCCGGCTTCGACCGGCCGAACATCACCTATCACGTCCGCGCCGGCGACAGCCGTACGCGCCAGCTGATGGATTTCCTGAACGGGCGGCGGGGCCGGGCAGGCATCGTCTATGCGCCGACCCGGGCAAAGGTCGATGCCATCGCGGCGCAGCTGCAGGCTGCCGGCCTCAACGCGCTGCCCTATCATGCCGGTCTGGATGCGGAGACGCGCAGTGCGAATCAGGCCGCCTTCGTCGCCGGCGACGACATGATTATGGTGGCGACGGTCGCGTTCGGCATGGGCATCGACAAGCCGGACGTGCGCTTCGTGGCGCATATGGCGCTGCCGAAATCGATCGAGGCCTATTATCAGGAAACGGGCCGCGCCGGCCGCGACGGTGCGCCGGCCGAGGCGGTGATGTGGTGGGGGGCGGCGGATATTGCCCGCGCTCGCTCTCAGCTTGCCGAGGGGGAAAGTTCCGAGGAGCGGCGGCGCATCGACGAGGGCAAGCTGAACGCGCTCGCCGCCTATGCCGCCAGCGCCGCCTGCCGCCGCATCGCCCTTCTGACCTATTTCGGAGAGCCGGCGCCGGCGCCTTGCGGCAACTGCGACAATTGTCTGGAGCCGCCGACACAGGTCGACGTCAGCGAGGATGCCGTCAAGCTGCTCAGCGCCGTATACCGAACAGGTCAGCGGTTCGGGCTGGGGCATATTGCCGATGTGCTGGGGGGCGTTGCCAGCGAACGAGCCTCGAAGCTGGGGCATGACCGACTGGGCGTGTTCGGGCTGACCGAGGGGAAGACGACCAGGGACTGGCGGCCGGTGCAGCAGCAGCTGGTGGCGGAGGATGCGCTGCGGGTCGATCCGCAATATGGCGGGCTGACGCTGGGGCCGGCGGCGCGGGCCGTTCTGAAGGGCGAGCGGACGGTCAGCATCGTACCGCCGCCGCCGGGGCGAAAGCGTCGCCGTCAGCAGGGTGCCCCGGCGCTGTCCGACGCCGACGATCCGTTGTTCGGACGGCTGCGGGCGCTTCGCAAGGCGCTTGCCGCCGAGCACGGGGTCCCGGCCTATGTCATCTTTCACGACGCCACCCTGGCGGAGGTGGCGGCGCGGCGGCCGGCGACAGAGGCCGATCTGGCCGGCATCAGCGGTGTCGGCGGCGCCAAGCTGGAACGCTACGGCGCCGCCTTCATCACCGCCATCGCCGACTATGAGGCTCAGCAGTAGCGGCGGTTGCTGTCGCCCTTGCCGATTTCGTGGCCCAGCACCGCGCCGGCGGCAGCGCCGAGGATGGAGCCGATGGTCTTGTCGCCGCGGCCCGCGACCTCGTTGCCGACCACGCCGCCGGCGACGCCGCCGATCACCGTGCCGACATTGACGCCATTGCCCGACCGGCAGCGGTCGTAGCTGTCGTATCGGTTGCCGCGGCGGTCGTACCAGTCGTCCCGGTCGCGGCGGTCGCGCCGGTCATAGCGAACACGGTCATACCGGCGGTCGTCGCGGCGATAGTCGCGGTAGTCCCGGTCGTAGCGGCCGTCGCGGTCATAGCCCCTGTCCCAGCCGCCGCGGCGGTCGTCGCGGTCCCAGCGGCCGTCGGCGAAGGCCGGGGTGGCGGCGCTGAGCCCGGTCAGGGCGATGGTTCCGATCAAAATCTGTTTCAGCATGGCATACTCTCCATAAACCCCTTGTGGCGGTGTGGCCGCGGGCGGAACAGGGGACCGAAATCCCGCGGCCACATCCCGACACTGGACCCCGTCCATTGAGCCGATGCTGAACGCGCCGTTTTTGTTCGGTTCATCGAAAAAGCGCCCGCCCCCTCAGGCAGCGCGCCGGCGTCCCTTCACCCCCTCCTCCTCGAACAGGGAGGCGAGCTGTTCCACCATGGTGCCGCCCAGCTGCTCGGCATCCATGATGGTGACGGCGCGGCGGTAATAGCGCGTGACGTCGTGGCCGATGCCGATGGCGTTCAGCTCCACCGGGCTGCGCGTCTCGATCCAGTCGATCACCTGCCGAAGGTGGGTTTCGAGATAATTGCCGCTGTTCACCGACAGGGTGGAATCGTCGACCGGCGCGCCGTCGGAAATGACCATCAGGATGCGCCGCTCCTCCGGCCGCCCCACGAGGCGGTTGTGCGCCCAGAGCAGCGCCTCCCCGTCGATATTTTCCTTCAAGAGCCCTTCCCGCATCATCAGGCCGAGATTCTTGCGCGCGCGCCGCCAGGGCGCATCGGCGGTCTTGTAGACGATGTGGCGCAGGTCGTTCAGGCGGCCGGGTTTCGCCGGGCGGCCGTCCGACAGCCATTGTTCGCGGCTGGACCCGCCCTTCCACGCGCGCGTCGTGAAGCCCAGGATCTCCGTCTTCACTGCGCAGCGTTCCAGCGTGCGCGCCAGAATGTCGGCGCAGATGGCGGCGATGGAGATGGGCCGCCCGCGCATGGAGCCGGAATTGTCGATCAGCAGGGTGACGACCGTGTCGCGGAAATCCGTGTCGCGCTCCACCTTGTAACTGAGCGACTGGGTCGGGTTGACGACCACGCGGGCCAGGCGCGCGGAATCGAGCAGCCCCTCCTCCTGATCGAAATCCCAGGCGCGGTTCTGCTGCGCCAGCAGGCGGCGCTGCAGCCGGTTCGCCAGCTTCGCCACCACGCCCTGCAGGCTGGTCATCTGCTGGTCGAGATAGGTGCGCAGGCGCGTCAGCTCCTCAGGGTCGCACAGATCCTCCGCCCCCATCACCTCGTCGAACTGCGCGGTATAGGCCTTGTAGTCGAACAGCGACGGCAGGTCGGTCCAGGGCGCATTGGGGCGAAAGGGGACCATGCCGTCATCGGCCTCGTCGCCCATCTCCGCCTCCGACAGCATGTCGTCGTCGAGCTGCACATCCTGTTCGCCGCCCTCGGCGTCCGAATCCTCCTCCTCGCCGCGCTGGTCGAGCGCCGAATCCTGCCCGGCCGAGGGGCCGTCATCCTCGCCGTCCTCATCGTCCTCCGTGTCGTTCTCGGCGCTGTCGTCCTCGCCGGACTCCTCGTCGTCCTCCGAATCCTCGGTCTCGTCGGAATCCGGGTCGCCGAGGTCGAGGTCGGTCAGGATGTCGCGCGTCAGGCGGGCGAAGGCGTCCTGATCCCCGATGCGCGCAAGCAAGTCGTCCAGATGCGCGCCGGCGCGGCTTTCCACCCAGTCCCGCACCAGATCGACGCCGGTCTGCGCCTGCGCCGGGACGGGCGCGCCGGTCAGCCGTTCGCGCACGATCAGGCCGACGGCGGTCGCCAGCGGCACCTCGTCGGCGGCGCGGG
Organism: Pacificimonas flava; assembly: GCF_000342165.1. GTDB lineage: Bacteria > Pseudomonadota > Alphaproteobacteria > Sphingomonadales > Sphingomonadaceae > Pacificimonas > Pacificimonas flava. Next base: position 401,008 of record NZ_AMRV01000002.1, read on the forward strand.
CGCGGGTGATCGGGTCCATCTTCACGCGCGCCTCTGTCATGGCAGCGAGGTTCGCCTTCGTCCCCGCCATGGCGTTGGCGCCCAGCGCCTCCACGCGCGCCTGTTCGGCGGCGTTGAAGATGTCGCGCGCGGGGCCGGCGCCGGGCTGGCCGCGCATGTGGCGGGCGGCGTCGTGGTGGCGGCGTTTCAGCGCAAAGGCGTCGGCCCAGCCGCGCGCCTCCTGCACCTCCCGCTCCGGCATGCCGCGCGGCGGCTGCGGAATGCGGCCGGCACTGGCCGAGCCGGAGGGGCGGTCGGCGGTGTAGCTGAGTTCATATTCCGGCGTCCGCGCCACCGCCCGCAGCGCCGCGGCCAGCGAATGACGAAAGTCCTCGACCGGATTGCGTTTCTCCCCGCTCATGCCGCCACCACCATATCTGGGGCTCCGGCACCGAACTTGACACATGTGTCCGCAGCGAAGTTGACAGTCTGGACACTCATAGCGCCCGCACGTCCGGCCCAGCGCCGAGCGGCAAGGCCCGAGGGGCCGGCGATGAACGCGGCGCGGGACCGGCGGCGAGGCAGCAGAAAACGCATAGGACGCAAGCTCGGTCAGCGAACCCTATTTTACAAGAGCGGAATGAGTGGGTGGTGTGTTGGACCATTCGTGATACTAAAGATCCTGATGGTTCACCATGTCGCCGTCCAGGCTTCTCCTGGTTTTTCAAAAGCCAACCCTCGCAAACGGCTCGGCCTCGATGGCGAGGCCGTCATACGTCTCGCGGATTTATAATTTCATCGATGGTAGTCATGGCCGATGGCATTTAAGCTAGAAGCACTCGAGATTGTGGAGGTCGTGCGGCCCATCCAAAGCGGCGCAACCCAACCATACCTATGCCAGCTTGCAGATGAGCGGCTTTATGCCGTCAAGGGGCGAGCCGCGCTGAACAAGGGCTTAATTGCAGAAGTTGTTTCTGGCTGGCTTGCGCAAAATCTAGAAATCCCCGTTCCCTTTTTTGCGCTGGGTAATTTACCAAGGCCGCTTTTGGACTCTTACGAAGATCAACGATTATCGACTTCCATCGGGAGTGGAACATTGTTCGCCTCTCTTTGGAAGGAGCCCGTTGAAGCTATGGTAATGCCGTTGCTCCAACAAATGCCCAGCGACACCCTTGCCACCATCTACGCCTTCGACCATTGGATAAAAAATGGGGACCGGTCCCTTTCTGAGCGGGGAGGAAACCCCAACTTAATGGTGGAACTCGATAGCAATTCCCTGATTGCAATTGACCATAACTTGGCGTTTTCAAATAGCTATAGGTGCTCCGAACTAACTCTGCATGCCTGTCGAGGCGCATGGGGGAAAAAGCGCTCTAATAATGTTTTCATTTGTCAACTATGCGAAAATATGCGCAGGTTAACTGCGAGTTTGGATGAAATTTTCGGCCAGCTTCCCAACGAGTGGGTTGAAGATGAGAACGATTTTTTAACCTCCATTCGCAGCACATTATACAGGGTTAACCAACAGGCCTTCTGGGATGAGCTCGCATGAAGAATATCTTCAAATACAGCATCATTCGGTTTCGACCGTTCGCGGAGACAGAAGAGTTTGCCAACATCGGCGTAGTCGTGATCGATGGCATGTCTGGGAAAATAGATTTTCAGCTCGCGCCTAAGAGGTTCTCTCGAGTTCGACATTTTTTTGAAGAAAGGGCATACAACGCCTACGGACATGCGATTGACCTTTTAAAGATTGAGCTTCCGCGAGCTGGCGAATATTTGCCGGCAATTCACGGAACAGATACAAGAACCACCTTTTGGGAGATTGTAAGGCCACGAGAATCTAGTGTTATCTTTAGCGCGCCGCGGGCACTGCAATCGGAACTACCGTTAGACGTTTTGGTTCGTAGCCTGTTTGCTCGGTTTGTTAAACGCGAGATTACTGTGGATAATGCGGAGCATGTCTTGACTAAGAAAATCAGGCAAGCTTTGCATCGCAGCCATTTTAAGCATTTTCGTACGGTTAAAATTGAAGATGATGTGATTCCAGTGACGTTTCCTTTAGCCTACAAAGGAGAAACTCTACGTGCTATAAAGCCCCTATCTTTTAGTCAGCGAAGCCCAATGAGCGTAGTTGACTACGGCGCTCATTGGCGAAAACGGTTGAGTTATGTTCTCGACCGTGGCAGCGTGGAAAAAGGCAACATTTTGATCGCAGTAGATGGTCCGGAATACGACGCAGATGATTCAATGCAGGAAGCTTATCGGCTGGCAATCGGTGAATTAGAGCAACTCCCATTTCAAATCGTGCCTAGTGAGATGAATGGTTTCGTTAATCCTAATATTATCGAATTCGCGGCTCACTCTCCGCCGTCGCAGAAAAGATTTCTCCAGTAAACTCGATCAATAAAGCCATGTCATGAAACTGATATAAAATTGTTAAGCCGTGGATGATATCAGCCATTACGGTCGGCAAGAATGTTGGGGTAGCGGCGGAAAGACCAGACTCTTATTCAGTTTCTACGATAAATACCTTTCGGTTTATTGAGCATCATTAGTTACAGTATTTTCTAAAATAAAATCACTCTCACACTTTTTATACTGTGACTTGTTTTATTTTGTTTTCTTAATAGATGTCCGGCGTGCTTATCGATTCTGCTCTCTCAGAGCCCCGCACGCGAAGTCCTTAGTCTTTCAATTTTAGGTCCAAGGGCGAACCGCACCTTACGGCACTGCTCGCCCTCGGACATAGCGCCTTATTCCTCGCTGGCGTCGGCGGGTTCGGTTTCGACGACGGGGACGTCGACGGTGCGCTCTTCGGTGCGGACTTCGACCTCCGGCGTGTCGACATCATATTCGGGCATGTTGCCGCCCTCGACCTCGACGTTCGGCATTTCGCCCTCTTCCGTCTGCTCCACGTCGCAGGCGGTGACGGCGAGCGCGGCGGCGCCCATGGCGGCGAGGCCAATCAGTTTCTTCACAAGTCTTACTCCCAATCGTTGACTGAGAATTTACGCGCGGATCGGGGCGGGGTTCCGAACAGGGTGACATGAACGCGCCATGCGGCGGGCCGAGTTCGAAGGGCTTTCCGGGCGTTTACCATGTTTCGGAGCGCCGGTGCGCGGGCCTCGATTTGGCCGCAGCCGTGGGGCGGGCGCGTCGATACTGGGCGGCGACTTCGCGTGCGGGCGGGACCGCCGGGTTCGACTTGGCCGTTCGGCCTGTCCGTTCGACCGGCCGGGCGTTCGGCTGTCCGCGCGCTGTTCCGGGCTGCGCGCGAGGCTTCCGGCAGCCCGCCGGGCTTCCGGCCGTCTGCCGGGCTTCTGGCCACCTGCCGGGCGTGCGAACGCCTGCCGTGCATGCGAACGCCAGCCGCGCATGCGGCCGCCTGTTGGGCTTCCAACCCGGTTAGGTGCGGGCCTGGCTGACGACGCTTTCGGGCAAGTCCTCGCCGAAGACGCGCTGGTAATATTCGGCGACGATGGGGCGCTCCAGCTCGTCGCACTTGTTGAGGAAGGAGACGCGGAACGCGAAGCCGAGATTGTCGAAGATGCCGGCATTCTGCGCCCATGTGAGGACGGTGCGGGGACTCATGACGGTGGAAATGTCGCCGTTGATGAAGCCCTGACGCGTCAGATCGGCGACCTGCACCATGCGGGCGATGCGGTCCTTCCCCTCCTCCCCCGAAAAACGGTCGCCGGCCTTTGCGTGGACGATCTCGATCTCGTGCGCACTGTCGAGGTAGTTCAGCGTGGTGACGATGTTCCAGCGGTCCATCTGGCCCTGATTGATCTGCTGGGTGCCGTGATAGAGGCCGCTGGTGTCGCCGAGGCCGATGGTGTTCGACGTGGCGAACAGGCGGAAGAACGGGTTCGGGCGGATGACGCGGTTCTGGTCGAGGAGGGTCAGCTTCCCCTCCACCTCCAGCACGCGCTGGATGACGAACATGACGTCGGGGCGGCCGGCGTCGTATTCGTCGAAGACGAGCGCGGTGGGCGTCTGCAGCGCCCAGGGGAGCAGCCCCTCCCGAAATTCCGTCACCTGCTGCCCCTCCTTCAGGACGATGGCGTCCTTTCCGACGAGGTCGATGCGGCTGATGTGCGAATCGAGGTTGATGCGCACGCAGGGCCAGTTGAGGCGCGCGGCGACCTGCTCGATATGCGTGGACTTGCCAGTGCCGTGATAGCCCTGAACCATGACGCGGCGGTTGAAGGCGAAGCCGGCGACGATGGCGAGCGTGGTGTCGGGGTCGAAGACATAGTCGGGGTCGAGGTCGGGCACGCGCTCGTCCGCCTGGCTGAACGCCGGGATCTTCATGTCGATGTCGACGCCGAAGGTTTCGCGCGCGTCCACCTCTGTATCCGGCGCGGGCATCAGCGTCTGGTGGCTGTTCGTGTCTACGGGCTGGCTGGCCATGCGGCCTCCTCAGAATCGTCAGGGGAGTGGTCGGTCATTCGGCGAAGGCGGTGCTGCGCCTGAGCTGCGTATAGGCATCGATGACGGCCTGCAACTCACGCTCGTGGGAGCGGTCGCCGCCGTTCATGTCGGGATGGTAGCGGCGCACCAGCTCCTTGTACCGCGCGCGGATGTCGGCGCGGGTGGCGGTGCGGTCGAGGTCGAAGGCGCCGAGAGCGGCGTGATCCTCCGGCGACAGGCGCACGCGGGAGGCCTCCGCCGTTTCGGGGAAGGCATCGGCGCCGAAACGCTCGCGGAAGATGCCCATCTCGTCGGCGAAGGCATTGGCATAGGCGTTGGCGGCAAAGGCCTGCGTCGCGCGGTCCCAGCGGCCGTTCGCGCGCAGCGCCTCTCCGCGCCAGCTATACCCCTCGTTGAATTCGCGGACATGCTGCAGGCAGAAATACTGCCAGGTGCCGTGCGGGGCGCCGGTGACGGGGGCGCGGAATTCGCCGGGTTCGTCGCAGCCGGGGCGCTGGCACAGCCCCTCGCGCTCGACACGGCCGTGGAAGCGCTCGCGGCGGCGGGGTCGGGGCGGTTCGGAATCGCTGTTGGCGTCGGTCTGGCGGTGTCCCTCTTTCACCCGCGATCATATAGGAAGGCGCGCGGACGATCGAAAGGAACAGGCCCATGCAGACGATGGAAACGGAAATTCGGGAGCGGCTGACGAGGGCGCTGGCGCCGACGCGGCTGGAGGTGGTGAACGAAAGCGCGCTGCACGCCGGTCATGCGGGCGACGACGGTACGGGGGAGAGCCACTTCGCGGTGGAGATCGAGAGCGCGGCGCTCGCCGGCCAGTCGCGCGTGGCGCGGCAGCGGGCGGTCTATGCCGCGCTGGGGGATCTGATGCAGCGCATCCACGCGCTGCGCATCAAGGCGGAGGGGTGATGGCGCGGGTCAGGCTGGCGGCAGGCCGGGCGGGGACGTGAGGCCCGGGCGGGTGCGGGTGGACCCCTGCCTGCGCAGGGGTGACGAGGTGAAAGATACTCCACCAACAGAATATCGTCGCCCCTGCGGAGGCAGGGGCCCATGGGTGCGGGACGGGCGAAGTGTTGTCTGGCCGCGGCAGAGCCGCCCCGCCGCCTAGAACTGGTGGCCGGTGCGGTCGCGTTTGGTGGCGAGGTAGGCTTCGTTGAGGGGGCCGTGGCCGGCGACGAGGGGAATGCGCGCGGTGACCTCGATGCCCTCATCCGCCAGGCCGCCGACCTTCGACGGGTTGTTGGTGAGGAGGCGGATGCGCGGGGCGCCGACGGCCTTCAGCATCTCAGCGGCGATGCCGAAATCGCGCTCGTCCACCTCGAACCCCAGTCGCAGATTGGCGTCGACCGTGTCGAAACCCTGATCCTGCAGCCGGTAGGCGCGCAGCTTGTTGAGGAGGCCGATGCCGCGCCCTTCCTGCTGCAGATAGAGGAGGATGCCGCCGCCATCGGCCGCGATGGCGTCCAGCGCGGCATGAAGCTGGTCGCCGCAATCGCATTTCAGGCTGCCGAGCACGTCGCCCGTCAGGCAGGCGCTGTGGAGGCGCGTCAGCGGCGCGTCCTTTGTCGCCCAGTCGCCGATCAGGAGCGCCAGATGCTCCGGCCCGCCGGGCGAACGGAAGGCGGCGACCTGCGTATCCTCGGCAGCCTTCAGCGGCAGGCGCGCGCGTGTGATCTGCCGCAGGGTGGACGGCGCGCGGTAGGCGGCGATGGCGGCGGCGGGAACGCGCAGCATATGCGCATCGTCGCCGCGCGCGGACCGCACATGGACGGCGGGCAGCAGCCCGGCGAATTTCGCGGCGGCGAGCGCAGCGGCGGCAAGCGCCTCGTCCGCCACCGGCACGGTGTCGAACGGCCCCTTCAGCGGGCTGGACAGGTCGAGGGTCGGGTCGGCGACGGCAACGGCGCCGCCGGCGGCGATCCAGTCGGGACGGCGGATGCGCACCGCGCGCATACCCGCAGCGGCGCGCTGATTGGCCAGCGCCAGCGTTTCGGCGCGCTTGTCGGTGATGAGAATATCGGCGCGGGGGGCGTCCTCGCCCGCTGCCGCTCCGGCGCGCGAACCCCCCGCCTCGAAAGCGGCAAGCGCGGCGTCCGAGGCGAGTTCGACGGGGAGAATCGCGAGGTGTTCACGCGCAGCACCGCCGGCGCCCGCACCCTCGGTTTTGCCCTCGTTTTCGGCCTCGCCCTCACCCGGCGTCACGATGATGGGCCGGCCCCGGCGCAGTTCGTCGATGGCGCGTTCGGCCGCGAGGGCGCCGGCATCCCCTGCCCCAGCCAATCCTGACCCGGCCTCTGATCCGGCACCCTCTGATCCGGCACCCTCTGGTTCGGCCATGCGTCAGACCTCGATTTCAGTGATGAGCGGGATATGGTCGGACGGGCGGTCCCAGGAGCGGGCGTGTTCCAGCACCCGGTGCGCCGTCACACGACCCTCCAGCTCCGGCGAGACCCAGACATGGTCGAGGCGGCGGCCGCGGTCGGAGGCGGCCCAATCCTTCGCGCGGTAACTCCACCAGGTATAGAGCCGGTCCGGGGCGGGCACGAAGCGGCGGCCGATATCCACCCAGTCATTGCTGTCCTTCAGGCGCTGCATGGTTTCGCATTCGACGGGCGTGTGGCTGACCACGCCGAGGAGCTGCTTGTGGCTCCACACGTCGCATTCCAGCGGCGCGATGTTGAAATCGCCCATCATCACGGTGGGAATGTCCAGCGCCTCCGACCAGCGCGTCATGCGCTCGTAGAAATCGAGCTTCTGCCCGAACTTCGCGTTCACCTCCCGATCGGGGACGTCGCCGCCCGCCGGAATGTAGACGTTTTCCAGCAGCACGCCGTTCGGCAGCCGGACGCCGATATGCCGCGCCTCTCCATTGTCCTGCCAGTCGTAGCGGCGCTCCTCCGTGATCGGCACCTTCGACAGAATGGCGACGCCGTGGTGCATGGGCTGGCCGTGGAGAATGCGGTATTTGTAGCCGAGTTTCTCGAAATCCTCATGCGGGAACTGGCTGTCGCGGACCTTCGTCTCCTGCAGGCAGATGATGTCCGGCGCCTCCTCCGCGATCAGCCGGCCGACGATGGGCAGGCGGATGCGGACGGAGTTGATGTTCCAGCTGGCGATCTTCAGGGTCGAGGCTTGCATGGCGCGGCAGGTAGCAGGCCGCCGCCGCCGCCGCAAAGCCTTCGCTTTCGTCAGGGGGCGGCAAGCCGCCGCCGGCCGGGGGCGGACGGCGCGACTCCGGCAGCCCGCCTAGCGCCGGTTGGTGCGGCGCGGATCGTTGTAGCGGAAGGCGTTCCTGGGCAGGTCGACGTCGAACTTCACGTTCGACAGCTGCACCTTCGTCGTCTGGCCCTGGCCGTCGACCACGTTCCAGCCCTGCAGCAGCAAGTCGGCGGGGGCGGCGGCGTCGCGCGCGAAATAGATGGTGATGATGCCGTATTCCGGGTGCTTCTTGTCTCGCGCCTCGATCACCAGCGCATCGGCGGTGTCGCTTTTCACCTGCGCGAACTTGGCGAGCTGCGCGTTCGGATCCAGAAGCACGCTGAGCGGCGTTTCCGCAATCGGGTAGCGCTGCACCTGGTTCACCTCGTAATCGACGACGTCGAGGCTCTTGCCGTTCGCCACGACGAGGAGCGGCACGCCCTTCTGATACTGGAAGCGGATCTTGCCGGGGCGTTCCAGATAAACCTTTCCCGTGGTGGTCGCGCCGTTCGCCGCGATCTGCGTGAAGTTCGCCGTCATCGTATCCGTCGCCTGCAGATGCGCGGTCAGCTCCGCCAGCGTGGCGGCGGCCGGCACGGCAGCGGACATTGTGAGGACCGCCGCGAGACCGGCGAGAATCGTCTTGGGAAGAAATCTGGTCATGCTGTCCGTTCTAGCCGGCAAAGGTTGAACGCGGGTTGAACCCCGCGGGGGGATGGCCGGTTCACTTTCTTCGCGCGCGAACGCGTGGGAGTCCGTGGCAGTTGCATCGGAAAGGGTCCGGAACGGCATTTGTCACAAAATGAAATAATGCGTCCAGATCAATGACATCGGCGTATCTGGTTCTGTGCGGCCGGCGGAGGAACCGGGCGCACGAACTGAGGGAGAGACGTTCATGCCAGTGACGGTCATGCCGCCCGATCATCAGGCGACAGCACCGTTACGCGCAGCGGACGATATTTCCCTCACCCATCGTGAGTGGAGCGCGTCCGCGATGATCCTTCGACCCTGTCATCGCGGCCGCTTCCCCTCACGAACTCACGAAAAGGGAGCACTGTCATGACACCGATCACATTCAACCGTTCGACCCTGTGGCTGGCCGCGAGCGCCGGCGCGATGGCGATTTCGCTGAGCGCGCCCGCCCGCGCCGACGATACGCCGGAATGCAATGACGGCACCGGGACGGCCGCGACCGAGTGCGGCACCGATTCGACGACGGGCGACGCCGCGGGCGCGATCGCCGTCGGCAGCGGCGCCAGCGCGACCGGAACCGACGCGGTCGCCATCGGCAGCGACGATGCCGGCGCCGCGCCCGCGACGGCGAGCGGCCCCTCCACCGTCGCGGTCGGCGGCGAATCGAGCGCGACCACACCCGGCGCGACGGCGCTCGGCTGGCAGGCGGATGCCAGCGGCATGATGGGCACGGCCGTCGGCCACCAGACGACGGCATCCGGAGACCAGAGCTTCGCCGGCGGCGAGGATGCGGTCGCGTCCGGCGACAACGCCATCGCCATCGGCAATCTGTCCTCTGCCACGGGCGGCGATTCGGTCGCCATCGGCGGCAATCGCGATTTCGTCGACGCGGACGGTGACGGCGTCGACGACAATGGCAACCAGGCCGCAACGGCGACCGGGCCGTCCACCACGACGGTCGGCGGCCAGTCGAACGCCAACGGCCCCGGAGCCAGCGCCTATGGCTGGCGCGCCAATGCCGACGGCGAGCGCGCGACCGCGCTGGGCCATCTGTCGAGCGCCAGCGCCTTCAATGCCACGGCGGTCGGCGAAGCGGCAGCAGCACAGGGATCCGGCGGCATCGCCATCGGCGGCAACACCGATGGCGGCAGCTTCGGCGCGCTGTCGACCGACGATGCGGGGATCGCCATCGGCTCCGATTCCGAGGCCCGTCAGGTCGGCGCCATCGCGCTGGGCAGTGACGGCGACGCGGACGGCGACGGCGCGGTCGCGGATGGCGTGGATGCGACGGCGCTCGGCACGGACGCCATGGCCACCGGCAATTCGACCACCGCTGTCGGCGGCGAATCGAATGCGGCCGGCCCTGGCGCCACCGCAGTCGGCTGGCAGTCCGATGCGAGCGCCGAGCGCGCCACTGCACTCGGCCATTTGTCGAGCGCCAGCGCCTTCAACGCCACGGCGGTCGGTGAGGCGGCAGCCGCGCAGGGCGTCGGCGGCATCGCCATCGGCGGCAACACCGACGGCGGCGATTTCGGTGCGCTGGCGACCGACGATGCCGGCATCGCGCTGGGGTCGGATGCGGAGGCCCGCGGCGTCGGCGCCATCGCGCTGGGCAGCGACGGCAACGGCACCGGCGACGGTGCAGTCGCACAGGGTGCGGACGCCATGGCCATCGGCGCAAACTCGGCGGCCACCGGCGATTCGACCACCTCCGTCGGCGGCGAATCGGTCGCCACGGGTCCGGGCGCGACCTCCTTCGGCTGGCGCGCGGAAGCGGTGTCGGAGCGCTCGACGGCGCTTGGCCACCTGTCCTCCGCCACCGGACTTGCCGCAACGGCGGTCGGTGAAGCGGCCATCGCCAACGGCGTCGATGCGGTCGCCATCGGCGGCGGCGTCGACGGCAGCGGCGGTGCGCAGGCCATCGGCAATTCGACGGTCGCGGTCGGCGGCGAATCGGTCGCCAACACGGCCGGCTCCACGGCGCTCGGCTGGCAGGCGCAGGCCACCGGCGCGATGGCAACGGCGGTCGGACACCAGACAACGGCGTCCGGCGACCAGAGCTTCGCCGCGGCGGAAGATGCCGTGGCGAGCGGCGCGCAGGCCATCGCCGTCGGCTTCGGCGCACAGGCGACGGGTGACGATTCCATCGCCATGGGCGAGGGTGCCGTCGCATCCGGCACCAACAGCGTCGCCATCGGCGCGGGCTCTCAGGCCACCGAGGAAAACCAGGTCGTCATCGGCAATCTGGCAGCCAGCGGTGCAACCCAGACCGGTCCGATCAACGTGGTGACGGCCGACATGAACGGCACGCTGGGCATGTCCACGGCCGGCGTTCCTGGCGGCCTTGCCAGTTTCAACGACCTGCAGGCCGCCAATCAGGCGATCGCCACCAACAGCGGTGCGATTGCCACGCTGCAGGGCCAGACCTCGCAGCTTTTCGACCTGAGCGAGCGGAACCGCAGGGACATCGACCGCGCTAATGAGGGTGTGGCCATGGCACTGGCGATGGAAAGCCCGAACATTCCGGCCGGCGCGCGGTTCGCGCTGTCGGGCGGGATCGGCTATTATAACGAACGGGCCGCCGTCTCGTCCGCGATCTCTGCAGCCGTGGGTGAGATGTCATCCATCTCCGCAGGCGTCGGCGTCGGGTTCGAAACCGGCGAAGTCGGTGCCCGCGGCGGTTTCCAGATCGCCTGGTAAGGCGCTGGCAGATGTTCGGGCCGTACAGGGCCCGGACGAACGAGCTCCCCCGCTAGGGAGGGAGGGGTGCTCCGGCCGAAAGGTTGGGGCGCCCCTTTCCGTTTGCGCCCCCTCCCCGGGCGCTGCCCTCTTGAGGGGATTCGCAAGGCGAGCGGCTTCGCGCTAATGTGTGCGGCATGACGAAATGCCTTCTGATCGCCGCCACGGCCGCCCTGGCCCTCTCCGTCCCTCCCGCCGCCGCGCAGACGCAGGCCGCACCGCGCGCCGCAGCGGAGCAGGCCGCCCCCGCCAGTCCGTTCCGGCCGCTGCCGGAAGAACAGGCCTTCGAGACCGAGATGGTGCGGATCGACACCGAAGCCGGGCCGATCATCCTGGAAATCGAAACGGAACGCGCGCCCGTCACGGCCGCCAATTTCCTGCGCTATGTGGAGGAGGGGCGGCTGGAAAACGCCGCCTTTTACCGTGCCAGCCAGAAGATCGGTGCCGGTAAGGGCTTCGTGCAGTTCGGGCTGCGCCAGCACCCCGATCACGTGTTCCCGCCCATCGCGCATGAACCGACCACGGACACCGGGCTGACGCATGCCGACGGCACGATCTCCATGGTGCGCGGGGAGCCGGGGACGGCGGACGCGGATTTCCTGATCATGGTCAGCGACCAGCCGCAATGGGACGCGAAGGGGGACAGTCCCGGCTACGCCGCCTTTGGCCGGGTGGTGCAGGGCATGGAGACCGTGAAGAGCATCCTTGCCGCGCCCACCGACCCGAACAAGGGCGACGGCGTGCTGCGGGGCGAGTTGCTGGCGGAGGAGATCCCGGTGACGGGGGCCTCGGTGGTGGAGGAGTAGGGGCTGCCGCCGACCCTCCCCTAACCCCTCCCTTGCCAGGGAGGGGAACGCGCCGGTCCGGCACGGGTAAGACGGACGTTCTTCTCCCCTCCCTGGACAGGGAGGGGTCGGGGGAGGGTCGATGCGGCGGCCGCCCCTACAGCCGATCCCCGCTAGAGCCGCCCGCCGCTCTGATCGATCAGCACCTCACGCCGGCCGACATGGTCGGCCTGCGAGATCAGGCCCTGCTCCTCCATCTTGTCGATCAGGCGCGCGGCGTTGTTGTAGCCGATCCTGAGATGGCGCTGGACGTGGCTGGTGGACGCCTTCTGAGAGGAGGCGACGACCTCCACGGCGCGGCGGAACAGGTCGGCCTCCGGATCGTCCTCGCCGCCCATGGGCAGGCCGAACTGGTCGAGCTCGGCCTCCGGCTCCTCGGTGACCGCCTCGACATAGTCGGGCGTGCCCTGCCCGCGCCAGTGATCGGCGACGCGCTCCACCTCCTCGTCGCTGACGAAGGGGCCGTGCACGCGGGTCAGCGCCTTGCCGCCGGGCATGTAGAGCATGTCGCCCTTGCCGAGGAGCTGTTCGGCGCCCTGCTCGCCCAGAATGGTGCGGCTGTCGATCTTCGAGGTGACGGAAAAGCTGATGCGGGTCGGCAGGTTCGCCTTGATGACGCCGGTGATGACGTCGACGGAGGGACGCTGCGTCGCCATGATCAGGTGGATGCCGGCCGCACGCGCCTTCTGCGCCAGCCGCTGGATCAGGAACTCCACCTCCTTGCCGGCGGTCATCATCAGGTCGGCCAGCTCGTCGACGACGACGACCATCAGCGGCAAGGGTTCGTATTCCAGCGTTTCCGTTTCATAGACGGGCTGGCCGCTGTCGGGATCGTAGCCGGTGTGGACGCGCCGTTCGAACGGCTTTCCGCCCGCCTTCGCCTCCCCCACCTTCTGGTTGAAGGCGGCGAGCGAGCGGACGTTGACCGCCGCCATCATGCGATAGCGTTCCTCCATCTGCTCGACGGTCCATTTGAGCGCGCGGACCGCCTTGGACGGCTCCGTCACGACCGGCGACAACAGGTGCGGGATGCCGTCATAGACGCTGAGTTCCAGCATCTTCGGATCGATCATGATCATGCGGCACTTGTCGGGCGGCAGCCGGTAGAGCAGCGACAGGATCATCGCATTGAGGCCGACCGACTTGCCCGAGCCCGTCGTGCCGGCGATCAGGAGGTGCGGCATCGGCGACAGGTCAACGACGATGGGCGCGCCGGCGATGTCCTTGCCCAGGACGAGGGGGAGCGCACCCTTGGCACTCTCGAAACTCTGGTCCTCCAGCAGTTCGGACAGGACCACCATTTCCCGGTTCTTGTTGGGCAGTTCGATGCCGATGACGTTGCGGCCCGGCACGACGGCGACGCGGGCGGAGACGGCGGACATGGAGCGGGCGATGTCGTCGGCCAGGCCGATGACGCGGCTGGACTTGATGCCGGGCGCGGGCTCCAGCTCGTACATGGTGACGACGGGACCGGGCCGCACCTCGACGATCTCGCCCTTCACGCCGAAATCCTCCAGCACGGATTCGAGGACGCGGGCATTCTGCTCCAGCGCGCCGGCGTCGATGCGCTCCTGCCCGCCGGCGGGCGGATCGGCGAGCAGCGACAGGGCGGGCAGCGTGTACTGATCGCCAAGACGCAGGCCGCTCTGCCGCTCGCGCGCGGCGCGCGTGGAGGGCGCGCGGCGCGGCTCCGGCGCCTTCACCTGCATTTTCTTGCGCGGCGGCGCAGGCTCCTCCGGGGCGGCGTCATCGTCCATCTCCCCCTCGCCCTGCGGAGCAGCCCGGCGGCGGCGCGGCGGCGCGGGCGCGGCAAGCTCCGCCTCCTCGGCGCGGTGGCGGGCGAACAGGGCGGCAAGGGCGCCGCGCGGCAGGCCGAAGCCGAAGACGATCAGCGCGACGGCGAGGAGCAGCGCCGCCGTCATGCCGGCATAGCGCAGCGCGCTTTCCGGCGCGGTCGGCGCCAGCGGCAGCACCGCCTCCATCGCGGCGGCGCCGAGGCCGCCGAACAGACCGCCCGGCCCGGCGGGAAGCGGACCGGCGGTCAGCATGCCGAAGCCGATGGCGGCCAGGACGGCACCCACAAGGGTCGCCAGCACGCGCAGGCCCAGACGGGGGCGCGGCGTCATGCGCGCCAGCCGCCAGCCGGTCAGCCCGGCGAGCGGCAGGAAAAACGCCGCGCCCATGCCGAACAATTGCAACATCAGGTCGGCAAAGCTGGCGCCCGGTCCGCCCAGCCAATTGCTTGGCGCCGTGGAGGTCGCGCGATTGAGCGACGGATCGGAGGGGTCGTAGCTGACAAGGGCCAGCGCGGCCGCCAGAGTCGCAAGAAGAAGCGCGACGCCGAGCGTCCGCCATGCCGCATGCGCGGCCGCCTCCTTCACGGCCGCGGGAACGAATCCCTGCGTCCGGCCCCGCCGCTTCGCTGCCTGCACCTGTGCCATAGCCGCCCCTATGGAAGGAAACGGGGCCACAGGACAAGAACGAAAGGAGCCCGGGCACCCGCGCGTCGGGGATGAAAAAACGGCCGGGCGCCCGAGAGCGCGCCGGCCGGTGAAAGTTGGTTGGACATCATGGGAGGAATGTCCGAGCGAGCAAGGTAGCGGGAGCACGCCCCGCGGCCTCGCCCAGCGCGTTACAAGCTTTGTGCCATTTGGAAGTCCGTTCGTCGCCGACGGGAGGATCAGCAAATGGCAGTCTTGGCCTGAGAAAAATAATGCCTATAATTTTGGCAACGACTCCTCGCAGCCTGCTTTTTGGGCATATTCTGGGATGCGGCAAGGTGCGACTTTCTTCCGGCCGGCTTGCAGCCTATGCCGTCTGGCATGGACGAAACCCCTGATGTGATCCTGATCGGCGGCGGGCTCGTCGGCATGACGACCGCGCTCGCCCTTGCGGCCTTCGGCGTACGCAGCGCCGTCGTGGACACGGCCGATCTGGAGACGACCGTCGCCAGCGGCTTCGACGGCCGTGCCACCGCAATCGCCAGCGCATCCTGGCGCATGTTCGAGGCGCTGGGACTCGCCGAACGGCTGGAGGGTCTCGACTGCCCCATTGATGAAATCCGCGTCAGCGAAGGGCTGGGCCGGCATTCGCTGCATTTCGACGGCCGGACGGGCACGGGCGGCGGGGTGGCCGGAGAACCGCTGGGCCATATGCTGGAGAACCGGCATATCCGCCGCGCGCTGATCGACGCCGGCCGGGAGGAGCCGCTGATCGATCTCTACGCACCGGACCGGACCACGGATATCGAGCGCAGCGCGCACGGTGTGACGGTGCGTCTGGACTCGGGCCAGGTGCTGAAGGCGCCGCTGCTGGTGGCGGCGGACGGGCGCCGGTCCCGCATTCGCGAGGAGGCCGGCATTCGCGCGGCGCGCTGGCAATACCGCCAGACCGCGATCGTCGGCATGATCGAGCATGAGCGGCCGCACGAGAATGTGGCGTTCGAAATCTTCTACCCCGCCGGCCCGTTCGCCATCCTGCCGATGCTGCCCGGAACGCGCTCCGCCATCGTCTGGACCGTTCCGGCGAAGGAGGCGGACGCTTGGCTGGGCCTGCCGGAACGCGCGCTGATGGCGGAGATCGACAAGCGCATCGGCGGCTTTCTGGGAATGACGCGCATGGCCGCGCCGCCGGCATCCTACCCGCTCGGCTTTCATCATGCGGAGCGGTACACGGACATGCGGCTGGCTCTGGTCGGCGATGCCGCGCACGGCATTCACCCGATCGCCGGGCAGGGCCTCAACATGGGCCTGCGCGATGCCGCGGCGCTGGCCGAGGTGGTCGGCGACGGCGTCAGGCTGGGCCTCGACATCGGCGAGACGGAAGTGCTGGCGCGCTATCAGCGCTGGCGCGGCTTCGACAATATGGCGGTGTCGGTATCGACCGACGTGCTGAACCGCCTGTTCGGCCTGCCCGGCGAGACGATGAAGCATGTTCGCGGCCTCGGCCTCTCCATGGTCGGCAGGGTGCCGCCGCTGAAGAATTTCTTCATGGCCGAAGCGCGCGGCGCCAGCGGCGACCTGCCCGGCCTGCTGCGGGGTGAGCGGCCGTAAAGGCGAGGCTCGAACCGTCAGGGCTTGCGGCATGGGCCCCTGCCTTCGCAGGGGCGACGGGCCGAGGATTTGCGGGCCGCGCGACCCTCATTCGAACCGCTCGTCACCCCTGCGAAGGGAAGGTCGAGCGCTCACCCGATCCATCGACGATGACGGGTGGGATCGCGCGGCGACGGGCGGCGGCGGGAATGACTGCCGACGCTGTGGCCACGCCCCTACGAGCCGTGATTGACCAGCCGTAGAAGCGGAGCCTGAACCGTCAGGGCTTGCGGCATGGGCCCCTGCCTTCGCAGGGGCGACGGGCCGAGGATTGGAGGCCCCGCCACCATCATCCGAACCGCTCGTCACCCCTGCGCAGGCAGGGGTCCAGCGGTAACCTGAATCCATCGATGATGACGGGTGGGATCGTGCGGCGGCGGTCGGCGGCGCGGATGACTGCCGAGACCATGCCCCCCTTATCAGCCGTCATTGGGCGGCCGTAGAGGTGGGGCTCGAACCGTTACGTCTTGCGGCATGGGCCCCTGCCTTCGCAGGGGCGACGAGTTCGGAATTCAGTGGTTGGCGGGATGGGGCGAATACACCTCGTCGCCCTGCGAAGGCAGGGGTCCATGCGGACCGCTACGAGATCGCTGGCGATGACGGGGGTGTGCTTCGTTACCCCTGCCGATTCCGGGTCATGCGCGCTCAATCGTCGATGATGACGGGGGTAACGGTGCGGCGGAGGTCGTCGGCAAGGATAGCGCTGCCGAGCGGCGGCGCAGAGCGGGCGGCGCAGTCGCGGCGGTGGCAGAGGCGGCAGGTGACACCGATGGGGGTGGGGACCGGCGACATGCCGGCGTCCCTGCCCTGCCGCGTATAGATGAGCCGATCCGCCGCCTCTGCCGCGCAGCCGAGCGCGATGGCGCGTTCCGCGCGGGGCTGACCGTAACCGCCGCCGCCGGCGCTGACGGTGCGGGCGATGGAAAAGAAGCGCTTTCCGCCCTCCAGCTCCAGCCACTGCGTCGCGACGCGCCCCGGCTGCTGAAAGACGGTGTGGACGTTCCACAAGGGGCATGCGCCGCCGTGGCGGGCGAAGGGAAAGCCGGCCCCGTCGAGGCGCTTCGACACGTTGCCGGCGACATCGACCCGTATGAAGAAGAAGGAGACCCCCTCCTCCCCCGGCCGCTGCAGCGTCGTCAGCCGGTGCGCCGCCTGTTCGAAACTGACGCCGAACCAGCGCGCGATCGCTTCGACATCATATTGCCGCCGCTCCACCTGGCGGCGGAATTCGGCATAGGGCATCAGGATCGCCGCGGCCGTGTAGCCGGCGAGCGCCCGGCGGGCGAGCGTTCGCGCTGACTTGTCCACGAACGCACCGGCCAGCGTGTCGTCGAGCGCGGCGCCGGCATCCAGATAGACGATCTGCAGCGCCGTCTGGAAGGCGCGGCCGGCCGCATCCAGCGTGTCGGCGATCAGTACCTCGTCCCGGTGCCGGTCGAATCGGCGTACGGAGCCCATCAGAACGTCCGGCGGCAGACGGCGCAGGCCGAGGCCGTGCGCGCGCTTCAGATAGGCCGCGAAACCGGCCGCGCCGCCGGTTTCCTCCGCCAGGCGCTCGGCTGCGCTTTCGAGCGCCGGGAAATAATTACGACGCTCGCCCAGAAAGGCGCGCACGGCCGCGACCGGATCGGCGGCGGCGCCCTCCTCCGGCGCGCCGGCGCGGTCGGCCAGCGCGAGATGCTCCTTCTCATAGGCGGTATAGAGCCGCAGCAGCGCCTCGCTGATGCCCGGATAGCTCATGGTCAGATCCTCGACCTCCAGCGCCGGCACGTCGATGCCGGCGAAGAGCGGATCCTTCAGCAGCGTCTTGATGCGCGCCTGCGTATCGTCCGCGTCGTCATCGGCGAGCGTGGCGACGTCGAGGCGGTAGACCTGCGCCAGACGCATCAGAAGATCGGCGGTGGTCGGCCGCTGATTACGCTCGATCAGCGCCACATAGCTGGGGGAGATGTCGAGATCGGCGGCCATCTCCGCCTGCGTGATGCCGAGTTCCCGCCTGAGCCGCTTGATGCGGGGGCCGAGATAGACGGTGCGTTTCTGGGCCATGCCGGGGCGCCTCCTGTGCAGCGCTTACAACATTACAGACTTTCTTGTAAATTTTTGACGACCGCACGGAAGGCGGTCTGCCCGCAAGCCGCCGGACCCCTTATTCCGGTGCCATAGCAATAACGCGATCAGGAAAAAGGGCGCATCCATGTCTTACAGCGAAGAACTGTCAAAGGCCGAAGATACAATCGCAGGCGAGGCCGCGTGGAACGGCATCGACGCCGATTCGGTCGCGCGCATGCGTCTGCAAAACCGCTTCCGCACCGGCCTCGACATCGCCCGCTACACGGCGGACATCATGCGCCGCGACATGGACGCCTATGACGCCGACCCGGCGAACTACACGCAGTCGCTGGGTTGCTGGCACGGCTTCATCGGTCAGCAGAAGATGATCAGCATCAAGAAACATTTCGGTTCAACAAAAGGCCGGTATTTGTACCTGTCCGGTTGGATGGTTGCGGCGCTGCGCAGCGAGTTCGGTCCGCTGCCCGACCAATCGATGCACGAGAAGACGAGCGTACCGGCGCTGATCGAGGAGCTGTATACGTTCCTGCGCCAGGCCGATTCGCGGGAACTGGGCGGGCTGTTCCGCGCGCTCGACGACGCGCGGGAGGCGGGCGATGCCAACACCGCGCGCGAGATCCAGGCGAAGATCGACGGGTTCGAGACGCATGTCGTGCCGATCATCGCCGACATCGACGCCGGGTTCGGCAATGCCGAGGCGACCTATCTGCTCGCCAAGAAGATGATCGAGGCGGGCGCCTGCGCCTTGCAGATCGAGAATCAGGTGTCGGACGAGAAGCAGTGCGGGCACCAGGACGGCAAGGTGACGGTGCCGCACGAGGACTTTCTGGCGAAGGTGCGCGCCTGCCGCTACGCCTTCATGGAACTGGGCGTCGAGAACGGCATCATCGTCACGCGCACCGATTCGCTGGGCGCGGGGCTGACCAAGCAGATCGCCTACTCCAAGGCGCCGGGCGACATTGGCGACCAGTATAATGCGTTTCTGGACTGCGAGCCGGTCGAGGGTGCCGGCAACCCGGGCGACGTGCTGATCAACCGGGACGGACAGTTGATGCGCCCGAAGCGGCTCCCGTCGAACCTGTACCAGTTCCGCCCCGGCACCGGTGCGGATCGCTGCGTCCTCGACTGTATCACCAGCCTGCAGCACGGCGCCGACCTTCTCTGGATCGAGACGGAAAAGCCGCATATCGAGCAGATCGCCGGCATGGTCGACCGCATCCGCGCCGTCGTGCCGAACGCGAAGCTGGTCTACAACAACTCGCCCAGCTTCAACTGGACGCTGAATTTCCGCCAGCAGGTCTACGACGCATGGGCGGAGGGCGGACAGGACGTCGGCGGCTATGACCGGGACCGGCTGATGAGCGCCGAATACGACATGAGCGACCTGGCGGCCGAGGCCGACGAGCGCATCCGCACCTTCCAGAAGGACGCGGCGGCGCGGGCCGGCATCTTCCACCATCTGATCACGCTGCCGACCTATCACACCGCCGCGCTGTCGACCGACAATCTGGCGCGGGAGTATTTCGGCGAACAGGCGATGCTCGGCTACGTCAAGAACGTGCAGCGCAAGGAAATCCGCGAGGGGATCGCCTGCGTGAAGCACCAGAACATGGCCGGCAGCGACATCGGCGACGACCACAAGGAATATTTCGCCGGCGAGGCGGCCCTGAAGGCCGGCGGCTCGCACAACACCATGAACCAGTTCGCCGCCTGAACGGGCGCCGCGACAACCGCTTCATTCAAGAAGGAGACGTCAGATGACCGACCAGACCATCCACAGCGGCGAGCGTCCCGCCGCCGCGCCCCTGCCGCCGCACATGCGTCCGCGCGCCGTGTTCTCGCAGGCGGACTTCCCGCTTCTGAGGAAGGCGGTGCAGGCCTATCTGCAAACGCACAGGGACGAACCCGATACGGTGCAGATGGCCAGCCTCTATCACCGGCTGGGGCGGGTCGACTGAGGCCGGGTTTTAGTCTCCTGGGGAGGAGAATCGGCCGGTCTGGCCAGCCTCATCCTCGTCCAGGCGGCGCGCCTCCTCGATCAGCATGACGGGGATGCCGCCGCGGACGGGATAGGCCAGACCGGCCGATTTCGACACCAGTTCCTGCCGCTCCCGATCGTAGCTGAGCGGCTGTTTCGTCACCGGGCAGACGAGGATTTCCAGGACCCTTGGATCGACGGTTTTCGCCTCGTCCGGCGTCTCATGGTCTTCTGCGCTCATCAATGGATCTTCCTGTCCGAAGACACGTCGTCGCCAGTCGAAAACCGCATCAGAGCCTCCAGCGTGGCCGCGCGGCGGGCAAGGTCATCCGCCTCCAGCAGCGCCTGTTTTTCGGCCGAGGCGAACGGACAGACCGCCGCCAGCGTGTTGACCAGCGATTCGTCGTCCGACCTTTGCACCGCGTCCCAGTCGGCGCTCAGCCCCTCGGCATCGAGATAGGTTTTCAGACCCTGCTCCAGCGCCGCGCGCGTCGTCGCATCGAGCGGCGCAGGCGTCTTCAGATCGTCCATGAACGGCTCGTAGTCCGCACGGACCTGCCGGTACGCGGTCGTGACGCTCAGTTCCTCAGAGACGCGGAAGCGCATCAGGCCCCCGAGGAGGATTTCGAACCGGCCATCGTCCGTTTCGGAAAATTGCTGAATCTTGCCAAGGCCGCCGATCGAATAGAGCTCGTCGTCCGTTTTCGGCTGAATCATGCCGATCAGCCGCGCGCCCGCCATCGCGTCGCGGACCATGTCGAGATAGCGCGGCTCGAAAATATTGAGCGGCAGATGCCCGCGCGGCAGCACCAGCGCCCCCTCGAGCGGGAAGATCGGCAGCGTCGCCGGCAGCGTCTCGAGGGGGCGGCCGGTCATGAGAACAGCATGGAGGAGAGCTTGCGCCGCGCGCCCATCACCCATGGCGCACCGACGCCGGACGCCTCGAACAGTTCGAGCAGCTTGCGGCGCGCGGCCCCCTCGTCATGCTCCCGGTCGCGGCGGATCGATTCGAGATACTGCGCCGCCGCCTCCTCGCCCCGCCCGGCGCCGGCTAGCGCCTCTCCATAGGCGATGCGGGCAGCGTGATCGTCCGCGTTCGCCTCGACCTTTGCCGCCAGCGCTTCGAGTTCGGCCGGATCAACGGCGTTCTCGGCGAGTTGCAGGGCCTTTCGCGCCTGCACCACCTCCGCCGTGGTCGAATCGTCCGGAATGTTCGCGATCAGCGTGCCGGCCTGCGTTTCATCGCCCAGCGCGATCAGCGACACCGCCGCCCCGCCCAGCACGACCTCGTCCTTCGGCGCCTGCTGCAACAGCAGCTGATAGATTTTCAGCGCCTCGATATGCTCCCCGGCGGCCGCGTGCTGCGCGGCCAGATCCTTCTGCTCCTGCATCTGCGCAGCCGCCTGATCCTCCTCGCTCTCCGCGCCGATGCCGAGCTGCGGCAGGATCTGGTCGAGGAACTGGCGAAACTGCGGCTCCGTACGGGCCTGCGTCAGGTCGGCGACGGGCTGACCCTGATAGAGGGCATAGATCTGCGGGATGGACTGGACGCGAAACTGCGCGGCGACGGCGGGATTCTTATCGACATCGATCTTGACCAGCTTCACGCCCTTGTCGGCATAGTCGGCGGCGACCTTCTCCAGCACAGGCGCGACCTGTTTGCAGGGGCCGCACCAGTCTGCGTAGAAATCCAGGATCACCAGCGACGACATGCTGGGTTCGATCACGTCACGCTGAAAGGCTTCCATTGCCGCGCGTTCGCCTTCCGGGGTGCTCAGCGTCGCCACTCTCGTCTCCTCATGCCTCAAGAATTTCGGTGCGCCTCCATATGGGTGCGGCGGCGAAGAATCGCAAAGGGGATGCATGGGGGCTTGCAAGCCCAGGGAACCGGTGGTAGCAGCCCGCTTCCTTCGAAGGGCACAGGGCCAGGCCCCGCACTTCGATACGCCAGTGAGCGGGCGTAGCTCAGGGGTAGAGCACAACCTTGCCAAGGTTGGGGTCGAGGGTTCGAATCCCTTCGCCCGCTCCAGTTTTCCGAACCTTACACTTGTACATGCGCAGCGGCGCTCCGCGATCGCGGAGCCAGCCCCGCAAGGGGTACCGGTTTCGTGGCACCGGAGCATATCGGCATTTTTCCCGAACCCCCCGCGCGCCCGCTGTTTCAGACAGCGGCACGCAAGGGGTCCGACGTGGCCCTACTGCTCGCTGGTGTCCGATGAGGACGTCGGGGCCGAAGGCTCCTCCCCGACGAGGCGGCTTTCGAGGCGCTCGATGGCGCCCTCGGTACGGTCGTAATTGACCGCATCGCGCAGCCAGCGCGTACCGCGGGCGCGCACACCCTCTGGCAGGCGCATATATTCCGCCACCGCGCCGGCAATGTCGCCCTGCGACAGCTCGGCCGAGATGCGGTCGACGATCTGCTCGTTCGTGTCGCCGTCATCGACCGTGCCGCTGCGCCGGATGGTGAAGATGTCGGAGAGGCCGGCCACGAAATTCTGCCACCAATTGCGATCCGCGGCGCTTTCGGCGCCCGCCTCGGCCAGCAGCGACGGCTTCAGCGCCTCGAACCGGCGGCGCAGGTCGGCCGGCGACGACAGCGTTCGCATGCCCGCCGACAGCTGATCCAGGTCGTCGTCGGCCTGCGGTCCGAGCGCGGCGCGCAAGGACGGCTCCAGCCCGCCGAGCGGTTCCGCCGCCTCCAGCGCGCTGCGCGCGCGGCCGATCAGGAGGACGGACCGCGCGTCGCGGGCCAGCCGCTCCGCCTGGCGCACGCGGGTGTTGGTTTCGCCGCGCGCATCCTCGACACGAACGGTCAGGCCGGCCACCTCTGCCGAGAGGTTGTCAACGCGGCTGAGCGTCTGCGTCTGCTGGCGGTCGAGCGCATCGACGCGGGTTTCGAGACGGCCGACACGGTCGGCAGACGCCGACGCGCCCTCGGCCGGCATGGCGTCGTTCAGCGCCGGCTGGGCACGGGGCGGCGCCGATCCCGACTGATCGGCGATCTGCGGCGGCGCGCTGCCGACACCGGTCTGCTCAAGCCGTGCAACCCGGCCCTCCAGCCGCGATATCGACGCCTCCTGCCGGTCCAGGCGCGCGAAGACGGTGCTGAGGTTCGCCTCCTGCGGCAGGAACGGCAAACGTGGACGCACCTGCTGTTCGAACCAGGGACTGAGCAGCATGCCGCCGATGAACGCGACAAGCGCGATGACGACGAGCCACGGCGCCGCGCCGGACCCGGACCCGTTCGCCTGGTTTCGCGCCGCCGCCGCACGGCCGTCGCCGCGGCCTTCACGACGTCCCTCCCGCTCGCGCCGGGCGTCCCGCTCTCGTCGTTTCTCGTTCTCATCCATTGCCGGCCCGCCCGTTCATTATCATTCGGTTCCGCTTATTCGCACAGGAGGCCCGCTGCCGCAAAGAGCGCGTCTTCCGTGGGGATGCGGGCCCGGACGAGGCGGCGCCAATCCGCCGGAAATCCGGCCGGGGGCGCACCAAGCAGCGCGGCGGACAGATGCGTGCGGTCGAGCCCGGCACGCACGCACTCGGCAGCGAACTGCTGCGCTGCGGCCGCGGAATAGAGAAGCGTCCAGTCGGTTCCGCCCGCCGCAAGACACGCGCGCGCCTCAGCCGTCAGCGGCCGGGATGCCGCAGCGTACACGGTGACGCGGCAAAGGGTGAGCGCATCCGGCACGGCCGCATCCTTCACCCGCTCGCCGGCCAGATGCAGCGCCGACCGGACGCCCTCCGCCTCCATTTGGCGGTAGAGCGGTGCCGCGCCGCCCCCCGGGCCGGTCCGAACGTCTGTAAAGCCGGCGGCGCGTGCCGCGGTGGCCGTCGCCTTTCCCACGGCATAAAGCGGGAGGTCCGGAAGCGGCACGGGCATCCCCGCGAGGAACGCGTTCGCGCTGGTCGCAACGAGTGCATCGAACGCCCCCTGCGGCAGCGTCCATCGTACCGGCCTGACCTCCACGAGCGGCGCGATCATGGCCTCGTGCCCCGCCGCCCGGAGCCGCGCGGCCGTTGCGGCGGCCTGGGCAGCCGGGCGCGTGACGAGGATCCTCATGCGCCGCCGAAAAGCGCCGCAATCTCGCGCGGGGCATCGCGCAGCAACCGCTCCGCGAGCATCGTTCCGGCCGCTTCGGCTTCATCGGGCGCAAAGCGGATGTCGCCGCCACGCTCCTCCGCGCCGTTCAGGGACAGGATTTGCCCGCGCAGCAGAAAGGCGTCCTCCGTCCGGACCGCAAGCGCGGCAACGGGACTGTGGCAGGAGCCGCCGAGGCGGCGGGCGAAGGCGCGCTCCGCCGTGATGGCGGTAAAGGTGTCGGTATGGTTGATCCCCGCCAGCGAGGCACGCACCCGGTCGTCGGCCGCCCGGCATTCGCAGGCGATCGCCGCCTGCCCCGGCGCGGGCAGCATGTCCGCCGTTTCGATCGCGATGCCGATTTCGCTGTGACCGAGCCGGTCGAGACCGGCCGCCGCGAGGATGGTGGCATCCGCCTCCCCCTCCGCAACCTTTTGCCGGCGCGTCGCGACATTGCCGCGCAGGGGGACGATGCGAAGCCCCGGCACACGGCGGAGAAGCTGCGCCTCTCGCCGCGGGGAGGACGTCCCGAGGCGCATGCCGGGCGCGAGATCGCGGAGCCCGGCAAGACCGATCAGCCGGTCGCGCACGTCGGCGCGCGGCAGGGTCGCGGCGATCATCAGGCCGCCCGGCCGCTCGCTTTCCACATCCTTCAGGCTGTGCACGGCCAGGTCGATCTCGTCCATGGCGAGGGCGCGCTCCAGCTCCTTGGTCCACACGCCCTTGCCGCCGAGTTCGGACAAGCGCACATCCTGGCGCCGGTCGCCCTTCGTCGTGACAGCGACAATCTCTCCCCCGCCCAGCGCTGCGCGCACCGCCTCTGCCTGTGCCAGTGCCAGCGGCGAGCCGCGCGTGCCGATGCGAAAGGAGGCGGATGCGCTCATCAGTAGCGGTGCTGCTTGTTCATAAGGCGCGGCGTAGCTAGGTCGGGCGCAGGAAACAATATGATGGACCGCTCCCCCTCCCGCCCCCTCATCCTCGGCCTAGAATCGAGCTGCGACGACACGGCCGCGGCGCTGGTGGACGGCGAGCGGAACATCCTTGCCCAGCGCGTCACCGGGCAGAATGACGAGCACGCCCCCTATGGCGGCGTCGTGCCGGAAATCGCCGCGCGCGCGCATTCGGAGCGTCTGACCCCGCTGGTGGAAGCGGTGCTGGAAGAGGCCGGGATCGCGCTCGCCGACGTCGACGCGGTGGCCGCCACGGCGGGGCCAGGCCTGATCGGCGGCGTCATGGTGGGCCTGGTGACGGGCAAGGCGCTGGCCTTTGCCAGCGGCCGGCCGCTGATCGCGGTCAATCATCTGGAGGGGCACGCCCTGTCGCCGCGCCTGGCCGACGAGACCCTGGCCTTTCCCTATCTGCTGCTGCTGGTGTCCGGCGGACACACGCAGCTGCTGTTCGTCGAGGGGGTCGGCAAGTATCGCCGCCTGGCGACAACCATCGACGATGCGGCGGGCGAGGCGTTCGACAAGAGCGCGAAGATCATGGGGCTGGGCTATCCGGGCGGGCCGGCGCTGGAGGCGCTGGCGAAGACGGGCGATCCGCGCGCCGTGCCCCTGCCCCGGCCGCTGACCGGCTCGGACGAGCCGCATTTTTCCTTTGCCGGCCTGAAAAGCGCCGTCCTGCGCGCGTGGCAGCAGGACGATCCGCCGGCCGCCGCCGATCTTGCCGCCAGCTTTCAGGCGGCGGCGACGGACTGTCTGGTCGACCGCAGCCGCCGCGCGCTCGTGCGCGTTCCGGAGGCGACCGCCTTCGTCGTTGCCGGCGGCGTGGCGGCGAACGGCGCCATTCGCGCGGCGCTTAAGGCTCTGGCGGCCGAGTTCGGCCTGCCGCTGGTCGCGCCGCCGATGGCGCTGTGCACGGACAATGCCGCAATGATCGCCTGGGCCGGGGTGGAGCGGTTCCGGCTGGGGCTGACCGATCCGCTGGACGCGCCGGCGCGTCCGCGCTGGCCGCTCGATCCGGACGCTGAGACCGTGCGCGGCGCGGGAGCGAAGGCATGACCGGCCCCGCGGCGCTGGGCGTGGTCGGAGCCGGCGCATGGGGCACCGCGCTGGCGCAGGTCGCCGCCCGCGGCGGGCCGGTGACGCTGTGGGCGCGGGAGGCGGAGACCGTCGCCGACATCAACGCACGGCGCGAAAACCGCACCTTCCTGCCCGGCATTCCCCTCGATAACGGGATCGCCGCGGTGGGCGATCTCGGCGCGCTGGCGGAGTGCGCGGCGCTGATGATGGTGACGCCGGCGCAGCATCTGCGCGCAGTGCTGACGCAGATCGGGACATGGGACCGGCCGCTGATCCTGTGCTGCAAGGGGATCGAGACCGGCACGAAAAAGCTGATGAGCGAGGTGGCGGCGGAGGCGCTGCCGGACGCCTGCATCTGCGTCCTCAGCGGGCCGACATTCGCCGACGAGGTGGCACGGGGCCTGCCCGCCGCCGTCACCTTTGCCTGCGAGAACGAGGCGGCGGCGGGCCCGCTGACCCAGCGCATCGCCAGCGCCGCCTTTCGCCCCTATTATTCGGACGACGTCACGGGCGCGGAGATCGGCGGCGCGGTCAAGAATGTGCTCGCCATCGCCTGCGGCGTCGCGGCGGGCCTGCGGCTGGGCAAGAATGCGCGCGCGGCGCTGATCAGCCGCGGCTTTGCCGAAATGACGCGCTTCGGCCTGGCCCGAGGCGCGCGCGCCGAAACGCTGGCGGGCCTGTCGGGTCTGGGCGATCTGGTGCTGACCTGCTCCTCGGAAGCGTCCCGCAACATGTCGTTCGGCAAGGCGCTGGGCGAGGGGCGCAGCGCCGCGGAACTGATGGCGGACCGCGTGACGGTGGCCGAGGGCGTCTTTACCGCACCGGTCCTCGCCGAGGCGGCGCGCGACCTTGGCATCGACATGCCGATTTCGGAAACGGTGCTGGCGCTGATCGAGGGCCGTATCGCGGCGGCGGACGCCCGCGAGGCGCTGATGGCCCGGCCGCTGAAGGAAGAGCGGCCATAGGCGGAGGGCCGGATCCCGACCTCGCCCCGTAAAATTGATCGTCACCCCTGCGAAGGCAGGGATTCATGGTGCAAGCAGCACGCAGGCTGTGCGGATAGGCCCCTGCCTGCGCAGGGGCGACGAACTGGAAAATCTATGCCTGGGAACCGAGCAAGCGGGTTATGAGAGGCCAGTCCCGCGCCCCCGCCTCAAAAATCGACGGCGATGCCCTTGCGCTCCCAGTCGCCGTAGCGCGTCGGTTCCTTGCCCTTCGGCCCGCCCTTCTCCTCGGGCGCGGGCTGCGCCTTTTTGGGAGGCTGGGGGTGCGGCGGCTTCTCGTCTGATGTCGTCATGCTATAGCCAATGCCAAAGAAACGCGTGCGGCTCCAAGGACAAAAGCGCGCACGCCGCCCTGGGGAGAGAGCCATGCCGAAGATCAATGCCGTCGCCGGACGCACCATCGCAGTAACGGGCGCGGGCAGCGGCATCGGCCGCGCGCTCGCCGTGCTGCTGGCGAAGAAGGGTGCCAGGGTGGCTCTGGCCGACCGTGACGAGGCGGGCCTTGCCGAAACGAGCCGCCTCCTGGGCAATTATCCGCATTCCACCCAGGTGCTGGACGTGACCGACAGTGGCGCCCTGGAAGGCTGGATCGACGGCGCGGCGCAGGAATTCGGCGGTCTCGACGGCATCATCAACAATGCCGGCCTCAGCGTCATCGCCCCCTTCGAACATTGCCCGGCGGAGGATTTCGACCGGGTCATGGACGTCAATTTCAACGCGGTCGCGCGCGGCTGCCGCGCCGCCCTGCCGCACCTGATCGGCCGCGATCATGCCTGGATCGTGAACATATCCAGCGTGTTCGGCATGATGGGCTATCCGACGCAGTCCGCCTATAATGCCAGCAAATATGCCGTGCGCGGCCTGTCGGAGGCGCTGCATCTGGAAATGCAGGCGATGCATCCGAACGTGCAGGTCGTGCGCGTGCACCCCGGCGGCATCAAGACGCGCGTGGCGCACAATGCGAAATTCCTGCGCGGCATGGAAACGGGGTCGGAGGAGGCGCTGAACGACCCCGACAATTTCGTCGCCCGCGCGAAAACCACGCCCGAGGACGCCGCCGAAACCATCGTTCGCGGCATGGAGCGCGGCGACCACCGCGTGCTGATCGGTCCGGACGCGAAGATGATCGACTATCTTACGCGCCTGTTCCCGGTCAGCTACTGGAGCCGCATCGGCGCCTTTCTGGGCGGCGCGAAACAGGCGGAAGAAAAACGAAAGGCCGCATCCTGACCGACCAAAACGGCAATCAAGTTCCCGGCCTGCCCGCGCGCCGCGCCGCACTGACGCTGCTGCAGGCGGTGCTGTGGCAGGGCCGCGCGCTGGAGGCGGCGCTCCCGCGCGCGCTGCGCAGCCTGGACGACCCGTCCGACCGCGGCCTGGCGCGCAACATCGCGGCCAGCGTGCTGCGCTGGCTGCCCGATCTGGACGAGCTGATCGACGCGCGCACGCGGATGCCGCTGCCGGACGATGCGCGGGCGCGCATGGTGCTGCGCATGGCGCTGGCGCAGGCGCTGGTTCTGGAAACGCCGCATCACGCGGTGGTCGCCACCGCGCTGCCGCTGGTGGAGGGCGGCCCGCGCAGGCTGGTGCACGGCGTCCTGTCATCGGCGCTGAAGGCGGGCGATTCGCTGCCCGACCGGCCGCTGCTGCCGGAACCGTGGGGACAGCGCTGGGCGGAGGCCTGGGGGGAAAAGGCCGCCGCGGCCGCCGCCGCCGCCATGGCCGCGCCGCCGCCCATCGATCTGACCTATAAGAGCGCGGACGTCGTGCCGCCGCCCGGGGAGGGCGAGGTGTCGCTGCTGCCCGGCCATCTGCGCACGCGCCGCGCCGGCCGGGTGGAGGCCTGGGATGCTTATGGCGAAGGCGACTGGTGGGTGCAGGATCTGGCCGCCGCCCTGCCCGCGCGGCTGCTGGCACCGCAGGCGGGCGAACGCATCGCCGACCTGTGCGCCGCGCCCGGCGGCAAGACCATGCAGCTCGCCGCCACCGGCGCGGCGGTGATCGCCGTGGAGAACAACGAGAAACGCCTGACCCTGCTGCGCGAAAATCTGGAGCGGACGGGCCTGCCCGCGGAGCTTCTCCACAGTGATGCGCGCAAGTTCAGGCCGGAGGCGCCGCTCGACGCCGTGCTTCTGGACGCGCCCTGCTCCGCCACCGGAATTTTCCGCCGGCACCCCGACGTCCTGCACCTGCGCGACCCCGACCGGCTGGAGGAGACACTGCGCATTCAGGCCGCGCTCCTGTCCCATGCAGCAACCTTGGTGCGGCCCGGCGGGCGCATGGTCTATGCCGTCTGCTCGCTGGAGCGGGAAGAGGGCGAGGATCAGGTGGACGCGTTCTTGGACCGGCATCCGGACTGGCATGCGGACCCCGCGCCGGCGGGCGCGCTGCCGGAGGGGATACGCGAAGAGGCCCCCGGCCGAATCCGGACCCTGCCCGGCGATCTGGCGGAAATCGGTGGCTGCGACGGCTTCTTCATGGGGCGGCTGGTGCGGGACGAAAATTAACCGCCGAAACCTCTCGCAGCAGCGGTAAATCGTCTGGAGACGCGCGCGGGGCTTTGCTAAGCGCCATGGCCATGCCAACCGCCCCCGAAACCACGTCTGGCGCACCCAGCCGCTCCGTCCGAATCGCCCCCTCCATCCTGTCCGCCGATTTCGCCCGGCTGGGCGAGGAGGTGCGCGCCGTCGACGAAGCGGGCGCCGACTATATCCATGTCGACGTGATGGACGGGCATTTCGTACCGAACCTGACGATCGGTCCGATGGTGGTGAAGGCGCTGCGCCCGCATTCGAAGAAGATCTTCGACGTGCATCTGATGATCTCCCCCGTCGACAGCTTCCTGGAGGACTTCGCGGCGGCGGGCGCCGACATCCTGACCGTGCATCCGGAGGCGGGGGCGCACACGCACCGCACCGTCCAGACGATCAAGGCGCTGGGCAAGAAGGCCGGACTGTCGCTGAATCCCGGCACGCCGGTGGAGGCGCTGGACTATCTGATCGAGGATCTGGACCTGGTTCTGGTCATGAGCGTCAATCCGGGATTCGGCGGCCAGTCCTTCATCGACAGCCAATTGCGCAAGATCGAGCGCATCCGCACGCTGATCGACCGGACCGGCAAGGCCATCGACCTGGAAGTGGACGGCGGCGTCAATGTCGAGACATCGCGCCAGGTCCGCGATGCCGGCGCCGACGTCCTCGTCGCCGGCTCCGCCACGTTCAAGGGCGGGCCGGACGCCTATCGGGGAAATATCGCCGCGCTGCGCGGCGCCGCTGAGTGAGCATCCTCGAACGTCTGGGACTGCGGCGCAAGACGCCGGTCCGGCTGACCGCCACGGTCACCGACCCGGTGCTGGGCGATGCCGACCATGCCCGCGCCCTGCTGCGCGGCGAGATTCTGAACGGCGGCGAAAGCTTTGCACTGCGCGGCGCCGACTGGGACATGAAGCGCGCGTCCGAGGCGTTCCGCAGCCATGTGCACGGGTTCATCTGGCTGCGCGACCTGGCCGCCGCCCTGCCGCAGGACAAGGGCGCGGACTTCGCGCGCCCGATCGTCGGCGGCTGGCTGGAACGCTATGAGGAGCCGGACGAGATGGCGTGGCGCGCCGACCGCGCCGGCGCGCGCATCGCGCTGTGGTCCCTCTACGCCCCCTATGTCCTTGGCGCCGACGCCGGCATCCGCAAGGCGGCGCTGAAACACATGCTGGAGGCTGCGGCGCATATCGACCGGCGCTTCACCAGCGCGCCCGCCGGGCTGCCCCGCCTGGCCGCCGCGGCCGGATTCGTGGTCGCCGCGCTGATGGTGGAGGGTGCCGAACGCTTTCTGAAGAAGGCGGAGAAGCGATTTACCGAGGCCGCGGACGAAGCCGTGATGCCACACGGCCTGCCGGCCAGCCGCGCGCCCGCCGACCTGATCGCCATCATGGAATGGCTGCATGTCGTGCGCAGCGCCTATGCCGCGCGCCGCCGCGACTGGCCGGAGGCGCAGCAGGCGGTGGACGGACGGGTACGCGCGGGACTGCGCGCCGCACGCATGGGCGATGGCCGCTTTACCGCGCTGCACGGCGGCAACGTCGCCTCCTTCGCCCGCATCGAACATGTGCTGAGCTTTCCGGGCCTTGCCAGCCGGGGCGCCGGCGCCGGCGCGGAATCGGGGCTGCAGCGGCTGGAGGCCGGGCGAACTGTCCTCCTGATGGACGCAGGGCCGCCGCCGGCTCCCGCCCAGAACGAGGCGGCGCACGCGGGCGCCCTGTCCTTCGAAATGAGCGACGAGCATGAGCGCGTCGTCGTCAATGTCGGCGGCGGACGCGGCATCCGGCGCGGCATCGACGCGCGCGTCGCGACGGCCGTGCGGGTAACGGCGGCCCATTCGACGCTGACGCTTGCCGATACCAATCAGAGCCTGATCGCGGCGGGCAAGCCGCTGGGCGCCGGCGTCGATTCCGTCGAGGTGGAGCGCGACGAGACCGATCAGGGGACGCTCGTCACCGCCGTCCACGACGGTTATCAGCGCCGGTTCGGCCTGATGCACCGCCGCCGCCTGTTCCTGAGCCCGGACGGACGCGATGTGCGCGGCGAGGACAGGCTGATGCCGGGCGGCAAGAAGCGCGTGAAGGCGGGACTGGAGGTCGCGCTGCGCTTTCACCTGGCGCCCGGCACCGACATCACGCCCACCGCCGACATGCGCGGCGCGCTGCTGCGCCTGCCCTCCGGCGCGCTGTGGCAGCTGAAGACCGACGCGGGCACGGTTTCGGTGGACGAAAGCCTCTGGATCGGCGAGGAGGGCCGCGCTCTGCGCACCCGCCAGATCGTCATCGCGGACGAAACCGTCCCGGACGGCTGGCGTGGCCGCTGGTCGTTCAAGAAGATGGGATAGACATGACGGACAAGGTCGCGCTGCGCCGCGCGCTTCTTTCGGTTTCGGACAAGACGGGTCTTGCGGATCTGGGGCGCGCGCTGTCGGCACGCGGCGTCGAGCTTGTGTCCACCGGCGGCACGGCGAAGGCGCTGCGCGAGGCGGGTCTGGAGGTGCGCGACATCTCCGATCTGACCGGCTTCCCCGAAATGATGGATGGCCGGGTGAAGACGCTGCATCCGAAGGTGCATGGCGGCCTTCTTTCCGTGCGGTCGAACGCCGCGCACAAGGCGTCGATGATGGAGCACGACATCCCCGCCATCGATCTCGTCGTCGTCAATCTCTATCCGTTCGAGGCAACCGTGGCGCGCGGGGCGGAGCGGGCCGAGATCATCGAGAATATCGACATTGGCGGCCCCTCCATGGTGCGATCGGCCGCGAAGAACCACGAATCCGTCGCCATCGTCACCGACCCGGCCGATTACACCGCGTTGACAGCGGAGCTGGAGGCAGAGGACGGGCAGACGACTCTGGCGCTGAGGAAGCGTCTGGCCGCGAAGGCCTATGCCGCGACCGCCGCCTATGATTCCGCCATCGCAAGCTGGTTCGCCTTTTCCGATCAGGGCGAAACCCACCCGGAGACGCTGACCGTCGCGATGACGCGTGGCAGCGCGCTGCGGTATGGCGAGAACCCGCATCAGGCGGCCGCCGTCTATGTCCCGCGCGGCCCGCATGCCAGCGGCGTCGCGCAGGCCGAGCAGGTGCAGGGCAAGGACCTCAGCTACAACAATCTGAACGATGCCGAGGGCGCGCTGGACCTGATTTCGGAGTTCCGCGACGAGGGCGCGACCGTCGCCATCATCAAGCATGCCAACCCCTGCGGCGTGGCGAGCGGCGATGATATCGAGGCCGCGTACCGTGCCGCGCTCGCGTGCGATCCGGTGTCGGCCTTTGGCGGCATCATCGCCTCGAACCGGACGCTGGACGAGGCGGCCGCCGAGGCGATCACCGGCATCTTTACCGAGGTGGTCATTGCCCCGGACGCCGACGCGGCCGCCCGCGCGGTGTTCGCGAAGAAGAAGAATCTGCGCCTGCTGTTGACGGGCGACCTGCCCGCGCCGGGCCGGCCGGGCCTCCTCCTGAAGACGATCACCGGCGGCGTGCTCGTTCAGGGCCGTGACAATGCGCTGGTCGAGGACGAGCTGAAACTGGTGACGAAGCGCGCGCCGAGCGAGGCGGAGCGCCGCGACATGATGTTCGCCTGGCGCGTGGCGAAGCACGTGAAATCGAACGCCATCGTCTATGCCAGGGACGGCGCAACCGCCGGCATCGGCGCGGGTCAGATGAGCCGTCTCGATTCCGCGCGCATCGCCGCGTGGAAGGCGCGCGACGCCGCCGAGGCCGCAGGCTGGGCCGAGCCGAAGACGCGGGGCAGCGCCGTTGCCAGCGACGCCTTCTTTCCCTTCGCCGACGGCCTGATCGCGGCCGCCGAGGCGGGTGCGACGGCGATTATCCAGCCGGGCGGATCGATCCGCGACGAGGAGGTCATCGCCGCTGCCGACGAACGCGATCTTACCATGATGCTGACAGGAATGCGCCACTTCCGCCACTGATGGGGCACGAGGAGTTCCGGCCGCCGGTTAGTCGTCCTTTTCCGGCAGCCAGCGGCGCGCGGTGAACCAGGCGAGGACTACCCCGCCGACAAGGATGCAGAAGCCGGTGACGCCCCAGAACGCCCAATGGCTGTGCGCGAAGGGAATGCCCTCCACGTTCATGCCGAGAAGACCGGTGATGAAGGTCAGCGGCAGGAAGACGAAGGCGACGACCGCGATGACGAGGCTGCGCTGGTCGATCTGTTCGGCGCGCAGGTCGGTCAGCTGTTCATGCAGCAGCGCCGCGCGTTCCCGCACCGCTTCAAGCTCCTCCGTCATGCGGGCGAAGCGGTCGGCCGCCTCCCGTATGTGCAGGCGGTCGCCGGAATCCAGCCAGTCCACCTGTAGCGAGGCCAGTTCCACCAGGGCATCGCGGTCGGGCGCCACGAAACGGCGATAGGCGATGGCATCCGACCGCAGCGCCGTGATGCCGCGCCGGAGCCGGTAGATATTGCTGCCTTCGAGACGCGTTTCCGCGTCGTCCAGTCGGTCGCCGAGAGCGGAAACCTGCGGATCGAGTTCGGTGCTGATCGCGCGGGCGAAGATCGCCATCAGATCGCCCGGATCGTTGATGCGCCCCGCCTGCATCGCGGCCTGCACGGTCTGAAAGGCGGAGAGGCGGCGGCGGCTGGCCGACACGACACGCCCCGCCTGCGCGTGCAGCCGTATCGAAACAAGCCGGTCGCCCCCCGGCGCTGGCTCCACACCGAGACCGCGCAGATTGACGAGCGCGCCCGTCCCCATCGCATCGCAGCGGGGGCGCGTTTCGGCCGCCGTCAGCGCGCTGCCCGCCACACCCGAAATTCCCGCCGCCTCCGCAAGGGCCGGCAGGCCGGTGGCGCCGGACGAGGCCGGGATGTCGTAATGCCACCATTCGAAATCACCGGATTCGGAGCGCATGATCTGCGGCGCCGGCACGGGCAAGGACGAGGGCGCGGCGGCGATCGACCCGTCGCCGCCTGGGGGCGGGGACGATCGTGACGGCTGCGGGGGATGCGCTGTATCGGCCAAGTCGAACTGTCTCCCCCGGACCCGAGACGCTGGTGCCGGCTGTCGGACTCGAACCGACGACCTACCGCTTACAAGGCGGTTGCTCTACCAGCTGAGCTAAGCCGGCACGGCCGCCGCCATGCGGCAACGCGCGGCGATGGTCAAGCCGCCTGGCCGCGGGGCGTGCCGGGTTGTAGGGCCGTTTCCCCATGGACCTGATCGTCGATACCGCGCGCCGCCGCCTGTCCTTCGGGGGCGCCGACATGGACTGTCTGATCGGTCGCGGCGGCGCGGTACCGGCGGGCACGAAGGAAGAGGGGGACGGCGCGACACCGCTGGGACGCTGGCCGCTTCTGACGGTGCTGCTGCGCCCGGATCGAACGGCGCCGCCGCCCCGTCTGGCTCTGCCGTGGCGCTGGCTGCACCCGCAGGATGGCTGGTCGGACGCACCTGAAGACCCGGAATATAATCGGCCCGTGCGCCACCCCCACCGCCATTCGGCAGAGCGTCTGTGGAGAGAGGACGGACTTTATGACGTCATCGTCACCACGGCGCACAACACGCCGCCCGCCCCCGGTGCCGGCAGCGCGATCTTCCTGCACTGCCGCGCGGCGAAGGACCATACGGCCGGCTGCATCGCCGTCGACAAACCGCTGCTGCTGGACATGCTCGGCCGCCTGAAACCGGGCGCGGCGCTCGACATACGCTGAAACCGTCGGTGCGCGCCTAGACGTCGCTGCGCGAGACGCCGGGAAAGCTCATCACGAAGTCGGGGCCGAAGGCGGTCGAGGGCGTATGGAAGCCCGCAGTCGCATCGCCCCGGTCCACCCGCAGCGCCGTTTCCAGCGCGGTCATCGCGGTCAGCCGGTAGGCCTCCGGCGTTTCCAGTTCGGAAATGGCGCGGTTGCCCTCCGCATCTGTGGCCTCCGCCAGGATGACGGCACGACCGGACGCGCGCATGTTTTCGTCGGGGCCCGCCGGCTGCCGGTCGATCGCGCGGTTGGCGAGCGCCCGCCCCGGCGGCGTACCGAGGAACCAGCGCGCCGCGGCCGGCAGGCGCATCACCCGCTCCAGCCGCTCGTTCGCCTCAAAATAGACGTCGATGTCGGGAATGCCGGTCGACCAGAATGCCGTCGCGACATCGCCCCAGCTCATCTGGACCGTCGGGCGCAGCCCCCGGCCGAGGTCCGCCGTGCCGCGCGGCGTGCCTGGCAGCGTCACGATCTGTCCGCCGCGCCGCGCCTTCGTCCCGGTATCGATGCTTTCCAGCGCCGTTCTCGCCGTGCCGCGGCTGAGTTCCGTCAGGCCGCCGATGACGATTTCCAGGCTGACCGCGTCTGGCATCCGGCGATGGACATGGGCCGCAAGGCAGTCGGAGGGGACGACGTCGAAACCGGCCCCCGGCAGCAGCACTGTGCCGGCAGCGGCAGCCTGCGGCCCGAAGGCGTGCAAGGTTTCGAAAACGGCGATCTCTCCGGTGATGTCCACATAATGGATACCGGCCGCCATGCAGGCGCGGGCGAGAGGGTCCGCCGTGCGGGAAAACGGACCGGCCAGATTGAGGAGTGTGGTGACGCCCTCAAGATTGCCGCCGACCTCTCCCAGGCCGAAGGCGCGCACCGGCAGGTCTCCGTAGCGCGCCGCCAGATCCGTAAGCTTGCCCTCGTTCCGCCCGGCGAGAATGGGCGCAAGGCCGCGCGCCGCCGCGCGCTCCGTCACCAGGCGGCCGGTATAGCCATAGGCCCCGTAGAGAAGGATCTGCCCCATCAGCCGGCAGCCCGCTCCCGCTCCTCCGCGCGCTGTGCCGCCGGGCGGCCGAAACAGCGCTCGGTGTAGGCTGCCATGCCGGGCGAGAGATCGAGCATACCGAAGGCAGACATGAAACGCAGCGAACCCGCGATCATAAGATCGGCGACGGTGAAGCAGCCTGCCGCCACATAATCGCGCCCCTCGAGCCGGTCGCCGAGGGCGGCGAGCATACGGTCCCAGCTGCCCCAGGCATTGCGGGTCGGCTGCGGCGGCATGCCCGACGCCTTTTCCGACATGGCGGGCTCGATCACCGACGGCGTGAAGAACAGCCAGGTCAGAAACTCTCCGCGCGCCGGATCGTCCGGCAGCGGCGCCAATGTACCGGGGGCATATTTGTCTGCGAGATAGAGACAGATGGCCGCGGAATCGGCGACGTGGGCCTTGTCGTCGGTAAGAGCGGGCACCTTGCCGAGGGGGCTGGCGGCGCGAAAATCCGCGGACGCGTTTTCCGGTGCGCCGAGGTCTATGCGCTCAAGCTCGTAGGGCTCGCCGATCTCCTCCAGAAGCCAGAACATGCGCGAAGCGCGCGTCTGCGGCGCATAGTGGACCGTGATCATGGCTGTTCCTCTCCCTCGAATGCGGCCAGATGCGCCGCGACCTCCTCATAATCCACGGCAAGAACGCTGGCGCCCGCCCGAAGGAGCCGCCGGCCATGTTCGTCCCGGCCGGCCGCGTCATCGTCCGGGCCGCCGGCGATATGGCCGGCCGCCAGAAGGCCGCACACATGCATGCCAGCCGCTGCCGCCGCGGTGACGCCGGGTATGGAATCCTCGATGACGAAACAGCGGGACGGCGCCGCGCCGAGCGCCCGCGCGGCGTACAGATAGACGTCGGGCGCCGGCTTGCCGCGCTCCACGTGCTCCTTGCCGCTGTAAAGATGCGGTTCGAACCGGCCCGCAAGGCCGAGATGGGCGAGATGCGCGCGCAGCCATTCGGTCGAGCTGGACGAGACGATGGCGATTTTTCGTGTGGGTGCCAGGGCCGCAACGAAGGCCAGCGCACCCGGCACGGCGTCAATGCCCGTCCGCATCAACCGGACACTCTGTTCGCGGCGCCGCTCGTCAAAGGCGGCCGGGACCGGGCCGTCCATCCAGCGTTCCAGCGCGCGGACGAAATCGAGGCCGGAGAGGCCGGTGAATTCGCGGATGGCATCGCGCAGGTCCGTGGGGCGGCCCAGGTCCGACAGCGTCTCCGCGATATGCCGGTTCTCCGCCAGTTCGCTGTCGACCAGAACGCCGTCGAAATCGAAGATGATGGCCGCCTCGGCCCGGTCCGTCATGGGCGCGGTCCGAACAGTGCGGTGCCCACGCGCACATGGGTCGCGCCAAGCTGCACCGCCGTTTCGAAATCCCCCGACATGCCCATGGACAGGCCCTCGAGGCCAGCATCCTTCGCCAGTCTGGCCAGCAGCGCGAAATAAGGCGCCGCCTCCCGCTTTGCCGGCGGCAGACACATCAAACCGCGCACGTTCAGCCGGCAATCCGCCGCCAGATCCCGCAGCGCCGGCAGGTCGGCGGGCGGGCACCCGCCCTTCTGCGCCTCCTCGCCGACATCGACCTGCAGGAACACGGGCGGCGGCATATCGATCTTGCCCAGCGCCCTGACCAGAGATGGACGGTCGACACTATGAAGGGCATCGAACAGGGCCGCGGCAGCGGCGGCCTTGTTGGATTGCAACTGACCGATCATGTGCAGGCGCACGTCCGGGAATTCGGCCTTCAGCGCCGGCCATTTCTGCTCCGCCTCCTGCACGCGGTTCTCGCCGAAATCCCGGTGTCCCGCCTCCAGGAGCGGGCGAATGTCCTCTGCCGGCTGCGTCTTGGAGACGGCGATCAGGGTGATGTCCGCCGGGTCCCGGCCCGCGACCTTCGCCATTCGGGCAATTCGCTGCCGCACGTCCGTCAGTCTGTCATTCGCTTGCGTCATGAGGGCCGCTATAGGGCGCTGATGCGCGGCCGCAAAACGCTTCCCGAACGCTGGCTGTTCACAGACGAGCGGCAAGGCGCGGCGCTGTGGCACGCACTGGACCGGTTGCCGCGTGGCAGCGGCGTCGTGTTTCGTCATTACGGCGCGGCGAACCGGGCCGCTTTGCTGCGCAAGGTTCGGGCAGCGGCGAGACGGCGCGGTCTGCTGCTGGTGGCGGCGGAGGCGGAAACCCTGACGATGCGCATTCCGCAACATGCCAACCGGTATCGGCGGCGGCCCGGCGCACTGACCGCCTCCGCACACGGCGTGCCCGATCTGATCCGGGCGAAAAGAAACGGTGCGGCCCTCGCGTTTCTGTCGCCGGTCTTTCCCACCGCCTCCCACCCCGGCGCACGCACTCTCGGCGCGGTTCGGTTCGGATTGATGTTGCGGCAGGCGCGGCTTGGGCAGGGGGAACGGCGCATGCGGGTCGGTGCGCTGGGCGGCATGAGCGAGCGCGCATTCGCGCGGATGAAGGCGGTCGGCGCCACGGCCTGGGGCGCGATCGATGCACTCAGCAAGATGGAAACGACCGGCCGGCGGCCTAAATCCGCCGCCAAGCCCGCTAGACGCTGACGCGCACGTCAGAAGCTGAAGGACGTGCCCAGATAGACGGTGCCAGTGTCCTTTGCCGTTTCCGCGTCGCGGTTGACAAAGTCGCGGGTGAACGCCTCCGGATGGATGCGGTCGTAGCGAACGCCGCCCTTCACCGCGAGACGGGAGCTGACGGCATAGGCACCGCCCAGCTCGACGGACAGCGCCTCGCCCACGGGTTCCGGCACGATCAGATTGGCGTCGGAGGGCTGGCTGGCACCGGCCCGCACATCGGCGCGCCATTCCTTCGCCGCATAACCGAACCCGACATCGACGCGTTCGCGCTGCGACCCCTCGATCCGGCCCTCTCCACGATTGTAATCGCCGGTCAGGGAGAAGCCCGCATAGCCCACATCGACGCCCGCGCCGACGGCGGACGCGCGGGTCGCCACACGCGATGCGGAACCCTCGTTCGGCGTCGGAGCGCTGAAATCATGGGCGATGCGGCGCGTCAGCCCGACGGTAATCTTCTCAGCGCCCGCCTTCTTCGATTCCGACGGCGTGAAGGAAAAGCGCTTCTCCAGCTCCGACAGGCGCGTACCAAAATCGCGGCTTGCGCCGTTCGGCGTAAAGCTGCCGATCGTACCGGTGGCGAGACGGCGCTTTTCCGTCTTGGCGGCCTGCTCCTTCAGCGCGCTGCCACCCTGCGCAAGCGCAGGCGCGGCCACGGCAAACGCCATGGACAGCACCGCCGCACTGGGCAAAAGGCAGGCAAACATGCGCATTGGCTCGATCTTCAGGTCCGCTCCCGAGGGTGAATACGTTCCGGCATGGACGATTCCCCTTATCAATCCGAGTCCTAATCGTCGGTTTCATTCTATCGCTAAAATATTTCGCTTCGGCTGTTGCGCCGCGGACACGGCGGGCGTCGATCGCGAGGGGTCGGGGCCAGCGCCGGCGTAAGGCCATGCGATGCCGGACGCCGGACCGCGCGGGGCTTTCGAAGGGGGCGCAGCCGTCCTATAGATGCCGCGCACCTTCCCGATCTTCACACCGAACGGACATATGATTCCCATGACAAGCCCTCGCACCGTGCTTTCCGCCAGCCTGATCGCCCTCGCCGCACTGTCGACGGCGGCCTGCGGCGGCGGCGACGAGGTTCGCCGCGCAGATCTTGGTGCGTCGAACGTCACCAATATCGGCGTGAACGGCTATTTGTGGCGCGCGAGCCTGGAAGCCCTGTCCTTCATGCCGATGGCGCAGGTCGACAGCCAGGGCGGCGTGATCGTCACCGACTGGTATCAGAACCCGCAGGCGCCGGAGGAGCGCATCAAGGTCACCGTCTATATCTTGAGCCAGGACCTGCGCGCCGACGGCGTGCGCGTCGCGGCCGCGCGCCAGCAGCGCAGCGGCAATGGCTGGGCCGACGTCGAGGTACGGGCCGGCACGGTGCAGAAACTGGAGGAAACGATCCTGACGCGCGCCCGCGATCTGCGCCGCAGCGCCACCGTGACCGGATAAAGCGCCGCGCATGACGAAGGGATTCGACGCCGCCCGCGCGCAGCAGCGATGGCAGGACGCCTGGGATACGGCGGGCACGTTCCGGGCCGATACCGCCTCCACCAAGCCGAAGCGCTATATTCTGGAGATGTTTCCCTACCCGTCGGGACGCATCCACATGGGCCATGTGCGCAACTACACGATGGGCGACGTGCTGGCGCGCTATCGCCGCATGGCCGGCGACGAGGTGCTGCACCCGATGGGCTGGGATGCGTTCGGCATGCCGGCCGAGAACGCCGCCATGGAGCGGGGCGTGCATCCGGAAGGCTGGACGCGGGACAATATCGCCGCGATGCGCGCGCAGCTGAAGACGCTGGGCCTCGCCATCGACTGGAGCCGCGAGTTCGCCACCTGCGATGCGGATTATTACGGCCATGAACAAGCGCTGTTCCTGAAGTTCATGGAAGCCGGCCTGGTCTACCGCCGGGAAGCCTATGTGAACTGGGATCCGGTGGACATGACCGTGCTGGCGAACGAGCAGGTGATCGATGGCAAGGGCTGGCGGTCCGGCGCGCCGGTCGAGCGCAAGCGCCTGTCGCAGTGGTTCCTGAAAATCACCGATTTCGCCGACGACCTGCTGGACGGGCTGGAGAGGCTGGACAACTGGCCGGACAAGGTCCGCACCATGCAGGCGAACTGGATCGGGCGCAGCCGCGGCCTGAATTTCCGCTTTGAGATCGAGGGGCGCGGCGACGAACTGGAGGTCTATACGACCCGCCCCGACACGCTGTTCGGCGCCAGCTTCGCCGCTATCGCCGCCGATCACCCGCTGGCGCTGGAGCTGGCCGAGAACGATCCGGCGCTGGCGGCCTTCATCGAGGAATGTCGCCGTTCGGGAACGACGGAGGCGGAGCTGGAGACCGCGGACAAGCGTGGCTACGACACCGGCCTGCGCGTTGTGCATCCGCTGGACCCGGAGATTACCCTGCCCGTCTTCGCGGCCAATTTCGTGCTGATGGACTACGGCACCGGCGCCGTCTTCGGCTGCCCCGCCCACGACCAGCGCGACCTGGACTTCGCACGCAAATATGCGCTGCCCGTCACGCGCGTCGTCGCGCCGGAGGGCGAGGAAGGCACGCCGATCGGCAATGAAGCCTATACCGGACCGGGACGGCTGGTGAATTCGGAGTTCCTCACCGGCATGGAAACCGGCGCGGCTCTGGCGGCCGTGATCGAGAAGGCGGAAGCCGAAGGCTGGGGACGCGGGACGACGCAATACCGCCTGCGCGACTGGGGCGTATCGCGCCAGCGCTATTGGGGAACGCCGATTCCGGTCATCCACTGCGAGGCGTGCGGCGCGGTGCCCGTGCCGGAGGCCGATCTGCCCGTCGAATTGCCGAAGGATGTCAGCTTCGACGTGCCCGGCAATCCCCTCGTGCGGCACCCGACATGGAAACACGCCACCTGCCCGACATGCGGCGGCAAGGCCGAACGGGAAACCGACACGCTGGACACGTTCGCCGATTCGTCCTGGTATTTCCTTCGCTTCGCCAGTCAGCCGGCGGACAGGCCCTTCGACCCGGCGGAGGTCGCCGCCTGGCTGCCGGTCGACCAGTATATCGGCGGTGTCGAGCACGCGATCCTGCATCTGCTCTACGCCCGCTTCTGGACGCGGGCGCTGGCGAAATGCGGCCTGACCGATGTGAAGGAGCCGTTCCGCCAGCTTTTCACCCAGGGCATGGTCACGCATGAGACCTACAGGGCCGAAGACGGGCGCTGGCTGGAACCCGCCAATGTCGAGCGGTGCGGCGATGCGCTGTTCGAGACGGGCACGGACCGGCAAGTCACGCGCGGGCGCCTCGAGAAGATGTCGAAGTCGAAGAAGAACACGGTCGATCCCGAACCGATCATCCGCCGCTACGGCGCCGATGCGGTGCGCTGGTTCGTGCTGTCGGATTCGCCGCCCGAACGCGATCTGGAATGGTCGGACGCGGGGATCGAGGGCGCGGCGCGCTTCGTCGGGCGGCTGTGGCGGCTGGTCGAATCGGCGACGGACAGTGCGGATGCCGGCCGCGACGAGGCGCTGACGCGCGGCGTCCACAAGACGGTGGCGGCCGTGACCGAGGATCTCGACGCGCTGCGGTTCAACAAGCTGGTCGCCCGCTGCTATGAACTGGCCGGCCTCATCGAAAAGGCGAAGCCGTCGGCGGACCGTGTCGCGGCCGTACGAACGCTGGTGCAGCTAACCGCGCCCGCCATGCCGCATCTGGCGGAGGAGGCGTGGGCCCAGCTTGGCGGTGATGGGCTGATCGCCGATGCCGCCTGGCCGGTCGCGGACCCGGCGCTGATGGTCGAGGATAGCGTGACCATTGCGGTGCAGGTGCAGGGCAAGCTTCGCGATACGATCGAGATGCCCAAGGGCGCGCCGAAGGACGATGTCGAGGCGGCGGCGCTGTCCAGCGAGAAGATCGTCCGCTTTCTGGACGGCAAGCCGCCGAAGAAGGTGATCGTCGTGCCCGACCGCCTGGTGAACCTGGTCGTCTGATGCGGGTCGCCGGCCCCCTTCTGATTGCGGCGGGTGCGGGCCTGCTGCTCCTGGGCGGCTGCGCGTTGCAGCCGGTCTATGGCGGCGGCGGCAGCAGCGCGGCCGCACAGACGCTGGGGTCTATCCAGGTGTCGCTGATCGAGGACCGTGCCGGCTATCTGGTGCGTCAGGCGCTTCTCGACCGGCTGGCCGCCGCGCCCGACGGCGAGTCGCGCTACCGCCTCGATGTGGCGCTGGACGACGAGATTACCGGCCGGGGCATTCGCAGCGACGTTGCCATCACACGCGAACGGCGCACCCTGCGCGCCCGCTGGCAGCTGGTCGATACCCAGGCGGACATCACCCTGATCGATACCACATCGCGGTCAGACGCGGGCATAGACGTCGTCTCCTCGCAATATGCCGTGGTCGCCGCAGAGTCCGAGGCGCTCGACCGGCTGTCGCGTGAAATCGCCGACCAGATCGTCGCGCGTATTTCCACCTACGCCCTCGCCGAAGCGCGGTAGGGCCGCAGCCGTGAAGGCGGACAAGCGGCCCGACATCGACCGCCTGCTGGCAAAGCCGGATCCCGGCCTGCGCCTGTTCCTGTTCTACGGTCAGGACGAGGCCGGAAGCCGCGCGGCCGCCAGCGCGCTCGCCGACCGTCTGGCCGAAGAACCCGGGAGCGCCGGCCGGATTCAGCTGAGCCTGGCCGATTTGCGGGACTCGCCGTCACGATTGGCGGACGAGGCGGCTGCCATGTCGATGTTCGGCGGCCGCAAGGTGGTGTGGCTGGACCAGATCGCCGGCGCCGCGGCCGTTCAGGCGGTAAAGGGCGCAGAGGCGCTCCTGACCTCGCCCATGGGCGACAATCCCGTGATCATGCTGGCCGGCGATTTGAAGCCGACCCATGCTCTCGTGAAGCTGGCGGGCACGGCGAAGGACGCAGCCGCCCTGCGCTTCTACCTGCCCGATGCGCGGCAGGCGGGCGCGCTTGCCGGGGAGTTGTGCAAGG
This sequence comes from Pacificimonas flava, assembly GCF_000342165.1. Lineage (GTDB taxonomy): Bacteria > Pseudomonadota > Alphaproteobacteria > Sphingomonadales > Sphingomonadaceae > Pacificimonas > Pacificimonas flava. Next base: position 444,984 of record NZ_AMRV01000002.1, read on the forward strand.
CGGCCGGGCTGGACCCCTCGCGCGAGGCGCAGCAGGCCCTGGCAGCGATGATCCTGACCAGCCGCGCAGTCGCGCAGCGCGAAATCGAGAAATACGCGCTTTACCTGGACGCAGCGCCGGACACGCCGAAGACGCTGGACATGGCGGTTCTCGACCGGCTGGGGGCGGCGTTCTCGGAAGGAAATTTTGCGGATCTGGCGAACGCCGTCGCGGGCGGCGATACGAAGGGGGCGGCTGCGGAGCATGTGCGGCTGCTGGCAGACGGCAAGGCCAGTGTCGCACAGGTGCGTGCCGTGCAGCGCCGCTTCGTCCAGCTGGTCGAACTGGCATCGGCAAAGCCGCCGGGGATGCCGGCAGACGCCTATCTGGACGGGCTGGGACGCAAGATTTTCTGGAAGGACAAGCCCTCGCTTACCCGTCAATTGAGCCTTTGGAGCGTCACCGATGCGGAACGGGCCTTGGCACGACTGAACCAGATCGAAATCGACCTGAAGTCGTCAGGATCGGCAGGAGCGGATTTGACGGCGGCGGGCGGACTGCTCTTGATCGCGCGGCGAGCAGCGGCACGGCGGCGCTGAGAAAGAAAGATTTTCCGCCTAACGGCGTGCGGCGTTTCGCTGCAGGAAATCGGAAAGCTGCGAATAGCCGCCACGCGAAACCCGCGAGTCGATAGGACGATCCAGTGTCGCCAACAGGGAATCCATCGTGATTTCCTGTTTGTCTTCCTGTCGTTCCATGTCTTTCTTACTCGCCATAACATCCTCGTTTCGACCCGCTTCCGGGTTACGATACGCATCTCAAATGGTTCTGGGGCGGCCCTAGTTCCGATTTGTCTCGCTGAAAAGACGCAATGTGTGGCATTTTTGCACGGGTCAGCCGCGCCGAAAGGCGCAGCGCGCCCGGCAAGAGCGCCGCCTTTGCAAGCAGCGCCGGTCGAGCGGCAAGACCACGGTACAAACATGCAGCACGGCCGACGGGGCCGGCGGCAAAGCGGCGAAGCGCGGCGGCCAGTTCGGTATCCCCGGAGCCCCACGCCCCGGCAAGGGCGCCGCTGCCGATGGCAAGGGCCAGGCCATCACCCGTAAAGCTGTGGATCACGGCGTTCTGATCGCCCACGGCAAGCCGGTCGTCGCGGCGCCGAAAGCCATAGGGCACGCGCGCGATGGCAAGCGGCCGCTCGTAAAGCGGATCGGCACGCCCCAGCCGCTCACCGAGGATCGGCGCATGCCGCCCGAGATGGGCCAGCACCGCCGGCCAGCCGTCGACGAGGTGGGTTGCGATCAGCAGGCAGAGATTGTGGCGTGCGCCCTCTATCGGCTGCAGTCCGGCATAGCCGCCGGGAAACACGTGCAGTTCGATGGTCCGCCGCAGCGCCGCCGCATCCTCCGGCGCCAGCGAAAGGTGCATTTTGAAACCGGTCAGACCGTCCGTGACGGACGGTGCAGGCCGCCGGGGGGTGCCGCGCAGATCTGTCTTGCCGGTGGCAAGCACGATGCGATCCGCCGACAGCATCCCACCACCCCGCAGGCGCACCGCGCCGTCCTGCCACGCCGATGCCGCAACGCCGCGCCGAATCTCCGCGCCGCACGCGGCGGCGTGTGCAAGCAGCGCCTCGTCGAGCCGGCAGCGGCTGATCCCCATGGCCGTTCCCGGCAAGCGGGCGGTACGGGTGCGGCCGCCGGCGTGCAGGCGCAGCCTGTCGATCGGCGCCCCCTCCGGCAGCGCCGCCCCGGCCTGCGCAAGGAAGCGCCGCGCCTCCCAGGACAGGAATTCGCCGCAGACCTTGTGATGCGGACCGGCGCTGCGCTCGATCAGAACGGTCGACCGCCCCCGTGCGGCCGCGGCCGCCGCCGCCATCGCTCCGGCAGGCCCGCCGCCGACGACAAGGAGGCTGCCGGTCATCGGACGCTGGAAACGCCCCAACGGAACAGCGGATGCCAGGTGATCCGCGCCGTGACCCCGGCCTCTCGCAGCAGACGCCGCCAATCGGCGCGCGTGAAGGCGCGGCGCACCGACAGCCTGCCATCGTGGCGGACGATGGGATGCCAGCGCATCGCGCTCGACAGCGCGGCGTATCCCCAAAGCGCCAGCGGATGCCGATGCAGATCGTTGATGTGCCAGCCGCGCACGGCATGCCCGTCCATCCAGCGCAGGAAGCGAACGATGTCGGCGTCGGGCAAATGATGGGTGAACAGCGCGCTGACGATGAAATCATAGGGCGTGGCGGGCTCGTGCGCGAACACGTCGCCGGTCAGATAGGCCGCGCGCGTGCCGGCGCGACCGGCCGCAAGCGCGCCGCCTGCCGCCAGGTCGATGCCGGTCAGCCGCGCGGGGATGCCGCGCCTGTCCGTCCAGCGCTCGATACTGCGCAGAAGGTCGCCCTGCCCGGCACCGACGTCGAGCAGCGAAAAGCCGCCTCGCGGGGCATGGCGCCGCAGAAAGGACAGGGTGGGTGCATGGCCGCGCAGCCAGAAATTGACCCGTGCGAGATCCGCCATGGCCGCGGCGAAGTCCTCGTCCGGCAACGCCGGATCGTCGATCAGTTCCTGTCGTTCGTCGCGCGTGCGAAGCATCCGTGCGCAGTCACGCGCTTCGAAAGCGGAAGCTTTCCGCGGCGAGACCCGGTCCGAACGCCATGGCCATGCCGCGCGAGATGTCGCGCCCGTCTGCGAGAAGTCTGGCGAGGACGAACATCAGCGTGGCGGAACTCATATTGCCGTGCCGGTCGAGAATGTCGCGAGACACGGCAAGCGAGCCGTCGGAGAGGTCGAGACCCTTCTCGACCGCATCGAGGATCGTGCGGCCGCCGGCGTGAACGGCCCAGCAATCATAGGCGTCCGCCCCCTCCCCGCGCAGCAGACCGTCCGGACCGGCGGCGGCCGAGCCGCGCAGCGCGGTTTCGATGTGTCGCGGCACCTCCCCCGACAGATGCATGTCGAAGCCGCTGTCGCCAATGCGCCAGGTGATCGCCTCCTCCGACTGCGCGATGGCCGAGGAGCGGAAATCCCGCAGCGCGAACCCCTGAGGCTGCGCCGTCACCAGCGCGGCCGTCGCCCCGTCGGCGAACAGCATGGAGGACAAGGTCGTATCGAGGTCGCTGGTGTCCTGAAAATGCAGCGAACACAGCTCCACATTGACGACGAGAACGCGCGCATCGGCGTCGGACCGCACGATATGGTTCGCCAGCCGCAGGCTGTTCACGGCCGCATAGCAGCCCATGAAGCCCACCACCGTGCGCTCCACGTCGGCGCGCAGCCCCATGGCGGCGGCGATGCGCTGATCGAGGCCGGGCGCCGTGAAGCCGGTGCAGGAACAGACGATCAGATGCGTGATGGACGCCGGATCGGGATCGAGCCGGGCGATGGCCTGCAGCGCAAGCGCGGGCGCCTCCGTCTCGTAACGGGCCATGCGCCGCCCCGTCCCGGGATAGGCGCCGTGGGCAAAGAAACCCTCCGCATCCGCCGCCGATCCATTCGCCTCCGCCGGTGAAAAGATGGAGTAGCGGTGCGAAATACCCGCACGCCCGGCCATGCGGCGAAACAGCTTTTCCTGCCGTGGCTCCAGCCTTGCGGCGATCAGGTCGACATAGGCGCCGTGAATATCGTGCGGGGGATTGGCGGTGCCGACCGCGTTCAGATAGGCGAGTGGCCGTACCCCCGGTTCCTCGGCAGGCGCTGCGCCCGCTTCATATTCGGTGGCCATCCCTACGCTCCCAGCTACCAGTCCCCAAGGGCCTCGCCGCTGCTGGGCGAGGACAGGGACCGGTTAAGCATGGCGCGCGCCCGAAAGCGACGGGCAAAGCGTCTCAGCTTTCCAGCTCGACGTCCCAATAGAGGAAATCGCGCCAGGTCGCGTGACAATAATGCGGCGGAAAGGCCCGCCCGTTCGCCTGCAATTCGTGCGTCGTCGGGCGCTGCGGCACGGTATAAAGATCCATGTGCGCCTCCTTCGGCGTGCGCCCGCCCTTCGCCAGATTGCAGGGCGCGCAGGCGGTGGCGACATTCTCCCACGTCGTCCGGCCGCCATAGGCGCGGGGAATGACATGATCGAAGGTCAGATCGTCGGTACGGCCGCAATATTGGCAGGAAAAGCGGTCGCGCAGGAACAGGTTGAAGCGGGTGAAGGCCGGGTGCGTGGCCGGCTTCACATATTCGCGCAGGGCGATGACGGAGGGCAGCCGCATCTCGAAGCTGGGCGAATGGACGCGCCTGTCATATTCGGCGACAACGGCCACGCGGTCCAGGAACACCGCCTTTATGGCTGTCTGCCAGGCCCAGAGGCTGAGCGGATAATAACTAAGCGGCGTGTAATCCGCATTGAGGACGAGGGCCGGACAGGCGGCAAGCGCCTGCGACGCCTCCGCCGACCCGTCACGCCCGCCCGCCGATCGACCGTCGCCGGTTCGATCGCCGCCAGATTGTCTTTCCTGTACTCCCGACATCGCCGCCACACTCGCCCTCCCTTGGCTCGCCCGTTACGGACGGCCTTGGCGCGGGTGCGCTGCTCCTGCCCCATCGCACGCGGAAACCGGTCGCCGGATCGGCACCAATCCCCTGGGTCGGGCGGCGCGAAAGACCACGCTTCGGCCGTCCACCCTTGACTTGGAAGCGGCAATGCCGCCCCTTCGTGACGTGAGAATGACACCAGAGGCAAAAAACTTAATCAACCGAAAAATGGATGCGACTCGCGGAAGGAGGCGGCGTTGAGCGGGATCACCTGCCGCTTCGCGCCCTCGCCCACCGGCCGGCTGCACCTGGGCCACGCCTATTCGGCCCTGTCGGCGTACGATTTCACGCGCGCGAACGGGGGCAGGTTTCTGCTGCGTATCGAGGACATTGACGAGGGACGCAGCCGGGCGGCGTTCGCGGACGCCATTTTCGAGGACTTGCAATGGCTCGGCATTCGCTGGGACGCGCAACCGCTGTTCCAGTCCACCCGCCGTACGGCCTATGCGCAAGCGTTGGAGACGCTCAGGTCGCTTGGCGCGGTCTATCCCTGTTTCTGCACCCGGCGCGACATTGCGGCGGCCCCCTCCGCTCCGCACGGTCCCGACGGTCCTCTCTATCCCGGAACCTGCCGGCACATGGCGGAGGCCGACCGGGAGCGGCGCATGGCGGCGGAGGCCTTTGCCTGGCGCCTCGACGCACAGGCCGCGGCCGTGCAGACGGGACCGCTTTCCTTCACGAACCTTGGACGCCGGGTGGAGGTCGATCCCGGGCGTCTCGGCGACGTCGTCATCGCCCGCAAGGATGCCGGCACCAGCTATCATCTGGCCGCGACCGTCGACGACGCTTTCCAAGGCGTCAGCGACATCGTGCGCGGGGTCGATCTGCTGCCCTCCACCCATGTCCACAGGACGCTGCAGGCATTGCTGGGCCTCGCGGCGCCCGATTATCACCATCACGCCCTTATCGCCGGACCAGACGGAGAGCGGCTGGCCAAACGGAACGGCGCCGAGCCGCTTGCCGACCTGCGCGCCAAAGGGTGGACCGCCGCGGACGTTCGCACGGAACTGACACGGCTCGCCGCATCGCGCGCATCTGCCGACTTGGCCTGAGGCCACCGTGCCGCTAGCAAAGACGGGCCTCCACCCGCACCGCAACCGAACCGATCGAACTGGAACACAAGTCCGATGCCGCCCCTGCCTTATGCCCGCCGCCTTCTGCAGGCCGCAACCTGTCCCGCCCTGCTGATCGCCTCGGCGCCCGCCGCTGCCGAGCCCATTCCCGACCAGATCCGCGACATGATCATGTCGGCCAATCCCGGAGAGCGGGGCACGGTCGGCAATGTGGCGAAGCGCGCCGCGCCGGAGAGCGCGAAGGAGATTTCCGCGCTGATCAGCCAGCTGAACGACGAGGACAAGGCGGAGAACGAGGCGCAGCTGGCACTGCAGGGCTTCTTCGACGGCTGGACGGGCGAAGGATCGATCGGCGGCACCCTGTCGACCGGCAATACCGATCAGGAGGGTCTCTCCGCCTCGCTGGGCCTCGACAAGCGCAGCCTGAATTGGGAGCATAATCTCGACCTGTCGTTCGACTATCTGGCGACGAACGGCGAGATCACGCGCGAACGCATTTATGCGGGCTACATCTCCCGCTTCGATCTCAGCGGCCCGATGTACTTTTCCTTCGGTCTTCTCAGCTTCGAACGAGACCGCTTCTCCGGCCTCGAATATCGTTTCACCGAATCCCTGGGTCTTGGTTACCGCCTGCGCGACAGTGCGGATTTCTCCTGGACGATAGAAGGCGGTCCGGCGCTTCGTCAGACCAGCTTCACGGATCAGGACGATGAAAACCGGCTGGACCTTCTGGGACGGACGGAAGTGCGCTGGAAGCCGGCGTCCAACATCACGCTGTCGGAATCGGCGGGCGTCGTCTGGTCGACCGGAAATAGCAGTCTTTATTCGAAGTCGGCGGCAACGGCGAAACTGGTGGACAACCTGTCCGCGCGCGTCAGCTTTGACGTCCTGCATGAAACCGAGCCGCCCGCCGACCGCGAGAAAACCGACACGATTACCCGCGCCAGCGTCGTCTACGCCTTTTAGGGTCGGGAGTGACGAGAGGGGTCCGCGCTAGCGGCGCAGGCCCCATTCCTGGCGATAGGCCTTTTCATCCGCCACGGGGCGGCCGGCCGCATCGCGGGCAGGCTGATAGCGCAGGCGCTGTTCGAGAAGGCTGCACATATAGGCGTCGAGCGCGGCGCTGCCGCTGGTGCGCTGCGGCCGGCAGCCGAAAATCCGGCCCGTGGGCAGCACGATGAAGCGATATTCGGCAATGTCCGTGCGCCGCTGGGACAGGAGTTCCGGCGGGAAGGGATAGACGCCGTTGATCGCCCCCTCACGCAGCTCTGCATCCACCGTCTCGCCGCCGCCGCCGGTCCCGAATCCGCCCTCTCCGCTGCCGAGGCCGTTTCCGTCTCCGCCGGCGGCCGTCCCGGGGCCGGGTTCGTCCGACGCACCGGCGCTGTCCTCGGCCCCTTCCGCCGCGGCAGGCGCAGGCGGCGCCGGACGCGGCGGATCCTCGAGGACGATCTCCGGCGGCGCGACGACGGGCGGCGGCTCCGCCTCCAGCGCGGCCTCGGCGGATGCGCCCTCCGGCTCCGGCTCGGCATTGGCGTCAGGATCGGGCAGCGGCAGTTCGATGGCTGTGACGTCGATGGCGCGCGCGGCCTGCCGCACGAAATGAACCGCCAGGCCGCTGAGAATGAGATAGGCGGCAAGGAGGTGAACGAGAAGGACCGCGACGAGAGCCGTGCCGCGTCCGGCCCGCCCCCGGATCCGCTCCCTCGGCCCGGAAAGGTCTGACTGCTCTTTCTCCACAGGAACGCCAACGCCGGGCGCTGCACCCGTTTCCCTCTGGGTTGTCCTGCGACGTGCGGCCGATGCGGACAAAAGCGCACGCCCCTTCACAAAGGGCCTTTCTTGCGCGACATTGGGGGGCATGAACACGTTCATCATCATACTGATCGTCATTGCCGCGCTCGGGACGGCCGCCGTACTGGTCCGCGGCATCATGATCATGGCCAGCGGCAAGGACATCAGCGGACGGCAGTCGAACAAGATGATGAACCTCCGGGTCTGGCTGCAGGCGCTGACCATCGGCCTGGTCATCATTCTGGCACTGGCGGTCGGCGCGATCGGGACGTGACCCTGTCACCCACCCCGAACGCGCGGAGGGCCCTCCTTCGTTCATGGTGAAGCTGAACCGCATCTACACGCGCACCGGCGATGATGGCACGACCGGGCTGGTCGATGGCAGCCGCACCCCGAAACATTCCGCGCGGGTCACCGCCTATGGCACGGTGGACGAGGCGAATGCCGCCATCGGCCTTGCCCGGCTGCACGCCAGCGAAGCGGCGGACGACGAGCGGCTTGCGCGGATTCAGAACGACCTGTTCGACCTTGGCGCGGATCTCGCCACACCGCCGGGCATCGAGGGTGCGCTGCGCATCGATGCGGCGCAGGTATCCCGCCTGGAACGGGAAATCGACGCGATGAACGCGAATCTGGCGCCGCTGAAAAGCTTCGTCTTGCCGGCCGGTACGCCGCTTGCCGCGCATCTGCATGCGGCGCGAACACTCGTGCGCCGCGCCGAACGCGACGCCGTCCGCGCGGCTGCGGAGGAAGAAATTACGACCGAGGCGATCAAATATCTGAACCGACTCAGCGATCATCTGTTTGTCATGGCGAGAGACGCGAACGCACGCGGCCCCGGTGATGTGCTCTGGAAACCGGGGGCAAACCGCTAGCGCGGGCGTCATGACGCCCGGGGACGGGCCGAGGGAGGAGAGCGCAAGGCGATGGCAACCCTACTCAGCGGACTGGCGGAGCGGTACGCCGCCGTGCGCGCGGAAACCGATCGACGCGCGGCGCCGCTCAGCGATGCGGATGCAACGCCGCAGTCGATGGAGGACGCCAGCCCGGCCAAATGGCATCTGGCGCATACAAGCTGGTTCTTCGAAACCTTCATATTGTCGCCCAACCTGCCGCAATATCGGGTTTTCGACCCGACCTTCGCATTCCTGTTCAACAGCTATTACGAGGCGGCTGGGCCGCGCCATGCACGCGCCTGCCGCGGGTTCATCACGCGTCCCACCCTGGACGACATCCGCGCCTACCGCCAGCATGTCGATGCCGCCCTCATCGCGGCCCTGCCCGACCTCGATGCCGAGACGCAGGCGCTGGTCGAGCTGGGCCTGCATCACGAACAGCAGCATCAGGAGCTGTTGTGGACGGACCTTCTGCACCTGTTCGCGCAAAATCCGGTGGAGCCGGTCTACGATGCCCACTGGACATCCCCCAGCGCGGCGGAAAGCCAGCTGGCCTGGCACCGGCACGAGGGCGGCGTATCGGAAATCGGCGCCGCCGAGGCGGGCACCTTCGCCTATGATTGCGAGCGGCCGCGGCACCGGACGCTGGTGGAGCCCTTCGCCATCGGCTCGCGCCTCGTCACCAATGCCGAATGGGACGAATTCATCGACGATGGCGGTTACGAGACCGCGACGCTGTGGCTGTCCGACGGCTGGGCGTGGGTGCAGGAACATGGCGTTCGGCACCCGCTTTACTGGCGGGCGGAGCCGGACAACCGGCCAAGCCAGTTCACCCTTGCCGGCCGCAAGGCGTTGAACACGGCCGATCCGGTCACACATATCAGCTATTACGAGGCCGACGCGTTCGCCACATGGGCGGGTCTGCGTTTGCCGACGGAAGCGGAATGGGAACTCGCCGCGCCGGGCCTGTCGGATGCCTTCGGCCGGTGCTGGCAGTGGACAATGAGCGCCTATCTTCCCTATCCCCGCTTCCAGCCGGCCGCGGGCGCGGTCGGCGAATATAATGGCAAGTTCATGAGCGGACAGTTCGTCCTGAGGGGGTCATCCATCGCTACACCATCCGGTCACGAGCGCGTGACGTACCGCAATTTCTTCTACCCGCATCAACGCTGGCAGTTCACGGGCCTGCGACTGGCGAAAAGCCTGTGAGCGATGCCCTGCTTGCAGAGCGCGTCGTCCTGGAGGACTTCGCCGCCGCCGTCCGTGCCGGCCTTTCACGCGACCCGCGCGAAATTCCCGCCCGCTATCTTTACGACCGGGGCGGGTCCGAATTGTTCGAGCAGATCACCTATCTGCCCGAATATTATCCGACCCGGACGGAAATCTCGCTGATCCAGCGCCACAGCGCCGCCATTGCCGAGCGGGTGGGCACCAGGCGAACGGTCGTTGAATTCGGCTCCGGCTCCAGCGCCAAGACGCCGCCCTTCCTGAACGCCGTCGGCGCCCGCGCCTATGTGCCGATCGACATCAGCGCGCACTTCCTGGAAAGCGCCGCCAAGAACGTCAGCGCGGCGGTGCCGGACGTCGACGTCTATCCGCTGCCGGGCGATTTCACCCACAAGCTCGACCTGCCCGCAGAGGTGGCGGACCATCCGAAACTCGGTTTCTTCCCCGGCTCCACCATCGGCAACATGTCCACGTTCGAGGCGGTGGACGTGCTGCGCGCCTTTCGCGCAACGCTGGGCGACGATGCGCATCTGGTCATCGGCGTCGATCTGAAAAAGGATATCGGCACGCTTGAGGCGGCCTATGACGACAGTCAGGGCATCACCGCCGAATTCATTCTGGGCATCCTGCGGCGTATGCAGGAGGACCTTTCCGCCGATCTGGAGATCGAGGACTGGGAGTATCACAGCTTCTGGAACGCGGAGATGGGCCGGATCGAGATGCATGTCCGCGCCGTGCGGCCGACGACCATCGACCTCGACAACGGCCACTGGTCGTTTTCCGAGGGCGAGACGATCCACATCTCCAACAGCCACAAATATACGCTGGAGGAATCGGCGTTGCTGGCGCGGTGCGCCGGCTTCCGTCAGGTCGAGGCCTGGACCGACCCCGAGCGGCTGTTCAGCCTGCAATTGTGGCGCGCGCTGCCGGACGATCTGGACTGGCAGAACCGGCGCTGATGCGGCGCAAGACGCGGCGCCGGGCGGAACACAACCCCGCTTTTGCCGCGTTGACAGAAAAAGGTGCGCTGTTCCATGAACCGGCGCACATCCGGGCAGTCCCGCCCGGGACGTTTCCTCGCAGCCGAAAGGATGCCTACGCATGAAGATTCTCGTGCCCGTGAAGCGGGTTATCGATTATAATGTGAAGCCGCGGATCAAGGGCGACCAGACTGGTGTCGACCTGTCCAACGTCAAGATGAGCATGAACCCGTTCGACGAGATCGCAGTCGAGGAGGCCGCGCGGCTGAAGGAAGCGGGCAAGGCGGACGAAGTCGTCGTCGTGTCCATCGGCGAGCAGAAGGCGCAGGAAACGCTGCGCACCGGCCTCGCCATGGGCGCCGACCGCGGCATCCTGATCGTCACCGAGCAAATGCCGGAACCGCTGGCGGTCGCAAAGATCCTGGCGAAGGTGACGGAGGAGGAAAGCCCCGACCTCGTCATCCTCGGCAAACAGGCCATCGACGACGACAGCAACCAGACCGGCCAGATGCTGGCCGCGCTGCTCGGCTGGTCGCAGGGCACCTTCGCATCGAAGGTCGAGCCGGGCGAGGAGGGCGTAAACGTCACCCGCGAGATCGACGGCGGCCTCGAAACGCTGAAGCTGACCACCCCGGCGATCATCACCACGGACCTGCGGCTCAACGAACCGCGCTATGCGTCGCTGCCGAACATCATGAAGGCGAAGAAGAAGCCGATCGACGAGAAGACCGCCGCCGACCTCGGCGTGGACGTCGCGCCGCGTCTGGAAACGCTGAAAGTCACCGAGCCGCCGAAGCGCGAGGCCGGCGAGATGGTGCCGGACGTCGACACGCTGGTCGCGAAGCTGAAGGAAATGGGAGTTGCCGCATGACCACCCTCGTTCTCGCCGATCACGACAATAAGGAACTCGGCTCCGCCACCCTGTCCGCTATCACAGCCGCGAAGAAGCTGGGCGGTGACGTGCATGTTCTCGTTGCCGGCGAAGGCTCTCAGGCCGTGGCCGATGCCGCTGCGAAGGTGGACGGCGTCGCCAAGGTCCTGCACGCCGACGATGCCGCCTATGGCCACGCGCTTGCGGAAAACGTCGCGCCGCTGATCGAGGGGCTGATGGACGGCTATGACGCCCTCGTCGCACCCGCCACGACCACCGGCAAGAACATCCTGCCCCGCGTCGCGGCGAAGATGGATATCCAGCAGATTTCCGAGATCATCGCGGTCAATGACGACGGCTCCTTCGATCGTCCCACCTATGCCGGCAATGCCATCGCGACGGTGAAGACCTCCGATGCCAAAAAGGTCATCACGGTCCGCGCGACGGGCTTCGACAAGGCCGCTACCGAGGGTGGATCGGCCTCCGTCGAGGCGGTGTCCGGCCCGGGCGACAGCGGTAAGTCCAGCTTCGTCTCTGCCCAGGTCGCCGAAAGCGAGCGCCCGGAACTGACCAGCGCCTCCGTCATCGTATCCGGCGGGCGCGCGCTGCAGTCCGGCGAGAATTTCGAAAAATATATCGAGCCGCTCGCCGACAAGCTGGGCGCCGCCATCGGCGCCAGCCGCGCCGCCGTCGACGCCGGCTATGTTCCGAACGACTATCAGGTCGGGCAGACGGGCAAGATCGTCGCACCGGAGGTTTACATCGCCATCGGCATCTCGGGCGCCATCCAGCACCTTGCGGGCATGAAGGATTCGAAGACCATCATCGCCATCAACAAGGACGAGGATGCGCCCATCTTCCAGGTGGCGGACTACGGCCTGGTCGCGGATCTGTACGAGGCGGTGCCCGAGCTGACCTCGAAGCTCTGAACATCCGCCGGTCCTGAACTGTCGCGCCGTCCCCGCCCTCCATTCGTGGGGGCGGCGCTTTTCTTATCCGTGGAGACGATCATGCAATCAATCGGAATCATCGGTGCGGGCCAGATGGGAAACGGCATCGCGCAGGTCGCCGCCTCGGCCGGCTATGACGTCATCCTGTCCGACCTCGACATGGCGCGCGCCGAAACGGGCAAGGCGTCGGCGGAGAAGAATCTGAAGCGCATGGTCGCCAAGGAAAAGATTTCCGCTGCGGATGCGGAGGCCGCGCTTGGCCGAATCGTCCTGACGGCGGACAATGCGGACCTGTCGGGCTGCGATCTGGTTATCGAGGCCGCGACCGAAAACGAGGCGGTGAAGCGCAAGATTTTCGAGGGGCTGACCCTGAAGGACGGCGCTGTCCTTGCCAGCAACACGTCCTCCATCTCCATCACGGGGCTGGGCACGGCGGCGCCGGACGCCGCCCGCTTCCTGGGTCTGCACTTCTTCAACCCGGTCCCCGTGATGAGCCTGGTGGAGATCATCCCTGGCCTCGCCACCAGCGAGGACACGGTCGGCATCGTGCGGGACTTCTGTCAGCGGATCGGCAAGGACCCGATCGAGGCAGCCGACCGCCCGGCCTTCATCGTCAACCGCGTACTCTGCCCGATGCTGAACGAGGCGATCTTCGCGCTGGGCGAGGGGATCGGCAGCGTAGAGGATATCGACAAGGGGCTGATGCTGGGCGCGAACCACCCCATGGGGCCCCTGACGCTGAGCGATTTCGTCGGCCTCGATACGCTGCACGCCATCATGCGGGTGATGCAGGAGCAGACGGGCGATCCGAAATACCGCCCTGCACCACTCCTCACCAAATATGTCGAGGCGGGCTGGTATGGCCGCAAGTCGGGCCGCGGCTTCTACGATTATTCCGGGGACGCCCCCATTCCGACCCGCTAGCCGGCGCCCGCGCGGAACCAATGCCCGCGGCATGGTTTCCAGTGGAGAACGGACGGACAAGGGGAATGCGCGCCATGACCAGCACCGCGGGGAGCACGGATAAAGACGAGCGTCCGCTGCAGACGTTGCTCGACAAGGCGCTGGAACAGGCGGACGGCGACCGGCTGAAGGTCGGCGATCTGCTGGACGCCTATGGAACGCGCAGCTTCGGACCCGTTATCGCGCTGCTGGCGCTTATCGTCATTTCACCGCTCGGCGCGGTGCCGTTCCTGCCGATGCTGTTTGCCGCGCTCATTCTGCTGATCGCCGTGCAGATTCTGTTCGGACGCAAGCATCCCTGGGTGCCGGACCGTATCCGCAAGATCGCCTTCGACAGGAAGAAGGCGGAGGCGTTTCGCGAAAAGTCGGGCGACTGGCTGAAGCGCATCGACAAGCTGATCGGGCCGCGCCTGGAATGGGCGGCAACGGGGCCTGCCGACTATGCCGCCGCGCTGGCGGTCTGCTTCCTCTGCCTTATCCTCGGCGCACCGCCGATCGAACTCATTCCCTATGCCGCCGCCCTGCCGGCGAGCGCGATCCTGATGTTCGGCCTCGGCCTTACCGCGCGCGACGGCCTGCTGATGATCCTGGGCTATCTGATCACCGCCGGGGCAACGGTGGCGGGTTATATGTGGATCTTCGGCGGCAAGGAGCAGGGCGAGCAGTCAGCAGCACTGCTCGGTGCCGGAATCGCATTCGCCTGAGGGGGCCACCCCCTCCTCCACCTCGATCGTGACGTGCTCCGCCTCGAACTCCTGTTCGAAGCGGCGGCGTATGCCCGCGCGCACGGCCGCGTGATCCGCGCCGGGGGTGACGCGTGCATGCAGCGTCAGCATCGGGCGCCGCTGGGAAATCGACCAGGCATGGACGTGATGAACCTCCATGACGTCGGCCACATGGCCCGTCAGGTCGCTTGCCACGCGGTTCGCCTCCAGCCCTTCCGGCGCACCCTCCAGCAGGATGTGGGCGCTCTCGCGCGCGACCTGCAGGGCGCCGCGCAGAATGATGAGCGCGACGAGAATCGACAGGATGGGATCAATGGGCGTCCAGCCCGTCGCCATGATGATGAGGGCCGCGCCGATGGCGGCCACGGAGCCGAGAAGATCGCCCATGACGTGGAGCGACGCCGCGCGAATGTTCAGATTGTGACGGTCGCCGCCCGCCAGCAGCTTCAGCGCGATCAGATTGACCAACAGGCCGCCGGCAGCGACCATCAGCATCACACTGCCCGTGACGGGCGCGGGCGCGGCAAGCCGCTCGAACGCTTCCCAGCAGATGATCGCGGCGATCACGAACAGGGCGAGCCCATTCACGAAGGCCACGAGAACGGAAAACCGGTCGAAACCATAGGTACGCCGCCAGTCGGCCGGACGCCGGGCCAACCGAAATCCCAACCACGACATGGCGAGAGCACCGAAATCCGTCAGCATGTGCCCGGCGTCGGCAAGCAGGGCAAGCGATCCGGACACAAGACCGCCGGCAACCTCCGCCAGCATGAAAAGGCCCGTCAATATGGCCGCGAAGCCAACGGCACGGGCATTGCCTTCCGTCACCTCAGGTGCGTGATGATGGTGGTGCGCGCTCCCGTGCTCGTGCGTATGCGCGTGCCCGTGCTGCTGCCCGTCTTTATGATCGCGCTGTGCCATGCCTCGGCGATGCCTCCCGACTGAGGCTTTTGCAAGGGATATCCGTATGTTACGAGATAACAGCGAGAGCGCCCAGGATCATTTCTCCTTTGCGTTCAAGGCGATCCCTGCCCCCTGCAATGCTCGAGCCCGCACGGATCGGGCTGGCACCGCCCGTCCTTTTCATTGGCTGCGACGGCGCATATGGAAAGCCGCATGAGCCAGACCGACCCCGCCACCCCGCCGGCCGCCGCCGGCGCGCCTCACCCCGCCATGCTCGCCAAGGCCGAAACGCTGACCGAGGCGCTGCCCTACATCCAGAAATATGCCGGGCGCGTCTTCGTCGTGAAGTTCGGCGGCCACGCCATGGTGGATGCCGCCCGCAGCCGCGAGTTCGCGCAGGACGTGGTGCTGTTGAAAACCGTCGGCATCCATCCGGTCGTCGTACATGGCGGCGGGCCGCAGATCGGCGAGATGCTGGCGCGGCTGGGCGTCGAGAGCGAGTTCGTCGACGGGCTGCGCGTGACCGATGCCGAAACGGCGCGGATCGCCGAAATGGTCCTTGGCGGGGCGATCAACAAGGAAATCGTTCGCTGGATCGGTGCGGCGGGCGGGCGCGCGGTGGGCCTGAGCGGCAAGGATGCCGGCCTCGTCACGGCGCGCAAGCTGACGCGGACGCGCCGCGATCCCGACAGCGCCATCGAACGAACCATCGACCTGGGCTTCGTCGGGGAGCCGGAGACTGTCGACGCGCGCGTGCTGGATGTGATGATCCGCGACGGCATCATTCCGGTCATCGCGCCAATTGCCGCCGGGACGGATGGACAGACCTATAACATCAACGCCGATTCCATGGCCGGCGCCATTGCCGGCGCCCTGTCGGCCGCGCGTCTGATGCTGCTGACCGATGTCGCCGGCGTGCGCGGCGCAGACGGAGAACTGATGGCGGAGCTCGGCACGGGCGACGTGAAGCGGCTGAGGGAGCAAGGCGTTATTTCCGGCGGCATGATCCCGAAGCTGGAAACCTGCGTCGACGCCATTGCCAAGGGGCTGGACGCCGCCGTCATCCTTGATGGCCGCGTGCCGCACGGCCTGCTGCTGGAATTCTTCACCCGCACGGGTGCCGGCACGCTGATAAAGTCGTCCTAGACGACTTCGCGCGGTGGGAGCGCGCGGCGCAGCCAAAGGGCGAGGCCGATGACGGGAAGATTGGCGAGGCCCGTCCAGAGGAGGACTGCCGAAACGCCAAGGCCGGCGGAAAGGAGCGCGCCGGCGCCAAGCGCGCCCACCACCATCGCCGCGGAGTTCATGATGTTGTAGCCGGCGATGGTCTGCGCACGCGCCGCCGGCTCGCTGTACGCCATCAGGATGGCATAGGTCGGCACGATGAAGGCGCCGCCGGCGATGGCGAAGAGCGTGAGGTCGAGCAGGATGCGGACACCACCGCCACGCGCCAGGAAATCCATGGGCCGCATCAGCAGCTCCGCGTCGCCGCCGCCGAACGCATTTACGGCGAAGTACAGATCGACAGACGCCGCCGCCATGACGATCAGGGCCGGCGCCAGCGGACCCGCGCCGACCCGGCCGCGCTGAAGCCTGCCCACCAGAAGCGAGCCCAGCGCGACGCCGATGGAAAAGGCGGCGACGAACAGGTTCGCCACGCCCTCGCTGGCGTGCAGCGTGTTCTTCACCAGCGGAACGAACAGGCTGGTGAAGATGATGCCGATCATCCAGAACCACGATCCGCACAGCGCCGCCAGCATCAGATGCCGCGACTGCGCGACGCGCTGAAGAACCGACCAGCTGCTGGCCAGGATGTTCGCCTGCACCCGGCCACCCGCCTCCGCCGGCGGAGCGGACGGCACGGCCAGCGCGGCGACATAGCCGGCGCAGGACACCAGCATGATGCCGATCATCAGCATCATGGGCGTGACCAGCCCGCCCGCCATCTGCCCGGACAGGATGGCGACATAGGTCCCCGCCTCGATCAGCGCGGTGCCGGCCGTGATCTCCCGCCCCTCAAGATGCTGCGGCACGATCGCGTATTTGATCGGCCCGAAAAAGGTCGATTGCAGCCCCATGGCGAACAGCACCGCAAGCATGAACGGGATGCTGCCCAGCCAGATGGCGATCCCGCCCGCCGCCATGATCAGGATCTCCGCGAATTTGATGATGCGGATGGCCCGTGCCTTGTCCACCGCATCGGCGACCTGCCCCGCCAGGCCGGAAAACAGCACGAAGGGGAGAATGAAGAGCCCGCTGGCGACGGAGACGAGCTGGGCTGCCTGCTCCGGGCTGTCCGCCAGCATGCGGTAGGTGACCAGAAACAGCAGGCCGAACCGGAACAGGTTGTCGTTGAACGCCCCCAGGAACTGGACGCCGAACAGCGGGCCGAAACGGCGCGTGCCGAGGAGCGGAAACATGGCGATGCGCCTAGCGGCGCGCGGCACGCCGCGCCAGCGTCTTGTCGTTCGCGGCAGCGCATGCCATCTCCTGAGTGCAACGAGATCCATCTGCCCGCAGGAATGTCATGGCCGCCCCTCCCGCCCAAACGCAGGCAAACCGCCCGCTCGTCACCGCCATCGTCATGTTGATCGGCGCCGTTACAGGCCTGCCGATCTTCGTCGCAGCGATCATGGCCTATCTTTTCAAGGGCGAAGC
This sequence comes from Pacificimonas flava, assembly GCF_000342165.1. Classification (GTDB taxonomy): domain Bacteria; phylum Pseudomonadota; class Alphaproteobacteria; order Sphingomonadales; family Sphingomonadaceae; genus Pacificimonas; species Pacificimonas flava. The sequence continues at coordinate 462,529 of NZ_AMRV01000002.1, forward strand.
GCCGGAGGGCGGCTGGGAACGGACGCATTATTCCTATCATATCCGAACCTTTTGGGTGTCGGTTCTGATCGGCATCATCGGCGGAATACTGGTTTTCGCCGGCATCGGCATCTTCATTCTCATGCTGCTGCCGGTCTGGGTCTTCATTCGCGCCCTGCTGCCACTACTGCGCGCTGCGAACGGCGAGGCGATGCCAAATCCCTATAGCTGGATGTTCTGAAGCCGTGAAAGAGACGACCCGCTGGCGCGGCCGCTTCATCGAGGCCGTGACCGAGGAAAGCTGGGAATATGTTCGCCGCATCGGCGGTGCCGGCGCCGCCGTCATCCTGGCGGAAACCGACGCGGGCGAAATCGTCCTCGTCGAGCAATACCGCGTTCCGCTCGGCCGTCCCTGCATTGAGCTGCCCGCCGGGATCGTCGGTGACGAAGACACGCTCGAAGGCGCGGAAGTTGCGGCCCGCCGCGAACTGGAGGAGGAAACGGGATTTCGCCCCGCGCACATGGAGTCGCTGGGCGACTTCGTGACGTCACCGGGGCTGACGGCGGAGAGCTTTACGCTGTTTCGCGCCAGCGGGCTGGAGCGCACCGGCAGCGGCGGCGGCGTTGCCGACGAGGATATTCGCGTCCACCTCGTCCCCCGCAGCGATTTGCGCGACTTTCTGGCGAACGCGCGGGCACGCGGATGTGCGGTCGACAAGCTGCTGGCGCTGATCCCGTAAAGACGGTCTTTGCGGGCGCGCGGCTTTCGCCTACGGTCCGCGCCCATGACCGAAGACGAACAGCGCGCCTCGCCCGACGATGGCGATCTCGTGCGCGGAGAGGACCGCGACGCGAACATCCCGGGCGAGGTGCTGGCGGCGATCCGCACACTCATCGAATGGACGGGCGACGATCCCGCGCGCGAAGGGCTGGTCGATACGCCCGGACGCGTTGCAAGGGCCTGGAAGGAATATTGCCAGGGCTATGACGAGAATCCGGGCAGCCACCTCTCCCGCGTGTTCGAGGAAGTCGGCGGCTATGACGAGATCGTGCTGCTGCGCGACATTCCCTTTCAGTCGCACTGCGAACATCACATGGCGCCGATCATTGGCAAGGCGCATATCGCCTATCTGCCGAAAAGCCACGTCGTCGGCATTTCCAAGCTGGCGCGCGTGCTGCACGGCTTTGCGCGGCGACTCCAGGTGCAGGAGCGTCTGACGGCGGAAGTCGCGGACTGCATCTGGGAAAAGCTGCAGCCGCTGGGCGTGGCCGTCGTGATCGAGGCGACGCACGCCTGCATGACCGCCCGCGGCGTCCGCACCCCCGGCGTCACCATGACCACCAGCCGCATGATGGGCGTCTTCCGAGACGACGAACGCAGCCGCGACGAAGTCCTGAACCTGATGGGCGTGGGGAAGGGTTAGGCGCGATCCTATGGAGCGCCCCGGCAAGCCGGCCCGCATCGCAATTCCGCGCGGCCGGCGCGGGACGCCCCACGCTGCGCGTCCGCCTGTACGATCACCCGGTTGGTAACGTGCGGACGGCGGGTTGCTGGCGCCAATGATCAATTTTCGAACGAAGGCAGCTAGTCTTTAAGGAATCCTGACCGAAGCATATCGGATCGAATACGGCGCGTGACGCGCGAGCCATCCCCATTCCATGCACCATCGTAAAGGGATGCGAGAAAGCTTTCATCCCACGCCGTCAGACTTTCGGCATGTCCGGAACCATGCCTCCTCGCATATAGGCCCATGATGCTGTTCCGTCCGACTTCTATTCGGGCGGGATCGACATTGCCGATCACCGTCATTACCAAATAGTCGGCGATCTGCCGATTGCTCGCACCATCCAGCTTGGCCGCATCCACCAGCACCAACATGCGGGAAAGATCGAGGCGCGCGCCCGATGTAAGGCGAGAGGCCATGAAGCCTTTGTTCGCCGCAGCCGGAATTGCCGCCGGATTCTTGGCATCCAGCGAGAAGCCCTGGGGTGTCTGACCATCTTCGCTACGCAGATTGCCTTCCGCCAACCGGCGGACGGGGGCGGTGCTGGCGAGAAACGCATCCCTGTCCTTCTTCCCGGCCATAGCGAGCAGGTCGACGCGCTGCGTAGCAAGTTCTCTCGCCATCGCTTCCCCCTCGGCGGCGAAGATGACGAGCGCGGATGGAGCGCAGTCGCCACGAGGAAGAACCTGCAGGCCAAGCGAGTGGCCGACACGCCGAAAGCGTGCCATGAAAAATGCAGTCTGCTCTGGCGATACGCCGCGTATGTCGAGACACAGATGGGACGCCCAACGAGAGACACGGCCGTTTTCGCCGGGTTGGATCATTTCTTCGGTAAATGCCGCGATCGCGCCCGTCGGCGTGCCTTTCACCGCCCTTATGACGATCTCGCCCTGCTCTTCCTGGCCATGCAGCGGTGCACTCACAAACGCGAGAAAGCAAGCAAGCTGAATCTTGAAAAGGGTGGTCCCAATCATCGCGATTCCCGGATCAGTTGATGTGAAGGATATGAAGAGGAGAAAAGCCGAGCACCCAAGAGACTCTCACTCGACCTCATATTCTCGTGGCTCTCGGCTTATTCCCTATATTTCACACCACACAGAGCAGCACTGGTGAAAGCAGGCTGCGTCTGCCAATTCCTCCTGAAAATCGGCCTCTGCATTATCGCCAGCTTGATCGCGCACGGCAAGTGGCGGACCTTCGATCCTGTCTTTGAGGGAGGACGCTCATGTACAATCTCGTGATTCGCGGCGGCACCATCGTGGACGGCACAGGCGCGCCGCCATTCCTGGGCGACATTGCCGTTGAGGGACAGCACATCGCCGCCGTGGGCGCGGTCGGCGGCAAGGGACGACGCGAGATCGACGCCGCCGGTCTGGTGGTTACGCCCGGCTTTGTCGACATCCATACCCATTATGACGGCCAGGCGACTTGGGACCCGGAGATGGCGCCCTCCTCATGGCATGGCGTGACGACGGTCGTCATGGGCAATTGCGGGGTCGGCTTTGCCCCGGCCACACCCGATCGGCACGACTGGCTGATCGGCCTGATGGAGGGCGTCGAAGATATTCCCGGGACAGCCCTTGCGGAGGGTATGATCTGGAACTGGGAAACCTTTCCCCAATATCTGGACGCGCTGGAGGCTCTGCCGCGCACGGTCGATGTGGCGACGCACGTGCCGCACGGCGCGGTGCGCGCCTATGTGATGGGAGAGCGCGGCGCGAACAATGCGGCCCCGACGGAGGATGAGATCGCCGCGATGTCGCGGATCGTCGAGGAGGGGCTGCGCGCCGGGGCCCTGGGTTTCTCGACGTCCCGCACCGTGCTGCACAAATCGGTGGACGGCGTTCTCGTTCCCGGAACGACGGCAACGAAGGAGGAACTGATCGGCATCGGCCGCGCCATGGGCCGCGTCGGCCACGGTGTCTTCGAAATGGCATCCGACCTCAAGCGCGACTGGGACGAATTCGCGTGGATGGGAGAGCTGAGCCGGGAAACCGGACTGCCCGTGACCTTTGCCGCGCTTCAATCCATCGCCAAGGAACTGCCGCTGGAAGAGCAGCTTTCCGAAATGCGGCGCGAGAACGACCGAGGCGCAAGGATCGTGGCCCAGATCGCGCTGCGGGGAAACGGGATCATCATGTGCTGGCGCGGCACGGTCCATCCGTTCCTGTTCAAGCCGGCCTGGGCGGAGATCGCCGCCCTGCCTTGGGCAGAGCAATATGCCCGCCTCAACGATCCCGCCTTCAGGACGCGGATGCTTGCGGAAACACCGGTCTTTCCCGATAGCGACGTTCTCCCCCTCCTCCACACGATCGCCGGCGGGTGGACCGAACAGTTCGAGATGGGACCGGATTTCGACTATGAGCCCGGCGCCGACGAAAGCATCGCTGCGCGGGCGCGGGCCGCCGGGCTCCACCCGGAGGAATATGCCTATGATCTGCTGATGGCGGAGGAGGGCGCGGGCTTCATCTACTTCCCGATCCTGAACTATGCGGACGGCAACCTCGATTTCGTGAAGCCGATGCTGGAAGAGGACGACTGTGTCATCTCCCTCTCCGACGGCGGCGCCCATTGCGGCACCATATGCGATGCCGCCTCCCCGACCTTCCTGCTCGAACATTGGGTCCGCGATCGCACGCGCGGGACCATCCCCCTGGAGCTTGCCATACAGCGCCAGTGCCGCGACACCGCGCAGCTCTACGCGCTGAATGACCGCGGGACGCTGGAGCCCGGCATGCTCGCCGACATCAACCTCATCGATCTGGAGCAGGTCGGGCTGGAACGGCCATGGCTCGCCTTCGACCTGCCGGCGGGCGGCAAGCGGCTGCTGCAACGCGCCCGCGGCTACCGCATGACCATCAAGCGCGGTACCGTCACCTTCGAGGACGGCCGGCCGACAGGCAGGCATCCGGGCAAGCTCGTGCGCGGTCCGCAAGGGAAGCGCCCGACCGAGGCGCCGGGAAGACCCTTGCTGCACGCCGCGGAGTAATCCAAAAGGATCCTGTATTACCGGCGTAACACTCGAAAGGTACGGGAAGCCCAACATGAAGAACATCATTCTGATCTCCGCGGCGGCGCTCAGCCTCTCCGCCTGCGGGGTCAACAGCGTACCGACGGCCGAGGAGGAGGCGAAGGCCGCCTGGGCGAATGTCGAGAACGACTATCAGCGGCGCGCCGATCTGGTGCCGAACCTGGTGAACACGGTAAAGGGCTTTGCCGCCCAGGAACAGGAAGTCCTGACCGAGGTGACGGCGGCGCGGGCTTCGGCCACGCAGACGCGCATCGATGCGGACGATTTGGACGATCCCGCCGCGATGCAGCGCTATAGCGAGGCTCAGGATCAGCTTTCCGGCGCCCTGTCGCGCCTTCTCGTATCCGTCGAACGCTACCCGGACCTGCGTAGCCAGGAAAATTTCCTGATGCTGCAGTCGCAGCTGGAGGGCCTCGAGAATCGCATCGCCATCTCCCGCCGCGACTATAATGATGCGGTGCGCATGTATAATACGGAGATCCGGACCTTCCCCAGCCTGATTGCCGCGCGCTTCATCTACGGAGCCGAGCCGATGCAGCCCTATGAAGCGACGACGGAGGGCGCGGAAGAAGCGCCGACAGTGGAATTCTGAGGAGTCTGATCGCCTTCGCAGCGGCTGCCTGGCTGGTGGCCGCCCCCGCAGCCGCGCAGGACTTTCCAAAGCTCGCCGGACGCGTCACCGATGCGGCGAACGTCATTCCCGCCGCCGAGGAGCAGGCTCTGTCGCAGGCTCTTGCCCGTTTCGAGGCGGAGACGAAGCACCAGTTCGTGGTCGCGACCGTTCCCGACCTTCAAGGCTATGACATCGCCGATTACGGCTATCGGCTGGGCCGCGAGTGGGGCATCGGCAGCGAGGAGGAGGATGACGGCGTTCTCCTTCTCGTGGCGCCGAACGAGCGGAAGGTCCGGATCGAAGTCGGCTATGGCCTGGAACCCTATCTGACGGACGGCTACTCCTTCCTGATCATCAACCGCGCGATCCTGCCGCGCTTCAAGGCGGGCGATCTAGCCGCCGGTATCCAGGCAGGCGCCGAGGCCGTGATGACGCAGTTGGCTCTGCCCCCCGAGGAAGCCGCGGCCAATCTCGCGGCGGCAGAGGCCGAACAGGCGGAACGCGGCGACAGCGGTGTTCCCTTTGGGGTCAGCCTTCTCTTTCTTGCCATGATCGTCGGCTTCAACCTTTGGGCAATGACGAGCGGCGGCGGGCGTCGCGGGCGGCGGCGGCGCGGCGGTGTTATGATATGGGGCCCTGGGATCGGCGGCAGCGGCAGGTCGTCCGGCGGCTCCGGTTTCGGGGGCGGCTTCGGCGGCTTTTCTGGCGGCGGCGGCGGCTTTGGCGGCGGCGGTGCGAGCGGAGGTTGGTGATGGCACTGACGTCGGAAGAACATAGCCGGATCAGCGCCGCGATCCGCGAAACGGAGACCCGCACATCCGGCGAAATCCTGTGCGTCTTCACCGAAGCCGCGGATGATATGAGAATCGTGCCGCTTGCCTATGCCGGCGTGGCGGCGCTCGTGCTTCCCCCCCTGCTTCTGTTTTTCGGTTTCGTGGATCCATCCTGGTTCCTCGGCTGGCGAGCGGTCTCCGATATTCCCGTACGCGTCGTCACGAGCGTCCATGCGGGGCTGTCGGTTCTTATCTTCCTCGCCGCATGGCTGATCGCCCGTCCGCTCCGTTTCCGGCTCGCCCCACGCTCGCTGCGCGCCGCGAATGTCGACCGCGCCGCGACGGAGGCATTTCTGGCGCAAGGACTCCAAACGACCGATGACCGCACCGGCATCCTCATCTTCCTGTCCCGCTGCGACCATATCGCGGAGATCCTCGCCGATGAGGGGATTCACCGGCTTGTCGGAGAGGACGCCTGGGCGGACATCATCGAGCAGATGCTGGCCCGCGCCCGTGAAGGCCGGATCGCGGAGGCGTTTCTCGATGCCATAGCCGCGTGCGGCAACGTCCTTGCGGAACATTTCCCGCCCGGCGAACATAATCCCAACGAATTGCCGGATCGGCTGATCGAGCTTTAACGACAAAGGGGTGCGCCATGCTCAACGAGTTTAAGAAATTCATATCCCGCGGCAATGTCATGGATCTCGCCGTCGGCGTCATCATCGGCGGCGCCTTCGCATTGATCACGAAGTCATTGACCGACGACATCATCATGCCGCTCGTCAGTTACATTTTCGGAGGGATCGATTTTTCCGGATATTTTGTGCGATTGGGGCCGATTCCTAAAGGCTATGCGGGCTCCTCGACAAACTATGCCGAACTGAAGGAGGCCGGGGTGGCCTTGTTCGGTTACGGCCAGTTCGTAACCGTCGTGGTCAACTTCCTCATCCTGGCATTTATCATCTTCCTGCTCGTACGAACGGTGAACCGCATCAACATGAAGGACCCGGAAACGGAAGCGAAGACGCCGGCAGCGCCGCCCGAGGACATCATCATCCTGAAGCAGATTCGTGACGAGCTTCGCCGCAACAATGGCGGTACGGCAGCCCCTGAAACGCCGCCCGTCAGCTAAACTCTTCTTTCGGAAATTGCTTCAGGGGTCGCTCACCGGTGCGAGCGGCCCCCTATTTTGTGAGGCGCTCGATCACGTCGTCGAGTTGCGCCAGACTGGTGTAGCGCAGCACAAGCTGACCGCCCTTCCCCTGGCTGTGTTTCAGGCTGGTGTTCAGACCCGTGGAATCGCCGATGCGCCGTTCGAGCGCGGCAATGTCGGGATCGCGTTCCCGCGGAGTCGCAGCGGCCACCTTTGCTGTCCGCTTGTTTGCCTGCTCCTGGCCCAGCCGCTCGGCATCGCGTGCGGTGAGGCCCTCCTCGACAATACGCTGCGCCAGCCCCTCCGGGTCGCTGGCACCAAGGAGGGCGCGCGCATGTCCCATGCCCAGGCGTCCCTGATCGACCAGGTCCATGACCGACTCAGGCAGTTCCAGAAGACGCATCAGGTTTGCAACGTGGCTGCGCGACTTTCCGACCATCTCCGCGATCGACGCCTGAGTATGATCAAACGCCTCCGTCAGATGGCGATAGCCGCGCGCTTCCTCGATCGGTGAGAGGTCCTGGCGCTGGACGTTTTCGATGATCGCCAGCTCATAGGCTTCACTATCGGAAAGATCGCGGATGACGACGGGGATGTCGTGCAACTGCGCGGCCTGCGCCGCACGCCAACGGCGCTCGCCGGCCACGATCTCGAATTTGCCGCCATCAAGCGGACGAACGAGAACGGGCTGCAACAGACCCTTCTGACGAACGGAATCGACGAGTTCCGCCTGCGTCGCGGGATCGAACCGACGACGCGGTTGCTGCGGGTTCGGCAGAACCCGGGCGAGAGACATCATCTGCCCGCGAAAACTTGCCGGGGTGTCGGATGTGTCGGCATCCGGCACCGGCGAGTTGATGTCCTCAAGAAGGGCGGAAAGCCCCCGTCCCAAACCCGGCCGTCGACGCTCGCTCATGCTGCGTGCTTCACGGGAGCGGTTCGCGCCAGAATTTCCTGCGTCAACGCCATATAGGCTTCGGACCCGGGGCAGCGATGATCGTAGATCAGCGCGGGAAGGCCGTGGCTGGGAGCCTCCGACAGGCGCACGTTTCGAGGAATGTTCGTCTGAAACACCGTCTGTCCGAGACACGCGCGGGCATCCTCCGCCACCATTTCGGACAGGCGGTTTCGCTTGTCGTACATGGTGAGAACGACGCCCAGGATCGAGAGGCGCGGATTGAATCCTGATCGTACCCGCTCGACGGTCTTCAGAAGCTGGCTAAGACCCTCGAGCGCGTAGAATTCGCATTGTAGCGGAACGACAAGCGCGTCGGCGGCAACGAGAGCGTTGAGCGTGAGAAGGCCGAGCGAAGGTGGGCAATCGATGATCACATAGTCATAGGAGGCGGAGGACAGGGCGTCCTTCAGCCTGTTCATTCTTCGCTCCCGGTCCACAAGTTCGACCTCGGCGCCCGACAGATCGACCGTCGCGGGGACGAGTTGAAGCCCGTCGATCTGCGTCTTCAACGCCGCATCGCCTAGCGGCGCGCCATCGAGCAGCAATTGATAGGACGAGATCGCCCGCGAAGTCTGTGAAATACCAAGGCCGGTGGACGTGTTTCCCTGTGGATCGAGGTCGATCAGAAGCACGGAGCGGCCCGCGGCGGCCAGACCCGTCGCCAGATTGATTGCGGTCGTCGTCTTGCCGACCCCACCCTTCTGATTGGCAATTGCCAAAATCGTCATGGTCTTTTCCTCCCGCCCTTTCGCGCCTCGAAACCAGGTCGCCGGACGCGCTTCACATCACGAATGTGCAAGATACGCGCCTCGGGATCGGTGCGGCTCGGCAAGGTCTCGAGTTCAAAAGAGAAGTCCTTCTCCGCATCCTCGATCTCGTCCAAAGCGCGCCTGCCCTTCGGCAACACCCATAGCGTATCCCGTCCCTGAAAGCGAAGGCCCCAGTCGAGCAGCTTCGGCAGGCCGGCACAGGCCCGCGCCGAAATGATGTCCGCCTTCGGCCCTTGCATGCTTTCAATCCGGACGGAGTGAATAGTGACACGTTCTGCAATGCCCAATTTTGCCGCCACCGCCTCGAGGAACCGGCACTTTTTGTCTCGCGATTCGATAAGGTGAACTCGGCTCTCGGGAACGGTGACGGCAGCGACAAGTCCTGGAAATCCGGCGCCCGACCCCATATCCACCCAAATTTTGCGCGGCTGGCTGCCGGGCAGAGTCTCTACGAGCTGCAGGCTGTCATCGATATGCCGGGCATAAGCGTTGTCCAGCGTAGACGGCGAGACGAGATTAAAACGCGCCTGCCAATCCTTGAGCATCGCGAGATAGGTCTCGAAGCTCGCCGCTGTTTCACGTGAAACACTCACGCGGCGCGCTTGATGTGCGCCAGAAGGACGGTCAATGCAGCGGGGGTAACGCCGGGAACACGGGACGCCGCGCCGAGCGAAACGGGCCGTGCCCGACTTAGCCGTTCGACCATTTCGTTCGATAGGCCCCCAATGGCCGCATAATTCGTACCAGCGGGAATCAACGCCGCATCCTCGTTGCGCAGACGCTCGGCGTCGCGATCCTGACGCTGAAGGTAGGTTTCATATTGGCTATCGACAGCAAGCGTTTCCGCGAGTTCCGGATCGATAGGATCGCACAACATCTTCAAATCTTCGTAGGCGACGTTGGGAAAACGGAGCCACTCGAAAAGAGATCGCACCGTGCCATCCTGGCGCACGGCCAGGCCTCGGCGCGCTAGAGCGGCAGGGCTGATTTTCACGCTCTCCAACATCTGCCGCGCGGACCAGTACCGCTCTTCGGACCTCCCGAACCAGCGGGAAAGTTCCGGATCGATGGCACCGACCGCGTCCGCCAACGGCGTCAATCTCCGGTGCGCATTGTCCGTGCGCAATCGCAACCGAAACTCCGCGCGGGACGTAAACATGCGATAGGGTTCGCTGACGCCCTGCGTGACGAGGTCGTCAACCATGACGCCAATGTAGGAGTTGGCGCGGTCTAGCGGAAGCGCACGTTCTCCGCGTAGATGCAGCGCAGCGGCCGCGCCGGCGACGAGGCCCTGCCCGGCCGCTTCCTCATAACCGGTGGTGCCATTGATCTGACCCGCGAGATAAAGACCCGCAATGTCCTTGTGGGAGAGGTCCGGATTCAAACCCCTTGGATCCAGATAGTCATATTCGACCGCATAACCCGGCTCGACGATCTTTGCGTCCTCCAGACCCGCAATGGCCCGAACCATGTGCTCTTGCGCAGCCGTGGGCAGCGCGGTCGAAATCCCGTTCGGATAGATGAGCGTGCTTGAGAGGGATTCCGGTTCCAGGAAGATCTGATGTCCGTCCCGATCCCCAAAACGCACGACCTTATCCTCGATCGAGGGGCAATAGCGGGGGCCGGAGCCCTCGATATCCCCTGCATAGGTCGCACTCTCGTGAATATGGGCCCGAACGACCTCGTGCGCCCGCGCGTTGGTGCGGGTGATCGCGCAGGAAATCTGCGGCGCCTGCACCCTCTTTGTCCGGGCAGAAAAGAAGGACGGCTCGGCGTCAGGTTCCTGCCACGCCAGCCGGGACCAGTTGATCGTTCGGCCGTCCAGGCGCGGCGGGGTTCCCGTCTTCAGGCGGTGAACCGCGAGCCCCGCTTCACGCATCTGCGCACCCAGCCTTGTCGCGGCCCGCCCGCCCATGCGGCCCCCCGTCAGACGCTCTGAGCCGCGAAACAGCCGGCCGCCCAGAAACGTGCCGGTGGCCAGAATGACACATGTTGCCATCAGCTCGTCGCCATCGACCAATCGGACGCCCTCGATCCGCGTGCCGCGCAGAAGGAGCAGGGCAACCTCTCCCTCGATGATCGATACCCCTGACGATGCACCCCACCGTCTTGCGGCTGCGGCGTAAAGCTTCCGATCAATCTGAGCGCGAGGCCCGCGCACGGCCGGGCCCTTACGCCGGTTCAGCAATCGATAACCGATGGAGGCCGCATCGGCGAAGCGCCCCATTACGCCGCCAAGGGCATCGATTTCCCGAACGATGTGTCCCTTCCCCAAGCCGCCGATGGCCGGGTTGCAGCTGAGAGTGCCCAGATCTGCCTCGGAAAACGTCACCAACGCCACGGTCGCGCCGAGACGGGCCGCGGCATCGGCGGCCTCGACGCCCGCATGTCCCGCGCCGACCACAATGACGTCAAAGCGCCGCATCAACTCCTATCCTCAAATGTTTCACGTGGAACACTGCCGCGTCACTTGCCGATGCAGAACCTGGAAAAAACAGCATCCAGCATTGCATCGGTCTCCAGCTGTCCGGTCAACCGCCCAAGCGCATCGGCAGCACGGCGAAGATGCTCCGCTGCCAATATCGGATCGCCGGCTCCGTGCGCAAGGTGTAGCTCGTCACGGCACATCGCCAGATGCCGGTGTTGGCGCTCGTTGATGACCGTCGGTTCGGGGCCCGGCGCGAGAGCGCCAAGCCGGTCGCCAATCACGCTTAAGAGTTTGTCCAGCCCTTCGCCGGTACGTGCGGAAACCTGTAATCGGTCATCCGGAGGTTCGTCCACATCGCACTTTGCATGGACCGGCAGTTCGTTGGCGAAGCGCGTGCCGCTCTCGCCCAGCCGGATGACCAGATCGGCGCCACCGGCGCGCGCGGCGGCCCGCCGAACCCCTTCGGCCTCGACAGGATCGTCGGTGGCGCGCAGTCCAGCGGTGTCGATCAAGGTCACAGGCAATCCGCCGATATCCATCGGCACCTCGATCACATCGCGAGTCGTTCCGGCCCGATCGGACACAATTGCCGCGTCAGTTCGTGAGAGCGTGTTCAACAATGTGGACTTTCCGGCATTGGGCGGACCGACAATCGCGACCGTGAAGCCGCGCGACAGGCGCTGGGCGGCCGCGGCGCCCGATAGCACCAGATCGATGTCATCCCGCAGATCCGAAACCGGCGTTTGCACGCTTTGCTCCAACTCGCGCGCCACATCCTCCTCCGCATCGCCGAAGTCGAGACTGGCCTCAAGATCGGCGCGCAGGCGATTCAGGCGATCACGCCAGCCTTCCGCGGACTGGCGGATGGTCCCTCCGGCAGCCATCATAGCCTGGCTTCGTTCAGCCTCGGTTTCCGCATCGACAAGCGCGGCGAGTCCCTCCGCCTGCGTCAGGTCCAGCTTTCCCGCGCTGAGCGCCCGCCGCGCGAACTCGCCGGGCTCCGCAGCCCGAAGATCGGGCATGTCAGCAAGGAGCGATTGCAGGCGCGCAACAAGAGCGCGGCTGCCCGTCACCTGCAACTCCGCGACATCCTCTCCGGTAAAGCTGGCGGGTGCGGCAAAGAAAAGGACAAGGCCCGCCTCCAGCAAATCTCCGCTGCCCGGATCGCGCAGGGTCGTGAGTGCAGCCTGCCGGGGCGGCGGACAGCGCCCGGAAAGCGCCTCGACCGCAGCCTTTGCCGACGGGCCCGAGATGCGCAGGATCGCGACGGCCGCCGGCAGGGCGCCGCTCGACAGTGCAAAGATCGTACGGCATTCCGGCATGACCCGCTCAATCCGTCTGCTCGCCCCCCCGCTGTCCGCCCATGGCGGCGAACATGGCCTTTTGCAGGTCGGCAAAACCGGAAAAGCCGCCCATCCACGTTTTCATCGCCTGCTCCAGATCGGCCGCGCTCAGCCCCTCATCGACCATGCGTGTCATCCGTGCGACATAGGCGGCATGGACAGGCGCTAGGTCGGGCAGCCCGAAGAAGCGGCGCGCCTCCTCCGGCGAGCAATCGATGTCCAGCTTCACGTTCATGGCGTCGTCCCCTTCACTGCCATTTTCCGAACAGGGCCTTCGTCTCCGCCCGCGAATGGCGAAGCGGCTCCGCATCTTCCTTAACCCTCGGAACCTTCATAGCCGAGGCTGAGGGGCGACTTTCGCTAGGACAGGAACGTCAGGGTCGAAAGACCGACCTGCGGATCGACATACCCCTCGTAAATCATCTTCACCGCGACATAGAGGATGACCACGAGTCCGACATAGGCAATCCAGCGATAGCGTTCGATGTACCGGGCAATGATGTTCGCCGCGACGCCCATCAGCGCCACCGAAAGAATAAGACCGACGATCAGGATTCCGGGATGATCGCGGGCCGCGCCGGCAACGGCGAGAACATTGTCGAGGCTCATGGAGACGTCTGCGAGCGCCACCGCCCAAGCCGCCCCCGCAAAGCTCTTCGCGGCGTTCATACCGCTATGCTCGTCGCCCTCGATCTCCGGCGATCCGGCACTGCTGCCGCTGTCATGGCGAATTTCCCGCCACATGCGCCAGGCGACCCAAAGAAGGAGAAGCCCGCCCGCGAAGATCAGGCCGACGATTCCCATCAGCCACGTCACCATCAGCGCGAAGACGATGCGCAGCACCAGCGCCGCGAGCACACCGATGGCGATGACCTTTTTCCGATCGGCAGCCGGCAAACCGGCCGCAAGCGCACCGACCACGATCGCATTGTCGCCGGCCAGCACGATATCGATCATCAGCACCTGCAGGAACGCAGACAGCGCACTCGGACTGGTGATGTTCGAGAAATCCGCGAGGATCTGGTTCCAAATTTCCATCATGGTCTCGAAACGCCTGCGCGAACTACTGGTTCATGGACTGGAAGAAATCCTGGTTGGATTTCGAATCCTTCATCTTGTCGAGCAGGAACTCCATCGAGTCCACCGTGCCCATCTGCATGAGGATACGGCGAAGGACGTACATTTTCGACAGCGTGTCCTTGTCGACCAGCAGCTCCTCCTTGCGGGTGCCGGACTTGCCCACGTCCATGGCCGGGAAGATACGCTTGTCCGCGACCTTTCGGTCGAGAACGATCTCGGAATTGCCGGTGCCCTTGAACTCCTCGAAGATCACCTCGTCCATGCGGCTGCCCGTATCGATCAGCGCCGTGGCGATGATGGAGAGGGAGCCCCCCTCCTCGATATTGCGCGCAGCACCAAAGAAACGCTTCGGACGCTGCAGGGCATTCGCGTCGACACCGCCCGTCAGCACCTTTCCTGACGAGGGCACCACGGTGTTGTAGGCGCGGCCAAGGCGGGTGATCGAGTCGAGCAGGATGACGACGTCCTTCTTGTGCTCGACCAGACGCTTCGCCTTCTCGATGACCATGTCGGCGACCTGCACGTGACGCGTTGCCGGCTCGTCGAAGGTGGAGGAGACGACTTCGCCGCGCACGGAGCGCTGCATGTCGGTCACTTCCTCGGGCCGCTCGTCGATCAGCAGAACCAGAAGAAAGACCTCCGGATGGTTTTCCGTAATCGCCCGCGCGATGTTCTGTAAGAGGACCGTCTTGCCGGTCCGCGGCGGCGCCACGATCAGCGAGCGCTGACCCTTGCCCTGCGGCGCGATGACGTCGATCACTCGGCTGGACTTGTCCTTCACCGTCGGATCGTTGATGTCGAGATTGAGCTTCTCGTCCGGGTAGAGCGGGGTCAGATTGTCGAAATTGACACGCTGGCGAACGACATCGGGATCGTCGAAATTGATCTTCACGACCTTGGTAAGCGCAAAATAGCGCTCCCCATCCTTGGGCGCCCGGATTTCACCTTCGATCGTATCGCCCGTGCGCAGAGAGAAGCGCCGTACCTGGTTCGGCGCGACGTAGATATCGTCGGGGCCCGCCAGATAGTTCGCTTCGGGCGATCGCAGGAAACCGAAGCCATCGGGAAGCACCTCTATGGTGCCGGCACCCATGATCTCGGCGCCCTCGTCCGCCTCCGCCTTCAGGATGCCGAAGAGCAAATCCTGCTTGCGCAACGTCGAGGCGTTCTCGACACCCATCTCCTCGGCCATGGCGACGAGTTCGGCGGGCGGCTTCTTTTTGAGGTCCTGAAGATGCATGGACGGCTGGCTTCCGGCTTTGGAGAGAGGCAGGCAGCGAGAGGGCGGATACGCACCTGCACGGGAATTGTGGCTGACCTGAAGGATGGTTGTCCCCGGACGGAGACGCAGCCTTAGCTACGCTCTGCCGGGGACGAGGTCAAGACCGCTCTGTCCGTCGAGCCCGCCAATCTACTCCTGCAGCCGGCGTTCGACCTCCGCAAAGGTTTCCCTCACCTCCGGCCGAGGCTCACCCGTCATCAGACTGACGACGATTGTCGCGATGGAGGACAGGATAAAGCCGGGGACGATCTCATACATGACGTTGCTCAGCGGCTCCCCGCCGATGGTCAGTCCGCCATAGATCCAGATGAGGACGGTGACGGCGCCGACGATCATGCCGGCAAGCGCCCCCTGGCGTGTCATACGCTTCCACCAGAGACTGATGAGGACGAGAGGCCCGAAGGCCGCACCGAAGCCGGCCCATGCATTGGAGACCAGGGTCAGGACGTTCGACGATCGGTCGTACGCAAGAAGGATGGCGACCAGCGCCACCAGAAGGACCGCTGCGCGGCCCACCAGCACCAGCTCAAGGTCCGAGGCGTTCCGTCGGAGCAGCAGCGCGTAGATGTCCTCGGTCAGCGAGCTGGATGCGACGAGCAGCTGCGAAGAGATAGTTGACATGATGGCCGCCAGGATCGCTGCGAGCAGGAAGCCGGCAATCAGCGGACTGAACAGAATCTGCGACAGGACGATGAAGATCGTTTCCGGATCCTCGATGTTCATGCCGTTCTCGCTGGCATAGGCCAGGCCGATCAGACCGGTCGCGCAGGCGCCGATGATGGTGACGATCATCCAGCTCATGCCGATGTTGCGGGCCATCGGCACGTCCTTCAGTGACCGGATGGCCATGAAGCGGACGATGATATGCGGCTGGCCGAAATAGCCGAGACCCCAACTGAGGGCGGAAAAAATGGCCACCAGTCCGATGCCGCCGCCGAACCAGTCGAGAAGCGCCGGATCGATGCTGTTCAGTTCCGAATTCAGGCCGGCCGTGCCGCCCAGCTGCGTAAAGGCGACCAGCGGCACCATGATCAGCGCCACGAACATGATGCAGCCCTGCACGAAATCGGTGATGGAAACCGCCATGAAACCGCCGAACAGCGTATAGGCGACAACGACGCCGGCAGTCACCCAAAGGCCGACGCCGTAATCAAAGTTGAAGGCGCTTTCGAACAGCTTTCCGCCCGCCGTGACGCCCGAGGCCGTGTAAACGGTGAAGAAGACGATGATGACGATGGCTGAGACCAACCGCAGAATCCGCGAACCGTCCTCGAACCGCTTCTCGAAATAATCGGGGATGGTGATCGCGTCGCGCGCAACCTCGGTGTAAACCCTGAGGCGCGGCGCCACGAGCAGATAGTTGAGAAGCGCGCCGAGCGTCAGTCCGATGGCGATCCAGCCGGATGCGAGCCCGGTCACGTACATGGCGCCCGGCAGGCCCATCAGCATCCAACCCGACATGTCGGACGCGCCGGCGGAGAGTGCGGTCACGGCCGGTCCGAGCTGACGCCCGCCCAGCATGTAACCCGACACATCGTTGGCGGTCTTCAGATAAGAATAAAGGCCGATGCCAAGCATCAGCGCAAAGTACAGGCCGAGTGAGACAATCGTACCTGTTTCCATAGATTACCCCCTGCCGCCAGATGATCGGCGGCGTTCGATTGCAAATGCAAAACGCGCGCTGGCCCAGATTGCGGCCGGCGCGCGACTTGTTTCCACCTTCGCACAATTCGGCGGGGGCATGTCAAGTTCGCCCCCGGAATTGCGCCGAAGCATCATCAGAACGGCCGTACGATGACGAGGATTACGACAAGGATGACGGCAAAGGCGGGCGCTTCATTGAGGATACGCAGGCGCTTGTCCGAATAGGGCCGTTCCCCCCGGCCAAGGGTCTTCGACGTGGCCACGGCCCAGCCATGCCAACCCGACAACAGAAGGACGATCAGGATCTTCGCGTGCAGCCAGCCCTGCCCGGCCAGGCCGAGGTTCAGCGCGAGCGCGAGACCGAGACCCCAGACAAGAAACATCGAGGGATTTAGGATCATGCGCCGCAAGACGCCCGTTCGCCTGCCCCACAAGGCTTCCGCCTCGCTGCCCGGCGCGGTCTCACGCTGATAGACCAGATAGCGGCCCAGCGCGAACAGGCCCGCGATCCAGAAAATGACGAAAATGACGTGCGCCGAAAGCACCCAGAGATATGCGCCGCCCAGCCAGCCCTGCATCCGTTCCCCCTCCTCCGGCTTCTGCCCGCCGTCGCTAGCGGCGAATTTCGGTCAGCGCCGCCTCAACATGCGCGATCGGCGTGTCCTTTGAAATGCCGTGCCCCAGATTGAAGATATGCGGCCGGTCCGCAAGCTCCGATTTGATGCGCCGGATCGCGTCCGTCAGCGGCGCGCCGCCCGCTAACAGAGCCATAGGGTCGAGGTTGCCCTGAACAGGCAGCCCCTCTGGCAGCGCCCTATGCGCCCAGGCCGGATCGACGGTCTCGTCCAGCCCGACGGCATCGACGCCCGTCAGGCGTGCATAGTCCGGCAGCTTGGCGCCGGCCCCCTTCGGAAAGCCGATGACCGGCACGCCGGGGCAGCGTTCCCGCAGCGCCTCGACCAGCGTTCGTGTCGGCTCGATCACCCAGCGTTCAAATTCTGCCGGTGCCAGGCTGCCAGCCCAGCTATCGAACAACTGGACGGCTTCTGCCCCCGCAGCGACCTGGCCCGCCAGATAATCTGCCGTAACGCGGACGATCTCGTCGATCAGTTCCTGGAAGCGAAGCCGGTTTCCATAAGCCATCAGCCGGGCGGATGCCTGTTCCTTCGATCCCTCGCCAGCCACCATATAGGTCGCGACGGTCCAAGGACTGCCGGCAAATCCGATAAGCGTCGCGGCTGGCGACAGATCGGCCTTGACCGTGGCAACGGTGCGGTAAATTGCCTGCAGCCGTTCCGGAACCGGCGTCAGGCCGGAAAGCGGCTCCTCATCCATGCGGGGCGAAAGGCGCGGCCCTTCCCCGGCCGTGAAGGTCAGGGTCTGCCCCATCGCATGCGGGACGATCAGGATGTCGGAGAACAGGATCGCGGCATCGAAGCCGAACCGGCGTAGCGGTTGCAACGTCACCTCCGCCGCGGAGGCCTCCTCGTAGACGAGATCCAGAAAACCGCCCTTCTCCGCACGCAATGCGCGATACTCCGGCAGATACCGACCGGCCTGGCGCATGAACCAGACGGGCGGCGTGCTCGTCACGGTGCCGCGGAGAACGGACAGGATCGGTTTTTCGGCGTTCAAGGCCACATCCTTACAAAGAGTCTTAAAAGAAGATGGTGGTTGTGGTGGTGCATGCGCGAGTCGGGGCTTAGCGATCTATGCACAGGCTTGCCAACAGGCTCCAGTTGAACCCGACTCGCACAGACTCCGCGAGTCGCAAAACCGTCATGGAAGATTCGAACAGCGCAGCCATCCACGGGTTTTCCGCTGTGGACGAATCGAGAATGGAATCCCTGCGGAATCGGTGCCGGCGGCTTTCGCGACGACCGTGCCCGCTCGCCCGCCGAAGTTTTCCACAGGATTGTCCATAGGGTATCGGGGCGATTAGGGATGCAGCGCATGGGCGAACGCATCCACATCCATCTTATTTCCGATTCCACGGGCGAAACGCTGGAATCGGTCGCGCGCGCTAGTCTTGCGCGCTTCGAGGGCGTGGAGGCGGTCAAGCATTTCTGGCCGCTCGTGCGAACGACGGGCCATCTGGACCGGGTGCTGGAGGATGTCAGCGAACATCCGGGTCTCGTGGTCTTCACGCTGGCGACGGGTGCGGTGCGCGACCGGCTGGAGCAGCGCTGCGCCGCCCTCGGCTTGCCGGCCGTCTCTGCGATCGATCCGGTCGTCGCCGGTCTGTCGATCATCCTCGGTAAGGCCGCGACCGCGCGCCCCGGGCGGCAGCACCGGCTGGACGAGGCCTATTTCGCCCGGGTCGAGGCCATCAACTATACGATGGCGCACGACGACGGACAGGGGGAGGAGAATTGGAACGAGGCGGACATCCTGCTCGTCGGCGTTTCGCGAACCTCGAAGACGCCCACCAGCATCTATCTCGCCAATCGCGGTTTCAAGACGGCAAACTATCCGCTCGTGCCCGGACGCAAGCCTCCGCCCGAACTGTTCACCGCTACCCGGCCGTTCATCGTCGGCTTGACGACGACGCCGCAGCGCTTGGTCGAGGTACGGCGCAACCGGCTCCTCAGCCTCGCCCAGGCGCCGGAAACGGACTATGTCGACAGCGAGCGCATCAAGAAGGAGGTGCTGGAGGCGCGGCGCCTGTTCGCGGATCGCGGCTGGCCGGTCATCGACGTGACGCGCAAGGCCATCGAGGAAACCGCCGCGGCCGTCATCCGTCTGATGAACCGGGCGGAGGAGGAATGAGCGCTGCGAAGCCTCTCGTGCTGGCTTCGACCAGCCAGTCGCGCCGCGATATGCTGGCCGCCGCGGGCGTTCCATTCGAGGCTATGGCGCCGCAGGTCGATGAGGACGAGTTGAAATTGTCCCTGCGGGCGGCCAGCGCCTCTCCACGCGATCAGGCCGATGCCCTGGCCGAGGCAAAGGCCGTGAAGGTGTCCCGGCTGCTGCCCGGTGCACTCGTCCTCGGCTGCGATCAGATTCTGGAGACGGACGATGGTGGAACGCTCGACAAGGCCGCGGACATGGCAGCGCAGCGCGCGCAGCTTCTGTCGCTGCGCGGGCGGCCGCACCGCCTGATCGCGGCCGCCGTGATGGCAGAGGACGGACGTGCCGTGTGGCGGCAGGCCGAAACGGCAAAGCTGTTCGTGCGCGACTTTTCCGAAGCCTGGCTCGACGATTATCTGGCTGCGGAGGGGAAGGAACTCCTCTGGGGCGTCGGCGGCTACCGGATCGAGGGGCTGGGCGCGCAGCTGTTCGCCCGGGTCATCGGCGATCAATACGCCATTCGCGGCCTGCCGCTCTTTCCGCTGCTCGCTTATCTGCGTGAGCGCGGTGTCATGACGTCATGATGGGCGCGCGGTCGAAGAGGGTCGATACGCCCTATGCGGAGGTCATAGGCGA
Organism: Pacificimonas flava; assembly: GCF_000342165.1. Lineage (GTDB taxonomy): Bacteria > Pseudomonadota > Alphaproteobacteria > Sphingomonadales > Sphingomonadaceae > Pacificimonas > Pacificimonas flava. The sequence goes on from NZ_AMRV01000002.1 coordinate 482,514, forward strand.
TCCGATTGCGCATTCGAAGTCGCCGGCGATCCATAATCATTGGCTTCGCATGCTGGGCAAGGATGCGCGGTACCGCGCGCAGCATGTTCGGCCGGACGCGTTGCAGCCGTACCTGATGCAAGGCCGGGCCGATCCCGCCTGGCGCGGATGCAATGTGACGATCCCCCACAAACAGGCGGTCCTGCCTCTGGTCGACGACCATAGCGCTGCCGTGCAAGCCATCGGCGCAGCCAACACCCTCGTCATGCGGGACGGCCGGCTGGTCGCTCATAATACGGACGCGGATGGGTTTGCCGCGCCGCTCTCCGGCCGCTCGCTGCAGGGAGAGACCGCTATCGTCGTCGGGGCCGGCGGCGCGGCGCGGGCGGTTCTGCATGCGCTTTCCGCCCGCGGCATTGCGGCGGCCATCATCGTCAACCGGACACGCGACCGGGCGGCCGCACTTCTTGAAAGCTTCGCACTGGACGGCGATGTGCTGGCTCCCGGCGATGCGCTGCCGCCGGCCGCGCTGCTGGTGAACGCGTCCAGCCTGGGCATGTCGGGTCAGGCTCCGCTCGACATCAATCTTTCTTCTCTGCCGCCGAGTGCGCTGGTCTACGACATTGTCTACGATCCTCTGGAGACGCCGCTTCTGGCGGCGGCGCGGGCGCGGGGCCTGGCGGTGATCGACGGCCTTACCATGCTGATCGGTCAGGCGCGGACCGCTTTCGAACTGTTTTTCGATACGCCCCCGCACGGTGGCGATTCGGACCTGCGCCGGATGCTGACCTCTTGAGGGTCATCGGTCTCACTGGTTCCATCGGCATGGGCAAATCCACCATTGCCGGAATGTTCGCGCATCAGGGCGTCCCCGTGTTCGATGCCGATGCGGAGGTGCACCGCCTGCAAGGCCCCGGTGGCCGCGCCTTGGAGGCGATCGAGGCGGCCTTTCCCGGTGTCACGCATGCGGCCGGGCTGGACCGCGCGGCGCTTGGCAAGGCGGTGTTCGGAAAGCCCGACGCGCTAAAGGCGCTCGAGCGAATCGTGCACCCCTTGGTGGCCGAGGCGCAGGCCGGCTTCCTGCGACGTCACCGGCAAGCTCGCCGCCCCTTCGTCATTCTCGACGTGCCGCTGTTGTTCGAGCGTGGCGGCTGGAAGCGTGTCGACGGCATCGTCGTCGTTTCCGCGCCGCTTCATGTGCAACGCGCGCGTGTGCTGGCCCGGCCCGGCATGACAGCCGAAAAACTGGACGCCATCCTCGCGGCGCAGATGGCCGATGCGGAAAAGCGGCGCCGCGCGGATTTCGTCGTGGAGACCGGCATGGGCCGCCGCCGAGGCCTGATGACCGTGCGCCGTCTCACGACTTGCCTAAGCCGCGCCAGCGTCCGATATTGCCGCCAATGCGTGAAATCGTCTTCGACACCGAAACGACGGGCCTAGACCCCGCTTCCGGCCACCGCATCTGTGAGATCGGCGCGGTAGAACTGGACGGGCAGATGCCCACCGGGCGGACCTTCCACGTGCTGATCAACCCCTGCCGCGACATGCCGGCGGAAGCGGTGAAGGTGCACGGGCACACGAACGAGATCCTGGCGGACAAGCCGGTCTTTGGCGCGGTGGTCCGCGACTTCCTGGATTTCATCGGTTCCGACACGAAGCTGGTCGCGCACAATGCGATGTTCGACCTGGGCTTCATCAACCATGAACTGGTGCTGTGCGGTCAGCCGAAGATCAGGGAAAGCCGCATCGTCGACACGCTGGCGATCGCGCGCAAGAAATTTCCCGGCAGCCGTCAGACGCTGGACGTGCTCTGCAACCGCTTCGGTATCGACCTCAGCCGCCGCGTGAAGCACGGCGCACTGCTCGACGCCGAACTGCTGGCGGACGTTTATGTCGAGCTGATGGGCGGCCGGCAGCGCGGCATGGAGCTGAAGGTCGAGACCGAAACGCTGATCGCGGAGGTGGCCGTCCGGCCCCGCCGCGATTGGCCGGAGCGGCATTTCGAGATTCCGCCTGTCGAGCGCGAACGCCACGCTGCGTTCGTCGCGAAGCTGCCGAACGCCATCTGGGCGCGATATCTTGAACCGGACCGGCAAACGATATCGTCCGATATGAGTTGAGCCATTTGCGGGGGCGTTGGACTAAGGAGAAGAAACCATGGACATCCGCGTATCCGGACATCAGCTCGACGTAGGCGCTGCGCTGACGACCCATGCCGAAACCCGGCTGGGTGACATGGCCGAAAAGTTCTCGGTCGGCGTGACGGGCGCAACTGCGACGCTTGCGCCGGGTCCGCACGAGCATGAATTCGATTGCAGTATCGTCATTCAGTTGAGCCAGGGGCTCGTCATGAAGTCGAACGCCAAGGTGCATGGAGAGGCGCGGGCAGCGTTCGACAGTGCAGCGGACAAGATCGAGAAGCAGCTTCGCCGTTACAAGCGCAAGCTGACCGATCGGGAGCGGCGCGGCGCGAACGGTGTGCAGATGGAATCCACCTACCGCGTGCTGCAGCAGGAGGCGGACCAGGAAGCCGAGGTGGCGGAGGACAGCGCGCCGCTGATCATTGCCGACATGCCCGATCATATCCCGGAGGTCAGCGTTTCGGACGCGGTCATGCTGCTTGACCTGCGCCACACCAACGCCCTGATGTTCAAGAACGGGCAGACCGGCGCGTTCAACATGGTCTACCGGCGCGAGGACGGCCATGTCGGATGGGTGGAACCCGGGAAATGAGGGGCGTCAGCCCCGAGGCGCTGCTGTGCGAGGGCTGCGTTCTTGCCCGGCTGCAGGTTGCGGACAGCCGCGGCCTGATGGCCCGGCTGGCTGAGCCCCTGTCGCGCAGCAGCGGCTTTGCCGCGCCGCTTATCGCCGAACGGCTGATCGAGCGGGAGCGTGTGGGAACGACGGCACTCGGCGGCGGAACCGCCATCCCGCACGCGCGGCTTCCGGGCCTTCGCGCACGCACGACGGTGTTCGCGACGCTCGCCCGCCCCCTGGACATGGCGGCCCTCGACGGCGAGCCGGTTGACGCGGTCTTCGGGCTCATCTCGCCGGAGGACGCGGGCGCCGATCATCTGAAGGCGCTGGCGGCGATCAGCCGCTTCTTTCGCGACAAGGATTTGCTGCGCCGCCTGCGCGGGGCCGATTCGAACGACGCACTCCTGGCCCTCCTTTGCCATGCCGGCTGGAGTGAGGCGGCATGAGGAGCGGATGGATGGCTGCCGCCGCGTGACGAATACACAGGAGCATCTTCGCGCGCTGGAGGCGCTTTACAATGCCGCGCCGATCAACCGGCTGTTCCGGTCGTCGCTGGAACTGCCCACTGTCGGCGAATCGAACCTCGCCTTCGAGGTCGGCGAGGAGCATTTTCATGCGGCGGGCGCGGCGCACGGCACGATCTACTTCAAGATGCTGGACGACGCGGCCTTCTATGCGGTCAACAGCGCGGTGAGCGATGTCTTCATCCTGACCACGGCCTTCAACCTTCATCTGGAGCGGCCGGTTCCGGCGGGACGGCTGGTCGCGGAGGGACGGATGGTGAGCGGGCGCCGCCGTCTGTTCGTCGGGGAAAGCCGGCTTGTGACCGCGGACGGGGAGGAGGTCGCTCGGGGAACCGGCACCTTCATGCGGTCGAAGATCGCCCTTGCCGACATTCCGGCCTATGCGGGGGCGCGTCGCTGACCGGACGTCTGCCCACCCGATTATGGCTCGACGGTCTGCGCCGTAAGGTGGCGGCGAGCGGTGATTTCGTCACGGTTCTGTCGCGCGGCGATCCCGATTCGGGCGCCGTCATCCTTGTCGGCCGAACGCGGGAGGGCACCCAGTCTGCCTATGTCCGGACCAATCTGGGCGAGGGACGAATCGAGTGGCGTGTCGTGATAGAAGACGATCCGCCGCCCGGTGAAAAGATCGAGGATTTCTTGAAAAAGCAGAAGTCCTACGATCCGGATCTCTGGATTGTCGAACTGGATATCGCTGATCCCGCACGTTTCATCGCGGATCTAAAGGCGTTGAGTTGACCCGAAACGCCATCCCGCCATATGAGTTCCATAGAAATTAAGCGCCCTGTGGGGGGCGTACTTGTAAACCGAGAGCAATCGACGGGCATGGCAGAAAGTTTGCCGCCCTTCGCCGCAAGGATGGCGACGATCGCTCCGAGACAGGGCTCATACGGACATGTTGAAATCGAAGCGGGCCATTGCGGTGGCTCTGGCGGCGCTCGGCTTGACCGCAGCGGCCGATATACCGACCGACCTGCAGCACAATTCCATCGGCATGACCACGGCGGACGCGGCGCTGGAACTTCAGGCGGAGCCGGTCGAATATCAGATTCCTTCCTTCGGCGAGGCCGAGGAGGCTGATCTTTCCCTACCGACGCTTGTCGATCGCCTGTCCGATTATGGCGATATCGAGTTCGACGAGGAGATGCGGTGCCTTGCAAGTGCCGTCTACAACGAGGCGCGGGGCGAATCGATCGAGGGTCAGCTTGCCGTGGCGCAGGTGGTTCTGAACCGTGCGGCCGATCCGCGCTGGCCGAAAACGATCTGCGGCGTCGTCTATCAGCGCTATCAGTTCAGCTTCACCTTCGACAACGAACCCGACTTTCCGAAGGTCCATACCCAGCCTTGGCGGCAGGCAAAGGCGATCGCCATCGTCGCCGCCACGGAAAGCTGGGACGATCTGACCGACAGCGCCGTCTATTACCACGCCGACTATGTCCGCCCGAATTGGCGCGGCGCGTTCACGCAGACGGCGAACATCGGCCAGCACCTGTTTTATCGTTGATCGGACGGAGCGGCGCGCGGCCCTTTCTTTCCTGCCGTGTTCCGTTAATGTTCACGGTATGGCCACGCGTTCCCCGGGAATCGAATCGGAAGATGCCTCGTCAAGCGCTCCGCTGATCGCTGCCGACGTCGCGCGCGGCGTCGGCAGGCTGTTCTGGCACCGCCGGTTCGTCTGTCTGACAGAGGTGTGTCTGCCCGGCGGGCGCCGCGTCGACGTCATGGCGCTGGGCCCCGACGGCACCCTTTGCGTCGTGGAGATCAAGGTTTCCGTCGCCGATCTGCGCGGTGATCGCAAATGGCCGGATTATCTGGAATGGTGCGATCAGTTCTACTGGGGCATTCCTGCTGGCTTTAATGCGGATCTCTTGTCGGAGGAGTGCTTTTCCCCCGGGCATTGTGGCCTGATCGTCGCCGACCGATTCGGGGCGGAAATGCTGCGACCCGCCGCCACCGACAAGCTGAACGCCGCGCGCCGCAAGCGTGCGGTGGCGTTGTTCGCGCGCGTGGCGGCCGCCCGCGTGATGCGGGCGGGGGACGAGTTTCTGGAAGGATCCTCGGAACTGTAGGGCAGGCACCTGCGCCGCCCCATTCTTCAGCGCGGGCTGCGTTTCGCCAGAATGCGCTGCAGCGTGCGCCTGTGCATTTTTAGCCGGCGCGCCGTTTCCGATACGTTGCGGTCGCACAGTTCATAGACACGCTGAATATGCTCCCAGCGGACCCGGTCCGCGGACATGGGATCTTCGGGCGGTTCCGGCTGCGCCCCGCCCTCCGCGCTCAACGCCTTTATGATATCATCGGGATCTGCGGGCTTGGCGAGATAATCGACGGCGCCGGCCTTGATGGCGGCGACCGCGGTGGTCAGGTTCCCGTACCCCGTCAGCATGACGATGCGAATGTCCGGCCGTTGGTCGCGCAGTTCGGCGACGAGTTCCAGCCCGGTGCCGTCTTCCAGCTTCATGTCGAGAACCGCATGGGTCGGCCGGACGCGCCCCGCGCGCTCGCGCGCTTCTGCAAGGGAGGAGGCGGCAACGACATCATAGCCGCGCCGCGCGAGCGTCAGTTCCAGTCGCTGGCGAAAGCTCTGATCGTCATCGACCAGCAGCAGCGTGCCCAGGCTCTTCTCGCCCGATGCGGGAGTAGCCTCCCTGAATTCGCTCGTCGTCTCTTCGGCCATGATCATCCGCCCTCCTCTTCCTTGTCCGCGGGGCCATCCCTTTGCGGCCAACTGATCTCAACGCGGGCGCCTTGGCTCCCGTTGCGGAAGCGCACGCGCGCCCCGGTCCGCTCCAGAAGGGTCGTGGCGATAAAGACGCCAAGTCCGGTGCCGCCGGCGCGCGATCGAGATGGGCCGAGATAGGGCTCGCCCAAATGGGGCAAAAGGTCGCTTGGGAAGCCGGGTCCGTCATCCTCGATGTGGATGGCGAGGCGGTCGGTGTCGGAGGTGACGGCAAGCACCACTTCGCTGCTGGCGTATCGCACCGCATTGTCCGCAAGATTGAGGATACCGTGTTTCAGTTCCGGCGTGCGCATGACCTGCGGCGGCCGCTCGGCGGGCGCGGCCACATGGACGGGCACCCGCGCGCCCTCGAAGCTCTGCGCGATCTCGTGCAGCAGCGTGTCGGCGCGCACGGCCGGGAACGGTGCGTCCGCCTCCGATCGTCGCGCAATGCCCCGCAGGATGGCGCGGCACCGCTCCGCCTCCCGCGCCAGCAATTCGACATCGCCGCCGAAATCCTCGTCGTTCGCAAGCTCGGACTTCAGGTCCTTCGCGATCAGCGTGATGGTGCCGAGGGGGCCGCCCAGTTCGTGCGCGGCCGCGGCGGCCAGCGCGCCGAGCGCCGACATTTTGGTCTCCCGCTCCAGCACGGCTTGCGTCGTCACCAGCGCCTGCTGCCAGCGCCGCGCCTCAAGCGAAACCTGCAGCACATAGGCAGCGATGAAGCAGATGGAAAAGGCCAGCGCTGCAAAGGTCGCCACCTCGTAGAGGACGGGCATGGAGGGCGGCGTCCCCTTCCACGGCAGCGGTTCCGCCCATAGCCATTCGGCAATCAGGATCGCCACCGCTATCGCCATCAGCGCGATCGTCGCCCGCTTGCTGAGCAGCGTGGCGGAAACCGTGACCGGCACGATCATCAGCACGACGAAGGGATTGTTGATGCCGCCCGTCAGGGACAGGAGCACGCCGAGCTGAACGAGATCGAAGGCGAGATGAAGAAGCGCCTCCGCCCCCACCAGCCGGGCGGCGCGGGGATAAAGATAGAGGAGGCCAAGATTGAGGATGACGGAGGCAAGAAGCGCGCAGCCAATGCCGAAATAGGGAAATGGGAAGCCCAGTCCCAGGCCGATGATGATGAACGTCAGCGATTGTCCTGCGATCGCCATCCAGCGAATGAGAACCAGCGTTCGCACCCGGACGCCCGGCTGGCCGAGAGCGGCAGGAAGAGGGGGGCTCGCGCTTTGCATCCGCCTTCCTCTATAGCGCAGCCAAGGGAGGGGCACGATGGACGAAACCGCGCAGGTTACGCGCTGGCATCTGGTTCGGCACGCGCCGGTCGTCGGGGCGGGCAAGGGCGCGCTTGGCCTTCTTTACAAGACGCATGACGATCCGGCGGACACGGCCGACGCGCCCGCCTTTCGCTTTCTGTCCGGCTGGCTGCCGGCTGGCGCCGTGCTGATCAGCAGCGGCCTTCGCCGTACCGATGCGACTGCCGATGCCCTGCTCGCGGCCGGTTACGAAGCAGGTGAACGGCGCAGCGACGCGCGATTTCAGGAGCAGTTCTACGGCGACTGGCATGGTGCCGACCGGCAGGTGATCGCCGAAACGCCGGCGCGCCGCCCGCACAATTTCTGGTTTCACGACGCCGCGACGCAGCCGCCGGGCGGCGAGAGCTTCTTGGACCTGTGCAGGCGGGTCGCTGCGGGGCTGGAGGCGCTGAGCGCGGACCTGACCGGGCGCGACGTCGTGCTGGTGGGCCATGGCGGCACGTTCCGCGCCGCCATGGCGCACGCCCTTGGCATACCGCCGGACCGGGCGCTGACGATCAGCTTCGACAATCTGTCCGTGACGCGGATCGACCATCGACCCGGCGCCCATGCCGGGGGTGCCTGGCGTACGGTCTACGTGAACCGGCGTCCGGGCTGACGCCGGGGACCGCGAGCCTTACAGGCTGGGGCCAACCACCTCTTCCTGTTCGACAGCGCCCTGCTCAATCAGCTCTTGAACGCGTCGAGCGCGCGGATCACGCTCGGCATATTCGCGGGCGGACAAGCCGGCGATGGAATCGCGCTGGTCGGGGTCCGCCCCGGCCTTCAGCAGGATGCGAATGCTGTCGAGGTCGCGGCGCTGCACGGCCTTGATCAGCGCCGTCTCGCCGCTGTCATTGGCGGCGTTCACATTGGCGCCGTAGTGCAGCAGCAGCCGCACGCCGTCGAGAAATCGCAGGCCGGCCGCCGTGATCAGGGCCGTATTGCCATTGGCGTCGCGCGCATTGATGTCGGCGCCATGCTGCTGCAACAGGTTGATCCAGGGGGCATCGCGACGCTCCGTGACGATATGTAGCGGGGTCTTGCGCGTATCCGGATCGTGGGCGTTTACGAGTGTCGAGCCGGGCCTTGTCAGAAATTCCAGGGCGGCGGCACCGTCGGCGCTTTTCACCGCCTTCAAAAACTCGTACCTGTCGCTCATCTGAGCAGCGGCCGGCATCGCCAGACCGAGGCCGATCAGAAGGGCGGCCAATGTCGCCGTCAGGCGCTTCATGATAACTATCCCCATCGCTCTTTTCGGTTCGGGCCGTAGCATAGGCCCGGTCACCTATTCTATAGGGTGCTGCCCATGAACATCGCACAACCACGCTTCGTCCCGCCGTCGGCTGCCGCCGCACACGATCCATCCCGCATGTTGAAGGCGTTGGCGATGGGCGGGCTGATTCTGGTCGGCGCCTGTTCGCAGGCGGGCGGCGACGGCGATGCGAGCGCGGGTGCGGCGGAGCCGCCCATGGCGGGCGCCGACCTTGGGGGGCCATTCACGCTGCAGAATGCGGACGGTGAGACGGTTACGAACCAGGATTTCGCGGGGCAGTACCGCCTCGTCTATTTCGGCTACACCTTTTGCCCGGACGTCTGCCCGGTCGATGTTCAGCGCATGGGCAAGGCCTATGCCGAACTGAAGCAAAGCGATCCCGAACTGGCCGCGCGTCTGCAGCCGATCTTCATCACCATCGATCCGGAGCGGGACACGCCGCAGGTGGCGCAGGAGTTCGCGGACAATTTCGGACCCGGGATTCTTGGCCTCAGCGGCACGCCGGAGCAGATCGAGACGGCAGCGCTGGCATACCGCGTTTATTATTCCAAGGGAGACGCGCGGGACGACGGCTTCTACCTTATGGACCACAGCGCCTATATCTATCTGATGGATGAGAATGGCGAACCGGTGAACTTCTACGATCGGGGCCAGACACCGGCGCAGATGGCGGCGGACATCCGCAAGTGGATGACGTCATGACCGCCGAGCCCTTCTGGCGGCGGAAGCGGCTGCACGAAATGACGCGGGCGGAGTGGGAATCGCTGTGCGACGGGTGCGGCAAATGCTGTCTGATGAAGCTGGAGGACGAGGATAGCGGCGAGATTTCCGCGACCAATATCGCTTGCCGCCTGCTCGATACGCACAGCTGCCAGTGCACCAGCTACCGAACGCGCCGGTCCATCGTTCCCGACTGTATCCGCCTCAGCGCCGCGAATCTTTCCAGCTTCGCCTGGCTGCCCACGACCTGCGCCTACAGGCTGTTGTCGCAGGGCGAGGACCTGCCCGATTGGCATCCGCTCGTCAGCGGCGATCCCGAGACGGTGCACAGCGCCGGCATTTCCGCGCGCGGCTGGACCATCTCCGAAAACGAGGCGGGGCCGCTGGAACATCATCTGACCGACCGGGTGCTGTGAGGCTTCGGCGCGGCGGCGCGTCCGCCGGACGCGGCCGGGCCGAACCCTCCGGACCGGCGACGCTACGGCTTGCCGGGCGTGAGGTGCCGCTGGAGGTGCGCCGCTCCGCCCGGGCGCGAAGACTGACCCTGACGGCCGATGCCAGCCGCGGCGTGATCCGGCTGACGCTGCCGCCGCGCGCCTCCGCGCGAACGGCGGAGCGGTTCCTGACCAGCCGTATGGATTGGCTCGCCGAGCGCGCGCGCCGCTTCCCGCAGCCCTGCCCCCTGGTCGACGGCGCGCGCATTCCGTATCGCGGCAAAACGCTGCTGTGCCGTTGGCGGGCGGATGCGGCACGGGCACCCCGGCTGGCGGAGGAGACGCTGACGGTCGGCGGTCCTGCGGAGTTCATGAACGACCGTATCGTCCGATGGCTGAAGCGGGAGGCCCGTGCGGCCCTGAGAGGCGACTGCGAGGAGATCGGTGCCCGGGGCGGGATTGAGACGGACGGTCTTCGCGTAACGGTCCGCGACACCCGCCGGCAGTGGGGCAGCTGCGCGCCCGACGGACGTCTCAGCTTTTCCTGGCGGCTGATTCTCGCGCCGGATTTCGTGCGCCGTTCGGTGGCTGCGCACGAGCTTGCGCATCTGCGGCACCGGCACCACGGTCCCACCTTCCATGCGGAGGCCGAGCGCCTGCTGGGTGCCTCGCACGCACCGGCCGATGCGTGGCTGCGCGCGAACGGCGCGCTATTGCACTGGATCGGGCGGCAATAGGTCGGTGGGGGCATTCGGGTTGGCTGTACCGGCCCTGCCCTCCTGCGGTTGCGGTCGATCCGGCGCACCGCCCCCTCCATTCACCGGTTCGTCGAGCCAGGCGTCGGAGCGGCGGGGCCGCGTGGGAACATCGGCTGCGCCAAGCCGGCCCGAACGCTGTGCATCTGGTGACGAAGGATCGATGCCCGGTTCCGCATAGCGAGTGCCGAGGTCATCGGGACCGCCGCGACGGGAAGCATCCGGGGCCGAAGCCGCCTCTCCGTCATAGGCGTAATCCTCGCCATAATAGCCGTCCGAATCATATTCCTCGTCGTCCCATCCGTCCGCGCCGATGCCATAGACCTCCATGTCGGGTTCGGCGAACAGGTCGCCCTCCTCCCCGATATCGCTGTCGAGCGGCCGCACGGGCATGCCCTCCACCGCCGTTTTCATATAGGCCGCGAAGGCGCGCGCCGGACTGCTGCCGCCGGTCAGGCCGGAAACCGCCTTGTTGTCGTCGCGGCCCATCCACACGCCGGTGACGAGATCTGCGGTGAAGCCGACGAAATAGCCGTCGTGATAATTGCTGGTGGTACCCGTCTTGCCGCCGGTCGGCCGGCCGGTGGCGGCAGCCTTGCCCGTCCCCTCCGTCACCACGGATTCGAGGAGGTTCGTCATGTTCGTGGCGACCCACGGGGCCAGGACGACGCGGCCCGGCCCGGGCTCGCGCTCATATTCGGTGAAGCCGCTCGCCGTCTCGATCTTGGTGATGCCATAGGGCTCGACCAGATTGCCGCCATTCGCGACCGCACCATAGGCGGCCGTCATTTCCAGCAGCCGCACGGTGGACGTGCCGAGCACCATGGCCGGCTGCCGGCTGATGTTCGTGTCGATTCCCAGGCGCCGCGCCATCATGGCGACATTGTTGAATCCCACGCGCTCACCCAGCTGCGCCGCCACCGTGTTGTAGGAATTGGCAAAGGCCTGCCGGACCGTGACGTTTCCGCGATGCCCGCGTCCGTAATTGCGGGGGGTCCAGCCGTCGATTGTGATCGGCGCGTCCTGTACGATATCGTTCGGCGTAATGCCGTTCTCGATCGCGGTCAGGTAAACGAACAGCTTCCAGGACGATCCGGGCTGGCGCTCCGCGATCGTGGCCCGGTTGTAGTTGGAGCTGACGTAATCGCGGCCGCCCATCATCGCGCGCACCGCGCCGTCCGGCGACATGGATACCAGCGCCCCTTGCGCGCTTTCCGGCGTCTGGTTCTGCACGGCCGCCTCCGCGGCGAGTTGCATGCGCGAAACCAGCGTGGTGGTCACGATCAGCGGTTCGACACGCTCGTCGGTTAAATCATCGACCTGCTGAAGAACCCAATCGGTAAAATATCGCACATTGTTCTGCTTCGGCTGGGGCGCGAATTCGAGCACCGCAATCTCCTGTTGCAGAGCGTCCGCATCCCCGACGACGCCGTCGCGCGCCATGGTGTTCGCGACCACATAGGCGCGGGTGCGCGCCCGTTCGGGGTCGGAGGACGGCGCGAAGCGGGACGGCGCCTTCACCAGACCGGCAATGATCGCGGCCTCGGCGGCGCTCAGCTCGCTGGCGCTGTGCCCGTAGAAACGGCGGCTGGCCGCATCGATGCCATAGGCGCCGCCACCAAAATAAACCCGGTTCAGATAGAGTTCGAGGATCTGTTCCTTGGTGAAGCGCCGCTCCATCGCGAGCGCCAGCAGCGCCTCTTTCCCCTTGCGGATGAAGCTGCGTTCATTGGTCAGGAACAGATTCCGGGCGAGCTGCTGCGTGATGGTCGAGGTCGCTTTGGGTCCGTCCCAATCGCGCGCCGCGACGGCGACGGCGCGTGTCAGCCCGATGGGGTCGATGCCGGGATGCGAGAAAAAGCGGCGATCCTCGACCGCGAGCATGGCGCCCACCATGACGGGCGGAATCTGGTCGTAGGTCAGCCAGCCGCCATAGGACGGCCCCTCGTTCACCAGGACGACACCGTCCGCGCTGACGACCCGAACGGCCTGTCCGTTGGGTGACTTCATCAGTGTCGCGAATCCCGGCAGGTTCGCCATGGTGACGATGACGGCGCCGATGAGGAGCGCGAGGCCAATGCCGCCGACGATGAGAGCAGCCCGCCAGGCGGCACCCCAGAGACGGCGCGGTGTCGACACGGATTTTTTCTTCATGGACCTAAAACAGTTCGTTCGTTCGCGCGGCAGGCTCCGCAATGGCGCCGCCAGACTGGGCCCGCGCTGATGAGCGCCCGATGAAGCGCGCTGTTTGCGGACCGGAGCAAGATACGCCCGGATATTGCCGCAGCCCCCGCTTCGCGTCTATGCGAAAACGGTTTTGAGCGCCGCCGACCCCTCTGCAACGCCCGCCGCGCGCGGTGACGACACGAAGGCGCTTGCCAAGGGCGGCCGCACCAACTTCGTCGGTTTCCTGCTGCGCCTGATGGGGCGCATTCCGTTTCTGATCATCGGCGGACAGATTTACGGCGCGGAGGCGCTGGGCCGTTTCGCCTATGCGACCATGATCGTCGAACTGATGGCGGCGGTGGCCACGCTCGGCCTTCGCCGCGGGATCGCGGCCGAGCTGGCGAAGGAGGAACGCCCGGCGACGCACGTGATCGGCGATGCGCTGCTTCTCGGCACCAGCCTCGCCCTCGCCGGAGCGGCCATCCTGATCGCGGTGCCGGAACTGCTGTTTCCGAATTCGAAGATCAGCGGCCTCGACCGCCTGTTCCCGCTCGCCGCGGTCTTCTTCGTGGCGACGGAGGTGCTGCTGGCCGCCCTCGCCTATCGCCATAATGTCCAGGCGACGGTGACGGCGCGGGCGCTGATCGAACCCTGGGCAATCACCATTGCTGCCGCCGGCCTGGCCCTGGTTCCCGAATGGCGGCCCGACGCGCTCATTATCTCCTATGCCTTTGCGATGTTCGCAGCACTGATCGCGGCCATGATCCCGGCGCTGCGCATGTTCGGCTTGCCGCAGGCCTGGCGTCCGCGCCCGCGAGAGCTGTTCGCGCTGATGCGGCAGAACTGGCCGCTGGCGGGCGCGGATGCGGCCGACTGGGCAATGCGCAGGATCGACATCATCATCCTTGGCCAGTTCGCGGCGCCGGCCGTTCTTGGGGTCTACTACGTCGCCCAGCAATTCGCCTCCCTGCCGCAAAAGCTGAAGGTGACGTTCGATCCGGTGCTGGCGCCGGTCATCGCGCACGGCGTCAGGGACGGCGACCTGACGGGGGTGGCGCAGCAATTGCGGCAGGTCGGCTTCTGGATCATCTCCGCCCAGCTCGGCATCGCACTGATCCTCGGCTTTACCGGCGAGGCCTCGATGGAGGTGATCGGCGACGGCTTCGGCGCGGGCACCGGCATTCTGTTCCTGCTGCTGGGTGCGGAGGTCCTCTACGTCACCGCTGCCGTCACGGAGGGTGCGCTCGTCTACATGGCGCGGCACCGGAACCTCCTGGTTTCCCTCATCGCACTCGGCGCACAGGTGGCGATGACAGTCGCCTTCGTCGCCAGTTTCGCCGCGCTGTTTCCGAACGTAGCGGCGGACCGCCCGGTACAGGGTATCGGCGCGGCATTGGCGCTGGCGCTTGCCGCTCTCCTCGCGTCTGTCCTGAAGGTGGCGCTGATGCACAGGCTGATCCCCGATCCGGTCAGCGGCTGGCGGTGGGTGTTCCTGCCCGTCACGGTGGCGACGTCTGCCGCCGGCTTTGCGTCGATGACCTTCCTTCCGCCCTTCTGGCAGTTGACCGTGGGCCTTCCCGTACTGCTGACGATCTATGGCAGTCTGATGTGGTTCTTCGCGTTCAAGGGGCCGGACCGGCTGCTGTTCAGCAAGCTGTCGGAGGCGAAGGGTCAGGAGGAGGAAGCGGAGGAACTCGGCGTGCCCGTGCCGCTGGGCGACGTGCCGACGAGATCGTCGCCACTGCCTTCCTCCTCGTCGGACGGGGCCTCGTCGTCGTCATGACCGGGCCGCGCGCTTGCGGGCCAGGGGTCGCCGACATCCTCGAGTAGCATGTCGATGGCCTCGACGCGGCAACGCACGCTGGTGCCGCCGGCGAAAACCATTTCGATCAGGTCGTCGTCCCCCTCGATATGGAGCAGCTCGAGCACGGCCGCGCGGCTGTCCGGCCAGGACCGGCGCTGCGCCTTTGTGACCCCGTGAATGCGCAGGATCGTATGACAGCGCTCCGCCGCCTCGACTTCCCAGCGGTATCGATTGACCAGCAGCGAGAGGATGCGCCTGCGTCCGTCATAATGGGTGTCGCAGGCGCGCAGCAGCGAATCCTGCAGCAGCGCGGCGATGGTTTCCAGATCCTCCCGGTCGCAGGCAATCAGGCGGGCCATGGGCGCTTCCTCTTCTCTCTCGTTTTCGCGGCGCTCAATCGCCCGACGCGCGCTGGATATCGGCGCCGACCGCCGACAGTTTCTCTTCCAGTCGCTCGTAACCGCGGTCCAGATGATGAACGCGCAAGACCTCCGTTGTTCCCTCAGCCGCCAGCCCGGCGATGATCAGGCTCATGGAGGCGCGCAGGTCCGTGGCCATCACGGCGGCGCCCTTGAGCCGCTTGACGCCGCGAACCGTGGCCGTGCGGCCGGATACCTGAATGTCGGCGCCCATCCGTTCCAGTTCGCCGACGTGCATATAGCGGTTTTCGAAGATGGTTTCGGTCAGCACGCTGACGCCGCTTGCGAGCGACAGCATCGCCATCATCTGCGCCTGCATATCTGTGGGGAAGTCCGGATAGGGATGCGTGGTGATGTTGACCGGGCGGATGCCACCGGTGCAGCGGACGCGCAGCCCCTCGTCGGTCTGCTCAAGGGATACGCCCGCCGCCTCCAGCTTCTCCGCCACGGCCTCGAAATCCCGGGCATCGGCGCCGATCAGTTCGACGTCGCCGCCCGTGATCGCCGCGGCGCAGGCGTAGGAGCCCGCCTCGATCCGGTCCGACATGACCCGGTAGGTGTCGCCGTGAAGGCGGGGAACGCCGCGCACGCGGATCGTGCCCGTACCGTGCCCCTCGATCTTCGCGCCCATTCCGATCAGGCACTGCGCCAGGTCGACGATCTCCGGCTCGCGCGCGGCGTTGACGATCTCCGTGTCACCGTTCGCCAGCACGGCTGCCATCAGGGCATTCTCCGTGGCGCCCACGGACACGATGGGAAAGTCGATACGCCCGCCCTGCAATCCCTTTGGGGCGCGGGCGTGGACATAGCCGGCCGAAACCTCGATTTCGGCGCCCAGCGCCTCCATTGCCTTCAGGTGCAGGTCGACAGGCCGCGCGCCGATCTCGCAGCCGCCGGGAAGCGGCACCTTCGCCTCCCCGCAGCGGCCCAGAAGCGGCCCCAGAACGAGAATGGAGGCCCGCATTTTTCGCACGATGTCGGCGGCAGCGGTGGTCGAGGTTACGCGGCCCGCCTTCAGCGTCATGACACGGCCGAACACCTCCGGCCGCTTGCCCTCGATCTCCGTTGACGTGCCCAGCTGGTTCACCAGATGGCCGAACATGTCGACATCGGCGAGGCGCGGCAGATTGCGAAGTGTCAGCGGCTCCTCTGTCAGAAGGGCGGCCGGGATCAGCGTCAGCGCCGCATTCTTCGCACCCGAAATCTGCAGCTTGCCCTTCAGCGGGGTCCCGCCCCGAATGACGATCTTTTCCATGGCTTCGCGGTTAACGATTATTCCCCGGCATCGGAAGGGGGCGGGCGGCGCGAACGGCCGCCCGCTAACCCCTCAGCCTTCGTCCTCGTCGTCGATCGTGACGATCACCTTGCCTTGGACATGGGCCTCTTCAAGGCGTCGATGCGCCGCGTCGAGCTCGGCGAAGGGAAAGCTGCGGTCCACGGCGACGTGAACACGGCCTGCCGCGATCAGATCGGCGATTTCGGCAAGCTGCGACCCGTTCGGCTCCGCCATGTAGCGCGCCGCCTTTGCGCCCTTCTCCCGGGCGGCGTCCGCGTCAGGCTCTTCCAGGGTCGAAATCATGCGGCCCCCTTGTTTCAGGACCTGCCAACTCTTCTTCTGCACGTCGCCGCCGAGAAGGTCGAACACCAGATCGACGTCGGCACCCATGTCGGTGAAATCCTGAGCGTCCGTATCGATCACACGGTCGGCGTGAAGGCCGTGCAGGAAGTCGCGGTCGGCAGCGCGGCCGGTCGCGGTCACGCGCGCGCCGCGTACCTTGGCGAACTGAATCGCCAGATGACCGACGCCGCCGGCCGCGCCGTGGATCAGCACATGCTCACCAGTCTTCTTCAGTCCGCCATGGTCGAACAGACCCTGCCATGCCGTCAAGGCGGCAAGCGGGACGGCGCCCGCGCCGCTCATGTCCATATGGGCGGGCAGAACGGCAAGTTCGGACGGCTTCATCAGAACGTGGGTGGCATAGGTCCCGCGTTCGAAACCGGGCATGCCGTAAACCCGCTGACCATGAGCGAAGCCGTCCGCGGCCGCGCCGACGGCTTCGACGACGCCGGCGATATCGCGGCCCAGAATGACGGGCAGGTCGTCCGTCTCAATGGGGGGGAATTCACCGCGACGCGTCTTGTAGTCGACGGGGTTGATGCTGGTTGCCTTGACGGCTACCAGGACCTCGTCAGCGCCCGGTACTGGCCGCTCCAGTGTCTCGCGCTGGAGGGTCTCGAGGTCGCCAAAGGCGTGGATGCGCCAAGCCTGCATGTTCGCCATGCCATGTCTCCTTGCTGAGGGTCGGTTGCGGGTTCACCGGGCCAACACCCGGGCCGGCCTTAGGCTCCCTCGGCAGCTTCCGTGCCGCGCCGTTTCCGCCCGCGAAAGCCGCCGATCGAAAAGGCTGCGAGGCCCGCCCAGATCAGCGCGAACGCGGCCAGCCGGGCCTCGTCCATCGGTTCCCCATAGGCAAAGACGCCGAGAAGGAAGACGATGCTCGGCGCAATATATTGCAGGAAACCCAGCGCGGAGAGATTGAGGCGACGCGCCGCATGGCCGAACAGGCCGAGCGGCAGCGAGGTGACGATGCCCGATCCGATCAACACCAGCATCAGACTGAGCGGATGACCGAACACGCCCTCCGGCGTCTGCAGCAGCCAGAAAAGGGCGATCGGCGTCAGGATCACGGTCTCCACGATCAAACCCGTGACGGCATCCACCGCCGCCCGGTTGCGCGCCAGGCTGTAGAGCGCGAAAGCGGTGGCAATGCCGATGGAGGTGAACGGCAAGCCGCCGCGCAGGACGGTCATGACGGCGATTCCGCAAAGCGCCAGACCGATGGCCAGCCACTGCCACCCGTTCAGGCGCTCCCGAAGGACAATCACGCCAAGCGCGGTGTTGAACAGCGGCTGCATGAAATAGCCGAGGCTGGTGTCGAGAACACGGCCATCCAGAACCGCCCAGGTGTAAAGGAACCAGTTGGCCCCGATCATGGCCGCGCTGAAGCTCAGCCAGAGGACGAGCGACGGGGTTCGCAGCGCGGCGAGCACCGGCGGCCAGCGGCGCAGCGCAGTCACGACCAGGATCATGATTACCGCCGACCAGAGAATGCGGTGCGCCAGTACGGCGGCGGCGGGGACGCCCTCCGCCAGCTTTATGTAGACCGGCATCAGCCCCCACAGGGCATAGGCGCCGAGGCCGGCATAAAGCCCGGCGCGGCGCTCGCGCGCGTCCACCGGCGGATTTGCAGGCGCGTTCACGGGGAGCGGTTCCTGTCCGCGCTAGAGCCGGGGCAGCGTCACGCCGCGCTGGCCCTGATATTTACCGGCGCGGTCTGCATAGCTCGTCTCGCAGGGTTCGTTTCCTTTCAGGAACAGGAACTGACACGCGCCCTCATTGGCATAGACCCGGGCAGGCAGCGGCGTCGTGTTCGAGAATTCGAGCGTTACGTGACCTTCCCAGCCCGGCTCCAGCGGCGTCACGTTCACGATGATGCCGCAGCGCGCATAGGTCGATTTGCCAAGGCAGATGACGAGGACGTCACGCGGAACCCGGAAATATTCCACCGTGCGGGCCAGGGCGAAGCTGTTCGGTGGGATGATGCAGCAATCGGTCTTGCGGTCGACGAAGCTGTTCGAATCGAAGTTTTTCGGGTCGACGACGGCGCTGTCGACATTGGTGAAGATCTTGAACTCGTCGGCGACGCGCGCGTCATAGCCATAGGAGCTGAGACCGTAGGAAATGGTGCCCTCGCGCCGCTGCCCATCCTCGAAGGGTTCGATCATCCCCATGGTCCGCGCCTGCTCGCGGATCCACTTATCCGACATCACCGACATTCTGTTATCCCCTGATATGAAGCACGCAGATCAGCGTGAAGAGCCGGCGCGCCGTGTCGAAATCGACCTCGATTCGCTCCCCCAGCCGGTCCTTCAGCAGATCGGCGGCTTCGTTGTGTATGCCGCGCCGCGCCATGTCGATGGCCTCGATCTCGTGCGGCGCGCGTTCACGTATGGCCTGATAATAGCTTTCGCAGATCGCGAAATAGTCGCGAATGGTCCGGCGAAAGGGGGATAGCGGTACGACCACCGTTGCCAGTTCGCTGTCGTCTTCCCGCTTCACGTCGATCGCCAAGCGGCCGTCGCGGACATGAAGCAGGATGCGGTATGGCCCCTCAACATCGGCGCCGCCTCCGTCCGGTGCCTCGATCAGGCGAAAGGAGTTCCCCTCCAGCAGGTCAAAGATCGCGACGCGTCGTTCCTGTTCGATGTCGGCGCTGCGCCAAAGAATGGTGCGCTCGTCAAGGGCAATGTCGATGATCCGGTGGTCGGGCACGCCCGCGCTCATAGCGCGGTCGGCGGAGCGCCGCCAGCACCCCGCAGGCGTCGCCGGACTGCAACCATCTTCGCGCTTCGTGCGTCTTTCCAGTCACGGTGGGCACATTTGTCGAGCTTGAGTGAGGATGCCCGCTGAGAAGGGAAGAGACCATGGCACCGACAGTCGATCCGAATGGCCGGGGTTACCGCATTCTCTACCGGCAGGGCGAAACCAACTATTGTCCCGGTTGCGGCCACGCGAACTGGTATATTGGCCGGCACGCCGCGGAATGCGCGTTCTGCGCCACGGTCCTGCCCCTCGGCGCCTCGACCCACAAGGAGCCAGAATACGCGCTCGCCGGCTAGGGCGCAGTCAAATGGCAGCTCCCTTTGGCTCCGCCATGGCAGGGACAGCGCCGCCGTTCCTGGCCGTTCCGTCGTCCGCCTCTGCACTCCTCGCCAAGGCGGCGCGGTAGAGGGACTCATACCGGCTCTGCTGAGCCGGCAGATCGAAGGTTGCGGCCCGCCGCCGCGCGGCAGCGGCCATCCTCCGGCGCCTCTCGGGCGAGTCTGCTAGGCTGCGGATCGCCTGGGCCAGCAGGTCCGGTCTTCGCGGCGGGACAAGGCTTACCCCATCGCATTCGCCCCGGGCGATTTCGGGGATGCCGCCGACCCGCGTGGCGATACAGGGGAGGCCGGCTGCCATGGCCTCCAGCAACGCGAGCGGCGTCCCTTCATGCGCCGAGCAAAGCACGAACAGATCAAGCGCGCGGTAATAGGCATTCATGTCGCCGACTGCGCCCAGGAAGCGGCAATTGCCGCCGCGTGCCTGCGCGAAGAGGCTCTCATATTCCGCCCCGGCGCCCGCAATCACAAGCGCTATGTCCCGCCCCGCCATACGGACTGCGGAGATCAGGTCGCCTTGGCGCTTTACCGGATGCAGGCGCCCGGCGGTCCCCACTTGTAGAGCAGCTCCTTTTCTCTCCGGCCGTGCTTCGGCACGAAAGACAGTCACGTCGATCGCGGAGGGGATGATTTCGCAGGGCCTGCGCGTGAACCGCGCAACCTGCCGCGCCAAATTGCCGGAGACCGCTGACACGGCGCCCGCTTGGCGCAGAGCCTGCCATATGGGTTTGGCGGCCCGCCAGTCGCTGCGCAGATCCGCGTGGATCGTAACGATCAGGCGCACCTCCGGCGGCAGGGCGCGCGCTGCGTAGATTGCTGCAACGGGACCGTGCGCATGAACGATGTCGATCTCGCGCGACAGGATTTGCCTTAGCCGGTCCGCAAAATCGGCTTTGGTCCGATCCAAAGTGCGCGGTTCCAGATTGTTCGCAAACGGTGCGACGGGCCGGTCTGCCTCGAATGTAATAACAATGTCGCCGGGGCGGCCAGTGCAAAGCTGCGCCACCGTGCGTTCCCGGCCGCCAGTCTCCAGCGATGCGGTCAGATGGGCGACGCGGATCGGCGGCGCCACGGGTCAGTCTCGCAGCATGGCGGCGGCTCGCTCCCGGTAGAGACGCGCGCTGGGCGCATGCTTCATGACCCGGGCGCCGCGTTCGCAGTGACAGTTTGGGCAGTCGAGGCGGAAGGCGGAGCGCGCATGGTCGTGATGCCGGGATGTGCCGATCAAATCGCGCAGCCGGGTCTGGTGCAGATTGCCGAGGTCAAAAGTGACGTAGCAAAGCTTCACGGACCCGTCGGCGCCGACCCAAAGCAGCTTTCCGGCATCGCACGGGACGCGCATCCGGTCTGTCTTCAAGGCCCAGTCGGGAATGGAGGCGAGGCTGGCTGCGCTTTCCGTCAACAGATCGGGCTTTGCGGCTTTCAGGCGGACGAGGTGCTCCGCCATCCGGTTCAGACGGTCGGCGTCGCGGTCGCGAAACTGAAGGTTCCGTTCCGGCCCCTCCTGAAAATAGGGGAGTGAGTAGTGCACGATATCGATCTGCATCCGCGCATCGAAGCGTTCGGCGATCGCCCTGGCGCGTTCGAAACTGTCGATGTCGCAGGTGCCGCGGTGCAGTAGGAAATTGAACTGAAGCGCGAGCGTATCCGGCCCGTATCGCGCGCGCGTGCTGTGCAACGATTCGAGCAGCCGTTCATAGCGGCCGCCGCGCTGTACATAGTCATCGAACGCCGCCCCGGTGCCATAGAAGCCGATGGTGGCCTTGCGCAGACCGGCCGCATGCAGCGCATCGATTCTTCTGTCCAAGATAAGAGCGTTCGTCGTCAGATAGGCACCGATGCCGAGCGACTGCGCCTTCTCTAACATGGCGGGCAGGTCGGGATGCAGCAGCGGCTCGCCGCCGTAGAGGCGAACGGCCGGGACACCCGCGGCGTGAGCGTCCTCGAGCAGATCCTCGACGATATGCAGCGGCAACTGCGCTCCCGGCATGAAGTCGCGCCCATAGCGGCAGCCGATACAGCGGAAATTGCAATGCGCCGTGACGGCCACGGTAATCTTTTCCGTGCGAGCCCGCACCACACTCGGCCAATGTTCCGCCACACGGCCGAGCAGGCGTTCGCCGGAATGGTGCATGGATTGAAGCGCTGGCCTTGCCGCGGGAACAGCCCGTGCGATACGCCGCCCCGCGCCCACAAGATCTATGGGCACGATGACATGCTTCCCCACGGATACTGGGCCATCACATTCTCCCCCCGGACATGCGAATCGAGTCTTTAATCCTGATGGTTAAAGGAAATCGAGACGCCTGCGCAATGCCTGCCGCCAGACAGAAGAGCGTCGGCGCCTGCTATACGTTGCTTGGCCGACAGGAAGAAGGGAACATGGCGCACCCGACATGATGAAGGTGGGCACTGTAATTATTGGGAGATACGCGTAGTAATCCGATGATCAGAGCGATCTAAACTAGGCGCAGGCCCCATTAAAGTGCTTGCGGGAACGACCTCGAGCTGACT
>NZ_AMRV01000003.1 GCF_000342165.1 Pacificimonas flava
ATGTCGTCATCCCTGCGAAGGCAGGTGTCCATCCGCACCACCGGTCCCCGGCGAAACACCCCGGGCCACGGATATCCCTTCATATGGCGTCACCCCTGCGAAGGCAGGGGTCCATCCGCACCACCGCTACCCGGCGAAACACCCCGGGCACCAAATCTCCCCTTCGCATGTCGTCACCCCTGCGAAGGCAGGGGTCCATCCGCCGTCCGCCCCGTGCGAACCATTCCGGAACCCAAAGAAAAAGGGGCCGCAGCCACGCCGCGACCCCTTCATAGCCCTGCTCCAGAAGAAGGAGCGTCGGCTCAGCTCGGCAGGATGATGTTCGGCGTCTCGCCGCCCTCGCCGCCGCCATCTTGGTTGCCGCCCTGCTGCTGCTGCATGCGCTGCTGCTGCTGCATGTACAGCTGCCCGAAATCGATCGGGTCGATCATCAGCGGCGGGAAGCCACCGTCGCGCACGGCATCGGCGAAGACGCGGCGGGCATAGGGGAAAAGCAGGCGCGGCGCCTCCACGATCAGGAATAGGTTCAGATGTTCCTGCGGCACGTTCTGCAGCTGGAACAGGCCGCCATAGGCCAGCTCCACGACAAAGGCGACGTCCTTGCCCTCACCCGTCGTCCCCTTGGCATTCAGGTTCAGGACGACCTCGTAGACATTGTCCTGCGGCTGCTCATTGACGCCGACATTGATGCCCAGGTCGATGGACGGCTGGCCCGCCCCCTGCTGCAGGGAGCCCGGCGCACGCGGATTCTCGAAGCTGAGATCCTTCGTGTACTGCGCCAGGATATTGATCGCGATCGGGGCCTGATCGGCGCCGGGCTGCGGCTGTTCGTCGGCCATGATGTCCACCTCGAATTTTGGTTTCGGAAAGATATGGCGCGGGCGCTAGCAGGGCCTTGGGGGCAATGGCAAGCGGTGCGGGCGGCAGCCGCCCGGCTGCGGCGAAGGGAAACGGCACCGCCGCCCCGACTTGTGCGGGCGCAGCGAGCGCCTATGTTGGGTATTCGTTGAACCCGAAAGCGCCGCGAGGAGTTGGCATTCCTCGGGGAACTTGCCGGCTATCATTCAAACTCCCCCGCAAGGAGGCTCGTCTTGGTCGAAATCGTCGTTCTCGCTTTGCTCGCAGGGTTCATCGCCCTGAGGCTGATCAGCGTGCTCGGCCGTCATGACGAATCGAGCGAGCCGCAGGCGCCGCCCCTTCCGCGCAGCGCCGCCCGCCCGGCCGCCGTGGCTGCACGCGGGGCCGAACCGGCTGCCCGCGCTCCTGTCGCCATTCCGGACGATATCAATGAAAGCGCCCGCAGGGGTCTGCAGCAGATTGCGGAGGCGGACCAGAATTTCGCGCCCGCCGAATTTCTGGAAGGGGCGACGGCGGCCTATCGCATGGTGCTGGAGGCGTTCTGGTCGGGCGACCGGGAGGCTCTGCGCGAGCTCGTCTCCGACGACATTGCCGAGGATTTCGGTGCCGCGATCGATGCGAGGGAAGCGGATGGCCTCACCTACGAGAACAGTCTGGTGGGTGTCGAAAAGGCGGAAATCATGTCGGCGGGCCTGCGCGGCCAGATGGCCGAGGTGACGGTGCGCTTCGACGCCGATCTCGTCGCCGTCACGCGCGACGGCGACGGCAATGTCGTGGCCGGATCGGAAAGCGATGCGGTGCAGACGCACGACATCTGGACGTTCAGCCGGCATATCGGCTCCGACGATCCGGCGTGGCTGCTGATCGAGACCGACAGCGCCGGCTGACGACGCCCCCTTACAGTTCAAAATTTAACATTCGCGCCCGCTTTCCCCGACCGGAAAGCGGGCGTAGTCTTCTCCGGGCTGGACGTTCCGCTGTGGAAAGCGCGCCGGCTGTTCCTTGGGGGAGGACGCGAATGGTTTCACTGACCGCCGCCATGGCGCTCTTCGTGGGCACGCATTTCCTGATGAGCCATCCGCTGCGCGGCCCCATGGTGGGGGCTCTGGGGGAGAAGGGATTTCTCGGCGTCTATTCGCTCATCTCGCTCGCCCTCATCGCCTGGGCTGGGTTCGCCTATTGGGCCGCCGACGGCGTGCAGTTCTGGTATGCGTCGACCTGGGCTGTCGCGGCGGGCCATGTGCTCATGATCCTCGCCAGCATCCTGTTCGTCGGTTCCGTGATCGCGCCGAATCCGGCGCTGGTCGGCGCGGGCGGCCTGCTTGCGGGGATGGACGAACCGCGCGGCGTCATGCGCATCACGCGCCATCCCATGATGTGGAGCTTCGCTCTGTGGGCCTTGGTTCACATCGCGCTTGCCGGACGTGCCGACACGCTGGTTTTCGCTGGCGGCATCGCGTTTCTCGCGCTTGCCGGTTCGGCCGGGCAGGACGCCAGGAAGCGCCGCCAATTGGGCGAGGCGTGGGCCGCCTACGCTGGCAAAACCAGCTATTGGCCGCGGCCGGCCTGGCCGGGCATTCTGCCGGTCGTTCTGGGGGCCGCCTTCTATGCGGCACTCGTCTGGCTGCATCCGCTGTTGATCGGCCGGACCACACGGCTTTGGGAGGTGTTCTGATGGAGTTTTCGAAGAAGACGGTCTGGGTCACGGGCGCATCCAGCGGCATTGGCCGCGCGCTCGCCGCGAGCTTTTCCGGGGAGGGGGCGCATGTCATCCTGTCCGGTCGCCGCGAAGATGCATTGCAGGACGCCGCGTCCGGCTGCCCGGGTGAAACGATGCTGCTGCCGTTCGAGGCGACGGATTATGACGCCCTGCCCGATATCGTTGAGCGCGCAACGAGCTGGAGGGGCGGCGTCGACATTCTCGTCAACAATGCCGGGATCTCGCAGCGCTCGCTGGCGATCGACACGGATTTCGAGGTCTACCGCCGCTTGATGGAGGTGGATTTCTTCGCGCCGCTGCGCCTCACCCAGCTTCTGCTGCCGCATTTTCTGGACAGGGGCGCGGGAACGCTGGTGCAGGTCTCCAGCCTGGCCGGCAAGATCGGCGTCCCGATGCGCACCGGCTACTGCGCCGCCAAACATGCGCTGATGGGCTATTCCGACGCGCTGCGCGCAGAGAATGCCCGCCGCGGGCTGACGGTGCTGACGGTCACGCCCGGCTTCGTGCAGACGGAGATCGCCGCGAACGCGCTGAACGGCACCGGTCAGCGCTACGGCCCCAATGACGATCCCGTCAATCACGGCATCACCCCCGGCGAGGCTGCGGGCCAGATTCTCGGCGCCCTGCGCAAGGGGCAGCGCGAAATCACCGTCGGCAGCCCCCAGGAAAAGGCCAACGCCGTCATGGCGCGCCTGCTGCCCGGCGTCACCATGGACCGTATGGCCGAGCGGACGGGCGCCTAGCGGAGGTGAAGGGGCGGTAGGGGATCAGAGCGGCTCATCCCTGCGTAGCGGGATCACGCATCAGAGGACCCGAAACATTGAGGCGCAGGCCGGCCCTGCGCCCCACGCCCTCAACGTCTTTGAAGCACTCCCCTCCACCGTCGCCCCCAAACGAAGGCAGGCCTCCCCCGCACACTCTCCGCTCTCGAATGACTCAGCCCGCGAACGCCGCCAGCCGTTCCAGACACCACGCCGGCCCGCGAAGGCGGGTGCCGCCGCACACTCACCACCCGCGAACCGACACTCAGCTCGCCGAACGCCCCCGTCCGTTCCGCACCCCTCATCGTCGCCCTGCGAAGGCAGGGCCGCCGCACACTCTCAGCCCACGAACCGACACTCGGCCCGCCGAACACCGCTAACCGCTCCGCACACCACCACCGGCCCGCGAAGGCGAGTGCCGCCGCACACTCTCCACCCGAGAACCGACACTCAGCCCGCCGAACGCTGCTAGCTATTCCGCACGCACCACCGTCGCCCCTGCGAAGGCAGGGGCCCATCGCCTGGAGTTTGCGCGCGCAGGCCAAGGCTCTCGCGCCTCGCGCTTCTGGGCCCCTGCCTTCGCAGGGGCGACGATGCGTGGCCAAGGACCGGGCGGCGAAAAGGCTGACGCCCCCCGGCTCTAGCCCCGCACCATCTTCAGCATGGCCGGGTTGGAATAGCGCTCGCCAGCGGTGCCGCCGACCGGCGCCGCCGCATCCAGCGCGCGCAAATCCTCCTTGCTGAGGGCGAGGTCGGCCGCGCCGGCATTCTCCTCCAGGCGGGAGCGTTTCTTCGTGCCGGGTATGGGAATGATATTGTCCGCCTGCGCCAGCAGCCAGGCCAGCGCCACCTGCGCCGCCGTGGCCTCGTGCCGCGCGGCCACGGTCTTCACGGCATCCACCAGCCGCATATTGGCATCGAAGTTCTCGCCCTGATAGCGGGGATCGTTTCGGCGGTAGTCGCCCTCCTCATAATCCTCCGCCCGTTTGACCGCCCCGGTCAGGAAACCGCGCCCCAGCGGCGAATAGGGCACGAAGGCGATGCCATTGTCGCGGCAGAAGGGCAGGATGTCCGCCTCCACGCCGCGCTCCCATAGCGAATATTCCGACTGCACGGCATCCACCCGGCCGGCCTTGGCCGCACGCGCCAGCGTCTCCGGCCCCGGCTCCGACAAGCCGATGAAGCGGATTTTTCCCGTTCGCCGCAACACCTCCAGCGTCTCCATCACCTCCTCGATGGGGACGGCGGGATCGACGCGGTGCTGATAGAACAGGTCGATGCGGTCGGTGCCGAGCCGGCGCAGGCTGGCCTCGCACACCTCCTGAATATGCGCGGGCCGGCTGTCGAGGCCGCTGACCTTCCCCTCCTCGATGCGAAAGCCGAACTTGGTGGCGATGAACGCCTCCTCGCGCCGGTCCCTGATCGTCTCGCCGACGAACTCCTCGTTCAGAAACGGACCGTAGACCTCGGCGGTGTCGAGAAAGTCGATGCCCATGTCGAGCGCGCGGTGCAGAACGCGCCGCGCCTCCTCGAAATCGACGTCGCCATACATGGCGCGCATGCCGCCAACGCCGGCAAAGCCCATGCAGCCGAGGCCGATGGCCGAAACGTCAGTCGTGCCGAGGGATCGCCGTTTCATCGTCCACATCCTCCATATCCTCGCCGTAAATCCGTCCGGCCTTCACGTCCTTCAAAAACCCGTTCACCTCTCGCCGCACGATCGGCGCCAGCAGGAAACAGCCGATGACGTTCGGCAGCACCATCAGGAAGAACAGGCTGTCGATCAGGTCGACCACCGCATCCGCCGCCAGAATGGAGCCGAGCGGCATCATCAGGCAATAGACGATCTTCGCGGCCCAGTCCCGGCGCGGTCCATGGCCGAACAGATAGCCCCAGGCGCTCATGAAATAATAGCCCCAGGCGATCAGCGTCGAATAGGCGAACAGGACGACGGCCACGAGCAGGATATAGGGGAACCAGTCCACGACGCTGGCGAAGGCGGCGCTGGTCATGGCGATATCCTCGTATCCCTCGGTATAGACGCCGGTGACGACGATCATCAGCGCCGTCGACATGCACACGATCATCGTGTCCAGCATGGGCTCTAGGAGCGCCACCATCCCCTCGGACGCGGGGTGGTGGGTCTTTGCCGCGCTGTGCGCGATGACCGCGGTGCCGACCCCCGCCTCGGAAGAGAAGACCGCGCGGCGCATACCGACGACGAACGTGCCGACGATGCCGCCGGCCAATGCATCCTGGCTGAAGGCGCTGGTGACGATGGTCGCAAAGGCCGCCGGAACCTCCGCCGCATTGCCGACCAGAATGACCAGCACCGCGCCGATGTAGAGCGCGCACATGAAGGGCACGATCCGCCCGGTGACGCGCGCGATCGCCTTGACGCCGCCGATGATGACGACGCCGATCATGATGGTCAGGACGAAGCCGTAGATCAGCCCTGTCGTGGGGTTCGTCTCGAACCCGCCAACATCGGCGATCTGGCTGAAGCTCTGGTTGACCTGGATCAGCGGAATGGCCCCGCCCAGCGCGAAGATGGCGTAGAACACGCCCAGCCGGCGGCCGGATTTCGGCCAGCCGCGCGCGGCCAGACCGTTTTTCAGCATGTACATCGGCCCGCCGCGAACCTCGCCCTCGGACGTGATCTCGCGGTATTTCAGGCCCAGCGTCACCTCCGTCGCCTTCAGCGCCATGGCGAAGAAGCCGATGACGAACATCCAGAACGCCGCGCCCGGACCGCCCGTGGCGATGGCGATGGCGACACCTGCGATATTGCCCAGCCCGATCGTGCCGGACAGCGCCGTCGACAGCGCCTGGAACTGGCTGACCGCGCCGGGGGCGGTCGGATCGTCATGCTTTCCGCCCAGCAGCTTCAGCCCGATGGGGATCCCCCGCAGCTGCGGCACGCCCAGCCAGAAGGTGAAGAAAACCATTGCAAAGGCCAGGAACAGGACAATCACCTCGATCTCGGTGCCGAGCAGCGTCACCTTGGAAAAGACGCCGGCGCTCAGCGCCCCGATCCAGCGCGTCAGGGTTTCGACCAATCCAAAATCCTCTCTCTGTTGCCGGAACCCGTCCCCCGGCCCTAAACGAAGGCCTGAGTCGTAACGGGCCGTGCCGGGAATTGCACGGACAAGCGTTTGAAGGGGGCATGGATGGGCAGATATTTCGGCACGGACGGCATTCGCGGACTGACGAATGCCGCGCCCATGACGGCGGAAATGGCGATGAAGGTGGGCCAGGCGGCGGGCCGCAAGTTCCTGCGCGGCGCGCACAAGCACCGCGTCGTCGTCGGCAAGGATACGCGCCTTTCCGGCTATATGATGGAATCCGCGCTGATCGCGGGCTTCACCAGCGTCGGCATGGACGTCGTCATGGTGGGGCCGGTGCCGACTCCCGCCGTCGCCATGCTGACCCGTTCCATGCGCGCGGACCTCGGCGTCATGATCTCCGCCAGCCACAATCCCTATCACGACAACGGCATCAAGCTGTTCGGCCCCGATGGCTTCAAGCTGTCCGATGAGGACGAGGCGGAGATCGAGCGTTTCCTGGAGGAACCGCCCGCCTATGCCGAACCGCGCGACATCGGCCGGTCCCGCAAGTTCGAGGATGCGCGCGGCCGCTATATCCACGATGCGAAGATGAGCTTTCCCAGCCATCTGCGTCTCGACGACCTCAGCATCGTCGTCGATTGCGCGAACGGCGCGGCCTATAATGTGGCGCCCTCCGCCCTGTGGGAACTGGGCGCCAGCGTGACGACACTTGGCGTCGATCCGAACGGCTTCAACATCAATGACGAGGTCGGGTCCACCGCCCCCGCCGCGCTGCAGCAAAAGGTGCGCGCGATCGGCGCAGATATCGGCATCGCACTCGACGGCGATGCCGACCGGCTGATCGTCGTGGACGAGAAGGGCAGCATCGTCGACGGCGACCAGCTGATGGCGCTGGTGACGTCCGACTGGGCGAAGCGGGACCTGCTGCGCGGCGGCGGCCTCGTTGCGACGGTGATGTCGAACCTGGGGCTGGAACGCTTCCTGGAATCGCAGCATCTTAGGCTGGAGCGCACGAAGGTGGGCGACCGCTACGTGCTCGAGGCCATGCGGCAGAAGGGGTACAATGTCGGCGGCGAACAGTCGGGGCACATGATCCTGACCGACTATGCCACGACCGGCGACGGCCTGGTCGCCGCACTACAGGTGCTGGCGTGCCTGGTCGCATCCGGCAGGCCGGCATCCGAGGTTCTGAACCTGTTCGAGCCGCTGCCCCAGCTCCTCAAGAACGTCCGCTATTCGCCCGGATCCGCGCCGCTTGAGGAGAGCCGCGTACAGCAGGCCATCGCCGATGCCGAAACGCGCCTCGGCAATAGCGGCCGGGTGCTGATCCGCAAAAGCGGCACGGAACCGCTGATCCGTGTCATGGCGGAGGGCGAGGACCCCGCGCTCGTCGAAAATCTCGTCGACAATATCTGCGAGGCCGTGAAGCAGGCCGCGTGACCGTTTCGTCCGCACCCCCCACCCCGCCGGCGCGCGTGCTGATCGTCGCCGGCTCCGACAGTTCGGGCGGCGCCGGCATTCAGGCTGATATCAAGACGGTCACCATGCTGGGCGGCTATGCGATGACCGCGATCACCGCTCTCACGGCGCAGAACACGCTGGGTGTGACGGCGGTCGAAACCATGTCCGCGGACATGGTGGCGGATCAGATCCGCGCCTGTCTGGACGATATCGGCGCCGATGCGGTGAAGACCGGCATGATCGGATCGGCCGCGCAGATCAGGGTGCTCGCGGCGGCGCTCGACGCCTACGCGGACCGCCATGGCGCCGCCCTTCCCCTGATCGTCGATCCCGTCATGATCGCGACGAGCGGCGCGGCGCTGATGCAGGAGGAGACATTGGCTGCGCTGACAGGCACGCTCCTCCCCCGCGCGGCGGTGGTCACGCCGAACGCCCCTGAACTGGCGCGGCTGACCGGCATGGCCGCCGACAGCGAGGAGGATGTCGCCGCCGCGGCGCGCGCGCTGTCCGAACGCCATGGCATCGCGGTGCTGGCAAAGGGCGGGCATCTGCCGGGGCCGGAGGTCGTCGATCTGTTGGTGCAGCCGGGCGCCGACCTATGCCGCTGGGCCGCGCCGCGCCTGCCGGGCGGGGAATTTCATGGCACTGGATGCACGCTCGCCAGCGGCGTCGCGGCGGGCCTTGCGGCCGGCCTGCCCCTCGCCGCCGCGTCGGCGCGGGCGCGGGCGTTCGTTCGGGCGGCCATCGCTGCGGCGCCGGGCCTGGGCGGCGGTTCGACGCCGCTTGCGCACGAGGCTGTCGACCTGTCCGCGCTGCAGGGGTAAAGCAGCGTCCCGTGGGCCGACCCTGTTTCAAGATCGAACGCACCTTTCCCGCCCCCCTTGCCGGGGTGGATGAGGCTGGCTGCGCGCCGCTGGCCGGGCCGGTCGTCGCTGCCGCCGTCGTGCTCGACCGCGACAATTTCCCGCGCGGCCTCGACGATTCCAAACGCGTGCCGCCGGCGCAGCGGGAAAAGCTCTACGACCGGCTGCACGAGCGCGCCCGGGTCGGCGTCGGCATCGCCAGTGTCGAGGAGATCGACCGGCTCAACATCTTCTGGGCGCGCATGCTGGCGATGACGCGGGCGGTCGAGGCGCTCGGCTTCGATCCCTTGTTCGTGCTGGTCGACGGCAATCGCTGCCCCGACTGGTCGCGCCCGTCGAAGGCGATCGTCGCGGGCGACGCCCGGTGCCGGTCCATCGCCGCGGCGTCCATCGTGGCAAAGGTGACGCGAGACCGGATCATGGGGGAGCTGGACGCCGAATGTCCGGGTTTCGGCTGGGCAAGCAATATGGGCTACCCCACCCCCGCCCATAAACGCGCGCTCGTCGAGCTGGGCCCGACCCGCCATCACCGCCGCAGTTTCGCGCCCGTGGCCCAGCGCTGGCTCGACCTGGAAGGCCGCGCGCCCGCGCCGCCCATGGCAGGAAATGCAGCGATAGAGTCCTGACGGACACACACACAAGGTCTAGCGTGTGGCGCGCGCGGCCCGACTCTAGGTCTTGTGATCAAGCCTGATAATTCGACTCAGCGAATCGCGCTAAATCCTTGACTCCGTTCATTCCGTCGCTTGACCCGCAGCCCCCGCGCCCGCAGGTTCCGGCGCCTTGGCAGCGATTGAAGAGGGCGGGGCATGGCGTCGGCACCCATGGATATGACGATCATTCAGGGCGACTGTATCGAAACGATGGCCGGGTTGCCGGCAAAGTCGGTCGACCTGATCTTCGCCGATCCGCCCTATAATCTTCAGCTCGGCGGCGACCTCCTGCGGCCTGAGGGCAGCACCGTCGACGCCGTCGACGATGCCTGGGACAAGTTCGACAGCCTGGGCGCCTACGACCAGTTCACCCGCGCCTGGCTGACGGAGGCGCGGCGGATTTTGAAGGACGATGGCGGCCTGTGGGTCATCGGCAGCTATCACAACATCTTCCGCGTCGGCGCCGCGCTGCAGGATGCCGGCTTCTGGATTCTGAACGACATCGTCTGGCGCAAGACGAACCCGATGCCGAATTTCAAGGGCACGCGCTTCACCAACGCGCACGAGACGCTGATCTGGTGCGCGAAGTCGGAAAAGGCACGCTACAAGTTCAACTATCACGCCATGAAGGCGCTGAACGACGATCTGCAGATGCGCTCCGACTGGTCGATCCCGCTTTGCACGGGTGCGGAGCGGGAAAAGGTGAACGGCAGGAAGGCGCACCCGACACAAAAGCCCGAGGAGCTGCTTTACCGCGTCCTCCTCGCCTGTTCCGAACCGGGCGACATGGTGCTGGACCCCTTCCTTGGCTCCGGCACGACGGGGGCGGTGGCAAAGCGTCTGGGACGGCGCTTCATCGGCATTGAGCGCGAAGAGGCCTATATCGCCGTGGCGGAGCGCCGCATCGCCGCCTCCCGCCAGGTGGAGATGGACGCGCTCGAAATCAGCCGCGGCCGCCGGGCCGAGGCGCGCGTGCCCTTCGGCGCGCTCCTCGAAACCGGGCTGATCACGCCCGGCACGCCGCTGATGGACCTGAAGCGGCGCTGGCGCGCGCAGGTGCGCGCCGACGGCTCCATCGCGCTCGGCAAGGAGGCGGGCTCCATCCACAAGATCGGCGCCCGCGCGCAGAACGCACCCAGCTGCAACGGCTGGACCTTCTGGCACACCGAAACCGCCGGAAAGCTGCAACCCATCGACATGCTGCGCGAACGCTACCGCACCGAACATCTGTCCGCTTAGGGGCTGGCAGCCCCGCAGCGAACACGCGCGCGTTTGCCTCGGCGGCGTCTCCGCCGTAATCCCGCTCTCATGACGACACGCCTTCTCGCCGCTGCGCTCTGCACGGCTGCCGCCCTCCCCTCGTTCAGCGCCCCTGCCGCCGCCGAGGATCTCACGCTCGAGCGCCTGTTCGCCAGCCCCGACCTCTCCGGTCCTGTGCCGCGAGAGGTGAAGCTGTCCCCCGACGGCCGCTTCGTCACGCTGCTGAAACCGCGCGCCGAGGACCGGGAGCGCTTCGACCTGTGGTCCGTCGACACCGAAACCGGAAAGGAGGCGATGCTGGTCGACTCCACCGCGCTCGACACCGGCGATGCCCTGTCCGAGGAGGAGCGCATGCGCCGCGAGCGGGCGCGCATCGGCAATCTGAAGGGCATCGTCGCCTATGACTGGGCACCGTCCGGCGATGCCGTCCTCGTGCCCGTGTCGGGCGACCTGTTCCTCGCCCGCCTGGGCGGCCAATCGCGCGCAGCCGGCGATGCCGCTGGCGAGGTCAGGCGCCTGACCGACACGCCCGGCACCGAACTCGACGCGCAGGTGTCCGCGGACGGCGGCTATGTCTCCTACGTCATCGACCAGGACCTTCACACCATCGACCTCGCCAGCGGCGCGGACCGCGTCGTCGCGGACGGCGAGGGTACGGTCAGCTGGGGCGTCGCCGAATTCGTCGCGCAGGAGGAGATGGACCGCGACACCGGCCATTGGTGGGCGCCGGACGACAGCCGCCTTGCCGCCGCCCGCGTCGACGAGGCACCGGTGGAGATCGTCACCCGCACCGCCATCGGCGCGGAGGGAACGCGCGTCTACGACCAGCGCTATCCCGCCGCCGGCACGCCCAACGCCGTCGTCGACCTGTTCGTCATGGACCCGGACGGCGGCGACCGTGTGGAGGTCGACCTGGGCGACAATGACGACATCTATCTCGCCCGCGTCGACTGGGCGCCCGACGCCTCCGCCCTCTACGTGCAGCGCCAGTCGCGCGACCAGAAGACGCTCGACATGCTGCGCGTCGACCCGGAAACCGGCGCCAGCGAGGTTCTGTTCACGGAGACCGCGGAAAACTGGCTGAACCTCCACAGCAACCTCCACATATTGGAGGGCGGCGACCTGATCTGGACGTCGGAGCGGGACGGCTTCTCGCATATCTACCGCTGGCACGACGGCACGTGGCAGCAGCTGACGCGCGGGCCATGGCGCGTGTCGGAGATCGAGGCGGTGGACGAAGCCGGGGACCGCATCCTCTTCACCGCCAACAGGGACACACCGCTGGAGGACCAGCTCTACAGCATTCCCCCGACCGGCGGAGAGCCGGCGCGCCTGACGGAGGCGGGCTACGACAACGAGATCCGCATGGACGATGCGGGCCGGCGTATGCTCGTCACCCGCTCCGCCCCCACCCAGCCGCCGCAAACCTATCTAGCGGACGAGGATGGGACGCGCATCGTCTGGATCGAGGCCAACCCGCTGGGCAAGGGCGCGCCCTACACCCCCTATCTGCCCAGTCACGAGGTGCCCGAATTCGGCACGCTGGCAGCAGCGGACGGCAGCGCGCTTCAGTACAAGCTGCTCTCGCCGAAACGGCAGGCCGGCAAACGCTACCCCGTCTTCGTGCAGGTCTATGGCGGCCCCGGCGCCGGGCGGCAGGTAAAGCGCAACTGGGCGAGCGCCGCGCCGCTGCAGCAATGGCTGGTCGACAATGGCTGGATCGTCTTTTCCATCGACGGCCGCGGCACGCCCGACCGCGGCAAGGCGTTCGAGGATCAGATCGCCCGCGCCATGGGCACGGTCGAGGTGGAGGACCAGCTTGCCGGCCTCACCTGGCTGAAGGCGCAGGATTTCGTCGACCCCGACCGGATCGCCGTCAATGGCTGGTCCTATGGCGGCTACATGACGCTGCGGCTGCTGGAGGCGGCGCCCGGCGCCTATGCCGCCGGCGTCTCCGGCGCGCCCGTCACCGACTGGACGCTGTACGACACGCATTACACCGAACGCTATCTGGGCGACCCCAACGCGGACCCCGCCGTCTATCCAGCGGCCGGCGCGCTGGCGAACGCCGACAGGATCGCCGACCCGCTGCTGCTGATTCACGGCATGGCCGACGACAATGTCGTCTTCGAAAACTCGACCGTGCTGATGGGCGCGTTGCAGTCGGCGGGCGTCCCCTTCGACCTGATGGTCTATCCCGGCGCCACCCACCGCGTGTCGGGGGAGGGCCGCGACGTGCACCTGTGGCGCACCATCACCCGCTTCCTGAACCGGGAGGTGAAGAACCCGCCGACCGCACAGCCATAGGGGGTGGCTATCCCGGCGAACGCCGGGACCGACGCCATAGCGGCCGGAGCCCTCGCAGGCGCCGCCAGACGGGTCATGGGTCCCGGCCGCTCAAAGCCGTTCCAGCGTCGCGGGGTCGCGCACGCCGCCGAACCACCGTTCCAGCGCGTCCGAAAACCCCGCGCCGCCGCCCGCCGCTTCGAACAGCGTCAGCGACGACCGCAGTTTCGCCGCGTCCACTGGCCCGAACACCCGCCCCGCATCGGACTCATCCACCCCCTCCAGCGCGGCAAGGCATTCGCGCAGCCGCGCCCCCAGCACGGGATGCGCCAGATAGGCAGCCGCCTCCGCCGTTCCGGACAGCGCGTAGCGCCGCGCCATGTCGCTCTGGCCCAGTCCGGCGATCTGCGGAAACACGAACCACATCCAGTGGCTGCGCTTGCGGCCCGCACTGAGTTCATCGAGCGCCTGTGGATAGACGCCGGCCTGCGCCTTGATGAACCGCTCCAGGTCATAATCTTGCACGCAAACCTCCCGCCACACATGGTCAGCATCTCTACGCGCGGACGAAGCAGCAGTTTCTTGACCCGCCGCCCGGGCCGCGCCAAATCCCCGCCCCATGGCCACGAAACCGCGCACGCTTTACGAGAAAATCTGGGACGCCCACACCGTCGAACGGCGGGATGACGGCACCAGCCTCATCTATATCGACCGCCATCTGGTGCACGAGGTGACGAGCCCGCAGGCGTTCGAAGGCCTTCGCCTCGCCGGCCGCCCCGTGCGCCGCCCCGACCTCACCCTTGCCGTGCCCGATCACAATGTGCCGACGGAGGGGCGCGAACGGCCCATCGCCGACCCCGCCTCCGCGCAGCAGGTCGCCCTCCTTGAGCGGAACTGCGCCGAATTCGGTGTCGAGCACATCGCGATGACCAGCCGCGATCAGGGCATCGTCCACATCATCGGCCCGGAACAGGGCTTCACCCTGCCCGGCACGACCATCGTCTGCGGCGACAGCCACACCGCCACGCACGGCGCGTTCGGCGCGCTCGCCTTCGGCATCGGCACGTCGGAGGTGGAGCATGTGCTGGCGACGCAGACGCTGCTCCTGAAACAGGCGAAGACCATGGCCGTCACCGTGGACGGCACGCTGGGCTTCGGCGTCTCGGCAAAGGACGTGACGCTCGCCATCATCGGCCATACCGGCGCCGGCGGCGGCACGGGCCATGTCATCGAATATCGCGGAGAGGCGATCCGCGCCCTGTCGATGGAGGGGCGCATGACCCTCTGCAACATGGCGATCGAGGGCGGCGCCCGCGCCGGCCTCGTAGCGCCGGACGACACCACCTTCGCCTATGTGAAGGGCCGCGACCGCGCGCCGGCCGGCACGGACTGGGACGCCGCGCTCGCCTGGTGGCGCACCCTGCCGACCGACGAGGGCGCCGCCTTCGACCGGGAGGTGCGCCTCGACGCCGCCGCCATCGCGCCGCAGGTGAGCTGGGGCACCAGCCCGGAAGATGTGCTCCCCATCACCAGCAGTGTGCCCGCGCCCGGCAGCTTCGCCGATGCCGGCAAACGCGCCGCCGCGGAAAAGTCGCTGGCCTATATGGGCCTCTCGCCCGGCACGGCGCTCTCGGACATTCCCATAGAGCATGTCTTCATCGGTTCCTGCACCAATGCCCGCATAGAGGATCTGCGCGCCGCCGCCGCCGTCGCCAAGGGTCGCCGCCGCGCGGACGGCGTGAAGCACGTCATGATCGTCCCCGGATCCGGCCGCGTGAAGGCGGAGGCGGAGGCAGAGGGTCTCGACCGCATCTTCCGGGAGGCGGGCTTCGACTGGCGCGATCCCGGCTGCTCCGCCTGCCTCGCCATGAATCCCGACAAGATCCCGTCCGGCGAACGCTGCGCCTCCACCTCCAACCGCAACTTCGTCGGCCGACAGGGCCCCGGCGCCCGCACCCACCTGATGAGCCCCGCCATGGCCGCCGCCGCCGCCATCACCGGCCGCATCACGGATGTGCGCGAGTTGATGGGGTGAAGATGGAGAGGCCGGAAAAACCCTCCCGCGCCTCGGAGGCTGGAGGACCCTCCCCGACCCCTCCCTTCCAGGGAGGGGAGAAGACCAGCGCGTTCCCCTCCCTGGAAGGGAGGGGCTAGGGGAGGGTCGACCCGCGACGACCACCGAAAACCACCCCACCAGAAAAACCCGCCGCTTCAATCCCGAAACCCTCACCCGCGCCCGCGAAAAACCGCGCGCAGCTCACCCCCGCCGAAACGCGTCTCTGGTCCGCGCTCCGCGCCGGCCAGCTCGCCGGCCTCAAATTTACCAAACAGGCGATCTTCGAACCCTACATCGCCGACTTCGCCTGCCGCGCCGCCCGCCTGATCGTCGAGATCGACGGCGACAGCCACGCATTCCGGCAGGATTACGATGAACGCCGCACCGCGTTTCTCGCCGCGAAGGGCTACCGCGTCATCCGCTTCACGAACGCCGACGTGCTCGAAGCGCTGGATTGGGTCCTGCACGAGATAGCGCAGGCTGCAAAACCCTCCCCCAACCCCTCCCTTCCAGAGAGGGGAGAAGAACAGCACGTTCCCCTCCCTGGAAGGGAGGGGCTAGGGGAGGGTCACGCAACCGCCCCCACCGAAACCGCCCCAAAAGCCCCAAAGCGACCCCACCCATGACCCCCTTCGACACCCTCACCGGCACCGCCGTCCCCTTCGGCCTCGAAAATGTCGACACCGACATCATCATCCCGGCCAAATATCTGAAGGCGGTGACGCGCACCGGCCTCGGCCGGGGCGCGTTCGATTCCATCCGGTCGGCGGACCCGGACAACATCTTCGACCGGCCCCGCTACGCCGGCGCGCCGATCCTGATCGCGGGCGACAATTTCGGCTGCGGGTCGAGCCGCGAGCACGCGCCCTGGGCTCTGACCGACATGGGTTTTCGCGCCGTGATCGCGCCCAGTTTCGCGGACATCTTCGCCGGCAACTCCTTCAAGAACGGCATGTTGCTGGTGGAACTGCCGCAGGAGCAGGTCGACCGTCTGATGGCGGTGGCGGAAACGGACGACATCACCATCGACCTTGAAAATCAGGTGGTGACGACGCCGTTTCAGGACCGCTTCGCCTTCGACATCGACCCCTTCCGCAAGCACTGCCTGCTGAACGGCCTGGACGAAATCGGCCTGACGGAGGCGCTGACGCCCGCCATCGACCGGTATGAGGGGCGGATCGCGGACAGCTTCCCGTGGCTCGGCGGTGCAGCGGGCCGCACCGATACGGAGCGCGCCCGCTGAAACGCGCACTCATCGTCGTCGCGGCGCTTCTGGCAGTGGCCGCGGCACTCCTTGGCTATATGAGCTCGGTCGCCCGGCGCGATCCGGTGGTGCGAGAGGCGAGCGTGCCGTTCCTGCCGCCCGGATCGGCGCCTGTGCGCGTGCTCATCGCCAGCGATTTTCATGTCGACGAGCCCGACATGCCGCCCTCCCGCCTGGCCGGCATCGTCCAACAGATGAACGCGCTCGAACCCGACCTCATCCTCCTCGCCGGCGACTATATGTCGGAGGAGGCGCGGTCGGAGCAGCATTATACCGCCGCCCAGGCCGTCGCGCCGCTCGGCGCCCTCCGCGCCCCGCTGGGCGTCATCGCCGTGCCGGGCAACAATGATCACGGCGTCGGCATCGCGCCCTTCGCGCCGGCGTTCGCGCGCGCAGGCATCACATGGCTGCGGAACGGCCATGTGCGGCGCGGCGGCCTTTGGATTGTCGGCGTCGACGACCGCTACAGCCACCATGACGACTGGACCGCCGCCTTTGCCGGCATTCCGGAAACGGACGAGGTGATCGTCCTGACCCATGGTCCCGACCTCATCCCCCGCCTGCCGCCCCGAGCGCAGATCGTCGCCGCCGGTCACACGCATTGCGGGCAGGTGGTGTTCCCCCTCATCGGCGCCCTCTCCTACGAATCCAATTATGGCGACCGCTACGATTGTGGGCATTTGAAGGAAAACGGCCGCGACATCTTCATCG
This sequence comes from Pacificimonas flava, assembly GCF_000342165.1. Taxonomy (GTDB): domain Bacteria; phylum Pseudomonadota; class Alphaproteobacteria; order Sphingomonadales; family Sphingomonadaceae; genus Pacificimonas; species Pacificimonas flava. Next base: position 16,962 of record NZ_AMRV01000003.1, read on the forward strand.
GCGCGGGGCTCGGCACCAGCATGGCGCCGCTGCGTCTGGGCGCCGTTCCCGACATGTGGCTCGTGACGCTGACCCCGAAACCGGAATGACGCACCCCTTCCAAAATAGGATTGCGGCCCGCATGGTCGGCGGCGTGATTGCGTTCAGGTCCTCCACACCGCACGCCATGCGGATGCACCGAAATTTCAGCCCTTCCCTCGCACGCGCACGCGCGGCGAGTGTCCAAACTGTCAACTTCGCCGATCCGGACACCTGTCAACTTCCGGCCGGCAAACAGCGGAAACAGCGTTCATGACGAAAACTCTCCTCCTACTCCCCGGTGACGGCATAGGCTCCGAAGTGACGGCGGAGGTGCGCCGCATCGTCGACGCCCTCGGCCTCGATGTGACATTGCAGGAGGCGCGCTTCGGCGGCGCGGCCATCGACGCGGACGGCGTGCCCGTGACGGACGAGACGGTGGCCCTCGCGCTTGCCGCCGACGCGGTGCTGATGGGCGCGGTCGGCGGGCCGAAATGGGCCGGCCAGTCCTTCGATACCCGGCCGGAGGCAGGCCTCCTTCGCCTGCGGGAGGCGATGAACGTCTACGCCAATCTGCGGCCCGCGCGCTGTTTCGCGGCGCTGGCGGACGCCTCCAGCCTGAAACGCGAACTCGTTGAGGGGCTCGACATCATGTTCGTCCGCGAACTCGTCGGCGGCGTCTATTTCGGCAAGCCGCGCGGCATAGAGATGCTGGCGAATGGGGAGAGGCGCGGCCTCAATTCCCATCATTACACCACCGGCCAGATCCGGCGCGTGGCCCGCACCGCCTTCGAGCTTGCCAAGGGGCGCACGGGCCGCGTCTGCTCGGTCGAGAAATCGAACGTGATGGAGGCGGGCCTTTTGTGGCGGGAGGAGGTGCAGCGCCTGCGCGACGAGGATTATCCCGAAATCGAGCTGACGCACATGCTGGCCGACAATTGCGCCATGCAGCTCGTCAGGCAGCCGAAGCAGTTCGACACCATCCTCACCGACAATCTCTTCGGCGACATGCTCTCCGACGAGGCGGCGATGCTGACCGGCTCGCTCGGCCTGCTGCCCTCGGCCGCGCTGGGGGAGGCTGGGCGCCCGGGCCTCTACGAGCCGATCCACGGCTCCGCGCCCGACATTGCCGGCCAGGGCCTCGCCAACCCCTCCGCCGCCATCCTCAGCCTCGCCATGGCGGTGCGCCACAGCTTCGGCGAGGAGCGCACGGCAGAACGGATCGAGCGGGCCGTCGAAACCGCGATCGAGGGCGGCACCCGCACCCGCGACATCGGCGGCGGCGCCTCCACCGCCGAGATGGGGCAGGCGATCGCCGCCGCGCTTTAACGCGCGGGCAGCAACCCGATCACCGAAATCTGCCGGCCATAGGAGGGCTCGCCGCGATGGGTCGCGCGGCGGTAGGAATAATAACGCTGCGGCTGCGCATAGGTGTCCTCTCCCATCAGGTCGACGCGCCCCGCGCCCGCCGCTGCAAGGCGGGAGGCGACGAAGCCCTCCAGATCGAACTGCGCATGGCCGGCCCGTCCGTCCGCGAAGAACCGCTCATTCTCATCGTCGGCATTCAGGAAACGGCGGCGAAAGCCCTCGTCCACTTCATAGCTCGCTCTGGCGATGCACGGACCGACGGCCGCCGCAATGTCCTCTCGCCGGGCGCCGATTCGCTCCATGCCGGCGATGACCGCCTCGCAGACGCCGCCGAGCGCGCCCTTCCACCCCGCATGCGCCGCGCCGACGACGCCCGCCTTCGCATCGCACAGCAGCACCGGCGCGCAGTCGGCGGTCAGGATCCCGATGAGGAGGCCCGGCTCGCTCGACACGATGGCATCCGCCTCCGGCCGCTCGTCCTCCGCCGGCTCTCCGCTGGCGCGCACCACCGCCGTGCCGTGCACCTGCCGTACGGAGGCGAGGCCCGCCCCCGCGATCAGGCTGTCCGCCACGATCCGGCGGTTTTCACGGATGGACGTCAGGTCGTCGTCCGCTCCGAACCCGCATTGCAGGCTGGCCATGGCGCCCGTGGAAACGCCCCCTTCCCGCCCGAAAAAACCGTGCGGAACGGCAAGCAGGTCCGATGTCCGGCTGGGCACGCTCATGCCGCGCACTCCTCGGTCAGGAAGCGTTCGACATCTTCCATGTCCGCCTCCGGATAGACGAACGCCTCGCCGATTCTGCGCATCAGGATCAGCGGCACGCGTCCCGCCGCCGCCTTCTTGTCCTGCCGCATGTGCTGCACCAGCCGCTGCGGCGAGCGCGCGCCGTCCGGAATCGTCGACGGGAGTCCCGCCGCCCGCACATGCTCCGAAATGCGCGTCGCCTCGCCCGGCGCCATCAGGCCCAAGCGCGCCGAGTAGCGCGCGGCGAGCGCCATGCCGGCGGCCACCGCCTCTCCGTGCAGCAGGCGACCCGAAAAGCCCAGTTCCGCCTCCAGCGCGTGGCCGAATGTGTGGCCGAGGTTCAGGAGCGCGCGCCGCCCCTTCGTTTCCCTTTCGTCGGCCGCGACAACGGCGGCCTTGGCGCGGCAGGATACGGCGATGGCATGGGCCTGCGCGGCATCGTCGCCGGCCAGCACCGCGGCAGCATTCGCCTCGCACCAGGCGTAGAAATCCGCGTCGCCGAGCAGGCCGTATTTCACCACCTCGGCATAGCCGGCGCGCAGTTCCCGGTCGGGCAGCGTCGCCAGCACGGCCGGGTCAATGAGAACGGCGCTCGGCTGGTGGAAGGCGCCGACCAGATTCTTGCCGGCGGCGCTGTTGATGGCGGTCTTGCCGCCGACCGAACTGTCGACCTGCGCCAGCAGCGTCGTCGGCACCTGCACGAACCGGCAGCCCCGCCGCAGGATGCTCGCCGCAAAGCCCGTCAGGTCGCCGATGACGCCGCCGCCCAGCGCAAGGATATGGTCGCCCCGCTCGACGCCGAGTTCGAGGAGGCGCTCCGTCAGGCGCTCCAGCTGCGACCAGCTCTTCGTTCGCTCCCCCGCCGGCAGCACGATGGTCTCGGCCGGCCCGCCAAGGCCGTTCAGCAGCCGCTCCAGATGCAGCGGCGCGACGATCTCGTCAGTGACGATGACCGTGGGCCGGTCGCCGGCGGGGGCCGGCACATGCTCGCCAGCCCGGTCCAGAAGCCCCGCTTCGACATGGATATCGTAACTGCCCGCCCCCAGGGCCACTTGGATGGTCTTCACAAAAGGTCCGCGTTCGTCAGCTCTGCGATGATCGCCTCGACCGCCTCCTGCGGCGGCGCCGGCGAACTCATCACGTGGAAATGAGCCTCAGCGTAGCGCGGTGCGCGCGCCTTTGCGAGCGCGCGCATCACCGCGCCCCGGTCCTGCCCCGCAAGGAGCGGGCGCGTGTCGCGGCGCGACACCCGCTCGATCAGAACTTCGATATCCGCGTCCACCCAGATGGTGATGCCGCTCGCCAGCATGGCCGCGCGTGTCTCATCGTCGACGAAGGCGCCCCCGCCGGTGGCGATGACCTGCCGCCGCCCCTCCATCAGGCGCGCAATGACGCGCCGCTCGCCGTCTCTGAAATGCGCCTCTCCGAAACGGGCGAAGATTTCCGAGACGGACAAGCCCGCCGCCGCCTCGATCTCCTCGTCAGCATCGACGAACGGCAGCGACAGACGACGCGCCAGACGCCGGCCGATGGTGGACTTGCCGGCACCCATCAGGCCGACAAGCATGATCGGGGCATTTCGCGGCGGCGCGGGGGGTTTCGGAATTTTCGGTTTCGTTGCCATGGCCGGCATGGCTATACACGCCCGCTCTATCAGGGGCGACCTCGCAGGTGGCGCGGCGCCCGCTCTGTTCGTGTTTGAGGGAAATGCCGTTGGGCCGAATTCTGAAATGGCTGATCATCATCCTGCTGCTCGCCGTGGTCGTGGGCGGCATCTACTTCGGCTTCAATACGCCGCCGCTGCAGCAAACTGTCGTCGAACAGCCGGTGGACCGTGAAACGCTCGGTATTTAAGGCCGCTCTTCTTCTCGGCGGTTCCTGTCTGCTGGCTTCGGCCGCGCTGACGCAGGATGCGCCGGAAAGTCTGCTGCCCGACATTTTCGGCCCCAGTGAGCCGGCGCCGCCGCGTGAGGTGCAGCCAGCCATTCCGAACGATCCCGGCGAAGCGACGGATGACACCGACGAGCCGGAGCGCCAGGAAGACGCTGACGAGACCGGCGAGGAGGAAGCCGAGCCGGCGCAGCCTTCTCCTGCCGCTGAGCGGGACGATCCGCTGGCCAGCGAGCGCACCTATGCGGACTTTCGTCTGACCGGTCCGCTGACACCGGCGCGTGGCGGCTATGGCAGCCGCGTGTTCGCCGGATCGAACGGAGCGATGTTCGCGGCATGGATGAACAGGATCGACACGCCGCTGGCATCGCGCTGGGCCCATATCGTCCTCCGCCGCGCGCTTCTCTCGCGTGCACCCACGCCGCCGAACATTCGTCCGGCCGATTGGGTCGCAGCGCGTGTCCTGATGCTGACCCGCATGGGAGAGGCGGACGGCGCGAAGCTGCTGCTGCAGGGACTGCCGCTCGACGGTTACACGCCGCGGCTCTACGCCGTCGCCAGCCAGGCGCACCTCGCCGCGGCGGACATTCCGGCACTCTGCCCGCTGGCGCCGACGGCGCGGGCCATTTCGAACGACAATTTCTGGCGCCTCGCCGTTGCGATCTGCGCAGGCCTCGACGGCGATGACGAAACCGCCGTGACGCTGTTCAACCGGCTGCGGCGCGAGGACGCGGTGTCCGCGCTCGATCTGTTGCTTGCGGAGCGTCTGACCGGACTTGCCGGCGGCGCCGATCGAGCCGCAAATGTCGATTGGGACCAGACCGAGCGGCTGAATGCCTATTCGTTCGGCATGGCGACCGCTGGCGGCGTCGAGATCCCGGAGGATCTGTGGGACGCCGCCTCTCCGGCCGTGCACGGCTGGGCCTTTCGGGCCGGCGATGCGCCGCTCGAGCAGCGTGCAGCCTCCGCGAAGATCGCCGCCGCGACGGGAATCGTGTCCGCGCGCGAACTGGGGGCCCTCGCCAGCTTGCGGGCGGATCGGGCCGGCGCGGACGAGGTGCCGCAGGATGCCGTTCGGCTTCGCGCTGCCTATGCCGGACGCACGCCGCAGGAGCGATTGAGCGCCATCGAGGATCTGGTCGAGGAGGGCGACAACGCCGGCGAGCGTTATGCTGCGCTTCTCCTTGTCGCGCCGGCCGCCGCCACGCTCGAACCGAGCGCGGATCTGGCGGAATCCGCGCCCATGCTGATCGAGGCGATGCTGGCGGCCGGCCGCACGCGCGCCGCGCTGTCGTGGTGGCCCGTGCTGGTAAACGCCAGCGAGGACGTCCGGATGCGCGCCTGGCCGATGCTGGTCCTGGCCGACCAGACCGGGAATGTCCCGCTCTCCCCCGGCCTGGCCCGCGCGGCCTACAAGATCATGGCCGCGGATACGAGCGAATCGGCCGCTGCTGGTCGCATGAGCTGGCTGATCGGCGGACTGGCGGGTCTCGGCCGCATCGGCGGCAACCAGTGGGACAGCTTCTTCGAGGATTTCCCGGTGGGCCGCCGCAGCGACGTGCACACCCGCGCGCTCGCCCTTGCCGGGCAGCGGGGCCGCAAGGGAGAGGTGGCGGTTCTGGCCGCTCTGGGTCTGCAAGCACCCTGGGACAAGGTCAGACCGCACGACATCGCGCCCATCCTGTCCGCGTTCGACGGGGCCGGTCTGGGCGTCGAGGCCCGCCTGCTGGCGGTCGAGGCGTTCACGCGGACTGGCTGACGGCGCCATCCCCTCCATGACCGGCGACAGGTCTCCAACGACGGCGGATCGCAGCGATGCCGAGACCATCGGCCTGTTCCTCGACATGATGCAGGCGGAGCGCGGGGCAGCGGCGAACACCATCGCCGCCTATCGCCGCGATCTGGAGCAGGCGAGCGCGGCCCTTGGCGGCACGCTCTCCCATGCAAGTGAAGCGGACCTGGAGGCGCTGCCACGCCAATGGGCGGATATTCGCCCCTCCAGCCTGTCCCGCAAATTGTCCGCCGTCCGCCGCTTCTTCACCTTCCTGCAAGCCGACGGCGTGCGCAGCGACAATCCCGCATCCCAGATCAGATCGCCGGCGCGCGGTCGTCCACTGCCGAAGCTCTTGGCCCCTGCCGAGGTGGAAGCGCTCCTGGAAACAGTGGAAGCGCGGATGGCGGCTGGACGGCGCGGCGCGCTGAGAGATCGCGCCCTCATCGAACTGCTTTACGGCTCCGGACTGCGAGCGAGCGAACTCGTGTCCCTGCCCCGCAGCGCCATCGGCGCCGACAAGCCCTTCGCCGTTCTGAAGGGAAAGGGAGGCAAGGAGCGGCTGGTTCCCATCGGCAGCCGCGCTTCCGAGGCTGCGCTTGCCTGGACGGCGGCCTCTTCAGCGGAGTCTCCGTACCTTTTCCCCTCGGGCCGTTCGCATTTGACACGCGTCCGTCTGTTCCAGATTGTGAAAGCACTCGCAGCGGAGGCGGGGATCGATCCCGTGCGGGTCAGTCCGCATGTGCTGCGTCATGCCTTTGCCACCCACCTGCTGGCCGGTGGGGCCGATCTGCGCGCGCTGCAGGCCATGCTGGGCCACGCCGACATCTCGACCACGCAAATCTATACGCACGTCGATACGGCCGCGCTGGTAACGCTGGTGAACGAACGGCATCCGCTGGGACGTGGCCGCCGAACTGCGGGCGCCGATTGACCAGAACGCAGCAGCACTTTAGCGCCCCATTCCCATGGTAAGCTTTCTCGAATTTGAAAAACCCATCGCCGCGCTGCAGGAGCAGATCGATCGGCTCGACGAAGGGGCAAAGGGCGGTCCCGTCGATATCGGACAGGAATCGCGCAAACTGCGCGAAAAGGTCGAGGCGCAGCTGCGCAGCATCTACGCCAACCTGACGCCCTGGCAGAAGGCGCAGGTCGCCCGTCACCCGGAACGCCCGCATTTCAGCGACATCGCCGCGCAGCTGTTCACGGATTTCGAGCCGCTGGCCGGGGATCGCTATTTTGCGGAAGACGCAGCGATCATCGGCGGCATGGCCCGCTTCGACGGGCGGCCGGTCATGATCATCGGTCACGAAAAGGGCCGCGACACGGCAAGCCGCCTGAAGCACAATTTCGGCATGGGCAAGCCGGAGGGGTATCGCAAGGCGGTAAGGCTGATGGAAATGGCCGACCGCTTCGGCCTTCCCGTCCTCACCTTCGTCGATACGGCCGGCGCGTTTCCGGGCATCGAGGCGGAGGAGCGCGGCGCGGCCGAGGCTCTGGCGCGTGGCACGGCCGCCTGCCTGAAACTGCGCGTCCCCATGATTGCCACCATTACCGGCGAGGGCGGATCGGGTGGGGCGCTTGCGCTGGCTGCCGCGAACCGCGTGCTGATGCTGGAACATAGTTTCTACGCCGTCATCTCGCCGGAGGGCTGCGCCTCTATCCTGTGGCGTTCTGGCGAGAACGCGCCCGATGCCGCGCAGGCCATGCGAATAAGCGCGCAGGACCTGAAGCGGCTCGGCCTGATCGATAAAATCGTGCCGGAACCTCTTGGCGGCGCGCATCGCGATCCGAAGGCCGCCATCGAGGCGACCGGCCGTGCCATCGAGAAAGAGCTGAAGCAGCTTTCCACGATGGAGCCGGATGCGCTGAAGCGGCAGCGGCGGGAGAAATATCTTGCCATGGAACGCCCGGCCTGATCGCCCGCCGCGCCCAAACCCGGACAGGATGCGGAGCGAATCATGACTGTCTATCAGCCGAAAACCCCGTTCTCGAAACAGCGATCGACGGCGCGCGCCAGAATCGGTGAGCAGGTTTGGGACCGGCTGAAATCCGTGCCCGGCCTGAAGATCGTGGAGGAAGAGCGCGCCCGGATCGCCCTTGTCGACAATTATCTAGACGACCTGACCTGTCAGGAGCTCTGCTGGCGCATCGACGCCGAGAATCAGCGGTCCGAGGCCTATACCGAGGGCGGCATCGATGAGCGCCGGACGAGCTACAGCTGCAATTTCGACCGCTGGGAGCCGTTCGTGGAGCGGATCGACAGCGGCATCGCCGATCTTTTGGGGCTGCGCCACGAACAGGGGGAGACGATGCAGGGCCAGCGCTACGAGCCCGGGCAGTTCTTCCGCCCGCACCCGGATTTCTTCCTGATCGACGAACCGCACTGGGACGGCGTTCTGGCGTCGGGCGGTCAACGAACCTGGACAGCCATGGTCTTTCTCGATGCGCCCCTGTCAGGCGGCGCAACGCGCTTCGTCGAGCTGGGCATGGAGATTCGCCCCAAACCGGGCCGTCTTCTCGTCTGGAACAACATGGCGCCGGATGGGGCGCCGAACCCGAACACCTTTCACGAGGGCAGCGACGTGGTGATGGGCCGCAAGCACATCATCACCAAATGGTTTCGCGAAAACGACTGGATCTAGTTGCAGACGATCCAGCCTGTTCGCGCGGGCGGTTTCGATTAGGAACGCTCCTCCTCGTCCGGCGTCGCAATCATGCCGAGCGCGGCCATATAGGTGTCGAGAAGCGCCTCCTGCTCCTGCCGGTCGTTTCGGTCCATCGCCCGCAGCCGCACGACTGTGCGCATGGTCTTCACATCGAACCCTTCTGACTTCGCCTCGCCATAGACCAGCTTGATATCGTCGGCGATCGCCTTTTTTTCCTCTTCCAGGCGCTCGATACGCTCGATGAACAGACGCAGTTGCTCGGACGAATGGGTGGCGTCGGCCATGGGTTCTCCTCAGGGGGATTCGGGTAGCGGAAGCGAAGGCTCCGGCGATGCTGGCGCAGGTAGACCGCTCAGGCGTTTTTCGCAACGCTCTCGTTCATGCGCTGGACCTGTTCGTCGCTGGCGGAGGCTTGATACCGCTCTTTCCATTCGGCCTGCGGCATGCCGTAGACCGCCTCTCGCGCCTCGTCCTTCGTCATCTCGATATTGCGGGCCTCTGCCGCTTCCCGATACCAGTCGCCGAGGCAGTTACGGCAAAAGCCGCCATATCCCATCAGATCGATGTTCTGAACGTCGGTGCGGTGCCGCAGATGCGAGACCAGTCGGCGGAACGCCGCGGCTTCCAGTTCAGTCCGGGCTTTGTCGTCGAGATCGGCGGCCATAGGAAATCCTTCACTTGCACTTTGCTAAACCCATGCCCAAGCGAGGGGCTCGCAATCACGGGTATCAAACGGCGGAGCAGCGAAGTTGAGGATTGAACCGCGCAGGCGCAAGGTCAGGATTTTGGCAACCCTCGGTCCGGCGTCGAACGGACCGGAGGCCATCGAGGCGCTGTACCGCGCCGGCGCCGATGCCTTTCGCGTCAACATGAGCCATGGGGAGCACGATCTGCACCGCGCGGTCATCGGCCATATCCGCGCGCTCGAGCAGAAGCTCGGCCGGCCGATGACGATCCTCGCGGATCTGCAGGGTCCGAAGATTCGCATCGGCACCTTTGCCTCCGGCCCGATCCGCCTGAAGGAGGGCGACCATTTCACGCTTGATCGCGACGAGACACCGGGAGACGGCGAACGGGTCAACCTGCCGCATCCGGAGGTCTTCGCCGCCGTCGAGCCCGGGCAGCGCCTGCTTCTGAACGACGGCAAGCTGTCGCTTCGTGTGGACTCCGTCACCGAGACGCGGATCGGCACGACAGTCCTGAACGATGGCGAGCTGAACGACCGCAAGGGCGTGAACGTGCCCGATGCCGTCATTCCGCTGCCGGCGCTGACGGAAAAGGATCGGCGCGACCTCGACTTCGCGCTCGACCAGAATGTCGACTGGATCGCGCTCAGTTTCGTCCAGCGTCCGGACGACGTGGCCGAGGCGAAGAAGCTGATCGCCGGCCGGGCTGCGCTGATGGCGAAGATCGAGAAGCCGCGCGCGCTCGACACGCTGGGCGAGATTCTCGAACTGTCCGACGCCCTGATGGTCGCGCGCGGCGACCTTGGTGTCGAACTGCCGCCGCAAAAGGTGCCCCGCGTGCAGAAGGAGATCGTCGAGCTGGCGCGCGAAGCTGGTAAGCCGGTGGTGGTCGCCACGCAGATGCTCGATTCCATGGTCGCGAATCCGGCGCCCACCCGGGCGGAGGTCAGCGACGTCGCAAACACGATCTACGAGGGCGTCGACACGATCATGCTGTCGGCCGAAACCGCAGCCGGTGACTATCCGGTCGAGGCCGTGCGAATGATGAACGCCATCGCGCTGGAGGCGGAGGCCGATCCGCAATATGCGCGGCATATTCATTTCACGGAGACCGCCCCGCAGCCGACGACGGCCGATGCCATTTCCTCGGCGACCGGTTCCGTTCTGAGGACGGTCAGTTGTGCGCTCGCCGCCTGCTTCACAAGTTCAGGCTCCACGGCGCGGCGCGCCAGCCGGGAACGACTGCCTGTGCCGCTCCTGGTCCTCACCCCCTCACGCGAGACAGCCCGCCGTATCGGCATTCTGTGGGGAGTCCACGCCGTTCACACGCGCGATGTTTCCGATTTCGAGGAAATGGTCGGCAAGGCCCGGCGCATGGCGCTTCGCACGCAGCTGGCGGCAAGCGGTGACCGCATGGTCGTCATGGCCGGCGTTCCGTTCGGTACGCCGGGCAGCACCAATGTTCTTCACATCACCCGCATTCGCGGCGACGAGCTAGAGCGTCACACGTCCTGAAGCGGCTTCAGCCGCTTCGGAAAAAAGACCAAGTTCGATCAGCCGCGCCTCGACCCCCGCCCGGCCGTCGAAGCGATGTGCGAGAAAGCCGGCCGCTTCGGCTGCCACGACATTGCGCGGCTGATCGTCGATGAACAGGGTGCGGCCTGGATCGACACCGAAGCGCTGCTGAGCGAGCACGTAAATCGCCGCGTCCGGTTTTGTCAGCTTCTCGACGCCGGAAACGACGATATCCTCGAAGAGGTCGAAGACGGGAGCCGTCGGGCGGAACAGCCGCCAGAACTCCCCGGAAAAGTTGGTTATGCCGTAGAGAGGAATGCCAGCGGCGGCGATTTCGCCAACCAGCTCGATCATGCCAGGGATCGGCTCGCCTATGGTTTCAAGCCAGCGGGGGCCATAGGCTGCGATAAGCTCGCGCTCCTCGGGAAAACGCCGGATGAGCTCCGCGCTCGTTTCCTCGAAGGGGCGGCCCGCGTCGTGCTGGTAATGCCACTCACGCGTGACGACGCTATCCAGAAACCAGTCCAGCCGATGCCTGTCCGAGATCAGCTTCTGATAGAGATAGCGGATGTCCCAATCGTACAGGACGTGGCCGACATCGAAAATGACGGCATCGACGTACGCAGGACAAAGATCGGAGGCGGCGCGGATAACGCAGCCGCCCGCAGCTTAACCCTGGCGCGCCTTGAAACGACGATTCGTCTTGTTGATGACGTACACGCGGCCGCGGCGCCGGATCACCCGGCAGTCCCGGTGACGGTTCTTCAGCGACTTTATGGAGTTACGGACTTTCATGGCGCGGCCTAAATTTCGAAAATGTTCGGAAAATCGAGGCGCGTAGGTAGGGAGGTTCCGTCATCCTGTCAAGCCGGTGCGGGTCGCTGGCAATGTCTTCGCGCGCCGTGCCCCTTCCCCTGATGGCCGCGCGGGCATATCTGCCTGACATGCGATTTGCCTCGCACAAGACCCTCCAGCGGCCCGCCCTGCCAGCCGGCGAACGCATCTACGCGGTCGGTGACATTCACGGCCGCCGCGATCTCCTCGACAAGTTGCTGAAGCGGATCGACAAGGACCTCAACGCCTGGAAGGGCAAGAGCCGCATCGTCTTTCTAGGCGATTATATCGACCGAGGACCAGACAGCGCGGCCGTGCTGGACAGGCTCGTCGAGGGACCGGGTCCGGCGGACGCGTGGATTTGCCTGAAGGGCAATCACGATCATTTCGCACACTACATGCTGACGACTGAAAACTGGCAGCAGCATCACCTCGACACCTGGCTCGCCAATGGGGGTGATGAAGCGATGAGAAGCTGGGGCATTCCTAGCCGCATCGTGCGCAGCGATCCGGATGCGGCGGTTGCGGCCCTTAAGGAGTGTGTACCCGCGGAGCACGGTGAGTTTCTTGCGCGGCTGAGGCTGTCCTACCGGGCCGGGGACTATATGTTCGTGCATGCCGGCATACGGCCAGGCATCCCGCTGGAACAGCAGGACGAACGCGATCTTCTCTGGATTCGCAGCGATTTCCTCAATCATCGCCACGATTTCGGTGCCCATGTCGTGCACGGCCATACGATCACGCGCACCGTGGATGCTCGCCCGAACCGCACCGGCATCGATACCGGGGCCTATGCGAGCGAACGCCTGACCGCGCTGGTCCTCGAAGGGGCGGAGCGCCGCGTTCTCAGCACCTGAAACGCGGCCCCGGCTGCGCTAGTTCTGACGATCCTTCAGCGATGCTTCCCACGACAGGGCATGCTGAACGATCGTGTCGAGATCGGCGTGACGCGGCGTCCAGCCAAGCGTGTCGATGATGCGCCCATTGTCACTGACGAGCGCCGCCGGGTCCCCCGGACGGCGCGGCTCCATCCGCCGGTCTATGGATTTGCCGGAAACCCGCTCGACGGCATCCAGAACTTCCAGCACGGAAAATCCGCGCTTGTAACCGGCGTTCATGAACAGGGAGGATTCGGGATTATCCCGCAGCCAGCCCAGCGCCAGCACGTGCGCCTCCGCCAGATCGCTGACATGGATATAGTCGCGCACGCCCGTTCCGTCGGGCGTGTCGTAATCCGTGCCGAACACATCCACATGGCTGCGCTTTCCCATCGCCGCCTCGCTGGCCACCTTGATCAGGTGCGTTGCCCCCTTCGTGGATTGCCCGGTGCGGCCTTGCGGGTCGGCACCTGCGACGTTGAAATAGCGCAGCGCGCAGAAATTCAGATCGTGCGCCGCCGCCGTGTCGGTCAGCATCATCTCCGTCATCAGCTTGGAGGTGCCGTAGGGATTGATGGGCTGCTTGCGCGCATCCTCCCGCACCGGGACCTCGTCCGGCGTGCCATAGGTCGCCGCAGTGGAGGAGAAGATGAAGTGCGGGACCACGGCATCGACCGCCGCTTCGATCAGATTGCGCGATGCAGCCGTGTTGTTGCGGTAGTATTTCAGCGGGTCCGCCACGGATTCCGGCACCACCACGGATCCCGCAAAATGCATGATCGCGCCGATGCGGTCATCCTTCAGAATTTGGGTCATCCGCTCCTGATCGGCGACATCCACCTCGTGAAATCGGGCGGCGTCCGGCACGGCCCAGCGGAAGCCCGTGATCAGATTGTCGGCCACGGAGACAGGATAGCCTGCGTCCAGCAGGGCGAGGACGGCATGGCTGCCGATATACCCGGCGCCGCCGGTGACGAGTACGCGGGGCAGCGTATCCTGGTTTTCGCTCATGGAACGGCCTTCCTGATTTGCGGGTTACGAAGAATAGGGATTTGTCGCCGACTTAGGCGAAGCGCCGCTCCGCGCTCAAGCGAAACGGCACATCGAAGGGGATGTTTTGAACGATGACCATGAAATCCGTCCTGCTGCCGCTCGCCGCGCTATCCGCCCTTGCTGCCTGCAGCACCACGAACAGCGGTGTGGACGTGACCCGCTTTCACCTGGAGCAGCCCGTCGCGCGCGGCAGCGTTTTCCTGGAGCCGGCCAACCCTGACCGCGCAGGCTCGCTCGAGTTTCGCACCTATGCCGACGCCGTTGCAGCGGAACTGCGCGACATCGGCTTCACAGTCGCCTCCACACGCGATGCGGCCGAACTGATCGGGACCATGGATTATATGCAGGCGACGCGCCAGGCGATCGCTGAACGCTCCCCGGTCTCTGTCGGCATCGGCGGGGGCACGTTCGGCAGCGGCCTAGGCGTCGGTCTCGGCACCATGTTCGGCCTGGGCGGCGGCAAGAGCGGCGACATCGTCACCAATATGCTGGAATTGCGTCTGAAACGGGAAAGCGACGAGACGACGATCTGGGAGGGCCGGGCCACCAGCGAAGCGCGCGAAGGCGATGCGCAGGCCAGCCTTTCGGCGGACATTCCCGTTCTCGCGGACCGGCTGCTGCGCGACTATCCCGGCCAAAGCGGCGAAACCGTCACTTACGAGGACTGAATAGCAGAATTCCGGGGCGGCTGTCCGCCGGCTCCTCGACCGCAACCTGACACGGATTCGTCATGGAGGGCGTTGCGGGCGCGCGTTCGGGCGTCTAGGGCGAGCGCTCGTTCGTGACGCCGCCCCCATGTTCAGGAGACGCTGCCCCGTGAAGATCATCACCGGCAATAGCAACGTGCCGCTTGCCCAGGATATTTCGGATTATCTGGAAATCCCCCTGACCAAGGCCAGCGTCAGGCGATTCGCCGACGAGGAGATCTTTGTCGAAATTCAGGAGAATGTCCGCGGCGAGGATGTTTTCGTCATTCAGTCGACGGCCGCGCCGGCGAATGACAATCTAATGGAACTGCTGATCATGATCGACGCGCTGAAGCGTGCGAGCGCGAGCCGCATCACAGCCGTCGTTCCCTATTACGGCTATGCGCGTCAGGATCGGAAACCCGGTCCGCGAACCCCTATTTCGGCAAAGCTGGTGGCGGACCTGATCACCACTGCCGGGGCCAATCGTGTCCTTTCCGTCGATCTGCATGCTGGTCAGATTCAGGGCTTCTTCGACATCCCCACCGACAATCTGTACGCCGCGCCGGTCATGGCGGAGGATATCAAGGCGCGTTTCAGCCTGGACAATCTGATGATCGTCTCGCCCGACGTGGGCGGCGTGGTACGCGCTCGGGCGCTGGCGAAACGCCTGGACAACGCGCCCCTCGCCATCGTCGACAAGCGGCGCGAGCGCGCCGGCGAATCGGAAGTAATGAACATCATCGGCAATGTCGCGGGACGCTACTGCATCCTTATCGACGATATCGTCGATTCGGCGGGAACCCTCTGCAATGCGGCCGCCGCCCTGCTGGAGGCCGGCGCCGAAAAGGTGACCGCATATTGTACGCACGGCGTCCTTTCGGGGGGAGCGGTCGCGCGGGTCGACAATTCCGTTCTCGAGGAGCTGGTCATCACGGATTCGATCCCGGTCCCTGAGGACGCGGCGAAAATCCGCAAGCTAACGATCGGCCCGCTTCTTGGCGAAGCCATCAGGCGTATTGCGGACGAAAGTTCGGTTTCCAGCCTGTTCGACTAGGCGGCGCGATCAAGCCCTAGCCGAGCGAATCCAACTTCATGCGGGCGGCAAGCTTTGGCCTGGCATCGCAGTCGACGTGAATTTCCGGATAGTCGAGGTCGGTGAGCCGCATGAGAATACCCGGCGCCGCGGCATTGCACTCCGCGACCGTTTCGAAATCAGGCTCCATGATCTTCAGCGTCTCGCAGGCTGCGCCGGCATCGCCGCACCCCATGATCGCCATTGCCACAAAGATTTCCTGCACGGTGTCGTCCTCATTTCGTCCTCTCCTAAAACGATAGAACGAGACCGAGGTTCCGGCGGCTCGTTGCGGCGCCCTATTGACTTCCCTCGCCGGACATGGGCGCGACGATCTGGATCGTCCGGTCGAAGGCGCCGGCCTGCAAAGAATCCGGCGTCATCACGAGCGTCGTTCCTGGGACGAGAATGCCCGCCAGATCACGGCGAAATTCCGGAGGCAGGACCAGTTGATTCCGCTCCTCTGCGCTCACAACTGCGCCGCCCTCCGTGCCGTGTAGGGGCACGTCCATCCAGGTGAATTTGTCCGCCGCCACGTCCGCCGCCACGAGTTGATAAACCTCCGTTTGCGTAACGTCGCGGCCCAGCCGAACCGGCGCCCGTCCGATTTCGACGCCGTTGCGCACCACCCGCATCTGCCGGTCGGCGGCGCTGAGGATCAGGGAGATCGGACCCTGTCGCTGCAGCCAGGGTCGCCATACCGTCGCGGAATCGATAGCAGACGCGGTGCCCGCCGTCACGGCACCGGAGGCTGAGATCGAAGGTGCCTCCTGCCCCTCGAGCGCGAGACGCGGAACGTCGGCACTGTCCGTCACGATGACGGTAATGCCCAGGCTGGTTACGCCGAACAGCTTTTCCGCGAACGCATCGGGCAGACGAATGCAACCGTGCGATGCGGGATGGCCGGGCAGTGTCCCGGCATGAAGCGCGATGCCATCCCAGGTCAGGCGCTGCATGTACGGCATGGGCGCCGAATTGTAGAGGTTGGAATAGTGCTCCTTCTCCTTTTGCAGAATCGTGAAGACACCAGTCGGCGTTTCATGACCCGCCTTTCCCGTCGAGACCGTGGAGATGCCGATCAGGACGCCGTTGCGATAGACATAGGCGCGCTGCACCGCCAGGCTGACGATGATCGTCACGGGCCCTTGCGGCGACACCTCGTCCGCCCACAGGAAGTCCCCTGACTGAAGCGCCTGCGCCGCGGGCGCGACCGGCCCGCTCGGCAGCGGCAGCTCCCTGGCCGCTGCCTCCGCCGTCATCAGCATGAGAGCGAGCGAGGCCGCGATAAGACGAGAACCGCGCATCAGTGAGCGAACAGAATTGCGTGGCGGGTCTGTGAGATCATGGACTGGGTCACGCCGCCCAGGATCAGTTCGCTGAACCGCGACCGACCATAGGCGCCCATGGCGATCAGGTCGGCCTCGAAAGCCGCCGCCTCGTCCTGCACGATGTCCTCGGCATCGCCATTCGCGACTTCCCGCGTCTCGGCACGTATATCCGCGCGCGACAGGTAGCGGGCGGCGTCCTCCGGACCGGGACGGTCGCTACGTGCTTCGCCTATGCCGAGAATCCGAACCGCTGCCGCGCGCCTCAGGAATGGCATCGCACCCTTCAGCGCCCGGCCGGCCTCGGGCGAGCCGTTCCACAGGAGCAGGACACGCCCCTCCGTGGCAAAGCGCACCTCGGCGCGAGGCGCGACGAGCACGGGGCACCCGGCCGCCACCAGCGTGCGACCCAGGAAGGTTTCGCCCGACTGGTCGCCGATATCCTCGCCCGCAGGACTGAGTATGACGAGATCGCCGAGAACGGACTCGCGCGCGAATGCACGCTCCGGCAGGCCCAGCCTCACCTTCCAGTCCCAGGACACATCCTCGCTTTCGATCATGCGGCTGCAATGATCGCGGAACGCCTGCTCCTCCTTCCGAATGTCTTCCTCAATGCTCGGCGGCAGCACCGCGGTGAACATGCCCGCGGCATAGACGTCGCCCGTGACGGTCATGTTCTGACGGGAATGAAGGCAGGTGATGTGGGCATTGAAGACGCGGGCGATGGCCATGGCAGCCTCGACACGAACGTCGAAGCCGTCGTCGCGATTGGCGTGCAGGATGATGCGGTGCATGGGGCGGTCCTTTCTCATCTCCCTTGAGTCGCGCTTAACCTTATAGATCAGAAGCGCGGCGACTTTGCGTCCCGTCAAAATTGGCGAGCCGGGGAAGCCGATCCTATCTGTTGGGTATGCCTTCCGAACGGCAGCTGTTGCTGCGTTTCCTTCCCTATCTGTGGCCCACCGGCCGCCCCGACCTGAAGCGCCGGATCGGCGTGGCGCTCGTTCTCGTCCTTCTGTCGAAGGGCGCGGTCCTTCTGATGCCCTTCGCGTACAAGGCCGCCGTCGATGCCATGGGCGCGGAACAGGATCTGTCCGACGCCGCGCTCGTCGCGATCGGCATGGTCATCGCCTATGTCGGTGCGCGGTTCGGCGGCACGCTGTTCGACAATCTGCGCAACGCGGTGTTTGAGCGGGTCGGTCAGGGCGCGGCGGCGCAGCTTGCGGACGACGTCTTCCGCCATATGCACCGGCTCAGCCTGCGCTTCCATCTGGAGCGCCGGACGGGGGCGCTGACACGCATCATCGAACGCGGCACCAAGTCCATCGACCAGATGCTCTACTTCCTGCTCTTCAACATCGCGCCGACCTTTTTGGAGCTGGCCGTGGTGTGCGGCATCTTCTGGGTCAAGCTCGGCCCCGCCGCCGTCGGCGGCATGCTGGCGGCGGTCGCTGCCTACATCCTATTCACGCAAAAGGTGACGGAGTGGCGGCAGAAGCTGCGCCGGCAAATGGTTGAGGACGACAACCGCGCCGCCCAGCGGGCCGTCGACAGCCTGCTGAATTACGAAACGGTCAAATATTTCAGCGCGGAGGCCGTCGAGGCGCACAACTACAATGCGGCAATGGCGCGCTATCGGGAAAGCGCGGTGAAGACCGAAACCTCGCTTGCCATGCTGAACGTGGGACAGGCGCTGATCACCAACGTGACCATGGCCGGCGCCATGGCGCTGACGGTTTGGGGCTGGGCCGCCGGACGCTACACGGTCGGCGATCTCGTGCTGATCAACACGCTGCTGATGCAGCTTTTCCGGCCCCTCGACGCGCTCGGCTGGGTATACCGCTCCATCAAGCAAGGCCTGATCGACATTGAGGAGATGTTCGGCCTGATCGACACGCCGGCAGAGGTTGAGGATGCACCGGGGGCCGCACCTCTCAGGGTGAAGGGCGGCGAAATCCGTTTCGAGAATGTCCGCTTCCACTACGACCCCGAGCGGACGATCCTGCACGGCATCGACTTCACCATTCCGGCAGGAAAAACGGTCGCCATCGTGGGGGAATCGGGTGCGGGGAAATCGACGCTCAGCCGCATCCTGTTCCGCTTCTACGATCTGGAAAGCGGGTGCGTCAGCATAGACGGTCAGGATATTTCGTCCGTGACGCAGTCCAGCCTGCGTGCGGCCATCGGCATCGTGCCGCAGGACACCGTCCTCTTCAACGACACGGTCGGCTACAATATCGGCTACGGCCGGGCCGGCTCCACCCGCGCCGAGATCGAGACGGCGGCAAGGGCCGCGCAAATCCATGATTTTATCATGTCGCTCCCCGACGGGTACGACACCGTTGTGGGGGAGCGCGGCCTGAAACTGTCCGGCGGCGAGAAGCAGCGCGTGGCGATCGCGCGAACCATATTGAAGGATCCCCCCATCCTGATCCTCGACGAAGCGACGAGCGCGCTCGACAGCCGCACGGAGCAGGCGATCCAGTCCTCCCTGCGCGAAGTCGAAAGGGGCCGCACGAGCCTCGTCATTGCGCACAGGCTATCGACGATCACGGACGCCAGCGAAATCATCGTCATGGCCGGCGGGCGGATCGCCGAACGCGGCACACATGCCGCCCTGCTGGCGAAACGCGGCCTCTACGCAGAAATGTGGGCGCGCCAGCAAGCGGCCGGCGACGGGGAAGAGCGAACCGAAGCCGCCCAGTGATACGGCCTACTCCATGGCGCCCAGCAAGTCGTCGACCTTCATCGATACTGCCGTGGTGACGCTGTCCGCGATGGCGTATGGAAGGATGAGGCGCCCGGCATGGACAAGGCCGCCGCAAGTATAGACGACGTTCGGAACATAACCCTCCCGCTCCTCCCCGACGGGACGCAGCAACGGCTCTTTCATGCGCGCGAGCACCTTTGACGGGTCGGCCTTGTCGACCAGGAACGCGCCGATGGAATAGTTTCGAACGGGCCCCACTCCATGCGTGAGGATGAGCCATCCCTCGTCCAGCTCTATCGGAGAGCCGCAATTGCCGATCTGCACGAATTCCCAGGGAAAGCGCGGCTTCAGCAGAATTTCGCCGCCGCTCCAGGTCCACATGTCGTTCGACCGCAGCAGCCAAAGATTCTCGTTATCCTGCCGTCCGATCATCGCATAGCGGTCGTTCACACGGCGCGGGAACAGCGCCATGCCCTTGTTGCGGGCCGCATCGCCGGCGAGCGGCGCCATGCGGAAGGACCGGAAATCTGTCGTTTCCAGCATTTCGGATCGGATCGCGTGGCCGGAGTAAGCGGTATATGTGCCATAATAACGCTGCGTACCGTCCCTGCCTTCGAACCGGACGAGGCGCAGATCCTCAAGCCCGTTCGACTGCGCCGGTGTGACCGGAAACAGCACCGCGGCGTCGAGCGGTCGATCCTTCTCGCAGTGGATATGGACATCCTCATCCTCGCCATAGGCGCGCGAGGCGGCGATCATGGAATGTTGATGCGGCTCCTCAAGGATCAGGTCGCCGTCGGCGGTGACCTTTCCCGTGCGGAAACAGATTGAGGAGATATGCCCCTCTCCGACGCAGCGCAGGGACAGAACGACGCGAAGCTCCCCCTCGCCCGCCTGGGCTTGATCGGGATGGGGAACAAGGGAGGGGTTGAACAGCGCCGCCGCCTGAAAGCTGTATTCATGGCTGAAATACGCGCCGATCAGCAACTGCTCTTCGATCGTCAGCAGCACTTCGTCTGCATAGGGTTCTGCGATTTCGCGAAACGTGCGCAGGAAAAAGCTCTGGATATCGATATGGCGATCGCTGAAACCGCGCAGCACTCCCTCCCATACGCGGCGGCGCTGTGCATCGGTCAGGCTGAGTACGTGACTGACGATGCGCTCGATCCGGTTCGGCGAGAGCGGATTTTTGTCATCGGGTTCCACAGACGGGCGGAAGGGGCGCAGTACCACCATATCCGCATCCGGGCGTAGCGACACATCGAGGCGCCTGACGAAATCGGGCATGCCGACGTCGCGCTCATGCCGGGAAGCTGCATCTGCCATCAAAAGGCCATTCCTTTCGCGAAATATGCGGCCGATATCCGCGCCCACATGTAGGAAACGGTCGATTCCGCTCCGGCATTGGCGTTCACCCGGTCCGGATGCAAGCCGTCGTGACAAAGCCCGGTCGCAGGATCGGCAAGCGGCAGCCCAAGGGCGTTCGTGCCGTGAAACCAATCAAGCGACGCCCGCGCGCGGTGCACCCATTTGTCGTCGCCTGTAACGGAATGGGCACGGATACAGGCGTCGAGCATCGCTGCCGCCTCCAATGGCTGCTGATCCCAACGCTTCGGCAGACTACGCTCCCGTCCGAAACTGTCATGACCCACCGGCATGAAAACGCCGTCCTCCTGTTGCCAGTCCCACAGCGCGCCGAGCGCCGTCAGGCCCGCCGCCGCCAAGTCCCCGCCCGCGAGCAGCGCCGCTTCGCAAAGCCGCGCATTGTCGTAAGCCAGCGTGTCCTCGAACCATGGCCACTCCTTGGTCGCCGCGTCGGCCCATCGCTGGCGCAGCCGCATTTGCAGCGCCTGACGCGCCGCAAGACCGGCCTGCCAGTCAGGCTGGACGACGAGGGCAGCCTCCAGCCCGAACAGGGAGAAGGCCCATAACCGCGGAGCCGTTTCGTTCGCGAGTTCCTGCACCACCCTTTCAAGAAGGTTTTGCGCCCAATACCGTTCCGCGTCCCCGGAAGCATGGGCGATCGTCTCGCCGAGAGCCCAGACCGCCCGGCCGTGCGGGTCGGCGAACCAGGTGGTGTCGCACCACGCCCGATCATAGGCCATGAAATTTCGGAACCGGCCGGTCGTCTCTTCCAGCGCATGATCCAGAAATGCCAGACAGTTGCGCAGCATCGCACGCTCGCTCCGCGCCAGCTTTCGCAGGTGCGAAAGACGCAGCAAAACGATTGCCGCGCGCGAATTGTCATCCGTGCAGTAACCATGATCGCGGTTGGGCAAATGAAACCGCGCATGCTGCAAGAGGCCCGTGTCGTCGCTAAGCGCTTCCAGATGCTCGCAAAAGCCGGCGGACGGCACCTCCCGATTATCTATAAACATATGTAAATCCTGCGCTTTCGCGGTTGGCAGTGGAACAAAGAGCGGACATTGAGGGTTCAGATAAGTGCCGCTTTTCAAGGCGGATCTTCGATACAGAATGCAGAAAGGGCTCGGTAAGGTGCACGTCGTTTCTCGTTCCCCGCTTAGAATTGCCGTCATCGGAAACTATCCGCCGCGCAAATGCGGCATCGCAACATTTTCTGCGGATACCCAGGCCGCCCTCGAAAATCTGCCGGATGTCGAAAGCTTCGTCCTGGCGATGGAGGACGGAACGGGTCTGGACTATTCACAGCCCGTACGCCGTGTACTGCCGCAACATGATCGCTCCGCCTATCGGGAAACGGGCCGCTGGCTGCGGAGTCAGGCCGATCTGATCCTCCTGCAGCATGAATATGGAATTTTCGGCGGCGATGCTGGCGATTACATCCTCGATCTGATCGAAGAGGCTGGCCTGCCGGTGGTTACGGTTCTTCACACCATTCTCGCAACGCCCAACGTCGAGCAGCGCCGCGTTCTGGAGGCACTTTCCGAACGGTCCTCGCAGCTTGTCAGCATGTCGAAGCGTGGGCGCGACATGCTGGAAACGATCTATGGCGTCGCGCCCAACAAGATTGCCATCGTACCCCACGGTGTGCCGGACCGTCCCTATGTCGAGCCTTTTGAGATGCGCGCGGAACTCGGATGGGAGGAGCGGCCGACGCTGCTGACCTTTGGTCTTCTGTCACCGAACAAGGGCATCGAGACGATGATCGACGCCATGCCGGCCTTGATCCGCGAGGTACCCGACGTCCGCTACCTGGTGCTTGGCGTGACTCACCCGCATCTCGTGCGGCATGAGGGCGGAGAACGTTATCGCGCCGGCCTGATGGCGCGAGCGGAGCAGCGCGGCGTTGCGCGGCATATCGAATTTCGCAACGACTTCCTGGAACTGGAGGCCTTGTGCGACTGGCTGCAGGCGACGGATGTCTACGTGACGCCGTACCGGGACGAGGCCCAGATCACTTCGGGAACGCTCGCCTATGCGCACGGGCTAGGCAAACCCATTGTGTCCACGCCGTATTGGCACGCTGCTGAATTGCTGGCGGACAATCATGCGCAGCTCGTGCCCTTCGGCGATGCCGACGCATTGGCGGAGGCAATCGCCGAATTGCTGACCGATAAGGAGAAACGAAACAGCGCTGCTGCCCGCGCCTATGCACGGGGGCGCGGCCACATTTGGTCCGAAGCGGCGCGACGCTATGACGAGATATTTCGGGCCGCCCTTCGCAGCAAGCCTACGGAAAAGGCGCTGCCGCCGCGAACGGGGGCGATGCGACCTGGCGGTAGCTCTCATGCGGCGCTGGCCCCCTTTCGCGCCCTGCGCCACCGTCTGGGCGGCGAGGCCGCGAAGCTCTAGCTGACAAGACAGACTCCTCCCCTCAGCGGGCGGTGTGTGTCCCAATTTCCAAACGGGCTAGGCCCGATAAGTGAGACGGCGCCCATCCCATTGGGACGGACGCCGTCTCACAATTCACATGCTACCGAAATACAACGATCGCGAGGTTACGCACCTTCGGGAACGGCGCCGCTGCCTGGTTCCTCGCCGCCACGACCTGCACGCTTACCCGCCTTGGGAATGGCGCTCGCACCGCCCGCAATTCCCACTGGACGTTTCCTGGCGGAGTCCGAACGATCGATCGAGCCGCCGTCCATGATGATCTCGATCTCGTCGCCGGACAGCGTCTCATACTCCAGAAGGGCACCGGCCAGCTGGTGCAGCTGGTCTTCATGGCCCGACAGGACCTCCTTCGCGCGCGCATAACCCTGTTCGATGACGCGCTTGACCTCGGCATCGATCAACTGGGCGGTGGCCTCCGAAACATTCTTCTGCTGCGACAATTGCTGGCCAAGGAACACCTCCTGCTGATTCTCCGTCAGCATCACGGGCCCCACCTTGTCGGACATCCCCCACTGGGTGACCATGTTGCGGGCCAGGTCGGTCGCGTACTGGATATCGCCAGATGCGCCCGAGGAGACCTTGTCATACCCGAAAATGATCTCCTCCGCGACGCGGCCACCCATCGCAACGGCCATGTTCGCGTGCATCTTATCGCGGTGATAGGAATATTCGTCGCGTTCGGGCAGGCGCATGACCATGCCGAGCGCACGGCCGCGCGGGATGATCGTCGCCTTGTGGATGGGGTCGGACGCCGGCTCGTGCAGGCTGACGAGCGCATGACCGGCCTCGTGATAGGCCGTCATCTTTTTCTCGTCCTCGGTCATCACCATGGTCTTGCGTTCGGAGCCCATCATGACCTTGTCCTTGGCCTCCTCGAACTCCGCCATTCCCACCAGGCGCTTGCCCTTGCGCGCTGCGAGTAGCGCCGCCTCGTTGACGAGGTTGGCAAGGTCGGCGCCCGAAAAGCCGGGTGTGCCGCGCGCGATGGTGCGGGACACGACGTCGGGCGCCAGCGGCACCTTGGCCATGTGCACCTCGAGAATCTTCTCGCGTCCCTCGATGTCCGGCCGCGGCACCACGACCTGACGGTCGAAACGGCCGGGGCGCAGCAGGGCGGGATCGAGCACATCGGGGCGGTTCGTCGCCGCGACGATGATGATGCCCTCGTTCGCGTCGAAGCCGTCCATCTCGACGAGGAGCTGGTTCAGCGTCTGTTCGCGCTCGTCATTCCCGCCGCCGAGGCCTGCACCGCGATGGCGGCCGACCGCGTCGATTTCATCGATGAAGATGATGCAGGGCGCGGACTTCTTCGCCTGCTCGAACATGTCGCGCACGCGGCTGGCACCGACGCCGACGAACATCTCCACGAAGTCCGAACCGGAAATGGTGAAGAAGGGAACGCCCGCCTCGCCCGCAATGGCACGCGCAAGCAGCGTCTTGCCGGTACCCGGAGGGCCGACCAGCAGCGCACCCTTCGGAATCTTGCCGCCCAGACGCGAGAATTTGGTCGGGTCCTTCAGGAAATCGACGATCTCCGTCAGTTCCTCACGCGCCTCGTCGATGCCTGCAACGTCATCGAACGTCACGCGGCCATGCTTTTCGGTCAACATCTTCGCGCGGCTCTTGCCAAAACCCATGGCCCCCTTGCCGGCGCCCGATTGCATCTGGCGCATAAAGAAGATCCAGATGCCGATCAGGAGCAGCATGGGCAGCAT
Organism: Pacificimonas flava; assembly: GCF_000342165.1. Classification (GTDB taxonomy): domain Bacteria; phylum Pseudomonadota; class Alphaproteobacteria; order Sphingomonadales; family Sphingomonadaceae; genus Pacificimonas; species Pacificimonas flava. The sequence continues at coordinate 41,717 of NZ_AMRV01000003.1, forward strand.
GTTGATGAGGATGGCGCCCAGCAGGCTGCGCGATTCCTCCGGCTGCGCATTGAAGGTGACGCCCTGATTTTCGAGGCGCTGGACGAGGCCCGGATCCTCCGGCGCATAGGTCTGGAAGGCCTGCCCGTTCGACATGGTGCCCTTCAATTCGCTGCCGCGAATCTCCACCGACTGCACGGCGCCCTCGTCGACCTTCTGGATGAAGTCGGAATAGGCGATCGGCGTCACGTTCTGCGCGCCGGACTGGCCGCCGATCACCGACACGGCCACGATCAGGCCAAGAATGATCACCGCCCAGATGGCGAGATTCTTCATCAGCGGGTTTTGCGGCTTTTTGGGGTCCTGGTCGCTCATTCGGGGCATCCGTTCGGGAAGTGTTCGGGGTCCAACATAGTCATTTGCCCGCCCGTCCCCAATAGGCGCGGCAAAAAGCTGCGGCGGGAGCGCGGCGTCGCTTGCCGAACGATCCGCCTCATGTGCTCGCTCCCGAACGGCGCGGGGGCGCCGCCTGCAAATGCCATTCGCTGCCATGAACGCGTCCTCGCGTCCCGCCAAGGGTCGCCGTCCGCCCCTCGACAAGAGCGGACTGGAAGCGGGCAAGCGCCGGACCGCGTGGTGCCGCGCCGGAGGACAGCATGGAGATCGCGCGCAAGAGCAGGCGCCGGACGAGCTCTGCCGGCAGGCCGGCGGGGTCGAGGACCACAACGTCTCCCTCTCGGCGCAGATTGCCCGCGACGGCACGCTCCTCGGCCCAGCAAAGCGCTTGCTCCACGTCTGCAAGATGGCCTGCCGTCTCGGCCAAATGGCGCGGATCGAGAAGCGGCTCCCGCTGCAGAAGAGCGCGGAAACGGGGCCGATCATAGGCCATGTCGCGGTTGGTCGGATCCTCTCGCGGTTCGAAGCCCGCCGCCTCCGCGGCCGCCCGCAGGGACGCCCGCGTTTCCCCGAGAACCGGCCGCAGCACGGCCAATCCGGCGATGCAGGTGCGTGCCTTGATGCCGCGCAAACCGGCGGCGCCGCTGCCGCGCGCAAGGCGCATCAGGATCGTTTCGGCCTGATCGTCCCGATGATGCGCAGTTAACAAGTAGGGAACACCGCGCTCTCGGCAGACCTTCGCCATGGCGGCGTACCGGGCGGCGCGGGCGGAAGCGGCGCGATTCGCCGACGGCAAATCTTCAGCCCATTGCAGATCGAGACGAACGCAGGCGAGACCGCGATCCGCGCAGATTGCCTCCACATAAGCGGCGTCCGCTGCGCTGCCCGTTCGCAAGCGGTGATCCACCGTCAGAATCAGGAGGCGGTCCGGCATCTCGGCCGCCGCCATGGCGAGCATGCCGAGACTGTCGCCGCCGCCGGAAACCGCCAATGCCAGCGGACCCGCCGCAGCGTCCGGCGCGATCCGGTTCAGGCGGCCGGCGAACGACAGGCCCGTCAGCTGCAGTCTGCCTCCATGCGCGCCTCGACGAGGCCGCTGACGACCTCGTTCGACATTTTGCCCTCATATTCGGTTTCCAGCCGGTCATAGGCCTGGCAGGCCTGCTCGCGGCGCGGCGGTTCGATCTGCATCAGCGACCGCCCGACCCACAACAGGCTGTCCGGCGCACGCACACCGTCGCGGCGCTCCTGATAATTGCTCAGAAAGGCCTGCACGGCCTGCACCGGCTGATCCTGCTGCAAGAGCGAACGGCCGATCCAATAGCCGGCGGCGCTCGCCTTCTCATGCTCCGGGTTTGCCTCCATGAAGGCGGTGAAGGCCGATTGCGCGCCGGAAAAATCCTTCTCCTCGTACAGCGAATAGGCCGCGGCATACTGTCCCTCCGGCCCGCCGGCGGAGGGGCTGCCGCCACCTCCCTCGAAATCGAGAGCGCCTTCGCCGCCGTTTCCTTCCAGCGTCTGCAGGCGGAACTTCGTGTCGCTTTCGAACGACGCCAGCCGCTCCTGCATCTGGCGCATCTTGAAGTTCATCTCCTCCACCTGCCCCGTCAGGTTCTGCACCTGGGACTCCAGCGCGTTCAGACGTTCCGTGAAGACCGCCGTCGGCGTCGCCGCGCCCACGCCGAAGCCGCCATTATCATCCACGGCGCCTGGCGCCGGCGTCTGGATTTCCGGCTCGAAGAAGCGGTCATTGCCGCCAGGGAAGACCTTGCGCTGCACGGCGCGCACCTCGCGCTCCAGCTTGTTCAGCCGATTGTCGAGCGTGCCGAGCGTCTGGGCCTGTGCCGCGCCGGCGGCCGTGCTCGCCAGGATTGCGGCAATGATGATCTTACGCATAAGTCTTGGCTTCCCCTTCGGATGGACCTTCGGCTCGCTAGCGAAAGGCACCTGTCGCTACGATGAAAACGGCGGATTGCCCTCGAATCCGCCGGTCGTTCCTCGTGCCCTCATTCCTCACCATCCGCGGCAGCGAGGGCGCCTGCGCCGGTCTCGCCGGGCTCGCCCGTCTCGTCGCTGCCGATCATGGCCTGCAATCCGGCGGGCGTCAGCGGCACCTCGCCGATGACTTCGTTGGCGTCGCCCAGCTTGGGCAGCTCACGACCGCCGGCAATGATCGTGATCGCGCCTGCGCGGCCGGTGCGCAGTTGCAGATCGTCGCGACCCTCCGGCACCTCGAAGGTTTCGCCCGGCTGCATGACCCGCATCAGCAGCGTCTCGCCGCCGCCGCGTATCCGCACCCATGCCTCCTCGTCCGCGCGAACGACGATGGGACCGGACAGGACCGCGGCCTCCGCCGTTTGCTGCGGTTCTGGCGCCGCATCCGGCGCTTCCTCTTCCGCACCGATCGCGGTTGCCACCTCGGTTTCGCTGGTCAGCGGATCGAACTCGGGATCGGCGACGTCGTTGGGGCCGCCGAACAGGCCGGCGCTCCACAGGATCGCGATCAGCACGACGAGACCGACGAGACCGGCCCCGAGCAGCATGGCGGATTTGGGAGGCGTGCGTCGCTGGTCGATGGGCGCGATCATGACCGTCGGCTCGCGCGGGGAAATCGTGGTTTCCTGCCGAAACTGATGGGCAGCCTCGTCCGGGTCCATGCCGACTGCCCGGGCATAGCTCTTCACAAAGCCGATCGTATAGGGCAGCGCCGGCAAATTGTCGTGCATGCCCTCCTCGATCGCGGTCAGGTGTCGCAGGGGCACGCGTGTCTGAGCGGCGATATCCGAGAGTTCGCGGCCCTGATCCAGCCGGGCGGCCTGCAGCCGTGCGCCGATATGGCCGCCGCCATAATCCTGCCGGTAACCAGGACCCGACTGGCCGTCTTCGGCGAAATCCGTCTCTTCCATGGCCTCCACACTCTTCCTCGGCGTTCTGCTCGCGAAACGCGCTCATGGCCCAGTCTCGCTTGTGAACTATTTTGGTCAAGCGCGGCATTGGTTTGCCGCGCGGGGCGCGCATGCCTAGAATGGCAGCGACAACGCCCCATATCGGGTGCGGATGAATTACGCTAACGGAGAGTTCCCATGGGCAGCCTCAGCATCTGGCACTGGCTTATCGTCGCGATCGTCATCATGCTCTTGTTCGGAAAAGGTCGTATTTCCGAGATGATGGGCGATCTTGCCAAGGGCATCAAAAGCTTCAAGCATGGTCTCGCCGACGACGAGGCGACCCCCGAATCGGAACGCGCAATGCTGACGCGCGAGAAGACGCCGGATCGCAGTCACGCGCCGGTGGAGCCGACCCAAGCCACCCCGGCATCGTCGGGTGAGCAGCGCAACTCGTAAGCTCAACCCCCTTATTTCTGGAACGAAGACCGGCAGATGTTCGATCTCGGCTATTCCGAACTGTTGCTGGTCGCGATCGTCGCGCTGCTGGTGGTGGGTCCGAAGGATCTGCCAAAGCTGATGCGCACGGTGGGACAGATGGTTGGCAAGGTTCGCGCAACCGCGCGTCACTTCAAGGCTGGCATGGACGAAATGGTCCGCCAGGCGGAGCTCGACGAAATGCGCGAAAAGTGGGAAGCCCACAATGCCGCCATCATGGCGCGCACCAGCGATGACGACTTGCCCGCAGCCAAGGACGATGGCCCCGAGGCGAGGCAGATGCGCGGCGGTTCTGCCGACGAATCTCCAGCTCGGGATCAGGTTCCGCCGCAGAGTGACGAGGGCAAGTCTTCCGTCGATCTGGGCGAGCCGACGGGAATGCCGCCGCCGCCCGCAGCAGACCGTTCGGAGGCCGTGACAGACGGCATGTCCGGGCGGGCGCAGAGCACGCTTCCCCCCACGCCCGCGTCGCCAGACACGACGACACTCGACGATGCTGAGGGAAGCAAGTCGACCGCCGGGACGCGCGGGCAATGAGCGTGTCCGATGTCGATGACGAACTCGACGGCAGCAAGGCCCCGCTGCTCGATCATCTGATCGAACTCAGGCGCCGCCTGCTTTGGTCGGTACTCGCGCTTCTCGGCTGTTTCTTCGTCGCCTTCTACTTTTCCGACGATCTTCTGGCCTTTCTCGGCCAGCCCCTTCTTGAGGCTTATGACCGCGTCGGGGCAAGCGAGCGGCAGACGCTGATCTACACCAAGCTTTACGAGGCCTTCTTCACGAAGATCAAGGTGGCCCTCTTCGCGGCTTTTCTCTTCGCCTTTCCCATCATCGCCAATCAGGTCTGGGGTTTTGTCGCGCCCGGTCTCTACCGACAGGAAAAGCGGGCGCTGCTACCCTTCCTCCTGGCAACGCCGATCCTTTTTTTCCTGGGAGCGGCGCTCGCCTATTTCGTCGCCATGCCGACGGTGTTCACCTTCCTGCTGGAAATGCAGGGCGAGACCGACGGCGTATCCCTGCAGGCGCTGCCGTCGGTTGGCGACTATCTCGATTTCGCGATGAGCCTGATCTTCGCTTTCGGCCTCTGCTTTCTGGTGCCGATCGCTCTCATGCTGCTGGAACGGGCGGGCATCATCGACGTGAAGCAGCTACAGTCGTTCCGCCGCTATGCCATCGTCATCGCGTTCGTGATCGCCGCTGTCGTCACGCCGCCAGACGTGGTTTCGCAGTTCATGCTCGCGGTTCCCATGATCATCCTCTACGAATTGTCGATCATCGCCATTCGCATCACCCACAAACGGGAGGCGGCCCGAGCGCTGACGGAAAAGGACGCCTGATCCGTTCGCAGCGGATGCACAAAAAAGGGGCGCCGCGCACCCAGCCGCGGCGCCCCTTTTGTTGTTGCTGAGGAGAAGCGAACCTAGTTCGCCGCGTCCTCGACCGTTTCGCCGGCCGACTGCACGTCCTCGCCCACACCCTCGACCGTATTGCAGGCTGCTGCGGCAAGGCCGAGCGCCAGCACCAGCATCGTCGTAACCTTCTTCATGGGATACTCCTCTCGCAAATTGCACGATCTGAACGAGGACTCCGGGGCAGAGGTTCCCGAGTGCCTTTGCGCGCGAATACCGCGACCCGGCGGAGCGCAGGCGCGCCCGCGCACGGCGAAGATGGCCGATCTAGGGAATCGAAGCTGTTGAAAATGGCGAGGCCCGATTCCGCACCCTGGGGGATGGGGGCGAGACCGGGCCTCTTTTATCAGACAGCGAGAGCGGGGGGGGATATCATTCGCTATCTGGCCCAAAGAACGAAGAATGATTTGCCCGGTTCCCGCGAAACGACAAAAACTAGAATTCTCCAGTTCGAAGCGGAGGGCAGCCCTGCTTCGTGCCACGCAGGCGCGATGTCTCGCGGGAACGCGTGCGCGCCGCCGCAGTTGTCCCGGCACAGCAGAAGGAACGCCGTCATGAGCAAGCCGCCGAAAACACCGCCGCAGGACGATGAGCCGAAAACAAAGGCGCCAAGGTCCGAGGAACTGGAGCGCGAGGAAGAAGAGCCGGAAGAGGCCGTGCGCAAGATCGAGAAAAATGAAAAGGGGGTGCCGCCGGATTCGAAAACGCCCTGGAACTGAATCTCAACCGCCCTTCGGGAAAACCAGTTTCAGGGCGGCAGGGGCGATGGATACCTCCGTTGGCGTTCGGGCAAGGACCTCTCCATCGATCGAAACAGGTTGCGGGGGGTCGGTATGGAGATGAAAGCTGCGCCCCCTAATTTCCTCCACCTCCCCGATGTTCGGTGCGTGACCGATGGCAAGTTCCGCCCACGCCTTCACGAGCTGACGGTTCGTCGTGCCGCGCACCATCTGCACGACCAGCGCGTGATCTGCGGGATCGGCGTGCGGCACCGCTTCCAGGCCGCCCAGAAAACGACCATTCGCGATGCGCACCTCGACGACGCGGTAGGCGCGTCGCCGAGCGCCGGTGTCCACCGTGCAGGTAAAGCCCCGAAACCGCATCAGCTTATAGAGCGCCCAGAACAGATAGGCGAACCGGCCGAAGACGCGTTTTAATCCGTCCGGCACCGTCCTGCCGATCTCGGCGGGCAGGCCGATGGCCGCCGCGTTGGTAAAGTAGTGATCGCCCAGGCGGCCGAGATCGATGGCCCTTGCCTCACCCTCGACAGCCGTCCGGCACGCCCCCTCTATGTCCAGCGGAAGATTGATCGTCCGCGCGAAGCTGTTCGCAGTCCCGAGCGGCAGCATCGCCATTTCCGCTCCCGCCTCTCCGACCTGTCGGCTGGAGGAGGAAATCGTACCGTCGCCGCCGCCGACGATCAGGCGCGTCGCCCCCGCCGTCAATGCGCGGTCGATGGTGCCGGGAATGCGATCCGGCCGCCGGACCGCCTCGGCAAGCACAAGGTTCACCCCCATCCTGGCAAGGGCCGCGCTCGCTTCTGAAAAGCCCTTCTGCCCGCTGCGGCTATGAGCGTTGACGATCAGTGCAAGCTTCATGGACGTCTGCGCTCTGCCCCCTGTCATTCGTGCTCGTGGACCGGACGCGGCGCGTGGGTCATGCTTTCCGCCCATAGGAGAAGAAGGGGGCGAGCACGATGAATTTCGACCTGCCGGCGGACCTGACGGCGTATCTGCGGACCCTCGACGCTTTTATCGAGGCGGAGATCAAGCCGCTGGAGGATGCGAACGACAATGTCCGCTTCTTCGATCATCGCCGCGAATATGCACGCACGAACTTCGAGGCGGGCGGTCTGCCAAGCGAGGCGTGGGAAGCCCTTCTACGGGCGGCGGTGCGGAAAGCTGACGCGGCCGGGCACTGGCGTTTCTCGGCGCCGAAGGCATATGGCGGCCGTGACGGGTTGAACCTGTGGATGGCAGTCATCCGGGAGTATCTGGCTGCCAAGGGTCTCGGTCTCCACAATGATCTGCAAAACGAACATTCAATCGTCGGAAACTTTCCATTCGTGGCGATGTACGAACAGTTCGGCACCGAGGAGCAGAAGCGGGAATTCATCCTGGGCGGCTTTGAAGGCACCCGGCGGGTCACCTTTGGACTGACGGAGCCGGCACACGGGTCGGACGCAACGCACATGGAAACGACCGCTGCCGCCGAAACGCGGAACGGCACCCCCGGCTATCGGATCGACGGGGAGAAGATGTGGACCACCGGCATGCATGTCGCCACCCACTGCGCGGTGTTCGCCCGCACTTCCGGAAAGGACGGTGACGCGCGCGGCATCACCTGCTTCCTCGTTCCCGCAGAGTCGATCCAAGTCGAGGAGTATTTGTGGACGTACAACATGCCCACCGACCACCCGCATATTCGTATCGCGGGGGTCTGGGTGCCGGAATCCGCGATCCTCGGCCCCGTTGGCGGCGGCCTCGCCCTCGCCCAGAGTTTCGTGCACCAGAACCGTATAAGGCAGGCGGCCTCGTCCTTGGGTGCAGCCGTCTATTGTATAGAAGAAAGCGTGAAATACGCCCGCGCCCGCCGGCCCTTCGGCGAAGACCTGGCGCGCAATCAGGCTATCCAGTTTCCGCTGGTCGAGCTTGCGACCCAGTGCGAGATGCTGCGCCTGCTCATCCGCAAGACGGCCAGTGACATGGATGCCACGCCCCATGTGGAGATCGAGACCCGGCTGAGCGACAAGGTGTCGATGTGCAACTATTGGGCGAACCGCCTCTGCTGCGAGGCGGCGGATCGGGCGATCCAGGTGCATGGCGGCCTCGGCTACTCGCGGCACAAGCCGTTCGAGCATATCTACCGCCATCACCGCCGCTATCGCATCACCGAGGGCGCGGAAGAAATCCAGATGCGGAAGGTCGGCGCCTATCTGTTCGGCTATCTCGGCCCCAGAAAGGCGGAATTGTCGAACGTTCCCTATGAGGAGGTCGACGCCCATGCCTCGCAGATCCGGCCGCGCATGCATGCTGCCCCGCAATAGCATCGCGCAATTTCTCGCGGCGAAGCGTGCACTCCGTTAGCATGGCCGGATGTCCGAAACCCCCACCCTGCTGATCGTCTATCATTCGCGCACCGGCGGAACGCGGCAAATGGCCGAGGCCGCGGCCGAAGGCGCCCAGGAGGAAGAGAATTGCGCGGTCCGTCTGCTGCGCGCCGAGGCGGCCGGCACGGACGATCTTCTGTCGGCGAGCGGGTATATCTTCGCCGCGCCAGAAAATCTCGCAGCCATCGCCGGCGTCATGAAGGCCTTTTACGACCGCACCTATTATGAGGTTCTCGGCCGCATCGAGGGGCGGCCCTATGCACAGATGGTCTGCGCCGGCACGGACGGCGAGAACGCCGCCAGACAGACTGCGCGAATCGCCAAGGGGTGGAGACTGAAGCCGGTCGCCGACCCTCTCATCGTCTGCACCCACGCCGATTCGCGCGAGAAGATTCTTGCCGAGAAAACCATAGACGCACCGGATGCGAAGGCTTGCGCCGATATCGGCAAAAGTCTGGCGGCTGGGCTCGCAATGGGCATCTTCTAGATCATCCGCTCGAACGCCATTGGTCGTTCCAGCGCCACGGGGACTACGACGCTCAAATCCTTTCCTCTTGGTGCTTAATCCTATGCTGCGAAAGGGTCGGTCACGAGGATCGTATCCTCACGCTCGGGACTGGTCGATACGCAGGCCACGGGTACGCCGATCAGTTCCTCGATGCGGCGAACATATTTGATCGCCTGCGCAGGCAATTGCGCCCAGCTGCGTGCGCCGGCCGTGGAACCGGACCAGCCTTCGATCTCCTCGTAGACCGGAACGGCGTCTTCCTGATCCTGCGGACTGGCCGGCAGATAATCGTAATGCGTGCCGCGAACGTCGTAGCCCGTGCAGATCTTCAGCGTGTCGAATCCGTCGAGAACGTCGAGTTTCGTCAGCGCAACACCGGTCACGCCGGAAACCGCCACCGACTGACGAACGAGCGCGGCGTCGAACCAGCCACAGCGACGCTGCCGCCCCGTTACCGTTCCGAACTCATGGCCCCGTTCGCCTAGGCGGCGACCGGTCTCGTCTTCCAGCTCGCTTGGGAAGGGACCGGAGCCGACGCGCGTGGTGTATGCCTTGACGATGCCGAGCACGTAGCCGACCGAGTTCGGACCGAGGCCCGAGCCGCTAGCAGCCGTACCCGCGACGGTATTGGAACTGGTGACGAAGGGATAGGTGCCGTGGTCGATGTCGAGAAGCGTTCCCTGCGCGCCCTCGAACAGGATGCGGCGCCCCTCGGCGCGCGCCTCCGCAAGGTCACGCCAGACGGGACCGGCAAAGGGCAGCACCTTCGGCGCGATTTCCTGCAGGTCCGCGATCAGCCGCGCACGGTCGATGGGCGGCTCCCCGAACCCCGCGCGCAGAGCGTTGTGATGCGCCTCGATCCGGTCGAGTTGCAGTTCTGCTCGATCGAGGTTGGCCAGGTCCGCGACGCGCAGCGCACGGCGGCCGACCTTGTCCTCATAGGCCGGGCCGATACCGCGGCGCGTCGTTCCGATCTTGCCCTTGCCGCTCGCATCCTCACGAAGGCCATCGAGATCGCGGTGAAACGGCAGGATCAGGGGGCAGGTCTCGGAGATGCGCAGATTGTCGGGCGTGATATCGACACCCTGACCGCGCAGTTTGTCCATTTCCGCAATCAGGGCCCAGGGATCGAGAACGACGCCGTTTCCGATCACCGACAGCGTGCCGCGCACGATGCCCGACGGCAGCAGGCTGAGCTTATAGACGCTGCTCCCGATGACCAGCGTGTGCCCGGCATTGTGCCCGCCCTGGAAACGCACCACCACGTCGGCGCGGGCGGAGAGCCAGTCGACGATCTTTCCCTTGCCCTCGTCGCCCCATTGCGCGCCGATGACGGTAACATTGCTCATGCGGATAGTCTTCCTGCCGGGTTCGGCCGCCTCCTAGCGGAGCGGCATGAAGAGGCCAAGGATGGAGAGAGCGAGCGCCGCCGCAGCGGCGAAGAGGGCCACGGTCGAAAGGCTTGCCGCCTTCTGCGCGGCCCGGCGCAGTTCCTCCCGCTCCTTCCGATCTTCGTCGTCGATCATAGCGGTCTCGCCTCACCGTCCCAGATGTACGTACACGCATTCGCCTCGGGGCTGTCCTCCTCGAACAGGGCCGCGACGGCGACCCAGCCCTCGGTGCGCAGCCGCTGCGCGATCCCGTCCGCCGTTCCGAGCGGCAGGAAGATGCGGCGCGATGCCCCGATGCCCAGCCCCGCCTCGACGAGCGGATCGACGTAGAGAGAGAAGCCCGCCGCTGCCTCCTCATGTCCGTCCGGATGACGAATGGTGTATGTCCCGCCGCGACCGATCTCCGCCGGCGCGCCGCCCGCATAAAGGCTGAATCCGGCCCACGTCTGATATTCGAAGCCAAGCCGCTCCGTCGGGTCTAGCGAGACGGACCCGAAGCGGGAGGCTGTCGCGGCAAGCCGCTCCGCAGCGTCCAGGCGCGCGCAGAACGCCTCTCCCATGTTCGCCGAACGCAGCGCGGCGAGCGCCTCCCCCGCAGGGCCGGCCGCCTCGATCAGAGGCGCATAGGCCGTGCCGCCGGCAGCGCGAAGCTGCGCATGATCCTTGCCATCCAGAGCGTTTCGAACGGCGGGAAGGTCCGCCACGGGCCAGGGTCCCTCCGCCAATTCCCCGACCAGAGACGGCAGCGTCAGATCGACGGAGATGTCCTTCGCGCCCGTTGCGGCCAGCGCCTCCAGCGCTATGGTCAGGATTTCCTCCACTGCGCGCACATGGTCGCTACCGATCAGCTCGGCGCCCAGTTGCAGGGCTTCCCGCGTCGCGCCGACCTGCGGCTTGCGCACCCGCAGGACCGGCCCGGCATAGGCGAGACGCAGGGGACGCGGTCGATGTCCAAGGCGCGTAGCGGCAATCCTGCCAACCTGCGCGGTCATATCGGGGCGCAGCGCGATGGTGCGCTGAGAAAGCGGATCGATCAGGCGAAGGAGGTCCTGCGTCTCCGCGCCGGCAAGACGCGTCACGAGGCTTTCCTCGAACTCCGCGAGGGGCGGCGCGACGCGTTCGTAACCGTGCGGGCGGATGGCCGCCATCATGGCCTGTTCCAGATTGACCGCCGCCTCCGCCCGCGGCGGCAGACGATCGCGGAAGCCCTCCGGCAGCAAGCCCTTGGCAATGGGGTCGGGCAGTTCGGCGGAAACGGTGCTGGACATGGCCTCTCCCTTTATCCGCCCGGCCGGCTTGGCAAGGCCAAACTGCCTTGTTTCAGATCCAGCCGTCGCCCCACTGCAGGCGGGGGCGACGGCTTGTTTCTTGAACCTGGCTTCAGAAGCGCAGCGCCTTTACGTCGCGCACGCCATCGAGGCGGCAGATTTCCCACAGCAGCGGTTCGGAAATATTCTCGTCGACGGACACCAGCATGACCGCTTCGCCGCCATTGCCGCGCCGGCCGAGATTGAAGGTGCCGATATTGACGCCGGCCTTGCCAAGCGTCGATCCCACGGCGCCGATGAAACCGGGCTTATCTTCATTCTCGACATAGAGCATGGTGCCGGAGAGGTCCGCCTCCATGCCGATACCGAACAGTTCGACGAGGCGCGGATTGTTGTCGCCGAACAGCGTGCCGGCGACCGAACGCGTACCCGCGCCCGTTTCCACGGTGACGCGCAGCAGCGTGTGATAATCGCCTTCCTTCTCGTGCCTGACCTCGGCGATGTCGATGCCCCGATCGCGAGCGATCACGGGGGCATTCACCATGTTCACTGAATCGGACACGGGCTTCATCAGCCCCGCCAGGACGGCCGAGGTGACCGGTTTCAGGCCGAGTTCGGCCAGAGCACCCTCCGCCTCCACAGTGACGCGCGTGACGCCTTCCTCCACAAGCTGCCCGGCAAGAAGGCCGAGTTTTTCCGCCAGCGCCATATAGGGTTTCAGCTTCGGTGCTTCCTCGGCGGAGACGGAGGGGGTGTTGAGCGCGTTGGTCACCGCCCCGGTCAGCAGATAGTCCGCCATCTGCTCCGCCACCTGAATGGCGACGTTCACCTGTGCCTCCGTCGTGGAGGCGCCGAGATGCGGCGTCGCGACGAAGCCCGGCGTGCCGAACAATGGCGATTCCTTCGCCGGTTCCTGGGTGAACACATCGAGGGCAGCGCCCGCGACATGGCCGCTGTCCAGCAAATCCTTCAACGCCGCCTCGTCGATCAGGCCGCCGCGCGCGCAGTTGACGATGCGCACGCCCTTCTTTGTCTTTTCCAGATTTTCGCGGCTGAGAATGTTTCGGGTCTGGTCCGTCAACGGCGTGTGCAGGGTGATGAAATCGGCGCGCTTCAACAGCGTGTCGAGATCGACCTTCTCGATGCCCAGGTCGCGCGCGCGCTCCTCCGTCAGAAAGGGATCGAAGGCGGCGACCTTCATCCGCAGGCCGAGCGCGCGGCTGGCCACGATGGAGCCGATATTGCCGGCGCCGATCAGACCCAGCGTCTTGCCCGTGACCTCCACACCCATGAAGCGGGACTTCTCCCACTTGCCTGCCTGGGTCGAGGCGTCGGCCTCCGGCAGTTGCCGGGCGAGCGCGAACAGCAGAGCGATCGCATGTTCGGCCGTCGTGATGGAATTGCCGAACGGTGTGTTCATGACGACGATGCCGCGCGCGGAGGCGGCGGGAATGTCGACATTGTCGACGCCGATACCGGCGCGGCCGATAACCTTCAGCTTCTCGGCCGCGGCCATGATGTCGGCGTCGGGCTTCGTGGCGGAGCGGACGGCAAGTCCGTCATAGTCCGCGATGATGGCGATGAGCTCGTCCTTGCTAAGGCCGGGTTTCTCGTCGACCTCTACACCGCGCTGGCGAAAGATTTCCGCGGCCTTGGGGGACATTTTGTCAGCGATGAGGACCTTGGGTACGGTCATTGTTCATGTTCCTTGTCGGAAAAAGGCCGGTGCGGGGCGCTGCGCCCGCTGGTAGGATTCGCACCGGCAAAAGATGTCCCCTTCGCGCCTTGCTGGGGTGACACCGGGAAAGAAGAGGGGACGCCCGCAGGCGTCCCGGCACTGCCTCAGACGCGGCCGGCCTTCACCTCTTCATACGCCCATTCGATCCACGGCAGCAGACGCTTGATGTCCTCCGCCTCGACCGTGCCGCCGCACCAGATGCGAAGGCTGGGCGGGGCGTCGCGATAGCCGTTGAAATCATAGGCGACATCGCGCGATTCCAGCATCTGCGCGATCTGCTTCGGAACGCCGGCCTTCTGATCATCGGGTAGGCTCTCGTACCAATCGCCCTGAAATACCATGCAGATGCCGGTGTTCGTGCGCTCCGAGGGCTGCGGCACCATGTTGCGCATCCACGGGGTGGCCTCGATCCAGGCCTCGACGATACGCGCATTCTCGTTCGCGCGGTCGAACAGCGCCTGACGGCCACCGATGGATTTCGCCCATTCCAGCGCAGCGATATAATCCTCGGTCGCCAGCATGGAGGGGGTGTTGATGGTCGCGCCTTCGAAAATACCGCCATTGATCTTGCCGCCCTTTTTCAGCCGGAAGAGCTTCGGCAGCGGCCATTCTGGGTCGTAGCTCTCGATGCGCTCCACGGCCTTGGGGCTGAGGATCAGCATGCCGTGCTGCGCTTCCGATCCCATGACCTTCTGCCAGCTGTAGGTCGTGGCATCGAGTTTCGGCCAGTCCATCTCCTGCGCGAAGATGGCGGAGGTGGCGTCGTTGATGGCGAGGCCCTCGCGCCCGTCCGCAAGCCAGTCCGTGTTCGGAATGCGAGCGCCGGACGTGGTGCCGTTCCAGGTAAAGACGACGTCGTCGCCCTGATCGATGGAGGCAAGGTCGGGAAGCGCGCCGTAATCCGCGCTCAGCGTTTTCAGGTCCTTCAGCTTCAGCTGCTTGACCGCATCCTGAATCCAGACATTGCCGAAGCTTTCCCAGGCCGCGACGGTTGCCGGGCGCGGGCCGAGCATCGTCCACATCGCGCATTCCAGCGCGCCGGTGTCGGAGGCCGGCATGATGCCGATCAGATAATCGTCCGGCACGCCGAGAAGCTCGCGCGACAGGTCTATGGCATATTTCAGCCGTGCCTTGCCGAGCGCGGAGCGGTGTGACCGTCCGAGCGATTCGGTTTTCAGTTTATCGAGGGACCAGCCCGGAAATTTCGCGGTGGGACCGGACGAGAAGAAGGGGCGCTCAGGCTTGAGCGTCGGTTCTGCCGGACGCGCAGGTGCGCCCGTGCGGGATTCATTTGACACTGTATTCTCTCCTTACAGAGAGCGCGCGCCGCGTTGGGACGGCGTGGCCCGCCGCCGTAACTAGAGGGGCCGCCGGCCATGTCAAATGTTGCAGATGTGACCACCCTCCGGATCGGTTCTCAAACCTTCAATGGCCATCGGCGGACGAGGACCGCGCGGCGGCGGGGCGTTCCATACCAAGGCCGGGAACGATCAGCGCCGCAGCAAGAAACAGAAGCGGCACTGCCGCCGCGATTAAGAATTTGCGCATGGTCAGCTCGATCCTTGCCGTTTCGGGAGCGGCCGCGAGCATAATCTCTCCCGCCCCTCCCGTCTGCGAGGCGAAGTGTATCAGCGGCCGCACGCTTGCAGGGTGACGGCGACTCGCAGCGGGACTAAGGCATTGGGCGCCATGTCCTGCGCTTCTTACGGCCGCCCGGCCGCTCCTCCCGCCATCCTGGCGCTACTCGCTGCGCTGATCGTCGTTTCCGCGTGCGGCCGGGCCGATCCGCCGCGCCGGGTGCCGCAACCCGGCGGAGCGCCTCGGCCTGCCGCCGCCCCGCAGGCGCCCTCTCAGGAGGCGGAGGCGTGCTATGCCGCCCTCAGGAAGCTGCCCGTCTCGTTTCGAACTCTGCCGCCACGCCGGACGGCGGAAGGCTGCGGGTTCGACGATGGTGTGCAGCTGCTGGACATCGGCGTGCCCGTGCCGGGCCTGACGGCGATTTCCTGCCCCGCCGCCATCGCTCTCTATGGCTGGATTACGGACGAGGTGCAGCCACTCGCGCGCAAGCATTTCGGCGAACGCGTCGACCGCATTCAAAGCTACGGCACCTATTCTTGCCGATCGGTCAACTCGCGGCCGGGCGCGAAACTGTCGGAACATGCCCATGCGAATGCCGTCGACATCGCGGCCTTTCGCCTGGAAAGCGGCCGCACGGTTCGGGTGGAAAGCGGCTGGCGTGCAGGCGGAGCGGACAGCGCCTTCCTGAAGGATGTTCACCAGGCGGGATGCCGCAAATTTCAGATCGTCATCGGACCGGACGGCGACCGATATCACCAGGACCACCTGCACATGGACATGGGCCGCGGCCCCTATTGCCGTTAGGAAGCGCACGCATGTCCCGATCCACGCAAGAACCCCGCACCGACTCTAACCGCCCGCACAAAAGAGACGCGGACCATGCGCGCATGGGAGAGCGCGTGTTTCCGACGAGCCGGGAGGATGCTGAGCGGGCGGAAGCTGGACCGACGGACCACCCGGCCTATCGTCTCGCTTTTCAGGATCCCGATTTCCTGACGCGCGAAGAACTGCGCCCCATCCGCCTGCAACTGGAACTTCTCAAACCGGAACTGCTGCAGGCCGAGCATGGCGTCGAATCGACCTTCGTCATCTACGGCTCCGCCCGCATTCCCGAGCCGGCCGCCGCGGAGGCGTTGCAGGCGGCGGCGAGGACGCCGGAGGAAAAGCGGAAGGCCGATTCGCTGGCGGCCAAGGCGCGCTACTATGACGAGGCGCGGCGCCTGGCGCAGATCGTCTCAAGCCTGCCGCAGACGGGCGACGGCAAGCGCAACTTCGTCGTCGTTTCCGGCGGTGGCCCCTCCATCATGGAGGCCGCCAATCGCGGCGCGCACGATGTCGGCCAGGAATCCGTCGCGCTGAATATCGTGCTGCCGTTCGAGCAGGCACCGAACCCCTATGTGACGCCCGAACTCAGCTTCAATTTCCACTATTTCGCCATTCGTAAGATGCATTTCCTGATCCGCGCGCGCGCCGTTGCCGCCTTTCCGGGCGGATTCGGCACGATGGATGAGCTTTTCGAAACGCTAACATTGATCCAGACCGGCAAGATCAAGCGCATGCCGGTGCTGCTGTTCGGCGAGACCTTCTGGCGGCGCATCGTCGATTTCGAGGCGCTGGCGGACGAGGGCACGATCTCGCACAAGGATCTCGAACTCTTCAACTTCGTCGAAACGGCGGAGGAGGGCTGGCAGATCGTGGCCGACTTCTACGCCATTGAAGAGGGCGACAAGGTCTGACGGAGGCAGGCACCGTGCCGGACGCCGCCGGCTGGGACGAGGAGGCACCGCCGCCCCGGGCGGCACCGACGCGGCCGGCCGAGCGCCTGCCGCTGCTCGACGTGCTGCGCGGCATTTCCATTTGCGGCATCCTGTTTCTGAACATCTGGCTGATGGGAAGCGTGCCGGGCGTGGAAACCGATCCGCGCATCGCCGGCTGGAGCGCCGCCGACCGCTTCGTCTGGTGGGTACAGATGCTGTTCGTCGAAGGGACGATGCGCGGCCTTCTCGAAATTCTTTTCGGCGCCGGGTTCATCCTGCTGGCGGACAAGGGCATGCGGGCGGGGCGCTATTACCGCCGCACCGCGCTCCTGATCCTGTTCGGGCTCGTGCATGGCTATCTGCTGCTATGGCCGGGCGATATCCTGCTGATCTACGGGCTTGCGGGTCTGTTCCTGTGGCTGCTTCGCGATCTGGAGCCCCGACAGATGATCGGGGCGGGCGCGGCCGGGATCGTCATGCTGACGGGCCTGGGACTCGGCGCGACGCTGGGCGCGGCGAACATGCAGGCCTTTGCCGAGGGAGCGGAAACGCAGGGTGCGGGCGAGGACAACGCGCTGGTCGCCGATTGGCACGCCTATCTTGCCTCGCTTGCGCCCGACGCGGAGGAAGCGGCCGAAAGCCGCGCGGCGCGCAGCGGGTCCCTTTCGGACAATTGGCACTACAAGGTTCGTTGGGCGAACGAGTTGAACGATCTTGGCTCGACGCGAATCTGGCTGTTCGAGCCACTGTCGATGATGCTGATCGGCGCCGCGCTGATGCGCCTCGGCGTCCTTTCCGGTGGCGGCGACCGGAAAGTGTATCTGTGGATGCTGGCCGTCGGCTACGGCCTCGGTATTCCGCTGAATGCCGCCGAATGGGGACAGATGGCAGCGGCGGGGTTTCGCGTGCCCATTCCCATGCTGGCCTGGTCTGATCCGCTCAGCCGCACGGCGGTCACGATCGGCCATCTCGGTCTTCTGACGCTTCTATGGAAGGGCGCTGCCGGCACCCGGCTGCAACGTCTTTTCGCGCCGGCGGGCCGCATGGCGCTGACGAACTATATCGGCCAGACGCTGATCTGCCAGTGGTGGCTGTTTCCCGGTTTCGGCCTCGGCCTGCACGGCAGGCTGTCGATTGCCCAGCTATGGGGCGTTGCCGCCGTCATCCTGGCTGTTCAGCTCGTCGCAAGCCGCCTCTGGCTGAGCCGCTTCGCCTTTGGTCCGCTGGAATGGATCTGGCGGTGGGGCACCTATGGACGCCGGCCACACCTCCTTAAATGATCGGGCCTGAAATGAAGAGGGGCCGGACGCGTCGCCGCCCCGGCCCCTGCCCTGCTCGAATGAACGCGGCGCCCTACTTGTCGTCGGCCGTGTCGTTCGTGTCCTGATTTTCAGCACCCGGACCGCCGACATTGCCCTCTGGCGATGCAGCCGCGTCCTCGATCTCGGCCTCCGGGCCGTCCTCGGCCTTTGCGGCTTCCGGTCCCGTACCCTCGGGATCGCCCTCGGTGCCGGCTTCCGCACCAGCCTCGTCGGCCGCCGCAACCTCAGGCGCGGGCGCTTCGGGCAGCGGGATCGAGCCGCCCTGCGAGTGCAGATAGGCGAAGAGGTTCGCGCGGTCCTGAACATCGCCGATACCGGCAAAGGACATGACGTTGCCGGGAATCGCGGCGCGCGGGCTGGTGATGTACGCGTTCAGCAGCTCCCAGTCCCAGTTTCCGCCATGATCACCGATGGCGGAGGAATAGCTGAAGCCGGCATGGCTGCCGACGGGACGACCGACGACGCCGTAAAGGT
This sequence comes from Pacificimonas flava, assembly GCF_000342165.1. GTDB lineage: Bacteria > Pseudomonadota > Alphaproteobacteria > Sphingomonadales > Sphingomonadaceae > Pacificimonas > Pacificimonas flava. The sequence continues at coordinate 60,029 of NZ_AMRV01000003.1, forward strand.
TCGGGCCCTGCTTGTTCGGGCCGCCCTGATTCACCGTGTGGCAAGTGGCGCACTTCTTGAAGACAGCCTCGCCCTTGGTCGCGTCGGCGGTCTGCATGGCCGTCGCCAGTTCCACCATGGGATCGACGGCATCCTCGCCGGTGGCCGCCTCTTCCGGTACATCCACGAAGAAGGCCATCTCCTCCGGCCGTTCCTGGTGATAGACGGCACCGGAAACGATGCTGAGACCGAGGACGGCAATGGCCGCCATCAGGACCCAGCCGATGATCTTATTCCACTCGAAACTGTCCACAAGGCTATCCCTGGTCTGTTCGCCCGTACCGCATCGCGGGCACGGCCGTGAAGTTCGCTCGGGCGGCTTCATAGGCTGGGGGCGCTATCTTGCCAAGCCGGTGCTGGTGATGCGAATGCACGCACCCCATGCAGAACTATCCCGCCCCCGCCCGCGACATGGTTGAGCGCATGAGCGCCGCCGCTGTTGCCGAACCCGCCCGCGCCGCCGCCTTCCAGGGGGCGCCTGGCGCCTATTCGCATCAGGCCGTGCGTGAACTGTTTCCGGACATGCTGCCGCTGCCCTGCACCAGTTTCGAGGGGGCTATCGAGGCAGTGCAGGACGGCCGCGCCGCCGTCGCGGTGATCCCGATCGAAAATTCCCAGCATGGCCGGGTCGCGGACATTCACTTCCTGCTGCCGGAAAGCGGCCTTCACATCACGCGCGAGCATTTCGTCCGCGTTTCCCACTGCCTGCTCGCCCCCAGGGGCACCAAGCGGTCGGACATCCGCGAAGCGGTCAGCCATCCGCAGGCGCTGGGTCAATGCCGCCGGCGACTGGCCGGCTGGGAGATCGCCCAACGGTCGCATTTCGATACCGCAGCAGCAGCGGCTTTGGTCGCCGAAACAGGCGACCGAAGGCTCGCAGCGGTAGGGTCGAGCCTTGCCGGCGAGCTTTACGACCTGGAACCGGTAGAAACGGCGATCGAGGACGCCGCGCACAACACCACCCGATTCGTGGCGCTGAGCCGGGAAGCGGAAGAGCCGGCCCTGGAGGAGGACGTCATGACGACGCTGACGTTCGAAGTCCGTTCCGTTCCCGCCGCCCTCTTCAAGGCGCTTGGCGGCTTCGCCACGAACGGCATCAATCTGACGAAGCTGGAAAGCTACATGCGCGATGGGCGGTTTCAGGCCGCCGAATTCTATGTCGACATCGAAGGGCGCCCCTCTGACGCGGCTGTAAAGCGCGCACTCGACGAGCTAGCGCATTTCACGAAATGGGTCCGCATCATCGGCACCTATCCCCGCGCCCGCGCGCGCTGAACCTCCCTAGTCCAGGAAAGCGCGCGCTGCCTCCAGCCATCCGGGTAGCGGCTTCGTAACCGTTCGCGGACTGTAGGCCGCGCAGGCAAGGCAGTGCGCCTGTAGCGCCGGACCGTCTGCGATGGTCATGACATCGTCCAGCGCCGCCGTGAACTGCGCGCGCTGCGATGCGGCGGCCAGGTCGGCGGCGCTGTGCGCCTCCTCCGCCTTGTCGGGCGACAACATGGACTCGGCGATCTGGACCGGCAGTGGCTTCGGCTGGCGCACATAGGCGCGGCGCAGCTCGCCCGGTTCATAACCAGCCGCTGTCTCGGCCGCAGCGACAGCGTCGCTCAAGGTGCCGAACCGGTCGATAAGGCCAAGCTGGCGGGCCGCAGCGCCGGACCAGACGCGCCCCTCCGCGATTTCCTCCACGCGCGACCGGGGCATGTCGCGGGCCTCCGCCACGATGCCGGTGAAGCGGCGGTAAATGTCCTCCACTGACAACTGAAATACCTCGCGCGTCGTATCGCTGAGACCGGCGAAAACGTCCGGCGAGCCGGACAGGGGCGTGGTCTGTACGCCGTCGGCATTGATGCCGAGATCGGACAGCGCATTCTCGAAAGATGGAATGACTGCGAACACGCCGATGGAGCCGGTTATCGTCGTCGGCTGGGCGAACACCGTATCGGCGGCCGTGGAAACCCAGTAGCCGCCCGACGCCGCCACCGGACCGAAGCTCGCCACGACGGGCAGACCCTCCGCCTTCGCTGCGATCAGCGCCTGGCGAATCTGCTCCGAGGCCATGACGGACCCGCCCGGCGAATCGACCCGGACGACCAGCGCCTTGATGTCCTCGTCGGCGACCGCTTGCCCGATCAGGTCGGCGACGGTCTGCCCGCCCGCCGTTCCCGGCCCGGCTTCCCCGTCGACGATGTTGCCGGCGACGGTAACGATGCCGACGGCATCGCCGCTGGCGGCCGGCTGGACGCTGGCGGCATAAGCGGAATAGGCCGTGCTCAGATAGCCACCCGGCGCGTCTTCGTCTTCGCCGACGCGGTTCGCCATCTCCCGGTCGAATTCGGCGCGGGATCCGAGATGGTCGACCAGTCCTGCGGCCAGGGCGGCCTGCGCGAAATCACCCTTCGCGGCGCGCACTCGGCCCGGAACGTCAGCGACATAATCCGCCAGCTTGGCCTGCGGACGGGCGGCCGCGATATCCTCCCGGTAGTTTTCCCAAAGGTCGTCGACCAGCGCCTGATTGGCGCGCTTCGCCGGTTCGGAAGCCGCATTCTGGATCAGCGGCTCGACGGCGGATTTGTATGTGCCGACACGGAAGACGTTGATGTCGATGTTCAGCTTTTCGAGGGCGTCGCCGAAATAGAGCTGCGAGCCGCCCGGCCCCTGCACGAACACCGCGCCCAGCGGGCTCAGCCAGATCTCGTCGCTGTGCGCGGCGAGCAACCAGCCGCTGTCGAGATAGGCCGTGGCAAAGCTGACGACCGTCTTGCCGCTTTCCCGGAACTCAGCCAGCGCGTTGCCGACGTCCTGCACGTCCGCCAGCCCGCCGCCCAGAAACCCGTCGAGGTCGAGGACGATCGTGTCGATATCCTCGTCGTCCTTCGCGGCCTCGATGACCGAGATCAGCTTCGCGGTCTCGATCTCGCCGGCCGTGGGTCCACCCGAGATCAGCTGAAAGGGATCGATTTCCTGCGCCTGCGTGACAAGATAGCCGTCGAGCGGAATGGTCAGCGCGCCGTTGTCGGCCAGGGCGGGCGCGTCCTGCTCGTAATTCAGTCCAGCGAAGATCGCTGCGAAGATCAGCAGCATGAGCAGAAGAACGAGAAAGTCCTTCACCCCGACCAGAAACGACCAGAGCCCCTTCAATATCGCCATCGCGCGCGCTTATCCTTCCTGTCGTTCACGATGCGCCGCAACGTAGCAGCGCGCACAGGCCTGTAAATTGGGGCCGGGAGGCAGCATATGGGACACGCGGCCCGCGGCGCCAAGCCGGGACAGAGGTGACCATCCGCCGCGGGACCGGCGCTCGCCCGTTCCGGTCATGAAAAATTCGCAATTCGGCCGTGTTGACACCCGCAGGATAGCTGCACATATGCGCCCCGCTGGCACTCCCCCCTTGTGAGTGCCAACTGCTTTTCAACCTGCAAGCAAGAAAGGGTGACGTAACATGAACTTCCGTCCTCTGCACGACCGCGTTCTCGTCCGCCGTATCGAGGCCGACGCCAAGACCGCGGGCGGCATCATCATTCCCGACACCGCCAAGGAAAAGCCGCAGGAAGGCGAAGTCGTCTCCGCCGGCTCCGGCGCGCGTAGCGATTCCGGTGAGATCACCCCGCTGGAGGTCAAGGCCGGCGACAAGATCCTGTTCGGCAAATGGTCCGGCACCGAGGTCAAGATCGACGGCGAAGACCTGATCATCATGAAGGAGAGCGACATCCTCGGCATCATGGCCTGAGGATCGGCGCAGTTTCCTTTTCCTGAAATTCAATACGAAAGGTAGTCAATCATGGCAGCCAAAGACGTAAAATTCGGCCGCGACGCGCGTGAGCGTATCCTTCGCGGCGTCGACATCCTCGCCGATGCGGTCAAGGTCACGCTGGGCCCGAAGGGCCGCAACGTGGTCATCGAGAAGAGCTTCGGCGCGCCGCGCATCACCAAGGACGGTGTGACGGTCGCGAAGGAGATCGAACTGAAGGACAAGTTCGAGAACATGGGCGCCCAGATGGTGCGCGAAGTGGCCTCGAAGACCAACGACATCGCCGGCGACGGCACGACGACCGCGACCGTTCTGGCGCAGGCGATCGTGCGCGAGGGCATGAAATCGGTTTCCGCCGGCATGAACCCGATGGACCTGAAGCGCGGCATCGATCTTGCCGTCGACAAGGTCGTCGAGAACCTGAAGGGCCGCAGCCGCGAAGTTTCCGGTAACGAGGAAATCAAGCAGGTCGGCACCATCTCCGCCAATGGCGACAAGGAAGTCGGCGACATGATCGCGCAGGCCATGGAGAAGGTCGGCAAGGAAGGCGTCATCACCGTCGAGGAAGCCAAGGGTCTGGTGTCCGAGCTGGAGACGGTCGAGGGCATGCAGTTCGACCGCGGCTATCTGTCGCCGTACTTCATCACCAATCCGGAAAAGATGAACGTCGAACTCGACAATCCGTACGTTCTCATCTTCGAAAAGAAGCTGTCGAACCTGCAGGCCATGCTGCCGATCCTGGAAGCCGTGGTGCAGTCGAGCCGTCCGCTCCTCATCATCGCGGAAGACGTCGAGGGCGAGGCGCTCGCGACGCTGGTCGTCAACAAGCTGCGTGGCGGTCTGAAGATCGCGGCCGTGAAGGCTCCGGGCTTCGGCGATCGCCGCAAGGCCATGCTGGAGGACATCGCCATCCTGACCAACGGTCAGATGATCAGCGAAGATCTGGGCATCAAGCTCGAGAACGTCACGCTCGACATGCTGGGTCAGGCGAAGAAGGTCACGATCGACAAGGACAACACGACGATCGTCGACGGTTCCGGTGCGGCTGACGACATCAAGGCCCGCGTCGAGCAGATCCGTGCGCAGATCGAGACGACCACGTCCGACTACGACAAGGAAAAGCTGCAGGAGCGTCTTGCGAAGCTGGCCGGCGGCGTCGCCGTCATCAAGGTCGGCGGTGCGACCGAGGTCGAGGTGAAGGAGAAGAAGGACCGCGTCGACGACGCCCTGCACGCCACGCGCGCAGCCGTCGAAGAGGGCATCGTCCCGGGCGGCGGCACGGCGCTTCTCTACGCCACGAAGGCCCTGGACGGCATCGAGGGCGCCAATGACGATCAGACGCGCGGCGTCGACATCGTTCGCAAGGCGCTGACGGCCCCGGTTCGTCAGATCGCGCAGAACGCCGGTTTCGACGGTGCCGTCGTTTCTGGCAAGCTGGTGGACTCCAACGACGAGACGCTCGGCTTCAACGCGGCCAACGACACGTACGAGAACCTGCTTCAGGCCGGTGTCGTCGATCCGACCAAGGTCGTGCGTGCCGCGCTGCAGGACGCGGCCTCGGTCGCCGGCCTGCTGATCACCACCGAAGCCACCGTCTCCGAAATTCCGGAGAAGGACAATGGCGCCGGCGGCGGCATGCCCGGCGGCATGGGCGGTATGGGCGGTATGGGCGGCATGGACTTCTAAGTCCTCTGCATTTGCTGTCCGGCTGTCACGCCGACACGAAAAGAGGGGCCGGGAGGGCATTGCCTTCCCGGCCCCTTTCCTTTGGCCCCAAGCCGCCCCTGGGGATGAGGGCGGCAAGGGACACGAGGCTGCTGCTGCCGGATTCAGGCAGCAGCGGTCCGCCGCCGACGATGCCAGCCGGCAATTCCGAGCATGCCAAGTCCGAAAAGGCCGATGGCGCCCGGCGCCGGAACATCCGCCGCAGCCTCGCCAAGCTCGGCAAAGGCCCGGGAACGTCCGATATAGATGTCGCCATTCAGAAGGCCGCCGTTCAGCAGGAAATCACTCAGCGTGATGCGAAGCGCATTCGTCTCGATTCCCGTCGAGGTCACGCCGTCGCCCAGGGTGATCTGCTCGTTCGCCGTAATCCTCAGCCCGAGAATATCGGAATCCAGAAGAACGGTATTCGCGGCCCCATCGATGATGGCGCCGAGGTCGATGTTGATACCGGCCAGCAAGGCTCCACTGAGAGACAGGTCCTCGATCGTGCTGTCTCCGGAGGTGTTCAACACACCCCCGGCTCCCGACGCGCTGGAATTCGAACTGATCGTCGAGGCGGACACAGTCAGGAGCGACGGAAGATCGAGACCGAACAGCGAATTGGTGAAGCTGAAGCTCAGTCCGTTCACCAGTGCCGATGCGCTTGAGGAAGGGCCGCTCGCCTGCCCGCCCGCCGTGACGCTGTTGATACCGGTACCCAGATCCAGCCGGGATTCGATGAGGCCGGCGGAAAGAAGATCCAGGCTTGCCTCCACCCGGGCCACGGCATCGGCAGACGTGTAATCACCCGAGGCCGTCGATCCGGACGCGGAGGAGAGGGGACCCACCCCGGCGTTCACTACCTGCGCAATGGCGATATCGACAGCAAGGTCGGAGGCGGCACTGCTTGCAATCGGCGCGGCAGCGGCCGGGACGGCCACGAATAGAGCTGCACCCGTAATAATTAGCTTGTTCAACATGTTGATGTGCTCCCTTCAGATTTTTGCACACCAAGCCCTGCGCAATGGTCGTGCCAGAAGTGGAGTCTGGAACCTTGACAGAAGATTCCTTAGTTAACGACTTTCCTCCGTGTAATACCGACCGACAAGTCAAACTTTGTCTTGGATTTTGTCTGGTCCAAAATGGATGTAACCGTTCGCCGTTCTACATTACATTACGGATGCGAACCATTTTATTAGAGTTCCGGCAAGGTTTGCTCTGCCTCCCCCCATCCCTGCATGGCTGCACTTCCGGCACGCCGCTGAAGCTTGTCGAAATCCTTTATGGTGAAGTCCGCGCCGCTGTCGTGATCCTTCAGCTCGTTCCAGGCGATGGGGACGGCAACGCTCGCGCCCGACCGGGCGCGCGGCGAGTAGGGCAGGATGGCCGTCGAGCCGCGTTGGTTGCGAAGCCAGTCGATGAAGATGCGGCCCTTCCGCTTCGCCTTCGACATGGTTGCCGTGAAGCGCTCGGGCTCCGCACTTGCGATGGCGCGCGCGAAACGGCTGGCGAAATCCTTGACCTTCGTCCAATCGGCCTGTGGATGCAGCGGGGCAATGACATGAACGCCCTTGCCGCCTGTCAGCATGGGAAAGCTGACCAGCCCCGTGTCCTTCAGATGATCGCGGATCTCAAGCGCTGCGGCCTTAACATCCTCGAATGCGAGACCTTCGTCCGGATCGAGGTCGATAACCAGACGGTCGGGCCGTTCGACATCGTCGACGGGTGCGCCCCACCCGTGAAACTCGATCGTCCCCATCTGGACGCACTGGAGCAGGCCCGCCGCATCCTCGACGTAAAGGTAATCCTGCTTTTCGCCTTCTTTTTCGACGATCGGCACCGCCAGCACATGCTCGCCGAAACTTCCCGAATCGTGCTTCTGGAAGAAGCATTTCTTCTGGCGCCCTTGCGGACAGCGAACGAGGCTGATCGGCCGTCTCGCTGCCCAGGGCAGCATCAGCGGCGCGGCGCGGCGGACATAATCCGCAAGCTCACCCTTCGTGATTCCCGCGTCCGGAAAGACGATGCGGTCCGCGCTCGATATCTTGACGGCCTCCGCCGGCTTCGCGGCGTCCTCGGCGACCGCCGCGGCTGCAACCGGCGTTTCGACCCCGGCATCCTTCGCATCCTTGTCGGCGCGCAGCCCCAGAAAGCTCGCATGGCGCGTCACGCCCTCTGCGGTCAGTTCGGCGAAGGCGATTTCTGCGACCAGCTTCGGCGTCAACCAGACCACCCCCTTGGCAGCGCCCTTGGGCACGTCGAGCGGCGGCGTCTTGCGTTCCAGGGGGCGCATCTTCGCACTCAGCGCTTCCATGGCGTCCATGGTCCAGCCCGTCCCGACCTTGCCGCGATAGACAAGGCGGTCCCCATCATACTGGCCGAGGAGGAGCGATGCGAAAGGACGCCCCTTCGCCGTCGAACGCGACCATCCGACGATGACGAAATCCTGCCGCCGAATGCATTTCACCTTCAGCCAGTTCTTCGTGCGCGCATTCCGATAGGGCGCGTCCGCGCGTTTCGAAACCACACCCTCCAAGCCCTTCTCGCACATGGCATCGAACAGGGCCTCGCCGCGCCCGAGTACATGGTCCGAATATCGCAGGACGGGCGAATTGCCTGGCAGAAGGGCCGCCAGGCGCGCCTTGCGCTCGATATTCGGCAGCGTCTTCAGGTCCCGCCTTCCTTCCGTCAGCAGGTCGAACGCATAATAGACGATTGCCTCGCCGGAAGCGGACCCATCGAGCGCCTGTTGCAGCGCCTGAAAGGATGGCCGTCCGTCCGCATCAAGGACGACCAGTTCCCCGTCGAGAAGCGCGGTCCCCAGATCTGCCGCCTTCACAGCATCGACGAGCCCCGGGAACTTCTCCGACCAGTCCTTGCCGTTGCGGGTGAAGACGCGGACCTCGTCGCCAGCGGCGGCAACCAAAGCCCGGTAGCCATCATATTTCATCTCGTGCAACCAGTCGTCGCCCGGCGGCACGGTATCGGCAAGGGTGGCGAGCTGCGGCGGCTGATGGCGCGGCAGCGGTCCGTCCGCGCCCGGCTTGCGGCCCCCGGATCGTGGTTTTTTGCCGCCCGACCTGTTGGATCCGGTGCGTCCGGCGCGCTTGCCCTCGGCAATCTCGTCCATCGTGCGTCCGCTGTCGACGCTGGTCAGATATTTGCCGGTCAGTCCTTCGCTGCTTCCGCTATACTCGTCGTCCAGCTTGCGCAGCAGCCAATTGTCGCGCTTTTCGCTCGGGCGGCGCTTCATGCGGACGAGCAGCCATTCGCCCTTCACCCGCTCCCCGTCCAGGATGAAGTGCAGATGGCCATCTTCCAGATCGTCGGCGCTCTTGCCCTTGATCGGGGCCCAGGTGCCGCGGTCCCACAGCATGACCGTGCCGCCACCATATTCGCCCTTCGGAATCGTGCCTTCGAAGGTGGCGTAGGACAGCGGATGATCCTCCGTCTGTACGGCGAGGCGTTTGTCGTCCGGGTCGAGGCTGGGCCCCTTCGTCACCGCCCAGCTTTTCAGGACGCCATCTTTTTCCAGCCTTAGATCGTAGTGAAGGCGGGTCGCGTCATGCTTCTGCACCATGAACACCCGGCTACCCGCCCGTCCCGCCTTGCCGGCCGGCTCCAGGGTTTTCGTGAAATCCCGGCGCGCATTATATTCTGCAAGCAGATCGTCCTTCGCCGCCTGGTCGGCAGCGTCCGCTTCGGTCTTTCGCTTTCCGGGTTTCGCCATAAACTAACAATCCGAAGGGCGGCTTCGCAGATCAGCCATTGGCGGCCTTTTTCTTCGGCGAACTGCGTGTCCTCTTGCCTTTCCCGCCTTCCACCGACTCCTTCAGCGCCGCCATCAGATCGACGACGTTGCCCTTTCCGGTGGTCGGTGCTTCTTCTTCCTCTGGCGTGACCTTGCCGCCTTTTGCCTTCAGCTTCTTCTCGATCAGATCCTTTACCGCCTCCACGTAACGATCCTCGAAATTCTTGGCATCGAAGGGGGCTGTTTTCTTGTCGATCAGGGTTTCGGCAAGGTCGAGCAACTCCTCTTCCGGTTCGTGCTCGCCAATGGCGGCAAAGTAGGTCTCGGCCTTTCTGACCTCGTCGGCATAGCGCAGCGTTTCCGCGATCAGCCCCCGGCCGCAGGGTTTGATGCTGACCACCGTTTCGCGGCCGCGCATGGCCAGTTGGCCCAGCGCCACCTTTCCCGATTTTCTCAAGGCATCGCGCAGCACGACATAGGCCTCCTCCGCCAGTTCATCGGCAGGCGCGACGTAATAGGGTTTCTCGAAATAGAGCACCGGGATTTCGTGCGCTTCGACGAACTGGGTCAGTTCCAGCGTCTTTTTCGACTCCAGCTTGACGGCGTCGATCTCCTCGGGTTCCAGCAGCACATAGCTACCCTTCTCATATTCATAGCCCTTCAGGATTTCGTCCGTATCGACGGGCCCGATCCCGGGGACCACCTTCTCGTATTTGATGGGCTTTCCGGAAGGCTCGTGAATTTGCCGGAACGAGATCGACGCGCCGCTTTTCGTCGCCGGATAAAACTCGACCGGAATCGAAACCAGCGCCAACCGGATCTGGCCCTTCCAAACCGCACGTGCCACCATGTCCCGGCCTCCGCTGCGTCTATTTCCCTCCTGCCAAAGGCCGGAATGCAGTGATGGTTCCGTTTTTGCGAATTCCGCGCGGCTTTACCGAATAGCCGCAGCGTCTAGATGGGACGAATGCCCAACGACGCAAAGCTGACACGGGGCTCCATCCGGGGACATCTCGTGGAGCAGACCCTGCCCATGATCTTCGGCATCGCTGCGATCATGTCCGTCGGCATCGTCGATGCCTATTTTGTCGGTGAACTCGGGCCGGAACCGCTTGCCGCCATAAGCTATGCCTTCCCCGTCGGAATCGCGCTGACCAGCCTTGGCGTGGGTGTCATGGTCGGCATCAATTCCGTGGTCTCGCGCGCACTTGGGAGCGGGGACCGTGACCTCGCCCAACGCCGCGCGGCAGAAGGCATGGTGACCGCCGCTGCCGCGGGATTGCTGTTGACCCTGCTGCTGATCACCCTTCAGCATCCGCTCTTCACGCTACTGGGCGCAAGAGGCGAGACATTGCGTCTGACCGATGCCTACATGCTGCCCTATCTTGCCGGTTTTCCGTTTCTGCTTCTGTCCATGGGCGGCAACGGGGTGCTGCGCGCGCAGGGTGCAGCCAAGCGGTCGAGCACGATCCTGCTCAGCATGGCTGCGGCAAACTGGGTCCTCGATCCGCTGCTGATCGACGGGATCGGCGTTCTGCCCGGTTACGGGATCGCCGGCGCCGCCTATGCCTCGGCAGCATCGTTCCTGCTCGCCGGCCTTATGAGTGCAGCGCTGGCGGCGCTCAGCGAACTCGGCATTCACCTGTCGCTATTGTCGGGGCCCGGACTGGTAAAGGGCGCGCGGCAGATCGCGGCCGTCGGCGCACCCGCTGCGCTTTCGAATGCGATCAATCCCATCGGCCTGACGGTCCTCACGGGTCTCCTCTCTCGATTCGGAAACGAGGCGGTCGCGGCATTCGGCGTCGCCGGACGGCTGCAGAGCTTCGCGGTCGTCCCGCTGCTCGCCATGTCCTCTTCCATCGGGGCCATCGTCGGCCAGAATTGGGGGGCGGGCAAGCCGGAACGCTCTCGCCGCGCGCTTGTTGAGGCGGCGACCTTCTCCCTTCTCTACGGCCTCGGCGTCGCCGTGGTTCTGGTCTCATTCCGCGAGCAAGCGGCCGGCATCTTCACGGATGATCCGGTCGTGATGGATGCGATCGGGCTGTACCTGCAAGTCGCGGCCTGGGGCTTCTGGGCCTACGGCGTCGTGATCGTCGTGAACGGGGCGTTGAACGCCATCGGCAGGGCGAACATCGCGCTGGCGCTCAGTGCGCTGCGCGTACTTGCCGTCATGGTGCCGGTCGCCTGGCTGGGCGGTCATGTTCTGGGACCCGGCGGGATCTATGCCGGTGAGCTTTGCGCCAACATCATCGGCGCCGGGCTTGCCTATGCTATTGGTCGCCGTATCTTGACCACCGGAGACGGCCCTGAGCCGCTGGGAAGGGCATCCGCCCATTCCTGATTGGACGCGGCGCCGGGGGCCGCGATGGCGGGTTCGAAGAGAAAGAAAGAAGGGGCCGCAACCTTTCGGCGCGGCCCCTTCCCTTGCAACCTCAAGAGGAGATTTACATCTCTTCTTCGAGATCGTTCTCCATCTGGTCGGCCTGGGTCTCGGCGTCGTCCGCAGCTTGGTCGATCTCATCGCCCATCTGGTCGAATTCCTGACCCATTTCGGCGCCCATGGCGTCCATGTCCTGCCCGACCTCGTCCATGCCGGCTTCCATGTCGTCAATGGCAGCCTGCCCTGCCATTTCGGCGTCCTGGCCGGCGCTTTCGGCCGTCGCCTCGGCATTTTCCTGCGTTCCTTCGGAGCAGGCAGAAAGGCCGAGCCCGGCCACGAGCGCAGCGGCGGCGAAGCCCTTGGTCAGGTTCTTCATGTCAAATTCCCCTTAAATCGATTCTCTTTTGCAGCGGGATCCAGATGATCCGCGCAGCGCCTTTCAGCTTTCACAAAACGCAGCATGTGAAAAGAGGGTTCCGTCCGCCGCTCCTTATAGAGGCGGCGCCGCAGCCCTGGTCACTGGGGTTCGGTACTGTTCCCGTCCGGCACAGGGGGCTCCGGCGGCGTGTCCGCAGCGCCAGTCGCGTCCTGCGGAACCGCGAACGCGCCGTCTTCCGGCGGGGAGTCGGAGTCATCCGGCTCCGCATCGTCCGCAGGTCTATCCGTCTCGTCAGGTCTCTCCTCGACCGTCCCATCCTCTTCGAACGTAAATCCCTCGAACGTCTCCATATCGCCGAACGCGCCGCCGCCCTCCTCGCTGCTGGGCATCGGCACATTGCCGTCGTTGATGAGTTGCAGCCGGTTCTGCAAATATGCCGACTTCATGGTTGCATAGGGGTCGAGCGCGTTTTCCAGGATCGGATCGACGCTGTCGATCAGATTGGCACGCGTGTTCACCAGCTCGACCGCCCCTTCCGCGAAATTCTCCTGAAAACCGAAGCCCAGCTCGCGGTTTTCGAACAGTGTCCACGGATTGGTGACGATATCGACCGCCGTGCCTACCGCGTCGCGGACGGTCGACGGACCCAGCAGCGGCAGCATCACATAGGGACCGGATCCAAGGCCCCACACCGCCAGCGTCTGACCGAAATCCTCCGGCTGCGCCTCAAGCCCCAGTTCCGCGGCACGGTCCGTCGTCCCGAGCACACCATAGGTACTGTTCACGGCGAACCGGTCGACCGCGCGGAACGCACGCTTGATCTTTCCCTGCAACAGCGCATTCACGAAATTCAGCGGCTCATCGAAATTCTGGAAAATGTTCGTGACGCCGGTCCGCACGGGCGCCGGCGCCACGTCGCGATATCCGGTGGCGACCGGCTTCAGGACCGCCGAATCCACCGCATTGTTGAAGCTGTAGATCCCGCGATTGAAGCCGCCGAGCGATTCGCCCTGAGCATCTTCGTAACCGGCGGGCATGGTGGCGCAGGCGGTGGTGGTCAACGCCGCCGCGATCAGGATCGGAACACGCATGATCGCCATGCTAGTGCAGCAGAAATTCCCGTCCAGCGCAAAACACCCCAGGAGCGGCGCGATTGACATATAAAGCTTTCTTTATATGTTTCGGAAAATGACCCCGCTGGCCGACCTTTTCCGGGCGCTTGCCGACCCGACGCGCCTCAGGATCGCGCAGCTTGCCCGCAACATGGAATTGACGGTGGGCGAGCTGGCGCAGGTTCTGGAGCAGTCGCAGCCGCGCGTGTCGCGCCACGTGCGCATCTTGGCGGAGGCGGGCCTTCTGGAGCGCAACAAGGAAGGGTCGTGGGTCTTCGTGCGATTTGCCGGCGGCCGGCAGGCAGAGGCCGTGGGCGCGCTGATCGACGCGGAACCGCCCGTGGAGGATCTGGAAAGGCTGGAGGCGGTCCGCCATGCGCGCGTCTCGGCGGCCGAAGCCTATTTCGACGCCCATGCACAGGATTGGGACCGTTTGCGCCAGCTTCACGTCGCAGACAGCGAGGTGGAGGCCGCCATATTGGGCCTCCTCTCGCAGCGCCCCATCGGCCGTCTGCTCGACGTCGGCACCGGCACCGGGCGCATGCTGGAACTTCTGGGCGACGCCGCGGCGGAGGCAGTCGGCATCGATCGCAGCGCCGACATGCTGCGCGCCGCCCGCGGCAAGCTGGAGGCAGCAGGCCTCGGCGCCTGTCCCGTGCGCCAGGGCGACATGCTGACCCTGCCTGCTGACGGCCAAAGCATCGATACGGTGGTCCTGCATCACGTTCTGCATTTCGCGGAGCGGCCGGGGGAGGCCATCAAGGAGGCCGCGCGCGTCCTCGCGCCCGGCGGCCGCCTTCTCATCGCCGACTTCGCGCCGCACACGCGGGAAGAATTGCGGCGCGAGCATGCCCATGTCCGCCTGGGGTTCGCGGACGAGGCGGTGGACGGCTGGATGCATGCCGCTGGCCTGACCGCCCGGCCGCCGGTGCATTTCGAAGGCGCCCTGACCGTGACGATCTGGCTTGGGGAAAAGCCCGGGGGCGTCGCCACGCCCGAAGATCAGAAGAAGGATTTCGCATGAGCTTGCAGGATACCGAGCACGGCCGTGCCTTTGCGCGGCCACTCTTCGCCGATCTGGCCGGCGACATAGATGTCTCCTTCGAATTCTTCCCGCCCAAGACCGAGAAGATGAACCAGGCGCTGTGGCAGTCGATCGAGACGCTGGCCCCGCTGGCTCCCAAATTCGTCTCGGTAACCTATGGCGCCGGCGGTTCGACCCGCGACCGCACGCATGCCACGGTGGCGCGCATTGCCAGGGAAACGCCTCTCACCGCGGCCGCGCATCTGACCTGTGTCGACGCCAGTCGGGGCGAAATCGACGATGTGGCGCGGGAATATTGGGATGCCGGCGTTCGTCACATTGTCGCGCTGCGCGGCGACCCGCCGCGGCAGGGGGAGCGATTCGCGGCCCATCCCGACGGCTATGACTGCGCGGCCAGCCTTGTGGAGGGGCTGAAAAAGGTTGCCGATTTTGAAATTTCCGTCGCCGCCTATCCGGAGGTGCATCCCGAATCCGGCGATGCGCGAGCCTGCCTCGACAATCTGAAGCGAAAGATTGACGCCGGCGCCAGCCAGGCGATCAGCCAATTCTTCTTCGCGCCGGAGACATTCCTGCGGTTTCGCGACGCCGCCGCCGCCCACGGCATCGACACCCCCATCGTGCCCGGCATCCTGCCCGTATCGAACTTCGCGCAGACCAAGACGTTCGCCGCCATGAACGGGGCCGACCTGCCCGGCTGGCTGGAGCGCCTGTTCGAGGGGCTGGACGACCTGCAGGATGCCCGAAAGCTGGTTGCCGCGACAGTCGCTGCGGAACTGTGCCGGCGGCTTTATGCCGGCGGCGTACGCCAGTTTCACTTCTACACGCTGAACCGCGCGGAACTCAGCTACGCCATCTGCCATATGCTCGGCCTTCGCGCGGGCGCATCCCCTGTGCCTGCCCGTCTTGAGAGCGCCGCCGCATGACCATTCGCGAGGAGTTCAATGCCGAAATCGCCGATCATATCCTGATCAAGGACGGCCCCTATGGCACCGCAATTCAGAACCGAAAGCTGACCGAGGCGGAGTATCGCGGCGATACCGGCCTGACGCAGGATCAGAAGGGCAATAACGACCTCGTCTGCCTGACGCGCCCGGACCTGATCCGGGAGATTGCCGACAGCTATATCGACGCGGGCGCGGTCATACTGGCGACGAACACCTTCAACGCCAATCGAATCAGCCAGGCCGATTATGGTGCCGAGCATCTGGTGGCGGACATTAATCGCGCCGCCGCCCGCGTGCTGCGTCAGGCGGTGGATGCACGGACGGACGGAATCCGGCGTTTCGTCTGCGGCGCCGTCGGGCCAACGAACAAGACGCTCAGCATCTCACCCGACGTCAACGATCCTGGGTTTCGGGAGGTGGATTTCGACGGCATGAAGTCCGTCTACCGCGAGCAGATCGACGCGCTGGTCGAGGGCGGCATCGACATCGTTCTCATTGAAACCGTGTTCGACACGCTGAATGCAAAGGCCGCGGCGATGGCTGCGATGGAGGCGGGCGACGATCTGGGCCGCGATCTGCCGATCATGATGTCGCTGACCCTGACCGACATGGCAGGGCGCAACCTGTCCGGTCAGGGCGTGGAGGCCTTCTGGTATTCGGTTCGGCACGTTCGCCCGGTGACCATCGGCCTCAACTGTTCCTTCGGCGCGACGGAACTCCGGCCGCACGTCACCGCGCTCGCCAAGGCCGCCGACTGCGCGGTCATGGTCTATCCGAATGCCGGTCTGCCGAACGAGATGGGCGAGTATGACGAGGCCGCGGAAACCACCGCCGGGCTGGTGCGCGCGTGGGCGGAGGAAGGCCTCGTCAATTCCATCGGCGGCTGCTGCGGTACGACGCCGGACCATGTCGCAGCCATCGCCGCCGCCGTGAAGGCGTGCCCGCCGCGCCGCGTTCCGGATCCGGCGCCAGCCATGCGGCTGTCCGGGCTCGACCCCTTCACGGTGGCAGCCTGATGACACAAAGCAGCGCGAACTTCGTCAATATCGGCGAGCGCACCAATGTCACGGGCTCGGCGCGTTTCAAGAAGCTGATCATGGCGGGCGACTACGATACCGCGCTGGAGGTGGCGCGGGAGCAGGTCGAGAACGGCGCGCAGATCATCGACGTGAACATGGACGAGGGGCTGCTCGACGCCGAGGCGGCGATGACGACCTTCCTGAAACTGATCGCTGCCGAGCCCGACATCGCCCGCGTGCCGATCATGATCGACAGTTCGAAATGGAGCGTCATCGAGGCTGGACTGAAATGCGTCGCGGGCAAGGCGATCGTCAATTCGATCAGCATGAAGGAGGGCGAGGCCCCCTTTCTGGAGGCGGCGCGCACGATCCGCCGCTACGGCGCGGCGGCCGTCGTCATGGCGTTCGACGAGACGGGCCAGGCCGACACCGCCGCCCGCAAGGTCGAGATTTGCGAGCGCGCCTACCGGCTGCTGGTGGCCGACGGCTTCCCGGCCGAGGACATCATCTTCGACCCCAACATCTTCGCCATCGCCACCGGTATCGAGGAGCACGACAATTACGGCGTCGATTTCATCGAGGCCTGCAAGGCGATAAAGGCGCGCTGTCCGCATGCGAAAATCTCCGGCGGCCTCTCCAACCTCAGCTTTTCCTTTCGCGGCAACGAGCCGGTTCGCCGCGCCATCCACTCCGTCTTCCTGTACCACGCCATACCGGCCGGGCTCGACATGGCCATCGTCAATGCGGGGCAGCTCGATATCTACGACGATATCGATCCTGAACTGCGCGAGGCGGCGGAGGATGTGGTCCTCAACCGCACGCCGGCGGCCGGTGGCAGCGCCACGGAGCGGATGCTGGAGATCGCGGAGCGCTACAAGGGCGGCGGCGCCAAGGCGCAGGAAAGGGACGAAAGCTGGCGCCAACTGCCGGTTGCCGAGCGCCTGTCGCACGCGCTCGTCAAGGGCATCGATCAGTATGTCGTCGACGACACTGAAGAGGCGCGCCAATCCGCCGAGCGGCCCATCCATGTGATCGAGGGGCCGCTGATGGCCGGCATGAACGTCGTCGGTGACCTGTTCGGGTCCGGCAAGATGTTCCTGCCGCAGGTCGTGAAATCAGCCCGCGTCATGAAGAAGGCGGTCGCCCACCTGATCCCGTTCATCGAGGAGGAGAAGGAGGAAGGTTCGCGCGCCAAGGGCACGATCGTCATGGCAACGGTAAAGGGCGATGTTCACGATATCGGCAAGAACATCGTCGGCGTCGTCCTTCAGTGCAACAATTTCGAAGTGGTCGACCTTGGGGTCATGGTCCCTTGGCAGGACATATTAAAAGCCGCGAACGATTCCGGCGCAGACATGATCGGCCTTAGCGGCCTCATCACCCCCTCTCTCGACGAGATGGTCACGGTTGCCGAGGAAATGACAAAGGCCGGGATGACCATGCCGCTGCTGATCGGCGGCGCCACGACCAGTCGGGTTCACACGGCTCTGAAGATCGAACCGGCCTATCCGGGCCCCACGCTTCACGTCCTCGACGCCAGCCGCGCGGTCGGCGTCGCCTCCGCTCTCGTTTCTGAAACCGGGGCGGCAAAACTGGCGGGCGACACGCGTGCGGAATATGAGAAAATTCGCCTGCAGCGTGCCGGCAAGAGCAGCGGTTCGACCCTCGTTCCGCTGGAAAAGGCGCGGGAAAACGCCTTTGCCGCCGGGTTCGACGATTATACGCCGCCCCGGCCAGCCGCGCAGGGCCTGACCCGGATCGAGAATGTGACGGTGCGCGACCTCATCCCCTTCATCGACTGGACGCCGTTCTTCCGGTCCTGGGAACTTGCGGGAAATTACCCTGCCATCCTCGACGACGAGATCGTCGGCGAGAGTGCGCGGCAATTGTTCGAGGATGCGCAGGCGATGCTGGCACGCATCGAGGCGGAGGACTGGCTTGCGCCGCGCGCGGTCGCCGGCCTGTGGCCTGTGCGCCGCGATGGTGACGACATCCTGGTCTTCACCGATGAGAGCCGCAGCGAGGTGAGCACCCGCTTCGCCATGCTGCGGCAACAGATCTCGAAGCGGGCGGGCCGCGCCAATATGTGCCTTGCCGATTTCATTCATCCGGAAGCCGACTGGTTGGGCGGCTTTTGTGTGACCGCCGGCACGGGCGAAGAGATGCTGGCACGGTTCAAGGCCGAGAATGACGATTATTCGAGCATCCTCTTCAAGGCCTTGGCGGACCGGATGGCAGAGGCCTACGCCGAGTATCTGCACCACCGCGTTCGCACATCCTTATGGGGCTATGCCCCCGACGAAGATTTCGGCATGGAAGACGTCATAAAGGAGCGGTATCGCGGCATACGCCCCGCGCCGGGCTATCCCGCCTGTCCGGACCACCTTCTGAAACCGCTGCTGTTCGACCTTCTGGACGCCACGGAGACGACGGGCGTCACGCTGACGGAATCCATGGCGATGCTGCCGGCCGCGAGCGTCAGCGGCTTTTATTTCGCGCATCCGGACAGCCAGTATTTCGGTGTCGCCACCATCGGCGAGGACCAGCTTCAGGACTATGCCGAGCGGCGCGGTGTCAGCATCGACGATGCGAGGCGATGGCTGCGGCCGAACCTCGACTGACCCTCTCGTAAGGCCCGCAAAACCGGGCTAGGGTCCCGCGCATGGCAGGGCGGCGGCGCAGTTTCGAGGAACGACGGGCACGGCTGGATTCGCTGACCGCGAACTTCGAGCCGCGCATGTCCCGTGCCGGTACGGCCAAGAACACCAGCGGGCGCGGCACGCCCAGCCGCCGCTTGCCCTGGCGTCCCCTTCTCGGCGGATTGCTTCTGGCGGCGTGCACCACGCTGCTTCTTGGCGGGGCGTATATCCAGTACCGCTTTCAGGAGCCGGCGACGGCCCTGATCGGCCATTGGCTGGCGCTGGAGGGTGATTGGCAGGCAGAGCAGCGCCCGACCATCGCACCGCTCGTGCATCTGGCGCAGGCCGTCTTTCCCGATGCCGAACTGCACGGCTTCGCCGTAAAACGCCCGGGTCCCCCCATTCGGGTTGCCGGACCGCAGGCGGCGCTGGCGGACGCGCCCGCCTGCTACGGTGCGGACGGCGCACCGCTGACCAGCGACCGTAGCGGGGGCCAGTGCACACCCACAACCGGCGGCAGCTTAGCCGTCTCCTCCGCAGCCGCTCTACGGGCCGCCGTCGCCGAAGCGCGCGCCGGCGACATCATCGAATTGGCGCCCGGACGATATGATCTCGGCCGATCCTCGCTCGTACCGCGTTCCGGCGGCACAGCGCCGGCGCCGATCGTTCTGCGCGCTGCTGCACCCGGCACGGCGAGCATCCTGTCAGATACGTCCGAACTCGTGCGCCTGTCGAAGCCCTGGTGGGTCTTCGCGAACCTCGACTTCGTGGGCGGATGCGGCGTGCAGGGCTGCGAACACGCGCTGCACATTACCGGCGAGGCGAAGAACGTCATCGTCCGCAACAACAGCTTTTCCGGCTACAATGCGCCGATCAAGGCGAATGCGAACGGCGCCAGGGGTCCGGCGCCCGACAATCTGTTGATCGAGGCGAACCGGCTGACGAGCGACGCGCCGCAGCGGACGGGCACGTCTGTCACCTTCATCGACGTCGTGGCGACGGACGGGCTGCGCGTGACCGGCAACATCATTTCCGATTTCGGCAAGGATGGTTCCGACCACACCAGCTACGGCGTGTTCGCGAAGGGCGGGTCCGTGAACCCCGTGATCGATCGCAACTATGTCCGCTGCGCCGACCGCCATCGCGGCGGGACGCGCGTGGGCATATCGCTGGGCGGCGGCGGGACCGCCCCGTCTCTCTGTTCGACGCCCGGCTGCGCGCAGGAAACGCGCGGCGGCATCGTGCGCGGCAATGTGGTCGAAAGCTGTTCGGACGTCGGCATTTACTTGAACAAGGCCGCGGATTCGCTGATCGCCAACAATACGCTGATCGGCACGCGCGGAATCGACGTTCGCTTCCCCGGCAGTTCGGCCGCGGTCCTCAACAATGTTGTCGACGGGCGCATATTGGCGCGGGACGGCGGCACCATGGAGGAGCGGGGCAATATGGATTCGCTTCTCAGCGCCGCGATGCTGGACGAAATGACCGCCGGCGAACTAAGACGCGCACATGGCGGCGACCTGTCCTTCGCAAACGCTGCCGATGCCAGGGCACGGGGTACGGCACTTGGCGCTGGATTCCCGGACTATTGCGGCGTGCGCATCGATCCCGGCGCACCTCCAATCGGAGCCATCGAACAACGCGACGGGCCAAGCTGCGCCGTCAGACCGTGACGCCGCCAGAGGACGCAGAACCGATTCAAGACGGTTCAGTCCCGCCGGATCCAGCCACCGCCCTCAAGCGCCTCAAGGGGACGGAAGCGCGATTTGTAGCTCATCCGATCGCAGCCATCGATCCAATAGCCGAGATAGACATAGGGCAGGCCGGCGGCCTTCGCCCGCATGATATGGTCGAGAATGATAAAGTTGCCGAGGCCGTCGCGCCCGCCGCCTGCCGGCTCATAAAAGCTGTAGACCATGGAGAGACCGTCCGACTGGCGGTCGGTCAGGCACACACCCACCAACCGGCCCAGGCGTCTGTCATCCTCCGGCGGTTCGCGATACTCCAGAACCGCCGTGTCGACCGGCGTCTGCTCGACCATGTCCGCATAGTCGTAGGCGTCCATGGAGGCCATGCCGCCGTCAGGATGACGGGTATCGAGGTAGCGGCGCAGCAGTGCGAACTGCTCGCTGGTCGTCTTCGCCGTGCAGGACGCAATATCCAGATCGTCGTGCCGCCGCAGAATGCGCCGCTGCGAGGCGCTCGGCTCGAAATCCTGTGCGAGCACACGCACCGAAACACAGCGCCGGCAACTGTCGCAACTGGGACGGTAGACAACATTCTGAGAGCGCCGGAAGCCGATCCGCGACAGCGCTTCCGACAATTGCGAGGCCTCGCTGCCCCGCAGCTCCGTGAACACCTTGCGTTCCGTCCGGTCAGGCAGGTACGGGCACGGCGAAGGCGCCGTGACGAAGAATCTCGGAAATCGGAAACTCTGATCGGTCACGGTCCGAATATCGCTCGCGCTTGCCCTGTCGTCCAGTGGGCCGGCGTGCGTCCCACCGCATCTATAGGGCAAGAGCGGCGAAAATTCGGTTAATCCGGTTCGACCAACTTCACTTCGTACCCCGCATCCCGCAGCCCCTCGACCAGACGTTCGAGATGATCGGCGTCACGCGTTTCGCATTCGATGTCGGTGATCAGCCCCTTCGCCGGCAGATTGGTGAAAACCCGCTGGTGATAGACTTCCAAAATGTTCACCTGATGCTCGTCGAACAGCTTCACCACCTTGTGAAGCTGTCCGGGTCGATCGCGAAGACGGATGCGAAGACGCGCGAGGCGCCCCGAACGGGCAAGGTCGCGCAGCAGCACACTCGCCAGCAGGCGCGTATCGATATTGCCGCCGCAAAGCGGCAGGCCGACCTTGCGCCCGCGGAACCGCTCCGGATGCGACAGCAGCGCGGCAAGACCGGCCGCGCCGGCCCCCTCGACGACGGTCTTCTCGATACCGAGGAGAAGGGAAACGGCCTGCTCAAGCTCGCGCTCCGCCACCAATACGACGTCGTCGACGAGCGCGTCGATGATCGCGAACGTCTTCTCGCCCGGCTGCTTGACGCTGATCCCCTCCGCCAGGCTGTCACCGTCGCAAACGACCGTCTCGCCCCGCAGACGGCCGTACATGGAGGGGTAGAGCGCGGCCTGCACGCCGATCATCTCGATGTCCGGCTTGATATGCTTCGCAGCGATGGCGCAGCCGGACATCAGCCCCCCGCCGCCGATCGGCACGACCATCATGTCGAGGTCCGGCACGTCCTGCATCATTTCGAGACCGCACGTTCCCTGCCCGGCGATCACCTTCTCGTCGTCGAACGGATGCACGAATGTCAGGTCGCGCTCGCGTTCCAACTCACGCGCATGGGCAAAGGCGTCGTCGAACGATTCGCCGAACAGGACGACGTTCGCGCCGTGTCCCTCGGTTTGCTTCACCTTCACGACGGGGGTGAACTTCGGCATCACGATGGTAACGGGAACGCCAAGCCGCGCGGCGTGATAGGACAGGCCCTGGCTGTGATTGCCGGCGGAAGCGGCGATGACGCCCTTCCGGCGCTCCTCCTCGGTCAAGGTGAGCAGCTTGTTGAGCGCACCGCGCTCCTTGAAGGCGGCGGTGAACTGCAAATTCTCGAACTTCAGCCACACCTCTGCGCCGGTAATCTCCGACAGCGTCTGCGCGTGCATGCAGGGCGTGCGAATGACGCTGCCCTCGATCGCCTTCGCGGCGGCCTCGATATCGGCGAAGCTGACCGGCAGTCCGGTGCTGATGCTGGGTTTGGTAGCCATAGGGCCCGCTCTCTAGGCGCCGTCCGCTCCCGACGCCAGAGCCACCCTACATCATCGCATCGCTGATCGAGCAGGCCGCCGGTCCCAAAATGACGATGAACAGAACCGGCAGGATGAACATGATCAGCGGCACGGTCATGATGGCGGGCAGGCGTGCGGCCTTTTCCTCCGCCCGCATCATGCGCTCGTTCCTGAACTCTGCCGACAATACGCGCAGCGCCGAGGCGAGCGGCGTACCGTATTTTTCCGTTTGTACCAGCGTCGTCACCACCCCCCGCAGCGACTCGAGGTCGACGCGCTGGGCAAGATTCTCATAGGCCTGCCGCCGCTCCTGAAGAAAACCGAGTTCGATGGCCGTCAGCGCGAACTCGTCGGCCAGTTCGGGAAAGCCCTTGCCCAGTTCCTTCGACACGCGGTTGAAGGCGGCATCGACGGTCAGGCCCGCCTCCGCACAAATGACGAGAAGATCGAGCGCGTCGGGAAGCCCCTTGCGGATGGCATCCGTCCGCTTCGTCTTCAGATTGGTCACGAAGATGTCGGGAGCCTTGTAACCCAGAAGAACGCCTCCCATGACGGCGCCGGCGCGGATCGGCGTCGAATAATCCGGCAGCATTCCCATGCCGAAGATCAGGAACGCGGCAATCGCGCCGAACACGAACGGCATCACCAGCCGCGCGAACAGCAGCATGACCACCGCATCCTTCGACCGGATGCCCGCCTGGCTCAGAAGGATCGCCGCGTCCTTCGCCTGCTCGTCCTGCAGCACCTTCAGGCGCTTGAGGAGGGTGCGCATCTGGTCGGTGGCTTCCGTCTTGGCCGCGGCCTTCGTGCGGCGACGCGAGGCGGTGATGCCTGCCTTCAATTGCTCCCTGCGATCCTGCAGGGCCTTCACGCGGCCACGCATCGGATCGCGAACGGTGGCCACGGAATAGACCGCGACGACCATGGCAAGGGCCGCTATCGCCGTCAGCAGCGTCGCAATGTCGATGGCGGTCATGCCGAAGAACAGGACGTGCGTGGAAAGATCGGTGTTGGCGTTCATATCTCGTGCGCCCTAAATCTCGAAGCTGACCATCTTGGCCATGATGAAGGCGCCGATGGACATCCAGACGAGGCCGCCGGCCCCCGCGATGATAAGCCGCGTGTCGGTAAAGAAGCCGCCAGTATATTCGGGGTCCATCATGGTGATGAGGCCGAACACGATGAAGGGCAGCGATCCGACGATATAGGCGGACGCCTTCGATTCAGAGCTCATGGCCTTGATCTTCAGCTTCATTTGCTGACGCTTTCTGAGGACGTCCGCCAGGTTCGACA
This sequence comes from Pacificimonas flava, assembly GCF_000342165.1. Classification (GTDB taxonomy): domain Bacteria; phylum Pseudomonadota; class Alphaproteobacteria; order Sphingomonadales; family Sphingomonadaceae; genus Pacificimonas; species Pacificimonas flava. The sequence goes on from NZ_AMRV01000003.1 coordinate 83,883, forward strand.
GCGTTTCAGCCAGATTGCCACCCGTTTCCCGCTGGATGTTCAGCGTGATGACGAAGAACTGAAACTCCGGCGTTCCGATACGGTCCGCAGTTTCCTGTAGCGCCTGATCCATGGTGCGGCCGATGCGCACCTTGTCCGACACGCGGCGGAACTCTTCCCCGACCACACCGGGAATCTCACTGCCGACGACGTTGACGGATTCGCCGATCGGAAGGCCCGAACGCAGGCCGCGAACCAGCAGTTCGATGGCATCGGGGAAGCGGGCATTGAAGTTCTTCACCCGCTTCGCGATCAGGACATTGACGGTCATGTGCGGGACGAACAGGCCCACGGCGATGCCAAGCAGCATCGCCAGAAGCGGCGGCAGTCCGAGCGCGGTCAGCAATACCCCGACACCTGCAACGCTTGCGAAACTGGCGAGGAAATACTGGCCGACACCCCACGTCTTTCCCGTGCGGCGCAGCCGCGTCTTCAGCGCGTCCTTATTCGGCAGGAATCCGCTGAAGACCGTGTCGAGCCGCGTTTCGCGAGCCGCGAGGATCTTCCGCATCTGCGCCTGCGCCAGCACCTCCTGCGAAGAGGAGTGGCGTTCGCGCACGACGGCCAACCGCCGCGCGCCCTTCTTCGCGCCGCCATCGCTGGAAAAGGCCAGGATGACCATCGTCAGCGTCAGGAACACGCCCGCGGCAATCACCAGGACGAGAAGATCGCTATTCACGATACGCACTCCATCAGCACGCGGCCGAGGCCGAAATACTCCGCCCGTTCGTAGCAGGCCGGGCGCAGGCCGGTGGATTCGAACGTGCCGCGCAGTTTGCCCGTGTCGTCCTCCCCGGCATATTTGTAGACGAACAAATCCTGCATGGTGATCACTTCGCCCTCCATGCCGACGACTTCCGAAATATGAGTAATGCGCCGGCCGCCGTCGCGCATTCGGCTGATCTGCACCACAAGGTTCAGCGCATCCGCGATCTGCGTGCGGATCGCCTTTGCCGGCAGGTTGAGGCCGGCCATGTTGATCATGTTCTCCAGGCGCGTGATGGCCTCGCGCGGACGGTTCGCGTGCAGCGTACCCAGCGAACCGTCATGGCCCGTGTTCATGGCGGCCAGCAATTCGAAGGCCTCCGGCCCGCGAACCTCACCCAGGATAATCCGATCCGGGCGCATGCGCAGCGCGTTCTTGACCAGGTCGCGCATATTGACCTCGCCCTTGCCCTCCAGATTTGCCGGGCGGGTTTCCAGGCGCACGACATGCGGCTGCTGCAATTGCAGCTCGGCGGCATCCTCAATGGTGACGATGCGCTCGCCGGGATCGATGTTGCGCGAAATGGCATTCAACATCGTCGTCTTCCCCGAACCGGTGCCCCCGGAAATCAGGATGTTGAGCTTGATCCGTCCTGCGATGTTCAGGAATTTCGCCATCTGCGCACTGAAAGACCCGAAGCTCTGCATCTTCTCCAGCGTCAGCTTGTCCTTGGAGAATTTGCGGATCGAAATGGAGGCGCCGTCGATGGCGAGCGGCGGAATGACGACGTTGACGCGGCTGCCGTCGAGAAGACGCGCGTCGCAAATGGGCGAGGTCTCATCGACACGCCGCCCGACGGCAGAGACGATGCGCTGCGCGATATTGAGAAGGTGTGCGTCGTCGCGAAACTGCACGTCCGTCAGGCCGAGCTTCCCCTTCCGCTCCGCATAAATGGTCTTCGGACCGTTCACCATGATCTCGCTGACGTCGTCGTCTGCGAGAAGTGGCTCCAGCGGGCCGAGACCGAGCATGTCGTTCAGAAGCAGGGTAACGAGATCGCGCTGCTCCTTCGTGTTGAGGCTCATGCGCTGCTCGACCATGATCTCCGACACGACATCGGATACCTGCTCGGCAAGTTCGCCGCGTTCCAGTTCCGCGATCACGGAGGCGTCGATGCGCTCCATCATCAGCGGCTGGATCTTCTCCTTGGCCTCGATGACTGATTTGGCACTGGCGGAGGATGCCGCTGTCTTCCTGTTCGCCGGTCCCGGCTCCAGTCCGCCGATCTTGGCAAGCAGCTCATTCAGCAGGACCGTGACCGTGTCCCGGGCCTGCGAATCGCTGAGATCGCGGCGTTCGTTGCCGGCCATCTGCCGAACGACCTCGTCGATTCGCGCGGCCAGCTCTCCGCGCCGCGTCTTTCGAGCACGCTCGCGCGGAAAAAAGTCAAGAAGTTGCGGCGAAATCAGTTCATGCAGCTCCCAGACGCAGTTCTCCGTGCTGCGGCCGCGCGGCGCCTGAGCCGAACCCGCCTCCTGTGCGGCAGCGGAAAGATCCTGGATGACGAGCGATGGCTGAGCATGCGGGTTGGGCGCAGCATCGCGGGGGCCCGCAGGCGCGCCGGCCGCGGGCTTTCCGCCCGTACCGAACGGCGCCACGTCCCTCCGAGCGAGTCCGCTTCTTTTCCCGAAACCCGGCGCTGCCATTGCCTATTCCCTACTCCCTACGCTCAACGAGAGACGCCGACCCGCAGCGTCGCCCGACCTACTTCGTGCCAGCAGCCTTCGTCTTCCCCCTCGCAGGCAGAAGCGCTCGCACCCGTGCGACGAGGGTAGCCGAATGCGGCCCGCTCTCCACTGCGCCCGACGCGCCCGACACAGCTTTCAAGAGCTGGTTGAGAGCGGCTGAAAGCCGGCCGTTCGCAACGGCCGGCAACGCCTTCCCCTGCTTGGCGGCCGCAATGGCCTGCTTGACATCGAGCGGCAGCACGATGTCGATCTCGCGCTCGATCGACGCTTCGAAATCCTTCTTCGACACTTCCGGGGCGGGGGACAAAGAGACCTTGTTCGCCACCACGGTAACCTTCGCCTGCGGCGCATTCGCCCGCAGAAAGCCGAGAATGCGGATCGTATCGCGCGTTGCCGCAAGTGACTGTTCGGTCACCAGCACGACATGGCTGAGTTCGCCCAAAAGCTGTGGGTGCTGCACGGCCATGCTGCGCGGCATGTCGACGATCAGCGCATCGAACACGCCCGACATTTCCTCCTCCAGCTGGTGCAGCGCCGTCCCATCGGCAAGCAGCGGCTGGTTGATCGGCGCCTCGGCCGACAGCACTGCGAGCCGGTCGTTCACCCGGGTCATCGCCCGCTCGATGAACAAGCCGTCGATACGGCTGGGGTTTTCCAGCGCGTCGGTCAGGCCGCGCCCCGGTTCCAGATCGAAGGCAAGGGCGCCCGTGCCGAACTGCACGTCGAGGTCGAGGAGGCCGGTCGCGCGCTCTTCCTCATCCGCGAACATCCACGCCAAGGATGTAGCGATCGTGGATGCTCCAACGCCCCCGCGCGTTCCGATCACGGCAATGCCGACATGCGGCCGCGCATCGCTGGCCTCCTCGACCTGGCGCGGGGCCTGCAGCACGGCCTGCGCGCCGAACAGCGCATCGCGCATCATGTCCGGCGTGACGGGCTTCACAAGATAATCCTGAATGCCGCTCGCGATCAGGTCGCGGTAGAGGCGGACATCGTTCACCGTTCCGGCGGCAAGCACGATCGTTCCGGGCTCGCACACCTCGGCAAGCGCATTGATGTCGTTCAGCGGATCGCCGGCTTCCGACAAGTCCACAAGAAGGATGATCGGCGATGCCGTCACTGAAAGCGTCTGCACGGCATTGTGCAAACCGCCCTTCATGACCTGATCGGGCGACCAGCCGATGTCGGGAAGGACGGCCCGAACCGTCGCGGCCAGATCCTCGTCGCAGACGAAGGCGGTAAACGTCTCGCGCGTGGCGGCGGTGACGGGTGTGACGGCATTCATGTCGCTGGTCTCCTTACTGATCGCGGCCGCGCTGCCCGAAAGTCAGGCCGGCACCCGCCGCGGCGGACGAGCGTGCGCCGGTGGCGGCGTCCGGAAACTGTGTTGCGGTTGTGCCGCCGACATAGGTCTTGCCGGCGACGAGATCGTTGGGGTCGGCGATCATGGCCGCCATGTTGCTGGCGGTCGCACAGCTGAAGTTGCTGGTTACCGACCCTTCAAAGTCCGGATTGGAGCGGCGGCTGTGGTCCGGACATTCCGGAACCGCAGCCTGCGCCCGGACGACGACGAGCCGGGTGACACCGGTCGGCAGCGGCGGATCGGTGACGGGGCCGGTCTCTCGCAGCAGCAGGCCATGCGTTCCGACGAGTTCGCCAAGGCGCTCTGCCCGCGCCGCCGCACCGATCGGATTCGGATCGTCGACGCTGATGCGGTCGCCATATTTCAGGTCGATGGTGTCCAGCCATTCGGCAAGCTCCTCCATCTCCCCCGGCGCGAACTGACCCGGCCCGGTATAAGTCAGATCATGCACGAAGACCTGCTCCGTCACCGTCGGCACATGCTGCGGTGCCACTTGCGAGAAGCCGGGCCCCCTCTGGCAGGCCGGCAGCGTAAGGGCGATGGCCAGCGCTGCCGCGGCGATCATTGCGGACTTCGTCATCGTCATGTTCCTCTCTGACCGCATCACTGCACCGAAAAGCCGGGGGCCGGCGCGTCTTCCGGCACGTTCACGTCACGCGGCGGCGGCGCGTCGGCGTGCGAATAGGTGCGGCCGAGCAGCCAGCGTTCGGCATCGTTCGGCGCGCGCATCCCGTCCGTCGGCAGTGCCATGCGGCCGCTGACCGGATTCACCAGATACGGCGTGATGATGATGACCAGCTCCGTTTCCGACCGCCGGAAACTGTCGGATTTGAACAGCGTGCCGATGATCGGCAGATCGCCCAGCAGCGGCACCTTGTCGGTCGAAGTGTTGAAGCTGTTGCGGGTCAGACCGCCGATCATGAAGCTTTGTCCGGAACCAAGCTCGACGGTCGTTTGCGCCTCGCGCGTGATGAGCGCAGGGATGGAGATGCCATCGATCCGCACGGCACCGGCTTCCGACAGTTCCGAGACGCTCGGCGCGACGCGCATGGTGATGCGATTGTCGTTGTGAACGACGGGCGTGAACTCGATACCGACGCCGTAATTCTTGTACTGGACGTTCGTGCCGTTGAGGCCGCTGTTCGTCACCACGGGGAATTCGCCGCCCGCAAGGAAGCTGGCCGTCTCTCCGGACAGCGCTGTCAGGTTCGGTTCCGCTAGCGTCGTCAGCAAACCATCCGTTTCCAGCGCGTCGATGGCAGCGTTGAAATCCAGACCCAGAAGGCTGCCGATCAGCGTGCCAGTCAGCGCGGGACTGCCGACCGGCAATTCCGGCACATCAAAGGTCGGATCGCCAGTTATCGGATTCCGGCCGAAGAACCCGTCAACAAAGGCCTCACCGCCGCTCACATCCGAACCCCTTGTCAGGCCCAGGAGCAGATCCCCGTCACCATCGAACGCTTGAAAGCTGACACCAAGCTGTTTCAGCAGGTCACGACTGACTTCGGCGAAACGGACGCGCAGATTGACCTGCGGCGGCACAGCCGCCTGCAGCCGGTTCACCACCTCCTCCTGACCGGTGAAGCGCCGCACCAGCGCCTCGGCCTCCGCCACTTCGGCAGGACTCGCCACCGTTCCGGTCAGGAAGGCGATGCCGCCCAGAGACTTCACCTCGACATTCGCCTGCGGCATGGCAAGGCGCATCATCTCGCGCACCTGGTCGATGTTGCGCACGACGCGCACCGTCGCGGAATAGACCGTCTCCCCCCGCGCATTGGTGGCGTAGACGCTCGTTTCGCCGCCACCGGTGCCGTAGATATAGACTTCGCGGTTCGACTTCACCTCGACGTCGGCAATGTCCGGATTGACGACGAAGATATCGGAGATGGGGCGCGGGAGGCGCAGCAGCGTGCCCTTACCTTGCGACACCTCGACCGTCGCTAGGGGATCTTGCTCGACCGTCCGCACGACCTCCGCATCCTGCGCCAGGGCCGGCGCGGTGAGCGGTGCAGCAAAGATGGCTGCCATGGTGCCGCCCGCGAACAATGCGGCGGTAAAAGACTTGCGGTTCATGAAATCAGGCCCCCTCGGCCAAGACCGGCTGCTGTGCTGCCCCGGTTGAATCTCCCGATGGCGCGGCGGCATTTCCGGCCGGGCCGATCACGACGCGCTGCGCGCTGCGTCCGCGTGTGACCTGGACGGTCGGCGGCGGCGGACCGGCTTGCTGGCGCGCCTCCTGCCGTCCCCGCGCGCGCCCTGCCTGATCGAGCGCGAAGCGTGACACCTCGCCGCCGGTGGTGAACGTGCTCGGCCCCTGATCCGGCCGCTGCGTGACGGAGAATTCCATGGCCAGATCTTCGGACGTCGACTGATTCTCACCGACCTGAATGCTGCCGTCGGCAATCGCCTGCTCCAGGGCCTGACGCTGATCCTTGATGCTGCGCAGTGACAGCTGAAGCTGCCCCATCATGCGCGCCACAGCGATCTTCTCCACCATCTTCGGCGGTACCTCGAATGTGACGGAGTTGCCTGACATTGGCGTCTCCTCAAGGTCGCTCGTGCGCTGGTCGATGGCAAGGACGCGCACGTTCCGGGCAATGGTTTCCGCAACCTTCAGCGTGTCGGAGACGGTCTCGGCATCCGTAATGCCCGATTCTCCGCCGATATCGTGCGTCAGCAGCAGGTCCACGCGGTCGCCCGGAAAGACGAATCCGGCGACACCGGAGATATTGTCGATGGGAACCGTCACGGCGCGCATTCCGGGGTTCAGCGCCGCCGCCAGAAAGCCGCTTTCGCCCGGCCCGACCAGCGATTCGCGGGACAGCGGCTGACCGGCACCGATGGATACGCGCACCACCTTGCCGATGACGTCCTCGATGCGGGCAGGCGGCACGTCCTCGACGCCCGGAACCGACGACTGCGCCTCCTCCAGATAATAGGCGTTCTGCACCATGTCTTCCGGCCATGGCTGGAAAGCGACATGCTCCTCGGAGATGATCGTGCCGATGGGAAGCGTCGTCTGCGCGACGAGGACGTGCACGCCGGATTCCTGCTCGCCCGGCAGCGCCGCAGCCACGGCCTGCGCGGCCGGCGCACCCGCACCGCCCGAAATCAAGGCGCGTATGGCGAAGGCCGAGACGCCTGCGACCAACAGCGCCCCGACGAGCAGGATGACTTTCTTCATGTCCATTATGGGAAGACCCCCAATCTTCAGATGACCTGCCCGCCCTATGCGGGAAAATGCTTAACAATCAGTTCGCCAAAGACCGCGAAGACGCCGCCGGCGATGGCCACGCCATAGGGTACGCGCGCCGGTCCGGCCTGCCCGCTGCGGCGGCGAAGGATCAGAATGACGAGGGACAGAACGAACCCTGCGAGCGACATCCAGACCAGCATTTCGAGATAAGGTCGCGCCGGCAGCCACAGGGCGAGCGCCAGATACAGTTTCAGGTCTCCGCCCCCGAGATAGCGCCGTCCGCGCCAGTGACCGGCCTGCCAGATCAGGCCGAAGACGAGGCCGGCCCCGGCAAGAACGGCCGCTTGCTCCAGAACACCCGCCCCGTCGATACCGCGGGCCCACCAATAGGGTATGGCAAGTGCGGCAATGGCGAGCACGGTGCCGTTCGGGATGCGCCGCGTTCTGAGATCGCTGACGACGACGTAGAGAAGAAGCGCCGCGAGACCCGCAAGGGCAAAGAGATAGACGGCGAAATGAAACTGACTCATGTCGCCGCGCTAGACGAAAAGCCTAAAAAAGCCGTAACCATGCCGCCAGATGCCTGCGGCCACAGCCTTTCCCCGAACAGAGATGCCCGCAGGCGCCACGGTAAGCTGGCACCCAGCCGCCGACGGCGCGCTGCTTCGCACGGTCCACTGGGCGCATGTCGCAGGCGACCGGCTCGATTCGCAGGGCTGGGGGCGGCGAATTCTGTTCTGCGGCGGCAAGCGCGACTTCATCGAACGCCATGCGGAAAGCTACCATCGCATGCTGGCGCGGGGCTGTGCCGTGGCTGCCGCAGATTGGCGTGATCAGGGGCTGAGCGCGCGGCAGTCCTGTGCCAGCGAGGAGCTGTTCCGACATATGAAGATGGACCTTGCGCGCCTTCTTCCATGGGCTACCGAAACGCTTGGCGGGCCCGTGGTCATGATGGGGCATTCGATGGGCGGGCACATGGCGCTCCGCACGCTCGCCGCACGGCCCGATCTATATTCCCATGTCAGCCATCTCGTGCTGATGGCGCCCATGCTGGGCATTGCTGGGCCGATGCCCGACTGGATCATGCGACCACTTGCCCATCTGCAAGTGAGGCGGGGCCGGGGCGAAGCCTATCCGCCCGGTCAGATTCCGTACGGCCCCGGCTATCGCGACGAGGTTCGACGCCGGCGGCTGACCGGCGACCGCGCCCGTTTCGAGGAGGGGTTCGGATGGATGGAGGCAGAGGCGGGACTGGCAGCGGGCGGCGCCACCTGGGGGTGGCTCGCCGCCGCGCTCGATTCGATCGTGGAGCTGAAACGACCCGGCACTCTTGAACACATAACGCAGCCGGTCCTTTTTCTGCTTGGCAGCGAAGAACGGATCGTCGACCCGGCAGCGATCCGAACCGCCGCGCACCGCATGCCGAACGCATCGTTGCGGACCATCCAGAACGGCCACCACGAACTGCAACTGGACATCGATGCCGTTCAGGACGAGGTCTGGTCGGCAATATGGCAGTTTCTGGACCTTTGACAGCGCGCCCGGCATGACCGAGCGGGCGGACATCATCATCGTCGGCGGGGGCATGGCCGGCGCCAGCCTTGCCTTCGCCCTGTCGGGACATGCCAGCGTCCTGCTGCTGGAAGCGGAGGAAATGCCCGGCCGGCACGCCACCGGACGCTCCGCCGCTTTCTACGCCGAAACCTATGGCGGACCGGGCGTCCAGCCCCTCACCACCGCCTCGAAGGCCTTTCTGACGTCCCCGCCGGCCGGTTTCGCGGACGTGCCGCTGCTGCATGGGCGCGGCGCGCTGCACGTGACAGCTCCGGATCGACGGGCCGCGCTTCGGGGTTTCGCCGCGTCCTTTTCAGGCGCAGCCCCTTTCCTCCAGACACTGAGCCCGGAGGAGGTGAGAAAGACGGTGCCGATTCTTCGCGCCGACTGGGCAGAGGCGGGTCTGTGGGAAGCCGGCTGCCGCGATATCGACGTCGCTGCTCTCCATGCCGCCTACCTTCGTCAGGCAAAGCGGGGCGGCACGCGGCTCGTGGTGAATGCAGCATTGGAATCGGCGGTCCGTGGCGACGGGATCTGGCGGGTGAGCACTGCCGCGGGGTCCTTCGAGGCGCCGGTCCTGGTGAATGCGGCAGGGGCCTGGGCCGACGATGTGGCGGCTCGGACCGGGACGGCGCCGGTGGGGGTCCGGCCGCTGCGGCGAACCATGGTGGCGGCGGAGCTGGACAGGCCGGTGGGTGCGGACTGGCCGCTGACCGTGGATGCCGCCGGAGAGCTGTATTTCAAGCCCGATGCCGGCCTTCTTTGGATCAGCCCGCACGACGAAACGCCCTGCGATCCCGGCGATGTGCAGCCGGAGGAGATCGATATCGCGATCGCGGTCGACCGGTTCGAACGCGCCACGACGGCCAAGGTGCGGCGGGTCGTGCGCAGTTGGGCCGGCCTTCGAAGCTTCACGCCCGACCGGCTGCCTGTCTATGGCTTCGATCCGTCGTCGGAGGACTTCTTCTGGTGCGCTGGCCAGGGCGGCTTCGGCATCCAGACAGCCCCGGCGGGCGCTGCCCTCGCCGCTTCGCTGCTGACGGGCGGCGCGGTGTCGCCGCCGCCCGTCGACCCCGATATCTACGCGGCCGCGCGCTTCCGCTGACGCAGACCGAGGCCGGCGAGGCCGAGGCCAAGCAGGGCGAGCGCGCCCGGCGCCGGAACGTCGCTGGGCGGCGGCGCCTGGAAGACGTCGATGTTGATCGTCTTCAGCTTGAACGCATCGACCAGCCCACCCGATTCGAACAGATCGGCGGCGACGACGACGACATTGCCATATTCATTGTCGCCGAAGGTGAAATCGTCCTGCGTCAGGAAACCCGCGAAGTTGCCGGCGCCGACATTCGGCGCGTTGCTGGCCCAGTAATCGGTCTGATAGCTGAGGCCGGTCGAGAGCGTGCCAAGCGCCGCCAGCGGATTGATGTAATTGCCCAGACCCGTCGGCACGTTGCCGATCAGGATGCTGACGTCGCCATCGGCCGCCTGATAGCTGGAATATTGATAGAGGGCGAGCTTGACACTGTTCACGTTGACAAGGCTGTCGAACTCCAGCGCGACATAGTCCTTGTACCCGCCATTATCCATCGTGTGGTGCGGGCTGTATCCCGGCTCCCCCGCATTCTGCACGCCAAGGCCGTAGGCCCATTGGTCGATGTTCGCCCGCGAATGCGTTCCATTGTTCCAACCGCCGTTGGAGATCGACCAGGCGGTCGCGCGCACATTCACGGTCTTCTGCGAATTGTCGAAGGCGGTGTAGCCCGCCGTCCAGTTGCACGCATTGCCACTGCAATTGCCGCCATTGCCGGCGAGCACGATATCGACATTGCTGCCCACCTTCACCGCGCTGGCCTGCGCGCCGGAGGCCGCAAGCGCCGCCAAGCCGGCAGCAATCATAAGCGCCTTTCGAAAAGACGTCTCGATCATAGTCACTTCCAAAAAATCCCCGTCCGCCGGCCGCTGATGCAAGGCATATGCCATGACGCTAACGCATTGGTTTTCCGGTCCCGCCCGATCTGGACCGATTTACAATGTAAAAAACCCCGACTCGCAGAGACTTATCGCGCACCTGCGGAATAAAATGGTTAATGCCTCAGGCGACTTTCACCGCCGCTTCGAACCTTTCCTCGATGGCCCGGTTGGCGAGGGCATCCGCGCGCTCATTGTCCGGGTCGCCCGCATGCCCCTTCACCCATTTCCATTCCACCCGGTGCGGCCGCGCCGCCTGCAACAGCGCCTGCCAGAGGTCGCGGTTCTTCACGTCCTTGCGCGCCGCTGTCTTCCAGCCCTTCTTCTGCCAGCCGTGCACCCATTTGGTGATCCCGTCGCGGACGTAGACGCTGTCGGTCGAGAGGCGAACCTGGCACGGTCGCTTCAATTCCGACAGGGCGGCAATGGCCGCCATCAGTTCCATGCGGTTGTTGGTGGTCTCCGCCTCGTAACCGTAAAGCTCCCGCTCTTGCCCACGGTAGCGCAGCACCGCGCCCCAGCCGCCGCGCCCCGGATTTCCCTTGCACGCCCCGTCCGTGGCGATCTCGACAATATCGCTGTCCATCATGACGCGCGGTAATGCAGGAGACGGCGGGCAAAGGCCATGGGATCCTTTCGCGTGACGAGAGCGCCGGCGGGCGTGTTCAGCCAGTCATAGGCACGGGTCAGGAGGAATCGCAGCGACGCGCCGCGGCACAGCAGGGGGAAGGCCCGCGATTCCGCAGGGGACAGCGGCCGAACGCCCTGATACCCGGCAATGAGGGCGTCCGAGACGTCCGTCCCCAGATACGCCCCCTCCGCATCGAAGCACCAGGCGGTGTGCGCCACGGCAAGATCATAGGCGAGGAAATCGGTGCAGGCGAAATAGAAGTCGATGATACCGGAGACGGAATCGTCCAGCGCCAGGACATTGTCTGGAAAAAGGTCGGCATGGATTGTCCCCTGCGGCAGCGAGCGCGGCCAGAGATCGGACAGCGCCGCCAGCTCCTCTGCGATGAGGACCGGCAGCCCCGCGTCGATTTCCGCTGCCCCGCCGCCGAGCGCTTCCGCGAGCGACTGCCACCCCGGCAGCGACAGGGCGTTGGCGCGATCGTGCGGAAAATCCGCCGCAGCCTCGTGCAACTGAGCGAGCGCAGCACCCGCAGCATGGGCGAGGCCGGGTTCCGGACGGGTCACCGAGATGCCGGGCAGGAACTCGATCAGGCAGGCCGGGCGGCCGGAAAGGCGCTGCAAGGCCCGTCCCTGCCGGTCGGCGATAGGGGCGGGAACCGGCAGGCCCGCCGCCGACAAATGAGCGGTGAGGCCCAGGAAATAGGGCAGATCCTCCGGCGTTACGCGCTTTTCGTAAAGCGTCAGGATGAACCGCCCGCCCGTCGTTTCCACCAGATAGTTCGAATTCTCGACGCCCTCCGCAATGCCCTTGGCACTGACAAGCGCCCCGACATCGTAGCGCGCCAAAAAGCCCGCAAGCATCTCGCTCGGAACCGAGGTGTAGACAGCCACGCTAGCGGTGCGGGTCCTGCGAAAGACGAATGCGGCGGCCCATCAGTTGCGCAGTTCCCGCGGCAGGCGGAACACGACATCCTCCTCGGCAGTGGTGACGGGGGCGACCGCGATCTCCCGCTCCTCCGCAAGGCGGGCGATCAGTTCCTGCACCAGCACCTCGGGCGCCGACGCGCCGGCAGTGATGCCGACCGTGGAGACGCCCTGCAGCATGGCCGGATCGAAGCAGTCTGCGCGCTCAACCAAAGCGGCCCGCGTCCCTGTCCGTTCCGCGACCTCCACGAGGCGCACGGAGTTCGAGGAATTCGGCGCTCCGATGACGAGCACCAGATCGCTTTTCTCAGCCAGCACCTTCACGGCCTCCTGCCGATTGGAGGTGGCGTAGCAGATATCCTCGCCCCGCGGTGCCTGGATGGCGGGAAAGCGCGCCTTCAGCGCCTCCACGATCTCGGCCGTGTCGTCGACCGAAAGCGTCGTCTGCGTCAAGAAGGAGAGCGAGGCGCCGCCGTCCGCGTCGTCGATGTCCAGCGCCGCGACATCCTCGACGGTCTCGATCAGCGTCATCTCCCCCTCCGGCACCTGACCGAAGGTTCCGATCACCTCAGGATGGCCCTGATGACCGATGAAAAGGATATGGCGTCCGCGGCCGATCAGGTGCTCGGCCTGCCGGTGCACCTTCGACACCAGCGGACAGGTGGCATCGACGTAGAAAAGCTTGCGCCGGGCGGCCTCCGCCGGCACCGATTTCGGAACGCCATGCGCGGAAAACACGACCGGCACGCCGTCCGGGACCTCGTCCAGATCCTCCACGAAGACCGCGCCCTTTGCCCGCAGGCTGTCCACCACGAAGCGGTTGTGGACGATTTCGTGCCGGACATAGACGGGGGCGCCGAACTTGCGCAGCGCCACCTCGACGATCTGAATGGCCCTGTCCACGCCGGCGCAGAAGCCGCGCGGATTGGCGACCAGCACCTTGAGGGCACCAAGCGCAGCAGCGCCGGCAGGGGCGTCCGACGGCGCGGAAGCGGCGGTCAGGGAGCGTTCGGGATCGAAATCGGCCATGTCCGCCGAGATAAGCGTTTCCTTGCCGCTCCGAAAGGCGCTTCCTATAGGAGCGGAGCAATCTGTAGCGGTTTTCACGAAAGTTTCCCGATGCGCCGTATGTTCCGCTTCGCCCCTTTGACGCTTCCCATCATCCTCAGTGCGGTCGTTCTTGCCGCCTGCGGCGCCAACCAGAACCCGCTGAAGGTGCAGCGCAGCGCGTGTCCCGCCGTGGCGGTGCTGGAATATGCGGGGTCGGCAACCACCTTCTCCCCCGCCACCAGCCGCAATGCGGACGCCATCGACGTCACCGCGGCGATCACGAACGTCCGGCCGACCTGCTATCAGGATGCCGGCCGGATCGTCAGCCAGGCAAGCTATGACGTGGTGGCGACGCGGCAGCGGGCCGTCGGCGCCCGTTCGGTGACCCTGCCTGTCTTCTCCGCCGTCATGCGCGGCGGCGACCAGATCATTTCCAAGGAGGTCGGCAGCGTCACGCTGACCTTCGCGGACGGTCAAGCGAGCGCGCAGACGACCGCATCGGCCCGCGCCGACATATCGGAGGCGGCGGCCAACCTGCCGGAAGAGGTGAACCGCGAAATCGACCGCCGCCGCGAACCGGGCGACCCGGATGCCGCGCTCGATCCGCTGGCCCGGCCGGAGGTTCGGGAGGCCGTTCGCAACGCCAGCTTCGAGCTTCTTCTCGGCTTCAATCTCGACGAGTCCTCGCTGGCCTACAACGTCGCGAAATAGGCCGGTTCGCCTTTTCGCATCGCCGCCTGCCCGGACGCCGGGGGTCAAGGCAAAGTTGACAAGGTGGACACTCACCACGCGCACGCGCGCGCGAGAAGGTTCGCGTTGTTGTCGAGGGTCTGTTCGGGTGAGAAAGGGCCGGCCAAACGCATGGTCTGATAAGGCCCCCACAAATCCTATTTTGGAAGAGGCGTCGGCAGGGCCCGGGTCGTTTCCGGACCCGCCGGGGCTTGCCGCATGGATTCCTGCCTTCGCAGGAATGACGGGTGTCTTGTTTCCGCCCCCTTCCCCCGTGCGTCAGCCCGGCGGAGGCGGGGATCCACTCCGTTCGTGGATCAGCCTGCGCATGGAAGGGCGGTCGTGGTGCGGGCCCCGGCTTTTGCCGGGGTGACGGGCCTGTTGGTTCGGTTCGGGCCAATGCCCGGCATCAACCCCGTTCGGGAGCCCGCCTGCGTATAGACGCGGCTGTCGTGGCGTGGGCCCCGGCTTTCGCCGGGGTGACGGGCCTGCGGGTTCGGTTCGGGCTAGTGCCGGCATCGATCCCGTTCGGGGGTCAGCCTGTGCACGGGCGGGACGGTCGCGCGTCAGCCCGGCTTTCGCCGGGTGACGAGCCTGTGGATTCGGCCGGTGTCTACGAAACGCGTCCGGTCCGGTGTCTACACGAGCGGGCCGGGGCCCGAGCGAGGCCGGCGGTCAGGCGTTGGTGGCGACGCCCTTTTCACGCATCAGCGGGGCCAGTTCGCCAGCCTCGTACATTTCCATCATGATGTCGCTGCCGCCGACGAATTCGCCCTTCACGTACAGCTGGGGAATGGTCGGCCAGTTGGAATAGACCTTGATGCCGCTGCGGATTTCCGGATCCTGCAGCACATCGGCGGAATCGAACTCCGCGCCGACATGCTCGAGGATCGCGACCGCGCGGCTGGAAAAGCCGCACTGCGGAAAGAGCGGCGTGCCCTTCATGAACAGGAACACGTCGCTGCCCTTCACTAGCTCCTGGATGCGGCTGCGCGTGGCGTCGGAAATATTGGCGGGACTGTCGGCCATGTCTTCTACTCCTGGTCGGGTGTCTTCGTGGTCAGCTGGAGCGCATGCAGCTCGCCGCCCATGCGGCCGCCAAGCGCGGCGTAGACCATCTGATGCTGCTGCACGCGGCTCTTCCCGGCAAAGGCCGGCGCCGTGACGGTCGCGGCGTAATGATCGCCGTCGCCCGCCAGATCGTCGATATGGACGCTGGCGCCCTCGATTCCGGTTTCGATCAGCGTTTTGATTTCCGCGGCGGGCATCGGCATGGATCTAGACCTCTGTCATGAACTGGCGGCGCGCCTCGACCATCAGATCGTCCATGGCCATGCGCAGATCGGATTCGGTGACGCCCGTATCACGTGCGGACAGGTCGCCCCAAACCTTGCGGAATACGTCCTGATCGCCGACCTCCTCGAAGTCGGCGGCAACGACCGATTTGGCATAAGCGTCGCGTTCCTCCGGCGTCAGAGCCAGCTTCTCCGCCGCCCATTCGCCAAGCAGACGATTGCGGCGGGCATTGACCCGGAACTGGAATTCCGCATCGCGGACGAACTTGTTTTCGAACGCCTTCTCGCGATCCTCTAAATCGGCCATCTTCGTTTCGTCTCCAGTGCCCTTTTTCTGGCGCCTAGATAGGGGCCGCCGTCGCAGCCCGCAATGCAGTCGGGAGGCGGCCCTTGCAGCCAAATGCCGGACGCCGCATTATTCGGACCGGGACTGCGGTGGAGCAGGAGAGGGGTATGAGCGAGGGTGACGCCATTGGCGGCTTCGTCACCGGCAGTCTGATTGCACGGGAACTGTCCGGAACGGGCGCGCGTCACGCCGCCCATACGGGCGAGAAACACGAGACCTGCCTGAACTGCGGAACACCGACGCCGGGACATTATTGCCCCGAGTGCGGACAGCATGCGCATGTCGCGCGCTCCATCGGCCACATCCTGCATGAACTGGCGCACGGCATCCTGCATCTGGATGGCAAGGTCTGGCGCACCCTGCCCATGCTGATCGCGAAACCCGGCCGGCTGACGCGCGACTATGTCGAGGGGCGGCGCGCGCGCTATGTCGCGCCGTTCGGCATTTTCCTGTTCACCGTCTTCGCGATGTACTTCACCTTCGCCTTCATCGGCGCGCCGGGCGGCATCATGCCCGCCGTCCCGGCAGGCGGCGCGGACGAGGCGGCGGCAGAGATGCAGACCGAGCTGAACGCCGTGAACGAGCGGCTGGCCGCCCTCTACGAGGAGCGCGTCGCCGCCAGGGCCGCCGGCGACGATGCCGCGCTCGCGCGGATCGACGCGGACATCGCCGATGCGGAGTTCGAAAAGCGGATCATCGAGCGCGCCTATAACAGCGTCCGGACCGGAAATTTCGACTGGCAGGGGCAGGTGGACGACATCACCGGGCAGATCGTTGCGCAGAAGCGGGCGGCGGAAAGCGGCGAGGGCCAGCCGGAGAGCACGAACATGAACACCGGCGTCGGCTGGCTGGACGACAAGTTGCAGCACATCACCGGGAATCCGGAGCTGTATTTCTACAAGATCAAGCAGTCGGCGTACAAATACTCCTTCCTCCTCCTTCCCATATCCCTGCCGTTCGTATGGCTGCTGTTCTTCTGGCGGCGCGATCTGCACCTGTACGACCACACGGTCTTCATCCTCTATTCGCTGTCGTTCATGAGCCTTCTGACCATCCTTCTGTGGGTCGGCATGGCGGCGGGCATATGGGGGTGGGCCGTGTTCTGGTCCGCTCTGACGTTCATCCCGCCGGTGCACATGTACAAGCAGCTGAAATATGCCTACGGCCTCGGCCGGGCCGGCGCGCTGGCGAGGACCGTCGTCCTGTGCGCCTTTACCATCGCGGCGCTGACCATCTTTGCCATGATCGTCGCGGCGCTGGGCGCGCTGTAGGAGGAGTGGCGCGGGCCGCGACGATGCTGTAGAGCGCGGCCGATACCGCACCCGGAAGCGGCAACGCGCCCGGGCGATTTCGATTCGAGACGAAAAGGACGAGGACCATGTCCCGCCGCCGCCAGATCTATGAGGGCAAGGCCAAGATTCTGTACGAAGGCCCGGAGCCCGGCACGATCATCCAGTATTTCAAGGACGACGCCACCGCCTTCAACAACCAGAAGAAGGGCACCATCAACGGCAAGGGTGTGCTCAACAACCGCATCTCGGAGCACATCTTCACGCTGCTGGGCCAGATCGGCGTGCCGACGCACTTCATCCGCCGCCTGAACATGCGCGAGCAGCTGGTGCGGCAGGTGGAGATCGTGCCCATCGAGGTGATCGTCAGGAACGTCGCCGCCGGCACGCTGTCGAAGCGGCTGGGCATCGAGGAAGGGACGCCGCTGCCGCGCACCATCCTGGAATATTGCTACAAGGACGACGCGCTGGGCGATCCGATGATCTCCGACGAGCATATCGCCTGCTTCGGCTGGGCGAGCCAGGAGGAGATGCACGAGATCAGCGACATGGCGATCCGCGTGAACGATTTCCTGAGCGGCCTGTTCGCCGGCATCGGCATTCGCCTCGTCGACTTCAAGCTGGAGTTCGGGCGCGTGTGGGAGAATGATTTTTCCCGCATCATCCTGGCCGACGAGATCAGCCCCGACGGCTGCCGCCTGTGGGACATGAAGTCGAACGAGAAGCTGGACAAGGACCGCTTCCGCCGCGACCTGGGCGGCGAGGTCGAAGCCTATCAGGAGGTGGCGCGACGCCTGGGCCTGATGCCGGAAGACGGCGGCGGGCCGGACACGGTTCTGAACCTGGACGAAGCCCGCAAGGCGCGCGCCAAGGACTGAGGGGGGACCCACCCTCCCCTAACCCCTCCCTTGCCAGGGAGGGGAACGCGCTTTTTCTCCCCTCCCTGGCAGGGAGGGGCTGGGGGAGGGCCGCCCCCCGCAGCCGGAAGCGCGACCCGCCCCGAAGAACCCTTGCCGCGCGCGCGGCCGGCAGTCATATAGCGCGCCCATGAAGGCACGCATCTACATCACGCTGAAGACCGGCGTTCTCGACCCGCAGGGCAAGGCCGTCCACCACGCCCTCGGCGCGCTGGGTTTCGAGGAGGCGCAGGACGTGCGCCAGGGCAAATATATCGAGATGGAGGTGGCCGACGGCACGCCCCGCGCCCGCGTCGAGGAGATGTGCGAGCGGCTGCTGGCGAACACCGTCATCGAGAATTACCGCGTCGAACTGGACGGCGAGACGGCCCTGGGAGATCAGGGCGCGTGAAAAGTGCCGTCATCGTCTTTCCCGGATCCAATTGCGACCGCGACATGGCGGTCGCGCTGGAGCGCGTCGCGGGATCGAAACCCCAGATGGTCTGGCACGGCGAAAGCGAACTGCCGGATGTCGACCTGATCGCGCTGCCCGGCGGCTTCTCCTATGGCGACTATCTGCGCACGGGCGCCATCGCGGCGAATTCCCCGATCATGCGCGCGGTCAAGGACGCCGCCGAGGAGGGCCGCCACATTCTGGGCGTCTGCAACGGCTTTCAGATGCTGACCGAAGCGGGCATTCTGCCCGGCGCGCTGCTTCGGAACGCTGGTCTCGACTATGTCTGCCGGGACGTGTCGCTGACGGTCGAGAATAGCGGCACGCCCTTTACGCTGGCCTATGAAGGCGGCGAGACCATCCGCATTCCCGTCGCGCATCATGACGGCAATTATTATGCCGACGAGGATACGCTGAACCGGCTGGAGGACGAAGGCCAGATCGTGTTCCGCTATGGCGAGGCGGTGAACGGCTCGCAGCGCAACATCGCCGGCATCCGCAACAAGCGCGGCAACGTCCTCGGCATGATGCCGCACCCGGAACGGCTGGTCGAAGCCGAGTTGGGCGGCACCGACGGCCGGCGGCTGTTCGAGGGGCTGGCGAAGACGCTGAGCTAGGGTGCGGGGCGCGGAGTTTCGTCCGCGTCTTGCCGGGTCCAACCGCCGCGCACTGGGCCCCTGCCTTCGCAGGGGCGACGGTTGTTTTAGCGCAGTTCTTTTCCTGTTTGTGTTTTCCAGCAGTCCGTCTCCTATTCGTCACCCCTGCGAAGGCAGGGGCCCACGGCGGATGGGCGAGGCGCGCCGGGGCGGAGCGGCTGCGGTGGCGAGGACGGTGTTCCATGTTTCGCCGGCGGCCTCGCCGTGTGATGGGCCCCTGCCTTCGCAGGGGCGACGGTTGTTTTACGGTAATCTTATCTCCTTTCGTCACCCCTGCGGAGGCAGGGGTCCAATGCCGATGATCTTGGCGCAACAGGTTGGGCCGGGCGGCGCTGGTCTCTTGTGCCGGACCGCCGGAACCGCCCGGGAGCCCGGTAGCGAGGATATCAGCGGGCGCTGCGCTTGCCATGCATGGGTTCGCAGTGCTGAAGCGGAGGCATGACGAGTTCCGATGCCGCGCCCGCCTCCGACCACTCTGCGCTTAACGAGACTGCGCCCGCAGGCCCCGCATCCGCCGGCGAGGCCGCGTGGCAGTTCTGGGTCGACCGGGGCGGCACCTTTACGGACATCGTCGCGAGGGCGCCGGACGGGTCGCTGACGACGGCAAAGCTGCTGTCCGAAAACCCGGAGCACTATGAAGACGCTGCCGTCGCCGGCATCTACCGGCTGACCGGCACACAGGGGGGCGCCCAATTGCCGCCGCTGGCGGTGCGGATGGGAACGACGGTGGCGACGAACGCGCTGCTGGAGCGCAAGGGAGAGCCGGTGCTGCTGGTCGTGACGCGCGGCTTTGGCGATGCGCTGTCCATCGGACATCAGGCGCGGCCCGACCTGTTCGCCAAGGGGATCGAGAAGCCCGCCCCCCTTTATGAAGAGGTGCTGGAGGTGGACGAGCGCGTCCGCGCGGACGGGACCGTCGAACCGCCGCTGGACGAGGACGCCGCGCGCGCGGGGCTTCAGGCCGCCTATGACAAGGGTCTGCGCGCCGCCGCGATCCTGTGCATGCACGGCTATGCGTACAATGAACACGAGGCGCGGCTGGCCCAGATCGCTCGGGACATCGGCTTCACGCAGGTGTCGGCAAGCCATGAGGTGAATGCCCTCATAAAGCTGATCGGGCGGGGCGATACGGCGGTCGTCGACGCCTATCTGTCGCCTGTGCTGCGCCGCTATGTGGACAAGGTCACGGCGGCGCTGTCGGGCACGGCGCCGCTGTTCATGCAGTCGTCGGGCGGCCTGACGCTGGGCGCTCGGCTGCGCGGCAAGGACGCTATCCTGTCCGGCCCGGCGGGCGGCATCGTCGGCATGGCGAAGACGGGCGAAGCGGCCGGTTTCGACCGCATCATCGGCTTCGACATGGGCGGCACGTCGACGGACGTGTCCCATTATGCCGGGGATTACGAACTGACGAACGAGGCGGAGGTCGCCGGCGCGCGCATCCGGGCGCCGATGATGGCGATCCACACGGTGGCGGCGGGCGGCGGCAGCATCTGCCGGTTCGACGGCGCGCGGTTCCTGGTCGGGCCGGAAAGCGCGGGCGCGGTGCCGGGGCCGGCAAGCTATCGCCGCGGCGGGCCGCTGACGGTGACCGACTGCAACGTCGTTCTGGGCAAGATCCAGCCCGCGCATTTTCCGTCCGTTTTCGGACCGGACGCGGACGAACCGCTGGACCCGGACGCCGCCCTCGCCCGCATCGAGGAGGTGCGCGCGGCCGTGAAGGCGGAGACGGGACGCGGCATGAGCGCGGCGGAGATCGCCGCCGGTTTCCTGGACATCGCCGCGCAGAGCATGGCGAACGCGATCAAGAAGATTTCCGTCGCCAGGGGCCGCGACGTCACGCGCTATACGCTGGCCAGCTTCGGCGGCGCGGGCGGGCAGCACGCCTGTCTGGTCGCCGACGCGCTGGGCATAGGCCGGGTGATGGTGCACCCGTTTGCCGGCGTCCTCAGCGCCTATGGCATGGGTCTGGCCGACCGCCGCGCCACGCGGGAGCGGACGCTGCGCACCGCATTCGACGACGAGAGCGGCATGCGCGGTGCGGCGGACGCGCTTGCCCAGGATGCGCTGCGAGAGCTGGGCGCGCCCCATGCCGGCGAGGCGGCGCCCGTCACCACCGCACAGGCGTTTCTGCGCTATGAGGGGACGGAGCATGCCATCGCCGTGCCGCACGGCAGCGCGGCGGACATGCGAAAGGCATTCGAGGAGCGGCACCGCGAGGCGTTCGGCTTCGTCGGCGATGCACCGCTGATCGCGGAGATGATACGAGTCGAGGCGCGGGCAGACAGCGGTGCGGAGGCCATGGCCGGAACATCCGGGGCGGGACAACCGGAGCCGGCGATCGAGACGGCCGCGACCTTCATCGGCGGCGAGGAAACGGCGACCCCCATCCACCGCCGCGCGGACATGCGGAGCGGGCACGCCGTGTCCGGGCCGGCGCTGATCATCGATCCGGGCTCCACCACCGTCGTCGAGCGCGGCTGGCAGGCAGCGTTGGATGCAGGCGCCAACCTGATCCTGACGCGTAGCGCGGCGCGGACGGACGCCGCCATCGGCACCGCGCTCGACCCCGTGCGGCTGGAAATCTTCAACGGGCTGTTCATGTCGATCGCTGAGGAGATGGGCGCGGCGCTGCAACATTCGGCAAGCAGCGTGAACATTCGCGAGCGGCTGGATTTTTCCTGTGCGCTGTTCGACGCCGACGGGGCGCTGGTCGCCAATGCGCCGCACATGCCCGTCCATCTGGGCTCCATGGGCGAAAGCGTGAAGACGATCCTGCGCGCGCGGGGGGATGGCACGGGCGGCGGCGCTGACGGGCGCGGCATCCGGCCGGGCGACGTCTATGCGCTGAACGATCCCTATGCGGGCGGCACGCATCTGCCGGACATCACCGTCATCATGCCGGTGTTCCTGCCGGACGACATGGCCGCCCCGGCCTGGTGGGTCGCCGCGCGCGGGCACCATGCCGATGTCGGCGGCACCAGCCCCGGCTCCATGCCGCCGGATTCCTCGCGCATCGAGGAAGAAGGCGTGCTGTTCGCCAACGAACTGATCGTGGAGGCGGACCGGTTCCAGGAGGAGCGCGTGCGCGCCATCCTGGAAAGCGGCCCCTACCCGGCCCGCCTGCCCGCGCAGAACATCGCCGATCTGAAGGCGCAGGTCGCGGCCTGCGCGCGCGGCGGCAAGCAGCTTCTGGCGGCGGCGCGGCAGTACGGCGCCGATGTCGTCACAGCCTATATGCAGCATGTTCAGGACAATGCGGAGGGTGCGGTCCGGCGTCTGCTCAAGACGCTGCCGGGCGGCACGCTGTCCTACGAACTCGACAATGGCGCGGTCGTCGCCGTGCGGGTGACCGTGGATGCGGAGGCGGGCGGCGCGCATGTCGATTTTACCGGCACCAGCGCGCAACTGGACAGCAATTTCAACGCGCCCTTTGCCGTGACGCGCGCGGCGGTCCTTTACGTCATGCGCGTTCTGGTCGACGAGGACATTCCGATGAACGACGGCTGCCTGCGCCCCGTCACCATCACCGCGCCCGAGGGCTCGATGCTGAACCCGCGCGCCCCGGCCGCCGTCGTCGCCGGCAATGTGGAAACCAGCCAGGTGGTCTGCGACGTGCTGTTCGGCGCGCTCGGCGCGATGGCGGCGGCGCAGGGGACGATGAACAATTTCACCTTCGGTGACGGCGAGCGGCAATATTACGAGACCATCGCCGGCGGCGCCGGCGCGGGGCCGGGTTTTGCCGGCGCCGACGCCGTGCAGACGCACATGACCAACAGCCGGCTGACCGACCCCGAGGTGCTGGAAAGCCGTTATCCGGTGCTGCTGGAGGCCTTTACGCTGAGGCGCGGGTCGGGCGGAGCCGGCGCGCGGAGAGGCGGCGACGGCGCGGTGCGGCGGCTGCGCTTCCTGGCGCCGATGCGCGCGAATCTGCTGGCGAACCGGCGCCGGGTGGCGCCCTTCGGGCTGCAGGGCGGCGCGGACGGTGCGCCGGGCCTGACCCGCATCGAGCGGGCCGGCGGGACCGTCGAAACGCACGGCGCCACCATCAGCGCCGACATGGCGCCGGGGGATGTCTTCGTCATCGAGACGCCGGGCGGCGGCGGCTACGGCAAGGGCTGAGCACCGGCCCAGCGGGATTCATGCCCGCGCGGAGGGATGGGCCCCTGCCTGCGCAGGGGCGACGGGGTGTTGAAGGGTGCTTCCGGCGAGAATCCATGGCGTTGGATGCTGGGGTGGCTGACCCCTCCCCCGGACTCGTCATTCCTGCGAAGGCAGGAATCCACCACGCGCAGCGTCCGAGGGGCAAACTGATAGCCGGCCGCCTGGGCCCCTGCCTGCGCAGGGGCGACGGGTGTTGGAACGTGTGCGTTAGGGGGCGGCCGTAGTAATGGATGGTGGGGTGGCTGACCTTTCCGCCCCGCTCGTCATTCCTGCGAAGGCAGGAATCCACCGCCATGCCGCAGGGCGCCCGGCGGAGCGGGCGGCGCCTGCGGCGGTGGGGCCTGTCCTTTACTCCTCGCCCAGATCGGCGGCGGTAAGGCCGGTGCGGCTTTCCAGCGCGGCGGCGTTGGCGCTGCGCACGGCTTCCGGCGCGGCGATCAGGCCGCGTTCGCGCAGGATGCCATCGGGGCCCGTCGCCTGATCGTCGATATATTCCGCGACGAAGGTCTCCAGCGCAGGCTTCGCATTCATATGCTCGCCCTTGACGTAGATATAGAGCGGGCGGGCGGCGATGTAGTCGCCCGATGCGATATTCTCATATTCGGGCGCGACGCCGTTCAGCGCCACGGGCTCGATCTTATCGAGATTCTCCTCAAGGTAGGAGTAGCCGAAGATGCCGACCGCGTTCGGGTTCGTCGTCAGCTTCTGCACGATCAGATTGTCATTTTCGCCGGCCTCTACGAAGGCGCCGTCCTCGCGCAGGCGCTCGCAGCGCGCCTTGAACGCGTCCTCGTCCGTCTCCTCCAGCTCGGCGACCTCGGGAACCTCCTTGCAGCCGGCGGTCATGACAAGCTCGTTGAAGGCGTCGCGCGTGCCAGAGGTCGGCGGCGGGCCCAGCACCTCGATCCGGTGGTCCGGCAGGGAAGGATCGATGTCGGACCAGTTCGTGGCCGTATTGGGGCTGCCATCCGGATTGGTGGCGGCAAGCGCGCGGTAGATCTGCTCCGCCGTCAGCGACATCGGCTCCGCATCGCGCGACTGGGCGAAGACGATGCCGTCGAGACCGACCTGAATTTCCAGGATCTGCTCGACGCCGTTCTGGTTGCACATCTCGATCTCGCTGGCCTTGATGCGGCGCGAAGCGTTCGCGATGTCGGGATAGTCGAGGCCGACGCCGCCGCAGAACAGCTTGATGCCGCCGCCCGTGCCGGTCGATTCGACGATGGGCGCAGAGGCGCCCGGATGGTTGCGCGTGAAGGTTTCCGCTATGGCCGTCGTAAACGGATAGACGGTGGAGGATCCGACGATGCGAAGGGCCGGGCCCGACACGCCCTCGGCCGTGCCGCCAGCGGGTGTGCCGCCGTCTCCGCACGCCGCGAGCGTGAGCGGGAGGGCGATACCAGCAGCGGCGAAAAAAGCGAATTTGCGCATGGGTTCTATCTCTGCTTGCTTTAGGATGGAGTTCGGCAGGCGGCCCCCTGCCCAGAGTTTATGGCCGTTTCGTTACAAGACGCAATTTTGCGTCAAAAATTCACAAAAGCGCCGCACAAGTGCCACAAATCTGAAACGTCGCGTCAATAGCGGCGGCGCTGAACCGAACCAAAGACGGATCAGGCAAGACATGAAATCCATCATTGCAGCCGGCACGCTCGCGCTGCTGGCGGCCGGCCCGGGCATGGCCGCGTCTCCGCTTGCGGACATTCCCTATGACGGCGCGCCGCGCTTCGAGGCCGGCGACTGGTCGATCAAGCCGCGCGGACGGCTGCTCTATGATTATGGCTATATCGAGCGTCCGGACGGGGTCGTGGCCCAGGATCTGGGCTGGGTCGGCGAATTTCGCGCGGCGCGGCTGGGCGTGGAGATCGGCGCGCCGGCCGGCCTGTCCGCCAAGGTGGAAGTCGACTTCGCGGACAATTACCCGATCTTCGCGGAGGCCGCCGTCTATTATCAGGCCACGGACAATCTGGGCTTTACGCTGGGACACCACAAGAATTTCAACACGATGGAGGAGATGAACAGCTCGCTGGACATTTCCTTCCTGGAACGCGCGGCGTTTACGGATGCGTTCGATTTCCAGCGGCGGGTCGGCGCGTCGGTCAACTGGAAGAGCGAGCATGTGATTGCCGATGCGGGCCTGTTCACGCAGAACCTCGATTCGTTCGAGGAGCAGCGCGATACGCAGCTGAGCTATGACGCGCGGGTGGTGCTGAAGGACGAACGTCCGGGCGCACTCGATCATATCGGCGCCAGCGTGCATCATCTGGAATTCAAGCGCGATCCCGGCCAGACGACCCGCTACCGCGAGCGGCCGCAATTCCACGCCACCGACGCCCGCTTCCTGTCGACGCCGCGCTTCGTCGCCGACCGCGAAAGCGGGCTGGGCCTTGAGGCGGCCGCCGTGCGCGGACCGCTGCATGTGACGGGCGAGGCCTATTGGCTGCAGACCGGCAATGATGTGGGCGATCCCGAGCCGGGCTTCTTCGGCGCCTTTATCGAGGCGGGCTATTTCCTGACCGGCGAGCAGCGCGGCTATCGCGACGGCTATTTCCGTTCAACGAAGCCGCTGCGTCCGCTGGGCCGCGGCGGGTTCGGCGCGGTACAGGTGAATGCGCGCTACGATCATCTCGACCTGTCGGACGGCAGCATTCGCGGCGGCACGCAGGATGCCTATCTGGTATCGCTGTCCTGGCTGCCGACGGCACGCACACGGTTCCTGGTCGACGCCGGCATCATAGACTATGACGATGCCGCACTGCCCGCCGCGGGCGGCGACCGTGACTATTCGGTCGGCACTGTTGCCATGCGTGCACAGTTCGACTTTTGAGCATGGAGCCATGCCGCAGTTCCGGCGCGTTTCACCGTCTCGACAAACCCGCTTTACACCTGTAACATAAATGTCATGAACACACTCCGGCTCGGCGGCGCTCACATCGTGAGCGGCTTCGATGAAGACATTGCAACCCTGTTCGGCCAGTTCGACGAGATGCGGACCGTGGCAAGCCGCATGCTGGGCGATGCCATGACGGCGCTGTGCACCAAGGACGAGGTGCTGGCGGACGAGGTGGTAAAGCGCGATCGCACCGTCGATGAGTTGCAGGTCCAGCTGGAAAGCGGCGTGGTGCGCGTGCTGGCCCGCCGGTCCCCGGTCGCGGAGGATCTGCGTACCATCATCACGCTGATCAAGGCCGCCTCCATCCTGGAGCGCATCGGCGACCATGCCAAGAACATCGCCAAGCGGGTTCGGTCGATAGACATCGAGGGGCTGACCGGTGAAATCGCGCATGTCGAGCGCATGGCCACCATCGCCCGCAAGCAGATCGAACTGGGCGTGCGCGCACTGATGGAGCGCGATGCGGCCATTGCGGACGAGGTCGACGCGCTGGACGACGAGCTCGACGACGCCTTCGACGACCTGACCGCCATGATGGTGCGGCGCATGTCGGAAGAATCGATGGACGCCTATGCGAGCACGCACATCCTGTTCATCGGCAAGCAAATCGAGCGCTCCGGGGATCACGGCGTGAACATTGCCCGTGCCGCTCGCTATATCGCCACCGGCGAACATCCGCGCGACCAAGTCGACAAGCGGACGCTGGTGGACGCCTGAGGCTGGGGGAGCCTCGGGAAACAGGGACGCCGCGCGTAGAAATCGTCGGGGGACGATGGCGAGAGCCGATTTCTGCGCGCGGCGGTTCCTTCTCTTTCGGACAGAGATGAGAACGGCGCCGGTGGGGCGCTGCGATGGATGCGGGACGTCCTCCGGTCGGACGCCGGCGGATGCCATGCGGTTTCGTGTTCCACCCCCTGTAAGGGTCCGGCTCGCGCGCCGCGCCGTGGCGAACCGCGTACTTATGGCATGGACCCCGGCCTTCGCCGGGAGCAAGGCCCTTTACGGGGCGGTGTTTCATCAGGCGGCGTTTTGAGCGAGAGTGTTTTTAACGGTCCGGTGCCTGGGTAAGCGCCGCTTGAATCGCAGCCGTTTTCGGGCGCGACCTTTCCGCGGCGGAAACGACAAGGCCGATTCAGGGGCGGAATTAGCGTCAGGGTCTCTGCGCCGCCTTCGCCCGGCCCGGCAGACGGCGAAAACGCGGCCGGTTTCGCGTCAGGCGGCCTTGCCGAGATGTTCGGCGCGGTAGCGGGTTCGGAGCGAAACCTTGTCGATCTTGCCGGAGCCGAGTTTCGGCAGCGGTTCCTTCACGATCCAGATGCGCTCGGGAATCTTGAACTTCGCCAAATCCTCGGTGAGGAACTGGAGGAGCGATTCCCGTTCGACCTGTTCCCCCGGCTTCAGATAGACGACGGCGCCGACGATCTCTCCCATGCGCTCATCGGGCAGGCCGACAACGCTCGCCTCCGCAACGGCCGGATGGGCATAGATGGCCGCCTCGACCTCCTGCGCGGCGATATTCTCACCGCCGCGGATGATAATGTCCTTCTTGCGGTCGACGATGAACACATAGCCGTCATCGTCCAGATAGCCGATGTCGCCCGTGTGGAACCATCCGTCCGGGGAAAAGCTTTCCAGCGTCGCCTGCGGGTTGCGCCAATAGCCGCGCACATTGGCGGCCGAGCGGATGCAGACCTCCCCGCGCTCCCCGGCGGGCATGTTCGACCCGTCCTCGTCCTTGATGCCGATTTCCACCATGGGTTTGGACGCGCGGCCCGTCGAGTTCGGCTTTGCGAGGTAATTGTCGCGGATATTGCCGGCGCCGACGCCGTTCGTTTCCGTTAGGCCGTAGCCGATGGCCGGGCGCGCGGCGAACGCATCCGTCAGCCGCTTCACATGCTCTGCCGGGCGCGGCGCGCCGCCGGCTGCGATGTCGAGGAGCGTGGAGGTGTCGTACTTGTCGCGGTCGGGATGCTGCAGCAGTTCAAGGCTCATGGTCGGCACGCCAACGAAATAGGTCGCGCGCTCCTTTTCAATGAGGCGCAGCGCCTCCGTCGGATCCCATTTGTACATGATGACCAGCTTGCGGCCGATGGCGATGGAAATGAGGAGAACGGGCACCGACCCGGTAATGTGGAAGAGCGGCACGTTGAGGAGCATGACCTGCTGTTCCGGCAGTTTCGTGCCCTCCTTCTCCGCCAGCGCGAGCATGGCGAGGCCGGAGGCGAGATAGTTCATGGCGCCGTGGAGGAGGCCGCCATGGGTGGAGACCGCCCCCTTCGGATTGCCCGTGGAACCCGACGTGTACATCAGGGTGACATCGTCATCCTGGCCCAGCGGATGGACGTACCACATCTCCCTTGGGCTGGCGGCGAGCATGTCCTTTAGCGGGCGGGCGCCGTTTTCGCTGCACACGCTGGCCGAGGTCCGGACGCAGATTTTCGGGATGGTCAGCCCCTCGATCCGGCTGATGCGGCGCAGGCGCTCCTCGTCGGCGATGACGAGCGACGTGCCGGAATGCGTCAGCCCGTATTCCAGCTCCTCCGTGGTCCACCAGGCATTCAGCGGAACGGCGACGGCACCCAGATAGATGATGCCGACATAGGCGCTGATCCATTCGGGATAATTGCGCATGGCGATGGCGACGCGGTCGCCCTTGGCGATGCCATATTCATGCTGCAGCGCCGACGCGATGTGCTTCGCCTCCTCGAAAATCTCGCCAAAGGTGCGGCGCTCATCCTCGTAGACGGTGAATTCGCGCGCTGCCTGCGCGCCGAAGAACAGGTCGAAATATTCGCGCATGGAGGGGGGCGCGTTCTCGAAGACCGGCATCTCAGCGCCGCGAACCGTACCCTGCTTCACCGCGAACTGCGTGCCGGGCTGGGTCAGATTGGCAATTTCCGCATCGAAGGCCTTGTCGAGATCGGTGAGCATGAAACGGACGTTCCTCCCCAGGAATGCAAGATGATGCGAATCGCGGCCTCTTTTGTAGGAGGGCCGTGCAAAAGCGGCAAACGGCGAAACAGACAGGTTTCCGCCGCAATCCGCGCCTTTTCACGCGGCGCCGGGGCGCACCCCCTTGCCCTGACGCCGCTGCGCCCGCAAAAGCCCGGTGCAAACGAGCGCGAGGCCCAGGCGCCGTCCCGGCCCGCCCGCGCCCCGAGGAGACGCCCCGCCCCATGACCGTGCTGCCAGACCTCATGACCGCCCTGATCGCGCCGCTGTCCCGCGGCGCCCTGCTGCCCGGGGCATCGGTGCTGATCGACTATCCGCAAATCGACCCCGTATGGTTCACGATTCCAACCCCCTTCGAGGGCTTCTCCATTCCCATACGGTGGTACAGCCTGGCCTATATCGGCGGCATCGTCCTCGGCTGGTGGTACATATTGAGGCTGGTGGCGCAGCCGGGATCGCCGCTGGCCCGCCGCCACGCCGACGACCTCGTCACCTGGGTGACGCTGGGCATCATCATCGGCGGGCGGCTGGCCTATGTCATCTTCTATGACGGCGGCGAGTTCTTCGGCCCGCAAGGCAGCCTCGCTAATGTGTTTCGGGTGTGGGAGGGCGGCATGTCCTTCCATGGCGGCGCGGCGGGCGTCGCCATCGCCATCATCGCCTACGGCTTGTCCCAGAAGCTCGACTGGCTTCGCATGGCCGACTATGTCGCGTGCGTCGTTCCCATCGGCCTGTTTCTGGGCCGCTGCGCGAACTTCATCAACGGCGAGCTCTGGGGCCGGCCCACGGACGTGCCATGGGCGATGATCTTTCCCAGCGACCCCATGGGCGTGCCGCGCCACCCAAGCCAGCTCTATGAGGCCGCGCTGGAGGGCCTCGTGCTGTTCGCCATCCTGGCCTACATGTTCTGGCGCACGCGCGCGCGGCTGATGCCGGGCATGCTGACGGGCGCGTTCCTGCTGGGTTACGGCCTGTTCCGGTTCGCGGTCGAGTTCGTGCGCACGCCGGATGCACAGCTCGGCACGCTCGACTGGGGCCTGACCATGGGCCAGACGCTGTGCCTGCCCATGATCGCCGGCGGCCTGTACCTGATCGCGACGGCACCCGGCCGGCACGCCCGGCGGGACATCGCCGCGGCGTGAGCTTCGCGGAGACCCTGATGGCGGAGATTGCCGCGGCGGGCGGCATCAGCGTGCACGACTATATGCAGCGTTCGAACGCGCATTATTATGCGACGCGCGATCCGCTGGGCGCGGCGGGCGATTTCACCACGGCGCCGGAAATCAGCCAGATGTTCGGCGAACTGATCGGCGCCTGGGCGGCCGATTTGTGGCTGCGCGCCGGAACGCCGACGCCGCTGCGCCTCGTCGAGCTGGGACCGGGGCGCGGCACGCTGATGCGCGACCTGCTTCGCGCGGCCGGGCAAGTGCCGGGCTTTGCCGAGGCAGCCGAGGTGCACATGGTGGAAACCAGCCCCGTGCTTCGCCGGGCACAGGCGGCGGCGGTGCCAAGCGCGGTGCATCACGATGGCATCGCCGACGTGCCGACCGGCGCGCCGACGCTGTTCATCGCCAACGAGTTTCTGGACGCCCTGCCCGTGCAGCAGCAGGTGGAGACGGCGGCGGGCTGGCAGGAACGGATGGTGATGGCGCAGGAGGGCGGCACGCTCGCCTTTACCCCCGCGGGGGATCGCATCCGGGAAAGGGCCTGCGCGGCCGAGGCGCTGGTCGGCGAGGTGGCCGCACGCCTGGCGGCGGATGGCGGCGCGGCGCTGTTCATCGACTATGGCTATGCCGGAGGCGAGGAGGGCGACACGCTGCAGGCGGTGCGCGCACATGAGACCGTGGACCCGCTCGCCTGTCCGGGGGAGGCCGACGTGACGGTGCATGTCGATTTCGCCGCTGTCGCGCGCGCCGCCGAACTGGCGGGCTGCCGCGCGCACGGGCCCGTCAGTCAGGTCGCGTTCCTCAGCAGCCTGGGCCTGGGGCTGCGGGCCGAAACGCTGATGCGCGGCAAGGACGAAGCGGCGCGGACGGCCGTGGCGGAGGCGGCGCGGCGGCTGAGCGCGCCGGATGCGATGGGTGCGCTGTTCAAGGTTCTGGGGATTGCCGCGCCGGACTGGCCCGCGCCGGGCGGCCTGCCGGAGGAGTCGCAGTGACCGACTGGACGATCCGGCGGCCGGGCGAGGCCGACCTCGATGCGCTGACCGCGCTTGGGCGGCGCACCTTTACGGAAACCTTTGGCCATCTTTACCGGCCGGAGGATCTGTCCGCCTTTCTGGAGCAGAGTTTCGGGGCGGACGGTTTGCCGGCGGAATTCCGCGATCCCGCCTTTCGCTTTCGCGTGGTCGATGCCGGCGGCGTGCTGGCGGGCTTTGCGAAGACGGGACCATCCTATTTGCCGGTTCCAGACGACGGCCGAAAGAAGATCGAGCTGCGCCAGCTTTACGTGCTGAAGGACTGGCACGGCACCGGCGCGGCGCAGGCGCTGATGGACTGGGCGCTGGAGGTGGCGCGCAGCGGCGATCATGACGACATGTATCTGAGCGTCTATTCGGAGAATGTCCGCGCCCAGCGCTTCTATGCCCGCTATGGGTTCGAGGAGGTGGGCAAAGTCGTCTTCATGGTCGGCGATCAGGCCGACGACGACCGGCTGTGGCGGCTGCGGCTGCGCTGAGCCCCTAGAGATCGAGGCCGAGCTGCGTCGCGGCGGCACGCGGCGCGGCCTCGCCCCGCCCGGTCAGGCCGGAAAGCGTCAGGCCGAGAAGGCGCACGCCCTTCGGCACGGGAAGTTCGCGCTCCAGAAGGTCGTGGCCGATGCGCGTGAACATGCCCCTGTCGCTGACGGGTGTTTCGAAGGACCGCGCGCGCGTGATCTGCTGGAAATCCGCGAACTTGATTTTCAGGGTGACGGTGCGGCCGGCGGCCCCCGCGCGGTCGATCCTCTCCCACACCGCCTCGATCACCGGCTCCAGCGCGGCGAGGAGATCGGCGCGGGTTCGGAAATCCTCTGAGAAGGTCCGCTCCGCGCCGATCGACTTGCGCACCCGGCTGGCGCGCACGGGCCTGTGATCGATGCCGCGCGCAGCGCCGTAATAATAATCGGCGGAGCGGCCGAAATTCCCCTGCAGCCACTCCCGGCTTTTCGCCGCGAGGTCCGCGCCGGTGCGGATGCCGAAGCGTTCCATCTTCGCCGCCGTCACCGGGCCGACGCCGTGGAAGCGCTTGACCGGCAGGCCGGCGACGAACGCCGCGCCCTCGTGCGGGCGAATGACGCACAGGCCGTCGGGCTTGTTCTGGTCGCTGGCCAGCTTTGCCAGGAACTTGTTGTAGCTGACGCCGGCGGACGCGGTCAGCCGTGTGGTGCTGAGGATTTCGGCGCGAATCTCACGCGCGATCTCCGTCGCCGGACGGCCGGAGGCGGTGACGTCGAGATACGCCTCGTCGAGACTGAGCGGTTCGATCAGGTCCGTGTGGCGTGCGAAGATTTCCCGGATCTGCTGCGATACCGATCGGTAGACGTCGAAACGGGACTTTACGAAGATGAGGTCCGGGCAAAGGCGCTGGGCGGTAACCGAGGGCATGGCGGAGCGGACGCCGAAGACGCGCGCCTCGTAACTGGCCGCCGCGACGACGCCGCGCGCTTTCGATCCGCCGACCGCGACGGGCTTGCCGCGCAGGTCCGGATTGTCCCGCTGCTCAACGCTGGCGAAGAAGGCGTCCATGTCGACATGGATGATCTTGCGCTGGGGGGCGTCGGGGGCGGTCATGGCCGGGTGGGTATAGCAGTGCGGGGCGAGGAACGCGCGGGGGTGTGCGTGTTCTGACCAGTTGCGCGGGGCGACCCTCCCCCGGCCCCTCCCTTTCCAGGGAGGGGAGAAGATACGTGCGCTCCCCTCGCAAGCGAGAGGAGAAAAAGTGCGTTCCCCTCCCTGGCGAGGGAGAGGTTAGGGGAGGGTCGCGCCCTGCCCTAGATCTTGTTCAGTTCCACGTCGGATTCGCGCGGCGTGATGGCGCGCAGGTCCTCCAGCTTGCGCTTGAAGGCGGCGAGGTCGCTGCCTGCGAGTTCCAGGCCGGTGGGCAGATCCTGACCGCGCGGATCGACGGCGCGGCCGTTCACATGCACCTCGTAATGAAGGTGCGGCCCGGTCGACAGCCCGGTGGTGCCGACGAAGCCGACCTTCTCGCCCTGTTTTACGCTCGCGCCGGAGCGGATGCCGGAGGCGAAGCCCTTCATATGGCTGTAGCTGGTGACGATGCCGTTATTGTGGCGGATGCGCACCTGATTGCCGTAACCGCCATTGCGGCCCGCGAAGATCACCGTGCCGGGCGCGGTGGCCTGAATGGCCGTACCGGACCACGCGGCATAGTCCAGCCCCTTGTGCATGCGGCTGGATTTCAGGATCGGATGCCGGCGCAGGCCGAATCCGGACGACAGGCGCGCGCCCGGAACGGGCGTCGTCGAGAAGCCTTCCTTGATGCTGCGGCCGTCGGGAAGGAAGTAGTTCGCCTCTCCATCGACCTCCCACCGCGCGATCTCGAGGTCCTTTCCGTTCCCCTCGACGCGGGCATAGAGAAGATCGCCCGTCTGCTCCTCGCCCGTTTCCGCCACCTTGTGCTCGACGACGATGTCGTAGCGGTCGGATGCGTAGACATTGCGCTGGAAGTTGAGACGCGGGCTCATCGCGCGGATGAAATTGGCGACGACGCGGCTGGAGACGCCGTTGGCGCGCGCGGACTTGTACAGGCTGTCGCCCACCATTCCGCTGATGCGCAGCGGCGTTTCGTCGATCCGGATCGGCACCGGCCGGGCGCGAAGTTCACCGTCCTTGCCGCGGACGAGGTCGAGGCGCAGATCGAAGGCGGCGCGGAAGCTGAGTTCCTCCAGCGGGCGCGGCTTTCCCTTTCCGGGACGGCGTCCAAGCACGAGGGCGAATTCGGTGCCGGGTTGCAGCGCCGCGATGTCGATGTGCGGCGCAATCAGATCCGCGGCAGCGGCGGAATCGGTGTTGCTGACCCCCGCACGGCGAAGCGCGGCGCCGAAGCTGTCGATTTCCCGCAGCTCGGCCACCAATTCGAGGCGCGGCCGCTCCGGCGCCTCCGCAAGCGGCTGCACGAGCGCGGTCGGCGCGGCCGCCGGACCCATATGACCGCCCTGCGACAGGGGCGCGATCGAGACGCTATCGAGGGCGGCGAACTGTTGGTCGTCGAGCGCCGGCGCGGCAAAGACCGGCAATTTCGCGGGGGAGAGGGCGACCCAGCCGAGGACGGCGGTCATGGCGGTCAGGCTGCCGAGGCCGCGCCACCATGCGGCGGTCCCGATATCGCTGCCAAGATCGACGACGAAGCCCTTCGGCGCGGCAGCGGCCCGGGCGCCCCCCCCGCCTGCCGACCCGGCGGAGGCAAGGGCCAGAAAGGGAACCTTGCCGCCGGGCGCGGCCGACCATGAGCGCGTCGCCGTGCGCACAGCATCCGCCAGCCTGTCCGTTGCCGATGAAAGAATCGCGTTGATCGTCACTGTGTCTGCAGACCCCGAAAATTTCCTGCCCGACACCCGGCCATGCGAACCAAAGCCCAACATGCCGGATTACTTCGAGATTCTGGATTGTTGCGCGAAACGGTTAAAGTCAATTGAACGATTTGCACGATCGGCGATCCTTGCGGTGAAGCGCAGGATGGAGGCGGTGAGCCGAGGGGCCGCCCCGCCCGGCCGGCGACGTGCGGCGCTGACGCGGGCGAAGGGCCGCAAGAATCCGTCGATCCGGCCGTCCAGCGAAAGGTTCCGCTCATTTTTGGCGCCGAGGCGCGGCCGTATCGGCGTCACCGCGTACCAGGTCCGCGCATTCCGTTTGCAAGGCGGCGCACAGGCTGGCAGTCAGGACAGCATGTCCAGCGCCAGGCTGACGGCCGTCCTCGGCCCCACCAATACCGGCAAGACGCATTTGGCGGTGACGCGCATGTGCGGCCATGCCAGCGGCATGATGGGCTTTCCGCTGCGACTGCTGGCCCGGGAAGTCTATGACCGGGTGGTGGCGATCAAAGGTGCGCCGCAAGTCGCCCTCGTCACCGGCGAGGAGAAGATCGTGCCGGAGGGCGCGCGCTACTGGCTGTGCACCGCCGAGGCGATGCCCGCGGACCTGCACCCCGAATTTCTGGCGCTCGACGAGATCCAGCTGGCGGCGGACCCGGAGCGCGGACATGTCTTCACCGACCGCCTGCTGCACAGACGCGGGACCGCAGAGACCATGCTGCTGGGCGCCGCGACGATGGCGCCGCTGATCCGGCGGCTGCTGCCGGACGCCTATATCGAGGAGCGGCCGCGCTTTTCGACGCTGAGCTATGCCGGCCCCAAGAAGCTGTCGCGCCTGCCGCGCCGCGCCGCGCTGATCGCCTTCAGCGCCGACGAGGTGTACGGCCTCGCCGAAATGCTGCGTCGGCAGAAGGGCGGCGCGGCGGTGGTCATGGGCGCGCTGAGCCCGCGTACGCGCAACGCGCAGGTGGAGCTCTATCAATCGGGTGAGGTCGACTATCTGGTCGCCACCGACGCGATCGGCATGGGCCTGAACATGGACATCGACCATGTCGCCTTTGCCGCCCTGTCGAAATTCGACGGCCAGCGCCAACGGCGGCTGATGCCGGCCGAACTGGGGCAGATCGCCGGGCGCGCAGGCCGCTACCAACGCGACGGCACGTTCGGAACCCTGGTGTTCGGGGAAGAAGGCGGGCCGGTCCTCACCCCCGAGGAGATCGCCGCCGTCGAGGGGCATGAGTTCCAGAGCGTACGGAAGCTGGTGTGGCGCAATGCGCGCCTCGACTGGGGCAGCGTGCCGCGCCTGATCGCCTCGCTGGAGGAGACATCCGGCCGCGACGAGCTGCAGCGCACGCGCCGCGCGACGGACGAGGCCGTGCTGAAGGCGCTCGCTGCCGATCCGATTATTGCGGGGCGCGCGGACACGCCGGACCGTATTCGCCTGCTGTGGGATGTCGCCAGCCTGCCCGATTACAGGAAGACGGGTCCGCAGGCGCATGCGCGCCTTGCCGGCCGCATCTACACGCACCGGACCGAAGGGGCGGGCACGCTGCCCAAGGAGTGGGTCGCCGCCGAACTGGCGCGGCTCGACGATACGCAAGGGGGGATTGAGGCGATTTCCGGCCGCATCGCCGCCGCCCGCACCTGGACCTATATCTCGCAGCGGCAAGACTGGTTGGCGGACCGCGAGGAATGGGCGGGCCGCGCCCGCGCGCTGGAGGACAAGCTGTCGGATGCGCTGCACGAGCGGCTGACGCAGCGCTTCGTCGACAGGCGCACCTCCCTTCTGATGCGCGATCTGGCCGGCAACGCGATGCAATTGCCGGTCGAGATCGAGGCAGGCGGCGAGGTGGTGGTCGGCGGGCAGGCGATCGGCACGCTGACCGGCTTTCGCTTTCGCGCCGATCCCGCCGCGCGGGCTGGCGAGAAGAAGCGTCTGATCGCGGCGGCCGAACGCCACCTGCCGCGCGAATATGCGCAGCGGGTCGCGTCGCTGTCGAAGGCCCCCGACGCGGAGTTCGAACTGACGCTTTCGGGCACCCTGCCCGCCCGCATCCTGTGGCGCGGCGCGCGCGTGGCGCGGCTGACCCCCGGGCGCGACGCCCTCTCCCCCGCCCTAACGCTCGACCGCGCGCTCGGCGGGCTGGAGCCGCATGAGCGGGAACGCGTCGGCGCGCGCCTCGGGGAATGGCTGGCCTCGCAGATCGAGGGCAGGCTAAAGCCGCTCGCCACGATCGCGGACGCCGCCGGCCGGGACGATGTCAGCGCCGCCTCTCGCGGCCTGTCGGTGCAGCTTATGGGCGCGCTCGGCGTGCTGGCGCGCGGCGATGCCGCCGCCCTGCTGGCCACGATGGAGGACGCGGACCGCCGGCTGTTGCGGCGCGCGGGCGTCGTCATCGGCGTCACGCACCTGTTCGTGCCCGCGCTGCTGCGGCCGGAGCCGACGCGCTGGCGCCTGGCGCTCTGGGCGCTCGCCCGGGGGCTCGATCGCCTGCCGGACCTGCCGCCGCCCGGTCTGACCTCCGTCCCGGCGGAGGGAGGCGTGCCGCCGGGCTTCTACGAAACGGCGGGCTTTGGCGTGTTCGGCGGGCGCGCCGTGCGACTCGACATGGTGGAACGGCTGGCGCAGGCGATGCACAAGGCCCGGAAGGGCGGCGCGCCCTTCGTGCCCGACGCCAACTGGCAGCACATGCTCGGCCTCGGCACCGAGGATTTCGCGCAGCTGATGCGCGGGCTCGGCTATCGCAGCGCGAAAGTGGGCGAAGCGTCTGGCTTTGCATGGAAGGGACGCGGCCGTCCGCGCGGGCGGGCCGAACGGGCGCCGCGTGTCAATCCGGACTCCCCCTTCGCCGCCCTCGCGCAGTTGACACGGCGGGGAGAGAGCCGCTGAGCGCGCCCGAGGATGGCGCGAACGGAGATGCGCAGCGCATCGACAAATTCCTTTGGTTCGCGCGCCTGACCAAAACCCGCAGCGAGGCGCAGGCACTTGCGGCCAGTCGGCGGCTGCGCATCGACGGGCGGGTCATCGAGCGGGCGAGCGCGCTGGTGCGACCCGGAAACGTCGTCGCCTTCACCCGTGCAGGCGCCGTGCGCATCGTCCGGGTCGAGGCGCTGGCACAGCGGCGCGGGCCGTTCGCAAGCGCCCGCCTCCTCTATTCCGACCTTTCGGAGCATTGACGGCTGCGCCGCACGGTGTTTACGGGAACCCAACCGTTACCATCCACCTGGACTGATTGCCCCCATGACCTACGTCGTCACCGAAGCCTGCATCAAATGCAAATATACCGACTGCGTGGAGGTGTGCCCCGTCGACTGTTTCTACGAGGGCGAGAACATGCTGGTCATCAATCCGTCCGAATGCATCGACTGCGGCGTCTGCGAACCGGAATGCCCGGCGGAGGCGATCCTGCCCGACACCGAGGACGGCCTGGAGAAGTGGCTGGAGATCAACAACACCTACTCCGCCGAATGGCCCAACATCACCACGAAGAAGCCCGAGCCCGCCGATGCCGAGGAGCACAAGGGCGAAGAGGGCAAGTTCGACAAATATTTCTCCGCCGAGCCCGGAGAAGGCTGAGGGTCGACGCGGCCGGTAGCCACAGGCACCCGTCCGCGTTACACTTCGAAGCCGAAAGGCGAATTTCCAGTGAGTCGCAGTCCGGGATCTCCCTTCGCACCGGCCCTGCAAGGGCCCCATGGCCGCGCTGTGCCTTTGGCATAGCACTGCGGCCCATTTTATGTTACAATATTGCCATGTTGATGCCGTTGCCGGGTCTTTTCCCGCCAATTGCAGCAACTTGTGGCCAGATCTCCCCTGCTCTCGTCCGCAGGCGGGGCGGATCGAAGGGTAACAAGCGCGGATAGCCCCGCAGCATCGCCGCCGACTTCCCGCGACGGAAGCCGGATGGCTTGTGAGGACCGCCGGGGCGCTTACAGGAGTAGTATATGGCAGCCAAGAAGCTGAGTTTCTCCGCTGGTGATTTCGTGGTTTACCCGAAGCACGGCGTTGGTCGGATCATGGAAATTCAGAAAACGGAAATCGCGGGCGCTGCGCTCGAACTGTACGTCCTCAGGTTCGAGAAGGAAAAAATGACCCTGCGCGTTCCGACACATAAGGTCGAGCAGGTCGGCATGCGCAAGCTGTCCAGCCAGGCGACGCTGGCCGATGCCATGTCGACGCTGAAGGGCAAGCCGAAGGTGAAGCGGACCATGTGGTCGCGCCGCGCGCAGGAATATGAGGCGAAGATCAATTCCGGCGATCTCGTGTCCATCGCGGAGGTCGTGCGCGATCTGCACCGCGCCGAGGACCAGCCGGAACAGAGCTATTCCGAGCGGCAGATCTACGAGGCCGCGATCGGCCGGCTGGCGCGCGAACTCGCCGCGCTCGAGGGTACCGACGAGACCCAGGCGCAGGAGAAGATCGAGGGCGTTCTCGTCAAGAAGACCGGCGGCAAGCCGGCCGCGAAAGCCGATGCCAAGGGCGAGACCGGCACCGAAGCGAAGGCGGCCTGAGGCCCTTCGCAAATCTGGACAGCGGAAAAAGGGGGCGGTGCCTGCCGGCATGGTGGGCGCCGCCCCTTCTCGTTTCGGAAAGCGGAGCCCCACCCGATTCTGCGCAGGCGTGCAATTTTCTGTCCGCTGCCTGCTTGCGGCCCCGCAAGCCCTTTGCTAAGCGCGCCGCTCCTTTCCGCCGGGATGCGAATGGTCCCGGCGAAGCCCGATGTGCGGTCGTGGCGGAATTGGTAGACGCGCAACGTTGAGGTCGTTGTGGGCGAGAGCCCGTGGAAGTTCGAGTCTTCTCGACCGCACCATCCAGATTTCTCTGGACTATACTCAATTCGCAGGAATTCGCGCGGCGGGTTTCCTTGCGCCAGTTCGGGTGACTCGCCTCGTCACTGTTGCCGTCGCGATCGAGAGACGAGGGGCCCTATCTTCGTTTCTGCTGCGGTGTCGGTCCGATCCCTGATCGTCTCCAAGACTCCCGCCGAGCGTCATCATTGTTGCAACGGCGCAACCCGTCCCGAGCAGTATCCCGTCGACTAGGGACATGCTGTACTTTTGCAGAACTGAGTCAGCCGCGACATCCTATGGTGGCGGCCAAACCATGCGAGCTCGGCGTTAGACAGGCCCGGCCCGCGTCTATGTACCCCAAAAGCTCTTTGGACGCGTTTACTTGCAACATTCTATATCAATCAAATAGTATATAAATCTTTCCTACCCTAAAACTCTGTTTTAGCAGGAACCTGTGGCTATTTTCTCTGTTCGCTTAGATGCACATGCCGAGTTTAGCGGCCGTGCTATCCAATGGGAGTTGAGAAATGGCATATGAACGATACGGCGAAGGCCGCGGCAGCGAAGGCCGGGGCAGCAACGAAGGTTCGCGAGGCAGTCGGTATCGCCGCGGCGGATGGTCGGAAAATCGCGGCTACGGACAAGATCAGCAGGATTTCTCGAGCGGCCGGCGGTCCTATGAGGATGATGAGAGCCGTCGCGGTTGGGGCAGAGGCTCGGACCGGGACATGATGCGCGGCGGCGGCATGGGTTCCGCCTCGTCTTACGGCGGCGGGCGCGGATCTTCGTCGCGGGATGACGAGGATCGAGGCTACGGAAGCGACCGCTCCTATGGCGACGATTTTGGAGCCATGAGCCGCGGCGGCGACTACGAACAGGCCTATGGGGGTAATCCATCCTATGGCTCGCAGGGCGATTATGGACGGGATCGCTATTCCGGCCAAAGTGGCCGGTCGTCGGGCGGCGGATCGCCGGGCAACAGGTCCTATCAGGACGATCACTATCACACCCTCCGCCAGCGCCATCTGGACGA
Source organism: Pacificimonas flava (assembly GCF_000342165.1). Lineage (GTDB taxonomy): Bacteria > Pseudomonadota > Alphaproteobacteria > Sphingomonadales > Sphingomonadaceae > Pacificimonas > Pacificimonas flava. Next base: position 124,082 of record NZ_AMRV01000003.1, read on the forward strand.
GTTCGACCGCGATTATGACGAGTATCGCCGTCATCGTAGCGATCAGATGGGAGAGGAATTCGACGAGTGGCGTCGAAACCGACAGGCCAGCGCAGGCGGCGCCCAGCAGGATCAGTCCCAATCCGGCAAAACGAGCGCACAGCAGAGTTCCGGAAGCGCGTCCGGCTCAGGCAGCAGCGGAAGCCAGAGCGGAGGTTCGTCGGCTTCGTCGAGCGGACGGTCCGGCTCTTCTTCCTCCAACAAAAGCGGCAGCACGTCCTGATCCGCACGTTTCCATCGGTAGGAGAATGTATAAATGGCTGATTTCTTTGGATCCGATACGGACCGTCGTGGCGGCTACAATCCCTATGGCGGCCGCGACCGCGACATGAGCGGTCGGGGTTCCGGGCGCCGCGGTAATCGCGGACGTGACTGGGATGACGATGAGAGTCGTGGCCGGCGCGGCGGTGGCCGGGTGAGCGGCGACCGCCTTATCGCGTCTGACCGCGTCGAAGGCACGCGTGTCTACGACCGCCGCGGCAACAGGCTTGGCACCATCGAGAATTTCATGGTCGACAAGCGCTCAGGCCACGTGGAGTACGCCATCCTTTCCTTCGGCGGCTTCCTGGGGATGGGCGATCGCCACTACCCGCTTCCCTGGGACGAACTTACCTATGACCAGGACGAGGGTGGCTATGTGGTCAACGTGACGGAACAGGACCTGGAAGAGGCTCCGAGCCATCGTGCGGGACAGAACGTCCGATACGACCGCAACTACAGCAATGATATCCGTAGCTATTACGGCGGCATGGGCTGGTAGGCCCCGCCATCACTGCATTATGCGCCGCCATGATGGGCTCCACCCGTCGTGGCGGCCTTTTTTTGCCCTCTTGACGGGAAAATGCGGGTAGGAGCACTGAGCCATGGCCGCCGTGCTCAGTTTTCGAATCCCGACAGGTCGATCGGGTCGGTTGAAGCGAGGAGGGAGTCAGGTTTCCTGGGGCATGTGACCCCCTGCTCGCCCTCCTTATTCTGTGCCCGACAGCCGCTATTTCATTATAGCAGCTTGGAAACGCAGGTTATTGCCGGGACTCCCCCAAGCGGCCGCGAGTCAGGAGGCAGATCAGGCCGGTTCGGCGGCCAGCAGCCCCTCGACCAGTTCGATCACCTTGCCCGCCGCCACGGGCTTTTCCATCCGCCTCATGTCCGCGAATTCATCGGGAATGACGGCGCGGTCATATCCAGTGACGAACGCAAAGGGTATGGACCGGCGCGCAAGTTCACGCGGCAGATCGAACGAGATGCCGTTGCCGAGATTGATATCGACCAGGGCGCAGTCCGGACGTTCCGCTGCAAGCGCGCGGACGGCGCCCGCCATGTCCGGGAAGGGTCCGAGGACGATGACCCCCTTTGCCGTCAGGGCATCCTCCAGATCCGTGGCCAGAAAATAATCGTCCTCCAGCACAAGAACCCGCACGTTCTCAAGGCTGAGCCCTATCCTGCTCATCGGCCGACCTTCCTGGTTTGAGGGATCGGCTGCTGCGGACGCACCTGCCGTCCGACGTCGCGAGAAGCACTCGAATAATCTTTCATCGTTCCCGGGACGGTAATGTCGAGTCGCCGTGGTTTCGCCAAAGCAGGTTATTAACCATCCCCGCGCCGTGGATGAAGTCTGCACCGCGATGGATACCCGCCCCGGCAGGTGACGTCAGAGCACGTTATCGGAGCTGCCCACGAGCCGCCTGACGGCCGTCAAGAACGCATGCGGCGTGCAGGGTTTGGCGATCCGGAGAACCGGCTGGCTTTCCGGGGACAGAGACCATTGATCGTACCCGGAGTGGATGCAGAACGGCACCGATCGCTTCTTCAGCACGGCGGCAATCTCCTCGGAGCTTCGCCCCTGAAGCTTGATGTCGAGTATGGCGGCATGAAGGGGTTCCGACCTTGCCAGGGCCAGTCCCTCTGAAAGCGATCCGGCAGGACCGACGACAACCGCGCCCGCCCGCGAAAGGGTCCGCCGAAGATCGGACGCGATCAGATATTCGTCTTCGACCACCAGAATATGTTTGCCGTGCAAGATGTTGCGGCCCGCCGTCATACCTCCGCACTCCACACCGATGCCGTATCCACGAGCGGCAGGGCGATCGTGCAGACGATCCCCCCGCCCTTGAATTCCACAGTGGTTTTTGCGCCCAGCCTGTAGGGCAGCGCCTCGGCGATGAGTTCAAGACCGAACCCCTTGCGGCCGGGTTCGACCGGAACGGCCGGCACGCCCGTCTCCGCCCATGTCAGGTGCAGCCAATTGGCCGCCCTGTCCGCAGAGCCCTCGCCGCGTTCGACGTGCCAAGCGATGTCGAGACGACCGCCCGCGATTCTGAGGCCGCCATATTTTATGGCGTTGCTGGTCAATTCATGGAGAACCAGGCCCATGCTTTCCACCGACTGGATCGGCAGATCGACCGGGGGACCAGAGATGCTCACCTGATCCTCTCCCGCAGCGACGCTCGTCAACTCGTCTCTGATGAGGGATTCAAGATCGACGCCGTTCCCCGGATTTCGGGTTACGATTACCTGCGTGCGAGCCAAGGCCTCCAGTCGCCCGCTGAAATGATCCGTGACCTGTTCGATATCCGAATTGGTCTCCACCGTCCGCGTGAAAACGGACCGTACGACCGACAGCATGTTGCGAACGCGGTGCTGCAGTTCGGCAACCAACAGGTGTTGGCGGCCCTGCAAGTCTTTCAACTCATGAATGTCCGTGCACGTACCGAGCCATTCCAAGACCCCGCCATGTTCGTCGCGAACAGGCGCCGCACGTGTCTGGAACCAGCGATATTCACCGGTGTCCTGGTTTCTCAGGCGAAACTGGACGTTGAGAACGCCCCCATTCGCTGCTGCCGCCCATTTGGCTCGAACCGGGCCCCGGTCCTCGGGATGAACAGGATCAAGCCACCCGAACGCTCGGCAATCATTCGAGTCCTGTCCGGTGAAGGCAGTCCATTGCGGCCCGCACCATGTCCAGAAGCCGTTATGGACCGCCCGCCACACAAGATGCGGCGCGCCCTCCACCAGCGTTGCCAGCCGGTCTCGTGCCTCGCGAAGCTCCTGTTCTTTCCGCGCCGTTTGCAGAGCATCGCCGATATAGTCCGCGGCGCTGCTGAACAGCCGCTCATCGCCGGCGCTCCAGCGGCGGGACGGTTTCGACGTAGCGCGCAGGCATCCAATGGCCTCGCCATCCTCATAAAATATATGCGTCAAACGGGCTGCCGGCGCCTGCGCCAACGAAGAGGGTTCGGCCTCGGCCTCGCTCCCGCCTCGCGAGGCTGATCCGGCCTTGACTGGAGGCGCGTCGGGATCGCCCGAAGTGCCGTCGTCGTGGTTTGCCCGATCCGGGTCAGGCCCGTTCGCGATCAGCGAAAACGAAACCTCTTCCGCTTGCAGCGCGGTCTTGAGCAGCCGGGACGCCCTGTCCATGAGTTTCGCCGGATCCGCTGCGGGGTCCAACCGGACGCAAAGTTCCGTCAGAACCGCCTGCGCTCTCTCCTCGTCCCTTCGCAAACGCTGGTCCGTACGTTCGTCGGTCACGTCGCGGGCCACGCAGTAAATTTCGCCTCGATCGCGCTGCGGGACCGCGTTCCACTGGAAGACCCGCTCGCTGCCGTCGCGGCAAAGGAGGCAATTTTCGAAGTTCTTCAAGGCATGTCCGGCACTGAGCGTCTTGACGGCCTCCAGCGTGGCGCGCCGGTCACGCGGATGCACGAGGTGCAGCCCGGACCTTCTCACAAGATCGCTGCACCTCCATCCCAGGACCCGTTCGAAGGTCGGATTGATCCGCAGCCAGGCGCCCGTCCGCAAGGACGCAACGGCAAGCAAGTCGAGAGACGCGTTAAAGAGATGATCGACCTGAGACGTCATGTCACCGAACGAACCGCCATTCAGTTTGCACAGTCAGCGATTCCATCGGGATCGACCTTATTTCCGCCAACGACCCCCATACCCTATGGGCTTGCCGGACTTTATCCAATCGCCGCCGGACCGAGTATTTTGCGAACAGCGGATGATCAAGACTGTGATGCGTTCGCTATTCGGGGCAAACAGGTTCGGCATTAATTGGTTCCGTCCCCTCCCGTCGTCGTACGTTGCCGTACGAGCAACCCGAAACGGTTTTCTGTATGTTATCTTAACCAATGTTCGGACACGGAACTGGGGTCGAAAGATGCAAGCTTCTCAGGCAAATCAGAAGGTTTACAAAAGGTTAAACGATAGGGAGGTCGAGAAGAACGACTCGGCACCGGCAAAACCGAGTCTTGCCGACGAGAAAGTTGATTCTTTACGTACTTTAAGAAATTCGCTGATCGGTTTCGCTCCGAACGCATCGAAACTCGCTTTCTCCGCCATCGCCTCTACGGTCATGTCGGCCCGCGTTCACCGCCCTGGGGCCAATATCCTGCTGGAGGGGCAGCCCTCCGATACCATCCATCTTATCGTCAGCGGGGGCATGGCCCGGTACAAGACGACGATGGAGGGAGGGCGAACGATCGTATGGCTGGGCCTTCCGCGGGAATTCGCCAATCTGGGCCTGCTTTGGTTCGACAAGGTAAACTACGGGATGTTCGCGCTGGGCCAGACCCGGTCGCTATGCCTGTCAGCGTCGAAACTGCATCATGTGCTGAAGGAACAGCCCGACATCGCCGTGGCTTTCGGCTGGCTGATTTCGGCGGAGAATATGATGCTGGGTGAACGCGTTCAGTCGCTCGCCCGTCTCAGCGCGCGGGAGCGGCTGTTACTCTTTCTTTGCGAAACGGGATATCGCAGCCATGCGCTTGAAGAGGAGACGACGCGGGGGTTGGGAGACTCGTTCGAAATCGGCGTCACCCAGGCGCAGCTTGCCGATCTTCTGGGCCTGACGCCGGTGCATGTGAACCGCACCATCCAGACGCTGATCAGTGAGGGCATGGTCGCGCGCCAACAGAAGAAATGGCGCCTTCTCAATCCAGCGGCAGCCTGGCGCGAGGCCAATTTCAGCCCCAACTACCTTCATCCCTACAAGCGGACCGCCGAACCGCAGGATGCTGCGGCATCGGGCCGATTCTGAGATGGCGAGCGCAGTCCCATCCCTCACCGACTTCGCTCCCGCGACGCGGCCGGGCAGGGTCGCGGCGATCCCGCCCGAGCACAGCCGACACAATGATTTTCAGGTCGTGATGAGCCTGATTGGGCTCGAAGGCCGGCGATGTACCGATGACGGCACCCGCAAGGTGCTGAATGGACTGGGAGAGCGCGTGATCGCGCTGGCCCGGGCGCGCCGGACCTTCGACGGGAACAGCAAGTCAGCCTTGGTGTCCGTGCTCTCCGACATCTGCGCCGCGCATGTGAGATCCGCCGAACCAAGAGATATTGTCGTGGCACTGGCCCGCCTTCGACAACTTGCCGGCAATCGGATCGCAGTCGGTGCTTGCGGCCGGAATGGCTGTCAACGAACTCGTCACGAACGCGGTTCGGCATGGCTTTCCGACCTCTGGGGGGCGTATCACTGTCTCGGTCGGAACCACCACGACGGGAAAGCTTCTGATCGAGGTCGCGGACGACGGAGTTCCCTTCCCCTTTGCGGAAAACATGACCAGCCGCACCGGCGGATTGTTCTTTGCCCGCAAGCTCATTCTGGCGGCCGGCGGCACGTTTCGCATGCCAGCGGAAGGGTCGAAGATCTTTCGTCTCACATTCGGTTGAAGCAAAGACTTGACCGGATCGCTACTTAACCCTTGTTAAGGTGTTATTCGGCTTCCGCTCTTTACTTTTTTTGGTTAATTATGTTTCTCCACTGATGGAGAGCAGTTCAGAGGAGGAATTGTATAGACGACGCCGGGCAAAGCCGTTTGCGAAACCGTATCCTACGGCTGCTTCCCCCCTCATTTTATCAGAGCATCCAACCCGATCTGCAGTCCTTCGACGCTCCTCAGGGAATGGATCTCTATAGCGCCGATGAACCGATCAAATATGTATGCTTCCTGGAAAGCGGCGTCGGCTCGATCATTGGACCGATAAAGGGAAGGGAAGCGGAGAACGGATTGTTCGGGCGCGAGGGGTTTGCGCCGGTGGCGGCGGTCTTGACCGCTAAGGCGCCGGGCTTTTCCGCGGTCATGCAAATGCCGGGGTTCGGATACAGGATACCGGCTGCACCGTTCCTTTCCGACCTTTCCAAGAATGAAGCCGCACGCTCCGTCCTTTTGCGCTATGTCCAGGCGCATCTTGTGCAGATCGCCCAGACAGCACTTTCCAATGCCGTTCACGTGATCGAGGAACGGCTCGCACGCTGGATTCTGATGATCCACGACCGAATTGACGATGACGAGTTCGCCATCACGCACGATTTCCTGTCGCTCATGCTCGCTGTCCGGCGCCCGAGTGTGACGACGGCGTTGCATGCGCTCGAAGGAGAGATGCTGATTCGCGCGGAACGTGGCTGCATCATCGTTCGCGACAGGAGAGGTCTCGAAGAGAGGGCCGGTGACGCATACGGCTATCCCGAGGCGGAATATGAAGAGCTTCTCGCGCCGTCGCAGGACCGCTTTCTGAACTGGTCCTACTAGGAGGCGAAACGCGGCCGGCCGCTGGGCACGATGCCGATCGGCCCAGGAACACGCGTCCCTGGGCCGGGCGGCATCGCACCTCCCGGCCGAGGGTCATGAAGGGGCCGGACCCTTAATCCGCCTCTTCATCAGCGATAGGTTCGGTCCGCTTTTGCGATTTGCCGTCTTGCTGATCCCGAACCGTTTCTCTCTTTTCGGGGCTGCGGTTGGTTCCGGTATCGGTACGATTGCTCTTGGGTGTTGCCATTTCGTCCTCCAGCGTTGTCCGTAGCCATGAACGAACCGGCACGCAGCCGCGTTGCAATGATCCTGCCATCTCACAATACCGGCCACGCTGCTGCGAAGCGCACCGCCGGTGGACGGGCTTACCGCCCTCCTGACTGCTTGAACGGGAGGTGGCAAAATGCTACCCTTCGCCTGAGGAGATAAGGCAATGGCGCAGTCCGTCAAACTCGGCGACGACGTGATGAAAATCGTTCGGCGCGAGTCAGAATTGCAAAGCCGGTCAGTCGCAGGCCAGATTACCTACTGGCTGCGAATTGGGCGCGCGATCGAAAGGTCCGGAAATTTCGACCACGCGCGGCTTTCGGCGGCGCTCGCTGGTGAACTCGAAACGCGGCACCTTAGCGAAGAAGAAAAGGACGTCTGGCTGGACACATTCGTCGAGAAGATGGGCCAGCCGTCGGCAGGCGAAGAGGCGTTCTTCGCGAACCGCCGTCGACTTGGAATGGGCGTTGGTCTCGATGAATCCGGCAAGCTGGTCTACGAGAACGAACCTGAAGCTGCATGAAGCCTACGATGATCGTGCTCGCTGGCCCGAACGGGGCTGGCAAGTCGACGCTTCATGCAACCCGAGTAGCACCGAGCTTTGCAGGACCATTCGTAAACGCCAACGTCATCCAGCGCGATGACATGGGCGATGCGTCCCCGGCGGCGTCCTATGAAGCTGCCCGTATTGCTTCGTCTCGCCGCGCAGAACTCATCCAAGATGGAAGGGACTTCGTTACCGAAACCGTCTTCTCCCATCCCTCGAAGCTCGACCTGATCGAAGAAGCCCGGTCGCACGGCTACACTGTCATTCTCATGCATGTGGGCGTGGACTCGCCGGACCTGTCAGTCGAGCGCGTCGAAGTCAGGGTAAGAGAGGGGGGACACGCCGTGCCTGAAGAGAAGGTCCGCGCGCGGTACGATCGCGGCGCGGCTCTCATCCGGGAGGCGGTACGAAAAGCGGATCGGGGCATGGTCTACGACAACTCCCGGCTCAATCGCCCGCCGCAGCACTGCCTTACCTTTGCCAATGGCCGGCTAACCTATGCAAAGGCCGTCCTCCCCGCCTGGATCAGATCGGTCTACCGGCCGGACCTTCTTGTTCGGCAACCGAAACCCTGAGGTTTGAGTAGCCCGACTGATCGGGAATGATGAACATCCGTATCCAGCGGCCCAGAACCCGCAGAGTGTTGATGCTGTTGAAGACTTGTGAGCCGGCAGAAACCTGCGTCACGGCGAGCGTCCGTGCCGTCGAGATGCCGCCGCCCGGTGCCCCTGCCACCGAAACAGGACAAGGCCGCGGACTGATCGAGCTTGCGCTGCCCTACCAGCTCAGTGCAAAAACCACCTACGCTCTGGGGCCGGATGGCGTACACTGCACGATTCCCATCCCGGTCTCGGCCAGCAGAACAGTGGAGGGGGACGAAAATGCCTGAACGAACGCTCCGCGATTGCCGCATCCTCGTGGCCGAAGACGAATACTTGCTTGCAGCCGAGCTTCAGAGCGAACTCAGCGATGCGGGGGCTGTCACGCTGGGTCCTGTGGGAACTGTCGAGGACACACTCGATCTCATCCAGTCGGAGCAGCGGATCGACGGCGCAATCCTGGACGTCAACCTGCGGGGAAAATCGATCTTTCCCGCCGCCGACCTGCTCGCCGAGCGGGCGGTGCCGTTCGTATTCGCCACGGGATACGACGAAGGGGCAATCCCGAGCCGCTTTGCCGACAGGCCCCGGTGCGAAAAGCCGATCGACATGGCCAAGATCAAACAGGCCATCGGATGCGTGATTCACGCTTGATTTATCCGCCTCGTGCGAGCGCGGCTGAACGAGCGCCCTTACCCGCTTGTCGTTCCAAAGAAGCCTGATGAGTCTTGGCATCCATCGGAGTGGCAGGGGCCGAGATCGCGGGCGGCTTCGCTCTTCGGGCGTGGCTGCGCCTGGATAAACCGGTTTGGTGATCGCCATTCCAGCCTTCGACCTTGCAGATCGATAGGAATGACCCGGCAGACATCGCTGTGTTGCGATCACGCGGGTCAACGCAATCAAGGCTCCGCGGCCGATTGTTGGTGCGACACCAGCGCCCGCCGCCAAGCCATACGCCTGGCGAAGCCGCCGCAACCATCAGTAGCGAGAGATATCCCGGCCTACTGCTGGTCGACCTGCGGCGTCCCGCCTTCAAGGAAAAGCGCTTTGGCTTTCGCATCCCTGCCCCTAGCATCCGCGCAGACCTTCAGATGACGGATCGAAACAGACGCAAGGCGTTGGATGGGCGAGAACAGACAGGCCGCGGGCGAGGCCATCGAGATCGAAAGCGACCGCCGTTTCCAGGAGCGTCTTTGGACTTTGCAGCGCGTCTGCTGGCTCGTGATGTTCGGGCTTGTGTGCGCGGCGCTTCTCGGCGCGACCGGTGCTGGCGGTTCGCTCGCCGCGGGCAAGACATCCGGGATGGGCGCGTCCGTCGAATATCCGCGCATCGCCAGATGGCAGCGTGCGGAACGGGTGGAGATATCCCTGGCCCCATCGGCCATGTCCGAAAGTCAGCTTTTGCTGGGAAGAGGCTTTCTCGACAGCTTTTCCGTGTCCAGTATGACGCCGCAGCCGAAATCGACCCAGGCACGCAGTGACGGTGTTTTGCTGACGTTCGGGAAATCTTCGGGCGCGCCCGGAACCGTGTCGATCATGGTTCGGCCGGAAAAGCCGTCTCTTCCGAAGGAAATGCACCTGACGATAGACGGCGCGCGCCTTTCCTTCACCTCCATCGTTCTGCCCTGAGGTCGTCATGGAAAGTGTCGTTCGCGGATTTGCCGTCTATCTGATCCTCCTGCTGGTGTGCCGGGCGTCGGGGCGGCGGACGCTGGCGCAGATGACGCCGTTCGATTTCGTCCTGCTGCTGATCGTCGCCGAAACCACGCAGCAGGCTCTCCTGGGCGATGATTTTTCGATCACGAACTCCGTCGTCCTGATCGTCACGCTTTTCGTGGTGGATATCGGTTTTTCGTATCTCAAGCGGTCTTCGCCCGGCGTGGCGAAACTTCTCGACGGCCAGCCGACCCTCCTCATGCACAATGGAGCCGTCGATCACCGGGCTCTCCGGCGCGCGCGCGTCGACACCGCCGACCTTCTCGTCGCGGCAAGAAGCCAGCATGGGATCGAACGCCTCGACCAGATCAAGCATGCCGTGCTGGAAACGGATTCCGGCATAAGCATCATCCCTGCAGAACGCGGAACCGGAGAGGAAACGGACAGCCGAAGCTGCTCCTGAAGAATTTCCTGTCAAGAAGAGCGGGAGCCGAATGCTCGCGATCTAAGCCTTCGCCCCGCTTTCCGGCACCAGCCGGCACTACTGAGCCACAAAGGCGACCTGATCCTCTCGCCGCTCGGTCTTGACCGGGCTACTCCTCGCCGCATTCGATCGACTCAGAAGGTCGGCGAAATAGTCCGCGGTTGCCCGGAGTCCGTCCTGCAGGGGAACCTGCGGTTCCCAGCTCAGCAGCTTGCGGGCGAGATCTATGTTCGGGCGCCGGCGCTGTGGATCGTCCTCCGGCAGCGCCTCGTAACGGACCGGCACATCGAAACCGGTAACCGCGAACGCGATGTCCACCAGTTCGGCGATGGTGATCTCGTTCGGATTGCCCAGATTCACGGGCCCCACCACCTGTCCTGGAGCCTCCATAAGCGCCAGAAGGCCGGCCACCATATCCGAAACGTAGCAGAAGCTGCGCGTCTGCTCACCGCTCCCATAGATGGTGATGTCCTGCCCACGCAGGATCTGGCAAAGGAAGTTCGACACGACCCGCCCATCGTCGGGGTGCATGTGCGGACCGTAGGTGTTGAAGATGCGCGCGACGCGAACTTCCGCCCGAGACAAGCGTCCGAAATCGAAGGTCAGCGCCTCTGCGGCTCGCTTGCCCTCGTCATAACACGCCCGCGGGCCGATACAGTTCACGTTTCCGCGATAGTCTTCCGCCTGCGGATGGCTGTCGGGATCGCCATAGACCTCGCTGGTGGAGGACAGGAGAAACCGCGCGCCCATCCTTTCGGCCAGGCGCAGAAGGCTACGCGTGCCGTCCACGCTGGTCAGCAGCGTATGTTCGGGATCGCGCTGATATTGCGGCGGAGAGGCGGCGCAGGCGAGATTATAGATCCTGTCGAACGGCCGGGCGGGAGTCGTCACGTCATCGGGAAGCGGGGCTGTCACGTCCGCGCGCACGAAGGAAAAGCGGGGCGATGCCTTCAGCCGTGCAAGATTCTCCGGCCGCGCCGTCTGCATATTGTCGAGGCATGTGACGGTGTGCCCCCGTTCCAGCAGGGCGGCGCAAAGGTGCGAACCGATGAACCCGGCACCCCCCGCCACGAGGACATGCTTTGCGGCCTTCATCATGCGGCGCTCCTTTCCCTGTTCGGTACATTGCTGCGGCTGCCCGGACGTGCGTCGAGCAGCTCGCTCTCCAGTTCCTCCGCACGGTGCGCGGCGCTGTGATGGCGGAGAATTCGGGAGCGGGCGCGGACACCCTGCATGGAATCCAGCGATTTCAGAGCCTGCTCGACCTCGTCGGCATCCTCGACGAGGCTGATCTCACTGCCGGGATCGAAGAGGTCCTCGATGCCGTCCCAGCGATCGGAGAGGATCGGAACGCCGCACGCGGCTGCCTCGAACAGCCTGACGGACGGGGACCATCCGGCTGCGACCATGTCCTGTCGCGTGATGTTCAGCGTTGCGCGAGAGGCGCTGTAGAATTCGGCGTGACGGGCCGGGGGAACATGGTCGATCCGATCGACATTGGCGGGCCAGGCGATGGAGTCCGGATAGGACGGGCCGGCCACGACGAAGCGGCGATCCGGCATGCGCCGGGCGGTCTCCAACAGCAGGCGTTCGACCTTTGGTTGCCGGTCCGGGCTGTACGTGCCGAGATAGCCCAGGTTCCAGCGGCGATCGGCAATCAAGGGATGGTAAAGCGACGGATCGACCGCGCAGTAGAGCGCCCGCGCTCGCGGCGCACCATATTGCCGTTCAAGCAGGTCCAGCGTCGGCCCCCCGGCGAACGAGAAATAGATGTCGAAGCCGGGAATCACCTCCGGGCTGACATATTCATGATCGCCGCGGGAGAGCTTGCCGAGCGTCACGGGCGTGTCGATATCGTAGAACGCCACGATGCCCCTGGCCGTCTCGAAGAGGAATTTCGCCACCTCCACGCCCTCCGGAACGTAGGAGCCGAGGAGCACCGCATCGGCCGCGGCGATCTCTCGCGCGTGGCGACGTTGCAGATCCGCCAGACCCTCGTACAAGGACAGCCGGCACCAGTCGGGATCGGAGAGATCGCGATTTTCGCCCGCGTACCAGCGCACGTTCCGTTCCAGGAAATGCACCTGATGGCCGCGCTCGGCGAATGCCTTCAGAAGTGCGCGGTAGGTGGTGGCGTGCCCGTTGCCCCATGATGATGACAGGCTGAGGCCCAGAACGATCAGCTTCATGCCGCGTCCCTCCGCTGCGCCGCCTGCGCCTTCAAGATCCGGTCGACGCGCTTCGCCCGCTCCTCGTAGCTGTGATCCGCAAGCACCCGCCGCCGCGCGGCATCGCCGATCCGGCGCGCGCGTTCGGGCGTCAGGTCGTTCAGCAAATCGGCCACGTCACGGCCGTCCCGCGCGACGAGTACCTCCCTGTCCGGCTCCAGGAACATCTCGATCCCTTCCCAATGATCGGTGATCAGACAGGCGGCGGCGCCGGCCGCCTCGAACACACGCGTGGCGGGTGAGAAACCCAAGGCCGCCATGCTGTCCCGGGCAATATTCAGCACGGCCAGGGGACCGGCATTGAAGGCATTGTGGTCGGCCGTCGGCACATGACCCAATCTGCGGACGTTCTGCGGCATCGCCTTGTCCTGCCAACCGCTGCCGCCAAGGAGGAACGTCCGCTCCGGCAGGGCCTCGGCTGCGGACAGGAAGAAGGTCTGCACCCGCGCCTCCCGATCGGGAAGGCGGTTCCCCAGAAAACCCAGATCGCCGGAAAAACGGGCATCCGCCGGAACGGGATAATGGGTTGTCCGGTCCAGCCCGTTGTAAACGGGAATGCAGTTCGCCGCTCCCAACTCGCGGTAGCGCTCGACCACCGGATCGCCGCCGCCATAGGTGAGGACCAGGTCGAGCCGGGGAAGGCTGCGCCGGACGGGATGATCCGGTTGACCGCTCATCTCATCAAGCGTGGCAGCCGCATCGACGTCCCAGAAGATCGTGATCGCGTCGCGGCGACTCTGCTCCACAATTCCCTCGATCAGTTCCGTGTCGAAGACGCCGACACCGCTCGCCTTGACCACGACATCCGCGTGGCGCGCCTCCGCAAGGGCGGCGTTCAGACCGTCCGGGCTGGCCGCGTAGACAACCGACCTTGCCCATTCCGGGGGTTCGATGTCGCGGTGCTGCTGCCGTTCGAAGGCGTCCGGCTCGTAGAAGGTGATATCATGTCCGAGCGCTGCCAGGTTGCGAAGAATACCGCGATAATAGGTGGCGGCACCGTTCCAGTAGCTCGACAGCAGGCTGGATCCGTAGAAAGCGATCTTCACGCCGCGCTCCTTTCCTTTTGTGCAAGCGATCGGTGGATTGCCAGAAGCTCGTCAGCGCGGTGGGCGCAGCTGTGGCGGCGGCGAACAGTCTCCAGGCCGCAGGCGCTGAGGGAGCGGCGCAGCTCCGGTTCGTTCTTCAGCGCCTTCAGATGGGCCGTCATGGTCTCGCCGTCCTTCGCCTGCAGATAGTCCGTGCCCTGCCGGAACAGGTTTTCACTGTCCGACCAGGGGGCGGAAACCAGCGGGATGCCGCAGGCCAGCGCCTCGAACATCCGGATCGTGGGAATGCCCGGCAGGCTTTGGGTGTAGAAGCGGCGGGGCACATGCACGGTCGCCATGTGCGCCGCGAACCGCGCGGGCACGTCTGCATTCGCGGTCCAGCCGCGATAGCCGGCGCCATACCGGTCGAGAAGCGCGCGCGCCTCCGCGGGATAGCGCACGCCGTAAACGTCGAGTGGGAGTCCGGCCTGCCGAGCGGGAGCGAAGAGGAACCGTTCAAGCTCCTGCGTGCGCTCGCCGTCGCCCCAGTTTCCGATCCATATGAGGCCCTCCCGGTCCTGCGCGTCCTCCGCGCCTTCAGGTGGCTTGAAGCGCCGGGTGTCCGCCGCCTCGTGCCAGGTCCAGACATGCCGGCCCCAGCCGCGCTTCCGATAGACTTCGGACAGGGCTTCGCCGAATGCGAGCACGCCGTCATAGCCGTCAAATTCGAACTGATCGATTTCGTGCGGCGCGCTGATCGCCCGGTGGTGGGTATCGTGAAACAGCAGCATGAATGTTCCGCCAGCGCGCCGCAGTTCGCCGAGTTTGCGAACCAGCGCCCGCTCGTTCCATTCATGGACCACGACGAGGTCGGCGCCGTCGACGAGGGCTTCGAGATCGGCATCGCCGTCGTAGAGTTCCGGCACAAGTTCCGGGTAGGCCGCGCGCATGGCGTTGAGAGCGGCCTCTCCGTGATCGCGACGAAGATTGTCCGAACTCCAGTTTCCGGTTCGCTCCGGCGCGCGAACGCGGTGTCCGCGCCGCGCAAGTTCGGACAGCACGCCGCGCACGAAATGCGCATTCCCGTGATTCCAGCAGGACCGCAGGGAGTGAGTGAAATAGACGATATTCACGCCGCCGCCCTTTCGGCCGTCACCCGGCCGTACACATCCATCATGCCGGCGACCATGCGCCCGGGCGTGAATTGGCGGGAGCGTAACCTTGCCGCGGCACCGAGTTCACGGCGTCGCTGCGCATCGGCGAACAGGCCGTCGATCGCGGCGCGGAAGGCGGCGGCGTCACCGGGCGGCGCGAACAGGGCGGCACCATCCCAGAGTTCGCGGAACACAGGAATGTCCGACAGGACGAGCGCGCAGCCGGCCTGTGCAGCCTCCAGAACGGCAAGACCGAAGGGCTCGTACACCGCCGTCGAGGCAAAGACCGGGCGGGCCGAAAGCAGATCGGCAATGGCCGATTCTTCGCAGCGCCCAAGGCAGGAAAGGTGATCAAAGCGGCGCGTCTCCCCGTTCGGCCCGGACAATGGCCCTGCCGCCAGAACCGGAACAGTCAGATGCCGTGCCGCTGCATCCAGCACGGCGACGTTCTTGCTGTCGTCCCACAGCCGCCCCACCGTCAGTACGAAATCGCCCGGGGGGAGTTCGTCGACGCCGAGGGGCGCCCGGCCATTGTGGACGGTGACGGGTCTGCGGGGAAGGTCATACGCCTCCGCCGTCATCTGGGCGAAGGCAGAGCTCGGCGCGGTGACGAGATCGGCGCGGCGCAGTCCGGCGGCATGGGCTTCAATTCGCCATTCGAAATCCTTCGGCGGGGCGTCACCGCGAACCGCCCGCCACCAGGTGGCGAGGCAGGAATGTTGCATCGCGATCACCGGACAGGGCGGCGCGGGGGGAGCCAGCGACGCGCTGTGGAGTTGCAGCAGGTCGGCCCCCGCAGCCTCGGCGACGTGCGCGATCCGGCCTGCGACGTCGGCAAGCTCCGCAGGGCTCGCCGCCATCCATTCGACTGGAGCGTCGAGAGATGTCAGCCGCGCCGCCGCCGGTACGCCCCGCCTTTGCGCAGCGTCGGGCGTCGGGCCCAGCGTCAGGATGTGAACGCCGTACCCCCGGTCGATCAGGCCGGCGGCTAGCGAGACCGTATACTGCCACACGCCGCCCACCGCGTCCGTGGTGAGCATGATCTGCGGAAAGCCGGAGGTCATGCCGCGGAACGCCGCGCCGAATCCTGGGGAATTTCCTGACCGCGCAGCCAGTCCGCGAGCTCTGCGACGCCGGTGCGCCAGGGCGTGGCGGACAGCGGACCGCAGGCGGCCTCCAGCCGGCCGGTATCGGCAACGAAGTAGCGCTGGTCGCCCTGGCGCCAGTCCTCGTGGCGGACGGAGAGCGGTTCGCCGACGAGATCCTGAATATAGCTCAGGAGTTCGCGAAGGCTGACGGCGTTCGCCGGCCCGCCGCCAAGATTATACGCCTTGCCCGACAATGCATCGATGCGCGAGACGACGCCAAGGTAGGCCGCGACCGCGTCCTTCACGTTCAGGATATCGCGAACCTGCCGGCCATCGCCGAACAGGGTGATCGTCTCGCCCCGAAGCGCCCGGATCAGGAAATGGGCGACCCAGCCCTGATCCTCCGTGCCCAGCTGCCGCTCTCCGTAGATGCAGCTCATCCGCAGGACGGCAGCGGGAATGCCGTAGCTGCGGGCATAATCCAGGACGTACTGGTCGGCGGCGCCCTTCGAACAGCCATAGGGCGTGTGAAAGGCGAGCGGGTAATCCTCGCCGATGCCGCCGGCGCGGAGCCCTTCGTCCGCAGGCATGTGCCGGCCATCCTGTTCCCGCAACGGGACGTCGCCGAGATCGCCATAGACCTTGTTCGTGGAGGCGAAGACGAGCGGGACCCCGTTCGTGTTCAGACGAAGCGCGTCCAGCAGATTGAACGTCCCAAGCGCGTTGATCTCGAAATCGGCGCGGGGGTCGCTGAGGCTGGTCGTGACGGCCACCTGCGCCGCCAAGTGAAAAACGGCCTTCGCCTGCGCGGCCGCCTCCGCGATCGCGCCGCTGTCGCGAACGTCCGAAATGCTGACGGCGATGCGCTGGCCATGCCGTTCGCGCAGCCAGTCGAGGTTCCGCTCGACGCCGGGCCGCAGCAGGGCATCGTAGATCAGGACACGGTGCCCGCCCGCCGCGAGGCGGTCGGCAAGGTTCGCGCCGATGAAACCCGCGCCGCCGGTAATCAGCACCGGCCGATCGTCGCCGGGATCGAGAGCGCCGACATCCGTCACGCGACCAGCCCCCGGCGCTCCAACTCCACCGTGGCGGCGGGCACATGATCCTCCGCATCCTGTGCGCCCACCCATTCGGCAAGCTCGGCCAGTCCCTCCCGAAAATCCTTGCCCGCCTCGAAGTTCAGCCTCTCCGCCGCCTTCGTGGTGTCGCAGAAGCAGTGGCGGATGTCGCCGGCCCGGCTTTTCCCGACAATTTGAGGCTCGAGGTCCTCACGTCCCATCGAGGCCGCGAGTTCGCGCGCGATGTCCGCCACCGAGCGGCTGACACCGGAACCGATATTGAACGTCTCACCCGCCGCATCTGGCGCGACAAGGGCATCGGCGAAGGCACGGGCGACGTCGCCGACATGGACGAAATC
This sequence comes from Pacificimonas flava, assembly GCF_000342165.1. GTDB lineage: Bacteria > Pseudomonadota > Alphaproteobacteria > Sphingomonadales > Sphingomonadaceae > Pacificimonas > Pacificimonas flava. The sequence goes on from NZ_AMRV01000003.1 coordinate 141,116, forward strand.
GCGGCGCTGCTCTCCATCCTCGAACACCATGGGCGGCTGTCCGTTCAGAATGCGGGAGGCGAAGATGGCGAGGACGCCCGTATAGGGATTCGAGAGCGCCTGGCCGGGACCGTAGACATTGAAAAGGCGCAGGCAAACGCCCTCCATATCATACGCATCGGTCATGATATGGGTGAGACGCTCCTGCACGAACTTGTTGAGAGCGTAGACCGAGCTGAGGTTCGGCTGCTTGCGCTCCGGCGTCGGCAGCGGCGTCAGCGGGCGTCCGTCCGCCCCGATCGGCTCCCATCCCTGCCGCAGCGAGGCCTTGTTGCGGGCGGCGTCATGAACTTCCCGGCCGTTCGCATCCTCGTAAAGCCCTTCGCCGTAGATACTCATGGACGATGCGGTGACGACGCGCCGCACGGGTTTTTGGCTAAGCTGCTCGAACAGGACGGCGGTGCCGACATCGTTGGTGTCGGTATAGCGCTCGACCTCGTACATCGACTGCCCAACGCCCACTTCCGCCGCGAGATGGATGACGCTGTCGACGCCGTCCAATGCGCCCGCGACACTGTCGGCGTTCCGGACATCGCCCGGTACGAACTCGGCGTCCGATGGAAAATCCGGAGTGAGATCACCGAGGCCGTGCACCTGCTCGATCAGACTATCGAGAACGCGAACCTGATGACCCCGATCAAGCAATTCTCGTGTTACGGCGCGCCCGATGAACCCAGCGCCCCCTGTAACCAAAACTCGCTCTACCATGACGTTCCTTATATTAGGTTATTAATCAACTTTGCCTCGGCGATGTATCATTTGTTAATTACAGCAAAACAACGGACCCTGAAGTGTTATCATCGATTGCCCATGAAACAATAGGACTGCAGGATTGTTCCTGCTGAAGCTGTTGTCAAAGGCTGTATTTTCAGAGAACGTCACGGATAAGGTCGGTATTTGGTGGAGGCAGAGATTTTTTTGATCAGGCATGCTCCGCACGGTGATCTCGGCACGACGCTGACCGGACGGGGCGATCCGGATCTGACCCAGGCGGGGCGGCAAAGCGCCGAGACGGCGCGGACGGGTCTGCCCGATGCATTCGCCGGCATCTTCACCAGCCCCCTGCCGCGTGCGCGGCAGACCGCAGCCATCCTTTTTCAGGACCAGCCCGTGGCCGTGGAGCGCGAAGAGGCGCTGAACGAGATCGATTTCGGCGCGTGGATGGGGCGCACGTTCGCCGAGTTGGATGCCGACCCCCGCTGGCAAAACTGGAACAGGGCGCGTTCGAGCGCCAAGGCCCCCGCGGGCGAGAGCATGGCAGCCGCACAGGCGAGAGCATCGGGTTTCGTGCGGGATGCCGCCAACCGCTTTCCCGGCGAGCAGATCGCCATGGTCAGCCACAGCGACATTATTCGCGCGATCCTGTGCGATTTCCTGCGGCTGTCCCTCGACAGCATCCTCAACTTCGAGGTTGCCCCGCTGTCCCTCAGCCGCATCTCCGCCGGGCCGCATGGCGGCCGCGTCCTGTCCGTGAATGAAAGAATGGCATGAGTGAAGCTCGACACGACCCCGACAACCCGCTGGTACAGCGCATCGCCGACCTTGGGCCGTGGTTTCACAACCTGCGCCTTCCCTCAGGTGTGGAAACGGCGCCCGGACATTTCCTGGGCGACTATCCCCAGTCGAAGTTCGAGAGCTTCGCACATGTGCTGCCCGACGATCTGGAGGGCTGCTCCGTCCTCGACATTGGCTGCAATGCAGGCTTCTACAGCTTCGAAATGAAGCGCCGGGGGGCGGGGCGGGTGCTCGGCATCGACAGCGATCCCCGCTATCTGGAGCAAGCGGGCTTCGCGGCTGCGGAACTGGGACACGCGGACTGCGAGTTCAGGCAGATGAGCGTCTGGCAGATCGCGGAGCTGGGTGAGCGCTTCGATCTCGTGATCTTCATGGGCGTTCTTTATCATCTGCGGCATCCGCTGCTGGCCCTGGACCTGATCCGCGAGCATGTGGCGGGCGACAGGCTGCTGTTCCAGACCATGCAGCGGGGCAGCACGGATGTAATGGACGTGCCGGCCGATGCCCCCTTCCACGATCCGGCCACCGATCGTCCGCCGACCTATTTCGACGACGAGCGCTATCCGCGGCTGCATTTCATAGAGCGGGAATATGCGGGCGACTGGACGAACTGGTGGGCGCCCAACCGGGCCTGCAGCGAAGCGATGCTGCGCGCTGCAGGGTTTCGCATCGAGCAGCACCCGGAGGAAGAGGTCTACCTCTGCCGAATTGCCGACATCCCCTATGACGAGCGCGGCGAAGCGGCCGTCTACCCATCGAAGGAGCGAGCCGAATGATCGAATCCGCGATGATCTGGAACGAACCCAACAACAAGTCCCACTGGGATCCGGAGATCGATCCGGACTGGTCGATCTATGCCGATACGGCGATCCGGGCCGGAAGGGCGATCAAGGCTGCCAATCCCGCCATCAAGCGTGTTCTGGGCGGCATGTCGCCGATCGATCCGCATTGGTTGAACCGGATGGCGGACTTCGGCGTCCTCGACCATGTCGACGTGATCGCCGTGCACGGCTTCCCGCTCGACTGGAACCTTTGGCCGATCGACGAATGGCCGGATCGCATCGCCGAAATTCAGGCCGTCGTGCCGGACAAGCCCCTGTGGGTGACGGAGGTCGGCGTCAGCTCCTTCGGCGCGGAGGAAGTGCAGGTGTTCGGCCTGGAACGCACGGCGGAACTGCTGCTGAACCGCGTGGAGCGCGCCTATTGGTACAGCCTGTTCGATCTGCCGCGCGCATGGGGCGCGACGACACGCCACCGCGAGGCGGAGGGATCGAGCTATTACCGCCATTTCTACATGGGCATGATCCGCGAGGACGGGACGCCGAAGCCGACATTCGAGCGGTTTCGCGACTATGCCAGCCGCTTCGGTCTGATGCAGTGGTTTCATTTCGACGATCCGCGTCTGGACCGCGCCGCGGCGCTGCTGCGCGAACTCGGCACCACACGCCTGCGCACGGGCATGTCCTGGGCGGACAGTTTCCGCCCCGATGCATCCGACTGGTTCGACAGGCAGGCAGAGGCACTGTCGCCGTTCGAGACGATGGTCACATTCTGCTTCACGCCCGATCATCTGGGGCTGCAACCGCACCATAGTAGCGCGGCGCGGGAACCGCAGGGTTTCGCCGATTTCTGCGGCTGGGCGATCGAGCGCTATGCACCCGCGGCGCTTGGCACCAGCGATGCACGGTCGGGGGCGGCAAGATGACGGCAAGCAGCGATATTCGCGTGGCCATCGTCGGCGTCGGCAACTGCGCCTCCTCCCTCGTCCAAGGCATCAGCTATTATCGATCCGGGGCGAACGACGCCGCGGGCCTGATGCATCTGGACCTTGGCGGATATGCGCCGAGTGACATCAATGTCGTCGCGGCCTGGGACATCGACAGCCGCAAGGTCGGACGCGACGTCGCGGACGCCATCTTTGCGCCGCCGAACTGCACCACGCGCTTTTGCGAGACGGTGCGGCCGACGGGCGCGAAGGTGCGCATGGGCCGCCGTCTCGACGGCGTGGCGCCGCACATGGGCGACCATAGTCCAGAGCGGACGTTCCTGCCTGCCGACGAGCCGGAGCCGGAGCGCGAGGATGTCGTAGAGGTCCTGCGCGAGAGCGGGGCCGAGATCCTGCTGAACTACCTGCCGGTCGGATCGCAGAAGGCCACCGAGTTCTACACCGAATGCGCGCTCGAGGCGGGCGTGGCGCTGGTCAACAACATCCCCGTCTTCATAGCCAGTGACGAGGGCTGGGCCGAGCGTTTTCGGCGCGCGGGATTGCCGGTGCTGGGCGACGATATCAAGGCGCAGCTTGGCGCAACCATCGTCCACCGCGCGCTGACCGACCTGTTTCGCGCCCGCGGCGTCAGCCTGGAGCGGACCTATCAGCTCAACACGGGCGGCAACACGGACTTCCTGAACATGCTGAACAGGTCGCGGCTCGCCTCAAAGAAGATCTCCAAGACGGAAGCCGTGCAGGCGGTTACCGGCACGCGCCTTCAGGACGACGACATCCACGTCGGACCATCGGATTATGTTGCCTGGCAGAATGACAACAAGGTGTGCTTCATCCGCATGGAAGGGGAGATGTTCGGAGGCGTCCCGATGAACCTGGAACTGCGCCTGTCGGTGGAGGACAGCCCCAATTCCGCGGGTGTGGCCATCGACATGATCCGCTGCGCGCGCCTGGCCCTCGACCGGGGGCTGTCCGGACCGATCGAGGCGCCATCCGCCTATTTCTGCAAGCACCCGCCGAAACAGATGCGCGACAGCGAGGCGCATGACGCGGTCGAGCGCTTCATCGCCAACGGCAGCGAGATTCCCAAATCATGAGGGCGGCAAGGATGACCGCACCGGGGCGCATCGAGATCGTCGACGCGCCCTTGCCGGAGCCGGGGCCTGGTCAGGTCCGTATTCGCCTGCAGGGCTGCGGCGTCTGCGCGTCCAATCTGGGGCCATGGGCGGGACCGCCGTGGATGGAGTTCCCGACCGAGCCCGGCGCCATGGGTCATGAAGGCTGGGGTCTCGTCGACAAGATCGGTCCGTCGGTCAGCGGTATCGAGGCGGGAATGCGGGTGGCGACGCTTTCCGGCTCGAGCTTCGCCGAATATGATCTTGCAGCCGAGGATGAGGTGCTCCCCCTGCCGCAAGCGCTCAGCGACCAGCCGGTGCCCGGCGAACCGCTCGGCTGCGCGATGAACATCTTTCGCCGCAGCGACGTGCAGCCGGGCATGACTGTCGCCATCGTGGGCATCGGTTTTCTGGGGGCGCTGCTGACGGGGCTCTGCAAGGACGCCGGCGCATCCGTGATCGCCATCTCGCGGCGGGACTTCTCGCTCGATCTCGCCCGCCGCTACGGCGCGGACCACGTCCTATCCCTGGGCCTTGGCCGAGCCGCCATCGGCGAAGCGGTGGGCAAACTGACGGATGGCGCGGGCTGCGCGCGCGTCATCGAGGCGGTCGGCATGCAGGATAGCCTCGACCTTTCGGGAGATCTCGTCGCGGAAGGCGGCAGGCTCGTCGTTGCGGGCTATCATCAGGACGGTCCGCGGCAGGTGAACATGCAGATGTGGAACTGGAAGGGCATCGATGTCGTCAACGCGCATGAACGGGACCCCGCCGTCCAGCGCCGCGGCGTGACGGAGGCCATTGCAGCCATGGAGAGCGGCCGGATCGATCCGGCCCCCCTCCTTACCCATCGATATGCGCTCGAACGGCTCGGCGATGCGCTCGATGGCGCGCGGGATCGCGCGGACGGTTTCGTGAAGGCTTGGGTGACGTTCGATTGAGCGGAGGATCGCGCAAACCACGTATCGGCGCCCTGGGCACCGGTTGGATCGGCCGCGACCGGCTGCGGGCGGTGGCGGCGACCGGCCTTTGCGAGATCGTTGCGATCTGCGATCCGTGCGAGGACGCAGCGACGGAGACATTGGCGTCCCATCCGCTGGCCGAACGGCTGGACGATCTGCAGGCGATGCTTGGCTCGGATCTCGACGGGGTGATGATCGCGACACCGAGCGCACGTCACGCCGCCGAGGCCCTGCAGTGTCTGGAACGCGGCGTCGCGGTCTTTTGCCAGAAGCCGCTGGGGCGGGATGCCGAGGAGGTGCGGCGCGTACTGGACGCCGCCCGGCGCGCCGATCGCCTGCTGGGCGTCGATCATTCGTACCGACGCGCCCGCGCCTTCGAGGCCGCTGCGGAAAACGTCCGGTCGGGAGCGCTGGGAGATGTGCATGCGGCAGAACTGGTCTTCCACAATGTCTATGGGCCGGGAAAACCCTGGTTCCTTGATCGCGCGCAGTCCGGTGGCGGCTGTCTGATCGACCTTGGCAGTCATCTCGTCGACATGCTGTTCCACGTTCTTGGCCGTCGGGAGGTCGTGCAGATCGCAGCGCATCTGTCGGCGGCGGGACAGCCGTTGACGCCCGAAACGGAAGCGGTCGAGGATTTCGCGCTCGCGCAGATCGTTCTGCAGGGGGCGGTGGCCGCTCAGCTTGCCTGCTCCTGGCACAGCAATCTTGGCCAGGATGCGGTCATTCGCGCCACCTTTCACGGCACCAAGGCATCGGTGACGGCGGAGAACGTCGGCGGCAGCTTCTATGACTTCCGCGCAGAGCAGTTCGACAGCACCCGCCGTGATCTGCTGTTCGAGGGGACGGACGACTGGGGCGGACGCATGGCCGTCGACTGGGCGCGCACCCTGGCGGCGGGGGCGGGATACGATACCGAAGCCGAGGATTTCGCCCGATCGGCGCGGCTGCTCGACGGGCTGTACGGGTGTCATATGTCCGCTTCGACGACCGGTTTGCCAGCCGGGGACGCGCGGCCCGCAGCCCTGGCGCGATGAAGGCCGGTGTTCTGCCAGACACGGTCGAGCGCCTGCTTTTCATAGCCGGATCAAGCGCAGGTTTCTTCATCTTCATCGTGCTGCTGGTGCGGCTGATGGGGAAGCGCACGACCAGCCAGATGAACAATTTCGACTGGATCATCATGATCACGGTCGGGTCGATTGTCGCATCGGGAATCCTGCTGCCGAATGTCAGCCTCGCAGGGGCGGCAGTTGCGATCCTCGTGCTCGCCGCGTGCCAGTGGCTGACCACGCATCTGGCTCTTCGAAGCCAGAGCTTTCGACGTGTTGTGCGGGCCGAGCCGCGCCTCCTGGTCAGGAACGGAATGTATCTGCGCGAGGCCATGCGGCAGGAGCGTGTCGCCTTGCCGGAGGTTGAGGCGAAGCTGAGAGAAGCCGGCCTCGTCGATGTATCCGAAGCCGGATGGGTCGTGCTGGAAACGAATGGAGCGATGTCGATCATTCCGCGGCATCAGCAGGGCGCCGCACGCAGCGGCACCGTCCAGGAGTTTGGATCGGAACGATCGCGATGATCGGTCCAGCAGATCGAAAACCGGCGCCTGTCTCGGAAGCTTCGGCGGCAATAATAGGCGAACCGAAATATTGCCGATCAGTGGCGTCTGTATAGATATTAAAGCGGCAATTTTACTTTTTATAATAACTTTGTATTCTACAAAGTAAAAGGAACCGCTGAACTTGGGTGCACGTTCTTACTTCCGAACGCCTTCGGAGGTAGATCATGAAAACGGTATCTCTATTATTCGGCTGCGCGGCCTTGGGCCTCGCGGCATGTGCAGCGGACGGAATGGACGACGCTGTTCAGGCGCCCTCCGCCGCCGAACGTACGCCGACCAGCGCCATGCCGTATATCTCTGCCGCTGGAGCCAGCGACATGTATGAAATCGAGTCGTCCCGCCTGGCGCTGCAGAAGGCGGCGAGCCCCGACGTAAGGCGCTTCGCGCAAATGATGATCGATCATCATACGCAGACCACGAACAGCGTGACGACGGCTGCGCGGTCTGCCGGCCTGACGCCGCCACCGCCGCGCCTGATGGAGACGCAGCAGCGCATGATGGAGGCGCTCCAGCCTCTTTCCGGCGAGGCCTTCGACCGTCTTTACACGCAGCAGCAACGGCAGGCCCATGATATGGCGTTGGCCCTGCATCAGACCTATTCCGAGTCCGGCGACACCCCGGAACTGCGCCAGGCCGCCGACGCCGCGGTCCCGATCATCCGCCAGCATATCCAGGCCCTGCAGCAGATGTGATGCGGGCGGCCATGCCGAGAGCATCGGGACTATGCCCGCTCTAGGCAGCCCTCAGCATTTCGCCCAAAGGTTCCATTCTGTGCCGCTGACTGCAAAATCCGAGGATCTTCTGGCCGTCTGTCTGCAGGATCTGGCCGATGGATACAGGCAGATATCGGATCGGATTGGAGCGTTGGTGGAGGCAAGCCAGAGCCTGCAACTCCGGACCGCGCTCAGCGCCGTGGAAAGCGGCGCGGCCGTACGCCTGCGGCGATTGAAAGCGCTGGACTATTCCCTGCACGGCGCCGAAAACCTCTGGATGGCCGGAATCGTGGCGGATGCCTGTCGCGATACCAGGACGATCGCCACCGGCCACCTTTTGGACATCGCGTTGATCGGCGCAGTCAGGAAGGCCCTGGCCGCGGAGGAAGTGTCGACAGAAACCGCGCTGGTCGTCGCCGACCGCCTGTCGAAACGCGACGTGGTGGACGCCCTGCGGAGGAATGCGGAGCAACTCTCCTCCGAAGACAGCCGCTTGCAGCGACTGCTTGTCGAACGCACCGCGGTTTGACGGTTTCTCCTGGCCTGATCCATGTGATGGCGCCGGCTGCCGAACATGGCGTTTGGTTCGACAGTCCGGACGTGCATCATGGCACAGGATCGAGGGACGGTCAGTCTCGCCAGGCGAGACGCTGCTGCCAAAATCTTCGTCCGGCAGAACCGATCAGTGGAGGCCCCTTGTGAATCAACATGATCCGAACCGCCGCGCTTTCGTTGCCGGCGCCGCATTGTTCGGCAGCGCCGCCGCGGCGGCGCCTGCCTTCGCCCAGAACAAGGCGGCCTCCGCGGGCACCGACGCGCCCATGACGGCGCAGGCGGCCCGCTTTCCCCAGCCGCCCTACGCGGCGCAGCAACAGCCCTGGCCGGGCCTTGCCGAACGCATGGACCCGCGTCCCGATCATGGCGAGCGGACCTATCGCGGCAGCGGACGGCTGCGGGGAAAGCGCGCGCTGATCACCGGCGGCGATAGCGGCATCGGCCGCGCCGCCGCCATCGCCTTCGCGCGGGAGGGGGCCGATGTCGCCATCGCCTATCTGGACGCGGAAGAGCCCGACGCCCGCAGCGTCCGCGCCCTCGTGGAGCAGGAGGGGCGGCGATTTGCAGCCCTTCCCGGCGATCTGCGCGACAAGGACTATACGACCCGCCTTCCCCAGCAGGTCATGAGCCAGCTTGGCGGGCTCGACATCCTCGTCAACAACGCCGCCTACCAGCAATGGGTGCCGGGGCTTGAGCAGCTGTCCGACGAGCAGTTCGACCAGACCATGAGGACGAACCTCTACGCGATGTTCTGGCTGACCAAGGCGGCGCTGCCGCACCTGCAATCCGGATCGGCCATTATCAACACGGCCAGCGAAGTCGCGGCCACGGCCCCCGAGGGGTTGATCGACTATTCGATGACCAAGGCTGCCATCCTGACCTTCACCAAATCCATGGCGAAGCAGCTTGCCCCGCGCGGGATTCGCGTGAACGCGGTGACCCCGGGTCCGATCTGGACACCGCTTCAGGTCTGCGGCGGCCAGCCGAAGGACGCCCTACCGCAGTTCGGCGCCGACACGCCGATCGGCAGGGCCGGACAGCCGGTCGAACTCGCCCCGCTCTATGTCGCGCTTGCCGATCCCGCCTTCAGTTATTCGACCGGCCAGGTCTTCGGTGCCACCGGCGGCGACCCGCAACCCGGTGCCTAGCCCGGCGGGAGAGCGGAAGGGGCGCCGTGCGAGGCCGGCCTGAGACGACTGCCAAGACCGGCGTTCCCCCTTATCATAAACCAGTTAAGTGCGCCTGGGCCGAATGGGTGCGAAGCGCCGAGATGAACAGGAAGCCGCGGCGGAAATGATGGAGAAGCGTGGCAGCAGGTCTTGGCTGCACCGCGTGAACACTCCTCTACGCTTCAGGTGTCCACGGAACGGAAGGCCGCGAACGATGAGAGACGATACCGAGATTCCATCAGGCGCTCGCCTTTGGCTGCCTCGCCTTCTCGGCGGCCTTTATGTCATCATCGGCGCGGTCCTGGCCGCTGGCGGCGCGTGGCTGGCGGCGCTGGGCGGCTCCCTCTACTATGTGTGCGCCGGCGTCGCTCTGCTGATCAGCGGTGTGCTGCTGGCCCGGCAGAAGATTGCCGGGGTCTGGCTCTACGCCGTCCTGTTCGCGGCTACGCTGGCCTGGGCCTTCTGGGAAGTCGGACCGGACATCTGGGCGCTGGTGCCGCGCGTCGTCGGACCGGCCGTGCTGCTTCTCCTGGCACTTCTCCTCATGCCGCTGCTGCGCGGCGCACGCGTGTCGATGAAGGTGGCCGGCGGCGTTGCGGCGGCCGTCCTCGGGGTATTGGTCGTGGGCGGCTATGCGGTCGCCGACGGCGGATCTTCGCGTGCGGCCGGCGCCTTTCCGGCGCAGGATTTCACCGCACCCGCCGCCGCCACGGCCAGCGCCGACTGGCCCGTCTATGGCGGCTCCGACGCAGCGCAGCGCTTCTCCCGGCTTGCCGAGATCACGCCCGCCAATGTCGGCCGCCTGGAGCGGGCATGGGTCGCGCATACCGGCGACATGCCGGCAGAGCCGGAGGAGAGCAGTTACGGTGCGGAAACCACGCCGCTGAAGATCGGCAACACGCTTTATCTCTGCTCCGCGACGAACATATTGATCGCCCTGGACCCAGCGACGGGAGAGGAGCGCTGGCGTTACGATCCCGATGTTCCCGACGACTGGATTCCCTACACGGCCGCCTGCCGGGGCGTCACCCATTTCGACGCCGCTGCGGCAGGCGCCGCCGAACCTGGCAGCGCCTGCGCCGAGCGCATCATCGAAGGAACGCTCGACGCCCGGCTGATCGCCGTCGATGCGCGGACCGGGCGGCCATGCGCCGGCTTCGGCGCCGGCGGCGCCGTCGACATTACGGAGGGGATGGGGCCGGTGGTGCCCGGCATGGTGTCCATCACCTCGCCGCCCGTGATCGTTCGCGGCGTGATCGTGACGGGGCATCAGGTGCTCGACGGCCAGAAGCTGAGCGCGCCGTCCGGCGTCATTCAGGGCTTCGACGCGGTGACGGGGAAGCAGGTTTGGGCCTGGGACATGGCCGCGCCGGACCTGCAACCTCCCCTTGCCCCCGGCGACACCTATACGCGCGGCACGCCGAACATGTGGACGATGGCGAGCGGCGACGAAGCCCTGGGCCTCGTCTATCTGCCCATGGGCAATGCCGCGGTGGACTATTGGAGCGGCAGCCGGACGGCTGCGGAGAATGAATATTCCACCTCACTCGTCGCGCTGGATGCGGAAACCGGGAGGCCGGCCTGGCATTTCCAGACGGTGCACAAGGATGTCTGGGACTACGATCTCGGCTCCCAGCCGACCCTGGTCGACCTGCCCGGCGGCCGCCCCGCCTTGTTCCTGGCCAGCAAAAAGGGGGACATCTATGTGCTGGACCGGCGCACCGGCGAGCCCATCACGGGCGTCGTCGAACGGCCCGTGCCGCAGGGCGGCGTCGAACCGGAGGAACGGGCGGCGACGCAGCCCTTCTCCGAATATCATACGCTCGCCAAGCCCGTCCTGACGGAAAGGGACATGTGGGGCATGTCGCCCATCGATCAGATGGCCTGCCGCATCCAGTTTCGCCGCGCATCCTACAAGGGCATGTACACGCCGCCGACGGCGGACAGCCGCTGGATCGAATATCCCGGCTATAATGGCGGCTCCGACTGGGGCGGTATTGCGGTCGATCCGCGCAGCGGCGTCATCGTGGCGAATTACAACGACATGCCCAACTACAACCGGCTCGTTCCGCGCGCCGAGGCCGACGAAAAGGGCTGGGCGCCAAGGGGCGAAGCGCGCGGCGGCGATATGGGCGGCGGCGCGGAAGGCGCGGGCGACCCGCAAATGGGCGCCCCCTACGCGATCGACGTGAATGCGGGTTGGCGCCTTCCGTTCACGGGCCTTCTCTGCAAGCGTCCGCCCTATGGCGGCATTCGCGCCATCGACATGCGCACGGGAAAGACGATCTGGGATCGTCCCTTCGGCACGGCACGGCGCAACGGGCCCTTCGGCATCCCCTCAGGACTGCCCGTTGACATCGGCACGCCCAACAATGGCGGCAGCGTCATCACGGCGGGAGGACTAATTTTCATCGCGGCGGCGACGGACGATCTTTTCCGCGCCATCGACCTGAAAACGGGCGAGACGCTGTGGGAGGATGCGCTTCCGGCCGGCGGCCAGGCGACACCGATGACCTACAGCGCGAACGGGCGGCAATATGTCGTCATCATGGCGGGCGGCCACCACTTCATGGAAACGCCCGTCGGTGACGAAGTCATAGCCTATGCCTTGCCCGCAGGAGAGGGTGCGTCTTCGGCGCGGGCAGAATGACCCTGAAGCGATTGCCGTTGCCAGCTTGCTGGCCGAAGGCGGGGCGGCGCGCGCTCAGTCGCTTGCCGACGTCAACCACGGCAGCACGGTTTCCACCGGCAAGCGCTCGGCAGTCCCCCGGTGCCCCGCCACCGTTTCGCCCGCAAAGAGCGCGTTGATGGCAGCCTCCTCCGTCGCTTCCGCGGCGGCTTGGAAAAGCGGCGTCATCGCCGCGTTTGACAGGTCGCCGATCTGCGCGATCCGCCCCTCATCGCGTTCGCGCCGCACGTCCATGCTGGTCGAGAATGCGATCGCATAATCGCCCGATCCGTTGGAGAAGGAGGACCCGGTGCGGCCAATCCCGATGAAGGCCCGTTCCGCCACGCGGCGCAAATTCCGGTCGGAAAGCGGCGCGTCGGTCGCGACGACGATGACGACGGAGCCGTCGGCGGTCCCGCGGTCGACATCATCCTTGAACTCATATTGGCCCAGCCGCACCCCGACCGGAACGCCTGCGATGTCGAGAACGCCGCCATAATTGGCCTGAACGAGCACACCCAGCGTCCAGCCGCCCAGGGAGTCCGGCAATTTGCGGGAGGCGGTTCCGATGCCGCTCTTGAAGCCGAAACTGATGGTGCCGGTTCCCGCGCCCACTGCCCCCTCCTCCACCCGGCCCCCCTTCGCGTTTTCGATCGCGCGGCGCGCGTCCGCGATCGTGACGCGGCGCCGGCGAATGTCGTTCAGAAAGCCATCATTGGTTTCGCCGACAACGGCGTTGACCGAGCGCACGGCCTCGTTGCCCGGCTGGTCCAGCGTCCATTCGACGGCTGCCGCTGCGGCTTCGGCCACGTTCAGCGTGTTGGTCAGCAGGATCGGCGTCTCTATCTCGCCCAGTTCCACGACCTGGGTGGAGCCGATGAATTTTCCGAACGCGTTGAACGCCACGAAACCGGCAGGCACGCGCGAACGAAAGGGATTGCCGTCATGGGGCAGGATCGCGGTGACGCCGGTATTGATGTCACGCCCTTCCCGGATCGTCACATGCCCGACCTGGACTCCATCAACATCGGTGATCGCGTTGAGCGGCCCGGGGTCGAGGATGCCGATGACGACACCGGCCTCACGCGCGCGCTGCGCCGGGGCGGGAGTGGACGCAAAAGCACCAAGTGCAGCGGCCATCACCAAAATCGAACGCTTCAATTTCATCCTCATACCCCCATGCAGCCATAGAGGCTGCCGTTCCCAACGTCGTTGATACCCGAACCCGGCATCGCCATCCGGCCGCACGCGCCATGCGGATGGGACGGTAGCGTTTATCCGGGCGCGCACAAAGCGGTGTCCCGGAACTGGCGGCGCGGGCCGCACGCTTTGCTGCAGGAGATGACGGATAGCGGCGAGCCGGGTGGGCGCCACCGCCGCGTCTTTCCGGGGCTTCGTACGGACTCCTGAAACCAGCCGAATGCTGAGCCGTTGCCCTTATAGTCCAAGCAGCATGCCTGCCGCGCGTTTAAGGGGAGACAATCCAATGACCACCCGGCGTAGATTCTTGGGCGCCACCGCAGGAATCGCGGCAGCGCTAACCGTTCCGGCCCTGGCGCAGCGTGGCGGCGCGGCGCCGCTGCCGCGGAATGGCAATGAGAGCTCGAGATATCGCCCCGAAGGGCGGCTCGGCATGGGCGGCACGCAGGTCGGCAGCAATCATTTCCGCACGCCCGCAGAGCAGGCCGCAGCGACGCTGCAGGCGGCGTGGGACGAGGGCGTGCGATATTTCGACACCTCCCCCTGGTACGGCCTCGGTCTTTCGGAACGACGCTTCGGCACCTTCTTCGACGACAAGCCGCGAGACGAATGGACCCTGTCGACGAAGGTCGGGCGCGTGCTGGTGCCCGATGCCAGCGTGGCCGGCACCAAAGTCGGGAACTGGGCGCAGGTCCCGCCCATGCGGCATGAATATGATTACAGCGCGGAGGGCACGCGGCGATCCATCGAGCAGAGCCTGCAACGGACGGGATTGGCGCAAATCGACATCGTCTTCGTCCATGACCTGTCGCCCGACAACGCCGATCTGGGCGAGGACTGGACGGAACATTTCGAGATCGCCGCCAAAGGGGCGTTTCCCGAACTCACGCGGATGCGAGAGGAAGGGCTGATCAAGGCTTGGGGCATGGGCGTCAATACGATCGAACCCGCGCTGCGCGCCTTCGAGGTGGCGGATCCCGACATCATGTTGTCGGCCACGCAATATTCGCTGGTGAAGCACAGGGACGCCCTCAACCGCCTGATGCCAGTGGTTGAAGAGCGGGGCGCCTCCGTCGTCGTCGGCGCGCCGCTGAACGACGGTTTCCTGGCCGGCAAGGAGCGCTTCAACTATGGCCCTGTGCCAGAGGAGATGCGCGTCAAGCGGGCGCGGATCGCAGCGCTGGCGCAGGAGCACGGCACCGATCTGAGGACGGCGGCGCTGCACTTCGCCCTGGCACATCCGGCGGTGTCAGCAATCATTCCCGGAGCGCGGTCGGCGACGCAGGCCGTCCAGAACGCGAATTCCCTGCGGTCGCGGATCGACGGCGCGTTCTGGAATGCCCTGCGCAGCGAAAGATTGATCGAAGAAAACGCACCCATCCCGGCCTGAAGGGCGCCGTTCATGGAGCGAGCGCCCTGACTGCTGGCACGATCCTGCAAGCTGGACGGCCGCCTAGGCGCTCCCAGCCTGCAGGATCGTGGGTTCCCGGCGCGGCAAGCTTCCGATTATCGCGCCATCGGGCGCTTTGCGCGGCGGGAATACGCCAGGGCGAGCGCACCGAGCCCGAGCAGGCCGAGGGCGCCGGGTTCCGGCACGTCCGCCTCTTCAGGGGCGAAGGAAACGACGGAGAGGGCGCCGCCGTTTATCGCACCGAACACCCCGTCCGTGAAGCTGGTCGCGCTCGTTCGCAGAATATAGGTGAATGAGCTCTCGCCCGGGTTTATCCTGCCGGCTAACGACCCATCGCTGAAATTGACGCCGATGGCTTCCCCGCTGATCGAGCGATCGGCATTGAGCGCCATCTGGTTTCCGACAGTAAAGAGATCATCGGCGCCGTCGATATCCGCACCCGTCCGGAAGATGTCGACAGCGAAATTGTCGAAGGCGGAGAAAGTCAACCGCTGAACGGAGGAGGGGCCGGTATCGTTCGTGAACTGGTACACGAAGTCGAGCGTACCGTCGTCGTTCTGATAGACCGCGGAACGGAACGTACCCTCGAAGGTCGCAACGCCGAGGCCCGGGGATTCGCTCGATTGCGCAATCTGCGTGCCGAGCGTTCCTGCAAAGTCTGAAATAATGACGGTGCTGCCAGGGGGGAGCGGTGTTGCCGCCGCTGCGGCTGGAACCGAGAAAACTGCCAATGCGAGAAGATGCCTGTTCATCGAACTGCTCCCTTCAGAACGTGCGTGCTCCACTGAGCAAGCAAAGAGCAGCAAAGATCGTGCCAGTTAACCATGTTTTGGAAGACATGCCGCAATTTACGATACACAGACGCAACAAACACAGAAGGTGTAAAATCAGTCGACACTTGTACCAACACAAGTAACGTTACAGTGATCGCAACGACCAATCTATGTATAAATCAACAGTTTTCATATGTTAATCTATAAAGGACATTTGGGCGATTCCATGCCGCGGCACCCTTCATTCCCACCCCCGCAGCCGGACGCACGACGGGATCGCGCGTAGGCTGCGGTCGGCCCTATCCTTGCTGCGTCGCGGCAAGCTGGGGTGTGTTCGCCCACACACTGTCCGCCGGGCCGCCCCGGGCTCGTAGCGCCGTACGCCGGAACATGATGAGCAGGGCGAACGCAAGGATCAGCGAAAGGAAATCGACGATCGGCACGACCGGGGGGTGAAGGCCCATGGTCAAGAGCGTGGTCGCCGGAACAGACAGCGCCGCAAGGGCCGTCGCTGCAAGCAGTTCACTGCCAGCGCGCGATGCTCCCCGCACCAGGGCCCAACCCGTGAACGCCAAGAACACGGCATAATAAACCACGCTGTGCAGCCCCTCGGTCGCACTCGCCCCGAACGGCTTTGCAGCCGCGATCGTCACCGAGATACCGGCGACGCAGCCGAGCGGGACGCCCACGGTCAGCACGGCCAGAACCTTCGTCGACCGTGTCTGCTGCACCGCCCCCGCCTTCCGCTCCCGCCGGCGCCGGGACTCGATCCAGAGAAGATTGCCGGTGTAGAACAGGAACGCACCGGCGATCCCGAGAAGGAAATAGGACCAGCGCACCGGCGCCCCGCCGAAATTGCCGAAGTGGAGCGCGAAGAAGCTGGTAACGGTCGCGGACCACCCATCCTGATGCCCCGGCATATAGTCGGTGCCCGTCAGGTCGCCGGTATAGGGGTCCAGCTCCGCAAAACCCAGGGTTGGACCGCGAAGGCCATAGCGCTCGTCCCGCCCGGACACCCGCACGGTCGGAATCCCGTTCCTGCCGACACCGTAGCCGATCTCGACAGGCTGAAACCCAGGGGCCTGTTCGGCGAGCCGAGCCGTCACGCCCATAGGTCCGAGGACGGAGCGATCGGCCTCGGGTGCGGGCCCGGCGACCGCGGCCTCGGGCGGCGGCGCCCCCCCGAAGGCCGCGCCCTGCGCGTCGTAAAACTGATCGTGAAAGGCGAATATGATCGCCGTCAGCGCCATGATCAGGTGAAAGGGAAGGCTGAAAAGGCCAAGCACGTTGTGGACGTCCAGCCACATGCGCTTCACGTTCCTGCCGATACGAACGGCGAAGAGGTCCTTCACCAGGCTCGGCAGCAGCACGATGAGGCCGGAAACGATGGCGATGGTGTAGAGAAGCGCGACAGCCCCCATGATCGGCATCGCCACCTCGTGCGGAAAGGGCAGGCCGACCTGCTGATGCAGGACGTCGACGAGTTCGGCCACCGGAGACGGGCCTTGCCGCGTGACCTGCAGCGCGCCGTCCGGCGACAGGGCTGCATACCAGATTTCATGTTCATGATGGCCGCCGCCGCCCGGCAGGTCGGTTTCCCACGTCATGCGGGCCGGTCGCTCCGGCCCGGTCTGCAGGTGAACTTGGTAGTCATCCGCAGCCTCGGGGTGCGCGGCCAGAACGCGGTCGATGAGCTCCTGCGTTCGTTCCAGCGGAACGGGCGGTGCAAGCTGAGCCGGCGGAGTCGCCCAGCGCTGCAACGGCTCCTCGAACATCGTGATCGCGCCGGCATAGAAGGCGATGAAGAGAGCGAGGCCGGAGACGATTCCGACCCATCCGTGAATCTCCTTGTACATCTTCACGATGTCCGTGCGGACCTTCATCGGGCGACTCCTCCGATCAGCCAAAGCAGCGACCACAGCACAAGATTTGCGAGCGCCAGCCAGACCCAGGCCCGCCGGCCCGACGCGAACAGGAACGACAGGCTGAGCGTGAAGGCCCAGACGGGCCCCATGATCCACATGGAAAACTGACCCGGCGTAGAGAAGTACGTGTCCTTCAGCCCCATGGCCGCCTTGAAGAGACCCGAGACCGCCAGCGCCAGCGTAAAGCCCAGGACAAGAGCGGCGCTCGCCTTCCCGAACCAGTCCTTGCTGCTGAGCGGCTTCACGATGCGCCGTCCCGGCGTGCGCGCTTCCAGGCCAGGGCCAGCGGCAGGAGCGACCAGATCAGCATCGCCACGGTCAGCCCGATAAAGACCGCGGTGGCCTTGCCCGCCCATGTCAGGAGCACCAGCAGGCCCGCGCCCATCAGGACCGCGCCGAGAAGGCCGAGAGACTTGCGGGGCATTTCGCCGCCAGCGAGTTCCTGATGCGGGGCCGCCGCATAGATGAGTACGCACGCTGCAAGCACCATTCCGCATCCCAGCAGCCCGTTCATTTCTGGGTCCGCCCCTCGTCGCCTGCCGCTTCGAAAGCCAGCCTGACGATAGCCCCCATGGCATGCAGCATCGTATCGCCGTGCGCGGCGCCGGGAAGGGTCAGGACCGTGGTCGAGACGCCCTGTTCGCGTGCGCGGGCAGCGTAGTCCCTGGCCGCGGCGACGGAATTTCCGGAGGGGCCGCCCTCCTCGGTTCCGACTGCGAGGAGAAGCTCCACGGAGTCTGAACCGCGCCCCTTCGCCCGCTCCGTCTCGTCGCTGAACCATAGCGAGGGGCTGATCGCCGCATAGGCATTGAAGCCGCCGACGGTCCTGAGGTCATGCAGCACCGCAAGCCCGCCGAAACTGTGTCCGGCGATGGTCTGGCGGCTCTCGTCGATGGGCCAGCGGTCGGCGATGACGAGCCGAACGCGATCGTGGAGAAACGCCAGGAACGTGCCCACGCCTCCGGGCTTCAATCCCTGCGCGGGGAAACCCTCGGATATGGTTTCCTGTCCGATCTGCGGCGTGTAATCGAACACGCGCCGGGAAAGCGGCCCGGCGTCGATGCCGAGGACGAGACCCGCACCGACATCCGGCGCGCCCCTGCCCCGCGCAAGACGCCTCGCCGTCTGGGCGGCGGCCGCGAAATGGTCCTCTCCGTCCAGCAGCCAAAGGACGGGCCAGCCTTCGGCGGGCGCCGGCCCGTCGGGCCACGCGACGAGGACGCGGTAGGTCTCCCCACCGGGCGCCTCGACACTGACAACGTCGGACCCGGGTAGCTGCCACGGCGCCGCCGCAGCCGGAGCGGCGGCGAGAAGCGCGGCGGAGGCCAGAAGGCGGGCGCCCCTCACCACCGATACTGTACGCGCG
Organism: Pacificimonas flava; assembly: GCF_000342165.1. Taxonomy (GTDB): domain Bacteria; phylum Pseudomonadota; class Alphaproteobacteria; order Sphingomonadales; family Sphingomonadaceae; genus Pacificimonas; species Pacificimonas flava. Next base: position 159,859 of record NZ_AMRV01000003.1, read on the forward strand.
CCGTCAACGTGCGGCCCTGACCGTAATAGCAGGACTGCGGCGAACTGCAGGTCACCACGTAGCGCTTGTCCGCGATGTTCTGGGCGTTGAGCGAGAGCGATACGCCGTCGAACATCGCTGCGGCATTGTCGAGGTCGTAACGCAGGAACAGGTCGAACAGTGTGTAATCCTGCATGTGGAAGACATTGTTCGTGTCGCCGTAACTGCGGCCGGTGTACCGAACGCCGCCGCCAAACCCCAGCCCGGCCAGCGCACCCCCGTCGATACGTTGGTTGACGAACAGCGAGGCAAGATACTTCGCAACCTGCGGGATCGCATTCCCAACGATGGATTCGTTGGTGTCCTCGGTCACCTCGGAATCGAGATGCGTGGCCGATGCGATCAGGGTCGTGCCCGTCGGCAGAGATGCGCGCCCCTCGAATTCCAGGCCGCGCACGCGCGCCTCGCCGGCCTGGATCTGGCAGACCAGACGCCCGCAAAGCGTTCCACCGGGATCGCGGGTCGGCACATTCTGCTGCGTGATGTCGAACGCGCCGGCCGACAGATAGATGCCGCGGCCGCCCTGATAGCGCAGACCAGCCTCATACTGGCGGCCCGTGGTCGGCAGGAACGGTTCGCCCGTCAATGTGCTGGAGGGGTCGACGAGTTGCGGCAGGAACGATTCCGAATAGCTGAAATAGGGCGCGAGGCCGTTGTCGAACAGATAGACACCGCCGGCCCGCCAGGTGAAATCGTCCGCCTTCGTGCGGTAGGCTGTGTCGTTTGTCAGGTTGCGGTTGTCGTCCGTCGCGGAATCGAAGCGGCCACCCACGGTGACCCGAAGACCGCCCAGCGCAAGCTGATCCTGGAAATAGATGCCGGTCTGGTCGCTTTCGGCCGCGCCGTAGATCTGCGGGGCGAGGTTCGCTTCGTAATTGTCGCTGCCGCGAGGCTGCGGATTCAGAATATCGAACAGCGGGTCGACCTGCCCCGGCGGCAGACCGGGCAGCGTTACCAGATCGCGGAAATGCTCCCATTCCGTATGGAAATAGTCGACGCCTGCCAGCAACGTGTGTTCGATCGGACCCGTCGACAGGTCGAATTGCAACTGGTTGTCGAGCGCGATCCCGTCGCTGGTGCCCTCCGCCTGAATGGCCCGGCGCCCGATCGTGCGGCCGGGAATGCAGTTCTCGCCGGCAGCGATGCCGGCCGGTTCGGTGTCGCAGTCCTGCACGGTGTCGCCGGAGAGCACGGAAACGCGGTAGAGCGATTCGATGTGCGTGTAGCGTGCATTGCTACGGAATGTCAGCGTATCGTCGAACCGGTGTTCAAAGAAGCTGCCGATCAGGATCTGGTCGCGGTCGAATGTGTTCCAGTCGGGCTCGCCCAGATTCGCGTCGTTCGCGATATAGCCGCCATTCGTTTCGAAATACGTGCCGGTCGCCGGCAGGAACTGGTAGGTGGCATTGCCCTCGTCCCGCTGATACTGGCCCAGCAGCGTCCAACTGGTGTCGGAATCCGGCGCGAACGTCAGACTTGGCGATACATAATAGCGGCTGTTTTCGACCTCCTCGATCTGCGTTCCGCCGGACTGCGCGAGGCCGACGAGACGTCCCTGCAGGCTTCCCGGCCCGTTCAGCGGACCGCTGACGTCAGCGCCGATGCGTCCCGACCAGTCGTCTAGCCCGCTGAAGCCCTGCACCTGGCCGATCAGGTGCCCCTGAAAGGTGGACGTCGGGCGCTTGGAAACCATGTTGACGATGCCGCCGGGCGCGGTCTGGCCGTACAGCACGCTGGACGGCCCCTTCAGAACTTCGATCTGTTGCAGCGCGAACGGATCGAAGGAGAAGCGGGTGAACTGCCCGCCGGCAGGAAGCCGGAGTCCGTCGACGAAATTGTTGTTCGAGGAAAAACCGCCGGCGCCGAAACCGCGAATGGAAATTTCATCCGTCCGGCTGTCGATGCCGAACTGGCTGGCCTGGACACCCGATGTATAGGCAAGCGCCTCGCTGACGGTGGTCGCCGCGCGAAGGTCGATTTCGTCCTGATTGATGATCGAGATGCTCTGCGGCGATTCGATGATCGGGGAGTCGGTCTTGGTGGTGGAGGTCGCCGAGGAAAGACCCGTGGCGGTAATCACGATGGTACGGTCGCGTCCGGCAGCCTCAGCGGACTCATCCTGACCGCGATCCTGCGCGCCTACCGGTGCCGCCGAGCAAAGAAGCGCGATCAGAAGCGCGCTGTTTCCCGTTCTAAACATAAACCCCCTTTTGCGATGGCCGCCGTCACTAATGAGAGTCGTTCTCATATGCAACACGATTGTGCAGGGCGGACCGAGGCGAGGGCGGAGGACAGGAAACCGGCCCGGCCCCTGGCATAGACGAAGGTGCACGGGCGCACATTATGTCCCTCAGAAGGAACGCAAGGCGGCCGAAGGCTTTCAAGACAAAGAGCTGTGAAAACTGCCGCCCCTGCAACGTCTTTTCAGGATGCCGAATGCCTGCCAGAACGCTCTCGCTTAGCCCCACCAGACCGCCGCACCCGCTTCACGCGCTCTTGCTCGCCGGCAGCTTTCCCCTGTTTCTCGGCTGCGCGCTGGCGGATTGGACCTATGCCGCCAGCTATCAGGTCCAATGGACCAACTTCGCGGCGTGGCTGAATGCGGGCGCGCTGCTTTTCTGCGGTCTGGCGCTGCTTCTCGCCGCGATCGACGTGATCCGGGGGGCGGGGCGCGGAATCATCTATGGTCTGCTGCTGCTTGCCACCTTCGCGATCGGCCTCGTCAACGCGTTCGTCCATGCAAAGGACGCCTGGGGGGCCATGCCCGCGGCGCTGATCCTTTCGGTCATCACAGCCCTTCTGTCCGCTGCGGCAACATGGGCGGGACTGCGAACCCTGCGTCCCTATGCAGCCAAGGCCAAAGGGAGAGCATGATGCCCAAGCGTTTCATTCTCGCCGCGCTTCTGCCGGTCGCCCTCCTCGCATGCTCCGACACGCCGGAAGAGCCGGGCTATGGAGAGACACCCGCCCTGCCCGAGCCGCAACGAGGCCTTTTTCCGAACATGGAGATCGCGAACCCCGCAGAGTGGGGGGATCAGGTGCCGCAAGTGCCGGAGGGTTATTCGATCAGTGCCATTGCCACCGATCTCAAGATTCCCCGCCAGTCCCTCGTGCTTCCCAATGGCGACATCCTCATCGCCGAAGGGAGCGGAGGTCACGCTCCGAAGCTCACGCCCAAGGATGTCATCGCGTCCAAGATCAAAAGCCGCGGCAAGAGTTCGGTCGAAGGCGGCGATCGGCTGACCCTGCTCAGGGACCGCGACGGTGATGGGGTTTACGAAGGGCGCGCTGTCTTCGCGGACGGGCTCGATGCCCCCTACGGCCTCGCCTACGCCAATGGACGCATCTACGTCGCCAATCAGGGCGAACTCGTGCGGTTCGATTATCGCGACGGCCAGACCAGGGCCGAGGCGGCGCCGATCAGCGTCACCAAACTGCCCGAGGAGATCAATCACCACTGGACAAAGGCGCTGACGGTCGGCCCGGACGGGCGCTATCTGTATGTCGGCATCGGGTCGAACAGCAATGTGGGCGAGCGCGGGCTGGCTGTCGAAGCCAACCGGGCGATGATCTGGCAGATCGATGCGGAAAGCGGCATGCACAGGCCCTTCGCCACCGGCATTCGCAACCCGACTGCTCTGGCCTTCAAACCGAACAGCGAGGAATTGTGGGCCGTCGTCAATGAACGCGACGAGCTGGGCGACAATCTCGTGCCCGACTATCTGACCTCCGTGCGGGAGGGCGCCTTTTACGGCTGGCCGTACAGCTATTGGGGCCAGAACGTCGACAAGCGTGTGCGACCCCAGGACCCGCAAAAGGTCGCAGCAGCGGTAAAGCCCGATTATGGTCTGGGGTCGCACGTGGCGGCGCTTGGCCTCGATTTTTCAAGCGCGGTCATGGGACGACGCTTCGCCGAGGGGGCGTTCGTGGGCGAGCATGGCAGCTGGAATCGCAGCAAACCCGTCGGCTACAAGGTCGTCTTCGTCCCGTTCAGCAATGGCAGGCCGGCCGGGCCGCCGGTCGATGTCGTGACCGGGTTTCGCAGCGAGGACGGGATGACACGCGGACGGCCCGTCGGTGTCACAGTCGATCCGCGCGGCGGGCTGATCATCTGCGACGACCTTTCCAACACCGTCTGGCGGATGGTGCCGGATAGCGGCCCCGAACGCGCCACTAGAATGCAGGAACGTGGCAGCGCCGAGGCTGACGCGACGTCAGCGCCGGCGCCGGAGGCAGGAGCCTTCGGGACAGCACCCCCGGGCGAACCGCGACGCTAGAGACGAGAGCCGCCAGCTACCGGTTCGCGGAAGGGTCTGCCGCCCCGCAGCCCCGGTCCTTGCGGATGACCGGCGCCAGCAGCTCGTGATCATATGCCTCGACCCGCTCGACGATTTCGCCCCCCCTGCGCACCGTCTCCAGCTTGTAAAGCCCGGGGGTAAAGGAATAGCCGATCTCCGGCAGTCGTGCAGGATCGTCCGTGCCGCTCTGGATGACCGTTTCGGTCAGGCACCCTTCATAGCGGACCATTTTCAGTCCGCGCCCGTATTTCGGAATGGTGATGGGGCGGGTGACGCGGCGCAGCGTCCCGTCGGCATTCCAGACATGACCCTGCACGAACTGCCCGTCCGGCGTATATTCGTACCGGCGCAGCAAGCGCCCGTTGCTGCCCCATAGCGCCTGAACGCCCACCCGGCGGCCGTGATCGTAGCGTTGATATTTTTTCGGCTTTCCCGATGGCCGATATTCGGTCGTCAGCCCGTCCGGCCTACCCCTGGAATAATGGCCGGTTTCGAGGACGTTCCCCGCCTCGTCAGAGTTGACATAGTCGCCGTCACGCTTGCCGCCGCGCCAATGCGCGATGGAGGCCGGACGGCCGTTGGCGTGATAGATGCGATACTCCCCCTCCAGGCCGGCGGGACCATAGGTCCATTCCTCCTTCAACGTGCCGTGGGGAAACCAGCGGCGGTAGCGGCCATCGAGCGCTCCGGCCTTCCAATGGCGCTCCAGGGCCAGCCGGCCATTCTTGTGGAACTGACGGTCGGTGCCGTCCTTCTGCCCGTCGCGGCAGGCCACTTGCCGCATCAACGACCCGTCCTGGCGCCGCAGATCGACGAAGCCGGTGAAACGATCGCGGCCCGGCACATGGCACAGCTCGCTTTCCGGCACCGTCCGATGATCCTCGACAAGGACGATATCGGGCGAAGATGCGTGCGCCGGCGCCGCGAGGCCGATGAGCAGCGCCGCCAATACGGAGTGCCTGTCGAGCCATTGGGGGTGCGGCCCGATCTGGTCAGATGGGCGCCGACGACGATGCTCCTGGTCGATCATGGCGCCCCGCATAGTTAGCGACGGGCCACCGCCGCAACCGCGCGCACGGCTCCCGCTTGACGCAGATTCCCATACCGCGCTCCTGCCACTATGCTGGCGCCATGAGTTCTCCTGTATTCGGTATTTCCAGCTCGATCGGGGGCCGGGCGTGGGTCTGGCGCGGCGGGCGCGAGCCGGCCAGCGGCCCCGACCTCGTGCGCGGCCTGTTCCTCTCGCGCGGCGCGGCGGAGGCCGAAATCGAGCAGCTGCGCGCCCCAACGATCCGCGACCTGCTGCCCGACCCCAGTATCTTCGTCGACATGGACCGCGCCGCATCGCGCATTGCGAGGGCCGTAACGGCGGGCGAGCGCATCGTCGTCTTCGGCGATTACGACGTCGACGGCGCCACCAGCGCCAGCGTGCTGATCCGTCACCTGACCGCCTGCGGCGCGCGGCCCGGGCATTATATCCCGGACCGGCTGCTGGAGGGGTACGGCCCCAGCGCCGAGGCATTGGTGGCGCTGAAGGGGGCGGGCGCGGACCTCGTCATCTGCGTCGATTGCGGTACGCAGGGGTTCGAGGCGCTGGAGGCCGCGGCGAACGCCGGCCTGGAGGTGATCGTTGTCGATCACCACAAGGCCTCGACCGCCTTGCCCCCCGCCCATGCCATCATCAACCCGAACCGTCTGGACGAAAGCGCAGAGGGCTCCCGCTACGGTCATCTTGCGGCTGTCGGCATGGCATTTCTTCTCGCAGTGGCGGTTCAGAGGGAGCTTCGCGCGCAGGGGGCCCTGCCCAGCCCGGCGCCCGACCTGATGGGTCTTCTCGACCTCGTCGCGCTCGGCACTGTCGCCGACGTGGTGCCGCTAACGGGTCTCAACCGGGCCTTCGTGGCGCAAGGGCTGAAGGTGATGGCGCGGCGCGGCAATCGCGGGCTTGCGGCCCTTGCGGGCGCCGCCAGGCTGGAACGCGCGCCCCTGGCCTCAGACCTCGGCTTCGCGCTGGGCCCGCGAATCAATGCCGGCGGCCGTGTCGGACAGGCCGATCTCGGCGTGCGGCTTCTGTGCGGTGCGGAGGACGAGGCCTGCGAGGCCATCGCCGCCGAACTCGACCGGCTGAACGCAGAGCGGCGCGGAATCGAGGCCGATGTGACGGAGGCCGCCATTGCCGCCGCCGAACGGGCGGGGAACATGCCGGTGGCGGTGGTGTCGGGTGCGGGCTGGCATCCGGGCGTCATCGGCATCGCTGCGAGCCGGTTGAAGGACCGCCTCGGCGTCCCCGCCATCGTCATCGGCGTCGACGAGGGCGGCATCGGCAAGGGCTCCGGCCGGTCGGTGGCAGGCGTCGACCTTGGTGCAGGCGTGCTCGCGGCCAGGGAGGCGGGGCTGATCTCGGCAGGGGGCGGGCATGCCATGGCGGCCGGACTGACGGTGGCGGACGCCGACATTGCGCGGCTGACCGAATTTCTGTGCGAGCGGTTGTCGGGCGCGGTGACGCAATGCGCAGCGCCAGCGGACGCTCGACCTCGATCTGGCGCTGGCGCCGGGCGGGGTGACGCCGACGCTGGCGGAAGAGCTGGACGCGGCCGGGCCTTACGGCGCGGGCTGGCCGAACCCGCGCGTCGCCGCCGGCCCCGTCTCCGTCATCGATGCATCCGTCGTCGGCAGCGGCCATGTTCGCACGCTTCTGGCCGGGGCGGACGGACGGCGGGTGAAGGGCATCGCCTTCCGCGCCGCCGAAACGCCGCTGGGCGCCGCGCTGCTCAATGCCGGCGGTCGGCGCCTGTTCGTCGCCGGACGCATCAAGCGCGACGATTGGAACCAGACGCCGAGGGCCGAACTGCACCTGGAGGATGCCGCATGGGCGGATGGCGCCGGCTAGCTGGCGACGCCAGGCCGGCGCCGCGCAAAAGCGTGCAGGCAAGGCATTGACCCCGGAACGCTCCATCGCTAGGTGAGCCGCTCCGCCGCCCACGGCACACGTGGCCCCTTCGTCTAGCGGTTAGGACGCGGCCCTTTCACGGCTGAAACACGGGTTCGATTCCCGTAGGGGTCACCATTTCTGCAAAAATCGCAGAATGCCCGGTACTCCCCGGGGGTCCGACCCTTATTTGAGATCAGGTGGTCCATTTAGGTGGTCCATATGAACACTCGACTCGTCTCCCCCTGGAAACGGCCAAACTCTTCCTTCTTTTGGTTTCGCATGGTGGTACCGCCGCGTTATCGCGCCGCGGTGGGGAAACGCGAAATCAAGCAGTCCCTTCAGACCGCCGATATTGGCGAAGCAAGGCGGCTGTGCGCCATAAACCAGAGCAAATGGCTGGCGCGTTTCGAGGCTATCGATGCGAATATCGAAGTCGATGCTGGACGCCGGGCGCGGGAGATCGTTAATTCTCACTTTCAGGCAGAGAGCGAGCGCCATGGCGGCCTCGATAAGGTGGTCTCCTACGAACTCGAATGTGCCGCGGTCACGGAGAAGGCTATGATCCCGTGTCTGTGCGCCGAGGATTTAGGTCTGCCGCCGGGCACGTCTCACCCTTTACTAGATGGTTCTTACCCGCACTATCTTGAGAAAGAGGAGCGGGACGCCATCTTCCTTCGTCAGGCTCAGCTTCGTGGCACCGCAGCGATTCTTCCTGGGCTTGAAGCGGTCAAGCGCGCACGCTCGATTGAGGCGTGGCACATTGCTACCAATTTTCTCTCGGACGCCCTTGAAGCTGCTGGCCTGGAGATCGATGCGGACGAGCGACTGTTTGCGATCGCAGCCGAACATTATCTAAGGCGCCTAGCCGAGCATCCCCTGCCCGATCTTGAATCGCTGAAGACCGCGTTTCCTCTCCCGGCCTTCATTCAGCCAACGGCTTCTACGACGCGAAAAGAATATGAAACAGTGAAGCGGACTTCCCCACGCGCAGTTCCTGAAACCACCATACCAAACTCCGAACTCCGCGAGCGCATTTTGGGACAAACCGGCAACGCTCGGACCCTTTCCGAGGTTTTCGAGGCTTGGACTGCGGAGCAGCCAAGCGAATCCCGAAAGCTCTGTGACGAATGGGGGGTCGCCATTCGCCGCTTTATTGAACTCTTTGGTGACCGCGACGTCTCCCAGATCACGACCGATATGATTGTAGATTATCGGGAAGCGATGCGCCGACTTCCCAGCCGGCCCCGGCGTGCGGTCGGGCAACTTCCACTTCTTGAACAGATCGATGTGGCTCGTCGCGATGGCCTACGTTGCCTTTCGGGAGCGACCGTTGGCAAGCTGGTCAGTGGTATCCGCGTTACCCTCGCCTATGCGTGCGATCCGCTGCGTCTTATTAGCACCAATCCGGCAGCCGCAGTGTCGGTTACGGACGCGACGAGCGACACGGACGCCCGCCTAGCTTTCGAACCGGACGAGCTTGCATCCATCTATAGCTCAAGCCTTATTACAGACCCGGAGAGCAAGCTCAGCGATACGGAATTCTGGCTCCTCGTGCTGGCGCCGTTGACAGGATTCCGCATTGAGGAAATGGCGAAATTACGACCGCACAACATCCGCTGTGAACGAGGCATTTGGTACGTGCGCATCGAACGCGACTCGCGGCGAAAGCGCCGAGAGCAGACCGATGCCGGTGAAGCGAGCAAGCGCTCGAAAACTCGCGCCGCTTACCGCGACGTTCCGATCCACTGGATTTTAGTCGAGGCTGGCTTCGTCACGTTTGTAGAGAATCAGCGAAAAAGGGAGCGCGAGTGGCTTTTCAATGACCTCGTCGCCGATCAATATGGCAATCGCAGCAAGGCGGTTTCACGCCGCCTCATTCGGCGCATTCGAAAGTTAGGCATTGAAGATGAGGAAAAGGTTTTCCATTCCTTTCGCCATTCAATGAAGCGCGCATGTCGGCATACCAGCATGAAGGAGGAGATTGCGGATTTGCTGACCGGTCACGCACCAGTAAGTGTCGGCCGGAAGTACGGCGCCGGCGCTGCTCTTGATGTTCTTCATGAGTGTGTAAACATGATCGAGTATGACACCGTCTGCTGGGATCGGGTCATTTCGGCAGCAAAGCAGCGGCAGGCAAAACAACTATCTCCTAGTCTTGCCTGACGCTGCGCATTCCAGCGCCCAATGATCACGGCATTATAGCATGGCCTCCGACTAAAAATGGCGATCCATCTTAGCTTCGATCGAAACCCTTCGCCTGCATTCGTTTCCACTGAGCCAGGTCGAAGTCCAGGGTCTCTTGTTGGGCTGGACCTGACAGCGGTTTGGCAGCTTGAACCCGATCAACCTGCTGCACCTTGCTCGGCTCCGCCACGCCGGCGGTTGCCGGAGTTCCGACCACAGGATGTGCTTTCGAAACTTGGTGGTCAGCAGGGGGCAGCCAATCGGGGTGGCGTTCGCGCCACTGCGCCCAGGTCGGAGATCCGGAATAGCCCGATAAGATGTCGGGCCGCGCAAGAGCCCGCAGGAGGCGGCGACCAGCAGAAGAGTTGGTTAGCATGCGAAGTTCTGAGAGAACCAAGTCATTCGCTGCGGCCAACTCAAATTCTCCGCCGCTTGGTGTGACCCTGTACGCCACTGCCATTGTCATCCGTTCGTCCTCCAGCGCTCTCAAGATGCGATCGAGATCAAACGTCTCGAGCCCGGAACGCGCGCCCGCGACTGTTTGCCTGCAGAGTTCGTTTCGCAGTGATACGGAGTGTTCGAGCGTCGCGTCGTTCATCGATAGAACCGCCTGGTGGAAGCGTGTTGAAAATTCTTTGGATTCCGGAATAACGCCGCTTAATCGCTGCCAGTTCTTGGGTATATCATCGCTCGATGCAATTTGGCCCAAGAGAATCATGCCAGCAGGCCGGCAGGAAAGCGACGCCACAAGGTTGAAAGCAGTTTGATCCTCCGCTGCCAATATGATCTCGGCGCCGCTCCGCTTCGACAGGATCCGATCTTCTCGCAGAGCGATGCGCACGTGCGCGAGATTCGGATTGAGATCTTCAACCGCCCTCTCAGGTAACCTTCTTACGGCCCGGTCGAACGCTGCCAGCCTGGCTTTGGAGAAGCTCACCTCAGCAGTGACCTTTGGCTGTTCGCCCTGGTCAGAGGTTTGTTCCGGCGGCGCCTCCAAGATCCCGCGGTCGTCCGGTATGGTGGACATCGTCTGATGTGCAAACACCCAACGCCGAACTCTGACGAAACTTTTGGCGATTGTAGGCAAAAGTACATCGTGAGCGTTTTCAAGAACGCCAACGATCTCCTTGCCTACTCCCGCCACCCCGGCTGCAGTGCGTGTAAAACGGCGGCGAATCTGCTCTCCAATGTGTCGAGTCCGTTTAAACTCCGTCTGCTGCAGACGCCCGTTTGGCGGCGTAAGCGCCACATCATTATTTCGGTCCGGGTACCGCTGCTGCGAAACCATTGGCTTGGCCTTCGCAAAATCCTTCTTGATGGGACCGTTTTGAGAACACAGGCTGTCCGACGTGTCCGGCACTTTACTAAGCCCTGAAAGTAATGGATCGGCAGCCTCCTGGAAGGTTGCCTTTGTGCTACTGGAATTAGCCCCGTTTGGCGCCGCTGCGGTCACGAACTGAGCTTCAGACCTTGCGCTACGCAGATTCTGCATATGTTCGCCTATCGAAGACGCGCGGCCTGCCATCGAAGTCGATCTCACTGAAAGCGTACGCAAGGCATCGTTCCACAGGTTGCGATCTACGTCCTCAGACACCCAAACCAACTCTTCTCCAACTCGTTTCGCCTGAAGCTGCTGGCTCTGGAGGGTTTGCAGCGTCTGCGTCAGCAAGACGCTACGGACCCGCGCGCGGGGCGACTGAACCAACCTAGCGCGGTCTCGCAGCGCAAGAATCGATGCGCAAACCGAATGCAGCTCGGTGCGGTACCGCAGGTCAAAAAGAGTGGTTTTTTTCAAGCGCGCTTGTCTTCGACTTCATCACCTGCACCTGCGCATAAGTACGCACAAGCGCGGCGCGCCAGATTCCTGCATGTCTTGCTTCCGTTTTCTCAAGACGAGTTTTCGCCGAGATGAGCAGCGCTGTGCGAACCTGAGTTGTTCTGCCGTGGATTTTGGTAAGGCGCTTCTGCGCTTGTTGCAGCGTAGCCTTTATCTCACGACGCTTTTGGAGGCGTTCCCGGCGACGAACGAAAGACAAGCGGTCGGCAGCGCTAGCGAGCTTTGCTGCCATCGGCACGAGCATCCCAGCAAAATCAGAAATCGCAGATGCAGCCCTTGCCTGCGCCTGGTACTGTTCCAGTCGACATTTCTTTTCGGCAAGTTGGTCCCTCGCCCGCTGCGTCTCCATGCGGCCTCTGGCGGCTATCGGATTTTCAGAGGGAGCAAGTGTATACCTCCGTTCGGAGCGAGCAATCGCAAGCTCACGATTGAAAAGGGCAACCGTATAGCGGCGCCAAGCCTTCAACATGGCCGGATGGAAGACGTCGCGCGACTTAGTCGGGGCAAACGCCCACTCGAGGTCATTGCAGCGCTCGAATTCGCGCATCAGCACCAGAGCGTGAAGGTGATAATTTCGGTCATCACCGTTCTGATCGGGGGAATGAAGCACCACCACATGCGGCAGTTTTCGCGCGCTCAGCGCAGCGCTGTAATTCGCCGCAATTGCTCGTCGCGCTTCAAAGCCGACATCATGCGGAAGCGGAAGAATGACGGACTTATAAACCTGACCCTTGGGGTCGGCCGCAGTTTCCAGCGCTTCGTATGCATTCAGGAAATCGCTCAGCTCTCGAACAAACATATCCGAGCCCGCTCTTTCGTCTGAGATATTTGTAAACACGGACTCGTCCGGCTTACCTTCAAGTGCGGTCAGCCGGACCAAATAGCGGCCGAACCGCTGCAACTCGCCGCGCCGCCACCGCGACCGGCCGGAACCGCCGAGCGAGCGAGCTTTTATACGGAAGACAAGCGGCGAGGTCCTGGCCGCCGACGACCTACGAACTACCGGAAGCGTAACACGTTCGAAGCGTTCATAACTTCGTGCGAGGCTACGTCCACCCGCAGCCGTGACTTTCGAGCGCTTGTCGGGGTCAGTCCGAACCCTAATTCTGCGTCTAAAGAGACTTTCTTCTTCGAGCTCTGCGCGGCGCCGTGCCTTTCGCATACGCGCTACATCGACGAGCTCCTCGGCCTTGGCCTTCCTCTCCTCGGCGCGTCGTCGACGATCTGCCTTGCGGCGCGCCTTTTCCTCCGCCGAAAGCGCTTTGTGCTGGCCCCTCCGGAGCTTTGCAGAGGTCGCGTTCATACGGCGCGTTTGCCGTCCGACTGACTGGCTTCCCTGTTTACATATTTTGCGGAGCGCCTCGGAACTGGCGTCCTCTCCGTCAACAATGAAGTAAACCGCGCGCATCTTAATCCCTGTCACTAAGCCAGGAGGGGGTGGAGCAGACGCGAACTTCGGCCGGATTCATCCGGGGCGGGTTTCGCGGTTACCGCGCACCACCCCCTCTTCACTTCCTCATAATGTACTTTTTTGAGATCGCAGGGGTCGCACCCCCGCCGAGTGCCCTGCAGTAAAAAAGCAATTCTCGCTTACTCAGGGGGGGTGCGACCCCTGCGTGGCCACTGCCGCCTTTGTAATCAGTCTGCATGACAAAGATCACGAAGCACTCTCGAAAAGTCGGAGGCGCAGGAAACTGCCAGCCGGCCAGGGCCGAACGCCAACCAAGCACGGCTAATTCAGGCAATGCGATATCACCCAAGCTTAGAAAAAAGGATCTCCGTGAACGCCATAATTACAACAAACGCATCTATGTTATTGGAACGCGCTCAGCGCCTCTCCACCCGTGCTTTGGCCATCAAGGGAAAGAGGCAGGCAATGGTCGGCGATGCCCACCGAGAACTGCATCTGGCCGAGAGCTGGCACCTGCGCCGATCGGCGGTGCAGGGTTCGGTAGACAATCGGGTATACGCACATGGCTCGGCAGAGCAGGCCCTGGGCGCGCTTGATTTATGCCCCATTGCCGCCCTCGGGTTCAAGTCTGCCGGCGCACTGACCTACCCATGGCTACTCGACGCGGCAGCGGAAATGCCGGGTGGCACCTACTGCGACCACATGCGTATCGCGCTTGAGAATGCAGAGATTCGAAGATTCTGCACTGCCCTCGGATGCTGGCACCGATTTCAGTGGAAGCGATCAGTCTACCAACGCGAACTGCTGACGTGGAGTCGCAAGGCGATCGCCCAGGATCCAAACGCAAGATGGCGCCGCCGTTCGGTGACATTACGGCAACGTTATCTCGTCGACCTTATTATTGAGTGCCTTACCGCGCTGCATCCGGACTTCCGCGCCCCGCCCCTCGAGAAGCGAGGCGATGCCCACGACTTTATCCGCGATTTCGGTGGAAATCCCGTCTTCTGGCACCAGCCTTCGCGGCCTCACTTTGAATTTTTTGAAAGGATTTGAACATTATGGGTGATGATCGAAACTGGCGCGAGATCAACCTGCTCGTGGCTCGCTCAGCTGCAATTCCAAGCAGGCTGGACGACCTCGAAAGGCAATTGAGCACCATGAGCGCAAACGCAGAGCGGGGCGAGTTTGATGCAGCCCTTAGCGATACCCTCGAGCACGAATGGACGAGCATCCAGAACGAAATTGCGGAGCTTATAGCCAATATCGAAACTGAGATGGAAAAGGGACAACCTAATGAAGAGAAAGACAGAAAGAAATCGGTTTAATTCTGACCTTGGTAACAAGAAGAGATTGATTTTAGATGCTGCAAAATTAATTACCACCGATTATGATGGTTTTCTGAAACGTGTTTTGCTGTGGCGCGACCATCATTTGAACGGTCGAGTCAAGTAAAGCAGGCGGCCTGGTTTTGCCATCCGAAGTGGCTTACTCCGAAACAAAGCAATGGGCTTGCTGCACCCGAAGTATAGCGTCCTTACGCAGGACGACGCGCCGGAGGATTTTCATGCTCTGACAATTTTTCTGGAATTTCTTGTAGCCAGATCAGAACTTCCGGGTCGTTTCCAAGATGTAGAAACGGCACGAACTGTTGCCTTGGACGGGTGGGGCGATTTAAGCTTGAGTGATCACGCTCGAGAACTTTTCGCTCTTCGCCAATGGTCAGTACCGTTGTATGTTTCAGCGGTTATAGGGGATTTCCCGAGCGCAAAGGCTTGGGTAGACGAAATCTGTGATCAGACTCAGCGCCGCAAGGTGATTACCATCCTTGCGCGGCAGCGTATCATATGGAGTGCCTTCGATATTCACCGCGTTGCGGCACTAGGTTTCGCAACGATCAAGGATTTCAAACCTTGGTTCGCGTATAAATTACTAAAAACTGGCACTTCTAATGAATTAGCAAACCTAGTAAAAACACTAAACGGGCATATCGAAAGGATTTTCGATAATTATGGTATAGGAAAAAAATATGGAAGAAAAGCGCCAGATCTTAAAGGCCCTTTGCCATTCCATTTGAAGTTTGCCAAAACAATTGCGTTGCATATTGAAAATGTGTTTTCTGATAGTGCTAAAATTGCCATTGAAAGAAGTATACCTCATATTCGCAAAAGGTCGAAGCAAATTGCTGATAAGACCGAACAGGTGCGACTTGACCCAAAACGCAACGATCAAGAGGATTTATTTTCTAGGTATTTTGGTATTTACGCCACTGCAGCTCTGCATATAACCTCTTATCGCTTTGCCGAGGAGAGGAGTAGGATGATTGCTATCATCAACGATCCTTCTACCGACAGCGACGTTTTTGTATCAGCGAGACCAAAGGCCCCTCATTCGTTTAAAGCGCATCAGGCAGATATGCGAAACCTGGTAGAAGCGTACAGGCCCGCTGTATTATCAGATGTGAACGCGAGTACGTTTGGGCAATACTCAAATTCTAGCATGAAAGACGCGGAATCGAACGCGTTGGCGTTTCTTGTTAAATTCCAGAATGAACCTGTTTCGCAACAAACTCGCGATACCTTCGAGATGCTCGATCTTTCGCATTGGGCCCGTGCCGGAAGTAGTAAAGTCAAACGCTAATTGATTTATGTGAGGGCCGACATTCCTGCCGGCCCTACCCTGATCATGTCATTTACGACGTGTATTGCTGCCATGAATCCCACGCCTCGCTGTGACCCCGGTCCGAGCAGAGTATATAATCCGTTTCTCCGAAGCCGTTGATTCCAAGCGTTCGGCTCAGCACGATAACATGGACATGGTTTGCGTTCGACGACCCGGCCGCGCCTGGGACGTGCGCGACAATGACAACCGGATGGTCGTTCCTGACAAAGTGGTCCCGCGCATACGCGCGGGCCCGCTCGTAACCCGCTGCCCACGAGATGTTCTCGTCTAAGATGATTTTCACCTGAACAAACGCATGCCTTTCGAAGGCTGGCAGTTTCGCATCGAACTGATCCAGAAGAAAACCAGCCGCTGCATAGTCGGGCGACGCTCTGTCGGGAATGAGCACCTCCGCCTTCGCGGCCTTGCCGAACACCGGGTCGTCGCCGGGCGCGAGCTTCTTCTCGACCCAGTTTCTAATCCCTTCACGCGCCCCATCGCCGTCCCACCAGTAACGGGTGAACGAAAAGTTCGGATGCGCACCGGCGCCGTCGGTAAAACTCTTTAGTTCTGCTGCAGCACCTTTACCTGGGGCAGCTTTTGCTGTCTTTGCCATAAGATCAGAACCCTTCCTTGAAACTTGGGAAGGTGAGTGCACGGACCATTCCCTTCTCGCGCTCTGAGAACGACGAAAACGGCGCCGGAAGGCCCACATCGAGACCGAACGGCGTGACCTGAATGCAGCCCTCCGCGCTGGCCTCAGGCACAAGCCACATCTCACCCTGGCTGCGCCACAACACGTAATTGGTGAGCCAGGTGCCATCCATTTCGATCCGGATGTCGAACGTCACGCCGCGCCGCTGCGCATCGAAGCGCAGAAGGATGAGGTCGAGCCCCGAGCGGCGTGCAAGCGCCTCACCCTCCGGAAACAGCAGCGGCCGCCGGCAGGACGTGCCAGCCAGAATGATCCCGGCGTAGTGCATCACAACGCAGCCTGCGAGGACTGGATCGTCACGCGATATGCGTGTGTCGACCAGATCGTCGATTTCGGTTGCAAACGCATGCACGCGGGCTGCTACGCTGCGCCGCGCGGGCGGCATCAAGGGTTCGCCCGTCGCCGGGCGGTCTAATAAGGTAATGGTCATCGGATTTGCCTTTAGGTTCGGGGGCACGCGGCGGCGGAGCGGGGCCGCGTGTCACACCCTCTTTTTCAGTTATCGTGCTCAGCCACCGGCCAAGCACCGTTCATTTCTGGGGACAGCTGCGCTCGCGCCGTCAGCGCACGGCCTGCGGCCGCTCGGTCAGCAACAGCGCCTCGGCCCGGGCGAGCCCGCGCTCGAGGTCGCGCGCGTTCGCGAACGGCACGTCAGCCGGCTCGATCCGGCAGCGGCGCAGCGCATAGCTGGCGCCGTCCGGTTCCGTGCCGTCCGGGTCGGCGACAAGGAACAGGTCGCCGGTCTCGCTTGCCCATAGCCGAAGCTCTGCGTGCGTATATTCTCTCCCGCGCACGCAGCAGATGAGGACGCAGTAGAGCGTGGCCCGGCCATCGGTCCGGCTGCCGCATTCCACCATCAGCGCAGTGCAGCGCAACGACCGGATCCCCGCCAGGACGCGCGGGATGCGTTCGTCCACCGACGGGATCAGGATGAGGTCCGCAGAGGGCTCATAACGGTAGCTGCGCAGTGGCGGCGGCAGCAGCTCGGGACGTGCGATCGGTTTCCAGGCTAAATGTTCGGCCAGGCGCTCGGCGCACGCTTCGATGCGCGCCAGCTTGGCGCGGTCTGCGGGTGTTGGATACTTCATGTAAAAGAGCCTCTGTAAGAGGCGCCGGGGTCCGGCCGCTGGCCCCGGCGCAGGGTAAATTTTCGTCTTTCGACGTTCAGCCACCTCTCTCTCTCTCTCTCTCCAGCTCCTTGAGCGCGTGCCGGGCGCGCAACTTCACCCTTCCTTCGGCAGGGCCTTGGCAATCAGCCTCTGGATCGCCGGGCTGTCCGCGTCCGCACGGTCGCGCAGGACCTAAATCACACCGTCGATCTGTTCCTCACTGGAATGGGATCGGGCGGCGATTCCCACCACCAGTCGATGATGATGGTCTGAAGCCATTCCGCTGACTGGGTGGCGACCTCATCTCGCGTCGGCACGTAGCAGCCGAAACGGATCCTGCCTCGGTGCGCCGTGATCACGGCGGCGATCTCGCTGTTGGTAGAATCGATGCGGTGCTAGGGATCATGCTCATTAGTTATTTTCATTCTCCCGTTGTTGACGAGAAAATGTCTTCGAACCCGTAACCAGCCTTTTATGCCGCCATGGGCAGCGGTTCTCGGTAGCGCTCACCGCCGGTCATCAGCGCTCAGACCATGCGCGCATTTTTGTTCGCCAGCGCTACCGCGGCAACCTTGGCCGGGCGCCGCGCGAGCAGCTGAACCAGCCAGGGTCGCTTAGTGCCATGCCGCTCGGCATAGCGGATCACCGCCATCGCCCCGACGACCAGCATCTGCCGCAGGTAGCGGTTGCCGGCGCGCGTGATGCTGCCGAGCCGATCTTTGCCGCCCGACGAGTTCTGCTTGGGCACGAGCCCGATCCAGGCGGCCAGGTCGCGCCCAGTCTTGAACACGGTCGGATCGGCGACCAAGGCGACGAACGCACTCGCCAGGAGCGAGCCGACGCCGGGGATATCCATCAGCCTGCGCCCGAGTTCGGTTCGACGCGCGCTGGCGAGCACGCGGCGGTCATTCTCGAGAATCTGACGCTTCACCACTTCGAGCTGGGCCGCCAGCATCTGCAGGCACAGGCGTGCATCTCCCGGCACGCGATCGTCGCCAGCGTCGGCAACCACCTCGAGCAGCCGTTCGACCCCGAGCCGGCCGACCGGTGCCACCACTCCGAACTCCGAGATGTGCGCGCGGATCGCGTTCGATATCTGCGTGCGCTGGCGGTTCAGCATTAGCCGCAACCGGTGCAGCATCATCAGGCTCTGCTGTTCAGGGCTCTTCACCGCGACGAAGCGCATCGTCGGCCAAAATGCGCCCTGATCCCGGTCATTTCGAACGGGCTATGTCGATCCTGAAAGCTGCCGTCCGTTCACACAGCTAGCGAATGACTGAGACTGGGACTTTCCCGCCACTCGCTCGCGACATGCCGAACGGCAGCTCGTGTCAGAAGCCGACGTTCAATGTTCGACCGTCCGGCATCGCGAAAAGACGAACCTGGGCTGGTTGCAGACTGGCAGGTTTCAGGCGGCCATGCGCACGCTCTGGCGGCACCTCTGCAAAACCTATGACGGGCCGACGATGGCGCTGCATCGCATCGAGCCGCTGCCCGCCTGGCTGGTGCGGCGATTGCCAGCGAATGATCGGTGAGGGTGCCCTAGCTGCCGCGAGTTGGTATCGCGGTCGCGACGTCGGAGAATTCATAATGCAGCCGGTCGACCTGCTTCACCGCTGACGTGCTCTCATCATACTCGAATGCCCAGGGATCGAAAGCGCACAGATTGATGCCGTTGCCCACCGAACTCCGGTAAATGACGCCCTCGAAGCCGTGCCGAATGAGGACGTCGGCCAGGAGCTGTGTCGCGGCGTAGCGATGCCGTTCCTCCGGGATCACCGGCGCGCTCAGCAAAGAGTCGATGTGATAGATCACCGCGAACAGGTCCAGGCGCGTGTCGGAAGACGAGAACGCGGCGATTGGGAGGTCGAACCGTGCCACACGCAGGTCCTTCGTGGTGCGAAACCCGCCCACCGATATTAGATGACTTGGATGCGGCCGGATCTCGGCAAGCGCGGTCTCGATCTCGGATGCGATATACAGGACGGAAACGCCTTGCCGGTTGGTTCGACCGGCGGAGGCTCGCGGCGGCGGCAGGGCGCTGATCTCCACACCCTTGTAGGGCGTCGCGACCCGGACGATCTCGCGGTCGCCAATATGGGTGGCATGCTCCGTCACGCCGATGCGCCCGCGATACCAGAGAGAGCCCGCGGCGACGGTGGCAGCGATGTCGCCCTCGATCTTCCCGACGAGCGCCTCCATCGCCGGCTCTACCCTGTGAAAATTCTCCCGGCTAAGCCGCAACTCGATGTCACGCAGTTCGCTGTTGATCGTCTCGGGAATCGAAAATTGGATCAGCCGGCCGGCACGATCGTCGTTGCCAGCGTAAAGCCAGATGCCCTTGTCGGGGTCCGGATAAATCTCGCCTTCCCAGGTGATCCGGTGAATCAGGTCGTCATTATAGTCGGGCGACGTTGCGACAGCGATGATCGGGTTCTCCTGGTTGAGCAGGATGTCGTCGATCGAGGTGCCGCCCCAATGGCCGTTATAGTCCTCCTCATTGAAGTGGAGCCGGATCAACGCGCGGATGAGATTGCGCAGCGGCTCAAATCGCGCGGGGTTGAACACGCCCTTGTCGGATGACGCGCAAGCGCCGCACACGCCCTCGGTTATGTCGCTCTCAACCAGCGCCTTCACCTCGGGATGCTTGGCGCAGGCCGCGCACAGGCTGACCTGCTCAGGCGCCCAAACCGGTTCGTCGCTCATTATCGTCATGCTTCCTGTTGGTCCTGTTTTGGCTTTCTGGCGCGGCGACGGGGCGATCGAGCATCGGCCCCTTGGCGGAATGCTCGCCCGCCGCTGTCTTGATATTAGGGGCGAGCCGGATCTGGCTCGAACCGAGATGCTTGGTCACCACGTCGATCGGGAATGGCGACCGGCAAAAGATCTCGCGCTCGGCATTCTGGATCATGGTCTTGTTGAATGCTCGGACCGAGGGCGGGCGCGCCCGAAAGACGCCGATGCGATCGTCGAAGGGTGCCCGATAGTTGCTCACGATGATCAACGCCCGTTTGGGTGTGATCGGGCACATTGCCTCAGCGTCGCCAAAGCCAAGCGCTGCCGGGATCACAGGTGTATCGCCGATGATGAATTCGGTCCCCTCAGGTGCATCGAAGAACACGAACCCGCAATGCTCGAGCCGCTCGGCATAGTCTTTCAAATGCCGATGGACGATATCGACATGCACCAAGTCGGTCTGGAAGCGGGCTGCTTCCGGCGCGAGCCCCAGCACCGCTGCCACATTCTCTAGCATCTGACTCGACTTGAGCTCATCCTTGTAGCTGGGCACGCGCACGATCAGCGATGCGATATAGCGGGTGAGCGCCCGTTGATCGGCCGCCGAAAAGGCGACAGAATACGCCTTTCGATCGGCGAAGAAGCCGTCACGCTCGATCAGGCGCTTGTCCCGAGCCAGGACCGTCTGATCGAACCGGCTTTCCAGGGCCAGGTCCCGCCGCTTCTGGCCTCCCACTCGCGCCAGGACAGGGGCAACCGGTCCTTCGATTTCATTGGCGAAGAAGCGCTCGAGCGACGGGTCCTTTGTGCCATCAGGCAGACGGATCGAATTATAATGGTCAATCACAGCCGTGTTGATCGGCTGGGTCCGCCGAACTTCCCCTTTTCCGGTGATGGCCGTGACGCACCCTTCGCCGTCCACCCATAATTCGGAATGGCACATCGGAAGCCAATGATGTCGCTTCGGCAAGTCGGTCATGATGAAGAATTAAGCTCGGACACCCCGTCGGCAAGGGCCCGAGCTGTTGCCTTTGCATCTACCTCAGTTCATATCACCGGCGGCGCTCGCGTGCCCGCTGGCGCAGCCGTTTTACATAGGCTCCATCGACCAGATCATCAGGCCCCAGATGGAGCGCGCAATTCGCCAGCGAGGCAAGGGTCTCATCGCTGAGCCTGAAATTCCTCGGAAGATGACCGGGATTGGCGTCTCCATTTTCCCGGATCAGCTGGAAAAACGCCTTGAAAAAGTCGGCACGCGATCCGCGCGATCCCGTCGTTGCCGCCCGGGTCAGCGTGTCCGTCGCCTTCGTGTCCGCGTCACCCGCGTCTTGGCCGATCACCCGAACAACCTCGGCAAGGCTCGGCCAATATTTGAGATCATATTGCGACTTCAACGGTTTTAACTCGTCCCGCAGGTGGAAACGGTAGAAGCCGTTATCGCTCGAAGCCGCATCGATCACTTCTGCGATGTGTTAATGGGTGTCGCTGGCAAAGCCCGAGCTATTGCCGATCTCCGAGCGCTCCTCGAGCAGACCGGCAAGGTCCATTGCCAGCTCCGCAATCTCGTGATTGACCTTCTGGAGCCTGACACGCGCGTCACGCGCATCCGCAACCTTCTGCGGGTTCCAGAACGCCGCCACGTTAGTGACGATGCCCAGGATCGTCGCGATCCCATGCTCCCGGTCGTGCAGCTTCTCGTAGATCTCGGCATAGGCCGAAACCAGCTCGACACGCCGGGCCAGCAAGCGGTCGATGATCTTGTTTTCGCTGGGCAGGATTGCATTCTCGACATTGTATGCCTTGTCGGCGCGCAGGGCATCCTCACAAACCTGGGTCGGGTCGGGCATTAGAAGTGTCGCCATTCTTAGTCCTGAAGTGTCGCCATTCTTAGTCCTATAGTGGTTGATGGCGCATCCTACCGCCGACGAGAACATGTTGTCGGAACCTGAAACGCATTTAGTTCGACTGCGCTCAGGTACTTGGCGCAGATATCCGCGCTAGTCGCGGACAACCGAAGGGCTGACCGCGGCCCCTGGAGCCGTTTGCCTTCGCCTACGCGCACCTTCGTTCAGCCATACACGGAGGCTCCTCCTCACGGGCGCACTTGCCGGCACCGGGTGTGCGGGCGGCTGGCCCCCATGGCCCGGGCGCATGCCGCCCGCCCGGGCGTCGCCGGCCAAGGGCGCTTCCTGTGTCGCGGCGCTATCGCGCCGCGCTCGATCAGGCGGACAGCATCGCCCTGAGTTTGAACAGCCGCTCCTCCACATCCAGCCAGGAGCGCCCCGGGACGCGCGGGCCGCTCAGGAATTCTTCGAGCAACGCGATCTCGCGATCATGATCATGGTGCGCACGGCAGAGCTTGGCCGCGACCATCCAGTCCCACGGCGCACGGCCGCGGCGCGCCTTCACCAGGACCAGCGCGAGTTCTTCCTCTGGCACCTTCCCAGTCTTGCGGGCGCGTGCCTTGGGCACGGATAGACGCGGGGCGTTGCGCTCGCCGGCGAGGATCGCGCCCGCCTCGGCGCGGCGCTTCACGACGGTATGATTGGGGGATACCCAGGAGGGATAACGCTCGAAATAGGCGTCGACCGCTTCAGCGATCTCGGCGTACCTCCCGAGCTTTCGGAGTACCTGCGTGAGGCGGTCAAGCGCGGCTATGTCGCCATGCGCCGGATGGCCGATCTCGTTACGCAGCTCCGCGACCAGCCCGGTCTCATAAGTGATCGCGCAATATTGATGCATCTGCTCGATCGCTTGCCGGTAGCGCGTGATCGCAGCTTCGGGGTCGCTCGTCTCGAGCGGACGGGTGGCGGAAATGAAGCTGGTGTTTGCGTCGCGCAGTTTATGGAAACGGTCGAGCGCGGCATAGTCGAACTGGCGGCCCGGGTTGATCCAGTTGGTGAGGGTCTTACCATGCTCCGCGATCAGCGCCTCTTCCAGGTCGAGCGCGTCTTCCTCATCTAGATCCTCGACCAGGATCACAATCTCATAGGCACTGTCGCAGCGCGTACGCACGAACCGGTGCCAATGCGCATCGCGGTCGATCGACCAAGCGCGCGTGCCGGTCCCCTTGCCGATGTAGAAGGGAACCCGCCCGGGCCCGAGATGCGCATAGACATAGCATCGCTTTGGCGTACGACGGTCGCCGGTCACCTTGAGGGGTGGAAACTCCACCGCCTGGAACAGCTCGCTCATAGGCGCCTCATGCCTCAGCGCGTGCCGCGCCGGCGATCTCCCGGGCGAGACTCTGGAGGAATCGGGTCCCGGGCCCGAGCGCGAAATCACTATCCTCTGGCATCTCCTGCGCGCGGTGAAGCCCGACGAGCATCGCCAGAAGCGGCCAGTCGATCAGCGGCCCCCGGAACTCCAGCCTCGCCCAGCTTTTCTGACTGGACTGCAGCATCCCGATATACGTCTCATATTCGAGGAAGCGGCCAATCAGCACGATTGGAACCAGGTTTGGCGCCTGCTCAGCCCCCTGGACCGCCTGACCGAACAGCGAATAACGGGTGAAGGGGTCGCGAACGCCGAAGCGAAAAGCCTGCGTGAACCCGTCGTCGGGAAGCCGCCCGATCTTCGTGCGAAGCTGAAGCGAGGCATAGGCGGCCGGTATCGCGAGATCGGCCAGCCGGCGCCGTTCGACCAAGGTGTGCTGGCCAAGCGACACGAGCAGATGCCCCTGACCTTCATAAGCCGCTATGACCAGCCCTTCGCCCCTCATCTGAACCGCAACGGTGCCGGCGATCGCACCCAACGTGGCCGTGAAGATGCGCAGCATCATCGTCAGCCTTGCCTGAGGCTCGAACAGCGCGCCGGCAATTGCAAGACCGGCCGATATGCGGCCCGTCGCGAAGGCGAGGGCTGCGGCATCGCCGCGCTTATAAGGCATGTCCGTCGGGTCTGGGGACCCCTCGCCATCGCGACGCGCGCGACGCGGCCGTTCGGCGAGCAACCTGCGGATCGCAGCACCAGACGATGCAAGATTGGCGCTGAACGCCAGCGCCGCGTCGATACGGTCCTCGCCCCATGCCTCAGTGCCGGCGAGCCTCATAGCGCAGCGATCACATTCGAGATGGCATTGGGTCCGACAAACTCGGGGTTGTCGAGTACTGACCCGCCGCCGGTCCAGCTGGCGGCAATCGGATTGCCGAGCGCGTCCACCTTGAAAACGCATTCGACCTGACGACGCGGCACATAGAGCTTGGCGGCGATCTCGCCCTCGTGATGATAATAATGGAAGTGCGAGAACAGGCGGAGGTTGCGCACTTCCTCGGCCAGGCCGGGAAGATCCGAGGCTTCCTGCGGCGAGGTCACCACCCAAAGGCTGAAGACGTAGCCCGAGGTCGTACCCCAGGTTGTGGCGAACTCCGCTGCGGTCGCGAGCGCCGGGAACGGCACCGGCGGAACGCCCGGACCCTGATATTCCATGCACCCTGCGCCGAGCGAGATATAGGGAGTGAAGTCTTTTACCGCGTCATAATCGTTGACGTGGTCATCGAGCGCGAAGGCCGACAAGGCAGTTTGTTGCGGGCCCTGCACCGACGTGAGCGAGAGACCGCTATGCGCGGTGATCCATTTGCTCATCAGGCCAGTTTCCATGACGACGCGCTCGGCCATGGCATCGTCGAAGTCCGCGGACTCCGCGATCCCCTTGTAGCACCAGTTGATCAGCACAGTCTGCCTCCCCGAGGCGCCACGTTGGCATCAGAGTGATATCACCGCCGCGATAACGCAATGGCCGCTTCCGGGACGAGAGGCATGATGCCTGAACGGCCGATTATAGGGCGCATTGCTGTCCGGCCGCTAGCGACCAATGCCGGTCTTTCACTCCGTCCGAGCTGAACGTCTGGTCTTAACCGAAGCTGCCGTTTGCGCTGGTCAAAGCGGATGATCGGCAACGCGCCCCGGTCATTGCCATTCGGATGTGGATGGCCATCTCCTAAAAGCTTCCGATCGTTTTGTCAGATTCGACAGGCGCTTTCGAAATCAATTGCCTTCAGGTGGCAATATCTTCGAGGAACGTATCGACCGCCATTGATATGTCTGAGAACAGCCGCTCGCGCGTAAAGCCGAGAACCTTCAGAGCACTAAGCGTATCGGCCTTCTCGGACTTTGGCACGACGTAGACCTGCCGCATTAAGGCGCTGGCGATGCTATCCGTCGGACTACAGTGCAGTGACATTGCGCTGTCCTGTGCTAGCGTTCGAGCATTCATTGCCGTGGCCCAGATCAAGCCGGGACGTTCTCTTTTGCGTCGAAAAGGATCGACTGTTTCGTGATAATGAAAGTGTGTGAAGGCGCTTCCGGTCCGGACTTGCCACACACACACCCATCTGACTGATCTTCGCCGTAGCAGGCGAAAAACAGGGCGATTAGTGGGCTTTCGGTCCAATCCAGCAGCGTAGTTGGTACGCCGTAGTGTTGGGCAAGCACCAGCCATTCGATGTCGTTCCGCGGGGCAGGAGTAGCGAACCGAGCAGCGACGCGGGTCCAGCGATGGAGAGCTTCACGATCGGTAATGCCCCTCTTCCCAGGCCGATACGCGGATGGCTGCAAGGACCAGCTTACGTCAGCATGTCCACGATAGAGTGTATCCCGGGTTGGCTTCCGCGAAAGTTGTTCGAAAAAAGCGCCAATTTGGCGAAATCCGCGTTGATCCATATTTAGACAGTCTTTCGCTGCTTGCGGCCGGCACTAGCCACTGGATACGCTGGTCTTGGAGGAAGCCATAGCCAGTACATGCTGAACCATGCGCCAGCTATAATTCTTGGCAGCAATCACGCAGAGCGAATAGATTAGGAACAACACGATGCCATAGACTAGCGCGCGCACGCCATTGCCGGAGGCCCACCAGGCGAGCCATGGCAATGGTATCATCACCAAGGCGTTGATGGTTCCAATGTCACGGGCGGCAAGATAGCGTCCGTGTGCGTCCAGCACCCCGACGTCCTCTCTGAACTCACGATAGATTCTGTAGAAGAGCTGGTTCTGCTCCCTGCCCGCCAGAGGCAGGGGTCCATATTGTGCTTGGAGGACTGGCATACTGACGTGGCTGCTGAGCGGCCCGACGCGGGTGAAGGCCCGGCAGCCCGGAAGCGGATCATGCCAGCGCCAATGCATGATCCGATCGCGCCAGTTTGGATTGATCAAACCGAGCAGCAAGAGTGACGCGACAACTATGAGCCCGAATGCCGCAGTGCCCGGCGCCGCTGCCGCCTCAAGACGCGCCGCGAGCATGCGGCCGTTCATCGAAAGAAGGCGCAGCGGCTCGGCCGCGATCCATGCGAAGGCCACGATATGTCCGATCATCGCGGCGCGGATCAGCCCGGCATTCTGTTCCTTGAGCGATTTGCCGTCAGCCATCGCCGTCCTTTCGCGGTGAAACCAGCGCATGAAATCGCGCAGGCGTCGTTATCAGCAAAATCGATGGCGGCGTGCGTTCGGCGGCAAGGTCGGCCGCAGTCTTCCAGTCGGTCGAAGACGGACCCTCATCCCCAAGGTGGCTGTGCCAGGTTCCCACGTCGAACAGGGTTCGCCCGCTTTGCTCATGCCGATTGCGGATGGCCGATTGCAGGCCGTCAGTCCCGAGCACGAACAATGCAGGTGTTCGGCGGCTGTCGGCAGGCGCTTCGAGCAGATCGACGACGGTCACGGTCTTCAGCCGGGCGCTGGTCAAACCGATCATCACCCCGCCGGTCTCAACCGACGGACAGGCTTTGGCTTCGGCCCTAATCCTGTCCGCCACTCGCCGGGACAGTCGCAATTGCCACCCGTCGCTGCCGGCGATGCTGACCGTCTCGAACGCGGGAACGTTATATCGAGTCCAACATGTCGAGGGACTGTCCTCATCTGCTGTGCCGATGACGATCAGCCCCTGCTGGACCGGCGTATCGAGCGCTCTGGAAACCTCCTGCGAGAGCGACGCCGTCATGCCCGACAGGCGCGCATCTTCCATCGTCATCGTCAACGAACCACAACCCTGTCCGATCTGGATCTCGGTTAGGCCGCCCGCAGGGTCGAAAAGCAGCTCGGCGGCGCGGCCACCGTCGATGGTTGCGTAGAGTTCGGCGATCAGGTCGCAATGGCTCGGATTATGGCCCTTGCCATCGGCGAGCAGAAACGCGCCGCGACCGCGGCCGAAGAGTGCTGCCTCGAACAACCGTGCACGGAGGCGAGGCGTTGCAGCAGACACCAATGCCTCGCGAACCGACAGCGAAGCGGTCGAATTGATCGCTGCGCCTGCGGTTTTGGGTATGATCTGCTTGACGTGCTCGGGGTCGCGGAGATCGTGGCTGAGATCGCCTTTGTGTACTGTCGGCGCCTTGCCGAAGCCGACGAGTTCCATGGCGAGCGCTTCCGCCTTGTTGCTAGAGACGTGCTCCGCGCCAAGAGCATGTCGCGCCAAATTGTGCGGCCTCAGCGACGACTCGTCGCTCACCGTCACGATGTCTTGGCCCCCGCGTACCGCGTGCATGGCGAGCTTCGATCCGACGCTGCCGCAGCCTAGCATGGCAAGTCCGGCGCGTGCCGGAGCGCCGGACAGCCCCTGCAGGAGCGCGGCGGTAAGCGACTGGTAGTGCATCGTCGGCGCGACCGGCTCGTCGTCACCCAGCGCGAACAGCGAGGTGCGGTTCTGGTTGGCGCGTATCTCGACGACATAGGGTAGCAGCTCGATGTCGGAAGTGCTGTCGATCAGATGGATCGGGCGCCGTACGCACAGAACGATGCCGATCGGGATCGGTGCGAGCAGTGACATACCCGTAAAGCTGCGTTCGACGTTGGCGAGGAAAGCTTGCAGGCCGCGCCCGCATCCGACTTCGGCGGCCCGTGCACGCAGGTCGCGCAATGTTGCGACGCTCTCCGGCAAATAGGTCGCGCTGATACGCGGTGCGCCGTCGGGATTTTTGTCGGGCCAGACCACGCCGACCAACGTATTGCCCAGGCTCGCGGCGAGATCCGCCCGGCGCGAGGTGAATGTCTTGTCGTCCGCTTTCTGCGTAAGCGGCGTCTGCACGCCCTTGCTCGAGATCCACGTCTCGGTGACGTCGTTGAGGCAAGCCTCGGGCGTGCCGCGACGGAAGAACCTGCCCTGCCATACGACCCATCCGCCGTTCTTGGTGACGGCATTGCGCGCGGCATCGGCGTCGATTTCGAGAATATCGCGAAAATCGCGGCGGAGCATGGGCTCCCAACCCTGTTCGGAGCTGATCAGGTCGCTGATTGCAGCCTTGCGAAGCCAGAGCGCGAGCTGTTCGACCAGATGGAAGATTCCATATTCGACCAGACCGAACTGTAGGAAATATTCGTCCTGATTCCCCTCGACCAGGCACGGTCGGGGCGTCACGGCGAAGGGCATGAGATGGGGAAAGTTGCGCGGAAAATCCTCGCGCAGGTAGAAGCGGGGGGACTGCCAAGGATAGGCTGCCGGAAGCTTGAGCACGACCGGCTCGCAGGTTCTGACGCCGCTCGAGCTGATGCCGTCCGCCTTCATGTCGAGCGGCATCTCGACATTCATGTCGATCCGGATGCTCGGCCTGCCGCCTTCCGGGTCAAGCACCGCGCCGCCGACACATTCGGGATGGGTCAGCGCGACGCGCAGAAGATGCTCTGCGGGATCGGTGCCCGCCTCGGTTGCCACTGGTTCAGCCGTGCGGACGCGCCTGGGCGGCCGTGGCACCGATCCCCAGAGCGGCAACCGCTGCCTTGGCGGCGCTCTTCACAACCTTCGTGATGCCGCTGGAGGTGATCTCATACTGCAGCGCGCGCTCCTCGTCCTCCCAGACGTCGGCGACGCAGATGAACCGATCGCTCTTGCCATCGACGATCGAGATATATTCGCGCTTGGCACGATCGCTAGGCGGGTCGGCCTCGTCAGGGTCGATAGCCTTCGAGCTGGCGACGACGATCGCGCCTTTTCGGATTTGCGCCAGTGCGCTGCGCGCAGCGTCGCAGACCTCCGCATCTTCGCCATAGGTCGAATAACTGTCGTAGCTGAGGCTGTGCCACGAGCAGTGATGCGGCGCCTGGAGAATGTCGTAGCTGAGCCAGTCAGCCTGATAGGTCCCGTGCTTGCCCCACAGGCGCTCCCAGATGGCGACCTCGGCGTCACCGCCGGTTAGGAACCGACATTTGTCGAGGATGCCGCCGCCGCGAATCGAGAAGCGCAAGACGACCGAGGAATGATTTTTGCCGAGAAGCTCGTCCAGCTCTTCATCGTCGCTATGCGGGATCGGCGCGAGCAACCGTCCCTCGAAAGTGCCGGACGCGACCCGGTTGAGCTTGGTGACGACGCCATCGGCCTTGACGACGATCGCGAGGATATCGTCGGTCTTGCCGTCCTCGTCCTCGCCCATGATCTGGATGCGGTCTCCCTCGACCGTGGCGGTGCCCTTCTCGCGGTAGAGAGCGACCCGCCGCCGTGCCTCCTTCGCCCATGCCTTGGCATCGTCGCACAGCACGTGATCCTTGGAGGCGCGGCGGAAGACCACAGGCGACGACCACATTTCCCGGATCAGAATCTTGTCGTCACCCTTCTTCCAATCGTCGGGCGGGCCGAGGTGAAAATGGGTTGCCAAGCCGCAGATATGATCCTTGTCCGGATGGCTGAGCAGAAAGCCATCGACAAACAGCCGACCCTTTTCGTCGCGGGTCAGCCGGCCGCGCAGATCAGCCATGACATCCGGCGTATCGTCGTCATCGTTGTCTGCCGCCTTGCGCACATGCAGGTCGACGAGAAGTTTCTGGTCGTTGTCGAACGTGATCAGCGTCATATCGCCGTTGCCGACGGGGAAAAATGTGATCGAGGCAGTCATCGTAATCCCTTTTGGTCAAACGGCGTCAGCCGGGCAGCGCGCAGCAATCTGACGGCGCCCGGCATCGACACTCATGCGTTAGGAGTGTCGCGGCCGTCCGGCTCGCGAGCGACGCCCTTGAACGGCTTGCCGTCGTCCTTGACACTCATCAGGTGGCCGGTGCGCTCATCGCGCTTCTGCCAGTGGCCATCAGGCCGCTGAAACTGGGTGCGACCCGTCACCGCACCGCGGCGAAACCCATCACCAGTATTTTTAGCCATGTTTTCTGCCCTTTGCGTCTGCTCGCCGTCCTTCGTCGTTGATCCCTGTGATCATCGCGTCCATTGAATATGGGAATCACATTGTTGCCCGTCAAGAAACACGACGGGCTATTTTTTTTCGAATCGAGTTGTTGGAGGGTGCGGTGACGGAAGAGATAGGCGAAACGGTACGCTGGGGCGTGCAACGGCGCCTCGAATTCATCGATTTCCGGCTCTTCTGGGACGGGCGCTTTAATCGTCGCGATTTGGCGGAGACCTTCGGTATCTCGGCGCAGCAAGCCTCATCCGACATCGCCCAATACACCGCCCTAGCGCCCGGGAACCTCGTCTACGACCAGACCCTGAAGGCCTATCAGCGCGCGCCGACCTACGAGCCCAAGCTGATGCACGCCTCGGCCGAACGCTATCTGCTGCAACTCGTCGCGATCGAGAATCGGTGGATGCGCCAGGAGGACACCTGGTTCGACAACACGCCGCCCATCGAGAATGTCTCGCTATTGCGTAAGCGCACGGATGCGCGAATCTTGCTCCACCTCCTCGACGCCATCAACCAGCGCGGCCAGCTGGAAATCCAGTACAAGTCGATCACGGGTTCGCCCGAACCGCGCCGCGTCATCGCGCCCCATGCGCTCTTTCATGCCGTGGGCCGGTGGTATGTTCGGGCTTGGTCGACTGAACATTCGGATTTTCGTGACTATAATTTGTTTCGGATCGATCAGGCCGGCGACATCACCGCGGCCGCGATCGACCACACGCTTGATTTCGAGTGGATGCACGAGATCGACCTCATTCTCGCACCCAACCCGGCGCTATCCGAAAGCCAACAAGCAGCGCTTCACGCCGAGTACGACATGACGGAGGGGAGGCTCGTTGTAACCAAGCGCCTGAGCCAGACATTCTACCTGATGACTGAGCACAATTTCGACGTCGCGCCCGATACACTGCCGCCGGGTAAGCAGCAGCTTGTGCTCCTCAATCGCGACGAAGTGGTCAATGCCCGAACCACGGCACGCAAACTTTCGATCGACGCGATCGAGCGAGCCTCTCGTTGAACATGAGCGTCGGTGATGAAGGGGTTTCTGCGATCCTGCTCTTCGGCAGTCGTGCGCGCGAGGACAATAGCCGGGGTTCGGATACCGATCTCCTGCTCATCAGCCCGCCCGACACGACAAAGCACAAGTCGATCGGCCACCTCTCGATGTTCTTCTATCCGTGGGAAAAGCTGCAGGCCGATGCGCGTGATGGAGATCTCTTCGTCTGTCACATCGTGCGCGAAGCCAAGCCGGTGTTCGATCCGCTAAGCCAGCTTGATCAGCTACGGTCTCAATTCAGGCTGCGGACGAGTTATGCCCGTGAAATCACGCACGCCCGTGACCTCGGTTGGTTCCTTGATCGCCACGGCGGTGCGCTCACCTCCGATGTAGTCGTTCGGCGCATGGTCTGGTGTATCCGCACGATTCTCATCGCGCGGCTCGCCGAACGTGGCAGGCCCGCTTTCGCGCCGCTCGAGTTGGCAATGGCGGCCCCTGCCTCCGCCGCAGAGCTTCTCGCAGGTCGCCATCAGCGTCGTTTAGACGTCGCGATGCGACAGCGATTTCGTCAATACATGATGCAGGAAGACGTCGGCCCTGCCTTGCCAAGCGAAGCGACGATCGACGACTACCGATCGCTTTTCCTGCGGACCGGCAACAAGGTAGGCATGCAAACGATCGAACGCGGTCTGCAGAACCTTGGTGGCGACGAAGATTACTACCATTGAGCATATCTTATTGAGAAATTCTTAGTCCTATCCAAAGACTTGCCCCCCGAGGCGAACTTACCAGACGGCTTATTTGAGAGATGCCGCGCTATGGGACTAAAGCGGCCTGACGGCTTACGGCCCAAAAGCCACCGGGCTGCTTCTGCTCAGACCTGCCAGTCGACAACGCCCTGAACCCGGTAGGTCGAGGTATATCGGCGCAATCTGAAACGCTGCCGTTTGTTCAGCTATCCATCATCCGCAGCTTTGCCGCCCAATATTTGTCTTACGTCAACGTCAATTCCGTCGAAATTCGTTCATACAGCGCCGGTCGACCCAAATGATGAACAGCGGACGGGCAATTCTGCGCAGCGCGAGCAATAACGGAGCTTCGCTCCTGCGCAGGGCTGACGAGTATCGTTGACGGCTGGCCATCACCAGCAATGCGGTCTGGCGTTACGCCGTCAACGACGATCCGGTCGCTGGCGCAGCGGCAAATGACTGAGAGCGTTGGCGCCCAATCCTCAAGGAAGTGATAGGCAATCGATCAGGAGAGCGCGAATGGCTTGCTCACGGCCGACCTACTCCACTTTTACAATATAGATGGAGATCAAAAGATTTTCACTTTGCTGCGGAATTCCGCGTTCCCAATTCAATACTCAAATGTCCGAACGCATGAACTTGAGCGATCCGGTCACGAATTTCGTCGACGCCAGTCCGTTCGTCTGTCTGTACACTGACGATTCCAGCATGCGATTCGGGACCGACGCGCCAGACATGCAAGTCAACTATTTCCGCACCGCCCGGCGCTTCCACAGCGTCAGCGACACGATTGGCCAGGTCTCCGTTCGAACTGTCCAGCAAAACCGCGGCAGTGTCTCTCATCAAGCTCCAAGACCAGCGCGCGATCACCAAGGCCCCAACTAGCCCCATCACGGGATCTAGCCAGATTATACCGAGATAGTTTCCGGCCAGAAGCGCAACAATTGCCAGAACCGAGGTCAGCGCATCGGCAAGCACATGCAGGTACGCCGAGCGCAGATTATTGTCGTGCCCATGTGCGTGACCGTGATCGTGATCGCCGTGATGATGATGGTGATGATGTCCACCTGAGAGTAGCGCCGCGCTTACCAGATTGACGATAAGGCCAAGCACAGCGACGACGGTTGCATCACCGAACGCCACATTGATCGGTTCAAAAAAACGCGATGTGGATTCGACAGCGATGCCAACTGCAAAGATGCCGAGCACAAGCGCTGATGCGAATCCGGCCAGATCACCGACCTTCCCGGTGCCGAAGGTAAACCGTGGATTTGCTACGTGTCGCTTGGCGTAGGAGTAAGCAAAGGCGGCAACGCCAAGCGCGCCGGCATGGGTTGCCATGTGAATACCGTCTGCAAGCAGCGCCATAGAGCCGGTCACAATACCCGCGGCGATCTCGCCGACCATCATGATGGCGGTCAGCCCGACAACCCAGAGCGTACGGCTGGCATTTTTCTCATGATCGGAGCCTAGAAAGTTATGATCGTGGAGCTTCCTGTGATCGGTTGCCGCAGAATCCTTCCGGTTTTCCGCGGGAATGTGCATCTCAGCGCCGCTCATTTGGAGTAGCGGCGGATGACAGCCAACAGCTCGGCGGCGCCGGCCTGCCTTTCGGCAAAGCTGAGCCTTTCATCTACTACGTGTTCAGCCAAATGCTCGGCAATCAATTCTTCAACCAGGCCGTTCACCGCTCCGCGAATGGAGGCTGCAA
The DNA here is from genome assembly GCF_000342165.1 of Pacificimonas flava. GTDB lineage: Bacteria > Pseudomonadota > Alphaproteobacteria > Sphingomonadales > Sphingomonadaceae > Pacificimonas > Pacificimonas flava. Next base: position 193,341 of record NZ_AMRV01000003.1, read on the forward strand.
GATGAAGTATGTCCTCGCAAGATACACCATCTTCAATTTTTTTCTCGGCGGTTCGTAGCTGCCCGCTGATGCGGGAAATACGCGCCAACAGCTGCTTCTGATTTTTTTGGAGGTGTGCCATATAACATAGCCCCCTATCCTATATCTGCAGAGCAGTGCAATGCTGGGGTGCATCGAATTCCGACGAATTGAACTATGGCGCCGTGAGGCGGGTCGTTTCATGCGACGTTCCGCGAGAGTTAAACCTCCCCCTTGTCGCCGTCTTACGTGTTGCCAGGCAAAAGTAGGCTGCGCCGAAAAGCAGATTCCGGAAGACCTCAATGTCGAACTGAAGTTCAGCTTCCTGCCAAGGTTTGAAGTCCCGATATTCACGGCTGACGCCAAAGGGCCGGTTCAGCCGCATGCCAAGATCGACGCACCAGCCCGGCCAATTTTCTGGATATTGCAGGCCCAATAGTCCCAGGCGCCCCCCTTCTGGCAGCGCGGCAGCTATTCGCTGAACAACGGCGCCATAGGCCGGCACCATCTCCAATCCGAAGGTCGAGACAACAGCCTGCAAACGGCCGGGAAACTGATACTCTTCCACGTCACCGCATATGAGTTCCACATTTTGCAAGCTTTCGGCGGCAATCTTTTGCCGCGCACGCTCCAGCATCCCCGCCGACCAATCGACCGCCAGAACCTTCCCGGCAGGTCCGACCGCCCGCGACAGGTAAGAGAGGTTGGCGCCAGTTCCGCAGCACAGATCGACGACCACAGCGCCCGGCTGCAACTGAAGGCTTTGTACCAGCATCTTTCGGTGATGCGTCAGTCCCGCGAGACGGTACAGGATCAGCATCGCGTCGTACCTGCCGGCGTTGCCGTCGTAGAGCGTCCGCGCCTCACTCTTGCTCAGAATTGCCATAGTCGAACCTCCGGTTCAGCGGGGAAGTTACCGTTAGTGGTCATGGTCATCTTGACCATGCGGCGGCGCGATCACTTCCGGTTCGCAGTCCGTTTCCATACAGGCTTCGAAGGTCGCGTGAGAAATCCGATGTGTCTCCAGGAGCATCGTCCTTGCGCGCCGCTTCAGATCCTCGAAGGCCTCCAGCGACTGGCTGACAGGAACGATGTGGGTTTCCAGCGCGCGTTCGTGTTCGCTGATGCTCCAGATGTGAACGTGGTGAACGTCCTTCACGCCGTCGGCCGATCGAAGCGCGTCGACAATCCGGTCGAACTCGATTTCGTCAGGCACAGCGCCCATCAGCAAACGAACCGTTTTCGGCAGCAGGCTTATGCCCTGATAGATCACATAGGCGGCGATGATCACCGTGATGATCAGGTCGGCGATATAAAGATCGTAGAGCAGGATGAGGGCACCGGCGGCGATGACACCCACGGACGCCAGAGCATCCGATACATTGTGCAGGAAGGCGGCCTTCATGTTCAGGCTGCCCTTGGTGCCGCGGTAGACGATCACCGCGGTCAGGACGTCGATCACGAGCGCGATCCCAGCCACCCAGATTACCGTCCCGCCTTCGATCGGCTGCGGATCTGCGTAACGGTTGACCGCTTCGACGAGCAGATAAAAGCCGATAATCAGAAGCGTGGTCAGATTGATGAGCGCCGCAACGATCTCTGCACGCGCGTAGCCGAAGGTCATCAGCTTGTCGGCGGGCCGCCGGCCAATTCGTCTGGCAACGAGGGCGAGCCCGAGCGACGCGGCATCACTAAAATTATGAAGGGCGTCGGCGATGAGGGCGAGCGAGCCGGATAATATACCGCCTACGATCTGCGCGACCGTCAGCAGCCCGTTGAGGGCGACCGCACCAATAAGCGCCCGGTCGCTGAGGTTCTCTTCGCCGTGGCTGTGACCGGCACTCAATGTTCGTCTCCCCGCTCATCGTGCACGTCGTCGTGGGCGTCGCGCAGGATCTCGATTCCGCCGTAGAGCGCGATGCAGGCGACCGCGATTCCCACGGCAAGGTCAGGCCAGTTCCAGCCGGTATTCATGACGACGAAACCGGCGATGATGATGCCGCCATTCGATACGAAATCGTTGAAGCTGAAGGTTGTGGCGGCGCGCAGGTTTACATCCTTGCCCTTCAGCCGCTTCAAGAGGAAAAGGGATGCGAGGTTGATGACCGCGGCAATCGCCGCCATCACCATCATCAGGTCGCCGCCGGGCTCGGAACCCACAATGAAGCGTCTGACGGCGTCGGCGACGACACCTGCGGAGAATATCAGCAGCATAATGCCGGAAAAACGCGCTGCGCCGCGTTTCCATTTTCGGGGCCGGCTGAGCGCCACGAGACTGAGGCCGTAGACGATGGCATCGGAGCTATTGTCGAGGCCATTGGCTATAAGGGCATTGGAGTCCGCGACCACACCCGTGGCGAAAAATCCCGCTGCAATCGCGACATTGAGAATGAGGACGATCCATAGCGTTTTTCGCGTCTGCGGACCGCTTTCTCCTGCTTGCGCCGGCGCCGTGGTCACAGCCCGACCCAGACGCGTGCGGCCTCGTGCTGGTGCACTTCGAAGAACCGCATTTCTGCTGCCGGGAAAAAGGGGTTTGTGAGCTTCACGCCCCATTCTTCCCACGTCTTGTCACCGATAATCGCGATCCGTCCGAACTCGGCGTGATGTTCGATATCGAATTTCAGGTCGCGGGCGGCCGCTGCCGGATCCCAGCCCGAGAAATCGGGTGCCAGTTCGATGAGCATGGCGATACGGCCATCCTCCCGCACACACAGGTTTTCGAAGGCCCGTTCGAGAATATCGTAATCACCGGACGAAAGCGTCCCGGACACCTGCAAATGGAGGTAATCCTCCTTCTCAAAGACGTCGAGCATTCCAGTTTCCTTCCCTTACATGATCTCGCCAAGTTCGGCCTGTTCGTCCGGCGATGCGTTTCGGCGCAGACGATCCCGCCACTTCTGCCGCCAACTCCGCTCGTCGCCCGCAGAGGCGAGTACCAGGCGGGCGATTGCCGGCAGTACGAAGAGAGTAAGCCCGGTGGCCGTTATGAGACCGCCAATCACGACCGTGGCAAGAGGCCGCTGGACCTCGGCGCCCGTCCCGGTTGCAATCGCCATCGGCACGAAGCCCAGAGAGGCGACCAGCGCCGTCATGAGAACGGGCCTCAAACGGGCAAGTGCGCCGTCCGCAATGGCCTCGACCAGCGGCAATCCGTCGTCCAGCCGCTGCCGGATCGCCGTCATCATGACGAGGCCGTTGAGTACTGCCACGCCGGAAAGCGCGATGAACCCGACTGCCGCCGACACCGAAAACGGCAGACCCCGCAGCGCCAGAGCGAAGACACCGCCTGCCAGGGCCATGGGAATGGCACTGAAAACGGCGAGCGCCGGCACCCAGCCGCCCAGCGCCATGAACAGGAGCAGCAGAACGAGTGCGAAGCAGATCGGCACCACGACCGCGAGCCGCTGCTTGGCCGCCTGCAGATTCTCGAACTGCCCGCCCCAGTCGAGGAAGACACCGCCGGGAAGTTTGACCTGCTGCCCCACTTTCTGCTGAGCCTCCTCGACGAAAGAACCGAGATCGCGTTCACGCACGTTCGAGGACACGATGACGAGCCGCCGGCCTTCCTCGCGGCGGACTTCAGCCAGGCCGTCCACGACCTCGAAATCAGCGAGTTCCCGAAGCGGAACGGTACTGCCGCCGGGGAGCAGGATCGGTAAAGACCCTAGCTGGTCGAAATCGTTGCGCGTTCCGTCTTCCAGTCGGACCACGACATCGAATCGGCGGTCGCCCTGAAAGACAAGGCCTGCCGGGCGGCCGCCGAGCGCGATCGCCACCGAACGGGCAACATCTTCTGCCGTCAGACCGTAACGCGAGATCGCGGGCCGGTCGAACTGGATATCGAGGGTTGGAAAGCCGGTCGTCTGCTGGACCTTGACGTCTGCAGAACCGTCGATGCCGCGCAGCACACCCGCCACCTCGTTTGCCTTGACGCGCAGTTCGTCCAAATCATCGCCGTAGACTTTCACAGCCAGATCGCCGCGAACGCCCGAGATCAGCTCGTTGAAGCGGAGCTGGATTGGCTGGCTGAATTCGTAGACGTTCCCGACGAGCCCCGTCAGGCGCTCCTCCATACGGCCAACGAGCTCATCCTTCGCCAGACCGGGGTCAGGCCATTCTTCTCTGGGTTTCAGAATGACGTAGGCATCCGAGGAATTGGGCGGCATCGGGTCGCTTGCCACCTCGGCTGTGCCAGTGCGTGAGAAGACCAGTTCGACCTCGGGTACTTCGAGCAGCGCCGATTCGACGCGTCTCTGCATGTCGAGAGAGCGCTCAAGCGGGGTAGAGGGAATCCGCAGCGCCTGTACGGCCACATCGCGTTCGTCGAGCTGCGGCGTGAACTCGCTGCCCAGCGTTCCGAACAGGAACGCGGCGGCCACGAACAGCGCCGTACCGATAGCAATGACAGGCCAGGGACGCTTGACCGCCCTCCGGACGGCGGGACCGTACCATGCCTTGGCGGCCCGGATGGGCTTTACCTCGGTCTCCGAAAGACGCTTCCGCAAAAGAACGGCAACCATGGCCGGGACAAAAGTGAGCGACAGGACGAAAGCAGAAGCAAGAGCGAGCATGACGGTGATCGCCATGGGCGAAAAGGTTTTACCCTCCACGCCGCTGAACGTCAGAAGCGGCGCATACACGAGAAGAATGATAGCCTGACCGTAAACGGTCGGCTTGATCATTTCCTGCGCCGCGAGCCGCGTCTCGGTCAGCCGCTCTCCTATAGACAATAGCCGGCCCTCACTGTGTTGGCGCGAGGCCAGACGCGCCACGCTGTTTTCCACGATGATGACCGCGCCGTCGACGATGAGCCCGAAGTCGAGTGCGCCGAGGCTCATGAGATTTCCCGACACGCCCAGCCGGTTCATGCCGATCGCTGCCATTAGCATCGAAAGCGGAATGACAAGGGCGGCAATGATCGCCGCCCGGAAATTGCCGAGCATCAGAAAGAGGACGACGATGACGAGCAGCGCGCCCTCGGTAAGGTTCTTCTCGACCGTTCCAATGGTGGCATCGACGAGCGACGAGCGGTCGTAGACCGTTTCCACCCTTACACCGGCAGGCAAGGATTTCTTGATCTCCGCCAGGCGCTCCGCCGCGTTCGCAGCGACCGCCCGCGTGTTTTCCCCGGCGCGCATGAGGACGGTACCGATGACCGCTTCCTCGCCGTTCAGAGAGCCCGCACCAGTGCGAAGATCACCGCCGATGCCGACAGCCGCGACATCGGAGACACGGATGGGCACGTTCTCGCGCGTCGCGATAACCGCGTTTTCTATATCCTCGACGCCGCCGAGACGCGCGTCCACGAGCACGAGAAGAGCTTCGCCGCCGCGATCGACGAAATTGGCGCCCTCGGCGAGGTTCGCCCGCCCGAGCGCGTCGATGAGTTCCTGAAATGAAAGCCCGTAACCGGAAAGCGCTGCGGGATCGGGCTGCACGAGAAACTGCTTTTCATAGCCGCCAATGGAGTCGACGCCCGCCGCGCCCCTTACGGAGCGCATGAGCGGGGCAACGATCCAGTCCTGCACGGAGCGCAGGTAAGCCGCCCTCGCCACGTCGGTGGTCAGCTGCTCGCCGCTTTCTGTGAGAAAGCTGCCGTCTGGCTGCCAGCCCGCTCTCCCTGGCGTAGTCTCGGCGCCTTCCCCGTCCGGGTTCAGATATTCCACCGTGTACATGAACACTTCGCCAAGGCCGGTGGAGATTGGCCCCATGACCGGTTCGGCGCCGTCCGGAAGCGCTGAACCGATAGGCGCGAGCCGCTCATTCACCTGCTGGCGCGCGAAATAGATGTCGGTGCCCTCATCGAAGATGGCGGTCACCTGGCTGAACCCGTTTCGGGATATCGAGCGGGTGAAGTCCAGACCCTCGATGCCAGCAAGGCCGGTTTCGATGGGATAGGTAACCTGTGTTTCCACCTGTGAAGGTGAAAGCGCCGGCGCCACCGTGTTGATCTGAACCTGAACATTGGTGATGTCCGGGACGGCGTCGATCGGCAAACGCGTCAGGTTGAGCGCGCCGTAGCCGGCGACGAGCAAGGTGAGTACGATGACGGCCCAGCGGAAGCGGACCGCGGCATCGAGAATGGCGCCGATCAGGCCGCCGTGATGGTGCGCCGCGGGACGCGGGGACTCTGCGGGCATGGCGGGATCAGTGGGCATCGCCGGTCTCTCCCTTCTCGCTCTCGGCCTTCAGCAGGAAGGCATTTTCAGCGGCAACCTCGTCGCCGGGAGAAAGACCGGAAAGGATCGCCACGCCGCCGCCGCTGCGCTGGCCGATGACCACCGGGCGCGCGGTAAAGCCGCCTTTTGTCCGCACGAAGACGTGCGCTTCGCCGCCCAGTATCTGCACCGCGTCTTCTGGAACGGTGGCGCCGCCCGCGCTGGTTTCGCCGGAGGGGCGGATCCGGACCTGCACGAAGGCGCCCGGCTGTAATTCGTCCATGGCGCTAGACAGTTCGAGGACCGCAACGGCCGTTCGGGTTTCGGGATCGAGCGACGGCGTGACCGAGCGCACCCTTGCGGCGGCCCGCCCTCCCGAAGGAAGAGCAACACTAGCCTCGTCGCCGGGCCCAATGCGTCCCGCGGCGGCAGTCGAGAGCGAGACGTTCACCTGCAACTCCGACGGATCGACGATCCGGAACAGCTCATCGCCCGCCGCGACATAGGAACCGAGCACGGCAGCGGCGGCTGTAATGCGTCCGGCCAGCGGCGCCGAGACGGCGATAAGACGCCCGTTTCCGGTAACGCCTGCCGCTGCCGCCGCCGCTTCTGCCCGTTCGAGTTCCGCCTGCGCGACGCCGAGGTCGGCCTTGGCCGCCTCGTAATCCTGCCGCGCCGTGACATCGGCTTCGAACAATTGCTTCTCGCGGGTGAACGCGGCGCGGATCTGTTCCAGGCGCGCCGCGGCCGATGCCCGGCCGGCAGCGAGCGACGCCGCTTCGGGACTTTCGATCGTGGCGAGGGTTTCGCCGCGGCCGACGACGTCGCCGAGGCGCTGCCTTATTGAGCGGATGATCCCGCCGGCGCGCGCATCGACCCTGGCGCTGCCGCTGGGCGGCGCCTCGATCGTAGCCGGAACGACGATTTCGGCAGCACTGCCAGCCCGCGCTTCCGCGAGGCCAATGGACGCGGCTTCGATCTGTTCCGGCGTCATCAGCAGTTCGCCCTCGGCAGCGCCGCCTTCAGCGCGTTGGGCCTTATCTTCTTGCGGCGCTTCGGCATGCGCCTCTTCCGGCGCATCGCCGGCACTGCGCAGGTACAGGAAAATGGCAAGGGCGATCACGACCCCCAAACCGAGAATCGTGAGCCATTTGTTTTTACTAGTCATCAATATGTCTCCTCGGTGGCCGCGAGCCTTATGAGCCGGGCGGCCGCCTGTTCGCGCTCGGCGCGGGCGGCAATGAGTGAGCGCCGCACGGCATCGCGCGTTGCGGCGGCGTCGAGAACGTCGATCAGGGTGAAACGGCCATTGCGGTAGCCGATACGCGCCAAGCGAAGCGCGTCCTCGGCCTGGGGCACCGAGCGCTCTGCCAGTGTTTCGGAGCGCGCCTCCGCGGCGCGCAGTTCAGCACGGGCACGGGCAGTATCACGGTAGAATTCGGCGCGAACCAGCTGTTCCTGTGCGGCCGCCCCTCGAACCCGCGCCTGCGCCGTCAGGATGTTCCCCTGATTTCGGTTACGGAACGGAAGGCCGATCGATGCGCTGACGACCGCTGCTTCAGCGTTCGCGCCTTCCAGCCGGCGGACCCCTGCGCTCACCGTCATGTCGGGGACGGCATAGGCCCGTTCCCTCGACACGGCCGCCTCGGCCGCGCCGCGCTGCGCTGCTGCCGTCTGGATAGCAAGAGCCGAAGAGGAGTCGATGTTCGAGGGTGCCCGCAGTTCCGGAATCTCGGCGCTGAGCATCGGCGGCGCCGTGGTCTCGCCCCATAGGCTCGCAAGGGCATAGCGCGCAGATATTGCTACAGCGCGCGCTTCGGCGAGAGCGGCCTCCGCCTCGCCGAGGGCGGCCTCGGCGCGCAAGGACCGTAGGGGCGGCTCGCGGCCCGCATCGACCAGAGCGCCGGCGATACGCGCCAGTTCCTGGGCTCTCTCCACGACGGATTCGGCAAGCGCGGCGCGCGCGGTCGCCGCTGCGGCCTCGATAAAGCGGCTCCTCACCGCCAGTGCCAGATCCGCGCGGGTCATCAGCGCCTCGAGCCGGACGGCGCCAAGCTGCTCGCGGGCGGCACGCCGGCGGGCACCGCGCTTACCGCCCAGTTCGAGCCGCTGACTGACGGCCAATGTCGCCTCGACGGACCGCAGACCTGAGAACGCGCCCGACCCCGCGACGTTTTCCAGTTCGGCTGACAATTCGGGATTGGGGGCCAGGCCCGCCTGTACGGCGGCGCCGGCAGCGGCATCGACATTGGCCTGCGCCTCCTCGAGGGCAGGTGCCAGCGCGCCGGCCCGGCTTAGCGCGCCGGCTAGCCCCAGCGGGGCGCTCTCCTGCGCGGCAGCCGGTACGCACGCCGCCGCAAGCAGCACGCCGCAAGCAGCGCGCAGCCCCATGGCTGATATTTGCATGTAAATCTAACTCCTCGCATGACGTCCTGAGGCGCCGCGCACGCGGCACATGTCGGGGACGTCAGATGCGAGGGGGGCGTTTCAGACCGTCATCGTCCCGGCTATGAGGGAACGCGGGGCTACTCACCGCGAAGATGCGCGCCGGAACCGTATATTCGCTTACCGACCGGCCTTGCGAGACAGCCGGGGCGGTGTGATGGCAATGTCCGTGAATGCAGGCTTTGTCAGCGGACCGGGAATCACCGCTACCGTCTGCAGGGGCATCGGCATGGCTGGATCCCGCGGCAGCGACGACCGGTTCCTGAACGCACTCTGCAGCCTCCGCGAGGGAACCCCAGATGAGCGAAAACAGCACAGCGAGGCAAAGCAGCGCCGCAAGCCGAGATTTCGAACCAGATGTTACCTGAGAGATCATCGAGCGCGGCGTGTAGTCGCTCACAAAAGCTTTGTCACGACAAAAAACTAGTCAATAACAATATGTTATTATGTATCACAGCGACATGGCCGGAGGATCTCCATGAAAACTAAGCGGAGTTTTCCTCACGGGGGATCGCAGTCTGCCGGTTCATCAGCATCGGCCAGGCCTCTGCTAGAACACGCCATGCGGACCGCAGGAATACGGCCGCAATGAGAAGACCGATAACCAGATCAGGCCACGGCAACGCGGTTATCATGACCGCGCCGCCGGCGAGAAGGACGCCGCCGTTGGCGATGAGATCATTGCGCGAGCATTCAAAGGAACTCGACATATTCACGTCTTGAGATCGGTAGCGCCACAGAAGGCCGAAGCACGCGAGATTGACCGCCAGTGCCAAGCCGCCAAACATGAGCATTAGGGAGCCGGTGGGAGTTGCCCCGGAACTCACCTTGCTGATCGCTTCCAGTATTATGAGGCCGCCGAAGATCAGGATAAAGCTGCCTTTGGCAACCGCCGCGCCGGCTTTCCAACGTGCGCTGCGCGCCATGGCGTAGAGGCTGAGACCGTAAACGAGAGCATCCCCGAGCATATCCACGGAATCGGCCATGAGCGCGGTGGAGTCTGCAGCAAGCCCGGCGCCGAATTCGGCGAGGAACATCGCGGCGTTTAGGACCAGAACGATGATGAGCACACGCCTTTGGCGAGCGTTCTGCGCCAGTATTTCAAGTTCGCCGCTCTTGGCGGAACAGCAATCGGACATGGTCATGAGCTAGTGCTGAGCCGTCGGCGGTTCAAGCGCTGAACCCGCCACGAGCACGCTCTCGTGCGTGCTGTAACTTCTGAGGATTGAGCGCTTGGGTGCGGCCGGTCTAGGGGGATAGGAGCCGGCCCGACCCTAGCAGGTACTCTGTTCAGCCAGTCGTGACGGGCTCAGTAAAAGGCCAATGAAGCGCTGGAATTATGGTTCCATCTATTCTCCCATGCCGCCGCCAAATGGCTACTGCGCGGCCGCTGGCCAAGGATACTTTGCTGATGGGTTGCCGGTAGCACGCATTGATTAGTGTCAGCTTTAGAAGGTGCAGACCCTTGCCCCGAGTTCGTCGATCAGCACTTTTTTGTTCTCCGAATAGTCGACGGGGAGGTCGATCACATGCACGCCGCCGCTTTCGAATGCTATATTGAGAATAGGGACGAGATCGTCGCTGCGCTCAATACGGTGGCCCGCCGCGCCGTAGCTTTGAGCATAGGCAACGAAGTCCGGATTGCCGAAGGTGAGTCCATAATCGGGAAAGCCGAGCTGATCCTGCTTCCAGCGAATCATGCCGTATGCGGCATCATTGAGGATGAGCACCACAAGATCGAGATTGAGCCGCACCGCGGTTTCCAGTTCCTGCGAATTCATCATGAAACCGCCATCGCCGCAAATGGCGAGCACGCGCCGTCCGGGAGACAGCATGGCCGCCATCATCGCTGAGGGCAGGCCTGCTCCCATCGTGGCCAGCGCGTTGTCGACAAGAACGGTATTGGGTTCATGAGCGATGTAGTTTCGCGCAAACCAGATTTTGTAGATGCCATTATCGAGCGCGATGATATCCTTTGGGGCCAGGACCCGTCTTACATCCGCAACGACGCGCTGCGGTACCATCGGAAACCGGGTGTCATGACTTCCCTTCTGGACATGTACCGCAATTTCCTCGTGCAAAGTGTAATAATAAGTGCGGTCGCAATCGAGTTTGCCTTCAAGCCGCTGTCCCAGTCTCTCGACGGATTGCGCGATGTCGCCGATCACCTCCAGCTGCGGGAAATAAACCTGGTCGACTTCGGCGGCCTTGTAGTTGACGTGGATGACCGTTTTTCCATCCGGTTCCATGAAAAACGGCGGTTTTTCGACTACGTCATGGCCAATATTGACGATGAGATCGGCACGCTTGATGGCGCAGTGTACATAATCGCCCGAGGAAAGCGCCGCCGTGCCGAGATAGAGATCCGCGCTCTCGTCGACGACGCCCTTGCCCATTTGCGTAACGAAGAAAGGAAATTGCGTCTGCTCGACGAATCTGCGCAGCGCACGCGAAGCACGGCGGCGGTTGGCTCCGGCGCCAATCAACAGGAGTGGACGTTCGGCAGCGGCGATGCGGCGAGCCGCTTCATCAAGCGCCGTATCTCCGGCAACGGCATAGCGGCGCGCGTGCGGAGGAATCACTGCCTCGCTGGTATCTTCGCCGGCAATATCCTCAGGCAGTTCCAGCAGAACGGCGCCCGGTCGCTCCTCCTCGGCGGATCGGAAGGCTTCACGCACCAGGGAAGGGATCCGGTTACCGTTGACGATCTGCGTGGCGGCTTTGCAAAGCGGCCGGAACAACGACACCACATCGACAATCTGGAACTGTGCCTGTTTCGATGACTTGATCGGTTTCTGTCCGGTAATGATCACGAGCGGGAAAGCTCCGAGAGCGGCATAGGCCGCCGGTGTGGCGAGGTTGCTTGCGCCCGGGCCCAGCGTTGCCATACAGACACCGGCCTTGCCTGTGAGGCGTCCATAAGTAGCCGCCATAAACCCCGCGCCCTGTTCGTGGCGCGTCAGTATCAGTTTGATCGATGAAGTCCGCAGCGATTCGAGAAGGTCGAGATTTTCCTCTCCCGGTACGGCGAAGATATACTCGACGCCTTCGGACTCCAGCGCGGCGACAAGGAGGTCGGATGCTTTCATCTACCTGATAGCCCTTCTGATACATCGGCCAGAATGTTCGCGGTCAGTCCGATTTCGGCAATCTGTGTCTACGCCAACCGAAGACAGCCTTTCTGTACCTGGTATGAGAGACAGTCGCCCCCGAGAATTCTTATTCGCTCGTCTTCAATGAAGAACGCGTTCGTCCGTTCAGCGCGTTACAACGAACTGCCCCATCATGCCGGCGTCTTCATGCTCCAAAATGTGGCAATGATACATGTAGGGAAGGTCGGGGTCGGCATAGTCCTCGAAGCGCAGCAGCAGCCGGACGCTTTCGCGCGAATTGACAACCACAGTGTCTTTCAGCCCCTGCTCACCCGCCGGCGGGGGCTTTCCGTCCCTGTCGAGGATGCGGAACTGCACATCATGGATGTGGAACGGGTGCGCCATCATCGAAGCGTTTTCGATTTGCCATATCTCCCATTCGTTCATGGGCACGCGCTCGTCGATCCGCTGCATGTCCATGGATTTCCCGTTGATCGTAAAGCCGCCCATCATGCCCATGCCCATGTCGAGCACGAAGCGGCGCTGACGAACGGCCACCGAAGCGTCGGCAGCAGGCAGGCTGACCAGTTGCCGCGGCAGCGATGCGCCCCGGCGCCGTGAGATGCCTGGCAGGATATCCAGCACGCCAAAATCGCTGCCGCCGCCCATGCCGCCATCCAGGCGCTCACGTCCCATCATCCCCCTTCCCATCATTCCGCCGCCCATGCCCATATTTCCGGCACTACGGGCTCGCAGTTCGGCTGCCCGGCCATCGCTCAGGTCGACGACTATTTGTGCCCGCTCACCGGGTGCCAGAAGTACGCTCTTCGAGTGCAACGGGCGCTCCAGCAGACCGCCATCGCTGGCGATCAAATGGAAGCTGCGCGCATCGCTGAAAGAGAAGCTATAGAAGCGGGCGTTCGAGCCGTTGAGGACCCGCAGGCGCAGACGGTCGCTGGCGGCCTCGAACACGGAATCGACGGTGCCGTTCACGAGCAGCGTGTCGCCCCGCGCTCCCATCATTCGGCTATGCATTGATGCCGAATAGACGAAGCTGCCGTCAGACGAAAAGGCGCGATCCTGCACCACAAGGGGGATATCGTCGACGCCGTATTCATTCGGCAGATCGAGCCGCTCGCTCTCGTCATCCCGCACATAGATGGCGCCGGCCAAACCGGCATACACCTGCGGACCGGCACGCTGGTGGGCATGTGAATGGTACCAGAATAGCGAAGCGCGTTGACGCACTTCGAACGCCGGCGACCAGGTCTCGCCAGGGGCCACAGGCTGATGAGGTCCGCCGTCGGCGGCAGCGGGCAGATGGAAACCGTGCCAGTGAAGCGTTGCAATCTCGACAAGCTCGCTGCGAACGTTCATCCGCACCTTGTCACCTCGCCTCATTTCGAGCGTCGGGCCCAGAAATTACTGGTTGATATCGATCGTTGGCGTGGTAACGCCTTCGAAGAAACTGGCGCCGCCGCGCTGAAGTGTGAGATCGTATACTCGCACGCCGTTTTCGCGCGCGCCGCTATAAAGCGGGGGCACCGACAGCGCCTTACGGTCTTCCGGTCGCCGCGGGCTTTCCGTTTGCCGCTCGCACGCGGCAAGGCTGCCGGTAGCAAGGCTTGCGCCCGCAGCGCCGAGAAGTCGCAACGCTCCGCGGCGCGTCCAGGGCGGCGAGACAAGGCGACATCCGCCCGTCATTTCGATCGCAGATATCTTATAAAGGCCGCAATCCCGAGCACGAGGAATACCACGGTTAACAACCAGACAAGCCCCATGCCGATCATCATACCGCCGCCCATAGCCATGCCGCCGTCCATCATCTTCGTTCTCCTTCTATGATCCTGCCGGAACCATTTCCGCGTCAGGCACCTTTCCCTCGGCGGGCCTCAGCCGCTTGACGCCGATCAGTTTGTAAATGGCGGGCATGACGAGCAGCGAAAGGAACGGCGCTGTCAGCATGCCGCCGATCATCGGCGCGGCGAGCCGCTGCATGACTTCCGCCCCGGTGCCGGTACCGATCAGCAGCGGGAACAGCCCCGCGAGTATGACCGCCACCGTCATAGCCTTGGGCCGGACGCGCAGAACCGCGCCGTCCATGAGCGCTTCGTCGAGATCTTCCGGTTCCGAGAAACGGTTTTTTGCGGCTCTCTCCTCTATGGCGCGGTCGAGGTAGACGAGCATCACGACCCCGAACTCCGCGGCCAAGCCGGCAAGCGCAATGAACCCGACTGTCGTCGCCACCGACACGGCGTGACCGAGCAGGTAGACGAGCCATACCCCGCCAACGAGCGCGAATGGCAGGGTCAGAAGCACGATGGCCGGCTGCCGGACACGCTTGAAGGCCAGGAAAAGCAGCAGGAAGATGATCGCGATCGTCGCCGGCACGACCCACTTCATGCGCTCAGCCGCGCGCTGGGCGTATTCGAACTGCCCAGACCAGGCGACCGCATATCCGGGCGGCAGGTCGACGGCAGCGGCGACCGCCTCTTTTGCCTCGCCGACATAGCCGACGACATCGCGGCCGCGAACATCCACATAAACCCATACCGAGGGCTGTCCGCCCTCGCTCTTGATCATCGCGGGGCCGTCCTGAATGTTGACATCCGCCACTGTGTCCAGCGTCACGATGGCGCCGGACGGCGCTACGATCGGCAGATCACGCAGCGCCCCCGGACTGTCGCGCAGTTCCCGCGGAAAGCGAACATTGATGGGGAACCGGGCCAGACCGTCCACCTTCTCACCGATTTTCGCACCGCCCACCGCAAGCGCGGCTGTGGTCTGCACGTCCTCGACCGAGAGGCCGTAGCGGGCGGCGGCCAGCCGGTCGATGTCGATATCGATGTACCGCCCCCCCGCGATGCGGTCGGAGATCGCGGACGCAGTGCCCGCTACCGGCTTCAAGGCGCTTTCGATCTCGGTCCCCAGGCGCTGTAGAGTATTGAGGTCCGGTCCGGAAATCTTCACGCCGACAGGTGTCTTGATCCCCGTGGCCAGCATGTCGATACGATTGCGGATGGGTTCGACCCAGACATTGGCCAGTCCCGGGATTTTCAGTTTCCGGTCGAGCTCGTCGATAATCTTGTCCTTGGTCATGCCCGGGCGCCACTCATCCTTGGGCTTGAACTGGATCGTCGTCTCGAACATGGCGAGCGGCGCGGGATCGGTCGCAGTATCGGCGCGGCCCGCTTTGCCGAAAACAGTATCCACCTCGGGGACCGTCTTGATGATCCGGTCGCTTATCTGGAGCAGTTCCGAAGCCTTCGAGGCCGGAAGCCCTGGCAGTGCCGTCGGCATATAGAGAAGGTCGCCTTCATCCAGCGGCGGCATGAACTCGCCGCCAAGCTGGCTGGCCGGAAAGGCCGTAGCGAGGAGCGCGGCCAACGCTATTCCGAGTGTCAGTTTGGGAAACCGCAGTACCGTGCTGAGCGCCGGCCGGTACATGCGGATGAGCCAGCGGTTGACGGGGTTCTCATTTTCGGGACGTATTTTGCCCTTGATGAAATAGGTCATGAGGACCGGAACGAGCGTCACGGACAAACCGGCGGCCGCTGCCATCGCGTAGGTCTTCGTAAACGCCAGCGGCTTGAACAGTCGCCCCTCCTGACCTTCCAGTGTAAAAATCGGGATGAACGACAATGTGATGATGAGGAGCGAGAAGAACAGGGCTGGCCCGACTTCGACGGCCGCATCGACGAGAACGGCGCGGCGGCGGCGTTCGCTAAGCTCTCCTTCCGCCGCCCGCGCATGTTCGAGCTTCTTGTGAGCATTCTCAATCATGACGATGGCCGCATCGACCATCGCGCCGATGGCGATGGCGATGCCGCCAAGCGACATGATATTCGCATTAACACCCTGGAACCGCATGACGATGAAGGCCGCGAGAATACCCAGCGGCAGTGTCAGGATCGCCACAAGCGAAGAGCGAAGATGCATCAGAAACAGCGCCGTCACCACCGCTACGACGATGAATTCCTCAGCCAGCTTCTCCCACAAATTCTCAACGGCGTTGTTGATGAGTTCGGTACGATCATAGACCGTGACGATCTCCACGCCCTCCGGCAGACTGGTTTTCAGCGTCTCGAGCCTGGCCTTCACATTGGCAATCACTTCGAGGGTATTGGCGCCGGGCCGCACGACGATGATGCCGCCGACCACCTCACCCTGGCCGTTCAGTTCCGCAATACCACGGCGAAAACCGGGAACGATCTGTACGCGCGCAACATCCCCTACCGTAACGGGCGTACCGCCTGAACTCACGGCGAGCGGAATACGGCGAAAATCTTCGAGCGTTTCCAGATATCCGCCGACGCGAACCATATATTCGGCTTCGCCGCTTTCGATGATTGCGCCGCCGGTTTCATCGTTCGCTTCTTCGACGGCGTCGACAATCTGCTGCGCGGAGACCCGGTAGAGCTGCATACGCTCCGGGTCGATCTGCACCTGAAAAGCCTGCACCATGCCGCCCAGAGTCGGCACTTCAGCAACGCCCTGCACTTCCTGCAGCTTGAACTTCAGGAACCAGTCCTGAATAGCGCGAAGCTGACCAAGGTCATGCTGGCCCGTTCGGTCGACCAGCGCATATTGAAAGGCCCAGCCAACACCCGTGGCGTCGGGCCCCAGCGCCGGCGAAACCCCTTTCGGCAGCCGGTCCGACGCCTGGCTGAGATATTCCAGCGTTCGCGACCGCGCCCAGTACAGATCCGTTCCGTCCTCGAAGAGCACGGTGACGTAGGAATCGCCAAAAAAGGAAAATCCCCTGACAGCCTTCACCTTGGGCACCGAGAGCATCGTCGTCGCCAGCGGGTATGTCACCTGCTCTTCGACGATCTGCGGGGCCTGGCCGGCATAGGGTGTGCGGACGATGACCTGAACGTCCGAGAGATCGGGAATGGCATCGAGAGGCGTGCGGGAAACCGCGAAAAGACCGGCAGCCGCAATAAAGGCGCAGGCCAGCAGCACCATGAAACGGTTATTCGCCGACCAGCGGATGAGAGAGGCAATCAAGAGCCGTCTCCCTCTTCGATAGCCTGGATGACGTAGGTCCCATCTTCCGGACCTTCGGCAAAGGTAAAGCGCACCTTGCCTCCACGCTGCAATCCGCGCAGCTGCACGTCATCTCTGACGCCGAACGCCATGGTCATTGCCGGCCAGCGAAGCTCTGGCACGGGTCCGTGCGAGATGGTTATCTGCCTGTCTCCAGGATCGAGCGCCGTGACCTTGCCGCTCGTCTGGAAGACAGCCGTTTCGTCAGGAGCGGGTGCGGATTCCAGTCTTGCCACCAGACCCGAGAGCTGCGCCTCGGAATCGATAAGGAACTGGCCAGACAGGACGATTTCCTGGCCCTCTTCCAAACCGGCAAGGATTTCCGTCCTTTCGCCCGCTTCGCGCCCCACTTCTACCAGCACTGGCCGGAAGGCGCCGTCTTTCTCTACGATGACAATATCGCGCTCACCCGTCCGAATGACGGCCTCACTGGGCACGGTCAGCGCCGATCCTCCTGTGCCGCCGATCGTCATGTTGGCGAACATCCCCGCCTTCAGCTTGAGACCGGGATTGGACAGGGTGACCCGCACGCGGGCGGTGCGCGCCTGGGCATCCAGCGTAGGATAGATGTAATCCACCTGCCCCGTGCGGCTTTCGCCGGGATAAGCCGGAAAGGTCAATTCGACCGGCAGGCCGGTCTTGATCTGTCCTAGCGCTGCTTCCGGCACATCGGCGATGGCCCAGACCTGCGAAAGATCGGCAACGGTCATGATCGACTGTCCCGCGGACACCCGCGCTCCGGGTAAGGCACCTATTTCAGTCACAACCCCGGAAACCGGCGCAAACACGGCATAGGTTCGCTGCGGCGTTCCGCCCTTTGCAAGTGCGCCGATCGCCCGGTCGGGTAGCCCGAGAAGCCGCAATCTGCTGCGCGCGGCGCCCTTTAGACTCGCCGGCGCAACCTCTGCAGACATTTGCATCAGGGCGGCATATTCCGCCTGTGCCTCGAGCAGTTCGGGCGCGTAGATAGTCGCCAAATTCTGCCCTCGCCGTACCGGCTCGCCGGCAGCCCTTACGGAAAGCCCTTCGACATAGCCCGGTGTCAGGGTCTGCACCTCGGCAATGCGGCGTTCGTCGATCTCGATCCTGCCGACGGCTTCGACCTCCGCGGCAAAATCGGTGCGCTCCGCCTGCCCGGTTCGAATGCCAAGACTCTGGACCATCGCCGGTGATACGCGGACGCCGCCAGCCGCCTCATCGGCATATTTCGGAACTAGCTGCATATCCATGAAGGGCGACTTGCCCGGCTTATCGAAACGCTGGCCCGGCACCATCGGATCGTACCAGTACAGAACCTCGCGCCCGTCATCGGCACCGCCTGGCGCGGCGGCTTCGGCGGCCATGTCGGACGCATCTTCAGAATCGAACGCGGCCCCGAGGAGGAAGCCGGCGCCCCCGGCGGCGAGAGCAAACGCTGCTCCAGCCGCAAGCAGAATTCCATGCCGCTTCGTCATGCCGTGCACTCCCCTGTGTAGTAGAGTAGCTCTGCGGTAGCGCGGGACAGGGCCGCACGCTCTGCGACGGCCTGGACTGCCGCGTCGGTGGTGCGCTCACTGGCGACCTGAACATTTTCCAGGTTGCCGCCACCCGCGGCAAACCGCGCCTCCAGAGCCTGCTCCGCGCCGCGCAGCGCTGGCAGGGTCTCACGGACCGTTGCCGTCAATCTGGCCTCGGCGGCATCCCATTCGGCCCAGCTTTGCGAGAAAGCTGCCTCCAGCATACGCCGGGTATCCTGCCTGCGGTCCTGTGCAGCCGCGGCCAGAAATGACGCCTCGGCAATGCGCCGGTTTTGCAGTTTATCCTTGTTGAACGGCAGCTCGATGGAAACCTGTAGGGTGAACAGGTCGCCAAGATTGTTCCGCTGACCGTACATGGCCGACCAGCCCCAGTCCGGCAGCCGGTCTGCGCGGGCAACATCGGTAGCGCGGTCGGCGACCGTGATGCGGGCGTCTTCCACGCCAAGAAGAGGATGATCCGGCAGTTCCGCCTCCGCCTCCTGGCGCGATGCGGGCCGGCAAACCGGCAGAGCGGGTTCGAGTTCTCGACCGGCCGCTGCGCCGATCCATCTGGCGAGCTCGGCCCGCGCCGCTTCTTCCTTCGATTGTTCCGCAAGACTTTGCCCGCGAATTGAGGAAATCTCTGCTCTGATCGCGATCGCATCGGCAGCAGCCGCGCCGCCGGTGGCAATACGCGCCTCGATAGCCTGGCGGCGCGCATTCAGCTTGTCCGTCAGGTCTTCGTAGAGCCTTCGCGATTGCTGGGCCTCGATGATCGAAGCCCAGGATAACATGACCTCGCGGCGGATACGCCGGGCAAGAAGCTCCTGTTCCGCCAGCGATACCGCGCCCTCGGCTCGCAGGCGGGCAGCGGCAGCGTTTCGCTTTTCGCCGCGCACCTGCCGCCTTTCTATACCGATCGACTTCATCGTCATCATCGCCGTATCGAAAGAGAAAGCGCCGCCGCCGGTCACCGGTAGATTTCGCACTGCCAGAACGAGTTCGGGATCGGGCAGTTGCCGCGCCGCCACGGCAGCCTCCGCTGCTGCATCCGCAGTCCGTTCATAGGCGGTCAGTGCGGGCTGCCTGGTGAGCGCCAGATCCACCGCGCCGTTCAGTGAAAGCGGCTGCGCAGCCGCAGCCGCAGCCGCAGCCGCAGCCGCAGCCGCGGGCATTGTTACCGCCGCCGCGCTCAGGAGAAACCTGACGGTCCATTCGTGCATCTTTTTCATGACGGCTTACCGGGCCTCGATCGAGGTCAATGGATAAGACCCGCCATCTGCATCCGTGAAAGTGAAACAAACGTCGCTGCCAAGCGCCAGTTTTCCAATTTCCAGATTGTCCGGAACTGGAAACTTCATCGTCATGGAGGGCCAGCCGAGCTTCTCTATAGGATCGTGGGATATGGTAATCCCCTCCGCATCGACGGCCGTAACCGTTCCGCGCCCCTCGTAGCCAGCGGCTTGAACCGCCTGCGGCCCGGCGGCGGCCGATGAGTTCCCAGATGCCGGTTCAGCGTTGGCGCCGCCGTCATTCTGGCCGCAGGCCGCCACGGCCAGAGTTCCGGCCACGACAAAAATATTGCAATACATGAATTTATCCTTCGGAAAAGGTCGGCTCGCACGTCGCGCTTTCTTAGCGGGGCGGCGAAGCCAGGGCAGCGGCAGCGACGATGAAGTCGCAGCTGCTGCGCACGGAAACCTTAAGCCAGAAGGACTCGGGGGGGCGGATCGGCGCGCCGCGAACGGACGCCGCTCAGATCGCCGGCTACGTCGGCAGCGATACGCGGCGCAGCACGCCGAAGGCGAATTGCGTTCGATGAAAACGGTGCTGCAATGGCGGTACAAAAACTGGCACAATCGACCGAGCAGACCATCTTGTCGCCAGAACCACTCTCTTCGCAGCAATCGGACGAGGCAGAGGCGGTAACTTCCATCTGCGCGCAGTCCATTGCGGGCGCTGCCGCAGCCGCCGCAACCGGCAACGTGCCGAGCGAAAAAGCGACGGCAAAAAGAAGAAAGAGCCTGGCGAGCATCGGCGGGACATAGACGGCGCGGCATTGCAGCGCAAGAGGAGCGCTGCAATGCCGCGCCGTCTGAAGTCGTACCTAATCACCGGAACATCTGCAATGTCCCTCAAAGACTGTAAATTCTCGAAGACTGTAAACAGGTCAGCATCATCTCGGAACCGGACGAATTGCGGTTCATTGGAATGGCTATTCGGAATTTGCTGTGAAAGGGCACCGTAGTGGCAGAGCCGGACGATAAGCCAGTCGTAATCGTTACCGGCTCGAGTGGTTTTATCGGCTCTGCTGTAGTGAAGACGCTGTCTGCGCACTACCAAGTCGTCGCTTTCGACCGAGACACCCCGCCGCACCCGCCGGCAGAAGCCGAGTGCGTTTGCTTCGATATCACGGACCAGAGCAGTATCGAGGCGGCCATGCGGCGGGTTAGAACCGCCTACGGCGATCACATTGCTTCGGTGGTACACCTTGCCGCCTATTTCGACCTGAGCGGAGAGCCCAGTCCGAAGTATGACGAGGTCACGGTGGAGGGCACGCGCCGCCTCTTAAAAGGTTTGCAGTCTTTCGACGTCGATCAATTCGTATTTACCAGTACGATGCTCGTACACGCGCCCACACAGCGCGGCTGTCCTATCGACGAGACCGCGCCTTTGGACGCCAGCTTGCCGTACCGGGAATCGAAGTTAAGAACCGAACAGGTGGTTCGGGAAGAACGCGGCGACATCAAGGCCGTTTTCATGCGTCCAGCCGGCATATACGATGACACCGGAAGCTCGGCGTTCCTCACACAGCAGATCGCGCGCATTTACGAAAAGCGCGCCACTTCGCGCGTCTATCCGGGGGACCTTGGCGCGGGACAGCCTTATCTGCATCTCGATGATTTATTGGACGCTGTCGAGCGTATCGTAGAACGCCGTGCTTCTCTGCCTGCCGAATGGCCAGTTCTGCTCGGCGAAAAACAGGTCATGTCATTCGGAGAAATGCAAAAGACGCTCGGACGTCTCATTCACGACGAAGACTGGAAGACGCTGTCCGTGCCCGCGGCGGCCGCCAAAGCCGGCGCATGGGCGGAGAACGAGATCTTCGAGGAAGATGCATTCATAAGGCCATGGATGGTCGATATTTCCAACGACCATTATGAGCTCAATCTTGCAGATGCCGAAGAAAAGCTCGGCTGGACGGCAACCCGCAACATCCGCACCGCGCTGCCGGTCATCGTCGAGGGGCTCAAGAACGACCCCTATCGCTGGTACCGAAAAAACAAGCTGAATGCCGCCCGCGTCGCCGACACCAAGGTCTTGGGCGCAGAACCCGGGCAGCAGGACGTCGCTGCGCGTGCCGAGATGATGGACGAGCACGCAAATTCCATGCGGCGCATGCATTTCGGCAATCTCTGGGTGCACTGGCTTACCATGGCGCTTGGACTCTGGTTGGCTACCACGCCGTTCGTCTATGGCACTTTCGGTCAGACCGAGTTCACATCTAGCGTCCTGGCCGTAACGCAGGACAGAAATCTCTGGGCACCCCAATTTCGCAGTGAGCTTACGGCCTGGAACGACCTTGCGACCGGGCTGCTCATCATGGTCTTTGCCGGATGTTCCCTGTCCGCCCGGGGCGGATGGGCACAATGGGCGAACGCCCTTTTGAGCATTTGGCTGCTGGGTGCACCGCTGCTATTCTGGACTCCCAACGCGGGTGTGTATGCAAACGATACGCTCATCGGCGCGCTCGTTATCGCGCTCACCATTCTCATACCGATGATGCCTGGTATGGCGCCCGAAGGAATGATGGACGATACCGATGTTCCACCCGGGTGGAGCTATTCGCCGTCGACCTATGTCCAGCGTATCCCCATCATCATATTGGGAGCCGTGGGGTTCTTTCTTTCGCGTATACTGACGGCCTACCAACTCGGTCATATCGACATGGTCTGGGAGCCGTTCTTCGCGTCCCCGGGAAGCCTCAACGGCACCGAATATATCATCACCTCGGAGGTCTCAAAGGCATGGCCGGTCGCCGACGGCGGTCTCGGCGCAATGAGCTACATGTTCGAAATCCTGATGGGCGTGATGGGGAGCCGGGCGCGTTGGCGGACAATGCCCTGGATGGTCACGCTGTTTGGAATCGTCGTCGTTCCGCTAGGCGTGATCAGCATTTACTTCATCATCATTCAGCCGATTGTGATCGGCACCTATTGCACGATCTGTCTTTTGGCAGCCGCAGCCATGCTGGTCATGATTCCATATTCGCTCGACGAACTTGTCGCAATGGGTCAGTTTCTGGCGTGGAATACCCGCAGGGGCCGGCCATTCTGGAGAGCGTTTTTCAGGGGTGATGCCCTCCCTGGCGGGACAAAGGATCACCGTCCCGGATTTGAAGCGCCGGTAGCGCGCACCTTTCTCAATGCGGCCCGAGGCGTCACTGTGCCCTGGACGCTTGTCTGCAGCGCAATCCTCGGCATTCTTCTCATGTTCTCACGGGTAATTCTCGATACCGCGCCGCCGCTGGCAGACAGCGATCATTTTGTTGGCGCCATGATCCTTACAATCGCCGTCATTGCTACCGCCGAAGTCGCAAGACCGATACGGTTTCTCAACTGCTTTTTCGGTCTCTGGCTCGTTGCGGCGCCTTGGATAATGGAGGGCGGCGCGCTCGCCAATATCCTTGCCGGAAGTATCACTGGCTTGCTTGTGATCGCCCTGAGTCTACCGCGCGGGCAGCGAAGCGGGGAGCATTACGGAACATGGGACCGCTTCATCGTCTGATGGAGACCTATATTTATCGAGACTGACGTACTTGCGGCCTAATTTTAGTTTCTTGCGTAAATATCTGAAAACGCAACTGGCGCTTCACGCGCAGAATTTCCCTTTTTATGTGCTGGGCGGTGATAACACAGGCTGGAAAGCCGCCGGAGCGCGGAACCAGGCGAAGTAACCCATCCAAAGTTAGGCTGCTCCTTTTGGAAGCGGCCGATGATGTTTGCCGCAGAGCGTTATCGCATTCGGCGCTTCGTGTTCGTCAAGGGTCACAGCCGCCGCGAGGCAACAATTGTTTTCGGTCTGAGCCGCGAGACAGCGGCGAAAATGGGCCGGTTCTCGGTACCACCGGGCTATGCGGCGGCAAAGAATTATGTCCGAATCAAGAGCGCGCGCAAGCGAGGCGTTCGTACCGCTGGCATATCTACCCGGTCATGCCCGGGCGAACTTCTGCTTGGCAGCCGCCACATTGGCGAGGTTGGAAATAAAATTCATTTCTCCACCCTGGTTTCTTTGCAGGCGGCCCCGCCCTTTGGCAGAACGTGTCTGTTCAGGACAGCCGAGGTGCTTCTTGCCCTGCCCGGAGTTGCTCGTTGCAGCTTCCTTGCCCCATATCCGTTCCGGCATGGCCGCTCTGTAGCAAGCCAAATGCCCGCAGCCCGCTTGAGCCGCCAGTCGCTTCCGAACCGCGTTGCGGCGCCAGGACCCTAGCGTTCACTATGGCAGCGCAAACGCTATGCGATACGATCCTGCAGCAGAGATGTAGGAGCAGATCACGCAAACATTGTCGGCAGGCTTTACAGCCCCGTGAAGCCAATAGATAAAAAGCCCGGAAAATTGGGTTTGGCACTTTACTTGCTTGGTTGATGCCGTGAGCGTGGGGACGCTTAGAGGAGGAAGTATGAGTAAGCGTTTTCTTGCCCCCATTGCCATGGGTACAGCGTTGATAGCGGCGCCTGCCGCAGCGTCTATCATGCAATATGATGCCAATCTGACCGCCTTGAACGGATCGGGCGTGTCGGGAACGGCCAGCGTCTTTTACGACGATACCGCAGGGTCGCTGCGGTTGGTCGTCGATGCAAGCGGGCTTTACCCGAATTTCGTGCATCCGCAGCATATTCATGGGCCGTTTGCAGATGTGGACTGTGAAGCGCGGGCGCCAGCCGGCTCCTTTTTGGGCGGCGTCTGCATCGACAGTTCGACCAATCTCGACGCCCAGTCGCCAACGATCGCCCAGGATATTGACGGCGACGGCTTCGTAGAAACGCTGGAGGGTGCGGTTACCTATGGGCCGATAATTCTGAACGGCGCGACCGGACTTGATGCGGAAGGATCGCCGATTTTTCCGACAAGCAATGCGGACGGCGATCTGTCCTTTGATTATACCTACGATCTCGCATCGACCGAGCTGCTGTTCGACAGCCTGTTCATGGTCGACCACGAGCCTGAGGATCTTTTGCCTCTCTCTCTCCGCGAATTCGTCATTCACGGTGTCTTCGTGCAGGACGGCAGCGGCGACATGTTCGAGGTGACAGATGATATCAGCAACGAATATGTCATGCTGCTGCCCGCCGCCTCGGGCGAGTTCGAGTTCGTCGGTGAAGTTCCGGTGCCAGAACCGGGCGCTCTCGGCCTGCTCGGCCTAGGCATGATCGGTCTTGCAGGGCTTCGCAAAAAGCTAGGGTGAGAGGGGTATTAGACCTAATCTGTTACGCTTTCTAATGGCTAGCGAGGCTATTCTCGCAATAAATGTAGGCCGCTGATTCAATGATCAGGCCATGGGATAAGCCGTGGCCTGATAAGCCCGTCGTCATTTAAGACTGCGATGGTCCCGCAAATTGGACAGGGTGCTAAGCTGATCCCGACCTGAGGAATGGACGGGAAATGAAGACGACGAGAAAGCGATACAACGCGGAGTTCCGAAATTCCCTTTCGTGCGGCGCGGATAGCACTCTTTCAATCGCGCCACACTGTCAGCTATTGCAGCGCTGAAAACCCCTAAAACCCAATTCGTCAGGGGCACCTGGCAGGTAAACCACCATCTCTGACTCACGCAGGCCGCCTCTACGGCTCTGACGATCAACCGGATAAATTCGAATCTGAAGGCCTGCTTGGCCGTAATTACCATCGGACGATTCCGGTAACGTGATCAACTTGCCGTTCAGCTTAATCGTTGCGTCTCGCCGAGAGCCGCTGAAGAGAAGCGATGGAAACCCCACCTCAGTCATACTGAAGAGGCATCGGGTTTCCCTTCCTCCCAAACTCTTTATGTCCGCCGGGGTCATTGTACCGGGGTAGAGCACGGCCGGGTCGACATTCGCCAGTGCACTTGCCGCTGGCACTCTAGGAGCGGGCTTGGCAGGCTCTTCCAGCCCTGCTTCTTGATCGTTGCCGGCTGCCGTGTTTTTGTTGCAGGCCGCCAAGGCCAGGATCGCCCCAAGGCCGATCAGAACTGCGAGGTTCATCGTCCTACCTCCTTCATGATGGGTGTCGGCCGAGGGCCATCTCTTTCTATTGCTTCGATAAGATATTTCATTTCCGCAATTTCGCGCCGCTGAGCGACAATAATGTCCTTGGCGAGCTGCCGAACGCGCGGATCGCGTAGATGAGCACGCTCGCTGGTCATGATGGCAATCGAGTGATGCGGGATCATCGCCTTCATATAGTTGGTATCGCCAACCGACTCTTGACTGCGCACGAGCCAGAGCGCGCCAGAGAAAACCACCGCTGCCGCACCGATGATGATCAGGTTCTTCGAAACATTGCCATACATCTTCCACATAAATCCGAGCATGATGACGGCCATGGCCGCGCCCATGACGAACGCCATCCAAAAGCGGGTTTCGCTGAAGAAGACATGATCCAGGGTGTAGGTGTTTAGGTACATGAGGCCATACATGACGGTCGTCGACGTCGCGATCATGGCCATGAAGATACCGTAGCCCATACCGCTGCCGCTTTCTGATTTGCGGTGATCATGATTGTTCATGAGCCCATCCCTTCTTTAAGATTAGCATTATCTCGAGACGGCTGTTTGGGCCTCAGGAGCTTGAAAACATACGAAGCCGAACAGCTGATCAGCAAGAATCCGGTCAGTGACTCTACGCCCGCCACGAAACGCAGATGCTGTGTCGGGTAAATGTCGCCAAGGCCGAGGGTCGTGATATTGATGAGAGAGAAATAGAAAAAATCCATCGCTTGCATGGACGGCTCCTTATCCAACGAGCCTAGTCCGAGCCCCTGACCCATCACGAAGCCAGCCGCGAAAATTCCGGCAACTATGAGATGTGAAACGAGTACCGCGAAGAGGAATAGCAGCACCGCATATATTGAAGGTTCCGGGTAGTTTCCGAACGGCGCGATCGCACGGTTCAGAGCAGTAATATGAAAAAGGCACGTCAGCAGAAATAGAACCAACGCAAGGACGATTGCCAATAACATCGCCACTAGCTGCTCGATCCGGACAGCTTTAATCCCCGAAGTCTCAGTGCATTTCCAATCACGGAAACAGACGACAGGCTCATAGCCGCCGCAGCGATCATGGGGCTGAGCAAAAGCCCGAACAGCGGATAGAGCAAGCCGGCCGCAATAGGTATACCTAAACTGTTATAGGCAAAGGCGAAAAACAGATTCTGGCGAATGTTACGCATGGTCGCGCTCGAGAGTGAATGCGCCTGTGCAAGACCCTGCAGATCACCTTTAATCAGGGTGATGCCCGCGCTTTCGATGGCGACGTCTGTTCCCGTACCCATCGCGATGCCAACATCCGCCAGGGCCAAAGCCGGCGCGTCGTTGATGCCGTCCCCCGCCATTGCGACAACACGGCCCTCAGCCTTCAGTTCGCCGACAATACGGTGCTTGTCTTCGGGCGAAACATCGGCGTGAATTTCATCGATGCTAACCTGTTCCCCGACGGCGCGGGCGGTGCCTTCACTGTCTCCGGTTAGCATGACCACGCGTATCCTGCGATCATGCAGAGCACGGATGGCATTTTGGCTTGTAGGTTTGATCGGGTCTGCAACCGCCAGAATGCCCGAAGCCTGCCCATCGATAGCCACGAACATGACCGTCTGCCCCTGAACTCTGCGGGTTTCCGCCTCGCCAGCAAGCTCATCGCTCCAGGCGGCGATACGTCTCATCAACTTGCCGTTACCGATACTGAGTCGGCGGCCTTCAACTCTAGCAGAGATGCCTTCGCCAGTCGTCGATGTGAATTCCGTCACCGGGCGCAAATCAAGATTTCTTTTCTGCGCACCCGCGACGATGGCCTCAGCCAGCGGATGCTCGCTGCCCACTTCGGCGGAGGCTGCGAGGGTTAGGAGCTCGTTCTCGCTGACACCGCCAGATGCAAGCATATACACAAGCTCTGGTTTTCCTTCAGTGAGCGTTCCTGTCTTGTCGACAACAAGTGTATCGATTTTCTCAAAACGCTCGAGCGCTTCGGCATTCTTGATCAGGATCCCGTTTTGCGCGCCCTTCCCGGTACCTGTCACGATTGACATGGGCGTGGCGAGGCCAAGAGCGCATGGGCAGGCTATGATAAGAACTGCGACTGCATTCACGAGGCCGTAAGCCAGCGATGGCTCCGGCCCCCAAATCGCCCAGGTCAGAAACGTCAGGAATGAAATTCCGACGACGAGAGGGACGAACCAACCGGCAACCTGGTCGGCCAAGCGCTGGATCGGCGCGCGGCTGCGCTGAGCCGCGGCTACCATCTGCACAATCTGTGCAAGCATCGTGTCCTGACCGACGCGGTTAACAACCATCACAAAACCGCCCGTGCCGTTGACCGTGCCCCCCGTGACAGTATCGCCCTCGCGCTTGGTGACGGGTAACGGTTCGCCCGAGATCATCGATTCATCGACGGCGCTCGAACCTTCGGCGACGCTGCCATCGACGGCGATTTTGTCGCCCGGCCGTACACGCAGCCGGTCCCCTGCCTTGACGTCCTCGACGCTAACCTCGTTTTCGGTACCATCCGGCAAAATTTTGAGTGCGGTCGGCGGCGCTAGCTCCAGAAGGGCGCGTAGCGCGCCAGAGGTAGCGCCGCGAGCCCGCAGCTCCAAAACCTGGCCGAGTAGAACGAGCGTCGTAATGACTGCGGCGGCTTCGAAATAGACAGCTACCCTGCCTTCGGCATCCCTGAATCCCGGCGGAAACAGCGTGGGAAATATCGTGGCAAAGATGCTGAAGAGGTAGGCGATGGAAACACCGAGCCCAATCAGAGTGAACATGTTCAGATTCATGGTCTTGAGGGATTGAAGACCGCGAACGAAGAATGGCCACGCTCCGAAGAACACCACCGGCGAAGCCAATCCGAGCTGCAGCCACTGCGCCCATGCCGGTTCGATCAGACGCGAGAATGGCTGCCCGGGAATGAGATCGCCCATCGCATAAATGAATAGCGGTACAGTCAGCGCCGCGCTGACCCAGAAACGGCGGCGCATATCCACGAGCTCTGGATCTGGGCCGTCGTCGAGGCTGACAGTCTCAGGCTCGAGAGCCATGCCGCAAACCGGACAGGAACCCGGGCCGTCTTGCCGGATTTCTGGATGCATCGGACAGGTGAAGATCGTACCCGGCGTCGCATTCTCTGCAGCGTTCAGATGAGCTTTCGAAAGATAGAGGTCCGGATCGGACACGAATTTCTGCAGGCACCGGGAAGAACAGAAATAATGAGAGGCGTCGCCGCGTTGGGTCACATGTTCAGCGCCTTCGATCTTCACACTCATACCGCAGACGGGGTCAGTTGCCATTTGCTGTGTGGACGGTTCAGTCATCAAAGCGGCTCCTAACATTCCGGTTCGAGATACTCATATCTTTTTGCCGGTGAGCTGTACGGCAAGCCTTCTGGCGGGAACGCCGATTAGAGCCGCCCAGAACCCGTAAGCGAAGCACCAGAATAATACGCTCAGCACACCGCTGACTGTCAGCCATTCAAAGCCCGGAAGCCAGGGTGACCACGCCCCGTGCATTTCGAGCCTAGAAGGCGCGAACAAACCATAAAGCACACAAGCCAGCAGGCTGACTGAGAGAAAAATATTGAATGTCAGACCTCACTTAATATGGAACAACATAGAAGTGCCGGTTTCATGAGCGGCTCCTTATTGGGGCCGGACGGCGGGATCAGGGGGAATTTACCGGCCGGCCCCGCACATCCTTTATGCCGAACCGGATGGATTTCGGCACAAAGGATGTGCAATTCTTGCTTATTCTCTACGGCAAGCTACTTCGGCTCGGAGGAGGACGCCGCCTCATCGTGCTTCATTTCGCCATGGTCCATCTCCTCATGGCTCATGTCGCTATCGCTCATGCCCTTCATCTGGGAATGGTCCATGGTTTTCCCGTCCATTGCCATGCACGTCATCTTCCCATTGGCGTCCTTCATGCAGTGTTCCGCTTTTGTGTTTTCAGGCGCAGCCTTGGTCGGTTCTTGAGCAAGAACCGCTACCGAGATCGAAAGGGCTGCGAAAGCGGTGGCAGCAAATATTGTCTTATTCACGTGAATTATCCTTCCTGGGGTTAATTGTGGCGGGCAAAAATCATGGTTGTGCCGACGCCGAACGCAATGACATTGTAGGGGGCCGCCGTTCCCCCGGCCTCCATTCCCGGCGACCCAAGCGGCATGCCCGGCACGGCGAGACCGCGAACCTGTTTCGGCTTCGCGGCAAGCAGCCGCGCAATGTCGGCGGCCGGGACATGCCCCTCCACAATATAGCCGTCGATCACGGCCGTGTGGCATGAGGCCAATTTCGCTGGAACGGCCAAACGGCCCTTAAGCGCTGGCATATTGGGCTCGTTGAGAACGTGCACGTCGCGGCCCAAATCTGCCTTGATCGATTTCGCCCACGCAAGACAGCAACCGCAATTCGGATCACGGTGCATAGTCATCTTGCCAGCAAGAGCGGGACCGGCAATTGCCATGGCCCCAAGGGACATTGCCAAGGCGCTGAGAAAGTGTTTCCGTTTGGGCATAATTATCCTTTCAAACCGAGATGGTCGGGACCCATCGCAAGCTCCCCGCCCATATACCCCTGCCAAAGCAGCAATCCTGCGATCAGTGCGAGGAGCAGTCTGAACCACTTACGGCTCGCTGTGATATTCTGCCCCTTGGGAAGCTGGGCCACCAGAATGAGACCGCCAATGGCAATACCCGTACCGTTCCAGCGATGCATGCCGAGAAGATCCGAGCGGTCGCTGAGCCGAAAGCCTCCGGCGAACCATCCGAGGAACGCGGCGAGAACGCCGCCGCCTGCTCCTGTCCATGTCAGAAATCGAACTGTCGTGCCCAAACCGGTAGAAGGGTTCAGGAACAGAAGTCCCTCCGCAAGTGCGGCAGCAAGAAGGAACGCGATCGGGAAATGTACGAAGGCAGGGTGAAGGGCTCCCAGAAACTTCACAATGAATGGCGTATTTTCTTCAGCGCCATGTTCGTGCGTCTCATGTGGCGATGCCGCGCTCTCACTATGCGCTATCTCAATAGCCTCGAGTGGCGCGCCCTCAGCCTGTGCGGAAGCTTCCTCCTTGGTCGGTTCGGTTTGGTTTTGGCGATGCGCTTCGTGGGCACTTGCCGGAAACGCAGCAATCGTCAGCGCCAATCCGAATCCCCATAAGAACGTGACCCCAGCTTTCTTCATCGAACCTCTTCCAGCTTGTACCTATTCTCGCCTTACGGCGGCCAAGGCCATGTCCCTCAAAACGCGTATCGGCTTTCGCTCCAGACGTCGGTCCGCCCCTGGCAATACAGAAGCCCCAAACAGAGAAGTTGCTCTTGATGACCGGCGCTGCCTGACGCGGATAGACCGAGGCCAATAAGCAAAAGGAACAATGATATTTGAGTGCGAACCGCATTAAATGCGTAAACACAGCATTGTTCCAGATACGGAAGGACGCGACGGTGGACTTGAACAGCTACCTAGCCGGGTCAGGCCATCACGATGATCTGCCTGCCGGTTTCCATGAGCGGCTATGGTCCCGCGTCGAGTTGATTGAACGAAAATCAGGAGAAAGGCGCGGGGCAGCACTAGGAGGCGTCCTTTTGATGGCTGCCTTCGTTACGGGCATGCTGACGTCCAGTTTTTACGGGCCGCCGCAGACGCCGCGCGATATATTATATGCAGGGCACGACCGGACGCCTGCCGTATTACTGGGCAGCCTTTCGTGAGGCTGGGGAAATGGTCGATTCTCGCCATTGTGTTTTTGGCTTTGGCGGCCGGAGCCCTGGGGGCTTTCCTGCATGATCGCTACGGAATGGCAGATCAGGCCAGCGGTCTACATGAATTCGTTCACGAAGAACTTGATCTTACAGAGGCGCAGGAAAGGCAACTCGACGCGCTCGAATTGAGATATGCTCCCGAGCGCTCGAGCCTTGAGAAAAAACTTGCGGCCGCAAACCGCAAGCTGGCTGCAGCTATCAAGAGCGAACATCGCTATGGACCGCGCGTTTCCCTTGCGATCGAAAACGTCCATCAGATCCTGGGCGATATGCAAAAGACGACAGTCGATCATGTCTTTGCGATGAGAGAGCTTCTCTCGGCGGAACAGCGAGTGGAGTTCGACCGGCGAGTGAACGAGGCGCTGACCAGAGCCGAAGATTGAACGGGTGACCGCGACAGGGCCCGAAGAGTTAAAGCTGCTTGTCCGCGAGGGCGACCGGCGGGCCTTCGACGAACTCGTAAAGATCGAGGGCACCCGGCAATTGGCCATTGCAACGCGCGCCCTGCACAACCGGGAACTCGCAGAAGACGCCGTGCAGGACGCCTTTGCCTCTGCCTGGATTGCCAGGCGGCGGTTCGACGTGTCACGCCCATTTGGAGCGTGGATTACCAGGATCACTCTAAACAAGTGCCGGGATATTCAACGCCGCAACGCCGTTAGAAATCTCTTCTGGATGCAGAAGACGTATGACGATCCGACTGTTCCCGATGAAAGCCCCGACCCAGAACAAACAGCGAGCGACCGGGCTCAGCTGAAAAGGGTTGAAGCAGAGATTGAAGCGCTTCCCAGAAAGCTGCGGGACGCGCTACTTCTGACAACCATAGACGGCTTCAGCTACGCAGATGCGGCCTCCATTTTGAAGGTAAGCCCCAAAACCATCGAAATGCGGACATATCATGCCCGAAAACGCCTGAAGACCGCGCTTCAGGAAATTTGAGGGTAACCCCCCCGCCCCGCGTAAGGAGGGCAAGCAAAGCCTACCGGGATTTTTTTCATGACAATTTTGACAGACCGCCGCGGCCTCATGCGCGGTGCGGCGCAGCTTGGCGGCGGACTTGCGCTCCAATCATTGATGCCTGCCTGGGCGCGCGGCAGCGATGTCGGCGGCGGCGGATCGATCCGCAAAGGTTTCGACGAGGTATCCGGTGCTGGCATCGACCTGACCATCGGCGAGGGCATGCGTTCCGTGCAAGGGCGCCGCGGCCATAGCATCGCGGTCAATGGGAGCGTTCCAGGCCCGCTGGTGCGGCTGAAGGAAGGCCAGCCAGTGAAGCTCAACGTCACCAACACACTGAGCGAGGACAGTTCGATCCATTGGCACGGGCTGTTGGTGCCGTTTCAGTTCGACGGGGTGCCCGGCGTCAGCTTTCCTGGCATCAGACCGGGGCAGACGTTCACATACGATATGCCCGCCTTTCGCCAGTCCGGCACCTATTGGTGGCACAGCCACTCCAGCCTACAGGAGCAGGCGGGTCATTATGGTCCGATCGTCGTCGAACCTGCGGGCACCGATCCGGTGCAGGCGGACCGCGATTATGTGCTGCTGCTAAGCGAGTTCACGCCTCTGCATCCTCACACGATCATGGCGAAGCTTAAAAAGGGTGAAGGCTACTTCAATTATCAGCAGCGTACCCTGACGGACGATTACCAGTTGTCCGGCAAGGAACGGCGTATGTGGGCCGAAATGCGCATGATGCCGACCGACATCATGGATGTGACCGGAGCAACGTACACTTATCTGGCCAACGGCTACGGACCGGACGAAGGCCTCGAATTTCTTTTCAGACAGGGCGAGCGTGTGCGGTTGCGGATCATTAATGGCAGCGCGATGACGTTCTTCAATTTCCGCATTCCCGGTGTGAAATTCTGGGTCGTCGGCGCCGACGGCCAGAATGTGAAGCCGGTCGAGGTGGAGGAATTCCAGATCGGCACTGCGGAAACATATGACATCGTCGTGGAACCGCGCGGCGAAGCGCATACGATCGTTGCAGAATCGATGGATCGATCCGGAATGGCCGCGGCGACGCTAGCCAGCCGTCCAGGCGCGCGGGCCGACCTCCCTGCGCTTCGGGAACCGCCGCTTCTGACAATGGCCGATATGGGCATGAGCGGCATGGATCATGGCGGAGGCGGTATGACCGAAATGGACCACGCCGCAATGGGCCACGGCGGCGGCGATGTGAGCGGCAGCGCTTCGCCCGGCGCAAACATCGATGCCGGGGCCATGACAATGGAGAGCATGGCAATGGGCGGCATGAATATGCGCGACACCTCGAAGCTGCCAGCAGATGTCAAGGTTGGCCCCGGCATCGACATGGTGTCGATGAACCCCGTGGACCGCATGGGTGACCCTGGCATCGGGCTGGACAAGGTCCCGCACAGAGTGCTCAATTATAAGGATCTGGCCGCGCTCACACCGAACCGGGACAAGCGCGCTCCGTCCCGGAAGATGGAAATTCATCTGACGGGGAACATGGAACGCTATATGTGGTCGTTCGACGGGCAGAAATTCTCGGCCGTCAGCGATCAGCCGATCCGGTTCGCCTATAATGAACGGGTACGGGTCAAGCTGGTCAACGATACGATGATGGCGCACCCGATCCATCTGCACGGCCATTTCTTCGAACTTGTCAACGGTCATGATGGCAACCAGCCGCTCAAGCACACCGTCATTGTTCAGCCCGGCGGCAGCGCAACCTTCGATCTAACAGCCGACGAAGTCGGCGACTGGGCGTTTCATTGCCATCTCCTTTATCACATGCACTCGGGAATGTTTCAGGTCGTCACGGTTGCGCAGCCGGGAGAAGCGGCATGAAGACATTGTTCGCGCTAATCCTTATGGGCGCCGCGGCCCCTGCCCTTGCGCAACATGCCGGCGGACACACCGGGCTAACGGAAACCGAACAGACGAACGCCGAACCAGAAGACAATGATGAAGCCACACCCGGTGCGGCCGCGGCACCGAAAAACACTGGCGACAACGCGACGGATCACTTGAACATGGACCACAGCGCCATGGGCGATGCGCCGATGGACCGTGATACGATACCCGCGATGGATCATGACGAGATGGACCGTGATGTCATGGACCATTCCCAAATGGGCGACAGCGCGATGGAAGGCATGGGCCAGATGGATCATAGTCAGATGGGTCAGGGCGATATGTCCATGCCGATCCCTGATGCGCCGCCGCCGCCCGCGGCCGGCTCCGGACCTGCACGCGCAGCCGATGCCGTCTGGGGCGCCGAAGCGATGCGCGGCGCGCGTGACAAGCTTCGTAGCGAACAGGGAGGCCAGACATTTTTCTGGATTCAGGGTGAACGCGCCGAATACCGAATCCGCGAAGGGAAGAACGGCTATCTCTGGGATATTCAGGGCTTTTATGGCGGCGACATCGACAAATTCTGGTTCAAGTCCGAAGGGGAAGGCAGTTTCGGTGAAGAGATCGAGGCCGCTGAAGTTCAGGCGCTTTGGAGCCGTGCTATCGGTCCGTGGTTCGATTTTCAAGCCGGCGTGCGGCAGGATTTCGCTCCGCGTGACCGCACCTATGCGGCCGTGGGGGTGCAAGGCCTTGCCCCCTATTTGTTCGAACTGGATGTCGCCGCGTTCCTGTCTGACAGGGGCGATCTGACCGCGCGTCTGGAGGGCGAAATCGATCAGCGCATCACCCAGCGTCTTATCCTGCAGCCGCGCGCCGAGATAAACCTCGCCGCGCAGGACATTCCTGAACTGGCTATTGGCGCCGGTATCGATACTGCCGAACTCGGTCTGCGGCTACGCTACGAGATCGCCCGCGAATTTGCGCCGTACATTGGCGTCGAGCAAGAATGGAAATTGGATAAAAGCGCCGATTACGCACGCGCGGGGGGTGAGGATCCTAGTGTCACAAATTTCGTCGTCGGGCTGCGCTTCTGGTTTTAGGGAAACCCCCATGCCAACGAAGATATCGGCATGTATTTCCTAAATGTTTTTCGCCCTCGCAAGAGCTTCCTTTGAGCCGGTTATAGGCAAATAGGTAACGAGAATTTTCACTGCGTAGAAATATCCTCGCACAGTCTCGAGTCCTAATCAGCATACAAAAGTGGCCAGATTGTAATTTAATGTGTCTTTCTAGCCCGACAATCCTCCTCAACGAATAAATGTGTTGACCTGTATATACAGCATTGTATTTCGAGGTGATTGGAGACAGAGGGGGAACGACATGCACAGATCAATATTCGCCATCGGCGTCAGTGCGATCGCACTCAGCAGTGCGTCAGGCGCTGCGCAGAGTCTGCCTGAAAGCAACGCAGAGCGCGGCATTGCAAGCGATTCGCCAGCTGAAGAAGAAAACGTCATCGTCGTGACTGGCTCTCGCATCCCGCGGGCAGATATTGATAATGTTGCACCGACGACGGTCGTCAGTTCCGCGGAACTTGCAAATACTGGCATTGTGAATGCCGAAACTGCGCTTCAACGTCTGCCAGCGAATGCAGGCTTCGCAGGAAATCAGACCTCGGCCTATTGGACCGGCAATGGGTACGGTACTGCGCAGGTTAATCTGCGCGGACTTGGGATCAAGCGAACGCTCGTCCTTCTGAATGGCCGCAGACTTGTGGCCGGCGGCACAGGTGCAAATTCATCGCCTGACCTCAATATGATCCCGGTTGCCGCCATTGGCCGTATCGAAGTTCTGAAAGACGGTGCATCGGCTATTTACGGCGCCGATGCCGTTGCAGGCGTGGTGAACATCATCACCCAGACTGACTTTGAAGGTTTCAAGGCTAGCGGGCGGTACGGCATCACCGATCGCGGCGACGGCTCTGACCTTACTGCCAACCTGCTCTGGGGCGTTCAGAATGAACGTGGCGGTTTTACGGCGGCGGCAACCTATCAGAATACGTCCGCGATAAATCTTGCCTCCCGGGCTCCCTGTTCACTCGCCGAAGTCACGCCCGGCGAGCTGAGCTGCGTCAACAGCGCCTCCACCGTCGGCGGCCGAGCGGTGCTACCGAACGGCGATCTCATCAATTTCAACAATGATCCGAACGGTGACGGGGACTTCTTCGAGCCCTACAGCCCTGCCAAGCACAATTTCAACTCTGCACCGTTCCTTAATGCGGTCAGCCCCATCGAACGGGTTAGCACGGCCTTCTTCGGGCATTACGACCTGACCGATTCCGTGACCGCATTTGGTGAATTTCTTTATACGCACCGGGAGAGTGATCAGATCGCCACCCCCGGGACGCTTCGGAACCTTTCGATTTCAGCGGAAAACCCGACGAATCCAACCGGTCAAGATATCGTGCTGGCCCAGCGGCGCCTCGCAGAACCAGGACCGAGACAATTTTTTCAGGAAACGGATACTTGGCAAGGCACGCTCGGTGTTCGCGGCGATATCGCGAATGGCTGGCGCTGGGAGCTGGCAGGCGCCTTCGGTAGAAACACCGCGATCGACGGATCAACCAACATAGCCAACCTTGAGAGGGTCGGAAACACTCTCGACCGCGAAGTTTGCGGCACTCAGGCCAGTGCGGCAATTCCTTGCGGCGACTATCTCGGCGCCGGAGATCTGAGTGCCGACGTGCTGAATTATATTCTCTTCACCTCGCGCGATACAGGCGGGAACGAGCTGGCGACTGTCACAGCCGACCTTAATGGATCGCTTTTTGCGTTACCCGGCGGCGACGCTGCCTTTGCGACCGGCCTGGTTTACCGCCGCGAAAAGGGCTTCCGAAATCCCGACCCACTAACGGTGATGGGCGTCGCCAACACCAATCAACAGGAACCCATCTCGGGTACGAGCGAAGCCAGAGAGGCTTATCTTGAACTTTCGCTTCCGATACTAGCAGACGTTCCCTTTGCGCAGTCGCTGACCCTCGATGGGGCCGTGCGGTACTCCGACTACGATCTATTTGGCTCTGACTGGAATTATAAAGGCAGCGTCGACTGGCAGCCCTTTACCGGCGTACGCCTGAGGGGCACCTATGGCACCGGCTTCCGCATTCCAAATGTTCCAGAACTGTTCGGCGGTGTATCCGAAGGCAACCTGACGACGACTGATCCCTGCAGCCAATATAGCAGTAGCGGCAATGCGACCCTGATCGCCAACTGCCAGGCTTCAGGCGTACCGGCCGACTACGTTCAGCTGGGCACGTCGATCCTGACAACTGTCGGCGGCAATGAGGATCTACAGCCCGAAAGCTCGAAAAGCTGGACCGTTGGAACCGTGCTTGAACCGGCCTTCGCACCGGGCTTGTCGCTGACCGTAGATTGGTACGATATCGAGATCGACGATGCGATCAGGGCCATTCCGGGTTCAACGAAGCTGGCCGTCTGTTATGCCAGCGAAAACCTCTCGAGCGCATTTTGCGACGACTTCACACGAAGCTCGCTGACGGGCGAGGTCACATTTCTGTCTGCCCAGCCGATCAATACCGGCAAGGAGGAGATCAGCGGTCTCGACATCGGCGCCGCCTATCGCCGTGACTTCGGCGACTTTAGCCTGAGCGCGGATGTGAACATCAGTTATCTCAACGAATATGTCATCTCACCCTTCCCAGGCGGCGATGCCATTGAGTTCGACGGTTTCATCGGCGGCGGCAATGGCGGGTATCCGAAATGGCGGGGATACGGCATTCTGACCGCAGAGGTGGAACAGTTCAGCGCGACCTGGTCGACGCAGTGGATCGGCAAAGCAACCGACTTCAATGCCGACGCCGATCAAATCGGATACAGAACGCCGAATGTCTTCTACCACAACATTCAACTCGCCTACCGCGTCGACGACCGCTTCCGCGTGAATTTTGGCGTCGACAATCTATTTGATCGTAAGGCGCCTTACATTCCAAGCTTTACGGACGGCAACACGGACACGATGACCTATGATCTGATGTGGCGCCGCTTCTATGTAGGCGTGCAGACAGAATTCTGACCATGACAGGAATTCGCTGGCCCCTCACCGTACGGCGTTTCCATAAATGGCTAGGGCTATTTGTGGGATTACAGGTGCTTTTGTGGACGATGACCGGCTTTTATATGGTCGTCGTCCACATCGACATTATTCATGGCGATCATCTGGTCGCTGAGGCAAAAGCGGGGCCTCTCGACCTCCGGCAGTTCGGTCCGCCGCAGGCTGTACTCGAAAGAAACCCAGGCATCACAGCCATGAGCGCGGTCGAAGTTGCAGGGCGTACTGCCTGGCGGGTGCAGCTTCCTCAGGGTGTCAGGCTGGCGGACCCTGCAAGCGGAGAATTGTGGAAACCGCTCGACGATTCCGCGATCCGGGATGCAGCCAAAGCTTATTATGCGGGAAGTGGACCGATTGTGCGGACCACCCTGCTTAATTCGCTGCCGCAAGAGGTTCAGGCATATGGCGGGCCGCTATGGCAGGTCGAGTTCCAGGGCTGGGCAAGGCCAACGCTTTACCTTTCGCCATATACTGGAGAACTAGTAACCAAGCGGCATCTGCTTTGGCGGGTCTTCGATTTTGCCTGGATGCTGCACATCATGGACTATGATGAACGTACGGACGTTAACAATCCCCTGCTTCGTGTCGCGACGTGGAGCGCCGTGCTGATGCTCACTACCGGTGCCTGGTTACTCTGGTGGTCGCTGCCGCTGAAACGCAAAAAAAAGAAGCGGAAGACAGCATGAAAAAGCTCCGCTTCACACCGTTACTGTTTCGGCGCGTCCATAAGTGGGCTGGTCTTGTCATCGGCATCCAGTTCATCCTTTGGGCCGTAAGCGGCACCGCCATGGCGCTACTGGACAGCGCCGAGGTTGCCGGCCGCGCCGCTCCTTCTCCACAAGTAATCGGCAACGCTGCAGAGACGCTTTTGCCACCTGCGCGACTGGGTATCGGCACCGGCACCGATGCTCTCCAGCTGCGCATGCTGGCTGGAAAGGCCGTGTACGAAGTCCGTTCAAAGGGGAGTGTTCGCCTGCTCGATGCCGCGACCGGCGCTGATGTTACTGTGAATGCAATCCTAGCAAGATCTGTCGCCAGAACGGCTAACGGTTCCGAAATCACTTCCGTCACCCGAATGGCCGAACCAAATCTGGAATCCCGCGACTTTTCCGGTCCAGTCTGGCGGGTGAACTTTTCGGATGAGGTGAATTCCTCCGTCTACATTTCTGCGATTACCGGAGAGCTGCTTGTATCAAGGGGCGACACTTGGCGGATTTGGGACTTTTTCTGGATGCTCCACAATATGGATTATGCCGAGCGGGCAAGCTTCAATCATCCGCTCATCATAGCGGCGGGATTCGGTGTTCTGTTCGTTTCGACCACAGGATTTTACCTGCTGTTCAAAAGTTTCCGCCGGCGCGAGTTTCGCTGGGTTCCGTTTATGAAGGACGACCGGAAGCGTATTGTCACCCGCTGAGGATCACTGACACCTGGCGTAGAAGAGCGCGGAGGTCAGCCGCTCGTGCGTCGCTCCATTTGTCTGGCACGGATTCGTCCATATACGCGCACTGCGCCAGTTCGATCTGTACAACGTCTATACCGTCTTGAGGGCGGCCATAGTGCCGTGTGATGTAGCCGCCTTTGAAACGGTCGTCGGCAACCCAGGAAAAGCGGTTCTGCGCCTTGAGCAGAACGATGATACGCTCGCGCAGTTCGGCTGAGCAGCTGCGGCCGCCATTGGTGCCAAGATTGATATCCGGCAGTCGGCCCTCGAACAGGCGCGGGCAGATACTGACGATGGAATGCGCGTCGAGTAGGGTTACGCGGCCATGTCGGGCACGGGCGCGGCGTATCAGAGCCTGGAGCCGGTCGTGATAGGGCCGCCAGCACGCTGCGATGCGGTCAGAAACCTCAAGGGGGCTGGGAACATCACCACCGGGGTAGAGTGCTTTTCCCGCAAAGGTCTGCAGAGGGCACAGGCCTGTCGTCGATTGGCCAGGATAAAGCGGGCTGTCGTCCGCCGGGCGGTTAAGATCGATATACCAGCGGGACCAGTTAGCCTTTATAACGCTGGCGCCCGTACTGACCAGAAAATCGTACAGGCGGTCCACGTGGTGATCAGCGTCGCTTTCCACGGACGCGTCGACCGCCAACCTGTCATTCAGCGCACGGGGCATAAAGTTACCGGTATGCGGAATGCTGACGACGAGCGCCCCGCGGCCCTCGGTCACATCAAAGGGAGGCGGGCCATCCTCTGCCATCAGACCGTCCCACCGACGACAAGACATGAGGCAGGAAGCGGGCCATTCATCACATGCTGAGCGGCCGCCTCGATGTCGGGCGCCATAAAGCGGTCACAGTGCCAGTGTGCGGCGTAGCGCCGTACATCCGCATGCAGCTGTTCCAGTACGGGCGAAGATTTCAGCGGTCTGTGAAAATCAATGCCCTGCGACGCCGCAAGCAGCTCGATGCCGACTATAGCGGCCGCATTGGCGGCCATTTCGCCCAGTCGCCGGGCGCCGTGCGTCGCCATCGATACATGGTCTTCCTGATTGGCCGAGGTTGGTATGGAATCGACGCTGGCAGGGCTCGCCAGGAGCTTGTTTTCAGAAACCAGCGCGGCCGCCGTTACCTGCGCGATCATGAAACCGGAATTGACACCGCTATGTTCGACGAGAAAGGCCGGCAGCCCGCTCATCTTGGGATCGACGAGCAGTGCCGTCCGCCGCTCGGAAATCGAACCGATTTCCGCAATCGCCAGTGCCAGCTGGTCCGCAGCAAACGCGACAGGCTCGGCATGAAAATTGCCCCCGGAAAGGATTTCTCCGGAATCTGCGAAGACGAGCGGATTGTCGGTCACGGCATTCGCTTCCATGATCAGCGTATTCGCAGCAGTCCGGATCAGGCCCAGGCAGGCACCCATCACCTGTGGCTGGCACCGTAGCGAGTAGGGATCCTGTACACGCGGATCGCCGGACAAGTGACTCTGCCGGATCTCGCTGCCGGACAATATTTCCCGTAGCGCGCACGCAGCGTCGATCTGCCCGGCATGACCGCGCAGTATGTGAATGCGCGCGTCGAAGGGGAGGTCGGACCCCTTCAGCGCATCGACCGAAAGCCCGCCGGCCGCGAGACCGGCCGCGAAAACGCGCTGCGCGGCGGCGAGGCCGGCAACCGCGAGTGCCGTCGACGCCTGCGTGCCATTCAGAAGGGCGAGCCCCTCCTTGGGCCCGAGGGCGATAGGCGCGAGGCCCTTCACCGCAAGCGCATCCTTGGCAGGCCCCTTTTCACCGTCCACCTTGGCATTGCCGACACCGATGAGGGTGGCCGCGAGGTGCGCAAGCGGCGCCAGGTCGCCAGATGCGCCGACCGAACCTTTTGCAGGAATGACAGGCAGGATATCCCATTCGAGAAGGTCCATGAGCGCCTGCACGACGCCGCGCCGAACGCCAGATGCACCGCGCGACAATCCGACGATCTTCAACAGGATCATCAACCTGACTACTGGATCCGATAGCGGATCGCCAATGCCAGCTGCGTGGCTCAGCACCAGATTTTCCTGCAAACTGTCTAACTCGTCAGCGCAAATACGCGTTCCGGCGAGAAGGCCAAAACCGGTATTGATACCATAGGCGGTGCCACCCGAGGAAATCAGGCTGCCGACGATTTCGGCGCTGCGCTCGACGGCATTCCAACGTACAGGCGACAATTCTACCGTGATCGGTCCTGCCAGCGCCGCCTTCAGATCGCTAAGGTCAACCGGCCCGTCCCCAATGAAAATCTTCGTCATCAGATCGCTTTTCGTAATGAGGGAAGTACAAGGCCGTGTTCGCGGGCACATGCCTCGGCATCCTCATAGCCGGCATCGGCATGGCGCATGACGCCTGTGGCTGGGTCGTTCCAAAGCACGCGCTCTACACGGGCGGCCGCATCTTCGGTGCCGTCGCAAAGGACCACCATGCCGGCGTGCTGCGAAAACCCCATGCCGACACCGCCGCCATGGTGAAGCGACACCCAGGTTGCGCCGCTGGCAGTGTTGAGGAGCGCGTTGAGCAGCGGCCAGTCGGATACGGCATCAGAGCCGTCCTTCATCGATTCCGTTTCGCGGTTCGGACTGGCGACCGATCCGGAATCGAGATGGTCACGGCCGATGACGACCGGTGCCTTCAACTCGCCTGAGGCAACCATCTGGTTGAATTTCAGTCCAATCCGGTGTCGGTCGCCAAGGCCAACCCAGCAAATGCGCGCGGGTAAACCCTGAAACGCGATCCGCTCGCGCGCCTGCTCCAACCAATTGTGGAGGTGCGCATCATCCGGCAGTAGCGCCTTCACAGCCTCGTCGGTCTTGTAAATGTCCTCCGGGTCGCCCGAAAGGGCAACCCAGCGAAAAGGTCCTATGCCGCGGCAGAATAGTGGACGGATGTAAGCCGGTACAAAACCGGGAAAGGCGAAAGCGTCCGCCATTCCCTCCTCCTTGGCCACCTGCCGGATATTGTTGCCGTAATCCACAACGGGCACGTCCTCACGCCACCACTCGAGCATGGCGCCGACATGCTGGACGATGGATTTCCGTGCGGCCGCCTCGACCTGTTTCGGATCGGCAATGCGCAGTCGTTCCCATTCCTCGACCGTCCACCCGGCAGGCAAATAGCCGTTCGTGACATCATGAGCACTCGTCTGGTCTGTGACGACGTCGGGACGCACGCCGCGGCGGCGCATCTCCGGTAAGATTTCGGCCGCATTGCCGAGAAGACCAACGGAAAGGGCGCGCTTCTCCGCGACGGCTTGCTCGATCAGCGCCAGCGCTTCATCGAGGCTTTCCGTTGATGTGTCGAGATAATGCGTGTCGAGCCGCTTCCTTATACGCGAGGCCTGACACTCGATGGTCAGCGATGCCGCGCCGGCGAGGCTCGCTGCGAGCGGCTGGGCCCCGCCCATGCCGCCCAGACCGGCACTCAGGATCCAGCGTCCAGCCAAATCACCGCCGAAGTGGCGGCGACCGATTTCGACGAACGTTTCGTAGGTGCCCTGCACGATGCCCTGGCTGCCGATATAAATCCATGAACCAGCGGTCATCTGGCCGTACATCATCAGACCAGCGCGATCGAGGTCCTGGAAATGTTCCCAAGTTGCCCAGCGCGGTACGAGATTGGAATTGGCAATCAGGACGCGCGGCGCATCGCGGTGGGTGCGAAAAACGCCAACCGGCTTGCCCGACTGCACCAGCAGCGTTTCGTCATCTTCCAGCACGCGCAGTGCCGCCACGATGGCATTGAAGGCATCCCAGTTCCGCGCTGCCTTTCCGATTCCGCCATAGACGACGAGGTCTTCAGGCCGCTCCGCAACCTCGGGATCCAAATTGTTCATCAGCATGCGGAGCGGCGCTTCGGTACTCCAGCTTTTTGCGGTCAATGCCGTGCCACGCGGCGCTCTCACCACGCGCGCATTTTGCTGCGCCACGTCTTCTCTCCCCATCAGATAAGCTCCTTAAGCGATCTTGTCGTTTTCTTGAATTCCGAAGCGACAGCTTCTTGCCGGGGATGGTGCCCGTTCGCCGTAATCTGGCGGCC
This sequence comes from Pacificimonas flava, assembly GCF_000342165.1. GTDB lineage: Bacteria > Pseudomonadota > Alphaproteobacteria > Sphingomonadales > Sphingomonadaceae > Pacificimonas > Pacificimonas flava. The sequence continues at coordinate 237,057 of NZ_AMRV01000003.1, forward strand.
CCCGACCCAGGTCTCGCAAACCATGCCCGATCCCGGCGCAAAGATTAGCGAGTCCAGGAGCGTGTCGCCCCCCTTCCCTGACAGGCTGGAATGCTCCTCATCGAGGCGAATAAAATCCGCGGACATCCCTTCCGCCAGCGTACCGGTAGGAGAGCCGGTCGCCGCGGCTCCCGCCTCAGCCGCTCGTAACCAGAGAAATGCACCCGCATTCGGCATGTCTTCCGTGTTCAGCACAAGACGTCGTTGGGTACGCAGGCGCTGCCCATAATCGAACAGCCGCAATTCCTCGCACGGGTCGGTGCAGACGTTACTGTCCGACCCAATACCGAAACGGCCCCCTGCGCGGATGAATGGCTCGGCGTTGAACAAGCCATCGCCAAGATTGCCCTCCGTTGTCGGACAAAGGGCGACCGTCGCCCCCGTCGCGGCCAACCGGCGCGCTTCGCCATCTGTCATGTGAGTGGCGTGGACCAGCGTCCATCGTTCATCAACATTGGCGTGATCCAAAAGCCACGCGACCGGCCGCGACCCCGACCATTCCAGGCTGGCAGCGACTTCCTTTTCCTGTTCGGCAATGTGAATATGTACCGGACAGCGCAGATCATCGGAGAAGCGCTCAACATTCTTTGCAGAAACCGCGCGCAGGCTGTGAAGGGCCGCCCCAACACGAAAGCCTTCCCGGTCGCCGCGCACCCTAAGATCATTCAGCAGCCTGAAATATGCGTCCTCTTCCATGATAAAACGGCGCTGCCCCGGCTCGGGCGGCATTCCGCCAAACCCGCCAAAACGGTAGAGAACAGGTATGAGAGTAAGGCCAATGCCTGCCACCTTGGCCGCTTCGATCACCGCATTAGCCATCTCGCTTCGGTTGGAATAGGGCCGGCCGTCTGGATCATTGTGTAGATAATGGAACTCGCAAACATGGGCGTAACCGGCGCGAACCAGTTCCACGTAAAGCTGGCACGTAATCCGGAACATGTCCTCGGGGCCTAGAAACTGCAGAAACTTGTACATGATTTCACGCCAGCTCCAGAAGTCGCTCTCCTGCGCAGCGCGGCCTTCAGCCAGTCCGGCCAGAGCACGCTGGAAGGCATGACTGTGCATGTTCGCGGGAGCTGGCACATAGATACGATCGGTCGCTTGGGGGCCAGGATTGCCCGTGCCGATACGACTCAGCCTGCCGTCATCTGACCACGACAGGCGGCAATTTTTCCACCCCTCCGTAAGCCGGATGCACCCTTTAACCGACATTTTGCCTAACCCCGCAATCCTGTATATACAGCTTCGCTTATCCAATCGGTTTTGCGATCACAAGAAGGTTCTCGACTATGGCCGGCGACTTGATTTTGACCAACTGTTGCATCGCAACGATGGCGGAAAATGCGGCACCTTACGGCCTGATCGAAGATGCCGTTCTCATACTGAGTGGCGACCGCATTGCCTGGGTCGGTCCCAGAGATGCCGCGCCAAGCGCAGAAGGAGAGCGGCAGGATTTGGGGGGGCGCCTAGTGACGCCTGGACTGATCGATTGCCATACGCACCTCGTTTTTGGCGGCGAACGATCGGCCGAGTTCGAAGCGCGCCTGAACGGACAAACTTACGAACAGATTTCAAAGGCCGGAGGAGGCATCGCGTCGACTGTCGCTGCCACACGCGGTTTGTCAGCAGCAGAGCTGGCAAGGGCTGCCTCCAGCCGGCTGGAGGCCCTTCTAAAGGACGGCGTGACTACGGTCGAAATCAAGAGCGGCTACGGCCTGGATTTGGATTCTGAACGGGAAATGCTGCGGGGAGCGCGGCTGCTGGGCGAACGCGGAGATGTCCATGTGCGGACCACCTTTCTCGGTCTGCACACAGTCCCGGCAACTTACCGAGAAAACGCGGGCGACTATGTGGACCTTGTCATCAATGATATCCTGCCGGAGATTGCCAAGGAGGGACTTGCCGATGCCGTCGACGCCTATGTCGAACATATTGCATTTTCCGCCGACGACGCCGGCCGCTTCTTCGACGCTGCGAGGCGCCTGGGACTACCTGCGAAGCTGCATGCAGATCAGCTGAGCGACGCAGGCGGCGTGCGTCTCGCTTCAAGAAGCGGCTGCTTATCCGCCGACCATCTGGAATATGCGAATTCCGGTGATCTACTGGAAATGGCTGCACGCGGGATCGTGGCAGTGCTGCTGCCCGGGGCCTTTTACACGTTGAGGGAAGAGCAAGCGCCGCCGGTCGAGGCACTGCGCCGGCACGGAATTGGAATGGCCGTCGCCACCGATTGCAACCCCGGAACGTCGCCGCTGACATCACTGCTTCTGGCCATGAACATGGCGTGCACGATGTTCAGGCTTACGCCCGAAGAGGCGCTTGCGGGCACCACGCGAGTGGCGGCACGGGCGCTGGGCCTCGAGCGTGAAATTGGCGTCATCGCGCCAGACATGCGGGCGGACCTAGCCATTTGGAATGCGGCCCGTCCGGCCGAACTTTCCTACTGGGTGGGACAATCGCTGCTGGAATGCCGCGTCGTCAGCGGGAAGCGTTTGCGCTCCCATTAACCGTGAACGTAGCAGAAAGCTCAAAACGCGGCGCAGGATGAGTGAGTCTTGCGAAAGAGGCAAGCCGCCCCCCGCTCCAGGTTTTTCGGATCATGATTAGAACTGGCTCGCATGAATCGAGCTCAAGCCGTTCACAGGTGAGTTTATCGGGCATACGCGCCCGCACAACATGCTCAACTCGCTCCAGTGGTGCGACACGGGTAAGATACTCGTTCGGCGTCGTCTGCGCAAAATCTATTTTCCCATATTCGGGCGCAATCGCCGCGAGAACAAGGCGATCTTCAAGCTGGATAGGCACGCCGCCCTCATGGTGGACGATAATCGAATGAAAGACTTTCGTGGATAGCGGCACTCCCAGAAGTGCAGCGTTCGTCACGTTTGCCTTACCGCCCTTGTTTTTTAGCACCTGAGCCGAATATTTGTGGCCGCGCCCCCTTATCTCCTCAGCAATATTGCGGATTTCGATCATGTGACCCACCGGGGCCGGTTCAGCCACAAACGATCCGATGCCACTGCGCCTGATAATGCGGCCCGCAGCCTGCAATTCTCGGAGTGCGCGATTGGCTGTCATGCGTGACACGTCGAAAGCCTGCACCAACTCCGATTCCGATGGCAAACGATCACCGGGAACAAGACGCCCGCTGTCAATAGACTCAAGTATCGACTGTTTTATGGCAGCGTAACGCGGCGTTCCTCTGCTCCCCTCGGTATAAACCATTTAATTCTCAGCACCCTGCAATCTTCGTGGACCCGTATACGGAAGTTAAGGTGCGACGTCAGGGCATCGCCGGGCGCAAAATTGCCGAAGACGCATTTAGCGGCGTTGCCGAAGCGTTTAGCACCGTGGAAGGGGCAATATCTACCATTCATAGAGTCCGTTAATAATCATCATGTGGCATAACGACCCCCATACCCGCCGCAGGCTAGGTCACATACCCATAAGCAGGATTCTCGAGGGCCTTGATTTCTGATTTAGTGTTTCCCGGAAGGGAAACACTGATGGCGCGCTTTGATTTGACGGATCTCGAGTGGTTGGTGATCCAGCCGCTGCTACGACCTAATTTGGTGTTACGTCATAGACTCCAGAAAATGCAACAGAACGCCATAGTCTCAACCGCTACAGATTGCGAAACCGCTCAGATTGTTAAAGGTGGGCCGCGAACGGACCGTCCAGCTTGAATAATTAGACCCGTAGATCCCGCCATTTTGCTACCAACACAAAGTGCACACTACAGAGCCTTTCGGCTGCCCTCGCCCCTAGATACTTCTTTGCAATGCACGCCAGACGAACGAATTAGCCGACGCTTTTTGATATTCGTTGAGAAACTGCGGGGGAGTACCCCGCTCAGGAACTCTTACGAGAACCTAAAATTTAATTTTCACGGTAAATCGATGAAGCGTTATCGCGAAGAGAAAGGCCGGTTTATCAGAAACACTTTCGGTGAGAATTAAAGCGGTCAGTCCGCAATCGCCCCGCTTCGGCCGTCAAAGTGTTTAGGCTAAGTCATGCCTACTCAAGCGTAGCCGCCAACAGCGACGCGGTCCAAATACCTACAAACGGCGTCCGCTTTTCCGTTCTTGACCAACGCCTCAGCGGTTCTTCCAAGCGGAGGTATTGGTTCGGATCGGTACCAAGCCAAAGCCTGATTGGTACCGCCTGTCCACTCTATTACTCGCGATATGATCTCCAACATCTCTCTAACTCTCGACTGGGTACGGGGAGCAGTTTGTTGATCGGCCTTGCTGACTGCTACGAAGTTGAGGCCAGTTATCTTCGCCAACTGGCCCTTGGTAACGTGGAACCCATCTGTCACTCGATCAAGATCGATTAGGCCGGCCTCGTCAAAGTAATGCGTCATTCCAGTGCCAGCGAGTTTTCCTCTCTCTGAAAGTGTTTTGTTTGCACCCCCTTCCTCACAATGTGCTCCCTCATTGGGCACCGCCCCACGCGACGCAACGTCACTTCGGTCGCCGGCATTTCCCGAAGCTCCAAGCTGGCAGCCATTCTTCAGATCAGCGGCCATTGCCTCATCCTTCTGATATGGTGGACCATGCCCAAGACATTCTACAGAATGTTTAGGTAGAGGCGACCCTGAGAAAATGTCGCGATTCCCGAATTCAAGGCAGTACAGCCGCTCGAATAACTGACATGCTGCAGATCGAGAGTTCTCCCGGGAACGCTGTCGATAACCATACGTAATTGCTCATTAGCGATCAGCCCGCTTTCACCACCTCATCCGCTAACATAGGACTTGCTGCAATCAGTCCAATGGTTGTCGTTCCGATAATGGCAGACCACGCAGACAAAACTGCTAGCTAAAGCTCAGCTTCGCAGTGGTACATAAGAGTGATCCACATAAGCCCTTACAAGGCCCGCTCCGTCATTCATAAGAATTTGATTTTGATGGTAACTTTTTATGATCGCCCCCTCCCGTAGGGGTCACCATTCTTCCGAGCCTCCGCGCTTCATAGCCGGAACCATGGGAAGGGCGGGCAGCCCAATCTGCACGCCTGTTTACGAAAGCTTTGGATGCCCCCGTTACGGGCGGCACCGAGAGGTTTGTCCTTCCTACGACCTGGCGACGCTTGGCAGGTCGAGGCCCGCTGTCTTCGCGCATTCGATGGCGAGGTCGTAGCCGGCGTCGGCATGGCGCATGACGCCGGTGGCCGGGTCGTTCCACAGGACCCGTTGCAGACGCGTTGCGGCGTCCTCCGTTCCGTCTGCGACGATGACCATGCCGGCGTGCTGCGAATAGCCCATGCCGACGCCGCCGCCATGATGCAGGGACACCCAGGTCGCGCCTGACGCGGTGTTGAGAAGCGCATTGAGGAGCGGCCAGTCCGAGACGGCGTCGGTGCCGTCGCGCATCGCCTCCGTTTCCCGATTGGGACTGGCGACGGAACCGGAATCGAGGTGATCGCGGCCGATAACGATGGGCGCCTTCAGCTCGCCCGTTCGAACCATCTCGTTGAAGGCGAGGCCAAGCCGGTGACGGTCCCCAAGGCCCACCCAGCAGATACGCGCGGGCAAACCCTGAAAGCGGATCTTCTCGCGCGCCATGTCGAGCCAGTTGTGGAGGTGCTGGTCGTCCGGCATCAATTCCTTCACCTTCGCATCAGTTCGGTAGATGTCTTCCGGATCGCCGGAGAGCGCCGCCCAGCGAAACGGACCGATGCCGCGGCAGAAGAGAGGGCGGATGTAGGCCGGCACGAAACCGGGGAAATCGAAAGCGTCCAAAACCCCCTCGTCGAGCGCCATCTGCCTGATATTGTTACCGTAGTCCACGGTGGGAACGCCCGCCTTCCAAAAGTCCAGCATCGCGCGGACGTGCACGGCCATGGAAGCGCGCGCAGCACGGTCCACGGCCGCGGGGTCGTTCTGGCGCTCCGCGAACCAGCGATCGAGGCTCCATCCCTGCGGCAGATAACCGTTCACGGGATCGTGCGCCGACGTCTGGTCGGTCACCAGGTCCGGTTGCACGCCGCGGCGCACAAGCTCCGGATAGATATCGGCGGCGTTGGCGCAGAGCCCCACGGACAGCGGTTCGCGCGCGTTCGTGACGAGGTCCAGCGCCTCGTCCAAGGTCTTGGCTTCCACATCCAGATAGCCGGTTTCCAGACGCATGGCGATGCGGCTGGGCTGGCATTCGACGGCAAGACAGGAGGCCCCGGCCATCGTCGCGGCGAGCGGCTGCGCCCCGCCCATGCCGCCAAGGCCGGCGGTCAGGATCCAGCGGCCCGACAGGTCGCCGCCATAATGCTGGCGGCCGGCCTCCACGAAGGTTTCGTACGTGCCCTGAACGATGCCCTGGCTGCCGATGTAGATCCAGCTTCCGGCCGTCATCTGGCCGTACATCATCAGGCCCTTGCGATCGAGTTCGTGGAAATGCTCCCAAGTCGCCCACTTGGGAACGAGGTTGGAATTGGCGATGAGGACGCGGGGTGCCATGGCGTGCGTGCGAAACACGCCCACGGGCTTGCCGGACTGAACCAGCAGCGTCTCGTCGTCCGCCAGCCGCTTCAGCACGTCGACGATGCGGTCGAAGCTTTCCCAGTCGCGCGCGGCGCGGCCGATGCCGCCATAGACGACCAGTTCGTTCGGCGCCTCCGCCACGCGCGGGTCGAGATTGTTCATCAGCATGCGCAGCGGCGCTTCGGCGAGCCAGGATTTGGCATTCAGCGTGGTTCCGGTGGGCGCGGCGATGCGACGCTGATTGTCCGTGCGGGTCATGATCGTCCTTTTGCAAAATCGAGGGCGGCGGCGAGGACGTCGCCAAGCACCGCGCGAAGCGGCGCGGCGCGTTCCGGATCATAGGTGGGCGGCCAGTTTCTTTCGTCCGGCACAGCCTCCGGCTCCGCCAGATAGGCGCGCATGGCGATTTCCATCTGCACGGCGTGAATGCCCTCTTCCGGTCGGCCATAGTGGCGCGTCGTCCAGCCGCCGCGAAAACGCCCGTTCAGGACATGCGGCCGAACCGATGCCGCATTCACGACCGCATCGCTGAGCGCGCCATCGCAGGTGCGGCCGCCATCGGTGCCGATGTTGAGTTCCGGCAGCTCTCCCTCGAACAGGCGCGGAACCCGGCTGCGGATCGAATGGCAGTCATAGACGACGATCCGGTCGTGCATTGCGCGAAGTCGCTCCACCTCCCCCGACAGAGCGTCGTGATAGGGATGAAACCAGGCCTGCCGGCGGGCGGCGACCTCCGGGGCGTGGCCGGGCCAGTAAAGCGGCTCTCCGTCGAACGTCTCTGCCGGGCACAGGCCCGTCGTCGCCTGGCCGGGATAGAGCGACTCGTCCGAAGGCGGCCGGTTGCAGTCGATGACGCTGCGCGACATGTCGGTCCACACCATCGTCGCATCGGCGAGCCCTTCATACAGGCTGCGAATGTGCCAGTCCGCATCGCGGCGGGCGAGCCACAGCGAGCGGAACTCGGGCTGCAGTTCCGCCGGTATATCCGTGCCGCCATGCGGGAAGGCTAGGATGAGCGGACTGTCGCCGGGGTCGACGTGCAGCCAGGTCACTCGGCGAGCCCGGGCAGATCCAGCGACGCGATCAGCGCCCCGGAACGAACGATGGAGATGGCGGTCTCGATGTCGGGCGCCATGTGCCGGTCGTCCTGCAGCATCGGCACGGCCGCGCGCAGGGCGGCGCGTGCCGCATCCACCGGGGCGCTGGCCGCAAGCCCCTCATGAAAATCGCACCCCTGAGCGCCGGCCAGCAATTCTATGCCGAGAATGGCATCGACATTCGCAGCCATCGCCGCCAGCCGGCGCGCGCCGTGTGCGGCCATGCTGACATGATCCTCCTGATTGGCGGAGGTGGGAATGGAATCGACGCTGGCCGGGGTCGCCCGCTGCCGGTTTTCCGCCACCAGTGCGGCCGCCGTCACCTGCGGAATCATGAAGCCCGAATTGAGGCCCGGTTTCGGCGTCAGAAAGGCGGGCAGGCCCGACAGCGCCGGATCGACCAGCATGGCGATGCGCCGCTCCGACAGATTGCCGATCTCGCACAGCGCCAGCGCGATCATGTCGGCCGCGAAGGCAACCGGCTGCGCGTGAAAGTTCCCGCCCGACAGCGCCTCATCCGTGTCCGCAAAGATCAGCGGATTGTCGGATACGCCGTTCGCCTCCGCCGTCACCGTCGCCGCCGCCTGCCTGAGAAGGTCGAGCACCGCGCCCATGACCTGTGGCTGACAGCGCAGGCAGTAGGGATCCTGCACGCGAATATCGCCGGTCCGGTGCGATGCGCGAATTTCCGACCCTTGCATCAGCATGCGCAGGGCGGCGGCGGTCTCGATCTGCCCGGCATGACCGCGCAGCGCGTGGATACGCTGGTCGAAGGGCACATCGGAGCCCTTGGCCGCCTCCGTCGACAGAATGCCGCTGAGAAGGGCGGTCCGGTAGAGGCGCTCCGCCTCGATTAAGGCATGCAGCGCATAGGCGGCCGAAAACTGCGTGCCGTTCAGAAGCGCCAGCCCCTCCTTCGGGCCGAGTTCGAGCGGTTCGAGACCGGCGGCGGACAGGGCCTTCTCGGCGGGAACACGATTGCCGCCCACGAAAACCTCACCCACGCCCAGCATGGCGGCCGTCATGTGCGCGAGCGGGGCCAGATCCCCGGATGCGCCGACCGACCCCTGCGCCGGCACGACCGGAACGAGATTCCGCTGCAGCATCGCCAGCAGCAGGGCGACCGTTTCGGGCCGCACCCCGGACGCGCCCCGCGCCAGGCTGGCAAGTTTCAGCCCCATCATCAGCCGCGCGACAGGAACCGGCATGGGATCGCCGACGCCCGCGGCATGGCTGAGCACGATGTTGCGCTGAAGCGCCGCCAGGTCGTCATCGGCGATGCGGACGGTCGCAAGCTTACCGAAGCCTGTATTGATGCCGTAGACAGGCTCCTTCGCCGCAAGGATGCGCTCCACGGCCTGCGCGCTCTCCGCGATCTGCGGTGCCGTCTTCGGATCGAGTTCGACGGGGGTACCGTCCCGCACGTCCCGCCACTGCGCAAGGGTCATCCTGCCGGGTTCGATCAGCATGGTGCACCTCCGTTCCTGATGCGCAGGTGAAGGGGATTGAAGCCGATGCGGTAGACGAGCTCGGACGGGTCCTCCACGTCCCATATGGCGAGATCGCAGACCTTTCCGGCCTGAAGCGTGCCGACCCTGTCCGCCAGGCCGAGCGCCGCAGCCGCGTTCACGGTGACGCCCCGCAGCGCCTCCTCCACCGTCAGGCCGAACAGCGTCGCGCCCATATTCAGCATCAGGAGCAATGAGGTGGTCGGCGAGGTGCCGGGATTGCAGTCCGTCGCCAGCGCGATGCGCGCGCCGTGGCGGCGCAATGCCGCAACCGGCGGGGCCTGCGTTTCCCGCATGAAATAATAGGCGCCGGGCAGGAGCACGGCGACGGTCCCGGCGGCCGCCATCTCCCGCACATCCCCTTCACTGGCATGTTCCAGATGATCCGCGGACAGGGCGCCGTGCCGTGCCGCGAGCGCGCTGCCGCTGAGCGCCGACAATTGCTCGGCGTGCAGTTTCACCGAGAGGCCGTGGTCCCGCGCGGCGCGAAAGACGCGTTCACAGTCCGCCGGGGAGAAGCCGATCCCCTCACAGAAGGCATCCACCGCCGAGGCATGCCCCGCCGCCGCCGGGATCATCTCGTTGCAGACGAGGTCGACATACGCGTCTCGCCGGTTCGCGAATTCCGGCGGCAGCGCGTGCGCGCCGAGGAAGGTCGTCTCGATGCGCACGTCCCGCCGGTCGGCAAGCGCACGCGCGGCGCGCAGCATCTTCAACTCGTCCTCGGTGGAAAGGCCGTAGCCGGACTTGATCTCGACCGTCGTCACCCCCTCGGCGATCAGCGCGTCGAGACGGGGGAGCGCTGCGTCCGTCAACGCCTCCTCGCTGGCGGCGCGAGTCGCGCGCATGGTGGAGAGAATACCGCCCCCTGCCCTCGCGATCTCCTCGTAACTCGCGCCCTCCAGGCGCATCGCCCACTCATTCGCGCGGCTGCCGCCATGGACGAGATGGGTATGACAATCGATCAGGCCCGGCGTCACCAGTCGGCCGCCGCAATCCGTGACGTCCGAATCCCCGGCGGGTGCAGGCGCCTCCTCCATCGGGCCGGCGAAGACGATCCGGCCGCCTGATGCCGCAACCGCACCGCGCTCGATCAGGCCGAGACCATTCTCCGCCATCGTTGCGAGTCGCGCGTTCGTCCAAAGATGATCCATCTGGACACAATTCCGCGATCACCCCATTATGTCTAGACATAATATCGAAGGATGCGGATGACCGGCTACTGGTTCGAGCGTGCGTGGGTGGACGGCGGCTGGCGGGCCGGTGTGCGGCTGACCGTCGGCGACGGACGGTTCCGAACCGTCGAGACGGGGGCCGTGCCAAAGGAAGGCGACGAGCGGCACGCGGCGGGCCTGCCCGGCCTTTGCAACGTGCACAGCCACGGCTTCCAGCGCGGCATGGCCGGCCTGTCGGAGCGCCGCAGCCGGCCGGACGACAATTTCTGGAGCTGGCGGGACATCATGTACCGCTTTCTCGACCGGCTGACGCCGGAGGATGTCGCCGCGATCACCGCACAGGCCTATGCGGAAATGCTGGAGGCGGGCTTCACCCGCGTCGGCGAGTTTCACTATCTGCACAATGATCCCGCCGGCGCCTCCTATGCCAACCCGGCCGAGATGGCAGGCGCCGTGGCCGAGGCCGCCAGGGCTACCGGCATCGGCCTGACGCTGCTGCCCGTCTTCTACGCGCACGGGAGTTTCGGCGGCAGCGAACCGAGCTACGGGCAGAGGCGTTTCCTGAACGATCCGGACAGCTTCGCGCGTCTGATGGAGGCCTCTCGCGGGACGCTCCCCGCCGGCGCGAATATAGGTGTGGCACCCCATTCGCTGCGCGCCGCCACGCCGGAAGAAATCGAGTGCCTGCTGCAGCTTTGCCCGGATGGCCCCATCCACATTCATGTGGCCGAGCAGGTGCAGGAGGTGGACGACTGCTTGGCCTGGAGCGGCGCGCGGCCGGTGGAATGGCTGCTGGACAATGCGCCTGTGGACGAGCGCTGGTGCCTGATCCACGCCACGCATATCGATGAGGGGGAACGCCGCCGCCTGTCCGCGACAGGCGCCGTCGCCGGCCTGTGCCCGATCACGGAGGCCAATCTGGGCGACGGGATCTTTCCGGCCACCGATTATCTGCAAGATGGCGGACGCTTCGCCATCGGAACCGACAGCAACATCCAGATCGATGCGGCGGGCGAGCTTCGCGCGCTGGAATATTCGCAGCGTCTGGCGCAGCGTGCGCGGGCGCTGCTGACAAGCCAAGGTGCATCGCCGTCCGTTGGCGCCTCCCTCTATGCTGGTGCCGCGATGGGGGGAGCGCAGGCGCTGAACTGGGGAACGGGACTGGCGCCAGGACGGCCGGCCGATTTCATGTCCCTGAACATGGCGCACCCCGCCTTCGCCGCCGCCAGCGACGAAACCCGCCTCGACTGCTGGATCTTCGCCGCCGGTGCGGGCGCAATCGACAGGGTCTGGCGCGGCGGCGTTCGCTGCGTAGAGGGCGGTCACCACCACCACGCGCCTGAGATCGCCGAGCGATATCGCCGCTGCATCGCGAGGATCACCGCTTGAAGCGCGTCAATCCCGCACGCCGCATCCAGAGCGACCTTGAGGCGGACATCCGGTCAGGACGGCTGCGACCCGGCGACCGTATCCCGATCGAACAGGACCTGGCTGGACAATATGGCTGCGCCCGCGCGACGGTCAGCAAGGCGCTGGGCGAATTGACGGCGGCCGGCCTGATCGAGCGGCGGCGCAAGGCCGGCTCCTTCGTCGCGCATCCGCCGGTGCATTCCGCCGTCATGACCGTGCCGGACCTGGCCGAATTGATCGAAGCGCGCGGGGAGACCTATCGGTGGGAGGGCCGCTCGGTGCGTACGCTGGGCGACGCGAAAGACCGCGAGTCCCCTCCGGTGTTGCGGATCGAGGGGGTGCATTTCGGCGGCGACGACCCCTTCGCGCTGGAAGACCGCATCATCGAACTGTCGGAGGTGCCGTCCGCCGCGGATGTCGATTTCAAGCGGCAGGCGCCCGGAACCTGGCTGCTGGCCCAACTGCCCTGGACAGAGGCGCGCCATGCCATCCGGGCCGTCGGCGCGAAGAGCGCCGAGGCCAGGGCGCTGCAGGTCGCCGCCGGAACGGCATGCCTGGAGCTGGAACGCGACACGTGGCGCTCAGGCCGTTCGATCACGCATGTCCGGCAGCTGTTTCCCGGGGATCGGTTCGATCTGGTCGCGGAGTTCGGCAATAGCCCTGCCTGACTTGCTCGCTTCGATCATGCGCCCCCCGGCCCCGCGGGGTGCATCCCTGTGGGCCGGAACAGGAGCACGGACCCACCGCCCGCGCGGATCGTTCAGGGTCGGCAGCGTTTCAGGATTGAAAGAGAACAGATCATGTCCGGTGCAACAGCACTTACGGTTCCTGCCGATCTGGAACGATGGGCCGAACGCATTCTTTCCCGCGCGCAAGATCAGGGTCTGTCCCTGGTCACGGCGGAAAGCTGCACGGGGGGGCTGCTCGCCGCCCTCCTGACCGATGTGGAGGGCGTCAGCGGCGTGTTCGAACGCGGATTCGTCACGTACAGCAAGCCGTCGAAATGCGAACTCCTCTGCGTGCCGGAGGATCTGGCGGACCGCTGCGGCCTGGTCAGCGAGGAGGTCGCGCGCGCCATGGCGGCGGGCGCACTGAAACAATCCCACGGCGACATCGCCCTCTCCATCACGGGCTATGCCGGCGGCAGCAAGGATGAAGAACCCGGCCTCGTCCATCTCGCCTGCCAGAGGCGCGGCAGACCGGCGGCCCATCAACACCATCGCTTTGGCGATATCGGCCGCGCGGCGATACGAACAGAGACGCTTCGCGCAGCCCTGGACATGCTGGAGGAGGCGGTCGGCGGCTGACCCGCGCGGCGCATCCGGATGCGGGAGCGCTGGTTTCCCGCCCCGTTAGGCAGTAGGGGGCGCAGGATGAAGCGCGACGACGACAGCGACATCATTCGCGAGCTGGACCGGCAGGTCCGTGCGCGCGGATACACCTTTTTGCATGTCATGGCGGACGAGCGAACCGGGGATATGCCGCTCGCCTATTCCGTCGGCCTCAGCCAGACCGGTGGATATGAACTGCTGGTGGCGGGCGCCATGAGCGAAAGCGAACTCTCGATGTTCATCGAGGGCACCGCCGAATGGCTGGCGGACAATGAATTGGCGCCGGAAGATGGGATGGTCCTGACCGGTGCGTTCCGCCAACCCGTCAAGCTGCGGGCACTCGCCGATCCGAACCGTTCCGTTCATCTGACCTTTGCGCGCCGCTGGGCTGAATCGCGGGGCAAGCGCGGTCCGGCGCGCGCGTTCCAGATCCTCTGGTCCGACCCGGACGGACTTTTCCCGGGCGACGAGGATTATGATCAGGCTATCTGGTCGCAGCCAGTCCTGCCCTGACTTTGCAGCGCTGACATCCGGCCCGCGCTCTCAGGCGTTCGTTGACGACTCTTTAACCGAAGATCGGCCACACGGACTGCGGCGATCCGGCTCGTCCGCATTGCCATGTGCACCCACGGGGTCCGGGATCCTGCGACGGGGTCGTTCGTCGCAGGGTCTTCCCACCATGCCGTGCCAGTGGAACGATCCCCAGCAAACGCCCCATCGCCCAACAGGCTATTCCGCGCCCGGGAGGCTCTGCAACTGGTCGATCCGTTCGGCAACGGCGAGCCAAGCGGCGCGGCCGCGATGGTCGTCCCGCGCGAGCATCCGATTTGCCTCCAGCGACGCCTGGAAAACGGCGTCCTCTGCGAAATGATGCAACATGGTGTCGGCCAGCGCCCAAAGTTCCGCTTCCGGCATTTCATGATCGTCGGCCCGGCGACCGAAGGCGATCGCCTCCATTGCCTGGGCGTGCCCCGTGGCCAGTTCGCGGTGATCGATATTGCGGAGTCCCGCCATCCCCAATCTCCAAAAATGCGGTTCGGACCCTCCCCGGGGGAGTCCCGGCGCTTCGATACGGCGCCCATGTCGAGGCAGAACGAGGCGCTACGTGGATGGTTGCAGTTCGGTTGCGCGATGCAGCGCCGCTCACGACAGATTGCCTTCCAAAAGGGACAGGCAGAGCGTACGCGCCTCGCGCTCGCCACGACATTGCCGAGTGGCGCACGGCCTTCTATGCGAACCGCAAGCGAGAGGGAGCGCAGTTATGGACGTACGAGAGCTGGACGGGTCGGTTGCGGCCGCGCCGCAGATCACGGTGGAGGAGGTGGCCCAGGCGCGGGCGCGCGGCTTTCGCAGCATCGTCAACAACCGGCCGGACGCCGAGGAGCCCGGGCAGCCGAGCGGCGCCGAGATCGAGGCCGCGGCGCACGCTGCCGGTTTGAGCTATGCACATGTCCCGCTTGGTCGCGAGCCGATTTCCGCTGCCCATATCGAGGCGATGCATGCCGCTTTGGAGGCGGCCGAACGGCCGGCACTCCTCTACTGCCGGTCGGGCACGCGCTCGACCGTGCTTTGGGCGCTCGCCAGCGCGGCGAATGGCGCTGACCCCGCCGCGCTGACGGACATGGCGGCAGAGGCTGGATACGATTTGTCGCCCTATGCCGAATTGATGGCATCGCTCGCCTCGCGCTGACGTCCCGCCATGCTGACGCAGGCGCTTCTGTCCGTTGGCGGCATCGCGCTGATCGTGACGCTGGCCTGGCTGTTGTTCGGGCGCGCGCCAAGTGAGCCGCCGGGTGAGCGCGACGTGATGGACGCAGCCCGCGCCGCCCTGCCCCTCTACCGGCCGGTTCGGGCCGTCTGCGGGCGCGACGGGCGCGGCGGATTGGCCGTGGATGCGCAGGGGCGGGTGGCGATCATGAAGCCCCATGGCAGTCATTTCAGCGCGCGCCTGCTCGCGCCCGGCACCCCCGTCCGCATGGAGGATGGTCGCTTGATCGTCGAGACGAAGGAGCGCATGTTCGGTGCCGTGCGGCTGGATCTGGGAGAGGCCGCACCGGAGTGGCTCGCCATGATCGAGGAAGCGCGCTGATGGACCTGCCCGATCCCGTGGCTCTGGCGATACCCGCCTTCATCCTGTTGATGGCGGCGGAAATGGCGTGGATCTGGCGACGCGGCAGAACGGCGGGCCATTATGAATGGCGCGATACGCTGACCAGCCTGCTGATGGGCTTCGGCAGCACCATTGCCGGGCTGCTGTTCGCCGGCATGCTGGTCGGATCGGCGCTGTTCGTGTCGCAGTTTCGGCTGGTGGACCTCGGTTGGGGCTGGTGGGTGTTCCTGCTCTGCTTTCTGGCGGACGATCTGGCCTATTACGCCTTCCACCGGGCCGCGCATCGGGTCCGCTGGTTCTGGGCCAGCCATGTCGTTCACCATTCCAGCCAGCACTATAATCTGTCGACGGCGCTGCGGCAGACCTGGACCGGGACGCTGTCGCTCAGCTTCGTCTTTTCCCTGCCGCTGTTTCTGGTTTTCGACCCCGCCATGGTATTCTTCTGCTCCGGCGTGAACCTGGTTTACCAATTCTGGATCCACACCGAGAGCGTGAAGACAATGCCGCGCTGGTTCGAATTCATCTTCAACACGCCGTCGCACCACCGCGTGCATCACGCGACGAACCCGCGCTGCCTGGACCGCAACTATGCGGGCATGCTGATCATCTGGGACCGGATGTTCGGCACGTTCGAGCCGGAGCCGGCGAACGAACCGCTGCGCTATGGCATCGTAAGGAATCTGGGCAGCTTCAATCCGCTTTGGGTGGCGGCGCACGAGTGGACGGGCATCGCGCAGGATGTCTGGCATGCGCCGGACTGGCGCGCGCGCTGGAACTATATCGCGCAGCCGCCGGGATGGAGTCATGACGGTTCACGCCTGACCTCGGAAGAGATCCGCGCCGGCGTGGCACCGAACCGGGCCGAGGCGCGCGCCGACCGTGACACCGCCCCTCCGCTGCGCCCGGCATGACCGAAACGACAGGGCCGCGTCTCGGGATCGGTCGCGGCCTGTTTCTGGACCCGGCCGACCTGTCGGAGACGTTCCTGCGCGCTGGAGGGCCGGGCGGGCAGAATGTGAACAAGGTTTCGACGGCGGTGCAGCTGCGGTTCGATCTCCGCGCCGCCCGCCTGCCTCTTGCCGTCAAGCGCCGTGCGGCGGAGCTTGCGGGGCAGCGGCTGACGAAGGACGGCGAAATCCTGATCCGTGCGGAGACATACAGGACGCTTGCCGCGAACCGGGAGGATGCCGAGGCGCGCCTGATCGCGCTGATGCGAAAGGCCGCCGTCCCGCCGCAGCGGCGGGTGAAGACCAAGCCCAGCAAGTCGGCGCGGCGCAAGCGGACCGATCAGAAGGTCAAGCGGGGGCAAGTGAAAGCGCTGCGCGGGCGGCCGGACCGCGACTAGCGTTTCGCGCCCCACCGCCGATGGTGGAGTTGGGGCCGGACGCGGTCCCCGCGCGCCCGGCCCCGGCCCCGTCCCTCCACGGGGAAAGCGAATTTCCGTCAATAATTGTAGGCGCGCTCTCCATGCTCGGCGAGATCGAGACCCTGCCGCTCCGCATCCACATCGACCCGGCCGCCGGTCACCAGCCTGGCGATGAAGGCGGCGATGCCGGTGCCGATGGCGGCCCAGACGATGGCCACGAGAACCGCGACGATCTGGATCCACAGCTGCGCGCCGGTCGCCACCGAACCGTCTCCCGGCCCGCCGAGGAAAGGCTGATAGACGATGGCCGTGCCGACCGCACCGACGATGCCCCCGACGCCGTGAATGCCGAACGCATCGAGCGTGTCGTCATAGCCGAGGCGCGGCTTCATCGCGGCGACGGAGAAATAGCAGATTACGGCCGATACCGCGCCGAGCAGGATGGCGCCGAACGGCCCGGAATTGCCGGCCGCCGGCGTGACGGCGACAAGGCCCGCGATGATGCCGGAGGAAAGGCCGAGAGCTGACGATTTCTTGCCCATCGCCGTTTCCGTCAGCATCCAGAACAGACCGCCCGCCGCCGTGGCGACGAAGGTGTTGATCATGGCAAGACCGGCCGTACCGTCCGCCTCCAGCTCCGAGCCGGCGTTGAAGCCGAACCAGCCGACCCAGAGAAGGCCGGTTCCGACCATGGTCAGCGTCAGGGAATGCGGCGGCATCATCTCCCCGGGATATCCTGTCCGCCTGCCGAAGATCATGGCGGCCACCAGCGCGGAAATGCCCGCATTGATGTGGACGACCGTACCGCCGGCGAAATCGAGTGCACCCATCTCCAGCAGCAGCCCGCCTTCTGCCCAGACCATATGCGCGATTGGAAAATAGACGATGGTCAGCCAGATCGCCGTGAACAGCATGACGGCCGAGAACTTCGTCCGCTCGACGATCCCGCCGAGTACGAGGGCAGCGGTGATGGCTGCGAAGGTCATCTGGAACGATATGAAGACATATTCGGAAATGACCGCGTCCGAGAAGGTCGCCGCCGTACTGTCCGTCGTCACGCCGGCAAGGAAGAACTTGCCCCACGACACGAACGCGTTCCCCTCCGGACCGAACGCCTGCCCATAGCCCCACATGACCCAGATCAGCATGGCGAGAGCAGCCACCGCGCCCACCTGCGTCATGGTGGAGAGCATGTTCTTCGTGCGGGTGAGACCACCATAGAACAGGGCGAGGCCGGGCAGGATCATCAGGAGGACGAGGACCGTCGCGGTCATCATCCACGCATTGTTCCCCGGATCGGGCACAGGCGCCGCTGCCGCACCACCTTCCGCCAGCACCTCCTGCGCCCGGGCGGCTGCGCTAAACAGCAGCGCGCCGCCCCCGGCGGCCAGCGTTCGGAAACCGAGCCTCCTACCCATTGCCTTAGTCGCCCTCATTCCGGTCGGTTCCTCTTGTCTCACAGCGCCGTTTCCGCGGTTTTGCCCGTACGCATGCGCAGCGCGTCCCCGATCCCCAGCGTGAAGATCTTGCCACGCCCGAGAGCACCGGTATTTGCGGCATCGCGGATTGTTTGCACGATGCGCGAGGCCAGATCGGCGGTCGCCCCGAGGGCGTGGCGAACCTCCTTCAGCGTGTACGGCTTGATGATGGCAATGATCAGCTTCACCCGGCGCATGCCCCCTTCTCCACGCGGCCGAATACGGCCCCCGCAGGTCACTCTATGGCAGGAACTATGCCAAAGGCAGGAACTATGCCAAACGCTGCTCTCTTGGAGTTGCAGCGCAGGAGCGGAAGACCTGACACGTCAGAAGGCGTAACGATCCGCCCAATTCACGGGCATCACGCAGCTATTGCCTAAATTTCCAGCACAGCCTTGGCATCCGCTTCGTCGTCCGGATGCACCATCAGGCGGGACGGCATGAGCGCGCCGCCGAGCAGCCCGGAAAGATTGTGGTCGAGGAGCAGCGACTCGATTCCGGCGGAGGCGAGACGGGCGCGGGCAAGGTCCGCCTCCACCGGCGCATAGAAGACGGCGATTTCGATCATGGGGCTAGAGCGACTTCGCACCCTTCCCGCCGGCGGGGCCGAAATAGCGGTCGGTCGGCCGGATCGGGAGTCCGTCGATCGAGCGGGTTCGCGATTGCACGACTTCAACCCAGGCGTCACCGTCGGCACCGGCATGCGCCTTCGTCAGCGTGTCGCGCGGGCGCTCCACATGCATGACGGGTACGCCCCAGCCGCAACTCGTCTGCACGCTTTCAACGGCGATAGAAAAAATCTGCCGTGTGCCGGTCAATATCTCGAACTGCGGCGCCAGCGCATCCCAGTCCGCGTCCTGTGGCAGCACGGCGCGGCCGCGGCCATAGATTCGCAGGATGTTGGCCGGGTTTTCGAAGCCGCAAAACATGATCGTGATGCGTCCGTCCGCCGCCAGATGCGCGTGCGTCTCATTGCCGGAGCCGCCCAGGTCGAGATAGCCGACATGATCAGGCGTTAGCACGCGAAACGTATCCAGCCCCTTCGGACTGAGATTGATCCGGCCGCTTGCCGCTGCGGTGGCGGTGAAGAACACCGGTTGCCGCCTGATAAAGGCGATATGCTTCTCGCTCAGCGCATCGGAGAATTCGGCCATGCACAGCATGATAGGGGGTTCGCGCGCCGCTGGCGAGAGGTGCGCGCGTTACCGAAGAGTCGTTGTCTCGCCGCCCGGTCGCAGGGGGCGCCCCGGGGTGGCGGTCAGGCCGACGCCGTGCCGCCGACGGTCAGCCCCTCGGCCAGCAGAGTCGGCTGCCCGACGCCAGCCGGGACGGACTGGCCGCCCTTGCCGCAAACGCCGATCCCCTCGTCGAGAGCGAAGTCGGTGCCGATCGCCTTTACGCGGTTCATCACCTCCGGCCCCGATCCGATCAGCGTCGCGCCCTTGATCGGCCGCGTGATCTTACCGTTCTCGATCAGATAGGCCTCGGTGCACGAAAAGACAAACTTGCCGCTGGTGATATCCACCTGCCCGCCGCCGAAGCTTTTCGTGTAGATGCCGTTGCCGGCGCGTTTGACGATCTCCTCCGGATCGTCATTACCCGCGCGCATGAAGGTATTCGTCATGCGCGGCATCGGCGCGTGCGCGTAGCTTTCGCGGCGACCATTGCCAGTGGGCGCTACGCCCATCAGGCGTGCGTTCAGCCGATCCTGCATATAGCCCTTCAGCACGCCGTCCTCGATCAGCACATTCTCCTGCGTCGGCGTGCCCTCATCATCGATGGTCAGCGAACCCCGCCGCTCGTCGAGATCGCCCTGATCGACGACGGTCACGCCCTTCGCCGCGACCTGTTCGCCGATGCGGCCGGAGAAGGTCGACTGGCCCTTGCGGTTGAAATCGCCCTCCAGCCCGTGGCCGACGGCTTCGTGCAGCAGCACGCCGCACCAGCCGGAGCCGAGGACGACATTCATCTGTCCCGCCGGCGCATCCACGCTGTCGAGGTTGGTCAGCGCCTGGGCCAGCGCCATGTCGATGGACCGCTGCCAACTCTCCTCGTTCATCAATCGCTCCAGGTCATAGCGACCGCCAAGGCCGTGATAACCGCGTTCGCGCCGGCCGTTCGACTCTGCCACGATCTCGACGTTCAGGCGGACGAGCGGGCGGATGTCGCGTACCGTGAACCCGTCGGCGCGGACGATCTCGACCGCCGAATGGCTCGACACCATGGAGATGGAAACCTGACGCACACGCGGATCACGGGCACGCGCGGCTGCGTCGATGCGGCCGAGCAGCGCCACCTTGTCGGCGAACGGCGTCGCGTCGAGGGGGTTCGCATCTCCATAGAGGCGCTGATTGGTGCGCACCGGCGGCTGCACCTGAATCGCGTCGTGCCCCTTCGCCGCCAGGCCCACCGTCTCCCCGGCGCGGCGGATGGCTGCTTCGGTCATGACGTTCGAATGGGCAAAAGCGGTCTTCTCGCCCGCGAGACCGCGCAGGCCGAAGCCGCGCATATGATCGTAATTGGCGCTCTTCAATCGTCCATCGTCGAAGGAGAAGCTCTCGGTCACGGCGTTCTGGACATAGAGCTCCCCGTCGTCGGTGCCGCGCAGCACGTCGGCGACGATGGCGGGAATACGGGCGGGGTCGAGTTCGGTGCCGCCATAGAGCTGCACCTGCGGGTCGGTCGTGGTCATGCCCACCATATGAGAGGGACCGGCGCCCGATGCCACCCCGATGCCGTTATTCCGCCTCCTCCAGATGTTCAGCCTTCCACTGCATGGCGGTGGTCGCGCGCGTGCGGCCGGACGGGTGGTCAAAGAAGATGCGCTCCTCCCACAGACCCGGTTCCAGCTTTCTGTAGGTGGACAGCTTCATGGCGATGGCGGCGAAACCATCCGGTTCCCGTGCCGCGTTCAGGCCGAAGACATCAGCCTCCTGCTCGCTTGTCCGGACCATCGTGTTTGTCACCGGCGTCAGCGCCAGAAAGAACAGGGACAGGACGATGGCGGCAACGGGGATGATGGTGCGGTCACCGAGGGAGGATATGCTCCAGGCCGCGCCCCTGCGCCGAACAGCCGCATGGCCGGCCCAGGCCAGGATGCCGAACAGGACGAGGATGATGAGCGCGAAGACAGGTATCATCTTCGGAATGTGATTGAGGACATAATGGCCGAGCTCGTGCCCCATCACCGCCTTCACCTCTGCCGGAGAGCCCTGTCGCAGCAGATTGTCATTGAGGCTGATGCGGACGGTCGGGCCGAGACCCTGCACGTTCGCGCTGATGCGGTTCGACTGGCGAGAGGCATCGACGACATAGACATTGTCCGCCGGCACGCCGTTCGCGCGGGCCATGGACAATATGTCCTCCTTCAGCGGACTTTCCTGCATGGGCCGATAATCGTTGAACAGGGGCGCGACGAGGACGGGCGACACGAGGATCATGAACGTCATCACGGCGATCATCAGGCCCGTTCCCCAGGCCCACCATGTACGCGGCGCGCGGCGGATCACCGCCAGGATACCGGCCGCGACCAGCGCGAAAACCACCGCGCCGAGCAGGAGCGAGAGGCCCCACTCGCCAATCCAGGCACCGAAATCCTGTGTGGACAGTCCGTATCGATGCTCTCGTACGAAACCGGTGTAGATCGTCCAGGGAAGCAGGATGAGCGAAATCGCAAGCATGTAGATCGCCGCAAAGACGATGTCCGCCAGCCAGACGCGCTTCGTCCGCCGCTGAACCGCAGCGGACACCCGCTTTGCCCATCCGAAATGAAGGATCGCCCAATTGACCGCCACGGACAGGAGGGCGCCCCAGAGAAGAAGCCAGTACCCGCCCTCAAAGTACGCATCGGAATTCGCGCGCGCGGCGCCGCTGACGGTGGCGAGGTAGCGCTGCACCTCTGCCGCGACATTGAACTGATCAGGATCCATGATGGCCGCCCTCCCCCCCCAAGAAACGAACGCTGTTTTATTTCTATAACACACTCATGTAAAGCACCAGGGTGATGGGCCGCGGCGAGAGGTATAGTTTCCATCCCATGTACCGACTCTACGGCCTTCGCCCGTCCTTCTACACCCGCAAGGTCGCGGCCATGCTGACGGCCATGCGCCTGCCGCACGAGGATCTTCTGAAAAGCGCGGACATCGCCGCCGAGATCGAGGCGGCGGTGGACGGATACCGCAAGTTTCCCGTCGTCGAGACTCCGGAGGGCGACTGGCTGAAGGATTCGACGGACATCGGCCTGGCGCTGGACGCAGCGCATCCGGACAGGTCGATCCTGCCCGACGACCCTGCCATGCGCGCCGCCGCGCTGATGCTGGACGACTGGATCGACGAATGGCTGATCCGCCCGGTGCTGCACTGGCGCGTGACGGACGAGGACAATCGCCGCTGGACTGCACGGCATGCGGTCGCCGGCATGAACGGCGAACCGGACCCGGGCGAGGATTCCGGCCCCGCCTACGACCATCCGGGCGTCGGCTATGCGATGACGTTCTTCGCCGGCGCGGGGGCCGTCAACCGGGTCGGCGCCGACTATGAGAATGAGGTTCTCGACCTTCTGACGCGCGCCGCCGACGCGCTGAGTGCGCATTTCGAGATGCGGCCCTTCCTACTCGGAACGCGGATTTCGCTTCCCGACTTCGCACTTTACGGCATGCTGGAGGCCGGTTTGCTCTGGGAACCGGCGGCGCGCGCATATGTAGAACCGCGGTGGCCTGCCCTGCGCGCCTTCAAGCGCCGCGTCGAGGGCGTAGAAGCGGGAGAGGGCGTTTTCGATACGGCGGACACCGCACCGCCCACGCTGGCGGCGTTGGTGCGGATCGCGGGTGACGATTTCGCCGATTTCCTTGCCGCCAACGCTCGCGCGCTCGCTGCCAATGAGACCGGAGCCACCTGGGCTGGCAAGCATATGCGAACACGCGGCTTCACGGAGAAATGCCGCCAGGCGACGGGGCGCACGATCACCGCCCTGACGGACAGCCAGAAGGAATCTCTAAGGACGCTCGGCGCGGACCGGTTAATGGCAGCTTATCTGGGCGACGGATCGGAGTGAGAGCACGTCCGCTTCGGCGGCCGCGCCCTCACTTCGCGAATCGGCTTCGGTATCTGCCGCGGATCAGGCCAACCCCTCCGCTTCCATGGCCTGCTCGACGGCGGGACGCGACAGGATACGCCCGCGATAGAAGCCTAGGCGGTCCGACACGGCAATGCCCATCTTGTCGGCCCAGAGCAGCATCACGATCGCGTAGCAGTCGGCGATGGAGAAGCTCGGTCCGGCAACATATTCATCCTCGCCCAGCATCTGCGACAGGTGACTGAACTTGTCCGAAAGCGTCTCCTTCGCCTTCTCCTTGTCGGCGTCGGACGCGCCCTTGAACAGCGGCGCGAAGCCCTTGTGCACCTCCGTCGTGATGAAAGCGACGGCCTCCAGGACGCGGTAGCGTGCCGCGCACTCCTTCGGCAGCAACTGCCCGGCCCTTTCGGCGATCATGATCAGAAGCGCCGCATTTTCGGTGAAGACCTGTCCGTTCTCCTCAAGCGCCGGGACCGCTCCTTTCGGATTGATCTCGCGGTAGTCGCGGCCGTCCTCGGTGGTCTTTGCCTTCAGGTCGACATGCACAAGCTCATGCGGCAGTCCCGCTTCCTTCAGCGCGATATGATCGGCAAGGCTGCAGGCGCCGGGTGAGTAGTACAGCGTCAGGCTCATGAACGGTCGGCCTGACCGTCGCGCGCACTGCCCTTCCGATCTTCGAATTGCTGCTTGTCCTCCTTGGTGACACCCTCCTGCGCTTCGGGGTCGCGCACGCGCTCCTCGCTGGCCTGCGTTGCCACATCGGTCTGCAGATCGCCGCCGGCGCGGCCCTGCTCGTCAGGGGTGGCCGGGCCTTCGGTCAGCGGCTTGTCGTCGTGGCGCCTTGCCGTTTCGGTGCGGCGGTTCTCGTCTGTCATGGCTTGTCCTCCATTGGTCACTGCCCTGCCAACGTAGCGCCGCAGCGCCCCGTTCCGATGCTTGCCAAGCAGAGGCCACTCAGGCATCCGCACAGGCCATGGACGACCTCGATTTTTCCTTGCGCACGGCAGGTCCGCAGGATGCAGAGCGCCTGTCTCTCATCGGTCAGGCGACGTTCCTCGAAAGCTTCGCGGACATCCTGCCCGGAGAGGACATCGTTCTCCACTGCCGGCGGCAGCATGCCGAGGCGGACTATCGTCAGCGGCTCGCCAGTCAGGGCCATGCGCTTTGGCTGGCGGAGCTGCGGAAGGGCGCACCCATCGGCTACGCGGCGCTGTCGCCCCCGGACCTGCCGACGGTGGAAGCCGCAGAGGGCGATGTCGAACTCAAGCGAATCTACGTCCTCTCCCGCTTCCACGGCACCGGCGTCGCGCGGGCGCTGATGGCGGCAGCGGTCGAACGGGCGAAACAGATGAACGGCCGCCGGCTATTGCTCGGCGTCTATGGACGCAACGGCCGCGCCATCCGTTTCTATCAGAAAAACGGCATGACGATCATCGGCACCCGCCAGTTTCAAGTCGGCGAGAATCATTATGACGACGTGGTGATGGCCCGCGAACTCTGACGCCTCGAAACAGAGTTAGTCCGCCACGCCGGGTTTCAATTTCTCACGATACTCTTCCCGGAATTTCCGCACCTTCGGACCGACGACGAAGTTGCAATAGGGTGTCGTATCGCCGGTGCGGGCGTAATAATCCTGATGCTCGCGCTCGCCGGGCCACCATTTCCCCTCCTCGATGGTCGTGACCACCGGATCGTCCCACAAGAGATTGGCGCGCTCGATCGCAGCCTGCGCCTCGGCGCGCTGACCGTCGGACAGGGGGAAGATGGCGCTGCGATATTGCGGGCCGACATCGTTCCCCTGCCGATCCTTGGTCGTCGGATCGTGAATGTGGAAGAAGATATCGAGCAGGTCCTCGTACGTCAGTTCGGCGGGGTCGAACTCCACCTTCACCGCTTCCGCATGGCCGGTCTCCTTGCCGCAAACCTGCTCGTAGGTGGGATTTTCGACGTCACCGCCGATATAGCCCGATTCCACATGGCTGACGCCCTTCAGATCGTCGAACACCGCCTCCAGACACCAGAAGCAGCCGCCGGCAAGAATCGCGGTTTCCGTGGACATGACATAATCCCTTCATCGAAAAGCGTTTGATACCGGATGTCGTGGCGGGCGCGTGCCCGTTCAAGCTGTAGGAACGCATGATGTACCGGATTGTCCCCGCCGCTCTTTTCCTCCTCGCCGCCATCGCGCCCCTGGCGGCCGCAGCCGCCACGGACGCGCCGATCCTGATCGCGCATCGGGGTGCCAGCGGGGAACGGCCCGAACACACGCTGGCCGCCTATGAACTCGCCATCGACCAGGGCGCGGATTTCATCGAGCCCGACCTCGTCTCCACGAAGGACGGCGTTCTCGTCGCGCGGCACGAGAACGAGATTTCGGGCACCACCGACGTGGCGGACCACCCGGAATTCTCGAATCGCAGAACGGTGAAGAGCATCGACGGCAAACAGGTCCGGGGCTGGTTCACCGAGGATTTCACGCTCGCGGAACTGCAAACCCTGAAGGCCAGGAAGCGCCTGCCGGAATTGCGGGGGACGGAGTATGACGGGCGTTTCGGCATTCCCACGCTCAAGGACATCATCGCGCTCGCAAAGCGGCGCGGTGTCGGTCTCTATCCGGAAACGAAGCACTCCGCCTATTTTCGAGATATCGGCCTCTCGCTCGAGGAGCCGCTCGTCGCGGCACTGAATGCGGCAAACTGGACCGCGGTGGACGATCCGGTCTTCATTCAATCCTTCGAAACGGAAAATCTGAAGCGGCTTTCGAGCATGACGGACCTGCGCCTCGTCCAGCTCGTCGGCGCGCCGGACCAGGCTGTTCCGGGCGGGGACGGTCTTCATTACGCGGATCTGCTGACGACCGAGGGTCTCGCCACCGTCGCAGCCTATGCGACAGGTCTGGGGCCGCCGAAACAGATGGTGATCGACGAGAATGGCGCCCCAACCGGCATCGTCGAGGCCGCGCAACGCGCGGGCCTGACCGTCCATAGCTGGACGTTTCGCGCGGAGAACGCCTTCCTCGCGCCGGCGTACCGGACGGAGGGGGGCGATGCTGCTCATGGTGACATGGCGGGGGAGATCTGCGCGCAGATCAAGATCGGCATCAACGGGCTGTTTTCCGACTTCCCTGCGCTCGCCAAGGCCGCAATGGAACGCTGCTGAAGCGTGGCCCGCGGCGGGCTAAGCGCCGGCGAACCGGTCGGTGGTGCGGATCAGGCAATCGAGAATGCCGGGCTCGTTATAGGCGTGCCCCGCCCCCTCGATGAGGTGGAAATCCGCATCCGGCCACGCCTCAGCCAGGGCAAAGGCGCTGCGGGCCGGGCACGGCATGTCATAGCGGCCATGGACGATCAGGCCCGGAATGCCAGCCAGCCTGTGTGCATCGCGCAGCAGCTGTCCCTCCTCCAGCCAGCCGCCATTGATGAAGAAATGATTCTCGATGCGCGCGAAGGCGAGCGCGAAATGACCGTCCTCGAAGGGCGCGCTCGTTGCCGGGTCGGGCAGCAGGGTGATCGTCTCCCCCTCCCAGATCGCCCAGGCCTTTGCCGCCTCCTCCCGCACCGACCGGTCATCCGATGTCAGGCGGCGATGATAGGCCGCCAGCATGTCGCCGCGCTCCCCCGGCGGAATGGGTGCCAGGAAACGCTGCCACTTCTCCGGGAACATCTCCGATACGCCGAACTGGTAATACCAGTCCATCTCCCGCTTCGTCAGGAGATAGATGCCGCGCAGGATCAGTTCACTGACCCGCGCCGGATGCGTTTCTGCATAGGTGAGGCCGAGCGTGGAGCCCCATGATCCGCCGAACACCTGCCACCGCTCCGCGCCCATCATTGCGCGCAGGCGCTCCATGTCCGCAACGAGGTGCCAAGTCGTGTTCGCCTCCAGCTCCGCATGCGGCGTCGACCGGCCACAGCCGCGCTGGTCGAACAGCATGACGTCGTAGCGGGCGGGATCGAACAGGCGGCGGTGGTCCGGCGAGCAGCCGCCGCCGGGACCGCCATGCACGAATATGGCCGGCTTCGCGCCGCGCGTGCCGCAGCGTTCCCAATAGACCTGGTGTCCGTCGCCGACATCCAGCATGCCGGTCTCATAGGGTTCAATGGGCGGATAGGGGGTGCGAAGCGTGGCGGTCTGGGTCATCGGCCGACCCTATCGCCGGCGCCCCGGGTGCGCCAAGCACTTGCTCCAGGCGCGGCTATTCCGCCGCGACGGCGAAATCCGCACCCTTCGCCGCGGTGTCCGCCCCCGTCGTCTCGTCCGCATTGGAAAACAACAGCGTACCGTCGTCGACCACGCCCTTCATCAGGTCCTTGCGGTCGTTCAGATAATCGTGCGGCTGCTGCCAGGGCGCCTTCGTCGTCGATTTCGGGACCAGATGCTCGGCGCGTTCGAAATAACCCGAAGACAGGTTGGAAAAGGGCGCCTCCTCGAAGTCGCCCTGCGGCATTTGCGGCGTTGCGACCGCGACCCCCCGCGCCTTCATCAGGTTGAGGAGGCGGCAGACATAGGTGGCGGTGATGTCCGCCTTCAGCGTCCAGCTGGCGTTCGTATAGCCAAAGGTCGCCGCAAGGTTCGGGACACCGGCGTACATGACGCCCTTATAGGGATAGGTGTCCTTTGGCCCGATCGTGCGCCCGTCGACCACCATCTCCATGCCGCCCAGCATCTTCAGGTTGAGCCCGGTCGCGGTGACGACGATGTCCGCCGGCAGTTCGCGGCCCGATTTCAGAAGGATACCGCCGGCTGTGAAACGCTCGATATGGTCGGTGACGATCTCCGCGTCGCCGCGCTTCAGCGCCTGGAACATGTCGGCATCAGGGATCAGGCAAAGGCGCTGCTCCCAGGGATTGTAGCGCGGCGTCAGGTGCGTATCGATGTCGAACTCCGGTCCCAGATGTTCCCGGGCCATCGACAGCAGCCGGTCGCCCACTTTCTTCGGCTGCGACCGCGCGCGCTTGAAGAAGAAACTGCCGAGCCGGACATTCTTGAAGCGGGTCAGGCGGTAAGCGAGCATCTCCGGCAACCACCGGCGCAGGAGATTGGCGATCCGGTCCTCCGCCGGGCGCGAGACCATCCATGTGGGCGAACGCTGCAGCATGGTGACGTGCGCAGCCTCTTTGGCGAGTTCCGGCACCAGCGTCACCGCCGTCGCGCCGGAGCCGATGATGACGACCCGCTTCCCTGCATAATCGAGGTCTTCCGGCCAGTGCTGCGGATGCACGAACTGCCCGGCAAATTCTTCCTCACCGGGAAATTCGGGCCGGTAGCCCCGATCGTAATCGTAATAGCCAGAGTTCATGTACAGGAAGCGGCAGCGCAGCCGCTCCTCCTGCCCCCCATGGTCGATGGTGACCGTCCACAGCGCGTCCGTGCTCGACCATTCGCTGCGCACCACCCTTCGGTCGAAGCGGATGTGGCGGCGCAGATCGTGCTCGTCCGCCGTTTCGTTCACATAGTCGCGGATCGAGGGGCCGTCGGCGATGGCCTTTGCCTTCGTCCAGGGTTTGAAGACGTAGCCGAGCGTGTGCATGTCGCTGTCGGAGCGGATGCCGGGATAGCGGAACAGGTCCCATGTCCCGCCAATGGCGCTGCGCGCCTCGACAATGGCGAAGCTGAGGTCCGGACAGTCCTTGCGAAGATGCACCGCCGCGCCGATGCCACTGAGGCCCGCGCCGACGATCAGAACGTCGAAAGTTTCCATTGGCTCAAACCCTCCCAAGGTTTGAGCAGAACTTAGGAGTACGCCGCCGCCCTCACAAGCTAGCGAGGCCGGGAGGGGGCGGGGGACCGGGCATCCGGTCAGTCGAGGTCTTCGGTCGGCGCATCAGCAACGTATTTCCTGATGGACTCGATAGCCGGTGGGCGCCGGATTTGGAGGAATACCCCTTCGTGGAGACGATGATTTGGCTATTTACTTGAACCGGATACGTGTCTCGCCCGCCTTGTCGGTGTAGGTTTCCCATTTGTGAGCCATGGCCATCCCTTCATGTCGGGTTGGCCGGTGCCGAAGACCAGACATTTACATAGGATAACCGCAAGGGCGGTCCGGGCGCAGGGCGCATCAGTCGATAGGCCGCTGCTCAGTGATGTTGAGGCCATAGGCGCTGAGGCCGACGAGGCTTTGTTTCGAATTGGTCAGCAAAACCATGTCGTGCACGCCAAGAAGTGCGAGAATCTGCGCACCGATGCCGTAATCGCGGATTTCCGTTTCCTCGCCGCCCGGCGCCGGCGCTGCGCGGCGCGGCTGCAGCGACGCCATGCTCGTCTCGATGGGGCTCTGGCCCGGACGGTTGATAAGAACGACGGCGCCGGTGCCCGCCTCCGCGATCATCTTCATGGACCGCTCCAGCGTGCCCGTCCGCTCGGACTTGTGGGCGAAGGCGTCGTCAAAGAGGTTGAGATGATGCATCCGGATCAGCGGCACGGCGCCGTCCTCTCCAGGGTCGCCCTTCACCAGCGCCAGTTTCTCCGACCCGCCGATGGTGTCCTGGAACCGAATGGCGCGCCAGTGGCCGCCCCACTCGCTCTCGAACGGTTCCTCGGCAACCTGGCGGACGAAGCTGTCATGCTTGCGGCGATAGGCGATCAGGTCGCGGATCGTGCCGATTTTCATGCCGTGGAGCTGCGCGAAGGACACGAGGTCGTCCAGGCGCGCCATGGTGCCGTCGTCCTTCATGATTTCGCAGATCACGCCGGCGGGAATGAGACCGGCGAGGCGGGCAATGTCGATCGCCGCCTCCGTGTGACCGGCGCGGACGAGCACGCCGCCATCGCGCGCGGCGAGCGGGAAGACGTGGCCGGGCGAGCCGATGGCCTCCGGCCCGTTGCGCGGATCGATGGCGACGGAGATGGTCCGTGCGCGGTCGTGCGCGCTGATGCCGGTCGTGATGCCCTCCTTCGCCTCGATGGAGACGGTGAAGGCCGTTTCGAGCGGTGTCTCGTTGCGCGGTGTCATGGCGCGCAGGCCAAGCTCGTTCACGCGCTGGCGCGTCAGCGACAGGCAAACGAGGCCGCGTCCGTTCTTGGCCATGAAGGCGATCTTGTCGGGGGTCGCCATCTGGGCGGGGATGACGAGGTCGCCCTCATTCTCGCGGTCCTCATCGTCGACCAGGATGAACATGCGCCCGTTGCGCGCCTCCTCGATGATTTCCTCGACGGAGGAGAGCGCGGGATGCGCCGGTCCCTTCGCAGCCTGCACGGCGGGCTTCAGCTCGGACTGGATCGACACGATCTTCGGGTCGGACTTGGGGCCTGTCATGACGGTTCCTTTCTGGCGGCGCTGGCGCGAATCGGGCGTAGCGGCGCTGGCGGGTTTCGACGCCCCATAGCGCGGGGCGCGCGGGTGCGCATCCTGATCCTAGTGGCATGATATCGGGACGGCGGCGCCGGGTTTGAAGGGCTGCGCGCCTCCTCAGCCGACCTCCTGCCGCAATTGTGCGAGGAGGTCGGGAATCGCAGTCAGCCTCTCTTCCTCCGCATCCAGAACGGCGCGGCAGGCGGCTCGCTTCAGTCCCGCGACCTCTTCCGCCGGCAGCGCGGCGTCGGCGGGCAGGGTCGACAGCACGATGTCGATCAGCCGTTCCGCGCCGTGCAGCCGCCCCCACAAATAGTCGTTCTCCCGGTACGCCCGGCTGAAGAACGCGCCGAAACTGTTGAACCGTATGCCCTTCAGCGTCGCCATGGTCCCACCGTCGCGCACGAATGTGGCGTCGTCGGGCGAGATACGGTCAATCTTCACCTCGTCATATTCATCCAGCCCCTCCCCCTGCAGCATGGGAAACGTGGCGATGTCGTAAAAGGCGAAGCCCAGATAGGCACCCAGCAGCGTTCGCCGCACGGCCTCCGGCGACGATGACGACCTGAGGATGACGGAGAGGCGCCGCTCCGTCTCCTCATCCAGCGCCGAAAGATCCAGCGCCTCTCCGTAAAGGTCCGCCGCCTTGGCGGGTTCGCTGGGCAGCGCCGCGGCCGCCCTGTGAAGGCGCTCATCGAAATGGCTGTCGCTGCGACGCGCGATGAAGGGTGCCAGCACTTCGAACATCGCGGCCTTCGTTCGCTCGCCGGCGGCCCGCACCTCCGCATCGCCGCTCTCGTCGATAAGTGTGTTGAGTTGCCGCACGACGTAGCGCAGGCGCCGGATGCGAAAGCCGAGATCGTAGCGTTGCAGGAATCCCACGAAATTGTCCTGCGCGGCCAGCTTGGGCTTTATCGTGCGTGTGATCTCGTCGAAATTCTCCGCGCCCACCCACGCCCAGAGACTGCGCCGGACATCGTCGACGGCGGCCACGTCGTCATGGCCGCCAATCGCGGAAAACAGACGCGCCATGGATTCGACGATGTCGGCAAGTTTCAGATGGGCATAGCCGGGATAGGCATAGCCCGCGCGCGCCACGGCGGCCGCATTCGCCTCTGCGCGCAGGCTCTGCAGCTTTGCCAGGGAGGGGCGCGAGACCAGCGTACGTGCGCCGATCGCGTCCTCGATCTCAGCATCGGTCGATGCGGCAATGCCGCTCAGCACGTGCCGCGTGCGCTTCACCCGCCGGGAAAAGCCCTCCAGCGCCTCCAGATCGTCCCGGATCGGCTGCTCGCGGGGAATATCCGAAAGCGACTGGATAATGGTGGTAAAGAAGCCCGGCGGTTCGCCCGGCCCCACGCGCTTGCCGCCGATGGAACGAATGCCGGGCTTCGGATCGATATAGACGAAACGCCGGTCGATCTCCCGCTGGGCCGGGCGGTTGCGCAGCGCGCCGAGCGCGGGCCGAAAGGGCGCGTTGTTGAGAATGGATCCGTCGAGGAGCGCGGCACCGCTCTGCGCATCCTCGTCCTTGCGCAGGGGGAAAACGGCGGCGAGGAAGTCGGAACGCTGCGGCCAGGCATCGCCGCGAGCCTTCACGACGGCATCCATCTCCCGCGCCTGAAAAGGCGGGAAGGCCCCGGGAAAGCTCGCCGTCGCGCGCGCGGCGAAGGCCAGGCTTGCCGGATCGGCCAGCCGCCGCCGCGTGCCTCGCCGCCCCTCGTCCCGGAAAGCGATGATCTTGCGATGCTCGGTTTCCTCTACATAGGGCGGGCTGTTCAGCCGCAATCGCTGTTCGTGGCCGTAAAAATCCGTCACGGTCACGAACAGGTCGAGCGGCTGCCCCTCCGGCAGTAAGGGCGCAGCGTCCGCCGGTGCGGTTTCGTGCATCGCCGACAGCGCATCCAGCAGGAAGTTCGAAAACTGGACGCCGGAAAAGGGCGGCTTGAACCAGCGCGAGCGAACGAAGCGCGACAGCTTGTCGTTCAGTTCGTCCCTTGCGCCGCCTTCGACGACCTCCTCGGTGAAATCGACGCTGCGCGTCTGCCGCAGGAAATAGAGGAACGGCTCCGCATAGATTTTCGAGAAGCGCGAGGAGGGCGCGGCGTCGGGATCGAGAAGTTCGTCGACGTCCGCCCGCTCCAGCCACAGATCGACCAAGGGGTCCAGGCTGGCGCCCGTTGAGATCGCCTCTGCCAGAAAGATGCCGTTGATGCCGCCGGCTGACGCTCCTGCAACGATATCGGCAAGGACGCGCAGCCGGACATGCTCGTGCACGCGCGACAGCATGTCATGATAGACCGCCTCCGTATCGCCCGCTGGACGCGGCTCCCCCGCCGCCAGCCGGCGCGAGGCACGCAGCAGCTTCCAGATTTCCCGCGTGATGCCGTGCATGTAGACCGCCAGGCTGATGCCGCCATAGCAGACCAGGGCAAGGCGAAGCTCCTTTTCCCGCATGCCGGATGATTGGCAGCGGCACCGGCGACGGGCAAGCCTTCGATCCAGACCCTATCCGATTCGACGTTTCCGCTCAGCGCGTTCGCATGTAGAGTGACGCTCAAATCCTGCCAAATGCAGGCGTGGGAGGAAAAGCAGCGATGGCAACTCAGATTGCACCGACGGAGAATCCCGAAGCCTCCGCCATGACCGATATTCTGGCGCGGCAGCGGGCCGCCTTCATGGGCGAACTTCCCGTCGGCGCGGCCATTCGAAAAGACCGGCTAAAGCGGGCCATCGCGCTTTTGAAGGACAATTCCGCATCGCTGACGGCGGCTCTGTCGGAGGATTTCGGCCATCGCAGCGAAATGCAAAGCCAGTTTACCGACATTGCGGGATCGGTCGGACCGCTTTCCCATGCCCTGAAACATGTCGATGACTGGATGAAGCCGGAGAAGCGCTCAGTCGATTTCCCGCTGAACCTGATGGGCGCGAAGGCGCGCGTCGAATTCCAGCCAAAGGGCGTGGTGGGCGTCATCAGCCCGTGGAATTTTCCGGTGAACCTGACCTTCGGGCCGCTGGCGCAGATCTTTGCCGCCGGCAACCGCGCCATGGTGAAGCCGTCGGAATTCACGCCGGAAACCTCCGACCTGATGGCCCGTCTGGCGGCGAAGTATTTCGACCCGACGGAACTCAGCTTCGTGAATGGCGGTCCGGACGTGGGCAAGGCCTTCGCCGCCCTGCCCTTCGATCATCTGATCTTCACCGGCGCGACCGGTATCGCGAAGCATATCCTGCGGGCGGCCGCCGAAAATCTGGTCCCGGTCACGCTGGAACTGGGCGGCAAGTCGCCGGTCATCATGGGAAGCAGCGCCGATGTCGAACTGACCACGAGGCGGGTCGCCATGGGCAAGATGCTGAACGCGGGCCAGATCTGCCTGGCGCCGGACTATATGCTCGTCCCGCGCGCGAAAGAGGCCGCCGTCGTGGACGGGCTGCGGCGCGCGGCGGCCGAGATGTACCCCGCCCTCCTGTCCAACGACGACTACACCTCCATCGTGAACGGGCATCACCGGGAGCGGCTGCAGGCGCTGGTCGACGACGCGCGGGAGAAGGGCGCGGACATCGTCGAGGTGAACCCGGCAGGAGAGGATTTCACCGGCGCGAATTCGAACAAGATGCCTCTGACCATCGTACGCTCACCGACCGACGACATGGCCGTGATGCAGGAGGAGATCTTCGGCCCCGTCCTTCCCATCCGGACCTATGACCGGGTGGAGGACGCCGCAGCCTATGTGAACGCCCGCGACCGCCCGCTGGGCCTTTATTATTTCGGCACCGACAGCGAGGAGGAAGAGCGCGTACTGGCGACGACGATCTCCGGCGGCGTGACGGTGAATGACGTTGTCATGCACGTGTCGGTCGAGGACCTGCCCTTCGGCGGCATCGGTCCGAGCGGGATGGGCCATTATCACGGCCGCGACGGCTTCCGCACGTTCAGCCACGCCAAGTCCATTTACACGCAGCCGAAGCTCGACGTGGCGAAGCTGGCCGGTCTGATGCCGCCCTATGGCGACAAGCTGAGGAAGACCATCAAGCGCCAGATGGGCTGAGCGAACGATCTGGCGCGCGCCGCCGCCGGTTCGGACGCCGTCTTCAGCGTGTTGCCGGCGAGGCCGCGGTCACCCTCTGCAGAAACGCATCCCACTGCGGACGCAGCGCATCCGCCGTATAGCGCGCGGCGACCGTACGCCCCTCCTGCCGCAACGCCGCACGGCGCTGATCCGCCGCTGCATCCTGAGCGAGCAGGGATTCAAGGGCACGCGCTGTGGCGGCGGTCGAGTAGGGATCGAAATAGACCGCGCCGCCGTCATAGACCTCCCGGTGGACAGGCAGGTCGCTGGCCGCGACGAGTCCGCCGGAACGCATCGCCTCCACGCCGGAATAGTCGAACCCCTCAGCCAGGCTGGGGCAGACGGTCGCCGCCGCGTGCTGATAGAGGATACGCAGTTCCCCCGCCGGCACGGCCGAAAGCATGAACAATTGGCCCTTGTCCAGCCACGGCCGAAATGTCCCCTGGATGGCGGCGTTGTCCCATCCCAGCGTACCGACCACGATCAGCTTCAAATCCTCGTTTCCCTCAGCGCGCAGCGCCTCCCACGCCGCCACGAGGCGCTGGTGGTTCTTGCGCGGCTCCACGGTGGACACCATCAGCAGATAGCGCAGGGGGGGCGCCTCTGCCCTCGCGCCATCTTTCGGACTTCCAAGGGCCTCGCGGTAGAATTGCCGCCGCGCCTTCGGCCCGGAAAAGGGCGGCAGCCAACCGGAGCTTTCGTACAGGCGGTTCTCGACGATGCCGCGAACCCGCGCCGCGGGTGCCGGGGCGTCGTGATAGGCGTGCGACACCATATTGTGCACCGTCGCCGACCGCGCCTCCACCTCCGGAAACAGGCGCAGCAGATCCTGCCGCGTCGCCTCCGACACGCAGGCGAACCAGGCGCCGGCGCGCACATTGGCGGTCAGCGGATCGATATGCGTGGCAAGATGCAGCGACTTTTCGGGTATGACGTGCGCCATGAACACGGGCACCGCGTCGTGATAGCGAACGATCATGCGGCACCCCCGCGGCACGGTGGCCGCATAGGGCTTTTGCGCGATGAAAACGTCGTACCCGCCAGTGTCCAGCAGCGGATAGCGCGGCCTTCTGAGCCCGAACCAGCGCACCGCCCCGTAATAAAGCGCATGCCAAGGCGCGGACGCGA
This sequence comes from Pacificimonas flava, assembly GCF_000342165.1. Taxonomy (GTDB): domain Bacteria; phylum Pseudomonadota; class Alphaproteobacteria; order Sphingomonadales; family Sphingomonadaceae; genus Pacificimonas; species Pacificimonas flava. The sequence continues at coordinate 272,617 of NZ_AMRV01000003.1, forward strand.
TGCGGTAGCGGCGCGCGGTCATCTCTGCCCGGTCCGACGACACGAGGGATTTCGAGAACAGGCCGCGCCAGATGAAATCTGCGAAATTTTCCGCGGCAAAGGCAGTCAGACGCACGGGCCTGCCGAAAAGCGCGGACAAACGCGTTTTCGCCACCGACCAGACATATCGCCGCCGCCGCTGACGCACCGCCCTGCGCGTTTCCGCGCGCGCGGTCAGAGCGATGACGATCCGTGCGAGCCGGCGCCCCTGCCTGTGCGGGGCCACGCGCGCGCGGCGGGCCTCCTCCAGAGGCAGGCCCCGCCCCAGAACGAGATGCGGCGCCTGTATCAGCCCGTCGGTTTCGACACGGCCGGGCCGGTGCAGATGCTTGAAGAGAAGGCGCGTCTCCTGCGGGATCCCTGAAAACCCTTCGAGCGCAGGCCGCAGGTCGAGAAGCACGCGCAAGGGCCGACGGTCTGCCATGAGGGGGCTAGCCCGCCGGAAACTGGGTTTCGACCATGGAGCTGCGCGCGGCCCATCTGTCGTGCAGGTCCTTGAGCGCAGGGCGGCCGCGGCGCCAGTCGAGAGCCTGATGCCGGAAATCGAGATATTCCAGCGCCACGACCGACAGCATCTCCGCATAGGCGCGGTAGGCGGGCGCAGCGTTCAGCATGTCGGGAAGGGCGTCGAGAGCACGCTCGATCTGCGTCTTCCAGCGGTTCTGCCAAAAGATCGATCGCTCCCCCGGTTGGCGCACCATTTCCATGCGCCAGGCGAGCGCGGCGTCCAGGATCGCATCGATATGAGAGGCGAGCGTCATCGCGGCCCATCGTTTCGGATCGTTCGGCGCAGGATAGAGGTCGCCGGCATCCGTCAGGGAGGCAAGATAGCCCAGAATGACGCGGCTGTCGTGAACGCTCAAGCCATCGTCCGTCTCCAGCGCCGGGATTTTCGAGGCCGGGTTGACGGAGATCAGCTCGTCGGGGTCGCTGAGCGGGTCCACGGGCACTTCGTCCACACTGTCCTCCAGGTCCAGTTCGCGCAAAAGGACACGAACCTTGCGCGAATAGGGCGAGGTGTAGGACATGAAGAGCTTCATGGATGATTCCCTCAACAGTTTCGGCGCCACTACCGAAGGCTCATCCGCCGGTCCACTGTCGGACCTCGTCGTCGTCGATCTGTCGCGCGTCCTTGCCGGCCCCTACGCAACGATGGTGCTGTCCGACCTCGGCGCGCGGGTCATCAAGGTGGAGCGCCCCGGCACAGGCGACGACAGCCGCGCCATCGGTCCGTTCAAGGACGGCAAGAGCGCCTATTTCACCTCCATTAATCGCGGCAAGCAGTCGATCGCGCTGGACCTGAAGCGCGCGGAGGACCGAGAGATCTTCGAGGCGATGCTGGCGCGTGCCGACATACTGGTGGAAAATTTCCGGCCCGGCACGATGAAGAAGCTGGGCTATGGCTGGTCCGCCCTGCATGCACGCTTCCCGCAGCTGATCTATGCGGCGGCGAGCGGTTTCGGTCATACCGGCCCGGATTCGCAGAAGGCCTCCTATGACATGGTGGTTCAGGCCATGGGCGGCATCATGAGCGTCACCGGCCATCCCGGCGGGCCGCCGACGCGCGTCGGAACCAGCATCGGCGACATCACCGCCGGCCTGTTCACCGTCATCGGCATCCTGTCCGGCGTGCACGACCGGCAGAAGACGGGCGAGGGCCGCTTCGTCGACGTCGCCATGCTGGACGGCCAGATCGCCATTCTGGAAAACGCCATCGCGCGCTATGCCGTCACGGGAAAGGCGCCCGGTCCGCTCGGCGCGCGTCACCCGTCGATCACGCCTTTCGCCGCCTACCCCTGCCGGGACGCGCATGTCGTCATCGCCGCCGGCAATGATGCGCTGTTCACGGCCCTGTGCCGGGCCATGGACCTGCGCGAATTGCTGGACGATCCCCGTTTCGCGACGAACGAGACGCGCAGCGACCATGCGGACGCGCTGGGGGAGATCCTGTCCGCACGCCTGGGCGAGGCCGATGCGGCCGACTGGCTGGCGCGCCTGGACGCCGCGGGCGTTCCCGCCGGCCCGCTGCACGATGTGGGCGAAGCGCTGGGGCACCCCCAGGTCCGCGCACGCAACATGGCGATCGAAACCGCGTTCGAGGACGGAACGCCGCTGACCGCCGCCGGCAATCCGGTGAAGATCAGCGGTTTCGACGACCCGGCCAGCCGTCCAAAGGCACCGCGCCTCGACGAACACCGCGAACAGATATTGAAGGACCTTGGACTGTGACCGAAGACGACCTGATCTTTGCCGGCAGGCTTGCCGACGCGGCGGGCGCCGAAATCCGCCGCTTTTTCCGTCAGAGCTTCGATATCGATGCCAAGGGCGACGAAAGTCCGGTGACGGCCGCCGACCGCGCCGCCGAACTGGCGATGCGTGAAATCATCGACCGCGAGCGGGCGGCGGACGGCATCATCGGCGAGGAGTTCGGCACCGCGCGGGAGGGCGCGCGCCGGCAATGGGTTCTCGATCCCATCGACGGCACCGTCAGCTTCGCCGCGGGACGTCCCATTTTCGGCACGCTGATCGCGCTGCTTGAGGATGGCTGGCCCGTCCTCGGTATTATCGACCAGCCGATTGCGCGGGAACGCTGGGTGGGCCGCACCGGCCGCCCGACGATTTTCAACGGCCAGCCGGTGGAAAGCCGGCGCTGCCGAGAGCTGAAGGATGCCGTGCTCGCCACGACCAGCCCCAATCATTTTTCTAACGATGATGGTCACAAGTTCATGGCCCTGGCCGGACAGACCGCACACCGGCGTATGGTCTATGGCGGCGACTGCTACAATTACGGCCTGCTTGCGAGCGGGCATCTCGACCTTGTCGCCGAAAGCGGACTGCAGCTTTACGATTTCGCGGCACTGGTGCCGATCGTCGAGGGCGCGGGCGGCATGATGACCGACTGGGCGGGCGAACCGCTGCATGCGGAAAGCGGCGGCGACGTGCTGGCGCTGGGCGATCCGGCGCGGCTGGAGGATGTTCTGGCGGTGCTTGGGGATGAGTGGCATCCCGGGCACGAGCATTAAGCTGCGCCGTTTCTCGCCTCGCCGACCCTCCCCTAACCCCTCCCTTCCCAGGGAGGGGAACGCGTTTTCTCCCCTCCCTGGACAGGGAGGGGTCGGGGGAGGGTCGATGCCCCCGCGCCCGCTTGCTTTTCCGCGCGTGGCCGCTAAATGCAGCGCCTTCGACGTGACCGTCCGGCCAGTGTGGGCTGCCGAGGCGGTCTTTTATCGTTCCGAGCATCTGCGATGCGACAGACATACAGGAGACGAAAATGCCCAAGCTCAAGACGAAGAGCGGCGTGAAAAAACGCTTCAAGATTACCGCCACCGGCAAGATCAAGCACGGTGTTGTCGGCAAGCGTCACCGCCTGATCTCGCACAACGCCAAGTACATCCGCACCAACCGCGGTACCAAGGTCCTTTCGGACGCGGATACCAAGACGGTAAAAAAATGGGCGCCCTACGGGCTCTAAGGCGGAGATAGACACATGGCACGTATCAAACGCGGCGTAACCACGCACGCACGTCACAAGAAGGTCCTGAAGCAGGCCAAAGGCTATCAGGGTCGCCGCAAGAACACGATTCGCGTGGCGATGCAGGCGGTCGACAAGGCCGGCCAGTACGCCTACCGCGACCGCAAGCAGCGCAAGCGCAATTTCCGCGCGCTGTGGATCCAGCGCATCAACGCCTCCGTACGCGAAGAGGGCCTCACCTATGGCCGCTTCATGCACGGCCTGAAGCTGGCCGGCGTCGAGCTGGACCGCAAGGTGCTCGCCGATCTCGCCATGAACGAGGCCGCCTCGTTCAAGACGATCGTGAAGCAGGCCCAGGCCGCACTCGACAAAGCCGCCTAGACAAGCCGCCTAGACAAGCCGTCTAGACCCTAGGCTGAGTTTTCTTAAGAGGCGCGGGGAGGCCGTCCTTCGGGACCGGCTCTCCCCGCGCCTTTTTCTTTGACCGGACAGCACGCCCCATGACCGTCACTATCGACAGCGAAACCGAACGCTGGCTCGCCCGCATCGCCGAAGCCGCCACGCCGGCGGGCGTGGAGGCGATCCGCGTCGAGGCGCTCGGCAAGTCCGGCGCCATCACGCAGCAATTGAAACAACTCGGCAAGATGAGCCCGGAAGAGCGGCAGACCGCCGGTGCCGCGCTCAATCGCATGCGCCAGACAGTTCAGGACGCGCTTGGCGAGCGAAAGGGCGCGCTGGAGGCTGCGGAACTCGATGCGAAGCTGGCGGCGGAGGCGGTCGACGTGACGCTGCCCGTCGATCATGGCCGCACCGGGACGATCCACCCCGTCAGCCAGGCTATGGACGAGCTGGCGGAAATCTTCGCGGACCTCGGCTTCAAGGTCGCGACCGGTCCGGAGATCGAAGACGACTGGCACAATTTCACCGCCCTCAACATCCCCGCGCATCATCCGGCGCGTGCCATGCACGACACCTTCTACTTCCCGAAGGTGGAGGGAGACCCCGGATCGGAGGCCGGCGCAGGCGCGCCGAAGCTGCTGCGCACGCACACCAGCCCGGTGCAGATCCGCACCATGACGACGGAGGCGCCGCCCATCCGCATTATCGCGCCGGGCCGCGTCTACCGCTCCGATTCCGACGCCACGCACACACCGATGTTCCACCAGGTCGAGGGCCTGGTGATCGACAAGGGCATCACCATGGGCCATCTGAAATGGACGCTGGAGACGTTCGTGAAGGCCTATTTCGAAACGGACGATGTCGCGCTGCGCTTCCGTCCCAGCTATTTCCCCTTCACCGAACCCTCAGCGGAGGTGGATGTGCGCTGCGCATGGGAGAACGGACAGCTCGTCATCCGTTCGGACGGCGACGACTGGCTGGAAATTCTTGGCTCGGGCATGGTCAATCGCCGCGTCATCGAAATGTGCGGCCTCGATGCGGACGAGTGGCAGGGCTTCGCCTTCGGCGCCGGCATCGACCGCCTGGCCATGCTGAAATACGGCATGACCGACCTGCGCCCCTTCTTTGAGGGCGATGGGCGGTGGAGCGCGCATTACGGCTTCTCGCCCTTCTCTGTCCCAACACTGTCCGGCGGAGTCGGCGCATGAAATTCACCCTGTCCTGGCTGAAAGATCATCTCGACACCGATGCGCCGCTGGACCGGATCGTCGAGATGCTGACCGCGATCGGCCTGGAGGTCGAGGGCGTCCACAACCCCGCCGACACGCTGGCCCCGTTCCGCATTGCCGAGGTGCTGACGGCGGAGCCGCACCCCGACGCCGACAAGCTGCGCGTCCTCAGCGTCGACACCGGCAGCGGCGCGCCCATGCAGGTCGTCTGCGGCGCGCCCAATGCGCGGGCCGGCATGAAGGGCGTGTTCGCGGCGGAGGGCAGCTATGTTCCCGGCACCGGCATCACGCTGAAACCGACGAAGATCCGCGGCGTCGCCTCCAACGGCATGATGGTGTCGGAACGCGAGCTGGAACTGTCGGAGGATCATGACGGCATCATCGACCTGGACGCGGGCGCGCCGGTCGGCGAGGCCTATGCCGCGTGGGCGGGCCTCGACGATCCCGTCATCGAGGTCGGCATTACCCCGAACCGGCAGGACTGCCTTAGCGTTCACGGCATCGCGCGCGACCTGGCCGCCGCCGGCCTCGGCACGCTGAAGGCGGGCACGGTCGAGATGCAGGACGGCAGCTTCCCCTGCCCGGTCGACATTCGCACGGAGGACGAGGAGGGCTGCCCGGCCTTTTTCGGCCGCGTCATGCGCAGCGTCACCAACGGCCCCTCGCCCGCCTGGATGCAGCGGCGTCTGCGCGCCATCGGCCTGCGCCCGATTTCGGCGCTGGTCGACATCACGAACTACATCACCTTCGACCGGGGCCGGCCGCTGCACGTCTACGACCTCGCAAAGCTTGAGGGCGGCCTGACCGCACGCAAGGCGCGGGCGGGCGAAAGCGTCGAGGCGCTGAACGGCAAGACCTACGCGCTGGAACCCTTCATGACCGTGATCGCCGACGACGCGCGCGTCCACGACATTGGCGGCATTATGGGCGGCGAGGACTCCTCGGTCACGGAAACGACGACCGACATCCTGATCGAATGCGCCTATTTCGATCCCGTCTCCATCGCGAAGACCGGCCGCGCGCTCAATTTGAACTCCGATGCCCGCGCCCGGTTCGAGCGCGGCGTCGATCCCGGCTTCCTGCATGGCGGCATGGCGCTCGCGACGCAGATGATCGGCGAGATCTGCGGCGGCGAGGCATCCCGCGTCGTCCATGCCGGCCACGCGCCGGAAGACCGCCGCCTGGTGTCCTACGATCCCGCCCTCTGCGCGTCGCTCTCCGGCGTCGACATTCCGGCGGCGGAGCAGGCCCGTATCCTCTCCCGCCTCGGCTTCGAGGTTGAAGAAGCCGCGACATGGCAGGTGGCGGTGCCGACATGGCGCCGCGACGTGGACGGCGCGCCCGATCTGGTCGAGGAGGTCGTGCGCATCCACGGCTTCGACAAGATCCCCTCAACCCCGCTGCCACGCGCGGAGGGCGTCGCCCGCCCGACCGCCACCCCGGCGCAGATGACCGAACGGCGCGTGCGGCGCGCCATGGCCGCGCGCGGCCTCGACGAGGTCATCACCTATGCCTTCATCAGCGATGCGGAGGCGGCGCCCTTCGGCGGGGCGGCGCACAGGCTGGACAATCCGATTTCCAGCGACCTCGTCGCGATGAAGCCGTCGGCGCTGCCCAGCCTGCTGTCGGCGGCGCAGCGCAATCTGGACCGGGGCGCGGGCTCCGCCCGGCTGTTCGAGATCGCGCGCCGCTATCTGGCGGACGGCGAGCGGCCCGTTCTGGGCTTTGTCCTCGCCGGACTCGCCTCGGAAAAGGATTGGCGCCGGGGCGGCGAGCGTGGCTTTGACCTGTTCGATGCCAAGGCGGAAATCATGGCCGCGCTGGACGCCGCAGGCGCGCCGATCGACAAGGTGCAGGTGCAGCGCACGGAAACCGAATGGTATCATCCCGGCCGGTCGGCGCGCGTCATGCTCGGCCCCAAAACCTGCCTTGCCGAATTTGGGGAACTGCACCCCCGCGTCGCGGCGGCGCTGGGCCTCTCCGGCCGCGTGGGCGCAGGCGAACTGTTCCTGGATGCGCTGCCGCCGTCCAAGGCGAAGCGCAGCCGTCCGGCGTTTACACCGCCGCCGCTTCAGGCCGTGACGCGCGATTTCGCCTTTCTGGTGGACCCGGATACCGTGACGGCGAACCTTGTCCGCGCCTGCGCCGGGGCGGACAAGAAGGCGATCACCGGCGCGCGCCTGTTCGACTATTTCAGCGGCAAGGGCGTGCCGGAGGGCAAGGTATCCGTCGCCGTCCGCGTCACCATGCAGCCGGCGGAGAAAAGCTTTACGGACGAGGAGATCGCCGCGCTTGGCGAAAAGGTGGTGGCGGCCGCAGAGAAGGCGGTGGACGCTCAGCTACGCTGACGCTTTCCACCGAAAGCCGTCATCCCGGCGAAGGCCGGGACCCACTCCAATAAGGCCCCGCCTCGTCGCTTGGTGCAGAACAATGGCGTGGGTCCCGGCTTTCGCCGGGATGACGCTGGGGAGCGAACGAGCATCCCCGCCCCCGCTTCTGTCGGCCGGCGCCTTCTGCTAGGCACCGGTCATGACAGACATCAAAGACGACAAGCTGGACGAGGGCCGCCCCTCCCGCCAGCCGACTCCGCCGCAGGTCACCCAGATCGGTGACCACGTCATGCATCCTTCGACCCTGATGATGGGCTATGGCTATGAGCCGCGCCTGTCGGAGGGGGCGCTGAAGCCGCCGATCTTCCTGACCTCCACCTACGCCTTCGAAAGCGCGGCGGACGGCAAGCGGTTCTTCGAGGGGATCACCGGCAAGCGCCCGGGCGGGTCCGAGGGCCTCGTCTATGGCCGCTTCAACGGTCCGAACCAGGAAATCCTGGAGGACCGGCTGGCACAATGGGAACGTGCGGAAGAGGCGCTGAGCTTCTCCTCCGGCATGTCGGCCATTGGCACGGCGCTGATGGCGCACGTTCAGCCGGGCGATGTCATCGTCCATTCCGCACCACTCTATGCCGCGACGGAAAAGATGATCGACGCCGTGTTCGGCAAGTTCGGCGTGAAGTGGGTCGACTTTCCGGCGCATGCTTCCCCCGCAGAAATCGAGGAGACCATCGAGCGGGCGAAGGGTCTTGGCCGCGTTTCGGTGATCTATCTGGAAAGCCCGGCAAATCCCACGAACGACCTTGTCGATATCGAGGCTGTGTCGGCCCTCCGCGACCGGATGTTCGCGGATGCGGAGCACCGCCCCGTCATCATGTGCGACAACACCTTCCTCGGCCCCTGTTTTCAGGCGCCGACGCAGAACGGCGCGGACATGTCGGTTTATTCGCTGACGAAATATGTCGGCGGCCATTCCGATCTGGTGGCCGGCGCGGTGGTGGGTACGCGCGACGCGCTGGCGCCCATTCTGGCGCTGCGCAACACGCTCGGCACCATCACCGATCCGAACACCGCCTGGATGCTGCTGCGGTCGCTGGAAACGGTACAGCTGCGCATGGAGAAGGCGGAATCGAACGCCCGCGCCGTCGCCACCTTCCTGAAGGATCATCCAAAGGTGGAGCGCGTGTCCTGGCTCGGCTTCCTCGACCCCTCCTCCAGCCAGGGCGAAATCTTCAAGCGGCATTGTTCGGGCGCAGGCTCCACCTTCTCCGTCATCGTTAAGGGCGGCGAGCCCGAAGCGTTCCGCCTGCTCGACAACCTCAAGACCGTGAAGCTGGCGGTCAGCCTGGGCGGCACCGAGTCGCTCGCCAGCCACCCGGCCGCCATGACGCACCTCAGCGTGCCGGAGGCGCGGCGGGCGGAGCTGGGGATCGGCGACAATCTCGTACGCGTCTCCATCGGCGTCGAGCATGAGGACGATCTCGTCGCCGACTTCGAGCAGGCGCTGAAGGCCGTCTGACGCAGGTGAACCCGGACGACAGGCGCGGCGGGACAGGGCCGGCGCACCGGCTGAGCATCTTCGACATGGACCGCACCATCACGCGGAGCGGCACCTATGCGAAGTGGCTGCGGCACTGGATGCGGGCGGCCGCCCCGGCGCGGGCGGCGCTTGTCCCGCTGACCGCCGTCACGGGGGCGGGCTTTCTTGTCGGCCTGTACGGCCGGGGACGGCTAAAGCAGCTTAACCATCGGCTTTTGATGGGCGGCCGCGTGGGTGCTGCGGATGTGGAGCGAGAAGCGGAGCGGTTCGCCGCAATTCTCGACGCCGATCAGGTCTATTCCGACGCGCGCCGCAGAATCGCCGCCGAACATGCAGAGGGCCGGCGGGTAATCTGGGCGACGGCGAGCTACGACTTCTATGTCCGGCCGCTCGCGACCCGTCTGGGCGTGGACGAAATTGTCGCGACGGCGGCACAGCGTGCGCCCGGCTGCGTTCTTGCCCGTCTTGACGGTGAGAATTGCTACGGCGCGGCGAAGCTGCGCAAGATCGAGGCGTATCTGGCCGCGCAAGGGATCGACCGGACGCAGGCCCATATTCGCTTCTTCTCCGACCACCATTCCGACGAACCCGTTTTCGCCTGGGCGGACGAGGCCTATGCCGTCAATCCGAAGCCGCCCATGCGGGCGCTGGCGGCAAAACGGGACTGGCCGATTCTCGTCTGGGATTGAACGCCCCCCAAGCGCAGCCGTCATGCCGGCCTTCGCCGGGATACCCTCTAGTAGCCGCGCGGCGTCACGACCGGCAGCGGAAGAAGTTCGGCGCGCGGAAATAGCAGGCGGCCTGCTGGCCGCCGCGGGTGAAGACGATCTCCGCTTCTGCGGACGCCGAGCCCATCACGGTTTCCAGTTCGCGAACCGTTTCCACCGTCTCTCCATTCACCGAATCGATGATGTCGCCGGTGCGCACGAAATTGACGCGCGCGGCCGGGGCACCGCGGGTGATGCCGGTGACGATGACACCCGATTCCGGAACGCCGCTGCCGAGTTCCGACGCCAGGCGTGGGCTGAGGTTCGCAACCTGCACGCCGGTCAGGATATGTTCGCCGGACAGCAGCGTCTCGTTGCGCTTCGGCGTTTCCGGCGGTTCGATGAGTTCGATGGTGGTCTGGCGCCGCTCACCGCCGCGCAGATAGGTCAGGGTCAGTTCGCTGCCGAGGGGCTGACTGCCGGTCAGATAACGCAGCATCGCAGGATCGCCGACCGCTTCACCGTTCACCGCCGTGACGATGTCGCCGGATCGCAGGCCGGCATCGGCCGCCGGACCGCTCTCCGACACGCTGCGGATCAGCGCACCGGATGGCCGGTCGAGCCCCATGGAACTGGCAATCTCCCGCGTGACGGTCTGCGCCTCCGCCCCGAACCACGGACGCATCACGCGGCCCGATGCCGCGCCCGCAAGGAACTGGCGTACGGAGTTCACCGGAATGGCGAAGCCGATGCCGTTCGATCCGCCGGACCGCGAATAGATCGCGGTGTTGACGCCCACCAGCGTCCCGTCCAGCCCGATCAGCGCGCCGCCGGAATTGCCCGGATTGATCGCCGCGTCGGTCTGCAGAAAGAACTGATAGTCGCTGATGCCGACCCCGGCGCGGGCGACGGCGGACACGATGCCGTTGGTCACCGTCTGGCCGACGCCGAAGGGATTGCCGATGGCAACGACGATATCGCCGACCTCCACGCTATCGCTGTCGCCCAGATCGACCGTCGGCAGCGCTTCGCCGCCCGTGTCGACGCGCAGCAGCGCCAAGTCCATCTGCGGGTCGGTGAAGACGATCTCCGCGGAAAATTCGCGCCGGTCCGATAGCGACACGAGGATCTGCTCCGCGCCCTCAACGACATGATTGTTGGTGACGATCAGGCCGTCCGCGCCGACGATCACGCCGGAACCGAGCGACTGCTCGACTCGCGGCGGCCGGTTCATGCGGCCGAAGAACTGGTCGAAAAATGTGCTGGCGCGCTGCTGCGCGCGGCGCGCGGAATAGACGTTGACGACAGCCGGGGCGACATCCTTCACCAGCGGCGCATAGGAGAGCAGCACCTCCTCACGGCTTCCCGGCACCTCCCGCTGCGCCGCCGGACTGACGGACCGCTGCGCGGCGATGCCCTCGGCCTGCTGCGCTGCCGCTGGCGGGCACCAGGCGCGAATTCCGAAGGCGAGCGCCGCGCCGAGCGCGAGGCCGACGATGACGAGCAGAAGGGTCTTCTTGGTCATATCGCTCCCGCATATAGGTGTCCCGAACGCCGGGACCAGAGAGGGTCAGTCGTCCTGCCGTTCCATGGCCTTTACGAACGCCTCCAGGGCCGCCCCCCGTCTCGACGCGCGCAGCCGCTCTCCATCGACGACCTTCTGCACATCCTCGAAACAGACGTCGAAATCGTCATTCACGAACACATAGTCATAGGAATCATAGTGGCTGATCTCGTGCGAAGCGCGGGCCATGCGACGCTCGATAACCTCCTCCGAATCCGTACCCCGCCCGCGCAGCCGCCGCTCCAGTTCCTCCAGGGAGGGTGGCAGCAGGAAGATGGAGACGACGTCCGGTCCCAGCTTCCCCTTCAGCGCGCGCGTCCCCTGCCAATCGACATCGAACAGCATGTCCTGCCCGGCCGCCAGCGCCGCTTCCACCGGAGCCTGCGGCGTGCCGTAGCGATGGTCGAACACGTGCGCCCATTCGATCAGCGCATCGTCCGCGATCAGCCGGTCGAACCCGTCCTGGGTCTCGAAATAATATTCCCGGCCGTGCGCCTCTCCCTTTCGCGGCGGCCGGGTCGTCGCCGACACCGAAACCCGCATATCGGGCTCCGCGCCGAGCAGCCGCCGCGCCATGGTGCTCTTCCCCGCGCCGGAGGGCGAGGAGAGCACGAAGAGAACCCCGCGCCGCTCCAGCATGCGCGTCATGCCGCGCCCCTCAGCGGCCGACCATCGTTTCCGGACGCACGACGCGGTCGAAGGTTTCCGCATCCACGAGGCCGAGTTCCAGCCCCGCCTCCTTCAGCGTCTGCCCCTTCTCGTGCGCATATTTGGCGATCTTGGCGGCATTGTCATAGCCGATTTCCGGCGCAAGCGCGGTCACGAGCATCAGCGAACGACCGACGAGGTCGGCGATCTGCTGCTCGTTCGCCTGGATACCGTCGACGCAGCGCTCCGCGAAGCTGACCATGCCGGTCGCCATCAATTCGACGGAACGCAGCACGTTCGCGCCGATCAGCGGCATGAAGACGTTGAGCTCGAAATGGCCCTGCATGCCGCCGATCGTCACGGCCTGATGATTGCCGACGACCTGCGCCGCGACCATCGTCAGCGATTCGCACTGGGTCGGGTTCACCTTGCCGGGCATGATCGAACTGCCGGGCTCGTTCGCCGGCAGCGACAGTTCGCCAAGACCGGAACGCGGGCCGGAGCCCAGGAAGCGAATGTCGTTGGCAATCTTGTTGAGCGCGACCGCAAGCGTGTTCAGCCCGCCGGAGAAGAAGACGAGACCGTCTTTCGCCGCAAGCTGCTCGAATTTGTTCGGCGCCGGCTCGAAGCGTGTGCCGGAGATGTCGGTAATCGCGGCGGCCATGTCCTCGGCCCAGCCCTGAGGCGCGTTGAGACCGGTGCCCACGGCCGTGCCGCCGATGGCGAGTCTCCGCAGATTGCCTTCGAGAGCGCCCTCGATCCGGTCGCGGCAACTGGAAAGCTGCGCGGCATAGCCGGAAAATTCCTGCCCCAGCGTCAGCGGGGTTGCGTCCTGCGTATGCGTGCGCCCGATCTTGACGATGTGATCCCATGATTTCGCCTTGGCCGACAGCGCCCCCTCCAGCCGGCTCAGCGCCGGGATCAGCGTCTGCTGCGCCGCGAGCGCGGCAGCGATGTGCAGGGCGGTCGGGAAGCTGTCGTTCGACGACTGGCTCATATTCACATGATCGTTGGGGTGCACCGGCGACTTGCCGCCGATCTTGCCGGTCAGCATCTCGTTCGCGCGGCCGGCGATCACCTCGTTGACGTTCATGTTCGTCTGCGTGCCGGAGCCGGTCTGCCAGATGACCAGCGGGAACTCCTCATCAAGCTTCCCGTCGATGATTTCCTGCGCGGCCTTCTCGATGGCGTCCGCGATTTCCGCATCCAGGCCGTGCTTGCGGTTCACCCGGGCGGCGGCCTGCTTGACGATGGCCTGGGCGCGCACGATGCCGAGCGGCATGCGCTCCTGCCCGCCGAAGGGGAAGTTCTCGATCGACCGCTGCGTCTGCGCGCCCCAATAGGCGCCGGCAGGCACGTCGATGGCGCCGATCGAATCGGTTTCGGTACGGGTGTCGGTCATTGGATCTCCAGCGGCAGGACTTGCTGATTTCAGGTCTTGCCGGCTGGATAGAGGGGACCGCGCCCCGTCTCAATCACTTCTTGCGAAAGTCGATCTCGACGACGTTGGAGGACGAATCGCGTTTCTCCTCACCCTCCGTCTTTTCGGCGGGGGCCTTGGCTTCGGAGGAGGCGGAAAGCGGCTCTCCGCCCTGCTTGTCGACGGAACGCAGTCCGGTCTTGGGTGCACTCACCTCGGGCGGCGGGAACTGCAACGCGAAATTCACGGACGGGTCGACGAAACCGACCACGGCAGAGAATGGTACGATCAGCTTCGCCGGCACCTGATTGAAGCTGAGGCCGATTTCGAAGCCCTCGCGGTCCACCTTCAGATCCCAGAAACGGTGCTGCACGACGATGGTCATCTCGTCGGGATAGCGTTCCTTCAAATGGTTCGGGATATCGACGCCGGCGGCACCGGTCTTGAAGGCAATATAGAAATGATGTCCCCCCGGCAGGGAGCCGACCTTCGCAACATCCGTCAGGACGTTGTAAACAACGCCGCGCAGGGCATCCTGCACGTGCTCGTCATAGGGAATCAGACTGTCGGGGGCGTCGTCGTCGCTCATGGTCTATAGCTGAAGGAGCACCGAGAGTCGGTCAAGCCGGCCCGTGATGCAAAATAAACGGGTGCCCTGCAAATCCGTCAAGCCGGGGAGGGCAGCCCCTCCGGATGCGGCCCGTCCTCCCCCTCGGACCCGCGCGCAGCTTTCTCGCTTTTCGCCTCGCGGGCGCGTTCCTTGCGTTCCGCCGCCTCATCCTCGTCCGCCGCGTCGCCGCCGGGCGGCACATAGGCAATGACGAAATCGCCCTCGTTCACCACCGGCCGGCCGGCATTCGTGAAAAAGGCAACCTCCTTGCCGGGCCGTACGATGGCGAGGAGCTCGCTCTTGGAGGACAGGCGGTCCCGCAGATCCTTCAGCGTATATTTCTCGCCGATCCGGGTCTGCCGGAACTCCCAGCCTTTTTCCTGGCGCGACAAGAGTTCCATCAGCCCGGCGGCCGACTTCATGAGCATGCGCCCCTTCAGGTTCGTGGGCAGGTCCGCCACGGCGGCATCGTCGCTGGCGCCGATCTGGAAAACGCTGTTGCGGCCGACCTCCGGTCCCAGCTCCGCGCAGATTAGGGCGTTATAGGCGTCATTGTCGGTGGCCGCGATCACTGCCTGAAAGCCGTGAATGTCGATCTCCTCGGCATGAATTGCGTCCAGCGCTTCGCCATGGAACGTGTCGAGGCCCTTCTGCCGCGCCTTGCGGAGCGACAGGAAGCTGCTGTCGGCGATGGTGACGGGCACCTCGCGCTTCTGCAGTGCCTGCGCGAACTCCAGCGCCCAGCTGGTCGCCCCCACGATCAGGATGGACCGGCCCGGCCCCTGATCGATACCGAGACGCTGCGCGACCGTCTTTGCCGAAAAGCCGTGGGCGACGATCGTGACGATCACCACCGCGAACGCAAGGGGGGTAAGCGCCGCAGCGGACACATAGCCAAGCTCCTCCAGCCGAATCGCGAACAGGCCGGTAATGGCGACGCAGACGACGCCGCGCGGCGCGATCCAGGCGATGAACAGCCGTTCTTTCCAGGGAACACGAGAAAAGAGGAGCGAGACGAGAACGGAGGCCGGGCGCACGAAGAAGAGAAGGAGCGCCAGGAAGAGCACGAATCTCAGTTCGAACCGCTGGATCAGTTCCCAATCGAGCGTCGCCGACAGGATCACGAAGACGCCGGAGATGAGGAGGATGGTGACGCTTTCCTTGAAGCGGCGCATTTCCCCAAAGGATTCCAAATGCATGTTCGCCAGTGCGACGCCCATGGCAGTGACGGTCAGAAGACCGGTCTCATGCTCGATCAGGTCGGCAAGAACGAAGCCGACGATAACGAGGCCGAAGACCACCGGGGTTTTCAGGAACTCCGGCACCAGACCGCGGGGGAACAGAAACTTTATAAGGTAGGCAAGCGCAACGCCGAGGACGATCGCGAAGGCGGATGCGGCGCCGATATGCAGGCCGATGTCTCGCAGCACGCTGCCGCCGCCCACGGGATCGGCATAGGAAATGTAGGCCAGCGTGACGACGGCGAGCAGTGCGCCGATGGGATCGTTGACGATCCCTTCCCACTTCAGAATGTTTCGTGGGCGGCTGCCGATCCGCAACTGCCGCAGCATGGGGCCGATCACGGTCGGGCCCGTGACGACAAGAATGCCCGAGAACAGGATCGCCGGCTCCCACGGCAGGCCGGCGGCGTAATGGGCGGTGAAGGCGCCAAGCGCCCAGGCCACGGGCACACCGATGAAAACCAGCCGCCCGACCGCCCAGCCGGCTTGCTTGAGCTCCCGGAAATTCAGACTGAGGCCGCCCTCGAACAGAATGACGGCCACCGCCAGTTTGATGGCGGGCTGATAGAGTTGCCCGAAATCCTGCTGTGGATCGATGAAACCGAATACGGGTCCGGCAAGGATGCCACCGAGCAACATGAGCGCGATGGCTGGCAGACCGGTTCGCCACGCAATCCACTGCGCGCTGATACCGATCGCGCCGATTGCCGCGAGCTTCAGAGTAAGATCAGCTTCCATTGGTCCCCGTATTTCCGATTGCCGACTTAACGGTCAGCCACCTTTTCAGGCAACCGCAAGTGAACGCCGCCCGTTCGGCCAAGGTTGCAGCAACCTCGGCAGGAGTATGAAGCCAGATGCAGGATATTCTGGAATGGACAGCAAGCATCGTCGGCATGATCGCCGCGCTGATGATCGCGGCACGGTA
The DNA here is from genome assembly GCF_000342165.1 of Pacificimonas flava. Lineage (GTDB taxonomy): Bacteria > Pseudomonadota > Alphaproteobacteria > Sphingomonadales > Sphingomonadaceae > Pacificimonas > Pacificimonas flava. The sequence goes on from NZ_AMRV01000003.1 coordinate 288,741, forward strand.
CAGCACGCGCGTAGCCGGCTGGGGCTTCGTGCTATTCCTCCTCGGCTCGGTCCTGTGGATCGTGACTGGACTGAGCAGCGGGAATCAGGCGCTCGCGGCGCAGAACGTGGTGCTGTTCATGATCAATTGCCTTGGCATATACCGCTATCTCATCAAGCATGAGGAGGTGTCCTGAGCCCCTGCGGGGCGGTGTCCCATCGCGCGCAATTGTCGCAGGCCGCGCAACAATTGCACCGGCTCTTCGTTAGTTCTCACGCAAATTGGGAGAATGACGATGACGAGTGCGATGACGAAAACGACCCTGAAGATCGGTGCGGCCACGACGCTCGGGCTGATGATGACGGCCTGCGCGATCACCGGCGACCGCACGGCAGATGCGGCGATCACCGGCGCAGGCGGCGGTGCGGTTGCGGGAGAGGTGCTTACCAATGATCCTGTTGCCGGCGCCGCCATCGGCGCCGGCGCCGGCGCCATCGCTGCCGAGGTTAGCGATGACGACGACGACGACGATCGCTGATCGGCGCCGAATACCAGATCTGAAGAAGGGCGGGTCCGGTGGATCCGCCCTTTTTGCTGCGCGGCGGCCCGTCAGTCGCCGGTCAGGATCCGCTCGACCAGTTGCTTCACGGTCGGTACGAACCCGTTCGAATAGAACGGATCGGTCGAGAAATGGTGCGCCGAGTGACCGGCGAAGGTCAGATTGTCGTCAGGATCGCCGCCATGTGCGATGTCCTGCAGCGTCTTCTGGATGCAGAAAGAACGGGGATCGGCCAGTCGGCCGGTCGAATGATTCTCCGCATGCTCGTTCCATGAGGAGAACTTGCACTGTGACAGACAGCCCATGCAGTCTGCCTGATCCTTGCGGATGACCTTCGCCTGCTCCGGCGTGACGAAAACGAGCGTATCGTCAGGGGTCTTCAGCCCCTCCGTATAACCCTGCGCATTCCATCCGCGCGCACGGATCAGGTCGCCCTTGGTCACGTAATAGGTCTTGTTACCCTTGAAGCCGACATCGAGCTTGTGCGTGCGGTGATCGCACTGGACGGAGCCGAAGGCGATCTGCCGCTCGGACCGGTGCTTCAGATCCATCAGGAACGGCGTCTTGATCGCCGAAGAGTAGAAACCCGTCGGCGAGAAGGGGTGCAGCAGGATATCCCCCTCCTTCAGGAGCGGCAGCCGCTCCTTCCAGATTGCTGGGATCGGGCTTTCCTGCGTCAGCAGCGGCCGCGAGCCGAACTGGAAGGCGATGGTCCCGAGCTCCGGATTGTCGATCCAGTCCGCCCATTCGCGCAGATACCAAACGCCGCCCGCCATGATGATCGGCACGTCGTCGGAGATGCCACCTGCCCTCATCGTGTCCCGCAGGTCCTTGACGCGCGGATAGGGGTCCTGCGGCTGGTCGGGATCCTCTGCATTCGACAGGCCATTATGGCCGCCGGCAAGCCACGGATCCTCATAGACGACGGCCGCCATCCACTCCGCATGCTTGTGATAGGACCGTTTCCACAGCGCGCGAAAGGCGCGGCCGGACGACACGATCGGATAATAATATTTGCCGTATTTCGCGGCGATATCGGCCAGCTTGTAGGGCATACCCGCCCCGCAGGTGACGCCGTCCACCAGATCGCCGGCCCGTTCCGACGCGAACACCCCCTCAAGAACGCGCGCCGCGCCGCCCATTTCCCAAAGGACGTTTACGTTCAAAGCGCCGTCGGCTCCGCAAAGCTCGCGCGCCTGCACGACCTGCTCGACACCGCCCTCGATCCCGTAATCCACCAGTTCCTCGTGCCGGGCACCGCGCGTCCGGCCGCGATAGATTTGCGGAATCAGGTTTCCATCATCGTCATGGCTGTCGGCATTGACCGCGCTGACCGTTCCCAGCCCCCCGGCCGCGGCCCAGGCTCCGGAACTGGCGCCGTTCGTCGCACTGACGCCCTTGCCGCCCTCCACCAACGGCAGGATCTCCCGGCCGCCCATTCGGATTGTATTCAGCGATTTCATGCCAACCATATAACGAGTTTCGATAGAATGTCCGCGCCTATTGGCAGGACTGACGACAAGGGAGCAACCAATGTTCTTTATCAGCGCCCTGATCGCGCTGGCTCCGGTATCGGCGTCCCTGCCGCCGACGGAGCCTCGCGAGGCGTCGCAGCCGCTCCCGAAAACCAAAACCTTCCGTACGGAACCTGCCGCGCCGCTCCCCGATCTTTGTCTGGCGGCGGACAGAAAGACGCCGGCGGACAAGTACGACTATGCTGCCTGCAACGCCGGCGACCGCCTGTCGGCGGACCGGTGGATGCTGCAGGTGCCGGCAAAGGAATCCTCTGCCGATCCACGCTAGAATAACATATCTGCGATGCGCTTCCTATGCGTGCGTGCATCGCCAAAGCGCGACGCGTCGTACAGCGCTCGGCGGCGGTGAAGACCGGCATCGCAGTCATAGGTGAAGCCGAAGCCGCCATGGAACTGGATCGCCCGGTCCGCGGCATAGGCATAGGCCGTCTCCGCCTGCGCCTTTGCCATGCGAACCGCCACTTCGCCGCGTTCCTGATCGCCGAAACTGTGCGCCGCCGCGTAGAGGTGGGAGCGCGCGCGCTCATAGCCGATAAAGGCATCGACCAGCGGATGTTTCAGCGCCTGGTAACTGCCGATCAGCTTGCCGAACTGCTTGCGGGTCCGCAGATAGTCCGCCGTATAGTCGATGACGCGAAAGGCGCCGCCAACCATGTCGGCCGCATAGAGAAGCGCCCCCGCGAGTTCGGCATGGGCGACTGCCGGCCCGGCCGCCTCCTTTCGCAGCACCGCCGCCCCGGGCAGTTCGAAGCCCCGCAGCGTCAATTCGAAGGCGCGGCGCGTATCGTCGATCAGCGTCTCCCGGCGCAGCACGCCCGCCGGCAGTGTCGCCGTCTCCAACACAGCCAGACGCCGATTCGCCCCGCTGCCGACGGAAAGCAGGATCAGGTCGGCGGCGGCCGCATGCTCGATCAGCCGCGCCGTCCCGCTGACAAGGAAGCCGCCCTCCTCATTCTCCCCGAGCGCACGCATCTCGTCGCCCGGCTCGCCAAGCGCGAGGGTGCCGACCAGTTCGCCGCTGGCAAGGCGCGGCAGCCAGCGCGCCTGCTGCGCCGCGCTGCCCGCCATCAAGAGCAGCTGCGCGGCGAGCGTCGAAGCCAGGAACGGCGTCGCCATCAGCGTTCGGCCCATCTGCTCGGCGACCGGAACCACTTCCCCGATGCCGAGACCCGCGCCGCCATGCGCCTCCGGCAGGGCGATGCCGAGCCACCCCAGATCCGCGATCCGGCGCCACAGGTCCGGATCATAGCCGCGCTCCTCCTCGATCATGGCCCGCGCGCGCTCCGGTGGCCACTCCTCGCGGCAGAACTGCGCCGCGACATGCAGAAGATCCGCCTGTTCCTCGCTGACGCCCATCTGCCCCAGCGCCGCGCTGATATCTGTTGTCATGGGATCACCTCGTTTTGGGCAGGCCGAGGACATGCTCGCCGATGATGTTGCGCTGGATCTGGCTAGTGCCGCCGCCGATCGTGGCGGAGAAGGCGTTGAGATAGGAGCGCGCCCACCAGCCGTCGTCGGCGGCGTTGGGCTCGCCGACATAATAGGCTGCCTTCGGCCCCAGCAGCGTCAGCGCGAACTCGCTCAGCTCTCGGTAAAGTTCGGAAAACTCCAGCTTGCCCATCAGCGGCAGCGCCATAGGGTGATCCTCGACCAGCGGGGCGATGCGCTTTCGTTCGCTGCTGAGCGAGAGGGCATGCATGTCCATCAGATAGCCGACCATCCTGTCCTTCAGCACCGGATCGGACAGCGCCGGCGCACCGTCGCGGGAGGCCGAGCGCGCAAGATCCACGATCTCCATCAGGTCGGGCGGAATGGAAACGTAGCCGCCCGCCTGGCCGCCGCGCGCGCCGCGTTCATATTCCAGCGTGCGCATGGCGATCTTCCAGCCGTTCCCCTCCCCGCCGATCAGGCAGTCAGCGCCGATACGGGCGTCCTCGAAGAAGGTTTGGGTGAAGCCATATTCTCCGGTCAGCTTTTTCAGCTTGCGCGTCGTGATTCCCGGCACTGTCATGGGCGACAGGAAGAAGCTGAGACCCGCATATTTGTTCTCGGCCGCCAGATCGGTGCGGGCCAGCAGGATCATATAGTCGGCATAATTGCCCTGCGTGGTCCAGATCTTCGAGCCGTTCAGGACATAGTCGTCGCCGTCCCGCGCGGCCTTCAGCTGCGCATTGCCGAGGTCGGAGCCGTGTTCCGGCTCGGAAAACCCCTGGCACCAGATATGTTCGGCGGACAGGATCGGCTTCAGATAGGCACGCTTCTGCTCCTCGCTGCCGATATCGAGGATCAGCGGCCCCGCCCAGTTCAGACCGATGGCATTGAGGAGAATCGGCCCCCGATGCTTCCTCATGGCACGCGTCGCAGCCTTCTGGTGCGCCTCCGTCAGGCCGCGTCCGCCATAGTCCTTCGGCCATGCCGCGCCGAGATAGCCCGCCTCGTAGACCTTGCGCTGCCAGGCGCGGAGAAACTCGAACTGCCGGTCCTCGCCCACCTCCATGAAGGTCAGGGGCAGCATGAAGCCGGGGTCCGCAGGCACGTTTTCGGCGAACCAGGCGTCCGCCTCGGCCGCATAGTCGCGTGGCTCCGGCGTCTCTGATTCTGTCTTCGTGGCGGAAGTCGTATTCGTCATGGGCAGTCCCTTCACAGCGCCCGTTTTCGGCCCTGAGCGCCGCCGCGCCAATTCCGAAACTACAGAGGTTTGCCGCACCGCCGCGCCGGGCATGCCTCGAGAGCATGACAGACATACGGGGACACATCATGTCTTGCGATATAATGTGCGGGCTTACATATTTCGGCCATGACCGACAGTCTTGGATTCCTCATCGGCGATCTCGCCCGCCTGATGCGCCGGCGTTTCGACGAACGCGCGCGCGAGATCGGCGTCACGCGCCCACAGTGGCGCGCGCTTCTGAACCTGTCCCGTCAGGAGGGGCTGAAACAGACGGAGCTTGCAGAACGCATGGAGGTGGAGCCGATCACGCTTTGCCGCATGGTCGACAGGCTGGAGGCATCGGGCCTTGTCGAGCGACGGCCGGATCCGGCTGATCGCCGCGCGCGCCGCCTGTTCCTGACGGAGGATGCCCGTCCGATCATCGCGAGGCTGCGCGCCGTCGCCGACGATCTGGCGGACGAACTCGCCCGCCACCTCAGCCCGGGCGAGCAGACACAGCTGACCGCCCTGACCCGCAAGCTGCACGAAAGTTTGAGCGCCGCCGCCGAAGCGCGCCGGGGCGAGGAGAAGGGAGATGTCGTCAATGGCTGATCGCGATCCGGAATTGAACGCAGCTGCGCGGGAAACCGCCGCAACCGCGAACTCGCCCGCCGAAACATCGAATCGCAGCCGCTGGCGCCTGCCGCTGATGCTGCTCGTGCCACTGGTTCTGATCGTGGCGGGCGGCGCCTGGTGGTGGCTGAACGCCGGCACCGTCAGCACGGACAACGCCTATGTGCAGCAGGACATGGTCTCCATCTCGCCGGAGGTAAGCGGCCGCATCGCCGAGGTCCTGGTCGACGAGAACGACACCGTACGGGCGGGCGACCTCCTGTTCCGCATCGATCCCGAGCCGTTCCGAATTGCGCTTGCCAGTGCGGAGGCCGAACTGGCCGCCGCGAAGGTGAATGTCGAAAGCCTGACGGCCACGAGCGAAGGCACCAGCGTCGACATCGCCGCGGCGCGTGAGGACATCCGATTCGCGGCCGATCAGTTCGAGCGGCAGCAGGCCCTTCTCGATCGCGGTTTCACGACGCGCACCGGCTTTGAATCGGCGCAGCACGATTTGCAGCAGGCGCGCGAACGGCTTCGTAACGCTGAGGCCGCGCAGCGCAGTGCCAGTGCGCCGCTCGGCAAGGGCGGGGGCACCACCTATCCGGCCATTGCCGCCGCGCAGGCGCGCGTCGACGAAGCGCGCCTCAACCTGGAACGTACGGAAATCCATGCCCCGCATGACGGTCGCATCGCGCAGACCGACCGCCTGCAGGTCGGCCAGCAGATCGTATCCGGCGTTCCGGCCGTTTCGATCGTCAAGGAGGGGCGCAGCTGGATCGAGGCGAATTTCAAGGAAACCGACCTTGCGCGGATGCTGCCCGGGCAACCTGCGACGGTAGAGATCGATGCCTATCCAGGTCTGGAACTGACCGGCCATGTCGAGAGCCTGGGCGCTGGAACCGGATCGGAGTTTTCGCTGCTTCCGGCGCAGAATGCGACCGGGAACTGGGTGAAGGTCACGCAGCGCGTACCCATTCGCATCGCGCTGGACGAGGCTTCGCCGCGCCCACTCATCGCGGGGCTGAGCGTCGATGTCAGTGTCGATGTCAGCGGTGATGGCGAAGCGGCAAAGTCCATCCGCCCACGCCAACCGCAAAGGCCGGGCAGCTCTACCGCACAGGAAGCGCCGGCCGAACTGGCGAGCGCGGGTCATGCCCGCCGCTGACGCCACCTTCACGCCCAGCCTCACCCCCGGCGGGGAGGAGCTGCGTCCCGGCACATTGTCCCACAGCGTGCTGACGATCGCGCTGATGCTGGCGACGATCATCCAGGTGCTGGACACGACCATCGCCAATGTGGCGCTGCCGCACATGCAGACCAGCCTGGGCGCCACATACGACACGGTGACTTGGGTTCTGACGAGCTACATCGTCGCCGCGGCGGTCACCATACCGACGACCGGCTGGCTGTCCGCACGGATCGGGCCGCGAAACCTGTTCCTGGTGGCCGTCACCGGCTTCGTCATCGCCTCCATGCTCTGCGGCATCGCCACCAGCCTGACCGAGATGGTCGTCTTTCGTGCGCTGCAGGGCGTGGCCGGCGCCTTCATCAGCCCGCTCAGCCAATCGGTCATGCTGAACATCAACCCGCGAGAGCGGCACGGCAAGGCCATGTCCATCTGGGGCATGGGTGTGATGGTCGCGCCGATCATCGGGCCGGTACTCGGCGGTTATCTGACGGAGGAGGTGAACTGGCGCTGGGTGTTTTTCGTGAACGTCCCCATCGGCGGCCTGTGCCTGTTCCTGCTGTTCGCGCTGCTGCCGAAGGATCGCCAGCCGGAACGGCGTTTCGACAAGCTGGGCTTTGGCCTGCTGGCGCTCGGCCTCGCCTCCCTCCAGCTTCTCCTCGATCGCGGGCAGACGAACGACTGGTTCGAAAGCACGGAGACGCTGATCGAGGCGGGCGTCGCCATCAGCGCGCTGTGGATGTTCGGCGTCCATATGGTGACGGGAAGGAATCCGCTTTTCTCGCGCGAGATCCTGACCAACCGCAATCTTCTCAGCTCCCTTGCGCTGATGAGCGTCATTTCCATCGCGCTGTTCGCCAACATGGCGCTGCTGCCGCCGATGCTGCAGAATCTGTTCAATTACGACGTGATCGACACCGGTCTGCTGCTGGCGCCGCGCGGTATCGGCATCCTCATTACCATGTGGCTGTCCGGCATCCTGCTGGGGCGCGTCGATGCTCGTATCCTGATCGCCAGCGGCCTCAGCATGATCGCGCTGTCCCTGTGGCAGATGACGCACTGGACGCTGGTCATGGACTGGCGTCCCTTCTTCGTCAGCGGCATCGTGCAGGGCCTGGGCATGGGGTTCGTCTTCGTGCCGCTGAACACGCTCGCCTTCGGCACGCTGCCGCCCGATGGCCGCACCGACGGGGCGAGCCTGCTCAACCTCGTGCGCTCGCTCGGCGGATCGGTCGGCATCTCGATCGTCGTGACCTATCTGTCGCGTGGATCACAGACCAGTCACGAGATGCTGGCGCAGCATGTCACCGATCAGTCGCTCGGCATGGCGGGCGGCGGGCGACTGCAGGAACTGGGCTCGCTGACGGACAGCGCGCTGAGCGCCGCCAATGCGGAGGTGACGCGGCAGGCGATGATGGTCGCCTATCTGGACGATTTCCACCTGATGATGTGGATCACGCTGCTCTCCATCCCCTTCGTGTTGCTGCTGAAACGCCCGCCCGCCTTCAGCGCGCCGCCGCAAATGGCGATGGAGTAGACGGGCGGCGCGCGGGCCGGGTCACCCCGGAACCGAAGGCACCCAGACCTCAACCGCGCCCTCCGCAGGTGCGGACGTGGCGGTCGTCATGTCCATGACCTGGCTCGAATCGGCGCCGAGGCTGGTGAGAACGCGTGTCACCTGCACGTTCAGCGCCTCCGTCCGGTCCGCATCCTCGCTATGGAAATACCGCGTGCTGCCGCGACCGATATTGAAGCCGGCCGGCCGCAGCGAGGCCACGTCATATCCCCTTGCCCGCAGATAGGCCGCCACTGACTCGGCGCGATCGCGAGCGCCGGTACGGCCGTCCGCATAATGCACGATCACATGAAGGGGCGGCCGTGCTTCTTCGGTATCGACGTCCGACCCGAGATCGACCTCCGCCGTTTCGGCATCCAAGGGGTCGGCGTCGCTCTCGCCTGGGAGCGTCCGGTCTTCGCCGTCCGGGGATGCAGCGCCCCCGGTTGCGGTCTCCGGTAACGTCACGGGATCCGCATCCGCTGCATCCTCCTCGATCGGCAGCGGGAGCTGGGGCCTGCGCACGGCATCCGCTTCCGCGGTCATTGTCGCTGCGGCCTGCGTATCGTCGCCGCGCGGGAAAAGCTTTGTGGTCAGACCGCCCCATTGCAGCAGGGCCGCTGCCAGGACGGCAATCGCCAGCGCACCGGCAAAGACCCAGCGCTTCCGACCCGGCAGGCCCAGCACGGACCGGTGCTCCGCCTCTTCATCGTGGTAGGGCTCGTCCGGGGTGTAATTGGTCAGGAAGCTGGTCACATTGGCGTCACGGCCATCGTCGATTGCCGTCCTGTCCGCCGCCGGGACGGGGGCCGGTTCCGCCATCAGGCGCGGGGCCGGCGTCAAATCGATGCTGACGGGCGCCGGCTCGATGGAGGGCGCAGGCTCCTCCGGGCCCTCCTCTGCTGCCATAGCGGCAGCCGGCTCTCTATCCGCAGCCTCTGCGGTATCCGCGACATGGACGGCGGGCAGCATTGCGGCGGCATGACCGACATGCGCGGCGTCGACCTGATGCGCATCCTCAAGCGCCGCATCCAGAAGGGCGTTGCCGGCAAGGACGCGCAGCCGCGTCAACGATCCGCGCGCCGCCCTGACCAGCGCCTCGACCGCCTCCCCGGAAAATAGCGAGGGGTCGCCGCCGACGGCGGACAGCCGCTCGGCCAGATAGCGCCGTGCGGCATCCTCCGTCAGTGCAGGAACACGGACCAGACTGGCTTCCCCGCCCGGAAACAACGGCGCTTCCGCTGCGAAAACGATCGCCGGCTTGATGATCTGCGTCGCCAGCGCCTGCAGCGCCGCGCGCACGTCCGAGGAATCCCCGTAAAGATCCTCCACCAGCACGGCATCCGCATCGCGGTTCGCCATCAAGATCCCGGCATCGGCGGCGGCCAGCCGGCGGACCGAAACGCCCGCTTCTGTAAGCGCCGCCTCCGCGCGGCCCAGCAACAGGGCGCGCTCCGTGCCGGCGCCGCCGACCAGATTGATGAGCCGCTCGCCGCGGCGAATGGCGGTCATCAGATCCTCCGCCGCCTGCGCCAGGGGTCCGTTCCCCGGGGGCAAGCCGCCGCGCGCGGAAAAAGGGTCCGCCGTCAGTTTGAAATGTGCGGCCGGATCCATGACAGGCCCGCTCCTCTGCATGACGCGATGGGTCCCCGGCCTGCGGGGACGATGGACGAGCCTTATCACGCCCTCCCCGCCCGCGCCGAATCCCGCCGTCTCGAACCACCGCCCCGCCAAGCCCGCCCACCGCAAATGGCGCGCGTGGGCATGCGGGCGCGGCGCATTGTCCGGGACCGCAGTCCGGTTGAAACGGAAGAAGAGGACGGGGGTACCGGCGATGAAAATCGGGATCGCTCCCACCGGGGCCGCATCGCTCGGCATGAAGAAGACGGAGCTGCTGCCGGGCGTCGAGATGGCTCTTCCGCCATGACCGCCCATGCCCGGCTGCAGCGGGACGGCTACACGCTGAACCCCTTCTAGCGGGTCAGGCCGCGGCCGACGCAGCCTCTGCAGCCATCCGGTCGCGCTCTGCCCGGCTCAGCTTTTCGCTGGCGCTTTTCAATTGGCCGCAGGCGGCCATGATGTCGCGGCCGCGCGGCGTTCGCACCGGCGCGGAAATCCCTGCGTCGAAGACAATCTTCGAAAAGGCTTGAATCCGCTTCGGATGGGAACATTCATAATTGCTGCCCGGCCAAGGGTTGAACGGGATCAGGTTCACCTTTGCCGGCAGCTTGTAGCGCTTGATCAGGCGCACCAGCTCGCGCGCATCCTCATCGCTGTCGTTGACGTCCTTCAGCATCACATATTCAAACGTGATCCGGCGCGCATTGGAGGCACCGGGATAGTCGGCGCAGGCCTGAAGCAATTCCTCGATCCCGTATTTCTTGTTCAGCGGCACGATCTCGTCGCGCGTTTCCTTGTTCACCGCGTGCAGACTGACTGCCAGATTGACGCCCAGTTCCTCGCCGCAGCGCTGCATCATCGGCACAACGCCGGAGGTGGAGAGCGTGATGCGGCGCCGGGAAAGGCCGAGGCCGGTTTCGTCCATGACGAGGAGCAGCGCGCCCTTCACATTGTCGAAGTTATAAAGTGGCTCGCCCATGCCCATCATGACGATGTTCGTCAGCATGCGCGCCTCGCCGGTCAAATCCTCGCCCGGCTTCGGCCATTCGCCCAGCGCGTCGCGCGCCAGCATGATCTGTCCCGCGATCTCGCCCGCCGTCAGGTTGCGGACCAGCTTCATGGTGCCGGTATGGCAGAAACGGCAATTCAGCGTACAGCCGACCTGGCTGGATACGCAAAGCGTGCCCCGGTCGGCATCGGGAATGAAGACCATCTCATATTCATTGCCGTCGTCGGTCTTCAGCAGCCATTTGCGCGTGCCATCCTCGCTGACCAGCGCCTGGGTGACCTCCGGCCGGGCAATGACGAACAGCTTCGCCAGCAGTTCGCGGTGCATCTTGGCGATGTCGGTCATCTCGGCGAAGTCGGACTTCCCGCGCAGATAGATCCAGTGCCAGAGCTGCTTCGTGCGCATGCGGGCCTGCTTGCCCTCTATGCCGGCAGCCTCCAGCGCCGCGCGCAGTTCGTCTTTGGTCAGGCCGACCAGATTGACGCGGCCGTCCGCGCGCTCCGGCACGCCGCGCGGTACGGGAACGGGGTTCGTGGCCCCGGCAATGGTCATCGCTGCTGTATGCATGCGTCCTATCTAATGGTTATGAGGGCAAGATTGAAGCCGCCGGGTGGCGGATGGCCGCTGCGCGATTTTGACCTGTCGCAAAACGGGGCGCGACGGCCCAGTTAGGCGTCAGGCTGCAAACAGGACAAGCGGGGACCGGAACCATGTTCGACAGCGCGAGCGCCATATTGCTGGCCCGCATCCAGTTCGGTTTCACCGTCAGCTTTCATTTCATATTTCCGGCCTTTTCCATCGGCCTTGCCAGCTATCTGGCCGTCCTGAACGGCCTGTGGCTGAAGACGGGCAAGACGCTTTACCTCGACCTGTTCAAATATTGGGCGAAGATCTTCGCCGTCGCCTTCGCCATGGGCGTCGTGTCGGGCATCGTCATGTCCTACCAGTTCGGCACGAACTGGTCGGTCTACAGCGACCGGACCGGCCCGATCCTGGGTCCTCTGATGGCGTACGAGGTGCTGACCGCCTTCTTTCTGGAGGCGGGATTTCTGGGCGTCATGCTGTTCGGCATGAACCGCGTCGGGCCGAGGCTGCATTTCCTCGCCACCGCGATGGTCGCCATCGGCACGTTCATCAGCGCCTTCTGGATTCTCAGCGTCAACAGCTGGATGCACACGCCGACGGGTTTCGAGATTGGTGCAAATGGCCAGTTCCTGCCCGCCGCGAGCTGGCTGGAGATCATTTTCAACCCCAGCTTCCCCTACCGACTGCTGCATACGGTCACGGCGGCCTATCTGACGACCGCGCTCGTCGTCGGCGCGGTCGGCGCCTGGCACCTCTTGAAGGATCGCGGCAATCCCCATGCGCGCAAGATGTTCTCGATGGCCATGTGGATGGCCGCGCTGGTCGCACCGGTCCAGATCCTTCTCGGCGACGCGCACGGTCTCAACACGCTGGAGCATCAGCCGCAGAAAATCATGGCGATGGAGGGGCATTTCGAAAGCCATCCGGACGGCGCGCCGCTGATCCTGTTCGGCATCCCCAACGCGGCGGAGAAGCGTGTCGATTATGCCGTCGAGGTGCCCAAGCTCTCCTCGCTGATCCTGAAGCACGACCTCGACGCGCCATTGCCCGGCCTCGATACCATTCCCGACGATGAGGAACCGCCCGTGGGCGTCGTCTTCTGGTCGTTCCGCATCATGGTGGGTCTCGGCTTCCTGATGCTGGGCCTCGGCATGTTCAGCCTGGCCGCGCGGTGGCGCGGAAAGCTTTATGAGTGGCCGCTCCTCCACAAATTCGCTGTTGCGATGGGACCGGCAGGCTTCGTCGCCGTCATCGCCGGCTGGATCACGACGGAGGTCGGCCGGCAGCCCTATACCGTCTACAATCTGCTGAGGACCGCAGACAGCGTTTCACCGCTCGACGCGCCGGCGGTCGGCGCGTCGCTGATCGCCTTCGTGCTGATCTATTTCGCGGTCTTCGGCGCCGGGACCTGGTATCTTCTGCGCCTGATGAGGGTGACGCCGCATGCCGCAGAGGAGGATGCGGCGCAGACGCCGATCCGGTCCGCCGGGATCACGCCGCACCAGTCGGTCAAGAACACCGGCGGCGTGGCGCGCCGGGAGCCGGTCGACCATGATGCGCGGGCCGTCGATGACGCCGGCCAGAAGGAGTGACCGGTCATGCTGGACTATAATTTCGACCTGACGGCGATCTGGGCCGGCATTATCGCGCTCGCGATCTTCGCCTATGTCGTGATGGACGGGTTCGACCTGGGCGTCGGCATCCTGTTCAAGTTCTTTCCGGCCGGTGAGGGCAGGAACCGGGCCATGAACTCCATTGCGCCCGTCTGGGACGGCAACGAGACATGGCTGGTCTTGGGCGGCGGCGGTCTGTTCGCCGCCTTCCCGCTGGCCTATGCGGTTATCCTGCCTGCGCTTTACGCCCCCATCATCGCCATGCTTCTGGGCCTCGTCTTTCGCGGCGTCGCCTTCGAATATCGCTGGCGCGACCCGCGCCACCGCGCCCTGTGGGATGCGGCGTTCACGGGCGGGTCCATCATCGCCGCCTTCGCGCAGGGCGTGGCACTGGGCGCGCTGCTGCAGGGGATAGAGGTGGACGGCCGCGCCTATGCCGGCGGCTGGTGGAACTGGCTGACCCCCTTCAGCCTGCTGACAGGCGCGGCGGTGCTGACGGGCTACGCGCTCCTTGGCGCGACCTGGCTGATGTACAAGCTGGACGGGGAACCGCATGACCGCGCCAGGCGCCTCGCCTGGAGCCTGTTCTTCCTGACGCTGGGCGCCATCGTCGCGGTCAGTCTGGCGACGCTGACGCTGGAGGGGAATTACTATGCGAACTGGCTGTCGCGTCCGCGCCTGTTCCTGACCCTGCCGGTGCCCATCCTGACGACGCTGGTGGCGGCGCTGTTCGTGCACAATATGCGCTACGAGCATCACGCATGGCCGTTCGTCAGCGCGCTGCTCCTCTTCTTCCTGACCTTTATCGGCCTCGGCGTCTCGATATGGCCGGACGTCGTTCCCGGCGCGCTGACGATCTGGGATGCCGCCGCGCCCGAGAAAAGCCAGGTCTTCATGCTGGTCGGCGCTGCGTTCATCATGCCGCTGATCATTGCCTATACCGGCTATGCCTATTGGGTGTTCCGGGGGAAGGTCGGCACGGAGGGTTATCATTGAGCGGCACGCGGCCCCCTCACCCGGCCGAACGCCAGCCGCTGTGGAAGCGGCTGGCCTGGATGGCCGCGATCTGGGCGATGAGCGTCGGCGTCCTCGGCATCGTCGCCTATGGCATCCGTGCGTGGCTGCTGTAGCGCGCGGGCGGTCGCCCCGCCGTCAGAAGGTCTTTCGGAACTCGATCTCGACGAAGCGGCCGACCGGATCGACATAGCCCGGCTGGTAGGCCAGCGGCACCTCTCCGGCCCCGTTCTCGACGCGTCTGATGCCGCCGAAGACGTTCTCCACGTCCAGCGACAGGCGGCTTCCCTTCAGGAAGGGCACGGCCTCGGTCAGGCCTTGCTGGCTGTCGAGATCGGCGAACAGCCGCAGGTCGAGCGTGAAGAGGTCGCCGAAATAAAGATCCGAGGAGCCGGTGATGTCCGATCCATCCACCCGCGCCTTGCCGGTATAGTTGGCGTTCGCGCGCAGACCGAAGCCGCCCAGGAAGACACCGCCCTCCAATTCGACCGTGTGACGGGAAATCGGCGCACCGCTGCCGGTGACGTCGCCGTCCAGCAGGTCCAGCCGGTCGACCCCCGGCCGGATCAGGACCGTTTCGTCCAGGCTCCAATTGTGGAAGACCGACAGGTTCCAGCGGCCGCCATCCGGGCCGCGCCCGAACGGCGGTCTGCCGCCGCCCCGCCCTCCGCGCCGGCCGCCTTCTTCCTCCTCGTCCTGGCCGAACTCGCCGCGCAGGCTGAAGCCGTAGCGTAGCCGCTCCGCCTCCACCTCTGAAAAGGTCACTGGCCGCGCGTCGATACTCAGCAGATTGCCGTCCGCGCCGCGAACGACGCGGTCTGGAAACGCCGCCTCGATGGCGGGGGTGAGCGCGGGGAAGGCGCTCGACACGTCCTCGCTACGGTTCTTCACATATTCGAAGGTCAGCTGCTGTTCGCGCGAACCGCCCGGCGACCAGTTCAGGGACAGTTTCAGGTCTCGCCGCGATTCGGCCAGAAGATCCGGATTGCCGCCGGTGATCTGGTCAATGAAGACGGTGTTCCCCGTCGCAATGTCGAAGGTCGCGACGTTCGGCGTGACGATGACCGCATCGCCAAGCTGCGCCACCGTCGGCGCGGCCTCCTCGCCGATGACGCTGGCCAGAAGCACGAGGTCCTCGACCGGCTCCCACCGCAGGCCATAGCCATATTCGGTCAGGCCGCCGAAATCGCTGAGTTCGCTATAGCCCGCGGTCAGGTTGACGGAGAGGCTGCCGATCGCATCCAGCACCCCCTCCCTGACGCTGGTGATCGGCAGGTCGGCATTGGCGCGCACATTGCCCCGGCTGCGGGACAGGTCGCTGCTGGCGATGGGCGCGCCGCCGCGCAGCGTCCGGCTTTCGAGGTCCTGCCAGTCGAACGCGGTCGACAGGCTCAGGCTGACCGGCCCGGCCGGCAGATCGAGCGGCGAGCCCGCAATGGTCGCGGTGACATCCGCCGTCTGGGATGTGCTTTCCGCGCGGTCGGTCACGAAGGCCGTGCCGCTACCCAGATCCGCGGCGAACGGGTCGATATTCGGATCGCCGGCCTCGATCGCGGCGACCAGCGCGTCCGTATCGCCCTGACGGTCGGTGAAGACGGTCTGCTCCGTCAGCGCGTAATTGCCGCTCAGCGACCATTGCCAGCCGGACAGATTGCCATTCAGCGCCGCGCCCGCCTGCGCGGCGTCGGTGGAGGAATCACGCCGCAGGACGCCCGCGCCGGGAAACAGCCGGCGCAGCGCCTCGTCCTCTCCGGTGCGCGAAAAGGGGCTGCTGCCCGGAACGACGAAGCTGGCGCCGCTGAGGCCCTGCAGCGCCTCGCTTTCCTCGTGACTATATTCCCCGCTCAGCGTCAGGCCGGTGCCGCCCCCGATCTGCCTGTTCCAACTGGCATTCGCCTCGAACGTGTCGGAGGAAGGCTGCAGCGTGCGAAAGTCCGTTTCGTCCACCACCCCCAGACTGTCGCCGTCGTCGCGCACGATCCCGCGCTCCGCCTCCGTCAGGCGGGTGGAGGGCTGATATTCCAGATCGATGTTCAGCCGATTGCCGTCGTCGATGCGCGTCAGGGTCGCCTCGACCTCCCCCGAACGGAAACCGCCCGCCGTCGGCTGACCATATTCCAGTTCGGCGGAGAGCTGATTGAAATTGTCCTTCAGGATGAAGTTCACGACGCGCTGGTCGGGCCGATAGCCATATTGCAGCGCCAGCTCCTCCGGAAAGATCTGCACGCGCTCGATGGCCTCGGGCGGCAGGTCGCGAAGTTCGCGAAAGCTGCCGATGCGCTGCCCGTTCAAGAGGATGACCGGCATGCCGCCGCCGCGTCCGCGCGCTGAGCCGGTCTGCGGACCGAGCGCCTCAAGCAGATCCTCGATCGAGGACGCGCCGTAAGACGCGATCGTTTCTTCCGTCAATTCCAGCTGCGGGGGGATGTCGCTGACCACCGTACCGCGAACGGCCCCGGCCGTGATGACGATGACGTTCTCATCGTCCGCCTCTTCCGGCCGGCCCGCTTCGGAGTCCTCCGGCGCTTCGACGGCAGCACCGTCGTCCCCATCCGCTGCCATGCCTTGCGCAGCGGCGGGCAGAGTGGCCGCGCCCAGCGCGAGCGCGGCGGCACTGGAAAGAAAGAAGGAGCGAATACGCATGAACATGATCCCGAACTGACGCGGCGGATACGAAAGGGCGTACCCATCCCCCCTCCGTCTGCCGGGCCGCTGTCGCAGGAATTTGTCGGTGAACGCCGAAACTTGTCGCAACTTGTCGCAAGCAGCAGCAGACCCGGACCCCAGCTTCGCGGCCAGCATGGGGCCGCGCTCAAAACCCCTTTTGGACTTGCTGCCCGCCGGATCCGACATGGATGGCGCGTTCCGCTCCCCCTTCGATACGGAAGATGGTGCCCTGCGGCGCGTTTCCGGCGATGGGCACGCAGCCCGGCTCAAACGGCTCCCCGCCGACCAGCGCTCCCCGCAGGACCCGCGCGGTCATGCCATGTGTGATGACCAGTGCCGGCCTGCCCGGATCCAGCCCAGCCAGCCAGGCATCGAGGCGCGCTCGGATATCGGGATACCATTCGCCCTCCGGCGGCCGTACGCAGAACAAACCGCGTTCCCGGTCGACGATGGGCGCGCCGCTGTCCGCCACGATATCGGCATAATCGCGCCCCTCCCATGCACCCACATTGATCTCGAACAGGCGCTCGTCGTGGCGCACGTCGAAATAGCGAAGGCCGAGATGCTCCGCGATGATCGAAGCCGTCTGCTGCGTTCGGCCGGCCGGCGACACCCAGAAATCGAGGTCCGGTTTTTCGCCCAGTTCCCGCCGCAGCGCCTCTCCCATTGCCTCCGCCTGCGCGATGCCGCTGCGCGTCAGCGGCGTATGCGCGCCGTTGCCCTGCATGCGGGCATTGGCGTTGAACACGGTTTCGGCGTGACGGGCGAGATAGATCGTCGGATGAGAGGTCATGTCCGCCTGACTAGGCGGGTGCCAACCGCCTCGCAATCCGCTTAGAACCTGTTGCAAGGGCGCAACATAATATCGCAATCCGCAACGATGGGTCTGGCGGCATCCCCGCAAGCGCCCATCTGAGCTTGCGCGCGGCCGCACCTCCCAAGCCTTGCGGCCGCGACCGTAGAATCAGGAGTTAGTATATGCGTAAGACCTTTGTTGCCCTTGGCGCCCTCGCCCTTTCCATCCCGGGTGTCGCCGCGGCGCAATCGGCGAACTTTGCCGGCCCGTATGTCGGCGCCAGCGTGGGCTACAACGACTTCGACGCCGACAGCGATATCGACGAGACGGAGTTCGAAGAATCCTTCTTCAATGGCCTCGGCTATGGCATCGACGGTGTCACCTTCGGCGGCTATCTCGGCTATAACGCCGCTGTCGGACCCAACATGATCGTGGGTGTCGAGGGCAATGGCGGCATCGGCACGTCCGAAATCGATGGCGAATACGGCATCACCGCCCATGTCGGCTTCGTTCCTTCCGACAACATGATGGTTTTCCTGCGCGGCGGCTATCAGGAGATCAATTTCGACACCGGCAACATCCTCGAGGAGTTCGGCCAGCTGAACCCCGACCTTGAGGAGGATATCGACGACGACGATCTGGGCCTCGACGACACGCAGGGCGATTACACCGTCGGCGCCGGCGCCGAGTTCGGCGCGGGTCCCGGCGCGTTCCGCGTCGCGGTCGACACCATCGCCTTCGACACGCTGAAGGTTTCGGGCGGTTACACCTACCGGTTCTAATCGGCAGGTTCGCACGTTATGAGATGGGCCGGCCCCGACAGGGGTCGGCCCTTTTCTTTTTCGGGAGCGTCCTGACCCTTGGCAAACAAGCTTTACGACGATGCAGCCGCAGCCCTTGAGGGACTGCTGTTCGACGGCATGACGGTGATGGCCGGGGGCTTCGGCCTGTGCGGCATTCCGGAGAAGCTGATCGCCGCGCTACGCGACAGCGGCACGAAGGACCTGACCTGCATTTCCAACAATGCCGGCGTCGACGATTTCGGCCTGGGCCTGCTGCTTCAGACGCGCCAGATCAGGAAGATGATCAGCTCCTATGTCGGCGAGAACAAGGAGTTCGAGCGGCAGTATCTGGGCGGCGAACTGGAGCTGGAATTCAACCCGCAGGGCACGCTGGCGGAGCGCTGCCGCGCCGGCGGCGCCGGCATTCCCGGCTTCTTCACGAAAACGGGTGTGGGCACGCTGGTCGCAGAGGGCAAGGAGCACAAGGATTTCGGCGGCGAAACCTACATCATGGAAACAGGGCTGACCGCCGACGTGTCGCTGGTGAAGGCCTGGAAGGCGGACCCGGCGGGCAATCTCGTCTACCGCAAGACCGCCCGCAATTTTAATCCGGTCATGGCGACGGCGGGAACCGTTACTGTCGTGGAGGTGGAGGAGTTGGTCGGCCCCGGCGAACTCGACCCCGATCATATCCACACGCCGGGCATCTTCGTACAGCGCCTGATCGTCGGCAGGGATTATGAAAAGCGCATCGAGCAGCGCACCGTTCGCGCCGCCACCGGTTCGGAAGGCTGACAGACGGCCCTGCCCATTCTGCCGGCTGCGGCCGGCGATCTTTTCTTCGGGAGAACGAAATGCCCTGGACACGCGATCAGATGGCCGAGCGGGCCGCTAAGGAACTGGAAGACGGCTTCTACGTCAATCTGGGCATCGGCATGCCGACGCTCGTGGCGAATTATATCGGCGAGGATATCGACGTCACGCTGCAGTCGGAAAACGGCATGCTGGGCATGGGGCCGTTTCCGGCGGACGACGAGGTCGATGCCGATCTGATCAATGCCGGCAAGCAGACCATTACCGAACTCAAGCGCACGAGCTACTTCTCCTCCGCCGACAGTTTCGCCATGATCCGCGGCGGCCATATCGACCTGTCGATCCTGGGCGCCATGGAGGTGGCCGAAAACGGAGACATCGCCAACTGGATGATCCCCGGCAAGATGGTGAAGGGCATGGGCGGCGCCATGGACCTGGTCGCCGGCGTCAAGAAGATCATCGTCCTGATGGATCACACGAACAAGAAGGGTGAGAGCAAGTTCCTGAAGAAATGCTCCCTGCCTCTGACCGGCACGAACGTCGTCGACATGATCGTCACCGACCTCGGCGTGTTCCAGCGCCCCGATCATGACAGCAAATTCCGGCTGATCGAGCTGGCGCCGGACGTAAGCGTGGAAGAGGTCCGCGAGAAAACCGAGGCGGACATCGACGTCGCGGTGTAGATTGGCGGGCGGGCTGCCGGCCGGTCCGCGCCGTTTCCATCGCCCATAGTTACGGAGTTTATCGCGATGCGTTCCACCCTCCTTCTTCCCGCGCTCCTGATCGGCACGATGTCGGTGCTCGCGGCCTGCCAGACCGCGCCCTATTACAAGGCGCTGGAAACCGTCGGCATCAAAAAGCGCGACCTTCTTATCGACCGGGTCGAGGATGTTCAGAAATCCGAACGCGAGGCGAGCAAGGCCTTCGTCGGCGCCGTGACCGTCTACCGGGAAACGAGCGATGCGGATCCCCGTAACATCGAGGGCGCATATCGGCGCCTGGAAAGCGCATATGAAAAGTCCCGCGCCCGCGCCCGTGACGTGGAACAGGACATCGACACGCTGCGGACGGTTGCCGGGGACATGTTCTCCGAATGGGAAAGCGAGCTGAAGCTGTTTCAGGACCCCGACATTCGTGCCGCCTCTGCCGCCGACCTGGAGCGAACCCGGGCAGAGTTCGCGCAGCTAGAGCGCGTCTTGGGCGAATCCGTACAGGCGATGGAGCCGGCGCTGTTCACCCTGCGCGACCGCGTCCTGTATCTGAAGCACAACCAGACGCCGGCTGCCGCACAGGCACTGCGCGCGCAGCAGCCGAAACTGGTCGAGGATGTGCGAAGTGCGGACGCCGAGATCAAACGCGCCATCGAGGCTTCGAACCGGTTTCTGACGCGGCTTCGTACATCCCCCTGAGGATGCCGACGCATGGAGACGGAAACTCGGCGTTTGATGCGGCGCGCAAATCCGCTAAGCAGCCCCTCCTTACTATTGGGGGCGAAAGGGATATCGTAGATGAAGGCTACCGTTGAGCGCGCGACCCTGCTGAAATGCCTGGGGCACGTTCAGTCGGTCGTTGAGCGCAGGAACACGATTCCGATCCTGTCCAACGTCCTGATCGAGGCGGAGGAGGGGGGCCTCAAGCTGACCGCCACCGACCTCGACCTGCAGGTCGTCGATTCCATCGCAGCTCAGGTGGAGACGGGCGGCGCCGTCACGGTCTCCGCGCATACCCTTTTCGATATCGTCCGCAAGCTTCCCGATGGCAGCCAGGTGGCGCTCGACGCGGCGGAGGAGAAGATGCAAATCCGCGCCGGACGCGCGCGCTTCAACCTCGCCACGCTGCCGCGCGACGATTTCCCGATGATCGCGGAAAGCGATCTGCCGACCAGCTTCAACCTGCCGGGCGAGACGCTGGCGGAAATCATCGACAAGACCCGCTTCGCCATTTCGACGGAGGAAACGCGCTATTATCTGAACGGCATCTTCATGCACGTGTCGGATGGCAAGTTCTACGCCGTCGCGACGGACGGCCACCGCCTGGCGCGCGTGACGCTGGACCCGCCCGAGGGCGCGGCGGAGATGCCGGACGTGATCGTGCCGCGCAAATGCGTCAGCGAACTCCGGAAACTGCTCGATGAGGCGGATGGCGACGTGGAAATCGGCCTGTCCGATTCGAAGGTTCGCTTCCGTGTCGGCACGGCGGTCCTGACCTCGAAGCTGATCGACGGCACCTTCCCCGACTATAGCCGCGTCATCCCGACCGGGAACGATCGCCTGCTGAAGATCGACCCCAAGACGCTGAGCCAGGGCGTCGACCGCGTGTCCGCCATCGCCGCGGAAAAGACGAAGGCGGTCAAGGTGACGCTGGAACAGGACAAGGTCGTCCTGTCCGTGACGAGCCCGGAAACGGGGACGGCAAAGGAAGAGGTGGAAGCGGACTACAAGTCGGAAGGCTTCGACGTCGGCTTCAACGCCAAATATTTGATGGACATCCTGTCAGAGGTCGAGGGCGATACCATCGACGTGCACCTTGCCGACGCCGCGGCGCCGACGCTGATCCGCGAAAGCGACGATTCAAACGCGCTCTACGTCCTCATGCCGATGCGGGTGTGAGGGCGCCGCAGGCCCGTACACCCCTTCACAGCGCCTGACCATCATTCCGCATGGTGGATGCAGCGTCTGAACCCAATTCCGCACCCGCGCCCCGGGCCGTCGAACGGCTGCGGCTGACCGATTTCCGTTCCTATGCCGCAGCGGAGGTTGCGCCGGGCCCCGGCCTGATCGCGATCAGCGGCCCCAACGGCGCGGGCAAGACCAACCTGCTGGAGGCCGTTTCGCTGCTGGCCCCCGGCCGCGGCCTGCGCCGCGCCAATCTCTCCGACATGGTCCGCATTGACGGCAGCGGCGGCTTTGGCATCGCCACCCGGCTCGGCATCGGCGCGGGCGAGCCCATAGAGATCGGCACGGGCATCGAGCCCGGCAGCGCACGCCGGACGGTTCGCGTGAACGGCGCGGGGGCGGCAGCGAACAGCCTGTCCGAATGGCTTTCCGTCCTGTGGTTGACGCCGGCCATGGACCGGCTGTTCACCGGCCCGGCAGCCGATCGCAGGCGCTTCCTCGACCGCCTGACCCTTGCCCTTTACCCCGGCCACGCGCAGGCGGCGACGCGCTACGAGAACGCCATGCGCGAGCGCAACCGCCTGCTCCAGGACGGCCGGCGCGACGACCATTGGCTGGGGGCGGTGGAGCGGGAGATGGGGCGGCACGGCAGCCTGCTCTCCGGCGCGCGCACAGCCACGATAGAGGCGCTGACCGCCGCCCTCGCGCGCCAGACCGGCCCCTTCCCCCGCGCGGAGGTCCGGCTGCAGGGGATGCCGCCGCTTTCGGAGGAGGAGATGACCGCCGCCATCGGCGCCTGCCGCAGGGACGATTTCCGCGCCGGCCGCACCCTCGTCGGCCCGCACCGTGACGATCTGCTGGTGCGCCACGTCGAAAAGGCGCAGCCGGCAGACCGCGCCTCCACCGGCGAGCAAAAGGCCCTGCTGACCGGTCTCGTTCTCGCCCATTCCGAACTGGTCGCGGCAGAAACCGGGCGCCTGCCCATCCTCCTCCTCGACGAAGCGCTGGCCCACCTCGACGAGGGGCGCCGTGCAGCGCTTTTCGGGCTGCTGCAACGTCTTGGCGGGCAGGTCTGGATGACGGGGACGGACGCCGCACTTTTCCGTGCAATTTCCGGCCCGGCCACCTATATGGAAATCAAGGACGGAGTGCCTGTCGTCACCTCGTCATGACGCGTCCGGCGGGCAGCCGGAATCGCGCCGCCGCCCGGGGGGCGGCACCGTACCGGCACCTTGCCGGACATGGACTTATTCGGGTGCGGAAAAGGAACAGGTTTTTGGCTGAAGCAGCGGCATCGGGCGGCGCCGAGTACGGCGCGGATTCCATCAAGGTTCTGAAGGGGCTGGACGCCGTTCGGAAGCGGCCGGGCATGTATATCGGCGATACGGAGGACGGCTCCGGCCTCCACCACATGGTGTTCGAGGTGTCCGACAACGCCATCGACGAGGCCCTCGCGGGTCACTGCGACCTCGTCACCATGACGCTGAACGCCGACGGCTCCGTCACCGTTACCGACAATGGCCGCGGTATCCCGACCGACATCCACGCCGGGGAGGGCGTGTCCGCGGCGGAGGTCATCATGACCCAGCTTCACGCGGGCGGAAAGTTCGATCAGAACAGCTACAAGGTGTCGGGCGGTCTGCACGGCGTCGGCGTCTCTGTCGTCAACGCGCTCTCCGACTGGCTGGAGCTGCGTATCTTCCGCGGCGGCAAGGAGCATTTCATGCGCTTCGAAAACGGTGTCGCCGTCGCGCCGCTCGAGGTGGTGGGCGATGCCGGCGAGCGGAAGGGGACGCACGTCACCTTCCTGGCCAGCCCCGAGACGTTCAAGATCACCGACTATGATTTCGAAAAGCTGGTGCATCGCTACCGCGAACTCGCCTTCCTGAATTCGGGCGTGCGCCTGCTGCTGGCCGACGAACGCCATGCGGAGCGCACCGAGGTCGAACTCTATTATGAGGGCGGCGTTGCGGAATTCGTGAAGTATCTCGACCGCAACAAGGAAGCGATCATTCCGGAGCCCATCCTGATCCAAGGCGAACAGGGCAATATCGGCATCGAGGTCGCGATGGAGTGGAACGACAGCTATCACGAGCAGGTGCAGCCGTTCACCAACAACATCCCGCAGCGGGACGGCGGCACGCATCTCGCCGCGTTCCGCTCCGCGCTGACGCGCACGCTGGGCAACTATGCCGAGCAGTCCGGCGCCTTCAAGAAGGAAAAGGTGTCGCCGACCGGCGAGGACATGCGCGAGGGGCTGACCGCCATCGTCTCCGTCAAGGTACCGGACCCGAAATTCTCGTCCCAGACCAAGGATAAGCTGGTCTCCTCGGAGGTGCGATCGCCCGTCGAAAGCCTGATCGGCGAAAAGCTGGGCGAGTGGCTGGAGGAGAATCCCGGCCCCGCCAAGATCATCGTCGACAAGTTCGTCGGCGCCGCCATCGCGCGTGAGGCCGCCCGCAAGGCGCGCGAGGCCAGCCGCAAGTCGGTGCTGACCGTCTCCTCCCTGCCCGGCAAGCTGAACGATTGCAGCGAGAAGGACCCCTCCAAGTCGGAACTGTTCCTGGTGGAGGGCGATTCCGCCGGCGGCAGCGCCAAGCAGGGCCGCGATTCCAAATATCAGGCCATCCTGCCGCTGCGCGGCAAGATCCTGAACGTCGAGCGCGCGCGCTTCGACCGGATGCTGGGATCGAAGGAGATCGGCAGCCTGATCCAGGCGCTCGGTACCGGCATCGGCCGCGACGATTTCAACGCCGAGAAGCTGCGCTACCACAAGATCGTCATCATGACGGACGCTGACGTCGACGGCGCGCACATCCGCACGCTGCTTCTCACCTTCTTCTATCGGCAGATGCCGGAGCTGATCGAGCGCGGGCATCTCTACATCGCCCAGCCGCCGCTCTACAAAGTCGCGCGCGGCAAGTCTGAGGTCTATCTGAAGGATCAGGCCGCGATGGACGAATATCTGATCGCGCAAGGTCTGGAGGGCATGGTCGCGGACACGGCGGAGGGGCAGCGTACCGGCGCGGACCTGCGCGCGCTCGTCGACCAGGCCCGCCGCATGCGTACGCTCATGGCCTATTTCCCCGGCCGCTACGACCACCGGATGATCGAGGCGGCAGTGCTTGCCGACGCGCTCGGCAAGCCTGCCGATGACGACATTGCCCGCCGTCTCGCCGCGTTCCTGAACGCCGAAAGCGAGGAGGGAGACTGGAACGTCACGCTGGCGAATGGCGGATATACGATCACGCATGAACTGCGAGGCGTGACAGACGCCTATGTCCTTGATGAAAAGCTGCTGCTGTCTGCCGAATCGCGCAAGCTGGGACAGATCGTCGGCGGCGAAAAGGCCTATGCCGGCGATGTACGGCTGGGCGAGAGCCTGACGGTGCGGCGTCCTTCCGAACTGCTCGACGCCGTGCTGGCTGCGGGCCGCAAGGGCCTGTCGATCCAGCGCTACAAGGGTCTCGGCGAGATGAACGCCGAGCAGCTCTGGGAAACCACGCTCGATCCCGACAATCGCTCGCTCCTCCGCGTGGAGATCGAGCAGGCGGACGTCGCCGACGACATCTTCACCCGCCTGATGGGCGACGTCGTCGAACCGCGCCGCGAATTCATCCAGGAAAACGCCCTCACCGTCGCCAATCTCGACGTTTGAGGAGGTTTGGAAAATCGCGATACAGTGTTTTTGATCGCATTTGTTTGTTTGAAAACACCGATTGATTGTTCCGTAATGTGCTTAGGAAGATTCCGATGACGTTCAGCGCCTATGGGCAGGATGTCTCCCCCGGCCTCGCCTGGAGCGGGGTTCCCACCGGAACACAGAGCCTGGCGCTGCTGATGGAAGATCCGGACGCTCCCGCCGGCCACCCTTTCGTCCACTGGGTCGCCTGGAACATCGCGCCCGACCTTGCCGAGCTGCCCGGCGCCGTCCCTCCCGTCCCGCAGGTGCCGGATCTGATGACCCTGCGGCAGGGCCGCAATACGCGCGGCTCCATCGGCTATTTCGGTCCCCGGCCCCCCGTTGGCGACGAGGCGCACCGCTATCATTTCCAGCTCTTCGCGCTCGACACCGTGCTCGATATCGTCCCCGGATCGAACCGGGAGGATCTGCTCGCGGCAATGGAGGGGCATGTCCTCGCCAGCGGCGAACTGGTCGGGACCTATGCGCAGCCCCAGCCACCCACTCAGTAAGGAAGGAGACAGCCATGCGCAGCGATATCGTTCCCGGCGCCGCATTTCCCGACTATGTCCTGCCCGACCATACGCAGGTGCCGCGCCGCCTTTCCGACCTGCAAAGCGATCAGACGATGGTCATTGTCCTGACCCGCGGCGCCTTCTGTCCCAAGGACCGGCACCACTTCCAGGAACTGGTGCGGTTTCACTCGCAGCTTATCGTCGGCTTCACGCATCTGGTGGCGATCACCACCGACGACTGGCACACGGCCAACAATATGCGCCAGCAACTCGGCGCCCATTTCCCGTTCCTGCTCGATGAGGAGCGAAAGGTGCAGCAGGATCTGGATATCAAGGAATATACCGATCCCGAACACGACGTGATGATCCCGCACACGATCGTGCTGAAGCCCGATCTCGTGATCCACAAGGTCTATAACGGATATTATTATTGGGGCAGGCCGTCGATGGCGGAGCTTCACCAGGATCTGCGCGAGGCGACGCGGGAGGTGCGCGAGGACTGGGACATCACCGATCCGGCGCGGCGCGCGGAATGGGACCGGGACGAAAAGGATCGCTTCTGGCCCTATGGCTCCAAGTCGATGGAGCGCACCCTGACGGAAATGGCCGGAGCGGTCGATCAATATGCGGGCCGCGCCGACGAAGGCTGACCGGACGCGTTCTTTTCTCACACTCCAGACGACGACGCCTCGCTCGTCGCGGGGGCGAAGCGCGTCGTCGCCCTGTCTCCGAATATCATGGAACGCTCGGCCGGCTGATCCGTCCTGAAGGTAGGGGCGCCAGATGGAGAGGAACGATCATCATGGACAAGCCGGACACAGGAAAACGCGCGAAGACCGAGCAAGACGAGGATCTACGCTCGAATCCCGGTATCGGGCAGTCGAAAGGAGCCTACGCAATGGGCGGCGACCTCGACGATGCCGAAGGAGAGAACACCGTCGAAGGCGATGTCGAGAACGATCCGGATGCACTGGGTCAGGTCAAGGAAGATCGCCTCGGACGCACAAACCGGTAGGCGCGCGCCCGAGATTGGTTGCGCGAGATCGTTCACCGGCCCTGCGCTTGCCACTTGTACGGCGGGCAGCCATCTGCTCGCGGGCTCAGATGCCTATGCGTATGAGCGCGCCGCCCAGCGGGCTGTCTTCGATCGAAATGGTCCAGCCGGACGCGACGACGATCTGACGAGCGAGGTTGAGGCCGATGCCGCTGCCGTCCGCCTTCGTGGTGTAGAAGGGCAGGAAAACGTCGGAACGCAAAGCCTCCGGAATACCGGGCCCATTGTCTTCGATCTCCAGCCATCGCCGATCGTGGCGATAGCGGAGGGCAAGCCGCACCCGGGGGGCGTCGTCCTGCGCGGATGCCTGGCCGGCGTTTCGCATGAGGTTGATGAGGGCTTGGCCGAGCAGATCCGGATCCGCCTCGAAATCCTGATCGCTTTCCATGATCGTTTCCAGATGGCAGCAGGGCCATTCCGCTTTGAATATGCCGGCGATCTCGGCAATGAAGGGGCCCGCGGCGAACTGGCGAACCCTCGGTGAGGGTGCCCGCGCCACGGCGCGGTAGCGATCGATGAAGCTGCGCAAGCTTTCCGCCCGCCGCGCCAGGGTTTTCACGGCGTCGCGGGCCGCCGGCAGGTCTGGCGAGGCTTCGCGCAGCATATCGGCCGCACTGCGGGACAGCGACATGACGGGCGTTAGGGAGTTGAGAATTTCATGCGTGAGCACGCGGACAAGGTCCGTCTGCGCGGCGACCTCGACGCTTTCGAGCGTCCCTTGCAGGGGCTCGATGCTCACAATGTGCACGGGCTGCCCAAGCCGCTCGAGCCTAGCGCACCGAACCAGTGCGCGTTGCAGCCCGTCCCGAAACCTTAGGACGAGCACGGCCCGATCTGCGGCGCGCGGTGCTGCCAGCCACTGCGCAAACGTGGCTCCATACACCGCGAAATCCCCGGCTCTGATACCGTCATGGTCGACGAGCAGCTGCCGGGCCGCCTTGTTGGCGAGATGAATTCCGCCTTGGTCGATCGTCAGAATGGCCACCGGCACATCGTCGACGACCCCCTCCAGAAAGCGAAGCTGGCGTTCGGCGGTCTCACGAATGTCTTGCGAGCGGCGCAGCGCCGCATCCATCGCTTGTCCCAAGCGGTCGAACCCGGCGCCGCCGCGCCTGTCGACCCGCGCGGAGAGGTCGCCATAGTGGAGCGACTCCAGAAAGGACGCCACCGTTCGGTTCGTACGCGTTATGTGCCGCCAGGTGCCGACGACCGCGGCAACCAGCAGGGCCGAGGCCACGATGCGCGCGGCCAGAAGATCTTCGCTGCCGAATGTCCAGATCGCGGCCTGCATGGACAGCAGGGTTGCCGCCAGCCAGGCACACAGGGTGACCGTGAAACGGACATCAAAGCCCATGCTTCTCCATCCGCCGGTACAGCGCAGCGCGAGAAAGCCCCAGTTCGGCCGCCGAGCTGGATATGTTGTAGCCATGCTTCTTGAGCGCCGCTTCCACCAGGCGCCGCTCGGCCCTGTCCAAATTCAGGTCGGGACCGCTATGATCGGGCCGGAGCGTCGCCGGCGCGCTCCCCTCCGCAGCGTGGCCCGCCGGAAAGTCCTCCGGCGACAATTCCTCTCCACCCAGGATGATTGCGCGTTCTGCTGCATGGCGCAGAGCGCGGACATTTCCCGGCCAGTCCTGATCGAGAAGCGCCTGGCGCGCCGCGGGCGAGAGGGTCGGAACGGGCTTCGCGTACCGCTTCGCATATTGCACGAGGAAATGCTGGAGGAGCGCCGGGATATCCTCGGGCCGCTCGCGAAGGGACGGCACTTCGATCTCGACGGTGTTGAGCCTGAAAAGGAGGTCCTGACGAAAATGCCGTTCGTCGCGAAGCATGGCGTATGTCATGTTCGTGGCAGCGATCACGCGAACGTCGACGGGCACAGGCCGATTTGCGCCGACCGGCGTCACATGTCGCTGCTCCAGCGCCGTAAGCAGCTTTGGCTGGAGATGAAGAGGCAAATTGCCGATCTCGTCGAGGAACAGAGTTCCGCCGTCGGCGGCCTGAATGCGCCCGACCCGGTTCGCCTTGGCATCCGTAAACGCGCCCTTCACATGACCGAACAGTTCGGAATCGATCAGTTCCGCGCTCAGGGCGCCAAGGTCGACCGTCACCATGGGCCCGTTCGCTCGGCGTGACTGCTCGTGCAGATCGCGCGCTGCAAGCTCCTTGCCTGTCCCGTTCTCTCCCAGAATCAGCACGTTGGCATCGGTCGGGGCGGCGCGCGCGATCAAGGAATGCACGCGCGTCATGGCCGGGCTGGTGCCGATGAGCGGCGATACCCTGGCCGCCTGTCCGGAAGATTCGGCGGCGCCCGGCATCGGCGGCGAACCGCGGCGCGAACGGCTCAATGCGGCAGCCGTGCGTGCTGCCGCCAGCAGCCGGTCGTTCGACCAGGGCTTCGACACGAAATCGCTGGCGCCCCGCTTCATTGCCTCCACCGCGACATTCACGCCGGCATGAGCGGTCATCATGACGACCGCGAGATGGGGATCCGTGTCCAAAATCTTCTGGAGGACGGTCATACCTTCGGCCGAATTGGTGGCACCCCGCGTGAAGTTGGCATCCAGAAGCACGACATCGACCGTTTGCGCC
This sequence comes from Pacificimonas flava, assembly GCF_000342165.1. GTDB lineage: Bacteria > Pseudomonadota > Alphaproteobacteria > Sphingomonadales > Sphingomonadaceae > Pacificimonas > Pacificimonas flava. The sequence continues at coordinate 318,177 of NZ_AMRV01000003.1, forward strand.
GCCAGCACCGCCATGGCTGCGGCGGGGTTCGTGACCGTCTCCACCCGCTGGAAGACCTGGCGCAGCAGCAACTGCGCGGCGAAGAGAATGTCCTCGTCGTCGTCAACCACCAAGCAGGCGCCGAATTCTCCCTTCATCTGTTCGCTTTCGTACATCCGTTGTCCGCTTCCGTGCAATCAAGAAGCATGCCAGCGCCGCCAACCGACGTCCGCGAAGGCGGTTTCCCGGTTGGCACGGTTCCTGCTGATCGGTTCGCATGACAATGTTCACCCCAAAGGACGATAGCATGCCCAATGCCCCTGCCGCATCGCTTCTCGCTCGGCGCCTCCTGGCCGGCGTCCTCTTGGTGGCGGCACCTCTGTTCGTGGCGCCGCCCAGCTGCGACGCCGATCTTTCCCTTTCCTCATCGCCTGGCTTTTCGCTCTCCGTCAGCGCGGGCCCTGTCCGCTTTCGAACAACCCTGTTCGATTCCGAACAGCGCCGCGCGGCGCCCGCCCCCCTCCTCTCGTTGCGGATTGCGGCATGAGCGTACTGCCGATGGACAGGCCGAGGGCGGAGCGGCCGGGCGCGCCTGTTACTGGAAGAGCCATGGACCGGAGCGTTCCGGGAAAAGGCCTGTCGGTGCGCATCAAGGCGGCCATCGCGATTGCCCTCTTGCTGGCAGCGGCAGGGGCCTTCTGGCTGTTCGCGCCGAGCGGCGACACCCAGACGGTAAGCACCGATAAGCTCACGATCTCGGAAGTCGCGGAAGGAAGCTTCGAGGACTTCATTCCGCTGCGCGCCCGCGTCACACCGCTGGTAACCGTCTATCTGGACGCCATCGAGGGTGGGCGTGTCGAGCGCGTCGTGTCCGAAGATGGCGCTATGCTGGAGAAGGGCGAGCTGATCGCCGTGCTGTCGAACGCCGAACTGCAATTGTCGGTTCTCGCGCGGCAGACAGAGGTCGAGCAGCAGATCAACAATATGCGCAGCCAGGAACTTGCGCTCTCCCAGACGCGGCTCGCAAACGAGCGCAGCGTGCTGGAAGCGGAACTGGCCCTTGAGAAAACCCGCCGGCAATATTCCCGGGAAGCGCCGCTGGCGGAGCGTGGTTTCGTCGCGGGACGGCAGTTCGAGGACACGAAGGATCAACTCGCGTTCGAGCGGGAACGACTGGCCACCTTGCAGCGCAGCCGCGCAACGGATGAGCGCCTGCAGTCGGATCAGCTGGCGCAGCAGCGTGCCTCCGCGCAGTCGCTCCGCTCCAGCCTCGAACTTGCCCGGGCCAGCCTCGAAGCCCTGAACCTTCGGGCGCCCGTCGCCGGCCAGCTGTCGGGGTTTTCCGTGCAGGTCGGCGAGTCCCTGCAACCCGGAGAGCGCATCGGACAGATCGACAGTCCCGGCCGCAACAAGCTGATGGCCGGCGTCGATGAATTCTATCTGGGCCGCGTCGCGCTGGGGCAACGCGCGGCGATCGAATGGGGCGGCACGACCTACCCGGTGAAGGTCTCGAAAATCTATCCGCAGGTTCAGAATGGCCAGTTCGAGGTCGACTTGCAGTTCACAGATGACGAGCCCGCCGAAATCCAGCGGGGCCAGACCCTGCAGGCCCGCCTTACGCTCGGCGATCCGGCCCCGGCCCGCGTTCTGCCGTACGGAGCCTTCTACAACGAAACCGGCGGTGCCTGGGTCTTCGTCGTGTCCGAAGACGGCGAAACGGCAGTTCGCCGCGACGTGCGGCTGGGCCGCCGCAATGCCGAAGTTATCGAAGTTCTGGACGGCCTCGACCCCGGAGAGCGCGTCATCACCTCACCCTATACCGGGTTCGCCGACAAGGCGCAGCTCGACCTCGAAAAAGGAGCATGACCATGTTGCAGATGCGCGGCCTATCCAGAATCTATCGCACCGATACCGTCGAGACGACGGCGCTGGACGCCATCGACCTCGATATCGCCTCGGGCGAGTTCGTCGCGATCATGGGTCCGTCCGGTTGCGGAAAATCCACGCTCCTCAACCTGATGGGCATGCTCGATACGCCGTCGAGCGGCTCCTACGTCTTCGATGGAAAGGAAGTCGCCGGCCTGAACGAGAGCCGCCTGGCCGAGGTTCGCAAAGCGAATATCGGCTTCATCTTTCAAAGCTTCAATCTGGTCGACGAACTCAGCGTCGCCGAGAATATCGAACTGGCCCTTCTGTACCACAAGGTCGGTAGCGCCGAGCGGAAAAGCCGCGTGGAGACCGTCATGGACCGGGTCGGCATTGCGCACCGCGCTCGCCACCGCCCGAGCCAGCTTTCCGGCGGACAGCAGCAGCGTGTGGCCGTGGCGCGCGCTCTGGTGGCGGAACCCAAGCTGATCCTGGCCGACGAGCCGACGGGCAATCTCGACACCAATCACGGCGAGGAAGTCATGCGCATGCTGCAATCGCTGAACCGCAGCGGATCGACCATTGTCATGGTGACACATTCGCCGGCCCATGCGGACTATGCCGGCCGCGTCGTCAATATGCTGGACGGCCGCGTGCTGCAGGAACGCCGCCGGGCAGCCTGAGCCGGCCCGGGATTTCATTGCCAGCCCCTCTGATGGAGATCACCGCCATGTGGCAGAATTACCTTACCGTCGGCCTTCGCTAACTTGCCAAGCAGCGAACCTATGCGGTGATCAACATTACGGGTCTGGCCATCGGACTGGCGGCCTGCGTGCTCATCCTTCTCTACGTTCGTTACGAGCAGAGCTATGATGACTGGCTGCCGGATGCCGAGCGCGTCTTTCAGTTGCAGACCCTCTATGAAGCCACCGAGAGCGGCGGCGAGGAAATGAACCTTCAGATGAGCGCCATCGTCGCGGGACGAGCGCTCGAGAAGGACTATCCGGGTCAGGTCGAGAATGTCGTCTGGGTCCGCAGCTTTTCCCCCGTCATTCTGCAGGACGGGCAAGCCTCGGTGACCGAGGATCTGCGAATGGTCGATGGCGACCTGTTCGCCATTTTCGATGTCCCGTTCGTACGGGGCAGCGCGGCGAACGCCTTGCCGGACACTCATTCGATCGCGCTCAGCGAAAGCGAGGCGCAGCGCCGCTTCGGCGATCAGGACCCGGTGGGCAGGACCCTTACCATCGTGGATAATAACGGCCCTGTGGATTACAGGGTCACCGGGGTGTTCGAGGACTGGCCGGAACATTCCAGCTTTTCCGCCGACGCCGTGGCGCGTTTCGACCTGGGCGCGCAGTTCGCCGACCGGGAATACGCCCTTACCGGCTGGAACAACCAGCAGGGATGGAACTATGTGAAGTTGCGGCAGCCGGCCGACGCGGCCCTGATCAACGAACGCATGCCGGCCTGGGAGAAGCGGAATATTCCGGACGATGTCGGTGAAGGCGGCACCACCAATCCGGGCGACTTCCAGGACTACCGGCTGACGAACATCCGCGACATTCACCTGGGAGAGGCGCAGGCGGCATCGGTGACACCGGGCAACGATCGTTTTACCGTCACGACCTTTGCGGTAATTGCAGTTCTGGTCCTGGGCATGGCCTGTGTGAACTTCACCAATCTCGCCACCGCGCGGTCGTCGCAGCGCGCACGCGAAGTGGCGCTGCGAAAGGTCCTCGGCGCTTCGCGGCGACAGCTCATCACGCAGTTCCTCGGCGAGTCCCTTCTGGTGACGGCGATCGCCATGCTGCTTGCACTGACGGCGACCGAGCTGCTGCTGCCGGTCTTCAATGGCTTTCTTGGGTCCGATATCGCCGTGACCTATTTTGGCGCGGGCGGCATCCTCCTGCCGGTAATTGCCCTGACCCTCGTCGTCGGATTGGCCGCAGGTCTTTATCCGGCCTTCTACTTGTCCCGCTTCGAGCCTGCGCAAATCCTGAAGGCCAACAAGTCCGCCGCCGACGCAGGCGGATCGGGCCAGCTGCGCAATGTTCTCGTCGTGGGACAGTTCGCGGTTTCCATCGGCCTGATCATCTGCACGGCAGTCATCTACGGCCAGACCGTCTATGCACGCACATCGGACGCCGGTTACGTACGGGACGGCCTCCTCCAGATCGAGAATCTCGGCTACCGCGGTGTCGACGGCAGGGACCAACAAGTCGTGGAGCAGCTTCGCCGCGTTCCCGGCGTGGAGGCTGCGGCGCGCACGCAGATCGCCGTCGATCCCGGCGGAAACTCCGTAAGCCGCGTCTACCGGACAGATAGCATGGAGCCCATCGATCTTGGCCAGTATTCGGTCGAGACCGGCTTCTTCGATGCCATGGGAATGAAGCTGATCGCCGGACGAGACTTTTCCAACGCCATCGGACGGGACGATTCCACGACCCCCTTCCCCATCGAAGAGGCCGCCGAACGCGCATTCGCCGAGCGCGGCGCGAACGTCATCGTGACGCGGGAAGCTACGCGGCGCCTCGGCTTCACCTCGCCGCAAGAGGCTGTCGGAAAGCAGTTGCGATCCGAACTCACCCAGTCGGAACTTGGCCTGGTGCCCATCACGATCGTCGGCGTCGTCGAGGATGCCCGGTTCCGGTCTCTGCGGGCACCTTTGCAGCCCATCATGTATCTGATGCGCCGCGAAGGCTTCGGGGCGATCGCCGTCCGGTATTCCGGCGACCCTGCCCGGACCAGAGAGGCGGCAGAGACCGTTTGGACCCGCAACATTCCGCAGGTGCCGTTCGATGGCCGTTTCGCCGACGACATCGTTCGCGAGCAATATGAGCAGGAGGCGGCCCGCAGCCAGATCTTCGCAGCCTTCGCCATTCTCGCTGTCATCATCGGATGCCTCGGCCTCTTCGGCCTTGCCGCCTTCACTGCGGAGCGGCGGACCAAGGAGATCGGCATACGCAAGGTCCTCGGAGCCCGGACACGCGACATCGTGCAGCTCCTTGTCTGGCAGTTCACCCGGCCCGTGATCATCGCGAATCTGATTGCCTGGCCGGCGGCCTGGTGGCTGATGCGCGACTGGTTGAACAATTTCGACGCCCGTATCGACCTGACGCCGGTGCCATTCCTGCTTGCAGGGGCGCTGGCTCTCATCATCGCCGTGGCGACGATTGCCGTGCATGCGTGGCGGGTGGCCGGCACCAGCCCCGTTCGGGCTCTTCGTTATGAGTGACGGCTTTCCCTTGCGAAGCCGTTACTGGGCGCGGGGCTGTTGCTGACCGCAACGCCCCCGCGCCCTCATTCGAAGCCAGCCTGCGGGGATCGTGGTCGATGATTACGTGTTCGCGCGCCTGACCGAGACCGAAACGGAGACCGGCGTTCCGCACGATTTGATCTATACCGCGGCCGATGCGAGCTTCGCCGGTATCGACGGCCAGATCGGCTATCAGATCACGCCGGCCTCCCGGAACACGGCATTCGGCGAAAGCCCCCGGCGCCTACAACGAACAGGCGCGCACATGGCTCATGCGCGTAGCGGGCCGGGACGCCCACGTTCGACGACGAACTCCGCAAGGTCGGACACTGCGCCGGATGGCGTGTCGACCTGGTCCATGACCTTGAGCCTGGTTCTCCACTGGTTCGGAGACACCACGTAGATCTGGTAGCCGCGCCGGTTGTTCAGCAGGGCGAGGTTCGGGTTGCGCGCCAATATGTCCTGCTGAAAGGAGTGACGCTCCGACCCGCTCCCGCCAGACGTGATGGAGGTTGCGAGAAATTCGCTTGCGACGGGCCGGCTTTCCGGATCCTCGCAATCGAGCGGAACGGTGCCCACAAGATGCTGGTGCATGTCTCCGCTGCCGATGACGACATTCCCTAGCCCCTGTTCCGCGATCGCCGTCACAAGACGCTGGCGAGCATGCGGGTAACCGTTCCAGTTGTCGGTGCTTCGAACCGTCTCGGTCTCTCCGTCCCGGCGACCATCGAAGGGCAACATCTGAACCTGCTGCGCGATGAAGTTCCAACCCGTTTCGCTAGACAGGCCGCGCTGCAACCAGTCTTCCTGCTCCCTGCCGAGCATCGTACGGGAGGCGTCGTATCGGGGGATACAGTCTGCACCTGCAGCATCCCTTGCGGCGGCGCCTTCGCAAAACTGATCGCTGCGGTGCGAACGCGTGTCCAGCGCATGCATTCGCAGCAGGGCGCCAAAATCGAAGCGACGAAAATATCGGGTCGAACCGGACGGCTGCAAGCTGCTGCGTACCGGCATATGCTCGTACCACGCCCTCAGCGCGTTCGCCTTGCGCTGCAGAAAAGCCCGCGTGCGGCCGTCATCCTTGCTGAAATCGCCGGCCCAATTGTCGTCGATCTCATGATCGTCGAAGGTGGGAATGAAGATCGCACGCGCATGTGCGGCGCGAAGATCGGGGTCGCTCTTATACTGGGCGTAGCGGCGACGGTAATCGTCCAGCGTGGCCGTCTCGTTGCCCAGATGCCGGCGAAACGGGTTCCGGTCCCTCTGGCCGAACTCGTATATGTAATCGCCATAGTGAAAGATGACGTCGAGCTCGGGTTCACGGGCAAGGTGCCCATAGGCGGAAAAGAAGCCGCTCTCGAAATCCTGGCATCCCACGCTGGCGATATGGAGCCGATCCACATTCGCACCCGGCGCGGGGAGCGTCGTGGCACGCCCGGTGTCGCTTGTCGCGCCGCCCGAATGGAATCTGTACCAATAGGGCCGGTGAGGCTGCAGACCGCCGACCTCGACATGAACCGTATGGGCATTCCGGGGCTGCGCCAGTCCCTCCTGCGAACGGACGATGGTTCGAAAGTTGGGATCCTCCGCCACCTCCCAAGCCACCGGCACCGGCTGCGGTCCCAGTCCGCCGGACGGTTCTGCGGGAGCCGGAGCCAGCCGCGTCCAGATCACGAACCCGTCGGGCGACGGCTCCCCGGCCGCCACGCCCAGCGTGAAGGGGTTCTGCGCGAAGGCCCGGCCGGCGCCTCGCCATGATGAACAGGCCGAAAGCAGGCCAAGCGAAAAGGTGGCGGTTGCGACCGAGCGCCGGTCGAGCAGGATGTCTTTCATAGGAAAAGCTTTGCCAGGATTGCTGTAAGGGTTCCGGGCGAACGTCCAGTGGAGCGGCCCGCCCGGGCGGCGACATCAGAAGCGCAAGGTCGCGCCAAAGGTGAACGTCCGGCCGCTGACCGTGCTGGTCATCAGTCGTTCCGCATCGCGGTCGGCATATTGAATGATGCGCTGATCGGTGAGGTTGAGGCCTTCCACCCTCAGCTGCAGCATCGGCGTAACATCATAATAGGCCGTGGCGTCGAAGACCGTCGACGGCGTGAAATACTCGCCGACATTGCCGTTGCCGCCGCCTCCCTTTCTGTACCGCGAGCGATAGGCCATGGAGGCCCGTGCCCCGAATTTCTCGGTTTCGTAGTAGAGCGTGGTGTTCACGGTCCATTTGGACAGGTCGACGAGCGGCAATTCATAGGCCGTGCCCGAATAGAAGACGTCCGACTGCCCATCGGCATAGGTCACATTGGCGGACAGGCCCAAATTCGCGAGCGGTCCGGGCAGAAAGTCCAGATCGCGCCGCGCTGCCGCTTCCACGCCCTGGATCGACGCGCCCGGTCCGTTGATCGGCCGCGTGAAGTTGAAGATGATGGACCCGTCCTGACCCTCTTCGAGGAGGTCGAGCGGATAGCCCGTTTCGCCATAGGGAAGCTGTTCCGTCTCGCTCGTGACGAAGGATTCCATGTCCTTGAAGAACGCGCCCACGGCAAGGAATCCTCGCGTGCCATCATAATATTCAATGGAGCCTTCGAGCGAATCGGCACGATAGGGATTGAGGTTGGGATTGCCGGCGCTGATCGTGCCGCCATAGCCGGCGACGCGCACCTGCGCCGCCGCGCTCAGATCCGAAAATCCCGGGCGGCTGATATTGCGGTTGGCGCCCAGGCGGAAGACCAGATCCGGCGTCACGTCCAGCGCCAGGTTCACGGCAGGCAGGAACCCGTCATAGGTGTTTCTGATGGAAACCGGGACAAGGCCACTGTCGGTCACCGACGTGCCGCGGGAATCGAGGCGCGTATTGTAGTACCGCGCGCCGAAATTCGCGCGCAGCCCGTAATCGCCGACATAGGTGTCGATTTCATATTGGGCGTAGGCCGCAAAGGTCCGCTCCTCAACGGTATAGTTCGTGCCGGCGAGAAGATCCTCGGCATCGAGATAGGGATCCTGGCCCAGGGCGTCGAAGATGGCATCGACATCGCCGACCGCGAAGTCCGCCGGGGCGTCGTAGGGGTTCAGCATGGTCGGCACCGGGTCGAGGCCCGAATGATCGCCATTGGTCTGCCAACTGTAACCGCTATTCTCGAAATTCTTGAACTCGCCGCCGACCTTGATCGTGGACGCGGTGGAAACGTCCCAGGCCAGGCCGAGCTGCGCATTGTAGAATTCGCTTTCGATGCTGTCCCGGCGCCATTGGATCCTGTCGAAGGTCCAGGCATCGCCATCCGCCGGATCAAAGTCGTAGCTGTTGACGGGCGTGTCCGTGTCGAGGTCGGAGAAACTCACCGTGTGATCCAGCGATAGGAGGTAGGCCCGCTGCCAGCTGGAAACGAACTTGGAGCTGGACCATCCGGCGAGCCCTTCGAGCCGGAGATTGTCGCTCAGCTCCGTCTGGCCGTTCAGCACGACCTGCCAGAAGTCGGTCTGGTCTCTCGTGGCCTTCGCCTCGTTGCGCAGATCCACGCCGCTGACCGTCGCATCGGTTATGCTTCCGAACTCGTCGATCGTGACGTCGTGGATGATTTGCGTCCCGGTGACGTCGTTGGAAGACAGGCCATTGGGGCCGGCATTTCCGAGGACGTTTTCCTGACGATTGTTCTGAAGCTGTCCATAAAGCACATCCAGCGTGACATCGGTGCCATTGCCGGGCTCATATTGCAGCGTACCGGTAAGCCCCAGCCTTTCGCGCTGGTTGAACCAGCTGGCATAGGTCTGCGCGCGCGAATTCCAGACCCTGTCATCCCCCTCGGCATTCACGAGGCGGTCACGTACATCGTCGGAGATTTCCGGACCGACATTGTCGGGGCCGAAGTTGATCTTCGACCAGTTCCAGTTTCGGTAACCCCATTCGATGGTATCGGCCTTGCTATAGGCAGCGGATATCAGCGCACCGAAATCACCGGATTGGACCGAGGCGAGCCCGACGAGGCGCGGCGTGAGCGTTTCGGTGTACTCGTTCACCTGCCCCTGCGCGCTGACGACGAACGTGTTCTCGTTGTAATCGAACGGCTTTGCCGTACGCAGGCCGATGGTGCCGCCGATGCCGCCCTCTTCCTGCTCGGCGCTATAGGCCTTCTCGACCACCACCCGGTTGAACAGTTCGGACGCGAACACGCTGTAGTCGAAGGCTCTGCTGCGGCTGACATTGCCGCGACTGTCGAGACCCGACGCGGTGTTGCTAAGGACCTCCATGCCGTTGAGCTGCGTCCGCGTGAAACCCGGGCCCAGGCCGCGAAGCGAAATCTGCCGGCCTTCGCCACTGTCCCTCGAAATTGCGACACCCGGAACGCGCTGCAGGGATTCGGCAAGGTTCTGATCGGGAAACGCGGCGATGTCTTCCGCAACGATGACCTCCTGAATGCCCGTCGCAGCCTTTTTCAGGGCCTGCGCGGTGGACAGGCTCTCGCGAAAGCCGGTGACGACGATTTCCGGTGCCTGCGCTGAAGCCGATGCCGGCGGGGCCTCCTCTTCGGCATCCGAGGTCTCGGCGCGGACCGGCGCCGGCGCCGGCGAAGGCCTGACGGCCGGCCGAATGCGCTGACGCTCGACGGCGCTCACCGTCACCATCCCGCGTTCGATGCTGGCCTTGAGCGGAAGGCCCCGGGTCAGGGCGGCGAGCCCCTGTGCCGCGGTGAATTCTCCGCAAACCGTGTTCCCGCGCAGTTCGTTTACCGCCGTCGGAACGGCAGCGACAGCAAGCCCGGTCGTGCGCGAGAAGCCGATCAAGGCTTCGGACAAATCCTGCGGCGGCTGGTTGAAGCTGTAGGTCGCTTCTTTCGTCTGAGCGGGCTGGGCGCTGCCTGGTTGGGAAGCCAGCAGAGTGGCTGCCGTTGAGAGTAAAATGGATAAACCGGTTAACTTTGACATGGAACCCCCGTTTTTGTGTCACCACCAAAACGGAGACAGAGAGTGGAACCGGACAATTTTATTGGTTACATTATTATGTCGGAACACTTTCACTCATGTTACGAAATATGAATTCTGCCGTTCTTCTCGATGATCTTCAATTCAAAAGCATTTTCTAGAAGTAATAGGGTCGTATCCACGTTCGAAATATTAAATCGGCCGGTCACGCGTTTTTCCGATGCCGGCCCCGGGGATATGACGATAGGCATCGTTGAATAGCGCCCGAGTTTCTCGACCAGATCGGGGAGCGGAGCATCCTTCGCGAGGAACCACTCGCTACCGATCATCGCCTGCTCGGGCTCGAGATCTATGCGGGTCAATCTGTTCGGGCCGGCGCGCAGGGCTTCATCTGCCGCCAAGTCCAATTCTCCGGCCTCCGATCCGACCCGAACTCGCCCGCGCGTCACACCGATAATCGACTGACCCTCCGCCATGCGGTCGATCAGGAAGGCAGTGCCCAACACATTCACGCTCGCATCGCCGACCTGAACCCTGAACGGCCTGCCTTCTTCATGCGCGACATCGAAATAGGCCTCGCCCCGTGCAAGGTCGACGCGCCTGCGCCACGGCAGCATCTGGACCGTCATGGCGGTGTTGCCGCCAAGTTCGACGGTGGAACCGTCCGCAAGTTCCACGAGCCGGTTCTCGCCGGGAGCGGTCGCGAAGTCCTCGGGCATTGCCGGCAAGATCACGATCGCGGTCCCGGCGGCGCAAAGCCCCAGCGCCGTGGCGATCCCGCCGAGGCGCCACGCTTTTGCGCCCGGCAGTCTTCCAGCGGAAATGTGCTGTGTCGACAAATCCTGCGCCCTGGCGTCCGCCGCTTCGCAGGCCGCCGCCAGCTCGTCACCGTACCAGATCGCTGCCATTTCGGCGAAAGCATCGCGATGCTTGGAATCCGCCTTCATCCAATCGTCGAAGCGCTCGCCCTCCGCCGGGGTGAAGGCCGACCGGTTCATCCGGTCGAGCCAGGTCGCGGCTTCGCGTTCGATGTTTTCGAGCTGCGTCATTTCGGCAAGTCCGGCACATCGTCGGAACGCGTCAACACCTTGCGCAGATCCTGCAGCCCGCGGCTCACATGCTTCTCGACAGAGGCGACCGAAATTCCGAGTTCGGCGGAGATTTGCGAATGGGATTTATCCTCGATCCGGCGCTTTATGAACACGGAGCGGCGAAGCTCGGGCATCGCATCGAGCGCGTCCTGAAAATGTCTGATCCTGTCCCTGCCGTGCACGACGCTGTCCTGCAAGGGGGCCTCGCACGGCTGCGCATCATCAAGTTCCGCAACTGGGGCCTTCTCCTTGCGTGCCGCATCCACCAGGCAGTTCAAGGCAATCCTGAAGGCAAGCGCGTACAGGCTGGCGGGAGGCTGCCCCTCGCAATAGCGCAGAATCCTCACGCAGGTCTCCTGCGCGATATCCTCCGCAAGATGATATCCCTGACCTCGCTTCACCAGATAGGCGATGATCGTGGTTCGAAGTGCGGTCCAGTCCGCGTCCGACCAGCCGGGGGCGGCCGAACGGTTCGAATCCCGTGCGCAGGTGGCTTCGTCCTTCATGAGCTGGCTTGGCACCATGCGGGCGCGGTTAGGCGGGGATTATGTCAGTTTTGCTGCCCCGACCGGAATCTTCCCGATGGACCGGCTGTTCGGCGCCAGAGTATTCTGCGCCGCCGGCGAATCTTATCCCGCATGTCACACCGGCATTCTCGTCATCGTCTTCGTAGCAGCGGCAACGGGCCGCCCTTCAAAAGGACCAATGACCATGAGCAACATCACCACGCAGGACGGTACCGAAATTTTCTACAAGGATTGAGGCGACAGGGCCGCGCAGCCGATCGTCTTCCATCATGGCCGGCCGCTGTCGGCGGACGACTGGAACAATCAGATGCTGGTCATTCTGGACAAGGGCGTCCGCGTCATCGCCCATGATCGCCGCGGCCATGGGCGTTCCAGCCAGACGGACCCAGGCAACGACAGGGACACATATGCCGCCGACATGGGCTGCGCTGACAGCAGCGCTCGACCTGAAGGACGCGGTGCATGTCGGACATTCCACCGGCGGGGGGTTGCGCGTTATGTGGCCGGGCGAAAGGGGGCCGTGTCGCCAGGGCCGTGCTGATCGGTGCCGTGCCGCCGCTGATGCTGAAGACCGAAGCCAATCCGGAGGGGCTGCCGCGCGAGGTGTTCGACGGTTTCCGCCAGTCGCTGGTCGCCAACCGGGCGCAATTCTAAATCCCATCGCCAAGCGGCCGGTTCCAATCGAACGGGCCCCGGGCGAAGGATGAACCCGCGCGGGGTGGACGTCACGATCCGCGCCTTCGGGCATCGTCATCGAACCGCAATCAACTTCGCGCGAAAGCTTCATGAAACAGTGCGGCTCGCTGTCATGAAAGCGCCCTAACCCCCTCCGGGAATCGGCAAAAACGCCGCACTAGGGACGACCAAAGGGGACAGGGCATCATGAACAGACCGACCTTCGACATTTCAATTGCTCAGGTTTTCAACAGCGGCTCGGGCGAAGCCGGTTCAGAGGTGGTCGCCACGGAGAATGGCCGCTTCGTCGTTACGAACGGCGCGGAAAACCGCATCGACATCTTCCTGATCGGCTCCGGCGGTCTCGAGCGGTCCATCGACCTGTCCTCCATCGCGGGTTTCGAAGGCGTTCAATCGGTGGACATCCGCGGCGGCGTCATCGCGGCGGCGATCGCCCGTTCGGGCGGCAATGGCCTCGTCGCGACCTTCGATGCGGAGACCGGCGAGGCGCTGGCGCAATATGAGTGCGGCGTTCTTCCCGACATGGTGACCTTCTCGAAGGACGGCACGCGCCTGTTCGTCGCCAATGAGGGTGAGCGCGGCGACCTTCCGAATCCGGCGGACGACGCCGCGCCCGGCAGCATTTCCGTCATCACGCTCGAGAGCGGCGGCGTCGAGAGCTTCGGTTTCGAGGCCTATGACGACATGAACGCCGATGGCGTCTTCGACGAGGCCGACCTCACCATCCTGCGGGACATGGGCATCCGCACGTTCCCGGGCTCCGCTCCGTCGCTCGATTTCGAGCCGGAGTATATTGCCGAGGGCGCGGACGGAAATCTGTACGTCACGCTGCAGGAGGCGAATGCGGTCGCGGTCTTCGACCTAGAAACCATGGCGTTCGTGGACCTCTTCAGCGCCGGCGCCGTCGATCATTCGTTGCCGGGCAACGGCATCGATCCCTCCGACCGCGACAGCGCGATCGACATTCACACGGTTCCCGTGATGGGCCTGCGCATGCCGGACGCCATCGCGACCGTGGACATTGGCGGCGAAACCTATTTCCTGACCGCCAATGAAGGCGACAGTCGCGACTTCGAGGAGGTGCGCATCAAGGACGTCGTGCTCGATCCGGCAACCTTCCCGAACGCCGCGGAACTGCAGCAGGACGATCAGTTGGGCCGCCTGGCCATTTCGGCCGTTGACGGGGACACGGACGGCGACGGCGATTACGACGTGCTCTACGCCTATGGTAGCCGCTCGTTCACCATTTTCGATGCGACGGGCAATGTCGTCTTCAACTCCGGCGACGATTTCGAACAGATCATCGCGGCGACCCGGCCGCCGCTCGCGTTCAACAATGACGAGTTCGATCCGGCGACCGCCGCATCCGAGGATCTGCAGACGCTCGATGAGGACCGTTCGGATGCGAAGGGCCCCGAGCCCGAAGCCATCGCCGTCGGTCAGGTGGGCGAGCAGGTCTACGCCTTTGTCGGGCTGGAACGCGACAGCGGCATCATGATCTACGACATCACCAACCCGCACGGCGCGACCTTCGTCGACTATATCGACTCGGCCGCCTATGGTCATTTCGCGCCCGAGATCATCCGGTTCATCCCGGCGGACGAATCCGGCAACGGCCAAGCGCAGCTTGCGGTCAGCTATGAAGTGTCGGGCACGACGGCCGTCTACGATCTCGCGCTGACCCCGGCGGAGCAGGTCGATTACACGCTGCAATTGCTGCATTTCGGCGATCCGGAGGTCGGCACCCTCGGCACCGAGACCGCCCCGCTCATCGCGGCGATGATCGACGGGTTCGAGGAGAGCTTCGCCAATACGCTGATCCTGTCGGCCGGCGACAATTACATCCCCGGCCCCTTCCTGACGGCCGGCTATCTTGAGGGGAACGGCTTCCCCGACATCGAGATCCTGAACGCCATGGGCATCGATGCGTCCGCCATCGGCAATCATGAATTCGATCTCGGCACCGGCGTCTTTGCCGACGCGGTCGCGGCGGCCATGTTCCCCTACATCTCCGCCAATCTCGACGTGTCCGGCGACAGCGCGACCAGCGGTCTGTTCACCGACACGACCGCCACGGCGGGCCTCGAACTCGCATCCGCCCTTGCCGGCCGGATCGTCCCGTCGGCGGTGGTCGAAGAGGGCGGCGAGCAGATCGGCATCGTCGGCGCAACGACGCAGATCCTGGCGGCCATCTCCTCCATCGGCGGCATCGACGTCGTCAGCGGCGGGGCCGACGACATGGCGGCGCTCGCGGCTGTCCTCCAGCCCGTCATCGACGACCTTACGAACCAGGGCGTCAACAAGGTGGTGCTGGTATCGCACCTCCAGCAGATCCAGCTCGAAGCGGCCCTCGCGCCGCTGCTCGAGGGAGTCGACATCATCGTCGCAGGCGGCTCGAACACGCGCCTCGGCGACGAAACCGACCAGGCGGTCGCCTTTCCGGGGCATGAGGCGGACTTCGCCGGCGATTATCCGATCCAGACGTCGGGCGCCGACGGCCGTCCGACGCTGATCGTCAACACCGACAATGAATATACCTATCTCGGCCGCCTGGCCGTCGATTTCGACTCCGAGGGCGTCATCATCACCGAAGGCCTGGAGGAGCGTCTCGATGTGAACGGCGCCTATGCGGCCACCATCGAGAACGTCGCGGAGGCCTTCGGCGTCAGCATCGAGGAGGCGCAGGAGATCGCCTTCGCCGCCGGCACCAAGGGCGGCGCGGTCAACGACATCATCGCGCCGGTCCAGGCGATCATCGACGATCTGGGCGGCGACATCGCGGGCTACACCGACGTCTATCTCGACGGTTCGCGGGAAGAGGTGCGCACCCAGGAAACCAATCTCGGCAACCTCACCGCCGACGCCAATGCGGCTGCGCTGCGCGGTCAGGAAGACCTGGGCGACAACGCGGTCGTCGTTTCCATCAAGAATGGCGGCGGCATCCGCGCCGCCATCGGCACCTTCTCCAGCCCCGGCCCGAACGGCGAGGTCGACGAGCTGCCGCCGCAGCCGAACGGCGCGGTGTCGGCGCTCGACATCGGCAATGCGCTGCGCTTCGACAACTCGCTGATCGCCCTCGACCTCACCGCAGAGGGTCTGAAGGCCGTGCTCGAATACGGCGTCAGCGGCATTGCCGGCGCGACCGAGGGGCGCTTCCCGCAGGTCGGCGGCGTGCGCTTCAGCTTCGATCAGAGCCTGGAGGTCGGCAGCCGCGTTCGCGACATCGCCCTGGTGGCGGCTGACGGCAGCCTGATCCCGCTCTTCGACGATGGCGAACTGATCGCGGGCGTCGATCCCGAAATGGCGATCACCGTGGTGACCCTGTCCTTCCTCGCGGGCGGCGGCGACGGCTATCCCTTCCTGGATTATGCCAGCAATTTCCGTTACCTGACGACAGGCGACAGCACCGCCGCCACGCAGGTGACGGACGGCGCGCTGGGTGCGGAGCCGGAAAACATCCTGGCCGAGCAGAAGGCGTTCGCGGACTATCTTTCCGCCCTTCACGAAAGCGAGGATGCGGCCTTCGACGAAGAAGACCGGCCGATCGAGCAGGATACCCGTATCCAGAACCTCGCTTACCGGGACGACACCGTCCTCAGCGGCGATGTCGAGCAGGTTGTGGGCGACGACGCGGCGAACGATCTGGTCGGCACGGACGGCGACGAGCAGTTCTTCGCCGGCCTCGGCAGCGACACGATCACGCTTGGCGGCGGCGACGACCAGATCGTCGGCAGCTTCGCGGATCATGTGGGCGACACCGTCTCCGGCTTTGACGTCGGTGACCAGCTTCGCATACAGGAGGGCGATCTCACCGCCTTTGACCTTCAGGTCACGCAGGTCGGCGAGAGCTATCTGGTCAGCGGCGCGAACGTCGCGGCCGGCGGAATCCTTCTCGAGGGAACGTTCGAGCGTCAGGGCTTCGTCTTCGGCCGCCGGGGCGAGGAGGTGACCGTCGCCGTCGACGACGTCATCGACGCCGACAATCTCGTCGACATGCAGGCAATTGCCGAGGAGCTCTCCGTCGGCATGGGCGGCGCATCGCTCTACCTGAACGGCGACAATGCCGCGGACTACACGCTCACCTTCGAGAACGACCTGTCCGTTGCGGACTTCGACAATTCGCTCCTGGCCTATGAAATCGGCGCGGATGGGCAGATCGTCGATGTCACGCTGCTGGCGGCGAACGTGAAGACGGTCGAAGGGCCGCTCAGCGTGACGGATGTCGATGCCGGCAACCAGTTGCACTTCGCGCTGCTTCAGAAGGGCGGCGATATCGACTTCGACGGCGCGCTGGACATCGACGTCAGCTCCGGCGAGGCCGTGCTGACGGTCGACGGCGAGGCGGTGGACCGCAGCCTGCTCGTCAGCCATGACGCGGCGCTGAACGTCACTGGCATCGATCATGTTCTGTCCGGAACGACCGGCACGACCGAAGGCGATGTCCGCATCGCGTTCGAGGATCAGACCGTCGAGGTCGATGCGGATTATCAGGACATCGTCTTCACCGTCGAAGCCATGCCGCCCGCCGCGATGGAAATCGTCTAGTCCCGGCGGTCCGAACGGTTCGCGGCATCCCGCGCCCCCACACCCGGCAAGAGGCTCAGTAGCAGACGCTGAACCTCTTGCGGGAGCGGGAGGAATGCCGCCTCCTTGCAAATCAGATCGCAAAAGCAGAGACCGAGCGACCGGTCCCGGCGCTGGTCAGCCCCTTCTGCGCCGCGTCCAGAGCCATGTCGCCAAAGCGATGCGCGTTTCGGCGGCTCGCCTGATGGCAGCCAGGCGCAATCGAGGACCGACACGGCATCTGTACCGGACCTCAATGTGTCGGCAACGACGCGCCGGCAACGGCACCCGATTCGTGGCCCTGGTCTCGTCCGCCCGCGTGCTCGTTTCGGAGCGGTAGAGGATGGGCCGGAGGCCGGACCATCCTCACTCTCGTCCCTAGAGACCCCTCACTCAGGGCACCTCTGGGCCATGGTAAGCTCACAGCGCCGCGCCGGCGGTGGGGTCGGTGCAGCTTCGGCGCGATTTCCCGGCCGGCGGATGCATCGTCCGCAGCGGCCGGGGACAGCCGCCTATGGCAGGTCGAGAGCCGCTTTGACCTCGCGCCAGTCGACGAGCTTGTAGTTCTGCTGGCCGGGCAGCGGTTCGTCCATATCGTCATGGATCGCCAGCAGCCCATTCGGGAACGCGCCGATCGGACCGGACCAGGCGTCAAGCCCGTCGGTGTGGCTGGTGCCATCGATGTCCCCTCGCGCGGTGACGGCGAACCGGCCGACATAGGCCGTTTCATCTCCCTCGACGCGAAAGACCGGATAGGTGCTGTCGCCCTGGGAGGACGCGATAAGATATTTGCTGCCAGCATCGCGCATGATCGTCACACCCTCGATATCGTCGGTGATCCGCTGACCATCGACACCGGCAATTCTCGTCGCCTTGCCGTTCCCATCGGGCGCGAAATCGAAACGCCAGATGGCCACGTCCTCCTCTCCGACGTAAAGACGATCCGCCTCGTCGTCGACAACGCAGCCTTCCGGCTGGGAGCCGACCTTCAGCGAGCGCACCAGTTCCGTCGCGGGGGCACCCGATTCCGACCGTACGCGCCAGATGCGAATCTGGCCGGCCTTGTTGTTCGCCACAAGATAGACGCCGTCCTGGCGCCGGCCCATGCAAAAACCATAGGGCTCGCCCATGTCCGTATGAACGAAGCCGAAGTCGCGGGTCTGCAGCGTCCGCGGATCGAACAGGTAGAGATTGATCCCCATATTCTGATCGTTGGTCGCGCCGACCAGAACCAGATCGTCCCGACCGTTCGCCTTGAATCCCGTTCTCAGATCGACATTGTTGAGCGCACCGGACGGCAGGAACTGCCGAACAGTCCCGTCCAGATCATGCACGTAGAGCCCATCGGTCTTGTCCGTTCCGAACATCACGGCACGGCTGGGATCCGCGGCATCCGCCCATAGCGCCGGATCGTCCGCATCGACCTGCGGATCGGTTTCCACGATCGTTTCAACGACCGCGCCGACAAGCTTCGGCGTCTCCCCCTTCGACCATTCTGGAGCGGTTGTACCCGCCGACATGCACCCTGACAGAGCCGTGGCTGCACTAAACGCGATCAGGATCATCGCGCTGGACTTGTTCATGAATCGAGATCCCCAACATTTCGGAACTTAAGGCCCCGCAATTGCAAATAAAGCGCGGCTGCTATTGAATGAATACAAGTCAATCAAGCCCTGAAAACAAATAATAATAATGTATTGCAACCGTCATCAAAGTGAAATGGCTTTTCGCCTACAGGCGCCGCGCAACATCATTCCCTCAAATCCCGATAACAACTTCGACCGGCACATCCCGGCAAAATTCCATTGGAGATCCAAGTGTTTCGTCAGCGCTGTCATTCGCGAAGCCGCCTTTCCGCCTCGACGTTCGCCATTGCGGCGGCCTTTGCGCTGGTGCCCGGAGCGTTCGGATCCCTGCCGGCCAATGCCCAGACCGCCTCCGCGCCGGCCGAGGTGCGCGGCCGTGTCGGCACGCCGAGCGGCGTCTATTTCGAGGGAGCGGAGGTGACCCTTCCGGAGTTGGGGCGGCGAGCCGTCACGACGACGGGCGGACGCTTTTCCTTTCCGGGTGTGCCGGCCGGCACCTACACGCTGCGCACCCTCTATCTTGGCGCGACACCGGTCGAGCAACAAATCGAGGTCGGCGCCGATGGGAAACCGGTCGATGTGCGCGTCGTTCTGGACGATCCCGCGGGTCAAAGCGCCAGTCCGCAGGAAATTCTCGTCGTCGGCCAGACGGCGAGCGCCTCTTCCGCCGCCAATCGCAAGCGCAACTCCGACCGCGTCAGCGACAGCGTCTCCGCCGACTTCATCGGCCAGTTCCCGGACCAGAACGTCACCGAAGCCGCCCAGCGAATCCCGGGCGTGGCAATCAACCGCGATCAGGGGGAAGGGCGGTTCATCTCCATTCGCGGCGCGGACCCGAACCTGAACGCGGTCACGATCAACGGCGTCGACGTGCCCTCGGCCGAGAGCGATGCGCGTTCCGTCGCGCTCGATGTCATTCCGTCCGACGTTCTTCAGACGCTGACCGTGGTCAAGTCGCTGACCCCCGACCTCGATGCGAACTCCATCGGCGGGACGGTGCAGATCGGCACCGCTTCGGCATTCGACCGGAACGGCCCCTATCTCTCCGCCAGTGCGGAGGGGCATTATAACGACCTTCGCGATCTCGTCAGTCCGCGCCTCTCCCTCAGTGCCTCGAACGTATTCGAGGTGGGCGGCGGCGACCTCGGCATCTACGGCTCGATCAGCTACTTCAATCGGCGTCTCGGTTCCGACGGCGTCGAGAATGGCGAGGGCGTCGATTCCGTGGGCGGCACCGCATTCCCGGTTGCGATCGAACCGCGCGACTATGTGCTGACGCGCGAGCGCCTGGGGGCGACGCTCAACATCGACTATCACGTCAATCCGGATTTCACCCTTTACGTGCGACAGCTCTATTCGCGCTTTTCGGACGACGAGGTTCAGGGCGGCACCATCTTCGAGGCCGATCCGGATGACGGCGCGAACGTGGCCCAGCAAACGGACACGACGCTTCTTCTGGCCGATCAGGAGCTGGAATCCTACGTCAGCGAGCGGGAGGAAGTGCAAACCATCTACTCGTTGTCGGCTGGCGGCGAGAACCAGATCGGCCGCACGCTGATCGAGTATTCGGCGAACTATTCCGAGGCCGGAGAAGACAATCCCGACTATGTCGAGCCCCTGTTCGTTGCGGATTTCAGCGATACGGACACGCTGATCGGCACCGATCTCAGCGATCCGCGCCGTCCCGAAATCCTGTTCAGCGGCGACGGATTTCGCGACGCCTCCCTCTATGAACTGGATGAGATCATCTTCGAAAGTTCGGAGACGATGGACAAGCGCTATGGCGGCAAGATCGACGTGACCCACGAGATGGATATCGGCGCGTTCAGCGGCTATCTGAAGACCGGGGCGAAGCTTGCCCTGCGGGATAAGAGTTCGGATCTCGACGCGCGCATCTACGGCGGCGCCGACCAGGGTCTGACCATCGCCGATTTCCTGAACGGGGATATCGACTATCCGCTCGGTCCGATCGCCCCGCAGGCGTTTCCGCGGGACGTCGCGAACGCGGTCGAAGCCGATCAGGCCCTGTTCGACGAGGATTTCGATGAAGAAGGCAGCTTCATCGATTCCAATGCGGAGGATTTCCGCATCGATGAAGATATCTACGCCGGCTATCTGATGGGGGCCGCCGATATCGGCGCCCTGCGCATCGTCGGCGGCGTTCGCGTCGAGCACACCGAATATCGGGCCGAGGGAAATGAGGTCTCGCTGGACGAGGAAACCGGCTCGCTGTCGCTATCGCCCATCAATGTCGACCGCAGCTATACCGATGTCCTTCCCAGCCTGAACACCCGCTACGCCTTCAGCGACAAGCTCCAGGCCCGCGCTGCCTATTATCGCAGCGTCGTGCGGCCGAACTTCGAACAGAGCCGTCCGGCCTCCCTCATCGAACGCGACAGCGACGGCGTGATCGAGGCGGCGGCCGGCAATACGGCGCTCGATCCTTACCGCGCGGACAATTTCGACCTGACGCTGGAATATTACCCCGGCAGCGCGAGCGTCCTGTCGGCAGGCGCCTTCTACAAGAACCTCGCCAACCCGATCTTCCCGATCGATTTCGCAGGCACGGAGGGCTTCGAGGGGTTCGACGAATATGCCAGCTTCGTGAACGGCAATGATGCGCAGATACTCGGCCTGGAATTCGCGGTTCAGCAGCAACTGAATTTCCTGCCCGCGCCGCTCGACGGATTTCTCGTCGCGGCGAACTATACGTTCGTGGACAGCGATGCCGAATTGCCTCTGCCCGGCGGCGGGGTGCGCGATGCGCCCATGCCGTTCCAGGCGCGCCATACGGCCAATGCCTCCCTTGGCTATGACCGCGACGGCTTCCAGTTCCGGGTTTCCATGTCATATCGGGACCGCATCCTCGACGAGATCGGCAGCCCGACGGATCCCGAGGGCGACGTCTATATCGACGACCATATTCAAGTGGACCTGACGGCGTCCTACCGCCTGGCGCGGGGCATTCGCGTCTTCGGATCCGTCACGAACATCAACGACCGGCCCCTCTACAGCTATCAGGGCCGCAGCGATGTGAATGTGCAGTATGAGGAATATGGCCCGTCCGCAAATCTGGGCGTACGCGTGACCTTCGGCGCCATAGACTGATCGCAAGGGAGACGTGGCATGACACGGATAGACCGGCGGGACTTCGGCATTGGCCTGACCTCCCTCGCCTTTTCCGGGCTGGCGCTCAGTGGCTGCGCGATCTCCGGACCGGCGGAAAGAGCGCCTGCGGCCGGTTACGGCCCGCTGCGACCCGACCCGGCGGGCCTTCTCGACCTGCCCCGCGGCTTCTCCTATCGCGTGATCTCGCAAATGGGCGAGCACATGGATGACGGTCTGCGCGTGCCGGACCGTGCGGACGGCATGGGCGCTTTCCGCCTCGACGAGCATCGTACGATCCTGGTGCGCAACCATGAGCTGAAGCCTGAACACCGGGACGCCGGCGCGTTTGCATCCGGCGACGCTTCGGGACCGGGCTTCGACAGCTTCAGCAGCGGCGGCTTGCTGCCAGGGGGGACGACGACGCTGGTCTACGATCAGCGCACGGGCTCGGTCGAACGCCAGCATCTCAGCCTGGCCGGAACGATCCGCAACTGCGCGGGCGGGACGACGCCGTGGGGAAGCTGGCTGAGCTGCGAGGAAGACGTGACGACCGCCGGCGCGGGCGTGACGAAGGACCATGGATGGGTCTTCGAAGTTCCCGCACGCGGTATGGGCCGGGTGGGGGCCGTGCCGTTGAAGGGGCTTGGGCGCTTCAATCACGAAGCCGCAGCAGTCGATCCGCGTACGGGAATCGTCTATCTGACCGAAGATCGGGACGACAGCCTCCTCTACCGCTTTCTGCCTGCGGAACGGGGCCGGCTGCACCGCGGCGGCCGCCTGCAGGCGCTCGCCTTTCAGGACCGCGAGCGTTCGGCCGACATGCGCAACTGGAGCGCGCCCTATCTGGCATCAAGGCAGGCACTTGCCACACGCTGGATCGATCTTGACGGCACCGACAGCGCCGCTGACGATCTGCGCCAGCGCGGCCATGCAAAGGGCGCCATTCTTTTCGCGCGCGGCGAGGGGATCCATTATGGCCGCGGCGCGGACGGTCGCGGTGAACTTTATTTCTGCTGCACCTCGGGCGGCCGGGCCAGGCTCAGCCAGATCATGCGCTACCGTCCATCCGCGTCTGAGGGACGGCTCGGCGAACGGGACGAGCCGGGCGAGGTCGAGATTTTCGTCGAGTCCACGAATGAGGCGATGCTGAATTTTGGCGATAACATCACCGTGGCGCCGACCGGCCATCTGATCGTCTGCGAGGATCAATATACCGAATTGGTCGACAATCACCTGCGCGGAATTACGCCGGCCGGTGAGGTGTACGCCTTCGCCCGTTTGCATGACCAGACAGAACTCGCTGGCGCTTGTTTCTCGCCGTCCGGCAGCACGATGTTCGTCAACCTCTACAGCCCGGCCCGAACGCTGGCGATCGAGGGACCGTGGCGGGCATTTCAAGCGCCGCGAGCGGGGTTTTCCTAAGCCATAGGGCCCGAAGTGACGCGAACGGCTAGCGGCTTAAGCCGCCCCACCCCTGGTCGTCGCTCCATCATGCCGTCGAGAATGGCAGAAAGGCGTTCCAACCCAGTCTCGGTCCAGAACGCGTAAACGCCCGCTACGGTCTTGAAAAGAAGTGGTGCCGCTTGCGTGACTCGAACACGCGACCCCATCATTACGAATGATGTGCTCTACCAACTGAGCTAAAGCGGCATCGGCGGCGGTGATCCCGCCGGCAAGGCGCGCGCCCTTAACAAAGGCCCGGGTAGCTGACAAGCGGCAAACGTGCGTTGGGGCCGCGCGGGCCCAAGCCTCCGGAATACCTGCGTGTCCGGAATCGTTATCCTTTTCGGACACGCCTGGGCCGCGGCCAAGCGGCGACCGCGAGGGGCAGATGCTCGATTTTAACCATCTCGCAACCGGCCGCGTGTCAATTGCAGCGCCAGACAAGAGTGAGCCTTTCCGGGGGATATGGAATCGATGGACGATCAGAGCGCTGATTATGCTGCGGCCGAAGAACCGGCGTTCGATGCCCCACCCGTCTTCAGCCAGCATGACGAGCGCCGCATGCACGTCCGCGCCTATAATGACTGGGCCGCGCTTCTGAACGGGCGCGAATTTCCCGCGCCCGCCGATCTCGACGGTGATCTCGACGCATTCGGAGGGCACAGCATCCTTCTCGATTTCGCCGAGGACCAGGCAAAGCCGAAGCTGCGCTTCGTCGGCGAACGCCTGCGCGAGGAATGCGACCTGAGAGCGGAGGAGATCGCCGTCGGCGCCGTGCCGCCCCGGTCCCTGATCTCGCGCCTGACCGATCACTATCTCGAAATCATCGCCAACCGTGCGCCGATCGGGTTCGAGGCGGAGTTCATTTCGAGGCGGGGGAACAACACGCTTTATCGAGGCATCCTGATGCCGCTGAGCAGCAATGGACGCAGCATCGACTGCATGTACGGCGTCATCAACTGGAAGGAGCTGGCGGAGGCGGACCTCGAAACCGCGCTGAAAATCGAGGCGGGCCTGATCGACAGCGCCGCCCCGGCCGACGAACTGGAAGCGTTGATGTTCGGCGCACCGACCCCGCCGCGCCCCGTGACCACGCCGGAGGAGATCCTGCGCGCGAATGGCTATGGCATCACGGCAAGCGAAGACGCGCCGAGAGTCGAGACGGTCCTGCGTCTCGCGCCCGAACCCTTTTTGGGCGAGGGCGGATCGCATCCGCAAACGGCTGTCGGTACGCAAGGGACCTCTCTTGCGGACTGTCTGGCCGGCGCACGGGATGCCGCTGCGACGGCCAGCCGTGCGGGCGACCGCAGCCGCACCGCGCTCTACCGGGCTCTGTCACAGGCCTATGACTTTCATCTCCAGGGCGAGGCGCAGCCGGAAGCCTATGCCGAGATGCTGGAAGCGGCCGGGCTGAAGCGGCAGGCGCGCGCGCCGATGACGCCGACCGCGAAGCTCGTCTTCGGCGCCGATTACGACAAGGCACGCCTGACCGAGTTCGCCGCCGGCCTGTCCTGTGCCGCGCGGGCGGCCGTCCCTCCGGGCGGATTCGCCGAATTTGTGGAAGCGGCCGAGGGCGGACTGAAGGGGCTTGTCCAGGCCGAACGCGCTGCCCGGCGCCAGGCGGCGGGAACGCCCCGCCCATCCGCCGACACGGCGGACGCGCGCCGCTCGGCCCTTCGGCAAGCGGCGCCGAGCGCGGAGTTGAGCCTCGACGTGCCGGGGGAGGAGGAATTCATCCTTCTCGTCGCGCGGCGCGAACCGGGCGGCCGCCTGGGCGTGATGGGCGCGGTGGCGGAGGATGAGAAACTGCTCGACCGCGCGTTGAGACGTCTCGACTGAGCGGAAAAGCGAGCCGCACCATCCGGTTTCGAATGCGACTTTTCTTGCCGGGGCTGCGCCTCGCGGGATAAGCGGGAAGCCCCGACCGAACAGTTTTAAGGTGCACCCGAATGTCCGCCAAGGGCAAGACCGCCAAAACCCCCGCCGCCGCTGCCGTCGAGGCCGACACGCAGCAGCCACTTGCCCGCGCCCTGTTCTTCGGCGCGCTGCCGGGGGAAGCAGAGGATCTGGACGATGCCGCTGCCGAGCGCATCGCCGCCTTTGCCGAACGCGCCCTTGCCGCACGCTGTCCGGGCGAGGCCAATGTGGTCATCGACGATCTGGAAAGCGGTGACAGCCGGCGTCGCACCGCCATCGCGATTTCGAACGACGACATGCCGTTCCTGGTGGATTCGGTCACCAACGCGCTCAGTGCCCGCGGGCTCAGCATTTTTCGTCTGTTGCACCCAATCCTCGATGTCTGCCGCGATCCCGACGGCGGCCTTCTGGAAGTGTCGCCGGCGGATCGCGAGGTGCTGCCGGAGGGGCGCCGCCGCGAGTCGCTGATTTATCTGGAAACCTCTGCCATTCCGCAGGGGGAGCGAGAGCCGCTGGAGCGTGCGCTTCTCGAAATCCTCGTCGATGTGCGCGTCTCGGTCGCGGACTGGCGCGCCATGCTCAAGAAGCTGGAACGTGCTGCCGAATCGCTGGGCGAGGCGCGCATTTCCGTCGCCGCCGATTCCGTGATGGAAGCGAAGTCGTTCCTGAACTGGCTGGCCGACGACAATTTCACGCTGCTCGGCTACGCATCCTACGACTTCAAGGGCGTGCTGGACGACGAGAGCGTGCAGCCTGAGATGGAGGACGGGCTCGGACTGCTGCGCGATCCTGATTTCGAGCTGTGGCGCGGCGTGGGGGGCTATGAGAGCCTGCCTGTGGCGCTGCGCAGCTTCATGGCGGTGCCCGACCCGATCCTGATTACCAAGGCCAACACGCTGAGCCGCGTCCATCGCTCCGCCTATTTCGACGTGATCAGCGTCAAGCGCTACGATGACGAGGGCAAGGTGTGCGGTGAATATCGGTTCGTCGGCCTGTTCACCTCCGCCGCCCTTGCGCGCTCGCCCGATCATGTGCCGATCATGCGCAAGAAGGTCTCGGCCGTGCGCGAGGCTCTCGGCTTCGACCCGCAAAGCCACTCGGGCAAGGCGCTGACGCACGTCCTCGAAACCTATCCGCGCGCGGAGTTGTTCCTGACCTCAGAGGAACGCCTGACCGACATGGCGCGGGGCATGCTTTCGCTGCTCGACCGTCCCCGCCCGAAGATTTTCACGCGGATCGACCCGTTCGGCCGGTTCATCTCGGCCGTCGTCTTCGTCCCGCGAGAGGTCTATACCGGCACGCTACGGGAACGCATCGGTGCCATGCTGGCGGAAGCCTTCGATGCCCGGCTGACGCGCTTCGACGTGGAGCTGCGCGCGGAGGGGCTGGCGCGGGTCCAGTTCTTCCTCGCGACCCTGCCGGGCGAGGTTCCGGACATCGAGGAGCGCGCGCTAGACCAGCGCCTGCGCGACCTGGTGCGCGGCTGGGACGAGGATCTCGAAGCGGCGATGCTGGCGCGTCTGGGGCCGGAGCGGACCGATGCACTGGCGCTCACCTACGAGCGGGGCTTTTCGGCCAGTTACCGCGACCAGTTTACCGGCGAGGCCGCTGCGGTCGACGTGGAGCGGCTCGAATCGCTCGCCAGCGACGCCGATCGGCAGGTGCATTTCTACCGCCGCCCGCCCGACGCGGCGCACCAGCTGCGCATCAAGATCTACCGCACCGGCAGCATCATTCCGCTGTCGGAAATGGTGCCGGTGCTGGAAGCATTCGGGTTCAAGGTCATCGAGGAATTCCCCTTCGACACGCCGACCGAGACAAGGCACGGCTGGATCCACGATTTCATGGTCGAGAACCCGACCGGGGAAGCGATCGACCTCGATTTCCTGAAGGAGCATGCCGAGGGCGCGCTGCGGGCCGTGATGATCGGCGAGCGCGAGAACGACGCGTTCAACACACTGGTCGTCGGCGTTCAGTTGCGCAGCGAAGAGGTTGCGTGGCTGCGGGCCTATTATCGCTATCTGCGCCAGTCCGTCCTCAGCTACGGCCTGCTGACGGTGGTCGACGCGCTGGCGGCGCATCCGGTCATGACCCGCGCGCTCGTCGGTCTGTTCCGCGCGCGCTTTGGCGATGTGGAGGGCGATCGCCAAAGCGCCATGCGCGAGGCGCGGCGCGAGGTGAAGCGGGGCATTCAGGGCGTCGAGGCGATCGACGAGGATCGCATCCTGCGCCTCTACCGCGACGTTATCGAGGCGACCCTGCGCACGACCGCCTTCGCCCCGGATGCGCAGACGCTGGCCTTCAAGATCGAATCGGCGAAGGTCCCCGGCCTTCCGGCTCCCGTGCCCTATCGCGAGATCTGGGTCTATTCTCCGCGGGTGGAGGGCATCCACCTGCGCGGCGGGCCCATCGCGCGGGGCGGGCTGCGCTGGTCCGACCGGCGCGACGATTTCCGCACGGAGGTTTTGGGTCTGGTCAAGGCGCAGATGGTGAAGAATGCGGTCATCGTTCCGACGGGATCGAAGGGCGGCTTCTATCCCAAGCAGCTTCCCCCCGTCAGCGAGCGAGAGGCCTGGCTGGCGGAGGGGCAGGCCGCCTATCGCATCTTCATCAATGCGCTGCTGTCGCTGACGGACAATGTCGTGCAGGGCGAGACCGTGCCGCCGCAGGACGTCGTCTGTCACGACGATCCTGACCCCTATCTGGTCGTCGCCGCCGACAAGGGCACCGCCACCTTCTCCGACATCGCCAACGCCATTTCCGTCGAGCGCGGCTTCTGGCTGGGCGACGCCTTCGCGTCCGGCGGTGCCAATGGCTACGATCACAAGGCGATGGGGATCACCGCCCGCGGCGCGTGGGTCAGCGTGCAGCGCCATTTCCGCGAAATGGGCATCGACGTCCAGTCCGAACCGGTGCGCGTCGTCGGCATCGGCGACATGTCGGGCGACGTGTTCGGCAACGGCATGCTGCTGTCGCGCACATTGAAGGTCGTCGCCGCGTTCGATCACCGGCATATTTTCATCGACCCTGATCCGGATCCGGAAACGTCCTTCAAGGAGCGCGAGCGGCTGTTCGCCCTGCCCCGATCATCGTGGGAGGATTATGACAAAGGCCTGATTTCCGCAGGCGGCGGCGTCTTTTCCCGCGCGCAGAAGTCGATCGAACTTTCGGACACGATCCAGGCGATGCTGGAACTGCCGGCCGAAGTCGGCCCCAACGAGTTGATGCGCGCGATCCTGAAGGCGGATGCGGACCTTTTGTGGTTCGGCGGCATCGGCACCTATGTGAAGGCCTCCGGGGAAAGCGACTCCGCCGTCGGGGACCGCACCAACGACGACATCCGCGTCGAGGCGCGCGAACTGCGCGTGAAGGTGATCGGAGAGGGCGCGAATCTCGGCATTACGCAGCCGGGACGCATCGCCTTCGCGCAGCTTGGCGGCCGCGTGAATACCGATTTCATCGACAATTCCGCCGGCGTCGACTGCTCGGACAATGAGGTGAATATCAAGATTGCGCTGCAGGAACCGCTGCGTAAGGACCGGCTGACCGTCGAGGCGCGCAACGACCTGTTGCGGGAGATGACGGACGGCGTGGCCGCGCTCGTCCTGCGCGACAATGTCATGCAGACACAGGCCCTTTCCGTCGCGGAAGCGGGCGGCGCCGCCACCCTGCCCGCCTTTCAGCGGGTCATCCAGCAGATGGAGGCGGAGCGCCGGCTGGACCGCCGCGTCGAGCAGCTGCCCGCCGACGATCTCCTGACGCAGCGCGCCGCGGCCGGGGCAGGGCTCGAGCGTCCGGAACTCGCCGTCCTTCTCGCCTATGCGAAAATGTCCCTCTACGAGGCCATCGTCGATAGCGACCTGCCCGACGATCCGCTGCTCGAGGAGGATCTGTTCTTCGCCTTCCCGGAGGAGTTGCAGACGAGATTCGCGAACGAGGTTCGCGCTCACAAGCTGCGGCGCGAGATCATCGCCACGAAGCTTGCCAACCAGATCGTCAATCGCGGTGGCATCGCCCTCGCATTCGAGCTGGCGGAGGAGCATACGGTGCCGCTCTCCCGCGTGGCCGCCGCCTTCGTGGCCGCCCGCGAACTGTTTGGTTTCCGCATCCTTTGGCGGACCATCGACGCCGCGGAGCTGGAGCCGGCGGTGCAGATCACGCTGCACAAACGCTCGACCGTTGGCCTGCAGATTCACATTTCAGACCTGATCGACGCCATGCCCGCCGATCAGTCGCCGAGTGAGGCGGTCGAAACGCTGGGCGACAGGATTGAGGGACTTCGAGAGGCGCGGGAGACGCTGCTCAGGACCGAACCGAAGGCGGCGTTGGAGCGTGTGCGGCAGGAACTCACCGCTGCGCGGGCGCCAGCAGACCTGATCGAACGCCTGATCGAGATCGAGGCCATGAACGGCGCCGCCATGATCGCACGCCTGGCGTGGGTCCACAAATCGGATCCGTGCGATGTTGCCGCCGCCTATACCTATCTCGGCGAGAAGCTGGGCCTGGACTGGGCGCATGCGACCGCATCGCATCTCAATCCCAGCGATCCGTGGGAACGCCTGCTTGCGGCCAGCCTCGCCCGCGACTTTCAGGGCATGCGTCTGGACCTGATCGAGCGAATCGCCCCACGCGACGAGAATCTGAACGCCGCGGTCGAGATCTGGCTGGCGGAGAACGAGGCGGCGACCGCGCGTCTGTCGCAGACCATCGCCAGGGCGCGCGCCGCCGGGAGCACCACCCCGGCGATGCTCGCCCATGTCGCCAGCCAGGCGCGGGGCATCCTGCTGACCGGATAAGAGGGCTTTCCCGCCAGCTTGCGTTCAGCCATGGTTCAACGCGCACGCGGAATGTGCAACGGAATGCCGCGGCTATCGTTGGATGATGTAATGACAAAACGCCTGCTTCTCGCCGCTAGCGCGGCCCTTTTGTTCGGCCTGACGCCCGCGGCAGCGCAGGCGCCGCCGCCGCAGGACGCTCCTGCCTCCACTGCCGGTTCGCAGGCTCAGCCGGATACCAGCGATTCGGGCGTGGTCGTCGCGCCCGGCCAGCAGCGCCGCATTCCGCTCGACGAGTTCATGGCCCCGCTCCGCTGTCCCGAAGACGACCCCGACGTCATTTGTATCGAGGGCGAAAATGAGGAGGAGGAAGAAGCGCCGCCGCCCGAACCCGGTGATCGCGAAACCGACGTCCAAGCCGAGCGTAAGGCGCTCAGCAATATGGGGAACCAGACCTTGCCGACCGAATGCTCGGCCATCGGTCCGGGCGGGGGGTCGGCATGTGCCTTCCAGCAATATGAAAAGCAGAAGGAGGAGCGCGAGCTTCTCGAGGAACGCTATTTTCCGCCCGAACCCGAATAACCGCATCTTTGCCGCGCGCCCCGGACGGCAGTAGACACCGCCGGATATGCTGCGCCGCTACGACCATGTTCCCGACCGACGCGCCATTCTCGACCGGCGCGCCATCGCCGCCAGGTTGGCCGACATCCCGGCGGGGCGAAGCGCCCTCGTGCGTGAACTCCGAGCCGTCTCGGAGGCGGCCGATAAGGAGCTTGGTGCCCGTATCGATGCCGACCCGGGCGCGGGGATGCTGCACTGCCATGCCCGCGCGTACTTCGCCGATCAGATCATTCGGCTGATCTATGACTACACCGCCACGCACCTGTTCCCCGTGCACAGTCCGACGACGGCGGAGCGCCTGACCATTTGCGCTGTCGGCGGATATGGCCGCGCCGAAATGGCCCCGTTCAGCGATGTCGATCTCCTGTTCCTGATCCCCGGCAAGCTGTCGGCCTGGTCGGAGCAGATGATCGAGACGATGCTCTACACGCTCTGGGATCTCGGCTGGAAAGTCGGTCATGCGACCCGCTCCCCGGACGAGATCGTCCGGCTCTCGCGCGGCGACGTGACCGTCCGCACCGCGATGCTGGAGGCGCGGTATGTGTGGGGCGACCAGGATCTCTACGAGGAGGGCGGACGCCGATACCGGGCGGAGGTGGTGCACGGCACCGAACGCGATTTCATCCGCGACAAGCTGGAAGAGCGTGAACAGCGGCACAAGCGCATGGGCGACAGCCGCTATGTCGTCGAACCGAATGTGAAGGAGGGGAAGGGCGGGCTGCGCGACCTGCAGACGCTGTTCTGGATCGGCAAATATGCCTATCGCGTCGACCGGGCGGCACAGCTGGTGGATTCCGGTTTGTTCGAGCCGGAAGAATATCGCCAGTTTCACAGGGCGGACAATTTCCTGCTGTCCGTACGAACGCTGCTCCACCGGCTGAACGGGCGCGCGGAAGAGCGGCTGACCTTCGATATGCAGCGACAGATCGCCCAGCGCCTCGATTATTCCGACCGGCCGGGCGCCTCCTCCACCGAACGATTCATGCGTCACTATTTCCTGATCGCCAAGACGGTGGGCGACCTGACCGGCCTGTTCCTGGAACATATCGACGATCAATATTCGACGCTGCGGGAACGGCTGCGCGACCGTGTGACCACGCCGCGCCGTCTGAAGGGCTTCACGCTGAGCCGCGGCCGCATCGGCATTCCCGGGGAGGATTTCTTTCAGGAGGAGCCGCGACGCCTGCTGGAAATCTTCGCGCTCGCGGACCGATATGGGCACGAGCTTCACCCCCTCGCCATGCGGCAGGCGAACAGAGACGCGCAGCTGATCGCCGATTGGCAGGACGATGCAGCCGCCAACGCCCTGTTCATGCAGGTGCTGACCAGCCCCCGCGACCCCGCCCTCGTCCTCCGCTGGATGAACGAGGCCGGCGTGTTCGGTCGCTTCGTACCCGATTTCGGCCGCGTTGTGGCGCGCATGCAGTTCGACATGTATCACCACTACACTGTCGACGAGCACACGATCCGCGCCATCGGCCTCCTCAGCGACATTGAGCGCGGGCAGCTGGCCGAGGAGCATCCCATCGCCACGGCGCTGATGCCGGATCTATTCTCGCGCGAGGTGCTGTATGTCGCGGTGCTGCTGCATGACATCGCCAAGGGGCGCGGCGGCGATCACAGCATCCTGGGGGCCGAGGTTGCGGAGGAACTCGGTCCACGTTTCGGCCTTAGCAAGGCACAGACGGAGACCGTCGCCTGGCTGGTGCGCCAGCACCTTCTGATGTCGGCCACCGCGTTCAAGCGGGACTTGTCCGACGGCAAGACGATCGAGGATTTCGTCCGAGAGGTGCAAAGCCTCGAGCGGCTGCGGCTGCTGACGATCCTTACGGTGGTGGACATTCGCGCCGTCGGCCCGGGCACATGGACGGCGTGGAAGGGGCAGCTGATCGGCAATCTGTTCATGGCGGCCGAGGAGCGCCTGCGCCTCGGCCACCAGCGCTTCGGACGCAGCGAGCGCATAGAGGCGAAGCGGCAGGAATTAGGGGCTGCGATGGGCTGGAGCGAAGCGGAGACTGACGCCTATGCCGGGCGCTTCTTCGACAGCTATTTCGTGGCGGAGGATCCCGTCACCCTGATCGCCAACGCCCAGCTGATCGCCGCGGCGGAGGATGCGCTCTCCATCGGAACGAATTTCGACGCGGGCTCCGGAACGACGCAGGTGCGCACCTATTCAGAGGATCATCCCGGTCTCCTGATGCGGCTGGCCGGCGCGATCAGCCTGTGCGGCGCGAACATCATCGATGCCCGTATCCACACCACCCGCGACGGCATGGCGCTCAACAATATCGGAATTCAGGGTCATGGCGGACAACCTTTCGGCGATGCACACCAGCTCGACCGGCTGAAGCGCTCGATCGCGGACGTCTTGGCGGGAAAGGTGCGGCTGCGCGAGGAACTGGCGCAGCGCCCGCTGCCACAGCGGCGCGCCGACGCGTTCGCGGTGCAGCCGCGCGTGCTCGTGCAGCCCAATGCGTCCAACCGCTTCACGGTGATCGAGGTGAACGCCGCCGACCGGCCAGGACTGCTCTACGCGCTTCTGCGCACGCTGTTCGATGCAAAGGTGACGATTCACAGCGCCCATATCACCACCTACGGCGAGCGGGCGGTCGATACCTTCTACATGACGGACCTCACCGGGCAGAAGCTCGACGGCTCGCAGCGCCTGAAGGGTCTCGAAACCCGCCTCCTCAATGCCGTGAAGGCGGCCGAGGAAGAGCGCGCAGCGGCTTGAGGCGCCGGAACACCCGTCATGCTGCTGCTCCGGCGTCTGTTCCTGGCCCTCCGCACAAGCCTGGACCGGGCGGCGTGGGCCGCCTTCTGCCGCGAAGCGCTCTGGCTGTTCCCCGCTCTTGCCGCGCTTGGACTTGCCGGCGGCATTATTCGCCTCGCGCCGACGGACGACCTGCCCGCCTTCCTTCGGCTCGCCGCCTTCGCCCTGATCGTGCCGGCGCTGGCGGAAGAACTCCTCTTCCGCGCGGCGTTGCTGCCGCACCCCGCCGAACCGGCCACCCTGTCGCAGCGGCGAGTTGCGGCGGTCCTGTCGGTGGCGCTGTTCGTCACCTGGCATCCGCCGCAGGCCCTGCTCTACGGGCCGACATTCGCCGCCATGATGCTCGATCCGTGGTTTCTCGCCTGCGTGGCGCTCATGGGCACCGCGTGCGTTCGCCTTTACGAACGAACCGGTTCGATTTGGCCCAACATGCTGCTGCACTGGCTGCCGATCGCGCTGTGGAAGGGGCTGCTTGGAGGCCCGTCGCCCTGGACATGAAAGAGAGAGATGGAGGGCTTCTGTTGCTCGGTGCCCTCCGGACCGCCGGACTGGCGCTTCTGTTGAAAGGTGCGCCCCGAACCCCGCTTTTGTCTAAGTAACCTTAGCCGTTAGGCCATCAGTTACGCAGCAATCGCAAATGCCTCGTTATCGTTGGCATCTATAGAGTTTGAACAGTTTTACGGCGTCCTCAGGCCGGGCAAAATCACCGTCTTTCAGCACATGTCGAAGCTGTTTCGGCCCCATCAGGAGGCGCCCTGCTATCGTGCGGGCGCCTTTTGGTGGAGCCGCCGGGTACCGCCCCCGGGTCCATGCAACCTATTTCACGGCAACATTTATCACCATATCCGGCCGCTAAGCCGGCAGATGAAATGTAAGCTGGGTGCGGCGAAGTTTCAAGATCACCTGCTCGTTCCCT
The DNA here is from genome assembly GCF_000342165.1 of Pacificimonas flava. GTDB lineage: Bacteria > Pseudomonadota > Alphaproteobacteria > Sphingomonadales > Sphingomonadaceae > Pacificimonas > Pacificimonas flava. The sequence continues at coordinate 352,205 of NZ_AMRV01000003.1, forward strand.
TCGACGCGACCGCCAGATAGCGCTGCAGCAGGCCATCGTTGATGTGCGTCCAGTCATAGGCGCGTGAACGCGCCCGGCCCACCTCGCCGGCGCAGGCCCGGGCCTGCGGATCGTTCAGGTAGGTGCAAAGCGCGTCCGCCGATTCCTCGACGTCGTCCGGGGTGGTCAGCAGGCCCGACTCGCCCTCGGCCACCAGGCTGGTGCTTCCCGTGGCGCGTGCCGCGACGACCGGCAAGCCGCTCGCCATCGCCTCCAGCGTCACATTGCCGAACGTCTCTGTCGAGGACGGATTGAACATGATGTCAGCGGACGCATAGGCGCAGGCAAGATCCGTGCCGCCAAGGAAGCCGGTAAAGATACCCTGCGGCGCCCGTTCCCTGATCCAGTCGCCGGCGGGACCGTCGCCCACGAACATGGCGCGGTAGCGCTGACCCCGCCGGTCGAGCGCGCGCAGCGTCTCGGCGAATGTCCCCAGTCCCTTCTCGAGGACCAGCCGGCCGACGAACAGGATCACCACATCCGCGTCATCGATGCCCAGACTGCGGCGCCATTCCAAATCGCGCCGTTCGGGACCATAAAGGTCATGGTCGATCCCCCGGCTCCAGATGTGCACGTTCGGGTTCATGTGCTGCTCTCGCAGCACCTCCACCATGCTCTGGGACGGCGCGTAGATTTCCTCGCACTTGCCGTAGAGCCGCCGCAGGATCGCCTCGCCCAGCGGCTGCGCCCAGCCCAGCTTGTAATAACGGAAATATGTTTCGAACCGGGTGTGGACCGAGGCGACGAGCGGCACATCATGCGCCCCTGCCCAATGCGCGGCCCTGTGACCGATCACGTCCGGCGAGGCAATGTGAACGATGTTCGGCCGGTAGCGTCTCAAATCCCGGTGCGCACCGACCAGGCCGAAGCCAAAGCGATACTCGTCGCGGCCCGGCAGCGCCACGCTTCTGATCGAAACGAGATCGCCAGTCGCGGGAAAGGCCGGCTGGGGCACGGTCGGGGAATAGATGCGCATGTTTACCCCGCGCGACAGCATATGCGCCGTCAGGCGGTTCAGCGCCTGGTTCGCGCCGTCCTTTACATAGTTATAGTTGCCCGAAAACAGGGCCACACGCAGGTCACTGGGCTCCATGGTGCGCGCTTCCTAGCGGCAGGTGCGGCGAAATGCCAACCGGAACGGGACGGGCGGTGCCGGGTTCGTTGCGGTGAAGGGAGACAGCGCGCCATGGCCAATGAGGACAGCTTCCGCACCGGACAATATGTGAAGTGGAAATGGGGGAATGCCTACGCGTACGGCCAGATTGAGGACCGCTTCGAGGAAAAGGTCACGCGGACGCTGAAGGGCACGGAGGTGACCAAGGATGGAGACGCCGACAACCCCGCCTATCTGATCAGGCAGGAGGACGGGGACAAGGTCCTGAAACGGGGTTCGGAGATCGAAGCGGACCCGCAGGGCTAGGCGTTCGCGTCCGGTCATCATCCGCCCGGCAGCGTGCCGAGCGCAAGCGCCATAAGGAGGCCGAGAGCGACGGCAATGCCCGTTTCGTTGCGATCTTCGCGATAGGCTTCCGGGAACACTTCGGTGGCGAGTGACGCGACGACAGCACCAGCAGCGAAGCAGCGGATGTGGGCCAGACTGTCCGCCGACGCATCCTTCAGCAGAAGATTGCCGGCGACCGCGGCCGCCGACAACAGTGCCGCCGTCGCTGCCCAAAGGGCAAGCGCGGCCGTGCGACTGTGCCCGCCCTTCGTCATCTGCTTCGCGCCGCCTGCCGCTTCCGGCAGGTTCGAAAGCAGGATTGATCCCGCCAAGGCCGCCACCTCCGTGGGCCCGGCGCCGATCAGGGCCACGCCGAGGGCGAGATTTTCAGGAATGCCGTCCAACGTGATCGCCAGAAGCAGGCCGCTGCCCTTTGAGGACTTCATCTTTTCGTCGACCAGATAATCGAGGCCGGTGAAGACAAGCGCCCCGCCGCCGACCGAGAACACCACCATGAGAAGGCTGAGCTCTTGCTGGGCGGGCTGAATCAGTTCTGACATGACGGAGACGATCAGCGCGCCGCCAGCCAGGGCGACAAGGAACCCTTCAAGCCGTTTCGGCAAACGGCCGTAAAGCCCCCACCCGGCACCAACCAGCAACGCACCCGACACGATGCCGACAACCAGAAGCGTCATCATCATGGAAGCAGCCCTTTCCTGTTCCGGCAACACCCTTACCCTGGGTGCGGCGCTACTGCGCTCAATACGCCGCCCGCGCCGCCCGCGCCGCCCGCGCCGCCCGCGCCGCCCGACGCAAAGATCAGCGGCCCGAGTTCTACCAGGCCAAAAAAAGGGCCGCCCCATGCTTGGAGCGGCCCTTCTGTTTCAGCCCTGACGCGGCGCCTTATTCGGCCGGTTCGGCTTCCGCCTTGGCCGCGTCCGCTTCGGCCTGTGCCGCGGCCACATCGGCCTCGGCCGCCTCGAGCGCCTTGCGCTGCTTCTCGCGCAGCTTTGCATCGCGCTGATGCGCCTCGAGCCGGGCGCGGTTCATCGCAGCGCCGGTGCCGGCCGGGATCAGGCGGCCGACGATGACGTTTTCCTTCAGGCCGTTCAGCGTATCGACCTTGCCCTGGACCGCCGCCTCGGTGAGGACGCGGGTGGTTTCCTGGAAGGACGCCGCCGAGATGAAGCTGCCGGTTTGCAGCGACGCCTTGGTGATGCCGAGAAGGACGGGCTTGCCCTCCGCCTTGTCCTGGCGGCTGGTCAGCTTCGCATTCTCCCGGTCCATCTCCTCCCGGTCGACCTGCTCGCCGACTAGCAGCGTCGTGTCGCCGGACTTCGTGATCTCGACCTTCTGCAGCATCTGGCGAACGATCACCTCGATGTGCTTGTCGTTGATCTTCACGCCCTGCAGTCGGTACACTTCCTGGATTTCCCAGACCAGATACTCGGCCAGCGCCTCGACGCCCATGACATCGAGGATGTCATGCGGATCCGGATTGCCGTCGAGAAGATAGTCGCCCTTCCGAACGCTATCGCCGTCCTGCACCGCGATATGCTTACCCTTGGGCACCATATACTCGACCGTTTCGCCCTCGCCCTCCGGATGGATGTAGAGGCGCTTCTTGGTCTTGTAGTCGCGGCCGAATTCGACGCGGCCATCGATGGAGGCGATGACGGCATTGTCCTTCGGCTTCCGCGCCTCGAACAGCTCGGCAACGCGCGGCAGACCGCCGGTGATGTCGCGGGTCTTGGCAGCCTCGCGCGGGATACGCGCGATGATGTCGCCCGGACGCACCGTGGCGCCTTCGTCGACCGAAAGGATCGAGCCGACCGAAAGCTGGTAGACCTGCGCATCCTCCGACGCTTCGCCCGTCAGGGTGATGCGCGGCTTCAGGTCGCCCGACTTCGGCACCGATTTCCAGTCCTGCACCGTCTTTGCAGTGATGCCCGTCGCCTCGTCGGCTTCCTCCGCCATGGAGACGCCCTCGACGAGATCCTGGTACTTCACCACACCGCCCTTGTCGGCGATGACCGGCAGCGTGTACGGATCCCACTCCGCCAGACGGTCGCCCTGTTTCACGACATGGCCCTCTTCCCAGGTGACGATGGCGCCATAGGGAATACGGTTCACGGAGCGCTCGCGGCCCTCCATGTCGATGATCGCGAGTTCGCCCGAGCGGCTGGTCGCCAGATGGCGGCCCTTCTGGTCCTGAATCGTATCAAGGTTCCGATACTCGACCGTACCGTCGAAGGAGCTTTCCAGCGTCGACTGCTCGCTGACCTGCGCCGCGCCGCCGATGTGGAAGGTCCGCATCGTCAGCTGCGTGCCCGGCTCACCGATGGACTGGGCAGCAATGACGCCGACAGCCTCACCGATATTGACCGGCGTACCGCGTGCAAGGTCGCGGCCGTAGCAAGCGCCGCAGACGCCCTTCTTGGCTTCGCAGACGAGCGGCGAGCGGATCTGAACGGAGGCAGGCTCCACTTCCTCGATCGCCTTCACCTCGGCCTCGGTCAGCAGCGTGCCCGATTCCATGACGATCTCGCCCGTCTTGGCGTCGACGACGTTGTCGGCCAGCGTGCGCCCGAGAATGCGCTCGCCCAGCGACACGATGGTGGTGCCGCCCTCGACGATGGCCTTCACGGTCAGGAAGTTCTCCGTACCGCAGTCCTCCTCGGCGATGACGCAGTCCTGGCTGACGTCGACCAGACGGCGGGTCAGATAGCCCGAGTTCGCCGTCTTCAGCGCCGTGTCCGCCAGGCCCTTGCGGGCGCCGTGGGTGGAGTTGAAATATTCAAGGACGGTCAGGCCCTCCTTGAAGTTGGAGATGATCGGCGTTTCGATGATCTCACCCGACGGCTTCGCCATCAGGCCGCGCATGCCGGCCAGCTGCTTCATCTGGGCAGGCGAGCCACGCGCACCGGAATGAGCCATCATGTAGATCGCGTTGACCGGCTTTTCGCGGCCGCCCTCGTCGATCTCGTGCGCAGACAGCTTGTCCATCATGGCGTCCGCGACCTTGTCGCCGCAGCGGGCCCAGGCGTCGATCACCTTGTTGTACTTTTCGCCCTGCGTGATCAGGCCGTCCTGATACTGCTGCTCGAAATCGGCAACGGTCGCACGCGTGTCGCCGACCAGCTGGTCCTTCTCGTGCGGGATGATCATGTCGTCCTTGCCGAACGAAATACCGGCCGAGCAGGCGTGGCGGAAGCCGAGGTCCATGATCGCATCGGCGAACAGCACCGTCTCCTTCTGCCCCGTCTCGCGGTAGACGACGTCGATGACGTCGGCGATCTCGCGCTTCGTCAGAAGGCGGTTGATCAGCTCGTAGGGCACCTTGTGCGATTTCGGCAGCTTCTCGCCGATCAGCATGCGGCCCGGCGTCGTTTCGACGCGCTGCATATAGGTCTTGCCCTCCTCGTCCGTCTGCGGGACGCGGCTGGTGATCTTCGAGTGCAGCGTGACGAAGCCAGCGTCGAGCGCATTGTGCACCTCGACGATGTCGGACAGCAGCATGCCCTCGCCCGGCTCGCCCTTCCGGTCCATGGACAGGTAGTAGAGGCCGAGAATCATGTCCTGTGACGGCACGATGATCGGCTTGCCGTTGGCAGGCGACAGGATGTTGTTCGTCGACATCATCAGGACACGCGCTTCCAGCTGCGCCTCCAGGCTCAGCGGGACGTGCACGGCCATCTGATCGCCGTCGAAGTCGGCGTTGAAGGCGGAGCAGACCAGCGGGTGAAGCTGGATCGCCTTGCCCTCGATCAGGACCGGCTCGAACGCCTGGATGCCGAGACGGTGGAGCGTCGGCGCGCGGTTCAGAAGGACGGGATGTTCGCGGATGACCTCATCCAGAATGTCCCAGACTTCCTTGCGCTCCTTCTCGACCCACTTCTTGGCCTGCTTGAGGGTCATAGAGAGACCCTTGGCATCGAGGCGGGCGTAGATGAACGGCTTGAACAGCTCGAGCGCCATCTTCTTCGGCAGACCGCACTGGTGCAGCTTCAGCTCAGGACCGGTCACGATGACGGAGCGGCCCGAATAGTCGACGCGCTTGCCGAGGAGATTCTGGCGGAAGCGGCCCTGCTTGCCCTTCAGCATGTCGGACAGGCTCTTCAGCGGACGCTTGTTGGCGCCCGTGATGACCCGGCCGCGGCGGCCATTGTCGAACAGCGCGTCGACCGATTCCTGCAACATGCGCTTCTCGTTGCGCACGATGATGTCGGGCGCGCGCAGCTCGATCAGGCGCTTCAGACGGTTGTTGCGGTTGATGACGCGGCGATAGAGATCGTTGAGATCCGACGTCGCGAAGCGGCCGCCGTCCAGCGGCACCAGCGGGCGCAGGTCGGGCGGAATGACCGGCACGACCGACAGGATCATCCATTCCGGACGGTTGCCGGATTCCTGGAAGCTCTCGATCACCTTCATGCGCTTGATGATCTTCTTGGGCTTCAGCTCGGACTTGGTGACCGCCAGCTCTTCCTGCAGCGCGGTATATTCCGCCTCCAGGTCCATGGTCTCCAGGATTTCGCGGATCGCCTCGGCGCCGATGCCGGCGGTGAAGGCGTCCTCGCCATATTCGTCCTGCGCCTCGAGAAGCTCGTCCTCGGTCAGAAGCTGCATCTTCTCAAGCGGGGTCAGGCCCGGCTCGACGACGATGAAGCTCTCGAAGTAGAGAACCTTCTCAAGCTGCTTCAGCTGAATGTCGAGCAGCATGCCGATGCGGCTGGGCAGCGACTTCAGGAACCAGATGTGCGCGACGGGCGCGGCCAGTTCGATGTGTCCCATGCGGTCGCGGCGGACCTTCGACACGGTCACCTCGACACCGCACTTTTCGCACACGATGCCCTTGTACTTCATGCGCTTGTACTTGCCGCACAGGCACTCATAGTCCTTGATCGGGCCGAAGATGCGCGCACAGAACAGGCCGTCGCGCTCCGGCTTGAAGGTCCGGTAGTTGATCGTCTCCGGCTTCTTGATCTCGCCATAGCTCCAGGAGCGGATGCGCTCCGGGCTGGCGATGCCGATCTTGATCTGGTCGAACGTCTCCGGCTTTGCCGCCGGGTTGTAGAAGTTCATCAGTTCCTGGTTCATGCCGCGTCCTCTCGGGTAATCTCTTCAGTCGCGCGGACCGCCACTCTCGGCGCGCGCAGGGTGCGGCGGGGCACGAAAGCCCCGCCCGGATGCCGCCTTATTCTGCTGCCTGCGGGAGCGCTTCGGGCCCGCCCTCCTCGTCTTCGTCGTCCTCGTTCTTCAGATCGACGTTGAGGCCGAGGGAGCGCATTTCCTTCACGAGCACGTTGAAGCTCTCCGGAATGCCCGCCTCGAACGTGTCGTCGCCCTTGACGATGGCTTCGTAGACCTTGGTACGGCCCGCCACGTCGTCCGACTTCACGGTCAGCATCTCCTGGAGCGTGTAGGCCGCGCCGTAGGCCTGCAGCGCCCAGACCTCCATCTCGCCGAAGCGCTGGCCGCCGAACTGCGCCTTGCCGCCCAGCGGCTGCTGGGTGACGAGCGAGTACGGCCCGATGGAACGGGCGTGGATCTTGTCGTCCACGAGGTGGTGCAGCTTCAGCATGTAGATGTAGCCGACGGTCACCTTGCGGTCGAACTTCTCGCCCGTGCGGCCGTCGTACAGATCCACCTGGCCGGAGCGGTCGAGACCGGCCTCCTCCAGCATGTCGGCGACGTCGGGCTCGCGGGCGCCGTCGAACACGGGCGTCCCCATGGGAACGCCGCGCGACAGGTTGGTCGCCAGCTCGACGATTTCCTCGTCGGTCTGCGGCGCGACCTCCTTGTCGTACTGCTTGCCGTAGATGGTCTTCAGCTTCGCGCGAAGCTCGTCCGACTTGCCGTTCTCGTGCATCTTTTCGAGGAGATCGCGGATCTGCACGCCCAGGCCGCGCGCGGCCCAGCCGAGGTGCGTCTCGAAGATCTGCCCGACATTCATGCGGCTCGGCACGCCCAGCGGGTTCAGCACGATGTCGGCATGGGTGCCGTCCTCCAGAAACGGCATGTCCTCGATCGGCAGGATGCGGCTGATGACGCCCTTATTGCCGTGACGGCCGGCCATCTTGTCGCCCGGCTGCAGCTTGCGCTTCACCGCCACGAAGACCTTCACCATCTTCAGGACGCCCGGCAGCATCTCGTCGCCGGCCTGCAGCTTCTCGACCTTCTCCTCGAAGCGGTCGCTGAGGCTCTTCATCGCCTCGTCATACTGCGCCTTCATCGCCTCGACATCGGCCTGGACCGCATCGTCGGTGACCGCAAAGCGCCACCAGTCGCGGCGGTTCTCGATGCCCGACAGCGTTTCCGCCGTAATCTCGGTGCCCTTCTTCAGACCCTTCGGCGTCGCCGCGGCGGTCTTGCCGACCAGCACGGACTTCAGACGGTTGTAGGTCGCGCGGTCGAGAATGGCGCGCTCGGTGTCGCGGTCATTCTCAAGCCGTTCGATCTCCTCGCGCTCGATCTGCAGCGCGCGTTCGTCCTTGTCGATGCCGTGGCGGTTGAAGACGCGCACCTCGACGACCGTGCCGGCAACGCCCGGCGGCAGCTTCAGCGAGGTATCGCGAACGTCGGACGCCTTTTCGCCGAAGATGGCGCGCAGCAGCTTCTCCTCCGGCGTCATCGGGCTTTCACCCTTCGGCGTGATCTTGCCGACCAGAATGTCGCCCGGCTCGATCTCCGCGCCGATATAGACGATGCCCGCCTCGTCGAGGTTGCGGAGCGCTTCCTCGCCGACGTTCGGAATGTCGCGCGTGATCTCCTCCGGACCCAGCTTCGTGTCGCGGGCCATCACCTCGAACTCCTCGATATGGATCGAGGTGAACACGTCGTCCTTCACGATGCGCTCGGAGATGAGGATGGAGTCCTCGTAATTGTAGCCGTTCCAGGGCATGAACGCGACGAGCACGTTGCGGCCCAGCGCCAGTTCGCCCAGCTCCGTGGAGGGACCGTCGGCGATGATGTCGCCCTTCAGCACCTCGTCACCCACCTTCACCAGCGGACGCTGGTTGATGGCGGTGTTCTGGTTCGAACGCTGGAATTTCCGCAGCTTGTAGATGTCGACCGCGCTTTCGCCGGCCTGCACATCCTCGGTGGCGCGCACGACGATGCGCTCGGCATCGACCTGGTCGATGATGCCCGTGCGGCGGGCGGCGATGGCGGCACCGGAATCGCGCGCGACCGTCCCCTCCATGCCGGTGCCGACGAAGGGCGCCTCGGCCCGCACCAGCGGCACGGCCTGGCGCTGCATGTTCGATCCCATCAGCGCGCGGTTGGCGTCATCGTTCTCCAGGAACGGAATCAGCGAGGCAGCGACAGAAACGAGCTGCTTCGGCGACACGTCCATCAACGTGATCGTCTCGCGCGGCGCCATCAGGAACTCGCCGGCCTCGCGGCTGGAGACGATCTCCTCGACGAAGCTGCCGTCGTCGGTCAGCTCGGCGTTCGCCTGCGCGATGGTGTGCTTCTGCTCCTCCATCGCGGACAGGTAGACGACTTCCGACGTCACCTTGTTGTCGACCACGCGGCGATACGGCGTCTCGATGAAGCCGTACTTGTTGACGCGGCTGAACGTCGCCAGGCTGTTGATCAGACCGATGTTCGGGCCTTCCGGCGTCTCGATCGGGCAGATGCGGCCATAGTGGGTCGGGTGAACGTCGCGCACCTCGAAGCCCGCACGCTCGCGCGTCAGACCGCCCGGGCCAAGCGCCGAAACGCGGCGCTTGTGCGTGATCTCGCCCAGCGGGTTCGTCTGGTCCATGAACTGCGACAGCTGCGAGGAGCCGAAGAACTCGCGCACCGCGGCGACCGCCGGCTTCGCGTTGATCAGGTCGTTCGGCATCACCGTGTCGACATCGACGGAGCTCATGCGCTCCTTCACCGCGCGCTCCATCCGCAGCAGACCGACGCGGTACTGGTTTTCGAGGAGCTCACCGACCGAGCGGACGCGGCGGTTGCCGAGATTGTCGATGTCGTCGATCTCGCCCTTGCCGTCCTTCAGGCCGACAAGCGTCTTCACGACCGCGAGGATGTCCTCGTTGCGCAGCGTCGTCAGATCGTCCGGCGCGTCGAGGTCGAGACGCATGTTCATCTTCACGCGGCCGACGGCGGAAAGGTCGTAGCGGTCGGCGTCGAAGAACAGGCCCTGGAACATCGCCTCGGCCGTCTCGCGCGTCGGCGGCTCGCCGGGGCGCATGACGCGGTAGATTTCGGCAAGCGCGGTGTCGCGGTCCTCGGACTTGTCGACCTTCAGCGTGTTGCGAATCCACGGACCCACATTCTGATAGTCGATGTCGAGGATCTCGATCTCCTTGATCTTCGCCTCGTCCAGGCGCTCTATCGCATCGGCGTCGATCTCGTCGCCCGCCTCGACGTAGATGCGGCCCGTCTTCTCGTCGATCATGTCGTGCGCGGCGAAGCGGCCGGCGAGTTCCTCGTCGGGGATCAGATATTCCGACATGCCGCCCTCGGCCGCCTTCTTCGCGGCGCGCGGGCTGATCTTCTTGTTGGCGGGGAACAGCACCTCGCCCGACTTCGCATCGACGATGTCGAAGGTCGGCTTTTGCCCCTTCCAGCCTTCCGCGTTGAACGGCGCCTTCCAGCCCGTCTTCGTGCGCTTGAAGGTCAGCGTGGAGTAGAACTCGTTCAGGATCTCCTCGTTCGACAGGCCGAGCGCATGAAGCAGCGTCGTGACCGGCTGCTTGCGCTTGCGGTCGATGCGCGCGTTGACGATGTCCTTGGCGTCGAACTCGAAGTCCAGCCACGAACCGCGATAGGGGATGATGCGCGCGGCGAAGAGATATTTGCCGCTGGCGTGCGTCTTGCCGCGGTCATGATCGAAAAACACACCCGGCGAGCGGTGCATCTGCGACACGATCACGCGTTCCGTGCCGTTGACGAGGAACGTGCCGTTCTCCGTCATCAGCGGCATGTCGCCCATGTAGACGTCCTGCTCCTTGATATCGAGCACGCTGCGCGCCTCGGTATCCGGGTCGATCTCGAAGACGATCAGGCGCAGCGTCACCTTCATCGGGGCGGCATAGGTCAGCCCGCGCTGGCGGCACTCCTCGGTGTCGTACTTCGGCGCTTCCAGCTCGTAATTGACGAAGTCGAGTTCGGCGGTGCCAGCGAAATCCTTGATCGGGAAGACGCTGCGCAGCGTCTTTTCCAGGCCGGAGACATAGCCGATCTCTGGCCGCGACCGCAGGAAATTCTCGTAGGATTCGCGCTGCACCTCGATGAGGTTGGGCATTTCGATCGCTTCGGTGATGTCACCGAACATCTTGCGAACCCGCTTTTTGCCGATGAAGCTGAGAGCCTGCTGCTGCGTCGCCATGGAGATCCTTCGTGTCTCTTGCCGTGAATGTCGGGCGCAGAAACACGCGCGCCAAAAGGGCGGCCGTCTCCGAATCGTCTTTCGGATCGGTCCTGCCGGTTCAGCTACGCGTGGGACCCGGACCCTCTTCATTCCTTGGCACGGCTGCGCGACGGCCGACCTGTCTCGTAAGAGAGCGGGTAGGCGCTGGATATAGGAATGCGCCCCGCCCTTGTCAAAGCCCCCCAAGACGCTATCCGTGCCGGCGCAGGAAAATTCCAGGGATCAAGGGGGAAATCATGAAGATCGCAGCGCTTCTGCTGTGCGGCGCGGCTCTTGCCGGCACGGCCCATGCGGAAACGAGCACATGGCGCGTCCTGTCGGGCGGCGACGATGTCGGCCACCTGATCGCCGAGGAAGAGGGCGGCACGGTTACCATCGACTATGACGTCAAGAACAACGGCCGCGGCCCCACCATTGCCGAGACGCTGACCCTGAACGCGGACGGCTACCCCACCGCGTGGACCATCAAGGGCAACACCACCTTCGGCAATGTCGTCGATGAATGGTTCCGGGTGGAGGGCGGCACCGCCCGCTGGCAGGACGCGACGGGGGAGGGCAGCGCACCCGCAAGTCCGCTCGCCTTCTACGCCGACCAGAATGGCAGCCCCTATTCGGCCGGGCTGATGGCGAAGGCGCTGCTGGCCGACGAGGATGGCAGCATCCCCGTCTATCCCTCCGGCACGGCAACCATTCGCAAGCAGGGCACGATGAGTTTCGACGGCCCCGGCGGCCCTGTCGAGGCGACGACCTATGAGATCGTCGGCCTGTCGATGAACCCCATCTCCGTCACGCTCGATCAGGATAACGACCTGTTCGCGATGGCCAGTCCGCGCTCCATTACCGTACGGGAAGGCTATGAGGCCGCCGACAAGCCGCTGCGCGAATATGTGGAGACGCTCTCCACGAAGCGGTTCGAGGATATCCAGGCCCGCGCCGCGCATGATTATGAGGGCCCGGTTCGCATCCGCAACGTGCGCATCTTCGATCCCGAACGGCAGGGGCTGACGGAACCGCGCGACGTCGTCGTCTACAAGAACCGCATCGCCGAAATCGTCGCGGCGGGCAGCGAGGGAACGCCCGGCGAGACGGTCATCGACGGAGAGGGCGGCACGCTCGTCCCCGGCATGTACGAGATGCACGGTCATGTGGGGCAGGAGGATGCGCTCCTCAACATTGCCACCGGCGTCACCTCCATCCGCGACATGGGCAATGAGAACGATGTCCTCGCCGGCCTGATCGAACGCATCGGGGGCGGCGTGATCGCCGGTCCGCGCATCACCCGCTCCTGCTTCATAGAGGGCGAGAGCGAATTTTCCTCGCGCACGGGCGAAACGGTCAAGACCGAGGCGCAGGGGCTGGAACAGGTGCGCTGGTGCGGCGCCCGCAATTTCAACCAGGTGAAGCTCTACAACAGCATGAAGGGCGAATGGGCGCCGGCCCTCGTCGACGAGGCGCACCGCCTCGGCATGCGCGTTGCAGGCCACGTTCCCGCCTTCTCGACCGCCGACGACATGATCGCCGCCGGCTTCGACGAGATGACGCATATCAACCAGATCATGCTCGGCTGGGTGCTGGAGCCGGACGAGGACACCCGCACGCTCCTGCGGCTGACCGCGCTCGACCGCCTGCCGGGTCTCGACCTGTCGAGCGCCCGGGTTAGGAAGACGCTGGATGCGATGGCGGCGAAGGGAATCGCGCACGACCCGACCATCACCATCCACGAGAACCTGCTGCTCGGCCGCAACGGCACCGTCTCGCCCAGCTTCGCCGACATCATCGACAACATGCCGGTGTCCGTGCAGCGCGATTACCGCACCGGCTGGGTCGACGTAACGGAACCCGGCAAGGACGAGGCTTATCGCGGCGCCTTCGACAAGATCGTCGAGACGCTCAGCACCATGAACGACATGGGTATCTTCCTGGTCCCCGGCACGGACATGGGCGGCTATTTCGCCTATCACCGCGAACTGGAACTGTTCGAGAAGATCGGCCTGACCCCGGCGGAGGTGCTGCGCCGCGCGACCTTCGACATGGCATCCTATCTGGGACAGGAAGAGGATCTGGGCTCCATCGAGAAGAACAAATATGCCGATTTCTTCCTGGTGCCGGGCGACCCGACAGAGGACCTGAAGCAGCTCAAGCAGATCCGTATGGTGGTCGCGGACGGCACGATTTACTATCCGTCGGAAATCTACCCGGAATTTGGCATTGAGCCGTTTGCGAGCGCTCCGCCGGTAGAGGGGGCGGACGGGTAAGGCCGGTAGGAGCGGAAGACCACAGGGCGTTCGGCAGCGTATCCATCGGGGGATCGATACGCTGCCGGGACGCACATTGTTAAACCTTTGTGCCTATTGCCATGAGCGACCGGGGGGAGCGCTCAAACATTGCCGACCTTTCTCGCCTTCCTGATCCTGATGATCGCCGCCCCGGCGGCGGCGCAGTTGCCACCGGACGGACTGGCGATGGTCGGGCGCCTCTGCGCAAGCGGAACGTCTGATGGCGGCGCATTTCCAGGCGATACCCTTCTTCATACGAACTGCGACCGGCGCGATCTGCAACCGAGTAGCCCGCGTGTCTGGGCGGCGGCCGAACTGTCCGATCTTGACCTGACGGACGAGTCGCTCGTGCTGACGTTCGATCCCGTCATGTTCGACGCCGTGGAGGTGCGCGCCGCCTACGGCGACGGCACCGTTCTGACGCGCCGGTACGATTCCGCGCTGTCCGCGTCGCACTGGCTGCCGATCAGCCGGACCTGGTTACCGGTGCCGCGCCATGCCGGCTCGCCTCTTGCAACGCTTGCCGTGGCGGTGGACGGGCCACGCTCCCGCGACACGTTCGAGACGCTGGTCCTTCGTGAGCGCTCGACCCTGCTCGCGGCGAAGATGTCGCGCTCTCTCCAGTTCGCCGCGCTGCTGATGGTGATGGCGCTGCCGATCTTCTACAATGTCGTGTTCTTCGCCGTTCTGCGCGAACGGTTCGTGCTGTGGCATTCGGTGCTTCTGGGATCGGCCTTCGTCTACACCGCCTCCTCGACCGGCATGATCTACCTTGCGCTGCCGCAACTCGCCCTCTGGCTGCGCTGGGTGATCAGCGCCGGCTCCTTCACCATTGGTGTGTCCGCAGCGCTGATGTTCGCGCGCGACTTCATCGAACCGGGAAAGATGCCCGTCTGGCAGCACCGGTTGCTGGCCGGGGTTCCGGTCATGCTGATCATCGTTACTGCTCTGATGCTGTTCGGCGGTCCGAACGGCCGCGCCGAAATCCAGACGCTCTATTACGCCTCCTTCGCGCCCGTCCTCGTCCTTTGCGCCTGTGTCGTCGTATCGGCGCTGCGCCGTGGCAGCCGTTCGGCGAAGTTCCTTGCCGCGTCATGGACTGCGATCATCCTGGCGGGGATCGAACGTATCGTGGATGGTGTCGGCCTCTATGTCGCGACGAGCGAAAGCGAGGCCTATATGTATTATGCCGTCTGCTTCGAAACCCTCGTGACCGCACTTGGCGTGGCGGACCGCTTCATGCATTTGAAGCGTGAGCGTGACCGCGAACATTCCGCCCGCGTCCAGCTGTCCACAATGGTGGAAACCGACCTTCTTACCGGGCTGCGCAACCGCCTGTGTCTGCAGCGGGACTGGGCCTCGCGGGGCTACACGGCGCTCGCCATCGTCGACCTGGACTGCTTCAAGCAAGTCAACGACGATTATGGGCACGAACTGGGCGACCGGGTTCTGCGCACCGCCGCAGTCGCGATGTCCGCCGCGGACGAGGAGCGTGTGCACGTCTACCGCTGGGGCGGGGAAGAGTTCGTTCTCGGTATCCACGCACGCTCGCCGGAGGAGGCGGTCCTGCTGACGCAGGCTGCGCGCGAGGCCATCGAGGTACGCATCGCGGCTCGCATTCCGGAGTTGCGGCGCGCCGTTACGGCCAGTGCCGGGATGACGCCTGCGCAGGGGATCGATTTCGACAATGCCTTCCGCACCGCCGATGCGGCGCTGTTGCAAGCGAAGCGCAGTGGTCGCGACCGGCTTTCGGTGGCGGGTATAGCGGTCCAACCCGGCACGGCAGACCCGCAGCGGGATGCGAAGACGCCGCCGGAACATGTCCATCCCTATGACAAGACCGCCGCATTCCTGCGAAAGTGAACATGACACGCCATGCCGCGTTGGCCCTGGATGGACTATCATTCGACGTCGCAGAACCATCTCGCCATCGCGCGCCGCGCCTGGAAAGAAGCCGATAGCGACAATGTCGGTCTGATCGCGGCGGGCGTCGCCTTCTACGGTTTCCTCGCCTTCGTGCCGATGCTGGCCGCCATCGTCTTGGGCTACGGCGTCTTTTCCGACCCGTCCGATGTGATGCGCCATGCCGCCCTTCTCGACGATGTCCTGCCGCGCGATGTGGCCGACATTATCAGCGATCAGCTAGGCGCCATTGCCGGGGCGGAGCAGAAGCGCACGGTGTTCGGCCTCATTCTCGCTCTGGCGATCGCGATCTACGGCGCCATGAAGGGTGCGAAGGCGATCGTCGTCGCGCTGAACATCGTCCATGGACGGGAGGAGCGCCGCGGCTTTTTCAGCCAGATGGCGACGTCGGCGCTGATCACCCTTGCCCTTGTCGCCACTGCCCTTGCCATGATGCTGGCGATTACAGCGCTCGGTTACCTGGAACGGCTGCTTCCCGGCCTGCCGCTCGCGGCGATCACTCTCATCCGCGCTGCCTTCTGGCTGGCCGCCGGTTTTGCGGCCGCGTGCGGGCTGGGCATGATCTACCGTTATGGCCCCGACCGGCGGGCCGTGCCGCTGCGGCACCTGCTGCCGGGATCGATCCTCGCGACACTGGGCTTCGTTCTGGTCAGCCTCGGGTTCGGCTTCTACGTCGCGAACTTCGGAAGCTACAACGCCACCTACGGCGCTCTTGGCGCAGTCGTCGTCATGCTCATGTGGCTCTATCTTAGCGCCTATGTTCTTCTTCTCGGCTCCGAGGTGAACGCTGCGCGCGACCTGGTGGCAGCCGAGGACGCGGCGCAGGAGGGAGAGGCGGAACCTGCGCGCGCCTAGGATGCGGCCCTAGAGACGGCGGCACCGAACATGCGGCCCGGCTGCATGATAAAGGCGGGATCGAATTCGGCATAGTTGCAGACGAGTTCTTCGCCCGCAACGATGTCGCGAATCGCCCATCCCGTTTCCGGATCGGTGAAGTTCGTGTTCGGCGTGTCGCTGTGGTTCATAAATCGGCCGTGATCGAACTCGAGGACCGTCAGCCCCTCGCGGGTCATGTGCGGATAACCGTAGCGTTCCACGAACTGCTTTTGCAGCGGTGGCAGCGCCAGCATCTCCGCCGCCCCCAGCAACAGGTCGAAACGTTCGTCCAGAGTCCAGATCGGAGTACCTGCAGGAATGAACTCACCTGCGAAAACGCCGACACCCTCGATCGCGCTGGGGCCGACATAAGTGGGAACGATCATCATCGCTCTATAATCCGGGCGCGTCGGTAAGCGGGCGCCCACGCATCGGCCGCAGCAGCGGACGACGAGGTTGGAGATTATCGGCTTTCGAGGGATGCGCAATAGGACAGATGAACCCAGCCGCATGGTCCATCCCCTCGATGCCAACTCCTCGTTAGGAAACGGATATCCGGACACAAAAAGGGCGGCTCCGGATGTCCGGGGCCGCCCCTCTCCTAAACCCTACGGCCCCTTGCGGGACCGGCATTGGCTTACTTCAGCTCGACGGTGCCGCCGGCTTCTTCGATCTTCTTCTTGACCTCTTCGGCCTCGTCCTTGCTGACGCCTTCCTTCAGCGGTTTCGGCGCGCCCTCGACGAGCGCCTTGGCTTCGCCGAGGCCGAGGCCGGTGATCGCGCGGACTTCCTTGATGACCTGGATCTTCTTGCCGCCGTCGCCCGTCAGGATGACGTCGAACTCGGTCTTCTCTTCAGCGGCTTCGGCTGCACCGCCGGCGGCTGCCGGAGCGGCTGCAACAGCGGCGGCAGCGGAAACGCCCCACTTCTCTTCCAGCATCTTGGACAGGTCGGCGGCTTCCAGCACCGTCAGTTCGGAAAGCTGCTCAACGATTTTTTCGAGATCTGCCATGATATTACTTCCTTCGGTTCTCTAATGGGCCGGGAAAAACAGGCCCGTTGGTTCGGTACAAAGGGCGCGGGCGCCGCTCTTATGCGTCTTCCTTGGCGGCATAGGCGCCGAAGACGCGGGCAAGCTGGCCGGCCGGGGCCGCGGCGATCTGGGCGATCTTCGTCGCCGGGGCCTGAACGAGGCCGACGATCTTCGCACGCAGTTCATCGAGGCTGGGCAGCGCCGCAAGCTGGTTCACTTCGGCCGCGCTCAGGATGGTTTCGCCCATGGCGCCGCCGACGATTTCAAGCTTCTCATTAGCCTTGGCGAAATCGCTGGCCGCCTTCGCCGCCGCCACCGGGTCGCCCGATGTCGCCAGCGCGGTCGGACCGACGAACAGATCGGTGATCGGTTCGTACTGCGTATCCTTAAGCGCGATCTTGGTGAGCCGGTTTTTCGCGACCTTGTAGCTGGCGCCAGCGTCCCGCATCTTCGCGCGCAGGTCTTCGACCTGAGCGACGGTGAGACCGTGGTTCCGCGTCACGACGACGACGGCGGACTCGTTGAAGGTACGGTTCAGCGTAGCGACCATCTCGGTCTTTTCTGCGCGATCCATGCTCCACTCCTACAAATGCCCCGCACGCCGGCAGGGCCTGCGCGCGGAACGGCTCATGTTCGGACGCACAGCCGCATCAGGGCGGCGCGCCCATACGATGTCCGATGGAAGAGGGGGGTGCCCGGACCGCCGGTGCGCCGCTGGGGGCGAAAGGTCGGCAGACCGTTTCTGATCTCTCTTCCGTCTCATGCCGGCGAAATTTAAGCCGGGCTGGCCCGGCGCCTGCAATCTCGGACGGTGACGCGTCCCCCGCATAGGTGCGAAGAAACGCGGTCGCGACCCACATAGACGCCAGCGCCGCCGAGTCAAGCGAGGAGGTGCGCGCCCTTTGCGCACGAACCGTAATAGCGCCCAATGAAAAGGGCCGGAACGCTGCTGCGCTCCGGCCCTTTCATGACTTCTTCGCAATGCGCGAACGCGTCAGGCGTTGGCGACATCCGTGATGTCGACCTTGACGCCCGGACCCATGGAGCTGGTCAGCGCGATCTTGCGCACAAACTTGCCCTTGGCGCCGGTCGGCTTCGCCTTGACGACGGCGTTCACGAACGCCTCGAAGTTTTCCTTCAGGTCCGCTTCGGAGAAGCTGGCCTTGCCAATGCCGGCATGAACGATACCAGCCTTCTCGACGCGGTACTGCACCTGGCCGCTCTTGGCGTCCTCGACGGCCTTCACGACGTCGGGCGTGACCGTGCCCAGCTTCGGGTTCGGCATCAGGCCCTTCGGACCCAGGATCTTTCCGAGACGGCCGACGACACCCATCATGTCCGGCGTCGCGATGACGCGGTCATAGTTGAGGTTGCCGCCCTGCATGTCTTCCATCAGGTCCTCGGCGCCCACGACGTCCGCGCCGGCTTCCTTGGCCTTCTCCGCGTTGTCGCCCTTGGCGAACACGGCGACGCGCATGGTCTTGCCGGTCCCCTTGGGCAGGTTCACCATGCCGCGCACCTGCTGGTCGGCGTGACGCGGATCGACGCCCAGGTTCATGGAAACCTCGATGGTTTCGTCGAACTTGGCGGTCGCCAGGCTCTTGACGAGGCCGATCGCCTCATCCGGTCCGTACAGCTTTTCGCGATCGACCTTGGACGCCAGGTCCTTCTGCTTCTTTGTCAGCTTTGCCATTGTCTCAGCCCTCCACCACGACGAGGCCCATCGAACGGGCGGAACCCGCGATGATCTTTTCGGCCTGATCCAGGTCGTTCGCGCTCAGATCGGCCATCTTCTTCTCGGCGATGTCGCGCAGCACGCTGCGCTTGATCTCACCGGCGATTTCCGTGCCCGGCGCCTTCGAACCCGACTTCATGTTCAGCGCCTTCTTGATGAAATAGGTCGCCGGCGGCGTCTTGGTGACGAAGCTGAACGAGCGGTCGGCATAGACCGTGATCGTCGTCGGAATCGGGGCCGACTTTTCCATCTCCTGCGTGGCGGCGTTGAACGCCTTGCAGAATTCCATGATGTTGACGCCGCGCTGACCGAGGGCGGGGCCCAGCGGCGGCGACGGATTGGCGGCGCCCGCGGGCACCTGCAGGTTGATGTAACCTGTAATCTTCTTTGCCATCTTATCGTCCTTTCTCAGACTTAGCGGTCAAACAGCGGCACATGACGTGCTGCCTCCCGCGCTCAACATCCCGTCAGGCCGCCGAGGACCTGAACGGGAATCCCTTACTTGACGCGTTCCACCTGATCGAAGTTGAGTTCGACCGGCGTCGCGCGTCCGAAAATCGAAACGGAGACCTTCACGCGGCCCTTCTCGAAATCGATTTCCTCGACAATGCCGTTGAAGCTGGCGAACGGGCCGTCCAGCACCTTCACCTCGTCGCCGATCTCGAAATCGACCTTGATCTGCTGCTTCGGCTTCGCCGCCTCATCGTCCTTGGTGGACATGATCCGGTCGGCCTCCGCCTGACTGATCGGCGTCGGCTTGCCGCCCACGCCCAGAAAACCCGTCACCTTCGGCGTGTTGTTGATCAGGTGGAAGACGTCGTCCGTCATATGCACCTTCGCCAGCACATAGCCGGGAAAGAAGCGGCGCTCGGTCTGCACCTTCTTGCCGCGACGGATCTCGGTGACCTCCTCGGTCGGGACCTCGATCGCCTCGACAAGCTGTTCCAGCCCCAGACGGTTCGCCTCGGCGAGGACGGCCTCCTTCACCTTCTTCTCGAAACCCGAATAGGCCTGAACGATGTACCAGCGCGCTGCCATGCGTGTCTTTCCGTATTCTCTTTGAAGCTCAGTCGATCAGGTCAGCCGAGCGAAAGCACGAGCTGCACCAGCCGTCCCAAAACCTGATCCACACCGAGAAAGAAGACGCTGAGCAGCGACGTCATGATCAACACCATGATGGTGGTGACGATCGTCTCCTGCCGCGTCGGCCAGGAAACCTTCGTCATTTCCTGGCGCACTTCGCGCATATATTTGGAGGGATTGAATTTCGCCGCCACTGTCCTGCCCGTCTTCCTCAAACTTGTCCTGCCGCCGCACGGCCGGCTCCCCCATTCAACCCGCCCCGCCGTCAAAGCGGGGCGAATCGAGAACGCAGAAAACCGCCCGCAGCCCCCGACTCCATGTCCGGAGGCGCCGACTGCGCTGCCCTACCTAATGTCCCGGAGCCTCAATCGCCAGTAGGGCCGGCGAAGGAGAACTGGCAGGGGCGGAGGGACTCGAACCCACGGCCCTCGGTTTTGGAGACCGATGCTCTACCAACTGAGCTACACCCCTAGAGCCCGGGACAGGCGCCTATAGGCCCCGTCGTCAGCACTGGCAAGGGAAACGCGCTTCGGACATCCGGCGCCGGTGCCAGGAGGGCGTCAGCCCGTCGTGAGATTTTAAAATACGGTTCCGGAACTTTTCGGCGCGGGATACGTGCCGACGCGAAACCGGGCCGCCCGCTGGCTGGCATGCCCCGTGCATGGAAGCGTTCGCCATATTGTAAATGGTTAACGCTTAAAGAGTGGGAGTAGCATGAGTATGCGTATTTTTGCCGCCGCGGCGACCGCCGCAGCCCTGTTGGCCGGAACCTCCGCCAGCGCTGCCGTCGTTGGATATAGCCCCAACGCCGACTTCAGCGATTCGCCCTTCACCATCGATATCGGTCAGGGCGTCAGCTACACATTTTCCAATGCCGGTCCCGGCGGTTTCTTCGGAACCGATCTGCCGGCCGTTTCGACGACGGGCAGCGCGACCGTTGCGAGCCTTGGCCCGCCGTTCAACAGCGAGCCGCAGCCAACGACCTATTTCACCGACGACAGCCGCGCGCCCTTCATCGACGGTGATCTGCTTGCGCTGTTCGAAGGCTATGACGAGCCGGCGACGATCGACGCGCCGGTGGATTCGTTCATCGCCCTGCGCTTCGATCTTGCCGATGGCACGCGGTACGGGTTCGCCCGCCTTGCCGGCACGACGCTGTTCGATTTCGCCTATGAAAGCGACGTCGACACCGGAATTCAGGCCGGTGCCGATCCGGAGGTCGCCTTCGACGTGCCGGAACCCGGCATGATCGGATTGCTCGGCCTGGGTGTTGTCGGGATTGCCGCAGCGCGTCGCCGCCGCCGCACGGCATAAAGGTCCTGAAAAGTTGGAGGCCGCGCAGTTCGGCTGCGCGGCCTCCATCATATTTGCAAGACCCTAGAGGGGCGCCGTCCGGCGCCCGCTCATGACATTCAGGCCGCTGCCTTCTCGCCGGCAGCAGGCTTCCCGTCGAGAGACTGCCCCTCGATGGACTGGGGGCCCTGCTTGCCTCCAATATGGATCTTGCGCGGCTTCTTATGCTCCGGAATTTCCCGCACCAGGCCGATGTTAAGAAGCCCGTTTTCGAACGTCGCCTCGGTCACCTTGATGATCTCGGCAAGCTGAAAGCGGCGCTCGAACGCACGCTTGGCGATACCGCGGTGCAGAAATTCGCGATCTTCGGTCTCTTCGCCGGCGCGCCCGGATACGATCAGCACATTGTCCTGCACCGTCAGTTCCAGCTCGTCCTCGGCGAAGCCCGCAGCGGCCATCTGAATGCGATACTCGTTCTCGCCGAGCTTCTCGATATTGTAGGGCGGATAGCCACCACCATCCTCGCTGCGGCCGGCGAATTCCGCCAGACGGCTGAGATTTTCAAAGCCGATCGAGGAGCGAAGGAGAGGGGTAAGGTCGAAACTACGCATGGGTCATCATCCTTTCGGAAAAGCGATCATGGGTTACGGGTCCGCCATTTCGGCCGGACCCTTCGTATCGAACGCCGCCTCGGCAACCCGTAATGGCATTGCCGCCCCGGCGTTCGGAACCGAAATTGGTTTTTAAGGTTTCGGTTTCAAGTGGCATGAGGTGAACGGCGGGCTGGCGTTCGGCGTGCAGACCCGAGGCTTGCATCCATGAGGGGGAAAGACCGTGGCGCGCAGGAGCAACGAGGACGAGACGCGGCTGACCGAAAAGGTCGTCGAGGCGTTGTATCTGGAAGCGATGACGCTGGCCGACGACGCGCGCAGCTATTTCGATGAGGAGGGCAAGACGGATCGTGAAGCGCTCGGTCCCATCGAACGCGTGCAGTTTTCCTGTGAAAGCCTGCGCGTGACGACGCGTCTGATGCACAGCGTCTCCTGGCTTTTGAACCGCAAGGCCGTTGCGGCGGGCGAACTGACAACGCAGCAGGGACTCGAACCCGAGCGCCGGCTCGGCCGCGCCGGGGAAGCCGTTGCCGACCCGAGCGTCGTCGCGGCGCTGCCGCCTCGTGCGCGCCACGTGATCGAGGCAAGCCGCGACCTTTACGAACGGGTCAAGCGTCTGGACGAGACCCTGGTCGTCGAAGAGGTGCCGCTCAGTCCGGCACGCCAGCTGTTCGGCAAGCTGGAAACGCATTTCTAAGGGGCATCGACCGGCATGCACCGGTTCCGGCGGTGCGCTCGGCTGCCCGCCTCAGGATGCCCGCAGGTGACCGACGAACCGGTCCGTCGAACGGCCGAGCGTTCCTGCACTCTCGAACAACGCGGCGGCCGCGCCTCGTACCTGCTCTGCCAGACGGTCCGCAGCGGACATGGTTTCCATCAACATATCCATTTCGCCGGAAATGGCCGTGACATGGTCCGAAGCCGTCGCGGCGTTCCGGTCGAGGAGGCTGGCTGCCTTTTCCTGAGCCTCGATGGCGCGCGCGATGGCGTCGGCCGCGGCCGCGAGTTCTCCGGTTGCCTCGCCGATCGTACCGATTGTCGCCCTGACTTCGCCAGCGCCTGCCCCGATCCCGGACAGAAGGCCTGTAATCCGCTCCGTCGCCTGCGCGGCCTGGTGCGCCAAGCCTTTCACCTCGTTGGCGACGACGGCGAACCCCTGGCCCGCCTGCCCCGCGCGCGCCGCCTCGATGGTGGCGTTGAGCGCAAGAAGGTTGGTCTGTTCCGAGACTGCGCCGATCAGGCTGACGAACTGCTGCGCGCTGCCGGTACGCTCTGCCAGCGCACTGACCGCTGACATGCCCTCTGCAAAGCGTGCCCGCGCCGCGCCGCTCAGCGCGGATTGGCGTCCGGCATTGTCGGCAATCTCCGCGATGGATGCGGAGAGGCCAGCGGTGCCGTCCGCCAGTTGGCGGGTCGCGGCGGCGGCCTCTCTTGCCGTCGAATAGATGCTGCTCGCGCTGCCATGAGCCCGGGTTGAGGCCCCGGACAGGTCTGCGGCCATGCTGCTGAGCTGGCTCGCAGCCGCCGCGACGCCGTCCGATACGGAGGCGATGGAGGCCTCGAAGTCGTCGGCAAGGCGAAAAAGCTCCTCGCGGCGGGCGGCTTCCGCGCGCGCCTGTTCGTCCTGCCGAAGCCGACTTGCCTCCAGAGCCGCCGCCTCCGCGCTGCGGCGCGCTGCAAGCGCCGCTTCCGCTTGCGCCTGCAAGTCCTGCGCCCTGACCGTCATGCGGTCGCTTTCCCGGCCCTGTCGCTGCTGCAACAGCAGAAGTGCTCGCAAACGCTCGACCAGAATGGCGAGCGCAGCGAATTGCAGACTGACCGCCAGAGCATGGATGCCGACGCGCACCAGCTTGCCGCCACCGGCGAATACCCATTCCGGCGCCAGGAAGCTGAACAGCAAATGGTGGACGGCCGTGACCGCGGCGGCGGCAGCAAGGGCACGCCAGTCGCACATCAGCGTCAATGCCGCCATGCCGACGAAGAAGTACATGTGCATATCCATCTGCCAAGGCTGCAGCTGGAAGAGATAGACGAGGGCCGCCGGCTGCAGGGCCGCCGTAATGCCAATGGCGATACGCGCCTGACGCCCACGGTCTCCCGCGCGCAGATACAACGTCGGCACGATGTTCGCACCGACTGCGACAGCGAATGCTGACATCGTCACGGGCGAGGAGACCGCAATGCCCACCAGCCCGATGGCCGCCGCCGACAGCCAGAACAGGAGAACGAGTTGCCGAACGCCCTGCGCTTGCAGTTCTTCAAGCGTGAACGCGGTTACCGGGGGTTTCATGATGGGGACTTCCTAGCAGGCCCCGACGCCAGGCAGCCTGCCGGCGTCGCGGCCATGGGGATCACTCCCTGCCGTAGCATGGGCATCAGGAGCGCAGACCGTTTGCCTTCCACCACCAGTGATCCCGGCACGGGACCCGCGCCGAGGGGAAGGGCGCCATACGACACGCTGCCGCGAAGGAGCGCTGCCGCGGATGCCGACGTCGAGCCCGGCATCGGCAACAGGAGAATCTTGCCCTGAGCAGGAGGCGCGAAGGTCAGGAGGGCCAGCACCGCAAGGGCGCCAAGCGCTTGTACGACAAGAAGGCTTTCCTTTGCCGCCGTACCTATCCTTCTGTGTCCGAAACGAGTCATGAAGACGCTGTACGCCCGGATTGGTTAAGAAAGCATCCGCCATGGATATTTCTGCCGAAGCCGCCCGAACCCGCGCCCCCAGCATTATGCGTAATTCGCCCGCGCCAGCCGCTGGAGGCGAGCGGGGCAGCATGCTAGGCAAACGACATGCAGCCTTTTCACCTCGCATTTCCTGTCGACGATCTTGCCGCCGCCCGCCGCTTTTACGGGGGAACCCTAGGCTGTAAGGAGGGGCGAAGCGCGGACAGCTGGGTCGATTTCGACTTCTTCGGCCATCAGCTCGTCGCGCACCTGGCCCCGCGCGGGTCCATTCACCGCAATCCCGTGGATGGCGACGCGGTGCCCGTGCCGCACTTCGGTGTCGTTCTGACATGGGACAGATTCCACGAACTGGCGGACCGGCTGACGGCCGCCGGTCAGCGCTTCGAGATCGAGCCGCACGTGCGGTTTCCCGGGAAGGCTGGGGAACAGGCCACCATGTTCTTCTTCGATCCTGCCGGCAATGCGCTGGAATTCAAGGCGATGAGAAACCCCGGAAACCTGTTCGCCAAGGACCCTGCATGACGGAAGCGGCCGCACGCTCGATCGCGCTCTTGATCGATGCCGACAACGCCTCCCCCGATCATCTCGACCCGGTGCTGACGGTACTGGCGGAGCTTGGAGAGGTGAATGTGCGCCGCGCCTATGGCAATTGGCGCAAGCCGGCGCTGAAGGGCTGGGCCGACAAGACCCTGTCCTACGCCATCGAGCCTTATCAGCAATTCGATATCGTCAAGGGCAAGAACGCCACGGACATGCGCATCGTCATCGATGCGATGGACCTGATGTTTCGCGGCCGCATCGCCGGTTTCGGCATCATGTCGTCGGACAGCGATTTCATGCCGCTGGCGCAGCGCATTCGGCAGGACGGTATTCCCGTCTATGGCTTCGGCACCGCCCGCGCGCCCGAGGCCTTTCGTGCCGCCTGCACCCGGTTCATCGACGTCGCCGCACTGCGGCGCGAAGAGGCGGCAGAGGAAGCGGAAACCGGAGCGGCGCAAAAGGGCGGCCGGCGCAAGAAGGCCGTCGACCGCGAGTTGCTGGCGCTGCTGATCGACGCCTATGACAGCGTGAAGCGCGACGATGCGGGCTGGGCGCGCCTGTCGGAGGTCGGCCAGCGCGCCGGGAACCGATCCAGCTTCGATGCGCGCAATTACGGCTATGCGCGCCTGTCGGACCTGCTGAAGGACGTGCCGCAGTTCGCCGTCGAAACGCGCGGCGACAGCCAGCAATATGTGAAGCGGCTGCGCTGACCTGTGCGGCCGCTACGAACGCCGGGTGACCTCGTACAGCGCCACGGCCGCCGCATTCGATACGTTGAGGCTCTCGACCGCGTCGCTGATCGGTAGGCGCGCAAGGACGTCGCAATGTCCAGCCACGTTCGGGCGCAGCCCGTCACCCTCCGCCCCCAGAACGAGGCAGGCAGGCATATCGCCCCTCTGCGCAGCGGGCAGCGTATCGGCCGCCTCCCCCGCCATACCGATGCGCCAGTAACCGGCCTCGGCGATTTCCTCCAGCGCGCGGGACAGATTGGTTACCCGCGCCCAGGGCAAGCGTTCGAGCGCGCCGGAGGCAGCCTTTGCGAGTGCCCCGGATTCCGGCGGTGAATGCCGGTCCTGCGTCACGATACCGGCCGCGCCGAACGCGGCGGCGGAGCGGATGATGGCCCCGACATTGTGCGGGTCCGTCACCTGATCGAGAACGAGGATCGGCCGCGGGTCGCCGCCCCCGGCCCAAAGCTCGTCCAGATGGACGTGCGGCAGCGCATCCACCTCCAGCACCAGACCTTGGTGCGGCGCATCGCCGGGCACCATCCGGGCGAGAGCCGCACCGTCACCCTGTTCGACGGCAAGGTCGCTCGGCAGATGATATTTTTGCGCGATCTCGGGCGTGGTGAACAGCTTACGGCAGACGCGGTCGGGGTTATCCAGCGCCGCCTCGACCGCATGGCGGCCGTAGAGGTAGATCTTGCCGCTTTTTGCGCGATTGCTTGCCTCGCGGCCCGCGCGTCCGCGAAAGGGTTTCTTCTTTGCCATGGCCGGCCCTCTAGGCCGAATCGGCCGTCAGGTGAACTGCCGCTCTGACGCCGTCGACCGATGCTTTCGCTTCACGGGCGCTGCGCTGTTGACAGTGCGCCGCGCCTTCGTCATCTAGCGCGCCTTCAAGCCGCCGCGCCGCGCGTCCTGACGCGCCGCCTGCGCCCTGTGGAGGGGTGGCCGAGTGGTTAAAGGCAGCAGACTGTAAATCTGCCCGCGTATGCGTACACAGGTTCGAATCCTGTCCCCTCCACCACCTTTCGCAGTTCTCTCGTTGTGGTTGCCGTTCGATCGCCGCGTCTTAGCGGCAGATCGCGGCGAATCGGCGGGTGGAGATTAGACCGCCGCCAAGCAGGAGAATGAGCAGTCCCGCCGCCGGTGCGGGGACCGTGATGGGGGGTGGGGCTGGCGGTGGGGTTTCGCCGCCGCCACCGGGGTTTTCAGGAGTTTCGCCATTCGGTGTCTCGCCGCCGCCACCCGGTGGCTGCGGATTACCCGGACCGCCCGGCGTACCGGGGCCGCCCGGTCCAAAGGGCGGGAAGGGAGAATAGGGACCGCCCGGGCCCGGACCGTAGGACGGGCCGGGAACGCCGCTCGGTGAAGGCGAGAGAAACGCGTAATTCTGCGGACGAAGCCCCGCATCCCACGCGAGCGGCGCGGAGGCCAGAACGATCGGTTCTTCCGTGCCCACACGCTCCGGCCCGATCACCGCCGCATGCTGCAGGAACGGCCGCTCCCGAATCACGGTTTCGTTATCGAGTTCCCAGCAATCCTTGGCGCAGCGAACCTTCTGCCCGACCAGATCGCCTTCCGTCGCGCTGGCAAGCTCCACGCGATCCGGCCGTCGGAATACGCCATCGGCGCCGTCATTCGCTGTATCCTTACCAGCAAGCCACCGAGTCGGATCGGTCAGCAATCCTGGTGAAAAATAGTAGAGACCGGCGCCCATGGCGAGGAAGATCGCCAGAAGGGCGGCCGCGCCCCCTGCGGCAACCTTCTTCCTGTTCATAGCTGTCGAACACCCGTCCCTTGTTCCGGTCCCGTTACCTGATACAGCATCTTGCGCCTCGCCGCTAGAATGTGCATTAGGACCGCCCGATCATGATCATGCAAAGGCCTAGATCCGGTTAACCGGATGTTTGTCCTCAATGAATCTTATCGGGCGCTGGCGTGAATTCAGCTTTATGCGTCTTTTCGGATGCATCACCGGGCTGCCGCGATCGCTTGCGGACGTAGTTCAATGGTAGAACCTTAGCCTTCCAAGCTAATGATGCCGGTTCGATCCCGGTCGTCCGCTCCAGCCCCCAGGCGCCCCGATCGATCGGCCTCATCCACCTGCGCAATCCCGCAGCCGCGCTGCGGCACCGGAACCCTAGCGCTGTGCCGCTGCGTTCGCTAACCGAGAGCCAAATTTCGGCACAGCAGACGCAAAGGGACATTCGATTCCATGACACAGATCGGCCGCGACAGCCTGAACACCCGCCGCACGCTTGACGTGAACGGCACCGAATTCGCCTATTATTCCATTCCCGCCGCCGCCGAACGCTTCGGCGATTTCTCCAAGCTGCCCTTCTCCATGAAGGTCCTCCTGGAGAACATGCTGCGTTTCGAGGACGGCGAGACCGTCGGCGAGGAGGACGTGAAGGCTTTCGCGACTTTCCTGGCGCAGGGAAGCGTCAACCGCGAGATCGCCTATCGCCCCGCGCGCGTCTTGATGCAGGATTTCACCGGCGTGCCGGCGGTCGTCGACCTTGCCGCCATGCGCTCCGCCATCGACGCGCTGGGCGGCGAGGCGGAAGCGATTAACCCGCTGGTGCCCGTCGACCTCGTCATCGACCACTCCGTCATGGTGGATGCGTTCGGCAATCCGCAGGCGTTCGAGAAGAACGTCGAGCTGGAATATGAGCGCAACCGCGAACGCTATGAGTTCCTGAAATGGGGAGCCAGCGCGTTCCGTAATTTCCGCGTCGTGCCGCCGGGCACGGGTATCTGCCACCAGGTAAACCTGGAATATCTGGGTCAGGCCGTCTGGTCGTCGGAAGATGCGGACGGCGAGATGGTCGCCTATCCCGACACGCTGGTCGGAACCGACAGCCACACGACGATGATCAACGGCCTCGGCGTCCTTGGCTGGGGCGTCGGCGGTATCGAGGCGGAAGCGGCCATGCTGGGCCAGCCCGTGTCCATGCTGATCCCGGAAGTCGTCGGCTTCAAGCTGTCGGGCAAGATGTCGGAGGGCATTACCGCCACCGACCTCGTCCTCACCGTCGTCGAAATGCTGCGCAAGAAGGGCGTCGTCGGCAAGTTCGTCGAATTCTACGGCCCCGGCCTCTCCTCCATGACACTGGCCGACCGCGCGACCATCGCCAATATGGCGCCGGAATATGGCGCCACCTGCGGCTTCTTCCCCATCGATGCTGAAACGATCCGTTACATGCGCTTTACGGGCCGTGAGGACTGGCGCTGCGATCTGGTAGAGGCTTACGCGAAGGAGCAGGGTCTGTGGCGAGAGGACGGCACACCCGATCCCGTCTTCACCGACACGCTGGAACTCGACCTTGGTGCCGTGGTGCCCTCGCTGGCGGGTCCGAAGCGGCCGCAGGACCGCGTCGCGCTGCCGGATCTGGGCGCATCCTTTGCCAAGGACATGGCAGCCGGGACCTTCGCGCGCGAGCGTGAGAACGCCGAGACGCGCTATGCGGTGGAGGGCGAGGATTACGAGATCGGTGACGGCGACGTCGCCATCGCCGCGATCACCAGCTGCACCAACACGTCGAACCCCGATGTGCTGATCGCCGCCGGTCTGGTCGCGCAGAAAGCGCGGGAAAAGGGCCTCAATAGCCAGCCTTGGGTGAAGACCTCGCTGGCGCCGGGTTCGCAGGTCGTGACCGACTATCTGGAGAAGACCGGCCTGCAGGACGAACTCGACGCGCTGGGCTTCGACCTTGTCGGCTATGGCTGCACCACCTGCATCGGCAATTCCGGCCCGCTGCCGGCGCCGATCTCGAAGGCTATTGCCGACAATGATCTGGTCGCCACCAGCGTCCTTTCGGGGAACCGCAATTTTGAGGGGCGCGTGTCGCCGGACGTTCGTGCCAATTACCTCGCCTCGCCGCCGCTGGTCGTGGCCTATGCGCTGGCCGGCACGGTAAAGAAGGACCTGACCAAGGATCCCATCGGCAAGGGCAAGGATGGCGAGGATGTCTATCTGAAGGACATCTGGCCCACCAATCAGGAGGTGAAGTCCGTCGTCGAGGGCGCGCTGTCGCCGGCCATGTTCAAGGAGCGTTACGGTCAGGTCTTCGACGGCGACGAGCGCTGGCAGGGC
The DNA here is from genome assembly GCF_000342165.1 of Pacificimonas flava. Lineage (GTDB taxonomy): Bacteria > Pseudomonadota > Alphaproteobacteria > Sphingomonadales > Sphingomonadaceae > Pacificimonas > Pacificimonas flava. The sequence goes on from NZ_AMRV01000003.1 coordinate 381,946, forward strand.
ATCGATGTGACGGGCGGCCGGGTCTACAAGTTCAACCCATCCTCCACCTATGTGCAGAACCCGCCCTATTTCGAGGGCATGTCGATGCAGGTCACCGATCCGCAGGACGTCGTGGGCGCCCGCGCCTTGGCCGTGTTCGGCGATTCGATCACCACCGACCACATCTCCCCCGCAGGCAGCATCAAGGCGGACAGCCCGGCCGGCGAATATCTGCAGGAGCATCAGGTCGCGAAGGCGGATTTCAACTCCTACGGCTCCCGCCGCGGCAATCACGAGGTGATGATGCGCGGCACCTTTGCCAATATCCGCATCCGCAACCAGATGGTTCCGGGCGTCGAGGGCGGCTTCACCAAGTATATCCCGTCCGGCGAAACCATGCCGATCTATGACGCGGCCATGAAGTACAAAGAGGACGGCACGCCGCTCGTCGTGCTCGGCGGCAAGGAATATGGCACCGGCTCCAGCCGCGATTGGGCGGCGAAGGGCACCATTCTCCTCGGCGTGCAGGCTGTCATCGTCGAGAGCTACGAGCGTATCCACCGCTCCAACCTCGTCGGAATGGGCGTGCTTCCGCTGCAGTTCAAGGAGGGCGAAAGCGCCGAAACTCACGGCCTGACGGGCGACGAGACGTTCACGATTCGCGGCCTCGCAAGCCTGGAGCCGCGTCAGGACGTGACCGTCGATTTCGAGCGGGCGGACGGATCGACCGGCTCCTTTGCCGCGCTCTGCCGCATCGATACGATGAACGAGATGCACTATTACCGGAACGGCGGCATCCTGCATTACGTGCTGCGTAACCTCGCCGCCTGACGCCGCGGGCGCCGTCATGGCATAGAAGAAGGGGCACCGCTTCGCATGTGCAAGCGGCGCCCCTTTTTTTGCCCGGCGTCGGCGCGCGAACCGCTGGCCGCCTGCCGCGCTCGTCACAGCGACCGGCTGATCACTTCCTTCATGATTTCGGAGGTGCCGCCGAAGATGCGGGTCACGCGGGCATCGCGCCACAGGCGGGCAATGGGATATTCGTTCATATAGCCCGCGCCGCCGTGCAGTTGCAGCGCCGCATCGCAGACGTCGTTCTGCATTTCCGTGTGCCACAGCTTGGCGGCCGAGGCCTCCGCCGTGTTGAGTTCACCTGCCATGTGCCGTTTCAATGCCCAATCGAGATGGGCCCAGCCGACCTGCAGCCGCGCAGCGAGCTCCGCCAGCGTGAATTTCGTATTCTGCATCTGGAACACGGTGGTCCCGAACGCCTTGCGCTCCTTCGTGAAGGACACCGCCTAGTCGAAGGCACGCTGCGCGCCGGCCTGGGCGGAAATGGCGATGGACAGGCGCTCCTGCGGCAGCTCGCCCATCAGATAGGCGAAGCCGCGCCCCTCCTCGCCCAGCAGGTTTGTCATGGGCACGCGCACATCATTGAAGAACAGTTCCGACGTGTCGGCCGAATGCTGGCCGATCTTGTCGAGATTGCGGCCGCGCTCGAACCCTGCCGCGCCGGCTTCCACCAACACGAGAGAGGTGCCCTTGGCACCCAGCTCCGGATCGGTTTTTGCGACGACGATGACGATGTCCGCATTCTGGCCGTTCGTGAGGTACGTCTTCGAACCGTTCACCACCAGTTCGTTGCCGTCCCGCCTGGCGGTCGTTCGAATGCCCTGAAGGTCGGAGCCCGTGCCCGGCTCCGTCATGGCGATGGCGCTGATGATCTCGCCCGAAACCATGCCGGGCAGATATTTCCGCTTCTGCTCCTCCGAGCCGTAGCGTTCGATATAGTTCGCGGTGATGTCGCTTTGCAGCGTGAACCCGGCCGAGGACCCGATATAGGCCAGTTCCTCCGCCACGACGGCGTTATAGCCGAAATCGAGACCGAGGCCGCCATAGGCCTCCGAGACTGTCGGACACAGCAGGCCGGCCTCTCCAACCGCGCGCCATTCCGCGCGGCCGACGATGCCCTCCGCTTCGTGTCGGTCCAGATTGGGCGCCATGACCTTTGCGAACACCTTGCGGACGGTGTCGCGGAACAGCTCATGGTCCTGATCATAGGCCGTACGGCCGGCGGTGTTCAGCATCCCGTTCCTATTCGAATTCCATGATGACATCGTCGACGGCCAGGCTGTCGCCCGCTTCGGCCTTGATGGACGCCACCGTACCGGCCTTCTCCGCGCGCAGGATATTCTCCATTTTCATGGCTTCCACGACGGCGAGCGGCTGGCCCGCCTCGACCGGGTCGCCCTCCTTCACATGCACCGTCACGACGAGGCCCGGCATGGGGCAGAGCAGCAGCTTCGACAGGTCGGGCGGGACCTTCTCGATCATGTGCTCCGACAGTTCGTAGGTCCGCGGACTCAGCGTGCGCACATGGTGACGGCTGCCGGCGATGCCGAGCCGATATCCCACCTCCTGCCGCTCCACCTCGACGGCAAATTCCTGACCGCCGAGCTTGCCGAGGAACAGCGGGTCGCCTGGCAGATAGCCGGATTCCAGCTCGTGGTCCTCTCCCCCATAATGAAGGTCGAAGTCGGGCGCGTCCCCGTCGATGGCGACGAAGTGGGGGTCGCCGTCCAGTGTGATGACCCATTCGCGGCCATAGGCGGGGCTGCCGTTCAGCTGTCCGGTGATATTCGCCGTGCGCGCCGTGTCCGTCGCCTGTATGGCGGCCGCCGCCGCGACGAGTTGAACGGTCTGCATATCCGTCAGCGGCGCGCCGGCGAACCCCTCCGGATATTCCTCTGCGATGAAGCCCGTCGTAATGTTCCCCTCGCGAAAGCGCGGGTGCTGCATGACGGCTGACAGGAAATCGATATTGTTGCCGATGCCGCGAACGACGTACTGGCCGAGCGCCTCCAGATTTCGGTCGATCGCCTCCTCACGCGTTTCGCCATAGGTGATCAGCTTGGCGATCATCGGGTCGTAGAACATGGAAATTTCGCTGCCCGGCACGACGCCCGTATCGACGCGCACGGCCCCCTCCACCTCCACCGGCGGTTCATAGGCGGTCAGCCGCCCGATGGACGGCAGGAAAGAGCGATAGGGATCCTCCGCATAGACGCGCGATTCGATGGCCCAGCCGGTCAGCGTGACATCGTCCTGCGTGAAATCGAGTTTCTCGCCCGCCGCCACGCGGATCATCTGTTCGACAAGGTCGAGGCCGGTGATCATTTCCGTCACCGGATGTTCGACCTGAAGCCGCGTGTTCATCTCCAGAAAGTAGAAGCTGCGGTCCGCGCCGGCGATGAACTCGACCGTCCCGGCGCTGGTATAGCCGACGGCCTTTGCCAGCTCGACGGCCTGCTCGCCCATCTTCTGCCGCATCTCCGGCGTCACGAAAGGGGAGGGCGCTTCCTCGATCACCTTCTGGTGGCGGCGCTGGATCGAACATTCGCGCTCGCCCAGATAAACGCAATTGCCGTGGCTGTCGGCCAGCACCTGAATTTCGATGTGGCGCGGGCTTTCGACGAACTTCTCGATGAAGACGCGCTCATCGCCGAAGGAATTCAGCCCCTCCGACCGCACGGAGGGAAAGCCCTCGCGCACGTCCTTTTCGGAATAGGCGAGGCGCATGCCCTTGCCGCCGCCGCCCGCGGAGGCCTTCATCATGACGGGATAACCGATGTCGCCCGCGATGGAGACGGCGTGGTCCACATCCTCGATCTCGCCGACGAAACCGGGCACCACATTGACCCCAGCCTCGCGCGCCAGCTTCTTCGATTCGATCTTGTCGCCCATCGCCGCGATGGCGCCGGCCGGCGGGCCGATGAAGGTGATACCGGCCTTGTCGAGCGCCTCCCGAAAGGACGCGCGCTCCGACAGGAAGCCATAGCCCGGATGCACGGCGTCGGCGCCGACATGCTTGCAGGTCTCGATGATCTTGTCCGCGAGGAGATAGCTTTCCCCGGCCGGCGGCGGACCGATCCGGACCGCCTCGTCCGCCATGCGCACATGCAGCGCGGCCTCATCGGCGTCGGAATAGATGGCGACGGTGGCAATGCCCATCCGGCGCGCGGTCTTGATGACGCGGCAGGCGATCTCGCCGCGATTGGCAATGAGGATTTTCTTGATCAATTCAGTCGCTCCCGGATTTCCCCAGCGTCTTTGGCGGGCGTCGCCCCTGCGGGTCAAGGCGAGCGAGCCTGCATATTTCACTGGGCAGACGGCCGGGTCGCTGCAAAAGCGCCAGGTTGCCGCGCTGGACGCGCGCCTGAGTTCATCAGCCTCTTCGTTCGTCGCGCCTGCATGGAGCGGGGCGGGCTGTCCGCGACTCGATTTTGCTGGCGAACCGATCCTTCTCGCCGGCCGCCACTTTAGAGCGGACCGGGAGAAGATGATCACGGCAGCAGCGGCCGGCGTTTGGACCGGCGCCGCCGCTCAGTCCTGCGCGGCCAGCCACGCCTCCAGCCACTTGATCGAGTAATCGCCGTTCTGAATATCGGGTTCCTCGATCAGCGCCTGATGCAGCGGAATGGTCGTCTTCGGCCCCTCGATCACATATTCGCGAAGGGATCGGCGCAGGCGCATGATGCACTCTTCGCGCGTCGCGCCGTAGACGATCAGCTTCGAAATCAGCGAATCATAATAGGGCGGAATGCGGTAACCGTCATAGAGCGCACTGTCGACGCGCACGCCCAGGCCGCCGGGCACATGATATTGCTCCACCAAACCCGGCGAGGGCGCGAAGGTCCGCGGATCCTCCGCATTGATGCGGCACTCGATGGCATGACCCGACAGGCGCACATCGGCCTGCGTAACCGACATGGGCAGGCCTGCGGCGACGCGGATCTGCTCGCGGACCAGGTCGAGGCCGGTGATCATCTCCGTCACGGGATGCTCCACCTGCAGTCGGGTGTTCATCTCGATGAAGTAGAAATTGCCGTCCTCGTACAGGAACTCGATAGTGCCGGCGCCGCGATATTTCAGGTCGGCGATCGCCTGGCGGCACACCTCCCCCATACGGTCGCGCTCGTCGGCGCTAAGCGCCGGCGACGGCGCCTCCTCCAGCACCTTCTGATGGCGGCGCTGCAACGAACAGTCGCGTTCGCCCAGATGCACCGCGCCGCCCTGCCCGTCGCCAAAGATCTGGAACTCGATATGGCGCGGATTGCCGAGGTACTTCTCGATATAGACCGTGTCGTCGCCGAACGCGGCCTTCGCCTCCGACTTCGCCTGGGACAGGGAGCGCGACAGGTCCTCCGGACGCTCAACCACCTTCATGCCGCGTCCGCCGCCGCCGGATGCGGCCTTCACCAGCACGGGATAGCCAATCTCGAAGGCGATGGTCTCCGCCTCCTCCAGGTCGGATACCGCCCCTTCCGAACCCGGAACCAGCGGCAGGCCGACCGCACCGGCGGTCTTCTTCGCCTGCACCTTGTCGCCCATAACGCGGATATGTTCCGGGCTGGGGCCGATAAAGGCGATGTTGTGCGCCTCGACAATGTCGGCGAACTTCGCGTTTTCCGACAGGAAGCCATAGCCGGGATGGATGGCATCGGCGCCCGACACCTCTGCCGCGGCGATGATGTTGGCGATGTTCAGATAGCTGTCTGCGGCGGACGGCGGGCCGATGCAGACCGCCTCGTCGGCCAGCCGGACATGCTTCGCCTCTGCATCGGCCGTCGAATGCACGGCGACCGTTTGTATGCCCATTTCATGACAGGCGCGAAGGATACGAAGCGCGATTTCGCCGCGATTGGCGATCAGGACCTTTTCGAACATGGCGGGTTACTCGACGATCGCCAGCACCTGATCGAACTCGACGGGCTCCTGATTTTCGACGCAGAGCCTCTTCACTGTTCCGGCCTTCGTCGCGGTGATCGGGTTCATGACCTTCATCGCCTCCACGATCAGCAGCGTGTCGCCGGCCTCGACACGGTCCCCCTCCGACACGAAGTTCGGCTTGCCGGGCTCCGGCGCCAGATAGACGGTGCCGACCATCGGCGATTTCACGGCGCCGGGATGCGCCTTCATGTCGGGTGCCGCGGGCGCGTCCGCAGGCGCTGGTGCCGCCGGCGCGGCCGCGGCCTGTGCGGGCGCCGCCGCGTAGCTGACGGGCGCCGCCGTCATCTGGCGCGCGACGCGTATCTTGCGCTCGCCGTCCTCAACCTCGATCTCGCTGAGGCCCGTGTCGCCGAGCAGTTCGGCAAGCTGACGCACCAATTCGGTATCGACGGTCATAGCGCCGCTCTTGGGTGCCTGTGCCATTCAATGTCCCCTTAAAGTCTCAAACGCGGCCTGCTGCCCGCCCGTTCAGAGCGTCGCGGCCGCACGCAAGGCCAAGCTGTAGCCTTCCACGCCGAGCCCCGCAATCACGCCCTTGGCCACCGGCGCGATATAGCTGCGCCGGCGAAACGGCTCTCGCGCATGCGGATTCGACAGATGAACCTCGATAACCGGCAGTTCCACCGCCTTGATCGCATCGTAAAGCGCGATCGAGGTGTGCGTGAACGCGCCGGCATTCAGGATGACCGCCCTGGCGGCGTCGGCCCGCGCCTCGTGCAGCCAATCGATCAGGTGCCCCTCATGGTTCGACTGGCGCATGTCGACGGCGACCCCCAGGGCCAGCGCCTCATCCTCCAGACGGCCGGCAATGTCGTCGAGCGTGTCCGATCCGTAGATCGCCGGCTCACGCGTGCCGAGCAGGTTCAGGTTCGGGCCGTTCAGGACCATGATCAGCGGCTTGTCGGCGGTTTCGGCCACGTATGCCTCGGGCTTCCGGTTGGTTCATCGGGAAGGCATGCCTATATCCGTCCGGACTTCAGTTTGGAAACCCATGGACACGACGCTACCCATAACCGTGAACGGCGAACATCGCCGGATCCACAAGCCCGCCACCGTGCGCGATCTTCTCAACGAACTCGGCCAGGATCCCGAATCCGTCGCCGTCGAGCGCAATATGGAGATCGTCGCGAAATCGGCTTACGACTCCACGCAGCTCGCCTCGGGCGACGAGATCGAGGTCGTGCACTTCGTCGGCGGCGGAGACGTGACGAACCGCGCCGCCGCAGACGATGGCTGGGACATTGCCGGCACGCGCTTTACCTCGCGCCTGATCGTCGGCACGGGCAAGTATAAGGATTTCGAAACGAACGCGCGCGCTGTCGAAGCGGCGGGGGCGGAAATCGTCACCGTCGCCGTGCGCCGCGTCAATGTCAGCGATCCGAGTGCGCCGCGTCTGACGGAATTCATCGATCCGAAGAAGGTCATGTACCTGCCGAACACCGCCGGCTGCTTCACGGCCAGCGACGCCGTGCGCACGCTGCGCCTGGCGCGCGAGGCGGGCGGCTGGAAACTGGTGAAGCTGGAGGTGCTGGGAGAGGCAAAGTCGCTCTATCCCGACATGGAGCAGACCCTGTCCGCCACGAAGGAACTGGTGAAGGACGGCTTCGACGTCATGGTCTACTGCGCCGACGATCCCATTGCCGCGAAGAAGCTGGAGGACGCCGGCGCGGCCGCGATCATGCCGCTGGGCGCGCCCATAGGGTCCGGCCTCGGCATTCAGAATCCCGTCACCATCCGCTTGATCATCGAGGGGGCATCCGTGCCGGTCATCGTCGATGCCGGCGTCGGCTGCGCGTCCGACGCGGCGACGGCGATGGAACTTGGCTGCGACGGCGTTCTGATGAACACGGCCATCGCAGAGGCGAAGGACCCGGTCATGATGGCCCGGGCAATGAAGGCGGGCGTCGAGGCGGGCCGCTTGTCATACCTGGCAGGCCGCATGGGACGCCGCAGGTATGCCGATCCATCGAGCCCGCTGGCCGGTCTGATCTGAGACCAGTCGGGGAAATCAAGCGATATTCAGGGAACTCCAGACCGCCCCGCCCGTTCTAATCATGAGCGAGTAAGGCAGACGCGGCAAAGTACCGCCGCAGTAAAGATTGGAGTTTTACCATGGGTGAATTCACTGACAAGGCCAAAGGTGCTTTGAACGAAGCCACTGGAAACGCGAAACAGGACATTGGCCGTGCCAAGGGCGATCCCGAGATGGAGCAGGAAGGCTATCAGCAGGAACGCAAGGGCGAATTCCAGCAGGCCAAGGGTGAGGTCAAGGACAACGTCAAGGATCGCGTAGACCGGATGTAACATACCTGGCTACGCCATATCCGGAACCCTGAGTTCCGGTTCAAGCAAACGGCTCGAACTTTCCAGTTCGGGCCGTTTTCTTTTATCGGTTACGAAAACGGAAATATGAGAGTTCTTCGAATCTCGATATCAGAAGAACTTCAACGAACGCGACTTGGAGCGGCGGTCCTGGAAGAAACTTTTCAGCAGGTCCGCCGCCTCCCTTTCCCCGATGCCCGTATAAATGTCGGGACGATGATGACAGGTGCCGTGGGAAAATACGCGCGCGCCGCTGTGAACCCCGCCGCCCTTCGGATCGTCTGCCGCAAAATACAGCCGCCTGAGACGCGCATGGGAAATCGCCCCCGCACACATGGCGCAGGGCTCCAACGTCACATAGATGTCCGCTGACAGAAGGCGTTCGGAGCCGACATGCGCGGCAGCGGCACGTATGGCCAGGAGTTCCGCATGCGCGGTCGGGTCGTGCCGGCCGCGCGTTTCGTTCCCCGCCCCGGCGACGATCTCGTCATCGATGACGATCACCGCGCCAATGGGAACCTCTCCGCGTGCGGCCGCAGCCCGCGCCTGATCCAGCGCGGCCTGCATGAAGCGGCTTTGAAGCTTAACGGGCGTAATTGACCCAGATGCCATGAATGACGCCCGGCACCCATCCGAGCAGCGTAAGGACCAAATTGATAATGATGTCCGTCCCATTGCCGCGGCCGATGGCGACACCCAGCGGCGGCAGGACGACGGTCAGAATGAGTACGAGTATGCCCATTGGCGAAATTTCCTAGCGCGTGTTCCGATTCGCCACCATCAACCCTCGTCGTTCGACGTTTGGATGTCGATAGTCGGCACGTTGACCTCAAGCTGGTCCCGGTCCACCGCAATGCGCGGCACGTCCACCGTCGCCTGATCCGAACTGACCTTGATGGACCCGGTCTTCAGGGCGACCTGCGGAACGTCGCCGCCGCTAACCTCCACATTCGGTGCACGCAGACCGCCACTGGATTCCAGCTCCAGCATGCCCGTGCCGAACAGAACCACCACGACGATAACCGCCAGCGCAACGATGCTCGCTACAGCCTTTCCGCCTCTACCCATGACCCAGGTTCCTTCTTGCGGCCATATGCGAATCGAACGCGCCCTTAGGGCGTTGGTTGCATGGCACAACATGGCTATGCGGGACCGCGAAGATCCCACCATGTTGAGACAGCGGAGTTTCGAATGCCCCCGAAGATGAAACCGTGGATTGCCGAGATCGCCCCCTATGTGCCGGGCCGGTCCGGCGAAAGCGGCACGCGCACGGTCAAGCTGTCCTCGAACGAGAACCCCCTTGGCCCCAGCCCGGCCGCCATCGAAGCGATGAAGACAGCCAGCGAAGGGGCGCACCGGTATCCGGACGCCGCCAGCCACCGGCTGCGGGACGCCATCGCGGCTGCGCACGGGCTGGAGGCGGATCGGATCGTCTGCGGAACGGGCTCCGACGAGCTTCTGCAACTGCTTGCGCTCGCCTATGCGGGGCCGGGCGACGAAGTTCTCTACGTCCGGCGCGGGTTCATGGTGTATCCGATCGCCGCGCGGCGGGCGGGTGCGGTGCCCGTGGCAGCCCCCGATACCGACTATACCGCCGACGTCGATGCGCTGCTCGCGGCGGTGACGGAAAAGACCCGGCTCGTCTACCTCGCCAATCCGAACAATCCGACGGGCACGGTCATCGGAAGAGAGGAGGTCGAGCGTCTGCATGCCGGCCTGCGCGAGGACGTGGTCCTCGTTCTCGACGCGGCCTATGCGGAATATATCGATGAGGACAGTTACGAGGATGGCATCTCGCTGGCCCGCAAGCATGCGAACGTCGTCACCACGCGCACCTTCTCGAAGATCTACGGCCTGGCCGCTGCCCGCGTGGGCTGGGCCTACGGCCATCCCGAGATCATCGACGCGCTGAACCGCATTCGCGGACCCTTCAACGTCACCAGCGAGGGGCAGGCTGCGGCAATCGCCGCGCTGGCGGAGCAGGGCTGGGTACGGCATTGCCGCGAGGAAAACGCCCGGCTGCGCAGCCGCCTGACAGATGCGGTGGAAGCGCTAGGCAATCATGGGCTGCGGCCGGTGCCCTCCGCCGCGAATTTCGTGCTGGTCACCTTTCCCGAGGACGGCCCGCTGACAGCGGAACATGCGAACCGCTATCTGACCGAACGCGGCATTCTGACCCGCTGGCTGCCGAACCAGGACCTGGCGCACGCGCTGCGGATCACCGTCGGCACCGAGGAGGAGACGGAGGAGGTCATCGCCGCTCTGCAGGCCTTCACGGGTGCCGCTGGCTGATGCTGCCCTTCGCACGCCTGACGATCATCGGCACCGGCCTGATCGGATCCTCGCTGGCACGCGCGGTTCGCGCCAAGATGCCGGGCGTGACGCTGACCGGCCACGACCTCGATCCCGATGTCAGGGCCCGTGCGCAGGCCCTGCAGCTGTTTGACGATATCGCGGACAGTGCCGGCGCGGCGGTAACGGATGCCGATCTTGTCATTCTGGCGGTGCCGCCCCTTGCCATGAGTGCCGTCGCGGACAGCCTGGCGGGCGACCTTCCGCCGGATGCCGTCATCAGCGACGTCGGCTCGGTCAAGACGAGCGTACGCGATGCGCTGATGGCCGCTCTACCCGGACCGCAGAGGATCGTCCCCGCCCATCCCGTGGCGGGCACGGAGAATTCCGGGCCCGAGGCCGGCTTTGCGGAGTTGTTCGACGGGCGCTGGTGCATATTGACGCCCCCCGACGTGGCCGACCCCGTCAATGTCGAGCGCCTGGCGGAATTCTGGCGGCGCCTCGGCAGCGAGATCGAGATCATGACCGCCGAACATCACGACATGGTGCTGGCCGTCACGAGCCACCTGCCGCACCTGATCGCCTATACCATCGTCGGAACCGCCTCGGACGTCGAGGATGTGACGCGCAGCGAGGTGATTAAATATTCCGCCGGCGGCTTTCGCGATTTCACCCGCATCGCCGCGTCCGATCCGACCATGTGGCGCGATGTCTTCCTGGCCAACAAGGATGCCGTGCTGGCCATGCTGCAGCGTTTCACGGAGGATCTGACCGCGCTTCAGCGGGCCATTCGCTGGGATGACGGCGACACGCTGCACCGACATTTTTCAGCGACGCGCGACACACGGCGGCGCGTCATCGACGCAGGTCAGGACACGGCGGCTCCTGACTTCGGACGAGGCCCCCGCTCGGCGTAGGCCGCTCGCGCAGGGCCGGCGCGGACAGGGTTCCGGTCAGCGCGAATTCGGCCGGCCGGCGGCGGCGATACTCCGCGCCGGGATGCGGACCGCCGCCCAGCAGCCACTGCGCCGTTTCGGGGCAGTCCGTCGTCAGCGTGCCCGCCAGGGCCATCTCCCCGCCCGGCAGCGGGGCAAGAGTGGCATCGACGCCGGCGAAGGCTTCGCCGTCCGCGCCGGAGAGGGTGCCGCCCTCGATCTCGACCGTGCCGCCGCTGCGCCATGCCGGCAGGCTGGTCAGCGGCGCGTCGGCGTTAATGCGGATGGGCAGCGACAGCGCGACGACGGCGTCGCCGTCGAAATGCGCGGTTCCGGCCAGCCGCGCCTCCGCCTGGCCCGGCGGGGTCGGCCCTGCTGCCGCGGTCGCGTTCGGCGTCTCCCGAAAATGCAACTCCGCCCCCTCGACGCGCAAAGGGCCGCTCCACCGCGGCGATGTGAGGCTGGCGGTCTGGGCAATCATGGAGAGGCGCGCGATCTGCCCGGCAGAGACGCGGAGGCTACCCGCGGCGCGCGGCGCGGTGACGGCCAGCATGTCGGGAACCAGACCGGGGGCGCTGACATCCGCCTGAATATCGGTGAACGTCCCGACGAACAGCGAGCCGTTCAGCGGGCCACGGTCGATCTCCGTCCGCCCCGCATTCAGCGCGAGTGCGAGTGCCCCCCCGCCCCGGTTCAACGATGCGGCGGGCAGGTTGGCAGCGATGCGGTAGGGAAAGCCGCTCATCTGCGGCCGTGTGCCAAGCTGGGCCTCCACCGCAGAGGCAGCGGCATCCGCCTCTGCGCGCCAATAGCCATAATAGGCGGCAAGCGCGATCAGCAGGGGCGCGAGGACGAACAGGAAGGGACGCACGGCTTTCAGGGTCACGGCGCCGTTGTCCCTGCCGTTTGCCCGTTGATGGCTGCGTGCAGCCGGGCCTCGAACTCATCCCGCGGCAGGCCGGCGGGGATGACGGGCATAACCTTCAGCCGGACCGTCCCGGGCCGTTTCAGACCCTTGCGCGGCCACACATGTGCACTGTTCAGCGACACCGGGACCACCGGCAGTTTCAGAAGACGGTAAAGGCCGGCAACGCCCGGTCGCAGCGGCGGCGCCTGATGGGCCTCCGCGCGCGATCCCTCCGGAAATATGACGATCTCCCGATCCTCCTCCACAGCGCGGGCGGCGGCATTCAGCATGCTGCGCATGGCGGACGATTTCGCCTCCCGGTCCACGAAGATCGAGCCATGCCGGGTGACGACCCAGCCCCACACGGGAATGCGTGACAGTTCGCGCTTCATGACGACGGCGGCGCTGGGAAAGATCGCCGGCAGCAGCATCGCTTCGTAAAAGGATTCGTGTTTCGGCGCGACGATGACGCCCCCGCCGGAGGGCAGGGTCCCGTCCACCTGCAAGCGGATGCCGAGGAAGACCCGCGTGCAGATCTGCACGTAGCGAGACCAGATATGCGCCCCGGCCCGCGCCTGACGCGGCGATATGAGCGCCATGACGGCGACGCCAAGAACGAGTACGATGCTGCCGAGATAGAAGGCCAGCTGGAACAGGATATTGCGGAGGAGGATCACGCGGCGCCGCCTACAGCGCTTTGCCCCAGCCTGGCCAGCAGCTTTGAATATTCCAGTGCATAGGACAGGGTGTTTCCCGTCGGCGGCACGGCATCCGCGACCAGTTCGACACTCTCCGGCAGGCGCAGGCGAATTTCGACGAGAGCGCGGCGCATATGATCGGCGGCTGTGACAACGCGCAGGCTGTCATAGCCGCGCTGGCCGGCCCAATTGGCAATCTCCGCCCCGTTACCCCGCGTATCCTCGGCAAACTTGCCGAGGTCGATGCAGCAGGCGAACACACGCTCGTCGATGCGGAGCTCCGCGGCGAGATCCTCCGGCCTTACTTCCCGCGCGACGCCCGACACGAGCAACCGGTCGGCGCCGCGATGGGCCAGCACCTCGACGCCCCGCGCCAGGCGTCCGGGCCCGCCGGTCAGCACGACGATGCCGTCGGTGTGAATATCGGTGCTCGCCGCCCCCGGCATGGCCAGCAGAAACCACACGAACCCCGCCAGCCAAAGAAGCGGCAGCAGCAGAAGCAGCTTGGCAAGCGTGCGGATCATAGCGAATGCCTGAGTGCCCGCTCCACCGTGAGGCGGCTTGTGTAGAGCGCGAGGGCCACCGCCCCGACGGGAACGAGCAGCAGGGCTGCCCAGCCCCACAGGGGTAAATAGCTGGCGGAGACGAGGCCGCTGCCGATATTGGCGAGCAGGCGGCCGACCAGAAGGATGACGGCCACGGCCAGGAGGAACCCGGTGGTCGCCCCGATCAGTGCCGTTCTGGCCAGCCGGTACTGGAAAAGGGCAGCAACGCTGCTGTCCTCCGCCCCCATCAGGTGCAGAACGGCGATGGATTCGTGGTGGCGGCTCAGGCCCGCGCGCGTTCCCAGCACGACGATGGCGGCGGTCGCGGCGGCCAGCAGCACCGCGGCCAGAAGCGCGATCCCCGCCAGCACGGCGGCAAGGGTCCCGATGGGGGCGAACCAGCGCGCATGATCGTCGATGACCGCGCCGGGGGACAGCGCGCGCACCCGCCGTTCCAGCCGGTCTAGGTCCGCGCCGCGATCCAGCCGCGCATCGATCATCGCCGGCATGGGTAGCGTATCGCCAAGGTCCGCGCCGCCGAGCCAGGGTTCGAGCAACCGGTTCAATTCGGCCTCAGCCAGAACGCGAACGCCGGAAACCTGCCCGTCCGAGCGTAGCATGGCGGCAACGGCATCGCGCTGGCGCGGCAGAAGATCGGGGTTCGGCTCCACGATCTGCACCGTGATCTCGCCGCGAAAATCACGCCCCAGCGCGCCGACGCCGCTGCCAAGCCCGATGCCCGCCGCAACGCCGAGGGTCGCAAGAAAAACCATTAGCGCCACGATCCACGGCAGCGCCGTGCGCGCCGCCCGTTCGCGCGGAAGGTAGCGATAGCGCTCGGCCCGCGGCTGCAGGAACGAATTCATCGCGCAGCGCCGGCCGCGCGCGTTTCGGGCGGGGCGGGCGGGTTGCGCAAGGCACCGACTGGATCGGCGATCTCTCCCCGGTCCAGCTTCATGATCGTCGCCGCCGGAACCTTGGGCAACAATTGCAGGGCGTGCGTCGCAACAACCACGGTCGTGCCCAGCCGGTTCAGTTCATGGAACAGGTGCAAAAGCCGGCCGGCCATCTCCGGATCGACATTGCCGGTCGGCTCGTCCGCCAGCAGCAGGTCGGGCCGGGCGATGACGGCGCGTGCGATGGCGAGTCGCTGCTGCTCCCCCCCGGACAGCGTGCGCGGCCGGGCATCGCGGCGACGGGCAAGCCCCACCCAGTCCAGCAGCTCCTCGACATGCGCGGCGACCTCCGCTTCCGCAACGCCGCCGATACGCAGCGGCAGCGCGACATTGTCGAACGCCGACAGATGATCGAGCAGCCGGAAATCTTGGAACACGACACCGATCCGCCGGCGCAGGGCGGGTAGTTTCGTGCGCGGCGCCGCGCCGATATTCTCACCGAACAGGGTGAAGCGGCCGCGGGTCGGGCGCCGGTCGAGGTAAAGCAGCTTCAAAAGCGAAGTCTTGCCAGCCCCCGACGGCCCGACCAGAAACAGAAACGCGCCGGGATCGAGGCGAAAGCTGATATCGCGCAGCACCTCCGCATCGGTGCCATAGCGAAGCCCGACATTCTCGAAACGCGCCAGCGGTTCCATCAGTGCGGCTTTCGAAGCCCCGTTGGAACCGGCAGGCCCTTTTCGGCCAGCCAGTCGGGATTCCACAATGTAGAAAGATAGCGGAAGCCGCTGTCGCAGAGGATCGTCACAATGACGGAGCCTTTGCCGAGCCGCTCGGCCAGGCGTTCGGCACCGACCGCGTTGATGCCGGAAGAGAGGCCGAGACACAGACCCTGGCCGGTATTGAGTTCCTGCACCGCCAGCGCGGCCTCCTCATCGGAAACGCGAAACTGCGTGTCGATGGGCGCGCCCTCCAGATTGCCGGTGATGCGGCCCTGGCCGATCCCCTCAGCAACGGACGACCCCTCCGCCTTCAACTCGCCGCAGGCATAATAATTGTAGAGCGCCGCGCCGAACGGATCGGTGAGGGCGATGATCACGTCCCCGGAACGCTGTTTCAGGCCGATGCCCGTGCCGGCGATGGTTCCACCGGTACCGGCCGCGCAGGTGAACCCGTCGATGCGGCCATCGAGCGCGTCCCATATCTCCGCCGCCGTTCCGTCGATATGCGCCTGCCGGTTCGCCTGATTGTCGAACTGATCGGCCCACATCGCATTGTCCATCTCCTCGGCAATGCGGCGGCTGCGATGAACGAAATGTTCGGGGTCCGCATATTTCGTCGGCGGCACCAGCACCAGGTCCGCACCGAGTGCGCGAAGGGTCTGCATCTTCTCCGCCGACTGATTGTTCGGCATGACGATGACGGTGCGGTAGCCCTTCGCATTCGCGACGGTAGCGATGCCGATTCCCGTATTGCCCGCAGTGCCCTCCACGACCGTTCCGCCGGGCCGCAGGCGTCCGTCCCGCTCCGCCGCCTCGATCATCCACAGCGCCGCCCGGTCCTTGACGGAGCCGCCCGGATTTTCGAATTCGCACTTGCCGTAGATGTCGCAGCCGGTGCGTTCCGACGCGGCCGTCAGGCGTACGAGCCGCGTGCCGCCGATCAGGCCGAGAGTTCCCGGCTGCGGGGGGCGAGAGGGTGCCGTCATTCCATCGGCTCTTAGGGTTTGCCCCATCGGCTGGCAATCGCGGGGTCATGCGCCGCACCCTGCACATATCGGTGAGATTTCATCGATCGCCTACCGTACAGCCGCTTGTGCGACCGGTCGTCCTCGCCCTATCAGACGGCATGTTCCGGAGACTGCTTCTCGCCCTCTGCCTGCTGCCCATCGCGGCGTGCGAGGAGGGCGCCATCTCCGCCGCCGACGAGAGCATCCGTATGACGTTCGTCGCGGACGAGGGGCTGCACGATCCCGCGTTCGAGGGGCGCGTGTCCTACACCGTCTCCGCCGCGCATCTGGGCCTGACCGCGCGGGCGGCGGACGGACGCATCGTACCGGGGCTGGCGACCAGTTGGCGTGTCCTTGACGAGGGGCACAGCTATGTCTTCAAGCTGCGGGAGGCCTATTGGCCGGACGGGCGGCGGATCACCTCCGGGGACGTCGTGGCTGTGCTGCGCCGGCAATTGTCGCCCGGCAGCGTCTCCCCGCTGAAGCCTTATCTGATGGACATAGAGGGTGCGATTGCCGTGGCCGGCAACCGGGCGCCGCCGCGCATGCTGGGCGTGGCGGACCCGTTGCCCGACGTCGTCACCATCACCCTGTCGCAGGAGAACCCCAACCTTCTGGCACTGCTGGCGGAGCCGTCACTGGCCATATTGCGATCGCGCGACGATCCCCCGCCGCCGTCCGGCGCGTACCGGATCGAACGCGAAGACGGGGCGCCGCGCGCGCTTCTTCCAAACCTTTCCTGGTACGGCGCCGACGAGGAAACGCCGCTGACGCCCATCTGGCTGACCGATGCCTTGCCGGCGGACGATGCCATCGAAAGCTATATGAAGGGCGACACCGACATCGTCATCGGCGGCGATACGGCAGGGCTCCGCCGCGTCCAGGCCCCCGATCTGGCACCGTCCCTTCGCATGGAGCGAACATACGGATTCTACGGTTATCTCGCGCGGACGGGGGCTGGTCCCCTGGCCGATCCGAAGGTTCGCCGCGCACTCAGCATGGCCATCGACCGAGAGGCTATCATCAACGACCTGTTCGCTCTGCCGGATTTGCAGGCCGCCTATGGCCCGCTGCCGCCGACGCTGCCGCCCGCCTATGCCGGCGCCGTGCCGGACTGGTCGGTCTGGACGCAGGAGGCCCGCATGGGAGAGGCGCGGCGTCTGCTGGCGGAGGCCGGCATCGCCCCCGACAAATCCATTTCGCTCGACGTCGCGCTTCCGCAAGGGGGCGAGACCCATACAGAGGTGCTGAACGCGATTGCCGAGCGCTGGGCGCCGCTCGGCATCACCCTGCGTGGATACACGCGCCGTCCGGACGATCATAGAAAGGCCATTGCCGACGGCGATTTCGATCTGGCACTGATCGAGCGGATCGCCCCCATGCCGCTTGCCCGGTATTTCCTACGGCCGTTTCGCTGCGACGTGCGCCTCGGCGGCTTCTGCAGTCCGGAGGCGGACGGCCTGATGCGGCAGGCGGACGCCAGTACGGATCGCGGGACGCGCATCGACATGACGCGCCGCGCCGCCCGCATCATTGCAGAGGAGGCACCGATATTGCCGGTTTTCTCCCCGGTCCGTTGGGCGCTGGTCCGACCCGGCATCGGCGGTTGGGAGGACAATATTTCCGGCGCGCACCCTCCGCGCTTTCTGACCCGGGGGTCTTAAGACGACGGCGTCCCATGCCTAAATGACAAGGCAGGATCGCGATTTGCCAGCATCAAGGAGTTTTCATGTCCAGCACCGCAACATCCCGGGACCCGGTCGTCATTGTCGCTGCCAAGCGGACCCCCATGGGCGGTTTCCAGGGCGAACTGTCCGGGGCGAGCGCCAGCCAGCTCGGCAGCGCCGCCATCGCCGCCGCCATGCAGCAGGCTGGACTGTCTGGCGAGGACGTCGAGCAGGGCGTGATGGGCTGCGTGCTGCCCGCCGGCCAGGGCCAGGCGCCGGCGCGGCAGGCGCTTCTTGGCGCCGGTTTGCCGCAGGGCGTCGGTGCGGCGACCGTCAACAAGATGTGCGGCAGCGGTATGAAGGCGGTGATGGACGCGCACGACATGATCGCGGCAGGCTCGGCGGACATCATGGTGGCGGGCGGTATGGAGTCGATGACGAACGCGCCCTACCTGCTGCCAAAGGCGCGCGGCGGCTTTCGCATGGGGCATGGCGAGGTGAAGGATTCGATGTTCCTCGACGGGCTCGAGGATGCCTATGAGCCGGGACGCCTGATGGGCACCTTCGCGGAGGACTGCGCGCAACATTATCAGTTCACCCGCGAAGCGCAGGACGCCTATGCGATCCGCTCGCTGGAACGCGCCCAGGCCGCCATCGAAACGGGACGGTTCAAGGACGAGGTTGCCTCCGTCACGGTTTCGGGCCGCGGCGGCGACACGGTGGTCGATACCGACGAGCAGCCGGGCAAGGCGCGGATGGACAAGATCCCGCAGCTGAAGCCGGCCTTTCGCAAGGACGGCACGGTGACGGCGGCGAACGCCTCCTCCATTTCGGACGGCGCCGCCGCGCTGATCCTGATGCGCGAAAGCGAGGCGGAACGGCGCGGCCTCTCCCCGATCGCGCGCATCCTTGGCCACGCGACTCACGCGCAGGCGCCCGCATGGTTCACCACCGCACCCATCGAGGCATCGCGCAAGGTCCTGGAGCGGACGGGCTGGACGGCGGAGGAGGTCGACCTGTGGGAGGTAAACGAAGCCTTTGCCGTCGTCGCCATGGCCGCAATCCGTGACCTTGGCCTGGATGAGGACCGCGTCAACGTCAACGGCGGCGCCTGCGCGCTCGGTCATCCGATCGGCGCGTCCGGCGCGCGCATCCTGGTGACGCTGCTGCACGCGCTGAAGGAACGCGGCGCGCGCAAGGGTCTGGCAACCCTTTGCATCGGCGGCGGGGAGGCGACCGCCATGACCGTGGAAATGATGAACAGCGCGTCCTGATCCGGTGAAGCAACCCCCTCCCCGCCTGCCGATGACAGGAGTCCTGATGTCCGCCCGTCGAACCGCTGCATGGGCCCTCGCCGCAGCCTTGACCCTTCTTTCCCTGCCGACCTCGGCCGCGCAGCCGGTTGCCGGGGACTGGATCACCGAGGACGGCAAGGCGGTGGTTCGCATCGCGGATTGCGGGGCATCGCTGTGCGGCCGCGTTGTCGAGTTCCTCGTGCCGCCGCCCAGCGGGCCGGACCAGCGCGACATCCACAATCCCGATACGGCCAAACGCCACCGAAAGGTTCTCGGCCTGGCGATCCTGACCGGTTTCGAGGAGGACGGCGATGAGTGGCGGGGAGAAATCTATGACCCGAAGAAAGGCCAGACTTACCGGTCTCTGCTGGAGCGGTCCGCGCCGGACCGGTTGCAGGTAAAGGGCTGCGTCGGCCCGTTCTGCCAGACCCAGATCTGGCGCCGCGCCGACTGATTCCCACCGCCCGCTGCCGGAACCGGTCGCTAGGCCCGCCGTTGATCTTGGTGAAAATCAAGCTGAGCGAAGGATAGGCCGACATGGACATTTGGGCGCAAATCGAATCGGATCATGAGGAACTGAAGGGTCTTGGCAAGGATGTGCTGAAATCCATGGACGGCGAGGGTCCGGCCAGCCGCGACAACCAGTTCGACCTGTTCGACACAAAGCTTCGCCGCCACCTTGCCGCCGTCGAGGACGTCATCTTTCCGCCGCTGGAAAAGCAGCAGGCCACATCCGCCACCGTTCATGAGATCGAGCAGCATCACAAGTCGATGCGCCGCGACCTGTCCTGGCTGGACCGCCCGGGCAAGAATGAGAAGGACTGGACGCAAAGCTTCGAGGTGGTTCTGGAGCAGCTCGACCGGCTGTGCAGCCGCCATGAAACGCTGATCTCCCAGGCGAAACCGATGATCGCGGAGAAGGACGGCCTCAGCTTGGGCGACCGGTATACGCGCGCCAAGCTGAAACGGATTCCGGGCAGCTGGGACTGGAACAAGATCGGCATCGGTGCCGGAACCGCACTCGGCATCGCTGCGGTCGGCGCCGCGGCGGTGGCAGGGGCCAAACGCTATCAGCGGGGCCGGGACGGACACAGCGGCGACGCCGACGATTTCGAACTTCGCCTGCAGACCGATGAAACCGTGCGGCTCATCTCTTCGGAGAAGGTGGAAGGCACGAAGGTGGTCGACCGCAGCGGCGAGGAGATCGGCAAGGTCGTCAGCTTCATGGTCGACAAATATACCGGCCGCGTCGCCTACGCCGTTCTGCAGTTCGGCGGCGTCATGGGGCTCGGCGCGCATTACTATCCGCTGCCCTGGCCGGTCCTCGATTATGAAACGAAGCATGACGGCTATGTGCTGAACCTCGAAAAGGCGGATCTGAAGAATGCGCCCTCCTTCAAGAAGGACGAGACACCGGACTTCGACGATGCCGGGTATCGCCGCGATATCCTGGTCTTCTACCGGCCATCCTGAGCCTCAACGAGACGTGACGAACGGGCGGCGCTGTTCGCGGATGCCGCCCATCTTCTTCTATTGGAGACTGCGATGCCCCCTCAGGTCCGTCCCATTCCCAGTTTCTGGGTGATCGCAGTCCTGCTGCTCGTGTGGGAGGGGATCGGCGCCGCCGTCTATCTGAATCAGGCCGACAACGGGATGCTGTCGGACGTCCCCACGTTCGTAGCCGCACTGTTCGGCATCAGCGTCTGGAGCGGCGTTGCGGCGGCGGTGCTTCTGCTCCTGCGCCGTCGCTGGTCGGCTCCGCTGTTCCTGCTGTCCGTCATCGCCGCCACGATCCAGTTCGCGCATATTCTTTTCGGACGCGCGGCCTGGCAGGTCGTCACGATCGGCGGTGTCGTCATCGCCATCGGCATCTTCGCAACCTGGTATGCCGTTCGCGCCCAGCGTCGCGGTTGGCTGTATTGACCGCCTGGGCGCCGCACGGAACTCTCAGCTGATGCGGTCGAGCTTCTCCTTCAGGGCCGCCAGTTCCGCCTTCAGCTCGCGAATATCGTCGCCGCGCTCCGGTTCGACGGGCTGATTCTCCGACGCTGCACCCGGCGTTTTGCCCGCCCCCGGAAAGGCCGCTTCGAACATCTTCATGTTCTGCTTCGCAATGGCGCCGAACGGATTGCCGCCCATCATCGATTTCGCGAACTCCTCCTGGTTCTTGCGGAACGCCGCCATCGAGGCTTCCAGATAGGACGGCACCATTGCCTGCATCTGATTGCCGTACATGGAGATGATTTCCCGCAGGAAGCTGGTGGGCAGCATGGTCTGACCGCCATGTTCCTCGTCCATGATGATCTGCGTCAGGACTGTGCGGGTGATGTCATCGCCGGACTTCGCATCCACGACCTTGAAGTCCTGCCCCTCCCGAACCATCGTGGCCAGATGGTCGAGCGTGATGTAACTCGACGTGCCGGTGTTGTAGAGGCGCCGGTTGGCGTATTTCTTGATGATGATCGGCGTGTTGTCGCCCTCTTCACCGGAACCGCTTTCGCTTTTGGATTTTCTTGCCATGTCCGCTCCTCCCCCAGGCGACTCCGACGCACCAGGCGCCGGTCATGCTGCATCCGCGAAACGCCTAGCACGCGGGGATGCTGCGCAGCAATATGCGCTGCCGGCGCGCGGACCGCACCCGCTGCCCCTGTTTCTGGAGCTGGTCCGGCAGGCGGCGGGGAACGACCGGGGCCGCCGGCAGCGCATCCTCGCGGCGGTCGCGCGCTACCAGGCCGCACCGCCGGCATCCGCGCCGTCTCCACCCCCGCGACTTGTCGCCGCCGCCGGGTCGGCGCGCCTCCTGTCCTTTGCCGATGCCGGGCCGCCGCTGCTGCTGGTCCCCTCGCTGATAAATCCGCCCGATATCCTGGACCTGGACAGGAATCGTTCGCTTGCGCGCTGGCTTGCGGGCCGAGGATATGCCGTTCACATGATCGACTGGGGCCGGCCGCGTGCGGAGGAGCTTCATTTCGATCTTGGCGATTACGTCACGCAGCGTCTCGAGCCGCTCGCGCGCCACCTCGAACGGCCGGTGCTTGCCGGTTACTGCCTGGGCGGCACGCTTGCCATGGCAGCGACGGTGCGGGGCAAAGCGGGCGGCCTCGTCACGCTGGCGACGCCGTGGCGGTTCGGCGGCTATCCCGACGAGCGCCGCAAGGAGGTGCGAGACTATTGGGCGCAGGCGCGCCGCGTGGCCGAAGGCCTGTCGGCTGTTCCCATGTCGCTGGTGCAACCGGCCTTCTGGGCGCTCGACCCGCAATTGCCGCCGCGCAAGTTTGAACGCTACGCCGTCATGGCGGACGGGAGCGAGGAGGCCCGCCGCTTCGAGCGTATGGAGGACTGGGCCTCGAGCGGCGCGCCGATTGCGCTTCCGGCCATGGAGGAAGCCGTGACCGGTCTGTTCGCAGAGGACAGGACAGGCGCGGGCGAATGGCGCGTCGGGGGCACGCGCATCCGCCCGCAAGACATCTCCGTTCCGTGGATCGACATCGCCGCGACCGGCGACCGGCTCGTCCCGGCGACCGCCGCGCCGCCAGCGCCGGACGCGCGCCAGGCCCGGGCGGGCCATGTCGGCATGATCGCCGGCAGCCGCGCGCGCCACGAGGTCTGGGAACCCATGGCCGCGTGGCTCGCAAGTCTTTAAGGCGGGCAGCAAGGCCCCGATATGGCAATCCAGCGAATCCCCGAACGGAAGGACCCGATCATGAGCTCCACGACCGAAGTCGTCATTACCGCCGCCAAGCGCACGCCCGTCGGCAGCTTCCTCGGCAGCTTCGCCAACGTGCCCGCCCACGAACTGGGCCGTACGGCGATTGTCGCTGCGATGCAGGAGGCGGGTATCGCGGGCGAGGATGTCAGCGAGGTCATCCTGGGCCAGGTGCTGACTGCGGCGCAGGGTCAGAACCCCGCGCGCCAGGCCTCCATCGCCGCCGGAATCGACGAGGCGGTTCCGGCCTACGGGGTCAATCAGGTGTGCGGGTCCGGACTGCGCGCCGTTGCCATCGCCAGCCAGCAGATCGCGCTCGGCGATGCGGAGATCATGATCGCGGGCGGACAGGAGAACATGTCGCTCGCGCCGCATGCCCAGCAATTGCGGCAGGGGCAGAAGATGGGCGATCTCGCGCTCGTCGATACCATGATCCGGGATGGCCTGTGGGATGCCTTCAACGGCTATCATATGGGCCAGACGGCTGAGAATCTTGCCGAGCGCTATCAGATCACCCGGGATATGCAGGACGTGTTCGCGGCCGGCAGCCAGAACAAGGCGGAGGCCGCGCGCCGCGACGGGCGTTTCAAGGACGAGATCGCACCTGTCACGGTCAAAGGCCGCAAGGGTGAGACCATCGTCGACGCCGACGAGTTCATTCGCGAGGGCGTGACGGCCGAGGGGCTGTCCGGCCTGCGTCCAGCCTTTACGAAAGACGGGTCGGTCACGGCCGCAAACGCCAGCGGCCTCAACGACGGCGCTGCGGCGCTGGTGCTGATGAGCGCCGAGGAGGCGGAGCGGCGCGGCGCGCCGGTGCTTGGCCGCATCGCCAGCTGGGCAAGCTGCGGCGTCGATCCGGCCTATATGGGCATCGGCCCCGTGCCGGCGTCGAAAAAGGCGCTGGCGAAGGCCGGCTGGTCGCTGGACGACCTCGACCTGATCGAGGCGAACGAGGCTTTTGCCGCCCAGTCGCTCTCCGTCGGTAAGGAACTCGGCTGGGACACGGACCGGGTGAACGTCAATGGCGGCGCCATCGCCATCGGCCATCCTATCGGCGCCTCCGGTGCGCGCATTCTGGTGACGCTGCTGCACGAGATGAAGAAGCGCGATGCGAGGAAAGGACTCGCCACGCTTTGCATCGGCGGCGGCATGGGCATCGCGGTCACCATCGAGCGCTGAGGACCCCGGGGGCAAAGGCCCATGGATCTCGCCGAGCAGCTTCGCACCTTTTACGCGGGACGCGATGGACGGCGGGACGCGCGCATCGTTGCCGGGATCGTTGCCCCGACGGTGCGGCGAGAGGCGAACACGCGCTTCCTGGCGATGGGATACCCACGGCCGCTCCTTGCCGGGCTGAGCCCCGACAAGTTCGAGAGGGCGGTCATGCTGTCCTCGTGCGGCGTGCCGCAGCGCCATTGGCCTCGGCGCGGCGCCAATTGCGCCGTTGCAGGCTATGCCGACGACCTGCCCTTCTCCGGCGCCATGTTCGATCAGGTGCTGATGGTTCACGCGCTGGAGCATGGCGACCCGCGCGCCATTCTGCATGAGGCCGAACGCGTGCTGGCGCCGGCCGGCGACCTGATCCTGATCGTGCCCAACCGCGCCGGCCTGTGGACGCATTTCGAAACCACACCCTTCGGCCTGGGCCGCCCCTTCGGCCGCGGCGAACTGCGCCGTCTGTTGTGGGACGGCGGCTTCGAACCGATCAGTTGGAAGACGGCGCTTGTCGCGCCGCCGGTCGCGGGTCTGCGTTGGATGGACGGCCTGCTTGGCAGGGCCGTGCCGCGACTGGGCGGCATTCACTTCGTCCTGGCACGAAAGAGCGGCGGTCCGGCCGCAGCCAGGGTCAGGTCTGCAAGCGAGCGCGCGCGACGACCCGGCTTAGTGCCTGCTGCTCCGGTCGCCGCGCGCGCCATGCCTTCACGCCGTCCACGAGACTTGCGCCAGCGATAAGCACCGTCAGCAAACAGGCCGAGAACAAGAGCCACCCGAAAAGGCCTGGATAGGTTTCGAGGTACAGCAATCCGCGCTCCGCCCCTCCCAAGGCTAGCGCGTAGATTACCACCCCCGCCTCAAAACCCGTCTTCAGGACGAACAGATTGGCCAAGCGATCCAACATGATGACGATGAAGCAACTCCCGTGCCATCAGCAGCTTTCCAAGGGCTTACCGGGGTAACGCGTAGACGGATGTAAAGTTTTCCGGCAGTCCGGAGGGCGGCCATCGGTATTGGCGAAAAAGTGCCTAACGGCCTGGAATGACGGTTCCGTGCATTTCGACCCAGCCTTCCAGCGCGGCGCGGATATTGCGCCCTGCGGCCATCCAGCCCTGCATCGCCTCCGTCAGATCGGCGAGGTCGAGCGTCCGGATCATCGCCTTGACCGGTCCGATACCGGCTGGCGTGATCGAAAGCCGGCGATAGCCGAGCGCGAGTAGCGCCATGGCGGCAGCGGGCCGTCCGCCCATCTCGCCGCAGACCGTGACAGGCACGTTCGCCTCGTCGGCGGCATCGACGACCCGTTTCAGGAATCGCAGCACGCTGAGGCTGAGCCAATCGTAACGCTCCGCCAGCTTCGGATGCGACCGGTCGGAAGCAAACAGGAACTGCACCAGATCGTTCGTGCCGATGGACAGGAAATCGACCATCGGCAGAAGCGTGTCGAGCACTTCGGCCAGCGCCGGCACCTCCAGCATGGCGCCGTAATTAACCTGCGCGGGCACGTCCGCGCCGCGGTCGATCAGATGTCTGCGCTGATCCTCCACGATTTGCCTCGCGGCTTCGAACTCCCAAGGTTCGGACACCATGGGGAACATGACGTTCAGCGTCTTTCCGGCGGCTGCATCGAGAAGCGCGCGGGCCTGCACCTTCATCAGCCCTTCTCGCCCAAGCGCGAGCCGGAGGGCGCGATATCCCATGGCGGGATTCTCCTCGCGCCGCTGTTCGGACACGTAGGGCACGGCCTTGTCGCCGCCAATGTCGACCGTGCGGAAGGTAACGGGGCGTTCACCCGCCGCCGCCAGCACGGCCTCGTAAAGACGCGTCTGCCGTTCGCGGCGCGGGAGGGTGGCGCTGACCAGGAACTGGAATTCCGTGCGGAACAGACCGATCCCGTCCGCGCCCGTGGCCTCAAGGTGCGGCAGATCGCTGCGCAGGCCGGCGTTCATGAACAGGCTGATCCGCTGGCCATCCACCGTCTCGGCCGGTTTCCCGACCAGCTTCGCATATTCCGCCTGCAGCCGCGCGCGCGCTGCGATCTGCTCCGTGAACTGCTCGGTGACCGCTTCGGCGGGCCGCACGAACAGCGTATGGCGCGCACCGTCGAGGAGCAGCGTATCTCCCTCGGCGATCTGTGCGCGGATGTTCTTGACCTGCCCCAGAACCGGCACGCCCATTGCGCGCGCGATGATAATGACGTGCGAGGTTGCGGACCCTTCCTCCAGCACCACGCCCTTCAGATAGCGGCGATCATATTCCAGAAGCTCCGCAGGCCCGAGGTTGCGGGCCAGCAGGATCGTGTCGCGGCGGATGCCCATTTCCGCGGCCGTCCCGATCTGACCGGAAACGAGTCGCAGCAGCCGGTTGGAAAGATCGTCGAGATCGCTGAGACGCTCCGCGAAGATGGCGTCCCTGGCCCCGCGCAGGCGCGCGCGCGTCTTCATCTGCACGCGCTCGATTGCCGCCTCCGCCGTCAGGCCGCTGTCGATCGCCTCCGTAATGCGGCGAATCCAGCCCTCGTCATAGGCGAACATCTTGTAGGTCTCGAGGATGTCGTCATGGTCGCCCGGCGCTGCGAACTCGGCCTTGCCGAGCATGGCGTCGATCTGCCTGCGCATCTGGTCGAAGGCGGCGACGACACGCTCCTTCTCGACCTCCACGTCTTCCGCAACCGTATGCTCGACCACCACGCGCGGCTGATGGAAGACAGCGCGGCCGCGTGCTACCCCGTCGACGAGCGCCATGCCGTCGAGGCGCAGGGGCCCCTCATGCGCCCGGACGGAACCGAGTGCGCTCTTGTCGATGAGGCCGGCGGCGGAAATGAGCTCCGAAAGGACCATGGCGACCGTCTGCAGCGCCTCGATCTCGATATCCTCATACTGACGCGGGTCGGCATGCTGTACGCACAAGACGCCGACGGACGCCTCCTGCCGGATGATGGGAACGCCGGCAAAGCTGTGGAAGATTTCCTCTCCCGTCTCCGGCTTATAGGCGAAATCCGGGTGCGCCTTCGCCTCTGCCAGGTTCAGCGGTTCGCGGTGCTCGGCGATCTGGCCGACAAGACCCTCACCGACGGCGAGGCGGGTCACATGAACCGCGCTCTGGTTGAGGCCGTGCGTCGCGAACAGTTCCAGAACGCCGTCGCGCAGAAGATAGATGGAACAAACCTCGGATGTCAGCGACTTTGCGATGATATCCACGACACGGTTGAGCTTCGCCTGCGCAGTGCTGCGTGAGG
Organism: Pacificimonas flava; assembly: GCF_000342165.1. Classification (GTDB taxonomy): domain Bacteria; phylum Pseudomonadota; class Alphaproteobacteria; order Sphingomonadales; family Sphingomonadaceae; genus Pacificimonas; species Pacificimonas flava. Next base: position 409,157 of record NZ_AMRV01000003.1, read on the forward strand.
CCATGACGTCGTGCAGGCGGCGCAGAATGTCCCGCGCCGCCGCGCCGGCGGAAACTCTCGCGGGGGCGTTCATGGCTGCGCCCTACCAGAAACACCGCGCGCGCGCCAAGTCACTCGCGATGGCTTTTATGCGCGCGGCCGAAAGGCCCGGCTGGGCTAACGTACCGTATACGAAATAAAAAGCGTTGGCGGCGGCCGCTCCCCCTTGTCGCCGCCGCCGTTACGCCCAGCGGGTCAGAAGCCGACCCGCGCCGTCAGTCCGTAATATCGCGGCGGAGAGGGATAGACGGCAAAGGTGCCTGTCTGCTCCGGCACTGCGAAGCTTGCGATATTGTAATAGGTGTTCGTCAGGTTCTCCACGAACGCCTCCAGCCGGTAGCGCCCGTCGGTCGTGTTGATGCCGATCCGTGCGTTGACGATGCCATACCCCTTGTTGTCGGTTATCCCGAAGGCGGAGGTTGCCGTGCTGGTCTCGACCTCACTCTGAAAGCGGCCGTCGACGTGGAACAGCATGTCGAGGTCGGCCGTCAGCGGCGGCGTCCAGGTGATCGAGCCGGTGAGCGCGTGACGCGGAATGTTCACCAGCTGCGTCCCCTCCTGCCCCGCAAGCGGCGTTGCCGAGAGGTCGAGATCCTTGTCGAAGCTGGCATCGGTCAGCGCATAGCCGAACGCCATGTTGAGATCGCGCACGGGGCGAATGTTGGCATCCAACTCCACCCCCTTCGAAACCGTCTTCGGCACATTTTCAACGGCGAAGCTGGTGCCGGTGAAGACGAGCTGCTGATAGTCGGTGAAATCCTGATAGAAGGCCGCGCCGTTCAGCGAGAATTCGGGGCTGATCGATGCCTTGAAGCCGACCTCGTACGCATCGACGGTCTCTGCGCCGAACTGCAGATCCTCGATCTGCGCGCCATCACCGCCCAGAAGCGCCGTGTCGAACCCGGCGCGGTCCAGATTGTAACCGCCGGCCTTATAGCCGCGGTCGTAGCTGCCGTAGAGCAGCAGGTCGCCGTTCAGATTGTAGGCGAGCTTCGCGGTGCCGGTGAACTCATCGTCGCTGAAACCGCCATCATAATCGCCGTTGAACTCGCTGTTCACTGTCGGGTTACAGCCGAGGAGCAGCGCCGCCCCGCCCGTCGCCTGCGTCAGCGTCTGGGTGTAGGCGGCGTTCGCCGGGTTCAGGAAGAAATCGCAGGTGGGGTTGGTGGCGAGGAGATTGGCGCTGATGTCCTTTTCCTCATGGTTCCAGCGCAGGCCGAGCGTCAGCGACAGCGAATCCGTGATGTCGAAGACGTTGTGCGTGAACAGCGCGATGGCGTTCGTATCGACGGTATAATTGTCGCCCTGCTGGCCCGACCCTTCTCCGCCGACGGGAATCGGGTTCACGAGCGAGGCGAGGAGGGCCGGATTCGCCGCCGCCGCGGCAGCAAGCTGCGGGTTGAACAGCGGGCTGCCCGGCGCGATCAGCAACTGACCGAACTCCGGCACGGCGGCGCCGTACGTGTCGAACAGTTCGAAGCCACGACTTGCGAAAATCGTGTCGGTAAACGCCGCCGCCTGGCTGCCGAGGCGAACCGTATCGGTCAGCGTCAGCTCCTCGTTCAGGTAGAAACCGCCGACGAGCCAGTCCAGACGGTCGTCCAACGCCGTCCCCTGCAGACGCACCTCCTGCGTGAAATCCTTCAGGCCCGTGCTGTAATTGTCGCGATAGGCACGGTCGGCGCCGGAAAAGTCGATATCCTGATCGCGCAGCGCGTCCCAGTCGCGGTAGGCGGTGATGGAGGTCAGCGTGGCGAAATCGAAGTCATAATTGACCTCGGCCGAGACGCCCCAATCCTCGACCCGTTCGGTCAGATCGCGGTTCGGGCTGGCCGCCGCGACACGGTCGGAGGGGCTGTCCGGCGTCACGATCCCGTCGAGGCCGAGCGCCCCACCAAGCGCGTCGAGGACAGGCGCAACCTGCCCCGGCGCGACGTTGACGGCGTAGCAGCACTCCTCGTCCGTCTTGTAATAATCGCCGATGATGCGCACGGTCAGGCGGTCGGCATTGTCGACCAGAGCCTGCGCGCGCACGCCGTAGCGGTCGATGGTGTTGAACTCGCGGTCCGTGTTGACGTCGCGGATATAGCCGTCCCGCTCCCGGTAGACGCCGTCGACCCGCAGGGCAATGACGTCGTTGACGCCGCCGGTCGCCATGCCGCGCAGTTCCAGCTGCCCCTGATTGCCATATTCCACCTGCGCGAAGCCGCCGAGGTCGAATTCCGGCAGTTCCGTGACGATGTTGAGAGCGCCGGCCGAAGTATTGCGGCCGAACAGGGTTCCTTGCGGCCCGCGCAGCACCTCAACCCGTTCGACGGGCGGCAGCTCGCTGATGGCGACGCCGGCGCGGGCGCGGTAGACACCGTCGATGAAGACGCCGACCGCCGGCTCGAAACCCGGATTGTCGCCGCCCGTGCCGATGCCGCGAATGGAAAGAGAGGTGCCGGTCGCGCTCGACTGGCCCGTGCCGGTGCGAAGGCTGGGGCTGACCTGCTGAAGCGCGCGAACGTCGTCGACGCCGGCATTTTCGATCAGATCGCCGGCGACGACGTTCACCGAAATGGGCACGTCCTGAATGGTTTCCGCGCGCCGCGTGGCGGTGATGACGATGGCGTTGCCGCTGGCATCCTCGATGCGCGGCGCGGGTGCGGACGGTTCGGCCGCCTCCTGGACCGTCTGAGCGAAGGCCGGTGCGGCGAGAACGCAAGCGGCGGCGCCAAGCAGGTAAATGCTCTTCATTTCGAATTCCCCCTCAATTCTTATAGGATTCTTCGTCGGCGACCAGGACGGCGCCTCCCCACGGATTTCCGCTGATCCTCTAGCGTGATCAATTGGATGGAGGCTGTAGCCGAGCGCGTGCGCGCCCGCTAGTGGGCGACACATCGCCCATGGCGCAGCGTGTTCGCCGCGCAACACCTGACAGATTGGGGAGTCGCAGCCGCCGCAAGGCCGGCAAAATGATCGCGGGTCAGCCCGCCTTGCGCGTCAGCGCCGCTTCCGCCTCGTCCACCAGCTCAGCGACGATCTCCGATACCGGAGCCTCGCGCTTGACCATGCCGACCGACTGCCCGGCCATGACGCTGCCGGTTTCGACGTCCCCATCGATGACGGCACGGCGCAGGGCGCCTGCCCAATAATGTTCGATCTGCAACTGCGCCTCCGCCATCTCCACCTTTTCCTCGTCGAGAAGGCGGGCGACGTCGCGCTGCTTGGCGGCGAATTCCTCGGACGCGCGGTTCTTCAGCGCGCGCACGGGAATGACGGGCAGGCGGCTGTCGAGCTGGACGCTGGTGACGGCATCGCGGGCGGAGGCGCGAATGAACGCCCTCTTGAAATTCTCGTGCGCGATACATTCCTCGGCAACGACGAACCGCGTGCCGAGCTGCACGCCGGCCGCGCCCATCTCCAGAAAGGCGGCGATGGCAGAGCCCCGGCCGATGCCGCCGGCCACAAAGATCGGCACCTCCGCACCGAGTTCGGGCACGATTTCCTGCGCCAGAACGGCGGTCGAGACGGGGCCGATATGGCCGCCCGCTTCCATCCCCTCGACGACGAGCGCATCGACGCCGGAGCGCACCAGCTTCTTCGCAAGGCTGAGCGCGGGCGCGAAGCAGATCAGCTTTGCCGGCGTGCCGGTCTCCGAGCCTTTGATGGCGTCGATCGAGCCCTTTGGCGGCAGGCCGCCGGCCAGCGCGATATGGCTGACGCCGGCACGGCCGCACACCTCGATCAGGTCGAACAGCTGCGGGTGCATGGTGATGAGGTTGACGCCGAAGGGCTTGTGGGTGCGCTTCGCGGTCTCCTCGATCTCCCGCGCCAGCATGTCCGGGTCCATGGCGCCGCACGCGATCATGCCGAACCCGCCCGCATTCGAGATGGCGGAGACGAGATTGCGTTCCGACACCCAGGACATGGCGCCGCCCATGATCGCATAGTCGGTGCCGAGAAACGCGCGGCCGCGCTGCATCAGCGCCTGCAGACGGGGGTGCCTCACGCCGCTTCCTCCTCGGCCGCGTCGAGGCCATAGGCGGAGTGGAGAACGCGCACGGCAAGCTCGGTATATTCCTCGGCGATCAGGACGCTGATCTTGATTTCGGAGGTGGTGATCGATTCGATGTTGATGCCCCGCTCTCCCAGCGCCCGGAACATGGTCGCCGCGACGCCCGTATGGCTGCGCATGCCGACGCCGACGACGGAAAGCTTGCAGACCTTGTCGTTGTAGCTGAGGTCCTCATAGCCGATCGCATCCCGCGCCGCCTTCAGCAGTTCCATGACGCGCGGGATTTCCGTGCGCGCGACCGTGAAGGTGACGTCGGTGCGCCCGTCAGGATCGGCGATGTTCTGGATGATCATGTCGACATTGACCTCATGCTCGGCCAGCGGCGCAAAGATTGCGGCCACCGAACCGGGCTTGTCCTGCACCTTGGTCAGCGTCACTTCCGCTTCGCCGCGATTATAGGCGATCCCGGTAATCAGCTGGTCTTCCACGATCTCATCCTCATCAACAATGTCCGTGCCCGGCACGTCGCGGAACGACGACAGCACGCGCAGCTTCACCTTCTGCTTCATCGCAAGCTCGACGGAGCGGGTCTGCAGCACCTTCGCGCCCACCGACGCCAGTTCCAGCATCTCCTCGAACGTGATGCGGTCGAGCTTTCGCGCACGCGGCACGATACGCGGGTCGGTCGTATAGACCCCGTCCACATCGGTATAGATGTCGCAGCGATCCGCCTTCAGCGCCGCCGCGACTGCGACCGCCGAGGTGTCGGACCCGCCGCGCCCCAGCGTCGTGACGCGGCCGCTTTCGGCCAGGCCCTGAAAGCCAGGCACGACGGCAACGACGCCGTCCGCCATCGCGCCCAGCATCTTGTCGCCATCGAGACCGCGAATGCGGGCGGCAGAGTGCGAGTTGGAGGTGTGCATCGGCATCTGCCAGCCGAGCCAGGACCGCGCCTCCACACCCATTGACTGCAGGACGATGGCGAGGAGCCCCGCCGTCACCTGTTCGCCGGAAGACACGACCACGTCATATTCCTGCGGGTCGTGCAGCGGCGCCGCCTCCCGGCAGAAGCTGACCAGACGGTCGGTCTCGCCGGCCATGGCGCTGACCACGACGGCGACTTCGTTGCCGGCGTCCACCTCTCGCTTCACGCGCTGCGCGGCCGCGCGAATGCGTTCCAGCCCGGCCATGGAGGTGCCGCCGAATTTCATGACGATGCGTGCCATGGCAGCGCGCCTTACGGGCCCGGCGGCGGCGGCGCAACGCCCGTGCTGCCGGAAACCGGCTGCTTGTCACGATCATGCGCGTCCGGGCCGACTTGAGCCGCGACGATTTCTCGGGCTGTTGCCAGATCGACACGTTCGACCTCCGCGCCCGCGGGAAAAGCCTGCGTCAACCGGGTCGGCACGGCCGCTCCAAGGAGCACGAAGACGCCGCGGTCGCTGGCGCGTCTGACGAGGCGGCCGAACGCCTGCGCCAGCTTGCCGCCAGTGATCAGGTCGTCATAGGCCTTGCCGCCGAACGCCGCGCGCCGCGCCGCGTGCAGCACCGTCGGCCGCGCCCACGGCACCCCCTCCATCACGACGAGGCGCAGCGAATCGCCCGGCACGTCGACGCCGTCGCGCAGCGCATCGGTGCCGAGCAGGCTGGCGCGTGGATCGGCGCGAAACATGTCGACCAGCGTACCGGCATCGATGGGATCGACATGCTGGGCGTAAAGCGGCAGCCGCGCCTCCGCCAGCGGCCCATGGATGCGCGCGAACACCGCCTTCAGCCGGGCAATGGCGGTGAACAGGCCGAGCGTGCCGCCGCCCGCCGCCTCGATCAGGCTGCGATAGGCGCCGGCAAGCTGCGCGGCGTCGCCGCGCTTCACGTCGGTGACCACCAGGATCTTCGTGTTGGCCGCGTAGTCGAAGGGGCTGTCCACCTGAAAGCGCCGCGCCGGCAGCGGCAGGTGATTGGCGCCCGTGCGCATTTCCGAAACCCGCCAGTCGGCATCCGGCTCCGCCGCCTCGTCCGCGATCCGGCCGCGCAGCGTGGCGGAGGTGACGACCACACCATGGGCGGGCGACAGCACCGCCTCCGCCAGCGGTTTCGTCGGGTCCAGCCAGTGGCGCAGGATGCCCATATCATATTCACGGCCCTCGACACGCGACAGCATCAGCCAGTCGACGAAATCCGGGTGCGGCGGACCGCCGACGCGCGCGAGCAGATGGCCCCAGCCGGTCAACATGCTCATGCGCCAGTCCATGCCGCCAAGCGCGCCCTCCACCCGCGCACGGGCCGGCGCGTCCAGCCAGTCGGGCGGCGCCTCCATCAGTTTCGTCAGGCGCGCGGCGAGCCGGCGCAGCGGCACGGCCATGTCCTCTATGGCGGACTGCGCGCGCGCCGCCGCCTCGACAAGCGCCGCCGGCGGCTCCGCGATCTCGGTTTCGAGACCGTATCCCGCCTCGTTCGGCTTCGCCCGCGCAAGGACGGTCGCGCGCACCTCCGCCAGCAGCGCCTCGATCGGGCCGTGGGGGGCGCCGTCGACCACGCGCTTCAACCAGCCGTCCGAGGGCAGGGCGCGGGCGCGCTCCACCGCCTCGTCGAGAAGGAGAGCGCCCTCCTCCTCGAACGCCACCAGGTCACCGAGACGCGCCGTCAGGCCCCGGCGGCGGCCCTTGGTCTTCTTTTCCGGGCCGATAATCCAGCGGCGCATCTCAATCGCCTCCGCGCCGGTCAGGTCCAGCGAGAACGTCGTGTCGGCGGCGTCGAACAGGTGATGCCCCTCGTCGAACACGAGCCGCGTCAGGCCGCGCCCCTCCGCCTTGCCGCGCGCCGCGTTCACCATCACGAGCGCGTGGTTCGCGATGACAAGGTCTGCCTCCTGACTGGCGCGCGCGGCACGCTCGATGAAGCAGCGGCGGTAGTGCGGGCAGGCGGCATAGACGCACTCGCCGCGCCGGTCGGTCAGCGCCGCCTGCGCGGTGCGGCCGAACAGGCCCGTCAGCCAGCCGGGCAGGTCGCCGCCGATCATGTCGCCGCCGGCCGAATAGCGTGCCCAGCGCTCGACGAGGCGGGCATAGATCGCGGCGCGCCCGCCGAAGCTGCCCTGCACCGCATCTTCCAGGTTGAGGAGGCAAAGATAATTTTCCCGGCCCTTGCGCACGACGGCGCGGCGCTTCCGCTCCTCAGGATCGGGATAGAGGCGCGCCGTTTCCGCATCCAGCTGCCGTTGCAGGGCCTTGGTATAGGTGGACAGCCAGACCGTGCCGCCGGCCTCGGCCGCCCAGGCACTGGCCGGGGCGAGATAACCGAGTGTCTTGCCGATGCCCGTCCCCGCCTCCGCCAGCACGACATTGGGCGCGTTTTCGACGCTGCGCGGATCGAAGGCGTGGGTGACCGCGCGGGCATAAGCGCGCTGCCCTTCACGCGTTTCCGCGCCGGCCCCGAGCAGCCCGGTCAGCCGCTCCTCGACCGCATCCTGTTCCAGACGCACCGTCTTCGTCTTTGCGAGCGGCGGCGCATCCTCCCACTTCGGCAGACTGGTGAAGATCGATCGCTCCGTGCCCGCGGGGGGGCCGCCCATCGCTGCGAGAACAGGCGCCGCCCACGGCCAGCGCGCGCGCGACAGCGCCTGAGCAATAGACCAGGCGCCGGCGCGCTCCGCCCAGGGCGCCGTGCGCGCCGTTCCGCCGTCCTTTTCCCCGTCGTCAGGGGCCATGCGTGCCAGCAAGGTGCCGGCGATCTGACGCAGCGCATCGGCCTCCGCGGCGCCGCCGATGGGCAAGTCCAAGTCGCAGACCGCAGCCAGGCCGGCGACGGTGGGAACCGCAAAACGCGCGGGATGCACGAACGCGAACAGTTCCAGGAGGTCGAGGCCGCCAAGCTCCGGATAACCAAGCTTCGCGGCGACCAGCGGCACATTCACCATGATCGTCGGCGTCGAGGCCAGCAGCCGGATCGCCTCCGCCCGTTCGATGCGCCGGGGCTCGCCCTGCGCCTCCGCCAGCCACAACCCGTCCAGCGACGCGGCGAGCGCCGGGTGCGGCAGGAGGAACGGAACCGGAACAGCCATCGCCGCCCCTTTGACGGCAATGCGCCCTCCGCCGCAAGGCCTGCGACGCATCGGCACGGCATGAACCTTTTCTGCGTCTAGGATTTATGAAGCGGGCGCGTTAGCCATGGCGCAAGACTGCTGGCGGCAACACACTCCTCTAGGGTGCGGGAACCGTGGCCCCATTTCGGATCGGACATGCAGCTGGACGCCTTCAATACTCTTTCTGCCTTCGTCGATGCGCATTCCGCCCTCATCGGTCTTCTCGTTCTCCTTGCAATTCTGGCGGGCTTCATCAGTGAGCGCCTGCCACCGGTCGTCATCGCCGTTGCCGGCGGCGCTGTCATGCTGATGCTGGGTTTTCTGACGCCGGAGCGCCTTGCCGCCGTCTTCAGCAATCCCGCGCCGATCACCATCGCGGCCATGTTCATTCTGTCCGGCGCGCTTGTCCGGACCGGCGTTGTCGACGCGATGGCAGCGATCGTATCGGCGCGCGCGGACAAGAACCCTCGCTTTTCCATGGTGCAGCTTATGGGCGGCACGTTCACTGCCTCTTCACTGGTGAACAACACGCCAGTGGTCATCGTCCTCATTCCCATCATGAAGCGAACGGCGCGGGCCGCCGGCATAGCCGCCCGGCGCATGCTGATCCCGCTGTCCTACATCTCGATCCTGGGCGGCAGCATGACGCTTCTCGGAACCTCGACGAACCTTCTCGTCGACGGCATTGCGCAGCGCAGCGGACTTGCCGCATTCACGATCTTCGAGCCGACGCTGGTGGGCGCGGTGACAGCCATAGCCGGCATCCTGACCCTGTCTCTGCTCGGCCCGTTCCTGCTGCCGGGACATGACACGCCCCGCGATGCCGCAGCGGCGCAGGAGGATGAGCAGAACCGCAGGCTCTACATCACGGACCTGGTGGTGGAAGAGGGTTCGCGCCTGGACGGGCTATCCACCAGCAGCGTCAAGCTGCTGAAGCGCGACGGCCTCAGCCTGATCGCGGTGCAGCGCAAGACACGGTTCCTGCGCGGCGACCAGCTGCCGGTGGTCCTCGATCCGGGCGACCGCCTGATCCTGGAAGCGACGGAGACGGAGCTCGTGTCGCTGACGCGCGATGCCACGCTGCGCCCCGGCGTCGGCACGGAAACGATGCTGACCGAGCCGAACTTCATCAGCGCGACCATCAGCCCCTCGCATCCCACAATCGGCCGCCAGCTTTCGGAGATTCCCTTCCTCAGCCGCCTGCCGGTACGTGTCGTCGGTTTGTCGCGTCCGCGCCACATGGCGGGGCCGTCCCTGTCGCAGGTCCGCATTCGCGCGGGCGACCGCCTCCTCATCGCCGCCGACAGCGTTGCGGCGAGCGCGCTGCGCGCGAACATCAATCTTGTCGAGGTCGGCGAAAGCCAGGCGCGCCCCTTTCGGCGTCTCAAGGCGCCCATCGCCATCCTCACCATGCTCGGTATTATCGCCCTTGCCGCAATGGGTGCAGCGCCCATCGAGACCCTTGCCATCATGGGCGTGGCGATCGTCCTCCTCACGCGTTGTATCGATGCGGAAGAGGCGTGGCAGAGCATCGACGGCAATGTGCTGGTGCTGATCTTCGCGATGCTGGCGGTCGGCCTCGGCCTCAGAAACGCGGGCACGGTCGAACTGATCGTCGGCTGGACGACACCGACGCTGCTGGCGGCCAGCCCCTTTGCCGTGCTCCTGATCGTCTATGCGCTGACGTCCGCGCTGACGGAGGTGGTGACCAACAACGCAGTGGCGGTGCTCATGGCGCCGCTCGTCATCGCACTCGCCGATCCGCTGGGGGCGGACGTGCGCGCGCTCCTCCTGACGGTGATGTTCGCGGCGTCAGCGAGCTTTGCCACGCCGGTGGGTTATCAGACGAATACCCTGGTCTACGCAGCCGGCGGGTATCGCTTTACCGACTTTCTGAAGATCGGTCTGCCGATGAACCTGATCGTGGGTCTGGCGACCTGCACCGCCATCTATTTCCTGTATTAGGAGCGGGAGAACAAGGGGACCGACCGCGCATCACGGCTTGCCGTCCGCTGCGCCGCAACATAGCTCTAGCGGCATGAGCAAGATCGATTCCGCCCGCCGCGCCGCCGCGCTGTCTTCCAAAGCCTGGCCCTATCAGGAGGCGGCGCGCGTCCTGAAACGCTATCCGGACGGAAAGCCGGGCGGCGAACCGATCCTCCTCGAAACCGGTTACGGCCCGTCGGGTCTGCCGCATATCGGCACGTTCAACGAGGTGCTGCGTACGACCATGGTGCGCCGCGCGATCGAGGAGATGGCCGACGTGCCGACCCGGCTCGTTGCCTTTTCCGACGATATGGACGGGCTGCGCAAGGTTCCGGACAATGTTCCGAACGGCGACATGCTGCGTGCGCATCTGGGACAGCCGCTCAGCCGCATCCCCGATCCCTACGATACGCACGAGAGCTTCGCGGCGCACAACAATGCCCGGCTGCGCACCTTTCTGGACCGCTATGGATTCGATTATGAGTTCATGTCCTCGACGGAGCAGTATGAGAGCGGCGCGTTCGACGATGCGCTGCGGACCGTGCTGCACCGCTACGACAAGATCATGGATATCATGCTGCCGACCCTGCGGGAGGAGCGGCGCGCCACCTATTCGCCCGTGCTGCCCATCAGCCGGAAGACCGGAATTGTCCTGCAAGTCCCCGTCGAGATCGTCGATGCCGACAGCGGCATCGTCCGTTTCGCGGATGACGGGGACATCGTCGAGCAGTCGATTTTCGGTGGCCAGGCGAAGCTGCAGTGGAAGGCGGACTGGGCCATGCGCTGGGTGGCGCTCGGCGTCGATTACGAGATGTACGGCAAGGACCTGACCGACTCCGGCGTACAGTCGGGCCGCATCGCAAAGGTGCTTGGCGGCCGCAAGCCGGAGGGCATGATCTACGAACTGTTCCTGGACGCCGCCGGGGAGAAGATTTCCAAATCGAAGGGAAACGGCCTCTCGATCGACGACTGGCTGTCCTATGGTCCGCAGGACAGTCTGGCCTTCTACATCTACCGGGATCCGAAGGCGGCCAAGCAGCTGCACACGGGCCTCATTCCGAAGATCATCGACGATTATTTCCAGATGCGCGCCAACTACGTGGAGCAGGACTGGGATAAGCGCCTCGGCAATGCCGTTCATCATGTGCATGGGGGCGAGGTTCCGCGGGACAGCCTGCCCGTCAGCTATTCGCTGCTTCTGAACCTCGTGGGTGTCATGGGCGCCGAGGCAGAGGAAGACGCGGTCTGGGCCTATCTGAAGAACTACGCGCCCGATGCCTCCCCGCAAAGCGAACCGGAGCTGGATGCGCTGATCGGCCATGCCGTGCGGTATGTGAAGGAAATCGTCGCGCCCACGCTCGAAAAGCGCGCACCCACGGCGCAGGAGTCGGACGCCCTACGCGATCTCGACGCGCGTCTCGCAAAATTGCCGCAATCCGTTCAGGCCGAAGACATTCAGTCGGTCGTATACGAGGTTGGAAAGGCGCATGATTTCGATCCGCTACGTAGCTGGTTCTCGGCTCTTTACGAAACGCTGCTTGGCAGCCCGCAGGGCCCGCGCATGGGCAGCTTCATCTCGCTCTACGGAATGGAAAATACGCGCCGATTGATATCGGAGGCTCTGGCCAAATGAAGAAACTGATCGTCGCATCGCTCCTCGCCGCGCTGGCGCATCCGGCCGTAGCGGCAGATGCCAATGCGCTGTTCAACCAGATGAAGTTCACCCAGGCGGCCGCGGCAGCCCGGGCCGAGAACACGTCCGACGGTTATGTTCTTGCGGCGAAGGCCGTCCTCACCGACGCGGCCTATATGACGACCGACAAGGCAAAGGCGAAAATGAAGCTGGCGGCCGCGCTGGACGATCTCGACACTGCGCTGAAGCTGGACCCCAGGAACAGCGACGCCAAGCTATGGAAGGCAACCGCGCTTGGATTCCGGTCGAAAATCGAACGAAGCCGCTCGGATGCGAAAACCGCGAAGCGGATCATCGACGAGGTGGTCAAGAACGAACCGCGCAATCCACTCGCATGGCGAGCGCTCGGCGTATGGCATGGAGAGGCGGTGTCCAATCTGGAACCCTTCCTTGCCGGCACGATGCTCGGCGCCAAGTCGAACGAAAGCCTGAAGGCGTTCCAGCGGTCCGTCGAACTCGATCCGAACGACGAGATCACGCGCACACTGTACGCGCAGAATTTGGTCTCGATGAAGTTTTATGACGAGAAGGATCGCATCCGCGCGCTGGTAACCCCCGTCGCGCGCGGCTCCGGCGGCGATGGGCTGACGCAGGTCATGCGCCGGACGGCAAGAGGTCTCCTGGAGGCCCTGAATGCGGGCGACCGCGGCATGCTGAAGGACCGCGCAGACGATGCGCGGCCCTTCGATGCGGTCAGTTGAAGCCGGATCAGCCCTCCGGCTCGTCCTTCATCATGTCGCGCGCATCCTCCGGGATCGGCACGAATTCGCCCAGCGCACAGCTGCCATAGGGCGCGCGGACAGCCGGGTCGAAGAAGGTCAGAATCGTGCCGCGGCACAGCTGCTGTGTCGGCGTCGAGTAACTGAACGCCACGTCCTGGCGAGCGCCCGGGCAGTTCGCCGTCAGCTCGTTGCGGTAAAGATCGCCATTGTCCATCTCGAAGATGATGGCCCGTGACGATACACCCTCCGTCTGGCGAAGCTGCGATACCGGCAGACACGAACGCGCCGATCCCGTGGCCGCAACGGTGGCAAGCGGATTCTCCGCTTCACGGTCGGCTGCGCTCTGCGGGCTGTCCGACGATGCCGTACAGGCCGTCATAAGCAACGCAGTCGAAGCGATGGCGAGATATTTCATAAACAATACTCCTCCCAATCCTTTCGACCCAACGCTTTACATAGCAGGTTCGCTGCATGAGGCCCAAGCCGGCACGGCCGCACGTCAATATCCTGCCGCGTGGCCGTCCTTGCGCATCTCGCTGGCGCCCCAGTAGACGCCGGTTTCGGGGTCTCGGTAGATCGCCTGATACCCGCCGAACGGACCGGTGGTGTATTCGACCGTCTGGCCGCGTGCCTCCAGATCGCGCACGACCTCGATGGGGACGCCCGATTCCACTTGCAGCAGGCCGCCGTCCGTCATTTTGCCGAGCGCGGTCGGCTCGTCCGCCTGCTCGTGATGGAAGCGGGCGGCGTCGCCCGCCGCCTGCACGTTCATGCCGAAATCGACCATGTTGACGACGATCTGCGCATGACCCTGCGGCTGCATGGCGCCGCCCATCAGACCAAAGCTCATCAGCGGGACGTCGTCCTTCGTCATGAAGGCGGGGATGATGGTCTGAAACGGGCGCTTGCCGGGCGCATAGGCATTGGCGTGGTCCGGATCGAGCGCGAACTGGGCGCCGCGGTCCTGGAACATGAAGCCGAGCGTGTGCCCTTCTCCGTCATCAGCGACGAGACCCGAACCCATGCCGCGATAATTGGACTGGATCAGGCTGACCATCATGCCGCTGGAATCGGCCGTCGTCAGGTAGATCGTATCGCCGGCGTCGATCCCGCTGGTGTCGAGGCCCGGCTCCACGCTCATCGCCGCCTTGTCGCCGATCAGCTTGCGGCGTTCCGCTGCGTAATCTTCGGAAATAAGGCGCTCGACCGGCACATCGGAAAACGCCATGTCGGCATAATAATGCGCGCGGTCGGCGAAGGCGAGCTTCTTGGCCTCCGTCATCACATGCCAGAATTCGCCCGAATCGCGGCCCATCGCCTTCAGATCGTAGCCTTCCAGGATGGTCAGCATCTGCAGCGCGGCGATGCCCTGGCTGTTGGGCGGCAGCTCCCAGACGTCGTAGCCGCGATAGTCGACGGAAACGGGATCGACCCATTCCGCCTCGTGCGATGCGAAGTCCTCATACCGATGCGGCGCGCCGATCCGCTCGAAATAGGCGGCCATGTCGCGCGCCAGTTCGCCGGTGTAGAAACTGTCCGGCCCCTGCTCCGCGATGGTTTTCAGCGTCCGTGCAAGATCCTTGTTGACGAACACCTCGCCGGCCTGCGGCGCCTTGCCGCCGGGCATGAATAGCTGGCGCCAGTTCTCGCCCTCCTCGACGATGCCTTCCGCGCTCAGGTCCGCGAAATTTCCCATCGAGCGGTTCCAGTACCACGCGATCAACTCGGAGACCGGATAGCCGTGTTCGGCGTAGTAGATGGCGGGCGCCAGATCGGCGCCCAGCGGCAGCTTGCCGAAACGCTCGTGCAGGGCCGCCCAGCCCGATACCGCACCCGGCACGGTGACGGATCGCCAGCCATAATCCGGAATATCGTCGCCGCCGGAGGCTTCACGAAGGTCCGCAAGGCTCTGCCCCATCGGCGCACGGCCGCTGGCATTGAGGCCGTAGAGTTTCTTGGTGTCCGGATCCCAGACGATGGCGAACAGGTCGCCGCCGATGCCGTTACCGGTGGGCTCCATCAGGCCGAGCGCCGCGTTCGCCGCGATGGCCGCATCGACCGCGCTGCCCCCCTGCTTCAATATGTCGAGCGCCACGCCGGTCGCCAGCGGCTGGCTGGTTGCCGCCATGCCGTGGGTTGCCAGAACGGGCGAACGGGTCTGTCCCGCAAAGCCCTCATAACGGTCGCCCTGATCCTTGCGCGGCGGCTGTTCCGCCGGTGCGGCGACAGACGCGCCGGGGACCAGCGCCGCCATCATGGCCGCGCCGACGAGATTCCTGACAATTTTCATCATACCCCCTCATGGCCGCTCCCCGCGGCCGATCCTTAACCCGCCGGACGCGTAACGCGCGCTCAGCCCTTGAATGCATCCTTGGCCGCGCGGCGGCGGCCAAGCTCCTCCGCACTGTCTGCCCGCATGAAGGGGTTGGTGGCAAGTTCCTGTTCGATCGTCGTCGGAACGGTCGGCTCGCCCGCCTCCCTCAGGGCGAGGACCCGGTCCTGCCGCGCGGCGATCGCTTCATTGGCCGGTTCGGCGGTCAGCGCGAAGCGGCCGTTCGCCGCTGTATATTCGTGCGCGCAGTAGACGCGCGTTTCGGGCGGCAGCGCGGCGAATTTCCGCAGACTGGCAAACATGTCGGCGGGCGTGCCCTCGAACAGCCGGCCGCAGCCCATGGCGAACAGCGTATCGCCGCAGAACAGCAGTCCGGCCCCTTCGAAATAATAGGCGTTGTGACCCGCAGTATGCCCCGGCACGTCGATAACGCGTCCCTCTTGGGCGCCGATATGGACCGTATCGCCCTCCGACACCGCACGGTCGATGCCGGTGATCTTTTCCGCCTCGCCGGCCGGCCCCGTAATCCGGCAGCCGGTCGCCGCCTTGATCTCCGCATTTCCGCCGACATGGTCGGGGTGCCAGTGCGTGTTGAGGATCTGCGTGATGCGCCACCCCCGGCTCGCCGCCGCGTCCAGCACGGGCGCGGCTACCGAGGGGTCGATAACCGCCGTCTCGCCGCTGTCCGCGTCATGTACGAGATAGACGTAATTGTCGTTGAGGACCGGTATCTGAACGACGTCGAGTGTCATGGTTTCGGATCTCCTTCGGGAAAAGGGGCGGCGGCCCCGCCCTACCAGGTGCCGGTGTTCTCCATGGACGCCCAGGGTTCCGCCGGCGCCTTGCGCTCGCCCTTCTGAAGAAGCTCGACCGAGATCCCGTCCGGCGAACGCACAAAGGCCATGTGACCGTCGCGCGGCGGACGGTTGATTGTGACGCCGCCATCCTGCAGCCGCCGGCAGCTCTCGTAGATGTCGTCGACAGCGTAGGCGAGGTGGCCGAAATTGCGGCCGCCATCATAGGTTTCCGGATCCCAATTGTAGGTCAGCTCGACCTGCGCATCCTCGTCGCCCGGCGCGGCCATGAAGACGAGCGTGAAGCGTCCGGCCTCGACATCCTTGCGCTTCACCTCCTTCAGGCCGAGCAGTTCGTAAAAGGCGATCGAGGCATCGAGATCCGCCACGCGGACCATGGTGTGCAGATATTTCATGCGGTCTTTTCCTTGTTCCTGAGCGCCCGCCCCTCGAAGGTTTCGAAGACGAGGACGATGCCGTCCGGCACCGGCGTCGGCCCCTTGCCGACTTCTCCGACATGAACGGAGACGCTGGTGCCGAGCGCACGCAGATCGTCCTTGCCCTCACCGTTCGCAAGGCCGTGGATTTCCCATTCATAGGTCATCGAGCTGCTGCCGATGCGCTGGCAGCGCAGGCAGATGTCGAATTCCTCGTCCAGCACCAGCGGTTTCTTGTAGTCGATTGTGTTGCGGGCGACGTGAAACTCCGCGCCGCCGCCATCGGGCTGGGTAAGGTCTCTGCGTCCGGTGGCACGGAAATACTCGGTGATGCCCACGTCGAAATATTCCAGATAGCGCGTGTTGAACACGATCGCCTGGGCATCGATTTCGGCATAGCGGACGCGCAGCCGATGCGCGAAACGAAAGTCTGAGCGGGCCATGCGCCCCTACCTAGGAGCCGCCCCGCCGGGGCGCCAGCCTGCCTGACTTTACAGCCGGGCGCCCGGCCAGCCGTTCAGCCGGCGGCATCCTCGATGCCGTGCATGTCCTCGTCGCTGAGGCCGAAATGATGCCCGACCTCGTGCACCAGCACATGCGCGACCAGATGTTCGAGGCTCTCTTCATGGTCCGCCCAGTAATCGAGCAGGGGGCGGCGATAGAGATAGACCGTGTCGGGCAGGTTGCCGCTGAGGTCGACCGACTTTCCCACCGCATAGCCGTGATAGAGGCCGAGGATGTCGAAGGGGCTTTCCAGCTGCATGTCCCGCTGCACCTCCTCGGAGGGAAAGTCCTCCACGACCAGACGCACGCCGTCCAGATATTGGCGGAACAGGTCCGGCAGGTTCGCGACGGCATCCGCGGCGAGGCTTTCAATGTCGTCCAGAGAGGGCGCGAAGGTTTCCCGGCTCATGTTTCCGCCTTTCCTGCGCTTGAGATATGGGGCCCGGCCGGATTATGGAAGCGCGCATGAGCATAGAAAAACTGACGGACGCCGAGCGCGCCGAACATCTTCCGGCGCTGACCGGCTGGACTGTCGTGGACGGCCGCGACGCCATTGCGAAATCCTTCAAATTCTCGGATTTCGTCGGCGCCTTCGGCTTCATGAGCCGCGTTGCGCTGCTTGCCGAGAAGGCGGACCATCATCCCGAATGGTCGAACGTCTATAACGGCGTGGACATCGTCCTGACGACGCACGACGCGGATGGTCTGTCCATGCGCGACGTGAAGCTGGCAAGGGCCATCGACGGGGTGGCGGCATGAGCAACCGGGCCCTGCCGGTCATCGGCCATCCCGCATTGCCGCAGCAGGCGGCTCTTGTCGTTCTGGGCACGCTGATTCTGGCGCTGTCCTCCTACATCGCCATTCCGCTGGCACCGGTGCCGATCACCATGCAGACGCTCGCCGTCACGCTGATCGGGGCGATCTACGGTCCGCGTCTGGGCGCGATCACCGTCGCTGCCTGGCTGGCGGAGGCCGCGGCCGGCATGCCGGTCCTGGCGGACGGCCATGCCGGCCTTCCCTACATGATGGGTCCGACGGCCGGGTATCTCGCCGCCTTTCCCGTCGTCGCCTTCGTGACGGGTTGGCTGTGCGTGCACGGCGCCCATGGACGGCGGCCGATCCTTGCCTTCGGTGCCATGGCGCTCGGCAACCTTCTGTGCCTCGGCATCGGCGCGGCCTGGCTGGCGGCGCTGATCGGCGCGCCGGCGGCGATTGCGTCGGGGGTCACGCCCTTTCTGCTGGGTGCCGGCATCAAATCGGCCATGGGTGCGGCGATCCTCTGGGGCATCGCGGCAACGCGCCGGCGCCGCTGAGGTTCGGTGCCCGGCGGCAGCTGCCCGCCGGCAGGATGTCTTAGAGCACCTGCCGGCGCAGCTTCGCCATGCCGCCGATCCAGCGGTCATAGTCGGCCGCCTTGTGCGTCATGTATCCGCGCACCGATTCGTGCGGCGTGATCAGGAAGCGTCCCTCGGCCATGCCCTTCAGCGCGGCGGCGGCGACGGCTTCCGGTTCCAGAATGCCGTCCACATTCGCGCCGCCCTTCAGGTTGTCCTCCGGATTCTCGCCGATCATGGCTGTGCGGACGGCCTGCGGACAAAGGGCGGACACGCCGATCCCCTGATCGCGAACCGTATAGGCGAGCGATTCGGCAAAGCCGATGGCGGCATGCTTGCTGACGGAATAGGGCGCCGAGCCGATCTGGCTGAGCAGTCCGGCGGCGCTGATGGTCGCCAGGAACCAGCCGGCGCCGCGATCGCGGAAACGGGGCACGACCGCCTTCGCCGCCGCGATATGCGCCAGGCAGTTGACGCGAAAGCAATCCTCGAAATCGGACAACGGTGCAGAGGCGGCATCGGCCGGATCGGCATCGGGGCGGCCGATGCCGGCGTTCGCGGCGAAGAGGCCGATGGGCCCCACCTCCTCCTCCACGCGGGCCACCATGGCAGCGGCGGCGGCCTCGTCCGCCACATCGATGGCGAAGGTCAGGCCGCCGATCTCCTGCCCCGCCGGCGCCAATGCCTCCGCATCCCGGTCGGCAAGCGCGACATGCCGAGCGCCGGCCGATTTCAGCGCCCGGGCCAGGGCGAGGCCGATGCCGTTCGCCCCGCCGGTGACGATGCAGATCTGGTCCTTTGGATCGAAACCGGCCGGGCGCGGCATGGCGTTACTCCCTAGGGCTCAGCGCGGCGCCATGCGAATGGCCCCGTCCAGACGCACATCCTCGCCGTTGAAGTAGGAGTTGCGGCACATCTCCACCGCCAGAGAGGCATATTCGTCCGGATTGCCCAGGCGCTTCGGAAACGGCACGGAGGCGGCGAGCGCCTGCTTCACATTGTCGGGCGCGCCCTGCATCAGCGGCGTATCGAAGATGCCCGGCAGGATGGTGTTCACGCGAATCCCCTCCGACATCAGGTCGCGCGCAACCGGCAGGGTCATGCCGACGACACCGCCCTTCGACGCGGAATAGGCGGCCTGTCCCATCTGGCCATCCTCCGCGGCGACGGAGGCCGTGTTGACGATGGCGCCCCGCTCCCCGAACTCGCCGACGGGATCCAGGGTCAGCATGCCGGCGGCGGATTTTGCGATGCAGCGGAACGTACCGACCAGGTTGATCTGAATGATCATGTTGAAGGCATCGAGCGGGAAATGCTTGATCGAGCCGTCGGTCTTGGAACGGCTGGCCGTCTTCATCGCGTTGCCCGTGCCGGCGCAGTTGACGAGAATCCGCTCCTGCCCATGCGCGGCCCGCGCCTTTTCGAATCCGGCATCGACGGATTCGTCGGAGGTGACGTTCACCTCGCAGAAAATGCCGCCGATGTCCTTGGCCACGGCCTCGCCCTTTTCCGCATTCAGGTCGAACAGCGCGACCTTCACGCCCTCGGCGGCAAGCTTGCGGGCGGTGGCGGCGCCAAGGCCGGACGCGCCGCCGGTGACGACGGCGCTGATGCCTTCGAGTTTCATCTTGCGAATTCTCCCATTGTTCTTCGGATGTGTTCGTTCAGGTAACGCGCGGGGTAGACGCCGGGCCGCGGCGCGACAACTGAGCTTCCCGGTAGGCTAGGTAAATTGCGGAGGCGAGAATGATGCCGCCGCCGATCAGAACTTCGGGGCGCAGCACGTCGCCGAACACCAGAACGCCGATGCCGACGATGAAGCCGAAGCGCACGAAATCATAGGGCATGATCGCCGTTGCGTCGGCCAGCGAGAAGGCGCGCACCATCGCCGTCTGCCCGCCCAGCGTGAACGCGCCGGTCAGAAGCAGGTACACCCATGTCAGCGGCTGCGGCCAGCTCCACACGAACAGCGAGACGATGAGAGCGGGAAGAATGGGAAGGACGAAGCTCCACGCCACCACCGTGTTGGGATGATCGAAGCCGACCAGCCTTTTGATGGCGATGGTGGTGAACGCGGTCGCGATTGTGGCGACGATCGCCGCGAGAATGCCCGGCGTCAGCGGCTCCGCGCCGGGTTGCAACACGTAGAGAACGCCGGCGAAGCCGACCGCGAGCGCCGCCATGCGGCGAAACCGAACCTTCTCCCCCAGAAAGAGAAACGCACCGAAGGTCGCGAACACGGGCGCGGCGAAGGTGATC
Organism: Pacificimonas flava; assembly: GCF_000342165.1. GTDB lineage: Bacteria > Pseudomonadota > Alphaproteobacteria > Sphingomonadales > Sphingomonadaceae > Pacificimonas > Pacificimonas flava. Next base: position 429,338 of record NZ_AMRV01000003.1, read on the forward strand.
GCCTGAACCGTCGCGATGGGTGCGTTCGCCAGCGCATAGAAGGTCGCGAACATGGCGATGATGCCGGACGTCGCGCGCATCGCATGGCCGCCGAGCCGGCTGAGCGGCATGCGCACCTTTCCGGCGATGACGAACGGCATCAGGATCGCCGAGCCGATCAGGCAGCGCCAGAACACGACCTCGAAGGGATGGATGTCCTGCCCCGCAAGCTTGATGAACGTCCAGGCGACCGCGAACAGCAGCGAGGATGCGATGATCCAGGCGGGCGCGGCAAAGCCTTCGGAAATGCGGAGGCGCGCCATCATCTCGGGCGCGCGGCGTCAGCTCGGGCGCACGGACGGCGCGGGATGAGGCTGCGAGGGCTTGGTTGCTGCACGGGAGCCTACGTCGCGGCTTTCGGTGCGTTTGAAAAGCCCCCAAGTTGGTGAAGTCATCGCCGGGTGCGGCCACGTCATGGTCCGCGCACCCGGCGCCTTGTGTCCGTCTTCCTCAGGCGAAGATGAGGGCCTTTGCAGCCACGGCGAACAGACCGAACCCCATCAGCAGCATGGGAAGCGGCAGGATCTGCCAGGCAGCCTCACGCGCGCTCAACTGACCGTCACCGCTGGCCACGGGCGCATGGCTGCGGCGCTGCCTCGCCTCCTGCCCGATCGGGGAGATCAGGCCGCCGCCGAAATAGGCAGCGAAGCAAACGGCGAAGATCGCGAACAGGAGCGGAAACGACGCCGCACCCATGGCGGGCATGGCGAGCGCCAGCAGAAGCACAAGGAAACTGCCTGCGAAGACGAGAAGGATCGGCAGGGGGACGGCGCCGGCCGCCCGCACGCTGCTGAGCGCCGGCCCGCCATTATGGCCGGGACCGGCAATGGGCGCCGCGCCGACCCGCAACCCGTCGAAATCATGTAGAACGTCCTGGCTCATCGTCATTCTCCTGGCATCGACCGCGCCAAAAAAGGAATGGGCGGCGGCGAGCCCCTTGATAAAGCGAGCCGCGAAGGGAATTTTGCGCTGAGTCAATTTTGCCGTGCGAAAGGAACGCCCGTGCCGGAGCCTTCACCCTGCAGCGATTGCCTGGTCCGCAACCGGGCGCTCTGTCAGGTGCTGGATGCCCCTGCCCTGCAGCAATTCGCAGCCAGCGGCCGCCGCGAACGCCTGCCCCGGGGACGCACCCTGACCTGGCAGGGCGACGAGGACGGCGTCTGTGCCACGCTGACGCGCGGGGCCCTGAAACTGTCGGTGGTGGATGCGGATGGCAGCGAGCGGGTCACGGGTCTGGCATTTCCCGCGGATTTCGTCGGAACACCCTTTCCCGGCGCCGCGACCATGCAGATTTCGGCCCTGACGGACTGCGACATCTGCGTCTTCCCACGGCGCGCCTTCGCGCGGGCCCTGAACGAGAATCGGAAGCTGGAAACGGAATTGCTGCGCCGAACCCTCGGTGCGCTCGACGAAGCCCGGCTCAGCCAGACCAGGAGCGGCTCCGCACCGGCACGGGTGCGGCTTGCGGCACTCCTTCTCCACCTTCTGGGCCGGGGTGCTGCCGGGTGCGCCGCGAATCCCGATCCGAACAGGCTGGAGCTGCCGCTGTCGCGGGGCGAGATCGGCCAGCTTCTCGACCTGCGGATCGAGACGATCAGCCGCGAACTGGGCGCGCTGGAGGCAGACGGAATCATCGCCCGCGACGGCCGGCGCGGCCTTCGCATTCTGGACCGGTCCGGGCTCCAGGCGGCGGCGAATGCGGCTGGCGGGGGGAGATAGACCCCCGCCCGGAACCAGCGCCTATCTGTAAAGCGCGTTCAGCCGGTCGCCGTAGACCTTTCGGATGACGTGCCGCCGGATTTTCATGGAGGGCGTCAGCTGCTCGTTCTCGACAGTGAAGGGACTGTCGGCAAGAACGACGCGGCGAACGCGCTCGGTCACCGAAAGGGTGCGGTTCACCCGGTCGACGGCGTTCATGATCTCCCGGTGGAATTCGGGCATGGCGAGCAGCGCATCCATGTCGGCCGGTTTTCCTTGCGCCTCGGCCCACTCGGCCGCCCATTCCATGTCCGGCACCACCAGCCCCACGAGGTAGGGCCGCTTGTCGCCGGCGACCATGGCCTGCGCGATCTCCGGCTGCAGCGTCAGCATGCCCTCGACCCGCTGCGGCGCGACATTGTCGCCCTTGTCGAGGACGATCAGGTCCTTCTTGCGGTCGGTGATGACGATATGACCGTCCTCGTCGAAATGGCCGATATCGCCGGTGTGCAACCAGCCGTCTCTCAGGACGCGTGCCGTCTCCGCCTCGTTGTTCCAATAGCCGTGCATGACCAGTTCGCCGCGCACCAGAATCTCGCCATCCTCGGCGATGCGCACCTCGATGCCCTTCAGCGGCGGGCCGACCGTATGCATCTTGATCTTCGCGGAGGGGCGGTTGCACGACACGACCGGCGCCGCCTCCGTCTGGCCATAGCCCTGCAGCAGCGTGACGCCCAGCGACTGGAAGAACAGGCCGACCTCTGGATTGAGGGGCGCGCCGCCCGCGACCATCGCCTTCAGCCGCCCGCCGAGGCGCTGGCCCACCTTCTTGCGGATGGTGCGGTCGAGAAGAAGATCGAGCGGTTTGTCGGTCAGCGGCAGACGACCCCGGCGAACGCGCTTCTCGCCCAGGCGCAGCGCCTGGTTTAGCAGCCACAGCGCCGCGCCGCCCTGCTTTTCGATCCCCTTCATGATGCGCTGGCGCAGCACCTCGAACAGGCGCGGGACGACGACCATGATCGTGGGCCGCGTCTCCTCGATATCCGCCGCAAGCTTGTCGATGCCGCGGCTGTAGAAGATTTCCGCACCGCACATGATCGGCAGATATTGCCCGCCCGTATGCTCATAGGCGTGGCTGAGCGGCAGGAAGGACAGGAAGCGCTCGTCGGCAATGCCGAAATCGCCCTCGAGAATGTCATAGGCGCCGGCCGTCGAACACAGGATCGCGCCGTGATGCTGCATGACCCCGCGCGGCGCCCCGCCGGTGCCGCTCGTATAGATGATGCAGGCCAGATCTTCTCGCCGGACGCGCTGCATGCGCGCCCCTATGGCCGCAAGGTCGCCCGGCTGGCGCGCAACGATGTCGTCCCAATGATAAAGATGCGCACCGGAACTCTGGCTGATGCGCAGCGCGTCGATACCGATGACGATTTCGCAGGCATCCGCCTGATAGACAGCCGGCAGCAGCACCTTTGCCAGCTTCGCGTTGGAAACGATCACCGCGCGTGCGTGCGAATCTTCGAGAATGTGAAGATGATCGCGTTCGGTGTTCGTCGTATATGTGGGGACGCTGACGGCACCGGCCGCCATGATGCCGAGGTCCGCGATGCACCATTCGGGGCGGTTTTCCGAAATCAGCGCGACCCGATCGCCGGGCTTGATGCCGAGTTCGATCAGCGCCTCCGCCACCTGCGCGACGCGGCGCGCGGTTTCCGCCCAGCTGATCGTTTCCCATGTGCCCCCCGCGCTGCGGGCGCCCAGAAACGGCGCGTGGCCCTTCGCTTCGGCCTGCGCGAGGAACATGGTGACGAGGTTCGGCCAGGGCTCCCCGGCTTTGGCGGCGACAGTCACGCAGGCATCACTCCCCAGATTTTCCGTCCGATGCGAAAATTCGATCCACGCGGTCCGGTCCCGGCAGCACGCTGTCTAGGCGGAAAGCGCCTGCGCGCAAATCGGGTACGGACCGCCTTCGTTCTATTCGATTCCGGCGATCGCGCCTTCGCCGCGGCCGTCGGCGCCGCCGATCCAGCCGCGTCCGATGCGCTGCAGGCCATTCGCCTTGAGCGGCAGGTCGCTAACACTGGTGTCGTGGCCCATGGCCTTCAACTGTCCCTCAAGACCGGCCAGCGGCGTATCCTCCTCCAGAACGACGGGGCCGAGCGCGGCGTAGAGTTGCGGCAGCTCAATGGCTTCGTCGATGCTGAGGCCCCAATCGATGACGCCGATGATCGCCTTCGCGGTCTGCGCGATAATGGTGGGACCGCCGGCCGCTCCGACCGCGAACGCCACCTCTCCACTCGGCGCGTAGACGATCGTCGGCGACATGGAACTGCGAGGCCGCTTGCGCGGGGCGATCGCGTTCGCCGCGGGAAGTCCGTCGACGACGGGCTGGAATGAGAAGTCGGTCAGTTCGTTGTTGAGGAAATAGCCGTTCACCGTCAGGCCGGAACCGAACACGGCCTCGATGGTCGAGGTGAGCGAGGCGACGTCCCCCTCCCGGTCGGCCGTCACGAAATGCGAGGTGCCGCCGTCCGGCGGTTGCCGTACCATGGCCACGTTCGGCGCTCCGGGGGGTGTGCCGGCCTCCACGGTTTCGGCCGCGCGCTGCGGATCGATCAGATCGCTGCGGGCCCGGGTATAAGCCTTGTCGATGAGGCCGCTTGTGGGAACGGAGACGAAATCGGGATCGCCGAGATATTTCTCCCGGTCGGCGAACGCGAGGCGCATGGATTCTGCAATCAGGTGCCAGGCCTGCGGGTCCTCCGGTCCCATGGCCGCGAGATCGAACCGCTCCAGCTGTTCCAGCATCGCGATGACCGTCGTTCCGCCGGAGGAGGGCGGCGGCATGCCGCACACGCGGTAGGAACGGTAGGTGCCGCAAACGGGATCGCGCCATTCCGCCTTGTAATCGCTGATGTCGGCGGTCGTCATCGCCTGCGGATGAACGGGCGCGGATACCACCGCCTGCACGATGGAGGATGCGGAACGGCCGGTGTAGAAGCTCGACGGCCCCTCGGCCTGCAACCGGCGAAGGAAGCGGGCGGCGGCCGGGTTTCGGATCAGCGTGCCCACCGGCTTCGGCTGATCGGCGGCGGTGAAGTAAGTCGCGCGCGCCCATGCGGTCAGCGCCGCCCGGTCCTTCGAGCGCGTCAGCATGTCATGAAGCCTCGGCGTCACCTCGAACCCCTCCTCCGCCAGGCGGATCGCCGGATCGAACAGGCGCGCCCAGGGCAGCTTGCCGAACCGGCGATGCGCCTTCTCCATCAGCCGGACATTGCCGGGGATGCCGACCGACATGCCGCCGACCTGGCTGGCGCGATAGGGCTTCGGCTCCCCGTCGGCGCCCAGGAACATGTCGGGCATCGCGGCGCGCGGGGCGTATTCACGGCCGTCGAGCGCGTAGATCCGCCCGCTTTCACCGTCATGATACATCAGGAAGCCGCCGCCGCCGATACCGGAGCTTTGCGGCTCAACCACCGTCAGCGCGAGCAGTGTCGCCATGGCGGCGTCCGCCGCGCTGCCACCGGCGCGCAGCATTTCCTCGCCGGCCTCTGCCGCCAGAGGATGCGCGGCGGAGACGATCGCGCTGTAGACCTGTTCCTGACCCTGATCCGAGATCGCCTCGGGCGCAGCCGTCGCCTGGGGCGCGGCCGGGGGCGCGCAGCTTGCAAGAAGGGCGATGGCGGCCGCGGCAAGGGCGGCAGAGGATGAAAGGCGCGTCATGGCGCGCGACACTAGGCCGCCGGGCGAAGCGGAGCAATGGCGAGGAGGAAGGGGCGCGGGGGCACCTACCGCGCATCCGCGCCGACAGCCTCCGCCACCGAGGCGAAACCGTCCGCCTTCACATGCTTTGCAAGACCTGCCGCCAGCCTGCGCGGCAGGCGCGGCCCCTCATAGACCAGAGCGGTGTAAAGCTGCACCAGCGAGGCGCCGGCCCGGATCCGAGCATAAGCGTCCTCGGCGGTCTCGATGCCGCCGACGCCGATCAGCGGCAGCCGCCCGCCGGTCGCCTGGCGGAAAGCGATCAGGCGGTCCAGCGCGCGCGCCTTCAATGGTCGGCCGCTCAGCCCACCCTCCTCGGCGCGGCGATCGGATCGAAGCGCGTCCGGCCGCGCGATCGTCGTGTTCGAGCAGATGAGGCCGCTGACGCCGCTCGCGAGCGCCACCTCCGCAATGTCGGCAACATCGCTGTCGCTGAGGTCCGGCGCGACCTTCACGAACAGCGGTATGGCCCGGCCGCCCCGGGCGGCAAGGCTGCGTTCCAGCAGTTCCGCCAGCGCGTCCTTCGATTGCAGGGCGCGCAGGCCCGGCGTGTTGGGAGACGAGATGTTCACCGTCAGATAATCCGCAAGGGGTGCGGCCCGCCGAACGCCCACCTCATAGTCGGCGATGCGATCCTCCGAATCCTTGTTCGCCCCGACATTGATTCCCAGCATCCCCGCCCCGGTTCCAGGCTGACGCCGGGACAGACGGGCAAGCGCCCGGTCCAGTCCGCCATTGTTGAAGCCGAGGCGATTGATGACAGCCCGGTCTTTCGGCAGGCGAAAAATGCGGGGGCGGGGGTTGCCGGACTGCGGGCGCGGCGTCAGCGTGCCCACCTCGACGAAGCCGAAACCGAGGCCCAGCATGGCGGCGGGGACCTCCGCATTCTTGTCGAACCCCGCGGCAAGACCCACCGGATTGGCAAAGGTCAGACCGGCGACATCGCTGCGCAGCACGGGATCGGACGCGGGCACCGGCCCTGTCGGCGCCCGCTTCAGCGCCGCGACGGTCATGCCGTGGACGCGCTCTGCATCCAGGCGGAACAGAAGGGGGCGCATCAGGGGAAAGAACATGGACATGGGCCCGCCCTAGTCAAAAGCGGCGGGCGCTTCTACGGTCCGGCGCGAACAACACGATCCAGAAGATGGGGGAACATTACGGACATGAACCGCAAGATCATCCTGCTCGCCGCCTGTGCAGTGCTGCCTGCCTGCGCCGGCTCCAACGCGGCCGATCCTGCCGATGTCGCCGCGCAGATTCGTGCGAACGACGCGGCGGCTCCTGCACCGGCGCCGGCTCCTGCACCGGCGGCCGCCGCAACGCAGACTGCGACACAGCCCGCCGCCGCCGGCCAGTCCGCCGCCGCCACAAATGCCGATGCGCGGCTTGCGGCGTTCTTCGAGACGTACAACGAGGCCGTGCTGGAACGCTCGCCGACGACCAAGGCCTATCGCGGCATCATCGATGAGGATTATGGCCGCTGGGGTGAATATTCGGACGCGGCGGAGCAGCGCGACTATGCCGAGGACATGGCGTTCCTCGAGCGGATGCGCGCGACCTTCGCCGATGCGCAGCTGTCGGATGACTCGCGCCTGTCCTACGACCTGTTCGAATCGATGATGGCGCGGCGCGCCAAGGCATTCCCCTTCCGCCGCAATTCCTACGTCTTCGACCAGATGAACGGCGCGCATTCGGATCTTCCCGCCTTCCTGATCAACATTCACAAGGTCACGAACGCCGACGAGGCACGGGCGTATGTTTCCCGGCTGGAGGGTATGGACGAGGTGTTCGACACGCTGATCGAGGAGGCGAACATCCGCGCCCAGAACGGCGTGCAGCCGCCGGACTGGGTCTACCCCTACGTCCTCAGCGATATCGACAATCTCTTGTCCGGCGCCCCCTTCACGGACGGGGAGCCGACCGCGCTGATGGCGGACCTGACGGAGAAGGTGAACGCGCTCGGCATCGATCAGGCCGAGAAGGACCAGATCCTCGCCGCCGGGCGCACCGCCCTTCTGGAGCAGGTTGGGCCGGCCTATGAGCGCCTGCGCGCCGCTATCGAGCAGCAGCAGGCCAATGCCCCCACCGTCGACGGCGTGCACCGATTCAGCGACGGCGCCGCCTATTATGCCGAGCGCCTGGGCTATTACACCACGACCGACATGACCGCCGATCAGGTGCACCAGCTCGGCCTGCAGAATGTCGAACGCATCCACAACGAGATGCGCGCCATCATGAAGCGGGTCGGGTTCGAGGGGACGCTGCAGGAATTCTTCGAAAGGCTGCGCTCCGACCCGGCGATGTTCTACGATACGCGGGAGGCCTATTTGGCGGCCGCGCAGCAGAAGGTCGACGCGATGAGGGCGAAGCTGCCGGAATATTTCGGCCGACTTCCCAAGGCGGACCTGCGCATCAAGCCGGTTGAGGCGTTCCGCGAGAAATCGGCTGGCAAGGCGTTCTACAACGCGCCGGCGCCCGACGGATCGCGCCCCGGCACCTATTATGTGAACCTCTACAATCTGCGCGACATGTCGAAGACGGAGCTGGAGGCCCTTGTCTATCATGAGGGCATTCCTGGCCACCACATGCAGCGCGCATTGCAGGTGGAGCAGCAGGACCTGCCGCCCTTCCGCCGTTTCGGCGGCTTCACCGCCTATACGGAGGGGTGGGGCCTCTATGCCGAGGAACTGGGCAAGGACATGGGCTTCTACCAGGATCCCTACAGCGACTTCGGCCGGCTGGGCATGGAACTGTGGCGCGCCTGCCGTCTCGTGGTCGACACCGGCATCCATTCCAAGAAATGGAGCCGGGAAGAGGCGATCCAGTATCTGAAGGAAAATACGCCCAATCCCGATGGCGACATCGAAAAGGCCATCGAACGCTACATCGTCTATCCCGGCCAGGCGACCGCTTACATGGTCGGCAAGCTGAAGATCATGGAACTGCGCCAGCGGGCCATGGACCGGCTGGGCGACCGTTTCGACTGGCGCGGCTTCCACGACGCGGTGCTGGGTTCCGGCCCTGTCCCGCTCGATATTCTGGAAAGCAACATGAACGCCTGGATCGAGGAACAGGCGGCGCAGGGCTAGCGCGTCAGCTCAGCAGCGAAAGCGGCGGAATCAGCCTGTGCTCGTTCCGCCGCCGAAAGCTCTGCTCCATCAGATCCGATTTGGTCGCGGCGTAGCGGGCCGGGGTCATCCCGGTGAAGGCGCTGAACTCGCGAATGAAGTGCGACTGATCGTAAAACGCCTCGCCTGCCGCATCGACCCACCGCATCCCGGGGTTCAGGCGCAGGCGCATGGCCGCGCGCAGGACACGGCTCTTGCGCGAAAGCGTCTTCGGACTGGTACCGAAATACTGATGGCAAAGGCGCTCGGTCTGGCGGGCGGACATGTCGCAGGCCGCCACAAGATCGTCGACCTGCGGCGCCTCCGACATTGTCAGCCAGCGCTCGGCGGCCGCCTGAAAGCGTGCGCCGCGTGCCGGTCTGACGGCCAGCCGCCGGAACAGCATGTCGGCACAGCCTGTCAGCTCCGCATCGCTTCGCGCGCCGCGCATGCAGTCGACCGCATCCTCTGCGGGCCTGCCGACAAGATCCGGCAGCGGCGTGATGCGGTCGGCCATTTCGTCCGCCGACATGCCGAACATGGTTTCGAAGCCGAGCGGCAGGAGCCCGGCCCCCAGGACCTTCCCGGGGCCGAATGCGGTCATGATCAGCGGGCGCGTGCGGTGGCCGAACAGAACCGCGCCGTCGTAAAGACCGGACCGGTCCGCAACGCTCATCCGGTACTGCCCCGCCAGCCCGAACCGGATGTTCGACTGTTCCGCCTGAATGATGTCGTCGAGCCGCAGCAGATCGTATTCGAGCACGTAATAGCTGGACAGGTAAGCCCGCAGATCCCGGGCCGGCAGATAAAAATGCATCTCGATCATACCGGTCCCCTTCCGGCCGCAATGCTTGGCGCAAGCATAGCACAGGTTGGAAATGCAGGCACGATTCGAATGGGGCGGAGGAAGATATGCACGGCCCGGCCAAGGGAAGCCGGACCGTGCAAGTTCGAGCCCATGACCGGACGGGATTTTCGGGGCCGCCCAATCCCTGTCCGCTGACAGGCCCGAGGTAGAATGGACGCCTCCTAGCGCGGGCGAGCGAGTCGGAATTGTAGGAATCCGACATGCCCCGCTTGAAGGGCATGTCGCCGCGCCCATATAAATCGGACCGATTGAGTATGATTAGATGATTCGCCTCAGCAACCTTGCCGATTATGCCGTCGTCGCGATGGTCGCCCTTGCGCGTAGCGGGGACCGGCTGAACGCGGCCGACCTCGGCCAGAAGAGCGGCATTCCCGCGCCGACCGCGCAAAAGCTGGCCGGCCTTCTGACGCGTGCGGGACTGCTCGCATCCGTGCGCGGCGCCGGCGGCGGGGTGCATCTGGCGCGCCGGCCGCAAGCCATTCGCCTGACCGAAATCATAGAGGCGGTGGACGGCCCGATCGGTTTGACGCAATGCCTGCACGAAGGCGCCGAAGACTGCATCGTGGGGGCGAATTGCAGCGTGAAGCCGCACTGGACATTGATCAACGCACGCGTCCGCGCCGCATTGTCGGACGTCACGCTTGCCGAACTGATGCAACGCGCACCCGTCGCTGCCGGCGGCGCGTCCGTACACGAGAAGGAGATGGCCTGATGGCCGCCAACGCCGAAGCCCTCGCCCTTGCCGAGGAGAGCTCCAAGTACAAATGGGGCTTCACCTCTGACGTCGAATCCGAACTGTCGCCCAAGGGGCTGGACGAGAACACCGTCCGCTACATTTCCATGAAGAAGGGCGAGCCGGAGTGGATGCTGGACTGGCGCCTGAAGGCGTTTCGCCTTTGGCAGACGATGGAGCATCCCGACTGGTCAAAGCTGAACGTTCCGCCGATCGACTACCAGGACGCCTATTATTACGCCGAGCCGAAGAAGAAGCCGACGCTGGAAAGTCTCGACGATCTCGATCCGGCGATCCGCGAGACCTATGAGAAGCTCGGCATTCCGATCGAGGAGCAGAAGGTGCTCGCCAATGTGGAGGGTGCCCGCAAGGTCGCCGTCGACGCTGTGTTCGATTCGGTCTCCGTCGCCACTACGTTCCGGGAGGAACTGACCAAGGCCGGCGTCATCTTCATGTCGATTTCGGAGGCCATTCGCGAGCATCCGGAGCTGGTCAGGAAGTGGCTGGGCGCGGTCGTGCCGCAGCGCGACAATTTCTTCGCCACCCTCAACAGCGCGGTCTTTTCCGACGGCACGTTCGTCTACATTCCTGAGGGCGTACGCTGCCCCATGGAGCTGAGCACCTATTTCCGCATCAACGCGGAGAATACCGGCCAGTTCGAACGCACGCTGATCGTCGCGGACAAGGGCAGCTATGTCAGCTATCTGGAGGGGTGCACCGCGCCGCAGCGCGACGAGAACCAGCTTCATGCCGCCGTCGTGGAACTGGTCGCGCTCGACGATGCGGAAATCAAATATTCCACGGTCCAGAACTGGTATCCGGGCGACGAGAACGGCATGGGCGGCATCTACAATTTCGTGACGAAGCGGGGGCATTGCCGCGGCGCGCGCTCGAAGATTTCCTGGACGCAGGTGGAAACCGGCAGCGCCGTCACCTGGAAATATCCAAGCTGCGTGCTGGCAGGCGAGGACAGTGTCGGGGAGTTCTATTCCGTCGCGCTGACCAACAATGCGCAGCAGGCCGACACCGGCACGAAGATGATCCACCTGGGCAAGAACACGCGCTCGACGATCATTTCGAAGGGCATTTCCGCCGGCCGCAGCGACAATACCTATCGCGGCCTGGTGCGGGTCGGCCCCTCCGCCGAGAATGTCCGGAACTTCACGCAGTGCGACAGCCTGCTGCTGGGGGACAAGTGCGGCGCGCACACCGTCCCCTACATCGAGGTGAAAAATCCGTCCGCGCAGATCGAACATGAGGCGACCACGTCCAAGATCAGCGACGATCAGCTTTTCTATGCGATGAGCCGGGGTCTGGATGAGGAAGAGGCGGTGGCGCTGATCGTCAACGGCTTCGCGCGCGAGGTGCTGCAGCAGCTGCCCATGGAATTTGCCGTCGAGGCACAGAAGCTGCTCGGCATCAGCCTGGAGGGCGCGGTCGGATAAATTCGCGGCGTTTCGCAAGGACGCCGCTTCGAATTGCTCGGCATGCGCCGCGCGCAGCGGCGGACCGCGGCAGAACATGATGTCCGGCACGGACCGGAACGACGAGGATTTGAAATGCTAAAGATCGAAGACCTTCACGCGGGTGTCGAGGGCACCGAAATCATCAAGGGGCTCAGCCTCGACCTGCCCGCGGGCGAGGTTCACGCCATCATGGGTCCGAACGGATCCGGCAAATCCACCCTGTCCTACGTCCTTTCGGGCCGAGACGGCTATGAGGCGACGGCGGGCAGCGTCACGCTGGACGGGGAAGACCTCCTTTCCATGGAGGCGCATGAACGCGCCGCCGCGGGCCTGTTTCTGGGTCTGCAATATCCCGTCGAGATCCCCGGCGTATCGAACGTCAACTTCCTGCGCACCGCTCTCAACGCCCAGCGCAAGCTGCGCGGCGAAGATGAGATTTCCGCCGCCGATTTCCTGCGCGAGACGCGGAAGGAGGCGGAGGCCTTCGACCTGAGCATGGATCACATGAAGCGCGGCGTGAATGTCGGCTTTTCCGGCGGCGAGAAGAAGCGCAACGAAATGATCCAGATGGCGGTTCTGAAGCCGCGCCTCGCCTTGCTCGACGAGACCGATTCCGGCCTCGACATCGACGCGCTGCGCGTCGTTGCCGACGGCATCAACCGCATGCGTTCGCCGGATCGCAGCTTCCTGCTCATCACGCACTATCAGCGTCTTCTCGATTATGTGAAGCCGGACAAGGTGCACGTGCTGCAGGACGGCCGCATCACGCGCACGGGCGGGCCGGAACTGGCGGCGGAGCTTGAACGCGAGGGCTATGTGGGGATCGCAGCTTGACCTTGCCTCAACGCCTCGACGAACTGAACCTGCCGCGCCGGCACGAGGATTGGCGCTGGACCGATCTGAGTGCGGCGGAGGCGGCCCTGTCCGCCAGCCCCGCCAACGACGCCGCGCCGGACGCGACGCCCTACCTGATCGACGGGATCGAGGGCCCGGTCCTGCTTTTCGTCGATGGAAAATATGTCGAAGCCGCCAGCCGGCCCGGCCCGGTCCGGGTTGAAAAGGGCGTAGCACATGATGCTGGGAACGGTCCTTTGGCGGAAATTGCTGCGCAGCATAGTCTGCACAAGATTTCCCTGAGCGGCAGCGGCCAGCGTGTGCAGATCGTCCATATCGCAACGGGCGGACAGGCGCATCTCGACCTTCAATACGTGGTGGCGGCGGGGGAGACAGCCCGCGTCGTCGAAACCTATGCGGGCGGCGGCGAAAGCTGGGTCAATCTGGCGCTGTCCGCGTCGGTCGCGGAGCGCGGCCGGCTGCGACGCGCGGTGCGCATCCTGCAGGATGCGGGGGCGTGGACGGAAACGGTGAACGGCCACCTGGCAGCGGACGCGCATTACGGATCCGTCAGCCTGATCGGTGCGGCGGCCGCGGTACGCAGCGAGTATGATTTCGTGCTCGGCGACCGCGCCCATGCGCAGGTCGACGGCACGATGGTCGCGGGCGCTCGGCAGCATTTCGACATCGTCGGTCGTATCCGCCATCAGGGCGTCGGCGGCAGCAGCGGCCAGACCTGGCGCAGCGTCGTGGCCGGCAGGGCGCAGGCGAGCTTTGCCGGACGCATCGAGGTTGCGCGCGGCGCGCGGCAGACGGACGCGAACGAGGACGTGAAGGCCATTCTTCTCGACCGCACGGCCACGGCCAATGCGAAGCCGGAACTGGAAATCTTCGCCGACGATGTGAAGTGTGCACACGGCGCGACGGTCGGCGAACTCGACAAGCGCGCCCTGTTCTACATGGAAAGCCGCGGCCTGCCACCGGAACGCGCCCGCCAGCTGCTGACCGAAGCCTTCGTTGCCGACGCATTCGAGGCCGTTGAGAATGCCGATCTTCGCGCCGCCCTGGGCGAGGATGCGCGCCGTCTGCTGGAGCGCGTGCGGTGAACGCGGAAGCGCCTGTGACGCGTGACCACCGCGCGGACTTTTCCGGCCTGGCGCCTGGCTGGTCCTACCTCGATTCCGCCGCCACGGCGCAGAAGCCGGCAGCGGTCATCGACGCGGTCGCGCGTGCCTATGGCGAGGAATATGCCACGGTGCACCGCGGCGTCTATGCACGCAGCGCAACGATGACGGAACGCTACGAGGCCGCGCGTGCACGGGCCGCGCGCTTCATCGGTGCCGGCAGCGCGGACGAGATCGTTTTCGTACGCGGCGCCACCGAAGGCATCAATCTGGTGGCGGCGAGTTGGGGCGGCGCCAATCTGAAGCCGGGCGACCGCATTGTTCTATCCGCGCTCGAGCATCATTCGAACATCGTTCCCTGGCAGCTGATCGCCGAACGGACGGGCGCGGCAATCGACGTCGTTCCCCTGACACCGGCGCAGGGCATCGATATAGATGCGCTGGAATCGATGCTGGACGAGCGGCACAGGATTGTCGCGCTCAATCACGTCTCCAATGTCACCGGAGCCGTGGCCGACATTCCCCGCGCGGCAAGAGCGGCCCATGCCGTCGGTGCGAAGCTGCTGGTCGACGGGTGTCAGGCCGCGCCGCGCCTGCCTGTCGACGTGGACGCGCTCGGCGCGGACTTCTACGTCTTTTCCGGGCACAAGCTGTACGGACCGACAGGAATCGGCGTGCTCTGGGCGCGCGGCGAGATTCTTGCGGAGATGCCGCCTTATCAGGGTGGCGGCTCGATGATCGAAACCGTGACGTTCGAACAGTCCACCTATGCCCCGCCCCCCGCCCGGTTCGAGGCGGGAACCCCGCATATCGTAGGCGCGGTCGGCCTGCACGCGGCGATGGATTATGTCGCGGGGATCGGCCTCGACTGGATCGATGCGCACGAGCGTGCGCTTGCGGCCGAAACGCGCGATGCGCTGCGCGGCATCAATTCGCTGACCCTCTATGGCCCCGAAGACGGCAGCGGCATCGTCTCCTTTACCATGGAGGGGGTTCACCCGCACGATATCGCCACCATATTGGACGAGGAACAGGTCGCCATCCGGGCCGGACACCATTGCTGTCAGCCGCTGATGATGACCCTGGACGTTCCCGCCACCGCCCGCGCCAGCTTCGGCATCTATTCGGGCGCGGCGGACGTCGAGAAACTGGTGAAGGGCCTGGAACGGGTCCAGAGGATTTTCGGATGACCGACGATACGAGACCGCGTCCCGTCGCCCCCGATCTGGGCGCACCGACGGAGGATTTGAGCTCCACCGACCGGGAGGCGAGTGCCTTTTTCTCCGGGCCGGAGGACCGGCAGGAGCCGGAAGGTGGGCGCAACAAGGATTATCTGGACGGCTTCCTGAACGCCCAGCCGAACACGCCCGTTCGCGGCGCGCCGGGCGGCGAACTCTACGAACAGATCGTCGAGACCCTGCGGGAGATCTACGATCCGGAAATCCCGGTGAACATCTACGACCTCGGCCTGATCTACGGCATCGACATTGACGACGACCATGCCGTCGTGACCATGACGTTGACGACGCCGAACTGCCCGGTGGCCGAATCCATGCCGGCCGAGGTGGAGATCCGCACCGGATCCGTTCCCGGGGTGGGAAGTGCGGAGGTGAATCTGGTGTTCGATCCGCCCTGGGATCCGAACAAGATGTCCGACGAAGCGAAGCTCGAACTGGGAATGCTCTGATGGCCACACGCGAACGCCCCGCCCCGATCACGCTCAGCGACAATGCCGAGGCGCGCATTGCCGCACTGATGAAGGACGCGCCGCAGGGAACGGCGGGCGTGCGCCTGTCGACACCGCGGCGCGGCTGTTCCGGCCTTGCCTATTCCATCGACTATGTCGACGCGCCGGAAGCGACCGACGAGCGGATCGAAACGCCCGCCGGCCCGCTGTTCGTCGATGGCCCCTCGCTTCTTTACCTGATCGGCAGCCGCATGGACTGGAAAGAGGACGATTTCGTTTCTGGTTTCGTCTTCGAAAACCCCAACGCCAAGGGTGTGTGCGGCTGCGGCGAAAGCTTTACGGTCTAGGCCGCAAACCGGTCGCCGCCCCCCTATCGCTGGCGGCGCAGAATGACGTAGCTGGCGCCGCTGCCGCCATGCCGCTGGCTCGCCGGCCTGAGCGCGGCGATATAGGGCCGCAGGTCCGCCCCCTCGCACCATATCGGAAAACGCTGCGAAAGGATGCCGCGGGGTGCCTCGTCCGGGCCGCGCGGCTTTCCCGTAATGACAAGCAGCGTGCGCAGACCGTCGGCATAGGCGTTCTGGACCGCCGACACGAGCGCATCGTGCGCGGCCGCCTGCGTCAGTCCGTGCAGATCGACTGTCCGCTGCGGGCGCACGGCCCCTTTGCGCAGCCGCTTGTCCCAACCGCCGTCCAGCGAGGCGCCGCTGACCGGGCGCGCCGCCAGGTCGGCGTTCATGTCGGGCGCTGCGGGCACGGTATCGCGGACGCTGACGCGCAGTTTGGGCGGAGAAGGCGGCGCGGCATCGCCGCTGCGGTCGAGCGGACGGACCGTCTGCGCAAGCTGATGCCACAGCGCCGCGTCGGCCGGCGTCAGGGGCTTTGCGCGCCGGACCATCAGCGCACCGCACCGTTCGAGACTGGCGAAGACCCGGACTGGCAGCACATCTCGCGTCTCTCCCGGCATAGTGAGCGTGCGGCGCCGGGATCCGGCCGGCGCCCCGCGCGCACTATAGCGCGGCCTTGCCCTGCCGATCCAGCGCCGCCAGCGGCATGTCGCGCATCAGCTTCGCGGCGGCCGCGTTCGGCAGCAGGATATAGGCCGTCCCCTCCGACGACAGGCCCCCGGCGATGGTTCGCGCGCGCTCGCCGGCGCCCCAGAACAGGTCGAACCGGTTCGCGCCCTTGATGGCGCCGCCCGTATCCTGCGCCACCATCAGCTTCGAAAACGGCTGAAAACGGCCGCTTTCGTCCATGTAGCGCGTCGTCAGGAAAACCGGCGCACCCAAGGTGACGAACCGCGGGTCCGCCGCCAGCGACACCTCCGGCGTGACCGGCGCGCCCATGGCGCCGATCGGCCCCTCGCCCGTCAACTCCTTGAAGAAGATATAGCTCTTGTTTTCGAGCATCAGCGCGCGCCCGCGATCGGGATTGGCGCGCAGCCAGCGCATGATGCCCTGCATGGACGCTTCGCCGGGTGCGAGAGCGTTCATGTCGCGCAAACGGCGCCCGATACCGACATACTCGCGCGCATTCTGCCCGTCATAGCCGATGCGCATGACGCCGCCGTCCGGCAGGCGCAGGCGGCCCGAGCCCTGAATCTGCAGAAAGAAGAGCTCGATATAGTCCTTGGCATAGGCGATCTCGAGGCCGCGGCCGGCAAGCGCTCCGGCGTCGATGGCGGCGCGGTCGTGATAGAGCGTGAAATTGCCGTTCTCGTCCAGGCGGCCGGTCATCGGCTTCGTCGCGCCGGGATTTTCGGGGTCGGGCTGCTCCGCCTTCACCAGATCATCCGGGCGACCGTAGATCGGCACTGCGCAATCGGGCGACTTGACCCGGCATCCGGCGATCTCCGGCTCGTAGTAACCCGTCACGAAGGCGTTTCCGCCGCTGACGATGACAGGCGTGAAGTTCGTTTCGAAGAAACGGCGCGGATCGGCCGCGGCCCCGGCCTGCTTCGCAGCCTCGCACGGGACCAGCCAATCGTCGGAAATTGCGAGGCGACTGGGATCCGACCGGCGCGTGACCGCGTAGCAGCTCTTTTGAAATGCCGCGAAGGCATCGGCGACGTTGATCTCGCGCCAGCCGGGCATCGCGCTGAAGGATGCGGTCCGCACACCCGCCTCGCGCGCGGTTTCCGGCTCGTCCGGTTCCAGGGGCGGGGGCGGCTCGCTCGGCGCGGACGGCGCCGGCGTAGCCATATCCGATGGGGAACCGGGGATCGGCTGACGCACCGCCGGAACACATGCAGTCAGAGATGCGGCGAGAAGCAGAAAGACGGCCGAACGGTGTTTATGGCGCAATGGGGGCGATCCTTTGACTGGCGGGAATACTCCCCGCGTCTAGGGGAAAGGGAAAGCGCCGTGAATCCGCTGCCTGCACGCCCCCTCGCATGCAGGCAGCGGATCACCGCACCATGGCCGGTCCCGAACTAGCGGGAGCGGCTGTATTGCGGCGGCAGGTTCGTATCCGCCGCCGCCGGGTTGTAGCGGTCGCGAAGCTCGGTCTGCCGGCTTGTCATGGGCTGGCGCACGCCGTCGATGAAGACAGCGGTCGGGGCCGAGCGCGTTTCCAGCGGATCCCCGTCCCAGACGACCACGTCGCCCGCGGCCCCGGCGATCAGCCGGCCGGCCTCGAGCCCCAGGATGTCCGCCGGCACGCTGGTGATCGCCGCCAGGGCCTGCTCGTGCGTCAGGCCGGCCGCGCCGGGGATGCGGCCCTGCGCGACGGTCTGCCCCGCCTCCTGCGCCAGCCGGGGGCTGACGGTGGAATTGCCGATATCGGACAGCGCGACCTGAACGCCCGCCGCCACGAGCCGGCCCGCGTTCGACTGGGTGGAGGCAATCGATTCGAAGCGCGAGGGCAGGTTCTGCATCGGCGTCGTGATGACCGGAACGCCGGCAGCCGCGATCTCGTCTGCGACCAGCCAGCCTTCCGCCGCGCCGAGAAGGATCATGCGCATCCGCGGATAATCCTCCTTCAGCGTCAGCGCCGCGCGAATGTCGCTGGCCCGGTCGACGCTGATCATCGCCGGCGTGCGTCCCTCGATGACGTCGACAAGCGCTTCGGCATCGGAGCGGGTGAGCAGCGAATCCTCGCTGCGGCCGAAATCATAGCCGTTCGGGTTGCGCGCAAAGGCCTGGGCCTCACCGAAGGCGTCCTTCAGCCGCGTGAAGACCGCCAGACGGCCACCACCGGCATAGCGCGCGCCCGCTTCGCCGAGCGCGATCATCTGAAACGCGCGCGGCTTCACGACCAGGTCAGGGTCGTTCGCCTTCAACTCGATGACTGCGCCCTGACCGCCGAACAGGTCATTGGACGGTGAGGGGGCGGTCGCAGCACGGGTCAACCCCTCCAGCCGGCTCACGGCGATCCCGGTCGAATTCGGGTTCACCGCCAGGGCCACGTCCAGCGACGCGCTGTAGGGGCTGTCCTCGGCCTCCGTATCGTTCGTTTGGGACACGCCGCCGATCTCGACGATCCCGAGCTGCGAATAGGGCGCGACCAGGCCCGGGGTTACCCATGCGCCTTCCGCGTCCAGCACCTCCATGCCGGCGGGCGCGGCGCCCGCGCCGACGGAGGCGATGCGCCCGTTCCGAACAATGACGGTGCCCTCAACGGGCGCCGCGCCTGTACCGGCCGCAATCTTCGCATTGGTGATGGCGATGTTCTGCGCCGCCGCCGGCATGGCAGCAAGCGCCGCAGCACCCAGCGTCAGTCCTGCAAGAAAGCGCTTCATTTCACGTCTCCTTCACCCGGCTGGCCGAGCTCGAAATCGCTGACCGGCCGCAATTCGGGGCGGTTTACGTCGAACATCAGCGCACCGTCGATCCACACCTGTTCGGGACGGGCATAGACGCTGAGCGGCTCGCCGTTCCACAGGACGACGTCGGCGCGCTTGCCGACCTCCAGGCTGCCGATCTCGTCTTCCAGGCCGATGGCCTTCGCCGCATTCTCGCCGATCCACGTCCAGGCGGTTTCCGGTTGAATGCTAAGGCCGGCGCGATTGCCGTCGGCCATGGCCTTCGCGGTTTCCTGATTCAGGCGCTGAATGCCCAGATCGTCGTCGGAATGGGTGATGGCGCAGCCGCCGGCCGCCTCGACGAACGGGATGTTCTCGCCGATGCCATCATAGCTTTCCATCTTGAAGCCCCACCAGTCGGCCCACATGGCCGCGCAGGTGTTCGCCTCCGCCAGCATGGGCGCGATCTTGTAGGCCTCGACCGCGTGGTGGAACGCGGCAACATGATAGCCGAACTCCTTCGCCATATCGAGGATGAAGGCCATTTCGTCGGCGCGGTAGCAATGCTGCTCCAGCAGAATGTCCCCGTCCAGAACGCCGCGCAGCGTGTCCATCTGCAGATCGCGCGTCGGCATGTCCTTTGCCTTTGCCGTGCCGTCCTCGACCTTCTCGTCCCAGCGGTCCCACTTCCGGTCATATTCGACCGCCTTCTGCCAGGTCATCCGGTAGAGCGCGAAGTTGCCCATCCGGCTGGACGGCATGCGGCCGCGACTGCCGTAGACGCGCTTCGGATTCTCGCCGCATGCCATTTTCAGGCTGTATTTCGCGCCGGGAAACTTCATGCCCTGCACGGTGGTCGAGGGGACGTTCCGCAGCGTGACGCCGCGCCCGCCGAACAGATTGGCAGACCCCGGCAGCACATGGAGCGTGGTAACGCCGGCTGCCAGCGCGCGCAGGAAGCCCGGGTCCTGCGCCCAGATGCCATGCTCCGCATGCACCTCGGCCGTAACCGGGCCGCTGATCTCATTGCCGTCGGACAGGGCCGCGACACCGGGGGAGGCATAATTGCCCAGATGCGAGTGCACATCGATCACGCCCGGCGTCACCCACTTGCCAGCCGCGTCGATCCGCGTCGCATCGGCGGGTGCATCCACACTCTGGCCGATGGCGGCGATCTTGCCATCCTGCATCAGCACCTGACCGCCCATGAGGGCGTTCCCGGCGCCATCGTAGATATTGGCGTTGGTGATCAGCGTCGGCACCGAGCCATAGGGGCGGTAGGTCGACGGATAGGGGTTGCGGTCGATGGTCGGCACGGACTCGCTGGACGCGCTCGAATCACTGGCGGTACGCGGCGAATCCGCACTGGCGGTGGCACAGGCGCCAAGCGCCAGCGCCGCCGCCGCGGCTAGGAAATTACGCAATGGGTTTCTGCTCCCTTTCGGTGTGAATGCCGGCGGCCTGGTTCTCTGCCAGTTCGCTTTCTCCGGCGAGGCTGTGGTCGACGTCGTCGGCCAGGGTGTCCAGATGCATCAGGCGCTTGACGAGCGGCGAGACCACCAGGACGGCCACGCC
Source organism: Pacificimonas flava (assembly GCF_000342165.1). Taxonomy (GTDB): domain Bacteria; phylum Pseudomonadota; class Alphaproteobacteria; order Sphingomonadales; family Sphingomonadaceae; genus Pacificimonas; species Pacificimonas flava. Next base: position 449,973 of record NZ_AMRV01000003.1, read on the forward strand.
GATGATGACGGCGTAGATGCCCACGGTCTGATAGACGCCCAGCACGACCTCCTTGCCTGCTTCCTCGCCAACGCCTTCCGCGCCGGTGGCGGAGGCGATCAGGCCCGCGGCGAAATTGCCCGTAGCGGAGGCAAAGAACCACGTGCCCATGATCAGCGATGCCATGTGAACGGGCGCCAGCCGGTTCATGGCGCTGAGGCCCACCGGCGACAGGCAAAGCTCGCCCATCGTGTGAAGCAGGTAGATGAGGAAGATCAGGATGACCGGCGTCGGGTTGTCGACCCCGACGGCCTCCGCCCCGTACACCAGCACCAGAAAGCCGAGACCGACCTGGATGACGCCCAGGCCGAACTTGAACGGCGTCGACGGCTCCGCCCCGCGTTTCGCCAGCATCGTCCACAGTCCGGCGAAGACCGGCGCCAGGAGGACGATATAGATCGCGTTGATCGACTGGAACATGGACGCCGGAACGCCGCCGGTGTCGACATGACGGTCGGTGAACAGGTTAAGGGACGAGCCCGCCTGCTCGAACAGCGCCCAGAAGACGATCGAGGTCAGGATCAGGAACATGGCCGCGAAGATGCGGTCCCGTTCTTCTCGCGGCAGGCGCGTCACCGCGATGAACAGAACGTAAAGGACGAGAAGGCCGCCGAAGATGCCGAGAACGGCGCCGACCAGCTCCTGGAACTGGATGGCGAGCCAGCAGATCGCGACCATGCCGAGGCCGGCGGCATAGGTCCACCATTCCAGGTTGATGCCGGCGATCGGACGCTTCAGCGCGGCCGGATCCTTGGGCTCGCCGCGTCCGAGCAGGAAGGGCTTGCCCCAGCTGAAGACGATGAGGCCAAGCAGCATGCCGACGCCGGCCGCGCCAAAGCCATAGGACCAGCCATAGGACTGGCCGAGATAGCCGCACAGGAGCGAGCCGAGCGCCGCACCCGAATTGATGCCCATGTAGAAGATCGTATAGGCCGGATCGCGGCGGATGTCGGTGCGCGTGTAGAGCTGGCCGACGATGACCGAAATGTTCGCCTTCAGAAAGCCGGTACCGACGATAATGAGCGCCAGCGCGAGCCAGAAGACGTAAATCATCGGATTGTTCGTATGGCCCGCCTCCGGACTGCCCTCCAGCGCCATGACGAAATGACCGAGGGTGAGGAGAACGGCGCCGTAGGCGACCGCCTTGCGCTGTCCCAGATAACGGTCGGCAAGATAGCCCCCGACGACCGGCGTGATGTAAACGAGCGCGGTATAGGCACCGTAGATGACGGACGCCTCGCCGTCGGTGAACAGCCAATGCTGCACCAGATAGAAGATCAGCAGCGCCCGCATGCCATAGTAGGAGAAACGCTCCCACATCTCGGCGAAGAACAGGATGAAGAGGCCCTTTGGATGGCCCAGAAACGTCCCGGCGCTGTCCGTGGACGGCAGGCCCTCTGGCGCTGCGGCGTTGATGTTTGCCATAAAGCGGCTATTCCCCTCAGAACGCATATAACAAGGGAGATGCCGCCCCTCCCGGACGCGCGGCCCCCCATTTGAATGCGCCGGACACTAGCCGCCGCAACTTTGTAAGGGAAGCCCGCCGCATGCCGGAAACGGACTGGCGCAGGACGGGCCGAGGACCCATCTGGAAAGGCATGAGCCAATTCAACGACCTGTCCTCTCCGCTTCGCTTTCTCGAAACCCGTCGTTCCGGCAAGCCCCGCGACATGATCGCCCCCGGGCCGGACGCGAACGAGCTGAATCGCATCCTGACCATCGCCGCGCGGGTGCCCGATCACGGCAAGGTGGCGCCGTGGCGGTTCATGGTCGTGCCACCGGAACGGCGCGGCGCGCTGAACGCCGTCCTCGACGCCGCCTATCTTGAGGAAAAGCCGGGTGCCGGGCGGCTGGAACTGGAGGCGAATGCGCAGTTCGCGCAGCAGGCGCCGACACTCGTGATCGTCTTTACGAAGGTGGATCCCGCGCGCAGCATTCCCGCCGAGGAACAAATCGCCTCAGCGGCGTGCGCCGCCATGCAGATGGAGAATGCGGCGAACGCCAGCGGTTATGTCAGCGGCTGGCTGACCGGCTGGGCCGCCTATTCCGATGCCGTGCACCGCCGCCTCGCGCAGCCCGGCGAACGCATTGCCGGCTTCATCTTCATGGGCACGCCGGGAAAACCGCTGGAGGAACGCCCGCGTCCCGATATGACGGAGATCGTCCGCACCTGGGACGGCACCGCCGCCCAATAAACCCTTCACCCGGCGGGCGAGGTCACCGAATTTCGTCTGGAAGGGTGGGCCTGGTGCCCAGAAGAGGCATCACATTCGAAATAATTTTCTACGTCTTATCAGATAGCTAGGAATTCGGTCATCTCCAAAAAGCCCTCAAAAGGCCCTCAAAAGCCGTCTAATGCATTGGTTCGATGCCTTTTTCGGGACTCTAAATTCAATTTCTCCCTATGCGGGTTGGGCGAGATCAATGTCAGCTTTATGCCCGGGTTCTGGACGTAGCCCGCGCATAGCAAGGTGCCCCAAAGCGGACCGCTTGCTTTTCTGCTCTGGCAGGCTGAGTCAATTGTGAGTGTTGGATGGAACGTTGGTCCGTAGCTTGGATCTGCTGGATTTTCCTTCGCTACGTTGGTCCGTAGCTTGGATCTGCTGGATTAGCCTTCGCCGGCTAAGCTTTCCAATACCGGGCATCTATCATTGCTCGTAGTGCCGCATTGCTCGACCAATTCAGCGAGAGCGTACTCCATTCGCTCAAGGTCGGCCCGCTTCGCACGAACGTTGGCGAGGTGCTGTTCGGCGATCGATTGCACTTCATCGCAATGCGCTCCCTGACCTGGTGTTAAGTCAAGCAATGCTCGCACCTCTTCAAGGGAAAACCCAAGTTCGCGCGCGCGCCGGACGAAGCGGAGGCGCTCAATGTCCCGAGGATCATAGTCGCGGTAAGCTCCCCTTCGCGGAGGCGGCTCGATGATACCAATCCGCTCGTAATAACGGATTGTCTCGATGTTGCATCCGGTCCGCTTCGCCACTTCGCCAATTTTCAAAACCAGCCTCTTGAGTCTGTAGTTGCTACAGACTGTAAATAGGTGCGCGAATCGAGGATTGCAAAAGGAGGATCGATGCGCGGCATCAACACATTGTGGAACGGATTGGCGACGGGTGGCGGTGTCTTTGCAGCCTTCGGGGCAGCTGCATGCTGTGCACTGCCCTTAATGCTGGCATCGGTTGGTGTGGGTTCGGCGTGGCTTGGCAGCATCTCGCCGGTCGTGGCCCCCTATCGCGTCCCGCTGCTGACCCTCGCGTCGGCTCTTCTCCTCGCTGCGACCCTCCGTTTGCTCTGGCAGTTTCGGCAGGCACGAGCATGCCCGGCGGACAGTGCATGCGGATCATCAACCTATCGAGCGCTGACCGCCATAGGAATTGCCATCGGTGCGGCGCTGCTGACAGGTGCCTTCCTCTATGACTGATCCGATCCTGATCTCCCGCTTGCGCTGCCCTGAATGCGGGCACGAGAAAGATGAGGAAATGCCGACCAACGCGTGCATGTTCTTCTACAATTGCGATGGCTGCGGAGTCCGCCTGCAACCCCTTAGAGGGGATTGCTGCGTTTTCTGTTCATACGGCACCGTTCCCTGCCCTCCGATACAGGAAGGGGACTGCTGCAATGGCTGAGGCTTTCGATTTCGTCGCTATCGGATCGGGAACAGCTGCGCAGGTCGCGGTCCATCGGATGGCCGACGCCGGGAAGCGCTGCGCGATCATCGATTATAGGCCTTACGGTGGCACATGCGCACTTCGTGGGTGCGATCCGAAAAAGATGATGGTCAGTGGAGAGGAAGCTCTCGCGGCATACAGGCGAATGAAGGGGAAGGGCATTGAAGGCTCGGTGTCAATTGACTGGGCCGACCTCCAGGCATTCAAGCGCAGCTTTACAGACCCCGTTCCTGAAAAACAGGAAGCTCGCTACGAGCGTAAGGGCGTGGAGGCCCTCCACGGCGCGGCGCGCTTCGCTGGCCCCGACCGGATCGCGGTAGGCGGCAGGGAACTCTGTTTCTCCCACGCGCTCATCGCGACGGGAGCGGAGCCTCGACCACTTGGCATCGAAGGCGAGCTGTTGCTGATTCATAGCGATGCATTCCTAGAGCTCGACACTCTTCCAGACCGGATCGTGTTCGTCGGCGGCGGTTACATTGCTGCCGAATTTGCCCATCTCGCCGCGCGCGCCGGTGCAAAGGTGACAATCGTCCAACGGGGCCGCATTCTGAAAGCCTTCGACCCTGACACGGTCGATTGGCTCATGCCGAGTTTCGACGATCTCGGCATTGAAATCGTGGACGCCGAGGTGAACGGCGTAGCGAAGAGAGGCGGCGTTCTGACCGTCCATGCTGGCGACCGCAGGATCGAAGGGGATCTGGTGGTGCACGCTGCCGGAAGAGTCCCTGCGATCGGTTCGCTCGAGCTGGGGGCGGGAGACGTCGCCTGTGACGAGGGTCGCTTGGTGCTTACCGCTCAACTACGCAGCCAAAGCAACCCCAAAGTCTTCGCGGCGGGTGACGCTGCTGCAAATGGTCCGCCACTGACTCCGGTCTCCAGCCATGATGCCAAAGTGGTTGTTGAGAACATACTCGAAGATAGCGGCCGAGCTCCGAACTATTGTGGGGTTCCCAGTGCACTTTTCACGGAGCCGCCGGCGGCACGGGTCGGAATGCTGGAAAGCGAGGCGCACGAGGCAGGTTTGGATTTCACGGTGAATGCTGGATCGCACCCAGGTTGGTTTTCGGCAAGGCGGCTGAACGAAGAGATCTACGGCCACAAGGTGCTGGTCGAAACTGGAACAGGACGCATCCTTGGGGCTCACCTGGTCGGCCCTGACGCTGACGAACTGATCAATATCTTCGGCTTTGCCATCCGACATGGGCTTAATGCGGACGATATTAAATCGACTATGTTTGCTTACCCTACAGCTGCCTCCGACGCCGGATCTATGTTGGGTTGAGCAGCACCCGATCGCCGGAGTTCTCTCCTTCCAACCCAACGACTGCTTTCACACAGCGGTGTAATTCGACCAATGTCCGCTTACGGGTCGCAAGCCGAATGTCCGCTATCTGCGCCTTGTCGACCAGGACCGGACTGACCGCTAGCGGCCCCATCGCAGCCCAACTTAGAAGTCGGCAGAGATGCTGGCTTTGATTGTGCGCGGGGTTCCTTGCAGCAGTGCGGCAGAAAAGGCGTCGAACGCGCTGGCCCAGTACTTTTCGTTCGTTATGTTGTCGGCCGAGAGGCGGAGCGTGACCGGCGTGTCGCCCGCCGCGAAAACGTAGCGCGCACCGAGGTCGATACGCGTCCAGCTGTCGAGTTCGAGCGTGTTGGCGGCATCGACCCACTGCGGACCGGTGTGCACGGCACGCGCCGTGATCGTCGCGCCAGGCACAAAGCCAAGGTCCCAATCAATGTCTGCATTGGCGGTATATTCGGGAACGCCAGGCACGTCGTTGCCGCTGTCGAGCTCCGCATCGGTAAGAGCTGCGCCGCCGATCAGCCTCAGGCTGGGGGTCAGGTCGCCGTTGACCGTGAACTCGAGGCCCTGGTGGCGCTGATCTCCAAGGTAACCAAAGCTTCCATCGGCCAGTACGCCCTCGCCGGGGCGCTCGAGGCGATAGGCGCCCAAACCGACGAAGAGGCTGCCAAGTGCGAGCTTGCCGCCAACTTCGTATTGCAGCGACTTGCGCGGCGCGAGCACCTCTCCCGGATTGCTGACGAGCGCCGGATCGAGGGGCGCTGTCGGACCCTGCTGGAGCGCCTCGATTCGGTTGCCGTAAAGGGACAGGCCATCGAAGGGTTTTAGGACCACACCAATCACGGGCGTGACTGCGCTCTCGTCGTATTCGGTCGCCAGGTCGCCCACGAAATAACTGTAGCTCTTCACATTGATGGATTGCAGGCGCAGGCCCGCCGTGACCTGCAAACGGTCTTCGATCATCCCGATCGTATCGGATGCGAAGGCGCTCCACAGTCGCGTCCGCGCAATCGGGAATGGATCAACCAAGTCGCCGCCGACGAGGGTCGAAGACGGCAGGTCCACCTGCGGAGTGTCGTAGATATTGGTGGCGTAGCCGGCAAAACCCGGCCCGTAACGAAAATCGTAGGCGTTGCGATTCACCTGCCAGCTGGCATTGCCGCCGAAATTGAACTCGTGGGTGATCGCTTCGCCCAGCTTCGCGCGGATGCCAGCTTCGAGCGCTTCGTTGTTGTCGGTCCGCGGGACGAACAGCGCGGTGCCGTTGGCGGCACCGCTGGGGGCATCAAGGACGGTGATGCCGCCGTAAATGCCTTCCTCGCGCCCATCGCGCGCACCGGCCCTGAAGTATGCCAATGCATTGTCGGTAAGATCGTATTCGACGGCCAGCGTGCCGAAGACATCGCGCATTTCGGTGTAGGTGAAATCCTGCGCATAGTTCGCATCGCCATCGGGAACGGCAGGGATCGTTGCGCTTCCGACGGTGACCTTCGGCCGCAAGGCGTCGATCCGGACATTCTGGAACGCCAGGTCGAGAGCTGCCCGTAGCGGGCCACTGTCATAGTCGATCGCACCGCCCACGACCTGAATGCGGCGGTCTTCACGGTCGATCGACATTTCGCCGTCTCGATAGGCTGCATTCAGGCGAACGCCCCATTCGCCGTTCTGGCCAAAGCGGCGTGCGACATCGAAGCTGCCGCCGAAGTGGGCATTCTCGCTGGCTGAAACGGTCACGCGATTGAGATCGGTGTTTCCGGCCCGCTTGAGCTGCAGGTTGACGCTACCGCCAAGTCCCGAGCCGCCCGGTGCTGCACCGTTCAGGAAGGCGCTGGCACCGTTGAGGACCTGGACGCTTTCAAACAGCTCGGGTGCGACCAATTGGCGCGGTGTGATCCCGTATAGGCCGTTGAGACCCACATCGTCGCCGAACAGGGTGAAGCCGCGGATCACGAACTGCTCGGAGGCGTTGCCGAAGCCGTAGGTGGTCCGAATGGTCGGGTCATTTTCCAGTACATCGCCCAGCGATCGAGGTTGCTGGTTGAGGATCAGGCTTTCGTCATATGACCGGATTGCGAAGGGGAGGTCTTCTGCCGGCTTGTCGCCGAGCACCCCGGCGCTGCCCCCGTTTACCACCTCGGTTTCGTTGGCGCGCTGCGCGGTCACGACGATGACGTCGTCCGCCTGTTGCTCTTGAGCCTGAACTGACGAGGCTATCGAAATTCCGAGGGCGAAGATGGAGATCTGGGAAAAGCGGTTCATTGCGATCGTCTTTCCTGAATAGGGTCGCGATAAATTCGGTGAGCGGCGCAGCAGTACGGCGGCCATGGTGAAGGGGGCGAAACCGACCAGCAGCCATGCGAAAAGGTCGCCAAGGCCATCACCCGTCAGACCGAGGAAGAGCCCCAGCAGGGATGATGCGCCAATCGCGGCCGGAACTGCGAAAATGGTGCGCCGGCGTCTGCCTTGTCTTCTCATGACGAAGCCCTTGCAGCCGCGCCGCTTCGGATTTCCTCGATCCGGCGCTCGACTTCACCAGGCTTGCGGCGAAGCCAGAGCATGATGCCAGTCCACAAAACCCAGATTGTCGCGAGGGTCAGGGCGGCCCAGATTAGCTTGAGCGGAAGGCCGCCGTAATCGCCGAAGTGCAGCGGTTTCGACATCATCAGCGCCTGGTTGATCACCGGCATGGTGCGAGCGTCGGTAAGTTCGCCAGTCGCCGCGTCGACGAGTGCCGGTGTCAGGAGATGCTGCGTTACCGGGCGATCTCCTTGGAAAAATATCGCGTAGTGATGGCCCGATGACCAGGCTCCGCCCGGAAAGCCGATGAACTGGGGGCTTTGGCCGGGAATCGCTTGCTGGGCGGCCGACATCGCCTGATCGATCGAGCCGTAGTCTGCAGGTGGCAGCGCCGGGGTTCGAGCATAGGCATCCGTCATTCGGGCGATCTCACCATCGCGCCAGTTCTCGGTAAGGGGATCGGCAAAGGCATTGATTGCGCCGGTAAGGGCAATCACGAGCATCCAGGCCAGCGCTACGATGCCGAGGAAATTGTGCTGATCCAATCGGCGAAGGCGCTTATTGCGACCTTTCCTGACGGTACCGAACGGCAATTTGCGCATGAACGGGGCGTAAAGCACGACGCCGGAAATTAGCGCGACCACCAGCAATATGGCCATCGCTCCCAAGAACAACATGCCGGGCAGGCCGGGGAACATGTCGGTGTGCAGCTGGAGCAGAAACTCCATAACCGCATTGCCGGGCGCGGGACCCAGTGACGCGCCGGTCGTGCGGTCGAGGAAAAGCAGCGTCATGTCCTCGCCCGCAGCGTCGGGCGCCGGGCCGGTAGTCACGGTCAGCAAGGGGCTGTCTTGGCTGAAGGCCATGAACAGCGGGACTTCGAGGGCAAGCCCGAGTTCTATATCGCAAGTAGCAGATTCTTGCTATTGCGAACCAGTCGCATTCCTATAGAAAGGCCCGGATGCTAGCCTCACTCACTTCTCCACATACGGCACTAAAAATTTTTTTCATGGCCATACTTGTCGGCCTGTCGGGCATGGCGCGCGCGGAGGGCTCAGAGGTGCGCACGACGTGGCGCCTTCTCGACTACATCGCTGTCGATTACTCCGCAGCGGTGTCGAACGGGCAGGTCATTGACAATTTCGAATATGACGAAATGGTCGAATTTTCTTCGACCGTCGGCGAACAAGTAGCCGCGCTTCCCGATGCTTCGGCCAAACCCGGTCTAATCGCGATGTCTGTGGACCTGCGTCAGGCGATTGAGAAGAAAGCTTCGGTCGAGCGCGTTTCCCGGCTGGCCCGTGCCTTGGGTGGATCGCTGTTGGAGGCGTACCCGGTTCCGCTGGCTCCCCGAAGCCCGCCCGATTTGTCTCGCGCATCGACGCTCTTTTCCCAGAACTGCGCCTCGTGTCACGGTGCATCGGGCCGTTCCCCTCCGGCAGCCAGCATGACGCTCGAGCCTCCGCCGATCGATTTCACCGATGCCGACCGAGCGCGCCAGCGCAGCATTTTCGGTCTCTATCAGGTTATAACGCAGGGCCTAGAGGGCACGTCGATGCCCAGCTTTGCTGCACTTCCGGAAGCCGATCGTTGGGCCCTCGCATTCTATGCGGGCGGCATTGCATTCGAGGATATTGAACGGGGGGAGAAAATCTGGCGCGAAGATGATCGTGTCCGGCGTCTGATACCCGATCTCGAGACACTTGCAGCCATCACACCCGCAGAGCTTGCCGATGCAATTGGAGATAATCAGGCGTTTGCTGTCATGGCATACCTGCGATCAAATCCCGGAGTTGTCAGCCAGAGAAGCGAGAACGGCTCGCTCGATCTTGCGCGCCAGACCCTGCAGCAAAGTCTCGCCGCCTACGAGCGGGGCGAACGCGCAGAGGCGCGCCGACTAGCTCTGTCGGCCTATCTTGACGGCTTCGAACCGGTCGAGGGTATTCTCGCGACGCGCGATGGCGATCTCATGCGGCAGATCGAGCAAGCGCTCAGCCAATATCGTTCAGAAATCGAGAGCGACGTGCCCGTCTCCCGATTGCGCGAACGACACGCTTTCGCCGTGAGCCTGCTTGAGCAAGCGGATGTCGCTCTCGCGCCCGAAGCAGCCAGCGACATCTCGACTTTTCTTGGTGCCTTCACGATCCTGCTGCGCGAGGGGATAGAGGCACTTCTCGTGGTGATTGCCATGATCGCCTTCGTGCGTAAATCCAGCCGTGGCGAAGTAATCGCCTACGTGCATGGCGGGTGGGTCGCCGCGCTATTGGCAGGCGTAGCCACCTGGGTGGCCGCGACCTATTTCGTCAGTATCAGCGGAGCGAGCCGCGAGCTGACAGAAGGATTCGGTGCGCTGTTGGCGGCGGTCATCCTCATTTCCGTCGGGATCTGGATGCACGGCAAGAGCCAGGCAGATGAATGGCGACGCTATATTCAGCAGAAGATGGGAAAGGCTCTCTCGAGGCGATCGTCATGGTTTCTCTTCGGGCTCGCCTTTGTCGTAGTCTATCGCGAAGCCTTCGAGACGATCCTGTTCTATGCCGCCCTCTGGAACCCAGACAGCAGTTCGGTGATACTTGCAGGGGCCGCGTCGGCTCTCGCCGTCCTGTCGGCTCTTGCATGGTTCATGCTGCGCTACAGCCGCAAGCTGCCGATCACGCAATTCTTCAAGTACAGCTCGATACTGATCGCAGTCCTCGCGATCATCCTGGCCGGCAAGGGTGTGGGCGCGTTCCAGGAAGCGGGCACGATCTCCATGACTGCGGTGTCAGGACTTCCCCCCCTGCCCGATCTCGGGTTCTTTCCCACCGTGGAAACGCTCGCCGCTCAGCTGGTAGCCGTCCTCGCTTTGGTGCTTGGATTTCGCTACGGTAATCGTCACCACCGCTCACAGTAGCGGGGCATCTCGAACCCGCTCTAATTGTTCGGTAGACGCTCCTTCGGTCCGACGCCTATTCTGCGGACCAGCCACAGGGTCGCAGTAGGGACAATGACCCACATGAGCATGGGTACAAGTCCGATATGCGTTCCTGGCAGCAGGGGCATGAGATCGCTGTAGGTCCAGCCCCAGTCGGCCCCGACCGCGAGAACCTCGACGCTCGCAGTGATGACAAGACCTGTCGCGAGGTATGCACTAAAACGTCCCGCGGGCCAGCGCACCAGCCATGGGGAATACGAGTTGCCGATAGAGCCCGCGAGATAGGCCGCGACCATGATACCGGCATCGCCGAACGATGCGAGGCCGCAGCGGTATGCGGCCTGGGCGGGCGTCAGTCCACCCGCCTCGTAAAACGGCAATTGTAGCATTTCCCAGACGAACGCGATCAGAAACCCGATCACCGAAATCCAAACCAATGGATGTGCGCCGCGCCATGTCTCACCGCTCGGATTAGCGCTCGTTCCATGCGATCGCGTGGCGAGATCCGTGCGTTCGTCTTTACGGTCAGTGCGCCTCACGCGTCGAGCTTTGGGAGCGATAGGCCTCTAAGCCTCAGCGCATTGCCGATAACGGAAACCGACGACAAACTCATTGCCGCAGCCGCGATCATAGGACTGAGGAGCATGCCGGTCCAGGGATAAAGGACACCGGCAGCCACGGGTATCCCCAGCGTGTTGTAAGCGAAGGCGAAGAACAGGTTCTGGCGGATGTTGCGCATCGTGGCTCGGGACAGGACCAGCGCTTGAACAACGCCAACCAGATCGCCGCGGACCAGTGTCACGCCCGCGCTTTCGATGGCGACATCGGTCCCGGTTCCCATGGCAATTCCAACATGCGAAGCGGCGAGCGCAGGGGCGTCGTTGATCCCATCGCCGGCCATGGCGACACGGCTGCCCCCGCTCTTCAACTCCTCGACCTTGCGGTGTTTGTCTTCTGGCGAGACGTTTGCCTCGACCTCATCGATGCCGACCTGTTCGGCAACCGCGAGGGCGGTAGCCTCGCTGTCGCCGGTAAGCATCACGACCTTGATGCCGCGCTCGTGCAACGCGGTAATGGCAGTGCGGCTCGTTTCCTTGATCGGGTCGGCGACCGCGATGAGGCCCGCCGGCGCTCCGTCCACTGCCACGAACATAACCGTTTGGCCCAGCTGTCGACCTTCTTCCGCAGACTGCCGCCAGGTTTCCTCTAGGGCGCCGATGCGTTTCATCATTTTTTCGTTGCCGATCGCGATATTGCGACCCTCGACGCTTGCTTGGATGCCTTCGCCGGTGACGGATTCGATATTCGCGGCATCCAGAATGGCTGCTCCGCGGTTTTCAGCACCTTCGACTATCGCATGCGCGAGCGGGTGCTCGCTTCCGCGTTCGACCGCCGCCACCAGGCTGAGCAATTCGCCGTCGGTGAAGCCGGAGCGGGGTTGCACATCGACCAGATCGGGTTTCCCGAGCGTCAGCGTGCCGGTCTTGTCGACCACCAGCGTATCGATCTTTTCCAGGGTTTCGAGTGCCTCGGCATTCTTGATAAGGATCCCGTGCTGGGCACCTTTGCCCGTGCCGGTCATTATCGACATCGGCGTCGCCAGTCCGAGGGCGCAGGGACAGGCGATGATCAGAACGGCGATCGCGTTTATCAATGCGTATGCCAGTGCCGGCGCAGGCCCCCACACCGCCCAGACACCGAAACTGACGATGGCCACCAGAACCACGATGGGTACGAACCAGGCAGTAACCTGATCGGCGAGTCGCTGGATCGGCGCCCGGCTGCGCTGCGCCTCCGCCACCATCTGGACAATCTTGGACAGCATGGTGTCCGCGCCAATCTTCGTGGCGCGCATGGTGAAACTGCCGGTCTGGTTCACCGTACCGCCGATTACCGTATCGCCGGCATTTTTCTTGACCGGGATGGGCTCGCCACTGATCATCGATTCGTCGATGGCGCTACTGCCTTCCTCGACGCTGCCATCAACCGGAACCTTGTCGCCTGGGCGGACGCGCAGGAGATCGCCCGAACTCAATTCGTCGAGCGGCACTTCTCGCTCGTCGCCGCGGGCGAAAATCTTCATCGCTGTTGGAGGTGCTAGCTCCAGCAGGGCGCGTAGGGCGCTCGAAGTAGACCCCCTCGCCTTGAGCTCCAGCACCTGGCCCAACAGTACCAGTGTGGTGATGACTGCGGCGGCTTCGAAATAGACGCCGACGCGGCCCGCATCATCGCGAAACGCATCGGGAAAGATGTCCGGCACGAGCGTCGCCACCACGCTGAAAAAATAGGCGATCGCTACGCCAAACCCGATCAGGGTGAACATGTTGAGATTCATCGTGCGGACCGACTGCACGGCACGCGTGAAAAAAGGCCAGCCGCCCCACAGAACGACCGGAGAGGCAAGCACCAGCTGCAGCCACTGTGCCCAGGCCGGGTCGATGAGCCCGTGGAATGGTCTCGAGGGCAGAAGGTCGCCCATGGCATACGCAAACAGCGGAAGCGTGAAGAGCGCGCTCCACCAGAACCTGCGGCTCATGTCGACGAGTTCGGGATCCGGCCCGTCGTCCAGGCTGACCGTCTCCGGTTCGAGCGCCATCCCGCAAATGGGACAGGATCCCGGTCCGGGCTGTCTGATTTCGGGATGCATGGGGCAGGTATAGATCGTGCCTTCGGGTACATCTTCTACGGCGTCGAGGTGAGCCTTCGAAAGATAGAGTTCGGGATCGGCGCGGAATTTGTCGAGACAGCGCGAGGAGCAGAAGTAATGTTCGGCTCCCTCATGCTCATGGGTATATTTCGCAGTCTTCATAGCGACGTTCATTCCGCATACGGGATCGACCGCCGTTTCGTTCGGGACAGCGGTCTGCGTGCCTGTGACAAATTTGTCAGTCATGTATTCTTCCCGTTTCGAAAGCGCCTATTGAAATACCAGACCTTAGTGATCATACTATCATAATACACTGATATATAATCACTAATCAGCATTTTTTGATCCCTGTTTTTTCGGCTAGCAATCACCGGGTAATCACCATGCCAAATTTGGTAAGCACGCGCCGCCATGAACGGATTTCTGCGATTGCGATCATGATGCAGGCGCTGCCAATCGGAAGCAGGTTGCGAAACGCTTGCGGTCAGCCGCGCTTATCCCAGCCTCCGTGAACAGCTGTTCCCACCGTGTCGCTACGGTTCTGCTCATGTTTTCGGCGATTGCTTTCGCGTCATCATGGCTGAGGTCGAAGACCGCGGCACCGGCGAGAGCATTCTCGATCGTTGCATTGCGGCCTTCCGGCCCCACGCCGAGGACGAGCCGTCGCTCCAGTCCCAGCTGCGGTTTCGGCACTACATCGTAAAGCGGCGATAGCCGCCAACCCTCACCATCGAACAGGAAGCCATGATTACGTAGGTGATCATCATCATTCGTGACGAGGATATTGAGCAGCATTCGACGAAATAGCTCATGTAGATCCTGGCGCACTTCGGTTCCGAATTGCCGGATCGCTCCTGCGAGATCCGCATAGCTGAAGCTGCTGACCTCGCTCTCATGCGCCCCGAGCATTGTGAGCCCCGAAGCAAAGGGCCTGCGTTCCAGCCAGTTGCCGTGAGGAATCCGATCGAACCGCTCGATCAGATAGATGTCGCGATCAAGGACACAGCGGAAGTCGAGTGGCGGAACGTCGAGACCACACTCGCTGGCAAGCCGCATTGTCGCTAGTTCGACCCTGCATTCGGGAAAGCTGTCTCCCCGCTTCTGGAATTTCGCGATCCAGGGTTGGTCGCCGATTTTTGTAGCAGCCTTCGGCCGGGCGCCGCCCAGAGATGATCCGGCTGCCAGCAAGGCTCTTAAGTTCTCGTCGAGTTCGTCGACATGCTGCGCGCGTTCGGCGGCTTCCGCTAGCTCTGCGAGCGTGAACTCTTCGCCCGGAGCAGGGCCACCCCCCCATGGCGTAATTCTCTCCGGCTGGGCGGATGTCGGCCCAAAGGCGAGCGCCCCTACACGATGTTCGCCCGAGGCCAGAATGAGATCGATTTCGCTCGGCAAGCGATCGCCCATCGCCTTGTACATCAGGTATTGGCCCCAGCCATCGGGAGCAGCATCCCGAATGCCACCGAACACGGCAAAGCCTTCTTCCGTCCTGAACGTTCGAGAAGTTCCAGCTTCGTGCAACGGTAGAGCTACAGGATCGACCGGAATACGGTCAGTGCGTTCCAGATAACGCCGCCCGTAAGCGAAGGTAGCAAACTGGTTGCGCGGTTCGTCGGTCATCGTGAGAAGGCCTGCCGGAACAGGCCCCTCCTCTAGATGCACGAAGACATAGGTGCGGATGGTCGTCACGGCTTGCTAGAAATCCAGATCATCGTCGCTGACAGCGTGGGTCTTTTGGGGCAGGCGGGACAAATCCTCGCTGATGCCAGCCCGGTCACTGTCTGGGGTTACCAGCTCGGCAAGGCGCTGTGTCATCCCAAGGACATGCAGGGCGCTCGCCAGAACCGCGAGGCCCACGGTAGGATCCCCCGCTTCGAGGCGTTGCAGCGTTTGAACCGAGACGATCATGCGCTCGGCCATTAAACGCTGAGGAAGTTTTCTCCGGCGGCGAGCAAGGGCGATATCCTTGCCTAGCCGTGTAATCGCACGTTGGCTCTGGGGCGGTAGTCCGCTAGCAGCTCGAGACGAACGGGGCATGGCCCGATATATGACATATCATGCGAAATTCCGCAAATAGAAATGATATGTCATGTTTTTTTGCTCTTTCGCTTGAAGCAGATTTACCGAAGGAAGATGCTTCAACGCCTCCTGCACGAGGCTTACAATGGCCATGGCTGAGTGGAGAGGCGCTGGTGAGCGGTCGCTAGGCCGTGGCTTGACCATTGTACTTCAAAAGTCGCTGTGCAGTTGCACGAATTGTCTCGGCGACTATATCGCAAACGTCACGCATGTCGGCACAAGCCGACAGCCTCGGAAGAATTCCGAGGTCCCGTCCTCCAGTTGGAGGTTAACCGACGGACCCTGCAAAGGGTTCGCCGAATTTCGTTCGAACGCTCTCGCAGGTCCAACCCGATGGAGCATCGAATGCATTATTCAGACGAGGAAATCGAACGCGCGAAGACATTATTCGCTTGTGAGGCAGGTAAGGCCGGCCATGACAGAATGGCGATTGCAGCGATGGCCGGAATGAGCAAGCCCAGAAAAATCAGCCATATCACTCATCTGCGGACTTGGCGTGACTACCTTCCGAAGGCGCGACGCGCTTTACAGAAGGAAAGATCGGATCGAAATTCTCGATAGGGGGCGCAAGTTATCACATGATCTGAACTGACCCAGACATGGGGCAGCAATAAGAATCAATGGCGCAAGTGAGAAGCCGCCGCGGCAGATAGGTATACCTCGCGGCTGAGCGGCAATGGCGATGCGACGCTCAAACCGACGGGGTCGAAGCGCAGAAGTGACTCCTTTCCAACCTGCTCTCACAATACAGACGGGCTGGAGGGGAGGAGGGCCTTTATGAGCGAACCGAAAGGATCGCGATGTGCCATGTCCCACCGATATTTCACCGAGATAAGCTCTTTGGAAGCAACCGCCCGCCGCATCTGCGAAAGCCGTGGCGGCAAATGGTCCGGCACCAAGGGCATGGCTCGTTGCCCCGCACATGACGACCGCACACCCTCGCTCGGCATATCGCTCGGGCGACAAGCCATCCTCTTCCACTGTTTTGCGGGATGCGACCAGCAGAGCGTGCTGGCTGCTCTGGCGCGTGAAGGTTTCGAGGCACCGGCGCTTTTTTCAGGTTCTGCGACCACCAACGAACCCGAATCGACCAGCACCCGCAAACCCTCGGCGGCAGCGCTGAGGATCTGGCGCGATGCACAGCCACTGCGTGCCAGTCCGGCAAAGGCATATCTTGAGAGCCGCGGCATCCTCGCCGCATCGCCGGCGCTGCGCTTCCACCCACGAACGCCGCTTGGTCCGAAGGGACGAACACGCTTTCTGCCCGCCATGATCGCGGCAGTCAGCCTCGACGAGGGGCCGATCGCCATCCATCGCACGTTCCTTTCGGGCAATGCCAAGGCCGATTTCGACAAACCGAAGCGCGCGCTCGGCGCGTTCGGGGAAGCTGCTGTCCGCCTTTTCGCTCCTACCTCCGGCAAGCTCGGCCTCGCGGAGGGCATCGAAAGCGCGATGTCGGCCTATGCTCTCACCGGCATTCCCGTCTGGGCAACCCTGGGCAATGAGCGCTTCGGTCTCGTCAGCGTGCCTGAGAGCGTGACCGAGCTTCACCTCTTCGTCGATCACGATGCTGGCGGCGAGCTGGCCGCGTCGCGTGCCCTGGCCGCCTATGCCCGCGATGGGCGGACGATCCACGTTCGCAAGCCATCGTCACGCGACACAGACTGGAACGATGAGCTGACAGCATGGCTGCGCCGCAAGGCGACGCGGTAGAGGAGAGAGGGCTTCTCGAATTCCTGATCCGGCAGAGGGCGTGTCCCGATGCCTTCATCAGGAGGACGAATTGCCATGTTTCAATCAGACCTGTTTCCCGCCGGCGAGCAGTTGCCGTCCATGCCCTTGGCCTATGCCATTGGCACCCGAGTTGCCGCGCTTCTTGCTTCGGGACGTCATCTTACCCGTACCGACATTTCCGGGCTGTTCGCCGAAGAGACCGGTGTTCTGGACTGGGGAGGTGCCTGGACGATCGACGACTACAACAGCGCGGTCGAGATCGGCGCACTACTCTGGCTTCGAGAGTCCTCACGGATCGATCTGGCGACGAATGTACACGAAGCCGAAGCGCGGTTCGACTGGCTCGAAGCAGCCTTGCCGCCACGGCACGTTCGCAGCGAAGCACAGGTCGAGCTCCAGCAGTTCTCGACCCCGCCAATGCTGGCCTGTCTGATGGCGAAGGCCGCAGCTGTCTGCGCGGAAGACACGCTCCTCGAACCGTCCGCAGGCAATGGTGCCCTTGCTCTCTGGGGTTGCCTCCAGAACGCTTCGCTGCTCCTCAACGAGATCGATCCGGCAAGACGAGACGGTCTGGCCCACGTC
>NZ_AMRV01000004.1 GCF_000342165.1 Pacificimonas flava
CCATATCGTTGTGACCTTCGCCGATGACCCTGCTACCCGCAAGCTCAGGAATACGAGTAAGACTGCGGAACGGCATGCGCGGCTTGCCCGTCGTTGGGACGAGCAAAACGAACGGCAGGTTTCGGGACTAACCGAGTTGTACCGGAATGACCGACATTGGGGCGCTTAGCTGCCAGTCTGCAACGCGCCCTCCATCCCGCCATACCGGATAAGCTCGAACGACGCTAAAAGCAGTCGTTCGCGCGGGCCGAGTGGTATGGCCGCCTATGGGACGAAGCTGTCATTCGGAAGCGGCTCGCTAAACGGCGGTTTTTGACAGTAGCTGCCATTCGCCCTGATCAAGGCCAGTGACCGGAACATGCCGAATTGACGACCGTCTGCGCCGCGTTCACATCTTTGGTCGCGAAACGGCACGTCGAAACTCTGGTGGTGAGCGGACCGTCCGCTTTGGACCGGCGGGTGGCGTAAACGGCCGTTCGTTTATTTGGCGGGGAAAGGGCTATATCGCCTGCCGAGATTCTACGAGCATGATCGGGCGCAGCGCTCCGGCTGCCGATCACAGCGCGCTTAATACTTTCCTTCAATGACCCGTCACAGTCGATGCCTCTTCCGCATCCGTGGCACTGCGACGCTGGTCGGTGCGGCCGCCGGGGCGTGTTCGCGGCTCGATTGCATGTATGTGTTGCTTAGTGTGCCGCGTTGAGGGGCAGGCTTGCGACCGTCGACGCGACGATCGGCATAGACGAGTTGCGAGGCCTAGTAACGCCGCGTGGTCGCCGCACCCTGAAGGGGAGCGTTTCGTCGGACCGGCCATAACGTTTTCGCCGCAGGCGGCGCATCAACCTTTCGCCAAGGACGTTACGGCGTCCAGCAGGACCTTGACGGCGGCGACGGCCGGGCCCTCGATCAGCATCCCGCACTCGAGATTGGTCGCCTTCGATCGCCGCAGCAGGTTGGCCGACCCGACATAGGCCGCGACGCCGTCGGCAAGGACGATCTTCGCGTGGAACGTCTCGCCAGTGCCGTCGGCGCCGCCGTAATCGATGATCCGAGTTGCGCGATCCTCGACCCGCCTACCTTCGGCCCCGCAGGCGAGAAGCTGCGTCGCATCGCGGAGGACAAGCACGCGCTCCGTCGCCGTGGTCGATTCGAACAGGCCCGCAGCCCAGGCCGCCCCGATGCGGTCGATGTAGGGGATCATGATGGCGAAGCGTTCGCGCGCGAGTCCAGCGATGTGCTGGAACGCGTCGGTGGTGTGCGTGAGCGCCACGTATTCGCTGGCGATGTCCGCGGCGAGTGCGCTGGCAAGCTGGCTCGGCTCGGGCGGCATCGTCACCACCAGCCGGGCGGTCGCCTTGGGCGACACCAGGACCTCCCGCGGCATCAGGCGATGCTTGGATCGAAGAAGCCGACGAGGTTGGGCGCGGTGCGCGGCTCCCACTCGGGTCCCTTGCCGCCCTTGAGAACCGCGCGCGACAGCAGCAGGTTCGAGGCGATACAGCTCACCTCGGATACCATGACGCACGCCGGGCAGGCGCCGCCGCGCGCGTCGCAGAGGCTGCCCGATCCGCAGCGCAGCGTCCTCGGGTCGAGCGCGCGCTTGAGGAACGCCTCGGCGTAGTTACGCCACATCGCGGAGATGTTGCCGAGGTCTGGGGTCATGCCCTTGCGGTAGATCACGAAGGAGAGGTCGGCGGGGAATATGTGTTCTCCGATCCCGTCGCGGTCAACGCCGGACGTGTCGGCGAGCGAGTGCATCATCTGGTGGGAGAGCGTGTGGAGCAGCAGGTAGACGTAGGCGGGCAGCGTGCGCGGGTAGCCGCCCTGGCCCTCGCGGTCCTTGAACTCCTCGAGAAAGGGTCCGAAGTCGGCGTAGCGCTCGAGATACGCCCGTCCGGCATGGTTGGCCGGCGCGTCGACGATCTGGTTTGCCTCCAGCCAGCGGAGGACCCGAGCCTCGTCCAAACGGAAGTATAGCGCCTCGTTGAGCTGCTGCGTGACGTAGACCGGGCGCTTGTTGTCGGCGATCGGCAGCTGGTCGAAAGCCTTGAGCCGGACGGGCATGTCGACGCGCTGGCCGTTGTGCTCCCGCTGGTAGATCGGCGTCGCGGAGACGCGGGTGTAGCCGAAGCTAAATTCGCATATCGGCAGTCCGCGGATCAGGACCAGGCGCTGCATGCCGAGATGGCCGAGCAGAGACCCGACAGTCTGCTGATATCTCGCCTTCCGAACCGGGTCGTTCACGACGTCGGTCAGCGCGACATCCGGGTTCATCACGTCCACGGCCGCGTGCCGCGCCATGGCCTGGTCGATGTGTTCGCGGACGAACGCGTCGTGCTGCACCGTGAGCCGAATCGGGTCGTATTGTCGCGTCCAGTCCTCACGCACTGCGATGGCCTGCAGGACGTCGGGGCTGCCAAGCTGGCCGCGTTCCGCGATGTCGTCGGCGAACCACGCTTCCCGGAGGCCGGCCGCCGCCTCGCGGTGCCGCTTGGCCGCGTCGGCCCGGCCGGAGGTCTCCGCCTTCTCCGCCATTCGCACGTAGGTCTCGTATTCGTCCCATTCGTCCGCGCGCGCCGGGTCGGCCTCGACGCCCTTGCGGATCTCGTCCTCGGATGGCTCGGCGAACGGTATGTCGTGTATCTGCGCTAGTCTGGCGACGAGGCGGTCGCGCCGCTTCGGGATCATGAGATCGACGACCGCGCTATCCTCGAACACGATGAAACTGGTTCGCTGGACATAGAAGGTCGAATTCGCCCGGTATGATACCGGGAGCATGTTGACCTCGATCCACTGGAACTGCCGGCCGCCGTCGTTCTGCTGGATCTGCAGGCGTTCGAGCGTGTCGGGGTTCGCCTTCTTCAGCGCCCTGGTCTCGCCGCAGCCCTCGCAGACGTATCGCCATTCCGAGAAAACAGGCGCAGCATTCCGCAGCTTGAAGCTGGAAGACCCGCAGGTGCACATCCTGATCTGCCGCGCGGAGCCGGTCTGCGGGTCGAAGTTGTAGTTGAACGGGCTGAGCGGCTCAATGTCGCCGGACCAATGGGCGTAGACGACGTCAACCTGCGTCCAGCGGGCTTCGTGGCCGTTGCACTTCCTCGGCAGCGGCTGCCTTGCCTGGTCAGCGACGCTGTCGAACTCGCGGGTGGAGCCGCAAATGCCGCACCGGTAGAGGAGTGGATAGGGGACGTATCCGACTTTGTCGGGGCTGGTCATCTGGAAGTCGGACCGCTGCACGCGGGCTTCGCCCGATTTCGAATCACGGAACGGGGTGTCGAGGACGAGTTCCGGCAGCGCGTCGGGCAGCACCTTCATCACCCGGTCGCGCCAGTTCGTCACCGCGTCGTTCAGGTTCTCGAAGATCAGCTCTATCGTCGTCGGCTTGAGGTCCTTCGCCTCGTTGGGCAGCGGGACCGAGCGGCAGATCCCCTTGCCTCCTTCCCACGTCATCAGCACGCCGGGCGCATAGGAGCCCGCGATCTGCACACGCGAGCGCGACATCGTCGGCGGTTCGAGCGGATCGGGATCGGCTCGCGCCGCGCCGATCGACGAAGGTCGCCGCGCCGGAGTGGTGCGCCAGTCTTTCCCAGCCTTGTCAGCCATTGCTGCCCCCGTCCGCGTCGAGTTCCGAGGCGCTGCCGCGCTGGGTCCTGATCGCCTTCATTACCTTCGCGATGTCGCGCCGGTCGATGTCCGCGGACCTGCCGCGTGCCCGCGGGTCGCGCATGGCTGCCACTATGTATCCGGCCTCGTCCACGTCCCGCAGCGATGTCATCGGCGGCTTGAAGACGGGCACGTCGGTCCAGTAGTCGCGCAGGGTTGGGATCGTCGCGAGGCTCGAGATGTGTCGAGCGAACCGCTCGACTTGGTTGTCGATCAGGCCCCGGTAGAATTCCTCATAGTGCGGCGATCCGAGGTGCGACGGGCCCTTGCCGGCGAAGCCGCTCGCCCGCAGCATGAACGAGACCAGCTCCTTGGTGAAGCCGAGGTGGTCGCGCTTCTCCAGCGCCGCGAGGCGGCTGACCTGGTCCATGTGCGGGACCTCGAACTTGCTGGCGTCTTCTTTGGCGATGAAGTCGCGCGCCTCGCGCAGCATGGCCCAGGCCTGGACGTAGGACGCCATGGTCCGCTTGATCGCGTTCTCCGCCCAGCGCTCCACGGCGGGAGGCGCGATCATGCGCTCGAGGAAGCGGTGGAAGATGTCGTGGGTCTCCACCACGTAGCGGTCGCGCCTGCTCTGCGGAGTGGGGAGCAGCATGACGAAGCCCACGTGCGTGCGGCCGACACGGCTGGACGCCTGGATGTATTCCGCGATGTCGGAAGGCAGTCCGGCGAAGAACATGCTGTTGAACCTGTCGACGTCGACGCCGTGGCTGATCGCGGAAGTGGCCACGATGTTGCGCACCGTGCCGGCGACGTCGGGGTAGTCGGCACCCGCGAACGAGCGGTCGGCGGCCTCCATCACCGCCTGGATCTCCTTCATGTCGATACCGCCGGAGATCAGCCGGCTGTCGAACGCGGCGTGGGCGCGGCCGATGCGTCGGTGCTCCTGCTCGACCGCCGCGCTTAGGGCGTCGATCACCTGGTCGCCGCCCTTCTTGTTGGTCACGTATGCGACGGCGATCCGGTGCAGGTCGACCAGCGCCATGATGTCGGCCTCGCGGCCCTGCCCGACGGCACGGTCGATGGCCGCTCGGCGCCAGTCGCCAGCGCGGCCTGGAGAGACCGCCGCACGGATTTTTGCGATCGTCTGCGGACGTCTCACCTCGTCGAGCATGCCTTCCCAGAGCGAGGTAACGATCCCGTGGAAGGCGGCGAGCACGCCGACGGTGGTCACGGTGTGCGTCGCATCGTTCGTCATGAGCGAGACGTAGAGGCGCATCCAGGGCGCCGTGGCCTCCGGTGCCTGCGCGAACGGCAGCGATGCGGCGAGCGCCACGCGGTTACCGTTCCCAGCGGGTGGGTCCGCGGGGGCCGCGAAGAATGAGTGGTAGAGGTCGGGACCCGGATACGGGAAGCGCAACGGAATGCGCTGATAGAGGGTCTCAAGCTGCCGCTCGGGGGCCGAGATAGTGGCGGTCGCGGCGATGATCTTCGGCATTCGGGCCGCGCCCCAGCCGTCGCCGCTCCAGCGTCTGGCCACGCCGAGCGCGTCGCCGGCCATGTCGGCAATGTCCTCGAGCGTCGTGTCGAGCAATGTGTCGAAGAGGCCGCTGAAGGTGCCCAGGCTCTCCTCGAGAAGGTGCGCCTCGTCCTGGATGATTAGCGACGGGAACGGATCGTGGAAGACGTGTCGTCCCGTGTCGTAGGCGGGATACACGTTCGAGCAGCGGTCGGCGGCGGGGTCTCGCTTGAGGTCGGCCTCGCTGCGCGGGTTGTCGAGGTTGCCGCGATGGTCAATGCGCCGCGCGAGGCCGAACATGCCCAGCACCTTGCTAATGGTGCTGGTGTTCTGTCCGAGCATCGCGAGCTTGTCGACGGTGCCGAGCATGATCGATGGTGCGCGCGCGTAGACGGCGTCATCCGTGAGCAGGAACGGGAGCGGATGGCGACCGCCGTGGGCCTTGTTCCAGTCGCAGGCGTCGTTGAAGCACAGTATCGCGGCGCGCTTGCCGAATTGGCCATCGGCCTCGTCGCGCCTCAGGCCTGTGGCCTCGCCGCAGACCGGGCATTCCGGGATCTTGTCGAACGCCTCGCGCGCGTCGACGTAACGCCGTCCGCGGTCGCGTTCCTGGTCGTCGCCGGTCTCGCCGTCGAGGGCGCTGTCGTCGGCATGCTCGTGGTCGCTCGTCAGCGGTATATCCGACTTGAACGCACCGTAGTGGTTCGGCGTGTTCTGGCTGCCGACCCAGAAACCCATCTCGAACGGCCAGGTGCCGACACCGTGCCGCTTGCGCACGAGCTCCGCCCTGACGACCAGCTTCAGCAATCGCTGCGCCTGCTGGAGCGTTAGCAGCCGGAGCGGGTATCGAATCATCGCGGTGATGCCGCGGTCCTTGCCGCGAAGGCGGTCGAGGAACATCGCGAACAGCAGCGTTCCGTAGAACGCCTCCGACTTCCCGCCACCGGTGGGAAAGTAGAGCAGGCTGACGCCGTCCTCGTCCAGCAGCGGATCGTGCGCCTCGCGCCACTCGTCCATCCGGGAGGCGAATACAGGCACGTGCGCCAGCACGAACGCCATCTGGAAGAGGCGCCATCCGCGGCCCGGGTCGAATGCGTCGCGCAACGCGAACGCCTCATTCGTCATGGTCCACGCCCGCCACGGCGCCGCACGCCGCTCGAGCGCCGTTCGATCCCCGCCGCCGCCAGCGACAAGAGCGTCGGCGGCCATCTTCGATGCGACCAGCAGCTCGACGCCGCGCTCGATGTAGCGCGCCTCAGCGCGCTGGGCTGCGATGTCCTTACGCAGACGCGCGGCCTCGATCGCGGCATCGGCCGGTTCGAGACCTTGGGTGACGGTATCCCTAAGCCGCGTCTCCTGGCCATCGATCCACCGCATGTATTCGCGGGGAAGCTCGAGGAGCCTGGACGCGTCGAAGGCCGGATCCTTGAGGACGGCGAACTGGAAAGGAAGTTTGAGGTTTCGCGCCACGATCCGGGGCTGCGCGAAGCGCGGGGCGCACGTGGTGCAGAGACGCAGGCTCGCACCGTGGGTTTGTGCCTCGACACCGCAGTTGAGGCCGATGGCGGGATAGTCCAGATGCTCGCGGAAGCGATACGACGGCTCGACGCGGTCGAGCCGCAGTTGCCGATGCGCGGCAGTCGGCATTTCGACTACAAGTCCCGCGTCGAAGACAGTGTTGCACCGGCCACGCGCGTCGGCCGGCGTCGGCTCGGGCGACTGATTGTCGAGCATGACGCGCATCGACACGGAGCTCGCGTCGAGGAAGTCTGTCTGGCGCTCGACCTTGACGACCACGCGGGAGAGATCGGGGAAGATGCGGTTCCGGTCGATGGGACGTGCTGCCAGCGCCACCAGGGCCGCGCGCCACTTCTCCTCGGTCAGCGTCTCGCCAGGCTGCACGGACACGTCGCGCCATGCGGTCGTTGCCCCTGGTCCGGCGACCCAGGCCTCGAGCTGAGAGGCCACCGCATCGCAGAGCGTCCGGTTGTATGCCTCGACCGCGGATGCGAGGTCGCCGTCCGGCGCGTCGCACCCGAACTCGAGTGTCGGCAGCTCGAGATCGAGCCGCGTCCACTTCCCCGGAATGGGTGCGGGGTCGATGAGGCCGAGCGGCAGCTCGCGGCGGTCGCGGATCAGTCGGGCGATCGGAGGCTGTGGCGGTTTCGCGTCCTCCGGCGTGTTCTGGTCGGTGTCTGCGACGTCCGCCGGAGGCTGCGGCGTATCGTCCGGATCCGCGTCCTCGGTGAGTAGCTTGATGCCGTGTGCGGCGTAGGCCTTCCGCCTGACCTCGGCCAGTATCTGCGCGCGGGTTGCGCGCACCTTCGAACGCTTCGCCTCGTCCATGCCCTTCCAGTCGGGCTTGTCGACGCCGGCGCCTTGCAGGGCCGGCATGCGCTCGGTCCGGATCGCGTCGTCGATCTGCTGCTGGATGTTCGCCCGCAACCGGAAGTCGAAGTCCAGCTCGCCACCGCCAGCGATCAGGTCCGCCCAGTCCGGGACGACCCTGACGTAGACGGAGAAGCGGGGCGTGATGCGCATCGTGGCTCCGGAACCGGCGACGGACATTAGATCCACGCCGACGGCGGCGACCCTGATGTCGGTCGTCTCGTCGGCTTGGCCCGACGTGTCGAACCGGGGCAGGAGCTGCCCTGCGAAGATGCCCCGCCTTGGCGAGCTGCCGAGCAGGTTCCGCCCGTGCTCGTCGCCGCCGGCGACGCGTTTGACCAGCGCGTTCACCAGTGCGTCGCATACCGCCTCCTTCAACTCGACGTCGATCTTGGAGAGCTCGCTGTTCGACTTACCCTTGATCATCCCTTGAAGCTCCGGACACTATCGACGACGGCCACGTGCTCCTCTGCCATGGACCGCAGCAGTCGGATCTGATCGGTGCGGTCTCGGTTGCTGGCCATCGTAGCGTGGGGGTCGGTGAGGATGCCCCGGAACGCATCATGGAACACGTTGCCGTAGCGCAAGCGGTGCGACCGCTGGGCGACTACCGCCCACCGCCAGAAGTTGCTCGCCATGCCCTCGCCGATCTCGAGGGCCTTGGTGAAGCGCATGAACGTCTCTCGATCGCTCGGCGCGTGTGGGACCACGTCGTGCAGGGGCTTTTCGAGTTCATTGGCCAGGTCGATCCAGTAGCGCGCACGTTCCGTCGTGACCGACTGGTCCCCCATTCGCGCGACAAGTGTCCGCAGCTTCGCCTGGATCGACGGTTCAGGGATTGCCGCGAATCGTTCGGCCACCAGCTCGTGGTAGTCGCGGATCTCCTCTGAGGCGGTGGCCTGGATGTTCACCAGCGTGCGTGCCCGCTCGACGAAGCTGTGGCCGATCACGCAGACCTCGTCGCCCGGCTTCACTGCCGAGGCCGGACGCTCGACGAACGAGGTGGTGGCGGCGCCGTCGTCGCGCAGCACGATCTCGGTGCTGCGGCGTGCGATTATCCGCTGCTTGTTCTTTAGCTCGATCTCGACGAGTTTGCGTTCGCCCCGACCGCCGCCGCTCAGGTCGACCACGGTGCCGTTCGGGAATTCAATGTCGTCGGTGGGCATCTCGAACCGGACGACGTGGCGCCCGATCTCCTCAACCCTGGCCTTCGCCTTCGACGCGAAGTTGCGGAGCCGGACGGCCAGCGGCGCAATTCCGATCTCATTCGCCAGCCGCTCGGCATCTCGGGCGGCGAACGCCAGCGTGTCGGCGTCCGCGAGCACTGCCACCTGTTCGGGCAGCCATGGCTGGCTGAGCGTGGTGAGGATGGCGGTCCGTGTGGGCGCGACGATGACCACGCGCTTGAACTGGTTCCTGGCGCCCTGCGGCAGGTCGGCGACCGCCTTAAGGACACGCTCCCCGCCGAACCGGACGAACTCAGACTCAATGCGCGCCGCGAGCTTGGGCTCGGTGCCGCTCAACCGGTCTGCAGCGAACTCGGCGACCAGGTCAGATCGGAAGACGAACACCGATTTCGAGCTCGACCGCACCGCCGGCTTCACGACGGACTCGAGCAGCGTCGTCATCGGGGTCGCCGCGTTGAAGGTCCGCATGATGTCCCGCGCCTTGCCGAGCGTCCCGCCGTCGGCGTCGACCTGGCTGGCGAGGCTGCGGGGATCGGCGAGCGTGCCGATGTCCGCGGCCGCCCGATAGACCGATAGCAGGTCGCTCGCCGCCGCGGCCGAGGCCTCCCGCTCCATGAAGCGGGCCAGTTCCGCGAGGGAGCCGGGCAGCGAGGCAGTGCGACGGATGGTGGCCATCAGGTTCCGGGCGGTCTCCGCTCCATTGGGATCGCCTCTGTCCGACAGGCTGTTCGCCAGGTGGCGGACTGCCTCTATCCCGTGCGCCGTGTCGCCGAAGAAGCCGCCGGCCTCGATGCGGGCGCCGCCCTCGAACGGCGATGGCGAGATGGAGACGGGCTGCACGATGTCCGGCGTCTGGGAATAGGTCACGTGCCCTGGCGCCGGGATCTGCTTGCCGTTCTTGCCAGGTCGGCGCGTGCCGAGGATGTCGAAGCGCGCGGTCCGGTAGGTCCATGGATCGTCGGCGATCGCGAGGACGCCGGTGGCCGGATGCACCTCGCGCAGGCAGGCTACCATCTCGGACGCCTTCTCTACCCAGTTCCACCCGAGCCTGTTGCGGGCGTTCCTTGTCAGGTCGAGGATGAGGAGGTCGGGGCTCCGCTTGATGGCGCGGAGGTCCACACCGATCCGCTCGCCGGCGCGGAGAGTGTAGAGGAAGAAGTCCGCCTTGTCCCGGTCGTCCGCCTCGTTCGAGCGGCTCTGCTTGGCGATGTCGGTCTTCGAGCGCGTCCGCCAGAGCAGAAAGCTGTTGGACGCCCGTTCGCCTCGCGGCGTCGCGTGCGGGACGATCTCGTCCAGGATCGGATGCTCGAATTCGGCGTAGTCGCGGCCGTCCGACGCGCGTCCGGTCAGGTTGCGGACACGGCCGAGCACCTGGTGAAAGTCTTTCGCCGCGTCGCCGCCGCCGTTCATGTATCGCTTGACGTGCTCGAAGTTGACCGCGCCAAACTTGTGGCGGCCCACATGCACCTGACGCGCCTGCGCGTGGGTGCTGCGGGCGTAGGGGAAGACCACCGCACGGACCTCGTCGGACCGGCGCCGCACCATCTCGGTTGCGCCCTGCGACGTCACCCTCTCCTGCTCGGCGCTGCCGACCGCCGCGATGGTTAGCAGCGCCGCGATCGCGGACGGCGAGATGCGGACCGGCGGCCACGGCATCACCACCTGAACCGAGCCGTCCGATGCGACCTCTGCGGCGGAGCGGACGATACGCTGATAGGCTGGCGTGACGGCGGCCACCTCGCTCAACCCGAGCCGGTGGAACGGTTGCGCCGCGAGCGCCGCCATGTAGCGCTCAACGTCCCGTGGGTTGCGTTCGGGTGCGGCCGGGGCACGCGGCACCAGACCGGCCGCTTGCGAGCGCTCGGCCCTTTCCTTCGCCATCTTCGACAGGAGCGCCTGGCGCTTGTCGAGTGTGGCCCGGCGCTGCTCGGCGCGGTCGTCGAGCCCCGTGCCAGGCGGCTCCTTAAATGGTCGGTTGCGCGCCATCAGGCGTCGACCGTCTCTGGCGCATGCCGGTATGCGGCGCTGGCCGCGGCCTCGGTATCGCCGTCGGCATCCTCGAGGGCGGTGGCGAAAGCCGTGGGTGGCGGCAGATCGAGCTGCCGTAGCAGCGTCACCGATACCGCGGCGGTGCCCGATACCCTGCGGTAGCGTTGGTCGACCGCGGCGGTATTCAGCAGCTTGACCGCCAGCTCCAGCTTCTCGGTGTCCGTGCCGGTCAGCACGATGGTGTGGTTCTCGGTGACGAAGCCGCCCCACTTCGACACAACCGACGGATCGACCATCGCGGCGATAAGCCGCCGGGGCTGCTTGTCGTTGGTCGTACGCTGCATGACGGCGGCGGTGCCGGTCACGATCGCCGCGCTGTCATCGGGGAAGGTGACGAAGTCGGTGCCGGCGTTCTTCTTTCCGCGCGGCATGCATGCAGTGCCGGGCCGCACGTTCTTGGCCCAGATGAGCGGATATCCGCGCTGGCGCCCGCGCAGCTTGGCGACGAGCCGGTCCTTCTCCCGGTTCCACACGAAGTAGCCGGCGCGCGCCGTCACGCCGTAGTCGGCCAGGGTCGAGCCGCCGACGAGCGTCGGGTCGATGGCGGGCAACGGCCATGCGTCCCACGGCTCCGCCGGCAGAGCCTGCCGGATTGCCGCCACGGCCGAGGGCATCGCCCCGACGACGGGGAAGCTGACGGCGGCGGCTGCGGCGTGGGCCTTCCCCTTGCGGGCGATCAGCACACTGATGTCCTGCGCCACGTCGATGAAGACGCCGTCGCGCCCGGGGATCGAGCCGACGGCGAGCACTTCCGCCTGGGAGCGGATGAACGCGCGCATGCGGTCGTATAGCGGACCCGCCCGAAAGCTGGACGGGATCACCAGCGCGACGATCCCGCCGGGCCGGGCGTGCCGGAAGCACAGTTCCGCGAAGAGCGCGTATTTGTTGACGTGTCCGCTGTGCGCGACCTTGCGCCATGCCCTGCCGCGCACGTCGTCGAGGCCGACGCGACCGTAGGGCGGATTGGCGATCACGAGACCGTAGGACGCGGGTATCGTGACCCGCAGCGCGTCACCGGTGATGATCACCTCTCGGTGGAGCGGCGAGCCCAAGCGCTCCGCGATCAGGCGTCCGGAAAGCGTGGCGAGTCCCGTGTCGATCTCGATGCCGTTGAGGCGATATGCCACCTCCTTGGGGTTGAGGCCGGCGATGGCCATGCGGCCAGCGAGGGTCGAGAGGAACGCCGCGCCCCCGGCCGCCGGATCGAGCACGGTGTCGTTCTCGATGTCGAAGCCAGCCTCGATCGCGAGATCCACCACGGCGTCGGCCACGGTCGGAGGCGTGAAGTAGGTGGCCTGCGACCGACGGATCTTGGTGGGCAGCAGAAGCGTGTAGAGCGTCCCGACCCAGTAGTGGCGCTCGTCCACCGGGAGCGCCTGCAACGCGCAGCGGAAGACGTCCAGGCCGGGGTCGCCGATGTCAGCGAGGAGGTCGAGGCAGATGTCGGCGCGGGCCTGGGGCGTGGTTGCCCGTTTGGCGAGCGAGCGGGCGGTTGTGCGCGCGTGCGCGAGCAGCGCTGCCTTCGTCCCCCTCGCTTCCATCCCGCATCCCCCTGCGCCGATCCCACTGCGCCCAGCAGTTATAGGACGGCGTTTTCTACCCGCAAAACCGTTCGGGGCCAGTTTCTTATCGTATTTGGATTCACTGCGACCGCAATGATTTCTTTCCGAGTTCGAACCCGGGTGCAGCGACGCCGCTCTTGAGTTCTTGGTCCCGAGGGAGAAGAGCTTCGCCTTTTAGGCCTGCAAGCCGATTTAGCGCATGCTGCGCAAGCTCCGGCTCCCGTGTGGAATATCGCGGAGTAGCCCGCCGCCTGTCTTGAGCGGCGTTTCGGCGATTGCCGATATTGGCAACCAGTCAGCACTACAAGACATACGCGACGCTTGTGCTCGCGTGGTCGGTGCTCAGCGCGGCCGGCAGGCCCACGATCTCGAAATCGCTCCAGCTGTAGCCCTTCGACAGCAGGCCGCCCTTGATGTCGGGATATGGGTCATCCGGCTCGCGGCAGGTTCCGACCAGCGCCCGTCGTCCCCAGCCGCTTGTTCAGAGGTCTTGAACAAAGCATATAGGAAGGCTCTGACCCGTGCTCGATAAATGGTACAACTGACTGCTGTGGTTCGGTGGTCAGATCCGAGGTCGAGCCGGAGCGAACGGAATATCTACAGTGATGACGCTGAATGAATTGCTTGGCTTTGCAGAGGTAGACGATCTCGGCACCCGCTTTCCTTACCTCATGCTCGAGATCGACGATGAGCTTCTGCGAGCGGTAGGGTTGCCGCTAGATGAAGGCGCTGGGTGGCGGGACTCTCGTGTTAGCGGCCTCAAGTACCGCATCGACCCCGCTAGACCGCAGATGATGCAGAAAAGGCATGTCCATGTCGCCGCTGCAAAGCACACGTCGACCAAGTCGAAGCAGGTGTCGTGGGACGACGAGGGCGGCCGGCATGACCGGCATTCTTTCAATGACAAGCTCGGCGCTCGTGGCGATTACCAAGACGTCGCGCACATGGCGCTCGGGTTGCCGCCGGAAACCATCCTTGAGTGGGTGGAGCCTGCCCGCGCCGGCCGGATCGTGACCCTACTTGAGGGGCTGGTCGGGAGTTCGGACCACGCCGACGCGCCGCTCAAGATGCGCGTAGTCTCGTCGCTGGGAGGTGCCGGCGGGAAGCGGACGGCGCTCGACGACGACGTGGAACTCGGACTGCCGCGTTGAAGCCAACAGCCTGACGGCTTGCGGGCGAGAGCGCGCTTTTCGCCTGATCCAGGTGCATAGGAGTGAGTTCGATCCAGCTTCTCGGGCCGCCGGCGACGGGCCGCGGCCGTGAGCGGCGTGGAAGTCGCCCGTCTGGCGGGTGCGCCTATCCGTACGTCGCCGGCGCCGGCCCCGAGCACATCGTGGGGCGGCCTGCACGAAGGGCTGATTAAATTGCGTCTTTGCCACGCCCGTGGCCGGTCGTACCTGCTACCGGACGCTCTGATTGGCTTCGGAGGCACCCGCTTCTTCCTTCCTAGCTTCTTCGGCCCGCGTGAGCTCGTCTTCGAAGTGCCATCCACCAATTCGCCGTTCGGACCCAAGCACCACGTGGCGACGCTGTATATTGATGTCGCCGCGCCTCGTGCGGCCGCAGCTACGCGCGTGGCGGTCACGTTCCGCTCTGACGACCGGGTGCGCGTCTACGACGACGGCGCCCAACTCTACCGTTGCACCTACCGCTCTCCGCTGGCCATTAGGCTTTCTGACCAAGTCGCGGGTGATTGCGTCACGCTGGCCGACGGAGATTTCGGTTTCACCGTCTATCACCACACGACCGCGGCGAACGCCGCCCTAATCCATTCCAGTGGCGAGCTGTGGTCGAGCACTTGGAACCTGGCCGGCACCGCAGAACTGGCAAACGTTTCGCACCTCTACTTCACGACGCTGTCGACAATCGAGGACGAAGCGGACCTGCGGCGTGTGGCGATGAGCTCTTTCGCAACGATCGGATTTCAGACGACCTCCGACCGATATCGCGAGGCTGCCGTCGCCCTGCCGGTCTACAAGGGCAGCGTTGACGCGCGTGGTTCCGCTATCCGCTTCGTAGTGCCGCTCAAGATCATTGCTCCGCCGCACCTCTTGTTTCATCCGCTGACGCGAGCCGAACAGGCCTACTACGAGGTGGTTGGACAGGAGATCGTGCGTGTGGCTGTAAAACCGAGCGTCGCGGGCACGATCACCAGCGACGAGGTCGGGGTACCGCCTCCAGGGCTCAAGCGGTTCAGCTACGTCGTCGAGGGCGACGCCTCCGGGTTGGACGGTCTGGTCGAGTCGATGCGAGAGGCAAGTGCATTCGGCGTTGCTCACATCGAGCCGTTGAACGTTGGACTAGATCTCTTCGAATTCTGGCAGGCCAATAAGAATCGCGACCTGCATTCGGGGCGGACTTTCGAGGCCCGCCTCCTACGGCATTGACGATCCGAAAGAACGGAGATGCGGATCCGCTCGATTAAAACCTGAATGAGCGTCCGGTTTCAGGATGCGTCGAAGCCAGCTTGGATGACCGATTATGGGTCATCCCGCGTATGGCGGGAACGCTGATGTTCATCGGAAGGGAGTGATCGAGGGCCAGGTGCGCGAACGTCAGCTATTGTCGGGACCAAACGTGTTCCGGAGTGAACGCGAACGACCGGGATTGGTCGTTAGCGGCCACCGATGAGCTGCCTCTCAACGTCAGCTTCGCTCTTTCGATCTGCTGAAAGCTGTCTGTCAGCAACTGATGCTGTGGACGGCTCTCCACCCCTCCTGCGGTAATATCGCGGGGTTGAGCTGGAAGGAGAGTCGAGATGGGCGACGTCGTTACGATCGGTCTGGATATTGCGAAGTCGGTGTTCCAGGTGCACGGGGTTGGAGCGGATGGCGAGGTTTTGGTGCGCCGTCGGCTGACGCGAGCGCGGATGCTGCCCTTCTTCGCGAAGCTGCCGCGTTGCCTGATTGGCATCGAAGCCTGCAACAACTCGCACTACTGGGCTCGTGAGTTGACCGCGCTTGGTCACGACGTGAAGCTTATGCCGGCGCAGTACGTGAAGCCGTATGTCAAACGGGGCAAGAAAGATGCTGCCGATGCGGGAGCGATCTGCGAGGCGGTGACGCGACCGACGTTGCGTTTCGTCGCGGTGAAGAGCCCGGGAGCAGCAGAGCCTGATGATGTTGCACCGTGTGCGGCTGATGTTGAACCGGCAGCGCACACAGATCTCGAACGCGATCCGCGCGTACATTTCGGAGTTCGGGGTGGTTGCTCCCGTCGGTCGGCTCGGCGTCGAGAGTTTGCTCGAGGTTGTCGCCGATGCCGAAGACGATCGCGTTCCGGCGGATGCGCGCCTTTGCCTGAAGATGCTGGCAGCGCAGCTCGAAGTCGTGAAGCGCCAAATCCTCGAGAACGACCGCCGCGTGCTCGGCAGCGCGCGTCGAACTGAGCTTGGCCGCAGGCTGATGGATATTTGTGGCGTCGGGCCGCTGCTGGCGAGCGCGTTCGTCGCCTCGGTCGCTGACCCTTTTGTGTTCAGGACCGGTCGTGACCTAGCCGCCTGGATCGGGCTAGTGCCCAAGCAGAACTCGTCGGGCGGGAAGCAACGGCTTGGCAGCATCACGCGTGCCGGCAACCGCTACCTCCGGCAGATGCTCGTCGTCGGCGCGATGGCGGTGATCCGCTACGCGGAGCGCCACGGCACGAAGAGGCCTTGGCTGGTTCAGCTGCTCGCGCGCCGCCCGGCTAAGGTTGCCGCGGTGGCGCTGGCGAACAAGAATGCTCGCATGGTCTGGGCGCTGATGACCAGCGGAGAACGCTATCGCGAGCTGATGCCGATGGCGGCGTAGAGTTGAGACGCGGAGGGGCCGCGTCGACGAGGTTGGAAAGGGCAAAGAGGAGTTGATGCACAAAGCCGTTTGAAACCGCCGGATCGGGAAAACCCATTTTGGGACGTGGCGCTTCGAGCGCGAGCTTTAGGTCGGAAACCGGTTCACGCGAAAGGCATCATGGCCAGCGGCGCATGACACAGCCGCATCGAAAGGCCAGACACATGGCCGCCTCGACCAGCGGAATGCAGAACTTCAAATACCCCTTGCCAACGGAGGGACGTCCACACCCGGCGCAAGTTCTGCCGAAGAAGTCGACCTCAGCGACGATCGATGAGAAACGCAGCTTACAGGCGACCTGGCTTCCGTTTCCCATCAGGCTAGTGCGAGTCTCCGAAACGGCGCAAGCTTCGCCATTTTCCGGCAGTTTTGTACAGTCGCGGCGAGGTGGAACTCATCTTTCGCTCCTTTGGGACGCGCAGCCGCCAGAGATCCAGCTTGAGAAGGTGGTTTAGGTGAGGGAAGAGCGTTTCGCCCTACTTCTGCTGGCGCCGTGACAAAGGACACGGCTCGGTGATGATCCTACGCAGCCGCGCGGACGCGGCTAGCATCGTAATCCTGAAGCTGATTGCCGAGGCTCTGCCAAAGGGTGGGTGAAGTTGCGCGCCTGGGCGCGCCCAAAGATCTGAAGAGAAAGAAGGGTGGCTGAACGTCGAAAGACGAAAATTTACCCTGCGCCGGGGCCAGCGGCCGGACCTCGGCGCCTCTTACAGAGGCTCTTTTGCATGAAGTATCCAACACCCGCAGACCGCGCCGAACCGGCGCGCATCGAAGCTTGCGCACAGCGCCTAGCCGAACATTTAGGCTGGAAACCGATCGCACGTCCCGAGCTGCTGCCGCCGCCGCTGCGCAACTATCTTTATGAGCCCTCCGCGGACCTCATCCTGATCTCGTCGGTGAACGAATGCCTTTCCAACGTCCTGGCAGGTATCCGTTCGGTGCGCTGCACTGCGCTGATGGTGGAATGCGGCAGGCGGACCGATGGCCGGCCCACGCTCTACTGCGTTCTCATTCGATGCGTGCGCGGGAGAGAATATACGCACGCAGAGCTGCGTCTCTGGGCAAGCGAAACCGGGGATTTGTTCCTCGTACCCGACCCAGACGGTACGGAACCGGACGGCGCTAGTTACGCGCTGCGCCGCTGCCGGATCGAACCGGCTGACGCGCCCTTCTCGAACGCGCGCGACCTCGAGCGCGGACTCGCCCGAGCCGAGACAATGTTTCTAACCGAGCGGCCGCAGGCCGTGCGCTGACGGCGCGAGCGCAGCTGTCCCCAGAAATGAACGGTGCTTGGCCGGTGGCTGAGCACGATAAATGAAAAAGGGTGTGACACGCGGCCTTGCTCTGCCGCCGCGTACACTCAGAATCCAAAGGCAATTCCGATGACCATTACCTTATTAGACCGTCCGGGAACGGGCGAACCCTTGATGCCGCCCGCGCGCCGCAGCGTAGCAGCGCGCGTGCATGCGTTTGCAACCGAGATCGACGATCTGGTCGATACACGCATATCGCGCGCCGATCCGGTCCTCGCGGGCTGTGTCGTGATGCACTATGCCGGGATCATCCTCGCTGGCACGTCCTGCCGGCGCCCGCTGCTCTTTCCGGAGGGCGAGGTACTTGCCCGGCGGTCGGGGCTCGACCTCATCCTCCTCCGCTTCGATGCGCAGCCGCGCGGCGTGACCTTCGATATCAGGCTTGAAATGGATGGTAGCTGGCTCACCAACTTTGCGGTGTGGCGCGGGCAGGGTGAGATGTGGCTTGTGCCTGAAGGCAGCGCGGAGGGCTGCATCCAGGTCACGCCGTTCGGTCTCGAGGTTGGACTTCCGGCGCCGTTTTCCTCTTTCTGTGAACGCGAAAAGGGAATGGTCCGTGCGCTCACCTTTCCGAGCTTTAAGGAGGGGTACTAATCTCATGGCGAAGACAGCAAAAGCTGCCCCGGATAAGAGTGCTGCAGCAGAACTGAAGAGCTTTACCAACGGCGCCGGCGCGCATCCGAACTTTTCGTTCACACGCTATTGGTGGGACGGGGATGGGCCGCGTGACGGGATCAAAAGCTGGGTCGAGAAGAAGCTCGCGCCCGGCGAAGACCCGGTGTTCGGCAAGGCCGCGAAATCGGAAGTGCTCATCCCTGACGCGGCGTCTTCCGACTACGCAGAGGCTGGTTTTCTCTTGGAGCAGTTCGACACGAAACTTCCGGCGTTCGAACGGCATGCGTTCATCCAGGTAAAGATCACCCTAGAAGAGAGCATCTCGTGGACAGCGGGCTACGAGAAGGTTCGCGCGTATGCGCGAGAGCACTTCGTCGGTGATGGCCATCCCGTTATCATTGTTGCGCATGTGCCAGGCGCGGCGGGCTCGGCGAACGCAAACCATGTGCACATCATTGTCCTGAGCCGAACGCTTGGGATCAACGGCTTCGGCCAAACGAACCACACACTCTGCTCCGACCGGGGACACGGTCATGCTTGGGAAATGTGGGGGAGAGGAACGAGACACTCTTCGAGTGCCACAAAGGCCTCCTCGGCCCAGCACTGAGGAGAAGGCCGCTTTCAATTCCTTAGCTGATGCGCTCATCTTCCTAAGTTGGAGATGAGCGCATCGAGAGGCGTCAAGTGCTTTCGGAATTTTCTAATGGGGGCGAAGTTTGCTTCACCCAGAATTCATGCCTTAGGGCCCCTTACGAAAGCGTTAAGCGCTTGGGGGCATCGCTGGGGGCACAGCCACAGAGATACAAAAGAATTTAGGAACAATTATATGGAAATATCGATGTATTTCGAATCCCACCCTCTCCGCCATTTGCCTCCGGTCGGCCCGTATGGTGCGGTATCGCCGCCGATTGCCGCATTCACGCCTGGCGCTGATCGTCACGCGTTGGCAGCCGCTTATGTCGGTGGCGTTCGGGCTTCTTCCACGACGCAGATCGGATGATCGCCGGGATTAGAGCCGCCGCCCAAGTCTAGACAGATATCGTTATAGCGCAACTGATGGAATTTCATGCCAGTCCAGAACGCTGCGGCAGCGACGAGAAGGATGGCAAAGATCCAATAGCGGTTGTTCGACCAATAGCGGTTATTCGAAATGCGTCGCCTCATGTGTATGTCGCCTTCACGCGTTGCTGTTTCAGCTTATTTTGAAAGTTGTTGCAAGGAACTTCATACCGGCGCGAGCCTTTGTGGATAGGTTGATTGATTGCCATGTTGGCAGCCTGGACAGGATGACGCAGTTCTCCCGATGTTGAAATCTCTCAAACGAATTCTGACAGCTAAGAACATCAATCTCAACTATGCAGCCGCGTTGCTTGTCATTGCGCTCCTTCTGGTCCTGACCGCAATCACGGCATTTCTGAACTATCGGGAGACGCTGGGGAACACCCGTCAGGAGTTGGGTAGCCTTTCGCGGCTCCTTGATGAGCAGACGAGCAACTTCTTCGGCAGCGTCGACCTGGTGCTCGACAGTCTGGCAGAGGCGCAGCCCCAGGCGCTGCCGCGCTATGATCCCGACTTTTCCGCCACTCTCCGCACGCGCGCGAACGGCATTCCTTACGTGCGGGCGCTGTTCATGATCGATGCTCGCGGCGAGCTGGTGCAGGATTCCGATCCGCATGCATCCGTTCCCGTCGATCTGTCGGATCGCAGCTACTTCCGTGCCTTCCTCGATGATCCGGATCTCACCTTCCTCATCGGGGAGCCGATCGTCAGCCGGACGCAAAAGGTCCGCTCGATCCCG
The DNA here is from genome assembly GCF_000342165.1 of Pacificimonas flava. Taxonomy (GTDB): domain Bacteria; phylum Pseudomonadota; class Alphaproteobacteria; order Sphingomonadales; family Sphingomonadaceae; genus Pacificimonas; species Pacificimonas flava. The sequence continues at coordinate 19,862 of NZ_AMRV01000004.1, forward strand.
GTGCTTCGTAAGCTCACCGCGGCGGACGGCGCGTTTGCCGGATTGATCGGCGCGTCGGTCGAGCCGCGTTATCTGAACGCCTTTTACAACGAGCTTGAACTGGACGATGCCGCCGCCGTCGCGCTGTTCAGCACCGACGGCATGGTGCTCGCCTCGCGCGCGCCGGGCGACGACCGGATCGTCTACAGCCCCAGGCGCTTCTCAATACCGGAACATCTGCCCGAAGCCGGCATGGTCCACAGTGATGCGCTGGATGGGCGCGACCGCATCATCAGCTACCATCTTCTACCCGAACTCGGGCTTGGGGTCGCGGTGGGCGATGGAATGGACAGCGTGCGGCGGCAATGGTGGCAGGCGACGTGGCCGATGCTGCTGGCGGTGGGCGCCCTCGTCATTCTCATCGCCTGGCTCACCTATGTGCTCGACAGGCGGCAGAAGGAGCGGGTGCAGCAGGTCCAGCGCGCCATTACCACGCAAAAGTTGGAGGCGCTGGGCCAGATGACCGGCGGGATCGCACACGACTTCAACAACGTGCTGGCGGCGGCGGCGGCGAGCCTGAGGCTGATCCAAAGCCGCGGCCCGACACCGGAGATCATGACTGCGACCGAACAGGCGCTGGCCCGAGGCGAGAATCTTGTGCGACAACTCATGTCGTTCGCCCGGCGCCGCGACCTCGCCGTTGCGCGGCATGACGCAAATGCCCTGATCGCCAATCTCGACCAGGTGCTCAAGCACGCGGCCGGGCCGGATGTCCGCTTGAAGATCGAACTGGCCGAGCGTCTGCCGCTTTGCTGGACCGATCAGACGCAGTTCGATGCAGCGCTCGTCAACCTGGTCGTCAATGCACGCCACGCCATGCCTGACGGCGGCACGATCCGAATCACCACGGCGCTGGCGCAGCGAACCACGGACGCAGGCGAGCTTCCGCCAGGAGCTTATGTCGCGGTGATCGTGACCGACACCGGCGTCGGCATGACCCCGGCAACGCTGGAGAAGATCTTCGAGCCCTTCTTCACCACCAAGGGCGAGACCGGCACCGGCCTCGGTCTCGCGCAGATTTACGGCTTCATGCGTCAGGTTGGCGGCGCCGTTCTGGTGGAGAGCGCACCGGGACAGGGATCGACGTTCCGTCTGCTGTTTCGCAGCGATGCATGACCTTTGCCTAAGTCAGGAGAGCGGCGTTACCTGCTCGACCCGTTGTCAGCTTCTGAGCGTTCGTCCATGCTCAGGGGCGAAAAACGGATACTGTTGCGCATCGATAACGTCTTCCTGTCCGTTCAGCCCCTGTGAAACAAACAAAAGGGGTACGGCGAATGAGTGCGGAAAGCTGTCTGGTGGCAAAGCTGGGCCATTATACGGACTTGGGCAATGCGGACCGGCTTCTGCTTCAGGATTTCGAAAAAGAAGAACTGACATTCAAGAAGCGCGATCTCGTTCGGCGGGAGGGAGAGCCGACGCGATCCTTGTTCGTCGTGAAGCGGGGCTGGTTTTTCGGGCATTCCATGCTGCCGTCTGGGAAGCGCCAGGTGCACCGCGTCTTTCTTCCCGGCGATTTCATCGGCACGCACGAAATCGTGTGTGCCGAGGCCACCTACGATATCTCGGCAGCGTCGGACGGTGTTCTGTGTCCGTTCGATAAGAGTGGGCTGAAGGTGGTTTTCACCCGTTCCCCGCGCCTGACGGCCCTCCTCTACTCCATCGAGGCGTTGGATCAGGTGACGCAGGACGACCGGCTGCGCGCCGTATCGCGCATGGACGCCGCAGGCCGTCTGGCGCATTTCTTTCTGCAGATGTTCAGCCGCCTGCGCATTTCCGGCGAACAGGTCGGACGTTCGATCCGGCTGGAAATGAGCCAGGAGCTGATCGGCGACACGTTGGGTCTGACGGGCATTCACGTGAACCGGACGCTGAAGCAGTTATCCGATGAGGGGCTTATCGAACTATCCGCCGGCGTACTGACCTTGACGGACGAGGCTGGACTGAAGGCGCTGTGCGATTTCGATGACATGCACTACCGTATCGATACCAGCTGGTTCCCGGATACCTGATCCCTCGGCAGGTTCCGCGCGTTCCCTGCGCCGAACCGGCCGCATACCCTTGCCCGGACGAAGCGTATTGCCTACCTAATACACAAGGGGAATTGCGATGCGGGGTCATCCGCGCATTCGCGATTGCTTGAGCGGAACCGGACAAAAGCGGCTATGCTTTCTGTCGGCAAGCCCGCCGCGATGATATGTGGGAGACGATGATGAGCCAGACGGATACCGGCGCCGAGACGAAATTGAAGCTGGACGCGCCGGACCCCGTTGTGAAGGTTGACGGCGAGAAAGCGGCGGGCCTCGTTCCCATTGACGACGAGAAGAAGTCGCAGCTGGAGGCGAACGTCGAAAGCTTCATCGCCGAACTGACTCAGCAGGACGCGAACTCGCCGGAGTTCGGACGCCGTGTCGATCAGCTGACGTCTTTGGGGCGCAGCGAAATCCAAGAGGCCGCGAGCTATTCGAACCGGTTCCTCGATCGTCCAACACGCGCCATGAACAGCGAGACCGATATCGGCAAGGATCTGACGGAGCTGCGCCGGACGGTGGAGGATCTCGATCCGGGCAAGCGCGGCAATCTGCTGACGCGCAAGAAGCTGTTCGGTCTGATTCCCATGGGATCGAAGGCGCGCAGCTACTTTGCCGGCTACCAGTCCGCGCAGACGCATATCGCCGCGATCCTCGACCGGCTGGCGAGCGGCAAGGACGAACTGCTTCGCGACAATGCCGCGATCGATGTGGAGCGGCAGAACCTGTGGAAGACAATGGGCAAGCTGGAGCAGATGATCTTTGTGGCGAAGACGCTGGACGCGAAGCTGGAGGCGAAAGCGGCGGAGCTCGATCACAGCGATCCCGACAAGGCGAAGGCGATTCGCGAAAGCGCCCTGTTCTATACGCGCCAGCGGGTCACGGACCTGCTGACCCAGATGGCGGTGACGGTGCAGGGCTATCTGGCACTCGATCTGGTCAAGAAGAACAACGTCGAACTGATGAAGGGCGTCGATAGGGCCTCGACGACAACCGTGTCGGCGCTGCGGACCGGCGTGACCGTCGCGCAGGCGATGACCAATCAGAAGCTGGTGCTGGACCAGATTACCGCACTGAACACGACGACGGCCGGTGTCATCGATTCGACCGGCGAGATGCTGCGCACTCAGACGGGGGAAATTCACAAGCAGGCCGCCTCTGCCACCATTCCGCTCGACACACTGAAACGGGCCTTCGAAAATATCTACGCCACGATGGACGAGATCGACAGTTTCAAGGTCGAGGCGCTTGGAAACATGAAGCAGACGGTTCAGCTTCTGGAGGGCGAGGTCGAGAAATCACGCGGTTATATCGCGCGGGCAGAAGGTACGGAGCAGGCGAAACTCGCCGGCACCAAGCCAGCCTTCGCCGCGATTGAGTAGGGCCCCGTGACGAACTGTCCCTTCCACCCGCCGTCCGGAGTGCATGTACGATGAGCAATGTCGACACCGTCCTCGCGCGATATGATGAGATGAACGCCCGCGCGGAGCGGAAACTGCGCGAGCTTGCCCGCTCGCAAGAGGGGCGTGCCGCCGCCAGGCGTTTGCGGCAGCGGGGCGGCAGCGGCGTCCGGACGCGTGTTATTCGCGCAGCCGGGGTGCTCGTCGCGACCTTCATTGCTCTGGCGCTGTTCTACGGCGTCTTCGGCGCGATCGGCATCGACGGCTTCATTCTTCTGGTGGCGGCGCTTGCGATCGCGCTCGGCACGGCGCTGTTCTGGCCGGCTCGAAAGGCTCCGGCGCCGACCATCGACACGATACGCAATGCGGAGCTTGCCGCTCTTCCGGTTCGGGTCGAGCGCTGGCTGGAGGCGCGGCGTGCCGCGCTGCCGGCGACAGCCGCGCGCCAGGTGGACGAGCTTCTGCTCCGCCTCGAGGTGCTGGCAACTCAACTTGAGAAGGTCGAAGGCAGTGCACCTGTGGTGCAGGATGCGCGCAAGCTGATCGGAGAGGAGCTGCCGCGTCTCGTCGACTCGTTCACCAGCGTGCCGGAGGCCTATAGGCAGCGAGGCAGTGAGGCAGAGGCGCAGCTGCATGAGGGGCTGGAAACGATCTCCGCGGAGCTGAAGCGCCTGTCGGAACAGCTTGCGCGCGGCGATCTCGACCGCCTCGCGATCGAGGGACGTTTTCTCGAAATCAAGTATCGGCAGGGCACCGCCGCGTCAGGCGGCGATGAGGCGGGTTCGCCGCAGACCGCGCCAGCAGGAGCGTCGGGGCCGGCGGGCTCTGGCGGTCCGGGGCAGGGGTGACGCCGCAGCGCGTCTCATCGCATCCGCCGAGGGAGGACGGCCGAAGCTATTCGTTGCCGAGCCGAAAGCTCAGCATGATCGTGTTCGCATCCTCGTCATAGGACAGTTCACCACGAAGTTGCCGAGTCATGCCCTGGACGATCCGGCCGCTTGCCGTGCGGAGGCCCTCACCGGAAAGGGTGGCGCCGCCGATGTCGTCTCCGGAGATGGTGAGCATTCCGTGCCCCTCGTCCGTGCGCAGCAATTCCACATGCGCTTCCATGGACAGACCAGGCTCCAGACGCGCGGCTTCCCCCGCGAGGAGTTCCGTGATCAGGAAGGACAGCGGCACGGCGGCGTCCTGTCCGACGAAAACGCGGTCGAACCGGTTGGTTAAGTGCACGGCGACACCAACGACGTTTTCGATGCTGCTCTCGAGACTCGCAAGCAGATCGTTCAGCAGCGCCCCGACATCGACCCCGCGCGCATGGTCGTCGGCATATAGCCAGCGATGCACGAGGGCCAGAGCTTCAACGCGCATCTGGATGATGCCATAGGCTCGCCGCTCTCCGGCGACATTCGTATCCCGCGCCTTGATGCTGAGCAGACTGGTGATGATCTGCAGATTGTTCTTAACACGGTGATGGACCTCGCGGACAAGGCGCTGCTGCTTTTCCAGCGCAGCTTCTCGATCTTCGCGATCACGCCGCTGCTTATCGGCAAGGGAATCGTACGATGCGGCAAATGCGGCGAACTCCGCTGTATTGCCGACGCGGGGCTCCAGCGGATCAACGACCCCGCTTCTTGCACGTTCGTCGATGCCGGCCTGCATGGTGCGAAGCGGGCGGATCACGAGCCGCCGCAGTGTCAGCCAGGCAATGGCGAGGGCCGCCAGCCACATCACGGGCGGGGCTATGATCGACGCGAGACGTCTGGCCGAGAATGCTGGGACCGGCTCGTCATACTCGATCATCAGGCCGTTGATCCGCGTCGGTGCGCGAAAGCCATAGCGCCCGTCCGAAACCACGATCGGTTCCGGCATCTCCAGGCTGGTCGGCTGTTCGCGGGTCACCTGCACGGCGAGGCGCGACCCTGCCGGCCGTGAGACTTCGTTCAGCCGCGCCTGTAACGCCGTCAGAGGGATGACCGCCGCGATACCGGAGGGCGTGGATACGGCTGTCCGGTCGCGTACGGCGAAGATGACGTTCCTGCGTGCGGCATCGAAGAACAGTTCGCCCGGCCGTCCATTGTCCTCGCGAAACCCCTTGGCCGCATAGCGCGCCTCTTGCGCGTTCAGATCCGGCCCGCCCGGCGATCGGCAGGTGACGCGGCCCGACGCATCGATCTGGCTGACGCTTTCGAACATGGGCTCCAGATCGACGATCCGCGTCAAGGCCGCCTCGCATGTGTTGAGATTATCGTCGAGATCCAGGCGCAGGCTGAAAGCACGCAGGGCCAGCCCCTCATCGGTGATGATATTGTCGACCTCGTCGGCCAGTCTGACCGCGCGGCGCTCGATAAGCGCGATGCTTTCCCGATATGCATCATCATAACTGATCGCGGACAGGCCCGCGGAAATCAGCCCGATCGGCAGAAGCGCGATGGTCAGCGCTGTCAAAACCCGCCGCGACAGGGGTTTCGACATGCTGGATGAACTTCGCGTGGAAACTTCTGCCGGGTCGCTCATTGTGCCCTATTGAACCCGCCTTACGGCGGGCCGTTCCATTACCGCTGCCCTTGCTCTTGGCGAAAAACCCGTTTCTAAGGGCGGCGAATGAAATGAAGGCCGGACACAGTCTGGCCAGAGGAGAGAAATCTAGATGTCGCTCGCCACTGAAATCGCCCCTCATCTGCCGTATCTGCGCCGCTATGCCCGCGCGCTTACCGGCTCGCAGAGCGCGGGCGATGCCTATGTCCGCGCAGCGCTTGAAGCGATTGTCGAGGCGCCGGAATCCTTTCCGAAGGACGTGGACGCGCGCATGGGACTTTACCGGACGTTCCACGCGATCTGGGGCTCCGCGAACGTGGATGTGAAGCCCGATCCGGCCGAATCTTCCGAATTTGAGAAGATCGCCCACGAGCGTTTGGCCGGCATCACGCCGCTGTCGCGTCAGGCGCTGCTGCTGACCGCGATGGAAGGGTTTTCGAACGAGGACTCCGCCTATCTGATCGACCGTGAACCGGAAGAGGTCAGCACGCTGGTCAAGGAAGCGCTGAGCGAGATCGAGAAGCAGACGAAGACCAGCGTTCTCATCATCGAGGACGAGCCGATCATCGCCATGGATATCGAGAGCATCGTCGTCGATCTGGGCCATGAAGTGACAAGCATCGCAGTGACGCGCGACGAGGCCGTTGCGGCGGCCGAGGAGCAGAAGCCTGGGCTGATCCTCGCCGACATCCAGCTGGCCGACGATTCCTCCGGCATTGATGCGGTGAAGGACATTCTGGAAAAGTTCGCCGTACCGGTGATTTTCATTACGGCCTTCCCGGAGCGCCTCTTGACGGGCGAGCGTCCGGAACCGACCTTCCTGATCACGAAGCCGTTTCAGCGGTCCACGGTAAAGGCCGCTATCGCTCAGGCGCTCTTTTTCAAGTCAACGGCAGCAGTCCCGGCCTGACGGCTTGCTGACGATCCAATCGAGTAAAAGGGGTTTGCTATGGACGAGAATCACGAAGAAGTCGCGAAGGAGCAGGCAAGGGCAGGGGAGACGCCGCACGTCGGTAGGTATGTGCTGCTGATTTCGACGGTGCTGCTCGCCATCGCCTTTCTGGTAATGCTTGTCGTCTTTTCCTAAGTTTATAAGAGTTTCTGGCGGGGGTTCGAATGGCTGATCTGGCCGAAAATCAGAATGAGGCAGTGACCGGCGACGTCGGCGGTTTCCTGCGTTCGGTCTTTGCGGAGAGCGCATCGCAGGCGCTGCCGCCGATGTTCGCCGAACTCCTTGATCGGCTTCAGTCGGCACCTTCGCAGGCGCCGAAGCCGAACACCGAGCAACTGTCCGACGGTGATTTCAAGGCGGAACTCGCGCAGGTAATTCCCCATCTGCGTGCGTTCGGCCGCTCGCTCAGCGGCAATCGTGACGTCGCCGACGATCTCGTTCAGGAAACCCTTTTGAAGGCGTGGGCCGCACGGCACCGCTTTCAGGCGGGCACGAACATGCGCGCCTGGACCTTCATCATCCTTCGCAACCTGTTCCTCAGCCAGATGCGCCGGGCGCGCTTCAAGGGGGAATGGGACGATTTTACCGCGTCCAAGCTGCTCGCCGCGCCGGCGGGGCAGGACCGGCAGATCGAACTCGCCGATCTGGAGCGCGGACTGCTGCAACTGCCGCAGGCCCAGCGGGAGGCGCTGATTCTGGTGGGCGCGGGCGGTTTCGCCTATGAGGAGGCGGCCGCCATCTGCGACTGCGCTGTCGGCACGATAAAGAGCCGGGTGGCGCGCGGCCGGGCCGCGCTGGAAACGATCCTTGCCGACGGCAAGATGCCGACGCGTACGGAAAGTGTGCCGTCTGGCGCCACCGAGGGGGCGCTGTCCAGCATCATGTCGCAAGTCGACAATCTGTCCAGCCGGTAGGCGGGGGCGGGCGCAGGTCCGTAAGTGCCGCCGGGAGCGTCATTCGCGTGGACGGCGCGACGCAGCTATTTCAGCTTATCCAACGTTTCCTGCAGCGCGGGTGACAGCGGTTCGTCGAGCGAATCCCGATACAGCTTGCGCAGAGAGGCACCGAACCGGCGATTGCGCTCCGATTGGGTGCGTTCGTTGTCGGTCGGGTCGTAAGGCGTTCGTTCACGGTCTGGGCGGGAAGATGGCATGTCCTACAAACACCGGGTCACGTTGGCGCGTTCCGTCCACTGACCGCAAAATTCGCGGAGCTTCATGACGGACGCCATTCAGGATGCGGTGGACCGGGCGCAGCGTTATTCGCCGTTCCTGCGCGGCATCGTCCGCCGCCGCCCGGACTGGCCCCGCGCTCTTATGGACGAGGGGCCGGATGCGTTCCTCGCGCCAGCACTCGCGGCGCCTTTCCACGGAACCGAAGAGGAGATTCGGGGCCGCCGGCAGCGCACGGCGTTCGGGGCCGCCATCGCCGACCTCTCCGGGGTCTATGACCTGACGGCGGTCGTCCGCGCGCTCAGCGATTTTGCCGACCTTGCCATAGATTGGGCTGTCCGCACGGCAATATCAGAGCGCATTCCTGGTGCTCGGCCGGAGGGGTTCGTCGCGCTTGCGCTCGGCAAGCTGGGCAGCCGCGAACTCAACTATTCCAGTGACGTCGATCTCCTTTACCTGTTCGACGGGGACCGGTTGCCGATGCGGAGCGGGGACGACCCGGCGGAGGCGGCTAACCGCATCGCCCGGCGGATCTCCGAACTTCTCCAGCGGCGTACCGCACACGGCTATGTCGCGCGGGTGGATTTGCGACTGCGGCCCGATGCGGAAGCGTTCGGCATCGCCACTCCGGTGCGGCGCGCGGAAATCTATTATCAGGGCGAGGCGCTGACCTGGGAACGCGCCGCCTTCATCCGCGCGCGCCCCGTGGCCGGCGACATCGCCATGGGCGAGCAGTTTCTGCGCACGATCCAGCCGTTCATCTGGCGTCGATCGCTCGACTACACCGCCGTGCAGGCGATCGAAGATGTGTCCTTGCGCATTCGCGACCATGCGAAGGGCCCGGAGCGCTTCGGTCCCGGATTCGACCTGAAGCGAGGACGCGGCGGGATTCGGGAAATCGAATTCTTCGCACAGGCGCACCAGCTGATCTTCGGCGGCCGGGACGAGTCCCTGCGCATGCCGGAGACCCGCGCCGCCCTCATCGCGCTGAGCGCGGGGCGGCGCATTCAGGTCGAGGACGCAGCCGAACTGTCCGCGACCTATGAGGCGCTTCGAAACGCCGAACACAGGCTGCAGATGGTCGACGACGAGCAGACGCACAGCATTCCGGCCCGCAAGGAGGAGCGAGAGGCCCTGGCGGGGCTGGCCGGCTGTTCCAGCTTCGCCGCCTTTGCCGAGCCGCTCCTCCCGCGTATCGAGCATGCGGCTGCGCGGTACGAGGCCTTCACCTCGTCCGCTGCGCATCCGGCCGTTCCGCGCGGCAAGGCTTTGGCATCATGGCTCCGCGAGCAGCGATTGGCCGCGCCGAAGGAGCTGGCCACGCTGATCGCCAAGTGGCGGGAGGGCGCATATCGCTCGCTGCGCAGCGACCCGGCCCAGCGAGAGCTGGAGAATGCGCTGCCTGTGCTGGCGGAGGCGTTCGGACATCTGACGGCGCCGCACAATGCGCTACGCCGCTTTGACGACATGTTATCCCGAATGACGTCGGCCGTCCGCTTCCTCGCGCTCACGACGGCGAACCCGGGCATTGCGAACCTTCTTGCCCGCGTCATGGGGCACGCGCCGATGCTTGCCGGAAAGCTCGCTCGCCGGCCGGAGCTGCTGGATGTGCTGATCGGGGCGGACCTCGATCATGGCGCATCCGCTGCAGACTACCGGAAGCAGGCAGAGCGCCATGTCGCCCGGAGCGGCGATCTGGAGGAAGCGCTGGATGCGATCCGGCGCTGGTCCGGCGAGCAGCGGTTCCGTATCGGCGTGTCGCTTCTCGAGCGCCGTATCGATCCGCTGGACGGGGCACGCGCCTATTCCGACATTGCCGACGCAGCGCTGGTCGCCCTGATGCCGGCGGTGGAACTCGCTATGGCCGCGCAGCATGGCAAGCTTCCGGGCGGCGCGGTGCCCATCGTCCTGGCCTTCGGTCGCTATGGCGGGCGGCTTCTCACCGACCAGTCCGACCTCGACCTCGTGTTCCTCTTCTCCGGCGAGCATGACGCCCCATCGGACGGCGAAAAGCCGATTGGGGCGACGACCTATTTCAACCGGCTGTTCCAGCGCTTTGTATCGGCCGTCACCGTGCCGACCGCTGCCGGGCCGCTTTACGAGGTGGATACGCGCCTGCGCCCGTCCGGCAGTGATGGGCTGCTTGCCGTCAGCGTGGACACCTTCACGGACTATCAGCGGCAGCGGGCGTGGGCCTGGGAACATATGGCGCTGACGAGAGCGCGTCTCGTCTTGGGAGACGCGGCGGCGCAGGAGGTGTTTACCGGAATCGAGGCCGGTCTTTACCAGGAGCGTGATGCGGGCGAACTGATGCGCCGCGTGATCGACATGCGCGCCGATATGGACCGGGCGCATCCCCAATCCGGCCCGTTGGATGTGAAGCGGGGACGTGGCGGTCTGATCGACCTGGAGTTTATCGTGCATTATCTGCAGCTCAGCATGCAGACCGGCTTCAATCCGGATCTGCGCCTGGCCATCGACGCGCTCGCCTCTGCCGGCTTGCTGTCTGGGGAGATGGGAGAGGCGCACGATCTTCTTGCGCGGTTCCTGGTCCTGTCGCGGCTGGTCGGGGACGAGGCGGAGGGGCGCAACTCCGCGATGACGCGCGCCATGGTGGCAGAGGCTTGCCACCGGGCGGGGTGGGACGACATGAAGGCCGCCATAGGAGATGCCCGCCGCACCATCGCGGCGGAGTGGAAGCGAATTTTTGGAGAAGCCAAGACATGACGAAGGATCTCTCGGCTGGCGATGCGGCCCCTGATTTCGAACTGGCCGGCGAGGATGGTCGCACATTCCGCCTGAGCGATTTTCGGGGGCGCAAGCTCGTCCTCTATTTCTATCCGAAGGACGACACGCCGGGCTGTACCAAACAGGCGATCGGCTTCACGCAGGAGAAGGATGCGTTTGCCGAAGCGGAGACGGACATACTCGGCGTTTCGAAGGACACGGTCGAAAAACACGGCAAGTTTCGCGCGAAGCACGACCTGGACGTGTATCTGGGTAGCGACCCGGAGGGGGAGGTCATCGATCGTTACGGTGCCTGGAAGGAAAAGAAGCTGTACGGCCGAACCTTCATGGGGATCGAGCGCTCGACATTTCTGATCGACCGCGACGGAAAGATCGCGCGCGTCTGGCGAAAGGTGCGCGTGAAGGATCATATCGACGCGGTGCTGGCGGCGGCGCGGGATCTGGACTGACCGATCAGCGAATGACCAGCGTCTCCAGCATCGGGGCTGCCGCGCGGGCGGTTCTTCTGGCGGCCTCGCCCCCGGAAAAGGCGGCGCTCAGCCGTGCGCTCGCGGAGCGTTACCGGGCCGGGGATCTTGCCGCAAACTGGGACACCGCCCTGCCGTTGCGTCCTGCCAGGCCTGCGAGACCCGAATTGCTGCCGCCGTCACAAATGCCGAAGCGCGGCCGGGCCGGGTCGGAGCGTTCGCGCATCGCTCTTCTGCATGCCCTCGCGCATATCGAACTGAACGCCATCGATCTGGCCTGGGATGCGGCGGGCCGCTTTGGCGGCGCGATGCCCGCCGCCTTCACCGCCGACTGGATCTCCGTCGGCGATGACGAGGCGCGGCACTTCCTGCTCCTTTCGGATCGGCTCGCGGCCTTCGGCGCGGCTTATGGCGATCTGCCCGCACATGATGGCCTTTGGGAGGCGGCGATGGCGACCAGCAACGATCTCGCCGCGCGCCTGGCCGTCGTTCCGCAGGTTCTGGAGGCGCGGGGGCTGGACGTTTCCCCCGCCACGATCGCACGTCTGCGCGCGGCCGGGGACGATGCGAGCGCGGACGTCGTGCAGACCATCTATCAGGATGAGATCGGTCATGTCGCGATCGGCAATCGCTGGTTCCGCCGATTGTGCGAATCGGCTGGGAAACCACCGCCCGACCACTTCCGTTCGCTCGTTCGGCAGCATTTCAAAGGCCGCGTAAAACCGCCGTTCAACGACTCGGCGCGCGCACAGGCCGGACTGACGATAGACTATTATGTTGGCCTTGATCGCCATTAACCAAGCGAACAGGAATTGGGCTTAGGCCTTCGGGCTGGCAGGTTTTATTCGAAGAGAGGGCCGGCGGCCCGGGGCGAAGCAGCCCGCGGCCGTTCGCTGGGGAAGATCTTGATGACAAAATCAGTGCTGTCGGGCGCACAGGCCGCCTTTCGCAAGTTTTTCACCGACCGCGAACTGATGCACTATTCCGAGCGTACGGGCATGCAGGTCCTGCGACTGACGGCGAAGAAGCAGCTGCTGTTCGCCGCCGGCGTCTTCGGCCTCTTCTCCTACAGTGCCGCCATGACCGGTATCGCCGTTGCGGGGCCTGGCGATGCACCCACCGCGGCAGAGCGGGCGGAACTCGCGCAGATGCAGGCGCAGGTTGCGCAGTTGCAGGATGAGGTTGCGGAGAAGGCCGCGGCGCTTGAGGCGCGGCAGGACATGCTGGCGGAGGTTCTTGTCGGCGAGGAGGGTCAGGTTCTCGGCAGCGGAGACGAGACGGAGACCGCAGGCCTGATGGGCCCGCTGAACGCCGTGGAGCAGCGCCAGTTCGCGCTTGCAGAACTGGCGACGGACGAAGCCCGCGCGCGCTTTGACGCGCGCCGCGCGCACCTTGAGAAGCTCGGCCTGCCGGAGGCTCGCTTCACGCACGCCGCCGATCTGGGCATGGGCGGTCCAGAGGTCGAGGTGGGCAGCGCGGAGGCGGATCTCGGCGGGTCCGACGCCCGCTTCAAGGAACTCTTCCTCAGCTGGAAACGCCTGGACACGCTGGAGAAGGAAATGTCCGGCGTTCCGAAGCGGAAGCCGGTGCAGAAATTCACCTACACCTCCGGTTACGGGGTGCGGCTCGATCCGTTCCGTGGCACGACGAAGATGCATACCGGCGTCGACATGGCGGGTCCGGTTGGCGAGACGGTCGTGGCGACGGGCGCGGGTGAAATCATCCGTGCGGGCTGGACGGGCGGTTATGGCAAGATGGTCGAGATCGACCACGGCAAGGGCCTGACGACACGCTATGCCCATATGTCGAAAATCAATGTGAAGACCGGCGACCGGGTCGGCCCCGGTGAAACCATCGGTGCCATGGGTTCCACCGGCCGTTCGACGGGTTCGCATCTGCACTACGAAGTGCGTCTGGATGGCCGCGCGGTTAATCCCATGCCGTTCCTCGAAACCATGGATGTGGCGGTTCGCGAGGATACGAGCGCCATCGGCGGCGAGTAAGGCGCGCCGGTTTTCTTCGGCTTGAGGGAACGAGGCAGGCTGCCTATCTTCCTGTCATGGCCAGCGTGACCCTTTCCCCCTCCGCCGCGGCGCGCGTCGCCGCAATCGCGGCAAAACAGAATGTCGCCCCGATCCTGCGCCTGAGCGTGGAAGGCGGCGGCTGCGCCGGATTTCAATATAAATTCGGGCTGGCGGACGCTGCCGATGCCGACGATATCGTCGCGGAAACCGACGGCGTGACCCTGGTGGTCGATCCGGTCAGCATGGATCTCGTCGGCGGATCGCAGGTGGATTTCGTGTCCAACCTCGGCGGCGCGTCCTTCCAGGTGAGCAATCCGCACGCGGCAAGCGGCTGCGGATGCGGCACCTCCTTCTCCGTCTGACATCCGCCTGATAGGGAGGCGGGCATGAGAATCGCCACCTATAACGTCAACGGTATCAAGGCCCGCCTGCCGCGCCTCCTGGAATGGTTGGCAGAAACGCAGCCCGATGTGGCCTGCCTGCAGGAAATCAAGTCGCAGACGGATCTGTTCCCGGTGACGGACATCGAGGCGGCAGGCTATCACGCGCTCGTTCACGGCCAGAAGGGGTTCAACGGCGTCGCTATTCTGACGAAGGAGCCGGCGCAGGAGGTGCAAGTCGCGCTGCCGGGCGATCCCGACGACGATCACGCACGCTATATCGAGGCGGATTATCGTGGCGTTCGGATCGCCTGCCTATACCTGCCGAACGGTAATCCGCAGCCCGGTCCGAAATTCGATTACAAATTGTCCTGGATGGAGCGGCTGCGCGCACGCGCGTCTTCGCTGTATGAAGCGGAGATTCCGACCGTCATCACCGGCGACTTCAATGTCGCCCCGGAGAACCGGGATGTCTTTTCAATGCGCGCGATGGCAAACGACGCTCTGGTGCAGCCGGAAAGCCGCGCGGCCTATCGCGCCATCCTGGCGCAAGGGTGGCTGGAGGCACTGCGCGCGGTGCATCCGCACGATGACAAGCTCTACACCTTCTGGGATTATCAGGCAGGATGCTGGCCGCGCGATGCAGGGCTGCGCATCGACCACCATCTCCTCAGTCCGCAGATCGCCGACCGTCTTCTCGATGCTCAGGTCGACCGGGAATATCGCGGCCGGGAAAAGGCCAGCGACCACACGCCCGTATGGATCGAAATCGCGGACTGAGGAATGCCCACGCCGTGGCGGCGTTACAGGGCCTTCTCGTAGACGCGGTAGGTCTTCGTGATCTTCGATTTGATCACGTCGGCAATCGACAGCATCGGCTTGTTGTCCTCGAGGATCCAGCCGATCTCGCCCCGGGTGGCGCCGTAATTCGCAACGCTCGCGCGGCGGATATGCTCGATCATCAGGAACGCCATGAAGGTCGCCAGGCGGCCCGATTGATGCGTTTTCCGCACGCCCATCAGAGGAACGCGCATGCGGGAAACCTGCGGCCGGCGCAGGCGCCAGAGCAATTTCGCCCAGCCAAAGGGAAACAGGCGGCCGTTGAGGTCCTGCGTCAGCTCGTTGAGGTCGGGCAGGGTGATCATGAAGGCAACGGGCTCGCCGTCCACCTCGCAAATGCGGATCAGGTCTTCGTAGACGATGGGTTTCAGCTTCTTGCCGACATGCGCCACCTCGGCATCGGTCAGGGGCACGAAGCCCCAATTGTCCGACCAGGCGTCGTTCAGGATTTCCAGGATCAGGGCGGCCTCTTCGTCGAAGCGCGACTTGTCTACCTGCCGCATGCGGATGCGATCCGATTTCTCGGCGAAATCGACGATGCGCGCCACGGCGGGGGGGAATCCCTCCTCGATCGGGAGTTCATAGGCGTAAATCGTCTTCGCCGTCTGATGCCCGTCCGCCGTGACGAGATCCTCGTAATAAGCAAGATGATGTCCCATCATCACCGTCGGCGGCAGGTCGAAGCCGCCGACCAGAAGGCCGGGCTCGTCCCAGATCGACAGGCTGAAGGGGCCCAGCATGCGCGTCATGCCCTGCTGGCGCAGCCAATCCGCGGCGGCGGTGAACAGGGCGTTTGCGATGCGCTGGTCGTTCTCCGTCTCGAACATGCCCCACTGGCCGGTGCCGGCACCCATATTCTCCAGCACCAGCTCGTCCACCTGGGCGGAGATACGCCCGACGACGCGGCCGCCGCGCTCGGCAAGGAAGAATGCTGCGCGGGCATGCAGGAACCATGGATTGGTCTTCGGTCCGGCGATCAGCTGATGGACATCCATCTTCAGCGGCGGACGCCAGCTCGGATCGTCCTTGTAAAGGCGAAAGGGCAGGTCCACGAATGCCTTGTAATCGGCCCGACTTTCGCAGCGGCGGACGGTGATATCTTGCATGTTCACGGACATTTCCCCTTGCCGCCGATGGTGGCGGTTCCCGCCGCTTCGGTTGTTCCGAATGTCCGGCGGATGAAACAAAACGCGCCGCCGCACAAGGGCGCGGCAGCGCGTGAAATCTTTGCGAGGCCGGGGCTAGGCTGCCTCCGTGCCCTCCATCCGCTCCTTCGTCTTGGCGCGGCGTTCGGGCTTCTCATAGGTGCCGCCGGACATCTTCGAAACCCAGGGCCAGCGCTTGGCGGCCTCCTCGTCATAGCCGAGGTTGAACACCGTGGCGGATTTCCGCGGCCGGTCCTTGCGCTCGTAGAAGGTGCCGAACAGCCGGTCCCACGAGAAATCCGTGATGCCGAAATTGCCGGTCTCGTCATGGAAGTGGTGCGCCATGTGGCGCGCCTTCATCTGCTGCAGGAACTTGTTTCTCGGCTTGTAGGCAAGGTGCTGGATGCAGTGGACGAACTCGTACACGCAGGTCATCAGCATGCCGGAGGCCAGCGCGACCCACAGACCGCCCATGCCGCCGATGACATAGCCGACCGGGCCCATGATCAGGACGATCGCGGGCAGGGTGGTGTAGAGCGCGCCGAACAGTACCTCCAGATGATTGGGGTCCTGGTGATGGTCGAAATGGATCCGCTTCCACGTCGTCGCGGTCAGCGGCGATTTGTACATCCACTGCGAATGCAGAACCCAGCGGTGCAACACGTACCAGGCCAGCGGATAGGCGACGACGGCGATACCACCGGCCAGAATACCCTCGAACAAGGTCGGCGGGTTCTGCGCCGCGAGGTAGATGGCTGCGGCCGAAAGGACCAGATAGGCCTGAATCGCATAATACTGGAAGTACGCGATCACCAGGTCCTTGAATGTCATCTTGTCGAGATAGTGGGATTTATTCCACATGCCGACACGATAGCCCTTCAGAATATTCACCTGTCTACTCTCTTCTCTTTTGGAAACCGGAACGGGCTTGCCGTTCCTGCCGCTCTCGACGCGGACTTTCTCTGGAGCATAATATAGGAACGCAATGCGGCGATTTTGCGGCCCGGCGCTGTACCGAACCTGAATCGAGCCGCTATCCGTCACTTTTATGCAACAGTGTGGGCGCCGGCGGGGCTCTATTCCTCCGTTCGGAAGATCAGCGCCTCGCCGACGATCAGGAACAGGAGGAAGGGCCCCCAGGCCGCCAGCAAGGGCGGAGCGGCGCCGAACTGACCCATGGCCAACATGGCATTGTCAGCCACGAAATAGGCAAAGCCGAGGCCGAGACCGACCACGGACCGGATGAACATCTGGCCGGATCGGGCAAGTCCGAACCCCGCGACCGCACCCAGCAGGGGCATCAGGACGGCGCTGAGGGGTTTGACGATTTTCTGGTGCCATGTGGTGCGCAGGGCGGCGGTCGACGCGCCGGTGGCCTCCATCCTGTCGATTGCGGCCGACAGTTCCATGCTGTTCACCTCGTCCGGGTCGGGCGAACGAACCGTGTAGACGTCAGGGTCGATTCCGCGCCCGACCATCAACGGAGACGACCGCACCTCCTCGCCGGTTTCGACGTCGAACCGGCGCACCCCCTCCAGTCGCCAACCCTCATCCCCCGCATAGGTCGCGCGCGTTCCCCTGATGTCCGAAACGAGGCGATTGTCATCCCGGCGAAAGACCCGGACGTCCGTCAGCACCATGCCGGCACCCGTTCCGGACACGCGCTCGGCATGAACGATATCACTATCTCCGGCCTGCCAGCGGTCGCTGCGGTCGTCCGGCATTTCCGGGTCATAAGCGCCATAATCCGCCTTCTGCCAGGCATCGAGTTCCGCATTGGTGCGAGGCAGGATGGTCTGAGCGAAGGCGAAGTGCAGGCCGCCGACCAGCAGCGCTGTCAGCATCATCGGCGCCATGATGGCGTGCGGCGACATGCCTGCGCCCTTCATGATGACGATCTCGCTGGACTGGCTGAACGAGGACCAGGTGAGGAGCGCGCCGAGCAGAACCGCAAATGGCAGGAAGGTATCGGCGAGTTGCGGCAGGCGCAGCTTCACATAGTGCAGCAGTGCCGCATTGCCGTTTCCGGGCGCCGCGAGGATCACTTCCGACTCGGTCAACAGATCGAGGACCTGCAGCAGACCGATGAGAACGAAAGCGAAGGCGAGAATGCGCAGCGCGAAGGTCTTCGCCTGATAGCGGGCAAGCATGTTCGAGGGCCAGGGGGAAAGCCGCATCACGCCTCTGCCTCTGCCTCTGCCGCGCTGCCGGGTTCGCGCCTGCGGCGGCGAAGAAGGCGAAGGGCCGCGCGCAGCGGCCGCGCTGCCTTCGCCGCCGTCGTCTCCAGCATGCCGATCGGCTGCCCTGCCGGCCGGAACGCCAGGACATAGAAGAACCACACGCATAATGCCGCAAAACCAGCGAATGCGGCCCATTGACTGAAGACGATCGGCACCTCCCCCGCCGCGCCTGACCGCTCCGCGCTTTCGGAAATCTCGTTATAAACGACAAGGATGATCAGGGCCGCGAACACACCGAGCGCACTGCCCGATCGTTTCGGCGGCACCGCCAGGGATATGGCCAGCAGGGGTATCAGGAAGGGCACCACGATCTGTACCAGCCGGCGGTGAAAATTCGCCTGAATTTCGCGTTCGATCTTCGCCGTCAGATCGCCGGGGCTGCCGATATTGCGGTAGAGCTCGGCGATCGTCAGTTCGGCATCGTCGCCCTGTGAGCCGCGTTCCCGGAACACATCGATCTGCGGCAGGGGAACGGCAAGATCGTAATTTTCGAAGGAGAGCACCCGCGGTTCAGGTTGGTCGGGACTGTCATGGACCAGCGTTCCCTCGCGCAGGCGCAGAAGGATGATGTTCGGATCGTCTGTCGACAGAAAGGTGCCGCTTTCGGCGGCGGCGGTTGCGCTGCGCCCGTCCGCGCCGCGCGTATTCAGGAAAATGCCGCGCAAGTCCGCGCCGCTGTCGCGGCTTTCCTCGACCCGCAACGTCGTTCCTTCGGCGACCGTCACGAATTCGCCGACCTTGATGGACGCCCCCAGGGCGCCCGAACGAAGCTCGAACTCCAGCCCCTCATAGGCATAGCGGGTGACGGGTTGGATAAAGCCCACGATGATGATCGTGAGTGCCGACAGCGCCGCTGCATAGGCATAGGGCACGCGCAGCATTCGTACGTAGGAGATGCCCACCGCGCGCATCGCGTCCAGTTCGCTCGACATGGCCAGTTTGCGAAAGGCGAGCAGGATGCCGATCAGCAGGCCGACGGGGATGCCGAGGCCGAGATATTCGGGAAAACTGTTGCCGAGCAGGCGCCAGACGACCGAAATCGGGCCGCCCTCGTTCACCACGAAATCGAACAAACGCAGCATCTTGTCGAGCAGCAGCAGCATGGCTGCAATCACAAGCGTCGACAGAAGCGGCAAGGCGATCAGGCGCGCGAGGTAACGATCGAAGCGGGTCAGGGTCACAGCTTCGCGCATAGCGGAGGGGGGCGAGCGGGGAAAGTCGGTATGGCCGCTGCGCCCTCTCTGTCCGCGGCCGGCCGCCGCCATGCGGCCTGCGCCGCAGGGCGTGAGGTCAGAGGGCCTGTAAGCCGGGTTCTGTCCGCCCGGACCTTGCGGCGAACGGGTTGGACGATCATTCCTCTAGGACCGCACTTGCGTGCGGCCGCCAGCAACCTACCCGGGCGGTCCAGGCCGGATCTGGCCCATGCGCCGCCCCTATTCGGTCTTGCTCCCGGTGGGGTTTACCATGCCGCCTGCATTGCTGCAGTCGCGGTGCGCTCTTACCGCACCCTTTCACCCTTGCCCTTGCCGCCAGAGGCTGCGCGGGCGGTTTCCTTTCTGTGGCACTTTCCCTGGGGTCGCCCCCGCCGGGCGTTACCCGGCACCGTTGATCCGTGGAGCCCGGACTTTCCTCCCCGCCTGCCTTTCGGCGCCTGGCGCGGCGATCGTCCAGCCCTCTGACCTTCCCTTCAATTAGGGTCGGGGCAGGTGCGTGCCAAGCCTCAAGGCGCCCGCACTGCGGCGCGATAGCAGCGCAAGAAGGATCGTGCGCGTTTCGGCATCGATCGTTCCATCGACCCGGTCCGGTCGCCAGCGGCGCTGGAACGCCGTGACCGCCCTTTCCGGCTGATCCGCCTCGTAGCCGAAGCGGCCGAGAGCGCGCATCGTGCCCACGTCCGACCAGTGCGGATCGTCCCATATGTCATCGCCGCCGGCATGGGGGCGGGCCTCCGCCTGCCCTCGCTTCGCCAGCGTTTCCCACGGGAATTTTTCGCCCGGATCGTCCTTTCGGTCGGGCGCGAGGTCGGAATGCCCGATCACGTTCTCCGGCGCCACGCCGTGCCGTTCCAGAATGTCCGGAAGCAAGCGCGTCAACGCTTCGATCTGCGCTTCGGGAAAGGCGGCATAGCCATGCTCGTGACCGGGATTGGCAAGCTCGATGCCGATGCTTGCGGAATTGACGTCGCGGACGCCGCGCCAATAGCCCCTGCCGGCGTGCCAGGCGCGCCGGTTCTCCGGAACCAGTCGCCAGATTTGCCCGTCCTCTTCAATCAGATAGTGGGCGGAAACCTCCGCCTCCGGATCGCAGAGCCGTTTGCGGGCCGCCTCCGCAGACAGCATGCCGGTATAATGCAGAACGACGATGCTGACCGGCAGCGCCCGCTCGTTCTGGTTTGGCGACGGGCTCTCGGCGATGTCGGGCCCGGCTGTCACCGGCGCGCTCTCCTCACCCACTGTTCGGCGATCTCCGGCTCCTTCTTCGCGCTGCGCAGGGTGATGATGGCGACGCCGACGAAGCTGACGAGCGCACCGACGACCAGCCCGGTCGTAATCGGCAGGTCGAAGTAAAAGACGGCAACGCCCGCGGAAATGAGCGGTGTCGGCAGCGTCAGCGGTACGATGACGCTGACATCGTATTTCTGCAGCAGCCAGCTCATGCCGGCATGGCCGACCAGCGAGGAGAAGATTGCCGAAAAGGCAATCCATCCCCAGACGCCCAGCGGTGCGGAGAACGAGGAGACCAGCGCGCCGGGTTCGAAGATCAGCGATGCCGCGCCCAGAATGGGAACGCTGATGAGCGCGAGCCAGCCATGGATGTTCATCACCGGAACGCCCTGCAAGCGGCGGAAGAGCAGAGAGCCGACGGCCCAAAGCAGGCTGGAGATGACGGTCAGGCCGACGCCAAGGCGCTCCGACCAGATGGCGGGATCGAACCCCATGATGACGATGCCGACGAAGGCGAGCGTGACGCCGGCGATGCGGATCCAGCGGATGCGCTCGCCGAGGAAGATGACGGCAAGGATCAGGCTGAACGGCGCGCCGAGCTGCGCCGCGATCGCAAGCGCCGCCACATTGTCGGTCACGGCCAGCGAGGTGTTCACGAACAGCATGAAGCCAGCGCCGGCAATGATGGCCGTGGTCGCGATCAGGCGCATGCGGCCCGGAACCCAGCGAATGAACGGCAGCGTCACCAGCAGGGCGATGGCGTAACGCAGCGTCACGGCGGCAAGGGGCTCGACCGCGTCGACCGCCACCTTCACGGCGATCATGTTCATCGCCCAGCACAGGTCGATGAAAACGATGAAAAGAAGGTGGATCGGGGCCATGGTTCTCGGGCTAGGGACTTTGCGGCTTCAGGGGAACGAAAAACACGGCGAAAACGCTGGCAGAGGCATATCAGCAGGAGCACAAGAGACATGCCGAAATGTTTGATCGTCGGCGCGAGCCGCGGCATCGGGCGGGAATTCGTCGCGCAGTATCTTGCCGACGGGTGGGAGGTTCACGCCACGGCGCGCAAGGAATCGGATTGCGCCGAACTCCGGGATTCCGGTGCTTCCGCCTATCTCGCCGACGTTGCCGATGAGGACGCGCTGTCCCGCCTGGCCGGCGATCTGCCGGGCGATTTCGACCTGATCGTCCACAATGCCGGGGTCGGCACGCAGGAGCGGGAAGGTCCGATCGACGATGTGGACCCGGCGGATTGGGAACGGGTGATGCGGATCAATGCGCTCGGTCCGATCCTTTCCGCACGCCGGCTGAAGGGCAAGCTGAAGGCGCCGGGCGGCACGTTCGCCGTGCTCAGCTCGCTGATGGGCTCGATCGGCGACAACGGCTTTGGCGGCTATTGGACCTATCGCATGTCGAAGGCGGCAGCGAACATGGCGGTGAAGAACATGGCCATTGCGTTTTTGGAGGATGGGATCGGCGTGGTCGCCCTGCATCCAGGCCACGTCCAGACCGACATGGGCGGCAGCGGCGCGCCGGTCAAACCCGCTGATTCGGTGTCGGGAATGCGATCGGTGATTCGCGATGTTCGCCCCGGGCAGGATGCACTGTTCCGCGACTATCAGGGCAAATCGCTGTCCTGGTGATGTCGAGGGTGGGACTGTAATAGCCTCGGCTGCCGGCGGCCGGCCGGAACAGGTCCTGAAAGCCGAACAGCGTTTCGGCCGCCCCCAATATGATAACGCCGTCCGGGGCCAGCGCCGTGCGCAGCCGTGCCAGAACCTCGGCCTTTCGCTCGCGCCCGAAATACATCAGCACGTTGCGCGCGAAGATGATGTCGAAGCATTCCCCGCCGGGCAGGGGGTGCATCAGGTTTCGCGGCAGGAATCGCACGCGGGAGCGAATGTCGTTTTTCAGCCGCCACCGTTCTCCCTCCTTGGTGAAGTGCTGCAGCAGCCTGTGGGTGCTGAGGCCGCGCTGCACCTCGAACTGTGTGTAGAGCCCTGACCGTGCGCGGGTCAGGGCCGATCGCGACAGGTCGGTTCCGAGAATCTCGATACCCCATCCGTGCCAACTGGCCCGCTCCTCGGCGAACATCATGGACAGGGAATATGGCTCCTGCCCCGTGGAGCACGCGGCGGACCAGATACGCAGACGGCGCTCTGCGCTGCGCGCTGCCTTCAGTCGCGGCAGGACGCTCGCTTGCAGCTCGTCGAACGGGGCGCGGTCGCGAAAGAAGAAGGTCTCGTTGTTCAGGAGCGCCTCGGCGATGTCCGGCTCCAGCCGCGACGGGTCCTTGGCCAGCGCAGCCGCAAGCGCGTCGAGATCGGCGCAGCCTTCCCGCCGCATGATCGCCGACAGGCGGGCTTCGAGGAGGTAGGATTTTTCCTCGGAAAACTTCAGGCCGGAATAGCGCGCGCAGAGATCGGCATAAACCGGAAAGCTGCGCGGCGGAGCGGCGGTGACCGGCCGCAGGGCGGGCGCAGCACCGGCTGCCGCGCAGCGGGCGGCGGGCCGCGGGAAGGGCGATGCCGGAGCGGTCATGCCGCAAGCTCCGTGCGGATCAGGCGCGACAGGGCGCTGAGGGGCAGCACGGCGTCGCTGAGGCCGGCGCGCGCGATGCTGCCCGGCATGCCCCAGACCGTCGATGTCCTGGCATCCTGCACGTAAAGGCGCGCGCCAGCGGCCTTCAGCTCGCGCGCGCCCTCCAGACCGTCGGAACCCATACCCGTCAGCACGATTGCGAGTGCGTGCTGGCCCCAGGCGGCGGCGCTTCGAAACAGCGGATTGACCGACGGCCGGCAGAAATTTTCCGGCGGCGCGTCGGTCAGAATGGAAACCGCCTTGTCGTTCCTCGTGCGTCTGACTTCCAGATGACGTCCGCCCGGCGCCACGTAGATATGCCCGGACTCCAGCACTTCGTTATCCCCGGCTTCCCGTGCGGGATGTCCGCTCGTGCGTGCCAGATGCTCGGCGAAGACCGCCGTAAAGGTCGGCGGCATGTGCTGCGTGATGACGATCGGGGCAGCGAGCTGTGAAGGGAGGTTCGCCAGAAGGGTGAAGAGGGCGTTGGGCCCGCCGGTCGATGCGCCGATGACGACGATTGCCGGACGGGGGCCGGGCGAATATCGAAGCGCGTTGCCGATCCTTTGCGGCGCCTGCGCCGCCCGCTGCGCCGGGCGCAGCGAACGGCCCGCGGGCGCGCGGCGACCGAGCGCCTCGATCCGGCGCAGGAAATCCGCGCGAAACCCCTGTGCCTGGCTGCTCGCCCAGCCGCTGTCCGGCTTTGCAAGTGCATCGGCCGCGCCCATTTTCAGCGCGTCCATCGTGATGCGCGCGCCGCGGCGCGACAGCGTCGATGCCATCAGGATGCGGACGCCCGGCGACAGCGCCAGAAGTTCTGGAAGAACATCGAGCCCGCCAAGCTTGGGCATTTCGATGTCCAGGATGACGATGTCCGGATTGCAGCTTGCGATCAGTTCGCGCGCCTCCTCTCCGTTTTTTGCAGCGGCGACGATGTCGATACCGGCCTCGCGCAGCCAACGTTCGAACAAGGCGCGCGTGACGCCGCTGTCGTCGACCAGCATGACGCGAATGGGCCGGTCCGCGGGGCGTGGGTCAGGCGGACCGGCCGCTGGAAAGGGCTCTGTGGGCATAACGCCGAATGTCATGTCGCCGTCCGAAGGGCTCGCCGGCTTCGCGTCGGGCCCGGTCAGATCAGACCGACCTGCTCCAGCTTGGCCTTGATGATCTCCCGGTCGAACGGCTTCATGATATATTCGTCCGCACCGGCATCCATGGCGGCGCGAATATGCTCCATGTCGTTCTCCGTCGTGCAGAAGATCACCGTCGGGCGCTTCTCCGCCGGTCGCGCCCGCAGATTCTGCAGGAACTGCAGCCCCCCCATGACAGGCATGTTCCAGTCGAGCAGAATGACATCCGGCATGGCCGAGCCGCAACGATCCAGCGCCTGTTGACCGTCTCCGGCTTCGTCGATGTCGAACGAGAAATCCTCCAAGATACGTCGCGCGACCTTTCGGATCACCTTGGAATCGTCGACGATGAGGCAGGAATGCATGGTTGAACGTCCTTTTTTGCGGGCGGCTATGGCCTGTATGATTCTTTAGAACGGACTGGTTGCCAGCCCGTTAAGCAGCGGCAACGATCTGCGCATCCGGGCACCCGGACAGCAGCGCCGCCGCGTCGAGCTCCAGGATCAGGTCTTCTTCCCGTCGCACGATCCCGCGCGAGACGGCGCGCCAGTGCGCCGGCAGGGTGGGTGGATCGGGCTCGCGGTCCGCCTCGGAGACGGCCAGCACCTCGCCGACTGCATCGACGATCAGCCCGTGCGCCTCTCCATCGAGGGATACGACCACGCACATGCTTCGCTCGCCAATTGTTGGTGGAAGACCAAGACGCGCGCGCAGGTCGATGGCGGTGACGATATGCCCGCGCAGGTTCATCACGCCCGCGATCCAGGGCGCCGCACGGGGCACGGGCGTCACTGTTCCGAGACGGATCACATCCTGCACCTGCATGACGTCGATGCCGAGCGCGCGGCCAGCCAGGCTGAGAGTAACGATTTGCGTCGCCGAATGCGTCATGCCGCGCGGTCCTTCAGGCTGGTGGCGAGTAGAGTCAGAAGGCGCTCACGGTCGAACTTCGCGACGTAGCGATCGAAACCCGCCGCGATCCCTGCGTCCATATCGTCTTCGCCCGCCAGGGAGGACAAGGCGACCATCGGTACCTTGGCCCAGGCGCCGCCGCCCCGAACCGCGCGGGCGAAATCGAGACCGGATTTTCCGGGCATTTCGATGTCGGACAGGATCAGATCGACGCGCTTTCCGCTTTCCCGCATGGCCAGCGCTTCGTCGACGCCCGCCGCGGTCGTAACCGTGTATCCGGCGGAATCGAGGAGCGGTTTCAGCATGTTACGAAAAAACGGGCTGTCATCGACGACAAGGATGTCGGCCTTGATACTGCCCGGGGTTGGCCGGGCGCTGTAAAGCATGTCGCCTTCGCGGTCAGAGCGGCGGCGCAGCAGATATGCGACATCGATGAGGTCGGTCGCCTTTCCTGCGATGATTGCAGTGCCGAGGCGGGCGGGGTCAGAGGAACTGATCTCCAGCGAAACGGCGGCATCCACAATATCGACGACCTCGTCGACGGCCAGGGCGACGGTGTCGTGGAGGTCGGAGAAAACCAGCGCGATCTGCCGGCCCGTCTCGGCCGGGCTCCACGCCTCGTCCATACCGACGAGCGGAACCAGCCGCTCGCGCAGTTGCACGACATAGCCTCCGCCGGCGCGTTCCACGGCAGCAGCGTCCAGATCTTCGATGCGTGTGACCAGCGACAGCGGAACGGCAAAGGGCTGTACATCCCGGCCGGCGCGAAACACCAGCATCGCATCGCGCCCATCCTCGGGCGCTGCGGCCTTGTCGTCATTCGCCGGATCCTCCCCCGCCACGTCGGCGAGATCGGCGGCGATCCCGTTCATATCCAGGATCATGATGACGTTTCCGTCCCCCAGAATGGCGTTGCCGGAATAGAGCGGAAGGTCGGAAAGCGTACGGGACACGGGTTTCACGACCAGTTCCTCCGTGTCGTAAATACGGTCGACGATGATCCCGAAATGAAGACCGGCACTTCGGATCACCAGAACATGGTCGGCGGCGGTGGGGGGGATTTCCGCATCTTCAGCGGCGTCGCCGTACAGGGCCGTGCTGAGGCTTGCCAGCGGCAGCAAACGTCCGCGCAGCCTTAGGACGGGGGCACCCGCGACATGCTCGATTCGGTGTTCGCTGCCCTCGCCCGTGCGCACCAGCTCTGCGACGGCGATCTGCGGAACGGCAAATCGCGCCTCCCCGACGCCGACGATCAGCGCCGGCATGATGGCCAGCGTCAGCGGTATGCGCAGCTTGAAGCGCGTGCCTTGCCCGGGGGTGCTGTCCACCTCGATCGCGCCGCCGATCTTTTCGACGTTCGCGCGCACGACGTCCATACCCACGCCGCGGCCGGACACGTTCGTCACCGCTTCGGCCGTGGACATGCCGGGGTGAAAGATCAGTCGGCACAATTGCGGTTCGCCCGCTGCCTTTGCCTCCGCCGCCGTCATCACGCCCGACGCGACGGCCTTCTCACGAAGCCGGTGCGTGTTGATGCCTCGCCCATCGTCCGCGAGGGTGATGGTGATATGCCCGCCCTCCTGCGTGGCCGAGAGGCTGATCGTGCCTGTTTCGCGCTTGCCGGCGGCTGCGCGCTCGGCGGGCGCCTCCAGGCCGTGATCGGCGGAATTGCGGACCATATGCGCCAGCGGGTCCTTGATGAGTTCCAGCATCTGCCGGTCGAGTTCGGTGTCGCCGCCCTCCATGACCAGATCGATGCGCTTGCCGAGGTCGACCGCGAGCGTGCGCACCATGCGCGGCAGGATGTTCCAGGCGCCGGAGATGGGCTGCATGCGTGTACGCATGACGCTTTCCTGCAACCGCCCGATCTGCGCGCTGAGCCGGTCGATGGGGAGGGCGAGGTCGGCCGCGTCTTCACGCCGGCGTTCCTGCATCAACTGATTGCGGGTCAGAACCAGTTCCGACACGCTGGTCATCAGTTCCTCCAGCAGGTCCACGGACACGCGAATGGTCTGCGCGGCGCCGCTTCGACCGAGGGCCGGAGGGTCTTGGTCCTCCGAGGGGTCAGTAGATGCGGGTTCAGGGGGCGCGCAGGCGGCCGAGCCGTTCCCGGCTTTGTCATCCTGCGCCGCGCGGTCCTCAGCGGCGAGCCCTTCGAGCCTCTCGATCAGGGCGGTGTCGTCGCCCTCGGGTTCCGTCTCGGTCTGGGCGAGGCCGGCGGTGATGCTTCGAACCCGGTCGATGGCATCGAGTGTTGCCGTGACGATGGCCGCGTCGACGACGATCTCGCCGTCACGAACTTTGCCGAGCAGCGTCTCGGCGGCATGGGCGACCCGTTCCAGCCGTGGCAGACCGATGAATCCGCAGGAGCCCTTCACCGTGTGGACGAGGCGGAAGATCGTCGCCAGCGCTTCCATGTCATCCGGGTCGCGCTCGAACTTTACCAGCTCGTTGTCGGCAGTTTCCAGATTTTCCGCAGTTTCGTTCAGAAACTCCTGGAGAAGTTCGTCCATGCGCTGAGCGGTCCCCGAAATGATCTCGGGCCCGGTTTTGCGCAGCCAGTGGTTAAGGTGGCTTTAAATCAGCCCGGCAGAGTCACGCCGAAGACGAGGACGCCTTCCTCCTCCATGATGTTGACGCCCACGCCGGCCTCCTCGGCCAGCATGTGCACCAGATACGCGCTGGCGGCGCGCGGCGTCAGTTCCTCCAGCGTGACGCCCCCGGTCAGGGCGCTGCGCAGTTGCTCGTCGAGGAGTACGCGCGGTCCCTCTGCCCGCACGACCACTTCGGTGGCGCCGTTATGAACTTCGCTGGCAACGAGCAGCGTTCCGCCGCGCAGCAGCGCATCGCCGGCGATCATCGCGAGATTCAGGAGCATTTTGACCGCGCCCTTGGGCAGGGAGTGGCCCGCCACCTGCCATTCCACCTGCGTGCGCTTGTCGGACCCGAACAGCCCCTCCAGCGCCGCCTGCGCCTCCCGCGTATCGACATTGTCGCCGAAACCGCCAGCGGCACCGAATGCAAGGCGGAAGAACTTCAGCTTGTTCGCGGTCTGACGTGCGCTGTCCGCAAGCAGTTCCATGCAACGCGCGCGCATGTCCGGATCGGTTTCGTCGGCGAGCAGTTCGACGCCGTTATAAAGCGATCCCACCGGGCTGACGAGGTCGTGGCATAGGCGCGAACAGAGGAGGCTGGCGAAATCGGCGGAATTCATAAACCCTCTTCAATCGGTAGCGATGACCCTAAACCCCTCACGCGAAGCTTGTCACCCCGATAAGGGATCGGACAGCCTCGATATGAGACGGGAAGCAGACCGCTAGCCGTCGTTGCGACCCACCGAACGGGGCTGAATGCGGCGAATTCCAAAGGCAGCGACGCGGCCGTCGTGAAGTTGGGTCAGTTCGAACTCGACCCGGTCGCCCTCGCCCACCTCGTTCAGTCCGCTCGCCTTTAGCGCGGAAATGTGAACGAAAACGTCGACCGCACCCAGATCCGGCTTGATGAACCCGAATCCCTTCTTGCGGTCGAACCATTTCACATTGCCCTGCGCCAAGACCTGCCTCGAATCCCTTAGAACCGTTTCAGCGTGATAGGCCGAAACCGCCCGTGAAGACCAGTTTCACCTGTAACATAGGCGCCTATCGCACCGGGCGCTGCGATGATCCACAGCCGCCCATCGGGGGCCGCGCGTGCTGCATCCGTGACGGAGGGCGCGATGTCGCCGCTCGGATGCGAATGGAAGTAGCCAAGAAGCGCAGAACCGCCGCTGCGTGCGGCGCGCTGGACCGCGAACAGCGCCTGCGGATCGATTTCGAAATGGCGCTTGGGCTCGGCTGCGACATTGGCCGCGGGCAGGGCCGTATCGATGCGCGTTCCCTCGCCCAGCAGCAAACCGCACGCCTCTTCCGGCGCCGCGGCAGCAGCGTGTTCCAGAATTTGCGCGGACGCGCCCCTTGCGATTCGCCACGTCATCGACGACAGCGACTGCCGAATGACGGACGCTTTGTCGACGGTAGAGGTATGGATTGCGGAGACGGCGGCCGGCATGCGGCTCGACCGCGCGCTGGCCGACGCTCTTCCGCAATTTTCCCGCGAGCGGCTGAAGGCCCTGCTGAAGGCCGGGGCGGTGCAGGGCGGGCGGGGTGTCGAGCGCACCGCCAGCCGCAAGGTGACCGCTGGAGAGCGGCTGACCGTCGATGTGCCCGCGCCGACGCCTAGCGCGGCGGAGCCCCAGGATATTCCGCTCGACATCGTGTACGAAGATGCGGGGCTGATCGTCGTCGACAAGCCGGCGGGCCTCGTTGTGCATCCCGCTGCCGGCAATCGCGACGGAACGCTCGTCAATGCGCTGCTGCATCATTGTGGCGGAGAACTCAGCGGCATTGGCGGCGTCACCCGGCCGGGAATCGTCCATCGCATCGACAAGGATACCTCCGGCCTTCTGGTTGCTGCGAAAACGGCTCATGCCCACATGGCGCTCGCCGCGCAGTTCGCCGCGCACAGCGTCGGCCGCCGCTATCTCGCCATCACGCGCGGCGTGCCGGTGCCCCCGGCCGCCCGTGTCGAGGGAAATGTCGGCCGCTCCCCCAAGAACCGCAAGAAGATGGCGGTGCTGGACGATGGCCGGGGCAAGGCCGCCGTCACGCACTACCGCACGCTGCGCGCCCTCGAAGATGCGGCGCTGATCGAGTGCCGGCTGGAGACGGGGCGCACGCATCAGGTGCGCGTCCACATGGCGGCGCAGGGCTTCCCGCTTCTCGGCGATCCGCTGTACGGCGGGCGCGGCGTCAGGTCGCAGTCCGCGCTTCTGAAGCGTCTCGGCTTCGCGCGTCAGGCGCTTCATGCCGCGATCCTGCAATTCGAGCATCCCGACCGCAAAGAAATTCTCACTTTCGAAAGCCCGCTGCCGGCGGATATGCAGGAACTGGTAAGCGCGCTTTCTCGTTCTTGACATGAAGGGAAATCGCCGGGCGGCGCCGTATATAAAGGGCCGCTGAAAAGCGAAACGCAGGCGGGCGCCGTACCCGGACCGCCGGCGAAGAGAGGATAAAGAGGCATGGCAAACGCAGTACCGGCGACGATCCCCGCACTGGGCGGGGGCAATTCGCTCAACCGCTATCTCAGCGAGATCAAGAAATTCCCCGTCCTCCAGCCGGAGGAGGAATATATGCTGGCGAAGCGCTGGAAGGAGCATCAGGATCGCGATGCCGCCCACCGTCTCGTGACCAGCCATCTGCGTCTCGTCGCGAAGATTGCCATGGGCTACCGCGGTTACGGTCTACCGGTCAGCGACCTGATCTCGGAGGGCAATGTCGGGCTGATGCAGGGCGTCAAGAAATTCGAACCCGACAAGGGGTTCCGCCTGTCGACCTATGCCATGTGGTGGATCCGCGCTTCGATACAGGAATTCATCCTGCGGTCCTGGAGCCTCGTGAAGATCGGCACCACGGCGGCGCAGAAGAAGCTGTTCTTCAATCTTCGCCGCATGAAGAGTCAGATCGATGCGCTGGAGGACGGTGACCTGCATCCGGACGACGTCAAGAAGATCGCGACCGAACTGAAGGTCTCGGAGGATGAGGTCGTCTCCATGAACCGCCGCATGTCGCGGGGCGGTGACACCAGTCTGAACGCGCCGCTGCGCGCCGATGAAGGCGACAGCGAATGGCAGGACTGGCTGCAGGACGACGATCCGCTGCAGGACGAGATTGTCGCCGACGAGCAGGAGGCGGATGTGCGCCATGATCTTCTGCTTGCCGGGCTGGATACGCTGAACGACCGCGAGAAGCATATCATCACCGAGCGGCGCCTGACGGAGGAACCGCAGACCCTGGAGGAACTCAGCCAGGTCTACGACATCAGCCGGGAGCGCGTGCGTCAGATCGAGGTGCGGGCCTTTGAGAAGCTGCAGAAGGCGATGAAGGACCTCGCTGAAGAGCGGAAGCTGCTCGAACCCGCCTGATCGCCATCTGCCTTTGACCCGCTCCCCGATTTCCGTTTAAGCCTCGGAAATCAGGGAGGGGTACAAGGCGGTTTATGGCATTGGCACGGAAGAAGCGGCGTGGATTCCGCAAGAAGAAGCGCCAGCCCCTCCTGCGATTTATATTTCGAGCGCTTGTCGCCGTTTTCGCCTTCTCGGTTCTGTGGACGCTCGCCTACCGCTTCGTTCCCGTTCCCCTGACGGTTCCGATGATCCAGGATTATGCCGGGGGCCGGCCCGTCCGGCGCGACTGGGTATCCTTGGAGCGCATCAGCCCCGATCTTGCGCGCGGTGTCATCGCGGCGGAGGATGCCAAGTTCTGCGCGCATGACGGCTTCGACGTCGCAGCCATCGAGAAGGCGCTGGAGGAAAATGAGGAAGGGGGGCGGCTGCGTGGCGCTTCGACCATTTCCCAGCAGACCGCCAAGAACGCGTTCCTTTGGCCCGGGCGCAATTTTGTGCGAAAGGGGCTCGAGGCCTATTTCACCGTCCTGATCGAGTTCCTGTGGGGCAAGGAACGGATCATGGAGGTCTATCTGAACATCGCCGAGATGGGACCGGGCGTCTATGGTGCAGAGGCTGCCGCCGAGTATCATTTCGGCAAGTCCGCCGCCCAGCTGACGCGAACCGAGGCCGCCCGCCTGGCGTCCATTCTCCCAAACCCCATCGAGCGGAACGCCGGCACCCCGGGCCCCTTCGTCCGCCGCCACTCCAGCAACGTCCAGCGCTGGATCGGCATCGTCGAAGCCGATGGGCAGGACGATTGCATCTACGGCTAGGCCGCGCCCATGCGACGCCCAAGCCGCTGCACCAGCCGCTATGATCCTTGCCAGCCTCGCTCGGCCGAGGGACGTGACGATCGTGCTCCGCTGCCTAAAGGCGGTCGAAGCGTTCTCATCTCCCGGCGCGAAACGGGGGCAACCCTGGCACCTTTCTGGTGCGACAGTTTGACCTCGCGAACGAAATACAGGGAACGCTGTTTCGCCTCGTTGAAAATTCGGCCGAGATATTCCCCCAGCGGCACCGCGGATTTCTGATGCCGCTCCTCATCGCTTGCGTGGCCCTCGGTTGGCATCGTTGGAGAGGTGGGGGCGCCAGTCCGCCCGCCGCCACCCCGTCTTAGAACGGAAGTTTGAAGCCTGGGGGGAGGGGGAGGCCGCTGGTCATCTTGCCCAGCTCTTCGGCGGATTTGGCATCGGCCTTGCCGCGCGCGTCGTTGAAGGCGGCGGTGACGAGGTCCTCGACCATTTCCTTGTCGCCCGGCGTCATCAGGCTTTCGTCGATGCTGACGCCTAGGATGCGGCCCTTGGCGGTCGCGCGGACCGTGACGAGACCGCCGCCCGCCTCGCCGGTCACTTCCATCGTGTCGAGCTTTGCCTGCGCCTTGTTCATTTCCTCCTGAACGCCTTGCGCGGCCTTCATGATGTCTTCGATGTTGTTCATAACGCGTTCCTTTGCGTGCTGTGGGCGGAGACGCCCGCGCCGTCCGCATCCTCCGTTCCCGTCAGGTCATATTCGATCAGCTGGGCGGCGGGAAAGATATCCATGACGCGGCGCACGGCCGGATCGTCGAGCACAGACTGCCGTTCGGCCGCCGCGCGGGCTTCCTTTTGCTCCTGAACCGTCGCGGCGCCGGCCACATCCTCGAAACGTACGGAAAGGTCGACGCCGAACTCCCGCCGTACCTCCTCCCGAAGCTCGCGGACGCGCTCGTCATGCGCGCGGCCGGACAGCACCAGTTCCGTTTCGCTGAACCCGACGCAGGCCACCTGATCGTGCAGCCACGCCTCCACCTTCGGTTCCGCCTTCACGAAGAAATCGAGAAGCTGGTCGTATGATTTCGGCAGCCCCTGAAAAACCGGCTGACGGGGCGGCGCTGGGTGCGCCTGCGCCGGCGACGCGAGCGCGGTCGGGGCGGCGGTAGCCGCAGGAGCCTCCGCCGGTGCGGCTTGCGCGCTGCTTGCCGCCGCGCCGTCCAGCGCCTTCAGAAGAGCGCCCGGATCGGGCATCTGCGCGGCGTGGATCAGGCGCAGGATCGCCATTTCCGCCGTTTGCAGCGCCATGGTACCGCGCTTCACCTCTTCCAGTCCCTTCAGCAGGAGCTGCCAGAAGCGGTGCAGCACACTGGCGGACAGCTGGTCGGCCCATTCCGCCAGCTTCTGCTTGCCGTCGGCGGAGGTGACGAGGTCGACGTCCGCGCCCACCTGCATGCGCGTGATCGAATGCACCGTCTCCAGCAGCGCCTCCAGCGCCATGTCGGGACCGACGCCGAGCGTGTACTGCGCGTTCAGTTCGCCCAGCGCGCCCTTGCTGTCGCCCTCCAATATGCGTGCGAGCAGGTCGCGTGTGCGGTTCCGGTCGCTGAGGCCCAGCATGCCGCGCACCGCCTCTGCCGTGATGGCGCCGGACCCATGCGCGATGGCCTGATCGAGGAGGGAGAGGCCGTCGCGGACGGACCCCTCCGCGGCGCCGGCGATCAGCTTCAGCGCATCCGGCTCGATCTCCGCGCCTTCCTTTGCCGCGATCTCTCCGAAATGCTGCGCCAGCCGCTCCGCCGGAATGCGTTTCAGGTCGAAGCGCTGGGTGCGGGACAGGACGGTGACGGGGACCTTGCCCACCTCCGTCGTCGCCATGATGAACTTCACATGCGCCGGCGGCTCCTCCAGCGTCTTCAGAAGCGCGTTGAACGCGTTCTTCGACAGCATGTGGACTTCGTCGATGATGTAGATCTTGTAGCGCGCCGACACGGCGGCGTAGCGGGAGGCGTCGATGATCTCGCGCACGTCGTCGACACCGGTGTTGGAGGCGGCGTCCATCTCCACCACGTCGATGAAGCGCCCCTCTCCGATGGCGCGGCAGGGTTCGCACTGGCCGCACGGGTCGATGGTCGGGCCGCCCTTGCCGTCCGGCCCGATGCAGTTCAGCGCCTTCGCGATCAGGCGCGCAGTGGAGGTCTTCCCGACGCCGCGCACGCCCGTCATCAAAAAGGCGTGGGCGATGCGGTCCTTGCTGATCGCGTTCGCCAGCGTCTGCACCATGGCATCCTGACCGATCAGGTCGCCAAAGCTGGTGGGCCGGTATTTGCGCGCGAGCACCAGATAGGGCTGAGCCGGCGCGGCGCGGCCACCCTCGGCGGCGGGTGCGTCCACGGCATCCTCGGTGGGCGACTCTAGGGAAAATTCCGACATGGCCCCGAACCTAATGGCTCCGGCCCGGAAAAACGAGGGTGCTTTGACGTTGAGGTGGGAGCCGGAACGACCCGCAGACGGTATCGTTACGGCTGCTTCCTTCCGGACCTGACCGGGTTCGCGAGCGCCGCGTCCGCCCGACTCCCGCGCCGCCATATGGAGAGGCGAAGGGCGCTTGGCAAGTTCTGTCTCGGGGGAGTTGCACCCGCGCCCTCGCTCTGCTTCAGGAGGACGCAGCATGGTAGATTTTTTCGACCGCCCGTTCACGGCTGCCGCGACGGGCTTCACCGGGTCCGCCCTAGACCGGGCCGATGCGATGCGCGGCGACGAGCAGGCGGTTTTCGCTGCGCGCATGCATCCCGGCGCGCGCTGGCTGATGCTTGACGATCTGCGGCCGCACTGCACGGCGGACGGGGCGCTGCACTGGGCGCGCCGCGCGGATCTGCCGGAGGACGCCGAACATGTCTTTCTGGGGTTGCAGGACGGCCTGCCACGCTTCGCATGCGCGGGGTGCTATGGCGATGACGACGCCGCGCCGCAGGACGCGCGCGCGGCCGCCATGCACCTGCCGGCTGGTGACGGCGCCGTGCTGGCGCAGGCGCGCTCGCTCATCGACTGGCACGGCCGCCATCGCTTCTGTGGCGGTTGCGGTGCCCCGACGGAGGCGCGGAAGGCGGGCTATGCCCGGCAGTGCACCGGCTGCGGCCTTGAACATTTTCCGCGCACCGATCCCGTCGTCATCATGCTGGCCCTGCACGGTGAGGGGGCGGGACAGCGCGCGCTTCTCGGTCGGCAGGGGCGTTTCCCGCCCGGCTTCATGTCTGCGCTCGCCGGCTTCGTCGAACATGGCGAGAGCCTGGAGGAAGCCGTACGCCGCGAACTGTTCGAGGAAACCGGCGTGCGGACGCACCGCGTCGCCTATGTCGCCAGCCAGCCCTGGCCATTTCCGTACAGCCTGATGATGGGCGCGTTCGCGGAGGCACCATCCGATCAGATCAAGGTCGACGGCGAGGAGATCGTGGAGGCGCGCTGGTTCACCCGCGACGAAATCGCCGCCGCGCTGGCCGGGGAGGGCGAACTGCAGGTGCCGCCGCCCATGGCGATCGCGCACACGCTCTTGAAGACCTGGATTGAGAACCCATGATGGGGGATCACTGTCAGTTGCGAGATTTGTCCTAGACGATGGCACCACCGAAGAAATCCTGGGGCTTCCCGCGCTGGGGAGAATATGAGGCGAAAGGCTTCGACGCCGCCACCGTGCGTATCTGCGATCGGCACGGCTGTGAGGAACGGGGTGACTGCCCGGCACCGAAATCGCCCAACAGCAAGGATCGCTGGTATTTCTGTGAGAAGCATGCCGGTGAGTACAACCGGAGCTGGAATTATTTCGAGGGGCTGACCAAGGAGCAGCAGGCGGAGCGCCAGCGGGAAGAAGCCGCCGCGGCGTCTCATTCGACCGCCGCGCAGTGGGGCTGGGCGGGGTCTGGAGACGGGTCGCGCAGCCGCGCCGAGATGGACGCGCTGGACCTTTTCGGCCTCGATCCCGATGTGGATTTCGACCAGATCAAGCTCGCCTACCGCAAATGGGCCAAGGATCATCACCCCGATCGCAAGCCGGGCGACAAGGAGGCCGAGCGCCAGTTTCAGGCTGGGCAGGCCGCCTACGACATTCTGAAGCGCGCCGAGGACATGAAGGAATGGAAGGGCGCGGATTGAAACCGGTCCGCGCGCGCTGGAACGGCGCCATTCTGGTCTGCGGCAAATGCTCGAAGAAGGTGAAGGGCGGTTTTGGCCGCGGCGGGAGGAAACCGCTTGCAAAGGCGCTTCGAAAACATTGCCGGATCGCCAAGGGGCACGAGGGGCATGTCGGCATTGTCGAGACGAAATGCCTCGATATTTGCCCCAAGGGTGCGGTCGTGGCTCTGAACTCGGCGCAAACCGGCCTTTGGCACATCGTGCAGCCCGGCGCCGACCTCGACGAGGTGGCGCACACTCTGAACCTTGACTGCCCGAAATAGCGTCCTGCCATCTCCGGACGCGCGTCTGGCCGGTGCCCTTTCCGGACCGACTGCAATCATCCTGTCATGGAAACGCGTCATGCTGGCGCCCGTTCGGCCGCCCGCAAGGCCGTGCCAGATAAAAGGGATTTACCGAATGAGGACCTTATCCTGCGCTGTCGCAGCGCTCCTCGCTGCAAGCGCGCTCGCGCCTGCGGCTGCGAAGGACAATTCGCTCTACATGGGTATCGAGGGCGGCTATCTGCTGCCGGGCGATGCCGAATTCACGGATGGAGACGACGTTCGCCGTGTGACGATCGATCATAGCGGCTCATATGACCTCGGTGCCTTCGCCGGTTATGATTTCGGTTTTTTCCGCGCCGAGATTGAGGGTAGCTACAAGCGCCTCGAGGGCGATACCATCTATGTCAGCGATGCCGTTCCGGCTCTGCCCGGCGGTGGTGAAGGCCTCGATTCGGCGCTCTATCGCAGCGGCACGTTCCCGAATGCCACCGACGATTCGCGCATCCTCAACGGCATGCTCAACCTGATGATCGACGTTGGCGGCAATGACGGGATTGGCTTCATGGCCGGCGGCGGCGCCGGTTTTGCCAGCCTCGACCTCGAATATGCGCTTGCTGATGGCGGCCCCAACATCGTCGACGACACGGATTTCGCTTTTGCCTATCAGGGCGTTGCGAAGATTTACGGGCCGGTCAGCGACAATGTCGATTTCGGTCTGAAATACCGCTACATGCGCGTGCCGGAATTCGATGCGGCGTTCGCGAACAGCGCGGTTTATGACGGCCGCTTCTCCTCCCATTCGCTCTTGGCCTCCGTTAGCTACAATTTCGGCGAGCCGGCCGCACCGCCCCCTCCGCCGCCGCCGCCACCGCCGCCTCCCCCGCCGCCCCCTCCTCCTCCTCCGCCTCCGCCGCCGGTCGTTGAAGACTTCATCGTGTTCTTCGATTGGGACAAGTCGGACATCACGGCGGAAGCCGCCGACACGCTGAACCGTGCGGCCGCGGCCTACAAGGAAACCGGCTCGGCCCGCATCACGCTTGCCGGCCACGCCGACCGCTCGGGTCCGGCCGACTACAATGTCGGTCTGTCGCAGCGCCGCAACGAAGCGGTCCGCGATTACCTGACGGGTCAGGGCATTCCGACGGGCGTCATCTCGTCCGAGGCATTCGGTGAAAGCCAGCCGCTCGTTGAGACGGCCGACGGTGTGCGCGAGCCGCAGAACCGCCGCGTCGAGATCAACCTCGGCGGTGCCGGCTCCTAAGAGTCAGCGCCTCCAAGGCAAGAAAGAGGGCCGCTCCCATCATGGGGGCGGCCCTTTTTTTGTCATATGTCCGAGTTCTCAGCCGCCGCCGGGCTGTTTGGGGCCGGAACCGGCGACGCGGGCATTGCTCGGCTCGGGTTTTTCCTGCGGCGCGCGGGTCCAGTCGATGCGGTACAGGTCGAACCGGCGGTCGCCCAGATTCTGCACCGTCCCCTCCGCCCTTGCCCAGGTCAGATCGTCCAGATTGACATCGGCGATGGTCAGCGCCTCTATATTCTCGCTCGCTTCCGCCGCGATTCCATCCCGCGCGAAAGGGAAATCGCAGGGCGTGATGATGCAGGACTGGGCGTACTGAATGTCCATATTGTCGACGCCTGGCAGATTGCCGACATTGCCCGACATGACGACATAGCACTGGTTCTCCACCGCCCGCGCCTGGCAGCAATAGCGCACGCGCATATAGCCCTGGCGTGTGTCGGTGCAGAACGGCGTAAAGATGATGCGCGCACCCTCGTCCACCAACCGGCGGGCGAGTTCGGGAAACTCGCTATCGTAGCAGATGAGGACGCCGATGGGGCCGCAGTCGGTCTGGATGACGCCGATTTCGTCGCCGCCCTTGATGTTCCACCAATAGGCCTCGTTGGGGGTCGGGTGGATCTTTTCCTGCGCGTGGATCGAACCGTCGCGCAGGCAGACATAGGCGACGTTCTGAATGTCGCCGTCGTCCGTGCGCGTCGGGTGCGAGCCGCCGATGATGTTGACATTATAGGCCAGAGCCAGGGTCGACAGGGCCTCCACCAGGGGGGCGGTGTGCTCGGTCAGGCGGTCGATGGCCTGCGCCGGGGTCAGCTTCTCAGTCTCGAAGGACAGCAAGGAAAGCGTGAACAGCTCGGGGAACACCACGAAGTCGCTGTCGTAATCGGCTGCCACATCGACGAAATATTCGATGTTCGACAGGAATTCGTCGAAATCCTTCACGGGGCGGGCCTGCAATTGCACCGTTGCCAGGCGCACGCCGTTCACGCCGCGTGGTACGCGGAAGCGCTTGGATTCCTCCGGGTCCACATAGGGGTTGCGCCAGACCATGTGGACGGCGTGCCCCTTCGACTGCTCGTCTTCCGGCAGGTAATCCTTCAGAATGCCGAGCGGCTGGAAACCGTTTTTCAGCTGGAAGCCGAGCGTGGTGTCACGCACCTTTCCGGCCTGCACCTTCTCGAGATATTCGTCCGGGTCAGCGACGCGGCGGCGGGAGAGCGCGCGGGCAAAGCCAGGCATCCGTCCCGCGAAAACGATGCCCTTCAGCTCCAGCCGTTCGACGAGCGCCCGTCGCGCTTCGTACAGGCGGCGACCTATGCGCAGGCCGCGCTGCTTTGCAGCAACCACCATCTCGATCCCGTACAACCAGTCGCCGGTCGCGTCGTGGCGGCTGCCATAACCGTTGCCCGAAATCGTTTCCCAATCGTGGGGCGACAGGGCGACGGCCTCGTCGATCCGGCTGGATGCGCAATAGCCGACGATCTCGCCCTCATAGACGGCGACGAACTGGCCATCGGGAAAATTGTTGATCTGCCCGCGGATCATGCCGGGCGTGTAGTTCTCCACACCGACATACACACGGCCGATCAGGTCCAGGATCCTGCGAACGTCGCCCGGCCGGGCGTTGCGAACTTCAAGGCGGGGGGCGGTGCGGTTCGGCAAGTCTTGTCCTTCTGTCGTCACGGAATTCGCCGGCGCGCCGGGCCGGCACGCAGCGTCAGCGGCGCAGCATCACATTCATGTGGGCGGCCGCAATCGGCCGCTCCCGCTCGTCCTGCCACGCCTCGACCTGCACGTTCGCCACGCGCCGGCCCATACGAACGATACGCGCGGCAGCGTAAACCGTTTCCGTCTGGCCGGCGCGCAGATAATCGACAGTGACGTTGATGGGCAGAACACCGGGCAGCATGTCCTCTTGCCGGAATTGGTGGATCACCTGCGCAATGGCAGCCAGTTCCATCAGTCCCGCCACGGCCCCGCCATGAAGCCTGGGCGGCTGCGGCGAACCCACCAGCGATTTCCGGTATGGCACGATCAGCGTGACCTGATCGCCCTCGATACGGTATTCCGCGCCCAGTGTGTCCGCATAGGGAATGCCGGAAAGCGGCCCTTCGTCCGCATCCGCCATTTGCGCAGCAAGAGCGTCGAAACTCATGATTTCGCACCCTTCGTGAACATGAAGCAGCCCGTCATCAATGCCAGCGGATCCTCCCGCTCGCCGTCATGGGCATAGCCGCGCACGAAGGCGACGGACTTCGTCATGCGCTGAACCTTGGAATAGCCGAACACGGTTTCGCCGGGCCGGGCAGGGCGCAGATAGTCGAGGCGCAGGTCGAGGGTGGCGTGGCCCGCCGCCGAACGCCGCGCCGCGTGCACGGAAAACCCGCCAACGGAGTCCATCAGGGTAAAGATCGCGCCGGATGCGATGACGCCCTTCTCCCCGTTCTCGCCGGGATAGCCGACGATATGCGGCGACCAGGGCAGCGTCAGTTCCGCCCAGTCGCGGCCCAGGCCGGAAAATTCGATACCGAGGGCGCGCACATGCGGCACGTGCGACATGAAATGTTCGACGACCGGTTTCATCATCTTGTTCAGCATGTGCGCGCTCCTCAGGCGGCCAGACGCTTGGCCGTATCCCGGATCAGCGCGATCATGTTGGGAATACCCTGCGTGCGGTTCGATGAGAGGTGTTTCGACAGTTCGAACGGCGCCAGCCGCGCCTCGAGGTCGGCGGCGCGCACATCGGCGGCGCTCTTGTCCTGCACCAGCGTCAGGATCAAGGCGACGATCCCCTTCGTGATGGCGGCGTCGCTGTCGGCCAGGAAATGCAGCCGCTCGGCGTCCGCGGTGACGGGATAGACCCAGACATTGGCGCTGCATCCGCGCACGCGCGTCGCGTCCGTTTTCAGCGCGTCCGGCATAGCCTCCAGATCGCGGCCCAGATCGATCAGCAGGCGGTAACGGTCGTCGGGGTCGAGGATGTCCCAATCCTCTTCGATGCGGTCAAATTCGCTCATGCGGTTAGCTAGTGGGTGCCCGTGCCCCGCGGGTCAAGGGCTGCGCGGCCAGGCGGGGCTCGGTGCAGCGAATGTCGCCGGAATATACACAATAAAGGGGGTTATCACTCGTCGAATACCAAGAATACCAAAGGGCGGTTCGCGTCGGTTGGCTCCTTGTCGGATTTCATCGGTCTGTCGGGACTGGGCACGTGGCGCTTTTTCTTCGAGGACGACTCGCATCTTGATGCGCTGGCGATTCGCAACATCACGCTCTCGCTCGAAAGCGCAGACGCGCAGACGCGCCGACCGACGTGCCGGCGCCGGGGGCGCTCGCGCTTCTCGGCATGGGCAGTCTGGCGGTTGCTGCGCTGCGCCGTCGCCGCGGCTGATTCCCATTCGGCAGGATCGGGTGCGCCGCCCTCGTGGGAGTCGGCGCACCACGACCCTTATTCAAGGGCGCGCGCGTAGGGTCACAGATCGACGCCGGCGGCAATGGCCTCCAGCCGGCGTACGCGTTCCTTCAGGTCGGCGACCTCGATCCGGCCCATGGTGGTGGTGCCCATGTCGCGGCGCTGGTGCGGCGAGACATCCGCGCCGCCGAGTTCCGCGCGTTTCAGGTCCAGCCAGCCCCGCCAGCACCAGGCGAAGAGACCGGCTGCGATCACCGCGCAGGCAAGGCCGGCGGCAACGAAGATGATGGTGGTTTGAACATCAGGCACAGCTATCAATCCTTCTTGTCCGTATCGGCCGTCCCAGTCCCGTTTTCCATGTTCGGGTCCGTCCCGTCGGAACCCGTCTCGGCGTGCGTTTCGGCAAGCGCCTCGATTTCGTGCGACAGGCGTGTCGGCCTGTCCGTGGCAATTCGTTCCAGGGTCGCGATGCGCGCTTTCAGGTCGCTGACCTCCCGGCGCAGCGCCGCCTTTTCCGGGTCGCCGCCTCGGCCGCGCGCTTCGAGTTCCGATCCCCGGCGAGAGGCGACGATGCCGACGACGACAGCAATCAGTGCGATCAGGATGATGGTGGCAAACCAGCCCATTCCGTTCTCCTTGTGCTCGACCGGCGTCTAGTTGGCCCGCTCGCTTTTCAGCGCTGCGAGATCGTGGTCGAGGCGGTGGGCAGAGTCAGTGACGATCGTTTCGATCGCGGCCAAGCGGTCCTTCACGCTGCCGATCTCCGCACGCAGCTGCGAATTTTCCTGCGTCAGAAGCCGGATGCGTTCACGGTCCTCGCTTGTCGTCCGCGGATGCAGGGCCTGGCCCCAGGTGCCGTCGAGTGGATAGCCGTTCTTGATACGCATCCACGTTGTGGCGACCCAGCCGGCAATCCCCGCCGCGCCCAGCATCATGCCTCCGGCGATGATCCAGGGCAGGTTGCGGATGACGATATCCGATGCGTCCATGTCGCTGCTCCCTTCCTTCCGATTTCGCGCCCGCGCTTACTGCGGCCGGCTACTCGCCCTGTCACGGCGCAGATCCTCGATCTCGGCCGCCAGATGCGCGCCGCCGTCTGTTGCGATCCGTTCGAGGACACGGACCCGCTGTTCCAGCCGCTCGACTTGGCCAGTGGCGGTCGCGGCGCGCTCGGCCGCTTCGCTGGCGGCAAGTTCGAGCTGCTTTTCCTTCAGTTTCAGCCAACGCTTGCTGAAATCTCCAAACACCCCCGCGATCACCGGAATGCCGACGACAATGAAGAAAAACAGAACCCAGCCGTCCATCAGCGCGTCTCCTTGTTCAGGTCCCGCAGGCTATCGATCTCGTCGGACAGGCGCTTTGACGGATCGGTGGCGATGCGTTCAAGGACGGAGAGGCGCTCCTCAAGCCTGCTGACCTGCCCGCGCAGCTTCTCGTTTTCGCTGGTAAGGAGCTCGACCTCGCGCTTGGATTCCACCCGGTGGACGGCCTTGCCGCCGCCCCAATCGTCGGTCAGCGGGTAACCGTGCTTCGCCTGGATCCAGTTCTTGGCGATGGCGATGGCGCCGCAGATGGCGATGATCGCGATGACGAAGAACGGTGAGCCCCAATCCATGTTTTCCTCCCTTTTTGTCCTGTGCGGCCCGTTACGGCCTGACGCTTATTTCAGTGCGTCGATTTCCCGCGCCAGCGAACTGTTCGACGTCGTGTGATGCTTCTCGATGGACGAAAGGCGGCGGTCGAGCGCCCGGAAGCGGGCGTGCACGTCGCGGATCGTTCCCTGCGGCGCACGGCGCGCTTTCATCTGGAACTGGCGTTCCTCGGGCGCCGGACTCGGCAGATAGGCCGGCCGCTTGTCGGCGAAGAAGCCCACCA
Source organism: Pacificimonas flava (assembly GCF_000342165.1). Classification (GTDB taxonomy): domain Bacteria; phylum Pseudomonadota; class Alphaproteobacteria; order Sphingomonadales; family Sphingomonadaceae; genus Pacificimonas; species Pacificimonas flava. The sequence continues at coordinate 62,667 of NZ_AMRV01000004.1, forward strand.
GCAGGTAGAGGAAGAGCGTCATGCCGCCGGTCATCCACAGCGAGACGAACAGACCGACCCGCCACCACAGCGCCTCTATGCCGGTATAGTCGGCAAGGCCGGCGCACACCCCCATGAACTTGCCCTCATGCTTGTTCAGATAGAAGCGGCTGGGGGAATAGGGTTTGTCCAATTGGTCGTGCGTCCTCATGAGATCCTCCTGATGTTGGAGCGTTCGCGGTCCTCGATCTTGCTGTCGAGCATGTCGCGGTCATCGCTGTGGCTGAGACGGCGCCATTCGGGGCTGTCCACGTCCATGATGCGCTCGATGCTCTGGATACGTTCGTCCAGCCGCTGCGAAATGTGGTAGAGATCGTCGAGGAGCTGCTCGTCGTCCGTTGAAATCGACCGGCCCTTTTTCCACTGCGACATGTAGTGAAGCACAATCCAGGGCAACGCGACGAAGATGGCGATGATGGCCACTACCGGTTCCATGGCTCAATCCTCCTGCTTCTGATGGGTCAGACGGTTCTTCAACTGTTCGAGTTCGGCTTCCACCGCCTCGCTCGCCTGCAGTTCCGCGAACTGGCTTTCCAGCGTCTGGGTCTCCCCCAGCGCGAAGGCATCGGCGCGGCCCTCCGCATCGTCGACGCGGCGCTCAAGAATGTCGAAGCGGCTGAACGCATCGGCCGTCTTTTCGCCCTTTAGAATGGTGCCGACACGCACGCGGTTATTCGCCGTTTCGAGGCGCTGCAGCAGCGCGCCCTGGCGCGCGCGGGCCTCGCGCAGCTTGGCCTCCAGCTTCTGAATGTCCTTTTCATAGCTAGTCAGAGAGTCGGCAAGCAGGTCGACCTCCGCCTGAAGCTGGGCCGCGCGGCCGCCGGTCTTCTGCTTCTCGATCAAAGCGGCCTTGGCCAGGTCCTCGCGGTCCTTGGACAGGGCAAGTTCCGCCTTTTCCGCCCAGTCGATGCTGGCGCGCTCCAGCTTCACGATGGAACGGCGCAGTTCCTTTTGATCGGCAATCGTGCGCGCAGCGCTTGCGCGCACTTCGACGAGCGTCTCTTCCATCTCCATGATGATCATGCGGATCATCTTCGCCGGGTCTTCCGCCTTGTCGAGAAGGTCGGTGACGTTGGCGGCGATGATGTCGCGTGTTCGGGAAAAAATGCCCATCCTTGGTACCTCGCTGTTCATTCGGTTGCCCCGACCCGGTGGGGGCGGGGAATGGAACCGGCGCGGGTGGGACTGGGTAGGGATCCCGCGCCGGCTCCTGCTGGCTAGGCGGCGATGGCGCCGTCAGCCGAACTTGCAACCTGGACCGACGGTGCCGTCCATTCATCGGCGCGGGGGTCGGGGCCGACGGCCGCGTAAAACACGCTGATGGTCATCAGGGCGGCGCCGAAGACGCCGACCAGGCTGCGGACAACGCTTTGGTTCGCTACGTTCGTGAACATTGTGTGGCTCCTTCTTCTGGCTGTTCGAATGTTTGTTTTCTTATGCCGCCGTCTTTGCATAGGGCGTGCCAGTTTTTCATTCTTCCAGTAAGTCCATGATCAAACGAAGGAATAAAAATTCAGCCATTATTCATTGGGGTATGCGTTCTGAAGCGGGTTGCTAACCATTGGTGAAAAATCCTAATATGTGGCAATGGAGCAAACGACGCGCCTTGTCGGCCATTCGACGGTGCTGCTCGATGCGATCGAGCGGGCCAGTCGTGCGGCTGCGCTTGACCGCCCGGTTCTGGTGATCGGCGAACGCGGGACGGGTAAGGAGATGGTGGCGGAGCGGCTGCACAGGCTCAGCCCGCGCTGGGATCAGCCGTTCCTGTCGGTGAATTGCGCGGCGCTTCCTGAGAACCTCCTCGATGCGGAGCTGTTCGGCTACGAGCCCGGCGCCTTTACCGGCGCCACCAAGGGTAGGGCGGGGCGATTCGAGGAGGCGGACGGCGGCACGCTGTTTCTGGACGAACTGGGTACGCTGACCCCGCCGGCGCAGGAACGTCTGCTCCGGGTCGTTGAATATGGGGAGTTCGCGCGCCTCGGCTCCAATCAGGTGCGACGCGTCAACGTCCGCATCGTCGGCGCGACGAACGCCGATCTTCCCGGCCTTGCGGAAGAGGGGCGTTTTCGTGCCGATCTTCTGGATCGCCTGTCTTTCGAGGTCGTCACCCTTCCGCCGCTGCGGGTGCGGGGAGAGGATATCATGGATCTTGCCTCGCACTTCGGGCGGCGCATGGCGGTAGAGCTGGGCTGGGACAATTTTCCGGGCTTTTCCGATGCGGCGGCGGAGAAGCTGCATTCCTATCCGTGGCCCGGCAATGTCCGCGAACTGAAGAATGTCGTCGAGCGCGCGGTTTACAGCAGCGATGCACCGGACCGGCCGATAGACAGGCTGCGCTTCGACCCCTTCGAATCGCCTTGGCGGCCGGCGGCGGAGGTCGAGGAGCCAGCGCCCGCGGCGGAAATCGGACATGAAAAGGCCGTTCACGATCATGAGGATTGCGACGACCTGCGCCAGGCTGTTCACGACTATGAAAAGGCGATCCTGATGGCGGCGCTGCAGCGTTGTCGTTTCAATCAGCGGGAAACGGCGATGGCGCTTGCGCTGACCTACGATCAGCTTCGTCATGCTATGAAAAAGCACGACCTTCACAAGAACTGATAATCATTATCAACTTCCTGCTGTGATTAGTTTTCTTGCGGACCTTCACGCGGTCCTGCGCATTCATTAACCGACATTCCGAACAACAGCAGGAGACCGACTGACATGGCATTCTCACTTCCCCCGCTTCCCTATGATCGCGGTGCGCTGGCCCCGCATATCAGCGAGGAAACGCTGAACTATCACTACGGCAAGCATCACAAGGCCTATGTCGACAAAACGAACGCCGCGATCGAGGGTACCGATCTTGAGGGCAAGACGCTGATCGAGGTGTTCAAGGCGGCGAAGCAGAAGGGCGATCAGGGCCTGTTCAACAACAGCGCCCAAGTCTGGAATCACACCTTTTACTGGCACGGCATGACCCCGAATGGCGGTCAGCCGACCGGCGACATTGCGGCGAAAATCGACGAGGCCTTCGGCAGCTTCGACAAGTTCAAGGAAGAGTTCGCGTCGAAGGGCGCCGGCAATTTCGCCAGCGGCTGGACCTGGCTGGTGGAAAAGGACGGCCAGCTCGCTATCGTCAACACCGACGATGCATCCAATCCCATTGCGGAGGGGACTGGCAAGCCGCTCCTGACGATGGATGTGTGGGAGCACGCCTATTATCTCGATCGCCAGAACGCGCGTCCGGACTATATCGACCACTTCTTCCAGGTCGTGAACTGGGAATTCGTCGGCGAATGCCTCGGCAAGGACGAGGCGGACCTGATCCCCGAATTCAACTGATCGGTCCCTCTGGATTGAACGGGAAGGGGCTCGGCGCCACGCGCCGGGCCCCTTTTCTTTGCGGAGCCTGTGTGGGATGGGCGTCGGCGTCGGCCTGGGTTGGCGAGGGCAGGCGGAACCTCTTTCCTGCGGTCGGCGTTTGCGGCCTCATGGCCTACCGTTCGATGCTTTCCGTCTCCGCCCTCGGTGCCCTTCTCGTTCTCGGCGCCTGTTCGTCTGCCTCCGACGACCCCGCGCCGGATGCGACCGCAACGGAAAGCTCCACAACGGAGATCGCCCCTTCGCCGGAATCCGCCACGCAGGAAAATTCGGCCATGGCGGATGCGGACGACGAAGCCGTCACGCCCGCGACTGCCGATGGCGTGCTCGGGCTGGAGGGGCTGGGCGAGCTTCGCATCGGTGAGCCGGTGCCGGCGGACGGTACATGGGCAGAGCGCGGCGCGCAGACCGGCGATGCCTGCCGCACCGTCAGTTCACCCGACTATCCCGGCGTCTACGCCATCGTCACGGACGGCCAGGTCCAGCGCATCACGGCCGGCCAGCGATCCGACGTGACGCTGGCCGAGGGGATCGGCGTCGGCGCGAGCCAGGCGGAGGTGACGGAATGGTTCGCCGGCTTCCGTGAGGAGCCGCACAAATATGTCGAGGCGCCGGCCAAATATCTGACCGCGCCGAACGCGGAGAGCGGCGAATCCGCTCTGCGCTTCGAAATCGGCGAGGACGGCAAGGTCAGCATGATCCATGTCGGTGTCATGCCGGTCCTCGCCTATGTGGAGGGCTGCGCGTAGCGGCGCCTATTTCCCTTCCCGGTCCGCCGGGCTGTCCTTCGCGTGGCGCGTCATAATAGGAAACTGGCTGGCGGCGAACACGAAGCCCAGGATCGTCAGGCCCCATACCTTGAACTGAACCCATTGATCGAACGTCAGGACCTGGCGCAGCACCTCGTTGAGCACGGCCAGCGCCAGGAAGAACAGCGCCCAGTTGCGCGTCAGAAGGTGCCAGCCCCGATCGGTCATGGGCGGAAAACCACTTTCCAGCACCATCTTCAGGAGCGGGCGCCCCGTGAACAGCCCGGTTAGAAGGACGGCGGCGAAGATCAGATAAACGACCGTCGGCTTCATCTGGATGAAGGTTTCGTCATGCAGGTAGATCGTCAGCCCGCCGAACACCCCGACGATGACCAGCGTCACCCACTGCATCATGGTGACGGTCCGCGTCTTCCAATAGCTGACCAGCATGGCGATCACCGTCGCGCCCATGAATGCGCCCGTCGCCCACACCGCCTGATCGATATCGCTGCCCGGCGCCAGCGCGTTGACCGCGAAGAAGACCAGAAGAGGCCCGAAGTCGAGCGCCAGCCGCAGGCCGGGGCTTTCCTTCCTGTTCAGTCCGCCCGGTTCGTCCGTCGTCATACGCCTCTACTTTCGTTGCCGGTCCTACTTATCGCAAAACGCGCGTTCTTCCAGCCGGATGGGCGGGATGTCCCCATCCACCCAACCCCGTCGCCCCTGCGGAGGCAGGGGCCCATTAGCCGAGCCTTTCGGCCAAGTGTCCAATGCTATCACATGGCCCCCGGGGCCCCTGCCTTCGCAGGGGCGACGATGGGTGGTGAGCGAAATCTTCGCTTCGGGGGTGGGCTAACTCTCCGGTTCGGGGCGGTGTTAACTCTCTGATTCGCTCTCCATCCCCGCAAGCGCGGCGGCGAAATTGGCCGGGTCGAAGGGGCGCAGGTCGCCCAGCTTCTCGCCGACACCGATCGCGTGGATTTTCAGGCCCGAGCGTTCCGCCGCCGCGACCAGCACGCCGCCCCGCGCCGTGCCGTCCAGCTTCGTCATGACGAGGCCGGTGACGCCCGCCACCTCCTTGAACACGTCGATCTGCGACAGCGCGTTCTGGCCGGTCGTGGCGTCGAGTACGAGGACGACATCGTGCGGTGCCGACTCCATGCGCCGTTTCAGGACGCGCTTTATCTTGGCAAGCTCGTCCATCAGCCCGGCCTTGTTCTGCAGCCGGCCGGCCGTGTCGATGATCAGGACGTCGGTGCCGACCTCCCACGCCTTCGTCAGCGCGTCATAGGCCAGGCTTGCGGCATCGCCGCCGACCTTGCCGGAAATGACCGGGATGTCCATTCGGCCGCCCCAGACTTCCAGCTGCTCGATGGCGGCGGCGCGGAACGTGTCGCCGGCGGCCAGCATGACGTTATAGTCCTGCTCCTGAAACAGATGCGCCAGCTTCGCGATGGTCGTGGTCTTGCCCGATCCGTTGACGCCGACGACCAGGATCGTGTGCGGGCGCGGAAAGGCGGTGACCTCCAGCGGTTTCGCCACCCTGGTCATGACGGTCTCGACCTCCGCCGCGACCAGGCGTTTCACGTCTTCGTCCGTCACCTGCCGGTCGTACTTCTCCGCGGCCAGCTTCGCCGTGATGCGGGCCGCCATGGCGGGGCCGAGATCGCTGGCGATCAGCGCGTCCTCAATTTCCTCCAGCAGCGCATCGTCGAGCGGCCGGCGGGACAGGCCGGAAAGGTTTTCCGACAGCTTGCCGGAGGAGCGGCCGAGCCCTTCGCGCAGGCGTTGCAGCCAGCCGGCCCTGGGGGTCGGATCGTCCGTCTCAGCCATGCGCGGCCACCCGGCCTGGAAAAGCGATTGTCATGCGCGGCTCGCTATCAGGCGCGCGCCGTCATGACCAGTAACCCGCGCCGTCACGATGGAACCGCGCGGGGCGGGCGGGTCCAGCTGTACGGGGGCAAAATCCTCCGCATGTCCGCGGTCGCCCGCGCCCTCCGCCAGCACGCGCACATCCTGTCCGATCAACCTGTCGAACCATTGGTTCCGCCGCGCCGCCGTTGCGGCACGCAGCGTCTTCGCGCGCGCCTTCCGCTCCGCCGCCGGCACCTGCGGCATGCGCGCCGCTGGCGTCCCGCTGCGGGGCGAATAGGGAAAGATATGCCCAAGGACGATGTCGCAGTCCGCGATCAGTTTCAGGCTGTTCTCGAACATGGCCGGCGTTTCCGTCGGAAAGCCTGCGATGATGTCCGCGCCGATGGCGATGTCCGGCCGCCGCGCCTTCACCCGCTCGACGAAGCGGACCGCGTCGCTGCGCGAATGACGCCGCTTCATACGCTTCAGGATCATGTCGTCGCCCGATTGCAGGCTCAGGTGCAGATGCGGCATCAGGCGCGGTTCGCTGCAGATCAGATCGATCAGCTCCTCATCCGCCTCGATACTGTCGAGGGAGGAGAGGCGCAGCCGCCGAAGGCCCGGCACATGTGTCAGAAGGCGCCGCACCAAGCTGCCGAGCGTCGGCGCGCCGGGCAAATCGGGACCATAGCTGGTCAGGTCGACGCCGGTCAGCACCACCTCTCCGTGCCCGGCTGAAACCAGTTGCCGCACCCGCTCCACCACCAGGCCCGCCGGCACGCTGCGCGAATTGCCGCGTCCCTGCGGAATGATGCAGAAGGTGCAGCGGTGGTCGCAGCCATTCTGCACCTCGACGAAGGCGCGGGCATGGCCCTCCATCGCCTGCACCATGTGCGGCGCGGTTTCGCGCACGCGCATGATGTCGCCGACGATGTCCGCCGGCGCGCCGCGTCGCCAGCTTTCCGGGTTCAGCTTGTCGTGATTGCCGACGACGCGCGCCACCTGCGGCATGGCGCGGAACATGTCCGGCTCGATCTGCGCTGCGCAGCCGGTGACGACGATCTCCGCATCCGGGCGTTCCCGCGCAAGGCGGCGGACCGCCTGCCGCGTCTGTCGCACGGCCTCGCTGGTGACGGCGCAGCTGTTCACCACGACCCTCTCCCGGTTGCCGCCCGCGGCAGCCAGATGCGCGCGCACCACCTCGCCCTCGTGGATGTTCAGGCGGCAGCCCATATTGACGACGGTGTCGCTCAAAGTGCGATGGCGCCCGTGAAGCTGATCTCTGCCGGGCCGGTCATCATGACATGATCGTCGCTGCGCCATTCGATCGACAGCGGACCGCCCGGCAGGCGCACCGTGACCTTGCGCTCGGTCAGGCGCCGGCGCATCGCCGCCACCGCCGCCGCGCAGGCGCCCGTGCCACAGGCCTGCGTCAGGCCGGCGCCGCGTTCCCAGACGCGCAGCCGGATTTCCCCGCGCGCGGTGATTTGCGCGACCCCGACATTGACCCGTTCCGGGAACAGCGGGTCGGTTTCGATCTGCGGCCCCAGTCGTTCCAGCGGCACGGCTTCCACGTCGGGCACGAAGAAGACGACATGCGGATTGCCCATGTTGACGGCACTCGGCGCGTCCAGTTCCTCCCAGCCGACGGGCATCTCCAGCGTGTCCATGCCATAGGCGAGGGGGATGTCCTCCCATCCCAGTTTCGGCACGCCCATGTCGATTGCGGCGCCCGGACCGTCCACCGTGCCCTCGATGACGCCGGCCAGCGTTTCGATGCTGACCGCTCCCGTTTCCTGGGTTTCGGCCACCAGCCTGGCGATGCAGCGCGCGCCGTTGCCGCACGCGGACACTTCGCCGCCATCGGCGTTGTAGATGCGCATGAAGACGTCGGCGTCCGCGGACGGCTCCATGATGAACAGCTGGTCGCAGCCGATGCCGGTCCTGCGGTTGCAAATCGCGCGAATTTGCGCTGCGGATAGGGCGAGCGCGTCCTGGCGTGCGTCGAACACGACGAAATCATTGCCAAGACCGTGCATTTTGGTGAAGGGCCGTGCCATTGGCGGCGATGTAGGTTTAAGAGGTGTTCATGTCCACGATACGCGCATCACTTGCCGCCATTTTGATGCTGTCCGCTTGCAACGGCGCGGATAGCTCCTCCGACGAAGAGCTCAGCCCCTTTCCGCCGGTGGAGCGGCCCGTGTCCGCCATCGTTGCCAGCCAATATTCCGATGAGGCCAGCCGCGAGCAGACGGGGGAGGCGAATACGGTGCTCGCCGTCCTGGGGGTGGAGGCGGGCGACACCGTGGCCGATATCGGCGCGGGCAAGGGCTTCTACATGCAGAAGCTGGCTGCTGCAGTGGGCGAGGGCGGCCGCGTCTATGCGCAGGATATCTTCCCGGATGTGGTGTCGGATCTTGAGGTGCGCGCCAATGCGAACGGGTTCGGCAATGTAGAGGCGGTGCTGGGCACCCCCGCCGATCCGAAGCTGCCGGAGGAAAGCCTCGATCACGCGCTTCTCGTGCACATGTATCACGAGATCGAGAATCCCTATGCGCTGCTATGGCATCTGCGAGAGGCGCTTCGCCCCGATGCCACCATCGCCGTCGTCGATGCCGACCGCATTACCTCGCAGCACGGCACACCGCCGGAGCTTCTCGCCTGCGAGCTTGGCGCCATCGGGTTCGAGCAGGTCGCGCAGTCGCCGCTGGAGGACGGCAACACCTATGTTGCGATCTTCCGTGCCTCGGAGCCGCGCCCCGCGCCAGAGGATATCGTTCCGTGCCAGAATCCGCAGTAGCGGTCGTTCCCGGCCCGGAAGACGTCCTCAGCTTCTGGTTCGAGGAGGCGGGGCAGGATCGCTGGTTCAATGGCGGCGAGGCCTTCGACGCGGAAATCCGCGCCCGTTTCGGCACGCTGCATGAACGCGTCGCGGCAGAGTTTCCGGAGGCGTGGCTGGACAGCCGGCAGGGCGTCCTCGCCGGCATCATCGTCCTCGACCAGTTCAGCCGCAATCTTCATCGCGGCAATGCCCGCGCTTTCGCCAGCGACACGGACGCCCTCAACCTGACGAACCTCGCCATCGAGCGCGGCTGGGAGGGGGATTATGGCGCTTACGAGCGCGCCTTTCTCTACATGCCGTTCATGCATGCGGAGGACATGCGCGCGCAGGACCGCTCCGTCGCGCTTTACGAGGCGCTCGGGCTGGAGGAGCAGGCGAAGTTCGCGCATCTGCACCGCGACGTGATCGCGCGGTTCGGGCGTTATCCTGCCCGAAATGCCGCCCTCGGCCGGGACACGACGGCGGCCGAGCAGCAATATCTGGACGAGGGCGGCGGCTTCTAGCGCAGCCGAGGCTTCCAAGGCGCCCGCGCCCCTGCTAACCGCGCGCACCTATGGCCGACGATCAGAACAGCACCGCTCCCGATTACCGCGACACCGTTTTCCTGCCAAAGACCGACTTTCCCATGAAGGCCGGCCTTGCGCAGAAGGAACCGGGCATTCTGGAGCGCTGGGAGAAAACGGACCTTTACGGCCGCCTGCGCACGGAGCGCGCGGACCGGGAAAAGTGGATCCTGCACGACGGCCCGCCCTATGCGAACGGCGACATCCATATCGGCCACGCGCTGAACAAGATTCTGAAGGACATCACCGTGCGCATGGCCAGCTTGCGCGGCTATGATGCGCCCTATACGCCCGGCTGGGATTGCCACGGCCTGCCCATCGAATGGAAGATCGAGGAGCAGTACCGCAAGAAGGGCCGCGACAAGGACGCCGTCGACCCCATCGAATTTCGCCGGCAGTGCCGCGACTTCGCCGCCAAATGGGTGGAGGTGCAGTCCGCGCAGTTTCAGCGCCTGGGCATCATGGGGACGTGGGACCGGCCCTATCTGACGATGGATTACGAGGCCGAGGCCGTCATCGTCGAGGAATTCCTGAAGGTCGCGGCGAGCGGCCTTCTCTATCGCGGCGCCAAGCCCGTCATGTGGTCGCCGGTCGAAAAGACCGCGCTGGCCGAGGCGGAGGTCGAATATCAGGACATCGTCTCGACCGAGATCGACGTGGCGTTCGAGATCGTAGAGGCCCCGAACGCGCCCGAGCTCGTGGGTGCCCGTGCGGTCATCTGGACGACGACCCCCTGGACTATTCCCGTGAACCGAGCGCTCGCCTATGCGGAGGACGTCGATTACGTCGCGGTGCGCAGAGACGGCCGCGTGTTGGTCGTCGCAGAGTCTCTCCTCTCCCAAACCCTGTCTCGTCACCCCTGCGAAGGCAGGGGTCCAGAGCGGACCGGCGATGCGGCGGACCTGGATCCCGGCCTTCGCCGGGATGACGGAGGAGAGGCGGACATTGTCTGGCGCGGCAAGGGCGCCGATCTCGCCGGCGCCGTCGCGCGTCATCCCTTACACGCGCTGCACCCATTTTTTGCCGAACCGCGCCCGCTGCTGGCCGGCGATTTCGTAACGACCGACAGCGGCACCGGCCTCGTCCACATGGCGCCCGATCATGGCGAGGACGATTTCCGCCTGTGCCGCGCGCACGGCATCGATCCGATGTTCGTCGTGGACGAGGGCGGGCGCTACAAGGAGGGCTGGCCGGTCGTCGGCGGCGATCACGTTTACAAGGTGAACGGCCTGGACGGCCCCGTCTGCACCGCGCTGCGCGAAGCCGGCGCGCTTCTGGCGGCGGACGACAAGTACAGCCACAGCTATCCGCATAGCTGGCGGTCGAAGGCGAAGCTGATCTATCGCTGCACGCCGCAATGGTTCGTTTACATGGACGAAACCGTCGGCGCGCGCACGAACACGCTGCGCGAAACGGCGCTGGGCGAGATCGACAAGACCCGCTTTGTGCCGGAGCGCGGCTACAAACGCCTGAAATCGATGGTTGAGGGTCGGCCCGACTGGGTGCTGTCGCGCCAGCGCGCCTGGGGCGTACCGCTGACGCTGTACCTGCACCGCGAAAGCGGCGAGTTCCTGATCGACGAGGCGGTGAACGCGCGCATCGTCGCGGCGGTTCGGGATGGCGGCGCCGACGCCTGGTTCGCCGCCGATCATCAGGCGCTGCTTGGCGCGGACTATGACGCGGTGGACTATCAGCCCGTCACCGACATTCTCGACGTGTGGTTCGACAGCGGCTCGACGCATGCCTTCGTGCTGGAATCGGGCAAGTGGCCGGAGCTGCGTTCGCCCGCCAACCTCTACCTGGAGGGGTCGGACCAGCATCGCGGCTGGTTCCAGTCCTCGCTCCTCGAAAGCTGCGCGACGCGGGGCCACGCGCCTTACAAGGAACTGCTGACGCACGGCATGACGCTCGACAAGGACGGGCGCAAACAGTCGAAATCGCTCGGCAACACCACCGATCCGAAGAAGATCGTCGACGTGCAGGGTGCCGACATCCTGCGCCTGTGGGTCGCGTCCGTCGACTTTACGGAGGATCACCGCATCGGCGACGAGATCATTCGCGGCGTCTCCGACCGTTACCGCAAGCTGCGCAATACCTTCCGCTACCTTCTGGGTGCGCTCGGTGATTTCGACGAAGCCGAAAGCGTTTCGGCTGACGAGATGCCGGAACTGGAACGCTGGGTGCTGCACCGCCTGGCCGAACTGGACGGCGAGCTGAAGCAGGCGGCGGCGGATTATGATTACACCGCCTATGTGACGGCGCTGGAAACCTTTGCCGTGCGCGATTTGTCCAGCTTCTATTTCGACGTTCGCAAGGATTCGCTCTACTGCGACGCGCCGGACGATCCGAAGCGGCGCGCCTGCCGCACCGTCCTCGACATTCTCTTCCATGGGCTCGTCCGCTGGACCGCGCCCGTCCTCGCCTTCACGGCGGAGGAGGTGTGGCAGTCGCGCTTCCCGTCGCAGGACGGTTCCGTCCATCTGGCCGACTGGCCGGCGGTGGAGGCGGGCTGGCGCGACGATGCGCTGGGCGAAAAGTGGACGCGCCTGCGCCGCATCCGCGCCGCCGTGACGGAAGCCATCGAGCCGCTGCGCCGGGAAAAGACCGTGCGCTCGTCGAACGAGGCTGATGTAGCGCTGATCCTGTCGGACACGACCGATCTTGCCGACGTTCACAGCGTCGACTTTGCAGAGCTTGCCATCGTCAGCCGCGTCGATGCTCGTCACGACGCGGTCGGGGGCGCGGCGGAGTCCGAGACGTATCCCGGCGCATGGGTGCGCGTGGACAAGACGGAGCTGGAGAAATGCGCGCGCTGCTGGCGCCACACGCCGGACGTCGACACGGCCACGCAGCTTTGCAAGCGCTGCGCCGAAGTGATCGGCGCATGACCGCGACCCGCGCCTATATTCTGGCGGCCTTCGTCTTCATTCTCGATCAGCTTTCGAAGCTGTGGGTCGTGAACGGGCTGGAACTGGAACGCCTCGGCAGCGTGCCGCTGATCCCGTCCCTGTCGCTCACCTGGGTGGAAAATACCGGCGTCGCCATGGGCATGCTGGAGGCGGGCGGAGAGGATATCGCCCGCTGGGGCCTCGTCGTCCTGACGGCGGCCATCGCTCTTGCGATCATCTGGTGGATCAATTCCGAACGCGACAATGTCGACCTGGCCGCGATGGGCCTGATCCTTGGCGGGGCGATCGGCAACATCGTCGACCGTGCACGGCTCGGCTACGTCATCGACTTCGTGCATTTCTATATCGGTGACTGGAGCTTCTATGTCTTCAACATCGCCGATGCCGGCATCAGCGTCGGCGTCGCCGTGCTGCTGCTGCGCGCCTTTCTGTGGCCGGACGGGCAAAAGCGCGCGCGGCAACGCGAGGCTGTGGACCCGCCCGGCAAATGACATCGCCATATGCGGCCGTTTCCATTAGGATGGCGGCCAAGAGGAGAGTTCGAATGAAGAGTATCGCTTTCGCCGTCATGGGCGGCGCCCTGATCCTGACCGCCTGCGGTGGTGGCGGCGGCCTTTCCAATCGCCAGGCGCCCGACGAGTTCGCCATCACCCGCAACGCGCCGCTGGTCGTGCCGCCCGATTTCGCGCTGGAGCCGCCGCGCCCCGGCGCGCCGCGCGCGATCGAGTCCGAAGCGCAGGCACAGGCCATGGAGGCGCTGTTCGGCGCCGGCGTCCGCCCGCCCGCCGCCAGCCGGTCCGAGGAGATGCTGCTCAGGGACGCCGGCGCAGCCGATGCCGAGCCCGCTGCGCGCAGCGTCGCCGGCTCCGCCGGGACGGACACCGTCAACAAGGGCGCGCAGGTGAAGGACATCGTCGCCGCGCCCGCCGGCACGCAGGACCCGAACGTCGGTCAGGCCAGCCTCGGCACCGCCACGACGCCCGTTCCCACGGGCGCGACCGTCCCAGAGGGCGCGCCCCAGACGGACGGCGAGGACGATTGATCGAAGGGGCGGCGGGCGAACCGACCCGCCGCCGCCCCTTTGGCTGTTTGGCGTCGTGGAAACCTGCGGCAAGATCGGGCCTTTCCCCGACGCGCGGGATTGGGAAAGAGGGCGCGCATGATCCTGCCCAATCCGAACATGAACACTGACGGCCGGCACCGGCCCACGGACCATCCGCCGGTTCCGGCGCCGCGTATCGGCGTCCTCATCGTCAATCTGGGATCGCCCGACGCGCCGGAGGCGGGGGCGGTGCGGCGCTACCTTGCGGAGTTTCTCTCCGATCCGCGCGTCATCGAAATTCCAAGGCTCGCCTGGCAGCCGATCCTGCGCGGGATCATCCTGCGTACCCGCCCGGCGAAAAGCGCGAAGCTCTACGCCAGCATATGGGACCGGCAGCGCGGCGGGTCACCCCTGACGCTGCATACGCGCGATCAGGCCGCCGCGCTGGCAGAGGCGCTGCCGGACTGCCGCGTCGATTTTGCCATGCGCTATGGCAACCCTTCTATCACCAGCCGCCTCAACGAAATGAAGGCGGCGGGGTGCGAGCGGATCCTGATCGTGCCGATGTACCCGCAATATTCCGCCGCCACCTCGGCCACGGTCGCGGACAGGGTCGCCGATTGGATGCGGGGGCAGCGCTGGCAGCCGGCGCTGCGCACGGCGGCGCCCTGGTATGACGATCCGGCCTATATCGAGGCCTTGGCGGAGGATTACCGTGCCGGTCTTGCCGCGCTCGATTTCCGCCCGGACGAACTCATCCTGACCTTTCACGGCATGCCGCGCCGCACGCTCGAGCTCGGCGATCCATACCACTGCCATTGCCAGAAGACCGCGCGGCTCGTGGGGGAACGGCTGGACCTGCCGGTGCGCATCGTCTTCCAGTCGCGTTTCGGCCGCGCGGAATGGCTGCAACCCTATCTCGACAAGACGCTGGAAGCCTTGCCGGCAGAGGGCGTGAAACGGGTCGCCGTCGCGGCGCCCGGCTTTCCCGCCGATTGTCTGGAAACGCTGGAGGAAATCGCCATTCAGGGCCGCGAGCAGTTCGAGGGGGCCGGCGGCACGCATTTTGCCTATCTGCCCTGCCTCAACGCGCGGCCGGCGGGCATCCGGCTTCTGACCCATCTCGTCGAACGCGACCTCGCCGGCTGGCGGGAAAGCCGTTAAGTCAGTTCGTTAATCCTGTAACCCGATTCGCCTGGGGAGGCTCCTTTATGAGTGATCACGTCGCAATCGTCACCGGCGGCACGCGCGGCATCGGCGCCGCCATCTGTCACAAGCTCAAGGGTCTGGGTTACACCGTCGTTGCCAATTATGGCGGCAATGACGAGAAGGCGCAGGCCTTCTCGAAAGAAACCGGCGTTCCCGTCGCGAAGTTCGACGTGGGCGATTACGACGCCGTGCAGGACGCGGTCGCCAGGATCGCCGAGGAGCATGGCACGGTCGACGTTCTGGTCAACAATGCCGGCATCACCCGCGACGGCACGCTGATGAAGATGGACCGGGAGATGTGGGAGGATGTGATCCGCGTCAATCTCGGCGGCTGCTTCAACATGGCGAAGGCCGTCTTTCCCGGTATGAAGGACAAGGGTTGGGGCCGTATCGTCAACATCGGCTCGATCAACGGGCAGGGCGGCCAGTACGGACAGGTCAATTACGCCGCCGCGAAGTCCGGCATCCACGGTTTCACCAAGGCGCTGGCGCAGGAGGGCGCGCGCTTCGGCATCACCGTCAACGCGCTCGCGCCCGGCTATATCGACACCGACATGGTCGCCGCCGTTCCCGAACCGGTGCTTGAAAAGATCGTCGCGAAGATCCCCGTCGGGCGCCTGGGTCAGGCAGAGGAAATCGCGCGCGGCGTCGCCTTCCTGTGCGGTGAGGATTCCGGTTTCGTCACCGGCTCCACGCTTTCCATGAACGGCGGACAGCACATGTACTGATGCCGGCGGCTGCGGAGGACGCGGGCATGGGCGGCGGCGCGGAAAAGCGCTCCCTCACCATTCAGGGGCACCGCACCTCCATCAGCCTGGAGCCGGTCTTTTGGCAGGCGTTGCAGGACGCGGCGGCGGAGGAGGAGCGGCCGCTCGCGGACCTCGTGGCGCAGATCGACGAGGCGCGCACGACCAACCTCTCCAGCGCCATCCGCGTGTGGCTGTTCGAGCGGGAGCGGGCCGGCTGAACGCGCACCGGCTGCCTCTGTCACCCTCTACAGGTACAGTCCCATGCGCCGCTGCAGCCGGGCGTAGCTCGCCGGACGGTGCCGAAAGGCTCGCTTGTAATCTTCGACGATCACCGACAGGCGTCCGTCCCAGTTCTGCGCCGTTTCCGCCAGTGCGAGAATCTTCGCGTTCGGCCATGGCTTGTTGGTGATCGACAGCAGATCCGCGAACGCAGCCTTGGCATCGCCGTCGCGGTCCAGCGTCAGGGCCACCAGCGCAGCGGCGGTGGAGCGGCTGATCCCCTGATGGCAGTGGCTCAGAAGACGGACGGATGTGCCGCTTCGCCGCGCCGCGATTATGGGCTGCAGCCAGGCGATGAGCGCCGCCACCGCGTCTTCGTCCGGACCGTCGATCTCGTTTCCGACGACATCGCGCCGCGCAACGGTGTGAACGTCGACATCGTCGGGAAAGGGCGGCCGCCGGTCGAGGTCGAAATCGGGATTTACCAGCGATACGATATGCGTGGGGCCAAAGGCGGCGACATCCCGCGCCAGCCGCCCCTCTGCAAGCGAGCTGATGCGGAGCCAGTCTGCGGGCATGACGAGGTCTCTCCTTCTTGTTCCGGCCTGCCTGGCGATCTCCGTAGCGACCTCCGGGGCGATCTACGCGAACAACCGCGTGACATGACCCATTTTGCGGCCCGGCCGAACCTCGCCCTTGCCATAGATGTGCAGGTGCGCGGCGGGGTCCGACAGGACATCCTGCCAATGATTGACCGCGTCGCCGATCAGGTTGCGCATTTCCACCCTGGCCGCGGACAGGCTGACATCGCCCAGCGGCAGGCCGCAAACGGCGCGAATATGGTTCTCGAACTGGCTCGTGCGCGCGCCCTCGATGGTCC
Source organism: Pacificimonas flava (assembly GCF_000342165.1). Taxonomy (GTDB): domain Bacteria; phylum Pseudomonadota; class Alphaproteobacteria; order Sphingomonadales; family Sphingomonadaceae; genus Pacificimonas; species Pacificimonas flava. The sequence goes on from NZ_AMRV01000004.1 coordinate 79,085, forward strand.
AGTGCCCGGAATTGTGGACGCGCGGGGCCATCTCGTTGAAGACCGGCCCCTCGGCGGAGGCGAAGAATTCAAGCGTCAGCAGGCCGACATAATCCAGCGCGTCGGCGACCTTTACGGCAAGCGCCGCGGCCTCCTCCACCTGATCCGCGATGACCGGTCCGGCGGGCAGGGTGCTGCGCGCCAGGATGCCGTCCTCATGCTCGTTATGCGGCGCGGGATAGATCAGGCTTTTTCCGTCCGCGCCGCGTGCGATCAGGATGGAGAACTCCGCCTCGAAATCGACGAACCCCTCATAAATGCTGGAGGTCTGGCCGACCTCCTCCCACGCGGTTTCGCAGTCCGCAGGCCCGGCCAGCCGCGCCTGCCCCTTGCCATCATAGCCGAAGCGGGCGGTCTTCAGGATGCCGGGGGCGCCAACCTCCGCGATGGCCGCCTGCAGACCCGAAAGGCTTTCGACGGCGCGAAACGGCGCTGTCCGCCCGCCCAGGCTCGCCACGAATTCTTTCTCGCCGACGCGTTCCTGTCCCTTGGCCAGCGCCTCCGGATTGGGCGAAAGGCGAACATGCTCCGCCAGAAAGGCGAGCGCGCCGGCATCGACATTCTCGAACTCGAACGTCGCGACGTCGACCGCCTTCGCGAAGCGTCCCAGGGCCTCCAGATCGTCATAGGCCCCGCGCGTCACCTCTGCCGCGACGTCGCCCGCCGGCGGCGCTTCATCCGGTGCATAGATGTGCACGCGGTAACCCAGGTTCGCAGCCGCGATGGCAAGCATGCGGCCAAGCTGTCCGCCGCCGACGATGCCGATCGTGGCGCCCGGCGCGATCGGGGCGGTCCCGCTCATTGCGGCTCCTCGGCCACGGCATCCGTCTGCGCCGTCCGCCAGGCATCCAGCCGCTCCGCCAGCGCCTCGTCGAAGGCAGCAAGGATCGCGGCGGCCAGCAGTCCGGCATTTTTCGCGCCGGCCTTGCCGATGGCGAGTGTCCCTACGGGGACGCCGCCCGGCATCTGCGCGATGGACAGCAGCGAATCCTGACCGCTCAGCGCCTTCGACTGCACCGGGACGCCCAGCACGGGCAGCGGCGTCAACGCCGCCGTCATGCCGGGCAGGTGCGCGGCGCCGCCGGCCCCTCCGATCACGACCTTCAGACCGCGGCTCTTGGCTGACCGTGCATAATCGTACAGCCTGTCGGGCGTGCGGTGCGCGGAAACGATGCGCGTTTCATGCGCGACGCCAAGCTCCTCCAGAATATCGGCGGCGTGCCGCATCGTATCCCAGTCGGACTGGCTGCCCATGATGATACCGACGAGCGGCGGCTGGTCCTCTGCCATGATCGGAACTACCCTTTTTCCCCAAGTCTTGCGCCCGCACCCCTGGCAGGCGCGGCGGCGGCTAGCGCCGGTCCTTCAGATAATAGCGGTCGGTTTCGGACAGATCGTCGTCCAGCTCGTACACCATGGGCTGTCCGGTCGGGATCTCCAGCCCCGGGATCTCCTCGTCGGAGATGTTCGACAGATGCTTCACCAGCGCGCGCAGACTGTTGCCGTGCGCGGAAATCAGCACGCGCTTGCCGGCCTTCAGCTCCGGCACGATCGTGCTTTCCCAATAGGGCAGCACGCGTTCGATGGTCAGCTTCAGACTTTCGGTCTTCGGAACCTCGATGCCTTCATAACGAATGTCGCCGGCAAGGTCGTATTTCGACGCCGCTTCGATTTCGGGCGGCGGCGTGTCGAAGCTGCGGCGCCAGATATGCACCTGTTCGTCGCCGTGCTTGTCGCGGGTTTCCTGCTTGTCGAGGCCGGTCAGCCCGCCATAGTGCCGCTCGTTCAGGCGCCAGTCCTTGGTCACGGGCAGCCACAGGCGGTCCATTTCCTCCAGCGCGTAGTTCAACGTCTTGATCGCGCGCTTCTGGAAGCTGGTGAAGCAGGTGTCGAAATCCATGCCCGCTTCGACCAGTGCCCGGCCGGCGGCCTTGGCTTCCTCCACGCCCTTTTCGGTCAGGTCCACATCCCACCAGCCGGTGAAGCGGTTTTCGAGGTTCCACTGCGACTGGCCGTGACGGATAAGTACGAGAGTGGGCATGGTCAGTCCTTGGCCTCCAGATCGTCAAACATGTCGAGCGTCGCGCCCAGGCACGCCTCGGCCAGACGCATGCAGCGCGTCGGGCTCCAGCCGCGCTCCTCGTCCGCCATAACCCTGGCGTCCTTGAACGGCATTTCCAGCGTCATCGCCAGGCAGCCATAGCGTTCGACCATCTGGTTCGTGCAGACGGTCAGGTTTGCCTTGCCCGGCTGGTCGACGGGATAACCCTCGTCCACCTGAAAGTCGGGGGAGCGGGCCAGAAGGGCGGCCTTCCACCCATCCAGCAGCCGCTGCCCGCGCTGGTCGAAGCGCGGCGCGCCCTCGCCGCCGGCGATGAAATTATTGGCGATGGCCTCGTCGCCGTGCACGTCCAGGCAGAAATCGACGCCGGTCTCGTCCATCTTGTCGCGCACCAGCTTCACTTCCGGGGAGCGCTCCATCGTCGGCTCGTGCCATTCGCGGTTCAGGTTCACGCCCTCCGCATTGGTGCGCAGATGACCGCGCCGCGATCCGTCCGGGTTCATGTTCGGCACGATGTACAGCGTCGCGCGCTCGCGCAGCTTGCGGGAAACGGGATCGGCCTCGTCGGTCAGCGCGCCGAGCGCCCCCTCCATCCACCACTCGCCCATCGCCTCGCCGGGATGCTGGCGCGCGATGATCCAGAGTTTCAGCGGACCGGTGCCCATCTTGACGAGGTCCATGTCCTGCCCGTCCAGCGTCTGGCCCAGCGTCTCGATCTCCACACCGTCGGCTTCGGCGGTTTCCGCGATCAGGTCGTGGTGACGCTCCATGGAATAGGGCGCGAAATAGGCGATCCACATGGCGCCTGTCACCGGCGTCACGTTGATCGTCAGGACGCCCGCGCCCTCGTCATAGCTGGTGTCGGCGCGCGTCCAGTCGATGCGGTCTTCCGACACCACCGCGCGGTAGTCCGGCCATCCGGCGGGATAGGCGCTGTCCTTCAGCCCCGTAATGCGGATGGTGCAGGGCGTGTCCTTTGCGCCCGTCAGGCGGAAATAGAACCACTGCGCGAACTCCGACTTGTGGTCCTTCGGGATCGACAGTTCGATCTGGTCGGGGCCGTCCAGCCGCTCGACCTTGATGTTGCCGGCGTCGAAGCTGCTCGAGATCGACAGGGTCATTCTACGTCTTCCTTCAAATTGTCCGGCAGGTGGCGCAGCGATTTCCATGCGCGCTCGGGGCGCAGGCCGCCCAGCCACGTACTCGGGTCGAAATATTCGGACGATCCGTCCAGGCTGAACGTGATGAACTCGGCGCGGCCGGAAATGTTCTCCACCGGCAGCATGCCGAGCCCGCCATGTTCGCGCGCGGCGAAACGGCTGTCGGCGCTGCGGTCGCGATTGTCGCCCATCAGGAATACGTGCCCCTCCGGCACCACCTGCGGGCGGGTATAGTCGCCCGGCGTGTCGCCCAGGTCCAGCACCTGATACTGGCGTCCGTTCGGCAGCGTTTCCACAAAGCGCGGATATTCGCAGTAAATCCCGCCGCTCTCGTCCTTGCGGAATTGCGGGACACGCGGATCGCAGGGCATGTTCGGCGATTCCTCGATATGGGCGGGCGCAACCTGCACCTTCGGGATCGCCTCTCCGTTCAGGTACAGCGTGCCGCCGCGCATCTGCACCGTGTCGCCGGGCAGGCCGATGACGCGCTTGATCCAGTCCTCGTGGTTGACCGGATCCTTCAGGACGACGATGTCGCCGCGCGTCGGATAGCGCCCGAACAGGCGACCCTCCATCTCCGGCAGGAACCGCACGAAGGGCGACAGGTAGGAATAGCCATAGGGGTATTTCGTCACGATCAGCCGGTCGCCGGTCAACAGCGTCGGCACCATGGATTCGGACGGGATGAAGAAGGGTTTCGCGACGAACGACCAGATGGCCATCACGGCCAGGGCGAGCAGCGCGATGTGCTTCAGCTCGTCCAGCCAGTTGGTTTCCTTCTTGGCCTTGCGGGCCTTTGCGGATTTGGCGTCCACCGCCTCGGCAGCCGCGGCCTCTTCGCTGGTTTCGGAAATGGGGACTTCTCCGTTACGCGGGCAGCGCTTCTATTATGACGAACGCCTGCGCCCAGGGATGATCGTCGGTCATGGTCAGGTGTACATGCGCCCTATGCCCCGGCGGCGTCAGTTTTTCCAGTCGCGCGGCGGCGCCGCCCGTCAGATTCATCGTCGGCGCGCCAGAGGGCAGGTTGACGACGCCCAGGTCGCGGAAGAACACGCCCTGGCGAAAGCCGGTGCCCAGCGCCTTGGCGCAGGCTTCCTTCGCCGCAAAGCGTTTGGCGAATGTGCCCGCGCGGGTCAGTTCGCGCCGCGCCGCCTTCTTCTGCTCCACCTCCGTAAAGCAGCGCCGGATGAAGCGTTCACCGAAACGGTCCAGAGAGGCCTGGATACGCTCGATACTGCACAGGTCGCTGCCCAGCCCGACGATCATGCGGGCGTCGGTGCCGCGGCGCGGCCGGCCTCCATGCGCGCCCGCATCTCCGCCATGGCGGCGGGAAGGCCGACGAACACCGCCTCGCCGATGATGAAATGCCCGATGTTCAGTTCGGCAAGCTGCGGGATCGCCGCGACTGCCTCCACATTGGCGTGGGTCAGCCCATGCCCGGCATGGACCTCCAGCCCGGCTGTATGCGCATGGGCGGCCGCGTCCATCAGCTTTGCCAGCTCGGCCTCCTGCGCCGCACCCTCGGCTTCCGCATAGCTGCCGGTATGCAGTTCCACGACCGGCGCGCCCAGCCGGACGGCGGCGTCGACCTGCGCGCGGGCCGGTTCGATGAACAGGCTGACGCGCACGCCCGCATTCGTCAGGTCCTGAACGTACCGCATCAGGCTGTTCGCCTGCCCGGCCGCATCAAGGCCGCCCTCCGTCGTGCGTTCCTCTCGCTTTTCGGGGACGATGCACGCGGCATGCGGCTTGTGACGCACCGCGATGGCCAGCATCTCCGGCGTCGCGGCCATTTCCAGGTTCAGCGGAATGTCGAGCGCCGCCATCAGCCGCTCGATATCGTCGTCGGTGATGTGCCGGCGATCTTCCCGCAGATGCGCGGTGATCCCGTCGGCACCGGCCTTTGCGGCGTCCCGCGCGGCGCGAACGGGATCGGGGTGCACGCCGCCCCGCGCGTTGCGGATGGTCGCGACATGGTCGATGTTGACGCCGAGACGCAGGGGAGCGGGCAGCAGGGGAGCGGGCATGGGCGCGCCGCCGCTCAGGCTGCCTTGCGCGATCCCGGCTTCACGGCCGGGATGTTCGCAAGCTCCGGCGGCACCTTCGCCGCCTCGTAGGTGGGCACGTCGAGCGCGATCAGGCTGTAGAGCGGCACGCCGATATCGGCCGTCCCGTTCGATCTGTCGACCAGACAGCCGCCCGCGATCACCTCGCCGCCCGCCTCGCGGATGGCGGCGATGGCCTCGCGAGAGGACAGGCCCGTCGTGACGACGTCTTCCATCATGAAGATCTTCTGGCCCGGTTCCAGGCGGAATCCGCGGCGCAGTTCGAAGGTGCCCGTGGGCCGCTCGACGAACATCGAGGGCACGTTCAGCGCGCGCGCCAGTTCGTAGCCGGCGAGGATGCCGCCCATGGCCGGCGCGACCACCGCGTCGATCTCTTTCTTCACCGCATCCGGGATCTTCGCGCACAACCCGGCGATCAGACGGGCGGCGCGGGCGGGGTCCATCAACACGCGCGCGCATTGCAGATATTTCGGGCTCCTGAGGCCGGAGGAGAGAATGAAATGCCCCTCCAGCAGCGCGTCGGCGGCCCGGAATTCGGCGAAAATCTCGTCTTCGGTCATAATTTCTCCCGCTCGACGCTGGTCACCGCGTCGCTGGACCTCAGGGCGGCGATGATATGGGTCAGATGCTCCACATTGTCCACTTCCAGGTCGATCTGGAACGTGCCGAAAACGGTATCGCGGTCGCGGGTGCGCAGATTGATGATATTCGCGTCCTCCCGCGCCAGGATCGCCGTCACCTTCGCCAGCGCGCCCGTCTGGTGCTGCAGCACGATGGTCAGCGTGGCGATGCCGGCCGCGGCGTCGTCGCCCCATTTCAGGTCCAGCCACTCGCGATCGTCCAGTTCCGCCAGCTCGCTGCAATCGACGACATGCACGTCGATGCCGCCGACCCTTCGCCGCACCCCGACGATCCGGTCGCCCGGAATGGGATGGCAGCAGGGCGCCAGATGCACCGCGACGCCGGGCGTCAGCCCCTTGATGGAGATGGCCTTGCGGTTTCCCCGCTTCGCCCGCGACCGCCGCCAGGAGGAGAACAGGCCGGGGGCGAGCGCATCGATCAGCGTGCGGTCGGACACGTCCTGATTGCCCAGCCGCTCGAACAGCGTCTCCTCGTCCTCGACGCCGAGGCGCTTCAGGGCGTCGGAGAAGGCCTTGTGCGTGACTTCGCCGTCCAGCCGGCTGATCGCCTCCTCGTAAATCTTGCGGCCCAGGCTGATCGCCTCCGCCCGGCCCTTGATGCGGACATGCCGCCGGATCGCCGCCCGCGCCTTGGCGGTCGCGACGAACATTTCCCAGCTCGGATCCGGCTCCTGAAACTCCGACCGCAAAATCTCCACCTGGTCGCCGTTCCTCAGGCGCGTCCTCAGCGGCACCTGCCGTCCGTTCACCTTGGCGCCAACGCAGGTGCTGCCGACGTCGGTGTGGACGGAATAGGCAAAATCCACCGGCGTCGATCCGCGCGGCAGCTGGATCAACTCGCCCTTCGGCGTGAAGCAGAAGACGGTGTCCTGGTACATGGCGAGCCGCGTATGCTCCAGCATCTCCTCCGGGCTGCCGGCATGCTCCAGAATCTCGACAAGATCGCGGATCCAGGGATATTCGCCGTGCTCGGCGCGCGCATCTTCGCCGCGGTCCTTGTACGCCCAGTGCGCGGCCAGGCCATGCTCCGCCTGCTCGTGCATCGCCTCCGTGCGGATCTGGATCTCGACGCGCTGTTTCTCGCCGATGAAGACCGTGGTGTGCAGGCTGCGATAGCCGTTCCGCTTTGGTGTGGAGATGAAATCCTTGAACCGCCCCGGTACGACCGGCCATTTCTGGTGGATGACGCCCAGCGCGCGGTAACAATCGTCCGGCCGGTCCACCACGGCGCGAAAGGCGATGACGTCCGACAATTGTTCGAACGCGATATGGCGCTCCTGCATCTTCTTGTAGATGCTGAAGGGCGCTTTCTCCCGGCCGGTCACCTCCGCCGATACGCCGTGCGCGCCCAGCGTTCTGGCGATGTCCTCGGCAATCTCCTCCACCCGTCCGGTGCCCGAGGCGCGCAGATCGGCGAGCCGCGCCTCGATGGAGGCGAAGGCGTCCGGCTCCAGCTCGCGGAAGGAGATTTCGCGCATCTCGTCCATGAACTGGTACATACCGATGCGTTCGGCCAGCGGCGCGTAGATGTCCATCGTCTCGCGTGCGATCCGCCGCCGCTTTTCCGGCTTCGCGATATGATGCAGCGTGCGCATATTGTGCAGCCGGTCGGCCAGCTTGACCAGAAGCACGCGAATATCGCCGGACATGGCGATCAGGAACTTGCGCAGGTTTTCCGCCGCGCGCTCATTCTCGGTCTGCGCCTCGATCTTCGACAATTTCGTGACGCCGTCGACCAGCCGCGCGACATTGCAGCCGAACAGATCCTCGATCTGCTCCTGTGTGGCGACGGTATCCTCGATCGTATCGTGCAGGATCGCCGTCGCGATGGTCTCGTCGTCCAGTTTCAGATCGGTCAGGATGCCCGCGACCTCTACGGGGTGAGAGAAATAGGGATCGCCGCTCGCGCGCTTTTGCGATCCATGCGCCTTCAGCGAAAACACATAGGCACGGTTGAGGAGATCCTCGTCCGCACCGGGATCATAGGATCTGACCTTCTCGACAAGTTCGTACTGGCGCAGCATCGCGTCCTATATGGAGCGGCGCGCGTACAAAGAAAATGCCCGTCCGGCGCGGAGGGCGCGGGACGGGCAGGGTACGAACCGCGTCAGGCCAGCTTGCGCCGCCGCAGGGCGAGACCGAGAACGCCGAGTCCCAGCAGGCCGAGGGCACCCGGCGCGGGAACCTCGCCCGGCGGATCGACGCTCAGGCTGCCGCCGCGAATGAAGACGCCCGAGTCATAGCTCGCATCGTCAACGTCGGTGATGGAGAACAACGCCGTATTGACTCCCACCGTATCGAGGCCCGTCGCCGTGGCCGTCAGCACCGTCGTGAACCCGTCATATTGCAGGTCGAAAACGCCCGCGACGTTCGACCGATAATAGGCCGTGTTCGAGGTCTGATTCACGTTGTTGATGGCGACGCCGGTTGATGTGCCGGGAATCAAGGCCACATTCACGCCGTTGATCAGCAATGTAAACGTGTCGTTGTAGGTGCTGCCGACGAATTCCTCATATTCTTCGGAGCCGAAGACATATTGAAAGAAGACGCCGCCGGTCGTGGTGGTGAAATCGAAGGACAGGGTGGTGGACGAACCGGGGCCGGTGAGGCTGTCCGAATCGTTCGGCCCCTCGGCATTGGCGACATCGCCGGTCGCCAGAAGAATGCCTTGATCGAAACCCAGGCCCGCCGCGCTGCCGCCCGAAAAGAAGCCGGCGCCATTGACTGCGGTGCCGGATAGCGTTGCATTCGAAATATTTACGCCTTCGCCGGCCAGCGCGTCCGCCAGGGCGACGGCGTCCGTGGATGCCGTTGTCGTGATGGTCGCATTCGCCGTTCCTGCGAATGCCAGGGCAGCCGCGCTGGCCCCAAAGAATGTCCTGACGCTCATTTAGGCCTCCTGATGATCGAAAAGTACGCAATGACTCCCGATCGTCAGCGGTCCCCTGACATCGATTGCAGATCGCAGAAGCAATCAGCGTGCCAGAAGTGCAATTCCTAATCGAATCTGCAAGGTCCCGGTTTGGAACAGGTTCGTACCGAGCGATTGGTGTAAAACGCAGCGACAACAGCGCCTGCGGGCGGCGCAGCGGGGCCTGGTGATTTCACAAGAGAAGGGCCCGTGCCGCCACGCCTTTGAAGAAGGTGTGCGGCACAGGCCCCCTCGGACTCTAGCAGGATGCGCGTCGGCGCGGCGTCCTCAGCTCTCGTAGTCGTTGACGATGGGGGTCGGCTTGGGCGGTGCGGCGGCCGTCAAGCGGAGGGCCTCTGCGGATTGCGCCAGATTGTTCATTTCCTCGGCAACGTCCTCGTCATCGGCCAGCACGCGCTGCATGCCCGACACCAGCACCTCGCGCAGCTGCTTCGGCTTGACGTTCTGTTCCGCGATCTCGCGCAGGGCGACAACCGGGTTCTTGTCGCGATCACGATCGACGGTCAGATCGGCACCAGAGGAAATCTGCCGCGCCCGCTGGCCCGCGAGCAGCACGAGATCGAAACGGTTCGGAATCTTGTCGACGCAATCTTCGACGGTGACGCGCGCCATGGGCGGTGTCCTTTCGGTGTACGTAACGGAAATGTAGCGCCTGGCACATAGGAGCGGGGGCTGCTTCGGTCAAGATTTAGGCGACTCGCGTCGGACCTGTGGTAGGAGGGCGCCCGTGACCGAATCGACCCGCAATCTTCGCCTCTATCTTCGCGAACATACCGCCGCCGATCACGCCGAAACCGATGCCGCCTTCGGTTCGCTCGATTTGGGCAGCCGGGCTGGATATGTGCGCTTCCTGCGCGCACACGAAGCGGCGCTGTCCGCGCTCGAATTGGCGCGGGGCGCGCTTTCCTGGCCGCAGGAATTGCCAGCGCCGATCGACGCTGCACCGCTTGTCCGCAAGGATCTGGCCGCACTCGATACGCAGCCGTCCGCGGCACTCGCTCCTGTTCGGATCGACGATCCCGTCGGGCTGACGTATGTCCTTGCCGGCTCGCGTTTCGGGAACAAACTTATTCGCAAGTCGCTGGAGCGGGCGGAGGATTCTGCCGTTCGCGCCGCCTCGTCCTACGTCGGTAGCGAGGATCTCGACGCGTACGGCCGTGCATTCTTCTCGCAGCTCGCCCGTTTCGATGGCGGGGATCGCCGGGATGCCGCGCTGCAAAGCGCGCATACGGCGTTCAGAACCTTTCAGGAGGCGTTCAACCGTCCGTGAGTACCCTGTTCAGATGAACGACTATTCCGCCGCCGTTGCCTTTCCCAAGCCGGCGCTGTCAGAGTGCGATCGCGAACCGATCCATATTCTCGGGCACATCCAGCAGTTCGGCTATCTGTTCGCTGTATCCAGCGACTGGATCATCGCGCATGTGTCGGCCAATGTGGAGGACTGCCTGGGCGCCGGGCCGCATGAGCTGATCGGCGCCCCGCTTTCGGGTTATTTCGAACCCACCGTTGTCGATGCGCTGCGCCGCCAGCTTCGCATGCTGCACGGGGAAAATACGGTCGGCAGACTTTTCGGCCTTTCCATGCGCCGGCATGGCGACCTCTACGATTTTGCCGTCCATGTCAGTGGTGACTTCATCATCATCGAGGCGGAGCCCGCCGGGACGGGCGCGCGGGGCGAGCATGGCGGACAGGTGCATGCGCTGATCGACCGTCTTGCCGGGGCGGAGAGCGTTTCGGATATTGCGCACATGGCGGCCCGGCAGGTTTCGGCGCTGACGGGCTTCGACCGCGTCATGGTCTATCGCTTCGACCGCGACGGCAGCGGAGAGGTCATCGCGGAAACGAAGCGGGAGGACCTGGAGAGCTTTCTGACGCTGCGCTACCCGCGTACGGACATTCCGGAACAGGCGCGCGAACTCTACAAACGCAACCTGATCCGCATCATCAGCGATGTGAACGAGCAGCCGGTTCCGATACTTCCGCCGGCCGGGCCGAGTGGGGGGCGCCTCGACCTGAGCCTGTCGAAGCTGCGCGCCGTCTCGCGCATCCATATCGAATATCTGCAGAACATGGGCGTCGGCGCGTCCATGTCGATCTCGATCCTGCACGACGGCGAACTCTGGGGCATGTTCGTCGGCCATCACTACAGCGCGCGCATCCTCAGCTTCGAACTGCGCACGGCCGCGGAACTCTACGGGCAGCTCTTCTCCTTCGTTTTGGCGAAGAAGCTGAACGAGGAGGAACGGCTGCAGGACCGCAAGGCCCGCGCGCTGCACGATCGCCTGATGTCGCAGATTGCGGAGGGTGACCGGCTCGACAGCAATTTCGACGCCATCGCGGATGCCTTCCGGTCGGTCATTGCCTGCGACGGTATCGCCATTTCGGTCGATGGCCGCTACCAGCAGATCGGGCTCACTCCGACCAAGGAGGAATTCAGGCAGCTTTCGCGCTTCCTCAGCACCGGGGCCGCCAGCCGGGTCTACGATACGGACCGCCTGCCGGCCGTCTACCCGCCCGCGGCGGAGTTTCAGGCGCCGGTCGCCGGCATTCTCGCCATTCCCGTTTCCCGTCAGCCGCGCGACTATATCGTCTGCTTCCGCAAGGAGGTGGCGCAGACCGTGACGTGGGCAGGCAATCCGGAAAAGGCGGTCAGCGAGGACGAGCAGGGTGTCCGCCTGTCGCCGCGCAAGAGCTTCGCCAAATGGCAGGAGACGGTGACCGGCCGGTCGAAGGTCTTCACGCAGGCGGAGCGGCGCGCAGCCGAGCAGCTTCGCATGACCCTGTTGGAGGTGGTGCTTCGCCTGACCGACGCGGCAGCGCGGGAATCCGGCAAGGCTGCGGAGCGGCAGGAACTCCTGATCGCGGAGCTGAACCACCGGGTCCGCAACATCCTCAATCTCATTCGTGGTCTCGTCGCGCAGAGCCAGTCGGACGAGGATACCGTCGCCAGCTTCTCGGAGAAGATCGGCGGGCGCATTCACGCTCTGGCCCGCGCGCACGATCAGGTGACGAAGGAGCAGTGGGCGCCGGCGCCTCTCAGCGCTCTCATCGCAACCGAGAAAGAGGCGTATCTCGGCGGCAAGCAGAGCCGCGTCTCCTTTTCCGGGGACGATTGCTACCTGAAGCCAAATGCGTTCACGGCCTTGTCGCTCGTCATCCACGAGTTGATGACGAACAGCGCCAAATATGGCGCTCTCAGCGACAGTTCCGGACACGTGGACATCGTTGGCGAGTGTCTCGATGGCGGCACGCTCAAACTGACCTGGCGGGAAATCGGGGGACCCCCGGTGCAGGCGCCCACACGCCGCGGCTTCGGCACGACGATCATCGAACGGTCCGTACCCTTCGAACTCGGCGGCACGGCGGACATCGAATTTGCCGTGACCGGCCTGAAGGCGGTATTCACGATCCCGCCACAGCAGCTCGGTGGCCGTGCGCAGACCCGGCAGGAGGCCCAGCAAAGCGTGAAGACCATGGCCCGCATCAGCGGCAACGTCCTGATCCTCGAGGACAATATGATCATCGCGATGGATGCGGAGGACATGCTGAAGGATCTCGGCGCCGCGCGGGTGTTCACGGCCGGCAACGTCACGCAGGCGCTCGGCATCATCGAGGATCAGCCCCTCTCCTTCGCGCTTCTCGACGTCAATCTCGGCGCCGGCACCAGCGAGGATGCCGCGCAGGCGCTGACCGACCGCGGCGTTCCGTTCACCTTCTCGACCGGGTATGGCGACGCGCACGGGCTGACGGACAAGTTCCCGGACGCCGGCGTCCTGCAAAAGCCGATCGACGAGGATGCGCTGGCCAAGGTCGTCAAGACGCTGGTCGGTTGACGCCGGGCCATGGAACCGCGCAAAGGGTCCGGTGCCGCGCCGTCGCATCCGCCGCTGATCTACGAGGATGCGGAGCTTCTCATCATCGACAAGCCGGCGGGCCTCGCCGTCCATCCTGGCCCCCGCACGCCGCGCAGCCTTGAGGATCATCTGCCCGCGCTCAGCCTCGGCTTCCGCCGTCTGCCGCAACCGGCGCACCGTCTGGACCGGGACACCTCCGGCTGCCTCGTCCTTGCCCGAAATCCCCGCGCGTTGAAGCAAGTGTCGGCTCTCTTCGAAGCCGGCGCGGCCGAGAAGACCTATATCGCCCGTCTCGCCGGAGAGGTGGCGGGAGAGGGGGTCATCGACGCGCCGCTCCGCAAGATCAGCAGCCGCGATGCCGGATGGCGGATGGTGGTCGGGCCCTCCGGTGCGGGACAGGGCGGCGCGAAACGCGCAGTCACCGCATGGCGCGTGCTGCAATCGAGTGGCGGCACCTCGCTTGTCGAGTTTCGTCCGCAGACCGGACGCACTCACCAGATCCGGGTTCACGCCGCGCATGCGCTTGCGCCCATCATCGGCGACCCCGTCTACGGCGCAGGCCCCGCGGAGCGCATGTACCTGCACGCCGCACGCATCGCCTTTCCCTGGCGCGGCGCACGCCAGGTATCGGCCGCCGCGCCGCTTCCGCCGCAGTTCGGGGTCTGAACACCGACGGAGGCCGCCAACTTTGTCAGCTGGTCAATTCGGCTGGAGTGCGGCAATTTTCACGAATGACGGACTGGTCCTGGATCCCCCCGCGCAGCCTGGACGCTGACCTCCGAATGCAGCCGGCCAACGGCCTCGATTTCGAGCTGGTGGCCGCAGGCCCGCGCCGGGCGAAGCGTGCGGTGCTGATGCTGCACGGTTTTCCGGAACTGAATCTCTCCTGGCGGCACCAGATCGCCTTTCTTGCAGAGCGGGGCTGGCGTGTCTGGGCGCCGAACCTGCGCGGCTACGGCGCCACCTCGCGGCCCGAGGGTCTGGCGGCCTACCGTCTCGACGCGCTGACCGCGGACGTCGCCGCGCTTCTCTCCGCGCTGCGCACGGAAAGCGGGGCCGAGGAGATCGTCCTGATGGCGCATGACTGGGGCGGTGCCATTGCCTGGGATGCCGCCATGCGGCGCGTCCGGCCGATGGACCGGCTGGTGATCATGAACATGCCGCATCCCTATGGCTTCGCCCGCGCCCTGCGTCTTTCGCGCGCCCAGCGGCGGCGTAGCCGGTACATCGCCTTCTTCCAGCTTCCGCGCCTGCCGGAACGGCTCCTCGGCGCCCGTGACGCGCTGGCGATCAGGCGGGTCTTCACCGGCATGGCCACCAATGCCGAGCGCTTCCCGCCGGAAATCCTCGATATCTATGCCCGCGCGGCGCAGCGTCCCGGCGCACTCACGGCGATGCTCAACTACTACCGGGCGGCGGTCCGGTTGCGGGGGACGATGTCGGGCCGCGACCCGGTCGTCGACATACCCGTGCTGCTGATCTGGGGCACCGCCGACACGGCGCTGGGGCAGGAGACGCTGGACGGCATCGGCGCCTATGTGCCGCATCTGACGCGGCGTTACCTGCCGGGCATCTCCCACTGGGTGCAACAGGATGCGCCGGACCTTGTGAACGCGCATCTTGCCGACTGGCTGGAGACTCCGGTCCCGGGGTGAAAGGGAGAGACGCTTCGCCTATGGGCTTGGCGCCTCTCCCCCTTTGCAGACATGCGGTTCACGCAGCGCAGAGCCGGTCGTGCGATGCGGGGCTGTGATGCTCGAGGACTTGGCCAAGCAAAACGAGAGCACCCAGCATCGAAACGAACGGTCTCGTTGCAGGCGAGAACCGCACCCTCACCGCGAGTTGGGAAGCGGTGAGCTGCAAACGCGAATAGGGAACGCACGGCAACGGACGTTAAAAACGGCCCTGAGGGCCGTGGTAAAGCCTTGGCGGACGTGCCGGCGGACAGTCCTGCGGGGATCCGAGTTTCCGGTTCGACGCTCCGCAGACGTGCCTGCCGGCGCATATACGCTGATCCTGTCCGAACAGATGGAAATACTTTGCCCCTTTTCCGGCGCGATGCACCGTCCGTGCCAAACGGCATTAACCAAGAAAATCAATTGTCTGCATTCGTCGGATTGGAGCCGGATTTCCATATGTAAGATTTATCGACATTTCGCCGGCGGACATGCGTTCATGCTGCGGCGGGATCTCGCTCGAAATCTGTTTGGGGAGGGCCGTTATCAGCGAAGGACGCACCCAGCTGACGCGCAATCTGGCTGCCCGACTCAAAAAGAAGGGGCCGGCACTTGTCGTGCCGGCCCCTCAGTATACCGCGGCCGTGAAGCGCGGTAATCCTTTACGCGACGGCGCGGCGGCGCTTCATCGCGGCAGCCATGCCAAGCACGCCGAGGCCGAGCAGGCCAAGCGCACCCGGTTCCGGCACGTTCGCGGTGATCGGACCGATCAACATGTCGTAAGACGGCGACCCGCTGAAAATGAAGGTCAGCTCATCGGGGTTCCCGGCCGCCAGCGCGTCGGAGAAGCTGAACGAGATCGGTCCCTCCATGCCGTTCGGCAGCGTCACCGTGCCGAGCGAGGTGCCGTTCAGCAGCGCCTGGATCGTGCCGTCGCCGGCCGTGCCGCTGTTGCTGACGAAGATGTCGAAGCCGGTCACGCCGCCAGTGTCGAACAGGCCGTCGAGGCTATAGGTCAGCGTCAGGCGCGAATTGACGTTGGAGTCGTTCGCCAGCTCGAGGATGCCATCGGCAATGGAAACTTCGGCATTGGCGCTCGCCGACGTCGTGCCGCCATTGGCGAGACGCTCGAAAAAGATCGTCCGCTCGATGGCAGGCGTCAATGTCGCCGTGTCGCTGGCCGTCGAGCCGACGCTGTCCAACGTCGTGCTGTATGGATAGGTCGAAAAATCGTCGATCGAGACGACTGCGGCGGATACGCCCGTCGCAGCGCCGGCGAGAATGGCGGCCGCAACAACTCCCTTGAAACTGAACATCTAAATCTCCCAACTCAAGCCCGGACCGAGGCGGTCCCGTAACAGCAGCTGTGCACTGTTCATGCCAACGAAGGAAATACCGAAAAAACAGCAGTTTAGACTTTAACCATATGCCCGGGCGTTCCATAGTGTAAAGCCGTCCGACGCTTCCGCCCGCCGCCCTGTCGCCATCCGGAACGGTTCATCTTGCGCCCGTTGGCGCCGTCCTCTACCTCGCGCAGCATGTCCGACACGCCCTCCGCGGTCCCCATGGACCGGATCCGCAATTTTTCCATCATCGCGCATATCGACCACGGAAAGTCGACGCTGGCCGACCGTCTGATCCAGAAGACGGGTGGCCTGACCGACCGGGAAATGTCGGAGCAGGTGCTTGATAATATGGATATCGAGCGGGAGCGCGGCATCACCATCAAGGCGCAGACCGTTCGCCTCAACTACACCGCGTCCGACGGGGAGACCTATCAGCTGAACCTGATGGACACGCCCGGCCATGTCGATTTCGCCTATGAGGTCAGCCGCAGCCTCGCGGCGTGCGAGGGCGCGCTCCTGGTCGTGGATGCCGCACAGGGTGTGGAGGCGCAGACGCTTGCCAATGTCTATCAGTCCATCGAGCACGACCATGAAATCGTGCCCGTGATCAACAAGATCGACTTGCCGGCCGCCGATGTGGACAAGGTGAAGGCGGAGATCGAGGACATTGTCGGCCTGCCCGCCGACGATGCCGTTCTGACCAGTGCCAAGACGGGTCTCGGCGTCGAGGAGGTGCTGGAGGCGATCGTACAGCGCATTCCGCCGCCCACCGGGGATCCGGAAGCGCCGCTGAAGGCGATGCTCGTCGATAGCTGGTATGACCCCTATCTGGGCGTCGTCATTCTCGTCCGGGTCATGCAGGGTGTCCTGAAGAAGGGATTGCAGATCCGCTTCATGCAGAACGGAACCCAGCACCTCGTCGACCGGGTCGGCTGCTTCGGCCCCAAGCGCACCGAACTGAAGGAACTGCGGGCGGGCGAGATCGGCTTCATCACCGCGCAGATCAAGGAGGTGGCGGACACGGCCGTGGGCGACACCATCACCACGGTGAAGAATCCGACGGACAAGCCGCTGCCGGGCTTCAAGGAGGTGCAGCCCGTCGTTTTCTGCGGCCTGTTCCCGGTCGATGCGTCGGACTTCGAGAAGCTGCGCGAGAGCCTCGGCAAGCTGCGCCTGAACGATGCCAGCTTTCAATGGGAAACGGAAAGCTCCGCCGCGCTCGGCTTCGGCTTTCGCTGCGGCTTCCTCGGCCTTCTGCACCTCGAAATCATTCAGGAGCGGCTGAGCCGCGAATATGATCTCGACCTGATCACCACGGCGCCGTCGGTGGTCTACAAGGTGCACATGACGGACGGGTCGCTGAAGGAACTGCACAATCCGGCCGACATGCCCGATCCCGTCAAGATCGCCGGCATGGAGGAACCGTGGATCGAGGCGGTCATCTACGTTCCCGACGATTATCTCGGCCCGATCCTGAAACTGTGCCAGGACCGTCGGGGCATCCAGAAGAACCTGACCTATGTGGCCGGCCGCGCGCAGATCACCTACGAACTGCCGCTGAACGAGGTCGTCTTCGACTTTTACGACCGCCTGAAATCGATCAGCCGCGGCTATGCCAGCTTCGACTATCACCAGGTCGGCTACCGCGAGGGGGATCTCGTCAAGCTCAACATCCTGGTGAACGCAGAACCCGTCGACGCGCTGTCCATGGTCGTCCATCGCAGCCAGGCAGAGGCGCGCGGCCGTCACCTGTGCGAGCGGCTGAAGGACCTGATCCCGCGCCACCTGTTCAAGATTCCCATTCAGGCGGCCATCGGCGCAAAGGTGATCGCGCGCGAAACGATCAGCGCCATGCGCAAGGACGTCACCGCCAAATGCTATGGCGGCGACATCACCCGCAAGAAGAAGCTTCTGGAAAAGCAGAAGGCCGGCAAGGCGCGCATGCGGCAGTATGGCAATGTGGATATCCCGCAGGAGGCGTTCATCGCCGCCCTGCGCATGGGCGAGGAATAGGGGAAGCGGGCTCGCCCGCACAGCGGGCATCCCCGCATCCCGCAACCCGCGTCTTCTCAAATAGGAAACCGTCGGCGATCATGCCTTGCATGATCGCCGACCCGCTCTCCGCCGACATCCGCAGGCGCCCTTCGCCCATGCGAGGAAAGCCGCGCGATCACGCGCGTCACGAGTGTCCATGTTGTCAACTTTGCTCCCGTCCGCGCCCGTTCGCCGCGGCGGAGATGCGTGCATGGGTCCCGTGCCAGCGGGAAAGAGCGGCCCCGGTGGACAGGGGTCGAAACTGCCACCAGAGCGCTCCCCGACCTTTGGCAGGCCAGTGCGGGCAGGGCGGCGCAAGGGCCGTCGCCCACCCGGTTGCCACGACGCACCGCCAACTCCCGGCGCGCCGCTACGGAGGAGATACGGTCTCTCTTTTGGTTCCGGATGCACGGTTCATCGCAAAGACGGCTCGGCGCACGGGGCAGCGCCGATTGCAATGCACCCGCTCTTCTCTTACGAACATCCTTGGCGGGGGCGCTGCTGGGAGACGAGGGCTTGGCCGAAACGGATGGCAGGCATGCGGGAACCGGCCGGCGCCGCGCGCCGGAAACGGCGCTCGATGATGCCTTGGCGGCTGTGGCGCAGGGGGATCGGGACGCGCTGCGAACCGTCTACGATCTGACGCGTGCGAAACTCTACGGCATCGCCCTTGGCGTCTTGAAGGACCGGGAGGCGGCTGAGGACGTACTCCAAAGCGTTTAACTGACCATCTGGAAAAAGGCGGGCCGCTTCGATGCGGAGCGCGCCAGCCCGATCACCTGGCTTGCCACCATTGCGCGCAATCGGTCCATCGACCGCCTTCGCCAGAGAGCGCCGGAACGGCATGAGGCGCTCGAGGAGATGGGCGCAATTCCCGACGGCGCGCCGGGGCCGGATCGTCTCGTTGGCCTGTCCGATGATTATCACCGCCTCGAAACCTGTCTCGAACGCCTCGACGAGACTCATGCGCGCGCTGTTCGGCGCGCGTTCCTTGAGGGGGAAACCTATTCCGCGCTTGCCGAGCGCATGGCGGTGCCGCTCGGGACGCTGAAGAGCTGGATCCGTCGCTCGCTTCTCAAGCTTCGTGATTGTCTGGCCGTATGAGCGATCTCGACGAATTCGGCCCGGAGGAGCGGCGCATTCTGCAGGCTGCGGAATATGTGCTCGGCGTTCTGTCCGCAGATGCTTGGGCAGCGGCTTCGGCGCGCGTCGAGAGCGATGCGGCCTTCGCTGCGGATGTGGCATGGTGGGAAGCGCAGTTCGCGCCGCTTCTCGGCCTCTACCCCGAGGCAGAGCCGCCCGCCGGCCTGTGGACCCGCATCGAGCGCCAGATCGGCGAGAGCGCAGGTGCCGGCGCTTCGCCGCAGGCGGCGAACGATGCTGGCGGTGTCGCGCCCTGGTGGCGGGCCTACGGTATCGGCATGAGCGCGGTCGCCGCCGTCCTCCTTGCCGTTCTCCTGACCCGGCCGCCCGAGATCGTTGCGGTGCCAACACCAGTGGAGGTGCCGGCCGAGCCGCAGCCCGCCCCGGCCGCACCGCTCGAACTCCTCAGCGCGCGCGTTGCGCCTGAGGAGGGCATTCCCGTGGCCGTCATCACTTATGATCCGGGCAGCCGCCGCCTCATCGTGTCGCCCGTATCGATCGCGGCGGGCGCGCGTCAGACACCGGAGCTCCGGTTTATTCCGGCGGACGGCACGCCCCGCTCGCTGGGGACGATCGCGCCTGCCGATGGCATTTCGGTGTCGCTGCCGAGTGACTTCTCACCCGATTCGACCCTCGCCATCTCCATTGAGCCAGAGGGCGGATCCCCGACCGGCGCGCCCACCGGCCCGATTGTCGGCACCGGTACGCTGGAGGAGATCTGAGAAGGGGTTTCAATCCGCGCAAAGCTTCGTTAGAGGCCCGCTTTCTTGCGGAGCGGTGGCCGAGTGGTCGAAGGCGCACGCCTGGAAAGTGTGTATAGGGTACCCCCCTATCGTGGGTTCGAATCCCACCCGCTCCGCCAGCCTGTTCGGGCTTCCAGGTTTCAGTTCGGGATCAGGTCGACGAGGATGCTGTTGAGGACGGCGTGACCCGGTTCCGTCAGTCGCAGCGTCTTGCCCGTCCAGGAGAGAAGGCCATAGGCCTGCAGCCGTGCGGCGGCTTCCGTATCGATGGCGTCGGCGAGAGGGATGCCGGTCCGCACCTGGAACCGTGCCGCGTCGATACCCTCGGTCAGGCGCAGGCCCATCATCAGCGCCTCGGTGGCGGCCTTTTCCGGCGCTATCCGTTCCTCGGTCGCAGGCACCGCCCCCCGCTCGGCAAGCCGCGAAAGCCAGCGCTCCGGCAGCCGCGTTCTGACCGTCGCCCGCCCGGCCCGGCGGCCATGCGCCCCAGGGCCGACGCCGGCATAGTCGCCGTAGCGCCAATAGGTGAGATTGTGGCGGCTCTCGGCGCCCGGCCTTGCATAGTTGGAGGTTTCATAGGCGGGCAGCCCCGCCTCTGCGGTGATTGCCCGCGTCATCTCGAACATGTCCGCCGCCGGGTCCTCAGCCGGCAGGATCAGGTCCCCGGCCGCATGGCGCGTGGCGAAATGCGTGCCCGGCTCGATCGTCAACTGGTAAAGCGACAGATGTTCCGTGCCGAAGGAGAGGGCGCGGCGCAACTCCCTTTCCCAGTCCGCTGCGCTTTGACCTTCCCGCGTATAAATCAGGTCGAAGCTGACGCGCGGAAAATGCGCCTGCGCCATGTCCAGCGCTGCGATGCCTGTCGCGGCGTCGTGTGTACGACCAAGGGCGGAAAGATCGGCGTCATTCAGTGCTTGCAGGCCAAGGGAGACACGATTGATACCGGCATCCCGAAAGCCGGAGAAGCGCTCCGCCTCGACGGTTGACGGGTTCGCCTCCAGCGTAATTTCAAGCTTTGGCGCGGCCCGCCAGAGTGCGGCAGCGCGGTCGATGATCGCACCGGCGCTGGCCGGTGTCATCAGCGAGGGTGTCCCGCCGCCGAAGAAGATGCTCGTCAGCGTCTGACCGGCGGTCAGCGACGCCTCATGCTCCAGCTCGGCAAGGATGCCCTCCAGCCACTCCGCCTCGGGCATATGGCCGCGGACGTGGCTGTTGAAGTCGCAATAGGGGCATTTGCGCGCACAATAGGGCCAGTGCACATAAAGCGCGAGCGGGGAGGGCGCGGTCAGAATGCGGCCTTACCGGGCCAGACACGCGCGCACGAGCTGACCGAACGCGGCCGCCCGGTGACTGATCTCGTGCTTCTTCGCCGGATCGATCTCCCCGAAGGTCCGGTCGTCGCCCGATCGCTGAAAGATCGGATCATATCCGAAGCCGCGGTCGCCGCGGGGCGGCCAGACGATACGGCCATGCACATAACCCTCGAACGTCTCGATATGGTTGTCCGGCCAGGCCAGCGACAGCGCGCAGGTGAAATGTGCCGCATCGGTGCCGGAGCCCTGCTGCATCTCATCGTGCACCTTCTGCATGGCCGCGCCGAAATCCTTGTCCGGCCCCGCCCAGCGCGCGCTATATATGCCGGGCGCGCCGCCAAGGGCATCGACGCACAGGCCGCTGTCGTCCGCCAGCGCAGGCTTACCGCTCGCAAGGGCCGCCGCGCGCGCCTTCAACTCGGCATTGCCGCGAAAACTGTCTTCCGTTTCCTCGGGTTCTGGCAAGCCGAGGTCGCCCGCGGACACCGGTTCGACGCCATAGGGGCCAAGCAATTCCGCGATCTCCCGAACCTTGCCCGGATTATGGCTGGCAATGACCAGGGGACCGGGTTCCAGCGTGCGGTGTTCCGTCATCGCTCCCCCGCCTCCCGAACGGCCTTTACCTGGGCAGCGAAAATCCGGTCGCAGCCCATGCGCGCCAGGCGCAGCAGGCGCAGCAGCATTTCCTCGTCGAACGGTTCCTTTTCCGCCGTGCCCTGAATCTCGACGATGCCGCCGCCGCCGACCATAACGAAATTCGCGTCCGTATCGGCCGTCGAATCCTCGGCATAATCGAGATCGCAAACCGCCGTGCCCTGATAGACGCCGCAGGAAATCGCCCCCACCTGGCCGGTAATCGGGTCCTGCATCGCCGGATTTTCCCGCATCAGCTTGTCGACAGCCAGCCGCAGCGCCACCCACGCCCCGGAAATGGCTGCGGTGCGCGTGCCGCCATCGGCCTGGAGAACGTCGCAGTCGAGGGTGATCTGTCGTTCACCGAGCTTGCCGAGATCGACCACAGCGCGAAGCGAACGTCCGATCAGGCGCTGGATTTCCTGCGTACGGCCGGACTGTTTGCCGCGCGCAGCCTCCCGGTTGCCGCGCGTGTGCGTGGCGCGGGGCAACATGCCGTATTCGCCGGTGACCCAGCCCTGCCCCTTCCCGCGCAGCCAGGGCGGAATCCGCTCTTCCAAACTGGCGGTGCAAAGGACATGCGTTTCGCCGAACTTGATCAGGCAGGAGCCCTCGGCGTGACGCGTAAAGCCAGGAATGATTTCGATGGCACGCATTTCGTCGGGCGCTCGTCCGGATGGGCGCATGGGACCTCCTCGTCATGATATGGCTGCGCGCTGCATACGCGCAAGGATGCTCGTTTCCCCGCGCGTTTAGCATTCGCTTGAGCGTGCGCCAGCCAATTCCTATTTTCGGTTCATGCCCAGTCTGGACGAACTTTCTGACCGCGCGCGCCGTGTGTTTGCACAGGTGGTCGACGAGTATGTCGCCTCCGGCCAGCCTGTGGGCTCGAAGACGCTGGCGGCGATGCCGGGAGGCCTTGGCCTGTCCCCGGCCTCGATCCGCAGCGTGCTTGCGGAACTGGAGGGGGCGGGCCTTCTTGCAAGCCCGCACACGTCGGCGGGGCGCATGCCGACGGATTCCGGGCTCAGACTTTTCGTCGACGGCATGATCGAGTGGCGGCGCCCCGACGAAGCGGAGCGAGCCGCCATCGATGCGCAGGTTCGGCGCGATGCTGGCGGGGTGGATAGCGCGCTTGAACGCACGACGGGTGCGCTGGCCGACCTTGCCTCCTGCGCAGCGCTGGTGATGATGCCCAGGGGCGACGTGCGGCTGAAGCAGGTCGCCTTTTCTCCGCTGTCGCCCACCCGCGCGCTGATGATCCTGATCGGCGGCGACGGCAGCGTCGAGAACCGTTTGCTTGAAGATTCCTCGGGCATCGATCCCGCTGCGCTGGAGCAGGCGGCCAATTTTGTGAACGACCGCCTGGCAGGATTGACGCTGCGTGAAGGCATGCGGACGGTAGAGCGAGAGATCGCTTCGGGCCGTTCCGCGCTGGAAGCGGCGGCATCGGGCATCGTGGAAAGGGGGCTCGCCACCTGGTCGCATGACGAGGCAGGGCGGGCGCTTCTGATCGTGCGCGGACAGGCGCACCTGATCGACGCATCCTCCGCTGCCGATCTGGAACGGGTCCGCAGATTGCTGGAGGATATCGATGAGAAGGAGCAGCTTTTGGCGGTGCTGGAACGCGCCCGCAGCGCCGGTTCCATGCGGATCTTCATCGGCGCGGAGAACGAACTCTACTCGCTGACCGGATCGAGCGTGATCGCCGCGCCGTATCAATCGTCGCATGGGAACGTGCTTGGCGTCGTTGGGGTTATCGGGCCGACCAGATTGAACTATGCGCGCATCATTCCCATGGTGGACTACACCGCACGAACCCTATCGAGGCTGATTGAATGACGAACGATACGCGTCCCGACGAGACGATCGAGAATCCCGTTGCCGGGGACGAGGAGATTTCCCTGCCAGAAGGCGGCGAACCGGAGAGTGCCGGATCTGTCGGTGACGACGATTCCAATGAACAAGAGGAGACCGCAGACGAACGCGTTGTCTCCCTTGAGAAAGAGGTGTCCGATTTGAAGGACCGCCTTCTTCGCGCGGTGGCGGAGACGGAGAATGTCCGCCGACGGCTGGAAAAGGACAAGCGGGAGGGCACGGACTATGCGATCACCGGTTTCGCCCGCGATCTGCTTTCGGTGGCCGACAATCTGGCGCGGGCCCTCGACGCGGCCGAGAAGGACGAGGTCGTCAACAAGGGGCTGCTGACTGGCGTGGAGATGACGCAAAAGGAGTTGATGAAGGCGTTCGAGAAGCACGGCATCGCGCGCGTGGACTCGGTCGGCCAGCCCCTCGATCCGCATGTCCATCAGGCGATGATGGAGGTCGACGCGGACGAGGGGCACGAGGCCGGGACGATCGTCGCGGAACTCCAGCCCGGCTACAGGATTCGCGAACGCCTGCTGCGGCCGGCGATGGTCACCGTCGCGAAATAGCCTGGCGCATGGGGCGGCGTTGTCTTTGCCGTGTCATGAGAATGACCTAATGGCCGGGGACCGCCCCGTTGAAGGAAGGACCCGGCCATGTCCGCCGCAAGACCGGCAACAGAACCTTCGGCGACATCCCGTCAGATCGCGTTCAACCCTCGCCTCGCAGCCGCCGTGGCGGAGCGCGTGGCAATGGATGTCGATGCGCGCATCATCGCCATGCAGCTTGCGAACTTCGCGGATCCCGATGTCGTTTCGGCCTATGCCGAGGACGCGAAGCGCAACCCCTACTTCCTCGGCGCAATGGCTGTCGCAGATTTGCTAAGGAAGCGCGACTGGGTGCTCGATTGCCAGGCGGAGAGCTGGACCCTGGGGCCGGAGTCGGATCATGTACCGCGCCGGGACAGGCTGGCACCGGACATGTTTCTGGCCGATCATTACGCGGCGCAGCGACCGGCGGTCCTGACCGGACTGGTCGATCATTGGCCGGCTCTGTCTCTCTGGACCGCAGATTATCTGGAGGAGAAAGTGGGCCGGACGACCATGATCACGGCGCAGCGCGGACGCGACAGTGCGCGGAATCCCGAACTCGAAAAGCAGCGCCTTCGCACGAGGATGCCGTTCGGCGAGCTTGCGGATGCCCTGAGATCAGGGGCAACCTCGAACGACCTTTATGTCACCGCGAATAATGGCAGCGACAATCGTGCCGCGTTCGATCCGCTGTGGGAGGATTTCTCCGCTATTCCCGGTTACACCGCGCCCGAAGCAGGGAACGATGGCTATCTTTGGATTGGCCCGGCCGGAACGCTGACACCCTTTCATCATGATCTGACGAACAATCTTCTGATCCAGGTGAAGGGCCGGAAGCGCGTCCATATGGTTCCCAATTGGGAGCAGCGCCGCATGAGGCCGCGGCAGAAGGTCTTCAGCGACTGGACGCTCGAGGCGTTGCAGGCGGAAGGCAAGAGGGCACCGGCTATTCTGGAGACCGAAATCGGCCCGGGGGATGCCCTCTTCATTCCGGTTGGCTGGTGGCATCATGTTGTGTCTCTAGAAGAGAGCTATTCCGTCCTGTTCACGAATTTCGCCTGGCCGAACCGGTTCACCAATGCCTTCATGACCGGCTGAGCCATATTCGGGGCTGGCTCTTTGGTCCCGAAACTGCTTTCTCTCGGCGCCGAACCGATCGGATGTTTTGAGGGGGAGGTTTTCTGTGGAATTGGGTTTCGTATTCGCTGCGGCGGCCACGCTTCTGGCCAGCGCGTCATTTCTGCCGGCTGCAGCACAGGAGAACGCATCTGCCAGCAGCGCTTCAGCGGAGGTCCCCAGAGAAGCGGACCGCCGGCTGCAGGCGCTTTATGAAGCCGATTGGCAGTGGCAGCTGAAGGAATTTGATCGCATCGAGGAGGCAGACGGCAGCACGTCCGCTGGCGCTTCTCTGCCGTCCGTCACGCCCCAGGCGCAGGAGCGACGGGCGGCTCATGCCAGGGAGATGCTGGAGGCCGTCAACGCCATTCCCGCCGACAGCTTGTCCGAAAAGGAAAAGGTGAACGCCGCCGTCTTCCGCACCTTGCAGGAAGAAGCCATTGGCGATGCCGAGTTCCGCGAATGGGAGATGCCCTTCGACAGCGACAGTTCGTTCTGGAGCTATCTGAATGCGCGAAGCGGGTTCGATACGACCGAGAAGTACGAGCGCTACATTGCGCGCATGCGCGACATTCCGCGCTATTTCGATGAGCAGATCGCCAATTCGCGCGCGGGGCTGGGACGCGGCTTCAGCGTTCCGCGTGTGACGCTCGAGGGGCGCGATGTCTCTCTGGAGCCGTACACGAATGCAAATCCAGAGGAGAATCCATTCTGGGATGCGTTCGAAGACATGCCGCAGCGGATTCCCGAGGCGGAGAAGGAGCGGCTGCGCAGCGAGGCTCGTGCGGCGATCGAGGAGGCGGTCGTGCCCTCCTACGGCAAGCTGCTGACCTTTCTGCGCGAAGAGTATCTGCCGGGGACGCGCACGGAGCTTGCCGCCGAGAAGATGCCGGACGGACCCGCCTATTACCAGCAGCAGATCAAGCAATATACCACTCTCGACCTGACGGCCGAGCAAATCCACGAAATCGGACTGAAGGAGGTCGCGCGCATCGAGGCGGAGATGCAGGCGATCATGGACGAGGTCGGGTTCGAGGGAACGCTGAAGGAATTCAACGCCTCCCTAAGGACAGACCCGCGCTTCATCGCCGACACGCCCGATGAGTTGATGGGCGTTTCGGCCTATACGGCGAAGCGCGTGGACGGGAAGATTGCGGACTATTTCGGGTTCCTGCCGCGGTTCCGTTTTACCATCCGCCCGGTTCCGGATGCGATTGCACCCTTTTATACCAGCGGTCGCGGCGGCCTGGAGGCCTGCCTGATGAACACTTACGATCTGCCGTCGAGGCCGCTCTACAATATCCCGGCTTTGACGATGCACGAATGTTCGCCGGGGCACAGTTTTCAGGCCGCCTTCGCGCTTGAGCAGGAGGAGGCGCCGAAATTCCGCCGGCAGACCTATTTTTCGGGCTTTGGCGAGGGCTGGGGCCTCTACACGGAATATCTCGGGCGGGAGATGGGCATCTACCGTACGCCCTATGAGCGGTTCGGCCAGCTATCCTATGAGATGTGGCGGGCCGTGCGCCTCGTCATCGATACCGGCATCCATCATTACGGCTGGGATCGGCAGCGCGCCGTCGACTATCTGGCCGATCGCACGGCTCTGTCGCAGCACGAGGTTGGGACGGAGGTCGACCGATACATCAGCTGGCCGGGCCAGGCCCTGGCCTACAAGCTTGGCGAAATGACGATGCGGCGCGTGCGGGCGAAGGCGGAGGAAGCGCTGGGGACCGGGTTCGATATCCGCAAGTTTCATGACACCGTACTGTCGCTCGGTTCGGTACCACTGCCCGTGCTGGAAACGCGCATCGATCAGTTCATCGCCAATGGCGGGCCGGGATTGCCGGGAGTTGAATACGACTGATGAAGGAAGGGGGCGCGATGCGGGCGAAGGCCGGCGTCTCGTCCCTTTCGCCCCATTGTCGCTCCTCCCCCTCGCATCCGCACGGGCTCCTCATTATATGTACCGTTCGGTATTGATATTAAAGAGGAAGGATGAATTCCATGAGCGACGACGCCCCCAATCCGGACGAGAACTTCCCCGCCGGTTACCAGCCCGCGAAGGTCTGGACGTGGAACAAGGAATCCGGCGGCCGCTTCGCCAATATCAATCGTCCGATAGCGGGCGCCACGCACGAGGAAACGCGGCGGATGGGCAAGCATCCGATGCAGCTCTATTCGCTGGGGACGCCGAACGGCGTGAAGGCGACGATCATGCTGGAGGAGCTGCTGGCAGCCGGGCATTCCGGGGCTGAGTACGATGCCTGGCTGGTGAACATCGGTGAGGGCGACCAGTTTTCGAGCGCCTTCGTGGAGGTCAATCCGAACTCGAAAATTCCGGCCCTGATGGATCATAGCGAAGACCCCCCGGTGCGCGTGTTCGAAAGCGGCGCGATCCTGCTCTACCTGGCTGAAAAGTTCGGTGCGTTCCTGCCGCAGGCCCATGCGGCGCGGACGGAGGCGCTCAACTGGCTGTTCTGGCTGCAGGGTGCCGCGCCGTTTCTGGGGGGCGGGTTCGGCCACTTCTATGCCTATGCGCCGATGAAGATCGAATATGCCATCGACCGTTATGCCATGGAAGTGAAGCGGCAGTTCGACGTGCTCGACAGACGCCTTGCAGACAATGAATATCTTGCGGGCGCAGACTATTCGATTGCCGACATGGCTGTGTGGCCCTGGTACGGCGCGGTCGCCTCCGGCGCGGCCTATGGCGACGCGGCGACCTATCTTTCCGCGCAGGACTACAAGCATGTCCAGCGCTGGATGAAGACGGTTGGCGACCGGCCGGCGGTGCAGCGTGGCCGCATGGTCAACCGGACCTTCGGCAAGCCGGAGCATCAGCTTCGCGAACGCCACGACGCGTCCGATTTCGAAACCAACACCCAAGACCTCCTGGAGGGCGGAGCGGCGACATCTTGACGAGGCCGGCGCCGCTTTCCCCCAGGATAAGCCCTGGGCAGCACTGAGGCGTAGGAACACGAACCCGGCTTTGAAGTCGAGCAGCGTCAGTTTCCGTGATCCTGCGTCCGTCCGTCGTTCGGGTCGGCAGGCGGCGGAGAGGAAGGAACCTTCCGCTTCCTGCGCCGCTGTAGCGCCGACAGGGGATGATCTGAAAGGGTGAAGGTGATGAAAAGGCTTCTGACTATGGCTGCCCCGCTCGCCGCGTTGACGCTCGTCACGGGCTGCGCGGAAAATTACGCTGCCGAGGGTGCCGCCGCGGGCGCCGCGGCGGGTGTTCTTGCCGATGAAACCGGTGTTGTCGACACCGACACCGGCACGGCTGCCGCCGTTGGCGCGGCCGTCGGCGCCGCGGCCGGCTATTTCATCGACAAGGATGATGGATGCGATGGCTACAACCGGGAGGGCGAGCTGGATGACGACTGTCGCGGACAGCCGGGTTATCCGGACTGATCCGTCCGGAGGTCAGGCGCTGGCAGCCGGGTGGGGGCCGAACGGCAGGGCGGCCGCCATTTCGGCCGCGTCCGGCTTTCCCGTCTGCGGGCATCCCTGCTGCGCCAGATAGGTGTGGCGGACGAGTTCGGCCTGCTGTTCCAGTCCGTAATCGGAAAATGCGCGGCCTGACATGAACGTATAGCCATACCGGCAAAAGGGATGGCGCCGCAGGACAAGGTTCACGCCCTGTTGATACTGCCAGACATGCGTCAGTTCGTGCATGATATGGCCGCGCAGCCATAGCGGCGCAGCGGCATAATCCTCTCGCCATGCGGCACTGTTCGGATGCAGCCAGATATTCCCGTCTGGTGACATGGTGATCCAGGCGGGCTGCAGGATATACCATTTCCCCAGGCGAAAGCGCATGCGCGTCCAGTCGATGGCGTTTCCGAAAACGGAGGCGGCCATCGTGCGCTCACCGGACGTTGCCGGCCGCTGCCTTACATAATAGCCTATTGGCCGCTGCCGCGCGCCTCGACCGCGGCATCGACGGTGCGCGGGCCGGCCGTTTCGAAGGTCAGCTGCACGGGGACGGTGCCGCCGGCCTTCATGTCGGCCGGCAAATCGAAGACCATGCCGTGCCAGCCACCTTCCTCTAAAGTGACCGTCTCGCCCGCAGGAACGTCGAGCGCTGCACGCTCCTCCATGCTCATGCGGCCGCCGCTCATCTGTGTTTCATGAATTTCCACGCGCGCGTCTGCAGCAACATCCTCAAGGGCGGCGCCGGTCAGGCGGTCGCCCTCCGCCCCGCCGGTGATGCTGCCGTAAAGCACACCCGGGCGGCCGGAGACGGCGGGCAGGATCAGGCGAAAGTTCGATGCGCTCAGTTCCGCGTCCGGCACCACGGCTGGCCCCGCGCCAGGCGCCTGCATGTCCGTCTGTGCTGGCGCCGTTGCAGTCATGTCGGTCTCGGCCGGGGGCGTGTCGGTCTCGGCGCTGTCGCCGCACGCCGAAAGGGTCATCGTGCAGGCGAACGCAAGCACGGATATGGACAGGTGCGGGCGATTGCGGATCATAGTGTGAACTCCAGAACATGCGCAGTGGACAGTGCGTGCCGCCCCATCTTACGGCCCGCGGATGCCCAGTGTCACTGCGACATTCGTCCGGCGGCCCGCCGGGATGCGCGCACACAACCTTGTATGGCGGTTTCGCCCCTCCTACATCGCGCTTCGCAGGGGGGCACGACGCCGCGGCTTTTTAAGCGCGGCCACCGCCCCGTCATTGTTTTGCTTAGAGAAAAATTAGAGGAAACACATGGCAAAAGTCATTGGTATCGACCTTGGGACCACGAACAGCTGCGTTGCCGTCATGGAGGGCAGCGATCCGAAGGTCATCGAGAATAGTGAGGGCGCGCGCACGACGCCGTCCATGGTCGCGTTCACGAAGGACAATGAGCGCCTTGTTGGACAGCCGGCCAAGCGCCAGGCGGTTACCAATCCCGACAATACGCTGTTCGCCATCAAGCGGCTGATCGGTCGCCGCTTCGACGATCCGCTGACCAAGAAGGACATGGGTCTCGTTCCCTATGACATCGTCAAGGGCAACAATGGCGATGCCTGGGTCGAGGCGAAGGGCGAAAAATATTCCCCCTCCCAGATTTCCGCCTTCATCCTCCAGAAGATGAAGGAGACCGCCGAAAGCTATCTCGGCGAGACCGTCACGCAGGCCGTGATCACCGTTCCGGCCTATTTCAACGACGCGCAGCGCCAGGCGACCAAGGATGCCGGCAAGATCGCCGGTCTCGAAGTCCTGCGCATCATCAACGAGCCGACGGCTGCGGCGCTTGCTTATGGCCTCGACAAGGACGCCAACAAGACGATCGCCGTCTACGATCTGGGCGGCGGTACGTTTGACGTGTCGATCCTGGAACTCGGCGACGGTGTATTCGAGGTGAAGTCCACGAACGGCGACACGTTCCTTGGCGGCGAAGACTTCGACGCGCGTATCGTCGAGCATCTGGCGGAAGGCTTCAAGAAGGACGAGGGCATTGATCTGACAAAGGATCGTCTGGCCCTGCAGCGCCTGAAGGAAGCGGCCGAGAAAGCGAAGATCGAACTCAGCTCGGCGCAGTCGACAGAGGTGAACCTGCCGTTCATCACCGCCGATCAGAACGGTCCGAAGCATCTCGTGAAGACGATGAGCCGCGCGGACCTCGAGAAGCTGGTCGGCGACCTGGTCGACCGGACGATGGAGCCGTGCAAGGCCGCGCTGAAGGATGCAGGCACCGACAAGGGCGAGATCGACGAGATCATTCTCGTCGGCGGTATGACCCGCATGCCGCTCGTCCGCGAGAAGGTGAAGCAGTTCTTCGGCAAGGATCCGTCCACGGGCGTCAATCCCGACGAGGTCGTTGCCATGGGCGCGGCCATTCAGGCGGGCGTGCTGCAGGGCGACGTCAAGGACGTCCTACTCCTCGACGTGACGCCGCTGTCGCTCGGTATCGAAACGCTTGGCGGGGTCATGACGAAGATGATCGACCGCAATACGACGATACCGACGAAGAAGTCGCAGACCTATTCGACGGCGGAGGACAATCAGAACGCCGTGACCATTCGCGTCTTCCAGGGTGAGCGGGAAATGGCCGGCGACAACAAGCTGCTCGGCCAGTTCGACCTTGTCGGCATTCCGCCCGCCCCGCGCGGCGTGCCGCAGATCGAGGTGACGTTCGACATCGACGCCAATGGCATCGTCAACGTCAGCGCCAAGGACAAGGGTACCGGCAAGGAGCAGCAGATCCGCATCCAATCCTCCGGCGGCCTCAGCGAATCCGAGGTCGACCAGATGGTCAAGGATGCCGAGAAGTTCGCTGAGGAAGACAAGAAGCGCAAGGCGCGTGCCGAGGCGAAGAATCAGGCCGACAGCTTGGTGCACACGACCGAGAAGCAGCTCGAGGAGCATGGCGACAAGGTCGAGGCCGGTGTGAAGTCGGACATCGAATCGAAGCTGGGCGATCTGAAGACCGAACTCGGCAAGGATGATCCCGATGCCGATGCGCTGAAGTCGAAGACCGAAGCACTGGCGCAGGCCGCGATGCAGATGGGCCAAGCCATCTACGAGGCTGAACAGGCCTCCGCGAATGCCGAGGGCGGATCCGCCGAGAGCGGTCCGGACGGCGCGGCCGACGATGATGTGGTCGACGCGGAGTTCTCCGAGGTCGACGAGAACGAGGGCGGCGACGAGAAAAAGTCCGCCTGAATTTGGAACGAGGAACGGGGCCGCTTGACCGGCCCCGTTTTCCTTGAGGTCGCCGGGCGTTGGCTTCCCGCGACAAAGCGTATCAGTATCGGGGGTCTGGGATAGGCATGGTCGAAACCGACTATTACGAGCTTCTGGGTGTCAGCCGCGACGCGGATGGCGGAACGATCAAGTCCGCCTATCGGAAGCTGGCGATGAAATTTCACCCGGACCGCAATCCCGGCGACGCCGAGGCGGAGCGCCGTTTCAAAGAGTGCGCCGAGGCCTATGACTGCCTGAAGGATCCGCAGAAGCGGGCAGCCTATGATCGCTACGGCAAGGCGGCCTTTCAAAATGGCGGTGGCGGCGGTGGTCGCCAACAGGGCTTCGGGGACTTCTCCGACATTTTCGACAATATCTTTTCCGAGTTCATGGGCGGCGCGGCCGGCGGCGGCCGGCGCCAGCAGCGCAGCCGCGCGGTCCGTGGCGGCGATCTGCGCTACGATATGGAACTGACGCTGGAAGAGGCGTTTTTCGGCGCAGAGAAAACGATCGAGATCGACGTCGCGGCAACCTGCGATGCCTGCCAGGGGCGGGGCGCGGCACCCGATGCGGTGGTCGAAGCCTGCGGTACCTGTGGCGGCATGGGTCAGGTGCGCGTTCAGCAGGGCATGTTCGTCATCGAACGCGCCTGCCCGCAGTGCCACGGCGCGGGGCGCGTCACCTCGAAGGTCTGCGAGGAATGTCTCGGCGCCGGGCGCGTCGACAAGGAAAAATCGATGCGGGTCAAGATCCCCGCTGGCGTGGATCACGGCACGCGCATTCGCATGTCCGGCGAGGGTGAAGCCGGTGCTCGCGGCGGTCCGGCCGGCGATCTTTACATTTTCGTCCACCTGCTCCCACATGAGATTTTCGAGCGGCAGGGCACCAATCTGCACGTGTCCGTGCCCGTTTGCTTCACCGATGCGGCGCTGGGCGGTGTTATCGAAGTGCCGTCCATCGAAGGCGAAATGGTCGATCTGAAGATCCCCTCCGGCACACAGAGCGGCAAGGAGTTCCGCCGCCGGGGGCAGGGGATGCCCAGTCTGAACGGCAGCGGACGCGGCGATCTGGTCGTGACGGTCGAGGTCGAGACCCCGACACGGCTGTCGAAGCGGCAGAAGGAACTGCTCGAGGAGTTTCGTAGCCTCGACGAAGAGGTGCGTTCGAGCCCCCGCAGCGCGAACTTCTTCACAAAGATTCGCGACAAGTGGGACGAACTCGCCGGCTGACGCTGCGCTACCCGAAAAGAGGGAGGGGCGGGGCGAGTCTCGCCGCGCTAGGCTTGCCCCC
Source organism: Pacificimonas flava (assembly GCF_000342165.1). Classification (GTDB taxonomy): domain Bacteria; phylum Pseudomonadota; class Alphaproteobacteria; order Sphingomonadales; family Sphingomonadaceae; genus Pacificimonas; species Pacificimonas flava. Next base: position 112,261 of record NZ_AMRV01000004.1, read on the forward strand.
GAACGCGGAGGGGGCGAAGGCATCGCGAACCCATCGCTGCCATGATCCGATGGACGAGAGACGGAACGCGATGAAGAACGATCCCGCCCGGCAAAGGCGAGAAACCTATGCTTACGCGGTCGAACTTGCCGTGCGCTACGGCGATCTCGACACCAACAATCATCTGAACAATGTCGCGTTCAGCCGCTTCTTCGAAGAAGGGCGTGTGCGGTTGCACCATTCGCTCGGCGGCCGCCGCGAACTCGATTTTCGCCCGATCGTGGCGAATATTTCCATCGACTACCTGCGAGAAGGCGGCTGGCCTGCGCCCATCGAGGTGTGTGCCGGCATCGTCCGCTTCGGCACGTCAAGTTATGTCGTCGGTCAGGCATTGTTTCAGGAGGGGGCCTGCATTGCCGTTTCCGATACGGTTATGGTGAACCGCGCCGTTGATGGACCCGGCGGCGCGCCGCTGCCGGAATCGCTCAGGACGGCACTGGAACCGTTCCGCCTCTCCGCGTCACCCACAGAAAGCGGCTGAGCAGGAACGCACCAGCCAGCACGGTAACGCCGATCATCGTCAGGACGAGACCCATGATGCCAAGGTCTAGGGTAATGGCCAGGTAATATCCCGTCGGCAGCATGACGGCATTGTAGCTGATCGCATGCGTCAGCGTCGGCATCCATTCGTCCCCCGATGCCCGCAGTGCGCTTGCCGCGATGACCTGCAACCCGTCGAGCGGGAAGAAGACGCACAGCGTGAGGAGCGCCGGAACCGCAGCCGTCAACAGCGCCGTATCGGCGGTATAGAAGCCGGCAACCCTATCCGGGGCGACGACGACGATCAGCGACACGCCCGCCAGCAGCAGCACGGTAAAGCCCATCCCCTCGAACCCAGAGCGGCGGACCGCCGGGCGGTCGCCCGCGCCGAACGCCTTTCCGACGAACACGGCCGTGGCGCTCGACAAGCCGAGCGGGATCATGAAAACCAGCGCAGCGATATTGAAGACGATGGAATAGGCGGCAACGGCGGTGGCGCCGACGAGGCCGGCGATGATCGTCATGGCCGCAAACCCAGTGGATTCCACGAAATAAGACACCGCCGACGCGCTGCCGATCTTCAACATGCGTCCCCAATATTCATGGAACGATGCGGCGCGCCGAAGGGCGAAGACGCCAAGGCTGCGCGCCTCCTGCCAGTAGAAAATGACCGCGATCAGGCTGATGGCGTAGACCAGCCGCGAAAACAGCGTCGTCCACGCGCTGGCGACGGCGCCTTGGACGCCGAACGGGCTGGTGCCGGGGACGAGCCACAGGTTGAGAACCAGATTTACGAGATTGGCCACCACCATCAGATACATGCCGGGAAGCGGCCGCTCCAACGCTTCGAGCCAGAAGGACGCCGCAACACTGACCAAATAAGGTGTCAGCGACCATGCCAGCGTCTCCACCACTGCCGCTGCGCCCGGGGCCAGACCCTCTTCAAAGCCCATGAGGTCCAGGAGCGGGCGGGCGCCGTAGAGCAGAAGGACCGACACCAGCACGCCAACGATAAGCGACAGGAGGAGGCCGCGTTGCAGGACAGCGCCGGCTTCTCCGCGCCGGCCTTCGCCGACGAGCTGCGCCGTCAGCACCTGTATGCCCATGAGGAGACCCACGCCCGTCGTCAGAACGACGCCGGTCGGCGCCCAGCCGAGAGCCTGATAGGAAAGCTCCTGCGCGGAATAATGTCCGACGACGATGGCATCGGTCACACCCATCAGCATGATACCAAGGCGCGACAGTACGACCGGCCAGGCAAGCGTCAGCATGGCGGCAAGGCCGCTGCGTTCCGGGGGCGGCTGCAGGGAGGGGGGTGTCGGATTCTGCACAGCCGAACGCCTCTAATGCGGCGTGACCGCTTTGGCGACCCGACAAGCAAAGGATCCCCGCGATGCCAGCGCAATAGCTGTCAGATCAGAACTGCATGGCACCTTTCACGGCGATGTCACTTCTTCCGTCCAACAGGTCCACTGAACCGTCACCAAGAGGATAGACAACCATGCACGAGCCGATGTTCGACTTTACCGGCACCCGCAAGTTCGCGCAGCCGGAGACCGTACGCCAGCAGCCGCCGCGCGCGGCGGCTACCCCGCGTTCGGTGGGCACATCGCGCTCTCGCTGACCGGATCGGTATCGCGGTGGCCGCTGAGAAAATTCAGACGCGCTCCATTTCGTCCGGCTCCATCGCGGTCAATCCGAGACTGCGAAGCAGCGACGCATCGCTATCCTCTCCGGCATTGGGCGCGGTCAGCAGCGTATCACCAGTGAAGATCGAGTTCGCGCCGGCCATGAAGCAGAGGGCCTGAAGCTCGGGGGACATGCTCTCCCGTCCGGCGGATAGCCGCACGACCGAGGCGGGCATGGTGAGGCGGCACGTGGCGACGGCGCGGACGAACTCGATGCCGCCCACCGCCTCATGCTCGCCGGCCAGAAGCGCGTCCCCGCGCTTCGTCCCTTTCACCGGAACCAGTGCGTTCACCGGCACCGACTTCGGATGCTGCGGCAGTGTGGCGAGCGCGTGGATCAAGCCGACCCGGTCCCTACGCGCCTCTCCCATGCCGACGATGCCGCCGCAGCAGACGTTCATGCCGGCGCTGCGGACCTGTTCCAGCGTTTGCAGCCGCTCGGCGTAGGTGCGGGTGGAAATGATCTCCCCGTAATGTTCGGGCGACGTGTCGAGATTGTGATTGTAATAGTCGAGACCGGCCGCGGACAGCTTTTCGGCCTGGTCCTGCGATAGCATGCCGAGCGTCATGCAGGTTTCCAGGCCAAGCGCCTTTACGCCCGCCACCATCTCACACACCGCGTCCATGTCGCGGTCCTTCACGTCCCGCCACGCCGCACCCATGCAGAAACGCGACGCCCCGCTTTCCTTCGCCCTGCGAGCTGCGGCGATAACCGCGTCCGCCTGCATCAGCTTTTCCGCCTTAACGCCCGACTTGGCAAAGGCGGACTGGCTGCAATAGCCGCAATCTTCAGGACAGCCCCCGGTCTTGATTGACAGGAGCTGGCACGCCTGGACCCCGTTCGCACGAAAGAAGCGCCTGTGAACGATCTGCGCATCGAGAAGAAGATCGAGAAGCGGGCGCTGGTAGATCTCAGCGACTTCGTCGCGCGTCCAGTCGGTGCGCACGCCGTGGCGGATGGGCGTCTGAACATTCATTGATACTTGCCCTTGTCGCTTAATGATTGTGGCCGGGGATAAATTTGTGGACGATGGGCGCGATCACAGCGCCGACCGCGATGCCGAGAAGACCTGACAGGACGGCGAAGACCAGCCATTCGACCGTGCCGTGCAGCGCCGCGGGCGCGGCTGCGGCCAGAGGCTGCGAGATCGCTTCGATCAGGTGCTCGGGACCGGCCCAGCCGAGCGCATAGCTATTGTGGACAAGAAGCCCGCCGCCGACCCAGGCCATGGCCAGCGTACCGATCAGGGAAATCGCGTTCAGCAGCTTCGGCATGAATTTGACGAGACCGCGTCCGAAATTCGCCATGCCGCCCTCTCTCGTCTTGGCGAGGTGCAGACCGATATCGTCCATCTTCACGATCACGGCGACGGCACCGTAAACCACGGCGGTGATGATGATCCCGATCAGGGCCAGAATCAGCGCCTGCTGCCACCAAATTTGGTCGGTCACCTCCGACAGGGCAATGGCCATGATCTCTGCCGACAGAATCAGGTCGGTGCGGATGGCGCCGGAGACCATCTTCTTTTCCTGGTCGCCGCCCTGATCGACGGCCGGCGTGTTTTCCTCGATGCTGTGATCGGGACGAATGAGTTCGATGACCTTCTCCGCCGCCTCGTAGGACAGGAACAGGCCCCCGACGATCAGGATAACGGGGATCAGAAAGGGCGCGAACTGCCCCAGCAGAACCGCCACCGGCAGCAGGATGACGAGCTTGTTGAAGACCGAGCCGCGCGCGATCCGAGCAATCATCGGAAGCTCGCGCGAGGGGTCAAAGCCGGTAACGTAGCTGGGCGTGACGGCGGCATCGTCGATGACCACACCGGCGGTCTTGGCGCCCGCCCTGCCGGCTGCCGCACCGATATCGTCGACGGAGGCGGCCGCCACCCGCGCTATCGCGGCGACGTCGTCGAGAAGGGCTACGAGACCGGAGGCCATGACCGTGATTCCTTTTGAGCGGCGTAATGCCGGACCCTGTTCCTGATAAAACGAGCAGCCTGCCGTCCGCTCCTAAAGCGGAATATTGTCGTGCTTCTTCCAGGGGTTCTCCAGCTGCTTCGTCCGCAGCTTGCGAAGGCCGATGGCGATCCGGCGGCGGGTCGAGTGCGGCATGATGACCTCGTCGATGAAGCCCTTCGACGCCGCGACGAAGGGGTTGGCGAACCGGTCCTCATATTCCTTCGTCCGCTCTGCGATCTCGTCCTCGGACTGGTTGCGGAAGATGATCTCCACCGCGCCCTTTGCGCCCATCACCGCGATCTCCGCTGTCGGCCATGCGTAGTTCAGGTCGCCGCGGAGGTGCTTGGAGGCCATGACGTCATAGGCGCCGCCATAGGCCTTTCGGGTGATGACGGTGATTTTCGGCACGGTCGCTTCGGCATAGGCGAACAGCAGCTTTGCGCCGTTCTTTATGATGCCATTATGTTCCTGCGCCGTGCCGGGTAGGAAGCCGGGCACGTCGACGAAGGTGACGATGGGAATGTTGAAGGCATCGCAGAAGCGGACGAAGCGTCCCGCCTTCTTTGAACTCGCGATGTCGAGCACGCCCGCCTGAACCATCGGCTGGTTTGCGACGATGCCGACCGTATGCCCCTCGACGCGGCCGAAACCGCAGACGATGTTGGCGGCGTGCTTGGGCTGGATTTCGAAGAAATTGCCCTCGTCGCACACCTTCCGGATCAGTTCGTGCATGTCGTACGGCTTGTTCGCCGAATCCGGGATCAGCGTATCGAGGCTCTCATCATGGTCGAGGCCCTGATGCGTCGGCAGGACAGGAGGGTCCTCCCGGTTCGAAAGCGGCAGAAAGTCGAAGAAATCACGCGTCCGCAGCAGCGTCTCTATGTCATTTTCCAGCGCCAGATCGGCGACGCCGGACTTTGTCGTGTGGGTGACCGCGCCGCCCAACTCGTCCTGCGTCACCACCTCGTTCGTGACCGTCTTCACGACGTCCGGCCCGGTGACGAACATATAGCTGGAATCTTTCACCATGAAGATGAAGTCGGTCATCGCAGGGGAATAGACCGCGCCGCCGGCGCAGGGACCCATGATCAGGCTGATTTGCGGCACGACGCCGGAGGCGAGGACGTTGCGCTGGAACACCTCCGCATAGCCGCCGAGGCTGGCCACACCCTCCTGGATCCGCGCACCGCCCGAATCATTCAGACCGATCACGGGGGCGCCGACCTTCAGCGCCATATCCATGATCTTGCAGATTTTCTCGGCGTGTCGTTCGGAAAGGGCACCGCCGAAGACCGTGAAATCCTGGCTGAAGACGTAGACGAGGCGGCCGTTGATCGTACCCGATCCCGTCACCACGCCGTCCCCGGGGATGTGATTCTCGTCCATGCCGAAATCGATGCAGTTATGCTCGACGAACATGTCATATTCTTCGAAGCTGCCCGGATCGAGGAGGACGTCGAGGCGCTCGCGCGCCGTCAGCTTGCCCTTGGCGTGCTGCGCGTCGATGCGGCGCTGGCCGCCGCCCTGCCGCGCGCGCTCACGTTTCGCTTCGAGCTGTTCGAGGACTGTCTGCATCGGCGTCGCCTGCTCCCTTTTCACTTGGCAAAGGCGCTTAGCAGCGGGAAAACGCGGCTGTCACCCTATCCTTGGCATGAAGGCCGCCCCGCACCTTGACCGCTGACCCCGCTGCCGCGCCGGATCCCCGCCTCGCGCCCTATGCCTCGCACCCCGGGAATACGCGGGGACGACGGCATGAGATCCCGCCCTCGGCGCTGCGCGATCCATTCGACCGCGACCGCGACCGCATCGTCCATTCCAACGCCTTTCGCCGGCTGAAGCACAAGACGCAGGTCTTCGTCATGCCGGACGGCGATCATTACCGCACACGCCTCACTCATTCGCTTGAGGTCGCGCAGATCGGGCGGGTAATGGCAAAGGCGCTTGGGCTGCACGAGGGGCTGACCGAGGCACTGTGCCTGGCCCATGACCTTGGCCATCCGCCCTTCGGCCATGTCGGAGAGGAAGCGCTCGACAGGGCCATGGCGCCCTGGGGCGGGTTCGATCATAACGGCAACACGCTGCGCATCGTGACGCTGCGGGAGCGGCGCTATGCCGATTATCCCGGCCTCAACCTGAGCTGGGAGGTGCTGGAGGGGCTGGCGAAGCATAACGGCCCCGTTGAAGATCCCGGTTGGGCGCTTGCGGCGGCCAATACGGATTACGACCTTGATCTCCGCTCGCATGCCAGTCTGGAGGCGCAGGTCGCGGCGATCGCCGACGATATAGCGTACGACAATCACGATCTCGACGACGGCATCCGGGCCGGTGCGTTCCGGCTGGAGGATGTCGTTGCCGTGCCGTTCGTGCGGGAGAATTGGCGCATTGTGGCCGAGCGGCACATGGGCGCGCCGAAGGATGCGATCATCGCCGAAATGGTGCGCCGTCAGATCGGTATCATGGTGGAGGATGTGCTCGCCGAAGCGCGGCGACGACTGCACGGCATCGGTTCGGTCGAGGATGTGAGGCGGGCGGGGCGGCCGCTGATTGCCTTTTCGGCAGAGGTGGCCGCGTCCGAACGGGAACTCTCCGCCTTTTTGTTCGAGAATATGTACCAGACCGCGCCCGCTAGGGACCTGCGCGAGCCGGCGGGCGACGTGGTCGAGCAGTTATTTTCGGCGCTTCATGCCGATCCGCAATTGCTGCCGCAATCGTGGCGGGACAGCTTGCCTGAGGAAGAGCCGGCCCGTGCCCGGCACGTTGGCGATTTCATCGCTGGAATGACCGATCGCTATGCCATGCGCTTCTGGCAGGAACTGGGGCGGTAGCGGAGTGGAGCGGACCGCCCCACGCAGCCGCTGCATTTCCCGTCAGGAGGACTTTGCGCTCCTTCGCTTAGCGCGATAACAGCGCGACGAAGACGAAGGGTGCTTGTACCCCGAAAGATCATTTCAGACCGACCGGATCGACCTTGACCCAAAGTATTTTCGACCTTTACGCCGCCGAAGTGAACCGCGCGATCGACGCTCTGGTCGATGCCGGCACGATTCCCGAAGATGCCGGTCGCCGGGCGGTTACGCTGGAGCCGCCGCGGGATTCCTCGCACGGTGATCTTTCCACGAACGCGGCGATGGTGCTGGCGAAGCCCGCGCGTTCCAATCCACGGGCGCTTGCCGAAGCCCTGAAGCCGGAGCTTGAAAAGTCCGCACATGTGACAGCGGTCGAGATTGCCGGGCCGGGCTTCATCAACCTGCGGCTCGCCGACGCCGCATGGATCGCCGAACTGGCCCGCATGGAGGAGGCCGGACGCGCCTACGGGAAGGCCAGCTTCGGCAGCGGGACACGCGTCAATATCGAGTATGTTTCGGCCAATCCTACGGGGCCGATGCATATGGGACACTGTCGCGGCGCCGTCGTCGGTGATGCGCTCGCCAGCCTTCTCGCCTTCACCGGGCATGAGGTCACCAAGGAATATTACGTCAACGATGCCGGCGGCCAGGTCGATACGCTCGCCCGGTCGGTCCATCTGCGCTACCGGGAGGCGCTGGGTGAGATCATCGGGGACATTCCTGAGGGCCTTTATCCCGGCGATTATCTGAAACCCATCGGCCACGTTCTGGCCGAGGAATTCGGCGACAGATTCCGGGATGCGTCGGAGGAGGACTGGCTTGTCCTGTTCCGTCAGCGCGCCGTGGCGGCGATGCTGGAGCTGATCAAGGCGGATCTCGCCTTCCTCGGGATTCATCACGATCTGTTCTCCTCGGAATGGGACTTGCATCAGGCCGGGGCGGTCGAGCGGGCGGAGCAGACGCTTCGCAGCAAGGGCCATGTCTATGAGGGCATGCTGGAGCCGCCGAAGGGGGAGCTGCCGGACGATTGGGAGCCGGTGGAGCTGACCCTGTTCCGCGCCAGCCAGTTCGGCGATGATGTGGATCGTCCGCTGAAGAAGTCGGACGGCAGCTGGACCTATTTCGGCGCGGACGCGGCCTATCATCTGCAAAAGGCGGAGACGGCGGATGTCCTGATCGACATCTGGGGCGCCGACCATGCCGGCACGGTGAAGCGCATCAAGGCGGCCGTCGAAGCGCTGACCGAGGGCAAGGTGCCGCTCGATATCGTCATTATCCAGATGGTGCGCCTGTTCCGGGCGGGCGAGCCGGTGAAGATGTCGAAGCGGTCCGGAAACTTCGTGACCCTGGCCGAGGTGGTCGAGGAGGTCGGCAAGGACGCCGTTCGGTTCATGATGCTGACACGGCGCGCGGACGCGCCGCTCGATTTCGACTTCGCGAAAGTGAAGGAGCAGTCGAAGGACAATCCCGTCTTCTACGTCCAATATGCCCATGCGCGTATCCAGTCGCTGCTGCGCAAGGCTGGCGAGGGCGGCATGGCACCGGCTGAGATCGGCGCACTTGAGGGGCAGCTCGACGAGACGGAAATGGCGCTGCTGAAGCTTGCCGCGCAATTCCCGCGTATCGTTCGGCTGGCTGCGGAGGCGCACGAGCCGCACCGCGTGGTGTTTTTCCTGGAAAGTCTCGCCGCCGCCTTCCACGCCAATTACAATCGCGGCAATGACGATCCGGCGCTGCGGGTGATCCGCCCGGACGCGGCGGATGTCACCGGCGCCAGGCTGGCGCTTTGCCGCGCGGTGGGCACGGTGATCGCCAGCGGCCTCACCCTGATGGGGGTCGAGCCGGCGGCGGACATGTAAGGGGGGGGCGTTTTGGTGGCTGCGCAGGACGACGCAAAATATGAGGACGACTCTGGCGGGGATCTTCCCTGGCTGGAGCCGGCCGAGCTCGAATATAGTGAGACGCCGCGGCTGCTTTCACAGCGCGCGATTATTCTGGGCGCCGTTACGATTATCGTGATCATCGGCCTCCTCTGGCTGGTGGCGGAGACGCTGGGCCATGACGACATCGAGGTTCCAGAAGGCGAGATTCCACTGGTCGAGGCGCCCGAAGGCCCCTTCAAGATCACGCCGCGGGAGCGCGGCGGCCTGACGGTGTCGGAGGATGAGCGCATGACGAACGACGTCGCCTCCGGAGCGACGCTACCCACCGATGTCGCGACGGATCAGATGCCGGAAGTGGCCGTGCCCGTGGTTCCCCCGGTCGGCACGGGAGAGGCCGACGAGTCGCCGCAAAATCTTCTGGGAGAGGGCGAGAGAGCGCCTGCCCGTCAGCGCGACCCGAGAGACGAGGCGCGGACGCCGCCCGAACCGGCGCGCCCACCGCGGCGGGAGGCTGCGGTCCCCGCAGCCGCGCCCACTCAGCAGGAAGAAACGGGAGAGACGCAGCGGTCTGCAGCCGGCAGTTCGACGATCCAGCTCGGTGCGTTTTCCACCAGATCCAAGGCGTCGGATGTATGGAAGACGCTATCCTCGCGATACACGTATCTCTCTCCGCTGGAGATGGCGACCGAAGGGGTGGAGGTGAACGGAAACACGCTTTACCGCCTGCGCGCGCGCGTGCCCGGTGCAGCCGCCGCAAAGGATATCTGCAACCGGTTGAAGCTGGCGGGTGAACAATGCGTCGTTCTGTGATGTCGGCAAGGGCGCGCAACGCCCGCTGGGCCCATTGATGCTGCCACTGTTTCTGGGATTTGAGGGGCCGCAACTGACGGCGGACGAACGGGCGCTGTTCCGGGAAGCGGATCCCGCCGGGTTCATCCTTTTCGCTCGGAACGTCGATACACTGCCGCAGCTTCGCGCGCTGACGGACGATCTGCGTATGCTCTCCGGACGCGAAACGCTGCCGATCCTTGTCGATCAGGAGGGCGGCAGGGTCCAGCGTCTGGGACCGCCGCACTGGCCCGCGCACCCGCCAGGTGCTCCGTTCGCCGCACTCTACGGGGCTTCGCCGCTCGCGGGTATCGAGGCGGCGCGTCTGCACGGGATCGCCATCGGCATGGAGCTGGCCGAGGCTGGAATCAGCGTCGATTGCCTGCCCCTGCTCGACGTGCCCGTCGCCGGCGCGCACGACATCATCGGTGACCGCGCGCTCGGCACTGATCCGAACGGGGTCGCGGCTCTTGGTGACGCGGTGCTGCGCGGCCTGCGCCAAGCCGGTATATGCGGGATCGTGAAGCATATCCCCGGGCATGGACGCGCCGCCGCGGACAGTCATGAATCGCTGCCGGTCGTCGATGCGTCCCGCGCCGACCTGGAGCAGGATTTTGCGCCCTTTCGCGCGCTTGCAAGTGCGCCGATGGCGATGACGGCGCACGTCCGCTACGACGCTGTGGATCCCGCGCGCTGCGCGTCCACGTCCCCGGTCGTCGTACAGGACGTGATCCGCCGCGACATCGGCTTCGGCGGCCTCCTGATGTGCGATGATCTGCACATGAGCGCGCTGGAGGGCAGTCTTGCCGACCGGCTGGAGGGGGCGCTGATGGCGGGCTGCGATATCGCGCTCCACTGTACCGGCCGCTTCGACGAGAATCGGGCGCTTTGCGCGGTCGCCCCCGCCATCACGAGCGAGGCGGAAGATCGCCTTGCTGCCGCCATGGCATGGCCGGACTCGCCATCCCGACCGGAAGCCGACGCAGCCGCGCGGCGCGACGACCTGCTCGGCACGGTAAGCGCCGTCTCCTGATGCTGCTGGCGCCGGGCACCGCTCCGGCCTATTCTCGCTGTGATGAACGATCTGTTCCGCGAGACTAGGCCTGCGGCGGAGGAGGAGCGCCTCGACCTCGACATAGAGGGGTGGGAGGGGCCGCTCGACCTGCTCCTCGATCTCGCGCGCCGTCAGAAGGTCGATCTGACACGCATTTCCATTCTGGAACTGACGGAGCAGTATCTGGCCTTCATCGCGGATGCGCGCAGACTCCGGCTGGAACTCGCCGCCGATTATCTGGTGATGGCGGCATGGCTCGCCTATCTGAAGTCGGCGCTTCTCTTGCCGAAATCCGATACAGATGAAGAGGCGGAAGGCGCGGATATGGCGCTGCGTCTACACCTGCGGCTGCAACGGCTTGAGGCGATGCGAACTGCTGGCGCTGCACTGCTGGAGCGCGACCGCGTGGGCGAACAGGTTTTTGTGCGCGGCGCGCCGGAGGGGCTGCAGCAGGGGAGCCGCCGCTACGACTGCTCGCTCTACGATCTCATGCGCGCCTATGGCTATCTGGCCGGGCGCGGTCGTGCCGTCAGCTATAGCATAAGAAGGCGCCCGGTCTTTTCGCTGGAAGAGGCCATCCGCTGGCTGGAGCGCACGATCGGCGGTGCCGTAGACTGGGACCGATTGTCCGCGCACCTGCCGCGCACCGGAGATCCCGTCTTTCGGCGTTCCGTTACCGCGTCCGGCTTCGTCGCCGCCCTGGAACTCGCCCGGCAGGGGCGGTTGGTCCTTCGTCAGCGCGCCTATGATGCACCGCTTGAAATCCGGGCCGCGGGCGAATGAAGGATGTGCCGCGCCAAGACGTCCGCATGGTAGAAGCGCTTTTGTTTGCGGCCGACGGGCCGCTGACACTGGACGCAATCGCCGCGCACCTGCCGGAGCAGGCGCCGGTTCGCGCTCTTCTGGAGGAAGTGGAAACCATGTACGCGGCGCGGGGTATCAATCTCGTGCGGCGCGGCAATCGCTGGCATTTCCAGACTGCCCCCGATCTGTTTCACATTCTACGCCGAGCGGACGCCGCTCCGCGCAAATTGTCTCGTGCCGCGATCGAGACCTTGGCGGTCATCGCCTACCATGAACCCGTGACGCGGGCTCAGGTCGAGGAAATTCGGGGCGTTTCCCTGTCCAAGGGGACGCTCGATCTTTTGATGGAGATGGGCTGGGTGAGGCCGGCGGGGCGCCGCGAAGTTCCCGGACGGCCGCTGCTGTTTGCAACGACGCCCGGCTTTCTCGCTCATTTCAACCTGCGCAGCCGCCGGGATCTGCCGGGTCTCGACGAGCTGCGTGCCGCCGGACTCCTCGACCCGCTGGCTGACGCCCTGGAGGCGGCGCGGGAAGAGCAGGAGGAGCCCGTCCTGAACTTCGGCGAGGCATCTGGCCCAGGCGACTGAACGTGGACGTGCAGGATTGGAGCGGGTGAGGGGAATCGAACCCCCGTCTTAAGCTTGGGAAGCTCCTGCTCTGCCATTGAGCTACACCCGCCAGCACGGCCGCTCGCTACGAGCAGTCTCCTTCGCCGTCAATCCCGTCCGTCTTCGGGGGAACTCCTACATTCGGGAGGCTGTGCTACGCCCGCAACACGGCACGGTATTCTCAGGCTTAACGACTTTCCCAGCTTGACGGGCATTCGCGATTTTCGTCGTTAAGGAACAAACGCGGCATAGATCGCGACATATTATGTCAAAAGGGGAGGATCGCACTATGAAGTCGCGTTACCTATCACGCGTGGCCGCATGCGCCGTAATCACCAGTTTCCAATCGGCGAGTGCATTCGCACAGGCAGAAGCCGAGCAGGCGCTGCCGCCAGCTACGCCGCCGGCAGTCTCGGCAGAAACGGCCGAAACCATCGTCATTACCGGCTCCTACATCCGCGGAACGCCTGAGGATGCCGCGCTGCCGGTGGATGTATTTTCCAGCGAGGATTTGACGACGGCAGGTGTCAATTCGCCGCTCGAGTTCATCAAGCAGTTGCCGTCGGTCGGCGCCGTTCTCGGCGATTCCAATCAGTTCGCAACCGGCGCCCAAGGCTATCAGGGCTCGGGGTCGATCAACCTTCGCGGCCTTGGCCCGACTCGCACGCTCGTCCTGTTGAATGGCAAGCGTACCATCCAGTCTCCCGGCGACGGCTTTACCGACACGAACCTCATCCCGCTTTTCGCGATCGACCGTGTCGAGATCCTGAAAGACGGGGCCGCAGCGACCTATGGATCCGATGCCATCGCCGGCGTGGCCAACTTCGTGACGCGTCAGAATTTCGACGGTTTGGAGCTTCAGGCCGACTATAACTTCATCGATGGTTCGGACGACAATTATCAAGTCAGCGCGCTTTTCGGAAAGGACTTCGGGACTGCGAACCTCATGGTGGGGTTCGGATGGCAGCACCGATCCGAGCTGCCGACCACCGCCCGCGATTTTTCGGATCAGCCCTACACGGTCAATCCATCGGGCTATTCCGCGCTTTCGACGCCGGGCACCTATGGGGTCACTTATTTCGGCGGCATCGACCCGGGCACCGGAACGCCGATCCTGAATACCGAAGTGGTGTCCGAGCCCGGTTGTAACGAGCTGGGCGGATTGCAGACGGGCGCCGTGTGCCGCTTCAGCTATGTCCCGTTCGACAACATCATCGAGGATGAGGATCGCTATCAGCTTTTCGCGCAGTTCAATGCCGACCTGTCTGATCGGCTGACGTTCAATGTCGAGGGCCTCTATTCGGCCACCGACCAGACGAACAACAATTACTCGCCTGCCTTCCCGCCCACGCAGGGTCCGCAGGGGTCGGGCTTCCTCGGCGCCTTCAGCGTGTCGCCGAACAATCCGTTCGTGCCCGGTTTTCTGGATGCGGTCGGGCTGCCGCAGTCGGGCGGTGCGAACGGGCCCGTCGCGGCGGTGACGGCGCTCTACTGGCGTCCGCTCGGCTTCCTCGGCAACCCGAACGAACCCGATCGCGGGGCCGGCCAGGGCTTCGCCAAGAACGACGCCATGCGCTTTTCAGGTGGATTCGAATATCAACTGACAGACGACATTATTGTCGATCTCGATGCAACCTATTGGCGCATAGACCGCGACTTCGCATCTCCGGGCATCGTGGGGTCCCGGTTGCAGAATGCCCTCAACGGTCTCGGCGGTCCGAACTGCGATCCCGCAACGGGAACTCCCGGCGAGGGCGGCTGTCAGTGGTTCAATCCGTTCGTGACGGCCGGGCCGCAAAACCCTGCTCTCGGCCTCGATAACCCCTTCTATATTCCGGGGGCGGAGAACGATCCCGACCTCTTGCGCTATATCCAGATACCCGTCGGCACCAATCAGCGGGAAGAGCAATTCGTCATCGATTTCGTGACATCCGGGGAAACCGGTATAGAGCTTCCGGGGGGGCAGGTCGCCTTCGCCGTCGGGGCGCAGTACCGGAAAAACGATTATCGCAGCCGACCGCTGGCCGATGTCTCCAACCTCAACATCAATCCCTGTTATGTCGAGGGCGATACGAGCTGCGTCGGAACCGGCACGGAAGGCGTGGGGCCGTTCATCTTTCTCGGCGGCACCCGTCCCGTCCAGTTGGATCAGGACGTCTATGCCTTCTTCGGAGAGGTGAACGTGCCTCTCTTCGATACGCTCGAACTGACGGGCGCGCTTCGGTACGAAGACTATGGCAATCCGGTCGGTTCGACGTTCAATCCAAAGGGATCCTTTCGGTTCGAACCTCTCGACTGGCTGGTCCTTCGGGGTTCGATCGGCACCACGTTCCGCGGGCCGCTCGCTTCCAATGTCGCACCCGTGGGTGTGACATCGCTGGCCGGTCTCACAGCGACGGGAGGCGACTACAAGTCCGTCGATATCTTCGGAAATCCGGCGCTCGATCCGGAAACGGCGTTAACCTACAATGTCGGCGTCGTGGTCGACACTTCCGGCTTCACTGCCTCCGTCGACTACTGGACCTATGATTTCCAGGACCAGATCACCAACACGCCCGGCGATGCGATCGCGACATCCGTCATCGATCCGAGCATTCCCGTCACCGATGGCGGCACGGGTTTCGTCAATTGCGCTGCGCCTCTCGCCGACCTGATCACGTTCGATGGTGACGCCTGCGTTCAGGGCGTGTCGCGCGGCGTCAACATCGCCCGTGTGCGAACGGAGTATGTGAACGGGCCTGACGTCAACGTCAGCGGCCTCGATTTCGCGCTGAACTATGATTACGATGCCGGCTTCGGCACCATCTCGGCAGGCGGCAACGCCAGCTGGACGCTTGAGTACAAGGTCGACGATTTCATCCTGAACGGCGTGACGCTGACGGAGGGCTATGATGCCGTCGGTTTCGGCAATTATTTCCGCGATCCGAACACGCTGCCGGAATGGCGGGCAAACGGCTACCTCAACTTCGCGACCGATGCCCTCAACCTGCGCTACACCGTCACGTTTATCGACAGCGTGACGGACGAGCGGCCGGAGGTGACCGACTTTGGCAAGGAATCCGGCACGTTCGTACAGCATGATTTCTTCGCGACCTATAATTTCGAAGTCGCATCGTCCGAACTGCAGCTGCAGGCCGGCGTGAAGAACATTTTCGACGAGGATCCGGGCGAGGCCTTGCTGCCGGTCAGCTACAATCCCTTTATCGGCAACGGCCTTGGGCGAAACTATCAGGTGGGCCTGCGCGCGCGCTTCTAATAGTCTGAGGAGCGAACCCATAGGACGGAAGGGGGCGCATGTCGCTGCGCCTCCTTCCTTTCATTTTGAAGGAGATGCTTTCATGCGTGAAGCCGTCATCGTATCCACCGCGCGCACTGGTGTCGGCAAGGCGTATCGCGGCGCCTTCAACAACACGGAGGCGACCGTGATGGGCGCGCATGTCATGAATGCGGCCATCGAACGGGCGGGCATTGACCCGGCCGCCATCGACGATGTGTTCTGGGGCGTCGGCAACCAGTGGGGCACCCAGGGGGCGAACGCGGCGCGCATGTGTATTTTCGCCGCCGGTCTGCCGGTGGAGATTCCCGGCTTCTCCCTGGATCGAAAATGCGGGTCCGGCCTGAACACGGTGGCGCTGGCGGCGCGTTCGATTATGGCGGGCGACATCGATGTGGCGCTTGCGGGCGGCATGGAGTCGATCAGCTGGACGGTGACGAAGGACGCCCCCCGTTATCAGAACGAAAGCGTCCTGGCAGAGCAGCCGCACGCCTATATGCCGATGATCGAAACCGCGGAAATCGTCGCCGAACGCTACGGCGTCAGCCGGGAGGCGCAGGACGAGTTCGCCGCCATGAGCCAGCAGCGAGCGGTAGACGCCCGCGATGCCGGGCGCCTGGGCGAGGAGATCGCGCCGATTACCGTCGAGAAGGTGTTGCGCGCCAAGGATGGCAGCGAGACCGGGCGCGAAACGGTCACCGTCACGGCCGATGAGGGTATTCGGGAGGGGACGACGAAGGAAATTCTGTCGAACCTCTCTCCGGTCTGGTCGAACGGCGCGGTCGTGAAGGAGGGAAAATATGTGACGGCCGGCAATGCTAGCCAGCTATCCGATGGAGCGGCGGCGCAGATCGTAATGGAACGCGGCCGGGCGGAAGCGGAGGGGCGCGAAATTCTCGGCATTTATCGCGGATTTCAGGCCGCCGGTTGCAAGCCGGAGGAAATGGGGATCGGGCCGGTCTTCGCGATTCCCAAATTGCTGGAGCGTGCAGGTCTGTCTGTGGGCGATATCGGCCTGTTCGAGATCAACGAGGCCTTTGCCAGCCAATGCCTTTATTGCCGTGATACGCTCGGTATTTCACAGGACCGGCTCAACGTGAACGGCGGTGCCATCGCCATCGGTCACCCCTTCGGCATGTCCGGCAGCCGTCTGGTCGGTGCGGCTCTGCTGGAGGGACGCCGGCGCGGCGTTCGCCATGTGGTGGTTTCCATGTGCACCGCCGGCGGCATGGGCGCAGCGGGACTGTTCGAACTGGTATAACGCGAAGGAGCGCTCGGGCGGCCTTCTATGGTCGAGGTGCCGCCCGAATCCTTCCTGCTGTCACCGCAAGAGAAGCCCCTTAATCGTTGATGACGACGCGGCCCACGACGCTGCCGTCCCGCAACGCCGCGAGCGTCGCGCCCGCTTCGCTGCGCGGCACTTCGGCGACGGGAGGCGGTGTCAGCTTGCCGGTCCGCGCGAGGGCGACCAGTTCGCGCAGTTCGGCGAGGCTGCCGACATAGCTTCCCTCCAACCGTATGGCCCGAACCGCCATGGCCGCAAGCGGCAGGGGAAAGCTACCGCCAAACAGGCCGACCTGAACGACAGCGCCCCCTTTCGCCGGCAGCGAAAATGCAAGCGCAGCGGTTTGCGGGCTGTTGACGAAATCGATCACGCCCATGACGGGTGCGCCCGCGGCCTCGTTTACGGCGGCAATGGCGTTGGGGGCCGTGCGGCTGTTCACCGTGGCGCTGGCGCCGGACGATTTCGCGGTGGCAAGCCGGCTGTCCTCTATATCGACGATGATCGTGTTCCTGTGTCCGAGCGCACTCAGCACTCCGACCGCACTGAGGCCGACGCCGCCGGCGCCGATCACGACAATGGGCGTGTTCGGGTCCATTGGCATCAATTTCTGAACCGCGCCGTACGCCGTCAGCCCGGAGCAGGCGAGGGTGGCAGCCCAGCTGAGATCGATGTCGCCCGGGTCGATCAGGTATTTGGCGTCCGGAACCATGACCTTGTCGCCGAACCCGCCGGGGCGCCGCACGCCGAGCGCCGCCTGCCTTTCGCAAAGATCGTCGCGCTCTTCCCGGCAGCGCGCGCACTCTCCGCAGCCGATCCAGGGATAGACGATCCGTGTGTCACCGACCTCGACGCCCTTGGCATCGGAGCCCACCGAGCTGACTGTACCGAGAATTTCATGGCCGAGAACGAGCGGCATCTCGATCCCCATCGCCGCCAGCGTCACCTGCTGTCCGCCGAAGTCGAAGCCGCCCTCCCACAGATGTACGTCGGAATGGCAGACGCCGCAACGGGCAACGTCGAGGACAACCGCTCCAGCCTCGGCCTCCGGCGCCTCGAGCCTTACATTCTCCAGGGCTTCCCCAGGATTGGTGACAGCCCAGGCCTGCATCTGCTTTGCCATGTTCCCCCCTCGTCGAAATGTTCATCCTACGTATAGCATAGGCGGACCATCGTGCGCTGCGCACCTGTCAGTGACGCCAAGGTTTGTCGCCTCCATTCATCGCACGAATGGTGCAATCCGGCGACAGATTCGCTACTGACATTTGCGCAGCTTCGTTTATTGCGAAGCGTTCCCGACCCGTTTGGCCACTGGACGCGAAATTTTGAGACGTTTGCTTTTTCCCGTAGCCTTGGGTGCGCTGATATCCTTCCTGCCCGCTTGTGGCAGTCAGGGCAGCGGCTCGCCTGAGGCTGAAAGCTCGGCTCCTGCCGTCATCGGTGACTATGTAGAACGCGCGACGTTCGACCAGTCGATTGAGGCGGTCGGAACGGCCTACGCCAATGAGCAAACGGTTCTGACGGCGCCGGTCACGGAACGGATAGAACGCCTGTTCTTCGATGATGGGGATGAAATTTCCAAGGGTGCTGTCGTGGCGCAACTCTCGCGTGGCGAAGAGTCCGCGGACCTGGCGGCCGTCGAGGCGCGTGCCCGGCAGGCCCAGCAGCAGCTGACCCGCCTGCAGGAATTGCAGGATCAGGGCTTTGCGACCCGTGCCAGCCTGGAACAGCAGGAGGCGGAGCGCGATGCCGCGCGCGCCGATGCGTCGGCAATCCGCTCGCGTATCTCCGACCGGGTCGTCCGCGCGCCGTTCAGCGGAATCGTGGGGCTGCGTACGATTTCCGACGGCGCGATCGTCAATGCAGGCGCGCCGATCGCCACGTTGAGCGACATTTCAAGCATCAAGCTGGATTTCACCGTCCCGGAACAGTTCCTCTCCGCAATCGAGGTTGGCCAGTCCATCGAGGCCGTCGCTGCCGCCTATCCGGGGGAGGTGTTTCGCGGAGCCATTGACGGCATCAGCCCGGTCGTCGATCCCATGACCCGCTCCGTCACCGTTCGCGCCGTCCTTCCGAACCCGGATCGCCGTCTGCGCCCCGGTATGCTGCTGACCGTCGATGTCGTGTCCGATTCCCGTACGTCCCTGGCGGTGCCCGATACCGCGATCATTTCGCAGGGCGATCAGAATTATGTCTTCGTCATCGACGACGAGAATATCGCGCGGCGCACCTCCATCGAGACCGGCATGCGCTCGGGCGGAATGATCGAGGTTCTGAGCGGCCTTGACCGCGGCACACCCATCGTCGCCGATGGAACCGTGCGCGTGCGCGACGACGCTGGCGTTGCGGCGACCTTCCCTGACCGCAAGGGCGAGGATGCCCCGGCTGGCGGCCCGGCCGCCCTGTGAAGCTATCGGACGTTTCCGTAAAGCGGCCGGTTTTCGCGGTCGTTCTTTCATTGCTTCTGGTGCTGGCCGGAATTGTCGGCTTTCTACAGCTTCCCATCCGCGAATATCCATCCATCGACCCGCCCATCGTGTCGGTCGACGTGAATTACCCCGGCGCTGCGGCGACCGTTGTCGAAAGCCGGATTACCCAGCTTCTCGAGGACCGTATTGCCGGCATCGAGGGGATCGACACGATCCGCTCTACGTCTCGGGACGGCCGCGCCGACGTATCCATCGAATTCACGCCCGACCGGAACGTCGACAATGCGGCGAACGATGTGCGCGACCGGGTTTCCGGGGCGCTCGACAATCTGCCCGAAGAGGCAGACCCGCCGGAAATCAACAAGGTCGATTCCGATGCGCGGCCGGTCATGTGGCTGAACGTCACCGGCGAGGGGCGCGACCGTCTTTGGCTGGCCGACTATGTCGACCGGGTTCTCGTCGACCGCTTTTCCTCCATAGACGGCGTTGCGCAGGTGCGCGTCAATGGCGCCCGGCCGGCCATTCGTGTGTGGATGGATCGCCGTGCACTTGCTGCCTATCGGCTGACGCCGGGGGATATCGAGACTGCGCTTCGCCGCGAAAATGTGGAACTGCCCGCCGGCCGTGTGGAGTCGAGCGGTACGAACCTGACCGTGCGTGTGGCCCGTGCGTATCAGAGCGTGCGCGATTTCGAGCAACTGGTCGTTCGCCGCGGCGATGACGGGTCGCTTCTGCGGCTCGGCGACGTTGCGCGTGTCGAGCTCGGATCCTCCAACGAATATGATTATTTCCGCTCGAATGGTGAGCCGGGCGTGGGGCTCGGTATCGTAATCCAGTCCGGCGCGAACACGCTTTCGGTCGCCGAGGGCGTGAAAGCTCGTATGGCGGAGGTGGAACCCCTGCTGCCGGACGGCGTCCGGATCGGCATCAGCCTCGATTCCAGTGTCTTTATCGCCAAGGCCATCGATGCCGTCTGGGAAACGCTGATCATCGCGGCGATCCTGGTGGTCTTCGTGATCTACCTGTTCCTGGGATCGATACGCGCGACCGTTATTCCGGCCGTGACGGTTCCTGTCAGTCTGATCGGCACCTTCTTCGCACTGTGGATCTTCGGACTTTCCATCAACTTGTTGACCCTGCTCGGCATGGTGCTGGCGATCGGTCTCGTCGTCGACGACGCGATCGTGGTTCTGGAGAATATCTATCACCGCATCGAGCAGGGGGAGCGGCGCCTCCTCGCTGCCTTTGCCGGTGCGCGGCAGGTGGGGTTCGCCGTTCTTGCCACCTCCGCCGTCACCATCGCGGTGTTCCTGCCGCTGATGTTCCTGCCGGGAAATACAGGCCTCCTGTTCCGCGACCTGGCCGTGACGATGATCGTATCGATCACCATTTCGACGTTCACCTCGCTGACGCTGATCCCGGTCATGTGCGCCAACATGCTGCAACGCGGAGCAACGCCAAGCCGCTTGTCGCGCTTCATCGACCGCAATTTCGAGAAGGGCAGCCAGCGCTATGAAAGCGTGCTTTCGAAGCTGGTGCGCCGTCCTTTCATCGTCGGCGGGGTGACGTTCGCGCTGGTTGGCGCGCTTGCCTTCATTTCCTTTTCCACGCTGCAGAGCGAACTCGCGCCCAAGGAAGATACCGGCTTCATCTTCGGCAACGTCAGCATCGCCGAAGGGGCCGGCTGGGACCGGCTGGTCGGCGTCATGGACGATATGGAGCGCCTCACATCTCCCCTGGTGGATGGCGAAGGAAACGACCAAAGCGTCCCAATTCGCCGTGTTCTGCTGCGTGCGCCCGACAGCTGGGGGCCAACGGGGGACTTTTCCGGGGGCCGCATGATCATCTTCCTGAAGGATTGGGCCGACCGCACAATGTCCACGCAGGAAACGGCGGATGAATTGAACACCGTATTGTCTTCCTATCCGCGCGCGCGGGCGTTCGTATCCGTTGGCGGGGGACTGGGGTCTGGCGGCGGCGAGGAGATCGAGTTCGTCATTGCCGGCGACACGTATGAGGAACTGGCGCGCGCGAGGGACGCGCTGTTCGTCGCGGCAGACTATCCGGGTATCGGAACGCTTGAATCCGACTATCAGGAAACCCGTCCGCAGCTGATCGTCAATGTCGACAAGACCCGGGCCGCGGATCTCGGCGTCTCCACGCAAGAGATCGGGCGCACGCTGGAATCGATGATGGGCACGCGTCAGGCCGGCACCTTCATCGATCGCGGTGAGGAATATGACATCATCATGCAGGCGGAACCCGAAGATCGCGTGACGCCGCAGGATCTGGCCGGCGTGTACGTGCGCGGCCGAGCAGGAGACGTCGTTCCGCTGAGTGCGCTCGTTTCGCTCGATACACGGGCCGAGGCGGGGGAGTTGCCGCGATTCAACAAGCTGCGTTCCATCACCCTCTCCGGGACGGTTGCACCCGGTTATTCACTGGGTGATGCGTTGAACTTCCTGGAGCAGGAGGCAATGCAGCTGCCCGAGGTCGCGGCGATCGGTTACGAGGGGCAAAGCCGCGCGCTGAAGCAGACCGGCGGGTCGATCTGGCTGGTGCTTGGCCTATCGATCGTTCTCGTCTACCTCGTGCTCGCCGCGCAGTTCGAAAGTTTCGTCAGTCCGCTGATCATCGTCCTCGGTGTGCCGCTGGCCATTGGCGGCGGTGTGTTCGGGCTTCTGATGATGGGCGGTACGCTCAATCTCTATTCGCAGATCGGACTGGTCATGCTGGTCGGGCTGGCGGCGAAGAACGGCATCCTGATCGTGGAGTTCGCCAACCAGCTTCGCGATGAGGGACGAAGTTTTGACCGCGCCATCCTGGAGGCTGCGAAGCGCCGGCTGCGTCCGGTTCTGATGACCTCGATCGCAACCGTCGCCGGCGCCGTTCCGCTGATGATCGCCCACGGTGCGGGTGCCGGCAGCCGGCAGGCGATCGGCACGGTGATCGTCTGGGGGGTTTCGATCTCCACCGTGCTGACGCTGCTCGTCATTCCCGCCTTCTACTGGCTGCTGGCGCGGGGCACCTCGAGCCCGGAGGCCGTTACACGTCAGCTCGAGGAGCAGATCGAGGAGCGGGAGCGCAGTGGCGGCGGAATGGACGCCGATACCGCTCCTCAGCCGGCCGAATAACGCCGATCAGCCAGAGGGCGATATGGCGCCGCCGGGTTCGCAGGCGGCCATTGCCTCCTCGCGCAGCTCTTCCTCGTCCGGGGGCACCAGGTCGGTATTGCGCCATTTGCCGTAGCGATAGAGCAGCCACGCCGCGCAGACGATAAACAGGGAGCCGGCTGGGAAGCTGAGCCATAATGCGTCGGCGCCGTACCGAGGGTAGGCCGCGACGGCGAGACCCAGCCGCACGGGATACATGCCGATAAAAAGGATAATCAGCGGACCCACGACCTCCCCATTGGCGCGCACCGTTCCGAACAGCACGAGCGTGACGCCGAACATGATGAAGCTCCATGTCGCCAGCAGATGGATATGTTGTCCGATGGGGATGGCGGGACTGTCCGTACCCAGGAACAGGGCCAGGGCCGGCCGGTCGAACAGCGTCAGAAGCGCCACCAGCGCGCCTGTCATGGCAAGGTTGTAGACCACGCCCCGTGCTGTGATCCGCGATACCCGTTCCCAGCGCCCGGCGCCGATATTTTGTGCCGCCATGGCGCTGACCGCCGCGCCGAGCGCCATGGCCGGCATCTGCACATAGGTCCAGAGTTGCTGCGCCACGCCGTAGGCGGCGACGGTCATCACGCCCTCCCGGTTCACGAGGCCCAGCATCGCCAGCGCGGAGGATGAAATGACGATCATCTGCAAACCGATGGGAACGCCCTTCCTGACGATCACGGGGATGAGGTCGCGTGCCGGCATGAGATAGCGAAGCTCCGGACCGCGTAGGCGCAGGGGAAGGTCGCGGGCATAGATAAAGAACAGCATGGCCGTGAGGCCGACATATCCGGCAATGACCGTCGCCAAAGCCGAACCGGCGATACCGAGCGCGGGGAAGGGACCGATGCCGGCGATCAGCAGCGGGTTCAGCGCGATATCGATGATGACGGTCAGCGCCATAAACCACATGGGTGTAAGGGCATCGCCCCCGCCGCGTAGCGCCATCATGATGATCGTCGTCACCATCATGGGC
Source organism: Pacificimonas flava (assembly GCF_000342165.1). Classification (GTDB taxonomy): domain Bacteria; phylum Pseudomonadota; class Alphaproteobacteria; order Sphingomonadales; family Sphingomonadaceae; genus Pacificimonas; species Pacificimonas flava. Next base: position 135,578 of record NZ_AMRV01000004.1, read on the forward strand.
GGCATGGCAACGAAGATCATTCGCAAATAGGCGAGGGCGAGGGGGGCGACGCTGCGGGGCGTACCCATCAGGTCGAGAAGCCAGGGCGATACAAACCAGCCGAGGACGGCCATGATCGTGGCGGCCACGACGCCGGCCCCGACGGCCGTTCCGACGGTGCGCCGGGCGAGCGTCAGATCGCGCCGGCCGAACGCCTGGCCGATGATGATGGTGGCGGCCATGCCGAAGCCGAAGACGAAGGCCACCAACAGAAACATGACGATGTTTCCGTTCGTGGCGGCGGCGAGCGCATCCTCGCCGAGGAAGCGTCCGATCCAGATCGCATTCACCGATCCGTTCAGCGATTGCAGAACCGAGGAGGCAAGCGTCGGGACGGCGAAGGCCAGAAGCGTCCGCCCGATGGGCCCCTGGGTAAGATCGCGTTGCCGAGGCTGCATCGGTGCGTTCGCGCTGCGGGCCGGAATGTCCTTCATACCTCGATCCTGCTCGTGCCCTCTCTCCGAGCCAAGAGCGCATATGTGACAGTGGTCACACCCACTGGACATCTGAGCCACGCATCGTAACGAGGCGGAACGCCTTCGCATTTGCAGCATTCCGCTGAGACGAGAGGATCGGAAAATGGATATTCAGCGGCCGGCCGTCACGGGTATCGGAACGGGGGAACTCGTCGTCATGGTGGCGTTCCTGATGGCGCTGAATGCGCTTGCCATCGACGTTATGCTGCCTGCGCTGGGCGAGATCGCCGTGGCGATGAACGTGGTGGCGCAGGATGCCGCGCGGTCTTCCAACAAGCAGCAGCTCGTTATCTATGCCTATGTGGCGGGCTTTGGCGTTCCGCAGCTCATCTTCGGTCCGATCTCGGACCGCTTCGGGCGCAAGCCCGTCCTCTCCTTCTGCTTGATCGCCTATTCCATCGTGGGCGCGATCTGCATGTTCGCGGGCAGCTTTACCATGCTCCTTGCCGCGCGCTTCTTCCAGGGTGTGGCGGCAAGCGGCGTTCGCGTGGTCGCGGTCTCTATCGTGCGGGATATGTTCGCAGGACGCGGAATGGCGCGGATCATGTCTCTCGTCATGACGATCTTCATGGTCGTGCCGATCCTTGCGCCGTCCATCGGCCAACTCGTGCTGTTCACGGGGCATTGGGAATGGACATTCGGCGTTCTCGTCGTCGCGGGCATCGCCTGTTTCTTCTGGATCCAGGCCCGCCTGCCGGAATCCCTGCCGGAGGAGCGTCGCCGTCCGCTGGACTGGGCGAGTTCCTTCGCCGCCTACGCCGAAGTCTTCCGCAACCGGTCGGCGCGCGGATACATGCTGGCGGGCGGTATGATCTTCGGCTCCCTGTTCGCGTTCATCGGCTCCGCGGAGCAAATCTTCACGGAGGTGTTCGGGCAGGAGCGGACGTTCGTCCTGTGGTTCGCGGGCATCGCCGTCACCATGTCCTGCGCCAACCTGACGAATTCGCGGCTTGTAGAGCGGTTCGGCATGCGCCGCATGAGCCATTTCGCGCTGTTCGGCTTCATCGGCTTCGCAACGCTCTTGCTGATCGTGATGCGGGTTTTTGGAGAGCAGCTCTACCTGTTCTTCCCGCTGTTCGCGCTGGTCTTCGCCTGCTTCGGCTTCATCGGCTCGAACTTCAACGCGCTCGCCATGGAGCCGCTGGGTCATGTCGCGGGCAGCGCCAGCGCGGCCTTCGGCTTCGCGACCACCACCCTCGCCAGCCTGATCGGTTACACGATCGGCAGCCAGTATGACGGCAGTGTCATTCCGGTGGTGACCGGGTTCGTGGTCCTTGGGTTCAGCACGCTTTCCATAGTCGCCATCACGGAACGGGGAAAGCTGGCGCGCGCGACCGTCTGACCGCGCACGCCGACCGCCCAGTCAACTGGGGCCGGAGCCCGGCAGCGCGGCATGGACGAGCCCGCCGTCGACGACCAGCGTATGGCCGATGACATAGTCCCCCGCGCGGCTGGCGAGGTAGAGCGCGGCCGCAGCCATATCCTCCGCCTCTCCGATGCGGCCGGCCGGAATGCCGCCGGACAATGCACCGCCATGGTCCCGCGCGGCGCGGTTCATGTCGCTGGCGAAGGCGCCTGGCGCAATTGCGTTTACATAGATGTGATCCCTTACCAGCCGGGCCGCCATGCGTTTCGTCAACTGAATGACGGCGGCCTTCGATGCCTGGTAGCTGTAGGTTTCCATGCCGTTCAGGCGCATGCCGTCGATGGAGGCGATATTCACGACCTTCGCCGGCGCCTCTGACGTGGCGGCTGCGGTCAGCGACCCATGGAGGGCCTGCGTCAGGAAAAAGAGCGACTTCACATTAAGGTCCATGACCTTGTCCCAGCCGCCTTCCGGGAAGTCGAGATAGTCAGCGCCCCAGGCTGCGCCCGCATTGTTCACCAGAATGTCGAGCTTGTCCTCACGCGATCCGATCTCCTGCGCCAACGCGGCGCATCCTTCCAGGGTGGAGATATCCATGGGAATGCCCACGACCTTTTCGCCAAGCTCCTGAACGGTCGCGGCGACCTGATCTTCCTTGCGGGCGGTAATGTAGACGCGGCTGGCACCAGCGCCCAGGAAGCCCTCGACGATCATTCGTCCGATCCCGCGTGAGCCGCCGGTGACGAGAGCGGTGCGTCCTTCCAGGCTGAAGAGCTTGGCGATATCCATGTGATCCTCCTTTGCATATGGTCACAGTCCCCATACGAACCCTGCGCCCGCGTCGCACCTAGCCCAATTGACCGAAGCGCAGCGGCGCGGCATGCGGGCGCCATGAAGAACAAGACCGGACATGACCGCAGTATCACGCGCACTTGGCGCCCCGCGACACAGGCCGTGCGTGGCGGCACGCTACGCAGCGAATTCGGCGAAACCTCCGAGGCGATGTTCCTGACCAGCGGCTACAGCTACGACGTGGCGGAAACGGCGGCGGCGCGATTCCGTGGCGATGATGCCGGAATGACCTATTCCCGCCTGCAAAATCCGACGGTGGCGATGCTGGAGGAGCGGCTGTGCCTGATGGAGGGGGCGGAGGCCTGCCGCGCGCAGGCATCGGGCATGGCGGCGATGACGGCAACGCTTCTGGCACAGCTGTCGGCTGGCGATCACATGGTCGCTGCCCGGGCGCTTTTCGGATCGTGCCGCTGGCTGGCGGACAGCCTGCTTCCGCGCTTGGGTGTCGAAGTGACGGTGATCGACGGGCGCGACCTCGGCGCGTGGGAGCGGGCGATCCGAAAAGATACGAAGGTCTGCTTCCTCGAGACACCGGCCAACCCCACGCTCGAGATTATCGACATTCCGGGGGTGGCAGAGCGGGCGCATGCGGTTGGGGCCAGGCTCGTCGTCGACAATGCGTTTGCGACGCCGATCCTGCAGCGTCCGCTCGACATGGGCGCCGACGTCGTCGCCTATTCGGCGACGAAGATGATGGATGGGCAAGGCCGCGTCCTCGCCGGCGCCGTTCTGGGAGACGAGGCGTTCATCAACGACGTGCTGCTGCCCTTCCAGCGGAACACGGGGCCGATCCTGTCGCCGTTCAATGCCTGGGTTGTTCTTAAGAGCCTGGAAACCCTGTCGCTGCGCGTGCATCATCAATCGGCGAATGCACTGAAGGTCGCCAGCTTCCTTGATACGCGTCTGCCGCGGCTTCTCTATCCCGGTCTCACCTCGCACCCGCAGCACGACCTTGCCATGCAGCAGATGACGGCAGGGGGGACGATCATGGCACTGTTTTTCGATGATCGCCCGCAGGCGCACGCCTTTCTGGATGCGCTCGAGTTGATCGACATTTCGAACAATATCGGCGACAGCCGCACGCTGTGCACGCATCCCGCCTCGACCACTCACTACGGCATCAGCGAAGAGGCGCGCGCCGACATGGGGATTACCGAGGGAATGCTGCGCATGTCCATCGGCCTCGAGGATCCTGAGGACCTGATCGAGGATCTGGATCCGGCACTGAGGACGGTCGGGCTTTAGCCGGCCGATTCCGGCTCGCCCCTAGACCCGCACCGTAAACTTGCGGGAGCAGAATTCGCAATCCACATCGACGGTGCCGTTCGGACTGCGAATTTCCGCCTTTTCCTCGTCCGACAGCGTCGACAGGCGATTTTCGATCATGGCGACACTGCACCGGCATCCACGCGACAGCGGGATGGCGGGGATGACGCGGATCTCGTCCTCGTGGAAGAGACGCCAGAGAAGGGTCTGCAGCGGCAGGGCCGGATCACTCAGTTCGTCCCTGGTGACTGTCGCGCCGAGCGTTTCCAGATGTTCCCAGTCCGCACGTGTGTCGACCGCATGCAGCCGCTCGCCGCCCTCCTCGCCGCGGGGAAGGTGCTGGAGGAGGAGACCGCCGGCATGCCAGCCATCCTCGGTCCAGCGAACGTCGGCGCGAAGCAGCGTCGGTATCTGTTCGGAGGAATCGAAATAGGCCGTGAACGCATCACACAGGGATTCCCCCTTGAGTTCGACGATACCTTGATAGCGCTCCTCACTGGCCGAGGGTTCGATGGTCACGGCCAGATAGCCGGTTCCGACGAGGTCCCGGAGGCTCGGCGCTTCGGAGAGCGGCAATGTCGGGTCAAAGCGCAAATATCCACGCAGTTCTCCTGCGCGGTAATCGCAGACCAGAAGGTCGATGGCGCCGCCCTCGGCACTCGCCTGAACCGTTGTCTGCCCCTCATCGCGCTTCAGCATCGAACCGAGAAGGCCGGTCAGTACCAGCGCCTCGCCCAGCAACTTTGCGATCGGCGCTGGGTAATCGTGCGCCGCCAGAATTGCATTCAGGGCGTCGCCCAGTCTCAGGATGCGGCCGCGCCCGGACCTGTCCGGGATTGTGAAGCCCAGAACGACATCTTCCGTGCGTTCGGCGGCGATCTGGCTGGCTGCGTTCTCCATGGGCGCTCGACCTCCTAAATCCTACCGAGGCACCAGAGCAGCACGGCCTTCTGGGCGTGCACGCGGTTCTCTGCCTCGTCGAAAATGGCCGACTGGGGGCCGTCGATGACCTCCGCCGTCACTTCTTCGCCGCGGTGCGCCGGCAGGCAGTGGAGGAACAGCGCATCGGGTGCCGCTGCGCGCATCAGCTCCTCCGTGACCTGAAAGGGCGCGAGCGCGACCAGGCGCTTGTTACGGTCGCGGTCGCCCATCGACACCCAGGTGTCGGTAACCACCACGTCCGCACCCTCAACTGCCTCCTGCGGGTGGCGCACAACCTCGATCTTCGCATCCATCGCTTCCGCGGCGCGAACGAAGCGGGCGTCAGGGTCATAGGCGGGCGGCGTCGACAGCCTGAGCGTGAAGCCGAGAAGCGCTGCCGCCTCGATCAGCGAGTGGCAGACATTGTTGCCATCGCCAAGCCATGTCCATGTCGTGCCGGCGACGGGCTTTCCGCGCCGTTCCTCGACCGTCAGCACATCCGCCAGGATCTGGCAGGGGTGCGTGTCGTCCGTCAGCCCGTTGACGACCGGGACCGAAGCGGCGCGGGCAAGGGCGGTCAGCTTTGCATGGTGATCGGTGCGGATGGCGATGGCGTCGACATAGCGCGACAGGACGGCGGCGGTATCTTCGACCGTCTCGCCGCGCCCCAGCTGCATGTCGCCCGACGACAGGGTGATCGCGCTGCCGCCGAGCTGGCGCATGGCGATGTCGAACGAAACCCGCGTGCGTGTCGAGCTTTTCTCGAAGATCGAGGCAAGGACATGCCCTGCGAGCGGGGCATCGTCGTCTGGGGCGCCCTTCGGTCGTCCGGCCCGAGCGGCCTTGCGCGCATGTGCGGCATCCAGGATGGCGCGGACGGCAACGGCGCCGGTTTCACCGAGGTCGAGGAAGCTTGGCATGATCGGGTCCAGTCTCTCTAGCCGGGCAGCGTGCCGTCAGCCTTCGCCTTGCGATAGGCGGTGGCAGCCTCCGACAATTTCGAAACGGCCTCCTCAATGTGAGGCTCCTCGATATTGAGGGGGGGCAGCAGGCGCACGACATTGTCGCCGGCCGCAACCGTCAGGATGCCGTACTGCCGCGCGAAGTTGACGAAGGGACGCGTTGCCTCGGTCATTTGCAGTCCCAGCATCAAGCCCTTGCCGCGAATGCCGGTGAACAGGTCGTCATGATTGGGAATCATCTGCTCGACCGCATGCACCAAACGCTCGCCGAGACGCTTCACATTGGCGAGGAAGTCAGGCTCCGCAACCACATCGAGAACCGCCATGCCGGCGGCCATGCCCAGCGGATTGCCGCCATAGGTCGACCCGTGTGTTCCGACCGTCATGCCGACTGCCGCCTTTTCGCTGGCAAGGCAGGCACCGAGAGGAAAACCGCCGCCAATGCCCTTTGCAACGGCCATGATGTCGGGCGTCACGCCATATTGCTCATGCGCGAACAAGGTGCCCGTACGCGCAACACCGCACTGCACTTCATCGAAGATCAGCATCAGGTCGTGCTCGTCACAAAGGGCACGCAGCCCCTGCAGGAACTCGGGCGTTGCCGGCAGAATGCCGCCTTCGCCCTGCACGGGTTCGACCATGATCGCCGCGGTCTTGTCGGTGATCAGCGCCTTCGTCGCCTCAAGATCGTTGAACGGCGCGTAATCCGACCAGTCCGGCAACGGCTCGAACGGCACGCGCAGCTTCTCGCTACCCGTGGCGGAAATGGCGGCGATGGACCGCCCGTGAAAGGCATTGTTGAAGGTGATAATGCGCGTGCGCTCGGGATGGCCGGAGACGTGCTGGTATGCGAGGGCCGTCTTCGCCGCGCATTCGAAGGCCTCCACCCCCGAATTCGTAAAGAAAACCGTGTCCGCAAAGGTAAGGTCCACCAGCCGCTGCGCCAATTCCCACTGGGCGGGAACGGAGTAGAGATTGGAAACGTGCATCAGCGTGGCCGCCTGCTTCTGAATCGTCTCGACCAGATGGGGGTGGCTGTGCCCCAGAATATTGACCGCGATGCCGCTGGCGAAGTCCAGATAGCGCTTCCCGTCCTTGCCGATCAGATAGGCGCCTTCTCCCTTTACGGGTTCGACTTCGCAGCGCGCATAGGTCGGCATCAGGGCGGGGATGGTCATTGCGGGGACATTCCTTCTTGCGAGGGGACTCAAAACGGCGAAAGGCACCCTCCGCAATTCGAAGCGGTGCGTGCCCTTTTGCCCCATTCAGATAGGAGCGACCCCCCGGGCAAGTCAAACGCAGGGCTCCTTGCGCAGATCCGGTTTATGCGGATGGACGTTTCTTTCGTCATAGTCTGCCAAGTTCCTTGCGCGGCGGCTGCGCTCGCCACCCTCCCCGCCTGCAACAGCTTGCTCCGGGCGCGCCGCCGGCGACGACCGATTGGCAAGCCCGGATCAGTCGCTTCGATCTCGCCCGGCTGAATGGCGAAACCGACGCGTGGGCGGAGGCGGTAAGCGCCGCCGAACGCCTGGAACCGGCGCAAATGCCGGCGGAGGCGCGCTGGTTCGTCCGAAGGCGAGCCCACGCGCTGCGCCCGCGTAGGGGAGCGGTTCTGGCTGGAGCTTGTGCCTAGCTCTTGATGCGCCAGCCCGTGGACAGCAGCCAATAGGCGAGCGCGAACAGGGCGCCGTTCAGGACAAGGAGAACGACCGCGCCCTGCAGGACGGGATGATGGTCGGCGATACCCAGGAAGCCGTAACGGAATCCGTCGATGATGTAGAAAAACGGGTTGCCGAGGCTGAGCGCCTGAGCAGAGGGCGGTAGTCTGTCGATGGTATAAAAGGTGCCCGATAGCAGCGACAAAGGCTGGATTACGAAGTTGGTGACGGCCGCCGCATGGTCGAACTTGTCCGCCCAGAGCCCTGTGATCACACCCAGCAGGCTGAGCAGCATCGTTCCCATCAGGCCGAAGAACAGAACGGCCCAGGGTTCGCGAATGTGCGGCTGCAGGTCGGGCCAGAGCCACATGGCGCCGAATACCGCCAGGCCGACCAGAAAGCCGCGCGTGACCGCGCCGGCGACATAGGTGGTCAGCAGTTCTGCCGTCGAGATGGGCGGCATGAGCACATCGACAATGGTGCCCTGGATCTTGCCGATCAGCAGCGACGACTGGCTGTTCGCAAAGGCGTTCTGGATCATGCCCATGATGATGAGGCCCGGCGCCAGGAAGTGATTGAAGGGCATGCCGAGGACCACCCGGTCGCCGCGGCCCAGCGCGACCGTGAAGATCGCCAGAAACAGGAGCGTGGTGATGGCCGGCGCCCAGATCGTCTGGAGTTGGACCTTGAAGAAACGGCGCACCTCCTTCATGTATAGGGTAGCGAGGCCCCGCCAGTTTATGAACGGGATCAGCGGTTCCCCCGGTTCCGCCCGCGCCGGCGTATTGGAATGCCTTCGGGCAGCGCTGTCGGTCGTGTCGGTCATCCGGGGAAGCGCCTAATGCTGCAATTGCCGGTCCGCAAGCGGCGGGCTACCAGTCTTATCATTTAGGGAAAGTCGCACGAATGTCCTGGACCGATGAACGCATCGAGACACTGCGGAAGATGTGGGAAGATGGACATCCCGCCAGCCGTATCGCGGAGGAACTGGGCGGTGTCAGCCGCAATGCCGTGATCGGCAAGGCGCACCGGCTCGGGCTCGAGAAACGGCCCTCGCCGGTGAAGGCCGACAAGAGCGGTGAGAAAGCCGGCAGCCCTGCCGAAAAACCGGCCGCAAAGCCTAAAAAGGCCGCTGCGCAGGCCCCAGCCCAGAAGGAACGCGAAGCCCCTAAGGCTGCAAAGCCGCAACCGGCAGCGCCAGCGGCGGAGATTGCGCCTGTAAAGGCTGCGCAGCCCCTTGGGCAGGTCGATGCGGAAATAGAAGGTGAAGAACAGGCGGACGCCGGCGTGGATCCCGCCGTTCCGTTGCAGCCTAAGGTGCCGCTTTCGGCACGTAGCGACGTCGATCAGAGTTCGACGCCCGCCCCCCGCATCCAAATCCATGATCCGCGTCCCGCTCCGCGTCCGGCGCCGAAAAAGCCCATGCGGCCAGCGCCGCGCAGTGACAAGATCAAGGACAAGACGTCGCTGCTCGATCTGAGCGAGAAGATCTGCAAATGGCCGATCGGGCACCCCGGCGAGCCGGAATTCCACTTCTGCGGTGAAGCATCGGAGCCGGGCTTTCCCTACTGCAACAAGCATTGCGCCGAGGCTTACCAGGCGCAGCAGCCACGCAAGGACCGTCCGGGCCGGACTCCGATGCCGAACCTTCCCCGGCCGCGCTAGGTTCGCAGTCGACAATATGGGGCAGGGCGGCCATTGGCGCCCTGCCTAAGCATCAGGCAATCCGTTCCTTCACATAACGACCCGGCGCATCCTCCAGGGCGTCCAGCTTGCCCTCGCCGGGTTGAGGGGCAGGTTTCTGCTCGCCTGACAGCGGTGTTATCCAGTTTAGCCAGTCCGGCCACCAGGAGCCCTTATGCTCGGTGGCGGCATCCTGGAACTCAGCCAGCGTTTCCGGGAGTGTGCCCTCCAGGGTCCAGTGTTGGTATTTTTCGACGGCCGGGGGATTGACGACGCCTGCGATATGCCCGCTGCCGGCCAGCGTGAAGCGTATCGGCCCTGCGAAATGCCGTGTCAGCTTCCAGACGGAGCGTAGGGGGGCGATATGATCCTCCTTACCCGCCTGAATATAGGTCGGCGTCTTTACCGTGCTGAGATCGATCGCGGTTCCGTCGATGCTGATGCCGCCGGGTTCCGCCAGCAGATTGTCGCGGTAAAGGTCGCGCAAATAGGCGGCGTGCCATTTTGCTGGAACATTGGTGGCGTCGGAATTCCAGAACAGGAGGTCGAATGGGAAATAATCCTTTCCCAGCAGATAGTTGTTGACCACGTAGTTCCAGATCAAATCGTTGGCGCGCAGCATGTTGAAGGTCGTCGCCATGTAGCGTCCGTCCAGATAGCCGCGGCCTTCGCTCAGTTCGCCGTAGAAGCTGGCATTCTCGCTATCCTCGACGAACAGCTTCAGGTCGCCCGCATCCTCGAAATCGACCTGCGCAGTGAAGAATGTCGCGCTCCGCACCTTCGCGCCATCGCCGCGCTCTTCCATGAGTGCAAGCACTGCTGCGAGCGAGGTTCCGGCCACGCAATAGCCGATGACGTGTACGGCCGGCGCAGCGGTATTTTCGATTGCCTTGTCAATGGCGGTCAGAAAACCCTCGCGCACATAATGGTCGAGTTCGACGTCGGCGAGGGTTTCGTCGGCATTTTTCCAGGAGACGACGTAGACGGTCAGGCCCTGCTGCGTGCACCAGCGTATGAAACTCTTTTCCGGTGTCAGATCCAGAATGTAGAACTTGTTGATCCAGGGCGGAAAGATCAGAACCGGAACTTCGTAGGCCGTTTCCGTCGCGGGTGCATACTGGATCAGCTGGAACAGTCGGTTTTCGAAGATGACCTTGCCCGGCGTGGCCGCGACGTTGACGCCGACCTCGAATGCACTCTCATCCGTCATCTTCATGCGGCCTCGCTGCAGATCGTCGAGCAGATGTTCGGTTCCTCGCAGTAGATTTTCTCCGCCGCTGTCGATCGTCGCCTTCAGGACGTCGGGATTGGTCAGCGCATAGTTGGACGGCGACAGCGCATCGACGAACTGCTGGGTAAAGAAGCGCGCCTTTTCCTGTTCGCGTGGGCTTAGCCCCTCCAGTGCGCCGACGCTTTCCATGATGTAGCGGCTGGTCAGGAGGTAGGCCTGTTTGATGAACTGAAATGCAGGTGCGGAGGCCCACGCCTCGCTGCCGAAGCGCTTGTCGCGTACGGCGCCACCTTCTGCCCCTTCCGGAACGTCGCCGCTCAGAAAACCCTGCCACAGTCCGGCGGCCTGCTGCATGTAGTCGAACTGCATCTGCGCCAGTCGCAGAGGGTCTGAAAGGGCAGCATTGGTCATCGCCGGCCACAGGCTCGTCATGCCGAACGGGTCGCCGGTGAGTGCCGCCGGTGCCTCTTGCCGTGTCCAGAAGTCGAGGAGCATCTGCTGGGCCTTGCCCGAGAGATAGGTGATTCGTTCGAAAATTTCTGCGGAATCGGGGCTCTCTGGCTGTTTGTTACTCATTCCGGGCGGCCTCCCAACCTTTTTACTCGCCAAGCCGATTCCGCAATGTTTAAGGCGAAAGGCTTGTAATCGGCGTGAGCTTGCGCCTTTCCCAAGGACCATTCAACGGGATTTCAGAGCCTTTCCATGACCGACGAATTTTACCGCATCCGCCGCCTGCCCCCCTATGTGTTCGCCGAGGTGAACAAGATGAAGGCGGCAGAACGGGCGGCGGGCGCGGACATCATCGATCTAGGCATGGGCAATCCCGACACGCCGCCGCCGCAGGCCGTGATCGACAAGCTGGCGCAGGTGGCGGGCGATCCGAAGGCGCACCGCTATTCGGCCTCCCGCGGAATCGACGGCCTTCGCAAGGCGCAGGCGCGTTATTACCGGCGGCGCTTCAATGTCGATCTCGATCCGGACAGCGAAATCTGCGTGACGCTGGGATCGAAGGAGGGGCTTGCCAACCTTGCGCAGGCCATCACCGCGCCGGGGGACGTCATCCTCTCCCCGAATCCGTCCTACCCGATCCACGCGTTCGGCTTCATCATCGCCGGTGCCACGATCCGGTCCATTCCGACGTCGCCGGGGCCCGACTTCTTCCAGTCGCTCGAGCATCAGATGCGCTACACGGTTCCCAAGCCGACCGTGCTGGTGATCGGTTATCCGTCGAACCCGACGGCGGAAACCGTCGATCTCGATTTCTACAAGGAGGTCGTGGCCTTCGCAAAGCGGCACGAATTGTGGGTGATCTCCGACCTTGCCTATGCCGAGATCTATTTCGACGGCAATCCGCCGCCCTCCATTCTCGAGGTTCCCGGCGCGAAAGACGTGGCCATCGAATTCACGTCCCTGTCGAAAACCTTCTCCATGGCGGGATGGCGGATCGGGTTCGCCGTCGGCAATCCAGAGCTGGTGGGCGCGCTCACGCGTGTCAAATCCTATCTCGACTATGGGGCCTTCACACCGATTCAGGTCGCCGCCGTCGCGGCGCTCGACGGGCCGGAGGAGGAAATCGCCAAGCGGCGGGACATGTACAGGCGCCGACGCGACGTGCTGGTCGAAAGTTTCGGTCGTGCCGGTTGGGATCTGCCGGTCCCGAACGCCAGCATGTACATCTGGGCCCCCGTGCCCCAGCGCTTCGCACATATGGGGGCGGTTGGCTTCGCCAAGGCGTTGATCGAGCATGCGCATGTGGCGGTATCGCCCGGCGTTGGCTTCGGCGAGCAGGGCGAGAACCATGTTCGCATCGCCTTTGTCGAGAACGAGCAGCGTATTCGGCAGGCGGCGCGGCAGATCAGGACATTCTTTCAGAAACAGGAAAGGGAGGCCGCGGAATGACGCAGCCGCTCCGTATCGGCATAGCGGGTCTCGGTACAGTGGGGGTCGGGGTGGTGAACCTTCTGACCGAGAATCGTGATCTGGTCGCGGCGCGTGCTGGCCGGCCCATCGACATTGTGGCGGTAAACGCGAAGTCGCGCAGCAAGGATCGCGGCGCCGATCTGTCCGCCTATCGCTGGCAGGACGATGCCGGCGAAATGGCGGCCGCAAACGACATCGACGTCGTCGTCGAGCTTATCGGCGGTGCGGACGGTCCGGCCGTATCCCTGGCGCGCAAGACCCTGGCCGGCGGAAAGGGCCTCGTGACCGCCAACAAGGCGATGGTCGCCCATCACGGCGCGGAGCTTGCGGAGCTCGCCGAGGCACATGGTCTGCCGCTAAAGTACGAGGCCGCGGTGGCCGGCGGCATTCCGGTCATAAAGGCGCTGGGCGGCGGCGCCGCCGCGAACGAGATTTCCAGCCTGTTCGGCATTCTGAACGGCACATCCAATTATATCCTGTCGGCCATGGAATCGAACGGTGCGCCGTTTGCGCACGTGTTGAAGGCGGCGCAGGATCTTGGCTATGCGGAGACCGATCCCAGTTTCGACATCGATGGCATCGACGCCGCCCACAAGCTGGCCATTCTCGCCAGCCTGGCGTTCGGAACGCAAATCGCCTTCGACCAGGTGGAGACGCGGGGCATACGGGAGATCGAGGCGGTCGACATCGAACGTGCCGCCGCTCTGGGCTATCGGGTGCGGCTGGTGGGAGAGGCGCGGCTGCAGGACAGCCGTCTGCTGCAGCGTGTGCATCCGGTTCTGGTGCCGCTTTCGCACCCGCTCGCGAAAGTCACCGGCTCGCTGAATGCGGTTGTTGCGGACGGCAATTTCGTCGGCCGGTTGACGTTCGAGGGCGCCGGCGCCGGTGCGGGGCCCACCGCCAGCGCCGTCGTCGCCGACATCATCGATATTGCGCGGGGCGAGCAGCAGCCCGTCTTCGGCGTGCCCGCCGCCAGCCTGCGCGCCGTGTCCGCCGGCGATCACGATGCCGGCACTGGCCGCTCCTATCTGCGAGCAGCTGTCGCGGACGAGCCCGGCGTCATGGCGGACCTGACCGCCATTCTGCGCGACTGCGGGGTCAGCATCGAAAGCCTGATCCAGCACGGTCAGGCCGCCGACGGCGGGGTCTTCATCGCGATGATCACGCATGAGACGCAGCACCGCTGCACGGCGGAGGCCGCACGCAAGATGACCGAACTGAAGGCCGTCCTCAGCCCCCCGATGCGCATGGATTTGCTCGACTGACGCTGCGGGACAGGGCCCCGGCGCTAGTCCAGCGCGATATCGGGCGCATCCTCCTGTTTCATGCCGACCGTGTGATAGCCGGCGTCGACATGGTGCACCTCTCCGGTCACGCCGGATGCGAGATCGGACAGTAGGTAGAGGCCGGCGCCGCCCACGTCCTCGATCGTCACATTGCGGCGAAGCGGGGAATTATATTCGTTCCATTTCATGATGTAGCGGAAATCGCCGATGCCAGACGCGGCAAGCGTCTTGATGGGGCCGGCGGAGATGGCATTCACGCGGATGTTGCTGGGACCGAGATCGTTCGCGAGATATTTGACGCTGGTTTCCAGCGCGGCCTTTGCAACGCCCATCACATTGTAGTGCGGGACGACCTTCTCGGCCCCATAGTAGCTGAGTGTCAGCAGGCTGCCGCCGTTCCGCATCATCGGCATGGCGCGCTTGGCGCAAGCGACGAAGCTGTAGGCGGAGATGTTCATGGTGTTGAGGAAGTTTTCGAGGCTGGTGTCGACATAGCGGCCCCGCAACTCCGATTTGTCCGAGAAACCGATAGCGTGCACCAGAAAGTCGATGCTGTCCCAGCGCGCGCGCAGCGTTTCGAAGGCGGTATCGAGGGCGTCCATCTTCGACACGTCGCATTCGATCAGGAAGTCGCTTCCGACCTGTTCGGCGAGAGGCGCGACCCGCTTCTTGAGGGCGTCGCCCTGATAGGAGAATGCAAGCTCCGCACCCTGTTCGTGCAGCGCCTTCGAAATTCCCCAGGCGAGCGATCGGTCGTTCGCGAGACCCATGATGAGCCCGCGTTTTCCCTGCATCAATCCTGACATTGTTCGACCTTATCCGTCTTTTTCTGTTTTGGTTTCCATGGTCTCTACATCGTCTTGCGCTGCAAGTGCCAGTGCCGCGTTCAGATGAGCGCCGATCACGAAGCCCAGGCCGACGACAAAAAAGAAGATCAGCGTCACCATGACTCCGGCGAGGGGGCCGTAGAACCGGTCGGTATTCGAAAAATTGGCGAGGAACCAGGGCAAGAGGTTGGTGGCACCGATCCATACGGCGGTGGTCGCGAGCGCGCCGGGCCATTTCGGCCACCCGGCACGATATTCCCTCGGCGTCAGCGAGAAGAACAGCAGATAAAGGGCGACGAACAGGGCAGCGATCGGACCCAGCCGCACGCTGCTGATAAGCGCGGTGGAGACGCCGGGAAGCAGTCGCAGTGCGAACTCCTCGACACCCGCGAGGATGAACTGCACCGTGAAAGCCAGGAGCATCAGGACGACGCTGCCGATGATGATGCCGAAGCTGAGAAGACGCCGCTGCCAGATTGGGCGTACCGCCTTGAAACCATAGGCATTGTACAGCATCAGGCGAATCGTTTCGACATAGCTGGCCGTCGTCCAGAGAGCCACGAGGATGGAAAAGGTCAGGAAGGTGCCGCTGGTCGAGCGCAGAAGGGCGCCGATGGGCTCGGCAAGCAGGTCGGCAACTCGCGGCGGCGTCGTTTCCAGAAACGTACGAATCGCGCGCAGACCGTCGCCGGACCGGCCGAAAAAACCAGCCGTCGCGCCGATGATCACGAAGAACGGAAACAGCGTCAGAAGCGACAGAAAGGCGAGATTGCCAGCATGGATCATACCGGTGTCGAAAACACCGGCGGCGACCCGCTTCAGAACCGTGAGCGGTCGCCGCGCCGAACGCGCGGCAACGCGCGCGGAATCCTGAAATTCACCCAAAGGCGGCGCGGGGATCGCGGCCGCGGTCCGCCTCCCAGCCCTTTACGAATGCTTCCAGCTCGGCATCGTCCCTCGGAATCGCGATTTCCAGCGTGACGAGCTGGTCTCCGCGCGTGCCGTCCTTCCTGGAAAAGCCCTTGCCCTTCAGGCGGAGCACCGTGCCGCCGCCGGTGCCCTTCGGCACGGTCAGCATGACGCTGCCGCCCGTCGTCGGTACGCGCACCTTCGCGCCAAGCACGGCCTCCTCCAGCCGAACGGGCAGGTCGACGCGGATATCGTCGCCGTCCTTGCGAAAGAATTTGTGCGCGCGAATGCCGAGCGTGATGAGGGCGTCGCCATTGCCACCGGGGCCAGGTTCGCCCTGTCCGGACAGGCGAATGGTCTGCCCATCCTCGAAACCGATCGGCAATTTGACGTCGATGGTCTTGCCGCTGCGCAGGGTGATGCGCTGAGGCCTCAACTCCGCGGCGTCCGTGAAATCCACCGTCAGGCGATACGTCACGTCCGCACCCTTTTGCCGCGGTCGCTGCTGCTGGAATCCGCCGCCAGCCGGGCCGCCTTGGGCGCGACCGCGCCCGAACAGCTCGTTCAGGAGATCGTCGGCGTCGAATCCTCCACCGAACGGGTCTCCGCCGCCCTGGCGTGCGCCACCGAAGCCGCCTTGCTGCGCGCCGCCGAAACCGCCGCCGAATCCGCCAGCGCCCCCTCGCGTGCGTGCGCCGCCGCCGCCGAAGCCGAACGGAGCGCGCGGATCACCCTTCTCGTCGATTTCGCCGCGATCGTACTGGGCGCGCTTGTCCTTGTCCGACAGGATGTCATAGGCCTGTGTGACGTCGGAAAACCGCGCCGATGCTTGCGGATTGTCCTTGTTGCGGTCGGGATGCAGTTCCTTGGCAAGCTTCCGATAGGCGCTCTTGATGGCCGCATCATCCGCGCCGCGTTTCAGTCCAAGCCGTTCGTAAAGGTCAGCCATCGCGTCCGTTCGTCACACAATTTTGGTAGTTTATCCACTGTTGCACTCTCGCAACACAGCGCCGATGTAGGCAGGACCGGGACGCTTCGCAAGACGAGAGATCGGCGCATAAGAGACCGGTACGGCGGCAATTGTCCGGCATGGACGGGCGATATTGCCGCGAGGCACGGCTCTACCTACAGGAACGGTGATGACACAGGCACAACCCGACGACCCCTTCGTCCTTTTCAGCCGCTGGCTCGCGGAAGCCGAGGCAGGAGAGCCCCATGATGCGAACGCCATGGCTCTTGCGACGGCGCGCGCCGACGGATCTCCTTCGGTTCGCATGGTGCTTTTGAAAGATGTGTCGGACGAGGGCTTCGTCTTCTACACCAATGCCGAAAGCCGGAAGGGCGAGGAATTGACGGCCAACCCGCAGGCGGCGCTCCTGTTTCACTGGAAATCCCTCCGCCGCCAGATCCGGATCGAGGGACGCGTACATCCGGTAAAGGGGGCAGAAGCGGACCGCTATTTTGCCTCGCGCGGGCGTGGGTCGCAGATCGGCGCCTGGGCCAGCCTGCAATCGCGCCCGTTGCCAAGCCGCGAAGAATTGGAACGGCGAACGGCGGATTTTGACAAGGACTTTGGCGGGAACGCAGTGCCTCGACCGCCGCACTGGTATGGCTGGCGACTGGTCCCGGATGCGTTCGAATTCTGGGTCGACCGACGCGACCGCCTTCACGAGCGCTACACCTATCGTCGTAAGTCCGGCAGCGACGAGGCCTGGACGCAGGGAATGCTCTATCCCTGACAAGCCAGCCTTCGCTTCCGGTACGGCAGAGACATGCCGCCAGCAGCCGAACCGCGCGCGCTTGACCCGACGGGCGGCACGTGCGTCCATTGCCGCCGCCGCCGTGCTGATGGGCGCCAAGGCGTGGGCATCCCACGGCACGGGCTCGGTGGCCATGCTCGGCTCGCTGGCCGATACCGCGCTCGATCTGGCAGCTTCGATCTTCACGTTTTTCGCCGTTCGCGTCGCCGCCGAGCCAGCCGATGAGGAGCATCGTTTCGGCCATGGCAAGGCGGAGGCCATCGCGGCTCTGGTGCAAACCGTCCTCATCTTCCTCAGCGCGGCCGTCATTGTCGTACGGGCGGCCGTGCGGCTGGCGCGCGGAGAGACAGGGCAGGTCACGGCACCCGCCCTCGGCATCGGCGTCTCTCTGTTCGCGATCCTCGTAACGCTCGCGCTCGTTCTTTATCAGCGCAGCGTGATCCGCCGCACGGGATCTCTGGCGATCGAGAGTGACCGGCTGCATTATCAGTCCGATCTCCTCCTCAACTTGGCCGTGATCGGCGCCTTCGCCCTGGAGGTGCAATTCGGACTTTCCGGTGCCGACGCCGGGCTGGGTGTCCTGATCGCGGTCTGGCTGGGCTGGAGCGCGTGGGGAACAGGGCGAAGGGCGACCGACATGCTGATGGACCGCGAATGGCCGGAGCTGAAACGGCAGCAGCTCCTCAATCTGGTTACGGAACTGCCGGACGTTGACGGCATTCATGAGTTAAGAACACGCCGCGCGGGCCATCAAGATTTCGCGCAGTTCCATATCTGGGTCGACCCCGACCTCAGCGTCGCCACCGCGCATGAGATTGCGGAGCGCGCCGAACGGGCGGTGCTGGCCCGGTTTCCCGGAACGGAAGTTTTGATTCATGTCGATCCGCGCGGCCATGTCGACGTATCCGAAATCGAGGAGAGCCATTTTTGCCCCATCGCGCCAAGTTCCGCCACATAGACGCCTTTGCCGCTGCTCCGTTCGAGGGAAACAGCGCCGCGATCTACCGCGCCGACAGCTTTCCCGACGACGATCTGATGCAAAGGATCGCGCGGGAGCATAACCTGTCGGAGACGGCCTGGTACGTGCCGGACAGTAGCGGAGAGGCGGACTTCGTGTTGCGCTGGTTCACGCCGACCGTTGAGGTGGAACTTTGCGGCCATGCGACCCTGGCGGCGGGACATCATGTGCTGAGCGATGAGGAGGCGCGGCAGAGCGTCCGTTTCCGGACGGTCAAGGGCGCCGGCGTGCTGGAAGTCACGAAGGACGATAACGGTGGCGACGGCCATTACATCATGAGCCTTCCCGCTTGGGAATCGCAGAAGACGGTGCTGCCAGCGCTGGTAGCGGCGCTCGGCCGTATTCCCGCGGAGGTGCGCGTGACCACGAATGCCGCCGAAGATTCCTACCTCGCTATCTTCGACGACGAGGATATCGTTCGCTCGCTTACGCCGGATTCCAAAGCGCTTGCCGCCATCGGCAACGTCCTGGTGATCGTCACCGCGCCGGCCAAGTCCGGAAGCCAGGTCGACGTCGTTAGCCGCGTTTTCGCGCCCGGCGCCGGCGTGGACGAGGATCCGGTTACCGGCTCCGCGCACGCCATGCTGACGCCCTATTGGACGGAGCGGCTGGAACGCGATTCCTTCAAGGCGTATCAGGCCAGCGAACGCGGCGGCTACATCTCCTGCCGCCGCGATGGTGATCGGGCTGTCCTCGGCGGGTCCTGCGTCGATGTCATCGCCGGAGAGGTCATTCTTCCCTAACGGGGGCCTGTCCGCCGATGAAGGTTGCCAGCTATAATATCCACAAGGGTATCGGTCTCGACCGGCGCCGCGATCCCGGTCGGATCATCGACGTGCTGGGCGAGGTCGATGCGGATATCTTCGCGCTGCAGGAAGCGGACCGCCGTTTCTTCGGACGGCGTGCCGTGCTGCCGCCCGATGATCTCGAGGCCGCGGGCTTCCGCCATGTTCATTTCGGGATGCGCGAACACTCCATCGGCTGGCACGGCAATGCGATCGTCGTGCGGAAGAACGCAGACGTTCGCCATGCCGAGCCGCTTTGGCTTGACACTCTCGAGCCGCGGGGCGCTGTCCTTGCCGAGGTCCACCTGCAGGAAGGGCCGGTGCGGATCGTCGGCATGCATTTGGATCTGAGCGGGTTCTACCGGATCCGCCAGCTGCGCCAGCTTTGCGACCTGCTGGACGAGCGGCGGCCCATGCCGACGATCCTGATGGGCGATACGAACGACTGGAACCGGGGCAAGCGCGCGGCCATGCCCACCGTGCCGGGACACTACCAACTTGCCCCGTGCGGCCCGAGCTTCCACACGCGGCGACCGGTTCTGGAACTCGACCGGATCATCTACAGCACCGAACTTTCGCTGCGGGACGCGGGCGTTCACGTCTCACCGCGTGCGAAGCGTGCCAGCGACCACCTGCCTATCTGGGCGGAGCTGGAGCATCCCGGCTAACGGGTTGCCTGCGCATGTCAGGCGGCCATCGCGTTCAAAGCGGACTCCGTCGTCTTGATCCATCCGCCGCCGAGCACACGGTTACCATCGTACAAAACGGCTGCCTGGCCAGGGGCGACGCCGAACTCCGGCGTCTCGAACGTCACCGCGCGACCATCGAACCGCGCGGGGGCCGGCCGGGCCATGGAGCGGATCTTTGCGGTGACGGCGACCCCGCCGTCGGGAATCTTGCCGCCAAGCCAGTTGATGTCCGACAAGTCGCACGAAGAAACGCCAAGGGCCAAGCGCGGCCCTACCACAAGGCGCCCGCTCTCCGGTTCGAGGCGCACGACGTACAGCGGCTCCGGCTGCCCGCCAATCTCGATGCCCCGGCGCTGGCCGACGGTGTAATGTACCAGCCCGCTGTGACGGCCGAGGATCTTGCCGGACAGGTCGACGATCTCGCCCGGGGCAGCGGTTTCGGGCCGCAGTTTCTTCACGAGACTGGCATAATCGCCGGAGGGGACGAAACAGATATCCTGGCTGTCCGGTTTGTTCGCGACGCCGAGCCCGAGGCGGGCGGCATGTTCGCGCACGGCGCTTTTCTCCATATCCCCCAAGGGGAACCGAAGAAAGCCGAGCTGTTCCTGCGTGGTCGCGAACAGAAAATAGCTTTGATCGCGTGCGGGATCCACGGCGCGGTGCAGTTCCGGTCCTGCCGCGCCATCAAGGCGCCGGACATAATGGCCGGTCGCAAGTGCGTCGGCGCCGAGGTCGCGCGCCACCTGCAGAAGGTCGCGAAACTTGACCGTCTGGTTGCAGCGCACGCATGGGATCGGCGTTTCACCGCGTGCGTAGCTGTCGGCGAAATCGTCGATCACGCTGCCGCGAAAGGCGCTTTCATAATCGAGAACGTAATGCGGGATACCCAGCCTGTCCGCCACGCGCCGCGCATCGTGAATATCGCTGCCGGCGCAGCATGTGCCCGGCTGACCCACCGCCTGGCTGTGGTCGTAGAGCTGCAAGGTAATGCCGATGGTTTCGTAGCCGGCCTCCGACACGAGTGCAGCCACCACGGAACTGTCGACGCCGCCGGACATGGCGACGACCACGCGCGGCGTATCTGGCGTGCCGGGAAGGTCGAGTTCGATGCTCATGATCTGGGCAGCGACATAGCCCCGGCGGGGCGAATTTTCCAGCCGCCGCTCTCGGGAATCCCGGTCTTACGGCATTTTTCGCGGCCACGGTTAGGGCTTCGTTAGGCCTCTCACCGTAATGCAAATGCCACGAACAGACCGCAGCCGCCAGCGGATGGACGAGAGGTAGAATGTTAGAGAATCAGCGTTTCAAGCCGGCTTCGGTCATTGGTCCTCTTGGAGAACCACTGACCATGGAAACACTGCCGTCGCCAAAGACACGCCGTTGGGTCGTACGCCGCAAGGCGGAGGTCGTCGCTGCCGTGAAGGGGGGACTTCTGACCCTGGACGAGGCGTGCAAGCGTTACGGCCTTTCGATTGAGGAATTTACCAGCTGGCAGCGCGCCGTGGACCGCGCGGGCCTTGCAGGGCTGCGCGTCACGCGGACGCAGCACTACCGTGCGCTTTTCGAACGTCAGGACAGCTAATTCGGCGCATTCCGAAGCCGGCGGGGCCGGCGGCATTGCGTTGATGGCAAAGGCGCGCCATCAGACGGGGTATGTCCTGGAACAGTTTCGGCCGCCTTTTCCGCTTCACCACCTGGGGTGAATCCCACGGACCCGCGCTCGGCGTGGTTGTCGACGGCTGTCCGCCCGGCATTCCGCTGGGTGAGGGCGATATCCAGCCCTATCTCGATGCCCGGCGTCCGGGCACCTCGCGCTACACCACGCAGCGGCGCGAACCCGACCAGGTGCGCATCCTGTCGGGCACGTTCGAGGGCAGAACCACAGGCACGCCGATCAGCCTGATGATCGAGAATGTCGACCAGCGTTCAAAGGATTATTCGGAAATTGCCGCCAAGTATCGGCCTGGCCATGCCGATTTTGCCTATGACGCGAAATACGGCTTTCGGGATTATCGCGGCGGCGGGCGGTCTTCCGCTCGCGAAACGGCCGCGCGCGTTGCGGCCGGCGCCGTTGCCCGCAAGGTGCTCCCCCATGTCGGTATTCTCGGTCATGTGGTCGAGCTTGGCGGCGACCGGGCGGAACGCTTCGCGGCGCAGCATCTGGAAGACAGCGATCTGTGGTGCGCCGATCCCGACGCGGAGGTGCGGTGGAAGGCCCGCCTCGATTCCGTGCGCAAGGCCGGCTCCTCGGTCGGCGCGGTCGTCGAGGTGCTGGCGGACGGTGTGCCCGCCGGCTGGGGAGCGCCCATCTATGCCAAGCTCGACAGCGAACTCGGTGCGGCCATGATGTCGATCAACGCGGTGAAGGGTATGGAAATTGGCGACGGGTTCGCCGCCGCGGCATTGACGGGGGAGGAGAATGCCGATCGCATGCGTCCGGGCGCATCACCTCAGGATTCGCCGCAATTCCTCTCCAACCATGCTGGCGGGACGGCTGGCGGCATTTCGACGGGCCAGCAGATCGTTTGCCGCCTGGCGCTGAAACCGACCAGTTCGATCCTGTCGCCGGTGGAGACGGTCACGCGCAGCGGCGAGGCCGCCGAAGTCTCGACGAAGGGCCGGCACGATCCCTGCGTCGGCCTTCGCGCCGTTCCGGTGGCCGAAGCCATGATGGCTCTCGTTCTGGCCGACGCCTATCTGATGCACCGTGCACAATGCGGCTGACCAAGACGGAAAGGCGGAAGCGATGAACCTTGAGAACAGTCGCGACTATTATGGAGAGGTCCTCGGCGGCTCCAGCGATCTGAAGACGGATGCCTGTTGCACCCAGTCGACGCCTCCGCCCGATGTCCGCGCGGCGCTCGCCAATGTGCATGAGGAGGTCAGCGCGCGCTATTACGGATGCGGCCTCGTCGCTCCCCAGCAGCTTCGGGGCGCGCACATTCTCGACCTCGGTTCGGGGTCCGGTCAGGATGCCTATGTCCTGGCACAGCTTGTGGGCGAAAGCGGCAGCGTCACGGGCGTCGATGCCACACAGCAACAACTGGACATCGCGCGCCGGCATCTGGACTGGCACCGACAGCGGTTCGGTTATGCCCGCAGCAACGTGCGTTTCCTCGCGGGCGATATCGAACGCCTTGCCGATCTGGACCTCGAGCCGGGCAGTTTCGACGTGATCGTCTCCAACTGCGTGATCAACCTCGTCGCGGACAAGGCTGCCGTCTTCGCCGCGGCGCATGGCTTGTTGAAAGAGGGCGGCGAGCTTTACTTCTCCGATATCTATGCGGATCGGCGCGTTCCAGAGGCCTTCTTGTCCGATCCGGTCCTGCACGGCGAGTGTCTGTCAGGGGCGCTCTACTGGGGCGATTTCGAGCGTCTTGCAAAAGGTGCCGGTTTTCTCGACCCTCGCCTCGTCGAGCATAGACCGCTTTCCATAAATGCGCCGGCCATTGCCGCAAAGCTGGACGGCATCGCGTTTCATTCCGCGACATACCGTCTGTTCAAGCTCGGCGGCCTGGAGCCGCAATGTGAGGATTACGGGCAGGCCGTTCGTTATCGCGGAACGGTTCCGGGCAGCGAGCGGGTCTTCGAACTGGACGCGCATCATAGCATCGAAGCAGGGCGCATCTTTCCGATTTGCGGGAATAGCTGGCGGATGCTGAAGGAAACGCGCTTCGGCGAACATTTCGACAGCTTCGGAACCTTCGATCGGCATTACGGCGTCTTCCCTGGTTGCGGCACCGCCAGTCCGTTCGCCGGCCGAGAGTTCATGGCCGATGCCGCAGGGGGCGCAGAGGCCCAATCCTGCTGCTGAGCACAGCTATGCAGCATCTTGCCGCACCGCAGCGCCGCTGGCATTGAGCGCTGCCATGAGCGAGCAAGACATTCCGAAGACCTTCGACCCCGCCGAAATCGAAGCGCGCTGGTATGCGCATTGGGAGGAGACGGGGGCGTTCCGTCCCGAACGTCCGGATGCGGAGCCGTGGACGCTCGTCAACCCGCCGCCGAACGTAACCGGCAATCTTCATATCGGTCACGCGCTCGACAATACGCTGCAGGATGTGCTCGTCCGCCATGCGCGCCTGACCGGCAAGGATGCGAAATGGGTCGTCGGCACCGATCATGCCGGGATCGCCACGCAGATGGTCGTCGAGCGGCAACTGAACGAGCGGCAGCAGAAGCGCACCGATTTCAGCCGCGAGGATTTCGTGGCGAAGGTGTGGGAGTGGAAGGAGGAATCCGGCGGCAACATCACGCGCCAGCTCCGCCGCCTCGGATGTTCGATGGACTGGTCGAACGAGCAGTTCACCATGGACCCGAATTTCGTTTCGGCCGTGCTGAAGGTGTTCGTTGACCTGTATAATGATGGCCTGATCTATCGCGACAAGCGCCTTGTGAACTGGGATCCGGGCCTGAAGACCGCGATTTCTGACCTTGAGGTCGAGACCGGCGAAATTGCCGGTCATTTCTGGCGTTTTCGGTATCCGCTGGCGGGCGGCGCAGCGCTGGCGGACGGCCGCGACTATATCGAAGTGGCGACGACGCGGCCCGAAACCATGCTGGCCGATATGGCGGTCGCGGTGCATCCGGGCGACGAGCGCTACGCCTCCGTCATCGGGAAGGAAATCGAACAGCCGATCACCGGGCGGCGGCTGCGGATCGTCGCCGACGAACATGCCGATCCGGAACTGGGTTCGGGTGCCGTGAAGATCACGCCCGGGCATGATTTCAACGATTTCGAGGTCGGCAAGCGCGCCGGCATCGCGCCGGGCGATATGCTCAACATGTTCGACGCGGACGCGCACGTCGTGCAAACCGCGGACGGCCTCGTACCGGATGCCTTTGTGGGCCTGGAACGCTTCGAAGCGCGCAAGGCGATTGTCGCGGCGATGAAGGAACTTGGCTGCCTGATCGCGCATGTGGACACGGATGGCGAAGAGCACGACGCCGAGCCCCGCAAGACACAGACGCCCTTCGGCGACCGTTCGAATGCGGTTATCGAACCGTGGCTGACCGACCAATGGTATGTCGATGCCGAAACACTGGCGAAGCGGCCGATGGATGCCGTTCGGTCCGGCGACATTCAGATCGTCCCGAAAAGCTGGGAAAAGACGTTCTTCAACTGGATGGAAAATATCCAGCCCTGGTGCATCTCGCGTCAGCTCTGGTGGGGGCATCGCATCCCGGCCTGGTATGACGAGGATGGCCGGGTCTATGTCGCGGAGACGGAGGCGGACGCCCAGGCTCAGGCGCCCGGCAAGACGCTGCGGCAGGACGACGACGTGCTCGACACGTGGTTCTCGTCCGCGCTCTGGCCTTTCGCGACGCAGGGGTGGCCGGATACCGACGTGAAGGCGCTTGGCCGTTATCCGAACGATGTCCTCGTCTCAGGGTTCGACATCCTGTTCTTCTGGGACGCGCGCATGATGATGCAGGGCATGCACCTGTTGGACGAGGTGCCGTTCCGGACGCTCTACCTGCACGGCCTTGTGCGCGCTGCCGACGGGCAGAAAATGTCCAAGTCGAAGGGCAACACCGTCGATCCCATCGGGTTGATCGATCAATATGGGGCGGACGCCCTTCGTTTTTTCATGACGGCTATGGAAAGCCAGGGCCGCGACATCAAGATGGATGTCGGACGGATCGAGGGCTACCGAAATTTCGCTACGAAGCTGTGGAACGCGGCCCGCTTCGCGCAGGGCTATGGCATCGGCGCATCGCAGTCGGTTGCGCCGCCGGCGACGACGCTTGCGGTCAATCGCTGGATCGTCGGCGAAACGATAAAGACAGCCGAGACGCTCGACCTCGCCATCGCCGATTACCGGTTCGACGGCTTTGCCAGCGGCATCTATCACTTCACCTGGAACCGGTTCTGCGACTGGTATCTGGAACTGATCAAACCCATTCTGCAAGGCGAGGAGGGCGCGCGCGCCGAAGGTCCGGAGGCAGAGGAAACCCGCTTGGTCGCTGGCTGGGTGCTCGATCAGATCCTGGTGATGCTGCATCCGATCATGCCCTTCATAACTGAAGAGCTTTGGCACAAGCTGGGGGACCGCCCCTATGACCTGATCCAAGCGAAATGGGTGGAGGCGGATAGCCGCTCCATCGATGTCGAGGCGGCGCGCGAAATCGACTGGCTGGTTGATTTGGTCGGTGCCATTCGCGGTGCGCGGAGCGAACTGAATGTTCCGGCGGGCGCGCGTTTGCCGCTACACGTGCTGGACGCGTCCGAGGATACGCTGGCACGCCTGTCCCGCAACGAGACGGCGCTGTCACGTCTGGCGCGGGCAGAGCCTGTCTCCACCACGCAGGCGCCTGCGGGCGGGGCGGCGCAGATCGTGCTTGATGAGGCCACCTACGTCATTCCGCTGGAGGGGGTGATCGACCTTCAGGCGGAGCGTACGCGCCTTAGGAAAAATGCGGAAGCGGCAGCGAAGGAGATCGGAAGCATCGAAAAGCGGCTTGCAAATCCGAACTTCCGCGCCAAGGCGAAACCCGAAGTGGTGACGGAAACCGAGGCGAAACTGGCGGAAAAGCGGGACGAACGGGACCGGCTGGAGGCGGCGCTGGCGCGGCTCGGCTAGACGGTGATGTAAAGAAAGAAGGCGCCCATCAGGGCGGCGGCGGTGCCCAAGATGATGATCAGGTTCTTGTCCGACCGCTTCTTCTTCTGCCGCTTGGCCATTGCCGTTCCCTCGTTTTCGCTTACGCGCTCTCTGCCATTCCGCGACCTTATCGCCAAGCGCTCTGCATTCGCAAAGGATGCATTAACGCTGGCACGCTAGTTGCTTAAAAAGACATGGGCATTTTCGCCTATGCTATTTCTAAGGCCGAACATCATGTCGTTTTCGTTTGTCTCTCGTGCAGGCAGCGCCCTTCCGGCGGCAGTTCTTCTCTTGGCGGGAGCGGCATCCACCCCGGCTGCCGCGACGGCCATCGACGGCCTGCAAGTGATGCGCGAGCATAATCTTGTCGTCCTCGGCAGTGCGCAGACCCGGCACGACGTCGAGGGGCGCACCTATGTGGGCGGTAGCCTGGCGGGAACGGGCACATTCAACAAGGGCGGTTCCGGTACGCAGGCGGCGTCCACGCGTCCGGTGCTGACCGTCGGCGGCAGCATCGGCGGCGGCTACAAGAATATTCAGGGTGGCGGAACGATCGAGGCCGGCGGCAGCGTGGAGCACCTGAATCTCAACGGCACCTACACTGTGCGTGCTGGCGGTGCGATCAACATCCAGAACCGCAATCAGAGCACGTTCGAATCCGGCGCCAATGTCAGCATCCCGTACTTTGCCGGCGACATGTACGAACTGTCCACGAGCCTGGCCGCGCTGGCCGACACCGGCGGCAGCTTCGGCAAGGAGGGGCAGTCGCGGACGGTGAATCCGGTGGCGGTCGATGGCGTCGCGGTCATGAACGTCGCCGATCTGGGCGCGCTTCTCGCCTCCAATGGCAACGACATCATCGGTTCGATCAAGTTCGCGAACGGATCGGACGCGTTCGATACGATCGTGATGAATGTCGGCGGCACGAGCTTCTCGTTCGACGACAATTTTATCGGCGGTTCGATCGGGCTGGCCGGCACGGTGATCTGGAATTTCTATGAGGCGACGACGCTGGCCTTCAACCGCGAATTCTTCGGCTCGGTGCTCGCGCCGCTCGCGCATATCACGAACAACAGCCCGATCAACGGCACGGGCGTCTTCGGGTCCGCGACTCTGAACGGGGAGATGCACCTGTCCAGCTATGGCGGCACGGGCCTCAGTTTCAGTCCGCCCGTTGTAATCGATGAGCCACTGGACCCCGTTCCGGCGCCAGGTGCGCTGGCCCTGCTGGCGCTCGGCCTTGGCGGCATCGCGCTCCGCCGCCGCGCCGCGCCCGCAGTGTCGAACTAGGCGGCCGTTTCGCCGGCGGCGGGCTCAGCATCGCCGCCGGCATCGTCGGGCCGGGGCATCCAGTCCGGCCATTCCGCACTCGCGGCCTGCGCACCAACCAGCAGCGGCAGGTGCGCATGTTCCAGCCGCAAATGGGCCATGCCGCGCCAGCCGTCCGCTGTTTCGGCGTAGCTCATCAGCGTGCCGGCTGCCTTGCCGTCGCCGGTCGTGATGGCGTTGTCGTCGCCGGGATCGGAACTCAGCACGACCGGCACGATCCGTTTCCGCACCTTGCCGCGATAGTTCATGCGCGCCGTGTTCTCCTGTCCGACGAAGCAGCCCTTCGTGAAGGAGACACCGCCCAGAAGATCGGCGTTGGTTTCCAGCCACATCGTCTTTCCGGCCTCGAAATCCGGGGAGTCGGGTACGCCGAGTGCGATCCGCCGGGCGTGGTAATCCTCCAGTTCACCGGTCACGTGCGCCGTTGCCCCCAGCCAGCGGCGCCCGAGCGCTTCCGATCGCGGGTCGAAAGGCGCGACGACAAGGGGTTCGTCCCATGATGCGAAAACACGCTGCTGCGTCGGTTCGATGTCCAGCGGGCGGCGCAGGCGGTAGCGGCGAAGCGCCGTCAGCGCCTCTTCAAAATAGTCCTGATGGATGTCGAGGAGGATTTCCTCCTGCCCGTCGCCTCCGGTGCCGCCCGCCCGGACGATCATGTCCGCGATCAGCTTGCCCTGCGCCGTCAGCAATCCGGACCATTGGGGCGCTGCGTCCGTGACGCTCGCGATATCGGTGGTCAGCAGGCCGTTCAGGAAGGCCCGCGCCTCGTTGCCGTGCACGCGCAGGACACGCCGGTCGGAAAGATGTACGATCATACCGGCCTTTATCGGCGCTCCTCCGGTCCCTCGCAAGACCTGACGAGGTTGGGATCAAGAGCTGGCAAGGCGCCAGGAAAGCATGCTGCCGGCATGGAACGGCACGATCTCTACCTGGCCGCCAGGCAGCGTCTCCGGCACGGCGTTCTGCGCCCGTTCCAGAGTCACCGTGCCTTCGTTCAGCGGGAGGCCATAGAAGCGCGGTCCGTTTTCGCTGGCAAAGGCCTCCAGCCGGTCAAGCGCGTCTTCTTCTTCGAACACCTTGGCATAGGCCTCCAGCGCGTGGGGGGCATTGAAAATGCCGGCGCAGCCACAGCCGGTTTCCTTTGCATTGCGCGCGTGCGGGGCCGTGTCGGTCCCAAGGAAGAACTTTGCATTGCCACCCGTCGCCGCCTTCCTGAGCGCCTGCCGGTGCCGTTCCCGCTTGACGATCGGCAGACAATAATAGTGCGGGCGAATGCCTCCGACCAGCATGGCGTTGCGGCTGATCTCAAGGTGATGCGGCGTGATGGTCGCGCCTACGGTTTCCGGCGCGTCCACGACGAACTGCGCGGCATCCTCCGTCGTGATGTGCTCGAAAACGACTTTCAACGCGGGGAAATCCGCGACGAGACGGCTCATCGTCCGGTCGATGAACACGGCTTCGCGGTCGAATATATCGATGTCCGCATCCGTCACTTCGCCGTGGATCAGGAGCGGCATGCCGATCTCCTGCATGCGCTCCAGCACGGAATAGATGTTGCGCACGTCCGTCACGCCATGGGCGGAGTTCGTCGTCGCGTTCGCAGGGTAGAGCTTGGCGGCGGTGAAGACACCCTCCTGATGGCCGCGCGCCACTTCGTCCGGCGAGATGTCGTCGGTCAGGTAGCAGGTCATCAGCGGTACGAACGCGGAGACATCGCCTACGGCCCCGTCTCCACCCAGCACAGCAGGGCTTTCCGCGAGCGCGGCCAGTATACGCTCTCGATAGGCGCGGGCTGCCGCGACCGTGGTGATCGGGGGCGACAGGTTCGGCATGACGATCGCACGGCCGAACTGCCGGGCGGTATAGCGTACGACGGCCTTCAGAACATCGCCGTCGCGCAGGTGTACGTGCCAATCGTCCGGGCGGCGTAGGGTCAGGCGGTCAGGGGCGGGCGAGAACTGGGTCATGCGCCGCTCCATAGGCGTAGAGGGGGCGGCCGCACCAGCCCCAACGGTTCCGTCCATGTCCAGCCGACCGCGATCTGGTGCGGCGGCGCGGAACCGCTTATGCGGGAACAAAGACACAAAAAAGGGGGGATTATGGCGGCAGAGGTAGCCATGGAGCCGGTCGGCGCGCATCGTCAGCGAGACCGGCTGGTTATCACCGCAAGTGCGCTCGGCACCGTCTTCGAATGGTACGATTTCTTCGTCTACGGCACGCTGGCGGCGCTTCTGGGAAGGCTGTTCTTTCAGGTGGATTCGCCGACCCTCGGCTTCCTGCTGTCGCTGCTGACCTTTGCCGCCGGGTTTCTGGTGCGGCCCCTGGGGGCGCTGATCTTCGGCTATCTCGGCGACCGGATCGGCAGGAAATATACCTTCCTGATCACGATCACCCTGATGGGGCTGGCGACTGCGGCCGTCGGCGTGATGCCGACCTATGCCGCGATTGGCCTGTGGGCGCCGCTGGTCCTGATCCTGCTTCGCTTGGTTCAGGGCCTGGCGCTTGGCGGCGAATATGGCGGCGCCGCAATCTATGTGGCGGAGCACGCTCCGACGGAGCGGCGCGGCTTCTACACCGGCTTCATACAGGTGTCCGTCACGGGCGGGTTTCTCCTGGCTCTCGCTGTCGTCATCGGCACGACAAGCCTTATGGGAGAGGCGGCGTTCAACGCGTGGGGCTGGCGCATCCCGTTCCTGTTCTCGCTCTTCCTGCTGGCCATCAGCCTCTATATCCGGCTAAAATTGAACGAGAGCCCTGTCTTTCAGGAGATGAAGGCTGCGGGCCGCCGCGCCGACAATCCGGTACGGGAGAGCTTCGCCAGCGGACCCAATGTCCGGCTGATGCTGGTGGCCCTGTTCGGTATTGCGGCCGGCCTGACCGTCATCTGGTTCAACGCGCAGTTCTACACGCTCTATTTCCTGCAAGGGGCCAGCCGCGTTTCCGAAGGGGACGCGCGCGCCATCATTGCATTCGGCGTCGTGATCGCCGCGCCCAGCTTCGTGTTCTTCGGTTGGCTTTCCGACCGGCTGGGCCGCAAAAAAGTGATTTGTACGGGCTATCTTGCCACGCTGGTCCTGCTGTTCCCGATCTACTGGATGATGGCGGGAGCGGCGAACCCGGAAATGGTGCGGGCGATGGAGAAGGCGCCGGTCGTCGTCAGCATGCCGGACGGCTGCGAGTATGAACCGTTCGCGGAGGTGCAGGGCAGCGACTGCGCGCGCGCGCTGGAATGGCTCGCCGCGAGCGGCATCGATTACCGCAAGCAGCCCGGCGACACCTTCCTGATCCGTATCGGCGAGCGGCAGGCGGTGCAGGGGTTCGATGCGGATGGATTGGCGGACGCCCTGCGCGCGGCCGGCTATCCCGAACGGTCTGATCCGGCCACCCGTAAACTGCTCCCGATTCTGCTGGGCGTTGCCGTTCTCGGCATTCTTTCGGGCGCGACCTATGGCCCGGTCGCCGCGACGCTGGTGGAGATGTTTCCCGCGCGCATCCGCTATACCAGCGTTTCCGTGCCTTATCATATCGGCGCCGGCGTCTTCGGGGGGCTGCTCCCTGCGATCAGCCAGTACATCGTCGTGGCGACGGGCGGGGTCTTCGCCGGCTTGTGGTATACGTGGGTGATTGTGGCGATCGCACTGGTGGTCTCGCTTCTGTTTCTGCCGGACCGGACAGGCACCGACATAACGGGCTGAAGGGCAGCGCCTTTCGCCTAAAGCATTTGATGAGCTTGTCGGTTCGATTGCAGGTCGGCACTGTCGCGCTCGGCCGCATGGGTGGTCGTCTGCGGGAGCGTATTCATGTCTCAGGGGCCGCTTGCCGGCGTGAAGATCGTCGATTTCGGTCAGATCGTATCCGCCCCCATGGCCGCCATGTGGCTGGCGGAACAGGGGGCGGAGGTCGTGAAGGTGGAGCCGCCGTCCGGCGATCCGTTGCACCTGTCAGGGCCGAGCGTCGAGGGTTACAGCGCTTTCTATGCATCGGTGAACCGCGCAAAGCGCCTGGAGACCCTAGATCTGGCCGACGAGACGAACCGACCCCGGCTGATGGAACTGATCGGCTGGGCGGACATCCTTCTGCAGAATTTCCGGCCCGGTGTGGCTGACCGGCTCGGCCTCGGCTGGAAACAGGCAAGCGCGCACAATCCGCGTCTGATCTATTGTTCGATTTCCGGTTTTGGTCCGGACGGACCCTATGCCGGCCAGCGCGTCTATGACATGGCGGTACAGGCGGTCAGCGGCATGGCCGATGCCCAGTCGATCGCGAGCGGCGGCCGGCCGACGCTGATGGCGGACATCGTCGTCGACAAGGTGACGGCGCTGACGGCGGCGCAGGCGGTCACCGCAGCGTTGTACGAGCGGGAGAGGAGCGGCAGGGGGCAGCATATCGAACTTGCCATGCTCGATGCCGCGCTCGCCTTTCATTGGCCCGATGGGCTGTGGCACGAGACCTTTCCGGGGGTTGGCGCCGACTATCCGCCTTATGCGAGGTTGAATCGCCCCGTTCCGGCAAAGGACGGTGCGGTCATACTGGGCGCCATGCAGTACAAGGAGGCGCAGGCGCTCGCCCGGGCCGTGGGAATGCCGCAGCTTATGGAGGAGGAACGCTTTTCCACACTCGAAAAGTGGCGTGCCAACGGCGGTGACTTCTGGCGCGCCTTGAAGGCCAAAGTGGCTGAAACGCCGGTCGCCGATCTGCGCGAGGGGTTCATTCGGGAGGAGGCGATCGGCGCTGTCATCAATCCGGCGGCGGCGGTACCGAACGACCCGCAAGTGCGTCACCGAGAGCTGGTGCAGACGATCGACCAGCCCGGCTGTGGCCCGATGCGCGCGCCCAGGCATCCCGCTCGTTTCGGTCGAACCCCTGTTGCAGGCCCCAAGCCCGCACCCTGCCGGCATGAGTGACGAGCCGCCGCATAGGCCGAACGAAAGTCCCCGCTGCGCGCGCGGTGGCGGGAGCAGTCCTGATGATTAGCCGCGCCAGAAGCGCGGCATGAACAGGATCAGGACCGTAAACAGTTCCAGCCGGCCCAGCAGCATGGCGAAGCACAGCACCCACTTTGCCGCGGCCGGCAAGGTCGAGAAATTGCCGGCAGGACCGATGGTGTCGCCAAGGCCGGGTCCGACATTGGCAAGCGCCGTGACCGCCGCGCTGGCGCTGGTCAGGAAATCGAGATCCATTGCCATCAGCGCGATGGTGATGAGCGAATAGCAGACGAAGAAGATCGCGAAGAACACGATCACCGACGCCACCACGTCGTTACCGAGTGGTTTGTCGTTATAGCTACGCGGAAACACGCCCCGCGGATAGAGCAGACTGCGGAAATGGCTGCGCAGAAGCAGGATCAGCACCTGGAACCGGAAAATCTTGATGCCGCCGGACGTGGAGCCGGTACAGCCGCCCATGAAGGTCAGGCCGAAAAATGCGCCCACCGCGACGCCGCCCCAGGTGGAATAGTCCGCCGTTGCATAGCCCGTCGTCGTCACTACGGACACGACGGAGAAGGCGGCATTGCGAAACGCGGCCTCGACGCCGTACTGATCCGTTATCAGCAGATAAAGCGCAACTCCGGTCGCTGCGAGACCCAGGAAGACCAGAAAGGCGCGAACCTGACTGTCCCACAGCGCACTGCGCTCACCGGCCATAAAGCGGACGTAAAGGACGAACGGAATGCCGCCCGCCAGCATGAAAAGCGTCGCGATCCATTGTATGCCATTGTCTTCCCATGCTCCGAAGGACTGGTCGGACGTTGAGAAGCCGCCCGTCGAGAGCGTGGTGAGTGCATGCGCGACAGCCTCGAAGGGCGTCATGCCGGCCAGCCAGTAGCAGGTGCCGGCAAGGATGGTCAGTCCGAGATAGACCATGGCGACGGCCATGGCGATTTGGCGCACCTTGGGCATGACCTTTTCCGACCGATCGGAGGATTCGGTGCGGAAGAGCTGCATGCCGCCGATACCCAGTGTCGGAAGCACCGCGATTGCGACTCCGATGATGCCGATGCCGCCGGCCCACTGCAAAATGGCGCGCCAGAGCAAAAAGCCGGGCGGCGCCTCGTTCAGATTGCCGATGACCGTGGAGCCCGTGGTCGTCAGGCCGGACATGGATTCGAAAAAGGCGTTTGTGACGCTGCCGCTGGTCAGTCCGAAATCGGAAAAGAAAAACGGCAGAGCGCCGATCATCGCGACCATCATCCACGATAGAGGCGTCAGCAGGAACGCCTGGCGAATGGTGAGACCGCTTTTCAGGCTGCCCCGGCCGCTGCGGCGCATGATGAAGCCCAGGACGAAGGCTAGCGCAGCGGCCATGGCAAAGGCGCGCCAATCGTCGTTGCTGGCGTACATGTCGACAAACATGGGAAAGAGCATGAGACCGCTGACCGCAATCAGGACCTGACCGACCAAATAGGCAACCGGCAATATTCCCCTGCCGGCCAGCGAGGGCGGCTTGGCATTGGCGTTGATCGTGCTCACTGGAACAGGCGCCGCTTTTCGCCCAGCAGGATCTCCAGCGCCTGTATGGCATCGTAAGTGACCACCGCGATGATGTGGTCGCCGGTCTCGAACCGGGTATCGTCGCCCGGCATGATGATCTCCTCCCCGCGAATGGCGAGACCGATCCGCACCCCGTCCGGTATGGAGACCTCTCCCAGGGGGCGCGCGGCAAGCGGAGAATTTTCGCCAAGCACGAACTCGATCACCTCGCCAAAATCCTCCGCAATGGTATGCAGAGCGGAAATGGCGCCAGCGCGTACGTGCCGCAGAACCGTCGAGATCGTCACCGAACTGGGGCTGACGACGGTATAGAGGCCGAGCGTCGGCAGAAGCGGCTGATAGGCTTTCTTGTTGACCAGCGTGATTGCGCGGGTGCAGCCTGCGCGCTTGGCGAGCACGGAGGCAAAGATATTCGTCTCGTCGTCATTCGTGACCGCGATGACGGTCTCCGCCGCCCCGATCTGCGCATCCTCCAGCACCTGTCCCTCCAGGGCATCGCCTTGCAGCACGATGGCCTCGTTTCCGAGTTCGCGCGCCACATATTCGGCGCGCTTGATGTCATGCTCGATCAGGTGGATGCCGACACCGGAGGAGTCCGCGATCAGCAGCCGTGCAAGATGGAGACCCACATTGCCGCCGCCGACGATGACGACGCGCCGTGCCTCACGCTCGCTGTGCCCGAAGCATTTCAGGATATCCTCGGTGTTTTCCGTGGGCGCTGCCAAATAGACATCGTCGTCCCGCTGAACGACATCCTTCATGCCGGGAAAGAATGGACGGCCCTCTCGAAAAACGACAAGAATGGTGGCGCTTGCCAACTCGCTATGCCCGCACAGATCGAGATAGCGCTCTCCCAGCAGCCGACAGGCCGCGTCGCAGTGGATGCCCGTCAGCTGGATCCGCCCGCCCGCCAGGATCTGCATGTCGAATGCACCGGGCGTGCGTAGCCGCCGCGCAATGGCGCCTGCGATTTCCAGTTCCGGGGCGATGATCTCGTCGATGGGCAGATGCTCTGCGGCGTAGAGGCCCTGCCGCGCAGGGGCGATATAACCGGCATGGCGCAAACGAGCGATACGCCGCTTCACTCCGAACAGCGAATAGGCCATCTGACAGGCCACCATGTTGACCTCGTCGGAGCGCGTGACCGCAATCAGGATATCGGCGTCGTCCGCGCCCGCCCGCTCCAGAATGCGCGGATAGGATGCATGGCCCAGAACGCCGCGAACGTCATGACCCTCGTCTATGCGGCGAACCGCATCCTCATCCTGGTCGATGACGGTAACGTGCATTCCTTCGCGCGCGAGTTGGCGCGCTATGGTCGATCCGACCTGTCCGGCACCGCAGATAACGATCTTCAAGGATTGCCCCCTTCGCACAGGACGCCGTTCGGGCGGCGTCCCGCAATGAACGGCTCATGTTACGCGCAGGAGCAAAGGCGCGTTCCGCGTCGCGGTCAAGCCGTGGGGTTCGGAAGCGCTATGGCAGCCGTATTTCCGGCTTTTGGGGGCTCGCTATTCCGGGTGAGCGCGCGGGCGCGGTCCACCGCGCGTTATCCGGGGTGTGGGGCGCCGAACCTCTATAGAGGAACGACGGGTCTCCGCTGCGCGCGGCCGCGGCTGCACTGCTGGGCGAACGGTGCGTGTGGGGGCGCGGGCTCGCTCGCTCGCCCGATCAGAACCGCCGCGGCCGCGCCAATTCCGGTCACGGTCCCCCCGGTCGATCCGGCTTCGGCCGCCGGTCCACCGATCGCCGTCACGGCGGTTTCCGTCCCATCTGCTCCGGTCGCCATCGCGGTCCCGGTCACGACGGTTCCAGCGATCATCGCGATCGCGCCGGTCCTCCCAACGGTCGCGGCGCTCATGCCCGCGCCGCTCCAGCGCATCGAGCCGGCGATCGTACCGATCGAGGCGAACATCGCGGTGCGCGGCGCGCCAGCGCTGATATTGCGCCTGCCGCGCCAGCCAATAACGCTGATGCCGGCTGTTCCACCCGTGGCGCGTGCCGCGCCGATCGTAAACATAGGTGCCGTAGCCGGGATAATAGAGATTGTCGTACCAGCCATAATAGACCGGAATACCGGCACGCGCGGCCGCGCTGTAACCGCTGCCGCGACCGTAGCCGTCATAATAGGGGTCGTAATATCCGCCGGAACTGTAGCCGATTGACGTGCTGCCATAGCCATAGTCGCCAAGAGAGCACGCGCCCAGAAGCAATGCGCCCGCGCCGATCAGGGCAGGCCGTACGATCCGTTTGATGGACATTGGTGTCCCTCCTCAGATGTGTCCCCAGCCTGTTTGGGAGTAGCAGGCGGCCATTGAACCGCTGCTGAACCGTGCCGGGCGGGCGGAACCGGATGGACGTCGCGATAGCGCGTGGCAGAGGAGGAAACGGGAGAGACTGCGGGGCCGGGTTGTCCGCGATATTCACGCGGCGCCCGGCCCCGGCAGGAAGAAAGGCGCGCGGAACTGCGCCTCGACAGGTTACGCCTTGGAAAGGTGCGGCGAGATCAGCTTGTTCATTTCGAACATGGTCACCTTGTCCTTGCCGAAAATCGGCTTCAGCTTGGCATCAGCCATGATCTCGCGCTTGTTTTCCGGGTTCTGCAGATCGTTCCTCTTGATATAGTCCCACATGCCGCTGACCACCTCTGCGCGCGTCATCGTCGACTTGCCGGTCACCGCCGCCAGCTCAGGCGACAGGGTCATCGGCTGCTGCAGGGCATTGTTGGATTTCGCCACTTTTACGTCTCCGAGAAAAGGGACGCGCGGTTCGAAGCTCAGATTCGCATCGCTCCGTATGCCGCGCGCCGGTTGTAATTGCGCCGGTTAGAACGGGGATTGGGAGGGCGGTCAATCGAAAAGGCGGCGGATGCCCGGGCTTTGGCGACGGGGAGAACGAAAATTTCGCAAGCCGGCGTGACGAAGCGCCGACGGTTGCGTTAGTGGGGCCTGCATGACTGCAGAATCCGCACCCTTCGCCGCCCCGATCTCCACCGACGAGCATCCGACATTTGTTACTCATCTGGAATGTAGCTGGACGGGCAAGCGCTACGAGGCTGGCCGCGTGCACGGCTTGTCCGAAGCCGGCAGGCCCCTTCTTGTGCGCTACGACCTCGACGGCGTCGCGGCGAGCCTGAGCAAGGGCGAAGTGATCGCACGAGGCGCCGGCATGTGGGCCTGGCGCGAAATGCTGCCGGTCACGCAGACCGGGAACGTCGTCAGCTTGGGGGAGGTGGCAACGCCGCTCGTACCGCTCCCCCGCCTCGGCGCGCGCCACGGCGCCGCCGCTCCTGTCGCCAAGGACGAGGGGCGTCTGCCGACCGGCAGCTTCAAGGCGCGCGGTCTCGGCATGGCCGTATCCATGGCGCGCGAGCTTGGTATTACGCGGATCGCGATGCCGACGAATGGCAATGCCGGCGCCGCGCTCGCTGCCTACGGAGCGGCGGCCGGTATGGAGACATATGTCTTCTGCCCAGAGGATACGCCGGAGGTGAACGTGCGCGAGATTGCACTGCAGGGTGCGAAGGTCTGGCGCGTCAATGGCCTTATCGGTGACTGCGGCAAGATCGTCGGCGAGGGCAAGGAACATATGGGCTGGTTCGACATGTCCACGCTGAAGGAGCCCTACCGGATCGAGGGGAAGAAGACGATGGGGCTGGAACTGCTGGCGCAGCTTGGCTGGGAGGTGCCCGACGTCATCTTCTATCCGACGGGCGGCGGCACGGGTCTGATCGGCATGTGGAAAGCCTTTGCCGAACTGGAGGCGATGGGCTGGATCGGCAGTGAACGCCCGCGCATGGTGGCCGTGCAGGCCTCGGGCTGCGCGCCGATGGTGCGCGCCTGGGAGAAGGGGGAGCGGACAGCGGAACCCTGGAAGGATGCACACACCGTCGCGGCCGGCATCCGCGTTCCCGGCGCCGTCGGCGATTTCCTGATCCTCGACGCGGTTCGCGAAAGCGGCGGATTTGCGATTGCCGTCGACGATGCGGACATCATGGCGATGCGCGACCGCGTTGCGACGGAGGACGGTCTGCTTCTCTGTCCGGAAGGTGCGGCAACGGCAGCGGCATGGGAACAGTCTCTGGCCGAGGGGCGCATCGCCAAAGACGATCGCTGCATCCTGTTCAATTGCGCGACCGGTCTCAAATATCCGATGCCGCCGGCGGAGCGGGCGCTCGATCGTCATAAGCCCATCGACTGGGACGATATCGCAGCGGGCTAACATCCGTCGCAACTCTGCGCGCATCCGGCCGTTGTTCGGGAAATCTTTTCGGAAGGAGACGATCCCCAATGACGGTCAATACCGGCAGCGCACGCTATGAAGGCCTCGGCAAGGCGGGAAAGGGGCATGTTTCGACCGGCTCCGGCGCGCTCGACAACCAGCCATACGGGTTCAAGACCCGGTTCGAGGACGCGCCCGGCACCAATCCGGAGGAACTGATCGGGGCGGCCCATGCCTCCTGCTTCACCATGGCGCTGTCCTTCGCGCTGGCAAAAGAAGGGTTCGAGGACGGTCAAATCGATACCGAGGCGAAGGTGACGCTGGAGAAGGACGGAGACGGCTTCAAGGTTTCCCGTTCCGACCTCAAGACCACTGCGCGCGTGGAGGGCATATCGGAGGAGCAGTTCGGCAAGATCGCCGACGGCGCGAAGACGAATTGCCCGATTTCGAAGCTGCTGAACGCAGAGATCACGCTCGACTGGTCGCTGCAGGGCTGAGCCGCATGTCCTACGATCTCTGGTATTGGGCGGGCCTGCCGGGGCGCGGCGAGTTCGTTCGCATTGCCCTGGAGGCGGGCGGCATTCCCTATCGGGAGCGCGGCCGCGAAGAGGGGA
Organism: Pacificimonas flava; assembly: GCF_000342165.1. Classification (GTDB taxonomy): domain Bacteria; phylum Pseudomonadota; class Alphaproteobacteria; order Sphingomonadales; family Sphingomonadaceae; genus Pacificimonas; species Pacificimonas flava. The sequence continues at coordinate 174,486 of NZ_AMRV01000004.1, forward strand.
CGGATGTCGCCGAGCAGTTGGAGCGCTACGACAGCACCCCTCCCTATGCGCCGCCCTGGCTCGACACCGGAGAGCTGGTGCTGGCGCAGACGGCGAACATTCTCCTCTACCTCGGCGACCGGCATGGTCTGGCGCCGAAGGACGCCAAGGGGAAATTGTGGGTAAACCAGCTGCAGCTGACCATAATGGACATGGTTGCAGAGGCACACGACACCCATCACCCGATTGCCGATGGCGCCTATTATGAAGAGCAGAAGGAGGCAGCGAAGCAGGCGGCGGAGCAATTTCGCGGCGAACGCATGCCGAAATTCTTTCGCCACTTCGCGAAGACGCTGAACGGAGAACGGAAGTTCTTCGCGGGTGAGGCGTGGAGCTATGCCGATACGAGCTTCTACGTCCTGATGAGCGGTCTCGAGTTCGCCTTTCCCCAGAGAATGGCGACGTTGCGGCCGGAATATCGCTCCCTGTTCGAACATCGGGATCGTGTCGGGGAATTGCCGGAACTGCAGGATTACCTGGCGTCCGACCGGTGCCTGCCATTCGAGAACGGCCTGTTCCGGCATTATGAAGAGTTGGACGCTTCGGCCTGAGCAAGGCGCCGCGGGGGCTCAGCATCGGTCGATCAGCGACCGCGCTGCGGCGGGATTTCGGACCTTGGCGCCGGCGATGAAGAACAGGAAGACGTCGCGTCCGTCCTTCAGACGCGGCTGTTTGGTCGCCGCGTAGTGCAATCCTTCGGGCGCGTGACCGTCTCGCCATGACCCCGCAATTCGCGCCCATTCGTCGAGTTCCGCTGCAGGATAGCCGGTCTCCTCATCCTCCCGGCTTTGCATCAGGCGGGCGTAGACGAAGTCCGATGTCAGGTCGGCGATCTGCGGATATTCGGCATGATCCGCCAGGACGATGGCGACGCCGGCATGGCGGGCCAGCTCAACAAAGGCGGTATCCGCGAAGCTGGCATGGCGAACCTCAAGGGCATGGCGAAGCGGCACGCTCTCCTGCTGCTTCGGCAGCATATCCAGGAACGCTCCAATCTCGTCGGCGTCGAACCTCTTCGTCGGCGCAAGCTGCCAGAGGATCGGGCCCAGCTTCTCGCCAAGCTCTGTCAGGCCCTGAGCGCAAAACGTCTCTATTGCCTCCCCGGCCTCGGCGAGATTCTTCCGATTGGTTGCGTAGCGTGACGCCTTTACCGCGAACCGGAAGCCGGGCGGCGCCGCGTCGGCCCAGTTGGCGAAGCTTTGCGGCTTTTGCAGCCGGTAATAGGTGGCGTTGATCTCAAGGCCGGTAAGATGTTCCGCGGCATAGGCCAACTCGTCCTTCTGCCGCAGGCCGTCGGGATAGAAGGTGCCGCGCCACGGCTCGTAGGTCCAGCCGCCAATGCCGATATGGACTTTCCCGCGGGTCATCTTCTCCCTACGCATCAGTGGGCGGTAAGGGGGCAGGGATGAAACTGAAAATCGGTCCTGGCGCAATGGTCGCCGCGGCCTTTATCGGGCCGGGTACGGTGACCGCGTGCACGGTAGCGGGGGCGGAGTTCGGCTATGCGCTGCTGTGGGCGCTGCTGTTCGCGGTGCTGGCGACGATGGCGCTGCAGGAGATGGCGGCGCGGCTTGGCACCGTCGCCGGTGCCGGTCTGGGGGAGGCGCTGCGCCGCGAACTGCGCGGAAATCGCCTCCGCTGGCCGCTGTTCGCCCTGATCGGCACGGCCCTCTATGCCGGCAATTCCGCCTATGAGGGCGGCAATCTGTCCGGCGCGGCGCTGGGGATCGAGGCGCTGGGCGGCGGCGAGGGAAGTTTCCGCGTTGCCGTCATGACCATCGCTGGAGCGGCCGCGCTGCTGCTGGCGCTGGGAAGCTACCGGCTGCTGGAGCGGGCGCTGATCGCCCTCGTTCTGCTGATGGCCGCGGCGTTCCTGGCAGCGGGCATTGTGGTGGGGGTCGACATGCGGGCGCTGGTGACGGGCCTGTTCGTTCCCTCGGCACCCGGCGGCAGCGCGCTGACCGTCGTGGCGCTGGTCGGCACGACGGTCGTTCCCTACAACCTCTTTCTTCATGCCGCCGCTGCGAAGGCGCGCTGGCACCCGTCCGGCGATGTCGCTGCGGCACGCGGCGATACGGTGCTGTCGGTCGGCCTTGGCGGGCTGATTTCGATCCTGATCGTCGCCACCGCCGCCGCCAGCCTGTTCGCCGAGGGGATGAGGGTGGAAGGCGCCGCCGACATGGCCGCGCAGCTGGCACCCCTCTTCGGCGATTTCGCGCCGATCCTGCTGGGCACCGGCCTGTTCGCCGCCGGGCTGACCAGCAGCATCACCGCGCCGCTGGCGACGGGATATGCAGTCGCCGAGGTGCTGGGCTGGCCGAGCGATGCGAAGGACCGCGGCGTTCGGCTGGTCGCCATCAGCGTCGTCGGGTTCGGAACCCTCGTCGCGCTGACCGGGGTGCGGCCGGTCGAGATCATCATAACGGCCCAGGTCGCCAACGGCCTGCTGTTGCCCATCATGGCCGCGTTCCTGCTGTTCGCCATGAACCGGCACGGCTTGCTCGGCAGTGCGGCGAACGACTGGTGGGCCAATGCACTGGGCCTGCTGGTGCTGATCGTGTCCACCGGGCTGGGTGCCCGCGCCGTGCTGGCGGCGACTGGCATTCTGGGCTGAACGCGGTTCGAATTCATGCGGGCGGTGGAGGCGAATGGTCCTATACTGCGCGCCGCGCCTGCCGGCATCTGCCGCCGCCGGGCGCCGGAGACCAGACCATGGCCAAGGAAAAGCACAAGAAGGGCAACAAGGAAGCGCGAAAGCCCAAGAAGGAAAAGGTGAAGACCATCGCCGCCAACCCCTCCACCAAGGGTGTGCCGGCCAAGACTTAGGCTCTCTGCGGGCGGGGATGGCGCGGGCGCATGCCCGCCTCCCTCCGCCCCTGTTTTCATGCTAATGCGGCCGCTTCCTCGGTGACAAAGGAGACACGCATGGCGACGATTGAACCGGATGCAAACCCCGTCCAGGGCGCGTGTCTGTGCGGCGCGGTTAGCGTCACGCTGAAGGATGCGCGGCCAGAGGTTTCGGTTTGCCACTGCGATATGTGCCGGCGCTGGGGCGGCGGGCCGTTCCTGGGTGTCAGCGGCCGTGTCAGCCAGCCGGCGGGACACGAGATCGCGGGCGCGGACGCGCTGACCGTTTACCGATCCTCCGACTGGGCGGAGCGGGCGTTCTGCGGCCGCTGCGGCAGCCACATCTATTACCGCTATATTCCGGGCGACCATTACAGCTTCACCGCCGGGCTGTTCGCCGGCGCGGACGGGTTTTCGATCAGCGAGCAGATTTTCATCGACGAAAAGCCTTCCTATTATTCGCTGGCCGAGGACACCGAGACGCTGACCGGCGCCGAGGTGAAGGCGAAATACGGCATTGGCGGTTGAGGGTACGCCGCCGCCAGATCCCGGTCCGCCCCGCCGTTGTCCGGCCCCGTCTCCTCCGTTGACGGGCGGGGCGCGGCAGCGCAGAGTTTCCGCATGGCACGCGAATACAAGACCTTCGCCCAGTTCTGGCCGTTCTACCTGCGCGAACATTCGCGGCCCCGGACGCGGGCGCTGCATTATGTCGGCACATCGCTGGTCGTCCTCCTTGCCATTATCGCCGTCCTGACGGGCAATTGGTGGCTGCTGATCGCGCTGCCCGTTGCGGGCTATTTTTTCGCCTGGATCGCGCATTTCACCGTCGAGAAGAACCGCCCCGCCACCTTCACCTATCCGCTCTGGTCGCTCTATGCCGATTTCCGCATGTGGGCGCTGTGGATCACCGGGCGGCTGAGGCCGGAGCTGGAGCGTGCCGGGGTCGATTGACAGGCCGTACTGTATTAGTGCTATAGCACGCCCTTGAGAAGCAGGAGGGCGTATGGACGACATCGGCATCATCATCACTGTGTTCGGCGCCCTGGCGTTCGTGTGCAAAAGCCTGTTCGACGTCATCGGCCTGTGGCAGCGCGAACGCACGCTGCGCGCCGCCATCAAGGCGGGCGGGGGAACGGTAGAGACGCTGCTGCGCCGCCCGGACGAGCGTTCCGCCGCCTCTCTGGCGCTGTCCGGCGCGCTGCTGATCGCGCTGGCCGTCGCCGCCCTCGCCGCGCTGCTGTGGAGCGGGGAGGAGACGGCGACGGACCTGATGCCGCTGACCCTGCTGACGCTGCTGCCCGGATGCGTCTATCTGGGCGCCGCCTGGCTGCGCCGCCGCCGCGAAAGGCGCCGAGCCGGCCCCGAACGCGCGCTGCCGGCGGAATAGCCCGGCAAACGCCCGAACGGGGCGGGTTTCCGCCGAAGTGGACAGGGTTCCTACAGCGGCGAAGTTGACAGTCTGGACACTCATATGCGCACGGGTGCGGGGGGATCAGTCCCCCACCTCCCGCCGCGCCCCCCGCCGCAGCCCGCGCCGCACCAGCGCGTTGAGGCGCGCGGCAAAGCGTAGCCGGTCGCCCCGCCGCCGCATTTCCGGCGGCACCGGCTTGTCGCGCAGGTCGCCGTAGAAGACCGGGTCGTGATGCGACAGCAGCCACATGGCGAGGCGGTTGTCATGGCGGCGGCGCACCGCCTTCACCTCTCCATCAGCGCCGGTCACCACCTCCTCCTGTCCCTCCATCGCGCGTTCCCACAGCGTGTCGGTCAGCGCATGGCACGCCTGCCGCAGTGCCGCGTCCCACGCGTCTGAAAAGGCGGCGGCATCGGCGCGGGCTCGCAGGGCGTAGGCGGAGGAGCGGCTGCGCCCGACCGCACGGCAGGCGTGCGACACGCAGCCCGTTTCCGCCAGCACGGACAGGAAGTGCCGCTGCACCTCAGGCGCCCAGCCGTCCCGCCGGGGCTGCATCCGCACGGGTGCATAGTCCGCCGGGTCGGCATAGATTTCGCGCGGATCGCCGACGAAGACGGAACCGCCGTGCGGCGCCGCCGACGCCTCCGCCCCGGCCCCGCCGGCCTCTCCATCCGTTGGCACATCGGGCGCGAACGCCAGGCCGGCATCGCGTTCGGTGCCGCCGCAGGCAAGCGTGACGGCCAGCCGCTCCTCCGGCGTCAGGCGCCCGCGATCGAGGATCGCATCGAATTCGGGCGTGCCGGGAACGGGCGCGGGCAGCCCGGCATCCGCGGGCGCGGCATCGTCAGGGCCAGCATCGCGGCGGGGTATGGCGGCAGAGTATGCGGAGATCATGGCGTTTCCTTTTCAAGATGTGGAACCGCCGCAATCAGTAGACACAGAATTTCCTATTAGGGAACACCCCCTAAGCGGGGAAGGCGCTCCACACTGCGCGGGTGGCGGCGCGCGCCGGGCGGGGCGCGGGCCCTATTGGGCCCCGGGGTCCGAATAGGGCTGGCGGTCCGTCCAGCCGCACCCCTCCCGCGTGCCGCCGCGCACGGTCAGCATGATGAAATAGGGGTAGGTGCGGTCCGACATGCCGTCGCTGCATTCGGCGGGTGTCGCGGCGAGGGCGAAGGGCTGCCCGTCCAGCGTGCCCGACCAGGAGACGCCGTTGCGCCCGGCAAAGCGCGTCACGGCAATCTCCGCCGCGCCGCTTGCAGCGGCGGCGCTTGCGTCCTCGCGGCGCGCGTCCCCGCCCTCCGCCGGCGTCTCATACCGCAGCCCATCCCCCGCCACCTGCGCACTCCAGAAGGGCTCGGTTCCGAGCGCGTGCAGGGTTTCGGAGGGGGCGATGGCATGGAAGGGCTGCGTGTCGCCCTCGTCGCCGGGGAGGTCGTCGCCGCTGTCGGGGCCGTTACATGCGGAGAGTACGAAGCCGGACGAGGCTAGCACGAGCAGGGCGCACGAGGGAAATGACTTAGGAGGCACGAATATGCTGCTCCTTTCGCATGAGAAGATGCAGGAAGCTGGCGCCTAAAGAATGCTAACCAAGAATTTGGGATCTATACACCTAGCTAGCCGCCGACCGATTACTCTTTGACGATGGCATTCGGCGGTGGCTCGATGCTGTCCCAGCGCTCTGCAATGGACTGGCAAGCCGCTTCCATGTTGGCAAAGCGACTGACGGCATCGCCGGGAGCCTCAATGAATTCTCCGGTTGCCGCATCCAACGTGACGCAAAGCTTATGTTCAGCAGCTTTCTGATCATCGCCGTCAAGCATCTTTCGGCAAGCGAAAAGCAATGACGATTGCCACTTACCGACATCTTCGGAGAGCGGCTTGCCCTTGGCGTATCTGATTGACAGGAAACCCGTTCGCAGACGGTTGGTTTTTGTTGTTCGCTGCAAAGCCAATCGAAGGTCCGGCTTGACCTCGACCCCTGCCATATCGAGCGTGAACGGGTCTGGCATCGGTGCGATTTCGGCTTTGGGAAACTTCTCGGGATCGAACACCTCGGCGTAAGCGTCCAGCACGTCCGCGTTAAGGTCGAATAGGTTCCTGTCGAAATCGGTGTCGGCCATCATTTCACGAAGCCGCTCAGCCTCTTCGTGAAGCGGGTCGGGCGCATCAGAACCATTCCGCAAGAAATTTGCGATAAATCCCTTTGCGTGTTGATGCTGGAGAAGCTTTGCGATTGGAGGGAATTTGCAGCCACGGATTATCGTACGCTTAGTCCGTTCTGACGCATCCATATAGTCGGCCAAATAACGGCCATTGACTTTCGGGCTCTTTACAAGTCGATGCGTCGGATTCTCGGGCATAATCAGTCCTTATGGAAGCATGGTGTTATGGCTGACATTTATCTTACCGGGCAAACCCCCGAAGGAACGAAACTATCGATTGCGCCCATTTCCTCGCGTAGATTGGAGCGGTGCGCCGAAGTTCCGGGTGATACGAGCGGGTATTTTCTGACCGAGGAATCTCCGCACGACCCTCTCGGGACAGTCACAATCTTAGCGCGCGTTGAAGGCATTGACGCTGCTATGCGCTTAGGACGGATGTTCGCGCTGGCATAAACTACGGCTTATACTCAATTTGCTTATTTACGGGTAGTGCTTTGATGTCAGCATAAACTAGCTGCATCGGTTCTACGGCGGCTGGGTCCCGTTCTTTGAAGTACTTGAGCGCGTTCCCGCTGGTAATCCAATTGTCCAATCTCTGATTGAATTCTGTCATGAGTTCGTTCGGATAAAGGCGCGCCTGAACGGTGGGCCTTTTACCATCATCAAATTCGTGTGGATATGTCGGAAAAGAGTCGGGGTCGTGGCCCTTATCGCGTAACCATCCAGAGAAGATTTTTCCGAGTGAGATATCAGGCATCAGCTTCGCTGGTATCACATATCCCTTGGCTTCCAGCGCCCCTAGCAGCTTGAATGTCATTTGATCGAGCATCGAAAAGTGGGTGGCAGGAATCTTGCTCCGATTAATCAGGTAGCGTCGAATATGGTAAGGAAACTGGTAGGCACTCTTTGAGCTGCCGTTCATCCACTCGAACACCCACTTGGATACGAGAACGGCAAACTTCGGAGATGCCCATTGCCCCAGGTTGATAGCCACCTGAGGGTGAACCCATGTTCCCTGCATTTGGGGGTGACCACCCTTAATGATCTGCACCAAATCCGATATCGGGATCCCGATATCGGCTGATAGCTCCGCCAAAAATGCCTTAGTCGCCTTTGTTTCCAGATAGTGGCCAAGGAGCTTGCCGCTCGCTTGGCAAAGTGCGGTGGCGTTTACGTAGCCATCGTTCGCGCGCTGATCGATTGAGACTTTTTCAACCTTATGCTCGATCAGTGGCAGTTTCCATTGAGAGTCATCGTCGTCGGTTTTCGCCGGCTTGCTGGCTACCACCATGGCCTTACTCACCGTCTCGAATGGCGCGTCTATCGGCTCAATCGTCTCTTGGTCGTCAGGCATTGATGAGCCCCCTGTATGTCAGCCGCTTGCCATTCATGCGAGCAATTGTCTTTTCAATCAAGCGCATGGTGCCATCCTGCGCGGTGTTTTGGCGAAACGCAAACTCGCTGACATTGCGGTGCAGGTGTTGGGGGACATGTAATGAGACACGCCGTAATGACCGCGCTTAATTAGGGCCCAGAAGGTCTCGATGCCGTTCGTATGGATGCAGTAGTGCAAAACATATTCGTCAGGATCGCACATTCGACAAATGCGAGGCGTCAGTGCATCCGGCGGGAGGGCGCGGCATGAAATTGGATTGCCGGTGGAAAGTGTGACGAGCAAAAAAGTCGCAAAATTCCGAGCTGGATATGCGTTGATCACCGATTAGCGGCTCTGCGGCTGATCGTGACTCATATAATCATTGTAACTGGCGGTTTCGCGTTAAACGACGAAGACGCGTTACTGCTGTCGTCTTCGGGAGATGCCATTCGGCAGGCATCGGCCCGAGGAGTTACAAGCGACGCCGGACACAAAAATCATGCTGAGAATGAGGGCGGCGAGGGTACCGCCCTATTTCGTTGGGCGCTTCAGCGGCTTTCGGCCGGCACGTAGAGTTCTGCGCCCTCGTCCTTAAACTTTTCGCTCATGTCCTTCATGCCTTCTTCCGCTGCCGTCATTTCATCCGTGTTGAGTTTGGCGGCGTAGTCGCGGACGTCCTGGGTGATCTTCATGGAGCAGAATTTGGGGCCGCACATGGAGCAGAAATGGGCGGTCTTTGCGCCCTCTGCCGGGAGGGTCTGGTCGTGGAAATGCTCCGCCGTTTCGGGGTCCAGCGACAGGTTGAACTGATCGCGCCAGCGGAAATCGAAGCGGGCGCGGCTGAGGGCGTCGTCGCGCATCTTCGCCGCCGGGTGCCCCTTGGCAAGGTCGGCGGCGTGGGCGGCGATCTTGTAGGTGACGACGCCGACCTTCACATCGTCGCGGTTGGGGAGGCCCAGATGCTCCTTTGGCGTCACATAGCAAAGCATGGCGGTGCCGTACCAGCCGATCTGCGCCGCGCCGATGGCGGAGGTGATGTGGTCGTAGCCGGGGGCGATGTCGGTGGTGAGCGGGCCGAGCGTGTAGAAGGGCGCCTCGTGACAATGCTTTAGCTGCTCCTCCATGTTCTCCTTGATCTTGTGCATGGGGACGTGGCCCGGCCCCTCGATCATGACCTGGCAGTCCTGATCCCACGCGGTCTTCGTCAGCTCGCCCAGCGTGCGGAGTTCGGCGAACTGCGCCTCGTCATTCGCATCGGCGCCGGAGCCGGGGCGCAGGCCATCGCCCAGCGAGAAGGACACGTCATAGGCGCGGCAGATTTCGCAGATTTCGGCGAAGCGTTCGTAGAGGAAGCTCTCCTTGTGATGCGCCAGGCACCATTTCGCCATGATGGAGCCGCCGCGGCTGACGATGCCGGTGACGCGCTTTGCCGTCATGGGAACGAAGGGCAGGCGGACGCCGGCGTGGATGGTGAAATAATCGACGCCCTGCTCCGCCTGCTCGATCAGCGTGTCGCGGAAGATGTCCCAGGTCAGATCCTCGGCAATGCCGCCGACCTTTTCCAGCGCCTGATAGATGGGGACGGTGCCGATGGGGACGGGCGAATTGCGCATGATCCATTCGCGCGTCGTGTGAATGTCGTCGCCCGTCGACAGGTCCATGACGGTATCGGCGCCCCAGCGTATGGCCCAGACCATCTTGTCGACCTCTGCCGCGACATCGCTGGCGACCGCGCTGTTGCCGATATTGGCATTGATCTTGACGAGGAAATTGCGGCCGATGGCCATGGGTTCGAGTTCGGGATGGTTGATGTTCGCCGGGATGATGGCGCGGCCGCGCGCAATCTCGTCGCGCACAAATTCCGGGGTGATGAGGTCGGGGATCTCGGCGCCGAAGGGCTGGCCGGGGTCGCGGTTTTCGATGGCCCGCTCCCGCCCCAGATTTTCGCGGATGGCGACATATTCCATCTCGGGCGTGACGATGCCGCGCTTCGCATAGGCCATCTGGGTGACGGCCTGACCGGATTTGGCGCGCAGGGGGCGCTGCACGACGTTCGGGAACAGCGGGGCGGCGGAGGCCTTGCGGCTGCCGCGAATGCCGTTGTCCTCCGGCCTTACGGCGCGGCCGTCATAATCCTCGACATCGCCGCGTGCGCGCACCCACTCGCCGCGCACGGAGGGGAGGCCGCGCATGATGTCGATCTGTGCGTCCGCGTCGGTGTAGGGGCCGGTGGGGTCGTAGACGCGCACGGGCGGCTCAAGGGCGGAGGGTTCCAGCGCGATTTCACGCACGGGGACGCGGATGTCCGTGTGCTGCTTGCCGGAGAGATAGAGCTTGCGGCTGGCGGGCAGGGGGCCGGTGGTGACGTTTAGCGAGTCGGGGCCGGAAATTTCGGTGCGGGCGGGGATGTCGGCCATGGATGCGTGGTCCTTCCTCAATAGGGGACGCGCACGGCGGCTGGGAGGCGGGGCCGCGGAATAGGGGATTTCGGGCCCCGGGCGCGGCACTGGTTCCTTCCCTACGCCGGCACGACCCGGGTCAGGTTCGAAGGGTTCGGCCGGCTGTCACGACCATCTCAGCCCGCCTTGGCGCGGGCACCCCTGGGAACGATATGCTGCGGACGAGGGTAGGGGCGCGGGCGCCGCCTTACAAATAGTATTTCAGGCGGATCGTCTCACTGGTGTCTCCATCGACCGGGAAGCGCACGCGTTTGTAGGCGGGCGGGCCGAAGGGGGCGGAGGCGTTGTTGGAGAAGCCGACCCCCTCCGTCGGGAGGCCGATGAAGCTCTTGTCGAGCCGTTTGTTGTCGTTTTCGTCGTGGATGACGGAGATGCCGTAGGCGCCCAGGGGCAGGGCGGCGACGTCGACGGTGACGGTCTCGGCAGAGGCGGGCGCGGCGAGGCGGGTGACGTCATCCGCATTCTTGCAGTCGGGAAAACCATCCCCCTCCGCCCAGATGCACAGGCGCACGCTGCCCTTCGTTGAGCGCAGCCCCTCCAAGACGACATGCAGGGTGGCGGGGGCGGCGCTATTCGGGGGCGGCGGCAGGGGTGTGGACGGGCCGGGCGCCAGAGCCAGAAGCAGCGCGGCGAGCGGCAGCGCGGTCAAAGGCTTCACGTTCCTCACGTCCGAAATCTCCCGCCAGGCCGTCGTCCGTTTTGCAGAGCCGGTCCCAGAACCGGAAATACAGGCCGAAATTGCAGGCATAGTTCTGATGATGCCTGTGATGATGTGATGCGGTTATCACCGCACGTCCGAACAGGCCATTAACAAAGCGGGCGGGGAAGATCTCCCACCCCAGATGGTTGGTGGTGCCGAACAGGGTCATCACCGCCAGCACGAGGCCGAGCGCGGCGATATGGATGGGGATCAGGAAGACGAGCGCGGGGATCAGGAGCGCGCCCGACAGGCTTTCGGTCCAGTGAAAGCTCATCGCCGCCCAGGCGGTGGGCGGGCGGCTGTTGTGGTGCACCCGGTGCATGACGGGAAACAGGCGCCGGTGATGCATGGCGCGGTGCGTCCAGTAGAACCAGGTGTCGTGCAGGAACAGGTAGAGGAGGATGGAGGCCGGCAGCCACCAGAGCGGATAGGCGGAAAGGTCCGTATAGATCGCCGTGCCGCCGGCGTGGAACCGCCAGATGGCGCTGGCGGTGGGGGCGCCGTAGATGAAGGCGGCGATAAGCGACCAGCGCCGCTCCGCCCGTTGCTGCCGCCGCGAGCGCGCGGAGCCATGCAGGCCGGGCCGCGCACGGGCGGTGATGGCGGCGAACAGGCCGGAGACGGCGAGATAGCGCGCACCGACGATCAGCGTCATGGCAAGGATCAGAATGGCGAGCTGGAGCATTTCGGCCCAGCCTATCACGCGCCGACCCCTGGCGGCACCCCCACTCGCGTCACCGGGGAAAGAGACGGGCAGCGAAAGCGGGTGGCGGCGGCGCGGCCATGCGGTTACGCCGGCCGGCGTGAGAAATATTCGAAACCCTGGGGGCAACATGGTGAGGAAAACGGTTCTGCTGCTGGGCGCGGCAATGCTGGCGGGATGCGCAGCGAGCGGGTCCGCGCCGATGACGGAGGAAACGGACATGGCGAGCGCAGCGCAAACCGGCGCGCAAAGCGGAAATGATCTGGCGGCCATGCGCGGGGCGATCGCGCCGGTCGAGATGAACCCGGACACCAGCTTCCTGAACGCGGAGGAGCGGCAGGTGGTGAACCTGCTGATCGACGCGGCGGAGATGATGCGGGAAATTTATCTGCGGCAGGCCTATGCCCGCAATCCGGAGGTGCGGGCTGCCATCGCGGCGTCGGGCGATACGCAGGCGCTGGCCATGTTCGACCTGCACATGGGACCTTGGGACACGCTGAACGAGAAACACCCCTTCTGGGGCGACACGCCGGCGCCGGAGGGCGCGGGCTTCTATCCCGAAGACCTGACGCGGCAGGAACTGGACGCCTATCTGGCTGCGCACCCGAACGAGAAGGACAGCATCCTGAACGGTTACACCGTCGTCCGGCGACAGGGCGAGCGGCTGGTCGCCGTGCCCTATTCGGAGGCCTATGCCGAATGGCTGCGGCCGGCGGCTGCCAAGCTGAGGGAGGCGGCGGCGATCACGTCCAACGCCAGCCTGAAACGGTTCCTGACGCTGCGTGCCGATGCGTTCCTGTCGAACGATTATTACGAGAGCGAGCTGGCGTGGATGGACGTCAGCGGCACGCCCATCGAAATGGTCATCGGCCCCTATGAGGTCTATACGGACGAGCTGTACGGCCAGAAGACCGCGTTCGAAGCTTTCGTGACGCTGCAGAACCCGGAGGAAGCGGCGAAGCTGTCGCACTACAAGGCGCTGCTGAAGGACATGGAAGCGAATCTGCCGGTCGCCGACGGGTACAAGAATTTCGAGCGGGATTTCAATTCGCCGATCCTGGTCGCCGAACAGGTGCATGGCGGCGGCGACAATGAGCGCGGCGTGCAGACGATCGCGTTCAACCTGCCCAATGACGAACGCGTGCGGGAAGCGAAGGGCGCGAAGAAGGTCATTCTGGAAAACGTGCTGGGGGCGAAATACGACCGCATTCTGGTGCCGCTGGCGAAGCTGGTCTTGCAGCCGCAGGCGGCTGCGCAGGTGTCGAAACAGTATATGACGCTGTTCACGCTGTTCCACGAACTGGCGCATAGCCTGGGGCCGGGCACGATCATGGTGGAGGGGCGCGAAACCACGGTGGGCGCCGAGCTGAAGGAAGTCTATTCCGCCAGCGAGGAAGCCAAGGCCGACATCATGGGCATGTGGAACCTCCTCTACATGATGGAGCGCGGCGAACTGCCGGCGGCGGAGCAGAGCGAACTGCTGGCGACCTATGCCGCCGGCCTGTTTCGGGGCATGCGGTTCGGCATCGACGAAGCGCATGGCCGCGGCGCGGCGCTGCAATATCGCTGGATGCGGGACAAGGGCGCGCTGGTCTGGGACGAGGAGGCAGGCCGCTTTCGCGTCGACGAGGAAAAGATGGTCGCGGCCATCGAAAGCCTGACGGCGCGCATCGTCACCCTGCAGGGCGACGGCGACTATGCCGGCATGAAGGCGTTCTTCGAAGAGACGGCGCGGCTGGACGGACCGGCGCGAATGGTGATCGCGTCGATGGACAGCGTGCCCATCGACATCCAGCCCATCTATCCCGACCAGATTTGAGAAAGGCGGACAGAGTCCCTTGCGCGACTACGACCTGATCCTTGCGGGCGGCGGCCTGGCGGCCGGCCTGATCGCCATGCGGCTGGCCGACACGCGGCCATCGCTGAACGTCGCCATCGTGGAGGGCGGGGCGCGCGTGGGCGGCGACCATATCTGGTCGAGTTTCGACACGGACATGCGCGGCCCGCAGCGCCTGTGGACGGACGAGCTGTACGGCCATCGCTGGCAGGGCGGGTACAAGGTGAAGTTCCCGGCGCTGTCGCGCGAACTGCGCACCGGCTATGCCAGCGTCCGGTCGGAGGCGCTGGACGCCGCCGTGCGCCAGCGCCTGCCAGCGGACAACATCATGACCGGCACACGCATCGAAAAGGTGCTGCCGAAGATGCTGCGCCTGTCGGACGGGCGCGTGCTGCAGGCGGCGGCGGTCATCGACTGCCGCGGACAGGATGCGTCCAAGCATCTGCAACTGGCCTGGCAGAAATTCGTCGGGCTGGAGATCGCGTGCAAGCTGCCGCATGGGCGCACGAAGCCCGTTATCATGGACGCGTCGGTGCCGCAGATCGGCGGCTACCGCTTCGTCTATGTTCTGCCCCTGTCGGAGACGCGGCTGCTGGTCGAGGACACCTATTATACGAATGGGCCGGAGCTGCACGAGCGCGAGGTGCTGAACCGGGTTCGGGACTATATCGCCGGGCTGGATATCGGCGCGCATGAGGAGGGACGCATCGAGACAGGCGTCCTTCCCATTGCGCTGGACGGCGATATCGAGGCGTTCTGGGACGACGAGCCGAACGGGCCGGTGCCGCGCGCCGGAATGGCGGCGGCGCTGTTCCATCCGGTGACGGGATATTCCTTTCCCGATGCGGTGGAAACGGCGGATTTCCTGAAATCGCAGACGCGCCTCGACGCGGGACCGCTGTACAAGGCGCTGCGCGGTTTCAGTGTGGAGCGGTGGAAGGCGCGCGGCTTCTACCGCCTGCTGAACCGCATGATGTTCGAGGCGGCCGCGCCGGAGCAGCGTTACCGCACCCTGCAACATTTTTACGCATTGGACGAAGGGCTGATCGAGCGCTTCTACGCAGGGGAAAGCACGGCCGGCGACATGGCGTGTATCCTGTCCGGGAAGCCGCCAGTGCCGCCCATGAAGGCGCTGGGCGTGCTTGCCCGCTCCGTGCCGAAGATCAGCTGGCGGCCGCGTTGGCGCCGGAAGCAGCAGGACCTGTAGACCTATGGCGAAACTGGCGGTGATCGGCGCGGGCTTTGGCGGCCTGGCCCTGGCGGTGCGGCTGCAATCGGCGGGGCACGAGGTGACGCTGATCGAGGCGCGGGACAAGCCCGGCGGCCGCGCCTATGTCTGGGAGCGGGAGGGCTATACTTTCGACGCGGGACCGACGGTCGTGACCGACCCGGCCTGTATCGAGGAACTGTTCGCCCTGAGCGGCCGGGACATGGCCGATTATGCCGAGCTGCTGCCGGTGCAGCCCTTTTACCGGCTGTTCTGGGAGGACGGCACGACGTTCGATTATACGAACGACGAGGACCGGCTGACGCAGGAGATCGTGAAGCTGAACCCGGCGGACGCGGCGGGGTACAGGCGCTTTCTGGATTATTCCGGGCATGTGTACCGGGAGGGGTACGAGAAGCTGGGGCACGAGGCGTTCCTGGATTTCCGCTCCATGATCGCAGCGGCGCCGGCGCTGATGCGATACGAGGCGTTCCGCAGCGTCTATGCGATGGTGTCGCGCTACATCGAGGACGAGCGGCTGCGGCAGGCGTTCAGTTTCCACACGCTGCTGGTGGGCGGCAACCCCTTCACGACCAGCGCGATCTATGCGCTGATCCATGCGCTGGAAAAGCGCGGCGGCGTCTGGTTCCCGAAGGGCGGGACGCATGCGCTGGTGCGCGCGCTCGCCAAGCTGTTCGAGGATCTGGGCGGCACGATCCTTCTGGGGAACGCGGTGTCGCGCCTCGAAACCGAGGAGAACCGGGTGAGCGCGGTGGTACTGGCGGATGGCAGCCGTATGCGGGTGGACGGCGCCGCCTCCAACGCCGACGTGGTGCACAGCTATGCGGATTTGCTGAAGGAGCATCCGCGCGGGCGCGCGGCGGCGCGGGCGCTGAAACGGCGCCGCTATTCGCCGTCGCTGTTCGTCATGTATTTCGGCGTGCGCAAAACCTATCCGGACGTGCCGCACCACAATATCCTGTTCGGTGCGCGCTATGAGGAGTTGCTGGCGGAGATCTACGGCAAGGGCGGGCGGCTGCCGGACGATTTCTCGCTGTACCTGCATCATCCGACCGCGACCGATCCGGGCCTGTCGCCGGAGGGGGCGAGCACCTTTTACGTGCTGGCGCCCGTGCCGCACCGGGGGCATTTCAAGGGCGACTGGGACCTGCTGGCAAAGGCCTATGGTGACCGCATTCTCGCCGCGCTGGAGGAACGGCTGCTGCCGGGACTGAGGGAGAATATCGCGGTGCGGCATCATTTCACGCCGATGGATTTCGAGCGCGATCTGAACGCGCATCAGGGCAGTGCCTTCAGCCTGGAACCGGTTCTGCGTCAGAGTGCGTGGTTCCGGGTGCACAATAGGGACAATGAGATCGGCAATCTCTATTTCACCGGTGCCGGCACGCATCCGGGCGCTGGGATTCCGGGCGTCGTCGGCAGCGCCAAGGCGACGGCGAAGCTGATGCTGGCGGATTTCGCTTAAACCGGGACGGCGAGGCGGTGGGCCCCTGCCTTCGCAGGGGCGACGGTGGATTTTTGAGCTCACATCCATATCGTCACCCCTGCGAAGGCAGGGGGCCAGGCGGGGGGCGGACGGTCGTTTCCAGCGGCCGCGTCTTTGGGTAAGCGGGACGGCATGAGTTCCGATCTCGATACATGGGCGGCGGCGTCGATTGCCGAGGGGTCCAAGAGTTTCGCGCTGGCATCGCGCCTGTTCGATGCTGAAACCAAGCGGCGCGTACGGCTGCTTTATGCCTGGTGCCGCACCTGCGACGACATCATCGACGGGCAGGAGGGCGGCCGGCGCGGCGTGCCGCTGGGCGCGGCCGTCGAGAGCGAGGCGGCGGTGATCGCGCGGCTGGACATGCTGCGCGAACGCACGGCGCGCGGGCTTGCGGCGCCGGAGAGCGAAAGCGGTGCGTTCCGCGCCATCGGCATGGTGGCGCGGGAGACGGGCCTGCCCCGCGACCTGCCGATGCGGCACCTGACGGGCTTTGCCATGGACGCCTATGACCGGCGCTATCGCAGCATCGAGGACGTGCTGGATTATTGCGAGCACGTCGCCGGCGTCGTCGGGCGCATGATGGCGATCGTCATGGGCATCGCGCCGGACCGGGAGGACGTGCTGGTGCGCGCCGCCGATCTGGGTCTGGCCTTTCAGCTGACGAACATCTGCCGGGACGTGCTGGAGGATGCGGCGAACGACCGCTGCTACCTGCCCACCGAATGGCTGGTGGCGGAGGATATTCCGCCCGGCGAACATGCGCGGCCGGAATACAGGAACGGGCTGGCGCGGATCGCCGATACCATGCTGCTGCTGGCCGATGGCTATTACGACAGCGCGCGGGCCGGGGCGACGCATCTGCCCTATCGCAGCGCGTGGGCGGTGCTGACCGCCGCCAAGGTCTACCGCGCCATCGGCGAGAAGGTGCGGGTGGCGGGGCCGGGCGCCTGGGACGAGCGGCGCTATACCACGACGCTGGAGAAGCTCGGCATGCTGGCCGCCGCGCGGGCCGAAGCGAAGGCGGCGGAGCGGGACGGACCGGCGCCGCTGGCGAAGCGGCCGGGCCTTTGGACCTGGACCGGTGAGGATGCGTGGCGGGAGCCGGCGCCGCTGATGGCGGCGGCCGAGGATGCGCGGGAGGCGGCGGCGGAATGAGCGCGCGCCGCCAGAGCGCGGTCGGACTGGCGCTGGCGGGGGCCATCGCCGGCGGCTGGCTGGCGGTGCATCTGGGCGGCATCTTCCTTGTGGACATCGGCGCGGAGACGCTGCTGCTGATCCTGATCGCGGTGCTGCTGCAAAGCTGGCTGTCGACGGGCCTGTTCATCGTCGCGCATGACGCGATGCACGGGTCGCTGGCACCGGCCGCGCCGAGGCTGCAAAGGCTGGCGGGGCGGGCGGCGCTGATGATCTATGCCGGCATCGATTACGACCGCATGGCACCGGCGCATTTCGCCCATCACAAGCATGTGGGATCGGGGCGCGATCCCGATTTCCATGCGGATGACCCGGTGCGGTTCTGGCCGTGGCTGCGGACCTTTTTCCTGCGCTATTACACGCATGGGCAGATCCTGCGGATCACCCTGGCAGCGACAGTCTATATGCTGCTGGGCGCCAGCCTGCTGAACATCGCCCTGTTCTGGGCGGTGCCGGCGCTGCTGGCGCTGGTGCAGCTGTTTTATTTCGGCACTTATCTGCCGCACCGGCATGGCCCGCGGGCGTTCGCGGACCGCCACAGAGCGCGCTCCATGGAGATGCCGCGCTGGCTGTCGCTGGTCACCTGCTTCCATTTCGGTGCCTATCATCACGAGCATCATCTGTATCCCGGCGCACCCTGGTGGCAGCTGCCGGCGCGGCGCGCGTCGGCGGCGAAGCGGGCCGCCACGTCATCCTCGCTGAGGCCGAATTCGCCGAGCGTGTAGCGGTGGCGTCCGTGATCGCCGGCGCGCGCGGCGGCGGCGAGGTAACGCTGCATGCGCGCTTCTGTCTCTTCCGTGAAGGACAGGTCAAGAAAGCCGTAGATGCGGCGCATTTCGCCGATGGGGTCGGCGTTCATGGCGGCGAAATGGGTGTCGATGGCCGGCACATGCGGATGCGCGGCGCGCACGGCGGCGGCGGTGCGTTCCCGGAAATGCGTCTTGTGCAGCCATTCCGCCCCGCACCAGCCCTTCGTGACGGTATCGGAAAGCGGCGCCATCATGTTCCAGGCGAGCGAGGCGGCGGAGGCGGTCATGGCGGCGGGGTCGCGGTGGATGGCGACGATGCGCGCATCCGGAAACACGCCGAGAAGCGCGGCGAGGTCCTGGCTGTACTGCGGCGTCTTCAGGATCCAGGGTCGCGCCGGGTCGCTGCCGCGCAGCCAGCCCTGCAGCTGGATGAGGGGCCGCAGGAACCGGTAGGCATGGTCCTGCGGCGTCCGCTCCGACCAGTCGCGAAAGGCGGGGACGGGACGCTGCGCCTCGATCTGCGCGCCGCAGATGGACAGCTCCAGCATGGGCAGTTCCTCGTCCGCGTCGTTCACGCGAACGGGATGGATGCGGCGGAAGGCGGGGTTCAGCCGGTCGAGCCCGAAGAGAAGCCCGCGCGTCTGGAGGCGGCGCGGGTCGGGCCGGCCGCGCCGGTGCGACAGCGGCGGGGCGGGGGTCATCGCCTCGAACGCGCGCGTCGCCTGCAGACGCGGGTCGGCCGCCAGAAGGCGCTGCAACCGTGTCGTGCCCGAGCGCATGCCGCCGAGAACGATGATCGGCCTGGGCAGTGGATAATCCAGAATGTCCGGATGCCGCTTCCACCATTCGACGGCGAGGAGGCGCTGCGTCAGCGCGCGGACCAGACCGCCATGGACGACCACACGGCCGAGGGCGGTCAATCCCGCCTCCTCCGCCTGCGCCCGGCACAGCCTGTCCAGGCCCGGCAGAAACCCGTCATCGCCGAAATCGTCCAGCCGCGCCGCGCGTGACGCCTGCTGCATCATGACCGGCGGAGCGGTATCGGGTTCCGGCGAGAGACCGCGTGCCCAAAGGGCCGGAAACATGCGGTTCGCGCCCCGGATCAGGGCACGCTCGCCGGGATGGGTCACGCGGCGCTTGACGGGGAGGATGAGGAGGCGCCGGCCTCGGCGGCGGGGCCGCGCGGCGCGCGCAGCGCTGCGGAGCGATCGTCGCGGTTGGCGGCAAGCTGGACCTTCAGCGCACGAACGGGCGGAGCCCAGAGGAAGCCGAAGCTGACCGTGCCCCGCTTCGAATTCACCGCGTGGTGCAGCTTATGCGCCTGTACGATACGCTTCATGTAGCGCGATTTCGGGACGTAGCGGCTGGGAATGCGTTCATGCACCAGCCAGTCGTGAAAGATAAAGTAGACGAGGCCATAACCGGCGATACCGCCGCCGATCCACGCAAGGCCGGGCCAGAAGCCGCCCTGCGTGCCGAGAAAGATGAGGAGGATGGAGGGCAGCGCGAAGATGACACCGAACCAGTCGTTCGCTTCCCAGATGCCCGCCCGCGGTTCGTGATGCGAACGGTGGAGGGACCAGAGGAAACCGTGCATCACCCAGCGGTGCATCGCGTAGGCGAACCCCTCCATGAGAAGGATCGTGAGGAGGAACAGGCCAAGGCCGGCGGCAAATGTCATAGCGCCAATATAAAGGCCGCCGCACCGCTTTGCACCCTTTGGCCGGGGCGCACGTTGACGCTGCCGCCATGAGGCGGAGCCAATAAACTGGAAGAACGCGAAAAGGAGACAGGAATGGCCGCCGTGCAGAAGACAGAGAAGACCGGGGCAGGGCGCGGACCGTTGCGACTGGGCGCGATCCTGGTGCCGGCGATCGCCGCGCTGGCCCTGAATGCGTGCGCGAGCCGCGAAAACCGCATCGAGAGCGGCCTGGTCGATTTGGGCGTGCCGCGCGGCATGAGCAGCTGCATGGCGAACCGCATGGTCGACAATCTGTCGTCCAGCCAGATCCGGCAGGTTGCCCGCTTTGCCGATTCCATGGACCGGGACATCGACCGGATGCGCGTCGGAGAGATCGTCGACCGCTTTGGCGGTATCGGCGATCCGCAGATCGTATCGGTGGTCGGCCGCGCCGCCGCCGGCTGCGCCATTTCGGGCTAGGGCGGGCGGTTTCGCGCAGAGGGCGCGTTTGCCCTGGGCAGCCTGCCATTTCCTTCACGTCAGGTGCGGTTCAGGCGTGCGCGGTTAAAGGCGCTGGAAGATTCAATGGCCGGAGGTTCGTTCCCATGCGAAAGATCATTCTGCTGGCGCTGCCGGCGCTGGCGCTGACCGCATGCAAGCCGACGGCGGAGGACATCGAGCTGGCGCTGGGTGCGCGCGGCATGGATGCGGCGCCCGCGCGGTGCATCGGCGAGGGGCTGGAGCCGCTGAGCGAGGACAATTGGACGACCATCGGCACAGTCGCGCGTGAGTTCATGACCAGTGAGCGGCGCATCGAGGACATGACGCTGGGCGAGGTGCAAGGAAAACTGGGCGCGCTGAACGATCCGCAGCTTCTGGGTGTGCTGATGCGCACCGGCATGGGCTGCATGCTGATGCACGGCGATCTCGGTTTCGGCACCGGGCCGGGCCGGGCGGGTGGCAATGCGCCGCCGCCGGTCGATGCCTTGCCGCCAGTCGATGAGCTGCCGCGCCCGGAAGTGACGTTTCCGCCCGCTGGCGACGTGGAAATCTGAGGCTCGCACCGACCGGTTTCCCGCTCCACCTAATAGCCTGCGGCCTGAGCGCTGGCGGCGACCTCCTCCACGCTCATGCGGCCGATGCGGTCGAGTTCCGCCTTCAGGGCGTCGACGCCGGCCTCCACATCCTCGTAGATGCGGCAGGGGCGCAGATCATTGCTGCGTTCGAAATAGCGGTGCAGCGGCGTCTTCACCACGGCGAAGGCGACCGCGAGGCGCTTCTCCTCCAGATGGTCGACGAGCCGCTCCAGCATGGCGATGCCGCTGGCGTCGATCTCGTTGACGCCCTTCATGTCGACGAGAAGCGCGCGCGCGGCCGGATGCCTGGCGATCAGGCGCAGGATCTCGTCCTCGCAGCGGCCGACATTGGCGAAGTAGAGCGAGCGGTCGATGCGCAGCACGAGGACGGGCAGGCTGTCGACCTCCACCTCTGCCCGGTCGACCGAACGGTAGTGCCTCGCATCTGCCTGATAGCCGAGGCGGGTGATGCGCGGCATGCTGGAGAACCACAGGAAATTGGCGATGCCCAGAAGCGCGCCGGCGGCAAGGCCCCACTGCACGCCGAAGCCGGTCGTCGCGAGGAAGGTCAGGATGAGGATTGCCCCCTCGGCGCGTGAATGGCCGAAGGTGCTGCGGATGGCGGCAGGCTTCACGAGGCCGAACACCGCGCCGATGACCAGCGCGGAGAGTGCCGCGCGGGGCAGATAGGCAAGGGCGGCGGCGAAGAACAGCGCGACGACGAGGACCACGAGCCCGGCAATGGCGGAGGCGAACGGCGTTGCAGCATTGCTGTCGTAGGCGAGGGCCGAGCGGCTCATGCTGACATCGACGGGATAGCCGCCCGAGACGGCTGCGGCGACGTTGCCGGCGCCAAGGGCGATCGCCTCCCGACTGGTGTCGAGCGACTGGCGCCGGCGTCCGGCAAGAGACTTGGAGACGGCCGACCCGTTGACGAAGATGACGATGGCGATGACGGCAGCGGACGGGAGCAGCGCGATCCAGGGTCCGGCGCCGAGGGGCGGGTGCGGCAGGACAGGAAGGCCCTGGGACGGGCGCGGCGCGGTGGCGATGCCGAGCGGCAGCGCCGCGGCGACAAGGGCTGCGCCCATGAGGACGATCAGCGGCACGCATTTCGCCAGCGCGGTACGCCATGGCGGACGCACGCCCAGCCGCCACAGGGTTGCCGGAGCGAAACGGCCGCCGAGCTGCAAGGCCAGCAGCGCCGCCGCACCGACAGCGAGTGTCGGTAAGTGGACGCGCGTCATGTAGGGGGCGAGCGCACGAAGGTCGGCGACGAGGGTTGCGGCGCGCGGGGCCTCCACACCCAGAAAGGCAGGCAGCTGGCTGAAGCCGATGAGGACCGCCGCGCCGGCCATGAAGCCCTGCAAAGCTGGATCCGACACGAAGTTGACGAGCCGGCCGAGACGGAAGATGCCGAGAAGGAGAAGGAGGGCGCCGACTTCGGCCGCCAGCATCGCAGCGGCCGTGGGCGGCGGCAGGGCAGCGCGAGCCAGGGCGTCGGCGACCAGAAGCGATACCAGGGCGGAAGGGCCGACCGAAACGGAGGGGCTGCTGCCGAGAAGCGCGTAGACGAGCGGGGGCAGCGCGGCGGCGTAAAGGCCCATTTGTGGCGGCAGGCCGGCAAGCTGTGCATAGGCGATCGCCTGCGGCACCAGCAGCACGGCGATGAGGAGGCCGGCGACGAGGTCGGCGGTGAACGCCGCGCGTGTATAGGAGTGCAGCCGGGCGATACCGGGGAAGATGGCGGGCCTGCGCCGCTGCGCGTCCTTTTCCGCCCTATCCATTTTCGCGCCCGTTCCCCTGTCTGCCCACCCATCAAGTCCGGCGGCCCTGCCATGATATCGCACCGGAATGAGCCGGAGAGCGAAAAAATCACGCTGCGCCGCCGTCATCGCCAACCTTGCGCAATTGCACCGGCGACGAAAGGGCGTAGACAGGGCGCTTCGGAAAAGAAGTCCTGTTCGAGTGCTTTGGAGGTTTTGATGCGTGGGGGATTGGTTGTCGCTGTCACATGTTCGGTTCTCGCGGCCTGCGCGACGCCGGCGCCGCCGCCCCCTCCGCCGCCTCCACCGCCCCCGCCACCGCCCAAGCTCGCCGAGCTGGAGCCGCCGCATCCGGGCTATTTCAACTATCGGCTGCCGCCCCGCGACGCCGCCGGCGCCTTCATCACGCCGAACAGCGATCTGGGGCCGCTGGAGCAGCTGTTCCACTTCCGCTCCGCGCTCAATGTTGCCGCCCTGTCGTGCCGGTTCATCGAGGGATACGACCTGGCGCCCGGCTACAACCAGTTCATCAAGACCTTCGCAACGCCGCTCGGCAACGCGAACAAGGCGATCGAGCAGAAGTTCGTGCGCGAGAACGGCAAGGACGGCCCGCGCGTTCGCGATGCGCATATGACGGCGGTCTACAACCATTTCGCGCGGCCGGCGACGCTTGGCACGTTCTGCCCCATCGCGAAGCGCTATCTGGAGGGCGTGGTGGCGATCGAGCCGGACGGTCTGGAAGGCTATGCGCTGCCGGCGCTGGTGGAAATGGAGCAGGTCTTCCAGATGCACTTCAAGCAGATCGAGGACTACCAGATCGGTTACCGGGAGCAGATGCGCGAACGCGGCATGGTGGTTCCGCCGATGCCGCCCGTCGCCGGGTCCGAAGAGGTGCCGGCCGTCGTCGATGCAACCGGCGCGCCCGCCGCGACGGACGAGGCCGGAACGGCCGCTCCGGCAGCAGCCATGCCGGCAACCCAGCCGCAGTCCAGCGCGGCGGCCGAGTCCGACGAAAGCGCCTCGCCGGGATCCTGACCGGCAGGGCATCGGGGCCGGCCCGGCCGTTCTTAGAAGGACGCAGCCATGACGATCTCTCTTGCCATCGCTCTCGCCGCCGGGCTGCAGGCGGCAGCGGCGCCCGGCCCGGCGGCGCAGCCCCTTGGCGCGAACCTGGAACATTTCGATTACGGCGCGCCGGTGCACTGGTTCGAGACGCAGGCGCAGGGCGGTCCGGTGCGCATGGCCTATATCGACTTGGCGCCCGTCGGCGCGGCGAACGGGCGAACGGCGGTGCTGCTGCACGGCAAGAATTTCTGCGCGGCGACCTGGCTGGAAACGGCGGGGGCGCTGGCGCGGGCCGGATACCGCGTCATCGCGCCGGATCAGGTCGGCTTCTGCAAATCGTCAAAGCCGCAGGGCTTCCAGTACAGCTTCGCGGCGCTTGCCACGCTGACCCGCGACCTGCTGCGGCAGGCGGGGGTGGAGGATTATGCGCTGGTCGGTCATTCGACGGGCGGAATGCTGGCGATGCATTATGCGCTGCTCTATCCGGACGGGCCATCGCGGCTGGTGCTGGTGAACCCGCTGGGGCTGAACGATACGATCGCGGAGGGCGTGCCCTATGCGCCGCTGGATGTGCTGCGCGCGGGCGAGGAGAAGACGGACGCGGCGAGCATCCGCGCCTATCAGCAGCGGGTCTACTATCATGGGGAGTGGCGGCCCGTCTATGACCGCTGGGTGGAGATGCTGGCCGGGCAATATGCCAGCGAGGACGGCGACATTGTGCGGGATGCGCAGGCGCGGCTGTCGGACATGATCGAGACGCAGCCGACCGCCGCCCGACTGGAGGACCTGTCGCTGCCCGTGACGCTGCTGATCGGTCAGAAGGATGTGACGGCGTTCCGCGCGGGTACGGCACCCGGCACGGTGCAGGACCGCATCCGCACCGTGCCGCAGGCGGCGGAGGCGGCGGCGGAACGCCTGCCCGATGCGGAATTGGTGCGCTTTCCGAAGCTGGGGCACTCCCCCATGGTGGAGGCGCCGGCGGTGTTTCAAAAAGCGCTGATCGAAGCGCTGGACGGCGCGGCGGAATGACGGATCGGAAGCGATCCGCACTGAAGACGATCATCGTCGGCGCGGCGCTGTCGCTGGGCGGCGTTGCGGCCCATGCGGCGCAGGCGGACATGCAGTTCGCGCCGGGTTCGGTCACGGTCACGGGCGTGACCGTCACCCTGTCGGGTCAGGCCGCACAGGCGAACCCGGCACTCGACGCGGCGGCCGCGGCGTTCCGGGCGGAGAAGGGGATGCCCGCGTGGCAGCCGGGCATGGAGCGGCCGCACCTGATGGATTACGGCACGCTGCCGTTTCGTACCATGTTTCCGTGGATGGCCATGAGCCTGATCGCGCACCGCGACCTGAACGACGAGCGCGATGTGACGCTCGCCGTCGATCTCGACACGCTGTTCGTGGACGGCGACCGGGCGTTGGGGATGTCGGATCAGGGCCGGATGGCCGGCACGGTGACGGTGCTGGATGCGGCGAGCGATGCCGAGATCGGCGAGTTCCGCGTCGACACGCAGGGCGGCCATGACGGCCTGGCCTTCACCAGCATGCGCTCCCCGCGCGTCCGCGAAGCGCTGACGGTGAAATTCGCCGGCCAGGCGGTGCGGCGCCTGCAGGGGGAAAGCGACCGGGAGGGCGCGGACTAGCCGGCGCCCTCCTGCGTCGAACCTATTGCAGTTGCTGCCGGATGAAGGTGCGCAGGTCGGCAGACAGTTTCTGCCGGTCCTCGTCGCGCACGTACATCATGTGGCCCGCATCGTAATAGTGGAAGCCGACGCGGTCCTGCGGAATGCCGGTCCGGTTCAGGGAATATTCCGCCGCGAAGAAGGGCGTTGCGAAATCGTACCAGCCCTGGCCGACGAACACGGCAAGGCCGCTGTTTTCCCGTAGCGCGCGGCCGATATAGGGCGCGACATTCATATAATGGTCGCCGCCGCGAATGCCCTCCGGCTCCCACGTCCAATATTGGCCCGGTTCCCGTCCGATGGACTGATATTCGCGCTCCGTCTCGAACCCCAGCGTCTCCCGCGCCCAGCTATTGATGGCGGCGGTGTAGCCGGCGTCGATGCCGTAGAAGCTGGGGTCGTTGTCGGCGAACTCGCCGGCGCTGTCATAATCGCGGCCGGTGTAGCGCGCGTCGAGACGGCCGACGGTGAGGCCGCGGTCGCGCAGCAGTTCCTTGTAGAAGCGCGCCGGCGTCACGCGCAGGTCGGCATTATCCAGAAACTGCTCGCTGAGGCCGGTGAAGCGCGACAGCTCCGCGCGCACGGCGGCGCGCTCCGCCTGCGGCAGGTCCTGCCCCTTCAGAAGCGCGGTGGCGTAGGGGCCGAGGGCGAACTGCCGCGCCTCCTCAACGAACGCCTCCGTCGAGGGGGCGGTCGCCTTGCCGTGATACAGCGCCGTCGCCGCCATGGACGGGATGTAGGTGATGTAGGGCAGCTCGTTCCCCGGCACGTTCGCATCCAGCGCGAAATCGAGAACGGTGGAAATGAGGACGATGCCGTTCAGGCCGACATCATTGTACGTGTTCCCCTCGAGCTGGTTCACCACGGCGGCGGAGCGGGTGGTGCCGTAGCTTTCGCCGCCCAGGAATTTCGGGCTGTTCCAGCGGCCGTTCTCGTTCAGCCACAGGCGGATGACCTTTGCCACCGCGCGCGCATCGGGGTTGAGGCCGTAATAATCCTTCGGATCGGCATCGTCCGTCAGATAGCTGAAGCCTGTGCCCGGCGGGTCGATGAAGACGAGATCGGCGACGTCGAGCAGGCTGTCGGGGTTGTCGACGATGGGGTAGGGCGGCGCGCCGTCGTCGGTGCCGTCCGTCGGAATGGCGACGCGCTTCGGACCGAAGGCGCCCATCATCAGCCACACCGTGCCGGAACCGGGGCCGCCGTTGAACAGGAAGAAAACGGGCCGCGACGTGTCGAGTGGGTCCTTGACGTATGAGGTGGTGACGATGACGGCCTCGTCCTTGTCGTCCTCGCCCTTCAGCACATGTTCCTGCATCGTGGCGGTGTAGCTGATGCGCTGGCCGCCGAAGGTGCCGGAGAGGTCCTTCGTGCGGACCTGCGGGACGATGGCGTCCGCGGGCGTTTCGGCGGTGGTTTTGTCGGTGTTCTCCTCGTCCGGCGCGGCAAGGACAGGCATGGCGGTGAGCGCGGCGACGGCGCCGGCGAGCAGGATCTTTCGCATGTGCGGACTTTCTTCCCCCATAATTCGCGGCCGACATTCACCCGCGCGGCCGGCACGTCAAGGGTCAAAGGCCGGAATTGTAGCGTGCGCGTGGGTACGGTGGGCCCCTGCCTTCGCAGGGGCGACGGTGGTGGGGGGGGACGGGGTTCGGAGAGGCGGCGCGTGGGATGTGGGCCCCTGCCTTCGCAGGGGCGACGGTGGTGGGGGACGGGGAACGGGGTTCGGAGAGGTGGCGCGTGGGATGTGGGTCCCTGCCTTCGCAGGGGCGACGGTGGTGAGGGGGCGGGGAACGGGGTTCGGAGAGGGGGCGCGTGGGATATGGGCCCCTGCCTTCGCAGGGGCGACGGCATATAGCTGAAGTGCAAGATGAGGAAGCGGCGTGCGGGGTGGCTCTGTGGGCGTCGGGCGGTCGGCTGGGATGTGGGAGGCCGGTGGCGCTCTGGGGCCTGTCCACATTCTCGTCATTCCTGCGGAGGCAGGAATCCATCGGGAGCGGGCGGACACGGGGCGGAGCGCTAGATCCCCATCTTGCGTTTTCGCTGTTTGCCGAAGCGGTCCTTGCGGGTGCCGGGTTTCCCCTCCTGCGCGCGGCCGGCGGGGCGGGCGGTGTCCGTGCCGGCGCCGGGCAGGCCGAGGTCGTCGGCTTCGAGCTGGCGGATTTCGTCGCGGATGCGGGCGGCGGTTTCGAATTCGAGGTCGGCGGCGGCCGTCTTCATCTTCTCCTCCAGCTCTGCGATGTAAGCCTTCAGATTGTGGCCGGCGCCCGGCGTTTCCTTGCCCTCTCCCGGCAGGCCCTTCGCCTTGCCGGAGCGGTCCGCGCCCTTGTCCGCCATGGCGACGATGTCGCCGATCGCCTTGCGGATGGTCTGCGGCGTGATGCCGTGCTCCTCATTATAGGCGATCTGCTTCTCGCGCCGGCGCTCCGTTTCCGTCAGCGCGCGCTCGATGGAGCCGGTGATGGTGTCGGCATAGAGGATGACGCGGCCGTCGACGTTGCGCGCGGCGCGGCCGATGGTCTGGATCAGCGAGGTTTCGGAGCGCAGGAACCCCTCCTTGTCCGCATCGAGAATGGCGACGAGGCCGGTTTCGGGGATATCCAGCCCCTCCCTGAGAAGGTTGATGCCGACAAGCACGTCATAAACGCCGAGGCGCAGGTCGCGGATCAGCTCGATCCGCTCCAGCGTCTCCACGTCGGAATGCATGTAGCGCACCTTGATCCCCGCCTCGTGCAGGAATTCGGTCAGATCTTCCGACATGCGCTTGGTTAGGGTGGTGACGAGGCTGCGATAGCCCTTTGCCGTGGTGGCGCGCAGTTCGCCGATCAGATCGTCCACCTGGCTTTCGACCGGGCGGATTTCGACCGGCGGATCGACGAGGCCGGTGGGGCGGATCACCTGTTCGGTGAAGACGCCGCCCGTCTCCTCCATTTCCCACTTGCCGGGGGTCGCCGACACGAAGGTCGATTGCGGGCGCATCGCGTCCCACTCCTCGAACTTCAGCGGGCGGTTGTCGATGCAGGAGGGCAGGCGAAAGCCATATTCCGCCAGCGTCAGCTTGCGCCGGAAATCGCCCTTTTGCATGGCGCCGATCTGCGGCACGGTCTGGTGGCTCTCATCGACGAAAAGAAGCGCGTTTTCCGGCAGATATTCAAACAGGGTGGGCGGCGGTTCGCCGGGCAGCCGGCCGGTGAGGAAGCGGGAATAATTCTCGATGCCCGCGCAGCTTCCGGTGGCGGCGATCATTTCCAGATCGAACTCGGTGCGCTGCTGCAGGCGCTGCGCCTCCAGCAGCTTGCCCTCCGCCTCGAACTCCTTCAGCCGTTCGGCCAGCTCGTGCTTGATGGCCTTGGTGGCCTGTTTCATCGTCGGGCCGGGCGTCACATAGTGGGAATTGGCGTAAACCTTGACGCTATCCATCTTCGCGCCCTTTTCGCCCGTCAGCGGGTCGAATTCGGCGATCTCCTCGATCTCGTCGCCGAAGAAGCTGATGCGCCAGGCCATATCCTCGAGGTGGGAGGGGTAGAGTTCCAGCGTGTCGCCGCGCACGCGGAAGCTGCCGCGCACGAAATTGGTGTCGTTGCGCTTGTACTGGAGGGCGACCAGCTTTCGCATGATCTCGCGCAGGTCGACGCTCTCGCCCTTCTTCAGCTTGAAGGTCATGGCGGAATAGGTTTCGACTGACCCGATACCATAGAGGCAGGAGACAGACGCGACGATCAGCACGTCATCGCGTTCCAGAAGCGCGCGCGTCGCTGAGTGGCGCATCCGGTCGATGGCCTCGTTTATCGAGGATTCCTTCTCGATATAGGTGTCGGAGCGCGGGACATAGGCCTCCGGCTGGTAATAATCGTAATAGCTGACGAAATATTCGACGGCATTGTTCGGGAAGAACTGCTTGAATTCGCCGTAAAGCTGCGCGGCGAGGATCTTGTTGTGCGCAAGGACCAGCGTCGGTCGCTGCAGATGCTGCACGATCTGCGCCATCGTGTAGGTCTTGCCGGAACCGGTGACGCCGAGAAGCACCTGGCTGCGCTCGTCATTGCGAAGCCCGCCGACCAGCTCCGCGATCGCCTGCGGCTGGTCGCCGGAGGGCTGATAGTCCGAGATGAGCTCGAAGCGCCCGCCGCCCTCCGATTTTTCCGGCCGGTGCGGTCGGTGCGGCTGGAATGCCGGCATGTCACTGGGGTCGGAGGTGGTGGTGCGGATAGTGATGTCGGCCATGATCGCGGAACCATATGGGCCTCCGCCCGCGCACTTGCTAGCACCCGAGGCGGATTTGGGGTGGATTGCTGACTGGCAGGTTTGCGGGTTACCGATGCAGATAGCTGCCGCTGACCAGAGATCCAAGGAAGCCGGAGGATGACTATCGATAATTCCTGTGGCTGGGAGGCGGTCGCCGACCAATTCATGACTGTCCGGTCGAAGATCGGCACGGCTCTGATCCGAGCGTGGGCGAGGGACAGCTTGCCTCCGTCGACTGCGATACTGGACATCGGTTGCGGGTCCGGCGTGCCGATCGCCCAAGCGCTGGTGAGCGACGGCTTTTCGGTATGGGGGATTGATGCTTCGCCTTCGCTTGTATCGGCCTATCGGCGCAATCTCCCCCATATGCCTGTTGCCTGCGAACCGGCGCAGAACTCTGCCTTCTTCGGTCGGACTTTTGTCGGTGCTGTGTCGATCGGCCTCATTTTCCTGCTCGATGCGGAGGATCAGCGGACGCTCCTCGATAATGTGGCGAGAAAGCTGGAACCGGGCGGCCGGTTCCTGTTCAGTGCCCCGGCAGAGGTGTGCGAGTGGAGCGATACGCTTACCGGGCGCACATCGCTTTCCCTCGGCGCGGACACTTACGAGGCGCATCTGGCCCGACTGGATCTAAGGTTAGCTCGCTGTCTTTCCGATGAGGGCGGCAACAATTACTATGAAGCAGTCAAACGCGCCTGAGTTTCCTTTCCCCTTCCCCGCCCGATCAGAAATCGAGGTAGAGGTTCAGGTTGGCGATGTGGTCGATCCGGTCCTCGCCGGCTCGGAATGCGTATTGGTTGAGATAGCCGGGGACCAGTTCGATGCCGCGGGCAAGCGGAACCGAGATGCCGGCGAAATTGCGCCATGCGTCCATGCCGCCCTGCTGCATCTCGGTTTCGTTCAACCCGAAAAACGGTTCCGTATAGACGACGAGACTGTTCCGCTCGCTGATCGGCGCGCGCAGTTGCAGGAACTGTCGAAGGCGTAGCGCGGTGTCCCCGTCCCCTTCGAAAAAGCGCTGTTCGAGGCGTGTGCGCGATTCCAGCCTCAGGCCCTCCGGCGTGTCGACGAGGCGGATGTTGAGTTCCTGGAAAACGCGGTGCTCGTTCGACGTGGCCGAGGATGCGCGGTTCGTTCGCACATAGGCGTAGCCGCCCACGATGCTGACCTTGTCGTTCAGCCGGTACCCGAGTGCGGGGCGCAGCAGCAATTGTCCCAGCCGGCCGACATCGTCGGTGAAGCGTTCCTGCGCCTCGAGACGCAGGAACGTCTCCTGATCCCGGTCCAGGTTGATGGTCGCGAATTGGCCGGTCCAGAGATTGAAGTCCGCTTCCTGTGCCGCGGCAGGAACAGCCGTGACGAGGGCGATAGCGGCCGCAGCCATCCGAATGGCGAAAGGCATGACGCGGAACTCCTGCAGGGAAAGGGGAAACGGTGACGAAGAGGGGCGCAGGACGGCCCGTGCGCGGCCACGCGACGTCCGGCTTGCCACTCATAGACAGTTGCTGATGGTGCTCAATATCCATCGGCAATGACGATGACCATTTTGCGGGTTTCTTCGTCTGCGGCGCGGCAGGCGCATATTTCGCAGAGAGTTTCACTCCATCCCCGAACCCGCACCCTCAAATGCCGGGCTGCGGTCACGGCTTGCCGAAACCCTAGCTTCCCGCCGGAACCGGGAAGGGAATCGGCGATGTGGGCGTGGTGCCGCCCTGAGCGCTCCCGGCCGTATCGGATGTTGCCGGTGCCCCGCGGCCCATGGTCCAGTTCTTCTGCATGCGAACCTTCGGGTTGGGAGCGCACCAGATCTCGCCGGTGGCGTCGATCGCGGTGACCCAGATGAGGTTGTGTTCCGCGCCATAGTCGATGACCCCGAAGGCGAGGCCGTCGCCGCGTTCGAGGACGTGGATGGGAAGCGGGGGATCGAGGCGGGTAAAGCTCATGCGCATGGACTCCTGGCAGGACAAGAGAACGCAGGGACCCAGTAAAGGTTACCGGCTGGAACGCGGAAATTCACAGGAGTTCAGGGATTTACATATGATAAAAATGACGAGTTGGCGGCGCGGCCGGGCGAAGGGGACAGCCTTCGTCCCGGCGGCGCGGTGATGCTGCTAGCGGTCGGCCTCTTGCGAGAGGATCTCACACGATCCCTGGGGGAGCTTGACGTCCCAGCGGGTCTTGTCCGGCCTGCGGGCGTCGTCGATGTCCCAATAGGGGCCGTCGTCTTCGATCCCGATTTCCTCCCAGCTGACATAGCCTGCCGCCTTCAGCGCCCTTTCGATGCTGGGCTGTTCCTGCTGCGTGGGCGCGGTCGGCGGCGGGGCGGCGTTCCCGCCCGCGCCCTTGTCAGGATCGGGGCTGCGCGGCATGGCTGTACCGTAAGGAAAGAGGGGGAAATCGATGAGACGATATGTGATGACGAGCGCGGCCATTCTGCTGGCGGCGCCGGCGATGTCCGCAGCGGCGCAGGAGGGCGGACAAACGCCGCTGGGACAGGAACTGGAGAGCGAATGGGACGGCTCGCTCGAGGAGCTGTTCCTGACCTTCCACCGCAATCCGGAACTGTCCTTTCGCGAGACCGAAACGGCGAAGCGCATGGCAGCGGAACTGAAGGATGCCGGCTTCACGGTGACGGAGAATGTCGGGAGAACCGGCGTCGTCGGCGTGATGGAGAACGGGCCGGGGCCGGTCGTCATGGTCCGCGCCGACATGGACGGGCTGCCGGTGAAGGAACAGAGCGGCCTCGATTACGCCTCTACCGCGACGCAGGAGGATATTGACGGCGAGGTGAAGCCGGTCATGCACGCCTGCGGCCACGACACGCACATCACGGCGATGGTGGGCGCGGCGCGGGCGCTGGCCGCCCGAAAGGCGGACTGGTCGGGCACGCTGCTGTTCGTGGTGCAGCCGGCCGAGGAGCGCATCGGCGGCGCCAAGGCCATGATGGAGGACGGGCTGTACGAGCGCTTCCCGAAGCCGGACTATGCGCTCGCCTTTCATGTGTCGGCCGATACGCCGACGGGAAAGATCGGCCTGTTTCCCGGCATCACCGCCTCCTCCTCTGACAGTGTCGACATCACCATCCACGGTGTCGGCGCGCACGGCGCCAGCCCGCACATGGGCAAGGACCCCATCGTCATGGGCGCGGAGATCGTCATGGCGCTGCAGACGCTGGTGTCGCGGGAAATCTCGCCGCTGGCGCCGGGTGTGGTCACGGTCGGCAGCTTTCATTCCGGCTTCAAGCACAACATCATTTCCGACGAGGCGAAGCTGCAGTTGACGGTGCGGTCGAACGACAACGCCGTGCGCGAAACGCTGATCGATGGGATCAAGCGCATCGCCGCCAATGTCGGGCGCATGAACGGCCTGCCCGAGGATCGGCTGCCGGAGGTGCGGGTCGGCTTCGAATCGACGCCGGTGACGGTGAACGATCCCGAACTGACCGAGCGCGTGCGCAGCGCCCTGACCAGCGGGATCGGGCCGGACGTGCTGCTGGCGGAGGATGACAATGAAGGGATGGGCGCGGAGGATTTCGCCTATTTCGCCGCGCCCAATACGGACGTGCCGGGCGCCTATATGTGGGTCGGCGGCACGCCGCAGGCGGTGATCGACGCAGCGGAGGCGGGCGGCCCGCCAGTCCCGTCCCACCATTCCCCGCAGTTCAAGGTGAACGCCGAGGAGGCCGTGACGCTGGGCGCGGAGGCGATGACGGTCGCGGCGCTGGATCTGCTTCCGAAGTCCTGAAACGGGACGGGGCGGGCGAGGGGATGACCCTGGCCCGCCCCCGACATTCGGCGGCTCGTTCCTGAGGGGAACCTAGAAGTTGACGCCGATGCCGAGCGTGTAGGTCTGACCCGGATCGAAGACGTTGCGGTCGATGCGCGAGCCTTCGTAGGTCTGGATTTCCTTGTACTGCGTGCCGAGGAGGTTGCGCGCCTCGAACTTCGCTTCCAGCGCCACGCCGCGAATGGTGAAGCCCTGCCGCGCCACGAAGTCGAGCTGGACGCCCGGTTCCTCGTAGAAGGGGATGGCGACCCGTTCGAGGTCGGAGTTGATGCTGCTGAAGCGGCTGGTGATGCGGTCGGAGGCATAGTTCACGAGCAGCGTCTGCTGGGACAGGCTGTCCTCGTCCTCCAGCCCGATCTGCACGTTCACCAGATGATCCGACTGGCCGACCAGCGGCTGACCGTCGATGAAATAGGTGGACGCGTTGATAAGCTCGCCCGATCCGACGGCGCGAACCTGATCGTCCGCCCCGACTTCCACGTCGGAGTTGGTGTAGGTGTAGTTCGCGACGAGCACGAGGTTGCGACCGTCGAAGAAGTTGCCTTCCAATCCCCAATCGTAAAGCGGGAAATACTTCTGCACCTCCGCTTCGCCGCCGAACAGCCGAGCCTTCGGCGCGTTGGCGAAGGTCGTGAAGAAGGTCTGGCCCTGGATCAGCGCGACCGCCTCGATCGGGTTGTCGATCTCCTTGTAGAAACCGGCCAGGCTGACGCGGTCGTCCTCCGACGGATACCATTCGTAGCGCGCCTCGGCGTTGAACAGTTCGGAGTCTTCCAGGAACTGATTGCCGATGAAGGTCCGGTTGGTTTCATTGTCGAGATATTGCTGCGGCGCCAGTTCGCGGAACTGCGGGCGGGCAATGGTCTTCGACGCGGCGAGGCGGATTTGCATGTCCTCCGCGAAGTTCCAGGTCAGCGTCGCGGCCGGCAGGAAGTAATCGTTTTCCAGCCGGGTGTTGACGAGCTGGGCCGCGCCGCCCGTGCCGGCGCCGCCGTCCTGGTCGAACGTATCGACGGTCTGTTCCGCCGTCTCGTAGCGAACGCCGATGGCGGCGCGGACGAAATCGACGGGTTCGATTTCGATCTGGCCGTAGACGCCGAGAACGTCGAGCTGTGCGTCGTAGCGCGTCACTTCCTCGAAATTCTCGCGCAGGGTGATGCCGTAATTATAGACGTTGTAATCGGACAGCAGGAAGTCCGGACGCAACTGCGCGATCTGGCTGGGGAGGACCTGGTTGGAGCGATACTGGAAGTTGAGCCGCTCCGAATCGCGCTTCGTCTGGCTGTAGGCGACACCGGCCGACAGGGTGATGTCGCGCGCCGTCGGCAGGGCGTACGCGAAATCCGCCGCGCCCGCATAAATATCCTCGTTGAGGTCGGAGAATGCGATGAACGCGTTCTGGCCGTTCGAACGAAGATCGTTCACCCATGCGCCGTCGACCCGCACGGGATCGGAATAGCCGAGATCAACGAGGGCGGGGACGGCCGTCGGGTCGAAGTCCGCCTGAATGCTCTCGTCGAATTCATAGCTGAACGAGCGCTCATACGGGGATTCGCGCTGCGTGTTGGCATAGGTGCCGCGGAAATCCGCGCTGAAATCGCCGAATTCGAACTCGGCGACGACCTGCGTGTCGAAAAGCTGCCGTTCGAACCAGCTCGTGCGGCTGCGATTGAGGAGGCGGTCCGGATCGACGTTGATCGCGTCCGTACCGATCGAGATCCGCGACTCCTTCAGCGTGTCGCGAATGTAGAGGTTGGTCCAGCGGATCTTGTGCTCGCCGAATTCATAGGCGAGGCCGAGGAGGCCGTTGAGGACCACGCGATTGTTGGTCTCGAGGAAGCGGAAATCCTCGCCATTGGCGGCGATGAGGGCGTCGCCGCCGTCCAGCGTCGTGGAGAGGCCGGTGACGAACTGTTCGTTGCCGCCGCGGGTCTGCCAGCTATTGTCCCAGCCGACCGTGCCGATGATGCCCAGCCGGTCCGATCCGACGTCGATGGCGGTGCCGAAGCTGATGTCGGCGGCCCCGTTAAAGGGAATGTCGTCGTTGAACTGAATAAGCGAGGTGGACGCGTTGTTCAGCGAGGCGGTCGCCGCCTGCAGTTCCGCAGTGCTGACATTGGCGTTGCGGCCGCCATAGCCGCGGTCGAGAAGGCCGGACAGGGCGCCCGGAACGTCGCGCGAACCGTCGTCGAAGCCGAGAAAGTCGAGGTCGGAGCCGAAATAGGTGTAACCGTTCGACATGGTCGTTTCGGAATTCGCGCCGACGGCGCCGCCGATGGTCAGAAAGCTTTCTTCCGGAATTGCCGGGGTCGTCAGGTTGATGACGCCGCCGCCGAATTCACCCGGATAGGCGACCGAATAGGATTTCTGCACGACCGAGGAGGCAATGACGCTGGTCGGGAAAATGTCGAGCGGAACGACGCGGCGCAGCGGCTCGGGGCTGGGCAGCGGCAGACCGTTGAGGAGGGCGAGCGAGTAGCGCTCGCCGAGGCCGCGCACATAGACGAAGCGGCCGCCGACGAGGCTGAGGCCGGTGACGCGCTGCAGCGCGGAGCCGATGTCGCCGTCGCCGGAGCGCGCGATGTCGGCAGCGGAAAGGACGTTCACCACCTCTGACGAGGCGCGTACGGGTTCCGGGATATACTGGCCCTGAATGACGATCACATCATCGCCGCCACCGGCACCGGGACCGGAGATTTCCACCGGACCTTCGACGGGCTGAGTGGCCCTTTCCGAGGCGCCGGGCGTGTTGGACTGCACGTCCTGCGGCGTCGTTTCGAGCTGCTGATCGTTGGGTTGCCCCGGTGTCGCCGTGGTGGCCGGCGGTGGCGGCGGCGTTTGCGCGCGCGCAGCCGATCCCATCAGGGCCGGCGCTGCGAGAGCCGTGGTCAGCATCAGGATGCTGGCGGCGGAAATGGATTTTGTCATCGCTCGGGATTCCAAGGCTGGGGGATGAGGAAAGAGGGCGGCGGCCACCCCGGACAGGGAAGCCGCCGCCCAATTTGAACCGTCGCCGGCTTACTGCGCGACGCGGGTCTGCGGACGCGCGATGCAGGTGTCGGCACCGCCGATGTCGCAGGTCCAGCCGTTGAACCACGGGGTCTCACCCTCCGCGACGGCACCGATATAGTCGGTGGCCATCAGGAAGTCGGAGAGAGAGGTCACGTCGGTGACGACGACGGCCGTCTCGTTCGCGCCGTTCACCAGGCCGGAATC
Organism: Pacificimonas flava; assembly: GCF_000342165.1. Taxonomy (GTDB): domain Bacteria; phylum Pseudomonadota; class Alphaproteobacteria; order Sphingomonadales; family Sphingomonadaceae; genus Pacificimonas; species Pacificimonas flava. The sequence continues at coordinate 211,196 of NZ_AMRV01000004.1, forward strand.
GCCGCCAAGCGTGTTCGAGAAGTCGGTGTCGACATTCTCGCCCACGAAATACTGGGCGTTGTCGATACCGTCCTCGTCAGCGACGAACGGATTGGCGCAGTCGACCACGAAGGAGCCGAAGCGCGGCGGACCGACCTCGTCAGCGTCGGGGTTCGCGGCGGCCACCGTCTGCGCACCGTCGATGTCGAGGCACTGCTCGTTCTCCGGCGACGCGAGGACGGAGTTGTAGATCGCATAGTCGCCGCCACCGCGGAACAGGATCTGGTTGCTGCCCGACTGGCCCAGCATCGTCGCGTTGACGAGGCGGACGTCCTGACGCGGGATGGCGTTCTCATTGCCTTCCGAATCGGCTTCCCACAGACGGTCGGCTCCGAGTTCGCGCTGCGTGATGACGACGAACTGATAGAAGCCCTTGTAACCGAGATCGGTGTCGAAGCTGTCGTCGTCATTGCCGGTCAGAGCGACATAACGGGCGTTCACGGTGCCGCCGAAATGTTCGATGCCGTCATCCGAGGAATTGTGAACCTGGATGTGGTCGAACGTGGTGCCGGTGCCGACGCCGCCCATGGTGATGCCGTTCAGCTCGTTACCCTCGGTGACCTCGAAGCCCGGATAGCGGACCTGAAGATACTGGATGGTGCCGGAATTGTCGTCCGCGACCTCGCCGCCATAGCTGGCCTGCGACACGCCCTCGACGAAGGCTTCGCACGTCGCGGTGCCGCCCTGTTCGGCATCGCCGGCACAGTCGGAAATCGGCGCGCGGCCCAGGATGACCAGACCGCCCCACTGACCGATGGAGTTCTCGTCGACCTCGCCGGTCATGTTGGTACGGCTGGTCATGATGACCGGCCGGTCCTCGGTGCCCTGAACGTTGAGCTGCGAACCCCGGTTGATGAGGAGGAAGTCGGCGCCGGAAGACCCGAACATCACGACGCCCGCCTCGATCGTCAGATTCGCCTGCTGCGAATTGGCACGCGGCTCGGTCGCGCCGCCGGCATCGGTGCCGACCTCGACACGGCCGTTGAGCGAGTAGACGACGCCCGGAAGCGCCTCCAGCGTCAGATCCTCGCTGATCGTGCCGGAAAGCTGGCAGATCAGTGCGTCGTCTTCTTCCGTCTGCGTCCCATAGTCGAGAATCTGGTTCGTCAGCGCCGTGCCGACGGGGCAGTCCTCGGCCGCGCCGCCGGTGGGGGTCGGCGTGGGCGTCGGAGTGGGAGTCGGGCTGGGGCTGGGCGACGGGCCGGGTGCCGGCGTCGGCGCGGGAACGACGATGACGCCGCCGCCCGGAGACGCGACGTCGTCGGCGCCGCAGCTCGCCAGCGCGAGCGCGGATCCGACCAGGAGAAGAGCGCGAGTATAAGACATGCTTGCCACCTTTTTTGGGTCACGGAGTAAAACTCGTTGCGGCCGGCAAGACTGACCTCACCGCCACGCAAGGCGGCGGGTAGGCGGGGGCAATGAGACTTTTGTGACAGGGCAGCCCGAATGGCCCGGAAGCGGCAAAACTTCATGGAACCGCAACCGGATTGAAACCGAACCGACACATTTCCGGCGATTTCAGTGGCTGGCGGTCAGCTTCAGCGTTCGTCCGCCGCGTTCGACGACCAGACCGAGTCGGTCGCGGCTGCCAAGCTGATGGGCCAGGTCGCTGACATCCTCGCTGCGGTCGAATGATTCGGCGTCGTAAGTGACGAGAATGTCGCCGCGCCGCAGACCGGCCGCAGCAAGAGAGGGCGGCGGATCGCTGGTGAAGCGGTATGCGCGCCGTCCGGACGCGGTCGTCGCAGGTTCGATGCCGAGCCGCATGGTTGTGACGAGACGCTGAACCGCGACCTCCGCGTCCTCTTCCGCGCGGGCATCCGAACCGCTGGCGTCTCGCGGCGCCTCCGCGCCCTCGTCCGATTCGGGCAGGCGCAGGATCCGCTCCGCTCCGCTCGCCTCCGTCAGCGCCACCTCTTGCGGCGCAACGCGGGTGAGCGTCCAGCCCGGCGCGGCGCGGCGTCCGAGCCGCACATAGCGCTGTTCGTCGCTGCCGAGCGTAAAAAAGGCGCCGGCGCTGCCGCTGCCCGCCGACGTCCCGATCAGCGCCAGGTCCGGGGGAAGCGGCGTGGCGCTGGACGGCGGGGTTGGGGGTGGGCTCGTCGTGGGCGACGCCGCGAGCGGGGCGGCGGCGCCTTCGGACGAGATCACGCTCGTATCGGGCGGCGTGGACGCGGCCTCGTCCTCGCGCGCGCACGCGGAGGAAAGAAGGAGGGTCACCGTGCAGGCACAGGCGCCGACGAGAGGGTGGCGGAAGGGGAGGGCGGCGGCAAAGCGCATGGGCTGCATCTAGCCGGCCGGGCCCGGCTTTGCACGGTCCGACGCCCGCTGTGGGGCAGCGGCGGAAAAGTTTTCGAACTTTTAGCGGAACTGTCATATAGCCGGCATAGGGCGCGGATCGAATGACCGGGGCGGTATCATGAGCGACAGGGTGAGCGGGATCAGACGCCGCTTCAGCGTGCGCACGATGTACGGCGCGCTGGAGATCGCACTGATGGCGCTTGCGGCCTATGCGTTGGCGGCGCTGATCTGGGCGTCGATCGTCCCCATCGGCGTGTTCGGCGACTGGAAGGGATCGGCCGTGCTGCCGCCGCCGCCGCGCCAGGATTTCGCCGGCCTGGATCCGCTGTTCGGTTTTCAGACATCCGGCGGGCCGATGGTGGTGTCCGACAGCGGTCTGGAACTGTTCGGCCTGCGCATGGACCGGGCGAGCGGACGCGGGTCCGCGATTTTGGCGACCGAGGGCGAGCCGCAACAGAGTTTCGATGTCGGCGAAGAGGTGGCGCCCGGCGTCATCCTGCAGGCGGTTGAGGCGGATCATGTGGTCCTGTCGCGTGGCGGTGCGGAGGAAGTGATCTTCCTGGACCAGTCCGAACCCGCGACGCGCGTGGCGAGCGGCGGATCGGACGGCGTATCCAGTCCGCAGCGCGAGGAAATCGGCGCCGATGCACCGGGCGGACAGGGCGGAAGCGCCGCCGCAGACTTGTCCGCGGCCGTCCGCTTTGCGCGCCGCGCGCCGGGAGAGGCCGGCGTCGAGATGCAGCCCGGCGGCGACGGCAATCTGTTCCGTCGCAGCGGCCTTCAGGGCGGCGACGTGCTGATCAGCATCGACGGCAATCCCATGAACGATCCGGGGGCCGCGTCCACGGCGCTCGAAAATCTAAATTCCGATCAGAGTGTCAGTCTGATCATAGAGCGGCAGGGCAGCCGCATCCCCGTCACAGTGAGAGTTCCGTAAGATGAGGTTTCGTCTTCTGGCCGTCGCGGCCGCGCTTGCCATTTCCGCCCCGATATCCGGCGGCCCGGCGCAGGCGCAGCAATATCTGAACGTGCGCGATGCCGACATCCGCGCCTTCATCGAGGATGCGGCGCGCGTGACCGGTCGCAACATGGTCGTCGACCCCGATGTCGAGGGCACGGTGTCGGTCATCACCGAAAAGCCGCTGAGCCGATCCGAATATTTCGAGGTGTTTCTAGAGACGCTCAGGGCGAACGACCTGATCGCCATCCCGCTGTCGAACGGAACGCTGCGCATCTCCTCCTCCGCCGAGGCGGCGCGGCAGCCGTCGATGGGCGGCGGCGGGCGCTTCGTCACGCGCGTGGTGCGCCTGAACCAGATCGCGCCCGCACAGGCGCTGGAATCCGTCGCGGGCCTCGTCAGCGCGCAGGGGCAGATCACGGCGTCGGGCACCGGCGATGCGCTGGTCATCGCGGATTATGAGGACAATCTGTCCCGCATCCTCGGCATCCTGCGCGAAATCGACCGCGATAATTCGACGATGCAGCTGGTGCCGCTCGACAATTCGGGGGCGCGCGAGATCGCGGCGGCGATCGGTCAGCTGGCGCAGGCGGCGGGGGAGACCGGCGTGGGCGTCGTTCCCGTCGACAGCTCCAACTCGGTCATTCTGCGCGGCGCGCCGGACAAGGTTCAGCGCATGGCCTCCATCGTCCGCGAACTCGATGCGCGCGCGGCGCTGGGCGCGGATGTACGCGTGCATTATCTGAAACATGCCGATGCCGAGTCGTTGCTGCCGGTATTGCAGCAGATCGCCGGCCAGACGACGACCGTGGCGACGGTGGATGCCTCGACCGAGGACGAGCAGGCGCCGCAGGCGGGCGAAGGCGAGGGCGGCGCCGCGCGGACGCAGACTGCTGGCAATCAGCCGCAGGTCGTGCAGCCCGCAAGCGGCGAGCGCGCCCGCGCGGTCATCGCGCGCTATGGCGGCGCCAACGCGCTGGTGATTTCCGCGCCGCCCGACCTGCAGAAATCGCTGGGCGAGGTGATCCTGCAACTGGACCAGCCCCGCGACCAGGTGCTGGTGGAGGCTATCGTCGCGGAGGTGTCGGACCAGGCGGCGCGCGCGCTTGGTGTGCAGTTCCTGCTGGCAGGCCTGGACGGGACGGTGCCGTTCGCGACCACAAACTATTCCAATCAGGTGCTGAATCCGCTTGCCATCGCCGGCGCGATCGGCGCGACCGAGCTGGAGAACCAGACGATCACGGTCGACGGCGAGGTCATTTCACAGACCGGCAGCGTCGGCGTAACGGAGGAATTGCAGCAGGCCGCCGCACGGTCGCTGCTGGGCGTGACCGGCGGCCTGTTCGGCGTCGGCGGCGTCAGCGGCGACACGGTGTTTGGCGCGATCATCAACGCGGTGAAGTCGGATACGGCCAGCAACGTCCTGAGCGTGCAGTCGCTGATGACGCTGGACAACAAGGAGGCGCGCTATCTAGTCGGCCAGGAGGTGCCTATCACGACGGGCGAGGCACTGTCCGACAATTTCGACAATGCGTTTCGCACGGTAGAGCGGCAGAAGGTCGGCATCGAACTGCAGGTGCGCCCGCAGATCAATGCCGGCGGCGCGGTGAAGCTGTTCCTGGCGCAGGAGGTATCCTCCGTCGCCGGACCGGTTTCGAGCGGGTCGTCCGACCTGATCCTGAACACGCGCGAGATCGAGACCGTCATCACCGTCAATGACGGCGACATCGTGGCGCTGGGCGGCCTTTTGGACGAGAATGAGCGCCGCACGATCGAGAAGATCCCGCTGCTGGGCGACATTCCGCTGATCGGCGAACTGTTCACCAGCCGCAGCCGGGAAAAGGTTCAGACCAACCTGATGGTGTTCATCCGGCCGCGCATCATCCGCAACCGCGAGGAGGCGCAGGCGATCGCCGCGCATCGCTATAATTTCGCGCGCAACACGCAGCTGGCGCGCAATCCGGACAGCGAGCCGGCCCTTGATCGCGTGCTGCGCACCTATCTCGACACGCTGCCGCCGGGCAGCGCGCCGGCGGGCCAGAGCGCTGCGGGTTACGGCGTCGATGTCGCAGGCTTTCAGGATCGCGGCGACGCGGTCGAACTGCAGCAGGATCTGGAGGAACTCGGTCCCTCCGCCATTGTCGAGCGGGACGGCGTCTTCGTCGTTCGCATCGGACCGACGGCGACACGCCCGGACGCGGAGGTGCTGCGCCAGCGTCTGGCCCGCGACGGATACCCGAATGCGCTGATTATCGATCTTGGCAACCCAAATGTAACAGCAAAGACTTATTCGGACGCTAGCGGCACGGAATAATCCCTTGAGCGCGGCGGCCATCCCCATGAGCGACAGCAAACCATCGGCAAGCCTTCCCTATGCCTTTGCCAAGCGGCACGGGGTCATCGTTCTGGATGGGGAGGGCGAGGAGGTCAGTGTCGGTCTGCGCGAGGACGCCGACCCCCGCGCCCTGATCGAGGTGCGCCGGGCCATCGGCCGACCGATCGCCATGCGCTTCGTAGCGGCCAAGCAGTTCGAGACGCTGCTGGGAGAGCGTTACGGTTCCGGCGGTCTCGATTCGGACCGCGCTGCGGGCGAACTGGCGGAAATGGGCGATCTCGGCGCGCTGGCGGACGATCTGCCGGCGGCAGCCGACCTGCTGGAGACCAGCGACGACGCGCCGGTTATCAAGCTGATCAACGGCATATTGGCAGAGGCCATTCGCGACGGCGCCAGCGACATCCATGTGGAGCCGTTCGAGAGCGCGCTGGTCGTGCGCCTGCGCGTCGACGGCGTTCTGAAGGAGGTGCTGCGCCTGCCGCCCAAGGTCTCGCCGGTCGTCACCAGCCGCATCAAGGTCATGGCGCGCCTCGATATCGCGGAGCGGCGCGTGCCGCAGGACGGCCGCATCGGTCTGGCGCTGGGCGGGCGCCAGCTCGACGTGCGCGTCTCCACCCTGCCGGCGCGCGCGGGCGAACGCGTCGTCATGCGTATCCTGGACAAGGAGCAGGCGGAACTGGAGCCGACCGACCTGGGCATGCCGGCAAACCTCCTGAAACATTTCCAGTCCGCCCTGTCGGAACCGAACGGCATCGTGCTGGTCACCGGGCCGACGGGATCGGGCAAGACCACCAGCCTTTATGCCGGCCTGCGCATGCTGAACGACGGCGAGCGCAACATCCTGACGGTCGAGGACCCGGTCGAATATGCGGTGGAGGGCGTCGGCCAGACCCAGGTGAACACCAAGGTGGGCATGAGCTTCGCCGCCGGCCTGCGCGCCATCTTGCGGCAGGATCCCGATGTGGTGATGGTCGGCGAAATCCGCGATCACGAGACGGCGGAGATCGCCGTGCAAGCGTCGCTGACCGGCCATCTGGTTCTGTCGACAGTGCATACGAACGACGCGGTCGGCGCCATTACCCGGCTGAAGGATATCGGTGTCGAGCCGTTCCTCCTCGCCTCCTCCCTGCGGCTGGTGATGGCGCAGCGGCTGGTGCGGCGTCTGTGCACCCACTGCGCCGTGCCGCATCCCGCAACAGCGGTGGAGGCCGCGCCCCTCGGCCTCGACACAGGCGTCACCATCTATCAGCCGGCGGGCTGCCGCGAATGCGCCAATACCGGCTTCCGCGGCCGTATCGGCGTCTTCGAGATGATCCGCATCGACAAGGACCTGCGCGAACTGATGCTGTCGGGCGCGGACGAGAACGTCATTGCGCGCCATGCTTTCTCGAACGCGCCCAACATGGCATCGTCGGCGCGGCGGCTGGTGCTGGAGGGTCGAACCACGGTAGAAGAGGCCGTCCGGATCCTGAGGAAAGACGCGTCGCAAGATGCCGAGCTATGATTATCTGGCGATCGATTCCGCGGGGCGGGAAAAGCGCGGCGCGCTGAGCGCGGCGAGCGAGGAGGCGCTGCGCGACCAGCTTCGCGCGCGCGCACTGCTGCCCGTTCGCATCAGTGCCGGCAGCGGCAATGCGCCGTCCGCCGCCAAGGCCCTGCCCACGGCGAAGGCCGGCGGCGCGCTGTTCGCGAAAAAGCTGAAGGTGAAGGAGCTGACGCTGTTCACGCGCCAGCTTGCGACGCTGGTTTCGGTCTCCCCGCTGGAGGAATCGCTGCGGGCGATCGGCGCGCAGGCGGAAAGGCCGCACATCGCGGCCATCGTCGCGAATGTTCATGCGGCCGTGGTGGAGGGGCAGCGCCTGGGCGCCGCGCTGGGGCGAGAGCCGAAAAGCTTTCCGCCGCTCTACCGCGCCATGGTGTCCGCGGGCGAGGGGTCGGGCGCCATGACGCAGATCCTGAACCGGCTCGCCGACCTGATGGAGCGGCAGGCGGAGGTGCGCGGCAAGATCGTCACGGCGCTCGTCTACCCGATCATGCTGGCCTTGGTCGCGCTGCTGATCATCACCGGCCTAATGACCTTCGTCGTGCCGAAAGTGGTCGACCAGTTCGACACCATGGGTCAGGCGCTGCCGCTGCTGACGCGCATCGTCATCGGCGTGTCGGATTTCATGACGAGCTGGGGCCTGGTGGTTCTGGCGGCGCTGGCGGCGGCGGCACTGGTGTTCGCGCGGATGCTGGCGAACGAGGGTTTTCGCCTGAAATTCGACAGCTGGCTGCTGCGCCTGCCCTTTTTCGGCCGGCTGATCCGCGATCTGAATGCCGCGCGGCTGGCGCGCACGCTGTCGACCGTCATCGCCAATGGCATGCCGCTGCTCGACGGGCTGAGCATCACCGCGCGCACGGTCGGCAACCGGCGGCTGCGCGCGGCGACGCTGGCCATCGTCGAAAGCGTCAACGAGGGCGGCAGCCTGTCGGGCGCCATGCGGCGGTCGGACGCGTTTCCGCCGCTTCTGGTCCACATGACCGCATCGGGCGAACAGTCGGGCCAGCTGGAAACCATGCTGGCGCGCGCGGCGGACTATATGGAGCGCGAGTTCGACGCCTTCACCTCCGGCGCGCTGAGCCTGCTGGAGCCGGCGATCATCGTCCTGATGGGCGGTCTGGTCGCCATCATTGTCCTGTCCATCCTGCTGCCGATCATGCAGCTTAATACTCTTGCGATCAGTTGAGGTTAGGTTCGTCCCATGTCCATGTTTCCCCGCGCACGCAATTATGCCCGAACGCTGATGGAGCGCCTGCGCGCGCCCGCGCCGGTGGACGGCGAGGAGGGGTTCACTCTGGTCGAGATCATGGTCGTCGTGGCGATCATCGGCCTGCTGACCACCTTCGTCGTCATCAACGTCCTGCCGGCGCAGGGGGCGGCGGAGCGGCAGAAGGCGCAGGCGGATATCGAGGTCATCGATCAGGCCCTGCAACTGTACCGCATCAACAACCGGCGCTTCCCCTCGACGCAGGAGGGGCTGGCGGCGCTGGAAAGTTCCGGCGCGCTGCGGCGCCTGCCGGACGATCCGTGGGGCAACGCCTATCAATACGCCCAGCCCGGCACGCGCGGCGGCCAATATGACATCTTCTCCTATGGTGCCGACGGGGCCGAGGGCGGCGAGGACGAGAATGCCGATATCGGCAATTGGGAATAGATCGCCCGCTTTCCGCCCGCCGGAGACGGAGGCCGGCTTTACGCTGGTGGAGATCATGGTCGTGCTGACCATCGTCGGCCTGACGGCGGCAGTGGCGGCGCTGGCGCTGCCGGACGGCGGGGCCGCGGCGCGGCAGGAGGCGGAGCGGCTGGGCGCGCGGCTGCTGGCGGCGCGCGACCATGCCCTGTTCACCCAGTCGGAGACGGCCGCCGTCATCGATGCGGATGGTTACCGGTTCGAGGCGCGGGGGGCGGACGGCGAATGGGCCGGGGTCGATGCCCGCAGCCTGAAGCCGCGCCGGTTCGAGGACGTCACGGCCAGCGCCGCATCGGCGCTGCCGCTGCGCGTGCGTTTCGATGCGGTCGGCCTGTCGGACCCGGTACGGATCCGACTGACGGGTGCGGGCGGCCGGCCCGCCTCGGTGCAGGTCGATGGATCGGGGGATGTGCGCGTTGCGGAATGAGGGCGGCTTTACCCTGGTCGAGGTGCTGGTGGCGATGGCGGTGCTGAGCCTGGCCGTGCTGGCGCTGCTGCGTTTGGGTACGGCGCACGCGCGCACGGCCATCGAACTGGAGCGCGCGGCGCTTGGCGACATCGTCGCGGAAAACGCGCTGATCGAGGCGCAGACGGCAGCGCGCGTTCCGGCCTATGGCAGCGAGACCCTGTCCGTCGACAACGCCGGCGAGACCTGGACGATCGCGCGAACCGTCGAGCGCACGGCGGCGGACGGCGTCATGCTGATCCGCATCGAAAGTTTCAACGCCGCCGGCGCGCGGGCAGGAGCGGTCGAGGGCATGCGGCGGTCGGCACCATGATCCGTTCGGGGGGCGGTCCGGAGCGATTGGCGGGGGCAGACCTCGAGGACGGCTTTACCCTGGTCGAGACGCTGGTGGCGCTGTTCATCTTCGCCATGCTGGTGACGGCGGGCGCTTTCGTTCTGGGCAACAGCGCGGAGGCGGCGCGGGGCGTCGAGGCGGTGTCGGACGAATTGCAGGCCCTGCAACGGACGCGCGCGGCCCTGCAGGCGGATCTGGGGCAGATGGCGCTGCGTCCAAGCCGCGCGGCCGGCGGAGAGGAACGGGGGGCGCTGACCTCCGGAGACCGGGCGGATGGGGCGCTGCTTGCCTTCGTGCGGTACGGCCCGGACAATCCCGACGGTGAGGAAAGGCCGGCGCTGCAATATGTCGGCTGGTTCCAGACCGAAGGCGGGCTGGAACGGCGGGCGGCGGCGCATCTGGACGGAGAGGCCTTGGGCGCGGGCGCGTTGCTCCTGCCCGGGGCAAGCGGCGCGCGGGTGCAGTTCCATTATCGCAGCGGCTGGAGCGATACCCCGGTGGAGACCGTTCCGGCCGTCCTGCCCGACGCCGTGCGCCTGACGCTGACGCACCCGCGCTACGGCGCGGTCGAGCAGCTGTTCCTGACCGGGGCGGGCGCGTGAGGCGCGGGACGCGAAAGCCGGTGCGCGACGAAGAGGGCATGGCGCTACTGACCGTGCTGATGCTGGTCGGCGTCATGGGCGCGCTGACCGCCGCGACGCTGGAGGTGATGAGCCGCAGCGTCGCGGTCACCGCCAACAGCCGGGCGAGCATGCAGGCGCATCAATATGCGCGCGGCGCGGCCCTGATCGCCGCGAGCCGGCTGGAGGCGCTGCTGGATCAGGCGGACGGCAGGCTGACGCTGGCGGGCGGCTGGGCGGACACGCCGTTCACCGTTCCGACGGCCGGCGGCAGCATCACGGTGACGCTGTCGGACGCATCCCACTGTTTCAATGTCAACGCGCTCGCACCCGCAGCCGCCGGGCGGCCGGGCATGATCGATCCGTTGGCCGCCCGGCAATTCACGGCGCTGGCGGAATCGGTCGGCATCGGCCAGCGTCGCGCGGAAGGCATGACGATGAGCCTGGTGGATTTCATCGACGGCGACCCCTATCCGCAGGCAGGCGGCGGCGAGGATAACAGCTATGCCGGCTACACGCCGCCGAACCGCCCGCTCGCCGGGGTGGGCGAGCTCATGGCGGTCCTCAACTGGCGCGCGAGCGACTACGAACTCTTGCGTCCTTATTTGTGCGCGCTACCCACGTCCGAGATGCAGGAGATGAACATCAATACCATGACGGAGGCGGATGCGCCGTTGGTGGCGATGCTTGCGGCGGGCCGGCTGAGCCCGGCGCGGGCGCGGCAGGCCATTGCGCAGCGGCCGGCGGCCGGCTGGGAGAACGTCGCCGATTTCCTGAATGCGCCGTCTCCGCCGATTTCGGGCGAAGCCAATATCGGTCAGGCGCTCGGCGTCGACAGCGACCTCTTCACCGCCGACATCGTGGTCGACGAGGGCGGCTTCACGGTTCGCGAGACGGTGCTGATCCGCATGGACGAGCGCGGGCCGCAGATCCTCGAACGCCGTTGGGGTGCGGCATGACGGGGCGCGTGCTCGTCGAACTGCCTGCGCATGCAGGCGCGGCGACGTGGATCCGCCTGGGCGCGGAGGGCCTTGTCGAGGCGCGCGGCACGCTGCCGGGCGAGGGCGAGGGCGAGAGCGATGGGTTCGGCGGGGAACCGGGCGACTATATCGTCGTCGCCGTTCCCGGCGCAGCCTGCGCCGTCCACTGGCTGACGTTGGCCGGCACGACGCCAGCGCAGATGCGCGCCGAGGCGTTGTTCCAGCTCGAGGCGCAACTGGCCGCGCCGACCGAGACCCTGCATATCGCGGTGGCCGACGTTGCGGAAATGGACGGGCGGCGCTGCGTCGTCGCGGCGGCGCGGTTCGATATGGATCGCTGGCAGGCGGCGCTGTCGGCGCATGGCGTCGCGGCCGACGTGCTGGTGCCCGCACCGCTGCTGCTGCCGCATCCGGAGGTGGGTTACGTCACGGCCGGCGCCGGGCCCGACGTCGACGTGCGCGGTGCGTTCGAGGCGTTTTCCGCGCCGCCCGATCTGGTAGAGACGATCATCGCGGATTCACCCGTTGAGGTCCTTCCCCCGCGCCGCGGAGAGGCGGCAAGGCTGGCTGGAAGCGAACTGCCGCTCGTCAATCTGCTGCAGGGCGCCTACGCGCCGGTGCGAAGGGTCAGCGATCCGGGCCGCAGACGCCGGCTGACCCTGTCCCTGGCCGCCGCAGCCATATTGGCCTTGCTGGCCGTGGGCGTCGACGGACTGCGCCATCAGGGGGCCGCCGACGCCGTGCGGGCGAAGCTGCGCGCGGATGCCACCGCGGCGGGTGCCGAACTGGCAGCCGGTGCCGATCCGCTTCCCGCGCTGCGGCTCGCCGCTGCGGAGCGCGGGACGGGCGGCGGCATCCAGCGAGCGTCGCAGGTCCTGTTTTCGGCCGTACGCGCTGCGCCGGGAACGACCATAGAGGCTATGGAGTGGCGCAGCGGCCGGCTGCTCGCGACGCTTTCCCTGCCCGTGGCTGCGAGCAGCGAGGCGCTGCGGCCGGGTGTCGAGGCGGCCGGCCTGCGCCTGATCGGCGGCACGCCGGAGCCGATGGAGGGCGGCAAACGCCGGGAAACCGTGGAGATCGCGCCATGACCCTCCATCGCTACCGGAACTGGTTCGTGGGGTTGAGCGCGCGTGAGCGGGTTCTGGTGACGGGGCTTGGCGCCCTCCTCCTGCTGATGCTGCTGTGGTTCGCGCTGGTCATGCCGCTGACGGACTTTCGATCCGCGGCGCGCGCAGCGCATGCGACTGCGCTGGAGGACCGGGCGGAGGCGGATGCGCTGCTTACCCGCCTCGGCGGTTCGGGCGCCGGCGCCATCGCCGCTGAGGATGTGGCGGCAGTGTTCGCGGAGGCCGGGCTGCAGCCCCGGGTGGAGCCGGCGGACGGCGGCTTGTCGGTACGGCTGGAGGCCGTGCGTGCGGATGTTCTGTTCAATCTTCTCGGCCGCATCGAGGGGGAGGGCGGCATGATCGTCGCGGGGGCCGACATTACCGCCAATGACGACGCCACATTGTCGGCGCGGCTGCAACTGAGGGGCGGCGGAGCATGACGAGCATACGCGTTCCCATGGGCCGCGTGGTCCTGTTCGCCCTGCTGACGCTGCTGATGCTGCTGGCGAGTTTTCCGCTTCATGTCGCGCTGGAACTGCTCGGCTTCGGTGGGCGCGGCCTGTCCGCCCGGTCCGTAAGCGGAGCGGTGCTGAACGGAGAGATGGCGGATGCACGCTTCGGGGACGTGGCGCTCGGTTCGCCGCATACGCGCCTGACGCTGTGGCGCCTGCTGATCGGAGAGGCGCAGCTGGTCCTGTCAGGCACGGACACGGCGGCGTTGACCGGTCGCCTGATCGGCTTTCGTAGCGGATTCGCGCTGGACGACGTGAACGCGGCGCTGCCGGTTGCCGCGATGGGCGTTCCGTTTGCCGGCACGCTGACGCTGAACGGCTTCGAGGCCCGGTTCGAGGACGGGCGCTGCACGGCGGCGAGCGGTCAGGCGTCGACGGACGTACTGTCGCTTGCGGCGGGACAATACGGCCTGCCTGCGGTCGCCCTGACGGGGACGCCGCGATGCGAAGGAGATGTTCTGGTCCTGCCGCTATCCGGAAGCGGCGCAGGGGCGCAGGCGGCGCTCGACATTCGCCTGAGCGCGGCGGGCACAGCCAGCGGTTCATTGTCCCTGTCGGGTCTCGATGCGTCGCTTGGCGATGCGCTGGTCGTCAGCGGCTTTCGCAACGAGGGTGGCAATTACCGGCTGAACTTCTAGCGCCGCGCGGACTCTGCCAGAGATGAAAACGCCGGCGCGGTTAGGCGCCGGCGTCAGTATTCATACAAGCCGAAACGGTGCCTAGTCGAGGCTGGCCTGCTGTACTGTCGACAGGCGCGTCGACGCGATATTGTGCGCCGTCACCACACGGCCATCGCCAAGGACGAGGGTCTTATCGTCCCCATCCAGAACCTGTTCGTACAGTCCCTGCGCGGCCAGTTCCCGGCCGGTTTGGCGGTAGATCTCCGCAAGTTGCAGCAACCGGGCGGAATCGTTGCCGAGCACGTCCGCGCTGGCGGTCAGCGCCGCCTCGGCCTGCTTCCAGTCGCCGCGCATCATCTCCTTGAAGCCAAGGCTGCCGGCTTGGTAACCGATTTCGGACTTCGTCGTCGGCTGCGCCGCGGCGGGCGTGGCTGTCATCTGCTGCGCGGCCACAGGAGCGGCGATCAGCAGCACCGGAAGCCCCAAGGTCAGTATCGTTTTCATTGTTCCGTCTCCCGTCGTTTGACAGTTTTATGACATATGTGACGAGTCAATGCAACAAAACTGTAACAGTTCCATTTTGGGAGGTGCGCGTGGCGGTGCGCCCATTCTAAAGACATGACGATGCGCGCGCTGACCCTGATCGATACGCGGCCGGATTATGGGGGCGTCGTACTGGACGACCGGCCACAGCCGGAGCCGGCCGCCGGCGAGGTGATCGTGAAGGTCTGCGCGGCCGCCGTCACCTTCGTCGACCTGCTGATGTCGCGCGGCGGCTATCAGTTCAAACCGTCCCTGCCATACGGGCTCGGGTCCGACTTCGCGGGCGAGGTCGTGACGGGTGGAGAGCGCTTTTCGGCGGGCGCGCCGATCATCGGCATGCATCGCGGCGGCGCCTTTGCGGAGTATATCGCGGTTCCGGAGCGGGATTTGATGCCGAAGCCGGACCGTTGGTCGTTCGAGACCGCGGCCGGCTTTGGCCAGGCCTATCTGACCGCCTATGTCGCGCTGGTGCGACACGCCCATCTGCGGCGCGGGGAATGGCTCCTGGTTCACGGCGCATCGGGCGGGGTGGGTCTGGCCGCGGTCGACCTCGGCATGCGCATGGGCGCGAAGGTCATTGCCGCCTCCGCCTCCGAAGAGAAGCTGGCCGCGATCGAGCGGCTGCACGCGCCCACCGCCGTGCTGAACGTCAGAGGCGGCTTTCGCGAGGCGGTGAAGGCGCTGACGGGCGGCGGCGCTGACGTCGTTTACGATCCGGTCGGCGGCGCGGTATTCGAGGAGAGCCTGCGCTGCACCGCCTATCATGGGCGTGTGCTGATCGTCGGCTTTGCCGGCGGCACTATCCCTTCGGTGCCGATGAACTATCCGCTGATCAAGGGTCTGCAGATCATCGGTGTGCGGGCCGGCGAATATGGTCGCCGCTTCCCGGACCATGCGCGGGAGGATCGTGCCGCGCTGGCGACTATCGCGGCAGAGGGCGCTGCGCGGCCGCATGCCTATGCAGCGTTCCCGCTCAGCGAGTGGCGCCGCGCCTTTGCCATGGTCGAGGACCGTCAGGTGGTGGGGCGAGTGATCCTGCTGCCCTGACGGGATCGGAATTCAGGTCCGGCTCCGTTCCGCCTCCGCCGCGCGAAACACGTCCGCGAACATCTCCGGCGTCAGGCGGCCCGTGTTCGTGTTGTAGCGGCTGCAATGATAGCTATCGATCAGGATGCGTCCGTCGGGCAGTTCGTGGCGGGCGCCGTGGCCGAACTTGAAATGCGATTGGGTCAGGCCATAGGTTTTCAGCGTCGACTGATGGGCGATCTGCCCAAGGGCGATCAGCACTCGAACATTCGTCAACGTTTCGAGCTGTCCTATCAGGAAGGGGCGGCAGGTCTTGATCTCTGCCGGCGTGGGCTTGTTCTGCGGCGGCACGCAGCGCACCGCGTTGGAGATAAAGGCCCCCTTCAGACGGTAACCATCGTCCGGGCGGGCGTCGTAGCGCCCCTGCGACAGGCCGAACGCATCGAGCGTCGCAAACAGGAGATCGCCCGCGAAGTCGCCCGTGAACGGACGGCCCGTGGCATTGGCGCCGCGAAGGCCGGGCGCGAGGCCGACGAGGCATAGCCACGCGTTCGGATCGCCCCAGCCCTTCACCGGCGCATTGTACCAGTCGGGATGCTTTTCCTGCTGCTCCTCCCGAAAGGCGACGAGGCGCGGGCAAAGGGGGCAGTCGCGCGGCGGCTGCGGCAGATCGGCAAGGGTCGGCATGGTGGGGGAGGTAGAGACTGACGAGGTGGGCGGCAAGAGCGGTCCGCTGCATGCGTCCGGCAATGGGCATGGCGGACGGCGCCGCGCCTGCTAAGACCCGCGCCATGACCATCCTGATCGCGCTGGGATCCAACAGGGCGCACAGCCGTCACGGTTCACCCCCCGCCATTCTCGACGCGGCGCTGGCGGCGCTTGCGGACCGGGGCGTCGGCATCGTGGCCCGCTCCCGCATTCACGGCACAAAGCCGCTGGGACCGGGTGGCCGCAACTATGCCAATATGGTGGCGGTCGTGGAGACGCGCCTGCCGCCGCATGCGCTTCTCGACGCGCTGCACCGGGTCGAGACCGAGTTCGGACGCCGGCGGCAGCGGCGCTGGGGCCCGCGCGTGCTCGACCTCGACCTTCTTGCCTATGGAGTGGAGGTCCGACCGGATCCGTTCATCTGGCGCGCTGCGGCGAGGGCGGCGGCCGACGGGGGCGGCGCGTTTGTCCCGCGCGGCCTCGTTCTGCCGCATCCGCAGATGCACCGGCGGCCCTTCGTGCTGGCGCCGGCGCTGGAGGTGGCGCCGGACTGGCAGCATCCGGTCTTTGGCCTGACGGTGCGGCAGATGGCGGCGCGGCTGAAGATCCGCACGCCGGGGTCAAAGCCCGCCGTTGACCCGGGCGCCGCCCCTGCCTAGTAGCACGCCACCGAGGCGGCCCGGCCCAGAAGGCTCTGGCCCGCCCCGCGCGGCACATCGTCGTGGGCCCTTAGCTCAGTCGGTAGAGCAACTGACTTTTAATCAGTAGGTCGCTGGTTCGAACCCAGCAGGGCTCACCACCTCCGTTCGTGCCTTCTCTCCCCTAAAAATCGTAGGAGAGGGTGGCGAAGATGTTGCGGTCCTCTCCGACGAAGCAGTCTCCGCGCGCCAGGCAGGCGGCATAATAGTCCTCACCAAAGAGATTGGTGGCGTTGACCGACAGGCGCCATTGTTCCCAGCGAAGCTCCGCCAGCGCGTCGACGAGCGTGTTGGACGGTGTGCGGAGTCCGTCCGGGAAGGCTGCGCCGTAGGAGAAGTTCTCGCCCACATGGCGGACGCCGGCGCCGAAGCGCAGGCTGGCGCCGTTTCCAACGAAAAAGGTCTTCGTGCCCCACAGGGACGCGACTGTCTTCGGAACATTGTCGAGCTGGCGCCCGGTGGCGTCGTCTTCCGCCTCATTATAGCTGTAATTGGCGATGATGTCGTAATTGTCCGGCAGGCGCCGCGTCGCCTCGACCTCGATGCCGCGGGAGGAGGCGGTGCCGATCTGGATCTGCTCCAGCGGATTGTTCGGATCGGACACGGGCCGGTTCGATTCCTCAATGTCGTAGGCCGTCGCGGTGATGATGGTGGCCGCATCGGGATGGAATTTCACCCCGGCTTCGTACTGGCGTCCGCGCTTCGGAATGAAGGGGCTGCCGTCCGCCGTGGTGCCGGAAATGATCTCGAAGGATTCCGTGTAGCTGAAGAAGGGCGAGACGCCGGGCACGATCTCGCCAATGATGCCGGCGCGGAAGGAGGTGGCGCCGTGATCAACGGTGCCCGCTCCCGCCGCCTTCGTGTTCACCTCGTCCCGGCGGACGCCGAGGACGACCGACACGCGGTCCCAGAAACGCACCTGATCCTGAAAATAGAAGCCGAGCTGATCCTGTGCGACATCGGTGAAGCTGGCCGTTTCCGGGTTCGGCAGACCGCCATCATAGTCGGGGATGGCGTCGTAATCGATGTCGTAGATATCGATTACGGTGGAGCCGTAACTCGCCGTCTTCAGAACCTCGTTCCAGCTATAGTCGACGCCTGCGAGAAGCGTGTGCTCGACATTGCTACCCGTTCCCAGCTTCCACTGGAGGTTGTTGTCCGTCGAGAAGACGTTCAGTTCCGCATAATTGCCCGAGGCGGTCAGTTCGATCTGGCGCTGTTCGTCGTCGAGATAAGGATTGAGCGGATTCCCGTAGCTGTTGGGATAATGCGAGAAATAGGTGAGGTCGCTGTCGATGTAGCGCGCCTTCACGCTGAGGGTGACATCCTCGTTGAAGCGGTGCTCGACGAGGCCGGTGCCCTGCGCCAGGCGGCCGTCATACCGGTCCCAGCCCGGCTTTCCGACGAACAGGTCGTTCGGAAGCTGCCCGTTCGGGTTGGGAAGCAGCGTGCCGACGAGGGGCGGGAACTGCGATACGGAGCCGCCGTCATCCTCCTGGTAAAGGCCGATCAGCGTGACGTCGGTGTCGGCAGTGGGTGCCCAGCGCACGGACGGCGCCAGCATGACGCGGTCGTCCTGGATGAAATTCGTCTGCGTATCGGCATCGCGAAAGCGGCCGACGACACGCGCGCCGAGATTGTCGGCTGCGGCGACATCGATGTCCGCGAGGATCTCCTTTCGATCGAAGGAGCCGTATCGTACCGCGACTTCACCGCCGGTTTCGAAGGTCGGAACCTTCGACACGAGATTGACGAGGCCGCCGATGGAACCGTTGCCGAACAGGACGGAGGCAGGGCCGCGGACGATCTCCACGCGGGAGAAATTATACGGGTCGGCACGGATGCTGGCGTAAAAGCTGTAGATGTCGCGCATGCCGTCGCGGAACTGCAACGGCGAGATGCCGCGAATTCGCGTGCTGTCGACCCGGCCGTCGGGTCCGAAGGCGTTCGCGACCGCGCCCGACGCATAGCGAAGCGTGTCGGCGATCGAGACGGCGCCCTGCGACAAATAGGTGTCATCGGTGATGATGGTGATCGGCTGGGGTGTCTCGATCAGCGGCGTTGCTGTTTTCAGGCCAGCCGTTTCGTCCAGCCGGGTCCCGGTGACGATGATCTCCTTCGCATCGCTCTCACTGCGCGGAGGACCCTGATCCTCTGCGAGCGCCGGCACGGCGAGAGAAGCGGCGGCCGCGGCCAGAAGCAACTTGGTTTTCATGACATCCCTTTTGCGAATAATTATCAATTCGCCGGCCGAGTAGGAAAAATGCCACTCACTCGCAATAGCAAAGATCGTATTGACCTTCGGAATTCTGCGGTAGGTTAATATGAAGTGGGAGGGGAAATGAGCCGACTCGCGAATCTTGAGGTCCGGGGTGCGGCTGACCAGATGGCTGCCGCACCCCGGCCTGTTTCTGTTGCCATCGCGCGGCGCGGCGTCTATCAGCACGCGCGACTTGAGAATGCGTATCAACCGCATTCAAGAAACGGGGATAGCCTTATGTTCGGTCTCGGTCATTCGCGAAACAATAGGGAGCGCCTCCATTGTGGCGGGCGGCGGCCGTAATGGATCTTGTGCTGCCATTGCTGCTGATCGTGCTGTCCGCCGGGCTGCTTCGGTACAGTTGGGGGCTGCCGCAGCGATCCGGGCCTCTGAACGCGGGCGCGTGGCTTATCGGCGCTGCCGCCCTGTTCGTCCTGACCCGCCGTGACGGTGCATGGGGCCTCTCCGTCGGCCTGTCGGCGGCGCTGGTCGCCACCGTCATCCTGCTTGGCTGGGCGGCGATACGCAGTCCAGGGCGGCGAGCGCAGGAGCGGGGGCCGGAGCGCGCAACGGAGCGGGCGACGCGCGTGCGCGGCAATTTCACGCCGGAGCCGACCGCGCTGGGTCGCCGTTCTGCCTGGTTCCTGCTTTCCGTACCCGGCGCGGCCGGCGCGGCGCTCCTCTGGGCGGTGGCGGGACAGGGGCTGGCGCGGGCCGGGGGGTGGCACTCGGCCGACAGCGGCGCCCTGCCGTTTCTGCTGATGCCGACGGTCTGGGGCCTGCTGGCGGGCGGCATGCTGATGGCGTCCGGCCTGCGCGGCGGGCTGTTCTGGCTGATCGCCGCGTCGATACCGGCCGCTGCGATCCTGATGCTGACGATCTGATGTTCTGGGGACGGTCCATGACAGGCGAAACGAGCGACAAGCGTAGCGGCGGCGGGCGCGGGGAATCCAGCGATGCGCGGGGGTTGGTGACGCGTTCGCTCGGCGCGCATGGCGCCATCGGGCTGCTGGCCGGCGCGATGCTGTACCTCGTCTGCCTATCGGGCATGCTGGTCGTCGTGCACCATGAATGGCAGCGTTGGGAGCAGCCGGACATCGCCGAGATGGAGGCGTTGTCGCCAGCGGCGATGCAGCGGGCGATGGGCGAGATGCTGGCCGCGGAACGCGCCGAGGGACTGTCGCCGACGACTCATCTTTATCTCGCCACGCCGGCGGAGGATATGCCGCGCGGCATCGTGACCACGGACCATGGGGGCGCCTATATCGGAGAGGATGGGTCGCTCCAGGGACCGGAGGCGACGCCATGGACCCAGTTCCTGATCGACATGCACTATTATCTGCACCTGCCGTCCGTGTGGGGCATGACGCTGGTGGGCGCTCTGGGCGCGATGATGGTGGCGTTGGCGCTGACTGGGGTGCTGGCGCATCCGCGCATCTTTCGCGACGCCTTTCGCATGCGCGTGCGGGGGCAGGCGCGCGTTGCCTTGACTGACATTCACAACCGGCTGAGCGTCTGGACGTTGCCGCTGGCGACCGCCGTGTCCCTGACGGGCGCGATCATCGGCCTGTCCATCGTCACCAGCTTCACGGTCGCAGGCACCTGGTTCGGCGGCGACCAGACACAGGTCTATACCCCCATATTCGGCGGCGAAGCGGCGCCCGACCCCGCTCCGGCGCCGTTGCCGGATGTCGCCGCGGCGCTGGAGGATGCAGCCGCGCGCATGCCGGACGTCGTGCCGGGCCTCGTCATCGCGCACGACCCCGGAACAGCTGGACAACATGTGCAGGTCATGGGCGCGCACGAACGCCGGCTGATCTTTGGCGAATATTATAATTACGACGCGGCGGGGAATTATGAGGGCCGCGCCGGTCTGGCGGATGGAGCGCTCGGACAGCAGGCGGCCTCAAGCGTCTACAGGCTGCACTTCGGGAATTTCGGCGGTCTGCCGATCAAGCTGGTCTATGTGCTGCTGGGGCTTGCGATGACGGTGATCTCGGGCTCCGGCGTGTCGATCTGGCTGGCGAAGCGGCGGCAGAAGGGCCTGCCGGCCGAACGCATGCAGGGCGCCTGGTCGGCGCTGGTCTGGGGCGCTCCCGCCCTGATTGCCGCCGCCGCCGGTCTGCGGCTGATCGGGGGAGCGACACTGCCGCTGACGGCACTGTTCTGGGCCGCGCAAATTCTGCTCGTCGGGATTGGTATCTGGCGGCCGGCCATCATCGGGCGCGGCCTGCGAGGGCTGCTTGCCCTGCTGCTGCTGCTCGTGGGATCGGGACATGCGCTTGCGCATCCCGGCGCATCGCAGGCGGCCCTCATCCTTGATGGTCTCATTATTCTCAGCGGACTGCTTTGCGCGCTGTCGCTGCGGCGCGCCGGGGCAGGCAAGGCGCTGGTCAGCACAGGGAAACCGGCCGGGTCGCCCGCCTGATGCGCGGGGTTCGCGCCGATATGACTGGCGCGGCGCAGGCGAGCGGCCTACATGGCGGCGAATGTCTTCCTCCCGTAAAAGCAAAGTCCCCCGCGCATCGCGTCCGGCGGCCCGCCTGGCGGCCGTGCAGGCGCTGTATCAGCGCGACATGAGCGGCGCGCCGGTTCCCCTGCTGCTGCGCGAATTTCACGAACATCGGCTTGGCCGCGAGATCGAGGGCGGCGAATTCGCCGACGCGGATGCCGACCTTTTCGACGATATCGTCTCTGGGGTGGCGCTGAGCGAAGAGACGCTGGACGAGACCATCGCCGGTTCGCTGGCGTCCGGCTGGACGCTCGACCGCCTGGACCGGCCGATGCGCCAGATCCTGCGCTGCGGCATCTACGAACTCAGCCAGCGCCTCGACGTGCCGACCGGCGCAGTCATCAACGAATATGTCGACATTGCCAAGGCGTTCTACGAGCCGCCGGAGCCGGCGTTCGTAAACGGCCTGCTCGATGCGGTGGCGAAGAAGGTGCGCGCCGCCTAGCGGGGGCGTCCTGCCATGCGCGAGAGCGAGATCGTCGAGCTTCTGCGCCAGGTGGCGACGGGCGGAGCGGCGCGGGGTCTTGCCGACGATGCCGCCGTCTGGAGCCCGCCGCTGGGCCGCGAGCTGGTGCTGACGCACGATATCGTCGCGGCGGGCGTGCACTATCTGCCGGGCGACGATCCCTCCGACATCGCATGGAAACTGGTGGCGGTGAACCTGTCCGATCTTGCGGCCAAGGGCGCGGTGCCGGCAGGGGTGCTGCTGGGCCTCTCCCTCGGCGACGAGGACGAGGCATGGCTGCGGCGCTTTGCCGGGGGCCTTCACCGGGTTCTGTCGGATCATGGAACGGCGCTGTGGGGCGGCGATACGGTACGCAGCGGCGGCCAGGCGTCGCTGGGCTGTACGGCCGTCGGCCATGTGCTGCCGGGTTCGGCGCTGGCGCGGGCAGGGGGCAGGGACGGCGATCTCCTTTTCGTGACCGGCACGATCGGCGATGCGGGTCTGGGCCTTGCAGCGCGGCGCGGAGAGGCGCCCGGCGATGCCTATCTGGAGCGGCGCTACCGCCTGCCCATGCCGCGCCTGGGCTTTGGCAAACGGCTGGCGGAAAGCGGCGCGCATGCCGCGATGGACGTCAGCGACGGTCTGCTGATCGACGCCGCGCGGATGGCGGCAGCGAGCGGACTGGCGGCCGAGATCGACTGTAAGGCGGTGCCGCTGTCGCAGGCGGCGGCGGCGCGCCTGCCGGCCGGCGATACGGGACGGCTCGCCGCCGCGCGGGCGGGAGACGATTACGAGATCCTGCTGGCGGCGCCGGCACAGGCTGAAGCGGCGCTTAGGGCGGCTGCGGCTACGGACGCCCTGCCGCTGACGCGCATCGGACGACTGCGCTTGGGGGCCGGGCTTTGCGTGCTGGGCACGGAAGGCCGCGCGATCGATCCGGGTCCGCTCGGCTACGAGCACTAAGGCGCGGGGCTTCCCCCGGTTTTTGCCGACTTGACGGGGCCGGATTTGCCCTTACCAATTTGCAGGTCAGACAAGGGAGGCGTCGACAGAACGCCCCCTGGTCCTTGGGAACATGTGCCCGGGGTTCCCGCCTCGGGCCGGTAGGGGGTTACCGGTTTATGGATATCGTCGTCGTCGCGATTCTATGCGGCCTGGCCGCCGTCCTTTACGGCATCGTCACATCGCGGTCCGTCCTGTCCGCGTCGAGCGGATCGGCCCGGATGGTCGAAATTGCCGCCGCCATTCAGGAGGGGGCAAAGGCCTATCTGGGCCGGCAATATACGACCATCGCGGTGGTCGGGATCGTCATGGCGGTGCTGGTGTTTCTGTTCCTGGGCGCCATTCCGGCAGCCGCCTTCGTAATCGGCGCGGTCCTGTCCGGCGTCACCGGCTTCATCGGGATGAACATCTCCGTCCGCGCCAATGTCCGTACGGCGCAGGGGGCCAGCGAATCGCTGCAGCGCGGGCTGAGCCTGGCGTTCAAGTCGGGTGCAGTGACGGGCATGCTGGTGGCGGGCCTTGCGCTGCTGGCCATCGCCGGCCTCTTCTACGCGCTGGTCAATATCGTCGGCTACGCGCCGAACGACCGCGCCGTCATCGATGCGCTGGTGGCGCTGGCCTTCGGGGCTTCGCTGATCTCCATCTTCGCGCGCCTCGGCGGCGGGATCTTCACGAAGGCCGCCGATGTCGGCGCCGACCTCGTCGGCAAGGTGGAGGCGGGCATTCCGGAGGACGATCCGCGAAACCCCGCCGTCATCGCCGACAATGTGGGCGACAATGTCGGCGACTGCGCCGGAATGGCTGCCGACCTCTTCGAAACCTATATCGTCACGGTGGGCGCGACCATGGTGCTGACGGCGCTGCTGCTGGGCAGCGGCCTGACGAGCAATTTCCTATATGGGCTGATGGCGCTGCCGCTGATCATCGGCGGCGTCTGCATCCTGACCTCCATCGTCGGCACGGTCTTCGTGCGGCTGGGCGGCAAGCAGAGCATCATGGGGGCGCTCTACAAGGGCTTCATCGTTACGACGCTGCTGTCCATTCCGGCGCTTTACCTCGTCACGCAATGGGCGCTGGGCGGCGACATGTCGGCGCCCATCGGCGCCGCGGCGGCGACATCGCCGGCGGTTGACAATCCGGTCGCGCCGCAGGACCAGACGGTGCTGTCGATGAGCCCGTTCACGGGCATGGACCTGTTCTGGTGCATGATCGTCGGGCTGGTGATCACCGGCCTGATCGTCTGGATCACGGAATATTACACCTCCACCGAGTACCGGCCGGTGAAGTCCATCGCCGCTGCGTCCGTGACCGGCCACGGCACGAACGTCATTCAGGGGCTTGCCATCAGCCTGGAGGCGACTGCGCTGCCCACGCTGGTGATCTGCATCGGCATCATCGCGGCCTACACGCTCGCCGGTCTGATCGGCATCGCGTTTGCCGCCACATCGATGCTGGCGCTGGCGGGCATGGTGGTGGCGCTCGACGCCTATGGCCCCGTCACCGACAATGCCGGCGGCATTGCGGAGATGGCCGGGCTGGACGACAGCGTGCGGACGCGCACCGACGCGCTCGATGCGGTGGGCAATACGACGAAGGCGGTGACGAAGGGCTATGCCATCGGATCGGCGGGCCTTGCCGCGCTGGTGCTGTTCGGTGCCTATACCACGGACCTCGACACTTATTTCGCCAATGTTGAGGTGGATTTTGCGCTGTCCAATCCCTTCGTGGTCGTCGGACTGCTGCTGGGCGCGCTGCTGCCCTATTTGTTCGGTGCGATGGGCATGACGGCCGTCGGCCGGGCGGGCGGCGAGGTGGTGCGAGAGGTGCGCGAGCAGTTCCGAAGCAATCCCGGCATCATGGCCGGCACATCCAAGCCCGACTATGCCCGC
The DNA here is from genome assembly GCF_000342165.1 of Pacificimonas flava. Taxonomy (GTDB): domain Bacteria; phylum Pseudomonadota; class Alphaproteobacteria; order Sphingomonadales; family Sphingomonadaceae; genus Pacificimonas; species Pacificimonas flava. The sequence continues at coordinate 235,783 of NZ_AMRV01000004.1, forward strand.
ACCGTCGATCTGGTCACGAAGGCGGCGATCAAGGAGATGATCCTGCCATCGCTGCTGCCGGTCCTGACGCCCATCGCAGTCTATTTCGTCATCGCCGCGGTCGCCGGGCAGCGGCAGGGATTCGCGGCGCTGGGCGCGCTTTTGCTGGGCGTGATCGTGTCCGGCCTGTTCGTCGCCCTGTCGATGACGTCGGGCGGCGGCGCATGGGACAATGCGAAGAAATATATCGAGGATGGCAACCATGGCGGCAAGGGGTCGGAGGCGCACAAGGCCGCCGTGACCGGCGATACGGTCGGCGACCCCTACAAGGATACCGCCGGTCCCGCCGTGAACCCGATGATCAAGATCACCAACATCGTCGCTATCCTTCTGCTCGCCGCGCTGGCGCACTGAGGGATCGGCGGTACGCTGACAGGGGAGGGACGTCCGCAGCCCAAAAAGGGGGAAAACGAGAACGGGCACCCGGCACCTGGGGCCCCGCCGTGTTCAACCGAGCGGCGGGGCCTTTTCATGTCGGCCATCGAGTTTCGGGTGCGTGAAGCGCCGACTCGTGCTATGATACCGATGTGGGACTTTCCGAGTGAAGGGAGGTTGCAGTGATTGAATCGCAAGCTCTGCCGCACGAGCTGATCCGCCAGCGCCGCGACTGGCGCGACGGCCTCTATACCACCAGCTACCGCAGCGAGGATGAGGAGACGCATGGTTCCTTGCTGAAACGCGGCAGCACCCTGTCCGGCGGGCACGGTCCGCTGGTCTGCTATGGCAGGATTTACGGCCGCGCCTCGGTTACGGTCCATTTCGAGGTTCACAGGCGCGGCGACGGGGACGACACCGTCTTTCGCGGTTTCGAATGGACGACCTATGAGATGAGCGGATACGCGGCGAACGGCGCTGCGGACCTGCACGGCTTCGATCCAGAGGGGCGAGAGCTCTGGATGACCATGCGTTCGGTTCGATAGCGTACGGGCAGCACCGTCTAGGACGAAGGTCCGTCCGGCCCGGAGACCGGGCGGTCCGACATGGCCGCTGCGCCGGGGGGCAGCGACCGCACGTTCACATCGCGCTGCGGATAGGGGATGGTGATGTCATTCTCCCTGAACAGCACCCATATGCGGTTCAGTATGGCGCTTTTCACATTGCCGACCCCGGCCTCCGCATCCGCGATCCAGCACAGAATGTCATGTTCGATGCGGAATTCGCCGAACTCTTTCAGCCAGACATTGGGCGCGGGGTCCTCCAGCACGCGCCGGGTTTCCTTGGCGGCCTGCAGCATCAGTTCCTGAGCGCGCTTCAGGTCGCAATCATAGCCGACACCCACCTCAATATGGATGCGGACATTGCGGTCCGAGTAGCTCCAATTCTCCACCCGCTCGGTCATCAGGACCTCGTTCGGGATCAGATATTCGATGCCGTCGCGCGTGATGATGGAGACGGCGCGAACGCCGATCTTGTTCACCCAGCCGAAGGACTGGTCGACGACGATGATGTCGCCCGGCTTTATCGACCGGTCGATCAGAAGGATCAGACCGGACAGAAGATTGCCGAACGTCTTTTGCATGCCGAAGCCGAGAGCGAGACCGAAGGCGCCGGAGAAGACCGCCAACGCGGTAAAATCGATGCCGAGAAGTTCGAGCCCGAGAAAGAAGGCGATGATGACGATGCCCAGGCCGGCCAGCTTCTGAAACAGCACGCGCTGCGACAGATCCAGCCGTGACGAATTGCCGATCTGCCGCCCCACAAGCTGCACGACGAAGCGCGAGACGGTATAGAGGACGAGGATGACGAGGATCGCGTTGAGGACGTCGAGCAGGCTGATGCGCCGCGACCCGATCCTGAGCGCGGCATTGTCGAGCGCGGTTACCAGCGGCTCCAGCCCGCCCAGCGAGGACGCGATGGAGGCAGTCGCCGTGAAGATGGCGAACAGGAAGGTGAGGGCGGTGCCGAAACCGACGAGGCGGCAGAGGACGTAGACCAGCCGTCCCACCGCGATGCCGATTGCGATCGCAATGAGCACGGTGCCGTAGAATCCGTAATCGGCGAGGCCGCGCCCGCCGATGAGGAGTGTCAACGAGGTCAGGATTCCGCACAGGCGCGGCGCATAGTCCGCCACCTGCTGAAAGGGTGCGGCGCCGCGTGCGCTGAGGACAGCGCGGATGCGGGGACCGACATAGCGCTGGACAAGCCGTCCGAGGAACCACGCCGCGGCGATGACGATCATGGCGACGATCAGCAGTTCCTGCCGCACCACGGTGTCGATGGGCAGCCCCTGCCGCGCGGCGAAAACCTGCATCTGCGAAAGGACGCTCACCGGCCGGTCATCGGGTCGCCGCGCCCCCGGCCGCACGCGCTCCGCTGCTGCCCGTCCGGGCGGCGTATCGGTCGAGGCCGGCGATGAGGTCGGCCTCCAGATCGCCGGCATCCTCGAGACCGCAATGGATGCGGATCGCCGGCCCGTCAGCCTCGAAGCGAGTGGCCGTCCGAAGCGGTGCGGGCTCGATCGGCAGGATCAGACTCTCGAACCCGCCGAAGGAGAAGCCGATGGAATAGAGCGCAAGGTCGTCGATGAGATGGCGCAGGTCCGCACGCTCTCCCCCCGCGAGGATGAAGGAGAAGATGCTGGAATAGCCGGCGAAATCCCGCTGCCAGAGCGCATGGCCGGGATCCCCCGGAAGACCGGGGCAGAGGACGCGCGACACCGCCGGATGGGCGCCGACCGCACGCGCCAGTCGCAGCGCGGTCTCGCCATGCTGGCGCAGGCGCGGCGCCAGGGTCCTGATGCCGCGCAGCGCCAGATAGACATCGTCGGGTCCGGCGGTCTGTCCGAGCCGCTTTGCCATGGCCTTCACGCGCGGCCAGTGGCCGGGCGCGGCGGTCACCGCGCCCATCATCGCGTCGGAATGGCCGACGATGAACTTCGTCAGCGACTGGACCTCAATATCGATGCCGCGCGCCATCGCCGGAAAGAGGAGAGGCGTCGCCCACGTATTGTCGAGGATCGTGGTAATCCCGCGCGCCTTCGCCGCCTCGACGATGGCGGGCACGTCCTGCACCTCGAAGGTGAGGGAACCCGGGCTTTCCATATAGATGGCGCGTGTGGTCTCGCGGATACGCTCCGCAATGCCGGCGCCGATCCGGGGATCGTAGAACTCGACCTCCATGCCCAGCGGCTTCAGGAGGCCCTGCGCCAGCCCGCGCGTCGGTTCGTAAGCGCTGTCGGGAAAAAGGATGTGCCCGCCCGGCCGCGCAACGGTGAGGAGGGCGCCGGAAATGGCGGCAACGCCCGAGGGGAATAGCTTCGTGCCGGCGGCGCCGGGATCCATGCCAGTCAGCGCCTCCTCCAGCGCCCAGATGGTCGGCGTTCCCTGCCGGCCGTAAAGAAGGCCGCTATCGGGATCGGCCCGCCGGGCGTCGAAGTCCCCGAGGGTTTCAAATGTGCAGGTGGAGGCGTGATAGACGGGTGGATTGACGATGCCCTGGGTCAGCGCCGGGCGCCGTCCCGCCCGCACGAGCTGCGTGCGCACATCGAAATTATCGTCCGCGCGAGCCACTCCATTCGCGTCTTTGCTGCCTGCTTCCCTGTGCGTCACGCCGTCCCTTTTTACTGTCCTGTCGGTTTCGTCGGTCATGCCGGCCCGACGGCCTTTTCCGTGTCCGGCGCGCTGCCCCACTCGGACCACGAGCCGTCGTAGAGAGCCACGTCGGACGCGCCGATGCGGTGCAGCGCGAAGGAGAGTACCGCCGCAGTGACGCCCGATCCGCAGGTGGTGACGACCGGGCGGCCGGGATCGATCCCGGCGTCCTCGAACAGCGCACGCATCTCCGCCTCCGACTTCCAGGTTCCGTCATCATTGAAAAGCCGGTCATGCGGAAGGTTGCGCGCGCCCGGCATGTGACCGGCCGCGACGCCCGGACGACTTTCCGGCTCCTTTCCCGTGAAACGAGCGGCGGGGCGGGCGTCGACCGTCTGTTCGCTGCCGGTCTTCAGGTTTTCCTTCATATCGTGCAGATCGCGAACGGCGCCTTCGTCCTTCCAGACGGTGAAATGGCGATGCCGGACGCTGGTCTTGCCGCTGTCGAGCGGACGCCCCTCCTCCCGCCATTTGGCGAGGCCGCCATCCAGAATCGCGACCTCATGCGCGCCGAACGTCCTCAGCATCCACCATGCGCGCGCGGCGCTTTTCAGCGGACTGTCGTCATATACAACGATGCGGCTGCCATCGCCGAGGCCGAGAGCCTGCATCCGGCTGGCGAATCTTTCCGGCGCCGGCAGCATGCCGGGAAGCGGCGACTCGGGATCGGCCAGCTGCGACAGGTCCATGAAGACGGCGCCGGGAATATGCGCGGCCTCGAAGCGCGGGCGCGCATCCTGGTCCAGGAAATAGGTCGCGTCGACGATCCGAAGATCGGGCGTCTCCATCTCCTCGGCCAGCCACTGAGTCGATACCAGCGAGTCCATGCCGCGTCTCCCTCCGTCTCGTCCGCGGACGGTGCCGGGACCCGCCCAGCATTAACGGCGCGCTTCCGGCCACGCTAGGGCGATGCCGGGCGGCGGATCTGGCCGCTGGCGGGCGGCGGCAGGCCGCACTATCTGGCGAAACATGGAACCGAAATTTCTTGGCCAGGACAGCCCTCTGCCCACCTCTCCGGAGCAGGCGGGCCTCGACTATGTCCCCAATCCCCGCACCGGCGAGCGCTATCTGGTACGCTTCGCCGCACCGGAGTTCACCTCCCTGTGTCCGGTCACGGGCCAGCCGGATTTCGCGCATCTGGTCATCGACTATGTGCCGGGCGAGACGATCGTGGAGTCGAAGTCGCTGAAGCTGTTTCTCGGCAGCTTTCGCAATCACGCGGCCTTTCATGAGGACTGCACGGTCGGGATCGGCCGGCGGTTGGCGGACGAGATGAAGCCGGAATGGCTGCGCATCGGCGGCTATTGGTATCCCCGCGGCGGCATTCCCATCGATGTGTTCTGGCAGACCGGCGCGCCGCCTGCGGATGTCTGGGTGCCAGATCAGGGCGTGGCGCCCTATCGCGGGCGGGGATAGGCGCGCGCGTCGAGCTTGCGGGGTCGATGCTGGTCCTTTCGGGGGTCGACCCTCCCCCGTCCCCTCCCTGAAAGGGACGGGTTAGGGGAGGGTGGAGAGCGCCCGCGTCAGGGAATGCCGATCAGCTTGTGGGTCTGTAGGCTCAGCCGCCATTTGGGATGATCCATGCAGTAGCGCGTGGCGGCCGCGACGTTTTCCGCCTGCTGCGGGCTATCCATCGGCTGCAGGAAAAAATGGTCGAAGGCGAGGTGTTCGAACTGAGCGGGGTCGTTTTCGGGCTGCGGATAGACGAGTTTCAGCTCGTTGCCGCTGCGCTGCTTCAGCGGCTCGGCAGCCTTGGGGCTGACGCAAATCCAGTCGAGGCCGGCGGGGGCGGGGACGGTGCCGTTGGTCTCGACGGCGATCTCGAACCCGCGCCGGTGCAGCGCCTCGATCAGCGGCGTATCGAGTTGCAGGAGCGGTTCGCCGCCGGTGCAGACGGTCAGGCGGTGTTCGCGGCTGTCGCCCCAGGTCCTCTCCACCGCATCCGCCAAGGCGTCGGCATCCGGAAAACGTCCGCCCCCCGGACCGTTCATGCCGACGAAATCGGTATCGCAGAAGCGGCAAACCGCACCCGCCCGGTCCTGCTCCCGCCCGGTCCACAGATTGCAGCCGGCAAAGCGCAGAAAGACCGCGCGGCGGCCGGCCTGTCCCCCCTCTCCCTGAAGCGTCGGGAAAATCTCCTTGACGGCGTAGCTCATACCCGAACCTTCAGGCGTAGCGCGTTGGGTCGGGAAGGCCCGCTTCCACGAAGCCCTTGTGCCGCAGACGGCAGGCATCGCAGCGGCCGCAGTGCAGGGCCTCCCCGCCGCGCATGACCGGATCGTAACAGGTCCAGGTGGCGCCGGCATCGACGCCGAGCCTGTCCGCCAGCCGGGCAATGCCGGCCTTGTCGAGGTCGAGGAGGGGCGTGCGTATGCGAAACGCCTCTCCCTCGTCGCCCGCCTTCGTCGCCTTCTCCGCCAGCGATTCGAAGCCGCGGATGAACTCCGGCCGGCAGTCCGGATAGCCGGAATAATCAAGCGCGTTGACGCCGATATAGATGTCGCGCGCACCCGCAGCCTCCGCCCATGCAAGCGCAACGGAGAGAAACACCGTGTTGCGCGCGGGCACATAGGTCGGCGGTATGACGCTGTCGGACATCTTGCCGTCCCCCTTCGGCACGGGCATGTCGCTGGTGAGCGACGACCCGCCGAAGACGCTGAGATCGAGCGGGAGAACGACGTGCCGCACGGCGTCGCAGGCGGCGGCGGCGCGCGCGGCCGCCTCCAGCTCCACACGGTGACGCTGATTGTAGTCGATGGTGAGCGCCAGCACATCGAACCCGTCCGCGCGCGCGGATGCGGCGCAGGTGGTGGAATCGAGGCCGCCGGAAAGCAGCACAACCGCTTGTCGTCTGGTCATGGGGCCGCGATAAGCCTCCCCGGGTGCAGGGGCAAGTCGGGGAAGATCCACGGACGGCCTGGAGACGATGTCAAAAAAAGAGGCCGCCGACAGTTTGAAACCGTCACAGGCGGCCCTTTAAGTCTGGGCCTGTTACGGCCAAAGGGGAGTTGACGTGCACCCGATCGCTCGCGTGACGAGAATCGTGGTAACGGCTCTTGGTTAAATTGGCGTGAACGGAGCAATCGTGGCGGGATTCCCGAAGAGTGGCATCGGCGGTGACGGGAAAGGATCCGCGGCATGAAAAGAACGCTGCTGCCCCTGAATGCCTTGCGGGTGTTCGATGCCGCCGCGCGTCATCTGAGCTTTACCAAAGCTGCCGACGAACTGCATGTGACGCCAGCGGCGGTGGGCCAGCAGATCCGTACGCTGGAGGAGGTGCTGGCCGTGGTCCTGTTTCGGCGCCTGACGCGCAATCTGGAACTGACGCCTGAGGCGGAACGCGCCCTGCCGGCCCTGCGAGAAGGCTTTGCCCAGATCGAGGCGGCGGTCGATTCGATGCAGGCAGGGCAGGGCGACAAGGTGCTGACCATCGGCGCGCCGCATGCGGTCATCGCGAAATGGCTGACGCCGCGGCTGGCGGCCATGGGCGCAGGGCCCGAACAGCGGTTCATCCTGGTTCCGACCGACGCCGGAGAGGGGGCGGACTTTGCGAGCACGAACATGGACCTTGCCATCGTCTGGGGCGTCATGCCTGCCGAGGAGGAGCTGTCGGGCACACGGTTGGCGGCAGAGGAATTGGTAGTCGTCGTGGCACCGGGCCGCGCGGCGGAATATGCCGCGCCCGACGATCTGAAGGCTGCCGCCCTGATCCATTATCCGGGGCATAGCTGGGAAGCGTGGCTGAACGCCGTCGGCGCGTCGCATCCGGAGGTCGATGGGGGGCTGAGCGTTGCGGACTGGGGCCTTGCCATCGATGCCGCTGCTGCCGGCTACGGTGCCGCGCGCGTACCGCGGTCCCTGGCCGCCGGCGACATCGAAAGCGGCCGGGTCGCGGCGCTGTTCGAACCCTCGCCGAGCGACGAGGCGTTCTGGCTGGTCGCTCCGCCGCAAAGCTGGCGGCAGCCGAAGGTGAAGGCGATGGTGGCGGCCCTTACCGGTCGCGAAACCAGCCCGTGACGGCATAGCGGCCGAGGGGCGCGAACGGCGGAATGTAGGTCACGTTGTGCCGCTGCGGCACGGTGAAGATGTTGAGGGCGTTGAAGCGCGGGCGGAAGCCCTGCACGACGTCGCCGTCATCGTCGTAGAACATCAGATAACCGCCATGATCCTCTCGCCAGTCCATGTTCGTCATGTTGAGGACATAGGCAATGCGCCGCCCCTCAGCGACGTCGCTGTCATTGTGCATGGCGAGGAACTGGCCCGGCGCGTAGAGCGTCGCCTGCGCATCCGCCTTCACGATTTCGGGAATGTTCGTGACCTGGCGGATAAGGTCGAGGAACGGCTGGGAGTTGATATGTTCCAGCAGCAGGTCGTGCGGCCCGCCGGCCCGCCATTTCTGCAGATAGGCATCGAGTAGAGGATAGAAATTGTAGGAGAAGGCGTATTCGCCCGACTGCATCGCCTTTACGAGCGTCTGTCCGATCCTCTGACGCTCGGCCGAACCGAGGCTGACGAGATCCTCCGCCCGGTACTGCGTCGGCTTGCGCTCCCCGTCCTGCCACACGAGGCCCCAGGGCGTTTCGTGCGCAAGAACATGATGCAGGGCGTTCGCCGATTCGCGGGTCAGCACGTCGCGAATCTGCAACCGCCCGGACTGCGCGAACTGCGCTGCGAGGGCAGAACGGTCGAGCGCCGGATTGACGTCCAGAAGATGCACGGCTCCGTTCATGCGTCGATCGCCTCCTCGTCAAGATCGCGGGCATGATCCTGGATGAAGTTGAAGCGATGTTCCGGATTGCGGCCCATCAGCCGGTCGACGAGGTCGTTCACCGGCGCCCGGTCCTCATAGGCAGCAGGCAGGGTGACGCGGACGAGGGTACGCCGCGCCGGGTCCATGGTCGTTTCCTTAAGCTGTCCGGGGCTCATTTCGCCGAGGCCCTTGAAGCGGCTGACCTCGACCTTGCCGCGCCCGGAAAAGTCGCCGGCCATCAGTTCCAGGCGGTGCGCATCGTCGCGGGCGTAGGCGGTCTTTCCCCCCTGCGCCAGCCGGTAGAGCGGCGGCTGCGCCAGATAAAGGCGTCCGCCCTTCACCAGCCCCGGCATTTCCTGGAAGAAGAATGTCATCAGCAGTGTGGCGATGTGCGCACCGTCCACATCGGCGTCGGTCATGATGATGATGCGGTCATAGCGGACGGCATCGTCGTCATAGGACTTGCCCGCGCCTGCGCCGATGGCCTGGATCAGATCCGCGATTTCCTGATTGGCGAGGATCTTCGCCTGCGTCGAGGAGGCGACGTTCAGGATCTTGCCGCGAATGGGCAGGATCGCCTGCGTCTTTCGGTTGCGCGCCTGCTTGGCGCTGCCACCGGCCGAATCGCCCTCGACGATGAACAATTCCGTTTCGTCGGAGCCGGTCGCGGTGCAATCGGTCAGCTTGCCGGGAAGGCGCAGACTTTTCTTGGAGGTGGCGGTCTTGCGCTTCACCTCCTTCTCCGCCTTACGCTTCAACCGCTCGTCGAGCCGCTCAAGCGCGAAGCCCATCAGCGCGCGGCCGCGATTCATGTCGTCGGACAGGAAATGATCGAAATGATCGCGCACGGCCGCCTCGACCAGACGGGCAGCCTCCGGCGAGGTCAGCCGGTCCTTCGTCTGCGACTGGAATTGCGGATCGCGGATGAAGACCGACAGCATGATCTCGGCGCCGTTCACCATGTCGTCGGCGGTCAGCTGCACGCCCTTCTTCTGCCCGACCAGATCGGCGAAACCCCGCATCCCCTTCGTCAGCGCGGCGCGCAGACCGGTCTCGTGCGTGCCGCCATCGGGCGTCGGGATGGTGTTGCAGTACCAGCTGGTCGACCCCTCCCCGTAAAGCGGCCAGGCGATGGCCCATTCGACCGAGCCCTGCTCGTCGGGGAACTCCGCGCGGCCGGCAAAGGGTGTCGCCGTCGCGCACTCCCGGCCGCCGATCAGTTCGACGAGGTGATCCGCAAGACCGCCCGGGAACTGAAAGACAGCCTCTGCCGGCACGTCGCCCTCGGCGATTTCCGGATCGCAGGACCAGCGGATTTCGACACCGCCGAACAGATAGGCCTTGGAGCGGGCGAGGCGGTAGAGCCGCGCGGGTTTCAGCCGCGCCTTCTCCCCGAAAATGTCGGGATCGGGCAGGAACGTGACCTTTGTGCCGCGCCGATTGGGCGCCGCGCCGACCTCCGTCAGCGGGCTGGTCACCTCCCCGCGCGAAAAGGTCTGCCGGTAAAGCGTTTTCGCGCGGGCGACCTCTACTTCCAGTTCCGACGACAGCGCGTTCACGACGGAGACGCCGACGCCGTGCAGCCCGCCGGAGGTGGCATAGGCCTTGCCGGAGAATTTGCCGCCCGAGTGCAGCATCATGAAGATGACCTCCAGCGCGCTCTTGCCCGGATAGCGGGGATGCTCGTCCGTCGGAATGCCGCGGCCATTGTCGGTAACGGCGAGGCGGCCGTCGGCGTGAAGGTGCACCTCGATGCGGGAGGCGTGGCCGGCCACGGCCTCATCCATCGCATTGTCGATGATTTCCGCAGCGAGATGATGGAGCGCGCGGTCGTCCGTGCCACCGATATACATGCCGGGCCGGCGGCGGACGGGCTCCAGCCCCTCCAGCACCTCGATCTGGTCGGCATTGTAGGATTCGGGAGCGGGAGCGCCGCCCCCCGTGAACAGGTCGCTCATGGGGGTGTGTATAGCGAGCGGAGCAGGGAAGCGCCACCGGCCCGGCGCACTGGTGCTGCGCTGCATCATCGGGGCCACGATAATTTTGCTGCAACAGCGAAAAAACGCTTGCCAGGCGGTATGCTGCGGTGCAATATAGTCTGGTCTTAACGGGCGATCCTCCCCAAGGATTTTGAACTGGGCCGGTATCTTTGGATGCCGGCCCATTTTTTTATCGATCTCCTGCTGCGCTTGGCCGCACACACCCCGCCCCCTTTGCATCGGACGGCCTGTCCGCGTAGGGCGAGCGGGCTCAAAGCGGGGTTCCGAGGGTAAACGCGTTCATTCGGCAGGACCGCGCAGTTCCGTTGAAAAAGGCTCGAATATGAGAATGAAATTGCTTGCGGGAACGACGCTGGCAATGCTGCTGGCCGCGACGCCGGGCGCGGCGCAAGGCGACTTCGATCCGTCGGGCGAGACGGGAATCCCCTCGGACTGGCAGCTTAGCGGCAAGGTCGGCGTGGTTTCCGATTATCGCTTTCGCGGCACGTCCTATTCCGACGAGGATCCGGCGGTTCAGGGCAGGATCGAATTGTCGCACAGATCCGGCTTTTACGCCGGGACGTGGGCGTCGAGCGTCGACGGCTTTGGTGCCTATGGCGGCGGCGCGGACCTGCAGCTGAACCTCTACACGGGGTACGCGGGCGGCCTGGGCGCCATCGGCACCTATGATGCCGGCGTGCTGTGGTATCTTTTTCCTGGGACGGACGAGACCGACTTCGTCGAACTCTACGGTTCCGTCGGCTTCGACGTGGCCGGCGCGACGGCCAAGGTCGGCACCAACTGGGCGCCGGACCAGGACAATGTGAATTCGAACATCTACCTGTACGGCGATGTCGGTTACGGCATTCCCGCCACACCGATCACGCTGACGGCCCATGCCGGCTATTCGGACGGCTCGTACGGTCTGGGCGGCCCCGGTTTTGCCGATAATTATATGGACTGGTCGCTGGGCGCGACCACGCAGCTTTCCGGATTCGATCTGGGGGTTCGCTATGTCGATACAGACATCAGCAAGGCGCGGGAGCGTGTTCTGGGCATTGGCGGGCGCGGTGCGCCCTATATCGCCGACGCCGCACTGATCTTCTCGCTCGGCTACGGATTCTAGGGCCGGCGAACCCGGTGGCGGTCAAATAAGAAAGGGCCCGGCCGGAATGGCCGAGCCCTTTTCGCAGGCTTCGTGACCGATCCGATCAGCTGGAATAATACATGTCGAACTCGACGGGGCTCGGCGCCATTTCCCAGCGCATCACCTCCTCCATCTTCAGTTCGGTATAGCTGTCGATCAGCGTGTCGGGGATGACCCCGCCGCGCGTGAAGATCTTGCGGTTCTTGTCGAGTTCGCGCAGCGCCTCCCGCAGGGATGCGGCGACGGTCGGCACCTTCTTCAGCTGCTTGGGCGGCAGGTCGTAAAGGTTCTTGTCCATCGGATCGCCTGGATGGATGCGGTTCTCGATGCCGTCGAGGCCGGCCATCAGGATCGCGGTATAGGCGAGATAGGGGTTCGCCAACGGGTCCGGGAAGCGGAATTCCGCGCGGCGGCTCTTCTCGCCCGAACCGTACGGGATACGGCAGGAGGCGGAGCGGTTGCGGCTGGAATAGGCGAGGAGCACCGGCGCCTCGAAGCCCGGGACCAGGCGCTTATAGCTGTTCGTCGTCGGGTTGGTGAAGGCGTTCACCGCCTTTGCATGCTTCAGGACACCGCCGATGAAATAGAGCGCGGTGTCAGACAGGCCGGCATAGCCGTCGCCCGAGAAGGTGTTCTTCTTGCCGTCCCAGATCGAGATGTGCGTGTGCATACCCGATCCGTTGTCCTGCGCAATCGGCTTCGGCATGAAGGTCGCCGTCTTGCCATAGGCATGGGCGACATTCTGCACGACATATTTGTAAATCTGCATGCGGTCGGCGGTTTCGACGAGCTGGCCGAAGGTGAGGCCGAGTTCATGCTGCGCGGCGCCGACCTCGTGATGGTGCTTGTCCATCGGCAGGCCCATCTCGATCATGGTCGAAACCATTTCGGAACGCAGATCGTGGGCGGGGTCGACCGGCGCGACCGGAAAGTAGCCGCCCTTGGCGCGCGGGCGGTGCCCGTAATTGCCCTCGTCGTATTTGCGGCCGGTGTTCGTCGGCAGCTCGATGTCGTCGAATTCGAAGAAGGACTTGTTGTAGGCCGTGTCGAAGCGGACATCGTCGAAAACGAAAAACTCGGCTTCCGGACCGACGAAGACCTTGTCGCCGATGCCCGCCTGGCCGACGAACGCCTCGGCGCGCTTCGCCGCGGAGCGTGGGTCGCTGTCGTAGAGCTCGCCCGTCGACGGTTCCACGACGTCGCAGAAGACGATCAGCATCGGCGTCGCGGAGAAGGGGTCGACATAGACCGCGTCGAGGTCCGGCTTCAGGATCATGTCGGATTCGTTGATGGCCTTCCAGCCCGCAATGGACGAGCCGTCGAACATGAAACCGTCGGCCAGCATGTCCTCGTCGACGACGCCGGCGACCATGGCGAGGTGCTGCCACTTGCCGCGCAGATCGGTGAAGCGGATGTCCACCCACTCGATCTCCTGGTCCTTGATCATCTTCAGAATGTCAGAGGCGCTGTTCGCCATGACCTGTCCTACCTTTCCTGGAATTTCGCTTTGACGTCGAATGTGTAACGAACGGGGTAACGAAGACGTCAGCACCTGAACAGGCAAGTGACGTCCGCTTTCAATGTCCGGCTAGAGCGCCTCGACATCCGTTTCGCCGGTGCGGATGCGATAGGCCTGCAGCACATCGCTGACGAAAATCTTTCCATCGCCGATGCGGCCCGTCTTGGCGGCGCCGGCAATGGCCTCCACCACCCGGTCGGAGAGCGCATCGTCGACGACGACCTCCAGCTTCACCTTTGGCAGGAAGTCGACGATGTATTCGGCGCCGCGGTAGAGTTCGGTATGCCCCTTCTGCCGGCCGAACCCCTTGGCTTCGGTGACTGTCAGACCCTGAACCCCCACATCGTGCAGCGCTTCCTTTACCTCATCAAGCTTGAACGGTTTGATGATGGCTTCGATTTTCTTCATTCTGCCTCCCTGAACGCCGCTCGGAACATTGGTCCCGGTGCAGCCCGGCCCGCGCAGCCGGTTACGTGCCTACCTACGCCCGTCAGCAGGATTTGTGCCAAGGACATGTCGTCGCCGGTCACCGCCCGGAATCGGCTCGCCGCGCGGCAGACTACCGCTGGAAAAATGTGCAAACGCCCAAAAAACCGGCAGCGTGCGGGACCCGTGCTATCATGAAAATGCACGCGTGGCCGCCGGTTTCCTTGACGGCCCGCGCAAGCGCGCGTAGAGCCGCGCCACCTCCTGCGGGAGACCGCTTTGCGGCGACTGTAGCTCAGCTGGTTAGAGCGCTGGTTTGTGGTACCAGAGGTCGCGGGTTCGAACCCCGTCAGTCGCCCCACCACCTGCCGCCCGGGTGCGGTGAAATCATCCAGGAACGGCCCAAAGCATCCGCCGGCGGGACCCGTTCGGCCATTGGGAAAGTCCGCGAATGTCCGTATTCGACCTCGCCAGCTTCGACGATCATGAAGCCGTTCACGTTTTCGACGACGTAAGGTCGGGGCTTCGCGCCATCATCGCCGTTCACTCGACGCATCTCGGCCCGGCCGCCGGCGGCTGCCGCTATTGGCAATACGCCGACAGCGAGGCGGCGATGGTCGACGCGCTGCGCCTATCGCGCGGCATGAGCTACAAGAACGCGCTGGCCGAACTGCCCGTCGGCGGCGGCAAGGCCGTAATCCTGAAGCGCGCGACCTATCCGAAATCCGACGCGCTGCTGGAGGCGTTCGGCACCATGGTCGATTCCCTTGGCGGGCGCTACGTGACGGCCGAGGATGTGGGCATCACCGATGCCGACATGTCTGTCGTGTCGCGCAAGACGCACTTCGTTTCCGGCCTGCCGGTCGAGGAAGACGCGGCCGGCGGCAATCCGGGGCCATTCACGGCAGAGGGCGTGTTCCTTGGCATGCGCGCCGCCGTGCGCCGCCGCCTGGGCCGAGAGGGTTTCAAGGGCGTGCACGTCGCCATTCAGGGTCTCGGCAGCGTCGGCAAGGTGCTTGCCGAGCATCTGGCCGCCGACGGCGCCAAGCTGACGGTCGCCGATATCGACGAGCGCCGCGCGGCGAAGCTGGCCGGCGAACTGCGCGCGACCGTCGCTTCCACGGAGGACATCCTGTTCACGGAGGCGGATGTGCTGGCGCCCTGCGCGCTCGGCGCGGTGCTGAACGAGGAGACCATCCCGAAGCTGAACGTAGAGATCGTCGCCGGCGCGGCCAACAACCAGCTTCGCACCCCCGATGACGGGCAGCGCCTGTACGACCGGGGCATTCTCTACGCGCCGGATTATGTCGTGAATGCTGGCGGCATCATCAACGTGATGGCGGAATATCTCGGCGACGGCGACGTGGATGCCGTGCGCAAGCGCATCGCCAAGATCGAGGGGCGTGTCGAAAATCTCCTCGCACGCGCCGAGGCCGAGGGCACGCCGACGAACTTCGTGGCCGACCAGATGGCGCGGGAGGCGATTGGCCGGGGCTGACGCTCTCGGTCCGGACCTGACGATTTTTGCGTCGGCGCCAGTGTTTGGCCACTCTGGCTCGGGCGGTGGACCCCTGCCTTCGCAGGGGTGACGTCCAGAGGCTGGGTGTGAGAGTGCTGCGCGGAAGGTTTTGCCATCGCTTCTCGCGGTGACGCTGCGGTCCATCCAATATTCGTCACCCCTGCGAAAGCAGGGGTCCATTGCATGGCGGCTTCAATGAGAAGTTGCACGCGTCAGGCCATGCGGCCCCCCTTAACGCTGAAAAACGACCTCGCCGCCCTTGATGGTTGCGGCGACGCGGCCGGTGACCGGCAGGCGGTCGAAGGGGGTGTTGTCCGCCGGATGGCCGAAGGCGCTGGCATCGATGCGCCAGGCGCGGTTCGGATCGAACAGGACGATGTCGGCCGGCGCGCCGGGCGCAAGCGTGCCGCCGGGCAGTCCGAACAGACGGGCGGGCGTCGTCGACAGCAGCGAGACCGCGCGCATCGCGTCCCCCGATTCCCCCAGGCTCATCAGCGTCAAGGGCAGCAGCGTCTCGACACCGGCCATGCCCGGCGCGGCGGCGGCGAAGGGCAGCCGCTTTTCCTCCTGCGTGCGCGGGTCGTGTGCGGACGAAACCGTGTCGATCGTCCCGTCGGCGAGGCCCGCCAGGACCGCGCGGCGATCCTCGTCCGAACGCAGCGGCGGCGAGAGGCGGGCGAAGGTGCGGTAGCCGGTCATCTCCCCATCGTTCAAGAGCGCATGGGCCGGCGTCGTGCCGCAGGTGATGCGCGTCCCCCGGGCCTTTGCGCGGCGGACGATGTCGACGCTTTCCGCCGTGCTGACGACGCGGATGTGAAGGCGCGCACCGGCCGCCTCCGCAAGGCGCACGTCGCGCGCGACCGCAATGCTTTCGGCGATGGCCGGGGCGGCGGGCAGGCCGAGGCGGGTCGCCGTCTCTCCTGCCGTGGCGCTGGCCTCGCCAAGGAGCGACGCATCTTCGCAGTGACTGACGGTGACGAGATCGAAGCCGGCCGCATATTGCAGAAGCCGGTACATGGTCGCGGGGTCGGGGATGCCGCGCCGGCCGGTGGCGACGCCGGCGGCGCCCGCCTCCTTCATCAGACCGATCTCGGCAAGCTCCGTGCCGGCGAGGCCCTGCGTCGCCGCGCCGAGCGGGTGCACCCAGACATGCGGCTTGCCGATGCGCATGGCGCGCTCGACCAGAGCGGGATCATCGAGCGGCGGCTTCTGGTCCGGCATCAGAAGGACGCGGGTGATGCCGCCGGCAAGACAGGCGGCCGCGTCGCTGCGAAAGACGCCGCTGTCGATCAGTCCGGGCGCGGCGACAAGTCCGCGCCCCTCGATGCGCGCGGCGTCGTCCGGCGCGTCAAAAGAGCCGAGCGCCGCAATTTCGCGGCCGCGTATTAGAATGTCGCCAGTGGCATCATGGCCCGTGGCGGGATCGACGATATGCGCGCCGGCGATCAGCAAAGGCCGCGTCATGCCCTGTCTCCCGCCGGGGCTTGCGCGCTCCAGGCGTTTCCGGCCCATTCGATCCCGCGCGCTGGGCGCGTCAGAACCTCGAGACAGGCCATGCGCACGGCAACGCCCATCTCCACCTGCTCGGTAATGGCGGAGCGCTGGATGTCGTCGGCGACGGCGGTCGCGATCTCCACGCCGCGGTTCATCGGGCCTGGGTGCATCACGAGCACATCGTCCGCCGCGCCGGACAAGCGCTCCTCGGTCAGCCCGTAGAAGCGGAAATATTCCCGTTCGGACGGCAGATAGGCGCCGGCCATGCGCTCCCGCTGCAAACGCAGCATCATGACGACGTCGACGTCGGCAAGACCGGCGGCCATGTCGGTATAGGGGTGGACGCCCAGGCGCTCGACGCCGACCGGCATCAGCGTTGGCGGCGCGACGGCGCGCACCTCCGCCCCCATGGTGGCAAGCAGGTGGAAGTTGGACCGGGCGACGCGGCTGTGAAGGACATCACCGCAAATGGCGATCTTCAGACCCGCGAGCCGCCCCTTGCGCCGGCGGATGGTCAGCGCGTCGAGCAGCGCCTGCGTCGGATGTTCGTGCGCGCCGTCGCCCGCATTGAGGACGGGGCAGTCGACCTTCGACGCGATCAGCGCCACCGCGCCCGCGGCCTCGTGCCGGATGACGATCACGTCCGGATGCATGGCGTTGAGGGTGAGGGCGGTGTCGAGCAGCGTTTCGCCCTTCTTCACCGAGGATGCGGCAACCGCCATGGAGACCACATCGGCGCCAAGACGCTTGCCGGCAATCTCGAAGCTGACGAGCGTACGAGTGGAATTTTCGAAGAAGGCGTTGATCTGCGTCAGCCCGGCGAGCGCGCCGGAGCGGCGCCGGCTGTTTCCTGGATCGGACCAGCGCTCCGCCTCGTCAAGGAGAAAGCCGATCTCCCAAGGCTTAAGGCCCTCTATGCCGAGAAGGTGGTCGTGCGGAAACGGATGCGCGCCGTCGGGAACGGGCGTCAGGAGATCGGGCGCGAATGTCATCGAGGAGCGGCGTTTACGCCTGAGGACGTGGCCGGGCAAGCCGTATCGGCCTGGATGCGGACCGGGCGGGGCGAACCGCTACACCATCGGGGGCGAGCGGGTCAGCGCCTCCATCGCGCCGCGCAGGATGAGGGCGGCGGCATGGGCATCGATCTTCTCAGGCCACCGCGCGCGTGGGACGCCGGCCTCCGCCATCGCCTCCTGCGCGGCTTCGCTCGTCAGCCGCTCGTCCCACAGCATCACGGGCAGGGGGAAGGCGGCTTCCAGCGCCCGGCCGAACGCACGCACGCGCTGCGCGGCCGGCCCGCCCGACCCGTCCATGTTGAGCGGCATGCCGAGGACGATGCCCTTCGCCTGCCGCATGACCAGCCGCTCTGACAGCACGGCGAAATCCGCGGTCTGCTTCGTGCGCTTCAGCACGCTGTCGGGGCCGGCGAACTGCCAGTCCGAATCCGAAAACGCCATGCCGATCCGCTTCGTGCCGAAATCGAGGCCGCATAAAATGCCGCGATCCGGCAGACGCGCGCGAAACTGTTCGGGGGTCATCGTGCCGCCATGAACGCCGCTGTCCGCCGTTCCACATCAGCCCTGAGATTGGCCCAGAACAGTGCGTAATCGTAAACGTGGTAATTGTTGCCGGGCAGGACATAGTCGCCCATTTC
Organism: Pacificimonas flava; assembly: GCF_000342165.1. GTDB lineage: Bacteria > Pseudomonadota > Alphaproteobacteria > Sphingomonadales > Sphingomonadaceae > Pacificimonas > Pacificimonas flava. The sequence goes on from NZ_AMRV01000004.1 coordinate 253,900, forward strand.
CGGTGGATTGGCGCCCAGCGACAGGATGCCGCGTCCGGTGCAGGACGCTCCCGTGACGCCGGGTTCGAGGACTGCGTCCAGAAGGCTTTCATCGGGGATCAGCGTGCCGAGATCGGCCTCTGCCGCCGCGTCCGCCTGCGCGCCGCCCGTCAGCGGGTTGGTGCACACCAGCGGCGTTTCCGCGCGTGTCTGGCCGCCGAAGCCCAGCGTGGCATCGAAGGCATCGAAGATCAGGCTGGGGTCGGCGGGCTCCGCATAGCTTTGAAAGGCAATCAGGCAGCCGGTCTGCTCGGGCGCCTCGCAGGGCGGCATGCCCAGTTCGGGCAGGTCGGCGGGAATCGAGATTGGCCAGCCGGGTGCGTAGACCGCGACGATCCGGGTCGCGATCGGTGTGCCGGCGATGCGGCGCGCGAGCAGGCTGATGATGTGCAGCGATCCCTGGCTGTGGCCGGCCAGGATGATCGGCCGGTCCTCGGGTATCGATGCCAGGAACGTGTCGAAGGCCTTGGCAACGTCCGTATAGGCAAGGCCGAAGGCCTTTGCCGCGTCGGGTTCGGAAAACGCCAGAAAGGCTCCGAAGGCGGCCTGCCGGTATTTCGGCGCCCAGATATCCGCCACGCCGTTGAAGACGCTGGCCTGGCTCTGCGTGAAGATGCCGCGCCGGTAGAGCGCGCCGCCGTCACGTTCGTCGTCCAGTTCAATGGGGGCATTCCAGCGGTCGGAGCGCAGATACGTCGTCGGGTGCACGTAGAAAACGGAAACTTCAGGATCGGTCGTCGGGCGGAAACCTGCGGGCGTCCAGTTCGCCTCCCTGTTCGGCAGGCCCGGCCGCGCGATCCAGGCATCCGGACGGTCGTAGAATGTCGGCGGCGAAACCGGACTTTCCGCGAAACTGACCGTCGGCACCATGTAGCGCCGGATCAGCTGGTCCCCGACTGCCACCCAGGCGATCGCTGCGGCGACGGCAAGCGCGATAAGGATGGTGACGATCCAAAGAAAGACGCGGGCAGCCAAGGGTGCGAAGCTCCGAACAAGAGGATGGAAGGTAGGCGCTTGAGTGGCCGCTATAACGCAGACCGGCCAAATTTGCTTAACGCGTCGACGCCGACTTGCCGCCGAGCGCGCCGTCCGTTAGCGCCTTTCGCCTTCGGGGAGAAGGATTGAACCATGAAAACTCTGCTGTTCGCCGCCGCCGCAATGGCCACTATCGCCGCTCTCGGCAGCGGCATGACCGCAAGCGCTGCAGCGCAGCAGGGCACCCCGCCGAACGCCGCCGATAGACCGACCAGAAACGGAGAAGAGATGAACGAGGCCGCCCTTGAGTACCCGGAAACCCGGCGGCAGGATCTGGTGGAGGACACGTTCGGCGAACAGGTCTCCGATCCCTACCGATGGCTGGAAAATGATGTTCGCGAGGACAATGACGTGCGCGCCTGGGTCGAGGCGGAGAACCGCGTTACGGATTCCTACCTGGCAACGCTGCCGGGCCGCGAAGTCTTCGCGAACGCGCTGCGCCAGCTGATCGATTACGAACGTTTCAGCCTGCCGCAGGAAGCGCAGGGCAAATATATCTACACCTATAATGACGGGCTGCAGAATCAGGCCGTGCTGATGATCCGGGACAGTGCCGAGGCCGAGGGGCGCGTCCTGCTGGACCCCAACACATGGTCGCAGGACGACACGATCGCGCTGGGCGGCTATGATCTGGCGCCGGACGGGCGTCACGTCGTCTATGCGCAGCAGGACGGCGGCTCCGACTGGCGCACGGTGCTGGTGGTCGATACCGCAACGGGCGAGACGCTGGACGACCGCATCGAGTGGATGAAGTTTTCCGGTCTCGATTGGGACGGAGACAGCCAGGGTTTCTTCTATTCACGCTTTCAGGAACCGGCCGAGGGGCAGAAGTTCCAGTCGCTGAACCTGAACCAGCAGCTCTATTATCATAAGCTGGGCACGGCGCAGACGGCGGACCGGCTGGTCTACGAAACGCCGGACGAGCCGAAGCTGGGCCACACGGCGGAGGTGACGGACGATGGTCGCTGGCTGGTCATCTATTCCGTCGAGGGCACGGACGAACGCGTCGCCGTTCATCTGGTCGACCTGCAATCCGGCGACTGGACGCCCCGCGCCCTGGTGGCGGAGCGGCAGAACAACTGGAACCTGATCGGCAGCGAGGGCGAAACGCTCTACTTCATCACCAATGCGGACGCGCCGCGACAGCGCGTGGTGGCAATGGATGTCGGCGCGGAGACGCCGCAGCCGCGCGGGATCGTCGCGGAGGACGAGGCGGTTCTGGACGGCGGCACGGTCAAGGACGGCAAGCTGTACCTGACCTATCTCGACGACGTGAAAACCGACCTGAGGCGGTTCGATCTGGACGGCAGCCCGCTTGGCCGCGTCGAACTTCCCGGCATCGGCACCGCCTATCTTGGCGGAGAGGCTGCCGAGGGCGAGCTCTATTACGGGTTCACCAGCTTTACCGTGCCGGACCGCATCTACCGCCTCGACACCGGGAGTGGCGACAGCGCGGTCTGGGAGGCGCCGGAGGTGCCCTTCGACCCCGAAGCCTATACCGCTCGGCAGGTCTTTTATCCGTCGAAGGACGGGACCGAAGTGCCGATGTTCATCGTCCACAGAAGGGATCTGGACATGAACGCGCCGCAGCCGACGCTGCTTTATGGTTATGGCGGCTTCAACATTTCCCTGACGCCTGGATATTCGCCGGCGCGCATGGCCTGGATGGCGGAGGGCGGAGTGCTGGCCGTCGCCAATCTTCGCGGTGGCGGCGAGTATGGCAAGGCCTGGCACGATGCGGGACGGCTGATGAACAAGCAGAACGTGTTCGATGATTTCATCGCGGCCGGCGAATACCTGGTGGAATCGGGTGTCACCACCAAGGACAAGCTGGCGATTCAGGGCGGTTCCAATGGCGGCCTGCTGGTCGGCGCGGTCACGAACCAGCGGCCGGACCTGTTCGCCGCGGCGATGCCGGCCGTGGGCGTCATGGACATGCTGCGCTTCGACCAGTTCACGGCGGGGCGGTACTGGGTGGACGATTACGGGTATCCGGACCGGGAGGCGGATTTTCGGAATTTGCTGACCTATTCGCCCTATCACAATATCGAGAGCGGCAAGGATTATCCGGCGATCCTGGTGACGACGGCGGACACGGACGATCGCGTGGTTCCGGGCCACAGCTTCAAATACGCGGCCGCGCTGCAAGAGGCCGATATCGGGACGGAGCCGCACCTGATCCGCATCGAGACGCGCGCTGGCCACGGCTCCGGTAAGCCGGTCGACAAGATCATCGAGGAATATTCGGACCTGTGGGCCTTCGCGGCGGCACATACCGGCCTGACGGTAGAGGAAACGCCCGCCGCGGCCGCCGCCCCGGCCAACTGACGAGTAACGAAGCGGGAGGGGACGATGACGGGACAATTTTGCAGCGCGGCAGCGTTGGTGCTGGCGCTTGCCGGCTGTGTAGGGGCACCGGACGGGGCGGATGGAGACGCCCCGTCAGCTGCGCTCGCCGATCTCGTTATCAGCGGCGGAACCATCTACGACGGAACCGGCCGAGAGGCCTTTGTCGGGGATGTGGCGATCACGGATGGGCGTATCGTTTCCGTCGGACCCGAGGCGACCGGTCGTCGCACGGTCGACGCGACCGGCCTAGCCGTGGCGCCCGGCTTCATCAACACGCACAGCTGGGCGACGGAAAGCCTGATCGAGGATCCGCGCGGCATGAGCGACCTGAAACAGGGTGTCACGACGGAGGTTTTCGGGGAGGGCTGGTCGATGGGTCCGCTGACGGCGGACATGCGGGCCAGCGAACGCCGCGCGCAGGCGGATATCAAGTTCGACATCCCCTGGACTACGCTGGGTGACTATCTGACCCATATGGAGGAGCGCGGTACGGGTCTGAACGTGGCAAGTTTCGTCGGCGCCTCCACCGTCCGCATGCATGTCCTGGGGGAGGACGATGTCAATCCCGATGCGGCGCAGTTGCAGGAAATGCAGGCGCTGGTGCGGCAGGCGATGAACGAGGGCGCTTTGGGGGTCGGGTCGGCACTGATCTACGCGCCGGGAAATTATGCCGACACGGCCGAACTGACTGCGCTGGCCTCGGCAGCGGCCGCGTGCGATGGGCGGTACATCAGTCATATCCGGTCGGAGGGCAGCGGCATCTTGCCCGCGCTCGACGAGCTGATCGCCATTTCGCGCGGCAGCGGCGCGCCGGGTATCGTCTATCATCTGAAACAGTCGGGCCGGTCCAACTGGGACAAGCAGGCCGCGGTGCTCGAGCGGATCGAGGAGGCGCGGGCGAGCGGCCTCGATATCAGTGCGACCATGTACAATTATCCTGCCAGCTCGACCGGTCTGGAGGCTGCCATGCCCCTCTGGGTGCAGGAGGGCGGCGACGAAGCCTGGATCGCGCGGCTTCAGGAGCCGGGCGTGCGCGAGCGGGTCGCTGAAGAAATGCGCGATCCGGCCGGCTTTGCGGAGGGCGACAACCGCCTGATCGAGGCGGGCGGCGGCAAGGGCGTGCTGCTGGTCAATTTCCGCAATCCGGACCTGCGCCATTTGCAGGGAAAGACGCTGGAAGAGGTGGCGGCGATGCGCAGGCAGCCGGTCGAGGAGACCGCGATCGATCTGGTGGTTGAGGACAAGAGCCGCGTCGGCGTTGTCTATTTCCTGATGAGCGAGGAAAATGTGACGCGGCAGGTGTCGCTGCCGTGGATGAGTTTTGGATCGGATGCAGGCGCGCCTGCGACGGAGCCGCCCTTCACGAATACCGGCACGCATCCGCGCGCCTATGGCAATATCGCGCGCCTGCTGGGCAAATATGTGCGCGAGGAACAGGCGCTGCCGCTGACGCAGGCGGTTCACCAGCTGACCGGATTCGCAGCGCGGCAAATGGGCTTTTCGGACCGGGGAACGCTGACGCCCGGGCTGGCTGCGGACGTGACGATCTTCGATCCGCAAACCATTGGCGACCGCGCGACCTTTGCGACGCCACATCAATATTCCGTTGGCGTGCGCGATGTGTTCGTGAACGGCACCGCGGTGCTGCGGGGCGGGGAACCCACCGGCGAAACGCCCGGGCAATTCGTGAAGGGCGCTGGTGCCGGCCGCTGTCCGGCATAAGCGCAGGCACATATCCGCGCTTGCGAAGCGCCGCGTTCGCCCGCAAGCGGCGCGGCATGACGGACAGTAGCAATTTCGACATCATCGTGCTTGGCGCGGGTGCGGCGGGGATGATGTGCGCGGCGCGGGCCGGACAGCGCGGCGCGCGCGTGCTGCTGGTGGACCACAATGAACGCCCGGGGCGAAAAATCCTGATTTCCGGCGGCGGGCGCTGCAACTTCACCAACCTCCACACCGCGCCCGACCGCTTCATTTCGGCCAACCCGCACTTCGCCAAGTCCGCACTCAGCCGCTACACGCCCCAGGATTTTCTGGCGCTGGTGGACCGCTACGGCATCGCCTGGCACGAAAAGACGCTGGGCCAATTGTTCTGCGACGGCAGCGCCGTGCAGATCGTCGACATGCTGATGGCGGAGTGCGATGCCGGCTGCGTCACGCGCGCGTTCGGGCGGTCGGTGGAATCGGTTCGTCACGAGGGCGGGCAGTTCGCCCTGACCGTGGGCGGCCGGCGCGCCTCGGCAGCGAAGCTCGTCATTGCGTCAGGCGGCCTGTCCATTCCAAAGCTCGGCGCCACGGGCCTCGCCTATGAACTGGCGCGGCAGTTCATGCTGAAGGTGGTCGAGCCGCGCCCGGCGCTCGTGCCCTTGACGTTGGGCGGCGACGAGGTGCTGTTCCGGGACCTGTCCGGTGTTTCCAGCGAGGTCGTTGCGGCGGCGGGCAAGGCGCGCTTTCGCGAGGCGGCGCTGTTCACGCATCGCGGCCTCAGCGGTCCTGCGATCCTGCAGGCGTCCTCCTACTGGCGGAACGGGGAAGCGGTCACGGTCGATTTCCTGCCGGACGATGATCATGAACTGTTCGTCGCGGAAAAGCGCGCGCGGCCGAAGGTGCACTTTGCCACCGCCCTGCGCGGTATGCTGCCGGAGCGGCTGGCGGGGACGCTGGCATCGCGGCTGGCGCTGGAGGGAGAGCTGGCAAATCTGCCCGACAAGCGTCTGCGCGGCGCGGCGCAGCGCCTGAAGCACTGGGCGTTCACCCCGAACGGCTCGGAGGGCTTCGCCAAGGCGGAGGTGACGGTCGGCGGCATTGCAACGGCCGGCCTGTCGTCCAAAACCATGGAGGCGAAGACCGTCCCCGGGCTTTACGCGATCGGTGAGGCGGTCGACGTAACAGGTTGGCTGGGCGGCTATAACTTCCAATGGGCCTGGGCGAGCGGCGTTGCGGCGGGTGAGGCGGCGTCGACATAGGGCGGGCGTGCCCCGCCAAGGATACTCGTCACCCCGGGCGCAGGCCGGGTCCACCTCCCGGGGGCGCGGGCAAGGCAACGGGTCCGGACCGGAATGGCGTGGATCCCGGCCTCCGCCGGGATGACGGTTTGGGGGAACGGCGGGGGGCGTACCGTGCGCCCGGTGCCGTCCCCCTCGCGCAAAGCATCCGGTGCGTTCCCTTGGCGCGAAGCATAAAGCCGTCACCCCGGCGAAGGCCGGGGTCCACCTCCCGAGGGCGCGGGCAACGCAGCGGGTCCGACCGGAATGGCCTGGATCCCGGCCTT
>NZ_AMRV01000005.1 GCF_000342165.1 Pacificimonas flava
CGTTCGCGGTCTTAAACGGAAATGCCCGAGAAGGCCGGAGCGTAGTCGGCGGGCGCGATCGCCGGCTTCTTCCCGAACCAGCCCATCAGGAAATGCGGGCCCGAATAGTCGCTGGGATAGGGCGCGGCCGCTTCGGCGGTAAATCCGAATTTCTCGTAATAGTCCGGCTCGCCCAGGCAGAAGATGGCCTGCCAGCCCTGCCGGCGCGCAGCGGATACGCCGGCCCGAACCAGCATGCCGCCAATGCCTTCCCCCTCTCGCTCGGGCGCTACCGACAGCGGTGCGAGGCCAAGGCTGCGGGGCGGGCTCTCCATGGCGGACAGCATGACGTGACCGACGATATGTTCGCCCTCCACCGCCACATGCTCGATCTTCGCGGCGCCGTCCTGGCGCAGCTGGCGTACCAGATTGGCTTCGTCCGGCTGGTCGAAGGCGCGCTTCACCAGATCGTCGATAAAAGGGTCGTCTGAGGATTTTCGCGGGCGGAGTCTCGGTGTCTGTTGCATGCCCCGGCAACGAACGGGCGGCGGCGATGATCCAAGACGTCACCGAATAGGACGGCCGCCTGCGTTTCGCGCCTCTGAATGAACCCCTGCGGGGGCGGGATGCATCCCGAGAGAGCCAGGCCTGGGGTTTGATTGCACGGCCATGGCGTGGGTCCCGGCTTTCGCCGGGATGACGCTCCTTGGGGTAAGTGTTGGCCTTCAGTCAGGCGCGCCGTCCGCCCCTCCGCCGGCTCAGGCGAACAGCTTGCCGGGATTCATGATGCCGTGCGGGTCGAGCGCCTGCTTCACGGCGCGCATGGCAACGAGCTTTGCCGGATCGCCGATGCGCGCCAGTTCGCCGGCCTTCAGCGTGCCGATGCCGTGTTCGGCGCTGATCGAGCCGCCATAATCGGCGATGCGGTCATAGACGAAGGCGGCGATCTCGTCGTGCTTCGCCATCAGGTCCGCGCGCGGCAGGCGATCCTCCTCCGACCGGACATTGAAGTGGATGTTGCCGTCGCCCAGATGGCCGAAGGAGAACATGGCCGCGCCCGGCCAGCGCGCCTCGATGGCGTCCCCGACCTCCGTCACGAAGCGGGGCATGTCCGCGACCGGGACGGAAATGTCGTGCTTCAGGGAGGGGCCGTCGGCGCGCTCCCCCTCCGCAATGGTTTCGCGCAGGCGCCAGAAATCCTCTCGCTGGGTTTCCGACTGGGCAACGACGGTGTCGGCGATGGTGCCGTCCTCCAGAGCCGCCACCAGCGCGCGCTCCAGAATTTCCGGCAGTTCGGCGCCGGGCTGGGAGGAGGTGAGTTCGATGAGGACATACCATGGATAGCTTTGCGCGAAGGGATCGCGCGTTCCCGGCACATGCTGCGTCACAAGGTCGATGGCGATGCGCGGCACCAGCTCGAAAGAATCGATCACGCCGCCGGTTTCCGCCTGCATGCGGGTGAGAAGCGTCAGTGCGTCCTCCGGCGCGGCGAGGCCGGCGAAGGCGGTCGCCACCTGCTTCGGCGCCGGGAGCAGGCGCAGGCTCGCCGCCGTCACGAAACCCAGCGTTCCCTCGGCGCCGATCAGCAGCTGCTTGATGTCGTAGCCAGTATTGTCTTTCCTGAGCGGCGTGAGCTGGTCGAGGACGGACCCGTCCGGCAGCACCGCCTCAAGCCCCAGAACCTGCGCGCGCATGGTGCCGTAGCGCAGCACCTGGGTGCCGCCCGCATTGGTGCTGATCAAGCCGCCGATGGTGGCGGACCCCTTCGCGCCCAGCGACAGGGGGAACATGCGGTCCGCCTTCGCCGCCTCCTCGTGCAGCGTCTGCAGGATCACGCCCGCCTCTGCCGTCACGCTCATCCCGGCTGCATCGAGCGTGCGGATGCGGTTCATGCGCTGCAGGCTGATGATGACGGCGCCCTCCGCCTCGGGCACGCTGGCGCCGCACAGGCTGGTATTGCCGCCCTGCGGCACCAGCGGCGTGCGCGTCTCGTTCGCCAGCCGAACGATGGCGGACAGCGCCTGCGTATCGGCAGGGCGGAGGACCAGTGGGCTGTTGCCGGTCTTCGTTCCGCGCCAATCCTCGGTGAAGGCCGCGATGTCCGTCGGATCGGTGATGGCGCCGCCGGCACCGGCAGCCTCGATGAAGCGGCGGCGGAGGTCGTCCGTCAGTGACAAGGGCGCCGGACCGGTCGCTTCGTTCAAAACTTGTTGCATTAATGTAACGCCCTAACTCGTTTCATAGTCAAATGAGAGATTTTGTGAGGTTCGCGGGACTAGACAAGTCTCTGAAGCCGGGCGCAAGATGAATCCATTCGTCGGGGGGATAAAGAGGCCGAAGGTCCGTCATCTTTCCGCATGAATCGCGCTTCGTAGGCTGGAGAGGGCCGCGTGGCGACGAACATAGTCCTGGGGAGGATGCCGATTATGTCGAGGCCAGATCGCGCCCGTATTGCGTTTTTCGCAACTGTTTCCGCATGCGCACTCGTGACCGCTTCGGCGGCTGCCGCGCAGCAGGTCCAATCGCCGGCGGAGGCCGCCAGCCGGACGAGCCCCGGCGGCATACCGGAGGTGGCGCCCCGCGGCTTGCCGGAGATCGTCGTGACGGCGCAGCGCCGCGCCGAAAGCCTGCAGGACGTGCCGGTCGCGGTCAGCGCCTTTTCCAACGAGGCGCTGGCGGACCAGCAGATCAACAACTCTCTGAACCTGCAGCAGGCGCTGCCGAACACGACCTTCACGAAGGGCAATTTCACCGGCGACAACATCACCATCCGCGGCATCGGCTCCGCATCGGTCGCCACGTCGGGCGATGCGGGCGTCGGCGTCCACTTCAACGACGTGCCCCTGGTGTCGGGCGGTCTCTTCGAAACGGAATTCTTCGATATCGAACGCATCGAGGTGCTGCGCGGGCCGCAGGGCACGCTGTTCGGTCGAAACGCGACGGGCGGCGTCGTCAATCTGATCACCGCGAAACCGACCTTCGAGTTCGAATCCGCCGGCGAGTTCGAATATGGCAATTTCGATTCGAAGACGGCGCGTGGCATGGTGAACGTGCCATTGGGCAATATCGCCGCCGTCCGTCTGGCCGGCATCTATCTGAACCGGGATGGATTCACCGAAAACCTCAACACCGGCAATCGGATCGACGGACGTGATTATTACGCGCTGCGCGGCACGGTCATGTTCGAGCCGACGGACCGCACCACCGCCTATGTGACGGCGCAGTATCGCAACGAAGATTCCAACCGCTCTCGCATTCAGAAGCAGCTCTGCTCGACCGATACCAGCGGTATTCTGGGTTGTCGTCCTGATGAACTCGGTTTCGACACGATCAACGGCCGATCCTCGCTCGCCACCATTCTGACCAGCGCAGAGTTTCTGAGTATTGCCGCGTCTCCCGCGCTCGCGCCCTTCGCGTTCGGCAGCGTCTATGGTGACGATGGCTACAGCGGCGCCGTGAACCCCACCGATTTCCGCAAGGTCGCCATCGACTTCGAACCCACCTACAAGTCCGAGGGCCTGATCATCCAGGGCGAACTGGAGCATGAGTTCGACAATTTCACCGTCACGCTGAACGGTGGCTATACGGACGGGTCCATCGACACGCGGACGGATTACAACCTCGCCACGACCGACTCGGCCTTACCGCAGCTCGCCAGACTACAGGCGGCCGCAGATGGCGCATTCGGGGCGGAAGCGGCTGCGATTGCAGGCGGACTGCTATCCACGCCGCTGTTCCAGAACGGGCAGATCTGCGTCTCGGAAGCGGACACGGATCTCGTCGGGTTCATCGGCGGCAAGATCAATCGCTGCGCCGACAACACGACGGAATATGATCGCTCCGCCGCCAAGAGCACGCAGTGGTCGGTGGAGGGCCGCGTCGCGTCCGACTTCGACGGCCCGTTCAACTTTCAGCTCGGCGGCCTCTACCTGAACTACAAGGTCCGCGATTCCGACTATTTCGTCGTCGCCTCGCTCCTCGACTATGCCGGCTTGCTACTGGGCGGTCCGGCATCGGGGTTTCAAGCCGCGCTCGGTCCGTCCTTCTACGACAGCAACACCGACCTCTACACGCTCGACAGCTACGGCATCTTCGGTGAGCTTTATTACGACATCACCGACGAGCTGAAGATCACCGGCGGCCTGCGCTGGTCGAAGGACGAGAAATTCGTCCGCGACCGGCAGTTCCTGGTGAACGTCCCGGTCCCGTTCGGCACGGATGCGCTGACGGACGAGTTTTTCGCCGGCAGCGGTTTCGACGCCGATCCCGGTGTCGAGGGCAATCAGGTGTTTCGCGAGCAAACCGCGAATTTCGATGAGTTCACGGGGCGGGTGGTCATCGACTGGAACCCGGTCACGTCCTTTTCGGACAGCACGCTCGTCTACGCCAGCTACTCGCGCGGCTATAAACCGGGCGGCATCAACCCTCCGTTCGACCCGGCGGCGTTCCCGGACACGCCTGCCGCTTTCGAGCCGGAATTCATCAATGCATTCGAGGTGGGCACAAAGAACGTCTTCGGCGGCGGCGTGGCGGCCATCAATCTGACCGGTTTCTATTACGACTATAAGGATTTCCAGGTCAGCCGGATCGTCAACCGGACATCGTTCAACGACAATACGGACGCCGAAGTCTACGGTGTGGAACTTGAGACGCTGCTGAGCCCCGTCGATGCGGTGACGTTCAACGCGACAATTTCCTATCAGAAGACGAAGATCAAGGATCTGCAACTCGTCGACACGCGTGACCCCTCGGGCGGGCGCAGCGACGCGGTCATCATCAAGGATATCACCAACGCATCGAACTGCGTGTTCACGACGGCGCAGCCTGGCGCGCTGGATCAGGCGACGCTGGGCGCGCTGGTCGCAGGGTTCAACCAAGGCCTGAGCAACCTGGTAACGCAGGGCCAGGATCCCGACCTTTTGCGCGCACCCGTGGCCGTTGACGGGACAAGCGCGCTCGGTGCCTATTCCGTTTGCGGCCAGCTTGCGGCCGCAGCGGCAAGCGGCGCACTCGGCGCGGCAAGCGACCTGATCGACGTGGACTTCCTGGGCGACGGAACGCCGGTCCTGCCGTCCGGGGTGGAATACGACCTCAGCGGCAACCAGTTGATCAACTCGCCGAACTGGAAGGTATCCGTCGGTGCGCAATACGCCATCGAAACGGCGGGCGGCTGGACCATCACGCCCCGTGTGGATGCCAATCTTACCGGCGATTTCTTCGCATCGAACTTCAACCGGCCGATCGACAAGGTGCCGAGCTACGTCCTGGTCAACGCGCAGCTGACGGTGAATTCACCGGACGATCGCTTCTATGTTCGCGGGTTCGTTCAGAACGCCTTCGACACCACGGCGCAGACCGGGCGCTATATCACCGATCAATCCTCCGGCCTGTTCACCAACATCTTCCTGACCGATCCGCGTCGCTACGGCGCGGCCGTGGGTTTCCGCTTCTAGAGGCGGCCAGATCAGGTCCGGTAGCGGCCGCCTGCCCTTTTCGAAGGGTGGGCGGCCGTCCCTTTTCGCTGGCCGGATGCGTACAGCGCGCATACAGGAAGGGATCGCTACGGCGTGCTTGTGACGCCGGGCACGCATCCGCTAGGCTGGCGGCATCCCCCTGACGCATGGACGATGACAGCATGAAATTCTTCCTGTTCCTCTGCTCGCTGCTGCTGGCGACCGGCGCCGCTGCGCAGGCGCGCGAGGTGCCGACCTCGATTCCGGACGAGAATATTCTGAACCTTGACCTGTCGACCGGCGGGCGCGTGGTGATCCTGCTGCGTCCGGACATCGCGCCGAACCATGTCGAGCGGATCCGTACGCTGGCGGGCCAAGGCTTTTACGACGGGCTGATCTTCCACCGCGTCATTCCGGGCTTCATGGCCCAGGGCGGCGATCCGACGGGCACGGGGCAGGGCGGGTCGGACCTGCCCGATCTGGAACCGGAGTTCACCAAGACGCCGCATCTGCGCGGCACTGTCGCCATGGCAAGGGCGCAGGCTGAGAATTCCGCCAACAGCCAGTTCTACATCACCTTCATGCCGCGGACCCAACTCGACGGAAATTACACCGTTTTCGGGCGGGTTTTCTCCGGCATGGAATATGTCGACGCCATTGCGCCCGGCGAGCCGCCGCAGAGCCCGGATAGCATTGTGCAGGCCCGCATAGGCCGCAATGTTCCGCCGCCGCCACCCAGCCTGGCGCAGTCGCAGGCGCCCGGCGGCGAGGAGGATGTCGGGGAGCTGTCGACGCAGCTACCGGCCGGCATCGGGCTCGGCAGTGCGGCGAGCGCGCCTGCCGCCGAGGGGCCGGGCGCGGCACCGGCGGCGCCCACCATTGTCGATGAGGATGGCGCAGAAGTGTCCGCGACGGCGCCGGCCGAAGCGGGCGAAGCGGCAGCGGAGCCGGTGGAAGAGCCGCGCTAGCCCGCCGACCCGGACGAGGACTGATGCGGGTTTCCGATTTCGACTTCCACCTGCCGGACGAGCGCATCGCTCTCAGGCCGGCGTCTCCCCGTGATGCAGCGCGGCTGCTCCACGTGCAGGCGGGCCGGATGGCCGACCGCGTGGTTCGCGACCTGCCGCAGCTTTTGCAACCCGGCGACGTGCTGGTGTTCAACGACACGCGGGTCATCCCGGCGCAGCTTTCCGGTCGGCGCGGCGATGCCCGTGTCGGCGTCACGCTGCACAAGCGAGAGGGCCAGACGGACTGGCTCGCCTTCGTCAAGAATGCAAAGCGGCTGCGCGTCGGTGACACCGTCACTTTCTCCGACGCGCTGTCAGCGGAGGTGGCGGAGAAGCGGCCGGACGGCAGCGTCGCCTTCCGCTTCCAATCGGACGGTCCGGTGGAGGCGGCCATTGCCGCGGCCGGAACCATGCCGCTGCCGCCCTACATCGCCGCGAAGCGTGACATCGATGAGCGGGATGCCGACGATTACCAGACGATGTTCGCCGCGCGCGACGGTGCCGTGGCTGCGCCAACGGCGGCCCTTCATTTTACACCTGAACTGATGGCTGCGCTGGCCGAGCGCGGGATTGCCAGCGAAACGCTGACGCTGCACGTCGGCGCTGGAACCTTCCTGCCGGTGAAGGCCGACGATACCGAAGAGCACCGCATGCACAGCGAATGGGGCGAGATCGCGCCGGACGCCGCCGAGCGGCTGAATGCGGCCAGGCGGGCGGGGGGGCGGCTGATCGCCGTCGGGACGACATCGCTGCGGCTGCTCGAAAGCGCGGCCGGCGCGGACGGCATGGTCAGGCCCTTCTCCGGCGACACCGATATCTTCATCACGCCGGGTTACAGATTTCGCGCGGTCGACGGGCTGATGACCAATTTCCATCTGCCGCGATCCACATTGTTCATGCTGGTCAGCGCGCTGATGGGGCTGGACATCATGCAGGCGGCCTATGCGCACGCGATCGAAAGCGGCTACCGCTTCTATTCCTACGGAGATTCCAGCCTGCTGCTGCCGGGCTGAAACATCTCCGGCTGCGCCGGCATCGTCCCCAACTCTCCCGTACCGCAGGCCAAATGAAAAGGGCCGGCCCGCGGATACGGACCAGCCCCTTTTCAAGCCGTTATGAACGCGGGGGTTCAGGCGGCGCGGCGGCGGCGGCGCAGGCCGAGAGCCGCGAAGCCCAGACCGAACAGCGCGATGGCGCCCGGCGCCGGAACCGGCGTGAACTGCAACTCGCCAATGTCGAAGCCGTCCGAACCGCGGCTCGTGTAGGTGTCGGCGAAATAGTCGAACGTCGCATCCTCGATCGTCAGTGTGCTGAAGGACAGCCCGTTCAGGTCAAAGAGAAACGAGGACATATCACCGCTGATGGTGCGCGTCACGCTGATGCCACCGGTCGGAGTGCGAACTGCGTCGCCGAAGGTCGCAACGTCAACCGACGCCGTTCCGTCGGCACCCGAGAAGATGAAGCGTGCGGCTTCCGGAAAGGTGCTGGACGGCGCATCGTTGGTGATTTCCATCGAGAAGACCGACTGGTCGAACTTCAGCGGGGAAACGTCGAAGCTCACGAAGCCGTCAATGCCCAGCGAATAAAAGCCGGAAACACCTTCGTTGACTGCGTTGATATCGGACCGCGAGGCGTCGACCGAACCCGAATTCTCACCATCGGATTCCACGAAAGCGCCCTGGGATTGCTCTGAGAGGTAGGGCGTCACGGGAGCAGCCTGCGCGGCGGCAGCAAGCGCAACGGTCGAGATCGCAGCGGCGGTAAGAACGGAAACCTTCATAACTCTTCCCCTTTGTGTAGGAGTGAAAACATGCCTGTCGGGTCTAATAAAGCAATCACCGTGCCAAATTCAGCGACTCGTTGAATCCACGCCCGTTCGTCCGCGCGGTGCAAGAACCGCGTTAACCATTTGTAAGGATTCTCGACACAGGACGTTGTGCATTGCACACTGGCGCGCGGGCCCGGCTTCGTTCTAACGGATGGTCATGACCCCCCGCTTCGAGTTCGACATCGCAGCCAGCGACGGCGCCGCCCGCACCGGCACCATTCGTATGCAACGCGGCGACATCCGCACCCCCGCCTTCATGCCGGTCGGGACCGCCGCGACCGTGAAGGCGATGAAGCCCGAAACCGTTCGCGCGATCGGCGCGGACATCATTCTGGGCAACACCTATCACCTGATGCTGCGGCCGGGCGACGAGCGGATCGCGCGCCTGGGCGGTTTGCATGCGTTCAGCCGCTGGACGCGCCCGATCCTGACCGATTCCGGCGGCTTTCAGGTGATGAGCCTGGGGGACCTGACCGAGCAGAGCGAGGAAGGCGTCGCGTTCAAGAGCCATCTGGACGGCAGCCGCCACATGCTGTCGCCGGAACGCTCGATGGAAATCCAGCGCAATCTGGGCAGCGACATCGTCATGGCGTTCGACGAATGCACCGCCTATCCCGTCGAGCGGGACGTTGCGGCCGCCTCCATGCGGCGCTCCATGCGCTGGGCGCGGCGCAGCCGCGAGGGCTTCGACAGCGGCGCAGATCATGCCGGGCGGGCGGCGCTGTTCGGCATCCAGCAAGGCTCCATGCACGAAGATCTGCGCCGCGAAAGTTCAGAGGCGCTGATGGAGATCGGTTTCGATGGTTATGCCGTCGGCGGCCTCGCCGTGGGGGAGGGGCAGGCGCAGATGCTGGAGGTTCTGGATTTCGCCCCCGGCATGCTGCCCGCGGACCGGCCCCGCTATCTGATGGGCGTGGGAAAGCCCGACGACATCGTTCATGCCGTGATGCGCGGCATCGATATGTTCGACTGCGTGCTGCCGACCCGGTCGGGCCGGACGGGGCAGGCCTTCACGCACGATGGGCCGCTGAATATCCGCAACGCCCGTTTCAAGGAGGACGTGGAGCCGCTCGATGCGGATTGCCGCTGTTCCGTCTGCGGCGAATTCAGCCGCGCCTATCTGCACCATCTTATCCGCGCAGGCGAAATCCTCGGCGCCATGCTGATGACGGAGCACAATCTCGCCTTTTACCAGCAGGTGATGGCGGGCCTCCGCGGCGCGATTGCGGGGGGAAGGGCGGAAGCTCATGCCCGGGCCTTCCTGTCCCGCTATTCGGGCGCGAACTGATGCGGGCGCGGCGTTTCAGGCGCCCTTGAACTCCGCCTTTCGCTTTTGCAGAAACGCCTGCACGCCCTCGGCGAAATCGCCCGTGCGGCCCGCGTGCATCTGGTTCTGCCGTTCCGCTCGCAGCCCCTCCGACAGCGGCTTGTCCATGCAGTCGCGAATGCCCTGGCGGATTAGCGCATAAGCCCGCGTGGGACCGCTGGCGAAGCGGCGGGCAAGCGAGCTTGCGGCGTCCATGAGCTCCGCATCGGGCACGATTCTGTAGACCATGCCCCAATCGAGCGCCTTCTCCGCGGGCACCTTCTCACCCAGCATCATCATCTCCAGCGCGCGGGCCCGGCCGATGACGCGCGGCAGCAGCCAGGTGGAGCCGACATCGGGGACGAGGCCGATATTGACGAAGGCCTGCAGGAAATAGGCGCTTTCGGCGCAGATGACGAAATCGCCGAAGAGGGCGATCGAACAGCCCGCGCCCGCCGCCGGACCGTTGACGGCGGTGATGATCGGCACGTTCAGCGCCATCATGTTTTCGAGCAGCGGATTGAAATGCGTCTCCAGCACCTTGCCGGCGTCGGGCCGACCGCTCGTCCCTCCGCCCGAGCCGCCGGCCGACAGGTCCGCGCCTGACGAAAAGCCTCGGCCCGCGCCGGTGATGATGAGCGCGCGGACGGCGTCGTCATCGCGCACCTTCTGCACCGCGTTCAGCATTTCCTCGACGGTTCTGACGTCGAGGCCATTCAGCTTTTCCGGTCGGTTGATCGTCAGCGTTGCAACGCTGTCGTCCTGTTCCAGAAGGATGTTGTCGTAGGTCATGGGGAAGGCCCTCCTGCCGGGATCGCGGTTCCAGACCGTCTTAAAGAATGCCGGTCCGCGCCCCACCCCGCAAAAAGAGGGGCGAGGCGCTAGTGGCCGCGCGCGATCTCGCCCAGCCAGAAGGGATAGCCGCCGCTGATCGCCGGTGCCGGCACATCGCCCGGCCACGGCCCCAGCAAGGTGACCACCCCTTGCAGCAAGGCCGGCAGCCGGTCCTCCTCCCCGAATGCTTCCAGGCAAAGGCTCGTCCAGCGTTCGCCGTGCGCTTCGACGAGCGCATATTCCAGCGCCGCGCCGTTCTCCGCCTCCTCTTCGCTGTCGACGGGATGCCAGCCGCCGTCCGCGAAGCGGAGAATGCGGCGGCGGCGTTCCTTCCCCACCGCGACGGTCCCCTCGTCCGTCAGCGGCAGCCGCGCGGCCTCGCTCTTGAGCCACAATTCCGCCTGCGCGGCCATGGACGGGGGCAGGGAAATGTCGGGCAGGCCGACGAGCACCTTCACCTCGCTATGTTCGCGGCCGCGCCGTTTCAGGCTGATGTCGGTCAGGTTCGGATCGGCGAGGTAAAGGTCGGTGCGCGTCTCGCGCTTGGGCGCCGCGCCCTGCATCAGCCAATCCTGCAGCCCGGACACCTCCCGGCCTCGCCACCACCACCGAAGCTCTGCCGTGCGCCACATAAGGATAACCCCGTTCACCAAGGACTTCGCGCTGTTCTAGGCGCCTTTTGCCGCTTGGCAATCGCGGCGCCGTCACGGCATAGGAGCCGGAGACGCGAGAGGGGAGACCGGTCATCGACAATCTGGCGCACACGCTGGCGGGCGCGGCCCTCGGCGAAGCGGGGCTGAAGGAGAAATCGGGCCTCGGCCTTGCGACCTTGATGATCGCCGCGAATATCCCGGACCTCGACGCGATCGCATTGGTGTTCGGAGAGAACCTCGCCTTTCGGCGGGGCCTGACGCACGGCCCTATCGGGCTCTTGCTGCTGCCGGTGCTGCTGACGCTGGCGATGCTGGGGTTCGACAAGTGGCAGGCGCGGCGAGGAAAACGTCCGCCGGACAGGCTGCCGGTGCGGGCGGGCTGGCTGCTTCTTCTCGCCTATATCGGTGCGCTGTCGCATCCGGCGCTCGATTTCCTGAACACCTATGGCGTGCGCTGCCTGGCGCCATTCTCGGACCGCTGGTTCTACGGCGATACGCTGTTCATCATCGATGTGTGGCTGTGGACGGTGCTGGCCATCGGTACCTTCTGGGCGCAGCGGCGGCGGCGGGGCGGTGTGAAGCGGCCCCGGCTGCCGGCACAGGCGGCCATTTTGATCCTCTGCGCCTATATCGCGGGCATGGGCGCCTTCTCCGCCGCCAGCGAGAGCGCTGCCCGCGCGGCCGTGGCGCAGGCGGGCTACGGCACGGCGGAGCTTGCCATCGCCAGTCCGCCGCCGGTCGATCCCTTTCGCCGCCGACTGATCTACCGGACGGAGGATCGCCGCGTGGGTTGGGGCGAGGTTGCCCTTGGCGGACCGGTGGTGCTGGACGCGCCGCCCCGGCCGGATGCAATGGACGATCCGCGCATCGCCGCCGCCGCAGCCGGGTCGAAACCCTTGCGCGATTTCCTGTTCTGGTCGCGCGTGCCGTTCGCCCGGTTCGAGGGCGGCGAGGTGATCGTCAGCGACGCGCGCTATACGGACCGCTTCGCCAGCAGCAACTTTACCGTCAGGGCGCCGGTGTCCGCAGCGGACCGCGAATAGCGGCGGCGACGATCAGCGCCCAGCCCGCCATCATCGTGACGCCGCCGACGGGCGCGACCGGGCCCAGCGAAACGCCGCCGAGACCGGACAGGTAGAGCGCGCCGGAAAAGAGCAGCGTTCCCGCAAGGAGAAGGAGGACGGCGAGCCGGCCCAATCCGCCGGGAAGCAGCGCCAGCGCGCCTAGGGCGGCGGCGGCATGAATAAGTTGCATCGTTGCGCCGGTCGTGACGACCGGACCCGCCGGTGCATGCGCGCCGATGGCTGCGAAGGCGACGCCGCACAGGCCGTGCAGCCCGGCAAGGACGGCGAGATAGCGGCTCATTCCGCCGCCGCCTTGCGGTTTCGGGTCAGCGCGGCTTCCGCAGCCTCGGTAACTGCTTCAAGCGCAAGCAGGATGGAGGGGTGACGCGCCTTGTGCGGCCGGGCTGGCGCGAAAACCTCATAATCCTCCCACCCCGTAGGCAGTGCGCCGTCCTCGTCGCCCAGGAACAGCCTTAGCGCGTCCCGGGCAGCGGCAAGCTGACCTGCGCTTTGGCCCATGACGCGCTCCCCCAGCAGGGATGCGGACGCCTGACCAAGGGCACAGGCCCGCACCTCCTGACCGAATGCCTTTACCCGGCCCCCCTCGTCCAGATCGAGGTCGACGGTCACGCGGCTGCCGCAAATGGGCGACACCTTCTGCACACTGGCCTGCGGCGTTTCCAGACGCGCCTGCAGCGGAATTTCGGCGGCAAGGCGCAGGATACGGGTGTTGTAAAGCGGCTCGGTCATCGGCCTTCAGATAGGCTCAGTCGCCGCCGCTTTCCATGAACTCGATGCGATTGCCGAACGGATCGCTGGCGAAAAAGCGTCGCACCCCTGGCAAGCGGTCGTCCCACTCCGGACTGTGCCCGGCGGCTCCCAACGTGGCTGCGAGAGCATCGAGCGCCTCCACGCAAAGGGCGGGATGCGCGCGCCTGGCGGGGCGGAAATCCGGATCGCTGCCGATATGGATCTGCACCGTGCCGGCCGCGAACCAGCAGCCTTCCGGCGACAATGTCTCCGGTTTCGGAACTTCCGCCATGCCCAGCAGATCGGCGAAAAAGGCGCGGGCCGCGTCCTCGCCGCCCGCCGGCATGGCGAGCTGCACATGGTCGATGCGCAGCAGCGTCAATCCGTCCGTCCGTTGATGAACTTGTCGACGCGGGCATTGCCGGAATCGTCCAGCATCTCCACCGGTCCCTGCCAGATGATGCGCCCCTCGTGCAGCATGGCCACCCGGTCGGCGATACGCCGTGCGGATTCCATATCGTGCGTGATCGTGATGGCGGAGCAGCCGAGATCGGTGACGAGCCCGCGGATCAGGTCGTTGATCGTGTTCGCCCGGATCGGATCGAGGCCGGTCGTCGGCTCGTCGAAGAAGACGAGATCGGGGCGCGAGGCGATGGCGCGGGCCAGGGCGACGCGCTTCTGCATGCCGCCGGAGATTTCCGCCGGCCGCAGATCGGCGACCGATTCGTCCAGGCCGACCTTTGCCAGCAGCTCGACCGCGAGACTGCGCATGGACCGCCCCTTTCGCGCCCGGCCCTGCGTCAGGGCGAAGGTGACGTTGCGCCATACGTTCAGCGAATCGAAGAGGGCGCCGCCCTGGAACAGCATGCCCGTACGGCGGCGCACGTCGGCCCGGTCGCCGCCGGGCGCCTCCGTCATATCGATGCCGTCGATCATGATGGTGCCGCTATCCGGTTGCAGCAGGCCGAGGATGCACTTCAGCAGCACCGACTTTCCCGTGCCGCTGCCACCGATGATGACGAGTGACTCGCCCGGCCGAACCCCGAGGTTCACGCCGTTGAGCACGATCTTCTCGCCAAAGCTTTTGCGCAGGCCGGCAATCTCGATGGCGGCGCCGGGGTTGCGCTCCTCCATGGCGGCGGGGTCGGGGGCGGGGCTCATCCGAACACCAGCACGGTTATGACGAGGTTGGCGAGGAGGATGAGAAGAAAGGCGCTGACCACCGCGTTCGTGGTCGCGCGCCCGACGCCTGCCGCGCCGCCCGACGTGTGATAGCCGTGATAGCAGCCCATCAGCGCCAGTACGAAGCCGAACACCGCCGCCTTGACCAGCGAGGAAACGATGTCCGTCACCTCCAGATAATCGCGTGTCGTTTCCAGATAGCTCGCCGCGTTGAAGCCGAGGCGATAGACGGCCAGCAGATAACCGCCCATCACGCCGATGGCATTGGCAACGAGGGTGAGGATCGGAAGCACCACGATTGCGGCGAGGAGACGCGGCGCCACCAGGAACTGGAACGGGTCGGTCCTGAGCGTCACGAGTGCGTCGATCTGCTCTGTCACCCGCATGGTGCCAAGCTCCGCCGCCATCGCGCTCGAGACGCGGCCGGCGACCATGAGGCCGCCGAGGACGGGTGCCAGCTCGCGCACGATGGCGATGACGGTCACGGCGGGCACCGTGCTGGCGGCGTTGAAGCGCTCGCCGCCGACATAGATCTGCTGCGCCAGCGCCGCGCCGGTGAACAGGGCGGTCAGGCCGACGACCGGCAGCGAAAAATAGCCGATGCTGAGCAGTTGCTGCACGAAGCGCGCCGGATAATAGGGCGGCCTTACCGCAGCTAGTAGTGCGCGGCCGGCGAAGATCGCCGCCCGGCCTATGGCGGCGAAGAAGGAGAGGGCGGCCGCGCCGATGGGCGCGAACAGTCGGGTGAAGCTGTCCGTCATAGGTAGCGGCGCTGATAGCGGTGACCGAGGCCGGTCAGCAACTCATATTGGCTCAATCCGGAAATTCTTGCCGCATCGGCAAGCGAATAGACCAGTGTCGCCCAGTCGCCGGGCCGTGCATCCGCATCGCCGATATCCACGATCGTCAGATCCATCGAAATGCGGCCGGCGACCCGGCAGCGCCGCCCCTGCACGAGCATCTCTCCGCAGGAGGAGAAGGCGCGCAGATAGCCGTCGGCATAGCCGATATTGACGGTGGCGAGCCGCGTCGGCCGCGTGGCGGTCCAGCGCGCATTGTAGCCCGCGCTCTCACCCGCCGCGACCGCCCGCACCTGGAGGATTTCCGCCGCCGGGGCCGCGACGCTCGCCAACTGCCCTGCCGCGGCCGGATGGGGAACCCCGCCATAGAGGCCGAGGCCCGGCCGGATCGCCCCGAAATGGTAGGCCCGGCCAAGGCAGGCGCCGCCCGAGCCCGACAGCGCCGCGCGGGCCGGCCGCACGGCGTCGACGATCCCGGCGAACCGCGTACGCTGCTCCGTGTTCATTGGGCTGTCCGGTTCATCGGAGCAGGCAAGGTGCGAATGCAGGGTGCGAAGGTTCAGGCCGGCCAGCAGGTCCGCGGTGAACTCGCGCCAGCCGATGCCGAGCCGGTTCATGCCGGTGTCGACCATGACGTCGCATGCCCGTCCGGGCGCGGCCTGCCGCCAGTGCGCGATCTGCTCTTTGCTGTTCAGCACCGGAACAACCGGCATGCGCGGATCGTCGCCCTGCCGAAATCCGTGCAGGGCGTAGGCCGTGCAGCCCGGCGGCAACGGGCCGGCCGCAGCGATTTCGTCATAGGTCGTCATGTAGAAATCGCGGCATCCCTCTTCCGCCAGGCGGGCGATCACCGCCGCCGCGCCGAGGCCGTACCCGTCGGCCTTTACCGCCGCGCCGGTTTCCGCCGCGCCGGAACGCGCGTCGAACCAGCGCCAATTGCCGGCAAGAGCCTGAAGGTCGATGGAGAGGCGAAGAGGGCTGGTCATGCGGCGCCCGCGTTAGCCAGCCGTGGAATCCGACGCAAATCTTGTGGGTGCCCGTCCGCCGGGATTGGGGTGCGAACGCTGACGTAAGTTATGAACTCTACCTTTGCCAGCAAATGAATAAATGGTTAACTATAAGTAACGATATTGGCGTCTTCTTGCTGTTGTAGGGGCGCGAACGCCCAGCGCGATTTGAAACGATGGAACACGGCCGAAAGGGTTTGGATCAGCCAGGAAAGCCCTCGACCGGATCGGCCGCGGGGCCCTTTCCGGCGTCGTCCTTCATAACCGCCCGGGCGCGGCTTCTGGAACTGATTCGCGGCGGTGCGAATGCCGTGGTTCTGCTCGACGGCGAGAGCGGGTCGGGGAAAAGCTATCTTGCGACATTGGTGGCGGACGACCTGGCGAGGGAGGGGCGCCGCGTCTTCCTTACGGGCGGAAAGGAACTGAGGACGGACGGTGCCGATGTCCTCCTTATCGACGAGGCCGACACGCTTGGCGATGCGGGTCTTTCCGCCTTGGCGGCGTGGCGCGCCGGGCAGAACGATGGCGCAATGGACGATGAGGGGGCGCACCGGCGCGCGGTGCTGGTTCTGGTCGCGCGGTGCGGAGTTTCGGTCGACGGCGGCGGCGGACTCGGCGGCGACCGGATGCAGGGCGGCATTCCCCGCGTGACGCTCGGCCTGTTTTCGGAGGAGGAGGTGCGCCGCTTTGCGCTGCAACTGGCCGCCCCCACCGAAATTACGGATTACGGACTGAGCCGGATCGTCGAAGCATCCGGCGGACGGCCGCGCATCGTGCGGACGCTGGTGCAGGCCGCGCTAATCGAGGCCCTGATCGATGAGGAAGGGATGGTCTGCGAACGGCATGTGCTGAGCGCATCGGCGGGGATCGACAGCGACAGGAACGATGCCAGGGACAGCGACGGTGCGAGCCATGCGCCGGCGCCCGCGAATGGCGCCGAAGACCCCAATGGACCCGCGACCGCGGCAATCTCCCACGCCCTGCCGATCCGTGCTGTCCCGAACAATCCGGCGGGCGCGGGCGCGGATGCGGCGCCGGCGTCCCGGTGGAGCAGCGGCCGCCGCGCCGCCGGCATGATCGGGTTCGCGGCGGCGGCGCTTCTGTCGGCGAACCTCGTCTTCCTTGCCGTGGGTTACCCGCCCATGGACGCGGCGTTGACGCGGGCGGGCGGCCGCTCCGGTGCGGCGACGGTGCAAGCGAACGAGGCCAAGTCCGATCTGTCCGCACGCACACCGCGCCCCATTCCGGGTGCCCCGTCGATCCCGGCGCCCATCCCGCCGCGGCAGCCAGCCCCCGGTGCCGAGGCGGCGGCCGATCCTGCGGAGCAGAATAGCGAAAGGCGCGCGCCCGTCCGCCGGGCAGCGCCGCGCGCGCAGCGGCCCTTCGTCGACATCGTTCGTCCGGCCGATCCGGCACCCTCCGCGGCGTTAGAACCGGCTCCACGCGATGGAGCCGGTGCGCCGCCGCCCCCGCGATCCACCCAGTCCACGCCTTCGACGCCGGCGGAATCGCAGGACGCGCCGCTGACCCTGGCGGACATTGCAACGCCGCCGCCGGCGCCGGTGCCGCCCGCTCCTGCCGCCGAACAGCAGCCGGATGATGAAGACCGGGACGATACGGAAGCCGAACGCCTGTCGAACGCGGCCCAGGCCGCGCGCGACCGGCTTCGGTCCGTCAGACGATAGAAGGATGAGCGCATGCATATGAAATTTTACCGGGACCCCCGGCCTGCCGCCCTTCTTGCGGGCCTCGTGACGCTTGCGGCCGTTCACGCACCGGCACGCGCCGCCTCCGACGATGCGCCCATGCCGAATGTGCAGATCGACAACCGGACGAGCCTGGGCGGGTTCAGCATCAGTGCCGGTCCGGCCTTCTGGAGCGGCGATTTCGGCGGCCCCACCACGTCCGACATCTTCGTGGCCGCCGTCAGCTTGCGTTATGACAGCGGACCCCTGAGGACCTGGGCGACGCTGCCCTATATGCGGGTCGAAAGCGACGGGGTGCTGTTTGCCGGCACCGATGGCGGTCCGATCCTGGTCGATACGACGCGTCCCTCGCCGGAGGGGCGCGTGCGTGACGGGCTGGGCGATATCACCGTCGGCGCGACATGGTCGGCGCTGGAGGGGCGCGCGGACGGTCTTGCCGTCGACCTGACAGGCCGGCTGAAACTGCCGACCGCATCGGACGGATCGGGACTCAGCACCGGCAAGACCGACGTCAGCCTCAGCGCCGATGTGTCGAAGCCGGTCGGCGGCGTCGTGCCCTTCGTCTCCGCCGGCTATCGCTTTCTGGGCGATCCCGACGGCTATGACCTCCGCAACACTGTCAGCGCGTCGGCCGGCCTGACCCTGCCGCTGGCGGAAACGGCCGATCCCGTCCTCCTTCTTTCCTATGATTATGACGAGAGCGCCACGCGCTTCGTGGACGACAGCCACGCACTGTTCGCGGCGATCAGCGGCACGATCGGCGGCGGCTTTACCTGGACGGGCTACGGCTCCGCCGGGCTGAGCGACGGCACCAGCGATTTCTCGATCGGTGCGCTGGTCAGCTTCGCGCTCTAGCGACGGGTCGCGGCGAAAGGCATTGCCGCTGTTCGCCGTTCGTTCTATCCGGGCGGCATGGCAAAACCGCAAAAACGCTACACCTGCCAGGCCTGCGGCTCGGTTCAGCCGAAATGGCAGGGCCAGTGCCCCGACTGCGCCGAATGGAACAGCCTGGTCGAGGATGCCGGCGCGGTCGTCACGGCCTTTTCGGCCAAACACTCGCTGACCAGCGGCGGCACGCGCTTCAGGCTGGAACAGCTGAGCGCGCAGACGGCGCTGCCCGAACGGACGAAGACCGGCATTTCCGAACTCGACCGTACGCTGGGCGGCGGTATCGTCGCCGGTTCGGCCGTGCTGCTTGGCGGCGATCCGGGCATCGGCAAGTCCACCATACTGATGCAGGTGGCCGGCCGGCTCGCCAAATCGGGCAGGCGTACCGTCTATATCTCGGGGGAGGAGGCGGCCGATCAGGTGCGCCTGCGCGCGCAGCGCCTCGGCCTTGGCGACGCGCCGGTCGAACTCGCCAGCGTCACCTCCGTGCGCGATATTCTGACGACCCTGTCGGAGGGGGAGCCGCCCGCCCTCCTCATCATCGATTCGGTGCAGACCATGCATTCGGACATGCTGGAGGGCGCGCCCGGCACGGTGGCGCAGGTGCGCGCCGCCTCGCAGGAACTGATCCGGTTCGCCAAACAGTCGGGCAGCGCGGTCTTTCTGGTCGGGCATGTGACGAAGGAGGGGAATATCGCCGGCCCCCGCGTCCTGGAGCACATGGTCGATACCGTGCTCTATTTCGAGGGCGAGCGATCGCATCAGTACCGTATCTTGCGCGCGGTGAAGAACCGCTTTGGCGGCACCGACGAGATCGGCGTCTTCGCCATGGCGGAGGAGGGGCTGCGGGAGGTGAAGAACCCCTCCAGCCTGTTCCTGACGCAGCGCACGGAGCCTGTCGCCGGCTCTGTCGTCTTTCCCGCGCTGGAGGGGACCCGCCCCGTCATGGTGGAGGTGCAGGCGCTGGTCGTGCGGCTTGCTTCGGGCGCGACGCCGCGGC
Source organism: Pacificimonas flava (assembly GCF_000342165.1). Taxonomy (GTDB): domain Bacteria; phylum Pseudomonadota; class Alphaproteobacteria; order Sphingomonadales; family Sphingomonadaceae; genus Pacificimonas; species Pacificimonas flava. The sequence continues at coordinate 19,458 of NZ_AMRV01000005.1, forward strand.
GCGCTGTCGTGGGCTGGGATTCCGGCCGCCTCGCCATGATCCTCGCCGTTCTGGAGGCGCGCTGCGGCATGAGCTTCTCCAATGCGGAGGTCTATCTGAACATCGCCGGCGGCCTCAGGATTTCCGATCCGGCGGCGGACATCGCGGTCGCCGCCGCGCTCGTCGGGGCGCTCACCGACCGGCCCGTGCCGCTTGGCGCCGTCGCGCTGGGCGAACTGGCACTGTCGGGTGAGATCAGGCCGGCCATGCATCTCGCCCTGCGGCTGAAGGAGGCGCAGAAGCTCGGCTTCGACCAGGCCTACATGCCCCGCGCCGGCGCCAGCGCGCCCAAGGGCATGCGCGCGCAGGAATTCGCGCACCTCGCCGACCTGGTGGCGCATCTGGCCGGCGGTGGGTGAGGGGAGGCCTTCAACGCTGCGCCATGGACCCCTGCCTCCGCAGGGGTGACGGTCTGAAGTGTGGAATAAAGTTTTCGTCGCCCCTGCGCAGGCAGGGGCCCATCGCGAAAAGGGAGACGCCATGACCTATGGCGGCCACGTCTATATCATGACCAACCGCCGGCACGGCACGCTCTATACCGGCGTTACGGCGGACCTGCCGGCGCGGGTCTATCAGCACCGCATCGGCAAGAGATCGAGCTTTTGCCGCAAGTGGAACCTGACCCGCCTCGTCTGGTATGCGGATTTCGACCGCATCGAGGACGCCATCGCACGCGAAAAGCAGATCAAGGCCTGGAAACGCGCGTGGAAGATCCGCGAGATCGAAAGCCTCAACCCCCGCTGGGATGATCTTTACGAGCAAGGCTTGTGGTGAAAGTCCTGATGGACCCCTGCCTCCGCAGGGGTGACGGTGAAAGAAACACTGCTGAGACTCGTCGCCCCTGCGAAGGCAGGGGCCTATCGGCGGTTCGGCGCGGCTGGAGGGACGTGAGCACTGAGCAAGAGCCGTTCGCCGGCGCGCCTGCTGCCCCGCCCACCCCAATTGCCCAGTTCACCGTCCCAGCCCCCTCCACTCCAACGCTTTGGGGCTGACCTCACTCGAAAATCTGCTTATCAGGCCGCTTCCATGTCCGACCTTACTGCCTTCGACATCTTCTTCTTCGCCGTCATCGGCATCCTCGCCCTGCTGGGGCTGAAGCGCGGCTTCGTCTCCGAAATCCTGGGTCTGATGGCCTGGGTCGGCGGGATCGTCGCGGTGAATCTGTTCTTTGAGGACGCGCGCCGGTTCGCGCTGGGGTTCCTGGACAGCGAGACCGCCGCGGCCGTGCTGGCGGTCATCGTCCTCTTCTTCGCGGCCTTTCTGGTGCTGCGGGGCATCGCCTCCGCGCTCGGGGGACGCGTCAAGAAAAGCGTCGTCGGCCCGCTCGACCGGCTGCTGGGCTTCGGCTTCGGGGCGGTGAAGGGGCTGCTGGCGGTCACGCTCGTGTGGATGCTCCTGATCCTTATCTTCGGCTTCATGCCCGGCGGCCGGCCGGACTGGCTGGCGGATGCACGGTCCGGTCCCGTCGTCTCCATGTTCGCGGCGGAGGTGCGCGATTTCGTCGCCGATCAGAGCGCCGTCTTCGACGAGGAGCCGGAGGAGACGGGCTATGATGCCGGCGAACGCGACGCGCTCGACGATCTGTTCGAGGATGCGCAGGGGATGATGCCATGACGGGTGATGGCGCGGGAGAGGCGGGGCGCGCGATCCGCCTCTACGATACGTCGCGTCGGGAGAAGCGCGATTTCGTGCCCATCGATCCGGGCCGGATCACGATGTATGTCTGCGGCCCCACCGTCTATGCCCGCGCGCATATCGGCAATTTCCGCCCCGAGATCGTCTTCGACGTGCTCGCCCGGCTGCTGCGCCACCGCTACGGCGCGGATGCCGTCGTTCATGCGCGCAACATCACCGACATCGACGACAAGATCATGGACCGTGCGCACGAAAGCGGACGCTCGATTGCCGAGGTCAGCGCGGAGGCGGAGGGCTGGTATGTGGAGGATGCCCGCACGCTGGGCGTCGAGACGCTGCCGCTCGCCCCGCACGCGACCGAGCATCTGGAGACCATGATCGCGCTGATGCAGCGATTGATCGCGGGCGGCCATGCCTATGCGGCGGAGGGGCATGTTCTGTTCGATACCACCTCCGACGCCGCCTATGGCGGGCTGTCGGGCCGCGCGCTGGAGGACATGATCGCCGGCGCCCGCGTGGAGGTCGCGCCCTACAAGAAGAACCCGCAGGATTTCGTCCTGTGGAAACCAAGCGCGGAGGACCAGCCCGGCTGGGATTCGCCATGGGGCCGGGGGCGTCCCGGCTGGCATACCGAATGCACGGCCATGATCCGCACGGAACTGGACGACACCATCGACATTCATGGCGGCGGGCAGGACCTGATCTTTCCGCACCACGAGAACGAGGCGGCGCAGGGACGCTGCGCCCATGACGGCGCGCCGCTGGCGAATTACTGGATGCACAACGGCTTTCTCTCCATGTCGGACGAGAAGATGTCGAAGAGCCTCGGCAATACCGTCACCGTGCCGTCGCTGATCGAGGCCGGTCACCGGGGCGAGACCATCCGCCTCGCCATGCTGATGGCGCATTACCGCCAGCCGCTCGAATGGACGAACGATCTTCTGGCGCAGGCGAAGGCGACGCTGGACCGGTGGTACCGGGTGCTGGAGGGCGCGGACATGAGCGGTGGCACGCCGGATGCGGAATTCGTGGCCGCGCTGTCGAACGACCTGAACACGCCGGCGGCGCTCGCGCGCCTGTCGCAACTGAGCGGCGATCCGGCCGCGCTCGCGGCAAGTGCGCGGCTGATCGGCTTGTTGGGGGAGGACCCGGCGATCTGGCGGCGGGGTGAACTCTCGTCAGAGTCGACCGTGGATGTGGACGCCCGCATCGCCGCCCGGGCTGCGGCGAAGGCGAACAGGGACTTCGCGGAGGCGGACCGGATTCGCGATGCGCTTGCGGCGGAGGGCATCCTGCTTGAGGATGGGCCGAACGGCACGACGTGGCGCCGCAAATGAGCGCCGCGCGGTTTGCACCCGGGAGGAGGCTTATGCCCTATTCGATGAAGGCGATGTTCGCATCCATTGCTGCGGCCGCCATGCTGCTGCTGAGCGCATGCGGTCAGGATCGCGGAGGTGGCGGCGATGTGCCGGAGGGGCTGGAGAATCAAAGCCTGAAGGCCGAGCGCGCCTCGGTTGACGACAGGCAGGGACCTGTCCTCGCGACGGACCTGTTCATTCGCGAAACGAGCCCGACGCTGGATTTCGCTTGGCACGCGCCACCGGAAATCGCCGGCGCGCCGGGCGCGCTGTCCTCCATGCGCGCTGAGGCTGACACGGCACGCGCCGAAATGCAGAAGGAAGCGCGGGAGTTTTCGCAGATGCTGGCGGAAGAGGGGCAGGATCCGCGCCAGCTCAGCTACCGGCAGGACTGGACGCTCGGCTACGAAACACCGGGCCTGATGAACTTCACCTCGGAAACCTACCGGTATGACGGCGGGGCGCACGGCATGACGACCTTCGATTCGCTGTTCTGGGACAAGGAGGCGGGGGCCGCCGTGGATCGCAGCGCGCTGTTCGTGAATTGGCCGCAGGCGCGCGAGAGGATCGCCTCGCTATTCTGCGAGAATCTCGATCGGATGCGCGCCGACCGGCGGGGCGGAGAGGTCGGTGATGGCGGCCTCGGCTTCAGCGACTGTCCGGACGTGACCGATTTCCCCTGGGCTCTGTCGAACGGCGGCATCGGAGAGCCGGCGCTGAAGGTGCTGGTCGAACCCTATGCCGCCGGGCCGTATGCGGAGGGCAGCTACGAGGTCACCATCCCGCTATCGAACGGCCTGCGCGGCGCCATGAAGACGGTTTACGTACCAGCCGGCTAGCGCCCGGTATTTCTGTTGCTGCAAAGCAACAATATTGCTCTAAATCGTTGCTGTCATGAGCTCTTCATATTGCTGCGCCGCAATGTAAACGGTCTGTCTCACAAGCTTCCTAGAGGCCCGCATCGTCAATACGATGCAACCCCTCTCAGGAGCCTTTCATGTCCTTCACGCACTTCCTTGCCGGTGCCTCCCTCGCGGCCGTCGCCGCGACGGCGGGCCACGCGCAGACCGCCTCGCAGCCGGTGGCCGGCGAGCTTTCCGACGGGGTCATCGTGGTCACCGCGCAGAAGCGTGAGGAACTGATCACCGACGTGCCGGTGACCGTGTCCGCGCTGTCCGGTGAGCAGTTGCAGCGCATCAATGTCGACGAATTCGACGAACTCAGCGCCTTCGTTCCCGGCCTGGTCGTGCAGGAGCAGAGCGCGAACAATCCCGGCTTCGTCATTCGCGGCATCACGTCGGACAGCGGCAGCGCGCAGATCGCGCCGCGCGTCACCATCTATTATAATGGCGTCGACGTTTCGCGTTCGCGCGGGTCCTATTTCAAGCTTTACGACATCGAGCGCGTGGAGGTGGTGAAGGGGCCGCAGGCGACGCTGTTCGGCACCGCCGCCACCATCGGCGCGATTTCCGTCGTGCCCGCCAAGCCGGAGCAGGAACCCGGTGCCTTCGCACAGGCCTCCTACGGCAATTTCGGCGCGGTTCAGGTGAACGGAATGGTGAACACCGGCGGCGAGACGGTATCCGCGCGCATCGCCGGTTTTTACGAAACCCGAGACGGCTATGTCCGCAACATCGCCGGAGAGCCCGGCACGGCGAGCGCGGATCTGGTGGGCGTCGATCAGGACGATCTGAACGGCATCGACCAGTTCGGCCTGCGCGGGTCCGTCCGCGCCTTTCTGGGCGAGGGGACGGCCGACCTGACCGTCACCTATGAGGAGCAGAACAACCCCGGCACGGCGTTCAAATCGGGGTCGATTCCGCCAACGGGCGGCGATACCTCGCCCTTCACCTTCGCGGAGCTGGGCGGCTCGCCGTTCAGCGAGGAGGCGCTCGGCATCGACGAGCTGAAGCTGGAGCGGCAGGTGCTGGACGTGAACCTGACGGCCGAATTCCCGCTGTCCGACGCGCTGACCCTGACCTCCGTCAGCGGCTACCGCAATTTCGACAGTGTGGAGACGTTCGATGCGGACGGCTCGCCGCTCTTCTATCTGGAATTCGGGGAAGACGCGCAGGGCGAACAGATGTCGACCGAACTGCGTCTCGCCTATGACAACGGCGGCATGATCCGCGGCTTCGTCGGCGGCAATATCTTCGTTGAGGACGGTACGCAGGGCGTTCCCTTCTCCACGGACGAGGGCACCTATCTGGCCTGCGCGCCCTTCGCCGCCTTCGCACCGGTTCAGGCCGCCCTGTCGGCGGCGCAGGGCGGCGCCGCGCCATGCGTCGGCGCGGACGGCGCACTGAACGCGGCGAACGCCTCCGCCATCCTGACGGGCGGCGCGGCCGATGCCGTTCCCTATGCCAGCAGCTTCACCAATGGCGGCGACAATAGCAGTTATTCGGTCTTCGCCGACGCCACGATCGCGCCGATGGACGGGCTCGAGCTGACGGCCGGCGTGCGCTATCTGTACGAACGTCGGCGGTCGACCTATTCGAACATTCAGCCGCAAAGTCAGATCCTGGCCGGCCTCGGCATTCCCGGACAGAGTCTGCTCGGGACGGCGGACACGGGCGGGCAGGTATTTTCCGTCAGCGACGAATTCGATGCGTGGCTGCCGCGCTTCAACGCCCTTTACGAACTGACGCCGGGCATCAATGTCTATGGCACCGTGTCGAAGGGCCGGCGCGCGCCTGTTCTCGATCTCGGCGCCCAGGCGTCCGCGGCCGGCACGATCCCCGACTTCACCCTGGTCGAGGAAGAGCGCGTCTGGAATTACGAGGGCGGCATCAAGGGCGCGCTCGGCGGCGTCGTCGGTTCCGTCGGCGTCTTCTACCAGGATTATTCCAACTTCCAGACCAGCTTCTTCGACGAAACCGGGTCCATCGTGCCCGTGAATGCCGGCACGGCGTCCAATGTGGGTGTCGAGGCAGAGGCGCAGGCGCGCATCTTCCCCTGGCTGAACGTCTTTGGCAGCTACGCCTATATCGATGCGAAGATCGACGCCCCGGACGATGGCGGTGCGTCGGACTATGCGGGCAGCCGCTTTCGCCTGCAGCCGCGTCATTCCGCCGCTGCGGGCCTGGAATTCTCCTACGATCTGGGCAGCGGCACGGCCCTCTCGCTGACGCCGACGGTCACCTATCGCAGCAAGGTCTTCTTCGAGATTCCGAACACGGAGGCCATCAGCGAGGGCGGCTATACCCTCGTCAACCTGCGCGGCGCCGTGTCCTTCATGGACGATCGCTATTCCATCTTCGGGTTCGCCACGAACCTTCTGGACAAAGACTATATCATCGACGCGGGCAATACCGGCGGCGGCTTCGGCACGGCGACCTTCATTCAAGGCGAGCCGGCCTTTTACGGCGCCGGGATCAGCGCACGCTTCTAGGATGGCAGGGGCGCCGCGCGATCGTCGCTGGCGCCCCATCCGCTAACTTGAGAACAGTTCGCATTATCCCTACATGCTTCCGGTACGATTGAGAGGCATGATGATGAAAAGACCCGAACCGAGGCGACTGACCGTTCTCGAGACCACGCGCGTGACGCCGAACATGCACCGCGTTCTTCTGGGCGGGCCGGGACTGACCGGTTTTCCGCCGGAACAGGATGGCGGCTATGTAAAGCTGCGCATTCCCGGCGAGAAGACCTGTGTGCGCACTTATACGATCCGCCGGCAGACGGAGGAGGCGCTGACGCTCGATTTCGCGCTGCACGGAGAGGGGGCGGCCGCCGGACCGGCCACCTCCTGGGCCTTAACGGCCGCGCCCGGCGATGAACTTGAGGTCGGCGGCCCCGGTCCCGCAAAGCCGCTGCCGCCCGGCCGTGGTCCTTTCCTCCTGTGCGGCGACATGACGGCGTTGCCGGCGATCTCAGTCAATCTGGAGGCGCTGTCCGAGGATGCGGTTGGCCGCGCCGTGATCGAGGTGCAGAGCGAGGACGATCGGCAGGATATTGCCGCGCCGTCCGGCATGGCCATCGAATGGCTGATCAACCCCTCGCCCGGGGCGCGGCCGGAGGTACTGGACGCGGCAGTGCGCGGGGCCGTGCGCGCGGCCGGCGGGGGCGACGGCACGGCCTATGCCTGGGCCGCCTGCGAGTTCGACGCGATGCGCCGCCTGCGCCAGTATCTGCGCGCGGAATGCGGCCTCGGCCCCGACCGCCTGTATATCTCCAGCTACTGGAAACGCGGCCTGATCGAGGACGAACACAAGGTGGCGAAGCGCACCGATGCGGAAACGGACGTCGTTTCCGCCTGACCCGAAGACGCTGGCGCGCCGGGCGGCGGGCTATTCGTAGCTGTCTTCGTAACCGGTCGGCGCGCGGTCCTTGAAGCGGGTGACGTTCGCCTCGAAGTAAAGCGGCACGATGCCGGTGGCGCCGTGGCGCTGCTTGGCGACGATCACCTCCGCATGGCCGGCGATGGATTCGGCCTTCTCCATCCACTGCGCGAACTTTTCGCTGCCGTCCTCAGGCTTTTTGGCAGCGTGATAATATTCCTCGCGGTAGACGAACATGACGATGTCGGCATCCTGCTCGATGGTGCCGGATTCGCGCAGGTCGGCAAGCTGCGGGCGCTTGTCCTCCCGCTGTTCGACCTGACGCGACAGCTGCGACAGGGCCAGGACCGGCACGTTCAGTTCCTTTGCCAGCGTCTTCAGGCCGCGCGTGATCTCGGAAATCTCCTGCACGCGGTTTTCCGCCGACTTGCGGCTGGTGCCCTGCAGCAGCTGCAGATAGTCGATGACGATCAGGCCCACGCCGTGCTGCCGTTTCATGCGGCGCGCGCGGCTCCTCAGGGCGGCGATGGTCAGGCCCGGCGTGTCGTCGATGAGGAGCGGCAGCGTCTCGAGGCGCCCGGCGGCGCGGCCCAGCTGGCGGAACTGGTCTTGGCTGATCCGTCCCATACGCAGATCTTCCGAATTGACGCGCGCCTGTTCCGCCAGAATACGCGTCGCCAGCTGGTCGGCGGACATTTCCAGGCTGAAGAAGCCGACCGGTGCGCCCGGACTGTCGGTCGGGTCGCCGTCCAGCTTGTCCTTCATGAACCGTTCGGCACAGGAAAAGGCGATGTTGGTGGCAAGCGCCGTCTTGCCCATAGCCGGACGGCCGGCGAGAATCAGAAGGTCCGACCGGTGCAGGCCGCCGGTCTTCGAATTCAGCCCGTCGAGTCCGGTCGTGAAGCCCGACAGATGCCCGCCCGATTTCAGCGCGCGGCTGGCCATGTCGACGGCCATCGCGGCCGCCGTCTTGAACTCGCGCACATTGCCGGTCGCTTCGCCCTGCTCGGCGACCGTATAGAGCGACATTTCCGCCTCTTCGATCTTGCGCTGCGGATTGACGTCCTCGCTGGTGTCGGTGGCGCTTTCGACCATGTCGCGCCCGACGGTGATGAGCGCGCGCAGAAGCGCGAGATCGTAGATCTGCTGCGCGAAGTCGCGCGCGGCGATCAGGCCGGCAGTGCTCTCCGTCATGGCCGCCAGATAGGCGGGGCCGCCCAGTTCCTTCAGCGCCGGATCCTCCTGGAACAGGGGGCGCAGCGTCACCGGGTTCGCCAGCATGCCCTTGTCGATCAGGCGCATGATCTGCTCGTAGAGACGCGCGTGCAGCGGCTCGAAGAAATGCTCCGGCTTCAGCTTCAGCTGCACATCCTCCGACAGGCGGTTGTCGAGCATCAGCGCGCCGAGAAGCGCGGTTTCGGCCTCCAGATTCTGCGGCATCTCCGTTGTGCTGCCGGGGGCGATGGGAATGATGTCGGTGGGAACGAGGGGGTTGCTGGCCATGCGGGCGCCCATAGCAGAAAGCGCCGCCAGGGGAGAGGCGGATGCGCGCATGATTCTGGGGAGAAGCCTGCGCAAGCCTGTGGATAAGCTGTGGACGCGGGCTGCCGTCTCTCGACAATCGCGTGGTCCGGCTCCAAAACCATGCATCATGGCGCTAAGCGATAAGCTGAACGAATGGCAGACCGCGGGGCTGATCGACGCCGCCGCCGCCGCGCGCATTCAGGCGCACGAGGATGCCCATGCGCGGCCCATCTGGCTGTGGGCCGTCGCGGGCCTCGGTTTTCTGGCGCTCGCGCTGGGCATCATCGCCGTCATCGGCTCCAACTGGGATGCGATCCCGGCAGCCGTGAAGCTGGGCGTCCATTACCTCCTGATGGCCGGCAGCGCCGCGGCGGCATGGATCGGCGTGCGGCAGCGTCGCCGCTGGCTGGGCGAGGGGGCATTGTTCCTTCTGGCATGTCTAGCCCTCGGCGGCCTCGCCCTGCAGGCGCAGATCTATCAGCTTTCCGGGGAGATCTGGCGCCTGCTGATGACATGGCTGGCGCTGGCCGGCCCGGCCCTGCTGCTGGCGGGCCGCACCCGCCTCACGGCGTTCGGATTTTCCGGCATGGCCATCTGGGCTCTGGCGAGCTGCGCGGCGGCCATGGACGGCAGCAGCGCCGGCGAGCTTCTGATCCAGGGTGTCGCCATGGCCGCACCCTGGCTGCTCGTGGCGATCGGCGCGCTCTATACCGCGCGGCGGCCCTTCGGCGGCGGCCTGACGGAAGCGGGGTTGGCCGTGATCCTGCCCGCTATCAGCCTGGCCCATCTCGCCTGGGCGGGAACGATCAGCAGCAGCGATGCGGGCGAGATGCTGATGCGAATGATCCCCGTTGCGGCGGCAGCGGTTCTGTCTTTGTGGCTGGTGCTGCGCTTTGCACGCCTGCCGCGGGATGTCGCGGTCTCGCTGCTGATCGGACCGGCCATCGCGCTTACACTCGCCATCTGCATTCCGCATAACGACGATTGGCCGTCCCGTCTGGTCGGCGCGCTCGTCTACGGCGCCATGTGGGCAGCGGTCGGCTATACGGCCGCGCGCGCCGGATACCGCTTGCTGTTCGGCGTCGCGGTGGGGGCCATCGCGGTGCGTCTGTTCATCGTCTATTTCGAGCTGTTCGGATCGCTGGCCATGACCGGCCTGGGCCTGATCGCCGCCGGCGTACTCCTCATCCTTCTCGCCTATGCCAGCCGCCGCCTGCTTCGGGAGGTGCCCGCATGAAGCCCGCCCTGCTTGCCGCCGCTCTGCTGCTGCCTCTCGTCGGCACCGCCGCCGGGATCGCCGCGAACCAGATCGCGCTCAGCGGCGCTAGCGAATGGCGCATTCCCGTCCGCGGCTACGATCCGCGCGATCCCCTTCGTGGCCGGTACGCCGCCTTCACCTATGATTGGCGATTGTCGGGCGATCCGGCCGACTGCACCGGGTCCTCCTGCCAGATCTGCCTGGAGGGCCCGCCGCCCGACGGCAGCACCGCCGTCGTTCAACCGGACGGGGCGGCATGCGCGTTCCCCGTGCGGCTTGCGGAGGGCGATTTCGCTGTCCAATATGACCGTCCCCTCGGCGGCCAGCGTGCGGCAGTCGCCGTCAGCGTGCCGGCGCGCGTCTATCTGGACGAACGGCGCGCGGGTGCGGTCGACCGCATGCTGCGCGAGCAGCCCATGGTCGCGACGGTCCGCCTGACGCGCGGCGGCCGCCTCGTTGCGGAGGATATCGTGCCCGCGCGCTGAGGCGAGGGGTCAGATGCGCTTGGCGGCAGCGATGGCGACGCGGCATCCGGCGCGGATCAGCGCGCTCATCACCGGATATCCGAAGGTGTCCTCCGCGCCGTGCGCGATCGCGGTTTCCTTGTGCTCCTGCTCCTCGGCACGGAAATCGTCGATATGCGCCCTTAGCTCGTGGTCGCTGTCGCCGAGCGCGTCCTGCTGCTCGCCATAATGCCGGTCGATCTCCGTCTCGACGGCGGCGGTGCAGGCCATGGCCGCGCGCGGACCCATGAGGGCGGTGACCGCGCCGAGCGCGAAACCGGCCGTGTCCCAGAAGGGTGACAGCAGCGTCGGACGCACCTGCCGCTCCGTCATCAGCCGGTCGAACGTGTCGAGGTGGCGCTGCTCCTGCTGCTTCATGCGCGCGATCTCCGACGCGGCAGGATGGCGGCTGCCCATGACGGCGAGTTGCCCGGCATAGATTCGCGCCGCGCCGAATTCCCCGGCCTGATCGACGCGGATCATGGAGGGCGTGTCGACGCCCGGATCGCCCGGCAGGCGGCGCGGCGGCTCTATTTCTGCCACCGCCGCCTCGAATTTCGGTTCATCAGCCATAGGGCCATGCCCCCAATCAAGAATGAGAAGATCGCGTTGTAACCAGCGAGCGAGATGCCGAACAGCTCCCAGGCTGCGGCGTCACAGCGCACGATTGGCGCCGCCATGATGTCGCGCATGAAATCCCCGCTCGTGCCGGTTTCCACCGCGGTGCAGGGCAGGGGCGAGGTCCACCAGCCATACTCGACGCCGGCATGGAAGGCGCCGATCGCGCCGCTTGCGAGGACGGCGAGGGCGGCAAGCACGACGGCCGCCCGGCGGGGCGCCCCGCCCACCAGAAGGGCGATCGTGCCGATGGCGAGCGCGGCGGCATGCGGCCAGCGCTGGTACATGCACAGCTCGCACGGATAGAGGCCGAAGACGTGCTGGCCGAAAAGGGCGCCGCCCAGCAGCAGCGCCGGGCCGACAAGAACGAGGAGGTGGGCGGTCCGCATCGGCGTCCTTTCGCCCATTCTCACCGTTCGTTCAATCGCGTCTAATTGTCGTTCGCCGCACCCATCGCCATCATGTCCGCCATCAGCGCGGCGGCGAGATCCTTCGGCAGCGGATAGGCATCCTGCGGCATGTACTGCGTCATCAGAACGGCGGCGGTCCCCTGCGCCGGCAGCGCGGTGGCGAGGGTTCCGGCCGCCCCGCCCCAGCCATAGCTGCCCATCGGCCCGGTGTCCGCCCTCGTCACGACCCGTCCGCCCGCGCCGTAGCCGCCGCTTTCATAGGTCACGCCCTCGGGCAGCAGGTTGGAGGTGACGAGCGCGATAGCCTCGGCCGGTAGGACCTGCCGCCCCTCCAGCATGCCGCCATTCGCGAGCGCGGTCATGAAACGAAGATAATCCTCACCGGTAGAGGCAAGGCCGCCGCCGCCCGAGGGAAAAGGGGCGGGTGCGGAATATTCGCTGTTGTTCGGGTTATCGATGGGGATCAGCGACCCGTCCATCAGGAAATAGTTCGTCGTCAGCCGGCCAAGATCCTCCTGCGGCACGACGAAGCCGGTGTCGTCCATGCCGAGCGGCGTGAAGATGCGCTGCTGAAGGAAATCCTCCAGCGGCATGCCCGAAACCTTCTGGATGACGGCGCCCATCACGTCGAGGCCGATGGAATAGCGCCATTCCGTGCCCGGGTCGGTGATCAGCGGCTGTTTCGCCACCAGGCTGACGAAATCGTCCAGCGACGCCGGCTGCTCGCCCGACGGCATCATCGGGTTCGGCCGGCGCATGCCCGGCACGATGCCCTGCGTACGGTACAGTTCCGCGACGCCGCTCGGCACGATCGAATAGCCGAGACCCGCCGTATGGGTGATGAGGTTGCGGATGGTGATGGGCCGGGTTGCCGGCCGCGTTTCGCCCGGCGTTTCCGGATCGACCAGCACCTGCATGTCTGAAAATTCGGGATAGATGTCCGAAAGCGGCGTATCGAGGGTCAGCTTGCCGTCGCCGATCAGCAGCGCGGTCGCCAGCCCGACGATGGGCTTCGTCATCGAATAGATGCGGTAGAGGCTCTGCTCGTCCGCCGGGGTCGTCCCCCTCATCGCCAGCGTGCCGGCCTTCACCCAGGCCGTCTCGCCGCTGGGCATCGCGACGCCGATCACCATGTTCGCGGTCTTGCCCTCTGCCACGTAACGATCGGCGAGGCCCTGCAGGTTGGTCAGCGCCGCCGCGCCGTGGCCGGCATGCGCCCCGTGGCCGGTATGCGCGCCCTGTGTCTGCGGGGCAGCCTGCTGGGCCGCGCCCGGGGCGGTCAGCGCGAGCGCGAAGATGGCGGCGGCAAGGCGGTAACGAAGTGAAGACCCGAATTTCATGAGGCACGAACCTTTCCGATGATAAGGCGTGGGCAAAGGCGGACGGCTTCTGGCGTTGCGGCCGGACTTCTGCATCCGGCCCATTCGACGATCTTTTTCCCCCAAGCCGCTCTTTGTGTCGTCACGCTAGGACCGAGCCGCGTACCTAGCAACTCGCACTTGTTGACAGGGGGCGCGCTGCGGCTAACTCCCCGGCCCATGCCTCCCGAACCCCATATCGAGACCGAGGGTCCCTTTGCCGGCTGGACGCGCTGGCACGCCCAGGACCAGCAGCGCTTCTCCGACCTGATCGGTCCCATGTGGCTGCGTACGGAGGCGGACGGCCGCGTCCTGTGCCGCGCGCCGACGGAGCGCCGCCATTCCAACGGGCAGGATTATCTGCACGGCGGGTATCTGATGGCGTTTATCGATCAGGTGATGTTCGGCGTCGCGCGGCCGTCGCTGACGGATCATGTCGCCGTCACCCTCACCTGCAACACGGAATTTGTCGGCGCCGGAGAGGTGGGGGTGCCGCTCGACGGCACGGGCGAAATCGTGCACGAGACGCAGAAGACGATCTTCGTTCGGGGCGAGCTGATGCAGCAGGACCGCATCATCTGCACCTTCTCCGGCGTGCTGCGAAAATTCCCGCGCCGCAAATGACGGGGACACTGGCGGCCTATGACGCGCTGATCGCGGCCGGCGAACTGCGACCCGATGCCGATCAGCGCGCGGCGGCGGTACGGCTCGATACGCTGGAGGCGGAGGTGGAGGCGAAGCGCGAGACGCCCGGCCTGATGAAACGCCTGTTCGGCGGCGGCGATGCGGTGCAGCCCCCACGCGGCCTTTATATGTGGGGCGAGGTCGGGCGCGGCAAATCCATGCTGATGGATCTGTTTTATGCGCAGGCGGATCTGGCGCGCAAACGCCGCGTCCACTTCGCCGCCTTCATGCTGGACGTGCATGCCGCGATGAAGACCGCGCGGGCGGAGGGGGCGGACGCCATGCCCGCCGTCATCGAGAAGGTCGCGGGCGAGGCGCGGCTCCTCTGCTTCGACGAGATGCAGGTGACGAACGTCGTCGACGCCATGATCCTGTCACGCCTGTTCACCGCGCTGTTCGCGGCGGGCGTCACCGTCGTCGCGACGTCGAACCGCCCGCCGGAGGATCTCTACAAGGACGGCCTCAACCGGCAGCTTTTCCTGCCCTTCATCGACCTTCTGAACCAGAAGCTCGACATCCTTTCCCTGAACGGTCCGACCGATTACCGGCTGGAACGCATGGCCGGCGTGCAGACCTATTATTCGCCCAACGGAGAGGCCGCGACCCAGGCCCTGTCGGACGCGTTCTTTCGCCTGACCGACTATCCGCCGGAGGACAGGAACGCGGTCGGCGGGTGCGATCTGGATGTCGGGGGCGGCCGCACGCTGCATGTGCCGAAGGCGCTGAAGGGCGTCGCCGTCTTTTCCTTCAAGCGCCTGTGCGGAGAGGCGCGGGGCAGCGCGGACTATATCGCCGTCGCGCAGACCTTTCACACGGTGATTCTTGTCGGCGTGCCCATACTCGGACCTGAAAATCGGAACGAGGCGGCGCGGTTCGTGCAGCTGATCGACGCCCTCTACAATTACAAGGTGAAGCTGCTGATCGCCGCCGATGCGCCGCCGGACGACCTCTATCCGTCCGGTGACGGCAGCTTCGAATTCAAACGCACGATCAGCCGCCTGATGGAAATGCAGTCAAAGGACTACATGGCCCTCGGCCATGGGCTCGGCGAGTAAGCCGACAAGCACGTGATTCGTGCAAGGGCGGGAAGAGTAACCTTGCACACTTGTCAGCACGCCAAAGGCAGAAAGAATAAATTTCGATTCTCGTCATTCCTGCGAAGGCAGGAATCCACACACCCGCCGACTCCTTGCATCATCCGACCGCTGCCCAGGCAGTAGACCCCTGCCTCCGCAGGGGTGACGATGGAGACTGGCGATCGCGTCACGTGATACTCCCCATAAACGTGATACCGCCGCAGGTGCGTCAGTAGCGCGGCACCTGAATCAGGCTGACGACATCCCGAATGATCCGCGTGTCCGGATCCAGCAGATAGGCCCAGCCATCCTTGTACGCGTAAAGAGTGTCGCCGCGCTCCGGCAGCTCGAAATAGCTGCGCGGGTCGAGGAAGGCGTAACGCCCCTCTGGCAGGGTCTCGCCGACCTTGTAGGCGTCCTCGGCACTGGCGGCCGTGGTATCGTCCGCCGGCTGCGCCGCGGCTGGCACGGCAATACCCGCAGCCGCGAAGGCCGCCAGCGAAATCATGATCTTGCGCATGGTGAACATGCTCCTTTCCTTACCCATTGAACGGGCAAGGCCGTCCACCCGTTCCCGGTTTGTTACGCCCGGGACGGGCCTGCGGTCAGAAGATGCTGAACAGGATCAGCGCCACGACCAATCCGATGGTCGGCACCACCACCGTCGTTGCGCCCACCGCGCCGTAGGCGCGGGCGTGGGTCTCGCCGCAGACGACCCGGATTGTCGTCACGACATAGCCATTGTGCGGCAGGCTATCGAGCGCGCCTGACGCGATGGCGACCGTGCGGTGCAGCGCGGCGGGGTCCGCCCCCTGCCCCAGATAGAAGGGCGCGATCAGCGGCAGGGCGATGGTCTGCCCGCCGGACGCAGATCCGGTCAGCGCCGCGATCGTCGTGACGGCCACCGCCGCGCCGATCAGCGGACTGCCGGGCAGGCTCTGCACCGCGCCCAGCGCCTGTGCAAAGGCCGGCGTCAACTGCGCGATGGAGCCGAAGCCGACGACGGCGCAGGTGTTCGCGATGGCGATGGTCGCGCCCGTGGCCCCGGTGGAGAAGGCGCCCGGCAGCGCGCGCAGGCTTTGCCAGCCGACCGCAGCGGCGACGACGATGCCGCTCGAGAGCGCAGCGAGCAGCGCCCATTTGCCAAGGCTCTGGGTCGTCAGGAACACGCCCAGGACCGCAACCAGCGGCAGCAGCGACAGAAGGGGCGGGGGCAGATGCCGGCCTTCCTCCGGCGCATCGTCGCTGCCGCGCGCCTCGAACCCCTCGCCCTTCGCCACCGCCGCGCGCACCATGCGCGACAGCCAAGCATAGCCCAGGCTCGCCATCAACGCCGCGACGACCAGCGACACCTGCCACCCGGCATAGGCGGTGGTGCCGAGATATTGCATGGGGATCAGGTTCTGGATTTCCGGACTGCCGGCCGACGTCATAGTGAAGGTGACGGAGCCGAAGGCGAGCGCCCCCGGAATGAACCGGCGCGGCAGGTTCGCCTCCCGAAACAGGCTGACGGAGAGGGAATAGACCGAAAAGGCGACGATGAAGACGCTGACGCCGCCATAGGTCAGGACGGCGGCCGCCAGGACGGTGGCGAGCAGCGCGTACTTGCTGCCCAACTTCGCGGTGATCCAGCGCGCGACCGATGCCGCCGCGCCCGATGCGGCCATGACCTCGCCAAAGATCGCACCCAGCAGGAACATCAGGAACCAGTCGGCGAAGAAGCTGGTGAAGCCCGCCATGTAACTCGTCGCGAAATCCGCGCCCGCCTGCGTCCCGGTGCCAGCGGCCTCCGCAAATGGTGGCAACAGCGGCAGCCCGGCCGTCACCGCCACCACCAGCGCCGCCACCGGCCCGGCGATCAGAATGTTCACACCCCTGACGGTCAGCCAGATGAGCAGCGCAAGGCCCCCCACGAGCCCGATCCAGCTTAGCATATCCTGCCCCTTTCTTCGGATCGCTCTCATGCCGAAGCCTGCGCCGAAACGAAAGACCGGCGCCCCGGGAACGCGCACCCTCACGATTTTGCCGGGCGCTCCTGTGCCGGTGCCGGTTGCCCGATGGCGCGGCGCTCGCTATCGCCCATCCCAAACTTCCAATCGCAAGGGATTCTGACGGAATGGCACGCAGCAAGATTGCACTTATCGGTTCGGGCATGATCGGCGGCACGCTCGCCCATCTGGTCGGTCTCAAGGAACTGGGCGATGCGGTGCTTTTCGACATTGCCGAGGGCATGCCGAAGGGCAAGGCGCTCGACCTCAGCCAGGCCGGCGCAGTCGAGGGTTATGACGCCGTCCTGAAGGGCACGCAGGATTATGCCGACATCGCCGGCGCCGACGTCTGCATCGTCACCGCGGGTGTGCCGCGCAAGCCGGGCATGAGCCGCGACGACCTCCTCGAAATCAACCTGAAGGTCATGAAGGCAGTGGGTGAGGGCATCAAGGCCCACGCGCCGGACGCCTTCGTCATCTGCATCACCAACCCGCTCGATGCCATGGTGTGGGCGCTGCAGAAATTCTCCGGCCTGCCGACGAACAAGGTCGTGGGCATGGCGGGCGTGCTGGACAGCGCGCGCTTCAAGCATTTCCTGGCCGAGGAATTCGATGTTTCGGTCGAGGACGTGACCACCTTCGTTCTGGGCGGCCATGGCGACACGATGGTGCCGGTGGTCGAATATTCGACCGTCGCGGGCATCCCCATCCCCGACCTCATCAAGATGGGCTGGACGAGCCAGGGCAAGATCGACGCGATCGTCGACCGCACGCGCAAGGGCGGCGGCGAGATCGTGCAGCTGCTGGGCAATGGAAGCGCCTATTACGCGCCCGCCTCCAGCGCCATCGCGATGGCCGACAGCTACCTGAAGGACAAGCGCCGCCTGCTGCCGTGCGCGGCCTGGCTGACCGGCGAATATGGCTGCGACGGCATGTATGTTGGCGTCCCCGTCATCATTGGCGAGGAGGGCGTCGAGAAGGTTGTCGAGATCGAACTCGGCGGCGAGGCGCAGAAGAACTTCCAGGTGTCGGTCGATGCCGTGAAGGAGCTGATGGAAGCCTGCAAGGGCCTCGACAGCTCGCTGGCCTGAGGGCTGCGCTGACCCTATTTCAGCCGTCCCGGTTTTTTCCCGGGGTGGCGGTCACATGATGCGGCGGAATTGAAAGCGGAGACGGACTGACAGATGAATATCCACGAATATCAGGCGAAGCAGCTGCTCGCCAAGCATGGGGCGCCCATTTCCAAGGGCTTCCCGGCCTTTACGGCGGACGAGGCGGTCGAGGCGGCGAAGAAGCTGCCGGGACCGGTCTATGTCGTGAAATCCCAGATCCACGCGGGCGGTCGCGGCAAGGGCAAGTTCGAGGGGCTGGGCGCGGATGCGGCCGGCGGCGTGCGCGTCGTCAAGTCCGTCGACGAGGTGAAGGCGAATGCCGAGGAAATGCTCGGCCGCGTTCTCGTCACGCACCAGACGGGGCCCGAGGGCAAGGAAGTGAACCGCCTCTACATCGAGGACGGCGCCGACATCGCCAAGGAATATTACCTGTCGCTGCTGGTCGACCGCGCCAGCGGCATGCCGGCCTTCGTCGTCTCCACAGAGGGCGGCATGGACATCGAGGACGTGGCCGCCGAGACGCCGGAAAAGATTCTGACGATTACCGTCGATCCGGCCACCGGCTATCAGCCGCATCACGGCCGCGCCGTTGCCGCCGCGCTGAAGCTGACGGGCGACACGGCCAAGAAGGCCGCGAAGCTGGGCAAGACGCTTTACGAGGCGTTCCTTGCGACGGACGCCGCCATGCTGGAGGTAAATCCGCTCGTCGAAACGGGCTCCGGTGATCTGCTGGTGCTGGATGCGAAGATGGGCTTCGACGGCAACGCGCTCTATCGTCACCCGGACATCAAGGAACTGCACGACGAGAGCGAGGAAGCGCCCGCCGAGCTGGAGGCCGGCAAGTACGACCTGGCCTATGTGAAGCTCGACGGCAATATCGGCTGCATGGTGAACGGCGCCGGCCTCGCCATGGCGACGATGGACATCATCAAGCTGAACGGTGCGGAGCCCGCCAACTTCCTCGACGTGGGCGGCGGTGCCAGCAAGGAGAAGGTGACGGCCGCCTTCAAGATCATCCTGTCGGATGACGCGGTGGAGGGTATCCTCGTCAACATCTTCGGTGGCATCATGCGCTGCGACATCATCGCGGACGGCATCGTCGCGGCGGCGAAGGAGGTGAACCTGTCCGTGCCGCTGGTCGTGCGCCTGGAGGGCACGAATGTCGAGGAGGGCAAGAAGATCCTGGCCGACAGCGGCCTGCCGATCGTGTCCGCCGACAATCTTGGCGATGCCGCCAAAAAGATCGTCGCGGAGGTGAAGAAGGGCTGAGGACCGGCGTGCCGGTCCCGCCGGCACGCATCCCGACCCGCAGAACGGAATGACGCCCCCGCCCGGCAGAAGACCGGCCCGGGGGCCAGCTTCAGGAGAGCCAAGTGAGCATCCTTATCGACAAGAACACGAAGGTCCTGTGTCAGGGCCTGACCGGCAATACCGCCACCTTTCACACCGAGGCGGCGCTTGCCTACGGCACGAAGATGGTCGGCGGCGTCGTCCCCGGAAAGGGCGGCCAGGAGCATCTGGGCCTGCCCGTCTTCGACACGATGAGCGAGGCGATGAAGGAAACGAAGGCCGACGCGTCCGTCGTCTACGTGCCGCCCCCCTTCGCCGCCGATTCCATCATGGAGGCGATCGAGGCCGAGGTGCCGCTGATCATCTGCATCACAGAGGGCATCCCCGTCCTCGACATGGTCAAGGTGAAGCGCGCGCTGTGCGGCTCGAAATCGCGCCTGATCGGCCCGAACTGCCCCGGCGTGCTGACGCCGAACGAATGCAAGATCGGCATCATGCCGGGCAATATCTTCAAGGACGGGTCGGTCGGCGTCCTGTCGCGTTCCGGCACGCTGACCTATGAGGCGGTGGCGCAGACCTCAGCCGCGGGTCTCGGTCAGACGACGGCCGTCGGCATCGGCGGCGATCCCGTCAACGGCACCAACTTCATCGACGTCCTGGAAATGTTCCTGGAAGACGACGAGACCGAATCGATCATCATGATCGGCGAGATCGGCGGCAGCGCCGAGGAAGAAGCCGCCGAGTTCCTGAAGAGCTATCCCAAGAAGAAGCCGATGGTCGGCTTCATCGCGGGCCGCACTGCGCCCAAGGGTCGCACCATGGGCCACGCCGGCGCGATCGTGTCGGGCGGAAAGGGCGGCGCCGAAAGCAAGATCAAGGCGATGCAGGATGCCGGCATCACGGTGGTCGATTCCCCCAGCGAACTCGGCACCACCCTGGTCGAGGTGCTGAAGGGCTGATCGACCCGCGGCCATTCGGGTCCGTCCGCGCATCGGCGCGCGGGCGGCCTGAGCCGCTGAAGGTTGAAGCCGGCCGCCGACACGCTAAGTGGACCCGTGACAGGCCGATCGCGTTGGGGAGGGGCGCCCCGGCTGAAATATTCGTGCGCGCCGTGATGGGCGCGGGCAGGAGAGAGTAGCCGCATGGGCTTTGAAGGCGAGTTTCCGGACGCACTCGAGAATGTGGGCGCAGGCTTCATCGAAGCGCTCTACCGCAAATATGCGGACGATCCGGATAGTGTCGACATAAGCTGGCGCCGCTATTTCGAGGGTCTGGAGCGCGTTGCCGATTCGAACGGCCCCTCCTGGCAGCGCAGCGGCTGGCCGGTCGCGACCACGGATGATCTGACCGCCGCGCTCGATCCGACGCAGATGTCGGTCGAGCAGCCGGTGTCTCCGAAACTGACCGGCGCGATCGCGCCTGCCCCCAAGAGCGACGACCGCCGGCAGGTTTCCGCCGAGGACATTCGCCGCGCGGCGGAGGATTCGCTGCGCGCGATGATGCTCGTCCGTACCTACCGCGTGCGCGGGCACCTGGCGGCCGAATTGGACCCTCTCGGCCTGTCGAAGCGCGAGATTCCGGAAGAGTTGACGCCGGAATATCACGGCTTCACCGGCGCCGATCAGCAGCGCGTCGTGCATCTGGGCGGTGTCATGGGGCTGGAGGCGACGACGGTCGCCGATCTCGTCGCCATTCTGCGGCGCAATTATTGCGGCCATGTCGGCGTCGAGTACATGCACATCAACGACGATGAGGAGCGCCGCTTCATCCAGGAGCGTGTGGAAGGCCGCGAGAACGAGATTCACTTCACCGACATTGGCAAGCGCGCGATCCTCAACAAGCTGATCGAGGCGGAGGAGTTCGAGGGCTTCCTGGGCCGCAAATATGTCGGCACCAAGCGTTTCGGCCTGGACGGCGGCGAGGCCATGGTCCCGGCGCTGGAAAGCATCATCAAATATGGCGGCGCCGGCGGCGTGAAGGAAATCGTCATCGGCATGTCGCATCGCGGCCGGCTGAACGTCCTTGCCAACGTCATGCAGAAGCCGTTCCAGGCGATCTTCCACGAGTTCGCCGGCGGCAGTTCCAATCCGGAGGATGTCGGCGGCTCCGGCGACGTGAAATATCATCTCGGCACCTCCACCGACCGCGACTTCGACGGCAATGAGGTGCATTTGTCGCTGACGCCGAACCCCTCCCATCTGGAGGCGGTGGACCCTGTCGTCCTCGGCAAGGCGCGGGCTGCGCAGCAGCTTCGCGGAGACGAGAGCCGCGATCAGGTCATGCCGCTTCTTCTTCATGGCGACGCCGCCTTCGCGATGCAGGGCGTCGTGGCGGAATGCTTCGGCTTGATGGGGGTCGATGGTTATTCGACCGGCGGCTGCATTCATTTCGTCATCAACAACCAGATCGGCTTCACCACCAGCCCGCAATTCGCGCGCTCCAGCCCCTACCCGTCCGACATGGCGAAGATCGTGCAGGCGCCGATCTTTCATGTGAACGGCGACGATCCGGAGGCGGTGACCTTTGCGACGAAGGTGGCCGTGGAATACCGCGAGCGCTTCAACCGCGACGTCGTCATCGACATGTGGTGCTATCGCCGCTTCGGCCACAATGAGGGGGACGAGCCCAGCTTCACCCAGCCGCTGATGTACAAGGCGATCAAGAAGAAGGCGTCGGTCGCCAAGATGTACACGCAGCGCCTGGTGGACGAGGGCGTCGTCGATGCGGACTGGGCCTCCGGCCGCGCCGACGAATTCAAGGCGATGCTCGAAAGAGATTTCGAGGCGGCGCCGAGCTACAAGCCGAACAAGATGGACTGGTTCGAGGGGCGCTGGGCCGGCCTCGGCATGCCCGGCGGCGGCGAAGGTGACCGGCGCGCGGCGGAAACCGGCGTCTCTTCCGACACGTTGCAGGGCATCATGAAAGCCATCTCCGACGTGCCGGAGGGGTTCGCCATGCACCGCACCTTGAAGCGCGTCATGGATGCGCGTGTGAAGGCGGTGGAAACGGGCGAGGGGATCGACTGGGCCACGGCCGAATCGCTGGCCTTCGGTTCGCTGCTGCAGGAGGGCTTCGGCGTACGCCTGTCGGGCCAGGATTCGGGGCGCGGCACGTTCAGCCAGCGCCACGCCGTCTGGGTCGATCAGAACTCCTCCGACAAGTATCTGCCGCTGAAGCGCATCGATGAAAGCTTCAAGGTCTATGACAGCCCGCTGTCCGAATATGCCGTCCTCGGTTTCGAATATGGCTATGCGCTGACCGATCCGAAATCGCTCGTCATGTGGGAGGCGCAGTTCGGCGATTTCGCCAATGGCGCGCAGATCATGATCGACCAGTTCATCGCGTCCGGCGAGGCGAAATGGAACCGGGCCAACGGTCTCGTCCTGCTGCTGCCGCACGGCTATGAGGGGCAGGGGCCGGAGCACAGTTCCGCGCGTCTCGAACGCTTCCTGCAGCTGTGTGCGCACGACAATATGCAGGTCGCCAACTGCACGACGCCGGCGAATTACTTCCACATTCTGCGCCGCCAGATGCACCGCGATTTCCGCAAGCCGCTCGTGATCATGACGCCGAAGTCGCTGCTGCGGCACAAGGCGGCGGTGTCCGGTCTCGAAGACCTGAGCGGCGACAGTCATTTCCGCCGTATCCTGTCGGATCGGACCGAGATCGACGACGAGAAGGTGAAGCGTCTCATCCTCTGTTCCGGCAAGGTCTATTACGACCTGGCGGACAAGCGCGACGAGCTTGGTCTGGACGACACCTCCATCGTCCGCATCGAGCAGCTCTACCCCTTTCCGACCGATCCGCTGGCGCTGCGTCTGGCGCGCATGTCGAACCTGGAAACGGTGGTCTGGGCGCAGGAGGAGCCGAAGAACAACGGCTCCTGGTTCTTCGTCCAGCCGTTCATCGAGAAGGCGCTGGCCGATGCGAAACAGGGGCCTGCCCGTCCGGTCTATGCCGGCCGGGAAGCGTCCGCGGCGCCGGCCACGGGTCTTGCCTCTCGCCACGCCGCCCAGCAGAAACAGCTTGTCGAGGACGCGCTGACCGCCTGATCCTCCTTCCCATACGAAGTCTCGATCAGCCCAATTTTCACGATCAGAAGGACGAACCCCGAAAATGCCCACCGATGTCGTCGTACCCACCCTTGGCGAATCGATCACCGAAGCCACGGTCGGCGAATGGCTGAAGCAGCCCGGCGACAGCGTGGAGGCGGATGAGATCATCGCCAGCCTCGAAACCGACAAGGTTGCGGTCGAGGTGCCGGCACCCACCGCAGGCGTCCTCGGCGAGATCCTTGCGCAGGAGGGCGACGATGTCGAAGTCGGCGCGGTTCTGGCGCGGATCGAGGCGGGCGGCGAAGGCGCGGCGAAGACGGCCGCTCCGAAGGCCGACAAGGCAGAGGCTGCCGAGGACGAGGACGGATCCGCAGAGGCCGAAGACAGCGCGGATGAGGCGGCAGGCGGCGACGATTCCGCCAGCGATGCCCTGTCCCCGGCCGTGAAGAAGCTGCTCGCCGAGCATGATCTCGACCCGTCCTCCATCAAGGGCACCGGCAAGGGCGGACGCCTGCTCAAGGAAGACGTGAAGCGCGCGGTTTCCGGCGGCGCCGCGAAGAAGAGCGCGGGCGGCGCCGGCGAAACGAAGACGAAGATCGAGGATACGGCCCCGGCGGGCGCGGTGGACTCGAGACCGCTCACAAAGGCGGCGGCCGGCGCGGGTCGCAACGAGGAGCGCAAGCGCATGACGCGCCTGCGCCAGACGATCGCCAAGCGCCTGAAGGAGGCGCAGAACACGGCCGCCATGCTGACCACCTTCAACGACGTCGACATGTCGGCGGTGATGAAGGCACGCGATCAGTACAAGGACATGTTCGAGAAGAAGCATGGCGTGCGCCTGGGATTCATGTCCTTCTTCACCAAGGCCTGCGCGCTGGCGCTGAAGGATGTGCCGGCCGTGAACGCCTCCATCGAGGGCGACGAGATCGTCTACCGCGACTATGCCGATATCGGCATTGCGGTCTCCTCGCCGGGCGGTCTGGTGGTTCCGATCCTCAAGGATGCCGACAAGCTCAGCTTCGCCGACACCGAAAAGGCCATTGGCGATTTCGGCCGCCGCGCGCGCGACGGCGAATTGAAGCTGGAGGAGCTGCAGGGCGGTACGTTCACCATCTCGAACGGCGGCGTGTTCGGTTCGCTGCTTTCGACGCCCATCCTCAACCCGCCGCAGTCCGGCGTTCTGGGCATGCACCGCATTGAGGAGCGCCCGGTGGTGGTCGATGGCGAGATCGTCATCCGTCCGATGATGTATCTGGCGCTCAGCTACGACCACCGCATCGTCGATGGCCGCGAGGCCGTGACCTTCCTCGTCCGCGTCAAGGAAGCCATCGAGGATCCGACACGTCTGGTCCTCGACCTGTAGGGCGGAACACCGCCCGAAAAGGGAAAAACAAGGGTCGGCGCACCTTACCTTTGACGCGCCGACCCGTCGCCTGCCGACCTGCCGCCTGCGCCCTGTCAAGTTTCTCTCCCTCCCCAAACCATCATCCCGGCGAAGGCCGGGATCCACCTCCGAAGCCTGATCTAAGACGCAGCCGTTCAGAACACCCGCATGGCCTAACCCCATTCGAAACGCCGGCAGCGGCTGCGACACCGGGAGGTAGATCCCAGCCTTCGCTGGGATGACGGTCGAGGGGATGGCTTTGATGAAGCGCGGCGAGTGTCACGAGCGAACCGAAATCCGAACAAAACGCACCCAGCGCAGTCGTGAGGAGAGGCGGGACGGCCAACCGTCGCCTGCTGCAGGGAGGGCTGGACGTCCTACCTCCGCCCACCACGAGGAAAGCTGGTCGTTCTCTCACCACCTCACAACCAACGACCGTCATCCCGGCGAACGCCGGGATCCACCCCCTGAGCTTGATCTAAGACGCAGCCGTTCAGACACCCGGCATGGCCTAACCCCATTCGAAGCGCCGGCAGCGGCTGCGAAACCGGGAGGTGGATCCCAGCCTTCGCTGGGATGACGATTTTAGAGGGAGCGGCACGGGTGACGCGCGCCGAATGTCACGAGTGAACCGACACCCGAACGAACCGGATCCCGCAACCGTGGGGAGGGCTAGCCGCTCAACTCGCCCCCTGCGAGAAGGGCTGACCGCCCTCTTACCACCGCACACCTAACGACCGTCATCCCAGCGAAGGCTGGGATCCACCTCCTAAGCTTTATCTAAGGCGCAGCCGTGCAGAATACCCGGCATGGCCTCGCCCATTCGAAACGTCGGGCGGCGGCTGCGAAACCAAGAGGTGGATCCCAGCCTTCGCTGGGATGACGGGGTCGAGGGGTTGCCCATGTGAAGCGTGAACCAAGCCCCCGCTCGCTATCGCGACGAGCACCAGCGGCATTCGCGCCACCGCCCGCGGCTCTACCCGCCCGTTCTTTGCGCGATCCAATCGTCGATCTTGCGCTCCAGAATGGGCAGGGGCAGCGCGCCGGTCATCAGCACCTGCGCGTGGAACTCCCGCGGATCGAAGCGATCTCCGAGCGCGTCCATCGCCTTCTTCTTCAGTTCCTGAATCTTCAGCGCGCCGATCTTGTAGGACACGGCCTGGCTGGGGATGGCGATGTAGCGCTCGACCTCCGAAATCGCGTCGACCTCCGGCATGCCCGAATTGTCGAGCATGTATTTGATCGCCTGATCGCGGGTCCAGCCCTTGGAATGCAGGCCGGTGTCGACGACCAGCCGCATGGCGCGCAGCATCTCGTCGTTCAGATGCCCGAAGCGTTGATAGGGGTCGGTGAACAGGCCCAGTTCCGGCCCCAGCGTTTCGGCGTAAAGCGCCCAGCCCTCCACGAAGGCGGTGTTGCCGCCAAAGCGCATGAAGCTCGGCAGCGCCTCGTTCTCCTGCGCCAGGCTGATCTGGAAATGGTGCCCGGGCGACCCCTCGTGCAGGTACAGCGTCTCCATGCCATAGGTCTGCCGGTTATCGAGGTCGTAGGCGTTGAAATAGAAGACGCCCGGCCGGCTGCCGTCCGGCGTACCGCTATTATAGGATCCGGCGGCTTCTCCCGCCTCTCGGAAGGGTTCGACGCGGCGAATTTCCAGCGGGCTTTTGGGGATGGTCGAAAACTGCTCGCCGATTCTCGCGTCCACCTTCGCGCCGATGTCGTAGAAGCCCTGCGTGAAGCTCTCGACGCTCTTCGGCTTGAACTGCGGGTCGGTGCGCAGGAACTCGAAGAAGTCCGCCAGCGTCCCCTCGAAACCGACCTCGGTCTTGATCGCCTCCATCTGCCCCCGGATCCGCGCGACCTCGCTCAGGCCGAGCTCGTGAATATAGTCGGGCTCCAGGGGCAGCGTCGTCGTTTCCTCGATCAGCCGCTTGTACAGCGTTTCGCCGCCCTTCATGGCCGACAGGCCGACCTGATCGCGCGCCTGCGCGACATATTCGTCCGCCAGGAAATCGCGCAGCCGGCGATAGGCGGGGAAAATGTCGCCCCGGATGACGCGCTCATATTCCGCTGCCAGCCGCGCCTTGTCCGCCTCCGAAAAGCTGTCCGGAAAGTTCAGCGCCGGCGCGTAGTAGGGCGAATCCTTCGGGTCCTGCGCCAGCTGCGTGTCCAGCTGCCCAATGACGTTGTTGATCGTCAGCCTGGTCTCGACGACGCCGCTCGCCATCCCTTCGCGAAAGCGCTGGACGGCCCTGTCCATCAGTTCCACGAACTGCGCATGCCGTTTCAGATTGTTCTCGTAATCCTCGACCGTCTTGAACGGCGCCGCGCCCTCACCGCTCGCCAGCACCGGATAGGAGGTGTGGAAGCCGTAGAAATGGTTCAGCGGCCGCACCACTTGCAGCGCGATAAGCTCGTCCGTCAGCCCCTCGATCGCCTGCGTCTTCTCATATTCGAAGACATCGTAGGCCAGGCGGTCGGTTTCGTTCAGCGCACTGCGGTCGATGGCCTGCAGGGCCGCCACCTCTGACTGCGCTGCGGCCTTCTCAGCCGCGTAATACGCGTCGGTCAGATAATTGCCGAGGCGGTCGGCGTAGCGCATGTCGCCGCGCGCGAGCGCCGATAGCGGGTTCCGCTTCAGCTGGTCCTCGTCCGACGTCCGGAACAGGGCCCACAGCGCCGCATGGGCCGCGTCCTGGCTGCCGCTTGCAACGGCGGCACCATCCCCGGCCTGCGCGGGCGGCGGCGGGGCGGCGGTTTCGCCCGGCGCTCCTGCGCATGCAGACAGGGCGGCGGCAAGCGCCAGGATGGACAGACCGTGACTGATATTCATGAAAGCTCCCGGATCATGGGGGGCGAGCTGCCGCAACGGCCGGCACGTCCCGAATTGCCCCCGGCCGTGCCGCCGCCCCCGATGCGCTTGTGGCTAGGCCAGCGACCTGCCTCGCGCAAGTCACAGGTGCCGTTGGGGCCGGCCGCCTCTAACCCTGAGGGCCATGCGTCAACCTGCCGCCCGCCTTTTGGCCTATGCCGGACCCGGTATCCCGATCGCGGCCATGGGCCTGCCCCTCGTCGCGTTCCTGCCGCCCTATTACGCGGGCGAACTCGGTCTCAACCTCGCGGCGGTCGGCCTTGTCTTCTTCCTGGTGCGCGCGCTCGACGTGCCGTTCGACCCGCTCGTCGGACACTGGGCCGACAATACGCGCACGCGCCTCGGCCGGTTCAAGCCATGGCTGATCGGGGGCGGTCTTGCCGCCTTCGTCGCCACGGCCCTCGTCTTCTTTCCGCCGGAGGGTGTCGGTACAGCCTTTCTGTTCCTGACGCTGCTCGCGCTATACGCCGGCCAGTCCTGCATCAACGTACCCCACACATCGTGGGGCGCGACGATTTCCAGCGACTATCACGAGCGCAGCCGGGTCTTCAGCTTTTGGCAGGGCGGTCATCTGGTCGGCCTCGTCCTCGTCCTGCTGCTGCCGGCGATTCTCGACGGCGTGCTGGGGGAGGATGCGCCCGGCGCGGTGCAGGCCATGGGCATCTTCATTCTCGTATCGCTGCCGGTGGCGATCCTGTGCGCCGTCATCTTCGTTCCGCGCAGCAACAACCGCGTCGATCATCCGAAGATCGGCTGGCAGGAATTGAAGCTGTTCTTCGGTCAGGGCGAATTGCGGACGCTGCTGATCGTCGACATCCTGTTCAGCCTCGGCGCCGGTTCGCTTGGCGCGCTGCTGCGCTTCTTCCTGGAACAATCGCGCGGGTTCACCGACACGGGTTCCTCGCTCATGCTGCTGGTCTTCTTCGTCAGTGGGCTGGCCGCGCTGCCGCTGTGGCTCGCCCTCGCGAGGCGCATCGGCAAGGCGCGCACGACAGGCGCGGCCTGCCTCTACCACATGACGCTCCATGTCGCGGCCTTCCCGTTCCTGTCCGGCGACAATGTCGGCCTCGGCATCGTCCTGATGGCGTTGGCCGGTATCAGCTTTGCCGCCCCCACATTTCTCCTGCGTTCGATTCTCGCCGATTTCAACGACGCTGCGAAGGAGAAGGGGGCGAACGACCGCATCGGCCTCTTGAACGCGGTTCTGACGACGGCGCAGAAACTCGGCTACGCCGTGCCGGTCGGGGTCTTGTTGCCGCTTCTCGATCTGGCCGGCTTCAATGCGGAGCCGGGCGCGCAAAACACGCCCGAGTCGCTGTTCTGGCTGGAAACCGTGTGGTTCTGCGTCATTCCCGTCACCTTGCTGCCGGCGGCGCTGTTCATGGTCTTTCTGAAAAGCGACCGCCTGCGCCATGCCGCCAGCCGCGCTGCGTAGCGTGGTGAGCGGCCGGCCAGTTGACCAGCACCCCGATCCGCGGTTCCCCTTAGAAAGGCCCTATCGGTCCGGACGCGGGCGCGCTATGATAAAGATTGCCGAAAATGCTTTTCGGCGGATTAAGGGACGCCCGCGGCGCGCGGGAACGAATATTAGATGTGCTGCCTTCGCATTTCGGCTTTACCGATTCGAGTGGGGGTCAGAGCGGCCGGACGCGCCAGGTCGGCTGCGAATCGAGACGGTAGAGTGGACGAGGGATCGAATGAGTTCTGACGGACGCCGGCGCGGACGCGGCCGGGACAAGGGTCGTGGCGGCGACGATTTTTTTGGCGCGGAAGAGCCTTATGGCGGCCAGAGCTATGACCGCGGCGGCTTCGGCGGCGGCAATTTCGGAAATGATCGTGGCGGCGGCTATGGCGGCGGCGGTGGCGGTTACGGCCAGGACCGCGGCGGCTTCGGTGGCGGCGGCGGTTATGGCGGTGGCTATGGCGACGATCGCGGCGGACGCGGCGGCGGCGGCGGCTTTCGCGGTGGCGGCGGCGGCGGTGGCCGCGATGCCGGCATGTCGCTTGGCAACGCCAGCGGCACGGTAAAATGGTTCAACCCGACGAAGGGCTTCGGCTTCATCGCGCGCGACGAGGGTGAGGACGTCTTCGTTCACATCAGCGCCGTCGAGCGCGCCGGCCACACCACCCTGGCAGAGGGGCAGGCCGTGCGTTTCAACCTGATGGACCGCGGTGGACGCCTGTCCGCATCGGACCTGGAGATCGACGGCGAGGCTCCGGCAGCACCGGCACGCGCACCGCGTCAGGATCAAGGCGGCGGCGGCAGCCGCGACCAGGATGTCGACTTCACGCCCGGCGAACGGCTGGATGGTGCGGTCAAATTCTTCAATGCCATGAAGGGTTTCGGCTTCCTCAGTCGCGACGATGGGCAGCCCGATGCCTTCGTGCACATCAGCGCGCTGGAACGCTCGGGCATGCAGAGCCTGACCGAGGGGCAGCGCGTGTCCTTCGAGCTGGCCCGCGATCGGCGTGGACGCGTGTCCGCCGACAAGATCGAGCTGATCTGACCCGACCTTGACGGCCTATGTTCATGAAGGGGATCTGCCGGAGGGCGCGCTAGGTCATACGGGTCCCATCGCCGTCGATTGCGAGGCGATGGGACTCGACCCGCACCGCGACCGGCTGTGCGTCGTGCAATTGTCGAGCGGGGGCGAGGACGAGCATCTCGTCCGCCTCGACAAGGGGTGTTACGAGGCGCCGGTGCTGAAGGCGCTGCTGGCGGACCCCAATCGTTTGAAGATCCTTCATTTCGCCCGGTTCGACATCGCCGCGGTCCGCAAGTGGCTGGGTGTCACCATGGCGCCCGTCTACTGCACGAAAGTCGCTTCGAAGCTCGTTCGCACCTATACGGATCGGCACGGATTGCGCGACCTTGCGCGCGAAACGATCGGTCAGGATATCTCCAAGCAGCAGCAATCCAGTGACTGGGGCGCGCCGCGGCTGACCGACGCGCAGGTCGAATATGCGGCGTCCGACGTTCGCTATCTGCACGAGATCAAGCAGGTGCTGGACGAGCGTCTGGCCCGCGAGGGGCGGACCCAACTGGCGCAGTCCTGCTTCGATTTCCTACCGGTTCGCGCCGAACTCGACCTCCTGGGCTGGGACCAGGTCGACATCTTCGCCCATAGCTGAAGGGGGCGGGACGGCCATGAGCGCGGCAGCGGAGGACCTTCGGAAAAGCCGGCGGGACTGGGCGCTTCCCCATTCCCGTTGGGACCGCTTCGCCGCCGCCATGCGCGTTGCCCTGCCGGCTGCCGCGGCGGTGCTGCTGGCGATCGGCCTGGTCTGGCCGATGACGCAGGATCAGGAATTCAGCTTCATCCTTTCCAAGGACGAGGTCGACATGGCGGGCGACCGCATGCGCCTCGATGAGGCCGTCTACCGCGGCAAGGACGATCTGGGCCGGCCGTTCCTGATTCGCGCCAGAAGCGGCGTTCAGCAGACCAGTGCCGACCCGCGGCTGGTCCTCAGCGGCCTCAGCGCCCGGTTGCAGATGGAGGAGGGGTTGGCACGTGTCGCCGGCGATCAGGGCGTATACGACCTGGAGGCGGAGACGCTGTTCGTCGACGGTCCCGTGCAGGTGACGCGAACGGATGGATATCGGCTGGTGACGGGGGACATGCTTGTCGATATTCCGGCGCGCAGCATGGTCGGAAGGGGGCGCGTCGAGGGCGTGCATCCGCTCGGCCGTTTCGAAGGTGACGAGCTGAAGGTGGACCTCGGCTCGCGTGTCGTGACCCTGGACGGGAACACGAAGATGAGGATCAATCCGTGACGCTGTCCCGCATTATGACCGGCCTCGTGCTTTCCGCGCTTCTCGCTCTGGCGGCGGCGCTCGTGACCGGGCCGGGCCGCGCGCAGATCGTCGGCGGATCGCTGCGCAACTATGACAAGCAGGCACCGATCGACTTCGCCGCCGACCGTATAGAGGTGCGCGAGCAGCAGAAGGAGGCGCTGTTCAGCGGCAATGTGGAGGTGGAGCAGGCAACGCTCGACCTGACCGCGAACACGGTCCGCGTCCTTTATTCCGATGCCGATGGCCTGTCGGTCAGCCAACTCGTGGCGGACGGGTCGGTGACGGTGACGACGCCGGCGGAAAGTGCCAGCGCGTCGCGCGCCATTTACGACGTGCCGCGCAGCCTGATCACGCTCCTGGGCAATGTTCGGCTGGACCGGGGGGGCGACACCCTGTCGGGCGAGCGGCTGGTGATCGACCTGAATTCGGGTCAGTCCTCTATCGCCGCCGGCGCGAACGGACGCGTGACCGGCCGCTTCACTCCCGCGCAGACCGACTAAGGGTTTCCGCGCACTTCGAAAGCTGCGGCCAGAGAGACGAGCGCCGCCGCCCTGCCCGGATGGCAAACCAGCAAATCGGGCACGATGACGTTCGCGCGGTTGTAGCGCAGCGGCGTCCCGTCGAGGCGGGAACAGTGCAGCCCCGCCGCCAGCGCGGCAGTCACGGGCGCCAGATTGTCCCATTCGCTCTGCTCGCCGCTGTGCAGATAGGCATCTGCCTCTCCCAGCATCACGGCCGCGACCTTCGCGCCCGCCGAACCCATTCGGATCAGCCGCGCGCCGAGCTGCTCCGCGGCATAGGCGGCGATCGGCGCCGGACGCGTGCGGCTGGTGATGATCCGCAAGGGCTCGCCCTCGGGCGGCAGCGGCGGCGGCGCGGCGCTGCTGAGAACGAGGCCGCGCCGCGGTACCGCCACGGCACCGGCGCTCGGCACACCGTCCACGGCCAGTCCCACATGGACCGCCCAGTCGTCGCGGGCGGCGGCGTACTCCCGTGTTCCATCCAGCGGGTCCACGATCCACACCCGCCGGGCAGACAGGCGGGCGGGCCCGTCGGCGCTCTCCTCCGACAGGATTGCGTCATGGGGGCGGTCGGCTGCCAGCCGCGCCATGATCAGGTCGTTCGCCCGCCTGTCGCCCTCATCGCCAAGGGCCTTGCCGGTCAGCCGACCTGCATCCGCCAGCGCCGTCAGCAGGCATCCGGCCTCTTCGGCGATCGCAGCGGCAAGCTCGGCATCGTCCATGCCTGGCATCATTCCGCGCGAGCGCCCGGAAAACCAGCGAAAACCCGGCCTACTCTGCTTTTCGCGGGGGTGGACGGCTGCTGCCGCGCTCCCTACCCATCAGCGGGCAGGATCGAACAGGGGAGAGGCCCGCTTATGGCCCGTTTCGAGGGTAAGTCCATCATCGTCACCGGCGCCGCCTCCGGCATCGGCCGCGCGGCCGCGCGGCTGTTCGCAGAGGAAGGCGGCAAGGTTTTCCTCGCCGACTGGTCGGAGAGCGTTCTGGAGGCGGCGGAGGAGATCAAGGCTGCGGGCGGCACGGCCACCGGCCGAAAGGTGGATGTCGGGGTTGAGGCCGAGACGCAGGCGATGGTGGCGGCCGCGAAGGCGGCGCATGGCGACCTTCACATCATCTTCGCCAATGCCGGCGTCGGCGGCGGCCGCGATTCGGTGCTGGAGGGAAGCGCCGATCTGTGGGCCGAAACGCTGCGCGTGAACCTGATCGGACCGGCGATGGCGATCAAGCACGGTGCGCCCCTCATCCAGGATTCGGGTGGCGGCGCCATCGTCTGCACCGCCTCCGTCGCCGGTATCAATTCGGGCGCGGGCTCGGCGCATTATTCCGCGTCGAAGGCCGGCGTCATGAGCCTGGTCAAGACCGCCGCGCAGCAACTGACCGGTGCCGGCGTGCGCGTGAACGCTGTTTGCCCCGGCATCATCGAAACCGGCATGACGAAGCCCGTCTTCGACTATGCACGCGAAAAGGGGAAGCTGGACCGCGTCGGCCGCCTGAACCCGCTGCAGCGGTACGGCGCGCCGGAGGAGGTCGCGCGCGTCGCGCTGTTCCTGGCGTCTGAGGATGCGTCCTACCTCAACGGCCAATCCATTGCCGTCGATGGCGGCCTGTCGTCATCCCACCCCGTCACGCGTCAGGTCTACGGGCAGGTCGCCGTATGAGCCTGCCGGCGATCCTGACATCCCGGGAGGACCGGGCGGATGGCTTCGACGTCGTCATCCCGGAAAGCTGGCAGCAGGGCCGCACGGCCTATGGCGGTATCAGCGCCGCGCTGGCCTATGAGGCGGCCAAGCGGGCGGGGGAGGACCTGCCGCCGCTGCGCTCCGCCCAGATCAGTTTCATCGGTCCGCTGTCGGGCCGCGTCAGCGTCACGGCGAAACTGGAGCGGCAGGGCCGCAACGCCGCCTTCGTGGCCGCTTCGGTAACGGGGGAAGGCGGCATCGGCCTCTCCGCCATGTTCGTTTTCATGCGGCCGATGGAAAGCCAGGTGTCCTTTACCGATGGTGACCTGCCCGACCTCGTTCCCCCGTTCGAGGCGAAGGAGATACCCGCTGGCACCGGTCCCAGCTTTGCGCAGAATTTCGAGGGGGAGCCCATCGATTTTACTGCCGGGCGGGGCGGCGCCGATATTCGCCGCTGGTTCCGGCTGAAGGATCGGCACGGCCTCGACCCCATGACCGAACTGGTGCTGATGGGCGACGGCCTGCCGCCCGCGGCGATGGCGGTGATGACGACGCGCGCGCCGATCAGTTCGCTGACCTGGATCTTCAACGTGCTGCGGCCGCCGGAAACCCGCGACGGCTGGTGGCTGCTCAGCGCGCGTTCGGACCATGCGAAGGATGGCGCGTCGAGCCAGGACATGAGCGTATGGAACGCCGGTGGTTCCCTGATCGCGCGCGGCATGCAATCCATAGCGCTGTTCGGTTAGGGAGGTTTCATGACGATCATGACGGTCGATCCGAAGTCGCAGGGGTTCGATCCCGCGCGGCTGGCGCACATCGATGAATTCTTGAAGCGGCGCTACGTCGACACGGGACGCCTGCCCGGCGTGCAGCTACTGGTCAGCCGCGATGGAGAGCCGGTTCATTTTTCCACGCAGGGCACCTTGCGAGAGGACGGCGTTCCGCTGGCCGACGACACGATCTTCCGTATCGCCTCCATGTCGAAGCCCGTTACATCGGCCGCGTTCATGTCCCTGTTCGAGGAGGGGCGCATCCAGCTCGACGATCCGGTGTCGAAAGTTTTGCCGGAACTGAAGGACACGGGCGTCCTGGTCGCCGGCGGGTTCGAAGCGCCCTTCCAGACGAAGGCGCCCGACCGGCCCATGCAGATGGTCGACCTCCTTCGTCACACGGCCGGATTCACCTATTCCTTTCAGTATCGCACCGCCGTCGATCATGCGCACCGCAAGGCGAAGCTGGAAAACACCCACGGCAATTTCGACCTTGATGGCTTCGTGCAGGCGCTGGGCGAGATTCCGCTGGAATTCTCGCCGGGCACCTCGTGGAACTACTCTGTGGCGACGGATGTCCTCGGCGCCGTCGTGCAGCGCCTTGCGGACAAGCCGCTGGACGAGGTGTTCGCCGAGCGCATCTTCCGGCCGCTCGGCATGGACGACACCGGCTTTTTCGCGCCGGCGGACAAGCTGGCCCGGCTGCCCGACTGTTACGCCGTGACGCCGACGGGCAAGAACCGCCTGCTCGACAGCCGCGACAAGAGCGCGTGGGGCGCGCGGCCGAAACTGCTGTCGGGCGGCGGCGGTCTCGTTTCGACCTCCGCCGATTACCACCGGTTCTGCCACGCCTTTCTGAACGGCGGAGAGCTGGACGGCGCGCGCATCCTGTCGCCGACGACTGTCGCGTTGATGACCGCGAACCACCTGCCCGGCGGCAAGGATCTGACGCAGGTCTCGCAATCGCTGTTTTCGGAGGCGGCGAACGAGGGGGTCGGATTCGGTCTGGGCTTTGCGACGACCATGCACCCGCACCGGACGCTGGTGCCGGCGTCGAAGGGCGAATTCTACTGGGGCGGCTATTTCTCGACGGCCTTCTTCATCGATCCCGTCGAGCGGCTGATCATGGTGTTCATGACGCAGGTCGGCCCGTCCATGCAGTTCAACGTGCGCCGCGAATTGAAGACACTGATCCACGCGGCGCTGACGGAAAGCTACGCCTGACGCCGCGACGCCCGAATGCCGCCGGGGGGCGGAGACATAATTGAGGAGGAACCCCGAACGATGACCAGTCCAGTCCGCACCGAACGCCATGACGATGTGCTCGTCGTCATTTCCGACAATCCGCCGGTGAACGCCCTCGGGGCCGCCGTGCGGCAGGGTTTGAAGGAGGGGGTCGAGGCCGGCCTTGCCGACGACAGCGTGAAGGCGATCGTCATCCGCTGCGACGGCCGCACCTTCCACGCCGGCGCCGACATCACCGAATTCGGCAAGCCGCCGCAGGGACCGAGCCTGCCGGAGACGCTGGACGCGATGGAGGCGTCGGCAAAGCCCATCGTCGCGGCGATCCACGGCACCGCGCTCGGCGGCGGGCTGGAGGTGGCGCTGGCCTGCCATTACCGCGTGGCGGTCCCGTCCGCGAAGCTGGGCCTGCCCGAGGTCAATCTGGGCCTCCTCCCCGGTGCGGGCGGCACGCAGCGCCTGCCGCGCGTCGTGGGCGTCGAGAAGGCGCTCGACATGATCGTTTTCGGCCGGCCCATCGGCGCCGGAGAGGCGGAGAAGATCGGCCTGGTCGACACGCTGGCGGGCGAGGACAGTCTGGAGGCGGACGCCATCGCCTTCGCTCGGGAAAAGGCGAAGGCGGACAGCCATCCGGCGACCTCTCGCCGGACCGACCGGCTGCCCGACGCCGCGCACATCGGCCAGATTTTCGACGACTTCAAGGCGAAGAACGGCCGCAAGATGCGCGGTTTCGATGCCCCCGCCGCCTGCATGCGCTGCGTTCGCGCCGCGGCCGAGCTGCCCTATGTCGAGGGCGTGAAGGTCGAGCGCGAGGAGTTCATGAAGCTGATGCAGGGGGATCAGTCAAAGGCGCAGCGCCATCTGTTCTTCGCCGAGCGACAGGCCGCCAAGATCGACGATGTGCCAAAGGACACGCCGCTCATCCCCATCAGGAAGGTCGGCATCATCGGTGCCGGAACGATGGGCGGCGGCATCGCCATGAACTTTCTGTCTGCCGGCATCCCCGTCACCATGCTCGAGATGAAGCAGGAGGCGCTCGACCGCGGCACCGGCGTCATGGGCAAGAATTACGAGGGGAACGTCAAGCGCGGCCGCATGTCCGAGGAGAAGGCGAAGGCGGCGATGGACCTGCTTTCCACGACGCTCGACTATGCCGACCTTGCGGACTGCGATCTCGTAATCGAGGCCGTGTTCGAATCGATGGACGTGAAGAAGGACGTGTTCGGCAAGCTGGACGCGCATGTGAAGGACGGCGCGATCCTTGCCTCCAACACCTCTTACCTCAACGTCGACGAGATTGCGCAGGCGACGAAGCGCCCCGGCTATGTCGTGGGCATGCACTTCTTTTCGCCGGCCAATGTCATGAAGCTGCTGGAGGTGGTGCGGGGCGCCGAAACCCGCCCCGACGTGCTGGCCACGGTGATGGCGCTGTCCAAAAAGATCGGCAAGGTGGCGGTCGTCGCCGGTGTGTGCCACGGCTTTATCGGCAACCGCATGCTCAGCCCGCGCCAGCGAGAGGCGAACAAGCTGATCATGGAGGGCGCGACCCCCTGGCAGATCGACAAGGTGCATCAGGAATTCGGCATGCCGATGGGGCCGTTCCAGATGTCCGACCTTGCCGGCCTCGACATTGGCTGGCACCGCGACACGAACCGGATCGAGAGCCTGCGCGACGAACTCTGTGCCATGGACCGGCGCGGGCAGAAGACGGGCGCCGGCTTCTACGACTATGACGAGAACCGCCGCGGCACGCCATCAGACACGGTCGAGGCGCTGATCCGCAAATGGGCGGAGAAGGAGGGGACGCCGCAGCGCGAAATCTCCGACGAGGAGATCCGCGAGCGCACGCTCTACCCCATGGTGAACGAGGGGGCGCTTATCCTGGAGGAGGGCATGGCCCAGCGCGCCTCCGACATCGATGTGGTGTGGATCTACGGCTATGGCTGGCCGCGCTATCGCGGCGGCCCGATGTTCTGGGCCGACCTGGAGGGTGCGGACACGATCCTCGCCGGTCTCGAAAAGCATCAGGACAAGATGCCCGACCTGAAGATCTCGCAGCTTCTGAAGGACAAGGCCGCGAAGGGCGAAACCTTCAATTGATCCGGTAGCCGGTCCGGGAGGGGCCGGCGGATTCCGGCGGGCAGCACGCGCACGAAGAGGCGTCCGTCCGCCACCCTCCCGCTTTCCTGGGGGAGGACATGTGGTGACTTTGAAATCCGCCATCGGAACCGCCAATGCCGTTCGGGCGGGTCGGACAACGGCGCTGGCCGAGGCGCAAGCAGCCATCGCGCGGATCGAGGCGCGCGACGACGACCTCAACGCCGTCGTCGTCCGCGATTTCGATCGGGCGCTGGACGCCGCCCGCGCCCTCGACGTGCGCAGCGACCGGGCGGACCTGCCGCTTGCCGGCGTTCCCATGACGATCAAGGAAAGTTTCGACGTCGCCGGCCTGCCGACGACCTGGGGACTGGCCGAACACAAGGATTTCATCGCGGACCGGGATGCGGAGGTCGTACGGCGGCTGAAGGCGGCGGGCGCGATCCTTCTGGGCAAGACGAACGTGCCGCCCGTCCTTGCCGATTGGCACAGCAGCAATCCCGTCTACGGCGTCACGCGCAACCCGCACGATCCGTCGCGCGTGCCCGGCGGCTCCTCCGGCGGGTCGGCCGTGTCGCTCGCGGCCGGATATGTGCCGCTGGAATATGGCAGCGATATTGGCGGCTCCATCCGCGTGCCAGCGCATTTCTGCGGCGTGTGGGGCCACAAGCCGAGCTATGGGATCGTGTCCACGGACGGGCAGATGCTGCCGGGCACCGACGGTCACATGGCCGAAATGTCGGTTGTCGGACCGATGGCGCGAACGCCGGAGGACCTGTCGCTCGCGCTGGATCTGACGTTGATGCATCCGCTGGCGGGGCCGCACCGCCAGACGTTCTCCGGGCTGCGCATCGCTGTTCTCGAGGCGCATCCGGCGGCGGGTCTCGATGATGAGATCGGCGCGGCGATGGTGGCGGCGTCGCGGCAGGCCGAGCGGGACGGCGCCGTGATCGTGCATCGGCCGCCACAACCGCTGCCGGACCTTGCCGCCATGCACGCCGCCTATATCCGTCTGCTTCTGACGACCATCGGGCGGCGCCAGCCGCTACCGGAGGGCGTCGAACCGGTCGATCTTGAAAGCTGGTGGCAGATGCTGGACGAACAGGCGCGCTACCGCCGCCAATGGGCCGCATTCTTCGAGGGCGTCGGTGTTCTTCTGGCGCCGATCGCCGGTATCACTGCCTTCCCGCACGACGATGGTGACAGCCGCAGCCGCATGGTTTCGGTGAACGGCCGGCCCGAGCCCTGGGGACCGCAGCTCGCTTGGGCGGGCCTCGCCAACTATCCAGGTCTGCCGGCGACGGCGATGCCGCTGACCCGGTCACG
The DNA here is from genome assembly GCF_000342165.1 of Pacificimonas flava. Classification (GTDB taxonomy): domain Bacteria; phylum Pseudomonadota; class Alphaproteobacteria; order Sphingomonadales; family Sphingomonadaceae; genus Pacificimonas; species Pacificimonas flava. The sequence goes on from NZ_AMRV01000005.1 coordinate 58,333, forward strand.
CGAAGGGTTGCCCATCGGCATGCAGGTGATCGGCCCGCGCTTCGGCGACCGGTTGACGCTGGCCGCGGCCCGGTGGATCGCGGACGCGCTTACGAAATAGGGGAGGGGGCGCCGGGCGGCCGGCCGCGCTATCGTGCCGGCAAATGGAGGAACCCGATATGTCCGATCTTGATACCTTCCGCGCCGACACGCGCGCCTGGCTGGAGGAGAATTGCCCCGCCGAAATGCGCCAGCCGGCGCGCGGCGACGGCGACGCCTGCTGGGGTGGACGAAAGTTCGAATTCTCTTCGGATGCGCAGAAGCAGTGGCTGGAGCGCATGGCCGCGAAGGGCTGGACCGCGCCGATGTGGCCGGCCGACTATGGCGGCGGCGGCCTGTCCGCCGCGGAGGCGAAGGTGCTACAGCAGGAAATGGCCCGCATCAACGCGCGGCCGCCGCTGTCCAGCTTCGGCATCTGGATGCTCGGCCCGGCGCTCCTGAAATTCGGGACGGAGGCGCAGAAGAAGGAGCATTTGCCCCCCATCGTGCGCGGCGAGATTCGCTGGTGCCAGGGCTATTCCGAACCCGGCGCCGGCTCCGACCTTGCCGGCCTGCAGACGAAGGCGGTGGACCGGGGCGATCATTACATCATCAATGGTCAGAAGGTCTGGACCAGCTATGCCGACCAGGCGGACTGGATCTTCTGCCTCGTGCGCACGGACCCGTCCGCACCCAAGCACAAGGGCATCAGCTTCGTCCTGTTCGATATGGACCAGCCCGGTGTGGAGGCGCGGCCGATCAAGCTGATTTCCGGCTACAGCTTCTTCTGCGAAACCTATTTCACCGACGCCCGCGCGGAAAAGAAGAACCTCGTCTACGAGGAGAACAAGGGCTGGGACGTCGCAAAATATCTGCTGGGTCACGAGCGCGAGATGATTTCCGGCATGGGCCTTGGCGGCGGCGGCGGCAAACCGCTCCCCGCCATGGCAAAGGATGCGGTGGGGGAGGAGGCGGACGGCCGCCTCGCCGATCCGCTGCTGCGCGCGGAAATTGCCATGTTCGAGGTGCGCTCCGCCGCCTACCGCGCGCAGGCGGAGCGCTTCGCCGACGAATTCAAGGCCGGGCGCGGCAATCCCGCCCAGCCCTCCATGATGAAATATTACGGCACGGAACTGAACAAGCGCCGCAACGAACTCGTCATGGCAGCGGGCGGCTCGGACGCTCTCGAATGGGATAGCGAGGAATCGGGCGGCGGCAAGAAGGCGCGCGACTGGCTGCGCTCGAAGGGCAACAGCGTCGAGGGCGGCACCAGCGAAATTCAGCTGAACATCATTTCGAAGCGGATCCTCGAACTGCCGTCCTGACCGCCGCTGACCCTCCCCCGGCCCCTCCCTTTCAGGGAGGGGAGAAGACCGGCGCGTTCCCCGCCCTGAAAGGGAGGGGTTAGGGGAGGGTCCTCCCCGGTTCGCCTACAAAATCCCGCCGCAAGGCCCAGCACCAGATACCCGGAGACCCCGAATGCCCCTCTACCTCACCGAAGACCAGGAAATGCTCCGTGACAGCGCCGAGGGTTTCGTGCGCGAAAAGGCGCCCGTCGCGCACATGCGAAAGCTGCGCGATGCGGATGACGGCACGGGTTATGATCCGGCGTTGTGGCGCGAGTTCGCGGAGATGGGCTTCACCTCCATCCTGATGTCGGAGGACGAGGGCGGCCTCGGCCTCGGCCATGTCGAGGCGGGCGTGGTCATGGAGGAAATCGGCAAGAACCTGACCCCCTCCCCGCTCCTGTCGACAGGTATCGCTGCGGTCGCGGCCCTGAAGCACGGCGGCGCGCAGCACCGGGACAAATGGTATCCGAAGATCGCCGCCGGAGAGGCCGTTGCCGCCATCGCCGTCGACGAGGGCGCGAAGCACGATCCCGCCGCCACCGCCATGACGGCCGCGCGCAGCGGCAACGGGTTCAAGCTGTCCGGCCGCAAGACGTTCGTTACGCATGGCCATGTCGCGGATCTTCTGATCGTCGCCGCGCGCACCGGCGGCAGCGCGGGGGACGCCGACGGCATCACCCTCTTCGCCGTGGAGAAGGGCGCCAAGGGGCTGAAGGCGGACCCGCGCCGCCTTGCCGATGCCAGCATCGCCGCGCGCCTGGAGTTCGACAATGTGGAGGTCACGGCCGACGCCGTCATCGGAGAGGTGGATGGCGGCTGGGGACCGCTGAATGCGCTGCTCGGCGCCGGCCGCGCCGCCGCCTCCGCCGAAATGCTCGGCGTCGGGCAGGGCGCCGCCGACATCACCGTCAATTATTTGAAAGAACGCAAGCAGTTCGGCGTTCCCATCGGCAGCTTTCAGGCACTGCAGCATCGCGCCGCGCATCTCTATGCGGAGCTGGAAGTCGCCCGCGCCGCCGTGCTGAAGGCGCAGCAGCTTCTCGACGAAGGCTCGGAGAAGGCGCACAAGGCCGTGCATGTCGCCAAGGCCATGACCGGCTGGACGACGACGCTGGCCGTGCAGGAGGGGGTGCAGATGCACGCCGGCGTCGGCATGACCGACGAATATGATATCGGTCTTTACATGAAGCGCGGGCGCACGCTCGCCGAACTGTTCGGTGACGCCAATTACCACGCCGACCGTCTGGCGCGCGAGGCCGGCTACTGACAGCGCGCAGCAATGCGAACCGCGCTCCGTTCCGGCGTAGCTCGAAAGGTGACCGAATGAAGATCGCCCTCTCCTCCTTCTGGCGTCACGAGATGGAGCCCCGCCTGCCAGCCGATGTCGAGCCCGCCTGGTTCCAGACCGTCGATGAGGCGGTGGAGGCGGTACGGGGCGCGAAGATGGCGCAGCTCGACCTGCTGGCACCGGAACGCGATATCCGCCGCGTCATAGAGGCGGGCGAGGATCTGGAATGGATCGCCGTCTGCTTCGCGGGCGTCGACCGCTATCCGCTGGATGTGATGGCAAGGCGCGGCATCGCCTTCACCAACGGCGTCGGCCTCGTCGCCGTGCCCGTGGCGGAATGGGCGGTCATGGGTGTCTATGCGCTCGCCAAGGGGTTTCCCGACGTGGTGCGCATGCATGACCGCAAGGAGTGGGGTCAGTCGCCCTATGGCACGGTGGAGGTTTCCTCCTCGAAGGCGCTCCTGATCGGATACGGTCATATCGGTACGGAAATCGCCCGCCAGCTTCGCGGGGTCGGTACCGACGTGACGGTGGTCCGATCAAAGCCCGATCCGACGACCGGTGTGCTGGGGCCGGACGATTGGCGCGCAACGCTGGGAGACTATGATTTCGTCATTCTGGCCGCGCCCGGCACCGAGGAGAATGAGGGGATGATCGGCGCGGACGAGCTGAAGGCGATGAAAAAGAGCGCCTGTCTCGTCAATATCGGCCGCGGGTCGCTGATCGATCAGACGGCGTTTCGCGCGGCGATGGACGCGAAGGAAATCGCCGGCGCCCTCCTCGATCCCGCGACGCCGGAGCCGCTTCCCGCGGACGATCCGCTGTGGGATGCGCCCGATACCATCGTCACGGCGCACCTGTCCGGTCGCAGCCAGACGACCATGCCCGCCCGCGTGACCGATCTTCTCCTCAAGAACCTCGAACGCTTCCGCGGCGGTCAGGACCTCATAAACGTCGTGGATACGGAACGCGGCTACTGACGCTGGAGCAGCGGTTCGTCCTGCGGGCAGGTCATCCCGCGGCCGCCCGCAGCATGGGCTGCTCCCAATCGTCTCCATGGAGCGGCGAAACCGCCCCCATGGTGCCCATTCGAATCTGACCCCGTCCGCGCCGCTTCGCCTCGTAAAGGCGCGCATCCGCGGCCGCGAGAAGGCCGGTCAGGTCGCTATCTCCGCAAAACGTCACCGCACCAATGCTGACGCTTGCTCCGCCCGGAATCTCCCCGGACGTCCCGGTGAGCTCAGCAAAGCGGATGCATAGCGTGGTGCCCAGGTGCCGTGCTTCTTCCTCCTGGATACCGGGGATCAGCATGGCGAATTCGTCTCCGCCAAGGCGCCCGAAAATGGCGTTCGGCGGCAACAGGCTTTCCGTCAGACCGGTGAACTTCGTCAGCATGCGGTCGCCGAACCCATGACCATGATTGTCGTTGATCGCCTTGAAATGATCGAAATCGAGCAGCATCAGCGTTGACGCCCTTTGCTGCGCTGCGGCCTCGGTGATGGCGGCGTGGGCCTGTTTTTCGAACGCGCGCCGATTCAGGATGCCGGTCAAGGAATCGCGCTCCGCAAGCCGCTTGATTTCCTGCTCCTGCCGCCGCCGCACGGACGCCGCCATCAAAAGGCCGAGAAGGACGGCCACCATCACCCCCTCGAGCAGGGAAACCCCGATGGCGAAGCCTTGGAACCGTGTCAGGTCCGTATAGGCGCCGGCTGTGAAGACCAGTCCGATCTTGCCCACATACCAGAAGCCGTGGATCAGGAAGACGACTCCCAGGCTGTGCGCGACCCGTTCGGACTTGTTGCCGTGCAGGCTGAAGAACAGCATCGCCGTCTTCAGGGCCAGAATGGCCACGGCCGCGGCATTGAACGCGGCAAGTGCATCCATACGGATCTGCGTATCCGGCACTGCCAGCATCGCGGTCCACGGCAGGAAGACGCTCCACCACAGGGGATCGATACGCCGCCCCACGAACGCGCCCGCACCGTGCAGGAAGCAGAGATGCGCGGCGATCAGCAGGCCATTTGCGAACCACAGGCCGATAAGGACGGAGTAGCTTTCCCGTAGCGGCGAGAGGCTGCAGCCGAGCGCGATCGACGCGAAGCCGGCACTCCACCAGCCCAGCGATGCGTCCTTCAGGGCGCGGCATTCCACGGCCAGAAAACACGCCGTGATGAACGCAATTCCCATGGTCAGGATCAGCATGGTGAAGGGGTCGACGGTCATAGGTCTTTCTAGGCGGCAGCTACCCGGCTCGGTAAGCGCAGTTCCTCAACAAAGCCTTACCCAGCGCCTCTGATCGAGAAGATCTCATGGGGAACCCACGTGGACGCCTCTGAAACGGTCCGGGTGGGGCAGGCGCTGGAGCGGCCCTTGCGGACCGCTCCGTGAACGGCGGAGTGTCTCTCGGCGCACACAGGCGCGCTACCGTCGGCAGGGTCCTCAATAGTCCTTCGAATAGCGCAGGTTGGCGCTTTGTCCGGCGGTGGTCGAGACGCTCGACAGCACGCTGAACGCGCGGCTGAGGGCGATTTCGATCTGCGTCGCCGTGAAGCCCTCGGCATCGGTGATGACCTCCAGATAGATGTCGTCGCCGATATATTGACCCACGGCCAGCGCCGTGCCGCGCCCGGTTGCCTGGTCGGAACCGAGAATACGCAGCCGGTCGAAGCCGGTGGCCTGTCGCAGTTCGCCGAGCGGATTGAGGCCGCCGCCAGATCCGCGCAGGCTGTTGAGGGACGCGGCAAGCTGCACCGCCTCCAGCGCGCCCAGTTCCGACGGCGGGCCGCCGAACAGGATCAGCGCCAGGATCTCCTCCTCCGGCCGGGCCGGGCTTGAGGAGAAGCTGATCTGCGGATTGTACGCCCGCCCGCCGATATTGATGATGGCGGTGATATCGTCGACGTCGGTTTCGGCGCGAATGTCGAGGACCGGATTGATCTCATTCTCGCGCAGGAATTCGATCCGCCCGCGCGTCAGGTCGAACCGCTGGCCGGCGAAACCGAACGTGCCGCGTACCAGCTCGACCTGCCCCCCGACGGTGTAGGCCGTGGCATAGCCGCCGATGTTGAGGTCCGCTTCCCATTCCGATTCCAGACCCATGCCGCTGACGAAGATGCGGTTGTCCGCCCTGACATCGATGTCGAGCGCCCAGTTTCTGGGCGGCGCGGCCTCCTCGCCGCCGGCGGCGCTCTCCACCGGTTCCAGCGATTGCGGTCGCCGGCGCACGCCCGCGAGCTCGGTGATCTCTTCCTCGCCGCTGCGGACCAGGCGGTAGCGCACTTCCGGCAGGATCAGCTCGCCGCTGATCATGGCCTGCTGCTGCGGGCTGTTCTCGATATTGAGCGTGCCGGAGACGCGCGCCGCGAGGTCGTCGCCATCCGCAAGCTGCGCATTGTCCAGCGTCACCTGGATGTCGATCGGATACTCGTCCACCGCCGACAGGCTGACATTGCCGCTGGCGGCAACGGTGCCCTCGCCCGCATTGCCCTGGAACTGACGCAGTTCGAAGGAGTCGTTGGTGAACCGGCCATCCAGCACCATGTCCGTGATGCGCGTCCCGTAGGTTTCGTTTTCATATGTCAGCCCATCGGCGCGCACCCGGCCGGTGATGGAGGGCGTTTGCAGCCGCCCGCCGAAATCGGCGCCCACCGCCATCTGTCCGCGCAGTGTTTGTCCGGCGAGGCCGGCAAAGGAGAAAAGCGCGCTCGCCGGGCCGTTATAGCGCACGCCGCCGCCCAGCGGGGCAGCCATCAGCCGCTCCGACCATGTTCCTCCCTCGCCGAGCGGCGCCAGAGAAACCTGCACACGGCCCACCTGCCGTCCGCGCTGGCGGATCGCGCCGTTCATGCGCCCACCCGCCTCGTCCAGATGGCCGACAAAGGTGGCGTCGATGGCCTGCGAGACGTTGACGGTGCCGGAGCGCTGGAAATCGTCCAGTTGCAGCCGCAGATCGGCGCGGGGTACGGCGGTCGCATTCGCCTGGGCGTAGTCGAGGCTGCCGGTTGCGCTGCCGCTGAAGCCGCCGGACGGCATGAAGGCATTCAGGATCTCGAGACCGAATTCTTCGAATCGCGCCTGTACCTGCGTCTCGTCCCCGAACCGCCCGGCAAGGCGCACGTCGCCCTCCCGCATGCGGATCGTGACCGGGGACAGCACATAGGCTCCGTCCGTCATGGCGACGCGCATCGGCTGGACCGTCTGGAAGGGCTGGCCCGAGACCTCCCCCTTGACGGCGGCGATCAGCTGCTCGCTGGTGAAGCGTCCGTTGACTGCGACCTCGTACGGCGTCGGCATCCGGCCCTCGGCCACGATGCGCGCCGCGCCGCGCCCGTTCTCGTAGGAGAAGCTCGCGCGTCCGGCATCCATGCGGAACTCGCCATAGCGCAGCGCGGCGAACTGGGCCGTGCCCTCGACGATCGGAACCTCGCCCGTCATCAGGACGGTCATGTCGACATCGCCGCGGTCCAGCGAGATGGCCGGATCGCCGGCCAGTGCAATGTCGCGGCCGGTCAGGTCGATGGCGACGAACTGGTCGCCGCCCCGGTCGGAAAGGGCGATGGTGCCGCTGATGCCATTGCCGTTGGCGCGCAGCGTGCCAGCATAGACGCCGCTCTCCGTCGGTGCGATCTCGCCGGACAGAATCAGTTCGGCAAGCTGCACCCTGCGGATCTCGTAGGTGCCGGCATTGGTATAGAGAATTTCCGCGCTGGCGGGGCCATAGGGCGTGCCGCCGCTTGCGGTGATCAGATACCCCTCCGGCGTGCCGCGGATCTGCGCCACGACGTTCTCGAACGGGATGCCCAGCGTGGGGGACTCCGCTTCCACGTCGATGACCGGCGCCTCGGCCGTGCCGGAAATGCGCGCGACGAACGGACCATAGTCCTCGCTCGTCCCCTCGATGACCACGTCGAGCGAGCCGTCCGCCAGCATGCGCGCGGTGCCGGTCGCGCGGACGCTGGGGCCGGTGATCTGCATGTCGCCCAGGCCATAAATGCCATTGCCCGGTGCGATCAGATTGCCGGTCACCACGGCGCGGCCGCCCGTCAGCATGTCGAGAACGGCATTGTCCAGGCGCCGCGATTCCGCACGGATGGGGCCGGTCATGGCAAAGCTGCCGTTCGGCAGAGAGCGGATGTTGATGTCCGCGCGAATGTCGAAGACGCCGAACGGATCCCAGGGGAAGCGCGGCGCGCGCGCCTTCACGGCGGCCCTATAGCTTGCATCCGCGAAGTTGACGGACAGGTCGGCGGTGCCCGCCATGGTGTCGGAGGCCAGCGCCACATCGTCCGCCGTCATGCGTCCGTCCGCAACACGCAGCATCCCCTCGATCCGCAGATCGTCGGCGAGCGGCGCGAGAAGGTCCGCCAGCCCCTCGACCCGGTCGGCGCGCGCCTGCAGCGGGATCAGGATGGCGCCGCCCTCGGCAAAGGTGATCGTGCCCTGCGCGGCCATATTGACGAAGCTCGTCTCGCTGACGGCAAGTCGCGCCGCATCCGCGCGGTAGGCGACGTTCGGCTGAGACAGCATCCCCTCCAGCGTTGCCGTGCCGCGCACGTCCTCACCGCTCATCGTCTCGTTGAGGACGGAGGGCTCAAGAAGCCGGAAATCGAAGGCCGTGTCGCGCCACTGGCTCTCGCCCATGTCGAGAATGCCTGCGCCTTCCAGCGCGAGCGCATCGGAACGCAGCTCCAGGTCGAAATCGGCGACCCGCTCCTCCAGCGCCGCCGTCAGGTTGATGTCCGCCTGCGGGCCGAGCAGTTGCGTCAGCATGCTCTCTTCCATGACCGCGCCAAGATCGAAGGGGCCGCGCACGGTGAACGTGCCGTCGCTTGCAACCAGGTCCAGTTCCGCCAGCGCCTGTTCGCCGCTTGCCGCCGCCAGCGTTCCGCGCCAGGCCTGCCAGGTGCCACTGCCGTCGACCCGCAGCCTCAGCGGCCGGGGCAGGGCGGTAAAACCCGCGACCAGCCCGTCCGCCGGCGCATCGAGATCGAGGTCGATGTCCAGCTTGTTGTCGTCGGGAACCGCATCGATGACCAGGCTCAGGCGGTCGCCGCCGGCGATGCCGTTCCCGGTCAGCGCCTGCGCATCCGCATCGATCTGCGCGCGGCCGTCGGCAATATGCGCTTCTCCGCTCAGCGACACGGCATGGCGCGTACCCGTCACCGCCGGACCGATGTCGAGGCGGCCGAGATCCAGCCTGTCGATATCGATGTCGATGTCCGGCAGCAGCGGGGCGTCGGGATCGTCGGAGGGCAGCAGCTCCGGCAGGCGGATCAGTTCGCCCGACGGAATGCTCAGCGAATCAATGTCGACATGCTTGCTGGCGAGGGAGAAGGGGTGCCAGTCCAGTGTCGTTTCCGGCACGGTCAGGAACACGCCCTGGGGGTCGCTCAGCGCCAGGTCGCGCAGCACCATTTCGCCCCAGATCGAGCCGTCTATGGCGCCGATGTTGATCGTCAGCCCGTTGGCGGTGGAAAAGCCGTCGAGTTGCTGGGCGAGGAAGCGCCGCCCCGGTCCGGTGTTCAGCGACGCGATCAGCAGGCCCAGAAGGATGAGCAGCGCGACAAGCACGATGCCGATCCATTTCAGGACCACGCCGCGGCTGCGGTCCTCGTCGTCCTGCTCGACGGGCGCGGGGTCCATTTCGTTCACCATCAGAAGGCCTGCCCGACCGAGACATAGAAGGCAAAGCTCGCCTGTCCGGTCCTGCGGTTGAGGGGGATGGCGATGTCGGCGCGGAACGGTCCGAAATTGGTGTAGTAGCGCCCGCCGACGCCCAGGCCGTATTGCAGATCGCTGAAATCGGGCGCGACACTGGTATAGGCCTGGCCCGCGTCGAGGAACGCCACGACGCCGAAATTGCCGAAACGGTAGCGACCCTCGACCGCCGCTTCGTTCAGGCTGCGGGCGCCGAGCGGGCCATCCTCATCGCGCGGCCCGATGTCCTGAAAGCCGTAGCCGCGAACCGATCCGCCGCCGCCGGCATAGAGGCGGCGGGACGGTGCCAGATCGTCGCGGTCGATGCCGTTGATGCTGGCGAGGCGCACGCGGCCGGCGAGCGTGAAGCTTTCCCCGATGGGCAGGTAGCCGCTCGAATCGAGCTGGGAGACGAGATAGGGGTCGAAGGCGCCGTCGTTCAGCGACGCCTCCGGGCTCAGCCGCACGGTGGCGCGCCAGCCGCTGCGCGGATCGAGCAGGCTGTCGCTGGCGTCATAGCCGATCTGGCTGGGCAGCGCGGCGATATAATAGGTGTCCTCTGACCCGAAGATCGTCGGTGCGCCGACGCGCGTTTCGCTGGTGGCGAGGAATTCGGCGCCCAGCGCATAGGTCCACCGCTTCTGCCAGATGGGCGTGGATTCGCGCGTCAGGCGCGCGCGAACGATGGCCGTGTTGGCATGGAAGGCCTCGAAGTCTCGGCGGCCGACGCTGGCGTTCAGCAGGAAGGTGCGGTCGCGCTGGCCCGCGTTCGAGCGGCGGAAGGTTGCGCCGATCTGCTGTTCCCGCGTTCCGGCGACGGCGCCCAGCTGCAACGCGCCCTCTGGCGGAAACAGGTTGCGATGCTGCCAGGCGACTTCCGCCCGGAAGCCCTGTCCCGTCGAATAGCCGACATCGCCGGTGATGGAACGCGGCGGGCCCTGCTGCTGGCGAACCAGCAGGTCGACGTCCATCGTGCCGTCCTCATTATACTCGCCGGTGTTGACCGGCTCGATGGAAACGCTGTTGAACAGGCTGGTGGCGACCATCGCCTCGCGCAGATCGTCCTGCATGCGTACGTCGTACAGATCGCCTTCTTCGAAACGGCTGAGCAGTTCGACATGCTCCGCATCGAAGGCGAGGTCGCCCTCCGTCCGGATATTCCGGAACCGGCTGCGCGGTCCCAGGTCGACCGGCAGCACATAATCGGCGGTCTTGTCCGCCTCGTTCAGCAGAATGCCGCGCTGCTCGATTTCCGAGAACGGGTAGCCGTTGAACGGGAAGATCAGCTGGATCGACGCTTCGGCGGCCACGACATCGTCCGCGACCACCGGATCGCCGACCTCCAGTCCGATATTGTCGGAAACCAGATGCGGCGGGATCGCCTCGTCCTCACCGACGATGCTGATATCCGAAAACGTGTATTGCTGGCCCGGCGTCACCACCACGTCGACGCGGTAGCGGCCATCCTCTTCGGCCGGCAGCGCCACGTCGGCCGCGGCGATGGCGTCGTAATAGCCTCTGGAGCGCAGCAGCCGCACCGCCAGTTCGGCATCGGAATCGGCACGGGCGCGCAGCATGGCACCGTTCTCGGCCGAACCGCCACCCTCTTCCAGGGCGGACAGACCCAGGAATTCGCCCCGCATCCCGACCTTCTCGAACCCCTCCACCACCGTGTAGTAACGGATTTCCTCGACCGGCCCGGGGCGCTCCTCGGTCGGCGGCGCGACGGGTTCCAGGTCATAGGTCTCGAGCGGGGCCAGGGGCTGTGCCAGTGCCGCATCATCGATGGGCGGCGCCGCCGGGTCCTGCGCCTGGTCCTGCGCCGGGGGCAGCGCTGCCGGACCGGCCGCAGGCGCTGTGGTATGCGCATCGTCCGCATCCAGCGTGTCGGGCGCCGCCGCGTCGGCAGGCGCATTCGCGCCCACCTCTCCGGGAATGGGGGGAATTGCCGGGGCGGGCGGCGCGTTCTCGTCCAGTTCCGGTAGCGCCGCCTCGAACGCGTCGTCGGCGATGACCGGCTCCTCCTCGGCCTCGAAGGGAACGGCCTGCCCGGTGTTCTGATCCGGGGCCGCCTCCACGCCATCCGGCTGCACCTGTTCGCCGGCGCTGTCCTGCGCGCGGGCAGGGACGGCGGTCCCGCTCGTCAGGGCGAGCGCGACAAGGCTTACGGACAGCAGGTGGCGAGAAATACGCTGCACTTCCTAAAACATGGCCCCCACTCCTGCTTTTGCAGGAATTTTTTCTGTGCTGCAATCACCGATGGGGCACGCCGCTCTTTCGAAACGCCCGCCCGGCTGACTGTGGCACCAATTCGCCGGTTCAGGCATAGGGACGGACATGAAGGAGACATTCGCGTGACCGACAAGCCCGGTACCCAAGACTGGCAGGCGGCGGCCGACAAGGAAGTGAAGGGCCGCGATCTCGATTGGCAGACGCCCGAGGACATCACCGTGAAGCCGCTCTACACGGCGGAGGATACGGAGGGGCTTGATCCCGGCCTGCCCGGCTTCGCGCCGTTCACGCGCGGACCCTATGCCTCCATGTATGCCGGCCGGCCCTGGACCATCCGCCAATATGCCGGCTTCTCCACCGCCGAGGAATCGAACGCCTTCTACCGCCGCAATCTGAAGGCGGGGCAGAAGGGGCTGTCCGTCGCCTTCGACCTCGCCACGCACCGCGGTTATGACAGCGATCATCCGCGCGTCGCGGGCGATGTCGGCATGGCGGGCGTCGCCATCGACACGGTCGAGGATATGAAGATCCTCTTCAACGAGATCCCGCTCGACCGGATGTCCGTGTCGATGACCATGAACGGAGCGGTCATCCCCATCCTCGCCTTCTACATCGTCGCGGCGGAGGAGCAGGGCGTTTCGCAGGACAAGCTGTCGGGCACCATTCAGAACGACATTCTGAAGGAGTTCATGGTCCGGAACACCTATATCTACCCGCCCGCGCCCTCGATGCGGATCATCAGCGACATCATCGGTTACACGTCCGACCACATGCCGCGCTTCAACTCCATCTCCATCAGCGGCTATCACATGCAGGAGGCGGGGGCGACGCAGGTGCAGGAGCTGGCCTATACCATCGCCGACGGAATCGAATATGCCCGCACGGCAAAGGCAGCCGGCCTCGACGTCGACAAATTCGCCCCGCGCCTCAGCTTCTTCTTCGCCATCGGCATGAATTTCTTCATGGAGATCGCGAAGCTGCGCGCCGCGCGCAAGCTGTGGCACAAGGCGATGACCGACCTCGGCGCGCAGACCGAGAAGTCGAAGATGCTGCGCACCCACTGCCAGACCTCCGGCGCGTCGCTGACGGAGCAGGACCCCTATAACAACATTGTCCGCACCGCGTTCGAGGCGATGGCCGCCGCGCTCGGCGGCACGCAGTCGCTGCACACGAACAGCTTCGACGAGGCGATCGCGCTGCCCACCGATTTTTCCGCCCGCATCGCGCGCAACACGCAGCTCATCCTGCAGGAGGAGACGGGCATCACCAACGTCGCCGATCCGCTCGGCGGGTCCTATTATGTGGAGGCGCTCACCAAGGACCTCTACGACAAGGCGCTGGAGCTGATCGACGAGGTGGAGGCGGCCGGCGGCATGACAAAGGCGGTCGCCGCCGGCATTCCCAAACGCCATATTGAGGAGGCCGCCGCCGCGCGCGCGGCCCGCTTCGACCGCGGCGAGGACGTCGTCATCGGCGTCAACAAATACCGCCTCGAAAAGGAGGACGACCTCGAAACGCTGGAGGTCGACAATGTGCGCGTGCGCGCCGGCCAGATCAGCCGGCTGGAAGCCAATCGGGAGGGGCGGGACGAGGATGCGTGCCGCGCCGCCCTGGATGCGCTGCGGGACGGCGCGAAGGGGGACGGCAACATGCTCGCCCTGGCCGTGGAGGCCGCCCGCGCCCGCGCGTCGCTCGGCGAAATCAGCCAGGCCATGGAGGATGTCTTCGGCCGCTACGATACACAGCCGGCCCCTGTGAAGGGCATTTACGGCGGCGCTTACAAGGGCGATCCGGTCTGGCAGCGCGTCGTCGACGGTGTCGAGGCTGTCTCCGCGCGAAAGGGCCGCGCTCCGCGCCTGATGGTTGCGAAGCTGGGGCAGGATGGGCACGACCGGGGTGCCAACCTGATCGCCTCCGCCTTTGGCGACCTCGGTTTCGATGTGGTGTCCGGTCCTCTGTTCCAGACGCCGGAGGAGGCGGCGGATCTCGCCATCGAACGGGATGTCGATGTCATCGGCGCGTCCAGCCTGGCGGCGGGTCACAAGACGCTGATCCCGGAACTCATCCAGATCCTGAAACGCCGCGCGCCGCACATCCGCGTTATCGCCGGCGGTGTCATTCCGGCAAAGGACTACGACTTCCTCTACGACAAGGGCGTTGCGGGCGTGTACGGCCCCGGCACCAACATCGTCGCGGCGGCCGGCGACGTGCTGCGTCTTCTCGGCCACAATCTGCCGCCGGAGGGCCTCGACGAGGCCGCGGAATAGCCGGACGTTCCCGCGCAGGAACCGGCCGCGTATCCCGCGGGTTTTTACCATGCGGGGTGCGTAGAGGAGTTGCGTACCTGTGGGCAGGCCCCAAACCAACCAGCGCGGCGAGGAGGACTACGACGTCGCGGATTTCTACGATTTCGACGGCGAGGGGGCCTTTGGCAGCGAACCTCTGCCGTGCTGCGAGGTCGACGAGGACGGCCTCGATTCCGATCTGATCGAATGAATTTAGATCGCCCCGGCCGGACCGCCGCTTTAATCGGCCAGGCTGATGCCGATGCGCAGGCGCGTCACCTTGCGATCATATTCGAGGAGGTTGTCGCCATAGCCGGTGAACAGTTGTGCATGGGCGCGCAGGTTCAGATTGCCGATGAAACCGCCGGTGATGGGATAGCTGGCATCCGTCTGCAGGCTGCCCCGGCCGGTGCCGACGAAGCCGATGGCCCGCGCTTCCAGCCGGGCGCCATCCTCGCGCAGCAGCGACAGGCGGAAGCTCGTATTGCCCCGAAATTCGTCGATGTCCGGATTGTCCTCCAGATCGCCGAAATAGAACCAGGCGCGGGGGGCGGCGGTCAGATGATAGCCGCCCCCGACGGGCAGCGTCACCGACGGTTCGATATAGGTTTCGTTGAAGCTGCGCGACGCCGGTTCTTCCCGGCCGTTCGACTGGTGGCGGATGCCGGCCTGCACGTTCAGCGCCGGCCGTTCCAGCGATTGCAGGAACCGGTCGCTGCGATAGCGATAGAACAGCTCCGGCTTGAAATCGATGGACCGGAACGGGCTGCTTTCCTGCGCCAGGTCCCAGAACATGGTCTGCGTATATCCGAAATAGACGCCGCGCAGGAATGACCAGCGCATGGCCGCGTCCCCGTCCGGATCGACCAGCGCATATTTGAAACTGAATTGCAGCTTCGCATTGGCGGGGCTGAGGCCCAGCACCGCGTAAACGGGCTGGTAGGTCGAAAAATAGCTGCGTTCCTCGAACGTCTCTTCGGGGGTGGTCACCGCCAGCGCCTCGGCGGCCGGCGTTGCGATGCTGGTGGGCGCTGCGGCCAGTTCTGGCGCGGGCCCTGTTGCCATTTCGCCCCTCATGCCCGCATCCGGGGCGGCGGCAAGGGCCTCGTTTGTGGCGTCGGCGGGTGCCGCAACGGCGGTAAGCTGCGCGGCCGTCTGCCAGGGCGCGGGCAGCGTCAGGGAGACGGTCGTGCCCGGCTCCGGCGCCGCACCGGAGATGTCGTAGACCATCCGGGCAAAGGCGCTTGGCGGCACACCCTCCGTCCCGTCGCGCCGGGTTAGCACCACGGGTACGGTCCGCCCGCCGATCGTCATGTCCGCATCGATGCGCGGCGGCGGCACCAGCCGCTCGGCGGTCTCGTTCAGGAAGACGAGTGTGACGGAGGCGCCGGCGGGCGAGACGATCAGGTCCGGCTTCACGAGGGTTTCCGCGTTGGCCGCTTGCGGCAGGGCGGCGGCAAGCAGCGCCGCTGCGAGAGAGATGCGAATCGTCACGGGGCCCAGACCTAGCAGCATTCGGGGAAAAGGGCGCGCAGGTCCGTTCGGGTGCGCGCGCCCATGCTATCAGCCCCCGTTCAGCGCCGCCAGCGTCTTGGCGAAGCGTCCCTCGCGCTCGGCATTGCGCAGAAAGCCGACCCGCTCGGTGCAGATCTCGTCCGGCACCGCGTCTCCATCGATGATCCCCATCGTCTCCGCGATGAAATCGTCCAGCGGCATCGCGTTCGGGTTCTCGGCATGGCCCGGCATCAGGTCCGTCTGCACGGCCGGCGGTACGATTTCGTGAACCGCGATGCTGGTGCCGCGCAGCTGTTCGCGCAGCGCCACGGAATAATTGTGGATCGCGGCCTTCGTCGCGTCATAGGTCGGCGTTGCGCTCAGCGGGACGAAGGCAAGGCCGGACGAAACCGTGACGATATAGGCGCCGGGACGCGACAGCAGATGCGGCAGCAGGTGCTGCGTCAGCCGGATGGGGCCGAGCAGGTTGGTCGTCACCGTTGCCTCCGCATCGGCCAGGCTTTGCGGCGCCGCCTTCATATCCTCCGCCTTCATGATGCCGGCATTGTGGATGACCGCGTTCAGATCGGGATAATCCCGTGTCAGCCGCTTCGCCGTCTCCTCGATGGCGGCGGCGTCCTGCATGTCGAGCTGCGCCCATTCCATGCCGGGATTGGCGTCCGCGACCGCCTTCAGCGCGTCTTCGCGGCGGCCGGTGATGATGACGTTGTTGCCGCGCCTGTGGAATTCCTCCGCCAGCTTCTGGCCGATGCCGGCATTGCCGCCGGTGATCAGAATGGTGTTTCCGCTCTTCAGCATGGGCTTGCTCCTCAAGGGTTGGGGTTCAGGCTCCGGATCTATGAAAACGCGTTCCGATTGGAAGAAGGCACCTGAAATATCTATACTTACCCAAAAGAGAGCGTAATCGAAGGGAAGCTGAGGCGATGACCAAGCTGGGCGACTATACGCCGGCCGACCGTGTGCGGGCCGCGGCCATAAGGGAAACGGAGCCCCCGGCCGAAATCGACCCACGCGTGGATGCCCTCGTTGCCGACATGATCGGCCGCGTCGCCGACAAATGGTCGATGGTCATCCTGGAGGTGCTGGAGGAGCATGGCGAGCTTCGCTTCACGCGCCTGGGCGAGAAGGTCGCTGGCATCAGCCAGAAGATGCTGACCCAGACGCTCCGCCGCATGGAGCGCGACGGCCTGATCGTCCGCACCGTCCACCCGGTCATTCCGCCAAGGGTGGAATACCGGCTGACCGATCTCGGCCGCAGCCTCGGCCGCGCCTTTTGCGGCGTCTGGATCTGGGCGGAGGACCATCTCGGAACGATCGAGGCGGCTCGCCGCGACTTCGACGCCCGGCAGGATGGGCAGGCCTCCCGCTCCGTCGCCTAGCCGGTCAGTTGCGAGAGGAAGCGCCGAATCCGGCGCGCGTTCGTGCCGAGGTCGCTGCGCCCGACGCGCGAGCGGGAACGCATATCCACCTGCGTCCGCCCATCGCCCGCGCTGCGCAGGCGCACGGCAATATCGTCCTTGAAGCGGAGCAGCCGTGTGGTTGCCACCGCCTCGATCTGACCGGCGCCGAGGTCGCGGGCCACGATATGCCAGCCTGCCGCTTCGCATGCCTCTACCGCGCGGCGGAAGGCTTCGTCTCGCGGCATGGCAAGGACGGCACCGCCGGCCAGGCCCGGATAGGCATCTCGATGCGCCGCCGTTTTTGCGGGATCAAAATGTGCCGGTCCGTTTCGCTGCAGCACGAACCGGGGCGGATCGGTCAGGTCGGTCGTGATGTCGTTCAGCATCAGCCGGCGCCTTGCTGCAGATCCCGCAGAAAGGCGCGGATACGGGCCGCGTTCGCCCCCAGATCGCTTTGCCCGACGCGGGAGAGGGAGCGCATGTCCACGCGCGACCCGGCTTCGTCTTCGCGGATGCGGATAACCACATCGTCCTTGAATCCGAACCAGCGCGTTTCCGCCGTCGCCTCGATGCGTCCGGCCGCCTCGTCCGCGCCAACCAGCGTCCAGCCGCGTGCGTCCACCAGCGCCAGGGCGCGGCGAAACGCGTCGTCCGGCGCCGCGTCCAGCGTCAGCGGCCGGATATCGGCATAGGCCTCCCGCTGCTGCGCGGATATTGCGGGATCGTAGTCCGCCGGATTGGCCGCATTCACGCGGGCGGGAAGCACATCCCGAAACGCGGGCGGGTCGTCCATGTCCGTGGAAATATCGTGGATGGGCGGGACGGTGCGGGCCGTCATCATCAGCGACAATGACCAGGCAAAGGCAATGCCCCCAACCGCCAGTGCAACAAGCGGCATTCCCTTCGGTCTGGCCCGGATCAGGGCGACGACCAGCGCGGCGGCGGCAAGCAGCGTGAAGAGGCCCGCCGCCATGGCACCCCATCGCAGCAGCGACAGGGCGGCGCGGTAATCGACCCCCATGCGGTGAAGCGGCCCCGCCAACAGGACCGCCGCTGCCGATAGCGCGGCACCCAGCAGGATGAACCGCGCAAATCCATTGCCTCTCATGACCACCTCCCCGCTCGCCGGTGCTTCTTCGCTTTGCGGCAGACTCGGGCGCTTGGCAATGCGAGTGGCAGGCCGCCGCCGCCAGCGCGGGGCTTCAGGCGCTGCGCATTCCGGCCAGCCGCCCGGCGATGATCTCGTCCGCTTCCTTCATGATCCGGTCGACCAGTTCCTTCACCGTCGGCACGTCGTCGATCAGGCCAGCGACCATGCCGCAGCTCCAGGCGCCCGCATCCATCTCGCCCTCCTGCATGATCTTCGGATAGACACCGGCCACCTGTTCCAGAATGTCCGTGATCTTCAGGTCGGCGCCTTTCTCGCGCTCGATCGCCAGAATCTCGTCGACCGCCTTGTTGTCGAGCACGCGCTCCGTGTTGCGCAGCGGCCGCATGACAAGGCGCGTATCGAGTTCGCTGGCCTTAACGATGGCATCCTTCACATTCTGGTGCACCGGCGCCTCCTTCGTGGCGATGAAGCGCGTGCCCATGTTGATGCCCTCCGCGCCCATGGCCAGGCTGGCGACCAGGCTGCGCGCGTCCGCTTGGCCCCCCGATGCGACGAAGGGGATCGTCAGCTCGTCCGCCGCGCGCGGCAGCAGGATCATGTTCGGCACGTCGTCCTCGCCCGGATGGCCGCCGCATTCGAAGCCGTCGACCGACACCGCGTCGCAGCCGATGGCCTCCGCCTTCAGGCTGTGCCGCACGCTGGTGCATTTGTGGATCACCTTGATGCCGGCATCCTTCATCTTCGGCATCCATTTTTCGGGATTGCGGCCCGCTGTCTCGACGATACGCACGCCGCCGGCGATGATCGCGTCGATATATTCTGCATAGGGCGGCTCGGAAAAGCTGGGCAGGAAGGTCAGGTTCACGGCAAAGGGCTTGTCCGTCAGGTCGTTGCAGCGCGCGATCTCCGCCGCCAGCTTTTCCGGCGTGCCCTGCGTCAGCCCGGTAATGGTGCCAAGGCCGCCCGCATTCGACACGGCGGCGGCCAGTTCCGCCAGCCCGACGAAGTGCATGCCCCCCTGAATGATCGGGTGCTCGATGCCGAACAGTTCCGTGATGCGTGTCTTCATGCTCGGTCCTTCCCCGCGGTCATTTCCCGTTCCGTCCTCCCGCAGCGGCGCGCCCGCCGCTACTCCCATATTCTGCGGGGCGGGCGCGGATTGCGGCTGCGGCGACCCCCCTGATAGAGAGGGGGGCATGACAGACCCCGCCGACCGGCCGCGCCCGCGGCGCTCCGCCCTCTACATGCCGGGTGCCAATGCCCGTGCCCTCGAAAAGGCACGCGGCCTTCCCGCCGACGTGCTGATCTTCGACCTTGAGGATGCCGTCGCGCCCGACGCGAAGGACCTGGCCCGCCGGCAAGTGGCGGAGGCGCTGAGGACGGGCGGCTATGGCCGGCGAGAACTTGCCGTCCGCATCAACGGCATCGGCACGCCCTGGCACGAGGGCGATCTCGCCATGGTGCGCGGGGCGAGGCCCGACGCCGTCGTCCTGCCGAAGGTGGAGGATGCGGATGCGGCGGGCATAGAGGCGGATGGCCTGCCGCTCTGGGCGATGGTGGAAACGCCGCGCGCCATTCTCGCCCTGCCGCGGATCGCTGCGGCGGCGTTTCCGGTCCTCATCGCCGGCACCAACGACCTCGCCAAGGATCTGCGCGCGCCGCTGGTACCCGGCCGCGCCGCGCTGCAAACGGCGCTGCAGAGCCTCGTTATCGCCGCCCGCGCGCATGGCCGCACCGCGCTCGACGGCGTCTTCAACGACATCGGGGATGCAGAAGCGATGGCGGCGGAATGTGCTGAGGGCGCCGCGCTCGGCTTCGACGGCAAGACGCTGATCCACCCCTCGCAGCTTGCGGCGGCGAACGCGGCCTTCGCGCCGGACGCGGATGCCGTCCGGGATGCCCGCGCCGTCATCGCCGCCTTCGCCGCGCAGCCGGATGCCGGCGTTCTGAAGGTGGACGGCCGCATGACCGAGCGGCTTCATCTGGCGGAGGCGCAGCGCATCGACGCGCTCGCCGCCGCCATTGGCCAATCCGATCAGGAGATGTCTTCATGACCAGCGCCGACCCCGTCCTCTACGAACAGGACGGCCACGTCGTCACGATCACGCTCAACCGGCCGGACATGCGCAATCCGCTGGCGGAGGACGTCATCGCCGCCCTGATCTCCGCGCTTCTGAGGGCGGAGGGCGACAAGGCCGTCCATTGCGTCGTCCTGACCGGCGCCGGCAAGAGCTTCTGCGCCGGCGGCAATCTCAACGAGATCCGCAAGCTGTCCGCCGAAAAGACGCCGCTCGAAATCGCGGACTGGTACCGGGACGGCATCCAGCGTATCCCCCTGACCTTTGAAACTCTGTCCGTCCCCGTGGTCGCCGCGGTGAACGGCCACGCCATCGGCGCCGGCTGCGACCTCGCCTGCATGGCCGACATCCGCATTTGCGGGGAGGGTGCGCGCTTTGCGGAGAGTTTCCTGCGCGTGGGCATCATTCCGGGCGATGGCGGCGCCTGGCTCCTGCCCCGCATCGTGGGTCATGCCCGCGCCATGCACATGCTGCTGACGGCGGAGGGTGTGACGGCGAAGCGGGCGCTGGACTGGGGCCTCGTCACGGAAATCGCATCCGATGCGGACCTTCTGTCCCGCGCGCAGGCGCTTGCCGCCGCCATCGCCGCCCAGCCGCCCGCCGCCACGCGGGAGGCGAAGCGCCTGATGCTGAAGGCGCGCGCCCAGAGCCTTGCGGACAGTCTGGCGGAGGCGGCGGTCATGCAGGGCGTCCTGCAACAGGCCGCCGATCATCAGGAGGCAGTGGCCGCGATTCTCGAAAAGCGAAAGCCGAGCTTCGAGGGGCGCTAATCTCGTTAATTGCGATTGCGGGCCGCACTCCCTACTTTGTGCGGGCAAAGGGAGAAGCGGTCTTACATGTTGGAAACGAGTGACGCGGCGGAAAGGCCGGCGGATGCGCCTGCGTCCGATTTCACCCTTGACGCCGGCTTTCTCCCCAGCATTCTGGAGGTCGTCTGTCGCAATACCGGGATGGGCTTTGCAGCGGTCGCCCGTGTCACGGCCCACGAATGGGTCGCCGCCATGGTGAAGGACGACATCGACTTTGGGTTGTCCGCCGGCGACGAGCTGGATATCGATACGACCATCTGCAAGGAAGTGCGTGCCTCGCGCGATCCGGTCTTCATCGAGAATGTCGCTCAGAGTCCGCACTGGAGCGCGCATCCGACGCCGGCCCGCTACGGGTTTCAAAGCTACATATCCATGCCGATTTTTCGGCCGGGCGGCGCGTTTTATGGCACTTTATGCGCGATCGACGTTCATCCGCGCGCCATAGACCGGCCCGAGATCGTCAACATGTTTCGGCTGTTCGCGGATTTGATCGGCCATCATCTCGATGCGCAGGAACGTCTCGCGACGAGCGAGGCGAACCTTGCAACGAGTGAGGCGAACCTTGCAACGAGCGAGGCGAACCTTGCATCGAGTGAGGCGAACCTTGCAACGAGTGAGGCGAACCTCGCCACCAGTCAGGCCAGTCTGACGGACGAGCGGGCGACGCCCGAACTGCGCGAGCAGTTCATTGCCGTCCTCGGCCACGATCTGCGCTCTCCGCTTTCGGCGCTGACGTCCGGCATTTCCATCCTCGCTCGTCAGCCGCAGTCCGAAAAATCCGGTCAGATTTTGACGTTGATGCGGCAGAGTTCATCGCGGATGAGCGGCCTGATCGACAATGTCCTCGATTTCGCACGTGGCCGTCTTGGCGGTGGAATCTCGCTGGATCGGCAGCCGGTCGACATGACGGCGCTGCTGGCGGAACTGGTCGAGGAACATCGTTCGTCCCACCCGGACCGCCAGATCCGCCTCGATTGCCCCCGCGACCTTTATCTGAACTGTGATCCGCGCCGCCTGTCGCAATTGGTGTCGAACCTGCTGGGCAATGCCTTGACGCATGGATCGTCTGCCGAACCCGTGCGCGTGGTCTGCCAGCAGAATGATGGGTTCACCCTGTCGGTCGCCAATGGCGGCGCCGCCATTTCGGACGGCGCGCGCGCTCGCCTGTTTCAACCCTTCAAGCGCGGGGGGCAGGGCAACAGCAGCGGCGACGGCCTGGGTCTCGGCCTTTATATCGCCTCACAGGTCGCCATTGCGCATGGCGGCGCGCTCAGCGTGAAATCGGATGAGCAAGAGACGGTCTTTACGCTCAATATTCCCGCAGCCGCCTAGAAAAACGCGTATGCCTCTTTAATTCTTCGGGCGGATCGTGTATATAGCGGTCAGCTAAAGTCGCAATTCGACGGTTTTTGGCGCTTTGCGGCCCTTCTTCCTTCTATCGCTACCAGAGGCTACCTGCGGCTGAACACGCGGCCCGGGAATATGATTTGATACAAGGAAGACAATTATGCCTATCGGCACCGTAAAATTCTTCAACGCTGACAAGGGTTATGGGTTCATCGCGCCGGAAGATGGCGGCGACGACGCGTTCGTGCACATCACGGCGGTCGAGGCGGCCGGCATGCGCACGCTCGATAAGAACCAGCGCGTATCCTACGATCTGGTTCAGGAGCGCGGCAAGACCGCCGCTGCGAACCTCAGCGCCGCTTAAGATCCGCCCGAGCCATCGGGACTGAAAGGGGGAGGGCCGCGGCTCTCCCCCTTTTTTGTTGTCCGGGGGCGCGGCGCATCAGCCGGTAGAACCGCCCTTTCGCAGACCGTCAGCTTGACGACAGACCTCGTCCTTGCGTCCGAGATGTTCGCGAAAGGCGGGCCGCGGACCGCCTGCGTTCACGTCGGCCGCCGGCGCATTGCCGCCGTCCGCCCGCCGTTCACGCCGGAAGAGGAGGAGCGGTCGCTTCTCCAGGCTTGGATATGGAAAGCCAGACCTCGATGGAGGGGTCGTGAAACCCCGGCGAACGGTCGTCATGAACCGCCGTTCGTTGGAGTCTTTCCTCGCCAGGCAAGAGAGAAGGCCCTGCGACAAGTCGGCCCCGCCGCAGGACCCCTGACCCTCTCGGGTGCGCGCGGCGGTGCGGCGTGGTTGAAAACGTCGCGCCGAAACCACTGCGCTGATCCTCAAAACGCGCGAACGTCCGGAAAGACGCTGTCGCTGCCGAAACGATCGGCGGCGGGCGATTGATCTGTCGCCGCCAGAGGGCGTTTCACCGAATCCGCAGAAAAAAGAGCCCGGCGGAACATCGATCCACCGGGCTCTTCCCCCTTTTATGCAGACGCCTCCTCAGAAACGGCCGCGAACGGTGACGCCATAGGTGCGCGGTTCGGCGAGGAAGGCCGAATAGGTCTGGTTCGGCGCAATGAACGGCGTGTTGAAGCCGACCTGCGTATAATCCTCGTTGAACAGGTTCTGACCCCACAATTCGACGGCCCAGGCCTCCTCGGGACCGCGAATGCCGATGCGTCCGTTCACCAGGACGAAGCCATCCTGTTCCTTCGCCGGCAGCAGGTCCGAACCGGTATTATAATCGCTGGTCACGCGGGCGTTCAGATAGAACAGGCCGCTGAGGCCGCTATTGCCGATCGGCGGCGCCCAGGACACGGAACTGGTGACGACGGTTTCCGGCGCGTTCGACAGATTGTCACCCGGCAGCAGGCGCAGCGCCGGATCCAGTGCGATACCGCTGTCATTGCCCACCAGATTGTCCTCGTAAGTCGTGTCGGCATAGGTCAGCGCCGCCGTCAGGTTGAGATAGTCGGCCGGATTGATCGACGCTTCCAGCTCGACACCCTGGGAAATGACGCCGGGCTCGGTATCGCCGGCGCAGGCGCCGGTCGCCGCGCTCGCATCGGTGTCGGCATCGTCGCCGCCGTCCAACTCGTCGCAGCCATTGATGTTCTGCACCAGGAAGACCGTTCTATTGAACGTGTTCAGCTGGAAGTTCGAGAATTCCTGCCGGAACGCCGCGACGCTGAACGACATGCCGCGTGCGGCGTATTTCGCGCCGATTTCATAGGCGTCCACCTCCTCCTGGTCGAACTGCAGATTCGCCGGATCGGCCAGGGCCAGCGGGCCCAGAACGACGGCGTTGGCGGCCTGACCGTTCAGCGCCGATCGGTCGAGGTTGAAGCCGCCCGCCTTGTAGCCGCGCGAATAGCTGGCATAGGTCATCAGATCGGGGGTCGGCTTCCACGACAGCACGGCCGTTCCGGTGAACTCGCTTTCGTCGCGCTTGTCGCTGACGTCGAGGCCGTTCAGCTCCGACGTGGAATTGCCTTGGCACGAGAGCGAAATCAGGCCGGCGGCGATGCCGCTGGTCAGGGGGTTGGCGCTTTGCGTCAACGGCAACAGCGCCTCACGCTGCACGGGGCAGATCGTGTTCGTGTTGTTGAACTCGGTGTCGAGCTTCTTCGTCTCGTTGGTGTAGCGCAGGCCCAGCGTCAGATCGACCGTGTCCGTGACGTGGATGATATTGTGGGTGAAGACGGCGAAGTTCTTGCTGTTCTGCATGTAGCGCGAACCGTTGGAACCCACATCGTTGACGCTGTCGAGGCGGTTAAAGCCCGCGACGATGGCGGCACCGTCCGCGCCGAACGGCGAGATGCCGGGCGCGGCGAGGGCCGGGGCGAGCGCCGGGTTGAGGCAGCCCGCTGCCGTCGGATCATAAATCCCGGCAAGGGGGGATCCGGCGAACAGCGGCGCAAGCGAGGTTCGCGAAACGCGGCAGGTCGCGAAGCGGCCATATTCGGTGCCGAACTTCAGATTGTCGCGAACCGTCAGGTCCTCGTTCGCGAAATAGCCGCCGACCAGCCAGTCCAGCCGGTCGTCGAACAGCGAGCCCTGCAGGCGCAGCTCCTGGCTGAACGTCTCGAACTTGCGCGATCCGGCGTCCGGGCCGGGCTCGCGATAGAGAATGTCGACCGTGGTATAGTCGGTATCGCCGCCCTGCTGGTTCAGATATTCGCGGTAGCCGGTGATGGAGGTCAGCTCGATGCCGCCGAGATTCCAGTCCGCCTGCAGCGATGCGCCCCAATCTTCCGTCTTGCCCTCATAGGAACGGCCGGCGGTCGGATAGATGTTGCGGTCGTACATGTCGTCCGTGAACGCACGCGGATCCTGGCCCAGGTCGAGGAGAACCGGGATGATTGGATTCGCCGCGCTGATCAGCGGATCGCCATAACCCTGCGGGTTCGCGGCATCGCCCGACAGCGGGATGTTCGCGCCCGGCGTGCCGCCATCGATGAAGACGGCGGCGCAGCACGCCTCGTCCTTCTTCGAATAGTCGCCGATCAGGCGGAACTGCAGATCCTCCGTGGGCTCGAACGCCACCTGCCCGCGCACCAGATAGCGGTCGCGATTGTTCACCGTCGTGTCGTTGACCACGTCGTCGTAGAAACCGTCGCGCTTCGAATAGACGCCGTCGATCCGGGCCGCGATCGTGTCCGTCAGCGGGCCGGTGACGCCGCCCTCCAGCCGGTAGAAATCGTAATTGCCGTAGGTGCCCGCGCCATAGGCGCCGAAGTCGAATTCCGGCGCGGCGGTGACGATGTTGATCAGGCCGGCAGAGGCGTTGCGCCCGAACAGCGTGCCCTGCGGGCCGCGCAGCACCTCGACGCGGTCGACCGGGCCGATTTCGTTGAGCGCGGCGCCGGAGCGGGATCGGTAAACCCCGTCGACGAAGACCGCGACCGAGCTTTCCAGACCGGGATTGTCGCCCACCGTGCCGATGCCGCGGATGCGGGCGGACCCGTTGGCCTCGTTGCCCGTGGACGACACGAGCAGGGAGGGGGCGACCTGGTTCAGTTCGCGAATGTCGTTGGCGCCGGAATTCTGCAGCTGCTCGGCGGACACCGCGGATACGGAGATCGGAACGTCCGACAGTTGCTGCTCGCGCCCCTGAGCGGTGATGACGATGGTATCGGCCTGGGCGCGGGGCGAGGGCACCACGTCCACCTGCGCCGCGTCGGCACCCTCCTCGTTCTGGCCGGTGACGCCCGGATCCGCCACATCGGCGGCATCGAGCGGCTGCGTACTCGGTTCCTGCTGGGCCAGGGCCGGGGCCGACGAAATGACAACGAGCGCACAGGCGGACGCAAGCAACGCGGATTTCATGATATTTCCAAACTCCCCAAGAATTTGATGTCATGACCTCTCGCACAGGATTGCGACGACGCAAGCGCAAAAGTGAGAGCTTTCAAGCGATTCGGGAGCCTTCGTAGCGACGTTGCAACAGTAACTTTCCGGTTGTGACAGGGAGCCGCTCTTTTGTGTCGCGGCCGGGAATCGCCCTTCCGCGCACGAAAAGGGGGGCCGTGAACGGCCCCCCTCTCATTCGGTCATAAGTGCTGGACCGGCGTCAGTCGTCGTTGCCGCCGGCGATGAAGTCCGGCAGCTCGGAGGCGCCGCCTTCGTCGCTGCCACCGTCTTCGCGGCGTCCACGGCCCCGGCGGTTGCGTCCGCCCCGACCGCCTTCGCGGTCGCCGCCCCGATCGCTGCCACGGCCGCCATCACGACCACCGTCACGGCCGCGCCCGCGCGGTCCGCGGTCGCCGCGGCCCTCGCCCTCTTCGCGCGGCGGACGCGTGTCCTCCAGCTCCTCGCCCGTCTCCTGATCGACGACGCGCATGGACAGGCGCACCTTGCCGCGGTCGTCCACGGCCAGCACCTTCACCTTCACCTCCTGACCTTCTTCGAGAACGTCGGTCACCTTGCCGACGCGCTCGTTCTTGATCTCGGAGATGTGAACCAGGCCGTCCTTCTGGCCCATGAAGTTCACGAAGGCGCCGAAATCGACGATGGAGACCACCTTGCCGGTGTAGATGTGACCGACTTCCGGCTCCTCGACGATGCCCTTGATCCAGTTCATCGCCGCCTCGATCTCGTCGCCGTTCGAGGACGAGATCTTGATCGTGCCGTCATCCTCGATGTCGACCTTGGCGCCCGTCTCCGCAACGATTTCGCGGATGACCTTGCCGCCCGTGCCGATGACGTCGCGGATCTTGTCCTTCGGAATCGTCATCGTCTCGATGCGCGGGGCATGCTTGGAGACGCCTTCGCGGGCGCCGCCCAGCGCGTCTTCCATGCGCTCCAGGATATGGGCGCGGCCGCCCTTCGCCTGGTCGAGCGCGACGCGCATGATCTCCTCGGTGATGCCGGCGACCTTGATGTCCATCTGCAGGGACGTGATGCCCTCGGACGTGCCGGCGACCTTGAAGTCCATGTCGCCCAGGTGGTCCTCATCGCCCAGAATGTCGGACAGCACGGCGAACTCGCCGCTGTCTTCCAGGATCAGGCCCATGGCGATGCCGGAAACCGGGCGCTTCAGCGGCACGCCGGCGTCCATCATGGCGAGCGAACCGCCGCAGACCGTCGCCATGGAGGAGGAGCCGTTCGATTCCGTGATGTCGGAAATCACGCGGATCGTGTACGGGAACTCTTCCTTGGACGGCAGAACCGCGTGCAGCGCGCGCCAGGCCAGCTTGCCGTGCCCAACCTCGCGGCGGCCCGGCGCGCCAAAGCGGCCGACCTCGCCCACCGAATAGGGCGGGAAATTATAGTGCAGCAGGAAATGCTCGTGGCTGACGCCGTAGATGGCGTCGATCATCTGCTCGCTGTCGGCGGTGCCCAGCGTCGTCGTGCAGATCGACTGCGTCTCGCCGCGCGTGAACAGGGCGGAGCCGTGCGTGCGGGGCAGGACGGCGACCTCCGCCTCGATCGGGCGGACCTGATCCAGCGTGCGGCCGTCGATGCGCGTCTTGTCCTTGATGATCGCCTTGCGGACAATGTCGCTTTCCAGCTTCTTCACCAGCTTCAGCGTGCCGAAATATTCTGCAGGATCGGATTCCTTCAGATCGGCGAAATGATCGCGGGCCTTTTCGCGCGCGGCGTTCACCGCATCCTGGCGCTGACTCTTATTGGTGATCTTGTAGGCGGAGGCCAGATCGTCGCCGATGACGCTGCGCAGCGTTTCCAGCTTCGCGGACTTGTCCTCCACCGCATCCAGTTCCCACGGATCCTTCGCGGCCTTCTCGGCAAGCTCGATGATCGCATCGATGACGCCCTTGCCATGCTCGTGCGCGAACATGACGGCGCCCAGCATGATGTCCTCGGGCAGTTCCTTCGCTTCCGATTCCACCATCAGCACGGCGTCCTGCGTTCCGGCGGCCACCAGGTCGAGCGAGGAGCCCTCCAGATCGCGCGAGGGGTTCAGCACATATTCGCCGTCCACATAGCCGACGCGGCCGCAGGCGATCGGACCCATGAAGGGCACGCCCGAAATGGTCAGCGCGGCGGAGGCGGCGACCATCGCCAGCACGTCCGGCTCGTTCACGCCGTCATAGGACATGACCTGGCAGATCACGTTGATCTCGTTGTAGAACCCTTCCGGGAACAGCGGACGGATCGGCCGGTCGATCAGGCGGCTGGTCAGCGTTTCATGCTCGGTCGGGCGACCTTCGCGCTTGAAGAAGCCGCCGGGAATGCGGCCGGCCGCGGAGAATTTTTCCTGATAGTGAACCGTCAGCGGGAAGAAGTCCTGGCCTTCCTTCACCGACTTCGCGGCGGTCACGGCACACAGGACGACCGTTTCGCCCAGCGTCGCCAGAACGGCGCCGTCGGCCTGGCGCGCGATGCGCCCGGTTTCCAGGGTCAGCGTCTCGCCGCCCCACTGCGTCTCGACTTTGTGGATATTGAACATATCGGTTTCGTCTTTCCTCATTAGCCGGAAAACGAAGCCCATATGCCCGCCCGGCTGCCTACTGCCGCGTTATCGAAGCGCGCCCATCGCGCCCGCGGCCTTACTTGCGTGATCCCTCTTACGAAGCGGGCGCCTCCTCACGCTGGGAAGGCGCCCGCCGGATGGACATGCGCTTAGCGGCGCAGACCCAGTTTCTGGATAAGGTCCTTGTAGCGGCCCTCATCCTTGCCATTCAGATAGTCGAGCAGCTTGCGGCGCTTGTTCACAAGCATCAGCAGACCGCGACGCGAATGGTTGTCCTTGTGGTGGTCCTTGAAGTGCTCCGTCAAATTGGCGATGCGCTCCGTCAGGATCGCAACCTGCACTTCCGGGGATCCGGTATCGCCCTCTTCACGGGCATGTTCCTTGATCAGCGCTTCCTTGCGCTCGGCGGTAATCGACATCGCCCACTCCTTATGTCAAAAATTGAAGCCCCGATCGATCCGGCCCTCTCCCGCACTCAGCGAGATCAGCGCAACGGGCGTATTCTCGTCCATCGCGATATAGGAACCGTCCGGTTCGGGACGTCCGAAAAGACCCTGGCCGTGTTTCAGCCGGTGCGCCTCTTCGGGGGTTACGGATAGAGCCGGGATGTCGTCCAGCCCTGCCGTCATGGGAAGCAACACGCTCCCAAGGCCGCGGGTCTTAGCGGCATCCTCCAGATTGTCCAGCGTTATCGCCGTTTCAAGCGGGAAGGGACCGCACACCGTCCGCCGCAGCATCGCCACATGCCCGACCGTCCCCAGCGCCTCCGCAATGTCGCGCGCCAGCGACCGGATATAGGTACCCTTCGTCACCCGCGCGGACAGGGTGATGCTGTCCAGTCCATCTTCGTCCGCAGCCGCAGCCACATTCGCACCGGAGGTCGCAGCGCCGCGAGTACCTTCGCCCCGGTGGCCCCCAAGCCCGTCACCCCTGCGAAGGCAGGGGTCCACCGCGCCGCCGCCGCCATCCATCGCCCCCCCGCGCGCCTCCGCACCCATGGGCCCCTGCCTGCGCAGGGGCGACGAAGAGGAGGAAGATGAGGGTGACGTTGAGGACAAGGACGCCGCCGCACCAGCCCCCACACCGAAAGACGAGGAACGCCCCGCAGCCCCCCCATGCTCCCTCACAAAACCATCGTCGCCCCTGCGCAGGCAGGGGCCCACCGCGCCGGCGTCATCATCCACCGTGCCGCCGCGCGCCTCCGCACCGATGGGCCTTTGATTGCGCAGGGTCGACGGTAAGGGGGGCAGGGAAGGGGCCTCGACCACGCGCAAATCGTGCACCGTCACCGCACGCATCGCCAGGTCCACCGTCTCCCCGGCCCGCGCACGCTTGTAGGCGCGCTCGCCGTCCACCTTCAGCGCGGAATAGGCTGGCGGCTGCTGCTCGATGCTGCCGGTAAAGCGCGGCAGCACGGCGGCAATCTCTGCAAGCGTCGGCCGCGCAGAGGAGGTCGCGGTCACGCTGCCCTCGGCATCGTCCGTTTCCGTGGCGGTGCCAAAGGCTATGGTGAAATCATAGCTCTTGTCGCCGTTCAGCATGCGCCCGGTCAGCTTGGTCGCCTCGCCCAGCGCGATGGGCAGAACGCCCGTCGCCAGCGGGTCCAGAGTCCCGCCATGGCCCACCTTGGGCTTCTTCAGCCCCGCCGCGCGCATCAGCCGCTTCACCTTCGCCACGCCGTGTGCGGAGGTGATGCCCAGCGGCTTGTCCAGAATGATCCAGCCGTGCAGGGACATTTATGCGCCCAGGGTTTCCACGCGGACGGGCGCGGACTTGCCGGCCTGCCGCGATAATTTGCGATCGAACGTCAAGAATGTCTCCGCCCCGCGGGAGGCGGCAAGATGCATCAGATCGGCGAAATCGGCGCCGGCGGCATAGCGGTCCAGAACCCAGTCGATCTGCTCCGGGAATGGAGGCTCCACCGTTTCCAGCGAAAAGAACAGCCGCAGCGCGCCGGCAAGGTCGCCCGGCGCCGCCTGAGTGATGCTTTCGAGGACCCAGATCGTCTCCACCAACACGGTCGCCGTGACGAGGCACGGCGCCGACACGGCCGCCTCCGCCGCGGCAATCTGGCCCGGATCGTCGCGTGCAAGCAGCCGCACAAGGATGTTGGTGTCGAGCGAGCGGCTCAAGTCAGCGGAACGGGCGGGCTGCGCGTGTGCGGACAGCACCGCGCATCTCGTCGTCACTGACGGGCGGCCCCTTGTAGAGCCTAAGACGCCCAAGCTGCCGCAGCCCCTCGGCCAAGGGGACGGCCTGCCGCGTCCTCGCCTTGCGAAGCCGGAGCCCATTGGGGGTCATTTCGATGGTCAGGGCATCGCCGGGGCGAAGGCCCAGCCGGTCACGGACGTCCTTCGGAATGACCACTTGTCCCTTTGCGGATAATTTCGTCTGAATGACCATGGGGTGTAAGATGCGTCTTACACAGGCCGCCGTCAAGTTACGGCTCGTTATCGTCCGCCTTGGTTTCAGTGTCGTCATCCAGATCGCGGGCGACGTCGGGGGAACGCAGCAGCGCGTCGATGCGGCTGGCCTCCGCATAGCTTTCGTCCAGCCGGAATTTCAGTTCCGGCGTGTATTTCGTCGACAGGGCGCGCGACACTTGGCCGCGAAGGAAGCGGACATTCTTTCGCAGCGCCTTCAGCATCGCTTCATCGTCGCTGCCGATGGCCTTCACGAAGGCGGTTGCATGGCGCAGGTCGGGCGACACGCGCACCTCGCTGACCGAAACGATCATGCCGTCCAGCACCGGATCGTTGACTTCCCCACGTTGCAGCACCTCGGCGAGCCGGTGCCGGATCTGCTCGCCGATCTTCAGCAGGCGGACCGATTTCCCCTCGGCGGATTCCGTGTGTTTCATGCTCGCTTCCAGTTCTTGCGCATGTCCGCCAGAGCGGAAAGATCCCGGACATGCCGTGCCGTGCCGCCGCCGCTCTCATTCGGACGAGAGCGGCGGTACGGCGCGGCAAACGGGCCATGCGGGCCGGAACGACGTCCTTACAGGACCCGCTCGCGCTCCTCGACCTCGAAGGTCTCCAGATAGTCGCCCGGCTGGATGTCCTTGAAGCTGTCGAACACGACGCCGCATTCCAGACCCGCGCGCACTTCCTGAACGTCGTCCTTGAAGCGGCGAAGGCTTGCGACCTTGCCGTTGTAGATGATGACGTCGTCGCGCGTCAGGCGGGTGCGGATGCCCTGCTTGATGATGCCGTCGGTGACCAGCAGGCCGGCGGCCTTGCCCGTCTTGCCGGCGGGGAACACCTCCTTGACCTCGGCGCGGCCGACGACGTTCTCGATCCGCTCCGGACCCAGCTGGCCGGCCATGGCCAGCTTCGTCTCGTCGATCAGGTCGTAGATGACGTCGTAGTAGCGCAGTTCCGCGCCCTTCTGCTCGGCCACTTCACGGGCTTTCGCGTTCGGGCGGACGTTGAAGCCATAGATCGGCGCACCGCTCGCGGCCGCCAGCGTGACGTCGCTTTCCGTGATCGCGCCGACGCCCGAATGCAGCACGCGGACCTTGATGTCGTCCGTCGACAGGCCGTGCAGGGCGGAAACGATCGCCTCGACCGAACCCTGTACGTCACCCTTGACGACGACGGCATATTCCTGCGCCTTGTCGGACAGGGCGCCGAACAGCGCATCAACGCTGGTGGGTGCGGTGGCGAGGCGCTTCTTCTTCATCTCGCCGGCGCGGTACTCGGCGACCTCGCGGGCGCGGGCATCGCTCTCGACGACCGTCAGATTGTCGCCGGCCATCGGCACACCGCTGAGGCCCAGCACCTCGACGGGCTTCGAGGGACCGGCTTCCTTCACCTGCTTGCCGTGTTCGTCGACCAGCGCGCGCACCTTGCCCTGCTCGGCGCCCACGACGAAGATGTCGCCGCGCTTCAGCGTGCCCTTGTTGACCAGCACGGTGGCGACCGGGCCGCGGCCCTTGTCCAGCTTCGCCTCGATCACGGTCGCTTCGGCGTCGCGGTCTGGGTTGGCCTTCAGCTCCAGAAGCTCGGCCTGCAGGTTGATCGCGTCGATCAGCTTGTCGAGGCCCTGCTTCTTCAGGGCGGAGACTTCCACGTCCTGCACGTCGCCGGACATTTCCTCCACGATCACCTCATGCTCCAGCAGGCGCGTGCGCACCGTGGTGGGGTCGGCGCCGGGCTTGTCCATCTTGTTGATCGCCACGATCATCGGCACGCCGGCCGCCTTCGTATGCGCGATCGCCTCGATGGTCTGCGGCATCAGCCCGTCATCGGCCGCCACCACCAGGATGACGATGTCGGTGACGTTCGCGCCGCGCGACCGCATCTCGGTAAAGGCCGCGTGGCCCGGCGTGTCGAGGAACGTGATCGGACCGGAATTCTCCGGCTGGATCTGATAGGCGCCGATATGCTGCGTGATGCCGCCGGCCTCGCCGCCGGTCACGTCCGTGCCGCGCAGCGCGTCGAGCAGACTGGTCTTGCCGTGATCGACATGGCCCATGATGGTCACGACGGGCGCACGCGGCTTCAGGTCCTTCTCGTCGTCCTCCTGCCCGGTCAGGCCGATTTCGACGTCCGCTTCGCTGACGCGTTTCACGCGGTGGCCGAAATCTTCCACCAGCAGTTCGGCGGTGTCCTGGTCGATGGTCTGGTTGACCGTCACCATTTCGCCCTGCGCGAACAGCTTCTTGACCAGGTCGGCGCCGCGTTCGGCCATGCGGTTGGCGAGTTCCTGAATGGTGATCGCCTCCGGCACCACGACGTCGCGCACCTGGCGCTTCGCCTCGGCCGGGTTGAACTGGCCGCGCTTTTCCTTTTCGCGCATGCGGCGCAGGCGGGCCATGGACGGCACGCGGCTGTCCTCGCCGCGCGTGGCGGCCGAAATGGTCAGCTTGCCGGACTTGCGCTCGCCGCCGCGGCCGCGTGTCGGTGCGGCAGCCTTGCGCTTGTCGTCCTTGTCCTTGCGCAGGCCGGGGCGTGCTGCGCCGTCACTGGCGGGCGCGGCGGTGGCGGGGGTCTGCGGGGCGGCAGCGGCGGCCTTCTCGGCCTCCCGCTCCGCCTTTTCGCGCTCGGCCGCCAGGCGCGCCTCTTCGGCCTCGCGGCGGCGGTTCTCCTCCGCACGGCGCGCTTCTTCCTCGATGGCGTTCTGCTTTGCCGTGTCCTCACGGCGGCGTGCTTCCTCCGCCATGCGCAGCCGGTCTTCCTCCGCCTCGCGCAGCAGCTTCGCCTGCAGCTCCTTGCGGCTCATCGGCGTCTGCGGCGGGGCAGGGGTCGGCTTCGGCGCGGGCCGGGCGGGCTTCGCGGCCGCGCGCTTCGGAGCGGCCGGCGCAGGGGTCGGCGCCGGGGCTGGGGCGGGCTCCGCCTTCGCCTTGGGGGCTTCCGTCTCGGCCGGCTTCGCGTCCTCGGCAACCTTCGGTTCCTCGGCCGTCGTGTCCTCGGGCTTCGGCTCCGCCTTCTTCGCGGCGGGCGCGGGGGTCGGCGCCGGGGCGGGCGGCGGCGGCGTGGGCATGGGCGGGATCGGCGGCATGGCGCGCTTTTCCGGCGCGGCGGGCGCGGCCGGCGGCGCGGTGTCCTGCACCTCTTCCTTCGGCGCGTCTTCGCCCGGCTTCTTCACGAAGCGGCGCTTGCGCTCCACCACCACGGACTTTTTGCGGCCGTGAGAGAACTGCTGCTGCACCTTGCCCACATCGACCGTCTTCTTGACGCCGAGGGGCTTGCGGGTGCCGAGGGTTTTCTTTTCGTCGCTCATACAGTCCTTCACATACCTTCATCGCCGCGGCCCGGCCCGGCATTCCGGGGTTCGGCCGCGTCGTCATTTCCATCAAGACCACAAAAGGCGCGCCAGCGCATGGCAGCCGCCTCTATTCGTGCGGCCGCGCCAGGGTCGCTTATCCCGGCGTGTACCACATTGCCCTGTCCCACCGCCATGGACAAACGTCCCCGGTCCACCGGCAGGACCAGCGATTTGGGCTTTGCGAGGCCATTTTGCAAGGCGCCGTGTCCGGCACCGTCCAGCTTGCGGCGTCCGTCGCCTGCCGCATCGGCGGCATGCAGGATCAGCCGAACCGTGCCCGAACGCACGCCAGACAGCAGCCGTTCAAAGCCCAGCACCAGATGCCCGGCCTTCATTTCCAGGCCCAGCAGCGCCAGTGTCCGGCGCTCCAGTTCCGCCTCGATCTCGCCGGCCAGATCGCCGGGCACCTCGCGCGCCTCGCCCTTGAAGGCGCGGCCGAGCGCGCCCTTCAGCTTGCCGGAGCCCTGCGCGGCGCGCAGCGCGGCGGCATCGACGCCCAGCCAGGCGCCGCGGCCCGGCGCCTTCGCACCCGGGTCGGGCAGAATCGCGCCGTCGGGCGACAGGGCCAGCCGGATGAAGCCGGCCCGCTCGCCCTTAGCGCCCGTTAATATGCACGTCCGCTCGGCATCATTGGTCGCTGTCCGCATCCGCGACCTCCCCATCCGCCGCATCGGCGGTATTCTGGGCGGCAGTGTCTTCGGCGGCCGGCTCGTCGTCGAACCAGTGCGCGCGGGCGGCCATGATGATGCGGTTGGCGTCCTCCTCGCTGACGTCGTACTGGCGCAGGAAGCCTTCCTCGATGCCGGCATTGCGATTGCCGCGCCCGACCAGCTCGTCGGTGGCGAGGTCGCCCAGATCGTCGAGCGTCTTGATGCCCTTCTCGCCCAGCGTCACCAGCATCTTCTCGCTCAGACCCTCGATCTCCGCCAGCGCGTCGTCGACGCCCAGCGCGCGGCGCTCCTCGCGGTACTTCGCCTCGCGCCGCTCCAGCGCCTCGACCGCACGGCTCTGCAGCTCCTCGGCGATCTCCTCGTCCAGGCCCTCGATGGCAGCGAGTTCCTCCTGCTCGATATAGGCGACTTCCTCCAGCTCGGCGAAGCCTTCCGCCACCAGCAGCTGCGCCAGCGTCTCGTCCAGTTCCAGTTCTTCCATGAACAGGTCGGAGCGCTCGGTGAATTCCTTCTGCCGGCGTTCGGATTCCTCGTCCTCGGTCAGAATGTCGATCTGGTGGCCGGAAATCTGGCTGGCCAGGCGCACGTTCTGGCCGCGGCGGCCAATGGCCAGCGACAGCTGGTCGTCCGGCACGACGACTTCGATGCGGCTTTCGTCCTCGTCGATGACGACCTTCGCCACCTCGGCCGGCTGCAGCGCATTGACGACGAAGGTCGCGGTGTCCTCCGACCAGGGGATGATGTCGATCTTCTCGCCCTGCAGTTCCTGCACGACGGCCTGCACGCGGCTGCCCTTCATGCCGACGCAGGCGCCGACGGGGTCGATGCTGCCATCATAGGAAATGACGCCGATCTTCGCGCGGCTGCCCGGATCGCGGGCGACGGCCTTGATCTCGATGATGCCGTCGTAGATTTCCGGCACTTCCTGGGCGAACAGCTTTTTCATGAACTCGCCGGCCGCGCGCGACAGGAAGATCTGCGGCCCGCGCACCTCGCGCCGCACGTCCTTGATGTAGCAGCGGACACGGTCGCCGACGCGCAGCAGCTCGCGCGGGATCTGCTCGTCGCGGCGAATGACCCCCTCGGCGCGGCCCAGGTCGACGACGACATGGCCGAACTCGACGCGCTTGACGATGCCGGTGGTGATTTCGCCGATACGGTCCTTGAATTCCTCGAACTGCCGGTCGCGCTCGGCGTCGCGGACCTTCTGCACGATGGTCTGCTTGGCGGCCTGCGCGGCGATGCGGCCGAATTCGATGGGCGGCAGCGGATCGATAACGAAGCCGCCCAGTTCGGCCTCTCCGTCCATCGTCTTCGCCTTCGTCAGCGACACCTGCGTGAACTGGTCCTCCGCCGCCTCGACGACCTCCAGCACCCGCCACAGGCGCACTTCGCCGGACTGCGGGTCCATCTTGGCGCGGATGTCGTTTTCCTGACCGTATTTGGCGCGCGCACCCTTCTGGATGGCGTCTTCCATCGCCTCGATCACGATCATGCGGTCGATCGACTTCTCGCGCGCGACGGCGTCGGCGATCGCGAGGAGTTCGGCGCGGTTTGCGGTGACTGCGGTGGCCATGATGTCTGTCGCTTCCCTAGTTCATCTGCTGCGGCTGCGTGGCCGCCAAAAGTTCGTCTGTCAGCACGAGCTTCGCGCTGTCGATCCGGTTCATCGGCAGCAGCACATCCTCGCCGCTGCCGTCCTCCAGCTTCACCCGAACCGCCTCACCGCCGTCTGCGGTTTCGAGGCCGAGCAGCGTGCCCTGGAATTTCTTTCGCCCGTCCATGGGTTCGGTCAGGCCGATCTTCACCTTATGCCCCGCCCACAGCGCATAATCCTTCGCGCGGGTCAGCGGCCGGTCAATGCCGGGGGAGGAGACCTCCAGGCTGTATTCCTCCTCGATGGGATCTTCCTCGTCCAGCATCTCGGAAATGGCGCGGCTCAGCGTCGTGCACTGGTCGATCAGCATCTGCCCGGTCGCCGGGTCCTCCGCCATCACCTGCAGCGTCGGTCCGACCTCGGTATTGATCATCTTCACCCGCACGAGGTCGAAACCCTGTTCGCGTACGATGGGTTCGATCAACTCGTGGATCGCGGCGATGTTCGCCAAGACAATGCTCCGATTCGCGTTCAAATATGGGCATGTCCCCGCGGTGCCGGATCGGAACCCCGAACCGACTTCCAGAAGGGCTGACCATGTGGAAGATGAACTGATTATAATGCGCGGCGTTCTCGACCACAAGAGGGGGCAGTGGCCGGCGTGACGGCGCGGATGCCGGTGAACCGGCTTTTCGAACAAGGTCATGCGGGTCCGCCGCCACGACAGGAAAAAGGGATATGCTATGATGTACCGTTATTTCGGCGCCGCCGCCATTCTGGCGCTTGCCGCCTGCAACGCCGCCGGGGGCAGCGCGGAAGAGGGCGGCGAGGCCGTTCAGAACCGCCCTGACAGCGATGCGGCAGGCGCGGAGACCGTAGAGACGACGCGCCCCGCCGTGGATGCGGGCGGCGAGCGGTCGGAGGCGAAACCGGCGGACACGCCCTTCACGGCGGAGGCGCTCGGCGATTTCAACGAGCCTTGGGCCATGACGTTCCTGCCGGACGGGCGCCTGCTGGTGACAGAGCGGCCGGGAACGCTCAAGGTCGCCCGGATCGAGGATGGAGCGCTGCGCACCGGCGATGTCTCCGGCGTTCCGGCGGTGGATTATGGCGGGCAGGGCGGTCTCGGCGACGTCATCGTCCATCCGGATTTCGCTCAGAACAATGTCGTCTACCTGTCCTATGCGGAGGCGGGGGACGGCGATACGCGCGGCGCCGCATTGGCGCGGGCGACGCTCGACTGCGCGCAGCCGCTCGAGTGCAGCCTGGACGGGCTTCAGGTCATCTGGCGGCAGGATCCGAAGGTGGAGGGGCGCGGCCATTACGGCCACCGGCTCGCCTTCGGACCGGACGGAAAGCTGTGGATCACTTCGGGCGAGCGGCAGAAATTCGATCCGGCGCAGGACATGCAGCAGAACCTTGGAAAGATCATCCGGCTCAACGCGGACGGATCGGTGCCGTCCGACAATCCGTTCGCGGATCGGGGCGGCGTCACCGCGCAGATCTGGAGCCTCGGCCACCGCAATCCGCTCGGCATCGCCTTCGCCGGGGACGGCACGCTCTGGACGCACGAAATGGGACCGAAGGGCGGCGACGAGCTCAACATCATCGAACGCGGCGCGAACTACGGCTATCCGGAGGTTTCGAACGGCGTTCATTATGACGGCGGCGATATTCCCGATCATGACACGCGGCCCGAGTTCAACGCGCCGGAAACCTGGTGGGACCCGGTCATCTCTCCGGCCGGCTTCGTCATCTATTCGGGCGACGCCTATCCGGACTGGCAGGACACGGGCCTCATCGGCGGCCTGTCGTCACAGGCCATCGTGCAGGTGTCGCTGGACGGCGCGAACTCGCGGGAGGTCGCCCGCTACGACATGGGCCAGCGCATCCGCGAACTGGAACAGGGCCCGGACGGCCTCGTCTACGTCCTTGAGGACGAACGGGACGGCAGCGGCGGCCGCCTCCTGAAACTCACCCCCAAACCCTGAACTCCAAAGGGGGAGGCCCCGCAACCTCCCCTCCCTCCCAGGCAGGGGCCGGGGCCGCCGGCACCGAGGCCGCATCCACGGCCCGCAACCTCCCTCCCTCATAGGAGGGGCCGGGGCCGCCGGCACCGAGGCCGCATCCACGGCCCGCAACCTCCCTCCCTCATTGGGAGGGGCCGGGGCCGCCGGGACCGAGGCCGCATCCACGGCCGCAACCTCCCCTCCCTCATAGGGAGGGGCCGGGGGAGGGTGAAGCGGTCCGCATCCGGACAGCGGCCCGAAGGCAGCTCTCTTCAGCACCGCCCGCTTGCAAAATAGGAGTTTTCAGGAGACCCCAATGCCATGGGCCTCTCCTCATCCCTTCATCCCCTGGCCTGCATCCGCAGAACCGGCCGGCGTCCCGCGCCCGCGCGCGCCACGAGTGTCCAGACTGTCAACTTCGCGGCCCGCGCGACCTGTCCACTTCCGCAGAAACCCGCCCTTTTCGCCATCGCGGGCGCCTCAGCGGCGCCGATACTGGAAAAACCACAATTCGCGGC
Source organism: Pacificimonas flava (assembly GCF_000342165.1). GTDB lineage: Bacteria > Pseudomonadota > Alphaproteobacteria > Sphingomonadales > Sphingomonadaceae > Pacificimonas > Pacificimonas flava. The sequence continues at coordinate 97,456 of NZ_AMRV01000005.1, forward strand.
CTTCGCGCAGCGCTTTCTCGGCATAGCGGGTCAGCGGCCAGCCGCCCGGCGCCTTTCGAAAATCGTCCGCCGATTTCGCCAGCCACTCGAACTCGTCGCGCCGCGCCATCTGCATCAGCGACCAGCGGCAATAGGTCGGGTCGTCCGTCGCCACCCGAAAAATCCCGCCCGGCTTCAGCTTGGCGGCGAACAGGTCCAGCGGGCCGGGGTTCATCATTCGGCGCTTGGCATGCCGCGCCTTCGGCCACGGATCGGGGTGCAGCAGGTACAGGAAGGACAGCGTGCCGTCCGGTACGCGCCGCAGCACCTCCAGCGCGTCTCCCATATGAAGGCGGATATTGCTCAGCCCCTGATCGCGAATGTGCTGCAGCGCGCTGACGACGCCGTTCTCGAACGGCTCGGCGCCGATAAAGCGGTGGTCGGGCAGCAGGTCCGCGCGGTAGGCCAGATGTTCGCCGCCGCCGAAGCCGATCTCGAAATGCAGCGGCCGGTCCTCGCCGAACACGGCCGCGGCGGTCACGGGACCGTCTTCCGGGACGGCGAGGGCGGGGTAGAGTTCGTCCAGCAGCGCCTGCTGCACCGGCCGCAGCCTGTGCCCCTTGGTGCGGCCGTAGAGCCGCCCCAGCGTCGTCGGGTCGCCTGTCTTGAAAGCAGTCATGCCGCGCGCCCTTAATCGCCCCGCCGCCCGCCGCAAGCCTTCCCCGGGGGGAGCGCAGGCGCCGTATTCAGCGGTTCCGCGCAGTCTGGATCGAATCCGTCCTTGAGGAGTCGCGCGGCGTCATGGCATAGGCAGCGCCGGTCAGCGTCCGCCCGGGGCCAGGGCATGCGGACGCGGCTGCCGGATGGGGGCCGGCATACCGCGCACGTGGCAGTGCGGCGGTAAGGGGGAATGGGTGTGAGCGACGCGATCTTCTTCTGGCTGGCCCCGACGGTCCTGCTGATCTTTGCTGCGGCCTTTGCGCTCGTTGCCTATCAGCAGGACGGTTACGCGCCAGAGGCGCGCTGGGCCTCGCTCGGCTTCTTCATCGGTCTCGTTTCGCTGCTCATCGACACGCTGCGGGCGCCATCGGACCTCGTCTTGATGGCCACGGCGACGGCGCTGCATTGGCCCGCGCTCGCCGCCATCGCGCAGGCCTTTCTGGTCCGGCACGGGCGCGGCCTTCCGCTGCGTCCGCTGGCCGCTGTGTATGTGATCGGGCTTGCCGTTCTCTTTCACAGCAGCTTCATCGACCGCAGCCCCAATCTGGGCGTCGCGAACGCCAATCTGATCGGCGCCGCCATTCAGTTTCTCGCGCTTCCTGTCCTCGCACGGAAGCGCGGCACGCTTCTCGACACGCTCATCTTCGGCACCTTCCTCTTTGCGGCCCTGTGCTATTCGCTGAGGGCGGCCCTGTTCCTGCCGCAGGATGTCGCCGTCATCGAGACGGGGCAGGGGTTCTGGAGCCTCTACAATCTGACCTTCTATCTGACGACGGGCCTGGTTTCGCTGATGAACGCCGTCCTGCTGTTGATCGCAATCGGCAGCGACCTCATCCATCGTCACTATCAGGCTGCGGAAACGGATATTCTGACCGGCCTTCCCAATCGGCGCGCCTTCGAACGCTGGATCGATGCGGCGCGGGATGGCGAGACGGAATATGGCGCCGTCATCATGATCGATCTCGATCATTTCAAGCGCGTCAACGACACATGCGGCCACGACACAGGCGACGCCGTTCTGGGCCAGGCCGCCGGTGTGCTGTCGCAGGCTCTGGGTGGGCGCGGGAATCTGGCGCGGATCGGTGGGGAGGAGTTCGCCGTCCTCGTGTTCGCGGCCACGCTGGAGGCGGGCCTCCACATCGCCGAGGATCTGCGCGCCGCGATTTCCCGTGAGCGCTTTGCGGGGGTGTCCTGGAACATCACCGGCAGTTTCGGCGTGGCGGGCGTCTCGCAGCGGCGCATCCGCGCCGCCCTGCGGCACGCCGACCGTGCCGTCTACTGCGCGAAGGAGGGGGGGCGCGACCGTGTCGTGCCCGCGCGGCCGGATCTCGGCATCGCCCGTTACGAGGCCGTGGCGGCGGAATAAGGCTCGGCGATCAGAAGGCCCGCTTCAGCTCGTCCATCAGGCCGTCGCTTCTGCGCGAAGAGGAGGGCCGCGACCGTGTCGTGCCCGCGCGGCGGGATTTCGGCGTCGTCGGTTACGCGGCCGTGGCGGCGGAATAGGACCCGGCGATCAGAAGGCCCGCTTCAGTTCGTCCACCAAGTCGGTCCGCTCCCATGGGAACAGGTCGTCCGTCGGCGTGCGGCCGAAATGACCATAGGCAGCCGTGGGGGCATAGATGGGCTTGTTCAGCCCCAGGTGCGTGCGAATGCCCTTCGGCGTCAGCCGCACCAGTTGCGGCAGCAGCCCCTCCAGCTTGATCGGATCGACCTCGCCGGTGCCCTCCATGTCGACATAGAGGGACAGCGGCTCGGCGACGCCGATGGCATAGCTCAGCTGGATGGTGCAGCGCTGCGCCAGACCGGCGGCGACGATGTTCTTGGCCATGTAGCGGCTGACATAGGCGGCCGACCGGTCGACCTTCGTCGGGTCCTTGCCCGAAAAGGCGCCGCCGCCATGGGGCGCCGCGCCGCCATAGGTGTCGACGATGATCTTGCGGCCCGTCAGCCCAGCATCGCCGTCCGGCCCGCCGATCTCGAACTTGCCGGTGGGATTGATATGGATGGCGGTCCGCTCGTCGACGAAACCGTCCGGCAGCACGTCGGCGAAGACGCCGCGAACATAGTCCGCCAGCGCCTTGCCCTTCTCGCCCTCGTCATAGCCCGGAACATGCTGGGTCGACACCACCAGCGCCGTGGCCCGCTGCGGCTGGCGACCGGCATATTCCAGCGTCACCTGGCTCTTCGAGTCCGGTTCGAGAAAGTCGACGATCTTGCTGCGGCGGTCCTCGGCCAGCCGCTGCAGGATCCGGTGGGAATAATGCAGCGTCGCCGGCATCAATTCCTCCGTCTCGTCGCAGGCATAGCCGAACATGATGCCCTGGTCGCCGGCGCCCTCGTCCTTGTTGCCCGCCTCGTCGACGCCCTGTGCGATGTGTGCCGACTGGCCGTGCAGATAGTTCGCGAAATCGAACGTCTGCCAGTGAAAGCCATCCTGCTCGTAGCCGATCCGCCGCACGACCGAACGCGCCGCATCCTCGATTTCCTCCAGCGCACCCGGCGCCCAGCCATGCGTCGTCTTGTGCGTTTCCTGGTCGTACATGGCCCGGCAGCGGATTTCGCCGGCCAGAACCACGCGGTTCGTCGTCGTCAGCGTTTCGCAGGCCACCCGCGATTCCGGATCCTTGGAGATCATCAGGTCCACGATCGCGTCGGAAATCTGGTCGGCGACCTTGTCGGGATGTCCTTCGGACACGCTCTCGGACGTGAACAGATAATCTTGGCGGGCCATAGGGATACTTCCTTCGGCAAAGCGGGAAACGGGTCTAACGAGTGGTCTAACCGTCCACCGGAAGCCGTGCAAGGAGGATATAAAGCAAGGTTTATATGCCCATGCCTAAGACTGGGTTTCCGCGGCCTCTGTCGTCAGCTGCGCAAGAAGAGCGCCCTGCCGGTGTTGCGAAAGCGCCTTGAACAGGGCGATAAGCCGGCGCGTGCGCTCATGTTCGCTTTCCGCGCTGTAGGGGGCCTGTTCTTCCGCGAGCCTGAACGGCGGACTGCCGGACGAAGCAGCCATCAATGTGTCGGAAGATGTGCGGAGCGCCCCGGCGATGGCCGACAGGCGCAGCATGGGCACGGCGTTCGTTCCGGCCTCGCATTTGCTGATCTGCGAGTGCGAGACGCCGATCCGCGCACTGAGTTCCGTCTGGCTGAGGCCGAGCTGCCGCCGGCGCCGTCCGATGCGTGCGCCAACCCGCCGCGGGGAGAGCGGGTCATTGCCGGCGGGCGTCGGCTAGGGGCGTTTCGGCGATCACATGCATCCGAAACGGATTTCGGTGGGCGGGCGATCAGGGTATCAATGAATTTCTGCATCCCGCCGACGGGGCAGCAGCAGCGCTGCGCCAAGCATCAACAGTGCCAGGCCGATGGGAAGCGGCGTGCCGATCCTAGCGAAAAGCGTCTCCGGCCGCGGCGCGGGCAGCGCTACGCGCATATGCGCGGCCTCGCCCCGGCCGATCATCTGCAGCACGCGGCCCCAGGGATCGATGATGGCGCTGACGCCGGTCGGTGTGGCCCGCGCCATGGGCAGGCCCTGCTCGATGCTGCGCATGCGCGCCTGCGCCAAATGCATCCAAGCCCCGCCGTCGGAAAACCAGGCGTCGTTCGAGACGTTGAGAAGCCAGCCCGGCCGCACCACGTCGCCCGCCGCCTCCGGATACACGACTTCGTAGCAGATCAGCGCGCCAGCATCGGGGAAGGCGCCGAGATCGAGCGTCTTCGGACCGGTGCCGGGAATGAAATCTATGGCCCCCGGTACGAGGCGTGCAATGCCGATAAGCGACAGGAGAGGACGGGCGGGCAGATACTCGCCATAGGGAACGAGTATTCGTTTGTCGTAGCGGCCACGAATCTCCCCCTCGGGCCCCAGGACGTAAAGACTGTTATAGGCGCCCTCGACCCGGCCGTCGTTCGCCCGGATGGCTTTGATCGCGCCGACGAGCATCAGATCCTGAGGTCCGATCAGCGCGCGTGCGACATCGGCGCGCAGGGCTGGACGCTCGTCGAGCACGTCGTCGATTGCGGCCTCCGGCCAAATGAGGAGGCGCGGCGATCCATCCGGCAATGGCGAAAGGGCGGCATAACGGCGTACGGCTTCCTCGACGGCGCCCGGTCCGTACTTCACGTCCTGTCCGATATTCGCCTGAACGATATCGAGACGTGTCTGCGTCAGCTTCGTGGGTCCGGTCAGCACAAGCGGAAGGAGGGCGCCGGCGACGGTCGGAAGGAGCAGTGCCGCCGCAAGCCTCCAGCGGCGATACGCTGCCTGGGCAAGACCAAAGGCCGCCAGTGCGAGGATACCGGAAAGGCCCAGCGCGCCAATGGCCGCTGCAAGCTGCGCGAGACCGGCCATGGGCAGCGATACGACGCCCAGCGGATTCCAGCCGAATCCGCTGAACAGATAGCCCCGCAGCCATTCCGTCAGCATCCACGTACCGGCGAATGCCAGCCCGCGCGCCGCTGGGCTCTTGCCGAAACGCACGGCCACCGCCGCAGAAATGCCCGGGTAAAGCGCCATGATCATCGACAGGAGTATGACGGCCGGGATACCGGTCCATGCCGGCATGTTCGCCTGATACTGGAAGGCGTGGGCGATCCAGTACTGACCGACCAGGAAATTCCCGAGACCCCACCACCAGCCGATGCCGAAGGCGCGCTTTCGCGATTCCGCGTTCTCCACGAACAGGAGCATCGCACCCAGCGACAGCAGCATCAGCGGCCAGAGGTTCCAGGGTGCGAACGCAAAGCCGCCAGCGATCCCGGCGGCAAAGACGATCGGTTTCACGTAGCGCGGGGGAACCGCGTCGAAGAAACCCGTCACTCGACCGGAATGACGCGGACGCGTTCGACACGCCGCTCGTCCCCGGCAAGAACCTCGAAGCGCCAGCCGGCGGGGTGGTCGATGGATTCTCCGACCGGCAGCACCTGTCCGGCAATCATGAAGAGCAGTCCGCCTACGGTATCGATCTCGCCGTCAACGGCTTCGGTGAAATTGGTGTCGAGCCTTTCTTCCAGCGCCTCGATGTCGAGGCGCGCATCGGCCTCGTAGCGGCCACCGGGCAGGGCATGAATCGGCTCATCCTCGGGCTCATCATGCTCATCCTCGATATCGCCGACGATTTCCTCTACGATGTCCTCGACCGTGACGAGCCCGTCCGTGCCGCCATATTCGTCGACCACAATCGCCATGTGGGTGCGCCCTGCGCGCATGCGGGCGAGAAGATCCAGGACCCGCATTGCATAGGGCACGAACAGAACGGGCCGCAGCAGCGATTCGAGCGACGGGTCGGCGGCCCGGCCCTCCTCTGCCAGGACATTGTAGACGTCCTTCACGTGGATCATCCCCAGGATCCGATCCAGTTCGGTGGAGAAAACCGGCATGCGGCTGTGGCCTGCCTCGGCGAACGCCGCGACCAGATCGGGAAAGCTGCCGCCCGCCGCGAAGGCAATGATGTCGCCGCGCGGCACCATGATGTCGCCGGCCTTGCGCTCACCGAAGTTCAGAAGATTGCGCAGCATCAGCCGCTCCGCACCGCTGAGATCGCCGGCAACGGAGGATTCCTCCGTGTCGCCTTCGTGTTCTTCGAGCGCTTCCTCGATCGCGTCGCGCAGAGAGGCGTCGCCGCGTCCGAACAGCAGCGTTTTCATGACGCGCATCAGCGGACGGAATTGATTGTCGGGCTGGCTAGCCATGGTCAGTCGTTCGCATCCCGGTCGTCGTCATCGTGTCTTTGATAGGGATCATCGATCCCGAGTCCGGACAATATCGCGGTTTCCAGCCGCTCCATCTCGATCGCTTCCGCGTCCTCCTCATGATCGTAGCCGACGAGATGCAGCACCCCGTGAACGATCAGGTGTGTGGCATGGTCGCGAAGCGGCACCGCCTTTTCCTGCGCCTCCCGAGCGCAGGTATCGAAGGACAGGATCAGGTCGCCGAGCAGCACCTCTCCATCGTCGGAGTTCGTCATCGCCGGCAGCAAATCCCGCTGCACGGCCGGGAAGCTGAGGACGTTGGTCGGCTTGTCCTTGCCGCGATACTGCCGGTTGAGGGCGTGCACCTCCTCATCCCCGGACAGTTTCACGGAGATTTCGCAGCACTGCGCACCTTCGACGAGGTGCGGGTAGGGACTGGCGAGAAGGGCGGCGCGCGCTGCCGTTTCAGCCAGCGCGCGCCAGTCTATGTCGGGCCAACTGTCGCCCTCGATGCTGGTTTCGACGTTAAGCATCGCCGCCCTCATAGGCATGCACGATGCGCGCGACGATGGCGGCGCGGACGACGTCGGCCGTTCCGAACCGCACGGTCGCGATGCCGTCGATGCCGTCAAGCCGGTTTACCGCATCCGCAAGGCCCGAACGACCGGGATCGGGCAGGTCGACCTGCTTGGGATCGCCGCAGATGACCATGCGGCTATTCTCCCCGAAGCGGGTCAGGAACATCTTCATCTGCTGCGGCGTGGTGTTCTGCGCCTCGTCCAGAATGACGAAGGCATTCGCCAGCGTGCGGCCGCGCATGAAGGCGAGCGGGGCAATCTCGATCTCGCCCGATGCGATGCGGCGTTCCACCTGTTCGGACGGCAGCATGTCGTAAAGCGCGTCGTAGAGCGGCCGCAGATAGGGATCGACCTTCTCGCGCATGTCGCCCGGAAGAAAGCCGAGACGCTCTCCGGCCTCCACTGCCGGTCGGGAGAGGATCAGGCGATCGACGGAGCCGGTGATAAGCTGGCTGACGGCCTGGGCGACGGCAAGATAGGTCTTGCCGGTGCCGGCCGGACCGAGGGCGAAGATGATCTCCTCCGACGACAGCGCCTGCATATAATGAAGCTGTCGCGGCGTGCGCGGGGCAATGGTCTTGCGGCGCGTGCGAATGACGATGGAGGGACGTTTCTGTTTTTCGTCGACCATCTCCAGGCCATCCAGGATTGGCTCGTCGCCCATGGCGATGGCGGTATCGACCTCGCCCGGCCCGATATCGCCGCCGCGCATCAACTGTTCGTGAAGCTCGGTCAGCACGTCCCGGGCCCGTGCGGCGGCATCAGCGCGCCCCTCGATCGTGACGCGGTCTCCGCGCGCGGCGATATAGACTCCGAGACGATTTTCGATCGCGATCAGATTCTGATCATATTGTCCGAACAACGGACCGAGGAGGTCCGGCCGGTCGAATTGCACGCTGAGGCGGACGCGGTCCGCGGGCGTCGGGGCCGCATCGGCCGCCTTGCGCTTCATGCCTGGGCGTCTCCCCTCATGCGACCTGTCCTCTCCCTGTCCTATCATCGCTCATTCGTCTTCGTCCGGCCAGCGAGTTCGGTCCGGCGGATTCGATCTCGACGGCAACGATATCTCCGATGGCGGCGCCCTCGGCATCGAAATGCACCGACTGCAGCCAGGGCGACTTGCCGACCACCTGGCCTTCGCGCTTGCCAGGCCGTTCGATCAGGACGTTGACGCACAGGCCGACGCTGTTCTGGTTGAAGCGAATCTGCTGTGCATTCAGCGCGGATTGCAGGCGTTCCAGACGCTCCGCCTTCACCAATTCCGCGATCTGCGTATCCATGGTGGCGGCGGGTGTACCGGGGCGCGGAGAATATTTAAAGCTGTAGGCCTGTGCGTAGCGCGTCGCGTCCACGATCTTCAACGTCTCCTCGAACTCGGCTTCGGTTTCGCCCGGGAAGCCGACGATGAAGTCGCCGGAGATGGCGATATCCGGACGAACCCTGCGCAGCGCCGCGATGGTGTCGCTGTAGCTCTCTGCCGTATGCGAACGATTCATCGCCTTCAGCACCCGGTCGCTTCCCGACTGAACCGGCAGGTGCAGATAGGGCATGAGCGCCTGGATCTCGCCATGCGCGGCGATGAGTTCGTCCGTCATGTCGGCCGGATGGCTGGTGGTATAGCGAATGCGCTCAATGCCGTGGATCGCGGCAACGCGGCCGATCAGATCCCCGAAGCCGACGCCATGCTCGTCGCGGTAGGCATTCACGTTCTGGCCGAGAAGGACGATCTCGCGCGCGCCGCCATCCGCCAGCTTGCGCGCTTCCTCGAGGAGAATGTCCGCTGGGCGGGATACTTCCGCGCCGCGCGTGTACGGCACCACACAGTAGGTGCAGAACTTGTCGCATCCCTCCTGAATGGTGAGGAAGCTGGACGGGCGGGCGCGTCGCGCCGTGCCGAGGGCCTTGAACTTTGCCAGGGTCGGCAGGTCGGTATCCACCGCGCGTGTGCCGGCGGCGGCAGTGCGCGTCATCGCGGGCAGGCGGTGATAGGCCTGCGGGCCGACGATCACATCGACGCTCGGCGCGCGGCGTGCGATCTCCTCGCCCTCCGCTTGTGCGACGCAGCCCGCGACAGCCACCATCGCCTTGCGGCCGGATTTCTCGCCCTTCTTTCTAATGCGGCCGATCTCGGAGTAGACCTTTTCGGCGGCCTTCTCGCGGATATGGCAGGTATTCAGAACGACCAGGTCGGCATCGTCCTGGCTCTCGGCGCGTGTCATGCCGTCCGCGCCGAGCAGTTCTTCCATACGCTCGGCATCGTACACATTCATCTGGCAGCCATAGCTGCGCACGAAGTAGGTTTTCGGCTGGGTCACGTCAGCGGACGGCGCGGTTCAGGTTCGATTCGATCATTGCGGCTGAACATACTGCCGCATCGCTGCCCTGTAACCCCTGTGTACCGCCCGCTCGCAATGCGCCGCGAGAGCCTTGCGACCGGCGAAGTTCACGGGATCCACGGGCTCGTGGAAGACGACGTCGGCTCTTACCGCCCGCAGCCGCAGGAAGGCGAGTACGCTTTCCCCGATGCCATAGTCGCCCATCCAGCAGAGATAGGGCCAGCGCGACCGCTGCGCCGGCATGGACCGGACGCGGGTATAGGCAAGGCTGACGGGCTGCACGGCGACGCCCCGAAGGCTTCCGTCCGTTATCCCGGCGAAAAGCGGCGTCTTGAAGGAGTGTTGCTTCCGACCGTCGCCCGTGGTCGATTCTGGGAAGATTACAATTGCATCGCCAGCTTCAAGCGTGCGCGTCAGCAGGTTCTCCTGATCGCGGACGCCGCGGGAATCGCGCCGATCAACGAACAGCGTACGTTGCTGCGCGCAGAAGAACGCCAGAGCACTGCTATCGCCAAGTTCGGACTTTGCGAGAAACCGCGCGCGAAGAAGGCGGCCAAGCACAAGAATGTCGGCCCAACTTAAATGGTTCACCACGTAGAGCGTGGTTCCGGTCGCCGGACGCCCATGAACGTGCACATTGATCCCGGCTGCATGACACATCAGCGCATGAAAACGCATCGGAATGCGGGGCTGGTGATCAGGGCGGAGGCGAAGTGCCAGCATGTTGAAGGGAACCAGCACAAGCGCCAGCGCGCTCCAAAACAGGACCCGCCCCCAGGGTATCCGTTCCGCATGAGCGGAAATGTGCGGATCGCGTGCCGTCAGGACTTCGGCTTCCGGCGCCGGCCGTAAAGCTCCATACGGTGATCGACGAGGTCAAAGCCCAGCTTTTCAGCGATACGCATCTGCAGTTCCTCGAGTTCCTCGTCATGGAACTCGACGACCTCTCCCGATTCGACGTCGATCAGATGATCGTGATGCTCTTCCGGCGTCGGTTCGTAGCGGGCGCGGCCGTCGCGGAAATCGTGCCGTTCCAGAATGCCGGCCTCCTCGAACAGCCGGACGGTGCGGTATACCGTCGCGATCGAGATCTTTTCATCGATAGCTGACGCGCGGCGGTAGAGTTCCTCCACGTCAGGATGATCGTCGGCCTGAGACAGAACGCGGGCAATAACGCGCCGCTGCTCCGTGATGCGAAGGCCGCGTTCGGCGCACAGCGCCTCAATATCGATCTTGGTTGTCATACGGCCACCGCGCGGGTGAGGTCTAGTGAAGGGATGTCGATATGCATGAACATTCTATTATCGACCTGCCCATCGTGCGCACAAGACCATCTGGCAGGTCTTTGCGCCAGGGAGCGGGGAAATGAGCAAAGCCCGTCCCCGTCCCGTTCCGGATTCCGCAAAAGCCTTATTTGTCGCGCCCGCGCGTCCGCTTGGTGCCGAGGCCAATCTTCTTGGCGAGTTCCCGGCGCTGCTTGGCATAGTTCGGCGCGACCATCGGATAGTCGGCAGGCAGATTCCACTTCCGACGATACTCATCCGGCGACATGTTATAGTGCGTCATCAGGTGACGCTTCAGCATTTTCAGCTTCTTGCCGTCCTCCAAGCAGACAATATAGTCCGGCTTTACCGACGCGCGCACCGAAACCGCTGGTTCCTGCGTATTGTCTTCTTCCGCTTCAGGGCCAAGGCGGGACAGAGTATTGTAAATCTGCTCGATCAGCGCCGGTACATCGGAAACGGCGACCGTATTGTTGCCGACATGTGCGGATACGATCTCTGCCGTCAGGCCCATAATATCTTCGTGAAGGTTTGCGTCGTCGTCCATGAGTGCTCCTGGAGAGGTAATTTATTCGATATACTAATGACGGGTTGGCGTTCATATGGGCGAGGCAAGTATAAAACTCAACCTAATTTGCGGCATATTTTAGCGGCAATGAAGATTGCATCGTGATGGCATCAAATCGTTCTCCATTCCCGCCGCAATAATAGGCCCGTCGCCGACCCACGGCAGAAAAGGAGAAATATTCGTAAAGTTGTCGCGCGCCCTCATTGTTTTCCCGCATTTCCAAATGCATAATCCGGCCCCCGGCGCGAAGGGCGTCGTGGCCCGCACGTCCCAGCAATGCCTTTCCAATGCCTTGTGAGCGCGCTTCGGGACTGACCGCAACCAGAAGAAGTTCGACCTCGTCGGCAACAGCCCGCAGAAGCGAAAAGCCAGCGGCATCGTCGTCGAGAAAAGCAATTTCGCCCCAACTTCGCGGTTGCATCAGCGTGGCGACGATCTGTGCACCGGACCAGCCTTCGCCAAAGCGCGGATCGAAAGCCATGCGCGCGAGCGCATCGAGAAGCTCGACATCATCCGGTTCGGCCATCCGAAAGCTGAGGTTCATCCCGGCCGCTTTGCGTCGGGCGCGCGAACGTAGAGGGGGGTGGGCGGCAGATCGCGCTCTTCGGGGCGAAGAAGCCGTGCGTCTGCGGCATCGGGCGGTCCTTCGCCCAGTTTTGGCGCCGCCAGCTCGGGCACGAGCGACGCGCCCGTTCCGATGACGGCCCCGCGCGTGATTTTTACATCCGTGGCGGTCACCGCTACGGCATCGCCGCAGTCTCGTCCGTCCTCGAAGTCTTGTCGGAACACCTCCCCGCGGCCGCCGTCCAGAAGGACCGTTAGCGGACCGAGCGCAGGGTCTGAGGCGTAGGCACGCGCTGCAAGAAGGTGCATCGAGCTCATTCCATGGACGGGAACGCGCCAAGCGAGCGCCAGTGCCCGTGCGGCGGCAATGCCCACGCGTATTCCGGTGAAGCTGCCCGGACCGATCTCCACGAGGATGCCGTGGGCGCGGCGGCCGTCCATCAGGTCGGCGATCATCGGGACGAGCCGTTCGGCATGACCCCGCCCGATCAACTCGTGCACGTTGCGGACGCACCGCTCTCCGTCGATCAGTGCCAGCGAGCAGGCACGGTGAGCGGTTCCAATCGCCAGCAGCATGGAATGCCTATCCCGCCGTTAGAGAATGTCGCACGCATCCTCGAAGGACAGACGCGGACTGCGCGGGAACAGCTTTTCCTGTGTACCGTGGCCGAGAGAGCAGAGGAAATTCGTTTCGACGCTGGTTCCCCCAAAGAACTCCGCGTCGACTTTCGCCTTGTCAAAGCCTGACATGGGGCCACAATCGAGACCGACGGCGCGCGCTGCAATTATCATATATGCGCCTTGCAGGGAGGAATTGCGAAACGCGGTTTCCTCGATCTTGGCGCTATTTCCGGCAAACCAGCTTCGCGCATCGGCGTGCGGGAACAGTTGCGGAAGCTTCTCATAAAATTCCATGTCCATGCCCACGATAGCCGTGACGGGTGCAGCGCGTACCTTCTCGACATTGCCTGCATCGACACAGGCCGCCAGTTTCTCGCGCGCATCGGTCGACTGGCAGAAGATGATGCGCGCGGGGCTGCAGTTCGCGGAGGTCGGCCCCATCCGCATCAGATCGTAGATCGCTTCCAACTCCACCCTCGAAACGGGCTTGTCGCTCCAACTCGAATAGCTGCGCGCTTCGCGAAAGACCAGATCGAGGTCACGGTCGCTGAGAAGATGGTTGATCTTTGCGGACATGGGTTAGGCTCCTGCGTTTCCTTGGCTTTGGGGCAGGCGGCTATCAGATGCCGCCGGACAACGGCAAGGCACAGGGGCCCCCGCGGGACAAGTCGTGCGGCCGGCTAGACCGCTCGCACTTCCTCCACCTCCGGCACGTAGTAACGCAGCAGGTTTTCGATCCCATTCTTCAGCGTGGCGGTCGAAGACGGACAGCCGGCGCAGGCCCCCTGCATGCGCAGATAGACCACACCCTCCTTGAAACCATGGAAGACGATATCGCCGCCGTCGCCCGCGACCGCCGGTCGCACGCGGTCGTCGAGCAGTTCCGTGATCTGTCGGCGGATATCGGCGTCCTCCTCATTCTCGTCGATCTGCGGCGCGGTGTCTGGCGCGCCCGCGAAGAACAGCGGCGCGCCGCTCGCGAAATGATCGACGATCAGGCTCATCACGTCGGGCTTAAGGGCGCTCCAGTCCCCGCCTGAAGGATCCTTCGTCACGGACACGAAATCTTCGCCGTAAAAGACGCCGGTCACGTCGCCGAGGGCGAAAAGCGCGGATGCGAGGGGCGAGGCCTCCGCCGCTTCCGGCGTATCGAAGTCATGGGTTCCCTCCGGACTGACGCTGCGGCCGGGCCGGAACATCAGCGTGGCGGGATTGGGCGTCGTCTGAGTCTGGATGTGCATGGCACCGATGTGAGGCCGTGCCGCGCAGCAATCAAGAGGACTGCCGGGCCGTTTGGGAATTACACTGAATCGGGGCCGGCGTCCGGTTCGGTGTCCGGCTCTTCGCCGCCCGTCAGACGGTCAATCGCATTGTCCGCCAGCGCTCCGGGCACGATGATGACCACGAGAGGCAGCCCACCCGCCCGCTCGCCCGTGAAGTGCGATACCAACGGGCCGGGCGCGCCCTTCGATGCGGCACCGAGAACGATGGCCGAGAGATGGTCGTCCTCTGCAATGACGGCGGAAATTTCTTCGGTCAGCTTACCCTCACGCACGATGAGGGAAGGCATGATACCAGACAGCTTCACGACCTGATCCGCCGCGCGGGCGAGCGCTGCTTCGGCGGCGTCTTGCTTTTCGGCACGGATCATGTCCTGTACGCCGCCCCATTGCACGAACTCCGCCTGCGCCATGACGTAGAGGAGCGTGATCTGACCGCCGATGGCCTTGGCCCGCCGTGCAGCATAGCGAAGGGCGCGGTCTGCTTCCTCGCTGCCGTCGACGATCAGCAGATAGCCGGGGCCGCGGGCATCCGGGGTCCATTCCGCCGGATTGTCGCTGCCACGCGGGATCGGCGCGTCCGGTTCAGGCAGGCTCATCCCGCCAGACCCGCGGACATGCGCGCGATCGACTCCTGCGCGGACCGAAGAAAATAACCCTGGCTGGTCAGGTCGCTTTCGCTGACGATCAGCGGATCTGTCTCCGCGACACGGTCCAATTGCTCGATCGCCTCCACGATGGCCGAGCCCAATTGCTGTTCGCGCAGGACAGGATCGAAATCGCTGCGGATGCCGCGCAGCATCAGGGCGGCGGCATAGGCCTCTCCGCGGACACGCGCGTGCAGTTCAGCGGTGCTGGCGCCGGATTCCTCTCCGCGAATGCGCAGATCGATCTGGTCCATGGCTGGACGCATTGCATCCGATACCGCCTCAAGAAGCGCGCGGGCCTGCCGGGCACCCTGCGGGTGCTCGCGCTCCGATGTCGCAAGTTCGTTGTTATAGGCGATCAGCGTCTCGGCTCCGCTGCGGTAATGCGCGCCCGCGCTGCCACCGATGAATGGAAAACTGCTGTTGAAGAATCCGCGAGCGGGTTCGACGGCATAATCCTCCGCCGCGTCAGCAAGGTCGCTGTTGCTGGTGATGTCGGCAAGCGCCTGCACGGTTGCGGCGACGACGCTGATCGTCCCCTCCTGAAATGCCGGCATCTCGTTCAGGAGCGCGGTGGGCGCGAGAATACTGTCATTCGGCGTCCAGCCGCCACGTCCCAGCTGTTCTTCCGTTAGCGTCGCGGCATAGGCGGCGGTCACGCTTCCCCCCGGCGGCAGCGCCTCCGGCGTGGGTCGCAGGGACAAGTCTACGCTGGTATCGCTCATGAGCCAGCCAAGAAGTCCCCAGTAAAGCACTGTGAGGATCGCGATTGCGACCAAAACGGTCGCCCACAGGGGCGCGCCGACCAAGGTGCGCCGTTTCAGGTTCGCAGCGCCCTTACCGGCATTGCCGGTGCCGCCGCGGATCCTGTTCCTCAGACTCGTCAGTACCGCCATGCGCTATGTCTTATCAGCTTGCCCGGCCGGGAAAAGGCGTTCGATGTCCAAGCGCGTGGCGCCTGTCACAGATATTCGCGGGCCTTGTCCTCATATTTGCCGATGCGCCAGCTTGCCGGTTCGGCTTCTGCCGCCGCGCACCATTCCACCATCCAGGGATGCGCGGTCATGGCGTTCATGTAGCTAGCGGCTGTGCCGCTCAGCTTCGCGCCATAGGTGACGAACCGCATGACGACAGGCGCGAACATCATGTCGGCGGCGCCGAACGCTCCGAAAAGATAGGGACCACCGGCGCCGAAGCGGTCACGGGCCTCGGTCCAGAGGGTCACAATCCGATCGATGTCGGCGCGTGTTGCCTCCTCGAACCGAAACCCCTCGTAACGGGCGCAGACGTCCATTGGGCATTGGCTGCGCAGGGCTGTGAAGCCGGCATGCATTTCGGCGGCCATCGACCGGGCGAAGGCGCGGGCGGCATCGTCCGTGGGCCAATAGGCGGCTTGGCCGTGACGGTCGGCTAGCCAGTCGATGATTGCGAGACTTTCCCAGACAGCGATCCCGCCAGACCACAAGCTCGGGACCTTGCCGGACGGCATCAGCGCCGGATCGGTCTTCTTCTCCCGCCATTCCGGCGTATCCATAGGGATGACGACCTCCTCGAAGTCCTGACCGGATTGCTTCACGGCCAGCCAACCGCGCAGGCTCCAACTGGAATAGCGGCGATTCCCGAGGACGATTTTCAATAGGGCTGTCATGGCTGCGCTCCTTTCAGGCGCGCGCCGCATCCAGCATGGCAACGCGCAGTTCGTCGAGACCCTCGTTCTTTTCCGCGCTGGTTGCCAGTACAAGCGGAAACGCCGCTGGACGCCGAGCGATCTGCCGCCCGGCCTCTGCCACGTTCCATGCGGCGCCGGTCTGCTTCACCTTGTCGCCCTTGGTCAGGACGATCTGGTAGGTCACGGCCGCTTCGTCCAGCATCGCCATGACGTCCAGGTCCACGTCCTTGATGCCGCGGCGCACGTCGATGAGCAGCATGACCCGGCGTAGCGTCGGACGGCCGCGCAGATAATCGAAGACGAGGCGTTTCCACTGGTCGACGACCTTCTTCGGCGCCTTCGCAAAGCCGTAACCGGGCATGTCGACCAGCCGCAGCTCGGGCGGTTTTCCAACCGGGAACAGGTTCAAAAGCTGCGTCCGGCCTGGCGTGTTCGACGTGCGGGCAAGGCCGTGCTGGGCGCACAGGGCATTCAGCAGGGAAGATTTGCCGACATTGGACCTGCCGGCAAAGGCGATCTCGGGGACGCCGTCTTCCGGCAACTGATCCAGATGGCCGACGGACATGGAAAAATGGGCGCCCGACTTGAACAGGTCGCGGGCATAGCGCGCCGCCCCGGCGGAAACACCCGCTGGCCCGCCGCTCGTCGAATCACCCCCGGACTGCCCATCCTGTTCAGCGGCCATTTACTTCGCCTTTGCCGCTTCGGGCTCCGGTTCGCGCGGATATTTCTTCAGGAGAATCCACTGCTGCCCGATGGAGAAGATGTTGTTGATCGTCCAGTAAAGCTGCAGCCCTGCGGCAAAGGGCGCCATGATGAACATGAACACCCAGGGCATGATTCCGAAGACCTTCTTCTGCACTTCGTCCATCGGCGTCGGATTCATGCGCATGGTCAGCCACATGGTGATGCCCAGAAGGATGGGGAGGACGCCGATGGCAAGGAAGCCCGGCGGATCGAACGGCAAAAAGCCGAACAGGTTGACCGGCGTCAGAGGGTCGGGCGCCGACAGGTCCTTGATCCACAGGACGAAGGGTTTGTGCCGGATGTCGATGGACAGCAGCAGCGTCTTGTAAAGCGCGTAGAAGATCGGGATCTGCAGCAGCATGGGCAGACAGCCGGCGATCGGGTTCGCCTTCTCCTCCCGGTACAGCTTCATCATCTCCTGCTGCAGCCGCTGCTTGTCGTCCTTGTGGCGCTCCTGCAGCGCCTTCATCTTCGGTTGCAGGCGGCGCATCTTCGCCATCGATTCATATTGCTTGTTGGCGATCGGGAACAGCACGATGCGGATGATCACGACGAGCAGGATGATAGCCACGCCGAAATTACCCGCAAAGCCGTAAAGCCAGCTGAGAAGGTGGTAGATCGGCTTTGCGATCACGCGGAACCAGCCCCAGTCGACCGCGCCCTCCAGGCCGTTGATGCCCACCTTGTCATCGTAGTTCTCCAGGACGCCGATTTCCTTGGCGCCTGCGTAAATTCGAAGACTGCTGGTCTGTGCGCTGTTCGGCGCAACCGCGAGCGGTTCCCCCTGCATCGTGGCCTCGAAGCTGTCGCTCGTGCGGCCCGTGCGGAAGGCGGAGTTTACGCTCTGCCCCTCCGGCGCGATCAACGCCGACAGCCAATAGGTGTCGGTAAAGCCCAGCCAGCCATCATTGGCGTCGGCGGATGCGCGGCCGCCCTCGTCAACCAGATCGTCATAGCCGAGATCATAGTTCGTCTCGCCGCCGGACGAACTGATGGGTCCCACATGGGCCGTCCAGCTGTCCTGGTTGGGGCCGGTGCCCTCACGCGCGATCAGGCCATAGGGACGCGCCACGACGGCGGACGTGCCGCGGTTCTCGATGCGCTGGCGCACGGTAAACAGATAATTGTCGTCGACGGCGATCTCGATCAGGAAACGGACGCCCGCATCGTTCGTCCAGGACAGGGTCAAGGGCGAATCGGCCGTCAGCGTTTCCGCGCTCGCCTGCCAACGCGTGTCCTGACCCGGCAGGTCGCCCTCACCGGTCCAGCCGATCTGCGCGAAATAGGCATCCGGTGCCCCGCGCGGGGAGAACAGACGGATATCGCTGTCCGCCGCCAGCGTTTCGTGATGGCGCTTCAGCAGCAGATCGTCGATACGCGCGCCGGTCAGATTGATGGAGCCGGAGAGCGCCGGCGCATCGATCATCACGCGCGGCGTCTCGACCAGCACCTCGGTCCGCTCGCGAATGGCGGGGACGCTGTCGGTACCCGGCCCGGCCTCATCGTCCGGAAGGGCCACCTGCTGTCCATCGACGAACGTGCTCGACGGTTCCTGCGATGTCGGAAAGAAGGTTTCCGAAATCAGGGTCCAGCCAAACAGCACGGCCATGGAGAGAACCATGGCGATCAGCAGGTTTTTGTTCTCGTTGCTCACGAACTCTGTCCCCCGGGGGCTTGATCTTTCGGTGTCGGCTGGACGGCAGGTGGCACCGGATCATAGCCGGACGATCCGAGCGGGTGGCAGCGCAGTATCCGCCGCACGGCCAGAAAGCCACCCTTCACTGCGCCGTGCCGCTGGACAGCCTCCGCTGCATAAGCGCTGCACGTCGGCTGGAAGCGGCATGTCGGGCCGTAAAGCGGCGATACGAACCGCTGCCACAAGCGGATGACGACAAGAAGGATCGCGCGCATCGGACTTATCTTTGCGGCGCGGCCCCGCGCCGCCTCGCCGCGCGGCCGAAGGCCTTCTCAAGATCCTGCCTCAGCACGGAAAAATTCGCGGTCAGGCCGCCCCCGCGCCCGATCAGAACGATATCGGAACCTGCTGGGGCGCGGGCCGGAACGACTTCCGCCGCCAGAGCGCGAAGCCGTCGTTTCAGGCGGTTCCGTACGACGGCACCGCCGATCTTCTTCGTCACGGTATATCCGACGCGAACCGTATCGCGCCCGTCACCGCGCGGGTGAACCAGCAGAACGAAGCCATCCGTGGCAGCGCGCGCCCCGCGGTTCGCTGCCAGGAAATCGCGCCGCTTTTTCAGGCGCTCCAGCGTTTAGGCCGAGAGCTTCTTGCGGCCCTTGGCGCGGCGGCGTGCCAGCACCTGGCGACCCGACTGCGTCGCCATGCGTGCGCGAAAACCATGACGCCGCTTACGGACGAGATTGGAGGGCTGAAACGTGCGCTTCATGGAAGTCTACCTTAGGCTCTATGCAAACAAATAGGGGCCGCGATCGTCCGCCGCGTCCTTCCAAGACACGGGGGCCGAGCGGCCACGTTCGGCGGCGCACATAGGCGGAAGGGCGAAAAATGTCAAACGCCGAACGCCCCCTGTACGGCCCTTCGTGGGCCGACGTGACGGGTCGATACGAGCAGGCTAGAAGGCCGAATGCCCGACAAGACCCCCGCAGCCGAGACACCCGGCCCGTCGTCTGCCAAGCGAAAAGGAGGCTTTTCGCGGTTTTTGCCGATTGGCGGGCTGGTGATCGGACTGGCGGCGTTCTTCCTGCTTGGCGGTGGGCGTTATGTCGGTCTCGACACCCTTTCTGCCCAGTATGAGGAATTGCGCACGCTGGTTGGCGAAAACCGCTTTCTCGCAGCAACGGGCTTTGTAGCCCTTTATGCGGCGCTGGTGGCGATCAGCGTTCCGGGGGCCGCCAGTTTGACGATTGCGGCGGGGCTGCTGTTCGGAACGTGGCTGGGCGGCGGGCTGACCGTCGTCGGCGCCACGACGGGTGCGCTCATTGTCTTCCTGGCAGCGCGCACCGCCTTCGCCGACATGCTGGTCCGCAGGGCGGGTCCGGCTGTTCAACGCCTGCGCGACGGATTCGAGCGCGATGCGTTCAACTATCTCCTGTTCCTTCGACTCGTCCCGGCCTTTCCGTTCTTCCTGGTGAATATCGCGGCCGGCCTGTTTGGTATGCGGACGACGCCCTACGTTCTTGCAACGGCCATCGGCATCGTTCCGGGAACCTTCGTTTACGCCTCCATCGGGGCCGGGGCAGGGGCAGTGATCGCACGGGGCGAATCGATCAGATTAGGCGGCATTCTCTCGGACCCTGCCGTTCTGCTGCCGATCTTGGGACTCGGCCTGCTTGCGCTGTTGCCGGTCATGCTTCGCCGCCTTCGAAAGCGCAGGTCGGGGGCCGCGTCTTAATCCCCATTCAGTCCAGCCCGCCCAATGGGGCCAGCGCCGCTTGAAGCGCGCATAGTGGCGTTTCGCGCGCAGCGAGCTGCGCAGGACGAGCGCCAGGCCAAGCGCAAAGCCCAGAAACCCGAACGGACCGGGAAGCAGGGGGCCGCCGACAAGCGGCGCGAGAATCATCAGCAGAAGTCCCAGGATGAATTCGCTCCAGCGCCGCCAGAGAGGACGCGGCCGGCGCGGAGAGGGCCGCGGCAGTGCGGGCGAATCGGATGTCATCGTGGGTCCAATGAGGGGAACGGACATGCCCTTTTCAATGCTCGGTATGAATTCTTCATGGACAGAGGCGCCGCATGGCCGTTAACCCGCTGATCCGCAGGGACAAGGCCGTTTTGGGTAGGGGGAGAGGCGCATGGTCGCGCACGTCACGACCGTGGCGTTTCTGGGTCTGGAGGCCCGAACCGTCGATGTGCAGGTGCAGATCGCCAAGGGGCAGGGGAAGTTCACCATCGTCGGATTGGCCGACAAGGCCGTGGCGGAATCGCAGGAGCGCGTCCGCGCGGCGCTGTCGGGTATAGGACTGGCGCTCCCCTTCCAGCGCATCACCGTCAACCTGTCACCGGCCGACCTGCCGAAGGAGGGCTCGCATTACGATCTGCCGATCGCGCTGGGGCTGCTGGCGGCCATGGGAATCGTCGATGCGGAGCAGCTTTCGGAATATCTGATTGTCGGCGAATTGTCTCTGGACGGGCGGGTGGCCAATGTGCCCGGCGTCCTTCTGGCCGCATTGCACGCGTCCACGAACGATCTCGGCCTGATCTGTCCGGCGGCACAGGGCGGGGAGGCGGCCTGGGCGGGACGCATCGATGTGCTGGCGGCGCCGGGCCTTCTCGAACTCCTCAATCATTTCAAGGGCACGCAGATCCTGTCGCCGCCTCAGCCCGCGGCCGCCGCCGAGATGATGCCGGCGCCCGACCTTGCCGAGGTCAAGGGCCAGGAAACCGCAAAGCGGGCGCTGGAAATTGCCGCCGCCGGTGGGCACAATCTCCTGATGTCCGGACCGCCGGGCGCGGGCAAGTCTCTGCTTGCCGCGACGCTGCCCGGGCTTCTGCCGGAGCTTGCGCCCGCCGAAGCGTTGGAGGTGTCGATGGTCGCGTCCGTGGCGGGGACATTGGAAGCAGGGCGGCTGATACGCCAGCGTCCCTTCCGCGCGCCGCACCATTCCGCCTCCATGCCCGCGCTTGTCGGCGGCGGACAAAAGGCTCGCCCCGGAGAGGTCAGCCTGGCGCATCTGGGCGTTCTCTTTCTCGACGAGCTGCCGGAATTTGACCGGCGCGTTCTCGATTCGCTACGACAGCCGCTCGAAACGGGGGAAGTGTCGGTTGCCAGGGCCGCGCTGCACGTCACCTACCCCGCGCGCGTCCAGCTGATCGCGGCCATGAACCCCTGCCGCTGCGGTCATCTCGGCGATCCCGCGCTCGCTTGTGCCCGCGCGCCTCGCTGCGCCGCCGATTACCAGGCCAAACTGTCGGGCCCCCTCCTCGATCGCATCGATCTGCACGTCGAGGTCGAACCGGTCAGTGCAGCGGATCTTTCGCTGCCACCTCCTGCCGAGGGAAGTCGGGAGGTGGCAGCGCGGATCGCTGCGGCCCGCGAACGTCAGTCGCACCGTTACGCGCGTACGGCCGCGCGTACGAATGCAGAGGCAGACGGACGGGTGCTGGAGGAAGCCGCGCAGCTTGACGAGGCGGGGCAGGCCCTGCTGCGGGAGGCGGCCGAGCGTCTGAAACTGACGGCACGCTCCTACCACCGCATGCTGAAGGTCGCCCGCACCATCGCCGATCTCGCCGCCACGGATGGCATCGGCCGCGTTCATATCGCAGAGGCCCTAAGCTACCGCAGACAGCCTCCCCGCGCATGAGCGGGTTGCGATCGTTGGAGATCTAAGGAGCTGCAAGTTTGGCCGCGCGAAGCAGGCGCTGCTGCAAGGCGGGGTGCTATAATGAAAGGTTATAGGTCGCCCCAGAACCCGCGTTCAGGGGCATGAAGACGGCCGTTCTCCTCACGAATTCCGCCCGGCCGATCACGCTTGAGCCAGACTGGTCCGTCCAGATCGGCAAAGGTACAGCGCTGCGCGAGGAGAAGCGCGGGGGCAATGGAAAGTGACGTGGAAACCATGCAGCCCGTCATCAGACCAAGCCCGGCGGCCTCCGCGGCATCGGCGAAGGCCAGGGCGGCGGTCAGACCGCCGGTCTTGTCGAGCTTCAGATTCACGAACTGATAGCGATTTGCGAGCCTCTCCACGTCGCCGGCGACATGGGCGGATTCGTCGGCGGCAATGGGCACCGCCGATCTTAAACCTGCAAGGCCTTCGTCAGCATTCGCAGGCAGCGGTTGTTCCAGCAGGTCTACACCCAGGGTGGCGAGATCGGTCTGGAGACGCTCCACCAGATCCAGCGTCCAGCTTTCGTTCGGATCGACGATCAGGCGAGGCTTGGGTGCTTCGCTGCGGACCGCGCGAATCTGCGTGAGGGGATCGCGTTCGTCCACTTTCACCTTCAGAAGCGGAACATCCTTCAGATGGGCCGCTGCCCGCGCCATGTTGGGCGCCGTATCGAGGCTGACCGTCATCGCCGTTGCGATCGGGCGCCTCTGTGTCAGGCCCGTCGCCTCTGCAACACTGATGCCGCTGCGCCGGGCCTGGAGGTCCCAAAGGGCGCAGTCGACGGCATTGCGGGCGGCGCCGGCGGGCATCAGTTCGAGGAGTTGGAGCCGGTCCGCTCCTCCTTCGATCGCGCTGCGAACGGCGTGGACCTGCTCCAGCGAAGCCTCCACGGATTCGCCGTAGCGCGGATAGGGCACGCCTTCGCCGTGACCGGCGTGACTGCCCTCGGTGATCGTGACGGTGACGACATCAATGGCGGTCTTGACGCCGCGGGAAATGCGGAACGGCGCGTTCAGATCGAACCGCTCGTGCCGGGCGTCAAGCGATCGAGGCATGGGCGGCTTCCGTGAAGACGGCCTGCAACCGATCGGCGATAGGGCCCGCACCGAAGCGGAAGGGGTCCGTGCAGGGAAGGTTCGTTTCGTCGCTTGCGGCATCGCACGCTTGCCTGGCGGCACGCTCTTCCATCTTCGAGGTATTGAGGGCCACGCCGACGGCCTGAACATCGGCATTGGTCAGCCTGGCAACCCGCAGGTTCTCCGCAAGCGTGTCCGCGATACTGGGCAGGCTGTAATGCGGCAGACCCCGCATATGCGGCCGGTTCGGCTCATGGCAGAGAACGAGCGCGTCGGGCTGGCTGCCGTGCAAGAGGCCTGTCGAGACGCCGGCAAAGGAGGGGTGAAACAGCGATCCTTGCCCCTCGATGAGGTCCCAGCCGCCGTCGTGCCGGTCCGGCGACAATTGCTCGATCGCACCCGAAATGAAATCCGCGATCACGGCATCCAGGGGCACGCCCGATCCCGCGATCAAAATGCCCGTCTGGCCGGTTGCGCGAAAATCGGCGCGGACCCCCCGCCGCCGCATCTCCTGCTCCAGACAGAGCGTGGTGACCATCTTTCCGACAGAGCAGTCCGTTCCGACGGTCAGCAGGCGTTTGCCCGCCCGGCGAAGGCCCGTTCCGATGGGAAGATCAGGTCGGGGATCGCGGATATCATGCAGTGTGCGACCGGTTCGCTGCGCCGTTTCCACCAGCATCGGTTCCGCCTTCAGCCGGCTGTGAAGCCCCGAGGCGAGGTCGAGTCCCGCTTCCATCGCAGCCGCCGCATCGGCGATCAGTTCCGCGCCCATGCGGCCGCCCGCATTGGCCACACCCAGCACAAGAGTTTTCGCCCCGGCTTTCGCAGCGTCCGAGAAGCCGAGCCGCGGAAGGCCGAGGGTAAGAGGGCAGTCATCATGCCGGAATTCACCCACGCAGCCATCCGGTCTGAACATGGCGAGGCCGCGTGAGGTCTTGATGCTGAGCTCGTCCGTCGCCGATCCAAGGTACAGCAGATAGGGCGTCTTGATCATGGTTCCCCGTTTGTCGAAATCTTCGGCAGATCATCGCAGACCTTCTTGAGAGCGCAATGTTACGTCCGGCCGACCAGCCATAAATGGCGGTTATAGCCGCAATTTCTGCGCCGCTGCGCCGACGCTTTGCATTTCCGGAAAGGAAGGTGAACGGGTTGGCGAATGACTTTGGCGGCCGATTTCGGCAATGCGGCAGGAGCGGGGTGCGAGATAGCGGCCCTTCGTCGGCGCCTTTGGCGGCCTGCACGTTCCGAATGAAGGGTGCGGCAGCGCCTGCTCCTAGCTTTTAGAAGTTCCTGATATGCCATTAAAATTCTCGGTTACCGCCGTCATTCTGGTTCTCGCGCGCGGGAGGGTCCAATGAGCGGACTTGCCGCTTCCGGAGCCTCGTCCGTCGACGGTGGGCAACGAACGAGTCTTGCGTTGCTGTCGCTTTCCCTGGGCGGGTTTGCCATCGGCACGACGGAGTTCGCGGCCATGAGCCTCGTTCCGCAGATCGCGGCGGCATTTGCCATCGACGAACCGGCGGCTGGCCATGTGATCAGCGTCTACGCGCTGGGGGTCGTCGTCGGCGCGCCGATCATCGCCGCGCTGGGTGCGAGGCTGCCGAA
Organism: Pacificimonas flava; assembly: GCF_000342165.1. Classification (GTDB taxonomy): domain Bacteria; phylum Pseudomonadota; class Alphaproteobacteria; order Sphingomonadales; family Sphingomonadaceae; genus Pacificimonas; species Pacificimonas flava. The sequence continues at coordinate 122,121 of NZ_AMRV01000005.1, forward strand.
GAAAGCGCTGCTGATCGGACTGATGGCGATGTTCGCGCTCGGCAATGCCGCGTCCGCCGCCGCGCCGACACTGGGCTGGATGCTGATATTCCGTTTCTTGAGCGGCCTTCCGCACGGTGCCTTCTTCGGGGTCGGGGCGCTCGTGGCAGCGCGGATCGTGCCGCCAGGCCAACGCGCCCGCGCCATTGCCAGAATGATGCTGGGGCTGACCTTCGCGACGATCATCGGCGTTCCGCTGGCGAACGCGATCGGGCAGGCTTTGGGGTGGCGCTGGGCGTTCGTCATCGTGGCCGCATTGGCGGTTCTGACGATGATCATGCTTCTGCGCTTCGCGCCGGCCATTGCGGCGGACACCCAGGCCAGCCCGATGCGCGAACTTGGGGCGTTGAAGAAGCTGCAGGTGTGGCTGACCCTTGGGACGGGCGCTATCGGGTTCGGCGGTCTGTTTTGCGTCTACACCTATCTTGCCTCGACCCTGACTGAGGTCACGGGAGTATCCGGGGACATGGTCCCCCTGGCGCTGGCCTTGTTCGGCATCGGCATGACCATCGGGACGCTGCTTTGCGCATGGGGCGCTGACAGGGCCGTCATGACAACGGCAGGCATCACGCTGGCCTTCAGCGCCGTGGCACTGCTTTTCTATGGCTGGGCGGCGCAGGACCTATGGTCGATCTGCCTGATCGTCGTCCTGATCGGCATGGGCGGCGGTCTGGGAACCGTGCTGCAAACGCGGCTGATGGATGTGGCGGGGGAGGCGCAGACCCTTGCCGCCGCCCTGAACCACAGCGCCTTCAACACCGCCAATGCCCTGGGTCCTTGGGCGGGAGGGCTGGCAATCGCGGCGGGCTACGGTTGGACATCGACAGGGTGGGTGGGTGCCGCGCTCGCGCTGGGCGGCCTTCTGATCTGGGGCGTCTCGCGTCTTCTTGACCGGCGTTAGTCGCTATGCGCGGTTCGCATATCCTCGCGGGGCGCGTTCGCTGCCGGTGAAGATGAGTGTCGGCGCGGCCCTGACCCGACCTCCGCTGCCGGCAGATAGGCGCAAGCGTCGAGCACCAGCGGCGGAGAGGAAGGCTATGAGATCAATAGGCAGACGCGGGGGCGTCAGACCGTCACCGCTTCCTTGGAGGATCCACGCATCGCGCCCGCCAGGTCGAGGCCGCTGGGCTTTTGAAACAAGCGCAGACCGAATTCCGGCAGAATCGCGATCAGATGATCAAAGATGTCCGCCTGAATCCCCTCATACGTCGCCCAGTCCGTGGTGTCGGTAAAGCAATAGATTTCAAGCGGCAGTCCATCGGCCCCTGAGGCGAGCTGACGGACCATCAGGGAATGGATGTCCGAGATCCGCCGATCGCTGCGCAGATAAGCCTCGATATAGGCGCGCATCAGGCCGATATTGGTTTGTCGCCGCGCATTGACGGGCTGTTCCTTTGGGCCGAGCCGGCTTTCATTCCAGTCGGCGATCTCTTCTTCCTTCCTGTCGATATAGGGAATTAGAAGCGTAAACCGCCGTGCATCGGCAATTTCGTCGCCGGTGAGGAAGCGGATACTGTTCTGATCGATCATCAGTTGCCGCTTGATGCGGCGCCCGCCGCTTTCCTGCATGCCGCGCCAGTTGCGAAAGCTGTCGCTGATCAAGGCGTGAGTGGGAATGGTGGTGATCGTCTTGTCGAAATTCTGGACCTTCACCGTGTGGAGTGCGATGTCCACAACGTCGCCGTCCGCGCCGTAATTTTCCATGGTGATCCAGTCGCCGACGCGGATCATGTCATTGGTGCTGAGCTGCACTGAGGCGACCAGCGACAGGATCGTGTCCTTGAAAACGAGAAGCAGGATGGCGGCGAGCGCGCCGAGGCCGGAAAACAGGATGAGCGGGGATTCGTCGATAATTGCCGCCACCATCAATATGACAGCGATGAAGTAGATGCCGATCTTGCCGACCTGCACGAACCCCTTGATGGGCCGCATCCCCGCCTTGGGGCGGCGCTGATAGAGGTCCTCTGCGAAATCGAATGTGGCACCCAGCGCTCGGGCGATGGTGAGTACCATGAACGCCTCGGCGAGATTCGTGACGACTGCGATCACCTCCCCCGGCACATGCGGCACCAGGTCGATTCCTGCGCCGACGATGATGGCGGGGACAAGGTTGGAGAGACGGCGGGCGATGTTTGTCAGCCCATCCGCCTCTTCGGCAATGGGTGTTTGGCGCAGGATGCGGCGGAAGAGTTGCAGGACAACCCGCTTCGCAATCCAGTTGCCCACCAACGCCGCCATCAGCAGCAGAGCGATGGCAATGATGGATTCAAGCCAGGGACGCCCGGCGAAATCGATGCCGATCAAATCGAGAATGGGAAATTCCAGTGCTTGGGACAGGGCGGCGCCAGCCTGACGGCCGCGCACCAATTGCCCTGCACGGGGGGCCGTTTCAACCCTGAGGGCGCGCGCCGGATTACACGGGGGCGCTAGCGGCGGGCGGCCGGGGCGCCGCGCCAAGAAGGTGGATGATCCGCACGGCGATCTCGCGTTCCCCCATGACGATATCGGGGACCTGCAACTGTGTCAGATGATCGACCTCGGCATCCGAGTGCGCCCGGGCGATGGCCCGAACCCCGGGGTTCAGTTCACGGGCACGTACGAAGATTGCCCCTGCCTCGAACCCTTCCGGGATCGCGATCAACAAGGTTTCGGCACGGTCGATGCCGGCGGATTGCAGAATGCCGGGATCGAGCGCGTTCGCGCGCAGCACCTCGAAGCCGTCCCTTTCGGCCTGTTCCGCCGTGTCGGACTGATCCTCGACGATAACAAAGGGAATTTTGTCCGATTTGAGCTGCTGGGCGACCAGGCTGCCGACGCGGCCGTAGCCGACCATGATTACGTGGCGTTCCGGCGCCGCTTCGCCAGCGTCCGCTTCGGCATCCGCTTCCGCATTGGCGGCCGCCCTGACTTCGGGCCGGCGCATGATCGCTGCGAAAATGAACGGATTGACGAAGATCGAGATGATCGCGCCGGCGAGGATGAGGTCCCGCCCCTCGGCAGGAAGAAGGCCCAAACCCGTTCCCAGCGCAGCAAGGATAAAGGAAAATTCGCCGATCTGCGCAAGGCTGGCAGCGATGGTCAGGGCTTTGCCCGTCGAGTGGCCAAATGCGCGGACGATGAAGAACGCGGCGAGCGACTTGCCAACCACGATGATCGCGACGGTGGCGAGAAGTGGCAGCGGCTGCTCCAGCAGCACCGCGGGATTGAACAGCATTCCGACGGACACGAAGAAGAGCACCGCGAAAGCGTCCCGAAGCGGAAGCGTCTCCTCGGCCGCGCGGCGACTGAGCGGCGTTTCGCCAAGGATCATGCCGGCGAAGAACGCGCCGAGAGCGAACGAGACATCGAAGACGAATGCTGCCCCGAACGCGACGCCGAGGGCGATGGCGAGGACGGCGAGACGGAACAGTTCACGCGAGCCTGTGTGGGCCACCCAATGCAGAGACGCCGGGATCACGCGACGGCCGATCAGCAGCATGACGGCGAAGAACGCCGCGACCTTCAGCACGGTTATCGCAATAGCGACCCAAATCTCCGAGGATCCCGCACCCCCCGCGGTTCCGTTCAGAATGCCGGCAAGCGGTGGCAACAGGACCAGCGCCAGAACCATGACCAGATCCTCCACGATCAGCCATCCAACGGCGATGCGGCCGCGTTCCGTTTCGACAAGATTGCGGGCCTGAAGCGCCCTGAGCAGCACGACCGTGCTGGCCACGGAAAGCGCGAGGCCGAACACGAAGCCGCCGGCCAGGCTCCATCCCATGACCCATGAAAGGCCCATGCCGAGGAGAGTGGCAGATGCGATCTGTGCCACCGCTCCCGGAATGGCGATGTTCTTGACCGCAAGAAGGTCGCGCAGAGAGAAGTGAAGGCCGACGCCGAACATCAGAAGGATGACGCCAAGCTCGGCGAGCTGGTTGGCCAGCCCCATGTCCGCCACATAGCCCGGCGTGAAGGGTCCCACGAGGACGCCGGCAAGAAGGTACCCGGCAATCGGCGACACCTTAAGCTTGTGCGCGAGCGCCCCCATGAAGAACGCGCCGACGATACCGGCGACGATCATGGCGATCAGGGGGGCGTTGTGATGCATTGGCGATCCGCTTCGAAAAAGGTCCACGTTCGACCGGGACCGGCCGGCGCTCTCTACCGACTGTCTATCACAGCTGGCGAACGCGCGGGCAATGCGGGATCCGCCGGGCGAGAAAATCCTTCACCCGCTTCACGGTGCCGCGTCTTGGATTTTTCGCGCCCCCGCGCTCGCACATGGCGTGAATATGAGAAGGCTATTTGATCCACATCCAGATCGCCATCGCCACCATCATCAGGTTCTCGGTCAGCGAGACGAAGCCGAGCGGCACGTTCGAGCCGCCGCCGACGCATGCGCATTTCAACTCGCGCTTGTCGATATAGACCGCCTTGAAGACGCTGATCGCGCCCACCGTGCCGATGAACAGCGCCACGGGCACCGATATGAAGTGCAGTGCGCCCGCGATCATCAGGATGCCGGCCAGCCCCTCCGCAAAGGGATAGATGAAACCATAGCGAACCCAGCGCCGCGCCAGGAGGTCGTAGTTCAGGAACATGGTCGAGAAGCTGCGCACGTCCTGCAGCTTCTGAACGGCCAGAAAGCACATGGAGATGGCGATGAACCATTCGGCGGCGCGGACGGTGAATATCTGCCCCAGCGCTGCCCAGCTGACCGCGAGCGCCATTAGCGCGGCGACGGAAAAGATCGCTATGACCGGCTGATAGCTGGTCTCACCCTCCTTCTTCTGGCTCCGGCTTTTCCCGAAATATTCCCGCAGATCGTCATAGCCGCCGATGCGCCGACCCCCGATAAAGGTCTGCGGCGTGGTCGGCACGTCGTGGTTTTCCTTGAAGGCGTCGGTTTCCTCCCGCGTCGTCAGATGATGATCGTCCACGGCAAAGCCCTGACGGCGGAGCAGGTCGACGGTTTTCAGGCCGAACGGGCAAACATGCTGCGGCATGACCATACGGTAGACAGTTGCGGTCTTTTGGCGTGTCGCCATGGTATCCTCCTTCGTTGCGGACGTTACCGCTTCGCTTTTTCAAACAGCGCAATCAGCTCGTTGAACTTCGTGCGCTGCTCGTCTTCGTTGCCAGAGCGAATGGCATCCGAGACGCAGCAGGCTGCGTGATCCTTCAGCACTTCGCTCTCGGCGCGCGACAGGGCGGCGCGAACAGCCTGAATCTGCGTCAGGATGTCGATGCAATAACGGTCGTCCTCGACCATTTGCGCGATACCTCGCACCTGCCCGGCAATACGGTTGAAACGGTTCACCTTCGCCTTGCTGCGCGCTTGTGCCTCATCGGCCATGTCCCGCTCCATTGTCATACCCTGTAGGGGTGTTTATGTAGTACCCCCGCAGGGTATTTTTCAAGGGTATGGTTGGTGTGACCGGGATTTCCATGATCAGTCGGCGGCAGGCTCTCGGCGGCGCAGCGGCGCTGGGTCTCGCGGGTCTTTCCGCCCCCTCCTGGGCGCATGGCGGAGACGTCCAGGCGCGCGAGATACGCAGCGGCTTCGACGCCGTGTCGGGAGAGGACATCGACCTGACCATCGCCCGCGGCACACGGCGGGTCGGCCGGCGTCAGGGCTCCGCGGTTGCGGTGAACGGCAGCGTGCCGGGGCCGCTGGTGCGTCTGAAACAGGGGCAGACGGTTCGGCTGAACGTCACCAATACATTGGATGAGGACAGCTCCATCCATTGGCATGGTCTGCTGGTTCCGTTTCAATATGACGGCGTGCCGGGGGTGAGCTTTCCCGGCATCGCCCCGGGCGAGACGTTCCGCTACGAATTCCCCGTTCGGCAGGCCGGCACCTACTGGTGGCACAGTCATTCCGGGTTGCAGGAACAAACGGGTCATTATGGGCCGATCATCATCGAACCGGACGATCCCGATCCTGTGGAGGCGGACCGCGACTATGTCCTCCTGCTGTCGGAATTCACCCCGCATCACCCGCACCGGCTCATGGCGAAGCTGAAGAAGGGGGAGGGCTATTTCAATTATCAGCAGCGCAGCTGGACCGACGATTACCCGCTGACTGCCGAAGAGCGGCGCATGTGGGCGAAAATGCGCATGATGCCGACGGATATTCTGGACGTGACGGGCGCGGAATATACCTATCTGGCGAACGGCCACGGCCCGGCGGACGGCCTGGAATATGCTTTTCGTCCCGGCGAGCGTGTTCGGCTGCGCCTGATCAACGGCAGCGCCATGACGTTCTTCAACGTCCGGATACCCGGTCTGGTGATGACCGTCGTTGCGGCCGATGGGCAGAATGTGCGGCCCGTGGAGGTGGATGAGCTGCAGATCGGCGTGGCGGAAACCTATGATGTCATCGTCGAACCGCGCGGCGCGGCTGCCTATACCATCGCCGCGGAAAGCATGGACCGGTCAGGCATGGCGGTGGCGTCCCTCGTGAGCGCGCCTGGTGCGCGCGCCGACGTTCCGGCACTGCGCTCTCCGCCGCTCCTGACCATGGCCGACATGGGCATGAACCACGGCTCGGCGCACGGTATGGAGCATGGCGCGTCCCAAGGCATGAACCATGGCGCGTCCCAAGGCATGAACCATGGCGCGGCGCAGGGCATGGACCATGGGGCGATGGGCCATGGCGCCATGGCGGGGGATGCGACGGACCACACCGCCATGGATCACCCGGCCATGGACCACGGGGGCGGCAGCCATGCGGCCATGGGGCATAGTGATCAAGCGCCGGCCTCTGCGTCCATGAACGGCATGGACATGCGCGATACGGACCTCTTGCCGGACACCGTGAAGGTAGGACCGGGGATCGACATGGTTTCGATGAACCCCGTCGACCGCATGGGCGATCCCGGTATCGGCTTGGCGACGGTTCCGCACCGCACGCTGAATTACCGGATGCTGCGCGCACTCGCGCGCAACCCGGTACGCCCCCCGACGCGGGAGATGGAAATTCATCTGACCGGCAACATGGAACGCTACATGTGGTCCTTCGACGGTCAGAAATTCGCGGCCGTCAGCGACAGTCCGATCCGCTTCGCCCATGACGAGCGGGTGCGCGTAAAGCTGGTCAACGACACGATGATGGCCCACCCCATCCACCTGCACGGCCATTTCTTTGAGCTGGTGAACGGTGCGGACGCGGCGGACCAGCCGCTGAAGCATACGGTCATCGTACAGCCCGGCGGCAGCGCGACGTTCGACCTGACGGCGAACGAGCCGGGGGACTGGGCCTTTCACTGCCATCTTCTCTATCACATGCATGCCGGCATGTTTCAGGTCGTCAGCGTCGCCTTTCCGCAGGGAGAGGGCGCATGAAATCCGCCATTCTGGCCGCCGCCCTGCTGACAGCGCCCGCATTGGCGCAGCACGAAGGGCACGGTTCGGCGCCGAACCCGGTACAGATGGACCATGGTGCCATGGGGCACGAAGCAGTGGACCACAGCGAGAGGGGGCATCCGTCGGTGACCGCCGATCCACCGGCCGGCAGCGGACCGGCGCGGGCCGCCGACAGGATCTGGGGCGCGGACGCCATGAGCGCGTCTCGCGAACGCCTGCTCCGGGAGCAGGGCGGCCAGCGCTATTTCTGGGTCATGGCGGACCGCGCCGAATATCGTCTGCGCGACGGCGCGGATGGCTATTTGTGGGATGTGCAGGGCTATTATGGCGGCGACCTCAACCGGTTCTGGTTCAAGTCCGAGGGTGAGGGCGCCTTCGGCGAGGACATCGAGGGCGCGGACATTCAGGGGCTGTGGAGCCACGCAATCGGTCCGTGGTTCGACCTGCAGGCGGGTGTGCGGCAGGATTTCGCCCCGCGCGACAGAACCTATGGCGTCCTCGGCGTACAGGGGCTGGCCCCCTATTTGTTCGAACTGGACTTTGCCGCGTTTCTGTCGGACCGGGGCGATCTGACCGCGCGGCTGGAGGCGGAACTGGATCAGCGCATCACGCAGCGCCTGATCCTGCAGCCGCGCGCAGAGGTCGAACTGGCGGCGCAGGATGTGCCGGAACTGGGTATCGGCGCGGGACTGGACCGGGCGGAACTGGGGCTAAGGCTCCGTTATGAATTCGCCCGCGAATTCGCGCCCTATGTGGGTATCGAGCAGGAATGGCGGGTGGGCGGAAGCGCGGACTATGCCCGCGCAGAAGGTGAGGATGCCAGCGCGACCAATTTGGTCGCCGGCATTCGCATGTGGTTCTAACCTATAGGCAGAGGCTGAGCGTCGCCGTCGGCATGCCGGTATAAGCCGCGGCGGCAAGGCCGGCCAGCGCGGCCCCGAACGCGACGCGGTCCAGCGTGCCGCCCATCCTGGCGCGGGGCCAAAAACTCCACGACAGGTAGGCCAGCGCGAGGAGCGAGAGTATCCACAGGCCGACGAGAAGCGTACGCGCGGCGTTCAGCGGGCCAAAGGACAGCTGGTGCCATTCCAGCGCGCAGGCTGCGCCCTCCATCGCATAGATCAGACTGAATGCGGCAGCCCAGAGCGTGAGCCCGGCCAACAGGCGAACGATCATGTTCATGCCATCAGCGCCGGAACATGGCTTGCCGTCAGCACGATCGCTGTGACACCGGCGGCATAGTCGGTCCAGAGCTGCGCAATGCGCGGCTCCGCCCGCCTCGCGGCCGAATGATAGCCAGCGCGGCGGCGACGCAGGACGAACAGCTGGGCAAGCAGCGCAACGAAGACATGGAATCCCGCATAGCCGAACATGACGCCGAGAGCGGCATTATAGGCATGCTCCGTTGGCGGCGGCGCGAAAAACGCACTCAGGGTCAGCGCAATCAGCATCGCGGCAGTGCCGGCAAGCCCCAGCCCCTCTCGCTGCGCGGCGGGCCGGTGGCGCGCAGCGCTTGCGACACCCGCGCCGAGGAGGCCGAGGCCGAGCGTCAGCAGCGAGGCCTCCATCAGGCGCGGCGGCGGCCAGTTCGGTGCGATGGTCCACAGATAGGCATAACCGAAGAGCAGGGCTCCGAAGAACGTCGCGTCGGCGGCAAGCAGGAAGGCGCTGCCCCACCAGCCCGGCGGATCCTCCACTTCCGCATGGGTCAGCGCGGTTTCCTCGCCGCGAATGGGCAGCGGGCCGACATCTTCCTTGCGGCCCAGCGCCGCCGCCCAGCGCCAGCCGAGCCATGCCATCCCGGCCAGGGGTAGGGGCGTCAGCCAGTAGAACTTGAGTAGCATGAGCACGAAGAACGCGCCGGTGACGAGCGCCGTGACGATCGGCAGCATGGTGTTGCCGGGAACGACCAGAATGTGATCCGCGCGGCCGGTGACGATGTCGACCGCCATGGTCTCGCGCCAGCCGCGCCTCGGTTCGGAAAGATAGCCCTTACCGGCGGCGAGGCGGTGGGCGAGGCGCGGATCGTCCTCCAGCGGGTCGCGGCTTTCGACGTGCGGAATGCTGCCGATATTGTAGCTGGGCGGCGGCAGGCTCATGCCCCATTCCAGGGTCCCGGCGCGCCAGGGATTGCGGCGGCTTCTGGGCGCATGGAAGAATTGCAGCGAGATATCGATCACGAACAGCGCGATGCCGAAGGCGAGGACGAAGCTGCCGACGGAGGAGAGGAGGTTGTAGAACGTCCAGCCGATTCCTTCGGGATAGGTGTCGATGCGGCGCGGCTGGCCCAGCAGGCCGACAAGATGCATCAGGAAGAACGTCATGTTGAAGCCGACGAAGATCAACCAGAACGCCAGCGTTCCCAGCCGGTACTGCCGCTGACGGCCCGTGAAATGGGCCAGCCAGTAATAGGCCGCCGCGAACATCGGAAAAACAAAGCCGCCGACAAGTACGTAATGCAGATGCGCCGTGACGAAGGCGCTGTCATGCGCCTGCCAGTCGAACGGCACGACCGCGACCATGACGCCGGTCAGTCCGCCCATGACGAAGGTCACGAAGAACCCGATCAGATAGAGCATCGGCATGCGCAACTGCGGACGCCCGCTCCACAGCGTGCCGATCCACGCGAAGATCTGCACCGCAGTCGGGATCGCCACCAGTGTCGACGCGGCGGAGAAGAAGGCGAGCGCCATGTGCGGAATGCCGACCGTGAACATGTGGTGGACCCACAGTCCGAAGCTGAGAAAACCGAGCGCGAGGATCGCGCCGACGATCCAGCCGTAACCCAGGATCTTCGTGCGCGCCATGACGGGCAGGATGGTCGAAATGACGCCGGCAGCCGGCAAGAAGATGATGTAGACCTCCGGATGCCCGAACAGCCAGAACAGGTGCTGCCACAGAAGGGAGTCGCCGCCGCGCGCGGCATCGAAGAAGGGCCAGCCAAAGGCACGCTCCAGTTCCAGAAGGACCGAGCCGAGGATGAGCGGCGGAAAGCCAATCAGCATCATGCCCGCCGTCACAAGCATGTACCATGCAAAGAGCGGCATCTTGTCGAGCGACATGCCCGGCGCGCGCACCTTCAGGATGGACACGACGATGTCGACCGCCGTGACGATCGCGGAAATCTCCACGAAGGTGATGCCGAGCAGCCAGAAGTCGGAATTGATGCCCGGCGAATAGGGCTTGGATGACAGCGGCGTATACATGAACCAGCCGGAATCGGGCGCAAGGCCGGCCAGCATGGCGATGATGAGAAGGCTGCCGCCGAACAGGTAACACCACCAGCCATAGGCGGTTATGCGCGGAAAGGCGAAGTCCCGCGACCCCAGCATCTTTGGCAGCATGTAGATCGCGAACCCCTCGAACATGGGAATTGCGAACAGGAACATCATGATGCTGCCGTGCATCGTGAACAGTTGGTTATAGACGTCCGGACCGGCAAAGGCGCTGCCCGGAGTGGCCAACTGCGCCCGGATCAGCATGGCCAGAATTCCGCCGATCAGAAAGAAGATGAACGCGGTCAGGATCAGCCGAATGCCAAGCTGGCTGTGATTGACCGACGCAAGCGCGCCGCGCCAGCCGGGAGGCGAGTCCCAAATTCGCGCAAGGTCCCTGTGGCGGCGAAGCGCGTTCACGGCCTGTCCCCCGCCGAAAAGGCCTGCCACCCGGCCGCGTCGTGCGCGACGACCCGAAATCCATGACGGGCGTGGCCGATGCCGCAATATTCCGCGCACACGCCGGCATAGATTCCCGGCCTGTCCGCCTCGATGCGCAGCACGTTCTGGCGCCCGGGAACCGCGTCCATCTTGCCGCCCAGCCTTGGCACCCAGAAGGCATGGATAACGTCGGCTGTCGTCAGCACCACGTCGACCGGGCGGCCTGCGGGGATGTGGAGCGCATCATAGGTGCGGCGCCCGCCCCCATCATATCCGAACACCCAGCGCCACTGGCTGCTTTCCGCCGATACGCGGACAAGGTCCGAGCTTTGCCGTGGCAGCAGCCTCTCACCGATCACAAGGCCGTAGGCGAGAAGGGCGGTCAGGACCGTGATGGGAAAGACGAGGCCCGCGCCGACGATCCAGACGCGTTTCGCCGGGGATGCCGGCCGGCGCTTGAGAAAAGCGAATGCGATCAGACCGCAAACCAGCAGCAGGATCGCGGTGGACCCTGCGAGCATGACCCACCAGATAGAGGAAATTGCACGTGCAGCCGGTCCCGCCGGATCGAGTGCGGACAGATCGCCCGTGCAGGCGGTTGAAAGAAATCCGCCGACAAGCGTTGGCAGTGCGACTTTATTCAGGAAGGGACGGCGATGGCGAGCGCGGAAGACAAGGAGGATCAGCTGGTCGATCCGATCAGCAGCAATCCGAAGTTCGACCGCGCGGAGTCCAAGATCGCGGTAGCCGGACATCCTATCCATGCCATGCTCGTCGCCTTTCCGATCGGTCTGACCGGCTGTGCGTTCGGGGCCGATCTGTTCTATTGGTGGACGGGCGACCTGTTTTGGGCACGTGCGGCCATTTGGGGTGCCGGCATGGCGTTCCTGATGGGGCTGGCCGCCGGTGTTTCCGGCACCGTAGAGCTTTTGAGCGTACCGGGCATCCGTGCCCGAGCGGCAAGCTGGACGCATTTCGTGGTCGCCATGACGCTCCTGTCCATCCTGGGCGCGAACTGGGGTTTTCGTTTGTACGGGTACGAGAAGGCGCTGCTGCCATGGGGATTGATGCTGTCGGCCCTCTCCGCCGGCATGGCTCTCTTTGCGGGATGGCATGGCGGCAAGCTGGTGTTCGATTATCAAGTCGGCACCTCGTCCACCGGCAATTGACGGTTCTGCGGTATCATCAGCCATTCGGGCGCAACCGTGTCCGGAATAAGCGGCTTTACAAGGACGAGCAGCAGGATCGCCGTCAACAGTACGGCGCCGACGCCAAGCGGCAGGATGGGCGAGGGGGCGTCGCTGCGCCCGGATCGTTCGCCCATGCGAACCACGATGGTTCCCACATGAACGTGAAGCGCTGCCAGTAGCGCGACGAGCGCGAGTTTGGCGAACATCCACGGTACGAAGACCTCCCGCAGGAAAATCAGCGCCATGCCCGCCCCGACGGCCACGACCGCTGCCGGCGTGACCACATGGGTATAGCCGTAATGCGAGAAGCGGCGAGCCCGCGTATATTCCTCCTGCGTCTCCTCGCGGTGATGCTGTGCCAGAAGGATCGGCAGCGCCAGAAGGCCCGCCGCCCAGAACAGGACCGCGGAGATATGCATCCCCTTCATGAAGGCTATGAAAATCGTCATTGCAAGCCGGTGGCGGCGGTGCCGGCCTGCGAAAGACTCTCTTGCGGCCACGCCCGCCGCGCGATCAGCATCGCGGCGGCGGCATAGGGCAGCATGGCCGGCACCCACATGATCAGGCCGGCAAGCTGCTGATCTTCAAGCGGCGACAGGCCGTACGTGAGCGGCGCAAGCCAATGATGCGGATAAAGCGGCTCCGGCGCGAAGGTCAGAATTGCACCGAGAAGGCCCATCTGCCCCGCGGCGGCGGCAAGCGTCAGGGCGGCAAGGGGCATGCTCGCGCGTGCATGCAGAACGGATCGCCAGAACCAGAGTGCCGTGCCGAACAACGACGCCTGCATCACCCAGTAAAGCGGCGTGCTTTCCAGCGCCGCGGTATAAAAACCGGGAAGGTGCCACGCCCATAGGACAAGGGTGGAGAGGGCGAAGGGGAGAGCCGCTCCGTTCGATGTCTGTCCGTCCCTCGGGTCGCGCTTTGGAAGCGCAGCGGCCAGCAGCGGAGCGGCGACGGTCACCAGCAGAATATGGTGAACGCTGCGCGCGGAGAAGAGTGCGCTCGACAAGGCGCAAAGCGGAGACACGAAGACGATCGTCAGTACGGTGAGGGCGGAAAATGCAGAGAATCTGGCGCGCCCGGGCAGACGAAATGCCCAGAGCGCGCAGAGGGCAAGCACCGTCAGCAGCACCGGGTCGACGTTCCAGCGCGCCAGCCAATCCCCGGGCAGCGGGGCGGGGCCGCAATAGGCGATTTCGAGCGGAATGGCGCCCTCCCCCTTCCTTGTCACTCTCGTACCTTGATGCCGACCCACGAATCCTGCGTGTCCAGCACCCTGCGCCCCACCATCATAAACCGCGCGGCATGCCTTGAGTTCCTATCGCGGCGGGAACCAGCGCGCATTCCAGAACGGTTGTCACCGTCTATAAGGATCGTTGGGGCGGAACGGCGTAAGAAGAAAGGGATGGGCGAACGAAGATGGACTGGCTGAACTGGACGAGCGATCCTGCCGCGTGGGCAGCGCTGGCGACACTTGTCGTCATGGAAATCGTGCTGGGGATCGATAATCTGATCTTCATCTCGATCCTGTCCAACAAGCTGCCGGAGGCGCAGCGGCAAAAGGCGCGGCGGCTGGGAATCGGTCTCGCCCTCATCATGCGCCTCGCGCTTCTGTCGGTTATCGCCTGGCTGGTGGGACTGACGGCGCCGGTGGTCGACCTCGGTTTCAGCGGCCCGCCGGGCCCGCACGGCGAACCCACGTTCGAAACGCAGCTGTCCTGGCGTGACATCATCCTGATTGCGGGTGGGCTTTTCCTTGTCTGGAAGGCGACAAAGGAAATTCATCACAATGTCGATCCCGGTCCGAAGGACGACATGTTCGAGAGCGGAAAAGCGGCCATCGGCTTCGGCGCGGCCATCTTTCAGATTCTGCTCCTCGACATGGTGTTTTCCATCGATTCCATCCTCACGGCGGTCGGCATGACGGAATACCTGCCGATCATGGTCATCGCGGTGATCGCCGCCGTCCTTGTCATGCTGCTGGCCGCCGACCCCCTGGCGAACTTCATCAATGCCAATCCGACCGTGGTCATGCTGGCACTCGGCTTCCTGCTGATGATCGGCTCGGTGCTCATCGCGGACGGCTTCGGCGTGCATGTGCCGAAAGGATATATCTACACGGCCATGGCCTTCTCCGCCGGGGTCGAGGCACTGAACATCTTTGCCCGCCGACGGACAAAATCATGAGCGGCGGCGGCGCGCTAGGGACTGTCATTTCTGCCGGTTCCCAAACCGCGCCGTCCAGATAACCTGAAGGGAAACCATGAGACCGGACCCATGCCGTCCGGTCCGCCCATATCCTGGGAAGGCAGCGCGGCAACCTGACGGCGCCACAGGCTTCCCACGCGCCTTAGGGAGGGGTCCGCTATGATCGCCATTGGCACCGCTGCTGCCGATACGCCGCCGCCCATCAAACTCTCGACCAAATTGTTCTACGGCGCCGGCTCCATCGGCTACGGCATCAAGGACGTTGCCTTTCGCACCTTCCTGCTCGTCTACTATAACCAGGTGATCGGCGTTCGCGCCGAACTCGTATCGCTCGCCATTCTCGTCGCGCTGGTCGTGGACGCGATCTCCGATCCGCTGGTGGGGCAGTTGTCGGACAATCTCCGCACACGCTGGGGCAGGCGCCACCCGCTGATGTTCGCATCGGCCATCCCCGCCGCCGGTAGCTTGCTGTTTCTCTTTCTGCCGCCGGCCGGGCTGAATGACGTGCAGATGTTCTTCTACATTCTCGTCGTTGGCTGCGCGGTGCGAACCTTCATCACCTTCTATGAAATCCCGAGCAGTGCGCTCGCGCCCGAACTGACCAGCGAATATGACGAGCGGACCTCCATCGCCAGCTTCCGCTATTTCTTCGGCTACCTGGGCGGCGTTGGCATTTCCTTTCTGACTCTCCTCGTCTTTCTGAAACCGACGGAGGCCTTCCCGGTCGGGCAGCTCAATCCCGCCGGCTACTGGACGTTCGCAATTACGGGCGCGGCGCTGATGCTGGCTTCGATCCTCGTGTCGAGCTTCGGCACGCTTCACCGCGTCAAATATTTCAGGCCGCAGCCCGTTCGGGAGCGGGTGGGGATGCGCCGAAACCTTGCGCAGATGCGGGAAAGCTTCTCGCATCGCGGCTTTCTCGCCATTCTGGGCTTCGGCATGCTGAAATATACCGCCATCGGCATGACGGGCGCGCTGATCCTGTACTTCGGAACCTATTTGTGGCGCCTCAATTCGAACGAGCTGGCGATTCTTGCGCTCGATTCCCTGATGGGGGCCTTTCTCGGCCTGTTTCTGGCGCCGTGGGCGTCGCGGCGCTTCGGCAAACGCAACGCCGCCCTGGGATTGACTGTGATTGCCGTCTTCGTCGGCGCCATGCCCTATGTGCTGCGCCTCAGCGGCCTGTTCTTCTCGAATGACAGCCCCTACCTGATTCCGGCCCTGTTCACGCTCGTCTCCATCTACTCCGCCTGCGGCGTCAGTTCGGCGATCCTGGTGCATGCGATGGTCGGCGATGTGGTCGAGGAAAGCCAGCTCTCGACCGGTCGCCGTACGGAGGGGCTGTTCTATGCCGCGAACACCTTCATGCAGAAGGCGGTGTCGGGCATCGGCGTCTTCGCGGCCGGTCTTCTCGTTGCCGCTGTCGGGCTGGAGCCGGGAACCGATCCCGCCACGCTGGAGGCGGGGGTCGCGCAGGACCTTGCGCTCATCTACGTGCCGATGCTGGTCTTTCTCTACGTTGCCGGCGCGGCCTGCCTGCTGTTCTACAAAATCGATCGCACCAGCCACGAGGCCAATCTGCGCGCGCTCGAGGAGCGGGACCGGCGACAGGCGGCGAACGCCGACATGATCGCGGACCCTGCCGACTGACAAGGCCCGCTTATTGCCGGGCGGCGGCGCTTTCCTCGCGCCGCGCCTTGAACTCCGAGCCGTCCTTCCAGGTCGGCCAGTCGCCGGAGCCGGCAAGGTCGGCGCCGATCGTGCCGATCAGCGCAATATCCTGGATAGCGCCGGTCAGGTCCCAATCCTCGCTGAGACGGTCGCATGCCTGATGATAGCAATTTCCGGTATAGTCATCGATCCAGGCCTGTCCGGCCTTACGCCCGCCGTCCTTCAGGTCGGCAGCACCGGCAATCCCCATCAGCAGCATGACCGGCACCCCGCGCTTGGCGAACGAGAAATGGTCGGCCCGGTAGAACAAACCGTTCTGCGGCAGGCTTTCCGGCGTCACCGTGCGCCCCTGCGTCGCGGCCACTGTGGCCATACGGTCTTCCAGCGTGTTCTGCCCCTCGCCGACCAAAATCACGTCGCTCGCGGCGCCGGCGGTCTGCAGGATATCGATGTCGAGATTGGCCACGGTCTTTTCGAGCGGAAAGACCGGATTTGCCGCATAATATTCCGAACCTAGAAGGCCGCGTTCCTCTGCCGTCCAAGCGGCGAAGATCACGCTGCGCTCCAGCGGCGGGCCGGCCTGCATGTTGCGGGCGATTTCCAGCATGCCGGCGATGCCGAGCGCATCGTCGTTCGCGCCCGCGCGGTAGATATGTCCGTGCTCGTCCGGCTTGCCCTCGCCATAGGCGTCCCAATGCGCGCCGTACATGATGACCTGATCCGGGTGGGCGGTCCCCGGAATACGGGCGAGGACATTGTGACTGTCGACCTGCTCATGCTGCACCGGCACGGATGCGTTGAAGGTCACGCCCTCGAGCGGGACGGGGTGGAAGTCGGGGGAGCGGGCCGCTTCCTTCAATGCCGCCAGGTCCAGCCCGGCGGCACTGAAGAGCTGCGTTGCCGCATCGCCGGCAATCCAGCCCTGCAGCGCGAGGCTGGTCAGTTCATCCGGCGCGCGCTCAATGTCGTAGTTCTCGCCCCCGGGACTTTCGACGACGTTCCAGCCATAGCCGGCCGCGTCCGTCTGGTGAACGATCAGCGCCGCGACCGCGCCCTGCCGCGCCGCCTCCTCGAACTTGTAGGTCCAGCGCCCGTAATAGGTCATGGCCTTGTCGCCGAACGTGCCGGCCGCCGGCTCACCGGGCCGCGCCGCAAAATCGGGGTCGTTTACCAGGAACACGGCGACCTTTCCCTTAAGGTCTGCGCCCTTGAAATCGTCCCAGCCGCGTTCCGGCGCATTGACGCCGTAGCCGACGAAGACGACGGGCGCATTTTCCACGCGCGCGACGTCGTCGGGACGGATGGTGGAGACGTAAATCTCCTCTGCCTGGGTGGCGGGCATGGTCCCCGTCGGCGTTGCAAAGGCCATGCTGCCCTTGCCAAGTTTCGTATGCAGCAGCGGTACCGTTTGCAGCCACTGGCCGTCCGGGCCGGCAGGCTCCAGCCCAAGCGCCTCGAACCTGGCGATCAGATAACCGAGCGTGCGGTCTTCGCCTGCGGTTCCCGGCGCGCGGCCCTCGAACGTATCGGAAGCCAGCGTCCCGACAGTCTGTTCAAGCTGGGCGGGGTCAATATCCATCTCGGCAAGAGCGGGGTGGGCTGTGCCGGCAAGAAGCGCGGCGGCGAAGGCGAAACGGCGGATCATCGTCATGCCGCGCACACTAGGGCGGACGCGCAGCAGGGCAAGCCGCTAGCGAACAAACCGCAAAGGGCATGGCACTGCCGGGCCCCGGTCTGCTAGCGGGCAGCTGCGAACCGAGATCCAGAAGGGGCCAGAATGCAGGATGCCGCGCAGGCCGGCGAACCGTCCGCAGCGCAAATCGCAGCGGCGCTCGACGGCAAGACGAAGCCGCAGGGGTCGCTTGGTCGTCTGGAAGCGCTCGCGGCGCAGATCGCGGCGCTGCAGGGAAGGCTGGTCCCCAAAATGAAGCGCGCGGCGCTGACGATTTTTGCTGCCGATCACGGGATTGCAGCTGCCGGCGTCTCTGCCTTCCCGCAGGATGTGACCGGGCAGATGGTCGCAAACTTCCTTGCCGGCGGCGCAGCGGCGAACGTGATCGCGCAGAGCATGGACGTTCCCGTAACCGTCGTCGACTGCGGTGTTCGTACGGAGCCGGACGGGAGGCCCGGCCTCGTTTCGCTGCGGCTGGGTGCGGGAACGGCGAACAGTTTGCACGGGCCTGCGATGGCGGCGGCGGACGCTGAGGCGGCTTTGGATAATGGCCTTCGGTACGGAGCCGCTATCGATGCGGATGCCGTATGCTTCGGGGAAATGGGCATCGCCAATACCTCGTCCGCGACGCTGCTCGCGCATAAATTGACCGGCATCCCCGTCGCTGTTCTAGCCGGCCGGGGAACCGGGCTCGACGATGAGGCCCTGATGCGAAAGACCGTCATTCTGGAAAGGGCTGCGGCGCGTACCGGTCGTCTGTCCCCTCGCGCGGCGCTGGCGGAGGTGGGAGGCTTCGAGATCGGCACCATGGCCGGGGCGATGCTCGGTGCAGCCCGGAAGCGGCGGATCGTCATCGTCGATGGCTTTATCGCCGGCGCGGCGGCCCTGCTGGCGCGCGCGCTGGAGCCCCGGGTCGACCGCGCACTGATCTGGTCCCACCGCTCTGCCGAGCGCGGGCACGGTGCCCTGCTCGATCATGTCAGCGCGCGACCTCTCTTCGATTTCGACATGCGGCTGGGCGAGGGGACGGGCGCTCTTCTGGCTTGGCCGACAGTGAGGGCGGCGGCGGCGATCTTCCGCATGGCGAGCTTTGCCGATGCCGGCGTGACGGAGCGCCGCTGACGAATGTCAGCCGACCTTCTGAAAAGGGAACTTGCCCGTTTCCTCGCGGCGGTCATGTTCCTGACGCGCGTGCCCGTGCCACTCCTGGCCCACGATTCTGACATGGCCACGGCCTCCGCGCGCTATTATCCCCTTGTGGGGATCCTGATCGGCGCAGTTGCCGCTGCCGGGTTTGCCGGCGGGCTGGCAATCGGCGGAGGCGTTGTCGGCGCGCTGCTCGCGACTGCTGCGACCCTGCTCCTGACCGGTGCCTTTCATGAGGATGGGCTGGCCGATCTGTTCGACGGGATGGGGGCATCATCGCCGGCCCGTGCTCTTGAAATTATGCGCGACAGCCGGCTTGGCACGTTCGGCGCTGCGGCGCTGTTCATCGTGTTGGCGCTGAAGGTCGCAGCCTTGGCGCAGTTGCCGGCCGCGCTCGCCTTGGCTGCGCTGATCGCCGTGCACGGGTTGTCGCGCCTGTCCGCCCTGATCGTCATCGCCACGTCGCGCTACGTCCGCAGCGACGGGACGGCGAAACCCGTTGCGGACAGTATGAACATGAGCGGATTGGCGACGGCTGCGCTGATTGGCATCGTGATCCTGACCGGGTTCGCGCTTCATACAAGCCTGCCGCTTGTGGGCGCGTTGATGCTGGGCCTCACCGCCGGCCATATTCTGGCACGTGCCGCGTTCGAGCGCCGGCTGGGGGGATATACAGGCGATTGTCTGGGCGCCGTGCAGCAGATTTCCGAAGTGGGAGCGTATCTGGCGCTGCTGGCATGGCTCTGATCTTTCTGCGCCATGCGCCGATCCGGGATGCGGCGGGGCTTTGCTATGGGCAATTTGACGTCGCGGCGGAACCCGTGGGCGCGGCCGAGTTGGCGTCCCTTGCGGCCTCGCTCGGCAAACCGGCGCGCATCCTGACGAGTCCGCTGTCGCGGTGCCAGGACCTCGCCCTCCCGCTCGGCCGGCATTTGGGCCAGAGTCCGATCGTCGATGTCAGGCTGGCGGAGATGGATTTCGGGCGTTGGGAGGGGCGGCCCTGGACCGAAATTCCCCGTTCGGAAATCGATGAATGGGCGGCGGATGTCGAGGGCGCACGGCCGCATCGCGGCGAAAGCGTGGCCATGCTGGGCGCACGCGTTTCGGATTTCATTCGGGACGTTCAGGGCCGGGCGGGCGACAGTCTCGTCGTGACGCATCTGGGGGTCGTACGCGCCGCGCTTCGCGCCGTCGGCCGGGTGGACGCGCTTGAGACGCGGCTCGGCTTCTGCGAGGCGCTGCGTCTGGAGGAGACATTGGAATGACCGAAGCCGCACAGAATGCCGGGCACAAGGCCGAGATGGAAAAGCTGCAGGCGGCGCAGCGCGAGAAGCGCCGGACGCTGACCGACCCCGAGCGCGGCCTGGTTCTCGTCCATACCGGTGATGGCAAGGGCAAGTCGACGAGCGCGTTCGGCGTCATCGCCCGCGCGCTTGGCTGGGGGCAGCGCGTCGCGGTCGTACAGTTCATCAAGGGGAAGTGGAAAACCGGGGAAAAGCAATTCTTCACGCGCTTTCCAGACCTTCTGGAATGGCACGTCATGGGGGACGGTTTCACCTGGGACACACAGGACCGTGACAGGGATATCGCGGCAGCAAGGGCCGCGCTGGCAAAGGCGAGAACGCTGATCGAAAGCGGTGATTTCGCGCTGATCGTCCTCGACGAAATCAACATCGCGCTTCGCTATGACTATCTTTCCGTGACGGACGTTCTGGCGGCGCTAGAGGCGCGCGCGGATACGGCGGTAATCCTGACCGGTCGGGACGCGAAGCCCGAACTGATGGATGCCGCGGACGGCGTGACCGAGATGCGCGAAGTGAAGCATCCCTTTCACGCCGGCATCCGCGCTCAGCAAGGCATCGATTTCTAACCGGCGATGCGGCGCATTCGCGCTCGGCGATTGACAAGCCGCGCCGCGCCGCGCCAAAGGCGGCCGCAGACGGTGCCTCTGTCCGATGGACGGCGGTGAAAAGGGAAGTCGGTGCGAAACCGGCGCTGTGCCCGCAACTGTAAGCCGGAAGTTCCGGACCGGAAATGTCACTGGCAGCGCGTTCATGCGCGGCTGGGAAGACGGGTCTAGCGAGCGATGATCGGCGAGCCAGGAGACCTGCCGTCGCGTCGTTCGTCCGGGGGCCGGGTCCAGCCCATGCGGACAGGAAGCGAAACGTTTCCCAAAGTAACGACAGCAAGAATGGCTCGTTTCGGGGTCGGATTTGTGCTGCGGCCGCGCTTTTGGCCGCGTCGCCCGTCCGGCCGGCCACACTGTCAAATCCCGGTCGCGCCCGGACGCGCGGCCCGTCTGTGCTTTGGAACAAGACGAACATGAAGCCCATCATCCTTTATGGCGCCGCCATCGGCGCCGTCCTTTGCGTACCCGGTGTCGCAGCGGCGCAGTCCCCCAATCTGGTCGAGGCGGGCGCACAGGACGACGATACCATCGTGGTCACTGCGAACCGCACGCAGCGCCGCCTGTCCGACGTCGGCGAGTCCGTCAGCATCATCGGCGAAAAGGCGATTATCGAGCGGCAGCCGACGGAGGTCCTCGACCTTCTGCGCACCGTGCCGGGGCTCACCTTCAACAGCAATGGCGGGATTGGCACCAGCACCTCTGTCAGCATTCGCGGCGCGAACAGCGACCAGACCGTCGTCCTGATCGACGGCGTCAAGCTGAACGATCCGGCCTCTCCCGGTGGGGGCTTTAACTTCGGATCGCTGCTGACCGGCAACATCGCCCGCGTCGAGGTCGTGCGCGGATCGCAGTCGGTGCTGTACGGTAGCCAGGCGATCGGCGGTGTCATCAACCTGCTGACGCGCGAACCGACCGAGGACCTTGCGGCCTTCGCCCGCGCCGAATATGGCGAACGGGACACGGCGCAACTGGTCGGCAATGTCTCTCAGCGTTTCGGCCCCGTGGCCGTCAGCGCGGGCGGCAATTATTTGCGCACCGACGGCATCTCCGCATTCAGCCGCGCGCGTGGCGGTATCGAGCCCGACGGTTTCGAAAGCTGGGGCGCGAACGGCAAGGTAGATGTCTATCTGACCGACACCATCTCGCTGGATCTGCGCGGTTTCTATGCCGACGGCGAGACGGAGGTGGACGGGTTTCCCGCCCCCGACTTCGCACTCGCCGACACGGACGAGATTTCCGAGCGGACCGATTTCGTCGGCTATGGCGGGCTGAACGCATCGTTGATGGACGGCCGTTTCCGCAACCGGATCGGTTTTGCCTATACCAATATCGACCGTCAGAATATCGACCGGTCGGGCAATAGCGACGTGGAGACGTTCGATGCGAACGGCGAGAATCGGCGGTTCGAATATCAGGGCGTTTTCGAGGCGGCGGATCATGCCGAGCTGGTCTTCGGCGCGGAAACCGAGACCTCCGAATTTCGCAGCTCCAGCTATGGCGGCCCGGCCGCGACGGCGGAGGTCGGTATCGACAGCATCTATGGCCAGGTGAACCTGACGCCGCTGGCCGGCCTGTCGCTGACCGGCGGCGTGCGCTACGATCATCACGAGACCTTCGGCGGCAACACGGTGTTCGCGGTCAGCGGAGCCTATACGCCGAATGCCGGTTCGACGACGATCCGCGGTAGCTTTGGGGAGGGCTTCAAGGCGCCGGCGCTCTATCAGCTCTACAGCGAATATGGCAATGAGGCGTTGCAGCCGGAACAGTCGGACAGCTGGGACGTGGGCGTTACGCAGCGCCTGGTCGGCGGCCTCGCGGAAGTGGGCGTCACCTATTTCCGCCGCGATGCCGAAAACCAGATCGCCTTCGTATCCTGCTTTCAGAATTCTGACCCGATTTGCACGGACCGCCCGAACGGGACCTATGGCAACATCGCACGCACGAATGCGGACGGCGTTGAGGTCGGCCTTGCGCTACGGCCGGCGGCAGGCTTCGACCTCTCCGCGAACTATTCCTTCATCGATACGCAGGATGAAGCGACGGGCAACGTCCTCGCCCGTCAGCCAAAGCACAAGGTCAGCCTGCTCGCCGACTATCGTCTGCCATCGGGCATCGCATTCGGCGGGACGGTCGTGCAGGTGGGCGACAGTTTCGACAACGCCTCCAACAGCCGCGCGCTCGATGGCTATGTGACGGTCGATCTGCGCGCGTCCGTTCCCGTCGCGAAGGGGGTGGAGCTTTACGGCCGTGCGGAAAACCTGTTCGACGCGGAATATGAAACCGTTTTCCGCTATGGCGCCGCGCCGCAGACCTTTCTTGGCGGCGTTCGTCTGGTGATCTGATCCGATGCGGCGCGCGCTTCTGACCCTGGGTCTTTCAGTCCTTGTTGCCGCCTGTTCGCCCGGCGGGGCAGGCAATGGCCCGGCCGGCGGGACGGAGCCGCGCCGCATCGTGAGCCTGGATTACTGCGCGGACCAGTATGTACTGCGCTTCGCGGACCGGCAGGAGATCGCCGCCGTGTCCCCCGATGCGGACGCGCGCTTTTCCTACATGCGGGCACGCGCGAAGGGGCTGCCGCAGGTGCGACCGCGAACGGCGGATATCCTGATCCTGCAGCCCGATCTGGTGGTGCGCTCCTATGGCGGCGAGCCCGGCATCGCGGACGCACTGGAACGGGCCGGCGTTCCGGTGCTTCAGGTCGGCTTTCCCACCGACATCTCGGAGGTGCGGGCGGAGGTGCGCCGGATCGGCGCCGCGCTGGGGAAAGCGCGAGAAGCGAAGGCCTTGTCCGACGCAGTCGGTCGACGGATCGGGAGAATAGCAAAGGCCCCGTCCGGCGCGGAACCGGAACTGCTTTATATGACTCCGGCGGGCGTGACCTCTGGCCCGGGAACGCTGGTCAACGACATGATTGAGGCGGCCGGCTACCGGAATTTCCAGACGCGCGCCGGCTGGAACCCATTGCCGCTCGAGCGGCTGGCCTATGACCGGCCGGACGTTGTGGCTGCGGCCTTTTTCGAAAGCGCGACGAACCATGTCGACAATTGGAGCGCGGCGCGTCACCCGGTCGCCCGCGCCCAGCTCGCCGAATTGCCGGTCGTGCCGCTTGAGGGGGCGTGGACATCCTGCGGCGGCTGGTTCCTGATCGATGCGGTCGAGGCGCTGGCCGCCGCGCGGGGCGCGCCGGTATGACGGGCTTGCCTGGCCAGTTGCGGGAGGGTGGCTTGAACATGGCGCTGGTGGCGGCGCTGGCACTGGTGCTCCTGCTTGCTCTGACCCTTGGATCCGTATCGCTCCCGCTCGACCGGGCGCTGCTTGCGCTGTTCGGGGGCGGAAGCGCAGGCGATCGCATCGTGATCTGGCAGATCCGTCTGCCCCGCGTCCTAGCCGCCGGTCTGGTCGGCGCCGCACTCGGCCTCAGCGGGGCCGGTCTGCAAGGACTGTTGCGCAATCCCTTGGCGGAGCCCGGCGTTCTCGGCGTCTCCGCCTCGGCGGCCCTGTTCGCGAGCGCGACGCTGTATTTCGGACTTGCCGTCGCCGGGCCGTTGACCCTGCCGTTGGCCGCGACGTTCGGTGCGCTCGCCGCGACGGGCATCGTCGCGGCAGCGGCGCTGCGCACGCGTTCGGTGGTGACGCTGATCCTGATTGGCGTGGGCCTGTCCAGCTTTTCGGCGGCGTTGATGGCGCTGCTGATGAATCTGGCGCCCAATCCGTTCTCGCTCGCCGACATGGTGAACTGGATGCTGGGCACCGTCGCCAATCGCAGCGCGCAGGATCTGCTGTTCGCCGCACCGTTCCTGATTGCGGGCGGTGCGCTTCTTTTCGGCGCGCGGCGCGGCCTGTCGGCGCTGACCTTGGGAGAGGAGGCGGCCGAGGGTCTCGGTCTCAACCTGCGGCGACAGCGAGTGCTGATCATCCTCGGTGCTGGCCTTGCCACGGGCGCATCGGTGGCCCTGGCGGGCTCCATCGGTTTCGTGGGGATCGTCGCCCCGCACCTTGTCCGGCCGCTGGTACGACACGACCCGGCAAAGGTGTTGCTACCGGCGGCGCTTCTCGGCGCGCTGATCCTGATGGCTGCGGACATCGGCGTACGGGTGCTGCCGACGGACAGCGAACTGAAGCTGGGTGTGGTCGCCTCCCTTCTCGGCGCGCCGGTCTTCATCTGGATCGCGGCGCGGCGCAGGTTGATCGCATGAGTGCACTGCACGTAGAGGGCCTTGGCTACAGCGCCGGTGGCCGCGCTCTGGTGACGGACGCAAGCTTTGCTTTGCAGCCCGGCAGTTTCACCATGCTGATCGGCCCAAACGGGTCGGGCAAGACGACGCTGATCCGCCTCGCCCTCGGGTTGTTGAAACCGGATACGGGAACCGCCCGGCTAGCGGGCGAGGACGTGCAGCGCCTTTCTATGCGCCAGCGCGCGCTGCGCGCGGCTTATCTGCCGCAAAGCCGGCCGCTCGCCTGGCCGCAGCCTGTGATCGATCTCGTCGCGCTCGGCCGCTTTGCCTATGGCGGAGGGCCGGGGCGGTTGGCCGGCGATGATGCCATCGCCGTCGAGAAGGCTGTCGCCGCCTGCCGCTTGCAGCCCCTTCTGCACCGGTCGGCCGACACTTTGTCCGGCGGCGAGCTTGCGCGCGTGCATCTGGCGCGGGCGATGGCGACGGAGGCGCCGTTGATTGTCGCGGACGAACCCGCCGCCGCGCTCGACGTGCGGTATCAGCACGAGGTGATGCAGCTGTTCGCGAATGCCACCGGAGCGGGACGAGCGGTCCTGGCGGTCGTTCACGACCTGACGCTGGCCGCGCGCTATGCGGATCGGCTGATCTGGATGAGCGAAGGGCACATCGTCGCCGACGGAACGCCGGCGGACACGATGACCGCCGAGCGGCTGCGGTCGGTGTTCGTCGTCGAGGCGGACGTTGCAGTGGGCGCGAGTGGAGACGTGTCCGTCGAGATCGCCGGACCCGCCGCGTGACGCGCGCCCTGATGCTGCAGGGCACCGGGTCGGACGTCGGCAAGTCGCTGATGGTCGCGGGCCTCTGCCGGCTCGCGCGGCGGCGCGGCGTATCCGTGGCGCCCTTCAAGCCGCAAAACATGTCGAACAACGCGGCGGCATGCCCGGGCGGGGGCGAGATCGGCCGGGCCCAGGCCTTGCAGGCGCGGGCCGCCGGCATTCCGCCGACGGTGGAGATGAACCCGGTCCTTCTGAAACCGGAAAGCGACCGCCGCGCGCAGCTGGTCCTGCATGGCCGCGCGCGGGGCCGAGACGAGGCCGCCGCCTATATGGCGCGCCGAGGAACGCTTCTGCCGGAAGTGCTGAGGGCCTTTCGCGCCCTGTCAGAGCGGCACGACCTGATCCTGGTTGAGGGGGCGGGAAGTCCCGCCGAAGTCAATCTGCGTCAGGGCGATATTGCGAATATGGGCTTTGCGCAGGCGGCAGGCGTTCCCGTCTGCCTGGTCGCCGACATCGACCGCGGCGGCGTCATTGCCTCGCTGGTGGGAACGCAGGCAGTGCTGGAGGCGGAGGATGCATCGCGCATAGCGGGCTTCCTGATCAACCGGTTCCGGGGTGACCCCGCCCTGTTCGATGCGGGCGTGCGCACGATCGAGCATCGCACCGGCTGGCGGTGTTTCGGTGTGGTGCCCTGGCTGGGGTCGGCGGCGCGCCTGCCGGCCGAGGATGCCGTGGTGCTGGAGCGGCGGCCGGCGCCGGATGACCGCCTGCACGTTGCGGTACCGCTGCTCTCCCGCATCAGCAATTTCGACGACCTCGATCCCCTGCGCGCCGAACCCGGCGTCCGAGTGGATTTCGTGCCGCCCGGACGACCGCTGCCGCGCAGCGCGGACGCCATTATCCTGTGTGGTACGAAGTCGACGGTGGGCGATCTTGCCATGCTGACGGCGGAGGGTTGGCACCACGATATCCATGCGCACGTCCTTGCGGGCGGACATTTGCTGGGTCTATGCGGCGGTTTTCAGATGATGGGCGGCTCCGTACGGGATCCCACAGGCTCCGATGGCAGCGTGAGCAGCGCGATCGGCCTCGGCCTGTTCGACATGGAAACGGAGATGCTGCCGAAAAAGATCGTCCGCTCCGTTCAGGGCCGGACGGAGGGAATGCCGGGCGCCGGCGCGCGGGTTGCGGGATACGAGATCCATACCGGCCGCTCGCACGGTCCGGCATTGTCCGCGCCGCTTCTGCGATTCGACGATGGCCGGCTCGACGGGTCGGTGGCGGCCGGCGGCCGTATACTCGGCACCTATATGCATGGCCTGTTCGCAAGCGATGCCTTTCGCCGGCAGTGGCTGGAAAGTATCCGAAGCGGCACCGCGTCGGCTGCCGACTATGAACAGTCGGTGGAGCAGGCGCTCGACGATCTGGCGGACGGCATGGAAGCGGCGCTGGACATCGATGCCCTTTTGGCGCTTGCGGCATCGGTGCGATGAATTTGCCGCTTCTGATGCTGGGGGGTCTGGCGCTGGAAGTCGCCACCGGCCTTTCCGACCGGCTCGGACGAACGCCGCTGCACCCCGTGCGCGCGTTCGGTGCTTTGGCCGGGCGTGTCGAGCGCAGCACGAACCGCGCGGCTTCCTCGCGCCTCACGCGCATTCTTCTGGGCGATGCTTGTACGGCTGCGCTCGTATTCCTCGCGGCGGCCGCAGGTTTTGTCGTTCAGGGCGCGCTGCCATGCGGTTGGCGCGGCACCGCAGCGGGGGCAATCCTTGCCGCGAGCCTGCTTGCGGCGCGATCGCTGCACGGACACGTTGCGGCGGTCGCATCCGCCTATAGGAACGACGGCCTTTCCGCCGCGCGCCACCGTGTCGGCCGCATCGTCGGGCGGCATACCGACCATATGGACGAGGCCGCCGCTGCGCGCGCGGCAATCGAGAGCTTGGCGGAGAATGCCTCCGACGGGGTCTTGGCGCCGCTGTTCTGGGGCGCGCTTTTCGGCCTGCCGGGGCTCGCCGCGTACAAGGCTGTGAATACGCTCGACTCGATGATCGGACATCGCAGTGCGCGCTACGAGGCGTATGGGAAGGTCGCTGCACGCCTCGACGACGCCGCGAACTGGATTCCGGCGCGTCTGACGGCGCTACTGATCGCAGCCGCCGCCGGACAGATGCCTCCCGTGGGGCGGCTGCGCCGGGAGGCGGCGGCGCACCGTTCGCCGAATGCCGGTTGGCCCGAAGCGGCGATGGCTCATGCGCTCGGAATCGTGTTGTCGGGTCCCCGTCATTATCCGGAGGGGCCGAGTGACGATCCCTGGCTCAACGCGGCGGGGCAACCGGCATCGATGGCCGATATCGACAGGGCGCTCGGCATCTATCGCCGGGCCGTGGGTCTTGCGGCGGCAGGGCTGCTGGTGGCGGGTCTGGCGGTTCGATGAGCGAGGACCCGCATACCGCCCATGGCGGCCGGATCGATCTGATGCGGCAGGCTTTCCCCCATGCGCCGCAGCCGTGGATCGACCTGTCGACGGGCATCAACCCGCATGCGTATCCCCATGGCCCTTCCACCCATGCATATGATCGCGTTTTGCCGGAACAGATGCTGCGTACGTCCTGTGAGGCGGCGATGGCTGCACGCTTTGGCTGCGCGGCGGACGCGTGCCGTGCCGTGCCGGGAACCGAACTCGTCATCCGCCTTCTGCCGTACATCCTGCGCGAGCGGCGTGTCGCGGTGCGGCGGCCAAGCTATGCCGATCACGAGCACGCTTGGCGCAGCGCGGGCGCACGGCTGTCGCTGCACGATGATCCGCTTGAGATGGCAAAAGCGGATGACGCGTCGATCGTGGTCATCGTCAATCCGAACAATCCGGACGGGCGGGTCTGCACACGTGCGGAGGTCGCGGCGGCGCACGCTGCGCTGATGGAGCGTGGCGGCACGCTGATCGTCGATGAGGCCTATGCCGATCTGTCCCCGGACATCAGCGTCGCGGGGCGGGCAGGGGCACCGGGGCTGATCATCCTGCGGTCCTTCGGGAAGACCTATGGCCTGCCGGGTCTTCGTCTAGGCAGCGTTCTTGCCGAGGCGAAGGTGCTGCGCCGGCTCGATGCGCTTCTCGGGCATTGGGCCGTGTCCGGCGCCGCGCTGCGAACCGGGCAGCAAGCCTATGGCGATACCGGGTGGCTGCGCCGCACAGCCGCGCAGGTTCGGCGCGAAAGCGATGAACTGCGGCTGGTCCTGAACCGAGCCGGCCTTGTCGACAGGGGCGGAACGCTGCTCTTCCGCTACGTCCGCGCGGACGATGCTCTGGCGGTGTGGACCCAGCTTGCGGAAAAAGGGATCGCGGTGCGCCGCTTTGACAACGATCCCTATCATTTGCGTATCGGTCTGCCGGGAGATGCCAACGCGCTGGCGCGCTTGCAGGCCGCGCTCAGCCCTTCAGTTTGAGCGGCAAGCCGGCAATGATCAGGTCCACGCGATCCGCCAGCCCGGCGAGACGTTGGTTCAACCGCCCCTGTTCGTCGCGAAACCGCCGGCCGAGCGGATGGTTGGGTACGATGCCGCTGCCCACCTCGTTGGAGACGAGATGGACATTCGCCGGGCAGCAGGTCAGCGCCGCGACCAGCGTATCGACCTCGGCCTCAACCTTGTGTTCCGCCAACATCAGGTTGGACAGCCACAAGGTGCAGCAGTCGACAAGGATCGTACCGGACTGCGCCTGCGTCAGAACGGGGGCAAGGCCGAGCGGCGCTTCTATCGTCTGCCACTCCGCGCCGCGTTCCTGCCGGTGACGGACGATGCGCTCTTCCATTTCCGCATCGAACGGCTGGGCGGTCGCGACGAAGATATGAGGGGCCTCGCCTGCCGTGGCGGCTTCGAGCGCGTGCCGACTCTTTCCGGAGCGTGCGCCGCCAAGATAGAGGCGGATCACGTGTCCCACTCCGCACGCGTTTCGTTCAGTCGGCGCATGATGACCTGCCGCTCGGCATCGTCCATCGTGGACCAACCGGCAATCTCCGCCAGCGTTCTGCCGCACCCGGTACAAATGTGCCGCTCCTTGTCGAGAGCGCAGACACCGATGCAGGGCGACAGGCTCGATGCAGATGGGGGCGGGACAGAGGGCACCCGATCTTCAAGACAGGAAGGCGCCGGGCGCGCAAGATACATGAGCGTCCGGCCCGGCGCCCTCTCCTCAAAAGGAGAAGGGTTCGGTCGCGCGGTGCTCACCAAGCAGAAACGCATCGGCGACCAGTTCCAGCGGCGACAGGTCGACGTCGGAACGACCTTCGCGCACCAAGGTCGCGAAATGCGCGTAGAGATGCGGATATTCTCCTGAATCTTCCGAAGCCGGCTGTCTCTCTCCGCCCAGCGTCATGGCTCCGGCCCCCTCGATGAGTGACAGGGTTTCGCCGGCGGCATCTTCCAGATGGATGGACCAGGTCTGTTCGCCCGTTTGCAGGAAATCGAAATCGGCGGAGAAAGCCGCGTCGCCGCTCGTTCCCTGCAATGTCGCCGCTATGGGCGCGCCGCGTCCCCTTGGCACGTCCAGCGTCGCAGCAGACAGAACTACGCTCTTCGGCAGGATGGCGGTCAAGATCGAGAGCGCGTTGATGCCCGGATCGAAGACACCGAAACCCCCGGCCTCCAGAATCCATTCCTGTCCGGGGTGCCATTGGCGAATGTCTTCGCGCCACTCGACATGAATGCGTGAAACCTGCCGTTCGGCACACCATGAGCGGGCATCCTCGACATGCCGTGCCGCACGCGAATGCCAACTGGTGTAGAAGGGGATCCCCGCAATTTCTGCGGCGCGGGTCATCGCCCGTGCCTCCGACAGGGTGGCGGCGGGCGGCTTCTCGATCATCACCGCCAAGCCCGCGGCGATGGCAGGGGACACAAGATCGTGCCGGCCGACCGGCGGCGTGCAGAACGACACCGCATCGAGGTCGTGTCCTGCGGCCAGCATCTCCTCGATCGTTCGGTAGCCGGGAACGCCGTCCACCGAAGCGGAACGGCTGGCCGTCGCGGCGAGTTCGAAATCCGGGGAGGCGTTGATCGCCGGTATATGCTGATCGCGGGCGATCTTTCCTATGCCCACCAGGCCCAGCCGGATCGGCCGCGCGGATGCCTCGCTCATCATACCTCCCATTTCACAAAGGTTCTTTTATAATATTTATATGTTTCTAGCTGCGGCCAGTATCGTTATCAAGGATTGGCGGTCTATGGGCCGAAAATGTGAGTTGGAAGAGCGCAAAGGGCCGAATCATGGGTAATCGCCAGGATAGCAAGCAGGGTGGACTGCGATCGCGGGCCTGGTTCGACAATCCCGAGAACCCTGACATGACCGCGCTCTACGTCGAACGCTATCTGAACTACGGCCTCAGCCTAGAGGAGCTTCAGTCCGGCCGGCCGATCATCGGCATAGCCCAGACCGGCAGCGATCTGGTGCCCTGCAACCGCCATCACATCGTTCTTGCCGAGCGCGTGAAGGACGGCATTCGCGAGGCGGGGGGCATTCCGATCGAATTTCCCGTCCATCCGATCCAGGAAACGGGCAAGCGCCCCACGGCGGGTCTGGACCGGAATCTCGCCTATCTCAGCCTGGTCGAGACCCTCTACGGCTATCCGCTCGACGGGGCGGTGCTGACCATCGGCTGCGACAAGACCACCCCCTCCGCCCTGATGGCCGCCGCGACAGTGAACATTCCCGCCATCGCGCTTTCCGTGGGGCCGATGCTGAATGGCTGGTACAAGGGGCGGCGGACCGGTTCCGGCACGATCGTCTGGCGCGCGCGGGAAATGCTGGCCGCGGGCGAAATCGACTATAAGGGGTTTGTCGAGCTCGTAGCCTCCTCGGCGCCGTCCACCGGCTATTGCAACACCATGGGCACGGCGACGACGATGAATTCCCTGACGGAGGCGCTCGGCATGTCGCTGCCCGGTTCGGCCGCCATCCCTGCGCCGTACCGCGACCGTCAGCAATGTGCATGGGAGACCGGGCGGCAGATCGTCGAGATGGTGAAGGCTGATCGCAAACCGTCCGACGTCATGACGCGCGCGGCCTTCCTGAATGCGATACGCGTCAATTCGGCCATTGGCGGCTCGACGAACGCGCCCATTCATCTGAATGCCATTGCCCGGCACATGGGCGTCGAACTGTCCTTGTCGGATTGGGAGGAGTACGGTGCGGATGTGCCGCTGCTCGTCAACCTGCAGCCGGCCGGCGAGTATCTCGGTGAGGATTATTACCGCGCCGGCGGCGTCCCGGCCGTCATGGGCGAACTCCTGCGCGCAGGATTGCTGGAAGAGGGCGCGCTGACCGTCAACGGACGGACTGCCGCAGAGAATGTCGCAGAGGCGCCGATCGAGAATGAGGATGTCATCCGGCCGTTCTCGCGCCCGCTTCTCGAGGCTGCGGGACTTACGGTCCTCAGCGGCAATCTGTTCGACAGCGCGGTCATGAAGCGCAGCGTCATTTCCGATGCGTTTCGCAGGGCCTATCTCAGCAATCCGGACGATCCGGACGCGTTCGAGGGGCGGGCCGTCGTCTTTGATGGGCCGGAGGATTATCACGGCCGCATCGACGATCCGGCGCTCGGGATCGATATCGATACCATCCTCGTCATGCGCGGCGCGGGGCCGATCGGCTATCCGGGCGGCGCGGAGGTCGTGAACATGCGTCCGCCGTCCTATCTGATCGAGAAGGGCATCACCGCGCTTCCCTGTATCGGTGACGGCCGGCAGTCCGGTACCAGCGGCTCACCCAGCATCTTGAACGCAGCGCCCGAAGCCGCGGCGCAGGGTGGCCTCGCCCGGCTGCGCACCGGGGACCGGATTCGCATCGATTTGCGGCAACACCGGGTCGATGCGCTGGTCGAGGCGGACGAATGGGGCCGGCGCGGTGAGGAGGTCGAAAAGGCCATGGCCGGCTTCACGCCCCGCTCGCAGACACCCTGGCAGGAAATCCAGCGCGGCCTGACCGGCCAGTTCGACACGGGCGCAGTGCTGGAGGATGCCGTCTCCTTCCAGCGGATCGCACAGCAGCGAGGTTTGCCGCGCGACAGCCATTGACGCGCGCCGGGGCCGGTCTTTGGTTTCCGCCGCCCACCGGGCGGCGCAATCAGCTCAGATGTCCCTCTTCCTTTTCGGCGGAGTGGATGAGGACCAGAACCTCGCCGATGACATGCCGCATGGCGCTGCGCGCACCCTCCACGTCGTGCGCGGCGATGGCGCGCTCCACGGCGGCGTGATCGGAAATGCTGGCCGTCCGTCCCTTGATCCGGTTGGTAAAGCGGATCGACGTCTTCAGCGCGGTTTCGACGATGCCCCGAAACTGAAGGTAGAAAGGGTTCTTCGAAGCCAGCAAGACGGCATCGTGAAAGGCGATGTCGGCATCGAGCGTGTCGTCCTCTCCCCGTTCCGCCGCGCGCATGCGTTCCAGGCCGGCCGCAATGGCGGCGAGGTCCTCCTTATCTCCGAATCGCGCGGCCAGCGCAGCCGCCTCCGGTTCGATGGCGACGCGAAGTTCGTTGAAGTGGCGCAGCAGGTCGAGCGAGAATTGCCGTTCCAGCAGCCAGCGCAGCACGTCGGGATCGAACAAATTCCATGAGCTGGCGGGCTGCACCGTGGTTCCCTGCCGCGGACGCGCGCTGAGAAGGCCCTTCGCGGTCAGCATCTTTACGGCCTCGCGCGTGACGGAGCGGCTGACGCCATGCTGTTTCGCAAGCTCCGCTTCCGTCGGAAACGGTGTGTCGCGAAAACGGCCGGTTACGATTTCCCGGCCCAAAAGGTCGAGCAGGCCGTATGTCAGATTGCGGCCAAATTGTTGAGCGAGCGCCAGAAGCCGTCCCCTCCCTGTCGGTTCCTCCACCGGTCCGCGACCGGCATGCCTGGAAGCTGTAACCGCCGCGTCCGCACAATGCTAGACATGTCAGTTAGATATTATAAATAGGACAATCACCAAGACCGGAGCGCGTGGATCGGCTCCACCATGCTCATCCCGGGGAGGAGCCGTAAATGCAGTTATCGACGATCGATATCGTCGTCATCCTTGTCTACGCCGTTGGAATCTTCGGCCTGGCGCAATGGGTTTCGCGAGATAAGTCGGGCCACGAAAAGGATACGTCCGACTATTTCCTGGCGTCGAAGTCGCTGCCCTGGTGGGCCATCGGTGCATCCCTGATCGCTGCGAACATTTCCGCCGAGCAGATCGTCGGCATGGCGGGGTCGGGTTACGCCGTGGGCCTCGCCATCGCGTCCTACGAGTGGATGGGCGCTCTTACCCTGTTGATCGTGGGCAAGTTCTTCCTTCCCATCTTCCTCAGGAACGAAATCTACACCATGCCGCAGTTCCTGGAACAGCGTTATGGCGACGGCATTCGCACCCTGATGGCCATATTCTGGCTGGCGCTCTACATCTTCGTCAATCTGACCTCGATCCTGTGGCTCGGTTCCATCGCCGTGACGCAGATCGCCGGCATCGATCAGACCCTGGCGCTGATCGTCCTCGGGCTGTTCGCGCTGCTCTATCAGCTTCGCGGTGGCCTCAAGGCCGTCGCGCTGACCGACATCGTGCAGGTCACGCTGCTGGTTCTGGGCGGTCTGACGGTGTCCGCGCTGACCTTGTCGGAGATTGGCGGCGATGCGGGGATCGTCGGCGGGTTCGCGGAACTGACACGGCGCGCGCCGGAAAAGTTCGACATGATCCTTTCGCCGGACAATCCGTTCTACAGCGATCTGCCCGGCATCTCCGTCCTTGTCGGCGGCATGTGGATCGCCAACCTGTCATACTGGGGCTTCAACCAGTACATCATCCAGCGCGCCCTGGCCGCGAAGGATCTTCCGGAAGCGCAGAAGGGTATCGTCTTCGCGTCCTTTCTGAAGCTGCTGATGCCGCTCGTCATTGTTCTGCCGGGGATTGCCGCGGTGCTGCTGGCGCCCGATCTCGACAGACCCGATGCGGCGTTCCCGACGATGATGCGGCTGCTTCCGCCCGGACTTCTCGGCCTCGTTTTCGCGGCGTTGATCGCTGCGATCATTGCGTCCATGGCATCCAAGATCAATTCCATCGCAACGATCTTCACTCTCGATCTGTACGCCAAATATCGCGGCAAGCAGACGGAGGCGGAAGACGATACCGGCAAGAAATCCGATGAACGCCATCTGGTCTTCGTCGGCCGGATCACGGCCTGCGTTTCCATCCTGATCGGCATCATCGCGGCAAAACCGCTTCTGGGCGGCGCCGACCAGGCGTTCCAGTTCATCCAGGAGTTCTCCGGCTTCTTCACGCCGGGCATCACGGTCATCTTCATGCTGGGCCTGTTCTGGAAGCGTGCCAGCGAAGCCGGGGCGATCACGGCGGCGATCGCCTCCGTCGTCCTGTCGTTCCTGATGTGGTTCGACTGGTCGGGAACGCTGCCGGCGCTGGTGCCGCTGAACGCCGTGCCGTTCATGGACCGCATGCTGATCGTGTTCTTCATCAGTCTCGGCCTCGCCGTCATGGCGTCGCTGATGCGGCCGGCCGGGGCGGAGGCGAACCGTATCGAGACGGCGGGCGTCACCTACGCCACGTCCCGCAGCTTCAACCTGGCGAGCCTTGGCGTCATCCTGGTCCTCATCGCACTTTATGCGACATGGTGGTAACGGGGTGACGGAAAGAAACCTTATGGCTGAAAATTCCGGCACGGGCGGGACAGGCGAAGATGCCTTTCTTGCGATCGATTGGGGAACCACCAACCGGCGCGTCTACCGCATCGAGGGCGGCAAGGTCGTCGCCACCGAACGTGACGATCGCGGAGTGAAGGTTCTCGCCCCAACCGATTATGCCGCGATCATCGCGGCCGATCGCAGGCGCTTTGGCGACCTGCCGGTGCTGATTGCCGGCATGGCCGGGTCGACGATCGGCTGGTGCGACGTTCCCTATGCGGCGGCGCCCGCCGGCCTTCCCGACCTGGTGGCGAATATTCGCCGGATGGAGGGCCGCATCGCCATTGTTCCGGGGGTATCCATACGCGGTGAGGGCGCGTCCGGTGCGCGCGCCGATGTGATGCGCGGAGAGGAGGTGCAGCTTCTCGGCGCGGCGGTGAGCGGCATGGTCCTGCCCGACAGTCTCCTCTGCCAGCCCGGCACGCACTGCAAATGGGCGATGATGCGCGGCGGCAAGATAGCGAGCTTCACGACGGCAATTACGGGCGAACTGTTCGCGCTTCTTCGCGGCGGCAGCGTGCTATCGGCGTTCCTGGGGTCGGAGGTCACGCCCGATGCGGCCTTCGTACGGGGTGTGCACGAAGGCGCACGCCGTGATGTCGCCGCCTCGCTGTTTTCCGTGCGCGCCGCGAGTGTGCTCGGTGATCTGCCGGAGGCCGATGCGGCGTCCTTTTGCAGCGGCATTCTTCTCGGCAGCGACGTGTCCGTCCGGCTGGAGGAAAGCCCCGGTGAAACCGTCTTTATCCTGTCCGACCCGGCACTGGGCGGCCTTTACCGCGCTGCTATCGAGGCGCTTGGCGGCAGTGCGGTCCTGATCGACAGTCACGAAGCCTTCGTGGCCGGTATCACAGCCATTAGAAAGCTATGGGTATGAGCATGATCGACGATTTCTACGCCGCCATGGACGCGTTTCCGCTGGTAGCGATCCTTCGCGGTGTTCGCCCCGACGAGGTCGAGGCGATTGGCGACGCTCTCGTCGACGGCGGCTTTCGCCTGATCGAGGTGCCCCTGAATTCGCCGCAGCCTTTCGTTTCCATCGAGCGGCTGGCGAAGCGCTTTTCGGGCAGTCCCGTTCTCGTCGGCGCCGGTACGGTCCTCGATGCATCGCAGGTCGCCGGGATCGAGGATGTCGGCGGACAGCTGATTATCTCCCCCAATTACGATGCGGACGTCGTTGCGGAGACCGCACGGCGCAGCTTGGTGTCCATTCCCGGCATTGCCACCCCCAGCGAGGCCTTCGCTGCGGTTAAAGCAGGGGCGAGCGCATTGAAGCTGTTCCCGGCGGAGGGCGCCTCTCCGGCCGTTCTGAAGGCGATGCGCGCCGTGCTGCCCAAGGATCTGCGTGTACTGCCGGTCGGCGGCATCGGCCCGGACAATTGCGAACCCTGGCTGCGTGCGGGCGCCTCCGGATTCGGGCTCGGATCTGCACTTTACAAGCCCGGTATGTCGGCATCCGATGTTCGCAGCCGCGCGGACGCGTTCGGCGAAGCATTGCAGGCTGCCGGCACGATCTGATTTTGGCGGCGGATCGCTCGCAACTGCCGCGCGCCTCATCCGTTCATGACCTTGCGTGCCGGTGCCCTCGGCCTCGGCTTCTCAATCCCTGCAAGGAGTATGGACGTATGACCCTGGACGGCAAGACAATCGCGATCCTCGTGGCGCCGCGCGGTACGGAAGAACCGGAATTCGTGAAGCCGCGCGAAGCGGTGGAAAAGGCGGGCGGCACGGTGACGGTCGTCAGCTTCGAATCGGGTGAGGCGCAGACCGTGAACAACGATCTCGATGCAGGATCGACTTACACGATCGACAAGACCGTCGATGCAGTGTCCGCCAGCGATTTCGACGGGCTTGTGATCCCTGGCGGCACTGTCGGTGCCGACAAGTTGCGGGGAAACGAGAAGACGGTCGCCTTCGTTCGCGATTTCTTCGAGCAGGGAAAACCCGTCGGCGCCATCTGTCACGGACCCTGGACGCTCGTGGAGGCGGATGTTCTCAACGGACGAACCCTGACCTCCTTTCCGACGCTGAAGACAGATATCCGCAATGCCGGCGGAAGTTGGACGGATAGCGAAGTGATCGTGGACAAGGGCCTCGTCACCAGCCGCAATCCTGACGACCTTCCGGCCTTCTGCAGCAAGATCGTCGAGGAATTCGCCGAGGGGCGCCACGCCGGACAGAAGCGGAGCGCCTGATCCGGAGATCCCATTCGCTCTCCTGCGGCATCCGCCTTGAACTGCAGGAGAGCGGCGGCACGGGAACGACCAGGACGAGTATGGGTGAGGCGACCCACACGCGCCCTCGTTCCCAGACGATCGTGACTCAATCTTCAAAGCTGCGGGCCGACTGGGGACTGCACCTGCCATATATATGTTGCGAGTGGTTCGCATTAGAGCTACCCGGTGTGGAGGAGACATCGGGGGCGCGCATTGGACTCGGTCGCAGATATATACGAACTGCACCATGAGGAACTGTTCACGTTCCTGCTGCGTCGCTTGCGGGATCGCGGAGCGGCGGCCGACCTTGTGCAGGAACTGTTCGTGCGGCTCGCCGAACGCGGCGGTGCGCCCGGTGTGGCCAACCGGCGGGCCTATCTTTACCGAATGGCAGCCAATCTGGCGACCGACCGGGAACGCCAATTGGCGCGTCGGGGCCGGTTCGAGCCGGTCGAGGCGGCGCATTTCGGGCTGTGCGATGACACTCCGAACGCGGAAGACGCGCTTCTGGCCCGCGAGCGTTTGCGCTGCGTCCAGCGCGCGATCGCCGCGCAGCCGCCCTTGACGCAGGAGATCGTCCGCATGGTCCGGCTGGAGGGGAAATCCTATCGCCGAGCGGCAGACATCCTGGGGATTTCCGAAAGTTCCGTCCAGAAACACCTTGCCCGCGCCGTGAAGGCCGCGGCGGCGGCCCTCAGGTATGGTGAGGATTCCATTACCGGACCGAATGCGCCAAACGTCTTACCCCTGAGGAAAGAAAATTAGGCGAGGACCGTTTGCAGTCCGACACGGAAATCGAGGAGCAGGCAGCCGACTGGGTGGTTCGTAGTCAGGCGGAGGACTTCGATGCCCATGCCGCTCTCGCCGATTGGCTTCGCCGGGGGGCAGACCACCGCAGCGCATTCGAACGCGCGCGGGAGGCGTGGGCCCTGCTTGACGAGGGGGCGTTCGCGGCACCCTCTCGGGAAGATGACCTGGACGAACGCGCCCCCTATTGGCGGCTGCATCCCGGTGTGGTGGCGGCGGCTGCCATTGCGACTTGTCTCGCCATCCTGATCTATCCGGCTGTCTCGCTTCGCATGACGGCGGACTACCGCACGGCGGGAGAGACCGAAGCCGTCCGTCTGGCCGACGGCAGCGAGGTTCTTCTGGATCACCGGACCGCCATCAAGGTCGCCTATTCCGGCTCCGAACGGCGTCTCGTCCTGTTGAGGGGGCAGGCGCATTTCGCGCCGACCGCTGTCGGGCCGAATGAGGCGCGCCCGTTTCTGGTACAGGTGGGCGATACGAGTGTGCAGGCCCTCGGGACCCGTTTCAATGTTAATACACTCGGCGGCATGACCGACATTACGGCCATCGAGCATCAAATCGCCATCAAGGTGGATTCCGCGAAGGGCACGCCGCGTATATTGAACCCAGGAGAGGCCGTGCGCGTGCGGGACGGGACGCTTGAGGAGCATGGATCCTCGTCAGCGCTCGCCTCCGCCTGGCAGCAAAGCCGGATCATCGTCGATCGGCTGACGCTGGAGCAGGCTGCGGAACTCCTTGCGCGGTATTCCTACCAGCCGGTCACGCTGATGCCGGGCGCTGGCGGGGGGCGGCAAGTCAGTGCCGTTTTCGACGCGCGCCGGTCGGAGCAGGCCGTCGATGCCGTGGCGGCGGAATACGGCCTGCGCGTGCGCACCCTGCCGATCGCCGGAACCATA
This sequence comes from Pacificimonas flava, assembly GCF_000342165.1. Taxonomy (GTDB): domain Bacteria; phylum Pseudomonadota; class Alphaproteobacteria; order Sphingomonadales; family Sphingomonadaceae; genus Pacificimonas; species Pacificimonas flava. The sequence continues at coordinate 161,531 of NZ_AMRV01000005.1, forward strand.
ATTTTCTAAAAAATTTTCGGTCGGCTTACCGGATTCCGGGGCGGCAGCGTCATACCCTTTGAAACAAGACTGCGAAGCATTCGCATTATTAAGGTTTCGGGGGATTTCGGTGATTGGATCGAGGAAGGCCCGGCACGCCGGGCTCATCTGTGTGTTCTTGCGGTCGGCTGCCATGCCGGCAGCGATATCCGGCATGGCTTTGGCCGGACCCGCCGCAGCGCAGGCCGAGGTTGCTGATCGGACGGTGCAATTCGCGATTCCGGCGGGCGACCTTGCAAGTTCGCTGCTGCAACTCAGTGAGGCGGCGGGCCTGGACATGGTGCTGAATCCGGCGCTGGTGGACGGAGAAACGGCGCCCGCACTTTCCGGAGCCATGACGGCGCGGGACGGACTCGATCGGCTTCTGGCAGGCACGAGCCTCTATTACGCAATTACGGCGGGCGGACGGATTGTGCTGCGCCGCGCGGCAGGGCCGCCCGCATCCGCCGCCTCGGGACCGCAGGCGAACCGGGCCAATGCCGTCCGGTTGCAGGGTGTGACCGTCACGGAAACGGCGATCGAGCCGGAAGAAACCTATGCGCCGGCGCCCTCGTCCATCGCGACGAAGCTGAACCTTCCGCTTCGGCGCACCCCCTTTACGATCAATCAGGCGACCGAGGAATTGATCGACGAGCGGGCGGACATCAACATTTTTGAAACGCTGGAGAACTTCGCCGGCGTGACGACGACCAGCACCAATGCGGACATCGGCCAGGGCATCTCGCGCTCGATCAACGTGCGCGGTTTCGAGCTCGGCGGCGCGGGCCAGACGCTCATCAACGGCCAGCGCGCCTATGGTCTCGGTTCGCAGAACCGGGCTGCCGACAATCTGGAGCGCGTGGAGCTGCTGCGCGGGCCGGCCGCGCTCTATTACGGTGCGGCGCAGCCGGGCGGCGTGGTGAACTACGTTTACAAGCGGCCAAAGGATTTCGCGCGCTATCAGGTGCAGGCGAACACGGACAGCCAGGGCAGTTATGGCGGCTCCATCGACCTCACCGGGCCGATTACCGAGGACGGCACGCTCCTCTACCGCGCCGTGGGCAATTACTCGCGGTACGAAGACGACCAGAACCACATCTTCTCGAACCCCGTCAGCGCGCTCGCCGCTCTGACCTGGAAGCCGTCGGAGGCATTTTCGACGACGTTCACCTACGAATATTACGATTTCGAATCCGTCCCGGAGCAGGAGAACAACAAGCTCGATAGTGAAACGGGCGAATTTTTCCCCATTCCGCGCGATTTCTATTGGGGCAACCTCGATGACCGTGCCGTGCGGACCACGCACACCTTTATCTGGGATGCGGAATGGAAGCCTTCGGAGACGCTGAAGGTGAACGCCTACGCCAACTTCCAGCGGTCCGATCAATGGTATCAGAATACGCGGATCGTCGGCGGCGGGCGCGGCGGCACGCCGACCACGGCCGACGAGAACGGAAACGTGCCGCGCTATGTCAGCATGGGCCGCAACAGTTCGCCGGAAACAGAGATCGAGAACCTTTCCGTCGGCCTCGACATATCAGGCGAATTCGACACGTTCGGCCTGACGCACGAATGGCTGGTCGGTGGCGGCTACGGGCAGACCCGGTCGCGCTCCTCCTACATTCCCAGCTATTTGTCCTGCCTGTTCGGGCAGAGCACGACCTCGGACGACTGTGAGGGCGAGCCGCGCTCCCTGACGCCGCCCGACCTCAATATCGTCGATCCGGTTTACAGCGACTGGGAGGGTGCGTTCCTGCTGGACGAGGCGGTGTTCGCCGTACCCTGGGACAAGCGGCGGGATTATAATCTCTACGTTCAGGACCTGATTACGCTGCCGAACGGCACCACCCGCCTGATGGCGGCGATCGGCTGGTCGCGGTACGAAAATCTCGGTCGCGGCACGATAGACGACTGGCGCACGATGGAGCGCGGCGAGGATACGCGCAGCGATGTGGAGGCCTGGTCGCCCCGCTTCGCCATCATGCAGGACATCGGCGCCAGTTCGACAATCTATGCAAGCTATGGCGAGAGCTTCCAGCCGCAAGGCAGCCTGACCCTGAACGACGAAAATGGCGAGCTGCTCCTCGATCCGGAACGCGGCAGGCAATACGAAATCGGCTTCAAGCGGGATATCTTCGACGAGCAGGGCATCGTGCAGATTGCACTGTTCCGGCTGGAGCGAGAGAATGTCGCGCGGGCGGCCAATCCCGATACGTGCGATACCAACGTGATCACGCCGGGCGATCCGCTCTATTGCTACAATCTTCTCGATGGGCTTCAGCGATCTGACGGCTTCGAAATTTCCGTCAGCGGCGTGCTGGCGCCCTGGTGGTCCGCGTCGCTCGGTTATTCGTACCTCGATGCCACCATCGTGCGCTCGAATGACGAAGCGAACGTCGGAAAGCAGCTTCCCTACGTTCCCGAGCACAGCCTGACGCTGTGGAACCGGTTCGATATTTTCCGCTGGGACGATGGCGGGACGCTTGGCTTCGGGGCCGGCGCGAAACTCTACGACCGTGTGAACAACGGCTTCAACGATGCGGGCGAAACCGACTGGAACCCGTCCTACGTTCTCGTCGACACCGGCCTCTACTACACGCGGCCGCTGGCTGGCGGACAGTTCAAGCTGAGTGCGCAGCTGAAGAACGTCTTTGACGAGGTCTATTATGACCGCCGGCGCTACTTCAACAGCGGCACGATCGTCTGGGGCAATGAGCGGCGCGCGTTCCTGCAGGCGGAAATGACGTTCTGATGCGGCCAACGCGTACCGCTCTTCTGTCCCGGATCGCCGCGGGAGTGCTCGGCAGCTACGCGGCCGCCTCTCTCGGGGCGGCCGCGCTGGCCTTTGCGCTGCCGCTTCCTGGGCGGGACGCCGTCACGCTGGCGCAGATGACCGGCTTCCTGATCTTCACCGCCGCGATCATCTGGGCCTTTTCCGCGCAAAGCGCCGCCCGGGCATGGGCCGGCATCGGAATTCCGGTCATTGTCTCCGCCGCGCTTCTCGCAATCCTTCTCGCGCTACGCTCGTGACCGGGGAGGGCAGCCTGCGCCAGAGCATGTCGTGGCTACATGGATGGGCCGGCCTTGTGCTCGGCTGGCTGCTTTTCGCCGTCTTCCTGACCGGCACGATCGCCTATTTTCGGCAGGAGGTGACGGCGTGGATGCAGCCTGAACTCGCAGGCTCTGTGCCGTCTCCCCAGGCCGCAGAGCTGGCTGTCGCGGCGCTGCAGCAGCGCGCGCCCGACGCCGGGAGCTGGCGCATCGGTCTGCCGACGCCGCGCAGCAATACGGTTTCGATATCATGGCAGGACCGCCAGAGCCTCGACGTAAAAAGGGGCGAAGAGCGGGGTGGCAGGGGCGGCCGCGGCGGTGGCCGGCGGGGCGGCGGCGAAAGCCTGATCCTCGATGCTTCGACGGGCGCCGTGCTGACGCCGCGAAAAACGGCCGGCGGCAACTTTCTCTATCGCTTCCATTTCGAACTCTACGCATTGCCCCGCGAATGGGCGCGCTGGATCGTCGGCCTTGCGACGATGGCGATGTTCGTCGCGATCATCAGCGGCATCATCACCCACAAGAAGATCTTCAAGGACTTCTTCACGTTCCGGCCGGCGAAGGGGCAGCGCAGCTGGCTCGATGCGCACAACGCCACGGCCGTCCTGTCGCTGCCCTTCCACATCATGATCACCTTTTCCGGCCTGCTGCTGTTCGCCTCCACCCTGCTGCCGCTAACGGAGCGGTTCGCCGGCGGCGAGGACCGGCGCGGCGAGCGGGGGGCGGCACGCGCGCTCGAAGCGGCGCACATCGAATCGCTTCAGAACCGCGCTGCCAGCGATGTCGCCGGCGGGGCTGCGCTCGCGCCGCTCGTGCCGATGCTTGCGGAGGCCGAAAAGCTGTGGGGCCAGCCGGTCAGCCGGATCACCATAACCGATCCGGGCCGACCCGGGGCGATGGTCGAGCTGCTGCCGACCTGGAACGACAAGCTGATCCAGCACAGCGGCAGCGGCGGGCTGGGTGCCGTCAAGATGCGGTTCGGCGGACGGACCGGTGAACGCCTGGAGAGCGAGGAAGACCTGCCGGAGACGCTGACCGCGCGTGTCGATACCGCGCTCGGCAGTCTGCACCGCGCGCGGTTCGCCGCACCGACCCTCCGCTGGCTGTTCTTCCTGACCGGTGTCGGCGGTACGATCATGGTCGGCAGCGGCCTCATCCTGTGGTCGGTAAAACGGGCGCAGCGTCTGCGCGGTGCCCCGCCGGGCCGCGGGCATCGGTTCGTCGATCACATGAACGTCGCCGGCGTCGCCGGCCTGTTCATCGCGGTGGCTGCCTATTTCTGGGCCAATCGCCTGCTTCCGACCGGGCTTGCAGGGCGCGGCGAATGGGAGATTCGCGCCTTCTTCGCCGTCTGGTGCCTGTGTCTGCTGCACCCGCTGATCCGCCCCCTGAAGCGCGCCTGGATCGAGCAGCTGTCGCTGGGCGGACTGTTGTTCGCCGGCATCCCGGTCTTGAATGCGATTACGACCCGCGCGCATCTCGGGAATACGCTGGTATCCGGCAACTGGATCTATGCCGGGTTCGATATCGTCGCGCTGGTCACCGGCATCTGTCTGCTACAGGCTGCCAGAAGGGTGGCCCTCCACCGGCCTCGCGCCATTGCCTCACAGCCGCCGCTCATGCCTGCGGCGTCCGCCTATACGGCGCAGGCGGCGGAGTAGCGCGGTGCCGATTTCACTTTGCCTGTCGTTCCTCGCCTTCTTTGCGCTCGCCTTCTCGATGGGCCGGCACCGGCAGCAGATGACGGTTCGCCGCCTCGGCGCGTTCGGCCGCTTCAGCGCTCCAGCGGGTTGGGGACTTCTTCTTCTGTCGCCGCTGCCCTTCGCCCTCCTCCCGAATGAAGGGATAGCGCTGACGGAATGGTTCGGCGTCCTGACCGTTGCTGCGACCGGCGTACTCTTGATGCTGACCTACAGGCCGCGCGCCTTGCCGCTTGCAGCCGCAGCCGTTTCGGTCCTGCTTCTGATCCTGGCGCTGCTCGTCGTTTTGCCGGGGCGTGTCTGATCATGGATGCGCGGACCCCTAACCGGCCCCAAACCGCACGCACGCGGCGACGGCGCCTCTCCCCGTTCTGGGTGAAGCAGCTTCATAGCTGGCACTGGATGTCGAGTGCGGTGTGCCTTGTCGGGATGCTGCTGTTCGCGGCGACGGGGATCACCTTGAACCACGCGGGCGAGATCGAAGCCGAACCGGTCGTCACGACACAGGAATCCGTCTTGCCCCCGATGCTTCTGCGCCGGCTTGCGGCCGCAAACGGCGCGGCCGTGCTGCCGGCTCCGTTTCGCGGCTGGGCGCAGAGCGAGTTGTCGGTGACTCTGGCGGGCCGGGCGCCTGAATGGAGTGAGGAGGAGCTGTACGTGCCCTTGCCGCAACCCGGCGGCGACGGCTGGCTGGCGGTCGATCTTGCCGATGGTGCGGTCTTTTACGAGCGCACCGATCGCGGCACGGTCGCTTGGCTGAACGATCTTCACAAGGGGCGCGACACGGGAGCGGCATGGCGCTGGTTCCTCGACATCTTCTCGGCGGCGTGTCTGATCTTCTGCATCACCGGCTTCTTCCTATTGCAGCTGCACGCGAAGAATCGGCCGTCGACATGGCCGATCGTCGGCCTGGGCGTGATTGCCCCCACCGTCCTTCTTCTCGTTTTCGTGCATTCCTAAAAGGGAGGGAGCGTCCGTCATGAAATCCGTCTTTTTCACCGCCATCGGCAGTCTCGCCGCTGTGCCCGCGGCGGCGGCCGGTCTGGAGGTCTCGGTCGAAATTCCGCGCCTTTCGGTCGCGGAATATCACAGGCCCTATGTTGCCATGTGGATCGAGGACGATGCGCGAAGGACCGCCGCGAACCTCAGCGTCTGGTACGATACCGGCATGGCGCGAGAGGAGGGCGAGAAGTGGCTGGCCGACCTTCGTACCTGGTGGCGCCGGTCCGGACGTTCGCTGGACATGCCCGTCGACGGGGTCAGCGGTCCGACGAAAGCTCCGGGCACGCATAGCGCAGAACATCGCGGCGACCGCCAACCGCTCCGCACGCTGAAACCCGGAACGTACAGGCTCGTGGTGGAGGCCGCCAGAGAGGTCGGTGGACGCGAGACGGTGACCATCCCGTTCGTCTGGCCGCCACGGCGCGGCGAGACCCTGTCTGCGGACGGCAAGTCCGAATTGGGCGGCGTTCGCCTGACCCTGAAACCCTGATCCCGTCCGCCAAAGCACAAGGAACCACCCTATGCGACTGAAGACCTTCCTCATGACCCTTGGCGCCGCCGCGCCCGCGATTACGCTGCTCATGGCTGTTCCGGCCGATGCGCACCGCCGCTGGCTGCTGCCGTCCGCCACGGTCCTGTCCGGCGACAGCGAAACCGTGACCGTCGATGCCGCATCCTCGAACGGCCTGTTCCTGTTCGAACACAATGCCCTGCCACTCAGCGGACTGGAGATTACGGGGCCGGACGGTCGGGCGGTTGCGCCGAACGTCATCGGGTCCGGCGAATATCGCAGCGTCTTCGACGTATCCCTCCAGATGGCGGGCACCTATCGCATCGCGCTGCGCCGCGATCAGATCATGGCACGGTACACGCTGAACGGTGAGGAGAAGCGCTGGCGCGGGACCACCGCCGATCTCGACGGCGCGATTCCGGCAGAGGCGCAGGATGTGCGCGTATCCCGCACCGATGCGCGAATCGAAACCTTTGCAACGCTTGGCGCGCCGAACGACACTGCGCTGCAGCCGATCGGTGAGGGGCTGGAAATGGTTCCGGTCAGCCATCCGAATGACCTCGTCGTCGGCGAGGAAGCGCAGTTCCGCTTTCTGCTGAACGGCGAGCCGGCAGCCGGTCTGGAGGTGGAGATCGTGCCGGGCGGCACCCGCTACCGCGACGATGCGAGGGTGCAGATGCTGACGGCGGATCAGGACGGCATCGTCTCCTTTACCGCGGATGCGCCGGGCTTCTGGTATTTTGAGGCGGCAGCGGATGCTGGCACCCCGGTCGACCCCCGGATCGATGTGCGCCGCGCGAGTTACTCCGCGGTGCTTGAGGTCCTGCCGCTTTGAGCCTTGCGGCCGCCCCGGAGGTGGTGATCCCACCCTTTCAGGCCTCCGTGCTGCGGCGGCCGGCGGGCGGCATAATCCGCCTGGCGGGTCAGGCGTTCGCCACCGAGTGGCGCCTTGCCGCTGTCGTCGAGGATGCGGACGGCCCGGGCGCGGCCGCGCTTCGCGCTGCGATCGTTTCGGTCTGCGCAGATATCGACATGGCCATGAGCCAGTGGAATCCGGTCTCCGAACTCAGTCGCTTCAACGCGGCCGCGGCGGGGACGTGGGTGCCTCTCTCCGCGCACTTCGCAGCGGTGATCGGATGCGCGCTTGCCGTGGCGCGCGCGAGCGGGGGCGCGTTCGATCCAGCGCTCGGCGCCGTCAGCGACAGCTGGGGGTTCGGGGCATCGCCGGCTCCGCGTACGCTGCCGCAGCCGGTCCTTCGAACATTCGACTGGCGGGCCTTGCGCTTCGACGCGGCCGGCTGCCTGCTGCGGCAGCCCGGCGGGCTGCGCCTCGACCTTTCCGGGATCGCCAAGGGCTACGCGGTCGACGCGGCGATGCGCCGTCTGCAAGATCTCGGCATACGCAGCGCGATGATCGAGATCGGCGGGGAGGTCGCCGCACGCGGTGTGAAGCCGGGTGGCCAGCCCTGGTGGGTGGACCTTGCACGCGCGCCGCGAGAAACGGGCGCGTCCGTTCGCATCGGCCTGTGCGAAGGGGCCGTGGCAAGCTCGGGACATTGGGAGCGGCGGCGCAGCGCCGCCGGCCGCAGCTGGCACCACAGCCTGTCGCCCCTGACAGGAGCGCCGCTGGATGACGAGCTGGCCGGCGCGGCGGTTCTGCACGGGTCGTGCATGCAGGCCGACGCTCTTGCCACCACGCTCCTTGTGCTGGGGCAGGAGGCCGGGCTGGCCTTCGCCGATCGTCACAATCTCGCCGCGCGCCTCATTTCATGCAGCGGTGCGGCGGTGATCAGCCGCGCTTGGCGCCGCGCTGCCGGCAGGTCCTGCACTTGACTTGCAGTAACAATATTTCGATGAGCGTCGCCGGAGAGAGAAAGGCAATGATCCCAACCGGTTTCCTCGGCGAACGACGCGGGCTGAATTGGCCGCTGATCGGGCTGCTTGCAGGTGTGCACATTGCGGGTGTGGCGGCTGGAATCGTCCTCGGTGCCATTCCCGTCGCGCCGCCGCCGACGGTGACGTTGGAAACATTTATCGTTGAGCCCGATCCCTCCGCCGCCCCCGCGCCGGAGACGGTGCCGCAGCCGGAAGAACTCGTGCTCGACATGCCGCCCCCCGATCTCTTGCTGGCGCCGCCGCCCGATGTGAAGATAGATCTGCCCCGAACGGCACCGATCGCGGCGCCCTTGCGCGCGGTCGCGACGCCCGTTCTGGCCTCCGTCGCAGCGGAGCCGGCGCCTGCGCCACCCGGTCCGAAGGCAGCGCCCGTTCCGGTGACGCCGCCGGACTTCTCGGCCGATCAGCTTGGCAATCCCGGTCCGAAGTATCCGTACATGTCCCGCCGGAACCGCGAACAGGGCATCGTGATCCTGCGCGTTCTGGTGTCCGAGGACGGCCGGGCAGGTGCGCTCGAGATCGAGGAGAGTTCCGGCTTCGAACGGCTGGACGAGGCTGCGCGCAAGACCGTGCGCAAATGGAACTTCCTGCCGGCGCGCCAGGCCGGAAAACCGGTTGCGGCCTGGGTACTGGTGCCGGTGACCTTTGCGCTCGGCAGCTAGGCGCACCTCAACCGGACGATCCCGCCTTTTCCTCCGCAACCGTCGTATGGATGTGAAGATGCCCGGTCAGGGTTTTGTGAACGGGGCAGCGGTCGGCGATTTTCAGAAGCCGCGCGCGGTCCTCTCCCGTCAGCGCCTCGCCGCTGAGGCGTATGCTTCGATAAATCGCCTGTATCTGCGCGTCCGGCTCTACCGGGTGACCGGCATCCTCCGCATGGTCGCGTTCGTGACGCAGCAGCACCTCGATATCGCCAAGCGGAATGTTCTCCCGTTCGGCATAAAGCTTCAGCGTCATAGACGTGCAGGCGCCGAGCCCGGCGAGTAGCAGGTCGTAAGGCGTCGGACCCAGATCGTCGCCGCCGACGCGTTTCGGTTCGTCGGCGACGAACGCGTGGCTGGGTGTCGCCACTTGTGTCCCGAACTTGCCGTGACCGGATGTGACGAGCACGCCGTCCTTCGGTGCCTCCGACAGGCGAGGCGGCAGGTAGCGGCGCGCCCAGGCCGAAATAATGTCGGCGGCATAGTGGGCGTCGGTCTCGCGCGTCATCAGATGATCGGCATCGTCCAGGCTGACGAAGCTTTTCGGATGCTTTGCCGCCACGAACAGCTTTCGCGCATGATCGATTGCGACGATCTCATCGCGCGGCGCATGCAGGAACAGGAGCGGCATTCGCAGTGCCTCTACGGCGGGCAGCAGGTCGCTGGCTTTGGTTTCGGCGATGAAGGTCGCGCTGATGCGGAACGGGCGTCCGCCGATCTCGACCGGTCCCTGACCATCGCGCTGAATGGCGGCAAGATCGCCATGCAACTGGCCGGTGACGTGCGGAACGTCGCTCGGCGCGCCGATGGTGGCGACGGCGCGGCAGCCCGGAACCCGTCCGGCGGCGGCAAGGACCGCCGCCCCGCCCAGGCTGTGCCCGATCAGGAGCAGCGGCAGGTCGAAACGCTCCGCCATCCACCTGGCGGCGGCAACGACGTCCTCGACATCGCTCGGGAAACCCGAATTGCCGAAATCGCCGTCGCTACCGCCAAGGCCGGTGAAATCGAAGCGTAGCGCCGCGATGCCGGCCCGGCTGAGTGCGCGGCTGATGTTGATCGCGCCCCGGCTTTGCTGCGTGCAGGTAAAGCAGTGGGCGAAGAGCGCCGCGCCGCGCACGGTCCCCGGCGGCAATTCCAGTGCGCCGGCCAGCACCGTGCCGCGCCCATTGTCGAATTCGATGCGCCTCGTTGCCAAGCGCGTGCCTCCTCATCCGCTCTGCTGAGGGGGGCAGCCTAAGGCGCCCCTTGGCCCCCGTCACCCCGCTTCGGGGGGGCGGATCTCAGCCGCGGATCTGCGCCTCCACGGCATCATGGAAGCGTTTCAGGCCCTGTTCCAGCCCGCCCAGCAGAACCTCGCCCACTGCACCGGAATCGAGACCCTTCTGACTAAGGCGCACGGCGCCGAAATCTTCCTCGCCGAAAACCTGCCCGTCCAGCAGCGCCCAGCTGCGCCGCCAATGGTCCTCCGCCTTTTCGCTTTGCGGCGGTTCGGGGATCAGCATGAAATCTTCGACCAGCGTGTGCCGCACGCCCTGGGGCATGATGACCATGACGTTCACATAGTCGGGCGAGCAGATGATGACGGTCGCGGGCAACATCTGATAGGTGAAGGTGCCGATGCGGCGCAGCGCCTGCCAATCCTCGATATCGACCTCGCCCTCTTCGAACCTCCGCGTGACGAGCGAGCGCTGATGCGGACCGATCTGGTCGCCCGCCCCCTCGCCATCGCCGAAGAAGCGCGCGATGGAGTTCTGGTGCAGACGTTGGACATGGTAGCTTTCCAGAAACGCATCCATGATCAGCTTCCAATTGCCGGCGACCTCGTGCGTGCGGCGCGCGTAAAGGTGCATGCCGGCAAAGCCGAGCGCGTCGAAGTCGCGTGCCAGCGGACCTTGCGCCGTTGAGAAATCATAGGTGCGATTCCGGTCGAGGCCGGCCCAGATCATGCCGCCGGCCTCCAAGCTCGGCATCTCGATGAGGCCCCGCGTGGATTTGTCGAGGCCGGGAAACGCGTCCGTTCTAGGCAGACCGGCCAGCCGTCCGTCGGCAGCATAGGCCCAAGCATGATAGGGGCAGATGATGCGCGGTCCCTTCACCACCTCGTCCGTGTTTACGAGGCGGGTTCCGCGGTGCCGGCAGACGTTCAGGAACACGCGAACCGTGCCGGTCTTGTCGCGTGCGAGCAGCAGCGGCATGCCGAAACCGTCATGCGTGGCGGCGCTGTTCGTTTCCGGCAGGAGGGCTGAGGGGGCGAGGACGACGGGCATGGCCTCGAACAGGTCGTGCCGCTCCGCGTCATATCGACCTGGGTCGGTATAGACGGCCGGGTCGAGTTTCGAGACGCCCGGCATGGCCAGTGCTTCCCCGCCCTTGATACGGCGGGCGAGGTTCAGTTGGCCCTCCGTGGGGCGGCGGTGCGGAGCGGGCATATCCATGAAGGCACTATACCTCTTATCCGGGCGCGCGGCGAACTGGCCCCTTTGGGGGGATGCGGGTTGCGCTCCCGATCGGAACGCGTAGTCGAATGGCGTGAAGGGCGGCGGCACAGGCTGCCGTCCATGATGTGGGGGAGACCGGAACATTGGCGGACAAACCGAGCGGCTTGAAATTACTGGGCCGTGCTTTTCGGAACCGCAAGCTTGGGGTGATGCTCGCGTTCGGCTTTTCCAGCGGGCTTCCCTATGCGCTGCTTCTCGGCACTCTCTATGCATGGCTGTCCGAGGCCGAGGTCGATCTTGAAACGATGGGCGTCTTCTCGCTGATCGGCCTCACCTATGCCTTTAAATTCCTGTGGTCGCCGCTCGTCGATAAGGTGCGCCTGCCGCTGCTGGACCGGCTGGGCCGGCGGCGAAGCTGGCTCGTCCTGGCACAGGCCATAGTCGGCGGCGTCCTGGTGGTCCTGTCGCTCCTTGATCCGAACGGTCAGCTTGGCTGGTTCTCGCTTCTTGCCGGCACTGCGGCCTTCGCGGCCGCCACGCAGGATATCGCCATCGATGCCTGGCGCGTCGACAATGCCGACGAAACGGCGACGCTCGATCTCCTGTCGACCGTCTACCAGTTCGGCTATCGCATCGCAGCGCTGGCGGGCGGCGCTCTGGCGCTCGTGCTGGCGGCGCGCATTTCCTGGCCGACGACATATCTCATCTTCGGCCTGTCGATGCTGGCCGTCATGCTCATCACCTTCATCGCCCCCGATACGCCGCGCCCTGCCGAGGTGGAGGGGCCGGGCGAATTGCGGCAGGCCGGGGCCGTGGCCCCGCCTGTTCGAGCGACCGCCCTTGCCGTCGTCGGCGCCCTGTGGGGCTGGGCGTTGATCACGGTCATCGTCTTCATGGTCCGCTCGCTGTCGTCGCCGCCGGAACTGCGACCGGACCCGACGGAATTCATCCAGACCTATGGGCTGCTGATCGTTATCTTCACCGTCATCATCCCGGCGATCATCGCGGCCATTCTCGAACATTGGCGGAAAACGGGGCGTCATGTGCTGACGGGTACGGTCGATGATGGCGGCACGGCCGGACGCGCGCTCGATCATGGATACACGGCCCTGATCCTGCCGCTGGGGGAACTGGCGGGACGCCTGCGCTGGGCCTCGATCCTCGTGCTCGCGCTGATCCTCAGCTATCGCATCACGGACGGAATCTGGGCGCCCTTCGCCTACCCCTTCTATCTGGGCGAGCTTGGCTATACGAACGACGAGGTCGCCATCGCCTCGAAATTCTTCGGCGTCGGCATGACCATGCTGGGTATCGCACTGTCGGCCGTTTTCTTCGCCTGGATCGGCCGAATGGCTACCGTCGTCTTCGGCGCGATCACGGCGGCTGCCACGAACCTCCTCTACGCCGACCTGGCCGTCGGCGGCCCCTGGCTCGACGTGTTCGGCACCCACAGCGGCTTTTACTGGCTGGTCGGTCAGTTCGGTGCCGACGAGCGGCTGGCGCGGCTGATGCTCGCCATTTCCGGCGAGAACATCGCCGGCGGCCTCGCGGGCGCGGCGTTCGTCGCCTATCTGTCGTCGATTACGTCGAAAACGTACAGCGCCGTGCAATATGCGCTCCTGTCCTCGCTCACGCTCCTGGTCGGCTCGCTGGGCCGCGCCGCATTGGGAGAGGGGATCGAGCGCATGGGCTATGCGCCAATTTTCTATGTGACCGCCGGTATCGGTCTTTTCGCCGTGCTGCTGTCCATAGCGGAATGGATACGCGAGCGCCGGTCCACGCCGCCGCCTGGCGATGCGGTGATGGCGGAATAGACATTATTCCGAGATATCCATAGGATAACCTCCAACTGGATCCGGGGGGACTTCAAATGATCAGGATGGTTGCGGCGGTTGCGCTGGCAATGTGCGCCATGCCGGCTGAGGCGAAGTGGCGGGAAGCAGAAACGCGTCAGTTCCGCGTCTACAGCGAGGGGAGCGAGTCCGACCTCGTAGAGCGCGCCGAGCTTCTGGAGCGCTATGACAGGCTGCTGCGCATCTTTACCGGCGTCAGCATGGAGGCCGAGGCGCCGAAGCTGAACGTCTATATGACGAACTACGTCACCTCGATCGGCAATCTGGGCGCCGATTCCGCTGCGGGCTTTTACGTCGCGAGTACAAAGGGCATCTGTGCCTTCGCAAGCCGCCGATCCGGGTTCACGGACGACAGCGTCGTGCTGCTGCACGAATATGCGCATCATTTCATGATGCAGCATTTTCCCGTCGCCTATCCGGCCTGGTATGTCGAGGGTTTTGCCGAGTATTTTTCGACCGCCCGGATCGACGGGGATACTGTCGAGCTTGGGCGCTTCGAGCGCAACCGCGCCTATTCGCTGCAAGTCCTGAAGTGGCTGCCCATCGCCACGATATTAACCGGGAAATCGGACCTGACCGGCGACGAGGTCCACAGCTTTTACGGTCAGTCCTGGCTGCTGGCGCATATGATCCTGCAGGATTCGGAGCTCAACGCGAAGATGCCGGATTATCTGACCCAGGTTGCGGCAGGTGTGCCATCGGTCGAGGCGTTCGCGGCGGCGTTCGGTCCCACGAGGGAATTCAATGCACGTCTGAGGGACTATTTCGATCGAGGACGCATCACCTACCGGCGTCTGGATTTTTCAGAAGGGGAATTCGGCCGGGCGACCGTTGCCGTTTCGGACCTTCCCGACGCGGCGGAGCGTGGGCTGCTTCCCGCTGCCGCGATCCGCTGCGGCGTCGGCAATTCGAAGGAGTGGCTGAAGGATGTTCGCGCGGTCGAGCAGAAATATCCCGACACCCCCTTTGCGCGCAGGATCGGTGCGATGGCCGAGGCGGAGGCGGGTGATCCGGAGCGGGCGATCGCAAAGCTGCAGCCGATGATTGCGGCGGAGCCGGACAATGCCGACTATCATTTCTGGATGGGCCGCGCCTATTCCCGCCGTGCGCACCAGGAGGATCGGGACATGGCAGAAAACCACGCCTTGGCCCGGAAAAGCTACGGACGCGCGTTTGAGATCCGCCCGGATCACTGGCAGACGCTCCTGAACTACGTCGCGGACAGCCAAACGCCGAACGGCAAGGCCGAACAGGATATACTCATCGCCGCACGGGATCTCGCGCCGCAGGTCGGGGAGATCAACACGCGGCTCGGCATGTCGCTGGCTCTGGAACAGCGGTTCGAGGAGGCGGCGACGGTTCTGACGCCCGTGGCGAACTCGCCGCACGGAGAGGTTCCGGAGGCGGTGCGCAAATTGCTCGCGCTTATCGCCGCCCGGGACACCGCCATCGACGCTGCGGCTCTCGAAGTGGTCACCGACAATGGCGGCGACGAAGCGGGCGATGATGAGGATGCCGCCGGCTCCTGAGCCTAGCCGGGCGGGGTACCGTTCGCCTTCAGGACTTCCCCGGCAAGGTAGAGCGACCCGCAGATGAGAATGATGGGTGGGGGAGGGCCGCTGGCAAGGGCACGGAGCGCGTCCGGCACGGACGCGGCCGTACCGGCCGTCAGCCCTTCGGCAGCGGCCGCGGCGGCAATCCCCTCTGGCGGCTGACAGGCATGGCCGCTGACCGGAACCGCCGTCAGTCCCGATGCGCGGTGCGTCAGCGGTTTCAGGAAACCGGCCGCGTCCTTCCCCTCAATCATGCCCAGGATGATATGCGCACCGGCCTCCGGCGGCAGTTCGCGCCGCAGGAATCCCCCGATCGCACGGCCGGCGGCGGGGTTATGACCACCGTCGAGATAAAGGGCCGCCCCCTTCGGCAACAGTTGCGCCAGAGCGCCGCTTTCCAGCCGCTGCAGTCGCGCCGGCCATTCCGCCCAGCCGATACCCGCCTTCAGTGCCGATTCCGGAACGGCCAATGTTTCCTGATGGCGCAGCATGGCGAGGGCGATTGCGGCATTGTCGTGCTGATGCGCGCCGCGCAGACGTGGCGGGTTCAGCGTCAGCGTCCCCGCCTCGTCCCGGTAATGCAGATGGCGCTGGTAAAAGGTTGCATCCCAAGTGCTGCCACGGGGCATCAGGGGGGCACCGACGTCTGCCGCTGCGGCGGCAACCCGGTGCGCCATGGCGGACGGATACCGCGCGGTGACGAGCGGCACGCCCGGCTTTGCGATGCCGGCCTTCTCGAACGCGATCTTGGTGACGTCGTTGCCCAGGAACCGCTGATGATCAAGCGAGATGTGCGTCAGGCCGGTCATGATCGGCGAACGAATGACATTCGTGGCGTCGAAGCGTCCGCCGAGCCCGACCTCTAGCACCAGAGCATCGGCGGGCGTTCGCGCGAATGCCAGGAGGGCGGCGGCGGTCGTAAGTTCGAAAAACGTGATGGCGCTACCGGCGTTCGCCGTCATGACCTCTTCCAGGAGCGCGGTGAGCGGCTCGTCGGCGATCAGACGGCCGGCAAGGCGGATGCGTTCGTTGAAATTGACCAGGTGCGGGCTGGTATAGGCGTGAACCTTGTGTCCTGCCGCCTCCAGACATGCACGCAGATAGGCGGTGACGGAGCCCTTGCCGTTCGTCCCGGCAACATGGAACACCGGCGGCAGGGACAGGTGCGGGTCGCCCAGCTTCGCAAGGAGCGCGTCCAGACGATCCAGCGACAGGTCGATGGATTGCGGATGCAGCGCCATGGCGCGGCGCAGAACCGCGTCGAGGGCGGGATCGTCGGCCTGCGCGCCGTCGCCGACGATCGGCGCGCGGCTCATGCCGCCTTCTGCCGGCCCCCTGCGCGCGCGGCCATCATCATGCCGAGAAGACGGCCGAGCGTCGGCGCCAGTTCGTGCCGGTGCACGACCTTGTCGAGCATACCGTGGTCGTAAAGGAATTCCGCGCGCTGGAAGCCCTCTGGGAGTTTTTCGCGAATGGTCTGCTCGATGACGCGCTGGCCGGCCAGGCCGATCAGCGCACCCGGTTCCGCAATCTGAATATCGCCCAGCATCGCATAGCTCGCGGTGACGCCGCCCGTCGTGGGGTCGGTCAGGATCACGATATAGGGCAGGCCGGCCTCGTTCAATTCCTCGATGGCCACGGTGGCGCGCGGCATCTGCATCAGGCTGAACAGCCCCTCCTGCATGCGCGCGCCGCCCGACGCGGTGCAGACGACATAGGGCAGTCCCTGCGCCAGCGCCTCACGCGCGCCGGCAAGGAACGCGGCCCCGACGCCCATGCCCATGGATCCGCCCATATAGGCAAAATTCTGAACGCCCACGATGGTGTCGGTGCCGCCAATCAGGCCGCGCGCCAGTGCGAAGGCTTCCATCTCTCCGGTCTTCGCGCGCGCTGCCTTGATGCGTGCCGGGTAGGGCTTCTGGTCCTTGAATTTCAGCGGGTCGTCGGCGACCATCGGAACCGGCAGGCGAACGAACTTGCCCCCGGCATCGCCGTCGAACAGCTGCTCGAAGCGTTCCGCCGGTCCGACGCGTTCGTGAAAATTGCAGTTCGGACAGACATACTGATTTTCACGCAAATCGCGCTGAAAGACCATCTGGTCGCAGCCGCGGCATTTGGTCCACAGATTGTCTGGCGCCTCCTTCTTCTTGAAGAATTGCAGGCGCGGGCGAAGGTTCGTGATCCAGCTCATGCGGCGGCTTCTATCGCGCTTGCCAGCGATTGCACATAGGCGCGTACGGTTTCGGGCGCCCCATGGCCATGCTGGCCCACCAGGTCGACGATGGCGGAGCCGACGACCACGCCGTCCGCCACGCGCGCAACGTCCGCCGCCTGCTGCGGCGTGCGAATGCCGAAGCCGACGGCGACCGGCAGATTGCTTTCCCGTTTGATGGCGGCGACGGCTTCGCCGATGTCCGGCGCCTCAGCCGCCCGCGTGCCGGTGACGCCGGCGACGCTGACATAATAGAGGAAGCCCGATGCGCCGCTCAAGACAGCGGGCAGACGCGCTGCATCGGTGGTCGGGGTGGCAAGGCGTATGAAGTGCAGGCCGGCATCGCGAAAGGACGGGCCGAGTTCCTGGTCCTCTTCCGGCGGTAGGTCGACGATGATGCAGCCATCGACGCCCGCCGCTACGGCATCTTCGGCAAACGACAATCCGTAGGAGAGGACCGGGTTCAGATAGCCCATCAGGATCAGCGGCACGCCGTCGTGCTTCGCGCGAAAGCGGCGCGCGATCTCAAGCGTACCCTTCAGCGTCATGCCTGCCTTCAGCGCGCGCAGGGACCCTGCCTGTATCGAGGGTCCGTCCGCCATCGGATCGGTGAACGGCATGCCGAGTTCGATGACGTCGGCGCCGCCGGCCACCAGCGCGTCGAGCACCTCCAGCGTCGCCTCCGCCGAGGGATCGCCGGCCGTGACGAACGTGACGAGGGCGGCGCGGTTCTTGCCGAAGGCAGCTTCGAGACGCGCGCTCACAGCTCCACCCCCAGCGCCTCGGCGACGGTGAAGATGTCCTTGTCGCCGCGCCCGCACAAATTGGCGATGATGATGTCGTCGCGGCTCATCGCCGCCGCTTCCTTGCGGACGACCGCAAGCGCGTGACTGGGCTCCAGGGCGGGGATGATCCCCTCCGTACGGCAAAGGAACTGGAAGGCATCCAGCGCATCCTGATCGGTGGCGGATCGGTATTCCACACGTCCGATCTCGTGCAGCCAGCTATGTTCGGGGCCGATGCCCGGATAGTCGAGGCCAGCGGAGATGCTGTGTCCCTCCGTGATCTGTCCGTCCTCGTCCTGCAGCAAATAGGTCTTGTTGCCGTGAAGGACGCCGGGCCGTCCGCCCGAAAGGCTGGCGGCATGGTCGGCGCCATCCAGCCCCTTGCCGGCGGCTTCCACACCGATGATGCGCACGCTTTCATCGTCAAGGAAGGGGTGGAACAAGCCAATGGCGTTGGAACCGCCGCCGATCGCCGCAACCAGCAGGTCGGGCAGACGCCCCTCCGCCTCCTGCAGCTGCGCCTTCGCCTCCGTGCCGATGACGCTTTGGAAATCCCGTACCAGTTCGGGGTAGGGGTGCGGCCCGGCGGAGGTGCCGATCAGATAATAGGTGTCGGAGACGCTAGCGACCCAATCGCGCAGCGCTTCGTTCATCGCGTCCTTCAGGGTCGCACGGCCCGCCGTCACGCCGCGCACCTCCGCGCCAAGCAGGCGCATACGAAAGACGTTCGGCTGCTGCCGCTCCATGTCGCGCGCGCCCATATAGATCGTGCAGGGCAGTCCGAAGCGCGCGCAGACGGTGGCCGTCGCCACCCCGTGCTGACCCGCGCCCGTTTCGGCGATGATGCGCGTCTTGCCCATACGGCGTGCAAGCAGGATCTGGCCGATGCAGTTGTTGATCTTGTGCGCGCCGGTATGGTTCAGCTCGTCCCGCTTCAGGTAGATTTTCGCGCCCGTGTCGCCGTCCGCGCCAGTTTGTGCGGCGACTTGGCGAACCGCCTCGGTCATGCGCTCGGCATAATAAAGCGGGCTCGGTCGTCCGACATAGTGGCGCAGCAGGTCTTCGAACTCCGCCTTGAAGGCCGGGTCCGCCTGCGCTCGGCGATATTCCCGTTCCAGCTCCAGGATCAGCGGCATCAGCGTCTCGGCAACATAGCGTCCGCCGAACGCCCCGAAATGGCCGCGCGTGTCGGGGCCGGCCCTTAAACTCTTGCCTGTCATAAGCTTTTCACTGCTTCCATGAAGGCGGCAATCTTCGCCGCGCTTTTCTCTCCCGGCGCCTCTTCCACACCGGAGGAGACGTCGACAAGGGGCGCGCCCGTCGCTGCGATCGCCCGTCCGACATTGGCCGGCGTCAGTCCCCCGGCCAGTCCCCATGCCCCGCGCCGCGGCCATCCGTCCAGCAGCGACCAATCGAACCGTACACCGTGCCCGCCCGTCAGTGCGGCACCCTCCGGTGGCTTCGCGTCGAACAGGATCAGTTCGGCGACATCGCGATATGCATTCGCCGCATCCAGGTCGCGGGCGCTTCGTATGCCAAGCGCCTTCCACACGGGACGTCCGAACCGCCCCTGCAGTTCGGCCGCGCGGGCGGGGCTCTCATTGCCGTGGAGCTGCAGCACATCGATCGCGCCGAGATAGGGGCGGATTTCCTCATCGCGCGCATCGACGAACAGCCCGACACGGATCAGGCCGTCTGCCTGTTGCGACAGGGCGGTGCATTCGCCTGGGGAGATGAAGCGCGGGCTGCCTTCCTTTCCCACGAAGCCGACATGGTCCGCGCCGCCGCGCCGCGCCGCGATCAGGGCGGCGGGGGTCGTCACGCCGCAAATCTTGACGCTGGTCATTTCATCTGCGCGGCGATTGCCTCGGCAGCCTCTCCGGGGTTGTCGGCCTTCGTGATCGGACGCCCGATCACCAGGACAGAGGCGCCGGCGTCCAGCGCCTCCTGCGGGGTCAGGGCGCGCTTCTGATCGCCCATGTCCGCCCCATGCGGGCGAATGCCGGGTACGACGAACAGACCATCCGGCCAGGCGGCGCTGCGGGCGGCGACCTCCTGCGGTGAGCAGACGATGCCGTCGAGGCCTGCCCGGCGTGTCAGCAGCGCAAGCCGTTCGACCTGCGCGTCGACGCCGCCATCCGTACCGAGTGCGGTCAAATCCTCATCGGACAGGCTGGTCAGCACTGTGACTGCAACCACCTTGGTGCGCTCCGGCGCGGCTGCACGGGCGGCTCGCATCATCGCCTCGCCGCCGCTGGCGTGGACCGTCAGAATATCGACCGGCAGATCCTCGAGCGCGCGCACGGCGCCGCCGACCGTGTTCGGAATGTCGTGCAGCTTCAGGTCAAGAAACAGCGATTTTCCCGAGGATGCCTCGACGATCGTCTCCACGCCTTTTCGGCCAAAGGCATTCCAGAACTCCAGCCCCAGCTTGATTCCGCCCACATGCGGTCCGACCGCGCTTACAAGATCACGCGCATGTTCAAGATCGCCAGTGTCGATCGCACAGAAGATGGGGTTCGGCATCGTTGCTGCGAGGCTCTCCGTCATAAGGTCGGCGTGCGCTGGGTCGTATAGTCGCCCATAGGGGCCGGGCCGGTTCCCACGGAGGGCTCGGCGGGCTGACCCAACGCCGCCAGTTTCGCCTCCAACTTCCGAACCCTGCGCTGCCAGCGCCAGCGGCTGAGGGAATGAAGGATCGCCGTCGGCAGGATGCCGAGAACCAGTGCTGCTATGATGTAGGCGCCGAGCGGCCAGTACGCCTCATACCCGCCGGGCAGCCACAGGACGGTGCGGTCCCAATTTTGGGCCGCGAACCATGCGATGACGATACCCAGAAGAAGGTAGAGGATCAGTGTAAGAATGCGCATATCGCGAAACTAGCGCGGCATACGTCGCTTTACCAGTTGAGAGACGCGGCAATGGTCGCCCAATGCCCTGCCAAGCTCAACCGTCGGCGTTCAATCGTTCGCGAAGTTCCTTGCCGGCCTTGAAGTGGGGAACGCGCTTGGCCTCCACATCCACCTGATCGCCGGTGCGGGGGTTGCGACCAACACGGGCTTCGCGCGCCCTGGTCGAAAATGCGCCGAACCCGCGAAGTTCGACTCGGCGGCCCTCGGCCAGAGCATCAATGATCGACTCGAAGATCGTCGCAACGACGCGCTCCGCGTCTTTCTGTGAGAGGTGGGGATGGGTTTCCGCCACAGCCGCTACGAGTTCTGACCTGATCAATCCCGTGATCCCTTCGTGTCCTGGGTCCGCTCCCCACCCAATCCTAATTTAAGTTAACGCTACCAATCAGGGAAGCGAACCTGACACAATAATATCATGATTCGCTTCCACTGACTAGTCCGTTACGACAGCGTTATGACTTACCGTCGTCCTTCGCCTTGCCCAGCGCTTCGCCGAGGATATCGCCGAGCGAAGCACCACTGTCCGAGGAGCCGTACTGCTTCACGGCTTCCTTTTCCTCAGTGATCTGAAGTGCCTTGATGGACAGATTCGGCTTCTTCGAACGGTCGAAGCCGGTGACCAGGGCATCTACCTTCTGACCAACCTGGAAGCGCTCCGGACGCTGCTCGTCGCGGTCGCGGCTGAGGTCGGAGCGGCGGATGAAGCCGGTCGTCACGCCGCCGTCCAGCGACACTTCCACACCGCCATCGCGCACGTCGACGACTTCGCCGGTGACGACATCGCCCTTCCTGACGCCCGAGCCGACGCTCAGCGCGGCCGCACCTTCCGGCGCCTGGTCAAGCTGCTTCATGCCGAGAGAGATGCGCTCCTTCTCGGCATCCACGTCCAGCACGACGGCCTTCACGGTCTCGCCCTTGTGGTGCATTTCCAGCGCTTCTTCGCCGCTGACGCCCCAGGCGATATCCGACATGTGAACCATGCCGTCGACGTCGCCTTCCAGGCCGACGAACAGGCCGAACTCGGTGGCGTTCTTCACCTCGCCCTCGACGATCGTGCCCACCGGGTAGCGCTCCGCGAAATCCGACCAGGGGTTCGACTGCGCCTGCTTCAGACCCAGAGAGATGCGGCGCTTTTCCTCGTCCACTTCCAGGATGACGACTTCGACTTCCTGGCTGGTGGAGACGATCTTGCCCGGATGGACGTTCTTCTTGGTCCAGGACATCTCCGACACGTGGACGAGGCCTTCGATGCCGTCTTCCAGCTCCACGAACGCGCCGTAATCGGTGATGTTCGTGACGCGGCCCGTCGCCTTCTGGCCGACCTCGTACTTCGCCATCACGCCGTCCCACGGATCGGCTTCGAGCTGCTTCATGCCGAGGGAGATGCGCTGCGTCTCGCGGTTGATGCGGATGATCTGCACCTTCACCGTGTCGGAAATCGACAGGATTTCCGATGGGTGGCCGACCCGCTTGTAGCTCATGTCGGTGACGTGCAGCAGGCCGTCGATACCGCCCAGGTCGACGAACGCACCGTAATCGGTGATGTTCTTCACGACGCCCTCGACAACCTGGCCCTCGGTCAGCGACTGGATCAGGTCCGAACGCTGCTCGGCGCGCGTTTCCTCCAGGATGGCGCGGCGCGAGACGACGATGTTGCCGCGCTTCCGGTCCATCTTCAGGATCTGGAACGGCTGCGGGATGCCCATCAGGGGCGTGACGTCGCGCACAGGGCGCACGTCGACCTGGCTGCCCGGCAGGAAGGCCACGGCGCCGCCCAGATCGACGGTGAAGCCGCCCTTCACACGGCCGAAGATCTGGCCTTCGACGCGGGCGGTGTCGTTATATTCGGTTTCCAGGCGGTCCCAGGCAGCCTCGCGGCGCGCGCGGTCGCGCGACAGCATGGCTTCGCCATTGGCGTTCTCGACGCGGTCGACATAGACCTCGACCTCGTCGCCGGCGCTCAGTTCGGCTTTCTGACCGGGAGGGGCGAATTCGCGCAGCGGCACGCGCCCTTCGGATTTCAGGCCAACATCGATGATGGCCATGTCGTTCTCGATGCCGGTAACCCGGCCGGTGACGACGCGGCCCTCAAAGGCCTCCTCGCCGCCAAGGCTGTCTTCCAGCATTTTTGCAAAATCGTCGCGTGTGGGCTGCGGTGCTGTTGCCATAATCTCTTGAATATCCTTTGTGAAAATTATACATGCCGACCGGTTGGTTCCGGCGGTCTCGAACGCGGCGCGTCCGTTGTTGATGCCTCGGCGGGGACACTTTCCGGCAAGGCGGACAGGAAAAGCGAACGCGTGTCCGGCTCTTCATCCATCTTGTCGCTAAAGCGCTTACGGGAACGGAAACGACCATAACCCGGTACCGAAGCACTCGGCAGCTATGCCGACTGCCGGTAAAAATCAAGGTCGCGCACCGCTTTCCTCGACAATGCGAATGGCCTTTGCGACGGATTCCTCGCGGCTGAGGTGGCTCGTGTCGAGGAGCACGGCGTCCTCGGCTGGTTTCAGCGGCGCGGAGGCACGGCTGCTGTCGCGCCGATCGCGTGCGGCAAGATCGGCTTCCATCTCCGCCAGGTGGACAGGCTGGCCGGCCGCCTCCAGCTCCAAAGCACGGCGCCGCGCGCGTTCCGCGACGCTTGCGGTCACGAACAGTTTCACATCGGCGTGCGGCGCAATGACCGTGCCGATGTCGCGGCCGTCGAGAACCGCGCCGCCAGCCTGATCCGCGAAGCGTCGCTGCCGGTCGAGAAGTGCCCTGCGCACGGCGGGATGGGCCGAGACGATCGACGCGGCCTCCCCCGCCTCGCGAGAGCGCAGCCGCGCCTCCTCGATGGCCCCGGGCTCCGCCGTTGCGGCCGCCAGCGCCGCAGCCTTCTCGTCGCTCAGGTCGATGCCCTCAGTGAGCATTTTTACCGCAACTGCACGATAGAGGAGACCCGTATCCAAATAGGGAAGATCGAAGCGTTGCGCGATCGCCTTTGCCACCGTTCCTTTGCCAGAGGCAGCGTGGCCGTCCACTGCAACGATCATCGATCACCTGCTCCCTTGCCAGGCAGCGGAAGGTCAACATATTGCAGAACCGGACGAATCTGGGGGCAGGGGGCGAGGGGCATGAGCTGTCTTTTCATTGTCGGGACGCGGCCGGAAGCCATCAAGCTGGCGCCGGTAATCGCGGCCTTGGATCGATGCGGCGGCAAAGCGCAAATCTGCACCACCGGTCAACACCGCGATCTGTTGCCGCCGATCCTTCAGGAATATGGACTAGAGGCGGACCACCACGCCGGCGGCGATAATGATTATCCGCTTGCCGCGCTGCAGACGGTCATCAGGCAGGCCCAGCCGGCCGCTCTGGTCGTGCAGGGCGACACCCGTTCGGCTTTTCTGGGGGCGGTGGCGGCCCGGCTCGAGTCGGTGCCGCTCGCGCATGTCGAGGCGGGGCTGCGGTCAGGCAGCGCCCTCGACCCCTTTCCGGAGGAAATATTCCGCATCGGCATCGGGCGGCTTGCCGATCTTCACTTCGCGCCGACGGCGGCTGCGCGCGAACACCTCCTGACTGCGGGGGCGGCAGTTGGCAGCGTGCATGTGACCGGAAACCCGGTCTACGATGCGGCGCTCTCGATTCTGCAGGTCGAACCGCGCATCGCCGTACCGACCCGCTCTATCCTTATGACCGTGCACCGTGCCGAAAACGGGGGTGCGCGGCTGCAACAGATTTACGCCGCAGCGAGCGACCTGGCGCGGGCAGGGCGCCGAGTCATCTACATCCGCCACCCCAGGATCACCGATGCGGACATTAGCGGCCTTGTCGGCGTTCCGGGCCTGGCGGTCCTGCCGCCGCAGCGCCATCGCGATTTCCTTCGCCTCATGACCGCCGCAGATCTCGTCCTGACGGACTCGGGCGGCGTCCATGAAGAAGCGGCCTATTTGCGCCGGCCGTCGCTCATCCTGCGGGATCGCACCGAACGTCCCGAGCTGCTGGTCCCCGGTTTCTCCGAGCTCGTGGGTGCGGAAACGGCGCGCATTGTGACCCGCGCCCGCACGCTTCTCGGCGCGTCCTCTCCACTCGCTGAGGAACCGCTGCGCGATGGCCGGGCCGGCGAACGGATCGCCGCCATCCTCGCGGAAAACTTTTCCATCTGCCGTTAACCATCTTTTCCTCTCCCGAAGAGTTAACGCGTTGTTAAGTATATCTGGCGCGCTTGCTCATGGAGAGGATCATGCGTTTGGAACATCGACAGGCACGCGCCTCCTTCGGCCGGCGCATGCGGCCACGTGGCGTTGGGTCGGATAGTCGTGAGTTATCGGAGAGCTTTACCGGGCAACCCCCCTCTGATCTTCGCTTCCTGGCGTTAAGCTGGCTCGGCGGAATGGTTTTCGTGCTGACCATGATCGCTTGAGGCGCCCATCGTTTCGAACAGCTCAGTGAAGCCTGGAAAGCTGGTCGCGATTGGTGAGGCATCGTCGACGACGACGGGGCGGGATGCCGCGAGACCGAGAACCGCAAAGCTCATGGCAATGCGGTGATCGAGATCCGCATCGATCTGCGCGCCGCCGGACAGCGGAGCGCCACCCGAACCTGTGATTGCTATTCCGTCCGAAAGCAGTTCGCACTCCGCGCCGCAGGCGGTCAGACCCTTGGCCATCAGTGCGAGCCGGTCCGACTCCTTGACCCGAAGCTCCTCCAGGCCGCGCATCACCGTGACGCCGTCCGCCAGCGCCGCCGCGACCATAAGGATCGGGTATTCGTCGATCATGCGGGGGGCGAGCGCGGCCGGTATATCGGCGCCTTTAAGCCGCCCAGCGCGCACCCGGATATCGCCCTGCGGCTCCTCGGACGGGCCGGTGTCCCTTTCCGACACCGCGACGTCCGCGCCCATCAGGCGCAGCGCATCGAGAAGGCCCGTGCGGGTGGAATTGAGGCCCACGCCCTCGATGGTGATTTCGCTACCCGGCACGAGCAGCGCGGCGATGATCGGGAAGGCCGCCGACGAGATATCGCCCGGTATGTCGAGCTCTTGCGGCTTCAGATCGACTTCGCCGATCAGGTCGATCAGCGTTTCCGCTCCATCCGTCTTGACGCTCAGCTCCGCCCCAAAGCGGCGGAGCATTCTTTCGGAATGATCGCGGGTCGGGGCCGTTTCCCGCACGCGCGTGCGCCCCGGCGTATTGAGGCCCGCCAGAAGAACAGCCGATTTCACCTGCGCAGAGGCCACGGGCAGCCGGTAGTCGATGGGAACGGGCGTGTGCGAGCCGGTCATGGTGAGCGGCAAGCGTCCCCCCTCGCTGGCCTCGAAGCGTGCGCCGATTTCCTCCAGCGGCGTGATGACCCGGCCCATGGGGCGCCGCGACAGGGAAGCGTCACCGATGAAGGTGGCGGTCAGGGGATGGCTGGACAGGAGGCCCAAAAGCAGCCGCGTCGAGGTGCCGCTATTGCCCATGTCGAGCGCAGCCTCCGGCGCCAGAAGGCCGCCGACACCCACGCCGTCCACCGTGACATCGTCCGCCCCGAACGTGATCACGGCGCCAAGGGCGCCCATTGCAGCCGCTGTCGCCTTCACATCTTCGCCCATCAGCAGCCCGGAGATGCGCGTGCGGCCGACGGCGAGCGCGCCGAACATCAGGGCCCTGTGCGAGATCGACTTGTCGCCGGGCACCTTGACGCGCCCCTTCAGCGGGCCGGCGGCACGGAAGGACAGCGCGTGTGGTTTCGGGGAAGCGGGGCGCGGTGGAACGGACACGGGTATCGAACTTCTCCTCCTTGGCTTGACGCGGCAACAGGGTGTCCCAACATACGCGCCTCGCGGGCCGGGGCTTTGACAGCCCGCCCATCCCGTGGCAAGCGCCGCCCCGTGTTCGTTCGCCTGCGCCGATTCGCCGGCCGAACCTTTTTTGATTCATGGAGACTTTGCTTTGGCAAAAGCGGAATGGGGCACCAAACGTCAGTGCCCGGAATGCGCAACGCGTTTCTACGACCTGGGACAGGATGAGCCGGTCACCTGCATCGAGTGCGGCCATAGCTGGGCTCCGGAACCGGTATTGAAGTCGAAGCAGCCGCTTCCGTTCGATACGGCGAAGACCAGCAAGGAAAAGGCGGCCGAGGAAGATCTGGACGAGGACGATCTCGACATCGACGAGGACGATGAGGGTTCGCCCGACGACGAGAACGATCTCGGCGGCGACGAGGATCTGTCGGAGGTGACCAAGTCGGCTGGAGACGACGAGCCGGAGGATACCTGATCGCGGATTTGCGGACGGGGTTTCCGGCGGCAAGAAATTGGGCGAATTGGCCCTTGTCAGCCGCAGTCCCTTCGCCTAAACGCCCGCCCTCGCCACCCGCCAAGCCTAAAGGGTGGCCATGATGGCGACGGGGCCGTAGCTCAATTGGTAGAGCGCTACAATGGCATTGTAGAGGTCAGGGGTTCGATTCCCCTCGGCTCCACCATCGCTCTTGAGAAGGTGCGATGTGGCAAAAAGAAACCCCGGGCCCGCGAGGGGCGCCGGGGTTTCTTTTTGTCTGCTTCCCGGGATCAGGCCGGACGTGTCTGACCGGACCCCTTCACCACCGTCTTATAGGTCGTCAGCCCCTCGAGAGCGACGGGGCCGCGGGCGTGCAGGCGCCCGGTCGCAATGCCGATTTCGGCACCGAACCCGAACTGTCCGCCATCGGCGAACTGGGTGGAGGCGTTGTGCATCACGATGGCGCTGTCGACCGTGCCCAGAAACGTGTCGGCCGTCTGCTGATTGCCCGTCACGATCGAATCGGTGTGATGGCTGCCATGCTCGGCGATATGCGCAATGGCTCCGTCGACGCCGGAGACGAGTTTCGCGGAGACGATCGGCTCCAGATACTCCGTATCCCAATCCTCGGCCGTTGCAGGCTTCACGCGCTCGTCCATCCCCTTGACGCCGACATCGCCTCGAACCTCGCAGCCCTCGTCGAGAAGGGCGCGGATGATGCCGGGGGCCATATCGACCGCGGCCTCGTCGATCAGCAGCGTTTCCATCGCGCCGCAAATGCCGGTCCGGCGCATCTTCGCATTGACCGCGATTTCCCGCGCCATGTCCGGATTGGCGTCTTTGTCCACATAGACATGGCAGATGCCGTCCAGATGGGCGAGTACCGGTACGCGCGCCTCTTCCTGGACACGGGCGACGAGCGATTTGCCGCCGCGCGGGATGATGATGTCGATCAGGCCGGCGGCCTTCAGCATCGCGCCGACAGCTGCGCGGTCCTGTGTCGGCACCAACTGAACGGCCTCTTCGGGAACGCCGGCGCTGCGCAGGCCCTTGCCGATAGCGGCCAGAAGCGCACGGTTGGAATGCACCGCTTCGGACCCGCCGCGCAGAATCGCGGCATTGCCGGCCATGACGCAAAGCAGGCCGGCATCGGCGGTGACATTGGGGCGGCTCTCGTAAATGATGCCAACAACTCCCAGCGGGACGCGGCGACGCTCGAAGGTCAGCCCATTGGGTTGGTCCCAAGTCTTGATGAGTTCGCCGACCGGATCTGGCAATGCGGCGATGGAATCGGCCGCATCGGCAATGCCGGTCAACCGATCGGCATCCAGCTTCAGCCGGTCCTGCATGGCCGCCGGCAGGTCGCTTGCCGCCTCCATATCCTTCGCGTTCGCCGCCAGGATTGCGTCCTTGTCGTCGCGCATCGCCTGCGCGGCGGCGCGGATCGCCTTTGCTTTCTCCTCCGTGCTCAGTGCGGCAAGCGTCGTGGCGGCGCGCCGCGCTTTCTCTCCCAGCGACTGAACGAGCTGTTCGGGGTTTTCGGTCTTGTCTGTCAAAGTAGCACCATATTGTTTCTGTGCACGATCGCGGACCGCGGCGCGTAGCCCAGCAGGTCCCGCTGTGCGTCGTTGCGTTTGCCGGCGATCTGTCTGGATTCGCCGGAATTGTAGCTGATCAGCCCGCGCGCCAGGAGGATGCCATCCTTCGAATAGATGTCGACCGAGGCGCCGCGGGCGAACTCGCCATCCACATCAGTAACGCCCGCCGCCAGCAGCGAGTTGCCTTCGCACAGCGCCTTTTCCGCGCCCTCGTCAATCGTCAGCCGTCCGGCGACGTCGATCTTGCCCGCGATCCAGGCCTTGCGTGCGTTCACGTCGTCATTGGCGGTGAAGAGCGTGCCCTTGCCCTGGTCGCGGTATCGCATCACGGGGTTCGGGCTTTGGCCGTCCGCGATGGCGAGAGAGATACCGCTTGCCGTGGCGATGCGCGCCGCCTCCACCTTCGATCCCATACCGCCCGACCCGGGGCCGGTGCTGGCACCGAGCTTCACGTTCAGGCTGCCGATGTCATCGACGACCGGCAGATGCTTCGCATCGGGGTTCTTGCGCGGATCCTCGGTGAAGAGGCCATCCACGTTCGACAGCAGCAGCACCATATCCGCGTTTGCCGCCTGGGCCACGCGGGCCGCCAGACGGTCATTGTCGCCGAAGCGGATCGCCTCCGTCGTCACGCTGTCATTCTCGTTGATGATCGGTGTCGCACCGAGGCTTATGAGGCGGTCGATCGTTGCCGACGCATTTAGGTAGCGGCGGCGGTCCTGCAGATCGTCCAGCGTCACGAGAATCTGCGCCGCCCGCCGGCGGTGGGAACGGAACAGTTCGGAGAACAGGCCGGACAGGATGATCTGGCCGGCGGCCGCGGCGGCCTGGCTGTCCTCAAGGCTGCGTTTGTCGCGTGGCGGCAGGTCCAGCAGGTTCGAACCGAGCGCGACCGCGCCGGATGCGACCAGCACGACGTCGATACCGTTCTCCTTGCGAAGGCGTTCGATGTCCTCGATGACACTGGCGATCCAGTATCTCTCGACCTCGCCTGCCTCGCTGACCAGCAGCGCGGAGCCGATTTTGACCACCAGGCGCTTAACGCCGGCGAAGTGATGCGATGTGTCTAGATCCGTCAAAGCGGAGACCATTCCCCTTCTGGTTGTTCCTGTTCGTGATCGCCGTCATCTCGCTGGCTGCCCGCCATGGCGGCAAGCGGTTTCATCAGCGTGTCGACCCCCTGTCCGCTGATGGTGGATATGGGGTAGACATTCTGTCCCGCTTCCTCTTCCAGCTCTGCCAGTTGAGCAGCAATCAACTCCTCGTCCAAGGCGTCAATCTTCGTAAGCGCGACGAGTTCCGGCTTTTCCGCCAGTCCCTCGCCATATTCTTCTATTTCGTCCCGAACCGTCCGGTAGGCGGCGGCCGGATCGTTCTCGGTCGCATCAACCAGATGGAGGAGCACCCGGCAGCGTTCGATATGCCCCAGGAACCGGTCGCCGATTCCGGCCCCGTCGGCGGCACCCTCGATCAGCCCCGGAATGTCTGCGAGCACGAAGCTGTGGTCGCGGTAGCGTACGACCCCCAGCTGAGGCTGCACGGTGGTGAAGGGATAGTCGCCGATCTTCGCCTTCGCGTTGGTAATGGCGCTGATGAAGGTCGACTTGCCTGCGTTCGGCAGCCCGACGAGACCGGCATCGGCCATCAGCTTCAGGCGCAGCCAAACCCACATTTCCTGCGCGGGCTCGCCGGGCTGATGCTGACGCGGCGCGCGGTTCGTGGACGTTTTGTAGCTGGCATTGCCGCGCCCGCCGAGGCCCCCTTCCAGCAGAGTGACCTGCTGCCCCGCGTCCGTCAGGTCGGCCAGCATGACGTCCCTGTCCTCATCGAGGATCTGGGTGCCGACGGGTACGTCGATGATAAGGGGCGGCGCGGATGCGCCGGTCTTGTTCTGTCCGGCGCCGCCCGTGCCGCGCCGGGCGCGGAAATGCTGCGTGTAACGAAAATCGATCAGCGTATTCAGGCCTTGAACGGCGCGAAACACCACATCGGCGCCGCGGCCGCCATTGCCGCCATCGGGACCGCCATATTCTATGTATTTTTCGCGGCGGAACGACACCGCACCCGGGCCGCCGGCACCGGAGCGTATGTAGATCTTTGCCTGATCCAGAAAATGCATGGGACCGCTTTATCGTGGTGCCCGCTGCCTGGCTATCGTAACCGGCATTTGGGCGCTCAAGGCCAAGGAGTGCGTTGACAAGAGGGGGGCGGCTGCTTTGGAATTCAGCGCTGGATTCAGCCCGCCGCCCGTGAAGGATAGCCGACATCGCGAACATCATTCGTCTAACGCGCAAATATCTTCTGCCTCGCAGCGGTCCCCGCGTTATCGGCGTCGGGGCCGCCAAAACCGGTACGCATAGTATTGGGACGATGTTCGCCCGGCAGGCCCATTCGGCGCATGAGGCGGATGCCGAGCAGCTGATCGAACTTCATCTCGACCGGCTACAGGGCGGAGCCGGTTCCGACGATCGCGCGCTTGCCGACGTCCTTCGGCAACGGGACAAACGGCGCCGCCTGAAATTCGATGCCTCTCAGGTAAATATCTACCTTATCGACATGTTCGAGGCGCTGTTTCCAGGCAGCCGCTATGTCCTGACCGTGCGCAGGCCGGGCGATTGGCTGCGATCAATGGTCGACGATAGTCTGCGCCGGGACGTCAGCGCGACTTGGCACCGCTTCCGCGACTATCGGTTCCGCCAGCATGAGGGCTTCACGCCCGGCGACGAACCGCTGCGGCAGAAGGATCTCTATCCGCTGTCGGGCTATCTGAACTATTGGCGCGAGGCGGTTGAACTCCCCTTCACGCGCATCCCGTCCGAGCGTCTGCTGGTCATCCCGACACATCAGCTTACCCAGCGTGCGGATGAGATCGCGGCGTTCAGCGGAATGAGCGGCCTGACCGTGCCGCAGGGCGCAACGCGGAAGTTCGTCAATCCAGAGCGCTTCGGCGTGGTCGAATCGCTTGATCCGGACTACCTGTCCAGCCGCATTGCCGCCATCTGCGAACCCGTCATCAAGGAACGCGGACTGAACCTGGATTGAGGGCCGAACAGACGGCGAGCGGAGCGCGTCAGGCGGCGTGGCGCGCTGCGTCCGCTCTTCGAAGCGCGCGTCCGTCTTCCCAGGCTTCGCGCGAGAGGACGAATTCCCGGCACTCCACCGATTCCCCGCGCGGTACGCAGTGCTGCGTCGACAACCGCCCCGTATCGGTAAAGCCCAGCGATTGCAGCACCCGGCCGGATTTTGGATTGTCGGTGTAGACCCTCGCTTTCAGCTGCGGCAGGCGCCGGCCGAGAAAGGCGTGCTCAAGGACCGCCTGTCCGGCTTCCACGGCAATCCTCTGGCCCCACCAGTCTCGTGCGATCCAGTAGCTGAGAGCGATGTCGCCGCCGCGATCGGGGCGCGGTCCGAACGCAATGCCGCCTGCAAGCTCCCGAACCGAACGGCGGTCGAAGATGCCCAGGCTGACCATGTCCGGTCCGCTCGCCAAATCAGCGGCGATCTTTTCCATCGCGCGCGCGACGGTGAAGGGGGAGGGGGGCGTGCCGAGATTGCGAAGCACGTCCGCATCTCCCATGCGCGCCGACAGCACGTCCGCGTCCTCCGGCCAAAGCGGGCGCAGCAACAGCCTTTCCGTCACGATGAACATACCGCGGCTCCTTCCAATCTGCCGCGGGGAGACACGAAAAAAGGGAGGCGGCGACCCGTCTCCCTCTTTTCGGGGCCTTTTTCACCCCGGGGTCGCCATCTCCGGCGACCTATGTTGCTGGCGGGTCGCCTGTCGCTATTCGGCCGCTTCCATAATCGGGTCGACCGAGATGTACTTTCGGCCTCGGGCGCCGTCGTGGAAATTCACCGTACCCTCGACGAGCGCGAACAGCGTGTGATCCTTGCCGAGACCGACATTGCGGCCCGGATAGAATTTCGTCCCGCGCTGACGCACGAGGATATTGCCGCCCAGCACGTGCTGACCGCCGAAACGCTTCACACCCAGACGCTGACCCGGAGAGTCGCGGCCGTTGCGAGAGGAACCGCCTGCTTTCTTATGTGCCATCGTTCAGTCTCCTCTTACGCTTCGTCGTCGGCCTTGGGCGCGGACTTGGCCGTCGCTGCCTTCTTGGCCGGTGCCTTCTTCTTCGCTGCGGGGGCGTCGCTTGCGGGCGTCTTCGCCTCCGCGGCTTTCGCAGTCGTCTTCTTGGTCGCCGCTTTCTCCGCCTTCGCAGGGGCTTCGGAAGCGGGCGCCTCGGTCGTCGCCGCATCGGCCTTGGCCGCCTTCGGCGCAGCGTTCTTCGCCGGGGCGCTGCCGCCCAGAGCGGTGATCTTCAGGACCGTCAGCTGCTGGCGATGGCCGCGCGTCCGCTGGTAACCCTGCCGGCGACGCTTCTTGAAGACGCGGATCTTCTTCGACTTCGCCTGCTCCACGATCTCTGCGTGAACAGTCTCCTTGGAGGCGTCCTGCAGGCTGTCGCCTTCGCCGATCATCAGGACATCGTCGAGAGCGACGCTGTCGCCCACTTCGCCGTCGATCTTGTCGACGATGATTTTCTGGTCGGCGGCGACGCGATACTGCTTGCCGCCCGTGCGCACGATCGCGAACATCAGGTCTTCCAAACGGGTTCAGTCAAAATAAAATGCGGGGTCCGCCGCGAATCAAGCCGATCCGCGCGGCGAGCCGCCGAATTGAAGGCGCCAGATAGGCCGCAGGGAGGAAGGCGTCAAGGCAATTCCGGGGATGTCGGACGCTCGGGCCCGACCGCCGTCCGGTCCGATATCCGTTCAGTGCGCCCGGCCGGGCCGCAGGCGATAGCGCCCGTCGGCATCCCGATCGAACATTTCCGCCACGGCCGGATGCAGGGGCTCGCCGCCCTCCTCGTCGGTCAGCAGGTTCTGCTGGCTGACATAGGCCACATAGGCTTCCTGGCCATTGTCCGCGAGCAGATGGTAATAGGGCTGCTCGCGAATGGGACGCACGTCCTCCGGGATCGACTGGTACCATTCCTCACTGTTCGCGAATTCCGGATCCACGTCGAAGATAATGCCGCGGAAGGGATAGAATCGATGCTTCACCACATCGCCGATGCCGAAAGTGGCAGAGCGCACTGCCGCAATGATCTGCCGTTCACCGGTCATGTCGTTCTCCTTTGTCCGCTCTGTCCGCGGCGGCTCATAAGCCATCGTCCGTAAATGTAGGATTTCCCGGCACAGGGTGCAAAGCGGCCTGCGCTGTCCCTCTGGCGTGAAGATGCGCGCCGCTTGACGGGAAGGGTTTGCAAACGCCGCCGCCCTCGTTATTAGCCCGCGCTTCGACCGCGCTTGCTGCCCCAAGGGCTGCCGGCGTCCCTCGTGCGGAGAGGTGACAGAGTGGTCGAATGTGGCGGTCTCGAAAACCGTTGTGCCTTATGGGTACCGTGGGTTCGAATCCCACCCTCTCCGCCATTTCCCTTTCTCAGGGCTTTTCAGCCCATATATAGTTGACTGTAATTGCTTGCATTTCGGGGCGACCGCTGTCCTAAGCGGTATCATCCAATGTCAGCCAATGCCAAATGACGTGGGGGCACTTTGGGGGCATCAAGCTAGTGAGG
Source organism: Pacificimonas flava (assembly GCF_000342165.1). Lineage (GTDB taxonomy): Bacteria > Pseudomonadota > Alphaproteobacteria > Sphingomonadales > Sphingomonadaceae > Pacificimonas > Pacificimonas flava. Next base: position 195,585 of record NZ_AMRV01000005.1, read on the forward strand.
TGGGGGCATGCTGACCGACGCGGCAGTCAGAAAAGCGAAAGCACGCGAAAAGCCATACAAGCTGGCTGATTCTGCCGGTTTGCATCTCTTCGTTACGACAACCGGTCACCGCTCGTGGAGATACAAATACCGGTTCGGGGGCAAGGAAAAGCGAATTGTCTTCGGCCACTACCCTGACGTATCGCTGGCCGAGGCCCGCATCATGCGCGATGACGCGAAACGGCTACTTAGGGAAGGGCGCGACCCAGGATACGAAGCTAAGCTGGCGAAATTGGCCAACACAAAGCGCCATGAGCACACGTTTGAAGCGTTAGCGCGCGAATGGCACAACTTGCAAAAAGACCGCTGGACGGAAGTCCATGCTGGCGATGTCATTAGCAGCATGGAGCGTGATCTGTTTCCCGTTCTGGGCAACATCGCCATGGCAGACATTGATGAGCATCTTGTTCTTTCAACCCTTCAAATCGTTGAGGCAAGAGGAGCGATCGAAACCGCGCACAGGCTTCGCCAAAGAATTGCGAGCATTTTCAAATTCGCACGCTCTAAGAAGGTGGTCACTCATAACCCCGCGGACGTGGGCGAACTCCTGAAGCCCGTACCGAAGGGAAAACGCTGGCCGGCACTGGTCGACTTGGACGAAATACGCGGCCTAATCGCTGCGGTCGATGGTGCAGGAGCTAATCCGGTCAGCCGCCTCGCTTCGCGTTTTATGGCTCTCACGGCCCAAAGGCCAGGCATGGTCAGAACTGCACCATGGTCTGAGTTTCACGAAATAACGTGGTCAGATGACGGCGCAGTCGATGAGAACGCGTTCTGGCTAATCCCATCCGACCGTGTGAAGCTGGAACTGGAATTGAAGGGCGACGAAGCCTTCGACCATGTGGTTCCACTTGCTCGCCAATCGGTCGAGGTCCTCAAAGCAACTCGGCGATTGACTGGTCGCGGTCCGCTTGCCTTCCCAAATAATCGCTCGTCGTTCGGTCCGCTCAGTGAGAACACCGTAAACTTTTTGTATCATCGCTTAGGTTATAAGGGACGACACGTCAGCCACGGCTGGAGGTCATCCTTCTCGACCATAATGAACGAGCATTTTGCTCGACAACACGTGGGAGCTGACCCGCGCCTCGTGCTTGAGCGTTTGATTGTCGACTTGATGCTTGCGCATATGCCTAAGGGATTGTCCGCGTCTGAACAGCGATATAACCGCGCAGCGTATATGGATCGCCGACGCGAAATCTCACAGCTTTGGGCGAACTGGATCATGGAGGGGCAACTAGCGGCGTCTGCGTTGCTCGAGGGCCCACGG
>NZ_AMRV01000006.1 GCF_000342165.1 Pacificimonas flava
CCCCACCGAAAACCGGTGAAACCCGAACCAAACATCCGTTCAAGGAGCCGTTCAATTCCTGCACATTACAAATGGTGTGTAAGGACAGGTGAACGACTTAACATTACCACGGTACACGGCACCTTGAGCTGCCGGACCGCAGGCCGCCGCCCACATGTCCCTTCTTCATCTACGACAATGAGAAAGAGCGATAACGTCCCCACCCGAACCATAAGGCCGGATATCCGGTCAAACAACTGATGGGGTCTGGCGAAGCGGCGTCCGCTCCGTCAGCGTTGAGCGGCTTATATGGCCACCATCACAAAACCGTCAACACCTATCTGAACAAAAATGTTACAGCGAAGCACGAAAGCTTCGGACTCTCCTTTATGTTCCGAGCCTTACCGGCCGCCGCTTTCCATTGAAATGGTGGCCGCCGGCAGCGTTTCAAGGCCAGTCCCGACCGTGGGCTTGCGGAGTCGAGGGAGGAAAATGGCGGATTCGCCCGGAGAGGGGGGGACAGGAACGAATCCGCCATCCGAATGGACCTGGTTAGAAGCCCATTCGTAACGAAAGCCGGCCCGCGACGGCGTACCGTCCCTGCTGCTCCTCGGCATTCACCTCACCGCCGAGCGTGAAGACGTCGTTGCCGCCCAGCGCCCTGAGGCCGAACACCCAGCCGTCGGTACGTTCATCGGCGATCAGGGTGAAATCCTCCCCGTTCGTGAAGCGCGCGGTCGTGGCGCCGAGCGAACCGGACAGGATTTCCCGTCTGCCGCCCTCCGCCTCGACGCGCCCCCAGCCAGCCATTCGATTCTCTCCCCCGAAGGTGAGCGCCGCAACCAGACGTCCGGTTGCCGCCAGTTCATCGCTGGTGCGCGAATCGACGTCCAGGTTGAAGGCATCGCCGCCGCCCGTGTCGGTGTATCCGTCTTCCTTCAGGCGGTAATAGTCGAGCGTTCCGATGGGCCGCAGCCGCAAACGGCCGAGCGACACTTCGTAGCTGGCCCCGCCCGATGCGGAATAGAGCCACGCGTCCCGTTCGCCATTCGCGATGCGCGTCACCTCCTCGCCGTCGAAAATTCCGGAGAAGCGCCGCTCGCTGTCATAGGTGATGTAGCCAAGCGAGGCGCGTGCGTAGCCAAGGAAACCGTCCCATGTCCCGCGCCAGTGCACCGCGCCCTCATACTGATCGGCGATGACCTCGTTCGCCGTGCCGTCATCGTCGATCTCGCTGCTGAGATAGGCGATGGAAAGTCCGATGCTGCCGGCCGTTTCGGTATTCAGCTCCGCCCCGCCGCTGGCGCCCCAGCCGCTGATGTCATAGGCTGCCGTGTCGGCGAAATCCGAGGAGGTGCCCCATGCGCCCTGTTGCAGCCAATAGCCCCAGCGACCCCGATCAACATAGGGAGCATCGGGGTCGGTCAGGATCCGGGCCATCTGGCGAGAGGCCAGGCTGACCGCCTCGAACGAACCGCCGGCATGATCGGGCAGCATCTGCCGCAGCGTCTCACGAAAGGCCTCGCCGTCCGTGATGTTGAGGAAAGCGCCGGCAACATCCGCATCATTGTCGAGCGCCTCGAACACCGCATCATAGGCCCGCGTCTGTGATCCGTTGAGGCCGAGCGCCTCAGCGGTCTTTCGGGCGAGGCTTAGGCTCACCTCCCCAGCCTCTTCATCCACGGAGATACGACTGTTGAACAGGAAGGGAAGGTTGCCTGCGCTCCCCTCCAACGTGTCGGCGCCGACAAGCGAATCGGCACGCACCACGACGAATTCGCCTTCTGACGAGGCCGCCTGCGTCAACCGGACCGACAGTGCGGCCCCCTCCTCGAACGTCGCGGTGCCTGCCACGTCGTACAGCGTGTTGCTTTCCGCCTCCGGATCGACCGTGACGCCAATCGTGCCCTCGGCCCCGACGTTCAAGGATGCAAGAGACACCGCGCCCGAATTCGTCAGTTCCAGCGTTCCGCCGGCCACGTCGACGGCCAGGCTGCCATCATGGGTGATCGCGCCGCGAAAGATCGACTCCCCGCTCAGCGACAGGGTGGACGCGCCCGTGCCGAAATTCACATCGCCGGCGAACTGCGACGCGCCTGTCATTGCCAGCGCATCGTCGCCAGCACCGAAATCCGTACTGCCGCGAAGCAACGCGTCGCCGCCAAGAGATATGCGATCGTCACCTTCTGCCAGAACGACGTCGCCCGAAACGGTGCCACCCAGCACCTCCAGCAGATCGGCACCGCCACCCAGGCGGATGTCGCCCTGAATCGTTCGATCCGGGCCACCCTCCTCCGCCGCGCTCTGCCGAATGATCGCACCGCCAGCGTTCGCGCTGAGATCAATGGCGATGTTGCGACCATCCTCACCCCCGCGAGCCGTGATCGTGCGATCGTTGACAACGAGGCCCACGGTGCCGGACCGATCGACGATCGCATAAGCGGTCCCCTCTTCTGCCGTCACGGCCTCGATTGCGCCGCTGTTACGAATCTCGCTCAGGGACGCACCGCTTTCGATAGCGACCGCTTCGGCGGCCGTACCCTCCGCATTGCCACCGCCTGCGCGAATGCTGCCGGAATTGACGAGTTCAGGCGTGCTCGCTCCCTCGGCCAGGCGAAGAGCTACGGCGTTGCCGCCATCCGACGTCGCGGAAACGGTGCCGGAGATTCCTATGCCGCCGGCGACATCGACGGCACCGCCCTGCCCGCCGAGAACCAGGGCTGCGGCGTCCACATCCTCATAGACGCCGACGCCGCGGATACGGCCGCGGACGGAGAGGCCATGCCCGCTTTCGTCACCGCTCACTGCGCCGATCTGGATATCATCGCTAGATCCCACAGAAACGGCGGGGGCTTCACCATAGGCGATGATATCCGCGTCGCCCTCCGCATTGTCGGGAACGCCGTCATCATCCTCGTCGTTCTCGTCCTCGTCCTCGTCCTCGTTCTCGTCCTCGTCCTCTTCCTCGTCATTATCGGCCGGAGCGATGTCGAACAGAATGCCGCCATCGACATTGCCCGTGATCCGAATCGCGCTGCCCCCCTGAAGAAGATCATCCTCGTCCAGGTCTTCCGTATCGGACGGGGCCGTTGTCGAGCGGTAGCCGGTGACGGCGACGCTGTTCTGAAATATCAGCGCTCCGCCAATATCACCGTCCACGGCGACACCGACCACATTCTCCCCGCGTGCGGTCACGCTGCCGCTGACGGTCATGTCGCCGCTGACATTCTGCGTACGAATCCCGTAACTGTCGTCGCCGACGACTTCGATGCTCCCGCTGTGGACGAGATCCCCATTCAGGTCGCTGTCGAGGGCGATACCGGCCGAGCGATTGCCGGCAATCTCCACCGCACCGCCGTTTACGATCGAACCTGTATAAGCGCCGCCCTCGCCCAGACGAATGCCGAACCGACGTTCGCCCTCGGCGAACGGGCCGTCGATATCGCCATCGTCATCCTCGTCCTCGGGTTCGTAATCTTCATCCAGCGTGATCGTGCCGTCGTTCGTAATCGTCCCGCTGCGACCTGCTTCGACGAGGATTCCGGTCGCGTCGTCTGCGTCGCTGATCCCGATTTCACCCTCGTTCGTGACGTCGTTGTCGCTGTCGACGGTCACGGCGACGCCGCCCTCCGGCATGATCGAGCCCTCTTCGTCGATTAGAATGTCGTCGGCGGTGCCACCGTTCGCCGTGGATGTCCGAACTGGCGTGGTTGTTTCCTCATCGATCACCGTCTGCGCAAATCCGGAAGCCGGCATGGCAGCGGCAAGGATGGGGGTCAGGCAGGTGCAGCAAAGCAGTTTCCGCATACGAAAAACACGTCCCTTTATATGTGACCGGACGCCGCGATCCGCGCGCCCTTTGCACCGGAGACGAAGCCGCATTCGCGAACCCGCATCTGAGATCGCTATTCTGTCTGGCGGAGGTTGGCGGCGCCTAAAATTCCGCGTCGAAGCCGATGCGGATCGTGCGGGGGCGAAGCGGAGTGATTTGCGGGCGGGCGCCCAGCGTGAACGGCGTGCCGACGGAAAAGCGGTTTCCAGCCACGTCGAACAGATTGAAGACGGTCAGTGAGACGCCCCGCCCTCCCCGTCCGATCCGCATGTCCAGGTCGACTTCCGCATAATCGCCTTGCGGGGCATCGAAAAGCGGCCGCACGCCCAGGCGGGATGTGCCGACATAGCGGCCCTGCGCGCCGGTCTCGAACTGCCAGCCGCCATTGAACGAAGCGCGGTAACGCGCACTCCCCTGAACGCCGAAGCCAGGAACATTCGGAAGATCGTTTTGCGCCGCAACCGCCTTCGCAAAGACGAAATCCTGTACGGGTTCCGTTACCTTGCTGTCGTTCACGAACAGGCTCCCGCCCAGCGTCAGCCCGTCTACGGGGCGCCAGTTCGCCTTCAGGTCGAAACTTTCGATACGGCCGTCGCCGATATTCGCGGTCGCCGGAAACCCGTTCATGTCGACGATGTCCGCCTGAATATCGTTCCAGTCGGTATGGGCTATGGTGGCGGCAAGATCGAACGCCTGCCTGCGCAGCCGCAATCCCGCCTCTATCGTTTCCACCCGGTCGTTGCGGAAGCGCTGGACGAACGCGTCCCGAACGGCCAATCCGCCGGGGCGGAACCCCTGCTGATACCGAACGAAAAACTCCATGCCATCGCTGGCGCGGTAGAGAGCGGAGAGTGAGGGCAGAAACGCCGTTTCCCCGCGGCTCGCCGAGGTCGACAGGCTCGAAAGCTGCGCCGGGACATCGACGCCCCCGCCCGACAACCACGTATAGCTTACCCGCCCGCCCGCGGTCACGACGATCCGTTTCGCAAGTTCAAAGGACGCTTCACCGAAGAGGGTCGCTTCGTCGACCTTGCTGTCGAGGCCGGTGGAGGCGACCATCGTACGAGCTGGCCCGAAGTCCCGCTCTGTGCTGACCTCGTTATGCAGCAGACTTGCGCCTACGAGCAACCCATAGCCCTGCGCCAAATCCCGCGCGATGCGGTTTTCCGTCGACACCAGCAGCACTTCACTGTTCTGGGAAAAGGCGGTTGGCGTTCCGTCCAGGGGCGTGGCATCGAACGTTTCATCCCGGTCCTGGCGCACGACGCCCGTGGAGGATACGAAACGGATATCGTCCCACTCGCCCGACAGTTTCAGATCCGCGAGCAGGAAGTCGCTGGAATAGCCTTGCGCAATGGCGCTGGCTCGCGTCAGCGGCGGCGCGTCCCGATCCGCAAACTGACTGTCCCTGGCATCGACGGTCTGCACGGCCGCGCCGATATCGAGCGTCCAGTTTTCCGCCGGCAGGATACGGAGCGCCGCCCGCCCGCCATAGGTTGTGACGCGATTGACATCGTCCAGTCCTCGCAGCGTGTCGTCAATATAGCCTCCATCGACGCCGCCATAGCCAACGACGCGAAGGCCCGCCTGGCTTTCCACCAGCGGCACGTCGAGCATACCGGAAAAATCTGCACTGGGATCGCCATGGGCCGTGACGGCTCCACCGGCCGAAACTGAGCCGGACAGCCGGTCCAGCTCTGGCGCGTTCGGCACCGCGCGCAGCACGCCGCCGAGCGAACCGGCGCCGTAAAGCGTGCCCTGCGGGCCCTCCAATACCTCCACGCGCCCCACATCATATAACCGCAAATCGGGGTCGGGCGCGTTATAGTTCAGCCTGGTATCACCCAGATACTGCCCCACGGTGGCCTGCGTGGGCCCCAGAAAGCTGGAGTCGGCGATACCGCGGATGAAAAGCTTATTGCGTCCCGGGCCGCCATGCGTGGAATTCAATGTGGCGAGGCGACGAACGATGTCTGCCGTTCCAAGAGCGGGCAAGGTCACGCCCGTCCCGTTCGCATCCAGCACGGTCACCGATCCCGCAAAGTCCGTCAGGGTCAGGTCCCGCTTCGACGCGGTGACCACGATCGGCTGCGGAGGGGGCGGTCGCCGCGGCGTCAATGACCGGGCGGCGACCTTTCGCGGCCGCGTCTGCGCCGGTGCCGAAACGATACGCCAAGCGCCGTCTCCGACGGGAACGGCCCGTACCGGGAGACCCGACAGCAGCGCCGAGAACGCCTCATTCGCGTTCATGCGGCCGCGAAGCGGCGGCGTCTGCAACCGCGTCAGGGCAGAGCTTTCGACGCCCACGCTGAGGCCGATCTGCTGCGACAACGCACGTACGGCCGCGCCGAGATCTCCAGCCGGAAGGTCAATCGTCCTTTCGGCAGCTGCGGCGGACCCGGTGCTCGCCAGCATGGTCGCGCACGCAAGCGCTGCTAGCCGCCTTCGCACATCAATCCTTCATTATCGTCCAGACACCGTCCGCTTGCTGCGCTTCGCCCCCGACCAACCGTCCGACCACCGGCAACAGAATTTGCGGCTCGGCGCCCAACTGGATCGTACCGGTGAAGCGGCTATCGGCTGCATTCGCCGCTACCTCAATATCGACACCCAGATTGCGCGCCAAGTCACTCGCGACGAAGCGCAGCGGCGTATCGGCATAAACCAGACGCCCCTGCCGCCAACTTGCAACGTCACCTGGCACGATCGGTCGCCGGATGGCGGTACCGCCGGCAATGTGAACGGCTTCGCCTGCCGTCAGCGCGATCGCTTCGCTTTGCGGTTCCACCACCACTTCCCCTTCCGATACGGCAACATCCAGGTCGCCGTCCGATGCGATGACGTTGAACGCAGTTCCGGCATCCACGAGCTGCCGCCCGGCGGCCTCGACGATAAAGGGATTTTCTTCGTTGTGAACAACAGCGAACAGGGCTTCGCCATGATCCAACCGCGCAAAGCGCCCATCCCGGTCATAGTAAAGCCGAGTTCCGCCGTTCAGCGCGATGGAGCTGCCGTCAGAAAGCACCACCGAACGGTGCTCGCCCGCGGCAACGGTCACCATTTCCAGCGCAGCTTGTCCCGGCATCAGTGCATAGCTGCCGATGACCGCCGCCACCGCCGCAGCCGCCGACCAGCCAAGGACAGCGCGGCGTACAGGGCTTGGCGCAGCGCTGTCGTCGTTCGCCGGCACTTCGTCAGACCGCGACTTAAGGATGTTTCCGACATCCTGATCGGCTGCAGCCACCTCATCATAAATGCCCGCGTGAATTGGGCTGGCCTCCAGCCAGGACGTAAAGCCGTCCCAGTCGCGAAAGTCAGGGTCGCGCAGGCGGATGACCCAGTCGATCGCCTCCGTTTCTGCCCGCAGGCGTTCGGATGTCATATGCATCTCCATATCGGGAAGACGGACTGGCCACCCTCAATCCGCATCGGATCGCCTCCGCAGGTCGATCATTGCGCGATAGGCCTTCTGAAGATGCTTCTCCACGGCGCTCAGACTGATCCCCTCGGTTTCGGCAATCAGCCGCTGCGCATGGCCCTGCAATCGATATCGCAGGAAGATTCGCGCTGTCCGCTCGCCCAAGGCATCCAGTTCGCGCTCCGCTTCGCCAAGCGCCTCGCGGGACAAGAGGACCTCCTCGCTGGTCGCCTCCGCGGCCCGTTCGGGATCGTTCTCCCCATCCGGCCGCGCCCATTCGCGTTCGCGTCCCCGCCTCTGCCGCTCCGAACGGGCGCGGTCCAGCATCAGGTTGTTAGCCGCCCGAAACAGATAGGATCGCGGATCCGCAACCGGTCCGCCGACGCGGCCCCGCAGGCGAACCCACAATTCCTGCAGGATGTCTTCAGCATCATCGCCCGCGCCGCGCGCGGACAGAAAACGCAGCAACGCGGGCCGCTCCGCAATGAACACGGCTTCCAGCCCGCTACTCATCAAGCGCGGCTTTCCTGCGCAGGGGCGCCTTCCCCCATGGACAACTTGTCAGGATCGCCACTCGGCACCCCCAGACCGCAATGGGCAGCGGGCGGTAGGCCCGACGACATCAGCAGGGCTCTTCACGGCGTTGAAACCAGCCGTCAAGCGCCTCTGCATCCCTGCAAGGACAAGATGAGCAGGACGTCTCCGTATGAGAGCCGGGCAGAGGTCTCGCCAGCTTACGGCGAGCCTCTGCCCGGCACCCGGCTACCGATCAGGCATATTCCAGATCGAAGCGATCCGCGTTCATGACCTTCGTCCAGGCAGCGACAAAGTCCTTCACGAACTTCTCCTTCGCATCCTCGGACGCATAGACCTCCGCAATCGCCCGAAGCTGGGAATTGGAGCCGAATACCAGGTCCGTACGCGACGCAGTCCACAGTTCCTCATCGGTTTCCCGGTCCGTTCCCGTGAACTCTTCATCTCCCCTTTCGTCGACCACTTTCCAGGCGGTCTTCATATCGAGGAGGTTGACGAAGAAATCGTTCGTGAGCTGGCCCGGTCGGTCGGTGAAGACGCCGTGCCGGCTCTCTCCATGGTTCGCATCGAGCACGCGGAGGCCGCCGACCAGCACCGTCATTTCCGGCGCGCTGAGGTTCATGAGCTGGGCGCGGTCGACCAGCAGTTCCTCGGTCGGCACGCTCATCCGGGTGGACAGATAATTGCGGAACCCGTCCGCCTGCGGCTCCATCGGCTCGAAATTGCCGGGATCGGTCTGTTCCTGCGTGGCATCGACACGCCCGGGGGAAAATGGCACCTCGATCTCGTGACCGGCATCTCGGGCGGCCTTTTCCACCGCCGCGGTTCCGCCCAGCACGATCAGGTCGGCCATGCTCACCGCCTTCCCGCCGGATGCGCCGTTGTCGAAGTCCGACTTGATCGCTTCCAGCTTCGCCAGAACCTTGGACAGTTCCGCCGGCTCGTTGACGGCCCAATCTTTTTGCGGCGCCAGTCTCAGCCGGGCGCCGTTGGCGCCGCCCCGATGATCGGAAGCCCGGTAGGTCGATGCGGACGCCCAGGCTGTCTTGATCAACTGGGAGATGCTGAGCCCGCTGTTCAGCAGCGTATCTTTCAGGGCAGAGACATCGCTGGCATTGATCGCCGCGTAATCCGCCTCCGGCAGCGGGTCCTGCCAGATCAAATCCTCCTTGGGCACGTCCGGGCCGAGATAACGAACCTTCGGACCCATGTCGCGGTGACACAGCTTGAACCATGCGCGCGCGAATGCGTCCGCGAAGCGATCCGGGTCGTCGCTAAACGCCTGCATGATCTTTCGATATTCCGGGTCGACCTTCATCGCCATATCGGCCGTCGTCATCATCGTGGGCACTCTGACGTCCGGCGAATGCGCCTTGGGAGCCTGGGTATCCTCCGGATTGCCGACAGGCTGCCATTGCTGGGCCCCCGCCGGGCTGCGGACGAGTTCGTATTCATGGTCCAGCAGCATATCGAAATAGCCCATGTCCCAGGTCGTGGGCGCCGGCGTCCAGGCCCCTTCGAGACCGCTGGTGATCGTGTGATCACCCACGCCGCTCTCGTGACCTGACTGCCAACCGAGACCCATCTGCGCGATGTCCGCGCCTTCCGGTTCAGCGCCGACCTTGTTGGCGTCGCCCGCCCCGTGACACTTGCCGAAGGTGTGACCGCCGGCCGTCAGTGCGACGGTTTCCTCGTCGTTCATGCCCATTCGCGCAAAGGTTTCACGAATGTCACGGCCGGACTGCATCGGGTCCGGATTGCCGCCGGGTCCCTCCGGATTGACGTAGATCAGACCCATCTGGATCGCCGCGAGCGGGTTCTCCAGAACCATTTCCCTCTCCGGCTGGATGCGGGTCTGGCTTTCTTCATGGCCGACCCATTCTTCCTCCGTTCCCCAATAAACGTCCTTTTCGGGTTCGAAGATGTCCCGCCGTCCGCCGCCGAAACCGAAGACGGGACCGCCCATGGATTCAATGGCGACATTGCCGGTCAGGATCAAAAGGTCTGCCCAGCTCAGCTTGCGGCCATATTTCTGCTTGATCGGCCACAGCAGACGCCGCGCCTTGTCGAGGTTCGCATTGTCCGGCCAGCTGTTCAGCGGCGCGAAGCGCTGGTTTCCGGACGAGGCGCCGCCGCGGCCATCCCCGGTGCGATATGTTCCGGCGCTGTGCCACGCCATGCGGATGAAAAACGGCCCGTAATGGCCGTAATCGGCCGGCCACCAGGGCTGGCTGTCCGTCATCAGGGCATGGAGGTCGCGCTTCACCGCCTCATAGTCGAGAGATTTGAAGGCCTCGACGTAGTCGAAGTCCTCACCCATCGGATCGGGCGAAACGCCGCCCTGGTGAAGAATGTCGAGAGAAAGCTGATTGGGCCACCAGTCTCGGTTGGTGCGGCCAAGCAGAGAGCGAGCCTCCTTGCTGCTCATCGGGCATCCGCTCATGTCGCCCTGCGTCTCCATATTCATGTCGAAGCCTCCCTTATGGATGTCTAATGACAGGAAAGTACGGGAAGCAGGCGAAAAGCAGAAACGACAAACCTCAATCAATGAGAACGATTACACCGATTGATCGCCGGTCGGCCGATTGGAAGGGGACTGAGCGCGCCTGCCGCAGCTGTGACGCTGATCCAGGCGCGCTCAGAGGCTGCCGCCCCTCGCTATCGCGTGCGGTCGACGGTCACGATGGGCATGACGCCCTCCGCCATGCCGCGCTCCGCCTTCGCATCCGCAACCATCTGGCGAATTTCCGCTCGCAGGGCCTTGGCGTCGTAAACGATGCCGTCCTTGACCGTATAGTCGATGCCGCCGACGCGTTCCGTTTCGCCCGTCTCGTCATTCAGGACCAGGGTCCCCGTTCCGAACAGACGCTTCATATTTTGAAGCGGGTTGCCGTCGACAATCGCAAGATCGGCCTTGCGTCCGACGCGGATCGTGCCGACCTCATCGTCGTGGCCGAGGACCTTCGCTCCGACCTGCGTGGCCGCATGCATGACCTCTAACGGAGTGAAGCCCGCTTCGCGAAGCAGCTCCATCTCCTGCACATATCCGAAGCCGTACAGATTATAGATGTAACCGGAATCGCTGCCGACCGACACCAGTCCGCCCCGGTTCTTGTATTCGTTCACGAACTGCATCCACAGCCGGTAGTTTTCCTTCCAGTCCATCTCGTCCTCCGTGGTCCAGTCAAACCAGTAGGATCCGTGATGGACGCGGCTGGGGCGGTAATAGTCCCACAGCGCAGGAAGCGTGTAATCCTCGTGCCACTGCGCGCGGCTCATGCGCATGAAATCGCGCCCGGTCAGATAGGCTGTGAAGGTGGGGTCCAGAACGAACTCACGTTCCAGCAAGGTATCCATCACCTCGTTCCACTTGTCCGAACCCGGCGGCGCGGCCTGTTTCCAAAGACGGCCGGCTTCCGCAAAGCGGGCCTGCTCGTTCTCGTTCACATAATCGTTCGGCCAACGCTGGAGCTGCTTGTCCACGAACATAGCCTCGGGAAGGCCGTACCAGTGCTCCATCGATTCCAGGCCGATTGCGGATGTGTCCAGGACGTCGGCATAGGCGACGCTGGGCTGCGCATGATGCATGGTGGTGTGAAGGCCGATCTTGTTGGCCTCGTCGATCGCCGCCTTCAGAACGTCCTCGGGTCCGCCGATGAACTTAATGCCGTCCGCCCCGCGCTGCTTCGCCTCGCGTATCGCCGCGCGGGCATCCTCCACGGTGTTCGGCATGGCGCCGCGGATATCCTGAAAGAAGGGATAGACGTCGAAACGCGGCGCCACGATCTCATTGGCGGCACTGCGGCGCTTGACGTCGAGCGACCATTCCATCGGCCGGTTCGAACCGACCTCCCGAACCGACGTGACGCCGTTCGCCATCCACAGCTTCAGGATATATTCCGACGGCACGCCCTGGGGATCGTTCAGCGAGTGCAGATGAACGTGCGCGTCAACGAAGCCGGGCAGAACATATTTTCCCGTCAGGTCAATCTCATAATCGCCAGGCTCCGCTCGCAGCGTTTCGTCGACCGCCATCGGTGCGCCGATGCTGCGAATTTCGGCGATCCGGTCTCCTGAAATGACGATATCAACCGGTCCCTGCGCCGGCGCGCCTGTTCCGTCGATCATCGTGGCATTGCGAAGGATCAGCCGGTTGTACGGCCCGCCACCCTGGGTACGGTTCGGCACCCTGTCGGCCACCGCGCCATTTTCCTGGGCATGAAGCCCCTGAGCGGGATCGAGGGTGAGCACCGCGAGCGCGGCGCCTGCGAGGAAGATAGCGCGCGGGAAGCGCGAGAAGAGACGGCTCATCATGTGCATTGCAAACACCTGCTCCGAATAGAAATCTGGCTTTGGATAGCCGGACGGCCCGGATGGACCGCCCGGCACCGGGGAGACTTTAGAAGTGCAGCCGTGCACCCATGACGTACCGGCGACCGAGAACGTCGTAGAGACCGACATCCACGTTCGCGTCGCCGGCAAGCGCGGTGCCGAGCACGGTCGGTTTATTGTCGGTCAGATTGTTGATGCCGCCGAAAATCTCGAGATTCTCCAGAATTCCGTACTTGGCGAACAGATCGACATACCATTCGGCCGGAATGTCTTCGACCGCCGCGGACACGTCCGGATTGAGGTCGAAGCCGTCGATCATCCGGGCCTGCGCACGAAAGCTGAGGGGCCCGGACGCATAGTTCGCGCTGATGTTCAGCTTGAAGTCCGGGATCAGGATCGCCCCTGTGCCTCCGCCGCAGCCACCGCCCATGATGCCTGCGCAGTCGAGCGGTTCTTCGCCGTCCAGGATGGCGAGCGACCGTTCGAACAGCCAGCTGCCGACGACCTGCAGCCCCAGCGTGGCCGGTCCGCTTATCTCCACAGCGGCGGGTAGATCGAGCGCGTAATCGACCTGCGCATCAAGGCCGTTCACCTTCAGCGCACCAAGATTGAGGAGGTTCGTCTCGATGAAATCGATCTGTCCGTTCGACAGCCGGTTGACCGCCTGACACGTCGCTGCGCTGGCATCGAGACGGCGGAAACAGTCGCGCAGGGTCTGGTCGCCGTTGATAGTGGCGATGACGTCGTCGACCTCGACATTGAAATAGTCGATGGCGATGTTGAGACCGGAGGCGACGAAGTCCGGTTGGATGACCGCGCCGATCGTATAGGTGGAGGATGTCTCCTCCTCCAGATTGGGATTGCCGCCGGTCCGGACCGTATAGCCCACGGTGCCCTGTGCGAAATTGTCGATATCGCTGGCAGGGACGCCTTGCGCCACGCAGAACTGCTTCTGCGCGTCCGTCGGATTCTCCGCAGCGGCGCAGGGGTCGTTCCCGCCCGTGTAGGAGAAACTGACCGGCGCATAGAGTTCATTCAGGTTCGGCGCACGTATGGCTTGGTTATAGGCCCCGCGGAAGCGCAGCCAGTAGGTCGGCGCATATTCGCCGCCGAGCTTCCATGTGAAGACGCTACCGATCGTCGAATAGTCGGAGAGGCGCGCTGCGCCCTCCAGGGCTAGTGTATCCGCCCAGGGTAGGGAATCGAGGATCGGCACGCGAACCTCGCCAAAGATTTCGCGGACGTCGAAGTCGCCGCTCGTCGCACTTTGCGAACTGTTGCCATATTCCCCAGCCGCATCCTGCGGGCTTGGCGTAAACTCATAGTCATCCTTGCGATATTCCGTGCCCAGCGCGATCGCCACCGGACCGGCGGGAAGGTCGAACAGTTCACCGCTGATGGACGCGCCTGCCGTCATCCTGTCGAAGATCTGGAAGTCTGCGCGGTCCGGCGAGATAAAGGCGCCGGCCTCCGGTGTGATGCTGTCGAAGCCGAAGATACTGACCGGAACACAGCCACGCGATGGATCGACACAGACGATATTCCCGTCTGCATCCGTCGTCGCATTGAGCGCCTGCGACAGCCGGGCGGAGGATATCTGCCCCGTCTGAAGCTGGTCGGTGCGCGTGCGCTGATACTGGAAGAACGCGTCCCAGCGCCAATTGCGGTCCATCACGTCGAAGTCTCCGCGGAAACCGCCGGTCAGATCGTAGGAAGTGCGTTCGAAGGCATAATTGCGCGGTCCGAGTTCGTTCGCGCGGCGACCGGCCCCGACGATCTCGGCATCTCCGTCGCCATCGGGATCGAAGATGTTCGCATTCGAGACGAAGAAATCACGCACAGGGTCGCTAAGAACCGGATTGGTGGCATAATTCGGAAGCAGCAGTGTGTTGCCGCCGGCGATTGACGGCGTGACGGGCGAAAACGCCGAAGACGCTTGCTGATATTCGTTGCGGTTGGTCATGAAATACCCCTCCGCATAGGCCGTCACATTGTCGGTCACGTCGTAGTGCCCGAGCGCGGTGATCTGCGTGCGTTCGAGCGGCCGGAGGAGGTAGTTGCCCTCGGCATAGTCGAACGCGTCCTGCGGCGTGCAATAGGTCGTCGGCTGCCCGCCCTCCCCGAAATAGATGCCGGTGATGGAACTGCAGTCTCCGGACGGCGCGGCAACGCCGGTCAGACCGGCAACGGTTCCGGCGCTGAGCCCGATGCGCGTTCCTGGTACGTTGCCGGAACCGCCAGGAACCAACTCTCCATTGACGGTATCGAGCGGCGGCGCGGAGAAGTCGCGGTCCTCCTGAAATACCGGGTCCTGCGTGGTATAGCTGAGCGACATGGTGACATTGCCGCGCCCTTCATTGAGGTCGGCGCCGAAGGTGACATCCGCCTTATGCGAAATGCCGTCACCTTCCTCGTTGATGCCGTACATGTAGTTCGCCTCGAAGCCCTCATAATCCTCCTTGAGGACGAAGTTCACGGCGCCGGCGATTGCGTCCGAACCGTAGACGGCCGAAGCGCCGCCCGTGATGATGTCCACGCGCTCGATCAGCGCATCGGGTACGCTCGAAAGGTCGACCACGCCGTCGGCATTGGCGGGAATGAAGCGCCGGCCGTTGACCAGCACCAGCGTTCTGGTCGCACCCAATCCGCGCAGGTTGGCCGTCAGAACGCCCGACCCGCCGCCCGAGTTGACGCTGCTATTGTTGCCGCCGGCAAGCTGCGGAAACTCGTTCAGCGTATTTTCGATGGTGAAATTGCCGGACAGGTCGAGCGCCTGCTCTCCCACAGTGGTGATCGGGCTGGGCGCATCGAGATCGGTTCTTGTCAGACGCGAACCCGTCACGACGATGACATCGCTCATCGCCGCAGGTGGCGATGCCGGTGCCGCCACGTCCTGTGCCTGCGCCGCGGCCGACGCGGTCCAGGCCGCGAGCATTGCGCCCGTCGACAGGATCGTCGATCGCATGAACGGTCCCAAGCGCCGACGGCTCGTAGACTTAAAAGCTGCTGTTCTCACTGAACCCCCCTCTTTCGAAAATGACTGGCCTCCCCCCGGATCCATTCACTCCGCCGGCCCCACTAGATGTCGATGAACGCCCACTCCTCACTCCATGGTAGCCGCGACATCTGCAGGGACGGTCCCTCGTCCTGCACAATGAATCCGTCCGAAAAGTTCGCGCCGACACCGGTTTGCGGGTCGAAAAGACCCGGCTCGACCGAAAACATCATGCCGGTGTCGAGAATGGTATGATCGCCGAGGGCGAGATAGGGCGGTTGGTGCCCCTCCATGCCCTCACCATGCGCGGGCCGGTGATAGATATAGTCCTGCAGACCCCGGCCAACCTGCAATTCATGGATCGCATAAGCGACGTCGGCGCACTCCGTGCCCTTACGCGACAGGTCCTTCTGCATCAGGCATGCATCGCGTGCGCCCGTCCATATCTTCTCCATATGCGCGGTACGGGGCCCGATCATGTAGGGGCGGTAACATTCGCCGCCACAACCACCGATGCGGACGACACCCGACACTTGAAGGGCCTGGCCGCGCTCCACCTTGTTGTAGTAGAATTGGTTCGGATGCGGATAACCGGTCGGCTGGCCGGCGCGGCATTTGACGCCAACGCTGACCCCCACCGCGCTGTGCGGCTTTCCGTCGAAATTCAGATCGTTCATGATCAGATCCGTGCCGAATTTCTCGGCGGCGTGGGCGACCTCATAATCGACGAGATCGGTTCCGTGGGTCAGGATCAGGTCCCGCGCAAAGGCGTGGATACGATCGAAGTAGGAATAGGCGCGCCGCGTCAACGCGATCTCCAGCGGCGTCTTGCGCATGCGCATCGCCAGACACAGGTCGTCCGCGGCGGCCATCGGCGAACCGAGGACGTCCACCACCTTCTTCTGCGCCGTCGGAACCAGTTCCTTGTCCACCGCAAGCGGGCGGCCAGCGAACCCGCGGCGCTTCAGTCCCTCCATCAGCCAGACCCAGAGGTCGCGTGTCGGCCCCTTCTTGACGATCCCTTCGTTCGGCATGGCGCCGGCGACATCGAGCCAGTCGAAATACATGTCGCCGTCCTCGAACCACCAGCTGCGGATCAGGTCGCGGTCGAGCGCAGGATAGAACCAGATCGGCGAGGAACCCTGGGTCGGGATGAAGCAATGGATCATCCGCTCCGTCGTCGTGTGCCAGAGACCCGTAAAATAAATGATGTTCCACTGGTTGGTGAGCAGAATGCCGTCATAACCGGCGCGCTCGAGCTGCGCCTGCAGTGTCCGCGTACGTTCCTTGCTCCAGTCCAGCGGCAGCCGATCGATGGTGGCCGGTGCCGGCCCGTCATCAGGCAGAAACAGCGATGCGGATCGGCTGCCATCGACAGAGGCCCCGCGCTCCTGTGCGGAAAGCGCAAAGGGCTGCGCTGCTCCGGCCGCAGCCAGGAGACCGGTGCCGCCGGCCAAGATGTTGCGCCTGCTCAACATGACAGTCCCCTTCCCTCAATCCCACTAAACCGTATACCAAATAATATATGCTGGCAAGGCTGTTGGGAATTTAAGTTTTTTCCACGCAGCCAACCGGGTCTTTATGAATCTTCTGGGATCGTTATGGGTATTTATATTACTTTCGACAGATCTACCCGCTTCTACGGAAGGCTAGAAAAAAGAACGGGATATGAGTTACGAAGCCCCAACCCGGGGTTCAGCAACGCACAAAATCAGACGAGGGAGATCGAACATCGTGACAGGATCGAAGGGGGGCGCAGGACGCTCCGAAAACGCTGTCAGTCTTTGGAACACCAGCCGCGGCACGAAGAGGAAGGTCAGCGCGACGTGCACTGCAATTCTTCTCGGGCTTAGCCAAAGCGTAAACGCCCAACCGGCGGGTCAGGCGGTGGAGCAATCCAGCCCGGCAGTTCCCGCCGCTCCGCCAACGGACGCGGCGAGCATCGCGGCTGAGGCCGTTCCCTTCGACGCGACCGCTGCCAAGGAAGCGGATTTCCTGATCGATGGTTTCACGTTCGGCACCGGCGAGACACTGGACCAGCTCCGCATTCATTATCGAACGCTGGGCACACCCCACCGCAACGCAGATGGCCAGATCGACAATGCCATCATGATTCTTCACGGAACCGGTGGTACCGGAGCGCAGTTCCTGCGGCCGCGCTTCACCGATCTTCTATTCGGACCGGGACAGCCCCTCGACGTCTCACGCTACTACATCATTCTCCCGGACAATATCGGTCATGGCGGTTCGACGAAGCCAAGCGACGGACTTCGCATGGATTTTCCGGAATATGATTACGACGACATGATCGAGGCGCAGCGTCGGCTGCTGCGCGACGGTCTGGGCGTCGAGACGCTCAGGCTCGCTTTCGGCACTTCCATGGGCTGCATGCACATCTTCGCGTGGGCCGAAAAAGATCCCGATTTTGCGAAGGCCGCCATGCCGATGGCCTGCCAGCCTGCGGAAATCGCCGGACGCAATCGCATGTGGCGTGCCGCGGCCATGGACATGATCCGCACCGATCCCGCTTGGCAGAACGGCGATTACCAGACGCAGCCGGTCCACGGCATTCGCGGCGCCACCTATCTGGGCATCATTGCCGGCTCTGCGCCCGCCTTCCTGCAGCGGGAGTATCCCACGCGCGAAGCTGCCGAAGCCTATTTGAAGGAGCGGGTCGAGAGTGCGGTGCCCGCCATCGATGCGAACGATTATTTGTATTATTTCAACTCGTCACGAAACTACAATCCATGGCCGGATCTCGAAACGATCCGTGTTCCCATGACGTGGATGAATTCCGCGGACGACTTCATCAACCCGCCCAGCCTGCAACTCGCCGAGGCCGCCGCCGAACGCATGCCGACGGTGCGTTACATTCTGATACCCGAGGATTTCGAGACCCAGGGGCATAGCACCCATACTTGGGCAAAGTTCTGGCGCGACGAGCTTGTCGACCTTATGGAACGAACGGAGTAGGCGACCCGCCGCCCCGCCTGGCCGGCGTCGAACCGTTCCTGTTCCGACATGCCTTCGCCCAGACGCGCCAATTGCGGGAGCGGCACGGTTGACCTCCCGTAGCTCAGGATCAGCGGCGTCGTCACGGTCGGCGGCATGTTGTTCAGCACCGTCTGCAAAGTGGACGTCATCTGGGCCGTGGCGGTGCCAATATCGGCATTGGGGTAGAAGAAGATCTTGATGATGCCCTTTCCCGGAAGCGATGGCGTGGCATAAGGCGTGGATTCACATCATTTCGGCGCCGGTTCCAGAGAAGCAACAGCCTCGCCCCCTTCCCGGCGCAGCGCGCTGTGGGTGCGACCGTAAACTAGATAAACCAGCAGACCCACCGCGTTCCATCCCGCAAACCGTATCAAGGTCAGCGTCGGCAAACTCACGAGCAGGTAGACACAGCCGAGGATCGCCAGGGCGCCGACAAGATAGGGCTGCGGGCACCGGAAAACGCGCGGAAGGTCCGGCGCGCGGCGGCGTAGGACCATCAGGCAGGCACCGACCAGAATGAAGGCCAGCAGCGTTCCGGCGTTCGCGAGTTCTGCGATCTCGTCCAATCGGAAAAAGCCGGCCACGGCCGCGACGAAGACGCCGGTGATGGCCGTGATCAGGACCGGCGTGCCCGATCGGCGTGAAACCCTGCTGAGACGCTGCGGCAGCAGGCCATCGCGCGCCATGACGAAGAAGATACGGCTTTGACCGTACATCATCACGAGGATGACCGAAGGGAGCGCAACAAGCGCCGCCATGCCGATCAGCCACGCGGCGAAGGGGTGGTCGAGTGCCCGCAGCACGAATGCCAGCGGTTCCTCCGACCCGGCGACGAGGACGTGGTTGACGGCGCCGACGGCGGCAATGGCGACCGCCATGTAGATGAGGGTGCAGGCCGCCATGGAGCCCAGGATACCGATTGTCAGATCCCGTCCGGGATTTTTCGCTTCCTCCGCCGAGGTGGCAACCGCATCGAACCCGTAAAATGCGAAGAAGACAATTGCCGCCGCCGCCATGACCCCGCGCGTCTCTCCACCTATGACATGGCTGCCGAAGCCGTATGGCATGAATGGCTGCATGTTCTCTCCGGTGAAGGATGGCAGCGCCAGCGCCACGAACAGAGCCAGCGCCGACATTTTGATGACGACGAGGAAGATGTTCAGCGTCGCGCTTTCACGCGTGCCCGAAATAAGCAGTCCAGCGATCGCCAGCGCCACGAGAACGGCCGGTAGGTTGATAATGCCCCCCGCGTGCGGTCCGGACAGCAGCATCGGCGGCAGATCGACACCCGCCGCGCTGATCCAGCCGACGAGATACGCCGACCAGCCCACCGCTACCGTGCTGCAAGCAAGCGAATATTCCAGAATAAGGCTCCAGCCGACGACCCATGCCAGAACCTCTCCAATGACCGAATAGGTGTAGGTATAGGCGCCGCCCGCCTTCGGGATCAGGGTCGCGAGTTCCGCATAGGCAAGCGCCGCGCAGGCACATACCAGGCCCGCAACGGCAAAGGACAGGATTACGGCCGGCCCCGCGCGCTCGGCGCCGACACCGGTCAAGGTATAGATGCCCGTGCCCACGATGGCGCCAATTCCCATGGCGATCAGGTGCGGCCACGACAAGGTCGGACGCAGGCGCCGGTCACGTTCGAGTATGGTCTCCACACCGATCGACTTGACTGGCCCTAAAACCGGATTGGGCATCTTCACTTCTCCCCCTTGCACGGATCGCGCGAAACGCAGGAACCGGCCGCCACAATATTGTATACCTTATTCCGAACGCGCAAGGCTTAACGGTGGGGATCAGTGGCTGACTGCCGCATCTTTCGCCGTTCTAGGCATAGCTCACAATCTCATCATACAGTTGCTTCGGCACGGTGACGCCTTCGACGGCACTCCGTCGCCGGCTGGCATAACGCCGCTCGGAAGGTAAGCGCGCACCCTGCGCGAGGATCGCTTCGAAAAGGCCTTCGGCGCGGGCGATGTGCGCCGCCGCCGCTTCGCCAAGCACCCCTTCTGGGTCGATGGCAATGATGATCTCACCGCCGAACGGCGACGCCTTTGCACCATCATCATAAGACAGCGATTCGGCGCTCGTCATGTCGCCGATCAACGGTCCCGCCAGCAGTTCGACCAACGCGGAGAGGGCCGATCCCTTATGTCCGCCGAATGTCAGCAGCGATCCTGAGAGCCCCGCGGCCGCATCGGTGGTCGAACAACCATCCTCGTCGATCGCCCAACCCTCCGGAATCGGCTTTCCGGCACGGGCATGCAGTTCAATCTCTCCGCGGGCCGCGGCGCTGGTTGCGAAGTCGAAAACGAAGGGGTGTTCGCCGGGACGCGGCCAGCCAAACGCTATCGGGTTCGTGCCGAACAGGGGGGCGTTGCCGCCGGCTGGCGCGACCCAGGCATGGCTGGGCGTGCAGGCGAACGCGACCAGTCCCTGCTCCACGACCGCCTCGATTTCCGGCCACAGGGCGGCGAAGTGCACGCATCGGTTGATCGCCAGGATTCCAATTCCATAACTGCGCGTCCGCTCCACGAGGCGCGGAAGGCCGGCTGCGAACGCCGCCTGTGCGAAGCCGCCATCCGCATCGATCCGCGTAACGGCCGAGGCCGCGGACAATTCCTTAGGCACGGCGTTCGGGTTTACCTTCCCTGCGCGCAGCGTCTTTACGCAGTTCGTCAGCCGATAGATGCCGTGCGCGGCGCACCCGTCGCGTTCGCCGGCCAGAATGGTGTCGGCGACGAAATCGACATGCGCCGGGCCGAGGCCGTTCGCCTCGAGAACCCGTACCGCCAGCGCGCGGACGTCCGTCAGGGAAAGGGAAATCCGTTCCGGTTCATCATTCATATGGCAACACCTGTTTTTTCTTCTCTGTCATGTCTCCGCCCATCGTCAGCACCCTGCGAGACAGGCGCCTCACGATCCACCAACCAAACGGGTTGACGATCTCACCGTCAAGTATATCGTATACGAGTCGGGAGGGGAAAGCCTTTGACGCGATTTCTGATGCGGCCAAGCGATGAGGACGGGTGTGCGCACTCGGCGCCAGGCTGGCGGCTTGCCTGCGCGCACCCGGGGCCATCCATGGTGAGAGCTAAATCGCCGTTCGGACCGAGGCCGCGCCTGACGGCTGCGCCCTCACCCTCCTCCTCATCGCCGCCAACGTGCAGCCTCAATTTGCAGGAAGCAGAATCTTGAAGCACCATATTTTCCTATTGTCCGGCCTCGTCGCGCTCGTCTCGGGCTGCGGTTTTCCCATGTCGGCAGTGGCACAGTCGGCGACGATCTCTGCCGAGCAACCCGAAAGCGACGCAGATCGCGCGCTGCAGGCGCTTTACGAGGCGGAATGGGAATGGAGCCTGCAGGAATTTGCCGAAGAAACCGATGAGAATGGCAGATCCGAGCCCACCGATCACCTGCCGTCCGTCACGCCTGAGGCGCAGGCCCGCAGGCTCGCCTACTGGACGGATGTCCTGGCGCAACTCGAAAAGATCGACGTGGACCGCCTGTCGCCCGAGGAGCGGATCAATTACGCCGTTTTCCGCACAAAGATCGCGGCGGATGCAAACAATCTGCGCTACAAACGGTACGAGCGGCCGTTCAACAGCGACACGTTCTTCTGGGGCGGCCTGAACCCGCGCACCCCGCCTTCAGAGGCCGATGAGTATCGGAAGCTTCTCGGCCGCATGCGAGACATTCCACGCTATTTTGACGAGAATATCGAGAATATGCGGGCAGGACTGGCGCGCGGCTTTACCGTCCCCAAGGTTTCCACCCTTGGCCGTGATGAGACGATCGTCCCCTATACTGATCTGGGATCAGACAATCCGTTCATGAAAACCTTCATGAACATTCCCGATTCCGTGCCTGCTGCCGAACGGAAACGTCTGGCTGCGGAGGCTGAGCAGGTGGTTCGCGATATCGTCGCGCCGGCCTATGCCAAGTTGCTGACCTTCATGCGCGAGGATTACATTCCGAGCGCGAATGAGGACATCATGGCGGAGAACCTTCCGGACGGTCCCGCCTTTTATCAATCACAAATCCGCGAATACACGACGCTCGACATGACGGCTGAGGACATTCATGAACTTGGATTGAAGGAAGTCGCCCGCATCCGGGCGGATATGGACGCGACCATTGCGGAAACCGGCTTCGATGGCAGCTTCGAGGAGTTTCTGGAGTTCCTTCGCACGGACCCGCAATTTTATGCGAAAACACCCAAGGAGCTTCTGTCCTTCTCCGCCTATGTCGCGAAGCGCGTGGACGGGAAGCTAAAGGACCTGTTCACGGTCCTGCCCCGCTACCGCTTCACGGTCCTGCCGGTTCCGGACGAGCTGGCACCGATCTACACGTCGGGTCGCGGCGGCCTCGAATCCTGTTTGATGAACACCTACGATCTGCCGTCGCGCCCCCTCTACAACCTGACCGCGCTGACGTTGCACGAGTGCGTGCCGGGTCACAGCCATCAGGCAGCCATGGCGCTGGAGGCGCCCGACCGGCCGGATTTCCGGCGCCAGACCTATTTCTCCGGCTATGGCGAAGGGTGGGGGCTTTATTGCGAGTGGCTCGGCACGGTGCTCGGCGTTTACGACACCCCTTATGAAGAGTTCGGGCGGCAGACCTTCGAGATGTGGCGCGCGGCGCGTCTCGTCATCGACACCGGCATCCATCACTATGGCTGGAGCCGCCAGCAGGCGATCGATTATCTGCTGGCCAACACCGCCCTTGCCCGCATCGACGTTGAAAATGAGATCGATCGCTACATCGCCTGGCCGGGTCAGGCGCTCGCTTACAAGCTGGGCGAGATGACCATTCGCGACCTCCGCGCCAAGGCGCAGGCAGAACTCGGCGATGATTTCGATCAGCGGCCGTTCCATGACGCGATCATCAACATGGGATCGGTGCCGCTCGACACGCTTGTCGCGGAAATGGACCGCTTTATTCAGGAACAGAAGGCCGGGGCCGATGCCGCGCCGTAAACGAGCAGCAGTGTCCCGCGCCGTCCCGGTCGCCCTGCTGCTTTCAGCCATGGCGGCCTGCTCCCAGCCGTCGCCGGCACGCGACCAGAATAGCGCTGAAGGATTTGACGAAGCCGCCGAAACCGAGGCCATTCGCCAGGCAAGCGAGCGCATGTCGGCCGCCTGGAACGAAGGCGACTTCGAAGCCTATATGGACGGCTTCCTGAACCCGGACGTGGTGTTCGTGTCGCGCGGACGCTTTCAGGACGGCTGGCAGGGCACGCTGGACCATTATGTGCGAGATTACGGCGCATCGCCGGAACAGCGCGGCGAGCTTCGATTTTTCGATTACCAGATATGGATGCTGGCGCCGGACGCGGCGCAGCTCATCACCCGCTTCCATCTCGATCGACCGGAACATCCACTGTTCGGTATCAACACGCGTCTGATGCGCAAGGTCGGCGGCAAATGGGTGGTTGCGCTCAATCATGTTTCAGCAGTGGAAACGCCTTTCGAGGACTCGCCGGAGGACGAAGCGGGAAACTGAAGGGTCGGGGAACCAGGGGACAGTAGGAGGGGATCACATGAAAAACGGGAACGCGCGCACGAGGTTTCTTGCCGGCTTTATAGGCGCGGCGCTGGCGGGAACGCTGCTGGCGGCGCCGGTTTCGGCGCAACTCGGCACCGTCGAATTGAAGCCCAATCCGTCCAGCACGCAAACCTACGGCGATCTGGCACAGGGGCCTTACAAGAGCCTTGTCCTTCGCAACGTGATGGTGCTGCCGGGTCATGGCGGACCGGCGCGCGGCCCCTATGATATTCTGATCAACGGGAACGTCATCTCGAAATTGCAGCGGTACAATCCGCATGCGCCGAATGCAGAGGAGAACCGTCTGACCGGCGAGCGCATCATCGAGGGCGACGGCAAATATGTCATGCCCGGCATGCTGAACCTTCACCTGCATCTGCGGGAGGACGAACTTCCTCTGGATTATATATATTATCTGCAACTTGCGACTGGCGTGACATCGGTGGGTCCTGCCGAATCGGAGCGCGTGCAGCCGACCTTGGCAGATGTGAAGGCGAACCGCATTCTGGCACCGCGCCTGTTCCCGATCTACGGATGGGGCAGCCTCACCGATTATTCCGACGAAGAACTTCGCGATCCGGCCATGGCGGAGGAGGTCGCCGAGGCCATGGCGGCAAAGGGCGTTCGGCAAGTCTACTTGAACCAGCTTGCGTGGGACCGCGATCTGTTCGGCGCTGCGGCGGAGGCAGTGGATGCAGCCGGCGGACTGACCGCCCTCCATGTTCAGCCATCCAGTACCTCGCAGATCAATGCACTCGACGCTGCCAAGCTGGGTGTCACGATGATCGTTCACCACTACGGCTATGCGGAATCGGCGCTTGATCGCGGGGTGCAGGATTATCCTCGCGACTATAATTTCTTCGACGAGAATGCCCGGTTCCGAGAAGCCGCCCGCGTTTGGGAGGAAGTCGGACGCAATCCCGAAACGCGCGAGCGCCTCTTGGGCGACGTTGTCGACGAACTCATCGAGACCGGCGTGATCATGCAGCCCAACCGCGCCACATACGAGGCGAACCGCGACATTGTCCGGGCGCAGGGACTGCCGTGGCACGAAAAGTATACGCATCAGCAATTGTGGGAATGGCACCTGCCCAACCCGGAGAACCACGCCGCCTTCCAGTTCGACTGGACTTCGCAGGATGAGGCATCCTGGTCCTACCTCTATAGACTATGGGGCGACCTGATCTTCGAGTTCAACAAGAAGGGCGGCATGATCGCCTACGGCACGGACGACAATTTTCAGTGGTCGACCGGCGGTTTCGGAAACATCCGCGAGCTGCAACTGCTCCTCGAAGCAGGCCTGCATCCTCTCGAGGTTCTTCAAGCCGCGACATATAACAGCGCCAAGACCTTGAAGGAGCCCAGGCTGGGTCTGGTGCAGGAGGGTTATATCGCTGACCTCCTGCTGGTCGACGGCAATCCCGCCGAGGACTTCAAATATCTTTATCCCTTCGGCTCCATCAAGATGGACGAGAGCCGTCAAATGTACCGGACGCAGGGGATCGTGCACACCATCAAGGACGGCATCGTCATCAACAATGCCGCGGTGATGGATGAGGTGGCGAGGATCGTGGCCGAGTCCAAGACGGGCGCCGAACCCGACATTGTCACCACGCCCTTCGTCACTGAATAAGGGTGGGCGGAAACGCCGGAGGGAATTTGGTCGGGCCGGCGGCAATGTTACCGGCCCATTTAGCTGCGGGGGGCAGCTGACGCATCGATTTTGAACAGGGGGACCAAAGACATGTTTTCCAGAAACGCTTTACCTCGGAACGCCATTGCCCTCGCCCTGTGCGCCTTTGCGCTCGGCGGCAATGCGCTTGCGCATCAGGACCCGGAGCCGGAGACTGTAGAAGCGGTCAAGCCGCGCGCCGGGGCCAATCCTGCACCGCAACGGGGCGCAGAGGAGGGCTTCGGACCTTATAATCGGTTCGTGATCCGCGGCGCGACGCTGATTGACGGGACCGGCGCACCGCCGCGGGGACCGGTCGATATCGTGGTCGAGGGCGATACCATCGCCGACATCCTGCCGGCGGGTACACCCGGCCTCCCTATGGTCGAGGGCCGGGAACCGCAGGATTTCGACTATGAACTCGACGCTAGCGGAATGTTCGTCCTGCCCGGGTTCATCGACATGCACGTTCATGGTTCGACGGCGGACAAGGCCCCGGATCTGTCCTACTCCTACAAATTGTGGCTGGCGCATGGGGTCACGAGCGTCCGCGGAGTGGACTTGGCTCCATTCGAAATCTCGCTCAGCGAACGCGTACGATCGGAGCGCAACGAGATCGTGGCGCCGCGTATTTTTGTCTACCAACGCCCCGGGCAAGGCGATGGGTGGACAGGCGGACGCACGGACACGCCGGAAAAAGCTCGTGAGTGGGTACGCTGGGCCGCCGGCCAGGGAATCGACGGCATCAAGATCTTCAATGGCGACGACCAGCCGCCCGAAGCGGTCGAAGCCATTCTGGATGAAGCGCAGAAACTGAATCTCGGGACGACCGCGCATCTGTCGCAGATCGGCGTCGGGCGCATGAACGCGCTGCAGGCCGGCCGGGCGGGTTTGGGTACGGTCACGCATTTCTACGGACATTTTGAATCGATGCTCGAGAACGGCCCGGTGCAGAATTGGCCGGTCGACTATAATTATCAGGACGAGCAGGATCGCTTCGGCAACGTCGCAAATCTGGCAGCGGAAAGTTTCGATGCCGGTTCCGACGAATGGTGGGACTATCTGAAGGAGCAGAAGGAAAACAACGTCACCTTCGATCCGACGATGACGATCTACGCGGCCGGACGCGACCTGATGCGTGCACGGAATGCCGACTGGCACGACAAATACACCATGCCGCAGCTTTGGAACTTCTATAGCTCCTCGCGGATCAATCACGGCTCCTACTTCTACGACTGGACCACCGCCACGGAAGTCAAATGGCGAAATTTCTACAAGAAGTTCATGCGGCTGATGAACGACTACAAGAATATCGGCGGACGGGTGACCACCGGATCGGATTCCGGTTTCATCTTCAAGCCTTATGGCTTCGGTTATGTGGAGGAATTGGAATTGCTGCAGGAAGCCGGCTTCAATCCCTCACAAGTCATTGTGGCCGCTACTCTGAATGGGGCCCTCACCCTCTATGAGCCGAAAGGGGAAATCGCACCGCCGATCGGGACGGTGCGCGTCGGCAAGCTGGCCGACATGGTCATCGTAAAGGAAAATCCGCTTCAGAATTTCAAGACGCTCTACGGAACAGGGGCACTTCGACTGAACGAAGACACGCAAAAGCTGGAGCGGGTCGGCGGCGTTCGCTACACGGTCAAGGATGGCATCATCTACGACGCGAAGGTCTTGCTAGAGGATGTCGCCGAAATGGTGCGATCCGAAAAACGACGACTGGGAATGCCGGAAGAGGGCCTTCCCCGCCAATAAGCCGGGGCCGTTGGCCGGGCGTCTGCCGCAGATCGGCGGGCGCCCGTTCAGGCGTTCAACTGAACCGTCAGATCCTTCAGCGTATTCTCGATGTGCTGCAGGGTGAAGCTGGCGATTCCTGCTCCATCGCGGCGCAACCAAAGGTCCAGCATCTGCCGATGCTCTTCGTTGGCCCGCTCGTCCCTGCCGAGCGGTTCCAGATGCTTCCGCACGTAGCGTTCCGACAGGATGTGCAGCCGCTCTAGGATGGTGATGGTCGCCGGCCGCCCGCTGGGGCGGATCAGCGCAAGGTGAAAGGCGCGGTTGAAGGATCCCGCCCCCTCCCCGCCCTCGTTCATAGCCTGGTTCAGCCGCGCCAGCGTCGCGCGCGCGATTTCCTGTTCTTCGTCTGTCGCCCGCGTCGCTGCCAACGCGATCGTATCGGGTTCGATCAGGATGCGCAGGTCGAACACCTCGGTCGCCTCTTCCGCCGACATGGGACGAACGAAATAGCCCCGATTGGCGTGAGACCGCAGCAGGCCCTCTTCCTCCAGACGCGCCAGCGCCTCGCGCAGAGGAATCTTGCTGACGCCGAATTCGGCGGCAAGCGCATCCTGCCGCACGGGTCGATCCGTGCCCACCTTGCCGGACAGGATTTGATCCCTGATCAATTCAAGGAGCTGGTCCGAAAGATTGCGTACGAGCAGATTCATAAAAGGGTTATAGCAATCGCGCTTCGAATGTCTCTGCCAATCTGATCCACGCCAAAACAACAAGGAAATCAGGCGCGCCCGACATGAAGAATGAGGTGTTCCCGGAAATTCGGACAGGGTGTTAAGCTCATCCCGACCTGAAGGAATGGATGGGAATGAAGACGACGAGGAAGCGCTACAGCGCGCAGCTCAAGGCCAAGGTGGCGATGGAAGCGATCCGGGGCGACCTGACGCTGGCGGAACTGGCAGCGAAGCATCGCATCCACCATACGATGATCGGGACCTGAAAGCGTCAGGCGATGGACGGCATGGCTGGCCTGTTCGAAGGAGGCGATCAGGGTTCGAAGGCTGCGAGCGAGGCGGAGATTACGAAGTTGCATGCCAAGATCGGGCAGTTGGTCGTGGAACGCAATTTTTTAGCGAAAGCCTCCGGTCGATGAGCCTGGCACGGAGGCGATCGATGATCGAGCCTGCTCACCAGCGCCTTTCGATCGCGGCGCAATGCTGCCTTCTGCTGATCAGCCGATCGTCTTACTACTACACGCCGGTGCCGGAGACCGAAGAGACGCTGGCGCTGATGCGGGTGATCGACGCGACGTTCCTCGATATGCCGTGGTATGGCAGCCGCCAGATGGTCCGACACCTGCGCCGTAATGGCCATGATGTCGGTCGGCGACGTGTCCGGCGACTGATGGCGAAGATGGGGCTGTCGCCAATCTACCAGCGGCCTCGAACCAGCGATCCGCACCCGCAGCATCGGATATATCCCTACTTGTTGCGCAAGCTGGTGATCGAGCGGCCGAACCAGGTGTGGTGCGCGATGCCGAAGTGCGGATCAGCATGGATGGCCGAGGTCGCTGGATGGACAACGTCTTCATCGAGCCGCCGTGGCGATCTCTCAAATATGAATGCGTCTATCTCCACGCCTTCGAGACCGGTTCTGAGTTGTGGAACGGCCTTGCCCGTTGGATCACCTATTACAACACGCAGCGACCGCACTCTGGTCTGGCGGGGCAAACGCCAGCAGAGGCCTATGGACGGATCGGCGAAACAGATCATGGGGGGCATGCCCCCCATGATCTGATGACCAAACTGGCGGCATAATCACAACAGGGATGAGCTTAACTTCGCCGCCAAACTGTCCAAAAAGACGGGACCACCTCACCTTACCGCCCGGATCCCGCGGGATAAGCTCTGCGGTCATATCTATTTGATACCGAAAAGGGGTCTCCCGTGAACTCGGTATCGATATAACCCATTTCTTGGCGCGCCCGGCAGGACTCGAACCTGCTGCCTCAAGATTAGAAGTCTCGCGCTCTATCCAGATGAGCTACGGGCGCGCGCTGCGGGGTGAATGCGCGGTGTGAGCGAGAGCGTCAAGGTGCAGCGCGCACCGCTCGCTGCCGAGCATGCAGCGCCAGCCTGCGATGGCTTCAGGCCGCGGGGCCGCGATAGCCGTCTTTGAGTTCCCGCTTCAGCACTTTGCCGATGGCGCTGCGGGGAAGCTCATCCACCATCACCACATCCGCCAATCGCTGGGTCTTTCCCACCCGTTCGTTGGTGAAGGCGCGAATCTCCTCCGCCCTGGCACTGCCGACGGCGAACGCCACCGGCGTCTCCCCCCAGGACTCAGAAGCTACGCCGACAACGGAGACATCCTCGACACCCGGGCACTGCCGCGCGACCGCCTCGATATCGCTGGGGAAGATGTTGAAACCGCCGGAAATGATCATGTCCTTCTTCCGGTCGGTCAGGACGAGAAAGCCGTCCTCATCGAAGCGGCCAACATCGCCCTGCCGGTACCACAGGCCCCCCTCTGCATCGTGCCAGTACATCTCGCGCGTCTTGTCCTCTCGGCCCAGATACCCTGTCATCATCGTACCGGAGCGGCCGACGATTTCACCAGCCTTCCCCGGCGCGACCTCCCTCCCCTCATCGTCTATCAACTTCGCTTCGTGTCCGGGCAGCGGCTGTCCGACCGTATGCAGCTTGTCCGGAAACTCGTCCGCGATCAGCATGAAGGAGCAGCCCCCCTCCGTCAGACCGTAATACTCGACCAGCTTGCCCGGCCAACGCTGAAGGATCTCTCGCTTGAGGTCGGCTGCGAACGGCGCCGACGTGCATGTCTTGAAGCGAAAGGCGCTGAGATCGAAACGGTCGAATTCCGGGTCCGCCATGATGCGCTTGTACTGAACCGGAACCAGCATGGTGTGCGTGGCATGCACCCTCTCCGCCAGTTCCAGATATTTGCGCGCATCGAACTTGCGCATCAGAACTGCCGTTCCACCCTGTGCGATGGTCGGCAGAAAGCTGACGAGCGTGGTGTTCGAATAGAGCGGCGTGGAATTGAGCGTAACCGCTTCCGAAAAATTGCCGCGCCCACCCATGGAAACCTGCCGCCAACGCATCAGATTCGAGTGGACGATACCCTTCGGAATACCGGTCGTCCCGGAGGAGTAGATGATGTTGAACGGCCCATCGGGAAAGATTTTCACCGGCGCCGGTCGTTCGCCCTCCGCAGCCAGCCAGTCCTTCCAGGCGACGCCGATGTCGCTGTCGTCCAGGGCGATGACCTGCGCGGAAAGATCCGCTTTCCGACTGCCGAGGGTCGCGGCCGTATCCGCATCGAGGAACACCAATCGCGAGCCGGAATCGGCGATCATGGCCGCCATCTGCTCGTCCGTCACGCTCGGCGCGATCGGCGCCGTCGCCGCGCCGGCGCGCAGCACGGCGATATAAAGCGCAGCATAGTCGAGCGAGGTGCCGGCGCAGACGCTGACCGCTTCTCCCACCGCCACCCCGCTGCGCTGCAGGCTGGCCGCGATGCGGTCCAGATAGGCGTCGAAATCCGACCATGTGAGGCTGCGGTCGTCGACGACCAGGGCTGGCTTCTCGGGATGCTCAACGGCATGCTGACGCGCAACATCGGGCAGCGAACCGAAATCGGCCTGCAGCATTTCAGCAGCGGTGGGCATAAGTCCTCCCTCAATCCCTAAACGGTCGAAAGAGGAGTTAGAACCGGGCTCGCGCCCTGCGCAACCTACCGGAAATTATCGGAGTAGGCCTGAATTTTGAGACGATGGATGCGAGGCGGTTCGACATGAACGGCAAGACCCATTCGCTCGGCATAGGTCAGCGCCTCGTCCTTGCTCTCAAATCGCAGCTTCACTTGTCGCCGCGTATCGCTCGAGCCATACCAACCTGTCAGTGGATCGTGGTTCTGCCGGTCGGCCGGCACATATTCCAGAATCCAATCGTCCCCGTTCGCCTTGCCGGACTGCATGGCGTTGAGGGGGCGCTGATAGATGCGGGCGGTGGTGCTGCTCATGGAAAGTCCAATGGCTCAAGGACGGCGCGCGCGTCAATAGGCCCGCTGTACAGCGAAGGCGACCGTTTCCGTCATCGCGCTCTTCGCCTTGCCGGCGGGGAAATCAGCAATCGCGTCGACAGCCAGGCGTCCGTAATGCCGCGCCCGCTCCAGCGTGTCGTCGATAGCGCCGACCGCACGCATGCGCTCGATCGCTTCGGCAAAATCCGCATCGCTGTTGCGTTCCCCGGAAATGGCCGCTTCCCAGAAGCGCCGCGCTTCGGAATCCCCGCGCTTGTAGGCCAGGATCACGGGCAGCGTCAGCTTACCCTCCCGAAAATCGTCACCTGCATCCTTGCCCATTGCCGCACCGTCCCCAGCATAGTCGATGGCGTCGTCCACGAGCTGGAAAGCGATACCCAGATTGCGGCCATAGCTGTCGAGTGCAGCCTCCACATCCTCGCCCCGCTCCGCCACGACAGCGGAAATCTGGCAAGCCGCTGCGAAAAGCACGGCTGTTTTCGCTGTGATGACATCCAGATAGCGCTCTTCCGTCGTTTCGATCCGGCGCTGTGTCTGCAGCTGGTCGACCTCGCCCTGAGCGATAACCGCCGACGCCGACGACAGGATTTTCAGCACTTTCAGAGACCCGTCCTCGACCATCAATTCGAAAGCGCGGCTGAACAGGAAGTCGCCGACGAGCACGGTGGCCTGATTCCCCCAGATCAGATTCGCCGCCTTCTTTCCCCGGCGCTGCTCCGAACCGTCGACGACATCGTCGTGAAGCAAGGTCGCGGTATGGATGAACTCCACGGCGGCAGACAGCTTGTGGTGCCGCGTGCCGCCATAATCGAGAAGATGGGCACTCGCCAGCGTCAGCATCGGCCGCAGGCGCTTTCCGCCACCCGAGATCAGATGACCGGCAAGCGCCGGGATGACCGCGACGTCGGACTGCATCCGCGCGAGGATGATCTCGTTCACGCTGTTCAGTGCAGGCGCCACCAATTGCAACAGCGGATCGAGCGAGGCGGGACCGGGACGAGCGGTGATGGGGTGAACGGTGGCTGTCATGCGCGGCAGGCTTCGTCAAAACTGAACATACCGCCCTAAAAGCGCATGACTGGCCTCTTGTCACTGGCGCAATTGGCCGCAAAGGTGCGCGCCATGACAGGCACTCCCGACGTTCTTGCACAATATCGCGCCAGCATCGACAATATCGATGCGGCGCTGGTCCACATCCTGGCGGAGCGATTCCGCATCACCAAGGCTGTCGGTGCGTACAAGGCGCGCGAGGGGCTGCCCCCGGCCGACCCGTCCCGAGAGGAGGCGCAGATCGCACGCCTGCGCACTCTGGCGGAAAGCGCAAATCTCGACCCGGAGTTCTCGGAGAAGTTCCTGCGCTTCATCGTCGCCGAGGTCATTCGCCACCACGAGCAGGCGCGCGGCTAACCGCCCCAAATTTTCACGTTCATGGAGCATCGTTCATGCGTTACCTTTCTCTCATCGCGCTGTCCGCGGCGCTCCTTGGCGGCTGTTCCCCGGATGGCATCGGCCAGCCGGCAAGCGGGGAGAAGAGCAGCGAGATGACGAGCAACTCGATCTACGCGACCGAGGAAGGCCGGGACGAGCACAGCTACGCGAAGCCACTGGAAGCGCGCGTCGAACATGTCGCTCTCGACCTCGACGCCGATTTCGGGGCCAGGCGTATGCGCGGAACCGCAACGCTCGACCTCGTCGTCGCCGATGACGCGACCGAAGTGGTGCTCGACAGCCGCGATCTCGAGATCGACAGCATCACGAAGGCGGACGGCACGCCGCTCGAATGGTCGCTGGGCAACAGCGATCCTGCGCACGGTGCGCCGCTGACCGTTCAGCTGGATGACGCCGACAAGATCGTCATTCGCTACGCCAGCGCGCCGGATGCGCCGGCCCTGCAATGGCTGACGCCGGAGCAGACGGCGGGCGGAACGCAGCCCTTCCTGTTCAGCCAGGGTCAGGCGATCCTCAACCGCAGCTGGATTCCGACTCAGGACAGCCCCGGTATCCGCCAGACCTGGGAAGCCTGGATCAGCGTTCCCGACGACCTGACCGTGGTCATGAGCGGCGCCAAGGGAGAAAAGGCCGATCCGACGCCCGCCGGTGATGGCCGGCGCAGCTTCTATTTCGACATGGACAAGGCCGTTCCGCCCTACCTGATTGCGATCGGTGCCGGCGACCTCGCGTTCGAGGAGATCGGACCACGGTCCGGCGTCTACGCAGAACCCTCGGTCGTCGAGGGTGCGGCCAGCGAGTTCAAGGATCTGGAAAGGATGATCGATGCGGCAGAGTCGCTCTATGGTCCCTATCGCTGGGGCCGCTACGATCTTCTGGTTCTGCCGCCCTCCTTTCCCTTCGGCGGCATGGAGAACCCGACACTGACGTTCGTGACGCCGACGGTCCTTGCCGGCGACCGCTCACTGGTGAGCCTTATTGCCCATGAACTGGCGCACAGCTGGTCGGGCAATCTGGTGACGAACTCCAACTGGAACGACTTCTGGCTCAACGAAGGGTTCACGGTCTATTTCGAGAACCGCATCATGGAGAAGGTCTATGGCAAGGAGCGCGCGGACATGCTCGCCGCGCTCGGCTATGCGGACCTGCAGGAGCAGATAGAGGCGCTGGGCGGACCCGAGGCGGCCGACACGCAGCTTCATCTCGACCTTGCCGGCCGCGATCCGGACGACGGCATGACGGACGTCGCATATGAAAAGGGCGCCCTTTTCCTGCGCACCGTTGAACAGGCGGTCGGGCGCGAACGGCTGGATGCATGGCTGCGCGGCTATTTCGATCGAAACGCGTTCGAGCCGCAGACGAGCGCCGGCATGCTTGCGGATATGCGTGAGCATCTGTTCGCCGGCGAGGAGCCGCCGGTCGACCTTGATGCATGGGTCTATCAACCCGGCATTCCCGAGGGTGCGGCCGTGCCGACCTCGGACCGGTTCGGGAGGCTGGACGAAAGCATCGCGGCCTTCACCGATGGCGGCAGCGTCACGGATCTAGACTGGGGGGACTGGACGACTCAGGAGCGGCTCTACTTCCTGAACGGCCTCCCGCGCGAAATGCCGGCGGCGCGGCTGAAGGCGCTGGACGACGCGCTCAGCCTCTCAGACAGCGGCAACAGCGAGATCCGCTTCGCGTGGCTGCGCCTTGCCATCGCCAACCGCTATGATCCCGCGAAGCCCTCCGCCGAGGAATTTCTCTCGTCCCAGGGGCGGCGCAAGTTCGTCGAACCCCTGTTCGAGGCGCTGATGGCGGAAGGCGCGTGGGGGCAGCCCTTCGCGAGGGAACTCTATCGGAGGGTAAGAGCGCGCTATCACAGCGTGACGTCCAGCACGATCGACCGCATCGTGCCCCTTGAAGAACGCTGACGCGAAGGGGGCTTGGCCCCCCTCGCAATGGCGGGCCACATGGTGTAAATAGTTTCTATGGATACTGGTTCGCCACAGCTCACCCGTCCGCCCGAAGCTGCAGAGGACTGGACTGTCCCGCAGGACTGGGATCATTTCAGCCGGGAGGAGCACGCCGTCTGGGATCTGCTTTTTGAGCGTCAGTCGAAGCAGCTGCCCGGGCGCGCCGCAGACGAGTTCGTGGAGGGACTGAACGTCCTCCACCTCTCGCAGCCCGGCATTCCGAACTTTGAGGAACTGTCCGAGAAGCTGACGAAGGCCACGGGCTGGTCGGTCGTGGCTGTTCCTGGCCTCGTTCCGGATGACGTGTTTTTCGACCATCTCGCCAATCGCCGCTTTCCGGCCGGCAACTTCATCCGCCGCCGCGACCAGCTGGATTATTTGCAGGAACCGGACGTCTTTCACGATGTCTTCGGGCATGTCCCGCTGCTCGCCAACCCGGTCTTTGCGGATTATATGGAGGCCTATGGAAAGGGCGGGCTGCGAAGCCTGGAGTTCGGCAGCATCAAGAAGCTGGCTCGGCTTTATTGGTACACTGTGGAGTTCGGCCTGATCCGACAAGCTGGCAACGATTTGCGCATTTATGGCGCCGGCATCGTGTCCAGCCACGGAGAAAGCGTGTTTTCACTCGATTCCCCCAGCCCCAATCGCCTCGGCTTCGATCTGGAACGCGTGATGCGGACGGAATACCGGATCGACGATTATCAGCAGACCTATTTCGTCATCGACAGTTTCGAAAAGCTGTTACAGGAAACGCAGGAGGCGGATTTCGCACCGCTTTACGAACGTTTGCAGGCTCAGTCCGATTTGCCGATCACGACCGTTCTGGAAAGCGACGAGGTCATCACGCGCGGGACGCAGGACTATGTGAGGGCGGCCTGACAGATGTCGAAAAGAACGGGTGGCAAGCCATTCTTTTGCTAGGGGAAGACATTCCCGTCTTCGCCTTGCGGGGCTGACCGGCTAAGCCCGGATCCATGTCATCCGACCGATCCGATCCGGGTCTTGCCGAGGCAAGTGCCCCCCACCCCTTCCGTATTGCGAACTTTCGCGCTTACTGGCTCTCACGTTTGTCCCTGACGCTCGGTCAGTACGCGATGCTGCTGATCATCGGCTGGCAAACCTACAATATCGCGCGCGATGGCGGCATGACCGTCGGCGAAGCGTCGGGACAACTGGCCCTTATCGGGCTGTTTCAGTTCGTACCCCTGTTCCTCCTGACACCATTCTCCGGCCTCGCTGCCGACCGCCTGAACCGCCGAACGGTTGCGCGTTCCATGGTCGGCCTCCAGGTGCTCTGCGCGGCGATCCTCTGCTGGTTCACGTGGCAGGAGGCGATGGCGCTGCCGATCCTCTACGGAATCTCCGTCATACTCGGCATCGGGCGTGCCTTCGCCGGTCCGGCTCTTTCCGCCCTGGCGCCCAACCTGGTGCCGAAATCGGTGCTGCCGAACGCCATCGCGCTCTCGTCCATCGCGTGGCAAACCGGCATGATCGTCGGCCCTGCGATCGGAGGCTATCTTTTCGAGGTCGCGCCGCCCCTGCCCTATGCGGCCGTTCTCGTCCTTTTCTCGATTTCCATCATCTGCCTCAGTCTGATCGGCGACGTGCCACGCAGCCCGATCACGGGCGCAAAAAGGCCGATCGGCCAGATCGTCGACGGCATGAAATATGTCGGGCGCAACAAGGTCGTCCTCGGCTCCATCACGCTGGACCTGTTCGCTGTCTTTCTTGCCGGCGCCACGGCGCTGTTTCCGGTTTACGCCCGCGACATTCTTCAGGTTGGCGCTCCCGGGCTCAGCCAGCTTGCCGCGGCCCCGGCTGTCGGCGCTGCGCTGACCGCGCTCATCTTCTCGTTTCGCCCGCTGAAAACGAATGTCGGACCCCGAATGCTGTTCGCCGTAGCCGTTTTCGCGGTCGCAACCATCGTTTTCGGTTTCTCCAAGAGTATGCCGCTATCGCTGGTCGCGCTGTTCTTTGTCGGCGCGGCCGACATGTTTTCGGTCTATATCCGCCAATCGCTCATCCAGCTTCATACGCCGGATGAAAAGCGCGGCCGCGTTTCAGCGGTTTCGCTCGTCACCATTTCCGCCTCGAACGAGTTCGGCGATTTCTTCTCCGGCAGTCTCGCCTTTCTGATCGGGCCGGTCGCTGCGGTCGTGACGGGCGGTGCCGGCGCGTTGGTCATCACCGGCTTGTGGACATTCTTTTTCCCGGCGCTGCGGAACGCTCGGACCTTCGATCCGCCCAGGGAATTGATAGAAGAACCGCCAGAAGAAAAATTGCAGGAGACAATCCCATGATCGTTGACACGATTCTCGATACGATCGGCAATACGCCGCACGTTAGGATCCAGCGTCTATTCGCTGGAGACCATGAAGTCTGGATCAAGTCCGAGCGCACCAATCCCGGCGGCTCGATCAAGGACCGCATTGCGCTCGCCATGATTGAGGATGCGGAGAAAAGCGGAAAGCTGAAGCCCGGCGGGACGATCATCGAGCCGACATCCGGCAATACGGGTGTCGGCCTTGCCGTGGTCGCGGCCGTAAAGGGCTACAAGCTGGTTCTCGTCATGCCGGAATCCATGTCCGTTGAGCGCCGCCGGCTCATGCTCGCCTATGGCGCGACCTTCGACCTGACGGACAAGGCCAAGGGCATGAAGGGTGCCATCGAGCGCGCGACCGAACTTGTCGAGCAGACGGACGGCGCCTGGATGCCGCAGCAGTTCGACAATCCCGCCAATGTCGAGGTACACACGCGCACGACCGCGCAAGAGATTCTCGCCGATTTTAAGGACGGTGGTCTCGACGCCCTCATCACCGGCGTCGGTACGGGCGGTCACATCACCGGCTGCGCGGAGGTTCTGAAACCGGAAATGCCCGGCCTCAAGGTCTTCGCTGTCGAGCCCACCCTTTCCCCGGTCATTTCCGGCGGCCAGCCTGGCCCGCATCCCATCCAGGGGATCGGCGCCGGCTTCATCCCGGACAATCTCCATACCCAGTCCATCGACGGCGCGATTCAGGTCGATCCAGAGGATGCGAAGGAAATGGCGCGGCGATCGGCGTCGGAAGAGGGCATGTTGGTCGGCATTTCCTCCGGCGCCACGCTTGCGGCCATCAAGCAG
The DNA here is from genome assembly GCF_000342165.1 of Pacificimonas flava. GTDB lineage: Bacteria > Pseudomonadota > Alphaproteobacteria > Sphingomonadales > Sphingomonadaceae > Pacificimonas > Pacificimonas flava. The sequence goes on from NZ_AMRV01000006.1 coordinate 37,637, forward strand.
TATCTGGACAAGGCCGACAAGCCGCAGCGCGTACTCGGTTTCAATTATGATACCGGCGAACGCTATCTCAGCGTTCCCGATTTCCTGCCGACGGAGTAGTCGTATTGGCGGGCCGGTTCGGGCATTCACCTGCCGGCCCGCTTGTTCCCTGTTCGGCAACGTCTATGCTGTGCCTTCGCGTGATTTCGAAGGATTTGCCATATGTGCGACGAAACCGATCTTCAGCGAATGTTCGACGTAAACCGCAGGCGGTTCGGCGCCATGGTCGGTGCGGCCACGCTTGCGGCCTGTACGGGCCTCGATTCTGAGCCCGCCTCCGGGGCTACGGAGGCAGATCTGTCCGAACGCATGGTGCGGATCGCAACGCCGGATGGTGAGGCGGACGCCTTCTGGGTCCACCCCAGGGCGGGGCAGCACGCTGCGGTCCTCCTCTGGCCGGACATTGCCGGACTTAGAGACGCATTTTACGACATGTCGCGCCGGCTGGCCGCTCGGGGATACAGCGTCCTGACGGTCAACCCCTATTACCGCGATGTCCCGGGCGAACAATTTCCCAGCTTCGAGGCGTTCGCCGATCAGAATGGCTTCAGCGCAGTTGGACCCTGGCGAGAGAAACTGGAGGCAGATGCGATCATGCGCGACGCCAGCGCCTATGCGGCCTGGCTTGACGAACAGGACGCGGTCGACACCACACAGGGGATAGGCACGCAAGGGTACTGCATGGGCGGCCCCTTCACCGTTTGGAGCGCGGCCGCAGTCCCGAACCGGATCAAGGCGGCAGCATCATTTCATGGCGGCGGCCTTGTTCGAGACGGGGAAGAAAGCCCTCACCGGCTTCTTGAGCGTACAGACGCGCAGTTTCTGTTCGCGATCGCGCAAAATGACGATGCCAAGGACGCTGACGCCAAGACAACGCTGAGGCAGGCCGCAATCGCAGCAAATAGAGAGGCGGAGGTCGAGGTCTACCCCGCCGATCACGGTTGGACCGTCCCCGACAGCCCCGCCTATGCACACGATCCTGCCGAACGCGCCTGGACGCGGTTGATCGCGCTATACGATCGCGCGCTCTGACGACCTGATTATCTGCGCGTGCGAATCGCGTCGCGGGCGAGCGGAAGCGCAAGCACGAGGCCGGTCAGGAATCCGCCCACATGAGCCCAGATGGCAATTCCGCCGCCCCCGCCACCGTTGAAAACCAGTCCCAGCGCCACCTGCAATCCGATCCAGACGGCGGCAAGCTGAAGGGCACGGCGCCCCTCGCTGCTGCTTGGATCGCGCCGACCGAAGATCATGGCATGGGCAGCGAACACGCCGGAAATGGCCCCGGACGCACCGACATAGGGTACGATGCTGTCGGGAGACAGAACAGCCTCCAGCAGCGCTCCGACGATGCCGCTGGCGAAATAGAGCGCGAGATATCGACCGCTTCCGAGCAGCGGTTCGACGAAACGCCCGATGAAGATCAAGAAAACCATGTTGAGCAGCAGGTGAGCCAGGCCCGCATGAACGAACGTCATGGTGATGGGCGTCAGCACGGCCGGAACCCCTGGCATGCCAAGAGGAAGACCCGACATCAGACGCGCCGGAATCATCGCCATGCCGTAACCGATGAAGTTCTGGAAGGCGAACTGCTCCACCAGCCAGATCAGGACGCAGAGCGCTGCGATCGCCGCCGTCGCCGGCGCCGTTTTGTAAAGAGCCGGCGGCGGGGCGCTGTGTCGTCCGGTATTCAAAGGGGTTACTTGAATTCGATCTCGTCGATCTCGTAATACTTCTCACCCGACGGCGTCGAAACCTCGACCTCGTCGCCCTTGCGGCGGCCGATGAGCGCACGACCGAGCGGTGAGGTGTAGGAGATGCGGCCACCCTTCGCATCGGCCTCGTAGGGACCGACGATCTGGTAGATCTTTTCCTTGTCGTCCTCATCGATCAGCTTGACCGTCGCGCCGAACACGACCTTGTCGCCCGACAGGTCGGCCGGGTCGATGATCTGAGCACGGCTGATCTTGTCCTCCAGGTCCGTGATCGTTGCCTCGATCTGACCCTGACGCTCCTTGGCGGCATGATATTCGGCATTTTCCGAAAGATCGCCATGCGCACGCGCTTCCTCAATGGCCTGCACAACCTCGTGCCGGTCCTTCGATTTCAGCTTCTGGAGTTCCGTCTGCATGGCATCGTAGCCCTCCCGCAGCATCGGCATTTTTTCGAGCGTCGCCATAACCTGTCCCTCAGCTTTGACAGGAAAACCTTACCGCCGATGGCACCGGCCACCGTCCGATAAAAGACCCGTCCTGTCAGAAAATTCTCTTAGGCTGCCGAATTGTAGGATTGCAGGGACCGGACTTCAAGGGGGCGAGCCTTCAGAACCTCGATCGCAGCCACCGCCGCCCGGCTCGCCGCTGCCGTGGTGTAATAGGGCACACGTCCCTCCACCGCCGAACTGCGAATGGATTTCGAATCCTTCAAGGACTGTGCGCCCTCGGTCGTGTTGAAGATCAGGTCGATCTCACCGTTCTTGATCAGGTCGACGACATGCGGCGATCCCTCAAGCACCTTGTTGATGCGCCGCACCGGAAGGTTTTCCGCTTCCAAGTAGGTTGCTGTTCCACCCGTCGCGACGAGCGAGAAGCCCAGATCGACGAGTTGCCGTGCCGCCGCCAGTATCTGCGGCTTGTCGCTATCCTTCACGGACAGGAACACGCATCCGGACTGCGGAAGGATCGTCTGCACCGCCATTTGCGATTTCGCAAAGGCCGTTGCGAAATCGTAATCCAGCCCCATGACCTCACCCGTCGATTTCATTTCGGGGCCCAAGACCGGATCGGTGCCGGGAAAACGCCCCCAGGGAAAGATCGCTTCCTTCACCGCGACATGCTTGGTTTGACGCGGCGGCATTTCGAAGCCCGACAGCATCTCGCCCGCCATGACACGTGCGGCGATCTTCGCGATGGGCGTGCCCTTCGCCTTTGCCACGAACGGCACGGTGCGACTGGCTCGCGGATTGACCTCGATCAGGTAGACCTCGCCGTCCTTCACCGCAAATTGCACGTTCATCAGGCCGCGTACGCCCAGCGCCATGGCAAGCGCCTCTGTCTGGCGCTCGATCTCCGCGATGATTTCGTCCGACAGGGTATAGGGCGGCAGCGAGCAGGCGCTGTCGCCCGAATGAACCCCGGCCTCCTCGATATGCTGCAGGACGCCCGCAACATGCACGGTCTCGCCGTCGCAAAGCGCGTCCACGTCAACCTCGATCGCATCGCGCAGATACTGATCGACGAGGACGGGCGCCCCGGAGGAGACCTCCACGGCCGTCTGAATATAGGTTTCCAGCTGGCGCGGGCTGTCGACAACTTCCATGCCGCGGCCGCCCAGCACGTTCGAGGGACGCAGCAGAACCGGATAGCCCACCGCCTCCGCTTCCCGCAGCGCCTCATCCAGACTGCGCGCATAGCCGTTCGCGGGCTGCTTCAGGCCCAGCCGGTTCACGAGCGCCGCGAACCGCTCACGGTCCTCGGCCTCGTCGATGGCGGACGGCGGCGTCCCGAGGATCGGAATACCGGCCGCCTCCAGCGCCGGCGCCAGCTTCAAAGGTGTCTGCCCGCCGAACTGGACGATGACGCCGTGCAGCGTGCCCTTCGTCTGCTCGATGTGCAGAACTTCCAGCACATCTTCGGCCGTCAGCGGCTCGAAATAGAGCCGGTCGGAGGTATCGTAATCGGTGGAAACCGTTTCCGGATTGCAGTTGACCATGATGGTTTCATAGCCGGCATCATCGAGCGCGAAGGCGGCATGGCAACAGCAATAGTCAAACTCGATCCCCTGCCCGATCCGGTTAGGCCCGCCGCCAAGAATGACGACCTTCTTCCGGTCCGTGGGTTCGGCCTCGTTCTCCGGCGCACCAAACAGCGGCGCCTCGTAGGTCGAGTACATATAGGGGGTCTTCGCGGCAAACTCCGCCGCGCAGGTATCGATGCGCTTGAAGACCGGGCGCACGTCGAGCGCGCGCCTCGCCTGCGCCACCTCTTCCTCGGTCTTGCCGGTCAGCGCGGCGAGACGCGCATCGGAAAATCCCATGCCTTTCAGCGCGCGGAACCCCGCTGCGGCCGACGGCAGTCCAGCCTCCGTGACGCGCTGTTCGGCCTCCACGATTTCGCGAAGCCGCGCCAGGAACCAGGGATCGTAGCTCGACAAGCGGTGGATTTCCGCATCGTCGATCCCCCGCCGCATGGCATCGGCAACGACGCGCAGCCGATCGGGCTTCGCGCTCGCCAGCAGCGCGGCGATCTCTCCAAGATCGGCATTCTCGAGCTCGGGCAGAGGATCGAGGCCGGTCAGGCCGGTTTCGAGACCGCGCAGCGCCTTTTGCAGGCTCTCGGCGAAGTTGCGGCCGATCGCCATGACCTCTCCGACCGATTTCATCGCCGTCGACAGATCGTTCTTGGCGCCGCGGAACTTCTCGAAGGCGAAGCGCGGAATCTTCGTCACGACATAGTCGATCGTCGGCTCGAAGCTGGCGGGCGTCGCGCCGGTAATGTCGTTCTCGATCTCGTCGAGCGTATAGCCGACCGCCAGCTTCGCGGCGACCTTGGCAATGGGGAAGCCCGTCGCCTTGGACGCAAGCGCAGACGAGCGGGAAACGCGCGGGTTCATCTCGATGACGATCAGGCGGCCCGTCTTCGGATTGACCGCGAACTGCACGTTCGACCCGCCGGTTTCGACGCCGATCTCGCGCAGCACCGCGATGCTGGCGGACCGCATGATCTGATATTCCTTGTCGGTCAGCGTCAGCGCCGGCGCGACCGTGATGCTGTCGCCGGTATGGACGCCCATCGGATCGACATTCTCGATGGAGCAGATGATGATCGCATTGTCCGCCTTGTCGCGGACGACCTCCATCTCATACTCCTTCCAGCCGAGGACGGATTCCTCGATCAGCACCTCCGTTGTCGGGCTGGCGTCGAGGCCGCCGCGCACGATGGCGATGAAATCCTCCTTGTTGTACGCGATGCCGCCACCGGTGCCGCCCATGGTGAAAGAGGGACGGATAATCGCCGGCAGGCCGACGATGTCGAGCGCCGCCAGCGCCTCTGCCTCGCTATGCGCGATCTCGGAGCGCGGGCTTTCCAGACCGATCTTGTCCATCGCGTGGCGGAACTTCAGCCGGTCCTCCGCCTTGTCGATCGCCTCGGCATTGGCGCCGATCAGCTCGACGCCGTATTTTTCCAGCGTGCCGTCGCGGTCCAGCGCCAGCGCCGTGTTGAGCGCTGTCTGCCCGCCCATGGTCGGGAGCACGGCCAACGTCTCTTTCGGGTGGAGATCGCGCTCCTTGGCGATCACCTTGGCGACGATCTCAGGCGTGATCGGCTCGACATAGGTTGCGTCGGCAAGCTCCGGGTCGGTCATGATCGTCGCCGGGTTCGAATTGACGAGGACGATGCGGTAGCCCTCCTCCTTCAGCGCCTTGCAGGCCTGCGTTCCCGAATAATCGAACTCGCAGGCCTGCCCGATGATGATCGGCCCCGCGCCGATGATGAGGATGGCGTCGATGTCAGTGCGTTTGGGCATAGGTCAGTCCGGTCGAACCCGCACGGTCAGGCGGGAAGGGATTTGAAAGGGAATGGGCGAGGTAAGGGGTGCGGTCACGCCAGCCCCTTGACGAAGTTCTCGAACAGATAGTCGCTGTCCTGCGGACCGGGGCTGGCCTCGGGGTGATACTGAACCCCGAACGCGCGTTTGTCGGTCAGTTCGATCCCGCACAGCGTGCCATCGAACAGGCTGATATGCGTTGCCGTCACGTTGGCAGGCAGGCTGTCAGCATCGACCGCGAAACCGTGATTCATGCTGGTGATTTCGACCCGCCCGTCCGACAGACGCTTCACCGGATGATTCGCGCCGCGATGTCCCTGGAACATCTTCGCGGTCTTCGCGCCCGCTGCGATCCCGAGAAGCTGATGACCGAGACAGATGCCGAAGATCGGCATGTCCGCATCCAGAAGCTTCCGGATCACCGGAATGGCATACTCACCGGTCGCCGCAGGATCGCCGGGACCGTTCGACAGGAAGACACCGTCCGGCGCCAGCGCCATGATATCGTCATAGCTCGCATCCGCCCGAACGACGGTAACGCGCGCGCCTGCGTTCGTCAGGCGGCGCAGGATGTTCTTCTTCGTGCCGTAATCGATGGCAACCACATGCGGCCCTTCCCCCGAACCTGCGCCATAGCCGCTGCCGAGAGCCCAGGGGCCACCGTTCCATCCCGCCGTTTCGTCTCGCGTCACATCCTTCGCGAGATCGAGGCCCTCAAGCCCGCTCCACCCACGCGCCTCGGCAAGAAGCGCCGGCATGTCGAACGTACCGTCCGGCGAATGGGCTATGACGGCGTTCGGCGCGCCCCGCTCTCGCACCAGGCGCGTCAGCGCGCGCGTATCGATACCCGACAGGCCGATGCGCCCCGCCTCCGCCAGCCAGTCGTCGAGGCGGCCGAGCGAGCGGAAATTGGAGGGTGCGGTTACATCCTCCCGCACGATGCATCCGAGCGCATGCGGCGTGTCCGCCTCCACATCCTCCTCGTTCACGCCGACATTGCCGATATGCGGAAAGGTGAAGCAGATGATCTGCCGCGCATAGGAGGGATCGGTCATCACCTCCTGATACCCGGTCATGGCCGTATTGAAGCACACCTCTCCGGCAGCGTGGCCTGCCGCGCCGAAGCCGCGGCCCCAGATGATATCGCCGCTGGCGAGCACCAACACCCCGGTTGCGCCCTCTGGCGGTGTATCGGACATGCGCAGGGGTTCGGACTGGGCCACGCGGGGGGCGCTCCTTTCGGGTTCGGATTACTTGTCGGCTAAGCGGCCCTCGTATGGACAGAGGGGATTCGCGTCAATTCTGTTAAACGCACGCCGCCTGCACTATCTGTAGGGTTTCCGCCCGCAAACCCTGCCACAGACGAAGGACGAAGCCCCCATGATCCGGGACCAGATCAAGGCCGCGCAGATTTCCGCCATGAAATCCGGAGAAAAGGAGCGCGTGGCCGCAACGCGCCTCATCATTTCCGAAATCAAGAACAAGGAGATCGCCGCCGGGGTCGGCGCAGGAAATGCCGACGACCCCCTGATCGCCGACGTGCTGACGAAAATGGCGAAGCAGCGGCGAGAGAGCATCGCCATGTATGACGAGGCCGGCAGGACCGAGCTCGCCGACAAGGAGCGCGAGGAACTGACGGTCATCGAGGAATTCATGCCGCAGCAGATGGCGGCCGGCGAAGCCATGGCGGAGGTTCGCAAGATCATCGACGAACTAGGCGCCGAAGGTCCGAAGGACATGGGCCGGGTCATGGCCGCCGTGAAGGAGCGCTTCGCCGGGCAGATCGACATGAAGGAAGCCAGCGCGATGGTGAAGCAGGAACTGACCGCCGGCGCCTGATCCCGGACATCGGAACCTCCGTTTGGGCGAGGCGCTGTAGGAAGAACGCTATAAACGCCGGAGTCTGCCCGCTTGTCTGCCGCTCGTACCGCCCTATTCGCAGCGCCCGTTTTCCTTGCGGCCTGCGCAAGTCTGTCCGGCGGCGGACCAACCGAATATTCCGCCCGCGATTACGGCCTCCTTTCATTGGGGGGTACGGTCGACGGGCCGGTCGGTCCGGCGGTTGAGGCCTCATGGGTATGGCAGGGCGATTCGCTGGGCGATCTGACCGGGCGCGTCGATTGTCCAGCGGGGACAGATCCTTGTGATCCTCGAGCAGAGGGCGAGGCAACGGTTTATACCTACGTCTACCGCGTCACGCCCGGAAACGACGCGATCAACGACGACCCCTTTCCGCGTCCCGAAATCGTTCGCCGTTTTGACGACGTCACTGTCTTTGCCACGAGTTTCGCGCCCCCGGGCTTCACCGGAATCGCGGGTTACAGTTTCGGCGAAGCGGAGGCCGCACTCGGCGCCGGCGGCGGGTTCCGTATTGAGCGGCGGCCGGATGACGGCGGACTGACATTCCGGGCAGAGGGCGGCTCAGAACCTTGGGGCACGGGTGAGACGATCACCTTCTTCTATCAGTCCACCCAGCCGCCCAAGGGACCGGCCGGCGGCTTTCTGCTGGAAGGCGGCGGCTATAAGGCCAGCGGTGTCGGCCCCGTCCCCATGGACTAGTTCCGGACAGCGCGGACTGGCAAATCCCTGCCGCGCGGCCGATAAGGGGCGGCGTGAGTATCCCGCCCGGCTTCCTGGATGAAATCAGAACGCGCGTTCCCGTGTCCGATGTCGTGGGGCGGCGCGTGAAGCTGATTCGCGCCGGCCGAGAAATGAAGGCCTGCTGCCCGTTTCACAACGAGAAGACGCCGAGCTTTTACGTCAATGACGACAAGGCCTTTTATCACTGTTTCGGCTGCGGCGCGCATGGCGACGTCATCAGCTTCCTGATCGAGCAGGAGGGCATGGAGTTCAGGGATGCGGTCGAGACGCTGGCCGCGCAGGCCGGTCTCGATATGCCTCAGGAAAATCCGCAGGCGCGCGAACGCGCCAAGGCTGCCCAGGGCCTGCATGATGTCGCGGGAGCGGCCGGCGAGTATTTTATTCGGCAACTACACGGCACGGCAGGTGCCGAAGCGCGTAAATATCTGCAGGGGCGGAGCCTGTCGGACGCCACCATCCGTGCCTTCGCCATAGGATTTGCCCCCGACCGACGGGGCGCGATGGCATCGGCCGTAGATGCCCCCGCCGAAAAGCTGATTGCCGCCGGCCTCTTGATCCAGCCCGAGGACCGCGGCCGCGACCCTTATGATCGCTTCCGGAACCGCATCATGTTTCCCATACGCGATACACGGGGCCGGACCGTCGGTTTCGGCGGCAGGATATTGGGAGCGGGCGAACCCAAATATCTGAACTCCCCGGACGGACCGCTCTTCGACAAGGGACGCCTCCTCTACAATCTCGACAAGGCTGGTCCGGCCGCGCGGAAGTCCGGGCGTCTCGCCATCGTCGAGGGCTATATGGACGTGATCGCCCTGGCACAGGCCGGCTTTGCGGAGGCCGTCGCGCCCATGGGAACCGCCTTGACGGAGGACCAGATGCGGCTTGCCTGGCGCGCCGCGGCGGAACCTGTCCTCTGCTTCGACGGCGACGCCGCCGGCCTGCGCGCCGCCCATCGTGCCGCCGTCCGCGCACTGCCGCTGCTGGAGCCCGGCCGGTCGGTTCGGTTCGCACTGCTGCCGGAGGGGAGGGATCCGGACGATCTCGTGCGGGAAAGCGGCCTTGGCGCCTTTGAAGCGCTTATCGAGAGTGCCGAAAGCCTGATCGATCATGTGTGGCGCATGGAAACCGAAGGGGCCGAAGCCTCGACGCCGGAACGCCGCGCGGCGCTTCGCCAGCGGCTCTACGATCATGCCGGCACGATCGAGGACTCCGGTGTACAGCAGCTCTACCGGGCCGAATTCAAGTCGCGCTTCGATGGCATGTTCGCCCAGAAACGGGATCGTCGATCCGGGTCCTGGCAGAGTAGCGGGGGCGGAGCGGGCAACAGGCGCGGTGATTTTCGTCCGCCGCTGATGGGCGCTTCGCCGTCCATGAAGCGCGCGGCGCTGCGCACTCCCTATCAGTTGAATCTGACGGCCATCCTGACGGGACTTCTTCTTCATCCAGAGCTTTGTCACAGCGTGGACGAGACCGTGCCTGCCCTGAAGATCGATAACCCCGACCTGGAACGTCTTCGTTCTGCCATATTTCTTGCGATGGCTGGTCAGCCGGAGCTTGACAAAGACGGCCTACGTGCCGACCTAGAGCGTCGAGGGCTCGGCCGGCTTGCGGAAGAGGTCAGCGACATGAATCGCCTGACCTTCAGCTTCACGCGGCCCCGGACGCCCGCCGCCACGGCGGCAGAAGACTTGGCATGCGTGACAGGGCACCTTATGGCGCTCGCGCGCATAGAAGAGGAAAATGACGAACTCCGCCAGCGGAATGCGTCTTGGACTCAAGAGGACGTGGATCGGCGTCGCCAGCTTCACGATGAGCGGCTGCGTCTTGAACAAGAGCTCAGCGATCTGGCGCAGGGGCGCCGCTTGGCGGCGGAAGGGCCCTAGCGCTGGGGTCGGCTTTTACGGGATGACGGGAATCGATGGCGAAGAACGGACAGGCAAGCGCGGCTGCTGATCAGGAAGCGGACGCGCCGCTGATCGACATGAACGATGCGGCGATCAAGAAGATGATCGCCCGCGCGAAGAAACGCGGCTGGATCACCTATGAGGAGCTGAACGAGGCTCTGCCGCAGGATCAGATGTCGTCCGAGCAGATCGAGGACATTATGTCCGCGCTCTCCGAAATGGGCATCAACGTCACCGAGTCCGAGGAGGACGAGGACGAGGATGACGGCACGCCCGCCGCCGCTGATCAGAAGGTCGGCGATGGCGGCGAGACGAAATTCGTGGCGACGCGCACGAAAGAGAAGCTGGACCGGACCGACGATCCGGTCCGCATGTACCTGCGCGAGATGGGCGCGGTCGAGCTTTTAAGCCGCGAGGGCGAAATCGCCATCGCCAAGCGTATCGAGGCGGGCCGAGACACGATGATCATGGGGCTGTGCGAGAGCCCCCTCACCTTCTCCTCGATCATCTACTGGGCCGAAGCGGTGAAGGCCGGCGAGATGCAGCTCCGCGAGATCCTCGATCTCGAAGCGATGCTGAACCAAGGTCCGACCGAGGACGAGGTGAATGCCGATTCCGATAGCGATCTGCCGAAGGGCGTCGAGCTGAAAGAGGATGACGACGCCGTCGAGTCGGAAAGCGCGGACGATGATGACGAGGATGGCGACAGCGGCAAGTCGCCGGATTCGAAGGGTGATGACGACGACGACAACGTCCTCTCGCTGGCCCAGATGGAGGAGCAGCTCACGCCGCAGGCGCTGGAGCAGTTCGATGACATTCAGCGGGTCTACGAGAAGTTCCAGACGCTTCAGGACGAGCGGCTGGAGGCGATGCACGCCGGCAGCGATTATGACGACAAGCTGGAGAGGAAGTATCAGGCGCTTCGCAGCGAGCTGACCGACAAGGTCGAGGCGGTGTTCTTCAACAACGCCAAGATCGAGTTCCTGGTCGAGCAGATGTACAGCTACAACAAGCGGCTGATGTCGCTTTCCGGGCAAATGCTGCGCCTCGCCGAGCGCTACAAGATTCCGCGCCGCGATTTCCTCGACACCTATGTCGGCAACGAGCTTGACGAGAGCTGGATCGACAGCGTGAAGGATCGCGGTCCGAAATGGCAGTCCTTTGCCGAGGGCGAGGGGCAAGCGATTGAGAATGTGCGTCTGCAGGTGGCGGATATTGCGGCCCAGACGGGCGTCGAGTTGGGCGAATTCCGCCGCATCGTCAACATGGTGCAGAAGGGCGAGCGCGAGGCGCGGATCGCCAAGAAGGAGATGGTGGAGGCGAACCTGCGTCTGGTCATCTCCATCGCCAAGAAATATACGAACCGCGGTCTGCAGTTTCTCGACCTAATCCAGGAGGGGAACATCGGCCTGATGAAGGCCGTCGACAAGTTCGAGTATCGCCGCGGCTATAAATTCTCCACCTATGCAACCTGGTGGATCCGGCAGGCGATTACCCGCTCCATCGCCGATCAGGCGCGCACGATTCGAATTCCGGTGCACATGATCGAGACGATCAATAAGCTCGTCCGCACCAGCCGGCAGTTCCTGCACGAATTCGGCCGCGAGCCGACGCCGGAGGAGATGGCCGAGCGCCTCGGCATGCCGCTCGACAAGGTGCGCAAGGTCATGAAGATCGCCAAGGAGCCGATCAGCCTCGAAACGCCCATTGGCGACGAGGAGGATTCCCAGCTCGGCGATTTCATCGAGGACAAGAACGCCATCATTCCGGTCGATGCCGCGGTGCACTCGAACCTCAAGGAAACCGTGACGCGGGTTCTGGCATCGCTGACGCCTCGTGAAGAGCGCGTGCTGCGCATGCGCTTCGGCATCGGCATGAACACCGATCATACGCTTGAGGAGGTGGGCCAGCAGTTCAGCGTTACGCGCGAACGTATCCGCCAGATCGAGGCGAAAGCCCTGCGCAAGCTGAAGCACCCGAGCAGAAGCCGGAAAATGCGCAGCTTCCTGGATGTTTGAACGCGCAGGTCGCGAATGAAGAAGGGGCGGCGACATTGCCGCCCCTTTTTTATGCCCCGAGACTGTAAACTGCAGCGCTTGGAGCAATGGGATCCAGCCGTACCCATAGGGCGAGGCTGGCCGCGGCGAGACCGAGCGTCGCCGCGATGATGAGAGAGGCTCGGCGCCTGACCAGCGGCGTGAGAGGCATGAGCGGCCACAGCAGAACAGCCCCGATTACCAGCGGCAGGGCGAGAACATAGGGCATATCGGCGCCGACCGACTGGAAAAGCTGATGCGCGAACTGCAGCATGTATCCGCAGCCAAGCGCCGCCGCACCGGCGCCTATCGCCTGCCCGGTCCATCCACCGGCCCACCGCCTCGCGGCCGATGCGATCCCCGCCAGAAGCATCGGCAGTACGAGAATATAGGCCGCGGTTGGCGCGGCAGCCTGCATGGCCGTTCCCAGAAGGAGAAGCGGCAGTGCTGCGCCCACGCCCGCCCCCCGGCCCACGCTGCCGGCAAGTCGCCTTGGCCCCGGGACGATCAGAAACGAAGACAGCGCGATCAGCGCAGCCTGCACCTCCAGGCGCGGCAGAGCGGCAAGCCGGTCGTAATAGTTCGTCGTTCCGTCCGCGCCGGAAAGCAGATTGCCAAGCTGCAAGGCGATTGCCGTCAAAAGCCCGAGCGCAAATATGGCCAGCACGCCGCGCAGCAGGGCTGGCGGATCCAGCCGCCCTCCTACGGAGGCTGCGAGCAGAAGTGCCGCCGCTGCCACGAACACCCACCCCAGAGCCGGCGCGTAGCTGATCAGGCCAAGCCCGAAGACATCGAAGAAAACGCGGTCGGGGGCCCTCTCCGGCAAGGCGTCAGCGTGTAGCAGCGCCCGCGTCAGGTCGAGCACCTGCGCGCCCATATCCTGCAAGGACCCGCGATCGAGGGCATCGGGCGTCGCCAGCGGCGAATGATAAAGGTTGGGCCGGCCGATGAAGGCGAAATTATAGGCCGTATAGCCGCCGCCACGCGCGGAACTGAGATCGGTATCGTTCGGCAGCCGCTTGTAGACGTAGACGCTGAGCGAGGATGCGGCGGGCCGCTGAACTGCTTCCTCGAAAAGCGTCATCGCGGCGCCATTATCCGGGCTCGTCTCGAACATCGTGGTGCGACCGCCGCCGCCCCTGGCCTCCATGTTGATGATCGCCCCGACCCGTGTCCGAAGCGGATCGGACTGGAAAAAGGCCTGGCTGCCGCCGAGCGACAATTCTTCCGCATCCGTCAGGAGCACCATCAGGTCGCGCGGCGGACGCGGACCCGCGGCAATGGCGCGGACCACCTCCAATATGGCCGCGACACCGGCCCCATCGTCGGCGGCGCCCGGCGATCCCCAAACCGTGTCGTAATGCGCCATCAGCAAGATGGCCGGCTTTTCCGGGTCCGCACCGGACAGCGTCGCAACGATATTGACGACCTCCGGCGCAGCCGCCTCCTCGCCGCTCCATTCCTTCAGACGCTTGGCTCCCGCCTCGCCGAGCGATCCACGGCGCAAAGAGACGCTCATGCCCATATCCGCGAGCCGCCGGACCAGGTGCTCGCGAACACGCGCGAGTTCCGCACTGCCCGTGGGATGGGGCATGGAACCGGCGGCGCGAACGTCGACCATGGCCCGGTCGGCGGAAAACGTCGCCGCGGGTGCGTCAACGCCCGCTGCCGGTGGCGGCGTCGTGCCAATGACGGCCAGAATCGCCGCGCCGACGATGGCCGCCGCCAATGCCCACCAGTGTCTCATGACATTCCCCCTGCCCCTAACTTCACGCAATAATCACCGCGCAGCAAGGACAATTGCCCTGCCGCCGATGGGGTCTCGTGGAGATTTTAACGCCACCTTTACCGTCCACGCGCTAGCAAGGCGCATTCACAACTCCTGCTGACGGGAAGGCGCAAGTCGATGGCATTGGCGGCACGCGATCATCGCCCTCTGTCCCGCGTCGAGACGCTCGGCGAACTGCTGGCCAGTCTGGGCGCTGCGGCCGCTGCCGGCCGCGCCGAACTTGCAGCGATGGGGAAGGCGCAGCGTCGCCGCCCCGAGGGCTTCATTGCGGACGCCGTTCATTTCCTGACGATCCTGCACGGCGAAATGCCGAGCCTGCTTGATGCGCTTGCTGCCGACAACGGCGACCTCGAGGACCCGTTGAAACAGGCCGCCGCACGGTTCTCGGACGACCGCGTATGGCTGGCAGGTCTGGCCGCCTCGTCCGGAATCTATCCCGGTCTGCAGGGCCTGACCTCGGCCGAGACCGTTGTGCGGAACATTCGCAGCGCCATGCTGACGCTGGCCCGGTCGCAGCGGGATGGCTGCGGTCTTGGCGTTGCGCTCGGTTTTCTGATCGACTGGCCGGGGCTGCGAGCGGCCCTTGATGCGGCCGGGGCCGCGGTCTTCGCCGCCCGCTGGGCCGCACCCGCCGAAAGCTGGCCGGGCGACGCCCTCCTCGCGCTTACCGCGCTGGCCGCCCCTCGTTTTCAGGAAATCGGCTCCCGCCGCGCCATTGCGTTCGGCGCCGGTCAGTTCGTACAGATCCACGCCCAGCTGCTGGAACTGGTCGAAACCCGCGCTGCCGTCCGCCGCGATTAAGCGGGCGAGCGCCCGGCGCGCCGGTCCGCCCCCCTTTGCTAGGTTGCCATGTCCCCCGCGGCTCCCCTAGCGTGGCAGTCGAATTCCTCGCTTTTCACAGAAGAGAGACTGCATGCGCTTCGACGGCACCCAGAACTATGTCGCCACGGAAGACCTGAAGGTTGCGGTGAACGCTGCTGCGACACTCAGGCGCCCGCTGCTCATCAAGGGCGAACCCGGCACCGGCAAGACGGTTCTCGCAGCCGAAGTTGCAGAGGCGATGGGTGCGCCGCTGATCGAATGGCATATCAAATCGACCACAAAGGCGCAGCAGGGACTGTATGAATATGATGCTGTCAGCCGCCTGCGCGACAGCCAATTGGGCGACGAGCGCGTTCACGACATTTCGAACTACATCAAGCGCGGCAAGTTGTGGGAGGCCTTTACGGCCGAGCAGACGCCGATCCTGCTTGTCGACGAGATCGACAAGGCGGACATCGAGTTTCCGAACGACCTGTTGCAGGAACTCGACCGGATGGAGTTCTACGTCTACGAAACCGGCGAAACGGTGAAGGCGGTCGAACGCCCGATCATCATCATAACCTCGAACAACGAGAAGGATCTGCCGGACGCGTTCCTGCGCCGCTGCTTCTTCCACTACATCAAGTTTCCGGACAAGGAGACGATGAAGGAAATCGTTAACGTCCATTTTCCGGACATCCAGAAGGATCTGGTGAAGGAAGCGCTGTCGATCTTCTTCGACATGCGGGAGGTTCCGGGCCTGAAGAAGAAGCCGTCTACCTCGGAACTGCTCGATTGGCTGAAGCTGCTGATGCACGAGGATCTGCCGCTCGATGTGCTACAGTCGCGCGACCCGAAAAAGCTCATTCCTCCGCTTCATGGCGCACTTTTGAAGAACGAGCAGGACGTGATGCTCTTCGAGAAGCTCGCCTTCATCAACAGGCGGGAGGGCTGATGGAGAACGGCTCGGCCGCTATCCCCTCAGCAGATAACGGCTAGACCCAGGCCAGTTCGAAATTTCCCCAACGCCGACCGGCTACGTAGAGCGGCACGAAGGCGCTTTTCACGGCGCGGTAGCCGTCGGCGGCTTCCGCCACATCCTGCCGGTAAACCGAAAGCATGCAGCGAGCGGTACTCATGTTCGCCCGCTCGGTGGCATCATCCCAGAAGATGCGGCGATTGCGGCAATTGTCGCTGTTCCACGCGCGGTCCGGCCCAGGCGTTTTCGATTTTTCGGTGATATGCGTCGGTAGATAGCCGTTCCGGTCAGTTATGGCCGATGCGATGATACGCGGATCGCTTGCCGTCAATCGATCGATGATCGGTCGTATATGCGTGTCGGCGAACCCGTTAAAACGCGTCGTGAACTGCTCTGGATCGGAACCCGGAACGGGGCGATAGTGCGTATCGAAGACATCGGCTTCTCCGATTTCAGCACGCTCGATACCGGCCGCAATGACGGCTGCAGTCTCCTCCATGCCGCGGAGCGCCAAGGTGACGAAGGGCGTATCCTCAGTCTCGACATGCGTCTGCGACAGCATGTTGTACATGCCGTTGGCGCGCTGCTCCAGCGTTCCCAGCCGGCCATGCACGCGCACGAGTTCATCGGCGTTCTCGCGGGCGTCGGCGGAGAATTGCTTCAGCGCATCCTGCATTTGCTGCACCGCTGCCGTAATCCCGTCGGTCGATCCGGCAATTCCCGCAGTTTCGTCATCCACCGCCCGTACGAGGGAGCCGACCTCCTGAATGGCGCCGGAAACGGCGGCGAACTGCTTGCGCGTTTCAGCGCTTCGCCGCGCGCCGGAACCGAACTCCTCGCCGGCCGCGGCGACCTCTTCCGACAGGCGCGCCAGCGTTTCGTTGATTTCCGTCGTCGCACGGCGCGTGTCGGCAGCCAGATTCTTGACCTCCGCCGCCACCACGGCGAAGCCGCGCCCCGCCTCCCCCGCCCGCGCGGCCTCGATGGTTGCGTTCAGCGCGAGCATATTGGTGTTGTTGGCGATCTGCTCGATGGTGTGCGACACCTTACGCGCCTGCTCCATCGCCGTGACGAACCCAGCCAGGCGTTCGCCCATGGTTTCGGCCAGTTTGGCAACGCCGGCAAAGGCGTCGAGCGCCTCGGAAATCACCTCCTGCCCGGCATCGAGCCTGAGGCGCGCATTTTCGGCAAGGTCGCGCGCCTTCTTTGTCGACCCCGCTACGGCCTCTTGATCCCGACCTAGAGATCCGGTGACGCTCTCCAGCATGTCGAGCATCTGAAGATGGGTATCAATACGCGTCGTGACGCCGGCGATGTAACCGGACGTATCGCTGACCTCCACGGCCAGCCGCCCGCAATCTCCCGCGACCGTGCTAACGAGTTGATGATCCGACCGATCCAGTGCCGTCATGAATATTCGCGCCCCCGCCTAGCAATTCGGCGATTGGTACGCGTCCACTGGTAACCACGTCGTTAACTCGGCAATGGAATTGACACATTTTGTCGCGAAAGCGCATCTTTTCTACAGCCATCCACGCTAGCGGAGCATCAGCCCCCCATCCATCGCAAGACTTTGCCCCGTCACATAACTTGCAGCAGGTGATGCAAGGAAGGCGATGCAGGCCGCGACTTCCCTGGGCTCTCCCCACCGGCGCATCGGAATGGCCTTCAAGAGCTTCTTCTCATAATCCTCGCTGGACCGTGCACCGGCGGTCATGCGCGTCGCGATGAAGCCCGGGGCGACCATATTGACACGCACGCCGTCAGGCGCCCATTTGTCGGCCAGGGCCCGTGTCAGGCCGAGAAGACCCGCCTTCGACGCGGTATAGGCCGGGGTCTCCTTCAGCGCGAGGAAACTCGACAAGGATCCGGTGTTCACGATGGAGCCGCCAACCTCCGCCAGCGCCGGTTTAAGGCGCGTCGACAGGTTCATCACGGCGGAAAGATTGACAGAAAGCACCTCTTCGAACGCGTCCTGTTCATATTCGTCGCGGCGCCCCATGCCGGCATTGTTGACGAGGACGTCCAGACGCTCGAACGGCTGCGCCAGGGCGTCGATGTCCGCCGCTTCGCTCATCCGGCAGCGATGATAGGTCATGCCGGCCAGATCCTCTCCCTCGTAGTCCTCCGCGCCTGCCCGCGTGCCGGTGATCGTCACCTTCGCACCGCCATCCCGAAAAAGAGCGGCGGTCGCCTGACCAATGCCCTGCGTGCCGCCCGTCACAAGCACGGTTTTCCCCTGCATCCAGCTCATCCCGATTCTCCCGTCAAAACGCTTCGTTCCTGGTGTTTACGTTAGCGCAAAGCCCCCTCGCACGCCGCGAGCATAGCTTCGCGCGCAATGTTCCAACCCCTGTTAGAAAGCAGGATGACGCTGGCGGCTCGCGACCCTACAGTTGCGAGCATGTTCGTGGACTTCTTCAATGAACTGCGCAGCGCGCGCATCCCGGTCACGCTGAAGGAACATCTGACCCTTCTGGAAGCGCTGCATTCGGGCGTCATCGACCGCCGCGTGGAGGATTTCTACTACCTGTCCCGCTCCGCCTATGTGAAGGACGAGGCGCTCCTTGACCGGTTCGATCAGGTGTTCGGCAAGGTTTTCAAGGGTCTGGAAACGAACTTTGAGGAGCAGCAGGCCGAGATCCCGGAGGAGTGGCTGCGGCAACTCGCGCAGGCGGTCTTCTCAGAGGAAGAGATGAAGGCCATCGAGGAAAAAGGCTTCGATCAGATCATGGAGGATCTGAAGAAGCGGCTTGAGGAGCAGGAAAAGCGCCACGAAGGCGGCAACAAATGGATCGGCACAAGGGGCAAATCGCCCTTCGGCAATTCCGGTTATAACCCCGCCGGGGTGCGCATCGGCGGCAAGGGCGGCCAGGGGAAGGCGATCAAGGTCTGGGAAAAGCGCGAATTCAAGAATCTCGACAATGAGGTCGAGCTCGGTACGCGCAATATCAAGATGGCGTTGAAGCGGCTGCGCCGTTTCGCACGGGAAGGCGCGGCGGACGAACTCGACCTACCCTCCACCATCCGCGGCACGGCGAACAAGGGATACCTCGACATCATCATGCGCCCAGAGCGCAGGAACGCGGTGAAGGTACTCCTGTTCTTCGACATCGGGGGATCGATGGACGGCCATATCCGCACCTGTGAGGAGCTGTTCTCCGCCGCCTCCAGCGAATTCAAGAACATGGAATATTTCTACTTCCACAATATGCCCTACGAGGCCGTCTGGAAGGACAATAGGCGGCGCTGGAACGAACGGATTCCGACGTTCGACATCCTGCACAAATATCCGCACGATTATAAATTGATCTTCGTCGGCGATGCGTCGATGAGCCCCTATGAGGTCAACTATCCCGGCGGCTCCGTCGAACATTGGAACGAGGAGGCCGGGGAGGTCTGGCTGCGCCGCATGACGGAGGTCTATCCGTCCGCCGTATGGCTGAATCCGATCGCCGAAAAGCATTGGCAATATGGACAATCGATCCAGATGGTGAAACGCCTGATGGAAGATCGCATGTTTCCCCTTACGCTTTCAGGGCTGGACAGCGCCATGAAGGAACTGACGCGCTCCCATTGACCGCGCATGTTCGCCTTGCGCGGCCGGACGAAGTGATCGCCTGCCAGGATGTCGAACGCCGCGCGGCAGCCGTCTTCGCAAGCACGCCTTATCCCCATCTGGTGGATGCGCCGCCGACGGACGCATGCGTCCTGCGCGCTGCCATCGCCGAGGGCCTGCAATGGATCGGCATCGACAGCCGCGACGAGACCCGGCTTGCCGGACAATTGACGGCCGCTGTCGATGCTGACAGCATGCTCATCGCACAGGTCGATGTAGTGCCGCATGCGCAGCGGCAGGGACTTGGACGCGCCCTGATCGGCGCAGCGGAGGCCGAGGCCCGGCGACGAGGCCTTTCCAGTCTTTGGCTGCGTACGTTTCGCGACATTCCCTGGAACGCCCCCTTCTACGCGTCCCTGGGTTTCCAGCCCGAAGCAGCGACGGAAAACGATGTCGGCGAACATGGCGTGGCGCAGGAACGTGACCTGGGTCTAAACCCCGCCACCCGGGTCACAATGCGGAAGCTTCTTGTCTGACGCAGTTCGGCCGACGCCCCGTCAGTATCCCATCAAGTCATACCGGAGCGGAGAGCAACCAGACATTCACCAGCGTCACGCCGGCGACGGCGATCATCAATATACCCTTGATGCGCTCGGGACGCGGACGCCGTGCCAGAATATACAATCCGCCGGCTGCGAGGACGAAAGAAAAAATAACCGCCGCCGACAGCGCGCTGCCTAGAAATCCGCTCATACCGACCTGTTAAACACGTGAGTGGGGGCTGTCGACGGGACTCGGGTTGCGAAGGACGGAGCACGGAGCCAGCCCCCCTTAAGCGGGAAGTCCGGCCATGACCTGGTCGACCGCTCGTTTCCAGCCGGCACGGCGCTCCCGCCTTGCCTCATCTGGCAAGATTGGCGAGAAACGCCGATCCACGGTTCGCATCGCACTCGCAGCCTCCCGGGGGGAGGCGTAAGCGCCGCAGCCAATGGCGGCCAGCATCGCGGCGCCAAGCGCCGTCGTCTCCACCACGTTTGGCCGCTCGACCTCGATTCCGGTGGCGTCGGCGAGGTCCTGACACAGCCAGTCATTCTTCACCATTCCGCCGTCGATTTTCAGGACGCCCGGCTCCACCCCGTCGGCAGCCATCGCTTCCAGCACGTCCGCCGTCTGATTTCCAACCGCCTCCAGACAGGCTCGAACCACATGTGCCTTTCCGGATGCACCTGACAGGCCGGTGATGACGCCGCGCGCTTCCGGCTCCCACTGCGGCGCACCGAGACCGGCGAAGGCCGGCACGAACACCACCCCCGACGTATCATCGACGGATCGTGCCAGACCTTCACTTTCGGCAGCACTTGCCAAAAGACCCATTTGGTCGCGCAGCCAATCGACTGCGCTGCCGGCCACAAAGATACTGCCCTCAAGCGCATAGATCGTTTCGAGGTCCACCTTCCAGCCGAGGGTCGAGAGAAGGCGCTGTTCGGAAACCGGAACCGAGGCGCCGGCATTCGCCAGCAGAAACGCGCCCGTACCATAGGTCGACTTCACCGCACCGGGCCGCAAGCAATCCTGCCCCATGGCGGCAGCCTGCTGGTCACCGGCCGCGCCCGTGATCGACAATGTGCGTCCGCCGATCAGGCGGGTCTCTCCAAGCGCTCCGGAACATGCGCCGATGAACGGCAGAACGCTCGGCGGAACGCCGAACAGCCGGCAAAGCTCCTCATCCCACTCCGCGCTCTTCAGATCCATCAGCAGCGTACGCGCGGCATTCGAGGCATCGGTTTCGAACGTGTCGCCTCCTGAAAGGCGAAAACGCAAATAGGCGTCTACCGTCCCCGCCGCGAGTCGGTTCGCATCGGCGGCGGCCTTCACCGCAGGCCAGTTTTCAAGCGCCCATCCGATCTTCGTTGCGGAAAAATAGGGATCGAGGAGTAGGCCGGTTTGGGCCTGCACAGCGGCCTCGTGACCGGCCGCCCTCAGGTCCGCGCAGATCCTCGCGGTACGGCGATCCTGCCACACAATCGCCGGCGCCAGCGGACTGCCATCGGTCTTCTCCCAGAAAACCACGGTCTCGCGCTGGTTGGTGATTCCGATCGACAAGATACGTTCGGCGCCGACATCGGCGGCAACCTCGTTTGCGCAGGCGAGCGTGCGGTCCCAAATTTCGGCCGCGTCATGCTCCACCCAGCCGGACCTGGGATAGACCTGCGTCAGCGGGCGTCCCGCCTCAGCCGCAACGCGGCCCTGCAAATCGAACGCTACTGCGCGCGTTGAGGTCGTTCCCTCGTCGATCACCAGGATCAGGTCAGCCAAGTCCATCTCTCCCCAGGCCGGCGCCGCCACCGCGCCCGGTGACGGAGCGTAAACGGTTGCCAAGCTATTGCATTCACGCCTTCCCTAACTCTCAGGGCCTGCCTAGGTAAGCCGTCCAACGGACAAGTCTGACGATGCAGCGCGATCACTTCGACATCATCATCATCGGCGCGGGCATCAACGGCGCCGGGATCGCGCGCGACGCAGCCGGCCGCGGACTGAAGGTCGCGCTGGTGGAGGCCGGCGACCTTGGCGGCGGCACCTCCTCCGCCTCCACCAAGCTCATTCACGGCGGCCTGCGTTATCTGGAGTTCTACGAATTCGCGCTGGTAAGGGAGGCTCTTGCGGAGCGCGAGACGATCCTCTCCATCGCTCCGCATCTTGCCTCTCCGATGCCCTTCGTCCTGCCACTGTCGCAGGAAACGCGGCCCTCCTGGATGATCCGCGCCGGCCTACTGCTGTATGATCGGCTGGCGAAGCGGCGCAGTTTTCCGAACTCTCAGACGCTGTCGCTCAGGGATGATATCGCAGGGCACGGCCTGGCCGACCGCTTCACGCGCGCGTTTCGCTATTGGGACGGCTGGGTCGACGACAGCCGCCTTGTCATCGCCAATTGCCAGGACGCGGCGCGGCGGGGGGCGGAAATCCTCCCGCGTGACGGCGCCGTCACCGCCTTTCACAGCGAGGCCGGCTGGCTCGTTGCGCTGGAAAGCGGCCGCGAACTTTATGGCAGCCGCATCGTCAACTGCACGGGGCCGTGGGCGGAGGATGTGGCGAAGACGGTTCTCGGCCTGAACGATGCGCCGCGCGTCAATCTGGTCCAGGGTGCCCATATCGTCGTGCCGCGCGCCGGTCGGCAGCGCGACGCCTACATGCTGCAGCAGCCCGACGGGCGCATAATTTTCGTCATCCCGTTCAAGGAACGCTACAGCCTGATCGGGACGACGGAGACCCGGGTAAGCGACGCCGCGGATCCGCAGATCACCGAAGGGGAAATCGATTACCTGCTCGCAGCGGCCAATCGCTACTTGCGGCGTGAACTGGCCCGGGAGGACATCGTTGCGAGCTTCGCAGGCATTCGCCCGCTCGTCCTGGAGGAGGGGAAAGGCGCCCGCGAAACCAGCCGCGAATGGAAGTTTCTCCAGCATTCGGGCATGAATGCGACGACGGTCATCGGCGGCAAGCTGACCACCTACCGCCTGCTTGCCGAGGCACTCCTTGCCGAGCTGTACCCGAAAACCGCGCCGTGGACGGCGGATCAAACCCTGCCCGGGGGCGACATTCCGCGCTCCCAAAACCGCCCGCCGCACGAAGATTTTCGGGCCTGGACAAAAGGGCTTTGCGGACGGTTTCCTGACCACGACCCGGATCTCGTCGGACGCTTCGCAAGTCTTTATGGTACGCGCGCCGAGGCACTTCTGGCCGGCGGGGTGGGCCGCAATCTTGGCGGTATCTTCGAAGCCGAGGTCGACTATCTCGTGGCGGAGGAATGGGCACGAACCGCAGAGGACATTCTATGGCGTCGCACGAAACTCGGGCTCAGCGCACCCCCGGAAGCGGCAGACAACATCGAACGCCATATTCGCGCCTCATACACGCCCTCTTAAGCTCGCAGCCTTATGGTCGTTACCCGCATTGATGGATGCTGGGAGCGAATGCGATGAGTGACATGACACCGGTACAGGTGGAGGGCGCGTTGGCGTGCGACTACGCCGGCGAAACCGCCGTCGGTCTGCTCGATGCGCTCATGGAGGCCATGGTCCTCGTCCGCCCCGGCCGCAGCAGCGCCAAAATCGCGAGCGATCTCTATCGTCTCGGGGATGGCGCGGCCTACGTCGCTCAAGAACTGGAAGCGCTCGTATCCGGACGCCCCGCGCCGGAGCAGGGGCCGGCTCTACCGCCGCAGAGCGGCTGCGGCCAGTATCGCAGCGCGAACGGCTAAGCGGCGCAGCTTCGGCCACCTAGAAAAACGGCTGGGCGTTCAGACAGCGCGCGAAAAGCTGCGGATCGACATTGCCGCCAGACAGCGTGACGAGTACGGTCTTTCCCGTCGCCTGAACTCCGCCAGTCAAAAGTGCGGCCAGTGCCGCCGCCCCGCCCGGCTCCACGACCAGTTTCAGGTCTTCCATTGCGAAACGCATCGCCCGCAGCGCATCCACGTCACTGACAGCCACGCCACGCGCGCCGCGTCCGCTCAGGATGCCGAATGTCAGCGGCGAAATCTTCAGAGTCTGCAACGCGTCGAGCAGGGTCGGCCCGGGATTGTGCACGGGCTGGATGGCGCCGGCTGCCATCGACTCGCCTGCATCGGCGTACCCTTCGGGCTCAGCCAGCACGATGTCCGCCTGTGGCAGGGCAAGCGCGATCCCGCTGGAAAGACCGCCGCCGCCGCAGCAGATGACAGCCATATCGGCGGCGCGGCCGGCATCTTTCAGCTGTTCACGGGCCTCCAGCCCGGCTGTACCCTGCCCGGCAATGATGTACGGATCGTCGAAGGAGGGAACGAGCGTTGCCCCCCGCTCCGCGCTGAGCCGTGCGGCGATATCCTCGCGCGATTCCGACAGACGGTCATAGGAGATGATTTCCGCCCCGTCGGCTTCGGTCCGGCGCACTTTGATGTCCGGCGCATCCGACGGCATGACGATGGCGGCGGGAATGCCCAGCAGCTTTGCAGCCCGGGCGACGCCCTGCGCATGATTGCCGGAGGAAAAGGCGACCACCCCGGCGGTGCGTTCCGAATCGGACAGGGCCGAGAGGCGATTATAGGCACCGCGAAACTTGAACGATCCGGTGACCTGCAGGCATTCGGCCTTCAGGAAGACCGAGGCCCCCGTCAAAGCATCCAGCCTGTCTGAGCGGATCAACGGCGTTCTCGCCGCGACACCCTTGATCCGGCTGGCGGCAATTGTCAGGTCGGCGGCGGAAACGGAGGTCTGGCTGTTCATGCAAACCTCCCTGCGATGCACTTGGCCGTGTGGCAAGGAGGGAGTGCATGCGCTTCGTCGAACGCAAGATACCGCGCGCTTTACACGGTTCCCGTGCCCTCCTATATGCGCTCTCCCGCTGCCCTAAAGGGACTTCCACCGTGAAGGCAGCATCTTGGCGAAACTACCCATTAGGAGGTCCCTTGAGTTGCGAAAGTATCATAACGCTCTCGGTGTAGCGGCCGCTTTGCGGCCGGCTTCCCCCGTCACGCTCGTCCGTCCGCATGCGGCGGCGCGCGCAGCGCGTTTCTTCGCGCAAAGATTTCCGGGTCTTTCGATGTACGCGGTCAAGGCGAATCCATCGCCGGACCTGCTGCGCACGCTCTGGAATGCGGGCATCACGCACTATGACGTCGCCTCGATCACAGAGGTGCGGCTGGTCCGGTCGGTCCTGCCCGACGCCAAGCTGTGCTTCATGCATCCGGTGAAGTCGGCGGAGGCGATCACCGAGGCCTATTTCGAACATGGCGTCCGCACCTTCTCGCTCGACACACAGGAGGAATTGGACAAGATCGTGGAGGCGACGGGCGCCCCCGACGATCTGTGGCTGTGCGTGCGCATCCGCGTTTCTTCGGATCATTCGGAGCTCAGCCTCGCGTCCAAGTTCGGCGTACGCGCGGAGGAGGCAGCGCCGCTGCTGATGGCCGCGCGCCAGGCATCCGATGCGCTGGGGGTCTGCTTTCACGTCGGCAGCCAGGCAATGAGCCCTGCGGCCTACACCAACGCCATCGCGCTTGTCCGCGCCGCGATCGTGGAGGCGGGCGTGACCGTCGACGTCGTCGATGTTGGCGGCGGCTTTCCGTCCGTCTACCCCGGCATGGACCCGGCCCCGCTCGATCTTTACTTTCAGGCGGTCCACGACGCGTTCGAGGATATGCCGATCAGCTATTCCGCCGAACTGTGGTGCGAGCCCGGCCGCGCGCTGTGCGCTGAATATGCGAGCGTTCTCGTTCGTGTGGAGCAGCGCAAGGGCAACACGCTCTACATCAACGACGGCGCGTACGGTTCCCTGTTTGATGCCGCGCATGTGGCGTGGCGTTTTCCGAGTGCGCTCATCCGCTCCGAACCGAGCGAAGCAGAATTCGAGGCCTTCGACCTCTACGGCCCGACCTGCGACGACATGGATCACATGGACGGACCCTTCTATCTGCCCGGTGATGTAAAGGCCGGCGATTTCATCGAGATCGGCATGCTGGGCGCCTATGGCGCGGCCATGCGCACCGCCTTCAACGGCTTCGGCTCCTCAGAGACGGTCGAGGTTGCGGACGAACCCATGTTCAGCCTCTACCGCGAGGACGAACAGGGTGCGGAGATCATCTCGATCACCGGCCGCAACTGACGGCTTGAAAACAGGCCCCATAGCGTCATCCCGGCGAAAACCGGGATGACGCAGGACGAGGTTACACCCCTTGTCTGCGGCGACCGCATCCGCTTTTAGCATATGCGAAACGGACCCTCGCCCCGCCCGCGGGCATTGACCACCAAACCCATTCCCAAGGGAGCATCCCTATGTCCCACACCCTCGTCATTGGCGCCGGCGGCGTCTCCTCCGTCGCGGTTCACAAGATGGCCATGAACTCGGAGATTTTTTCGAAGGTCTCGCTCGCCAGCCGTACGCAGTCGAAGTGCGATGCCATTGCCGCCTCGGTAAAGGAACGCACGGGGCAAACGGTGGACACCTATCAGATCGATGCCGATGACATCGACGCGACGGCGCGGCTGATCGAGGAGCTGAAGCCCGATCTCCTCGTCAACCTGGCTCTCCCCTATCAGGATCTCGCGCTGATGGAGGCCTGCCTGAAGACCGGCGTCAATTACCTGGACACGGCGAATTACGAGCCGAAGGAGACCGCCAGGTTCGAATATAGCTGGCAGTGGGAGTATCAGGATCGCTTCAAGGAGGCGGGACTGATGGCGCTTCTCGGATCCGGCTTCGATCCCGGCGTCACGTCCGTTTTCGCAAGCTGGCTGAAGAAGCATCATTTCTCCTCCATTCGGACGCTCGACATCCTCGACTGCAATGGCGGCGATCATGGGCAGGCGTTCGCCACCAACTTCAATCCGGAGATCAACATCCGCGAGGTGACGGCGCCCGCTCGCCACTGGGAAGACGGCGACTGGGTGGAGACGCCGGCCCTCTCCCATAAGCAGAGCTTCGATTTCCCGCAGGTCGGCGAGAAGAATATGTACATGATGTATCATGAGGAACTGGAAAGCCTCGTGACGCATATTCCAGAGATCGAGCGCGCCCGCTTCTGGATGACCTTCGGCGATTCCTATCTGAAGCATCTGGAGGTGCTACAGAATGTCGGCATGACGTCCATCGAGCCGATCAGCTATCAGGGACAGGAGATCGTGCCGCTGCAATTCCTGAAGGTGGTCCTGCCGGAACCTGCCGGCCTCGGCGCCACGACGAAGGGCAAGACCTGTATCGGCGACATCGCCACCGGCAAGAGCCAGGATGGCGGCGACCTGACCATGTACATCTTCAACGTCTGCGATCACGAGGACGCCTACCGCGAAACCGGCAATCAGGCCGTCAGCTATACAACCGGCGTTCCCGCCATGATCGGCGCGGCGCTGATGTTGCAGGAAAAATGGTCGGGCGCCGGCGTCTTCAACATGGAGCAGTTCGATCCGGACCCATTCATGGACATGCTGAACCAGCATGGACTGCCATGGGAAGTGCGCGAACTTCCCGGGCCGCTGCCGTTCTAGGCGGCTGCCCTGCGGCATTGACATTGGCGGACGCCATGCCCGCGTAGAGTGAAACCTCCACGATCCCCGCATTCCGATTTCCAATCCCGGCTGCGAATCAGTTACGAGCTGTCGGACGGGATGGAACTCGCTGACGGGGTTACGACCTTTTCAATGCAGATTACGCCGATCGGCGGATTTCCGGAACTGGGACCGGACCGCTAGGATTGGCGATAAGCGCGTTTCGGATGGGGGCACATTTTCGCCGTTCGCAGGTTTGGGTTGCATGCGGAACACATGTCTTGCCCCCCTGGCCCTCGGCGCTGCACTTGCGGCCTGCACGTCCATGAACGGCCCCGCTGCCCCGCCGGATCAGGCAGCGAGCGCACAGCCCGCCAGCATCGGCTATTCGGTCGGCCCCTGCTTCGGCTTCTGCCCGGTCTACAGCGTCGAGGCGGATGCAAACGGAGAGGTCACATTCGTGGGCGAACAGCACACCGCTGTCAGCGGAGAAAAGGTGGGCCGTATCAGCAGCGGCGACTATCA
Source organism: Pacificimonas flava (assembly GCF_000342165.1). Taxonomy (GTDB): domain Bacteria; phylum Pseudomonadota; class Alphaproteobacteria; order Sphingomonadales; family Sphingomonadaceae; genus Pacificimonas; species Pacificimonas flava. The sequence continues at coordinate 65,435 of NZ_AMRV01000006.1, forward strand.
AGCTGCCGTGGAGGCGCTGGCACCGTTTCGCCCCGCAGAAGGCACGACGGCGGACGTGGAGTGCGGCGCGCGCACAACCGACCAGCAGCAATATCGTATCACCTGGCAGAGCGTTGCCGACGGGCCAGAGACGGTCCTCAACTATTATGCGGGCTGCCGGTCCGCTGAGGCGCAGCGTCTGCGGGCGGTCCTGAACGGTTTGCCCGAAACCCTCGGCATCGAAGATTGGGCGGAAGCCAAGCGACCGCTCTAGTCCGCGGACAGGCGGATCAGTCCGCCAGCATGTCTTCCTCGGCATTGGCCGCGACGGCGATCATCGCGGTCCATGCGGCGACATTCTGCTGCAACTGCGGCTTGTCCACCTTGTCGAGCGTATCCTCGGCCGTGTGGTGCCAATCGAAATAGCGCGTACCGTCCTGCTGCAATTGCACGATCCCGACCCCCGCCTCGGCAAGCGGGCCGATATCGCTGCCATGCGCAGCATCCGTCGGGCCCTGGGCGATGCCGAGTGGTGCAAGCGCCGCGGCCATACGCGCGGCGACCGGCGCCGCCCCGTCCGTCAGGTCGCTGTCGAAACGCCAGATCGCGTCCGCGCCAAAATCGCTCTCGGCGGCAAGAGCATGTTTCTCGTCGGCATGCGCCTCTCCATAGGCCGCGCCGCCGAACAGGCCGATTTCCTCCGAGCCGAACCAGACGATGCGGATCGGCCGGCGCGGGGTTCCGGCGTCCATGACCCGCTTTGCCGCCGCCGTGACGATGCCGCAGCCCGACGCATCGTCGATCGCGCCGGTGCCGACATCCCAGCTGTCCAGATGACAGCCGACGAGCACGATACCCGCATCGGGGTCGCGCCCCGGCACCTCCGCGATGACATTGCCGCTGTCATGATTTCCAGTCTGGCGAGACGTCAGCACCAGACGCATGCGAACGGGCTCGCCGCGCGCGGCAATGCGCTCGAGCTGGTCCGCCGAACTGTTCGCCAGTGCGGCAGCCGGAATAGGCTGAACACCCTGCGCAAAGGTCTGCACGCCGGTATGCCCCACGCTGCTGTCGTCCGTGCCGATTGAGCGCACGACGATGGCGGCCGCGCCCTTTCGGCTGGCGATGCTCGGACCTTGCCGGCGCGGCGCGCCGAATTGGCCATAACCGATCCCGCTCTGTGTCGCGCGCATCGCATGGCCGATATAGACGATCTTGCCGGCAACGGCTTCGTCCGGAGCGGCCTCGAGCGCAGCGACGCTATCGAACATCGCGACTTCGCCCGTGATTCCGTCGCGCGGGGTGCTGCCGCTGTTGCCAAGGGCGATCAAATGCAGCGGCTGCGGGAACGGCGCCGTCACAAAGGCGCTTTCGGTACCGCGTTCCCAAACCGGCACCGGGAAAGTCTCAATGCGTACGTCCTGAAAACCGAGCGCGCGCAGACGGTCCGCGCCCCAGTCGCGCGCGCGCGCCTCCGCCGCGCTTCCTGCCGGACGGGGGCCAATTTCGGTCGTCAGCCCCTCCGTGATGTCCCATGCCAGTTCGTCCTCGAGAGCCGCGTCGCGAAGTGCAGCTGGATCGAGGGGGGTCTGCGCACTGGCTGTGGCAGACAGAAGGGTGGCGGCAAGCGCAAGGGAAGATTTCATGGCGCGAAGACCTAACCCCGGCCGGTGCGATCTTCAAATGCCCATCGCGCCAATATGCTAATTTCGCACCAGTCCCCTGCGCGCCCCATATGTCAGGCGCGTTCCCGGCTTGAGCTCGTGCGCCGAACCGGCGAAAAGACGTGAATGTCCGAAATGATGAGCACAAAGGCCGGCGATCCCGGTGCGTTCGCCGACTTCGACCTGTCCCGGGTGCAAACCCCTGCCTTTGTCGTCGATGCAGCGGCGCTGCGCCACAACCTGGCGCTGCTAAACGATGTGAAACGGCGGTCAGGCGCGAAAATCCTGCTCGCCCTAAAGGCGTTTTCCATGTTCCGTACGGCTGGCCTGACGCAGGCGGTCCTTGACGGCACATGCGCCTCCGGCCTTTGGGAAGCCCGGCTTGCCAAGGCATATTATCCCGGGATTATCGAGACGTTCTCGCCCGGCTACAAACGCGAAGACCTTGCCGAGATTGCGGCCCTTTCGAACACGATCGTGTTCAACACCCCGCACCAGCACGCCCGTTTTCGCGAATATCTCGGCCAGACCGGCAAGATCTTCGACGTGGGACTGCGCCTCAATCCCGAACACTCGGAAGGGGAAGTCGCCAAGTACGACCCCGCCGCCCCCGGAAGCCGTCTCGGTTTCCCCGTATCCCAGCTTCGGGAGGAGCATCTGTCCGGTGTGCACGGCCTCCACATGCACACGCTGTGTGAGCAAGGCTTTGAACCGCTTGCCCGGACCTGGGCAGCGCTGGAGCCGAAGATCGCCCCCTATTTGCCGCGGCTCGACTGGCTGAACCTGGGCGGGGGGCACCACATTACCCGGGCCGACTACGACCGGGACGCCCTCGTCGCCCTGCTGCGGCAAATCGCCGACAAATATGATGTTCAGGTCTATCTGGAACCCGGCGAGGCGGTCGCGCTCGATGCCGGTATTCTGGTCGGCGAAATCCTCGACACGTTCGAAAACGGCATGCCGGTCGCTGTCACCGACATCAGCGCCACCTGTCACATGCCCGACGTGATCGAGGCGCCCTACCGGCCCGCCATGCTGGGAGAACCGGCGAGCGGCCCGCGCTATCGACTGGGCGGCCCCTCCTGCCTCGCTGGCGACACGATTGGGGATTATACGTTTCCCATGCCGCCGGAGCCCGGCACACGCTTCGCCTTTCTGGATCAGGCGCACTATTCCATGGTGAAGACAACGACCTTCAACGGTGTACCGCTTCCAAGCATATATTTGTGGGATTCGGACACGGACTCGCTGGAATGCGTCCGCCAGTTCGATTGGACGGAGTTCGAGCGCCGCCTGTCCTAGACTGCTTTCGCGCGCAGCTGTGGTACGGCTGCGCGCAGAATGCGGATGGCCGAACGCAGGAAAACGGCGGCTATCAGACCCGCCATCACGATGTCGGGCCATGGCGAATGCAGAACGCTGACGAGGCCGGCAGCAATCAGCACGCCGACATTCGCGATCACGTCATTGCGCGAACATTCGAAGGTACTGCTCATGTTCACATCCTGCGCGCGGAACCGCCACAGGATACGAAGACAGATAAGATTGGCAGCCAAGGCCAGTCCGCCGAAGACCAACATGATGCCTCCTTCCGGCGGTAACCCGCTGGAAATCCGCGCAATCATCTGCACGACGACCGCCAAACCGAAGATCAGGATAAAGACGCCCTTTGCCGTCGCGGCCCCGGCTTTCCAGCGCTCACCGCGCGACAGGGCGTAAAGACTTAGCGCATAAACGAACGCATCGCCGGCCATATCGACACTGTCCGCCATCAGCGCCGCGGAGCCGCTTACCAGGCCGGCCGCGAATTCCGCAACGAACATGCCGGCGTTGATAAGAAGGACCGTTACGAGTGCCCGTCTCTGGTCCTTGACGCGCGCGAGCTTCTCGAGCTCGCAGGATTTGACGGAGCAGCAGTCGGACATGTGTCGAGAGATAGTAACCGAGACGCGGTCTTTCTACTCGGCGTCCGCGCCAGGCGTGGGCGGATTTTGCAACTGATCCTGCTCCGCCTGTGCGGCGCCGACGCTCAGGGCGGCCTCGCAGGCGGTTACGAAGCGGGTGAGAAGCTCTTCGCGCGGCGCCGACTGCGGCGTCACGACGTTCGCGCCGTAGGTGGCCCCAAACTCCCCGCCGCCGAGCGATGCGACCAGCACCTGCGAAAGCGGCACGTCGCCTGCAACCGGGCCGCCTGCCGGAATCGACAGCGGCACGGGGATCGCCTCCAAACGGCCACCACTTCCGAACGTCAGCCGTTCCTCCGAACCGATGCGCTCGACTTGCGGCACGGCAACCTCGAACGTACCCGTATCCCGGTGGCAGGTCAGGCGCATGACCGGCTCCCCCTCAGGCTGGAAATAGGTCAGGCTTGCACCAGTTGTTGCCGACGCCCGGTAAGACCAGGCTGTCTGTTCGTCGCCGAGCGACGTCATCGGCGCATCCTCCGCCGGTGCGCCCCCATCGGCGAGCGTGCCGCCGTCCACCGGCCCACTGTCCTCGGGGGCATCCGGCTCTCCGGAACAGGCAGCAAACACCAGAAGGGCAGCGCCGGAGGTCAGCAGGATTCTCTTCATAATGAATGATCCGTCAGTTCGTGGAGGGGGGCGTACCGACCGCAATCGCCGGGACGGTGAGGTCGCGCGGGAACCCGAGAGCATCGACACCGGCGCTGTAGCAGTCCGACAGGAACTGCATCAGAGCCGCATCCGGATCGGGGTAATTCCGGACGAGGGCATAGGGCAGCAGGAACTCACCAAGCGCAGTATCGAAGGCAGCGCCCTCTGGACGAACCGCGGCGTCGGCAAAGCCGGATGCGGCAGGATAGGTGTAGGCATAGAACGCAGCCTCATCCATTCCGCCGCCGCCAGGCCAGAAGCCGAAGCTGACCACCTCATGGCTGTAGGCCTCCCGCGTGACGCGGTCAGGCAGATTGGGAAATCCGCCGGGATGGGCGGGCGCACGGCGGCCGGAAAAGCGGGTCACGGCAAGATCGAAGCTGCCCCAGAACAGGTGCACGGGCGACGATTTGCCCAGATAGCCACTTCGAAAGGCGGAAAAGACGCGCGCTACCGACAAGAAGGCGCCGTGAAGCCGCGCCGCAACATCCTTGTCCCAAATGCGCGGGCGTTCATCCTTTTCGAAGGGGACAGCCTCCTCGACCTCGTTCGGACCGCCATGAAGGGGCGCCGGGCAACCGATCTCCTTCAGCGCATCCCGCAGCTGTTCCTGAAACATGGCGACCGTCTGTCCGGTGATCCGAAACGCCGCCACGCCGCCATCCGATGCCGACAAGCTCACCGACCCATCCAGCATATCGAACGTCAGTTCATAGTCCTTGTCCCCGGCCGGCAGCGTGTAGGTCCGAAACCCGCGCGGCACGACCTGCAGCGCGGTATGCCAGCCATGATTGACCCAGGGAAGCGTACGCACCGGCAGCTTGCCGACGACTTGCAGATAGGCATGCACGGTTTCGTACACCGCATGTTCGCGCCCATAGTCGAGGGCGGGCCAAGACATCAGAAGAACGCCTGAAGGCCAGTCTGCGCCCGCCCAAGGATCAGCGCGTGAATGTCGTGCGTCCCCTCATAGGTGTTCACCGCTTCCAGGTTCATGACGTGGCGAATCACGCCATATTCGTCGCTGATGCCGTTGCCGCCGTGCATATCCCTCGCGATCCGCGCGATCTCCAGCGCCTTGCCGCAATTGTTGCGCTTCAAGATGCTGATCGTTTCCGGCGCGAGCCTGCCCTCGTCCATCAGCTTGCCCGCGCGCCAAGAACCCAGCAGCCCCAGCGCGATTTCCGTCTGCATATCAGCCAGCTTCTTCTGGAACAGCTGCGTGTTGGCGAGTGGCCGGCCGAACTGCGTACGCTCCAGGCCGTATTGGCGCGCGGCGTGCCAGCAGAATTCGGCCGCACCCATTGCCCCCCAGCTGATCCCGTAGCGCGCCTTGTTCAGGCATCCAAACGGACCGCCGAGCCCGCGCGCGTTCGGCAGCATCCGGTCGGCGGGCACGCGCACGTCGTCCATCACCACCTCGCCGGTGACCCAGGCCCGCAGGGAGAACTTGCCCTCGATTTTCGGCGTTGAGAGGCCCTTGTCGCCGCGCTCCAGAATGAACCCGCGAATGACACCCTCATCGTCCTTCGCCCAGACGACGAAGACATGCGCAATCGGCGAATTGGTGATCCACATCTTTGCGCCGTTCAGGACGAAATGATCGCCGTCCTTGCGCGCGCGTGTCTTCATGCTGCCGGGGTCGGAGCCGGCGTCCGGCTCCGTCAATCCGAAGGCGCCGATAAATTCGCCGGTGGCAAGCTTCGGCAGATATTTCATCCGCTGCTCTTCCGTGCCGTAGGCATGGATCGGATGCATGACGAGCGAGGACTGCACGGACATGGCGCTGCGGTACGAGCTGTCGACCCGCTCGACCTCGCGCGCGATCAGGCCATAAGCGACATAGCTGGCGCCCGCACAGCCGTATTTTTCCTCGATCGTCGATCCCAGAAGACCGGCCTGTCCGAACGCCTGCATCAGCGCCGGATCATAGCTTTCATTACGGTTCGCCTCCTTGACGATCGGAGCCAGTTCCTGATCGGCGAACGCGCGCGCCGTGTCGCGGATCATGCGCTCTTCCTCGGTCAGAAGCTCCTCCAGACCGAGCGGGTCCTGCCAATCGAAATCCGGACGGCTTTTGGGTGCCGCATTACTGACGGCGGGGGCGATCGTATCTGGCTGCATGTTCATGCACGCACTGTACAGGCCGGGCGACATAAAAAAAAGGAGGCCACGAAGGGCCGGAACTCACGACGAACCGGGGCGCGATTCAGCGAAGCCGACTGCGCATGACCCACCAGTCCGGATGATCCGTTTCAATGCGGCGGGCCATCAGGTCGCGGCTGTCTGCACCCTCATAGATCGCAAAGCAGGTCGCCCCGGAACCGGACATGCGCGCGAGAAGCGCCGGCGGATCCCCACCGAGCAGCTCCAATATGTTACGGATTTCTGGCACAAGCGCGCAGGCCGGGGCCGTAAGGTCGTTGCGGCCGCTTCGGGCAATTTGAAGGGCATCGCCGACGCCCAGGGCGCCGCGATCCACACCATCCCACGCGCGGAAGATTTGCGGGGTGGAGACGTGAACACCCGGATTGACGAGGAGCACCGGCTTTCCGACAAGAGCGCCCAAATCCGATGGCTGCATGTGCGTACCCGTTCCCTCGCCTCGAGCGGGACGGCTACGGAGGCATGCCGGCACGTCGGCACCCAGTTCCGCGCCAAGCGCCTCCAGTTCCGCTTCCGCCAGATCGAGCGCCCAAAAGCGGGACAGCAGCCGCAGCGCCGCAGCCGCATCCGCCGATCCGCCACCAACGCCGCTGCCCACCGGCAGGCGTTTGATCAGCGTCAGCGCCGCGCCCCTGGTTCGCCCCGTATGCGCCTGCAGCGCTCTGGCAGCGCGCATCACGAGATTGTCCTCCGCCGCCTCCCCCAGCAGTTCACCGCCGAAGGGGCCGCTCACAAACAACGCCAGGTCTTCGGCCGGTTGCACAATCAGTTCATCGCCATCCTCGCAAAAGGCGAACAGCGTCTCGATGTCGTGATACCCGTCCTCTCGCCTCCGCCGAACATGCAAGGCCAGGTTCAGCTTCGCATAGGCCGGCTCGGCACAGGATTCCGGAGGGTTTCCGGAAGACGTGTCGTTACTCATCGGTTGGGGGACACATCCTCACGCATCGCAACGGCGCGGTCATATCCGAGCGACAGCTTACGCTCGATATCGGCGCGCTGTTCCGGTGTGGGTTCACCGTCCAGCGCCGCCCGCCAGCGGAACCGTGCCTCCAGCCGCCGGCCGACCTGCCAATAGGCATCGCCCAGATGATCGTTGATGGTGGTATCGCCCGGCACGCTGGCAACGGCCTCCTCCAGAGTCTGCACCGCCTGCTCGTAACTGCCGCGACGAAACTGCGCCCAGCCGAGCGAGTCGGTAATGTGGCCACTGTCGGGCTCCAGTTGGTGCGCCTGCTCGATCAGGGCAATCGCCTCATCGGTCTTCACGTCCCGGTCCAGCAGCGTATATCCAAGATAGTTCAGGGTCAGGGCCTGGTTCGGCGACAGTTCGATTGCCTGGCGCAGCGCCTGCTCGGCGGCCTGCCAGTCCCCACGCTCCTCCTCCGCCGCGCCCACGAGGAACCAGAGCTGCCAGCGCCTGTCCTCATTCTCGACCTCGCGCTCCAGAGCCGTCTTGAACGCGGTGATCGCCTCGTCCCATCGTTCCTGGGCCTGATAGGCTTGTCCCAGATTCATGAAGGTTTCCGCGCTGGCACCCGGCGCCCTCGCCGCCGCCTCCAGCATGGCAAGCGCCTCCGCCTCACGGTTCATCACCGTCAGTAGCGCAGCCCGTTGTTCCTGCGCCATCCCGGCATAGACCGGGTCGTCCTCGACATGCGACAAGGCGGCAAGTGCGCCCTCATATTGCTCCGACGCGGCCAATAACTGGGCGTTGACGAGCCAGCCCCTGGCATTCTCGGCGTCCAGCCAGGTCGCGCTGCGCGAGAAGACCAGGGACAGCGGCACCGTCCGGCCGCGGGACAGATCGGTCGCCAGGCGCAGCAACAGATCGCTCACCGCCGCGGACGCGGTCTGGGGCGCCTCATCGATATCTTCACCTGCGGCCAGTGCGGCCCGGGCGTGCACGATATCCGGTGCCGGCAATGCCTGCTCCAGCACTTCGGACGCGTATTCGTCGCTGCCTGCCTCCTGATAGGCATCGGCAAGCAGCAGGCGCGCTCGCCAATTGCCGCCTTCATCCCCTTCGATCAGCTTGACGTAATGGCGGACGGCATCGACCTCCCGGCCCTGCACCATCGCCAGATTGCCGAGCTGTTCTTCGGCATAACCCTTAGCCGGCCCGTCATCCGGATAGGATTCCAGCGCGGTCAGAGCCTCCTTGTGCTTCCCGCGCGCCTCCAGCGTCCAGGCCTTGATGAGAGGCGATAAGACGCTGCCGAAACCGGACTGCCCAAGCTGATCGAGTTGCGCGGAGAGTTCATCCCAGCGCCTGCGTTCGAACAGGTCGGCGACCAGTATGATTCCCATCGCGCTGTCATATTGGCCCGCATCCACCAACCGCTGCGCAACCCCGACTGCCAGCTTCTCGTCTCCCGCCGCGACGGCCAGTTCGAGCGTGCGCTGAAGGACCGCCTGCTCGCCGGGTGCATAGCCGAGCGCATCTTCAAGGAGGCCAGCCGCGCGGTTTAGCTCCCCCTCCGACGCTGCGTAACGCCCCTTCACATAGTCCGAGAGGCCCTTCTCCTCCACCAGGGCCGCGTTCGCCGGCAAGACCAATGTCGCAGCCGCGGCGGCGGCGGCGCAGGTCAGAAGGCGGAGGGGCGAAATACCAGGGGCGCTATTCTGCATGACCATCATCTTGTCCTTCCGGCGCCCTCGCGCAAGACTTGCCGGCGCCGGGCGAGGGCAGCAGGCTTCAGGTCCACTCCATACGAAGCTGCCCGGCAAAATCCCCGGCTCTTCGCATTTTACATATTGGGATAGTTCGGACCGCCACCGCCCTCGGGCACGACCCAGTTGATATTCTGCAGCGGGTCCTTGATGTCGCATGTCTTGCAATGCACGCAGTTCTGCGCATTGATCACGAACTTCGGATCGCCTTCTTCTTCGCCGACCACTTCATAGACGCCGGCCGGACAATATCTTTGCGCCGGTTCGTCATAAAGCGGCAGGTTATGCTCGATCGGCACATCGGGGTCCTTCAGCACGAGGTGCGGCGGCTGATCCTCCTCATGATTGGTGTTCGACAGGAACACCGAGGATAGCCGGTCGAACGTCAGAACACCGTCCGGTTTCGGATAGACGGGCTTGTTGAAATGCTCTTTCCGGCCCAGCCCTTCATGGTCGGGCTTGTGACCCAGCGTGAACGGCATTGAGAGCTTCAGATGCTCCAGCCACATGGTGATGCCGGCAAGACCGGTTCCAGCCGTGTCGCCGAATTTCTTCACCAGCGGCACGGTGTTGCGAACCTTCTTCAGTTCGGCCTTGACCCAGCTATGATCGTAAGCCTCCTGATAGGCGGTCAGTTCGTCCTGCGCCCGCCCCGCCTGCACCGCGGCGAAGACGGCCTCCGCCGCCATCATGCCCGACTTCATCGCCGTATGCGTACCCTTGATTCGCGGCACGTTCAGGAACCCCGCCGCGCAGCCCACCAGCGCGCCGCCCGGAAATGCGAGCTTCGGGACGGACTGATAGCCGCCATCGTTAATCGCGCGAGCGCCGTAACTGACGCGTTTGCCCCCTTTCAGCAGCTCCGCGATCATCGGATGCGTTTTCCATTTCTGCATTTCCTGGAAGGGAGAAATGTGCGGATTCTTGTAGCCCAGCCACACGACAAACCCCAGGGCGACCTGACCGTCCGCCTGATGATAAATGAAGCCGCCGCCATTCGCATCCTCGAGCGGCCAGCCCTGCGTGTGGAGAACCCTGCCCTCCACATGTTTTTCGGGATCGACGTCCCACAGTTCCTTGATCCCGAGACCATAGACCTGCGGCTGGCAATCGCGCTCCAGGTCGAAGATGGGTTTCAGTTCCTTCGTCAGATGCCCGCGCACGCCCTCCGCGAACAGCGTGTATTTGGCGTGCAGTTCCATGCCCGCCTCATAGGAGGGCTTCTTCTCGCCATCCTTCGCGATCCCGGTCGCACCGGTCGCCACGCCGCGCACCGCGCCCTTCTCGTCGAACAGCACTTCCGCTGCCGCGAAGCCGGGAAAAATCTCGACCCCCATTCCCTCTGCCTGAGAGGCGAGCCAGCGGCACACATTCCCGAGTGAAACCGTATAGCAGCCGTCATTGTCCATAAATGGCGGCAGCAGGACGTGCGGAAAGGCGCTGTGCCCGCTCTTCGACAGGATCAGGTGCTGATCCTCCACCACTGGAACGGTGAACGGATGGCCCTCCATGTCCCGCCAGTCCGGCAGCAGTTCGTCCATCGCGCGAGGATCGACGACGGCACCGGACAGGATGTGGGCCCCGACCTCGGACCCTTTTTCGAGGACGCAAACCTCGATGTCCTTGTCCTCGTCCGCTGCCATCTGTTTCAGCCGGATCGCCGCCGACAAGCCAGCCGGGCCGGCACCGACGATGACGACGTCATATTCCATGGATTCGCGTTCCGGTTCGCTCACGAGCCTGTCCCTCATCAAATGTCCCAAACGCATCCGCCTGAAAGCGGATGCACCCCTTCCCTTACGAATACAGTTCGTTTTCCGTAGTTCCTACGCCCCCTAACCGCCTTTTGCCATATGCGCCCCTGCTCTACATAATGGGGTGTGACATCGAATCCGCCTTCGCAATCGCCGCCGCCGACCCTTTCGCCCGCAGCGGCCGCCGCCGCGCTACGCTGGCTGGTCGACAGCGGCGCCGACGTTCTGACGGGAAGCGGCGGCGGCAGCTGGCTACAGCCGCCATACCGCATGCCGGACCCGAAGCCGGGCGCAGGCACGCCGGCGGCTGACCGCGCGCCGCCGCCACCGCCTCCACCCCCGGCCACCGCGGTCCAGGCGCGAACCCTCGCGGATTTGCGAAGCGAGGCGGAGGCGCGGACCTTCGCCGTCCGCCGACCGGATGCGCCGCTTGTTTTCGCGGACGGCAACCCAGAGAGCGGCGTGATGATCGTCGGAGAGGCTCCGGGCGGCGAGGAGGAACGGCAAGGACGGCCCTTTGCCGGACCCGCAGGCCAGCTTCTCGACAAGATGCTTGCCGCCATCGAACTCGATCGCAGCCGCGTCTACATCACCAATCTCAGCCTGTGGCGCCCGGCCGCGAACCGCGTTCCGAACGCCGCCGAGGCGGCGGAACTGCTGCCCTTTCTTCATCGCCACATCGCACTCGTCCGGCCGCGTCTGATGCTGCTCGTCGGCGGCACCAGTGCAAAGGCGCTCATGAAGACTCCGAGCGGAATCATGCGCCTGCGCGGCCGTTGGCACGACATCGAAGTCGAGGGGCACAGCTACCCGGCACTCCCGACCTTCCACCCCGCCTATCTGCTGCGCGAGCCCGCACAAAAGCGCCTCGCCTGGCAAGATCTTCTCGCTTTTCGCTCACGTCTGCGCACCGTGTAGGATATTGACGCCGCAAACGGCACCACCTTCTCGCCCTTGAAGCGCTGGCGCGGTGCGGCACGATCGGATAGGGACGCGCGCTATGCAATCCGGCTCCCTTCGCCGCGCACTTGCGCCCGTTGCCGCGCTGCTCATGTCGGTTGCGCTGCTACTGATGGGCAATGGACTTCAGGGCGCCCTTCTGCCCCTTCGCGCCGCGATCGAGGGGCAGTCCTCGCTCGCCATCGGTCTGCTCGCCTCCTCCTATTTCGGCGGCTTCGTCCTTGGCTGCATGCAGGCCGCAAAGCTGGTGCAGCGTGTGGGTCACATCCGCGCGTTCACGGCTGCAGTCGCCCTAGCCTCGACCATCGCCCTGTTCCACGCGATGATTGTGGAGCCGCTGGTCTGGTGGATCCTGCGCGGCATTACCGGCTTCGCCTTCGCCGTGATTTTCGCGATCATCGAAAGCTGGCTGAACGAGAAATCGTCCAGCGAAAACCGCGGCACTGTCTTTTCCGTCTACACCATCGTCAATCTGACGGTGATCACGGTCGGGCAGCTGTTCCTGACACTGGGAGACCCGGCCGCCTTTCCGCTATTCTGCGCCGCGTCGATCCTCGTCAGCCTGTCCGCCCTGCCCGTCGCCCTGACGCGGGCAGAGGCGCCCACACCCATCGAGCAAACCCGCGTGCGCCTCTTGCACCTGTTCCGTCAGTCGCCGGCCGGTGTGGCAGGCGCTCTGGCGGTTGGCCTTGCCAACGGCGCCTTCTGGGCCCTGGCTCCGGTTTTCGCCTCCGACCATAGTGGTGGGTTGAGTGCGGCAGAGGCAACCGCCTATTTCATGTCGGCCGTGGTTATGGGCGGGGCGGCCGGCCAGTGGCCGCTCGGCCTCTGGTCCGACAAGACCGATCGGCGCCGCGTCATCCTGTTCGCCTCCGTCGGCGCGACCGCTGCGGGTGTCGCTCTCACGCTGTTCTCTGACGCCTTTGCCGGCGCGCCATTCCTTTTCGCTTTCGTCTTCGGAGTCTTCGCCTTCCCCATCAATGCCCTCTCGGTCGCGCACCTGAACGATCATGTTGAGGATGATGGCTATGTGGAGGCGGCGTCCGGAATGCTTCTCACCTATGGCCTCGGGGCAGTTGCAGGCCCCTTCATCGCGTCCGTTATCGTCGGCGCAGCGGGTATTGGCGCGCTGTTCCTCTATACGGCGGCCGTGCACGGCGCCTTCATTCTGTTCATTTGGCTGCGGATCTTCAGGCGCAGCGCCCCACCCGAAGCGGCGCAGGTCGATTTCACCGACAGCCTGATTGTCAGTGTCACCGTGTCGAACGTAGAAACCGGTAATCTGGAAACGAGCTAGCATCGGCTTTCGGACTGGACAGGCTCGGCCCGTGCGGCCACGGTCTTCGCATGCCCATCGACGACAGCATTCCCTTCCGCTCGGTGAACATCGCACTCGCGACGATTTCCGACACGCGGACGCCGGCGGACGACAGATCGGGCGACACGCTCGCCGCGCGCATAGAGGCGGCAGGCCACCGACTTGCCGCCCGCACCATCCTGAAGGACGATGCCAATACGATCGTCGAGCAACTTTCGGAATGGATCGACGACACCCAGATCGACTGCGTCATCACGACGGGGGGCACCGGCGTCACCGGACGCGACGTTACGCCGGAGGCCTTTGCGAGCATCTGCGAAAAGGACATTCCGGGCTTTGGCGAGCTGTTCCGCATGCTCAGCTATCGCACCATCGGCACCTCCACCGTACAGTCGCGCGCCTGCGCCGGAGTCGCCAACGGCACCTATCTCTTCGCCCTGCCCGGCTCGACCGGCGCGGTGAAGGACGGCTGGGACGGCATCCTAAAGGACCAGCTCGACGTGCGCCACCAGCCCTGCAACTTCGTCGAATTGATGCCCCGCCTGATGGAGCGCTAGGGTCGCCCGGGGGTGCCACGCGAGAGGCACAGCCTTTGGATCCGCCTGATCTATAGCGTCTGCCTGGCGACTGGCGCGCTTATGCACTGGCTCGACATTGCGGCGGCCGGCTGGCTTCCCTATCGTTTCGCGCCGCTCACCTTCAACGCCTATTGGACGGGGCTCGCCTTTGCGGACCTCCTGGCTGCGTTGCTTCTCTGGCATAGGAGGCCCGCCATACGCTGGACAGGCGCATTGCTGACGCTGGCGATCATGATCAGCGATGTCGCGATCAACAGCTATGTCCGTCTCTACATCGCCGAGCTGCCGCTGTTCGCGCTGACCTTGCAGTCCGCATTTCTCGGCTTCGTGATCCTGACCATTCGGCATCTGCGACCCGAATGAGCGGCGACGAAGATGCGTGCTGGCTGTGCGGCCGACCGCTGGGAAGGCGCGTGGAACGGCATCACCCGGTGCCGAAGAGCAGACGCGGGCGGGACACGGTTCCGGTGCATCCAATCTGTCATCGGACAATCCATGCGATCTTCACCAATGCGGAGCTTGCGAGAACCTTCTACACGCCAGCCGCCCTCGCCGCGCATCCTGATGTGAGCCGGTTCCTACGCTGGATCGCGAAGAAGCCGCCGGATTTTTACGCAAGCACGCACAAACGCCGGTGAGGCCGGCATTCGAATCGCTTTTCAGGAGCGGTATGTTCCTGTTATGTTCCCTCCATGGCCCAGGCTCATCAGTTTCCGCCCGCAACGCTTCGAAAGGGGCGCGGCGCCGTTTCGAACGGTCTCAGCCAGCGCTTCGATCATATCGAAAGGGAAATGGACGGCGACTTTCTGGATGCGGAGGCGGCAGCGGCGGAACAGGGGGCCGACGCCTACGCCGATTTCCGCCCCCCGCTCCGGACGCAGGTGCGCGAGGAATCGCCGCGCACCGCGATCACGCGCAACCAATCTCCGGATGTTCCATTCGATCGCTCCATCAACGCCTATCGTGGCTGTGAGCACGGGTGCATCTATTGCTTTGCGCGGCCGACACACGCCTATCTGGGCCTGTCACCAGGCCAGGATTTCGAAACGAAACTGACCGCGAAGCCGTCAACGCCCGCGCTCCTGCGCCGAGAGCTCGCTCGCACCGGCTATGCCTGCCGGCCGATTGCGCTGGGGACGAACACCGATCCCTATCAACCCATCGAGGACCGATACCGGATTACCCGGGGCATTCTGTCCGTGCTCGAGGAATGCAGCCATCCCGTCACCATCACGACGAAATCCGCGCGGGTTCTGGACGATGTCGATATTCTGGCCCGGATGGCGCAGCGCGGGCTGGCCGCCGTGATGCTGTCGGTGACGACACTGGACGCCGAAACGGCGCGGACGATGGAGCCACGGGCGTCCAGCCCC
The DNA here is from genome assembly GCF_000342165.1 of Pacificimonas flava. Lineage (GTDB taxonomy): Bacteria > Pseudomonadota > Alphaproteobacteria > Sphingomonadales > Sphingomonadaceae > Pacificimonas > Pacificimonas flava. The sequence goes on from NZ_AMRV01000006.1 coordinate 80,515, forward strand.
GGACGGCGACTGCACGCCATGCGCGAACTGACGGCAGCGGGAATACCCGTCCATGTCTCCGTCTCTCCCGTCATTCCCGCGATCAACGATCATGAGATCGAGGCAATCGTCGACGCTGCGGCCGACGCCGGCGCCATTGGCGGCTTTTCGATTGTCGTTCGGCTGCCGCATGAAGTCTCGCCAATATTTCGCGAGTGGCTTCAGACCCACTATCCGGACAGGGCTGCCCGCGTCATGAATCATCTGCAGGGGATGCGCGGGGGCAAAGACAATGAGGCGCGCTTTTTCGAGCGGTACAAGCCCAAGGGCGCTTATGCCGCCGCCCTGCAGACCCGGTTTCAAAAGGCGAAGGAGCGGCGCGGTCTGGACCGGACACGGCTAGACCTGCGCACGGATCTGTTCGATCCCTCAGTTCTGACCGATCAGCCGCGACTGCTGTAAAACGCCCCCGGCATCAGGCCGCCCGCGCTCCGGGCAGGCGATAATCGGCAAAGGCCTCCCGCAGGGCGGTCTTCTGGATCTTCCCGGTCGCCGTGTGCGGGATCTCGTCGACGAAGACCACATCGTCCGGCATCCACCACTTCGCGATGCGCCCCTCGAGATGGTGGAGGATTTCCTCTTTCGTGGGGTGTGCCCCCTCTCGCGGCACGACGATCAGTAGCGGGCGCTCATCCCACTTCGGGTGGGGCAGGCCGATAACGGCGGCCTCCGCCACTCCCGGCGCGCCGACCGCTTCATTCTCCAGTTCGATGGAACTGATCCATTCCCCGCCCGACTTGATGACATCCTTCGACCGATCGGTGATCTGCATGTAGCCCTCGGAGTCGATGGTGGCCACATCGCCGGTATCGAACCAGCCTTCCTCGTCCAGAATGACACCGCCATCGCCGCCGAAATACTGTCCCGCGATCCAGGGTCCGCGTACCAACAAGTGACCGAACGCCTTGCCATCGCGCGGCAGATCACGCCCGTCATCGTCCGCGATCTTCATGTCCACCCCGAAGATTGCGCGGCCCTGTTTGGTCTTCAGGTCGAACTGCGCGTCCTCGTCCATTCCCAGCGCGCTTGCGGACAGGGTGCCGACCGTTCCCAGCGGCGACATTTCCGTCATGCCCCAGGCGTGGAAGACCTCGACATCGTATTTTTTCTTGAAATCAACGATCATCGAGCGCGGACAGGCGGAACCGCCAATGACCACACGTTCGAGTTCGCCAAGGTCCTTTCCGGTCCTCTCCAGATATTGCAGCAGCGCCAGCCACACGGTCGGCACCGCTGCCGTCATCGTCACGCCTTCCTTAAGGATCATGCGCTGCAGCGTTTCCGGATCGAAATGCGGACCCGCCATGACCAGCTTCGCGCCGACCGCCGCCGTGGCGTATGGCACGCCCCAGGCATTGGCATGGTACATGGGCACAACCGGCAGCACTGTATCCGCCGATCCCAGCCCAAGCGCGTCCTTGCTGATGCCGCCCAGCGTATGCAGCACATTCGAACGGTGCGTATAGAGGACGCCCTTCGGATTGCCCGTCGTCCCGCTGGTATAGCAGAGTCCCGCGGGCGCCGTCTCCTCGACCTGGACCCATGAAAAATCGCCGGACGTCTCCGCTATCAACGTCTCGTAGCAGATCAGCGAAAGGCGGCCGCCCGTCGGCATGTGCGCCTCGCCCGTCATCGCGATGAAGTGCTCCACCGTTTCCAGGCGCGGGGCGATCGCCTCGACCAGGCTTGCGAAGGTCAGATCGAAGAACAGGACCCGGTCGCCGGCATGGTTGAGGATATAAACGATCTGGTCCTCGAACAGGCGAGGGTTCACGGTATGCGCCACCGCTCCCATACCGGAAATTCCGTACCAGCATTCCACATGGCGGTGCGTGTTCCAGGCCAGCGTCGCGACACGGTCGCCGGTGCCGACGCCCAGCCCGGTCAGCGCCTCCGCCACGTTCATGGCCCGGCTTCTCACCTCCCGCCAGTTGGTACGGTGCTCCGTCCCCTCACAGGTCAGGGATACGATTTCGCGGGACCCGTGATTCGCGCTCGCATGGTCGATCAATTTCCAGACCAGCAACGGCCAATCCTGCATTCCTCCCAGCATGACGCAGTCCTCCCCAGCATGCGATTTTGTACGTGTTCCAGAGGTATAGATGCCCCGCTCGGCCGGTCAACGCGCAGGAACTTGACAGGAGAGAACAAATAACGAACATTGCATGAGAACAAAGGGAGACCGGTCACATGCCCGAACTCGTCTATCACATCGTTTCGTTTGTCAGTCTCGGCCTGTGGGCGGTCGGCCTTGTGGTGTCCTTCTCGGCGCTGCGACAGCGCCGCGCCGCCATTATCGCGGCGTTCCTTCCTCCGGAGATGACGAGGGGCCAAGTAGAGACGGCCCCTCTTGCCGTGACCCCGCATCCTGTGTGCCGGCACCCGCTTCGCCCGCGGCGGCGGCGCCCCGCCCTGCTCCGGTCTGTGCCCCCTCGGTGGCTGGCACAGCCGCAATTTCACGCCGCCTGATGCGTCGATACGCCGCGATGCTGAACGGAATGGTGAGTGCGTAACCGATGCAGGTTAGCGACAGGGTCATGAATGGCTCGGTCAACAGAGCACCGATAAAGAGCGCCACGAAGAGGAGCGCGGCCAATCGGTAACTTGGCCGCGGGCTCATCAACTTCCAGCTATAGGTTGGAATGTTGGAGATCATCAGAAGCGCTGTCGTCAGGACGATCAGGCCGGTAAAGCCGGCACCGAGCAGCGGTTCATTGATGTAATCCTTGGGTTCCAGCCAGAAATACAGGAACAGCGGCGACAAGGTGAGGCCCGCCCCGACCGGTGCCGGAATACCGGTCAGAAAACCGTGCCGTTTGTGGGGCTGATCATCCACATCGAGGTTAGCGTTGAACCGCGCCAGGCGAAGCGCCGCGCAGATGGCATGCGCCAGGGCGATGATCCACCCGAAGCGCGGCAGATCGTCGAGCGCCCAGAAATAGATGATCAGCGCCGGTGCGACGCCAAATGCGGCATTGTCCGAAAGGCTGTCGAGCTCCGCGCCGAAGCGGGTCGCGCCCTTCAGCATGCGCGCCATGCGGCCGTCCATGGCATCGAGAACGCCCGCCAGCACGATGGCGAGGACGGCGCCGTTGAAATTGCCCTCCATCGCCAGTTTAACGGCCGTCAGTCCCGAACACAGGGCCGCCACGGTGATGGCGTTCGGGATCAGCGCGCGGATGGGCAGCACGCGGCGCACCCGCAGCATTCGGCTATCTTCTGCCTGTCTCAACAGTCCCGGTTCCCTGTCCAATGCCGCCCATCAATGATTTCGGGACGGCAAGGTTTCCCGCACAGGAAGCGGTCCGTCGTCAAAGCTTTCTGCCAGTGACCACCTTGCCCCCGCGCGCAGCGAGGACCGTTTCGCCGGCAACCGCGCGCTGGCCGATCGCCACCTGCGGAACGAAGCCGGCCGGCAGGAAGACATCGACGCGGCTGCCGAAGCGGATCAGGCCGATCCGTTCGCCCGCCAGAACCTCGTCCTCTTCGCGCACGAACTTGATGATGCGGCGCGCCACGAGGCCGGCGATCTGCGTCATGCCGATGCGCGTCCCGTCGGTCTGCTCGATCAGGAAATATTGCCGCTCATTGTCTTCCGAGGCCTTGTCCATCTCTGCATTGACGAACTTGCCGGGAACATAGGCAATGCGGCTGATCCGGCCAGCGACGGGTGCGCGGTTCACATGAACGTCGAAGACGCTCATGAAGACGGAGATGCGCGTATAGCGTTCCTCCGACATCAACCCCTCGCCCGCCAATTGGCGGGGCGCCGGCACCTCGACGATATGGGAGACGAGGCCATCGGCCGGGGAAACGATCAGCCCCTCGCCCACGGGCGTCACCCGCTTCGGATCGCGAAAGAAAGCGAACACCCAAACGGTCAGGCCAGCCGTCAGCCAGCCGAGAATCTCCCAGTCCACCACGAACCAGAAGAACAGCGCGAGAGCCGCCGCAATGACGACATATTTCGTGCCCTCCGGATGCATTTTCGGGATCTCGTATGCCGCCGCCTCAAGGTCGTTGCGGGGCGGCATGTCGTGCGCGGGGTCACGCCGAGGCTCGGCGGCCCGGCTCTCCACCGCCGCAGGAGGAGCCGGCGCGGCCGGTGGCGGAGCAGGGGAAACTGCGGCCGGCGGCGGCGCGCTTGCAGGCTCAGTCTCGCTGCCAATTTCCCTGGCACCCTCGCGGGGGCCGGTCGAGGGGCCGACGGGCGTATGGGAGGGCCGATCGGGCGCATCGCGGTTCGGATCGTCTGGGGGCGTATTCTGGCTCATGGCTGCATGTCATAGCCGCATTGGCGGGGCGGTTACAATTGCGCTGCGTAGTCCGGCGCAAGGCTCCAGTTGATTCGCCCGCCTGCGCCGCATAGAGCCAAGCGCAAATCCTTCCCTTCTCCTATCCCGAAAGGCCGAACTATGCCCAAGATCAAGGTCAAGAACCCCGTCGTCGAACTCGATGGCGACGAGATGACCCGGATCATCTGGGAATGGATCCGCGAGCGCCTGATCCGTCCCTATCTCGACATCGACCTGAAATATTACGACCTGTCCGTGCAGAAGCGCGACGAGACGGACGACCGCATCACGGTCGAGGCGGCGAACGCGATCAAGGAACACGGCGTCGGCGTGAAATGCGCCACGATCACGCCGGATGAGGCCCGCGTCGAGGAATTCGGCCTCAAGAAAATGTGGAAATCGCCGAACGGCACGATCCGCAACATTCTGGGCGGCGTCGTTTTCCGCGAGCCAATCGTCATCAAGTCCGTACCGCGCCTGGTGCCGGGCTGGACCGACCCCATCGTCATCGGGCGTCATGCATTCGGCGACCAGTACCGCTCGACAGACATGTACATCCCCGGCCCTGGCAAGCTGACGATGAAATTCGAGGGCGAGGACGGCGAAAGCTTCGAGCACGAAATCTTCGAGTTTCCGTCGGCCGGCGTCGCCATGGGCATGTACAATTTGGACGACAGCATCCGCGATTTCGCCCGCGCCTGCCTGAACTATGGCCTGATGCGCGAATGGCCGGTCTACCTGTCCACCAAGAACACGATCATGAAAACCTATGACGGTCGTTTCAAGGATCTGTTCCAGGAGGTCTACGAGCAGGAATTCAAGACCGAGTTCGACAGGCTGGGCATCACCTACGAACACCGCCTGATCGACGACATGGTCGCCTCCGCGCTGAAGTGGAACGGCAAGTTCGTCTGGGCCTGCAAGAATTACGATGGCGATGTGCAGTCGGATACGGTGGCGCAGGGCTTCGGTTCTCTGGGCCTGATGACCTCCGTGCTGATGACGCCGGACGGCCAGACGGTAGAAGCGGAGGCGGCGCACGGCACTGTCACACGTCACTATCGCATGCATCAGGAGGGCAAGGCGACCTCCACCAATCCGATCGCATCCATCTTCGCCTGGACGGGCGGCCTGAAGCACCGCGGCAAGATCGACGGCACGCCGGAGGTGACCGAGTTCGCCGAGACGCTGGAACGCGTCTGCGTCGAAACGGTCGAGGGCGGCGAGATGACGAAGGATCTCGCGATCCTGATCGGCCCCGATCAGGCATGGCTGACCACCGAGCAGTTCTTCGAGGCGATCGTACGCAACCTCGAGGAAGCGATGGCCTGACAGCCGCACTTTTGCGCGGGCGCCATGGACCGCTATAGCATAGTCCATGGCGTCCGAATCCATCGACACTTCCGGCTTTCGCGATGCCCTGCTGATCCTCGGATCGGCGGGGCTCGTCATTCCAGCGTTCGCCCGCGCGCGCGTGAACCCCGTGATCGGGTTCATTCTCGTCGGCCTGCTCCTCGGGCCGATTCTGGGGTATTTTCAGGACGCCGTTCCCTGGCTTGAATATGTCAGTATCAGCAATCCCGAGGTCATCGAGCCGTTCGCGGAGTTCGGGATTATCCTTCTTCTTTTCGGGATCGGTCTCGAACTCAGTCTGAAGCGCCTGTGGGAACTTCGGAAGATGGTGTTCCTACTCGGCACCGGCGAAGTCGTTTTCGGTGCAGGAATCATCGGGTTCGCGCTGACGCTGTTCGGATACGAGCCGACCGCCGCGCTGGCCCTCGGTCTCGCACTCGCGCTCTCCTCGACAGCGCTGGTGCTGCCGATGACGGGCACACGCAGCCCGGTCGGCCGCGCCGCCTTCTCCATGCTGCTCTTCGAGGATGTTGCGCTCGTGCCCATCGTTTTCGGGATCGGCGTTCTGGGCGCAGCAGGCGGCGGCAATGCGGTCGGCGGCATGATCGAAACGCTGATCGCTGGCGGGATCACCGTTGCCGTTCTCTGGATCGCCGGCCGTTTCATTCTGCCGCGCCTGTTCCATCAGGCGGCGCGCACGAAGCGTACGGAACTGTTCATGGCGGCGACGCTGGTCGTCGTCATGGCCGCAAGCCTCGCCACCAGCGTCGCCGGAATCGGCGCCATCATGGGTGCGCTGATCGCCGGCCTGATCATCGCGGAAACCGAGTACCGCGCGCAGGTCGAACTCCTCATCGACCCGTTCAAGAACCTTGCTCTCGGCATTTTCCTGATCACCATCGGCATGAGCGTCAGGCTGGATCTCAGCCTGATGGAATGGCTTCAGGTTGGCCTTGCCGTCGTTCTCATCATCCCGCTCAAGGCGCTGGTGACCAGCGTGCTCCTGCGCATCGGCGGCGCGTCGAGGGGACTGGCCGCGAATACCGGCATTCTGATGTCTTCGCCCTCGGAAACGACGCTTATCGTTCTCACCGCCGCCGCCGCTGCGCGGATCATCGATGCCGAAACCGCGTCGTTCTGGCAGATCGTGACGGCGATCGGCCTAATGGCGACGCCATTGCTCGCGCGGCTCGGCCGCCGGTCCGCCGAGCAATTGAGTCCGCCGACCGAAATGCCCGAGGAGCTGCCGCCGGCAGAACCCGGCCGCACGATCATCGCCGGCTACGGCCGCGTCGGGCGGCTCGTCGGAAACATGCTGGAAAAGCAGGGCGAGCCCTATGCCGTCGTCGACGCCAATATCGAGGTGGTGCGAGCGGCCAGGGACGCCGGCCTGTACACCGTGTTCGGCGACCTGCAGCGGCACAAGATCCTGGAACTCATGGGTCTGGACGAGGCAAAGGCGCTCGTCCTGACCATGGACGATCCCGTACAGGTGGTGAAAACGACGCGCGCCGTCCGCGACGCTTATCCCAACCTGTGCATCGTGGCCCGTGCGCGGGATAGCGATCACGCTGCGGAACTCTACCGGGCCGGCGCGACGGATGCCGTCCCCGAAACGCTCGAGAGCTCGCTCCAGCTGGCGGAGGCGGTTCTTGTCGATATCGGCCGGCCTATGGGACCGGTCATCGCCTCCATCCACGAGATGCGGGAGATTGAGCGCAACCGCATCAAGGAAGCCGTACCCGGCATTTCACGCGACCCGCTGCGCGCGGCTAGTCGCATCGGCATGGTAAGTGGAGAAAACGATTGATGCTGGCTGCTGACGCGCCCTGTGCGGGTGCTGCTTGCTAGTCGTATGCGAGCAGTAGCCAGCTGAGCCATAGAGCGATGGCCGCCCAGATCAGAACGAAGATCGCCGCCGCGATCTTGCTGGACGGCGGCGCCGGCATGCCCTTCGCCTCCGATCTCAACCGGGCCATGACGTCTCCGGGGATCAAGCGGATCGTCAGGGCGATGCCGAGCGGCACGATGAGAAGATCGTCCACATAGCCGAGGACCGGCACGAAATCCGGTATCAGGTCAATCGGCGACAATGCGTAGCCGGCGGTCACCAGCGCCGTCAGGTTGGGAAGGAGCGGGACTGCCGGATCGCGGGCGGCCAGCCAAAGCGCGAGGAGGTCACGGCGCAGGCCGGCTGCCCAATCCTTCAGCAGGCGCAGCACGAACGGATCAGGCGGCTGCGGCCGCAGTCTGCGTCAGCGCGTCCCGGACGGCTGCGACAGCCGCCTGCGCCTTGTCGCCATCCGGACCGCCGCCCTGCGCGATGCTCGGCCGGCCACCGCCGCCCTGCCCGCCCAGCGCGGCCACCGCGATCTTCACGAGAGCCACGGCGTCGAACCGGTCCTGCTGGTCCTTCGATACGCCCACCGCGACGCTGGCGCGGCCGTCGTTCACAGCGACCAGCATGGCGATGCCCGAACCGAGCGACTGCGTCAGCTCGTCGACCGCTCCGCGCAGCGCCTTCGCCTCCAGACCGTCCGCGACCTGGCCGAGGAACTTCGTGCCGGCGATGTCCTCCGCGCCGCCGCCCGAACCACCGCCGCCAAGCGCCAGCTTTTTCTTCGCTTCCGCGAGTTCCCGCTCCAGCCGCTTGCGCTCCTCAACCAGAGAAACAATGCGCTCGGGGACGTCAGCCGCAGACGTCTTGAGCGTTGCGGCCGCCGATTTCAGCCGATCCTCCTGCGCCTGAAGGTAGAGGCGCGCCGCTTCGCCCGTCAGCGCTTCTATGCGCCGAACGCCGGACGCCACCGCCCCCTCCGAGACGATCTTGAACAGGCCGATATCGCCAAGGGCGTTCACGTGCGTGCCGCCGCACAGCTCGACCGAGTAATCGTTCGCGCCCGACACGCCCATGGAAAGGACGCGGACCTCGTCCCCGTATTTCTCTCCGAACAACGCCATGGCGCCGGCAGCGATGGCGTCCTCGTGCGTCATCAGCCGCGTCGTGACAGGATGGTTCTCTCGGATATGGGCGTTCACCTCCGCCTCGATAGCCGCAATCTGGTCGTCGGTGAGTGCCTTCGGATGGCTGAAGTCGAAGCGCATGCGGTCCTCGGCGACCAGCGATCCCTTTTGGGTGACATGCGCGCCCAGCTGCGCCCGCAGCGCCGCGTGGATGAGGTGGGTCGCCGAATGGTTGGCCCGAATGGCGGATCGGCGTTCGATATCGACTTTGAAATGCGCGGTATCGCCGACTTTGAGGTGACCCGTCTCGATCTTTGCATGGTGCACGTGCAGCCGGCCGAGCGGCTTCGAGGTCGTGGAGACCACCGCCTTGACGCCATCGGCCTCGATCCACCCGGAATCGCCGGCCTGACCGCCGCTTTCGCCATAGAAGGGCGTCTGGTTCGCAAAGATTTCGACCTCGTCACCGGCGGAGGCGCTGTCGACCTCGACACCGTCCTTGACAAGGGCAACGATGCTGCAATCGCTTTCATGATGCTGATAGCCAAGGAACTCGGTCGCGCCCTCGCGCTCGGCGATGTCGAACCACAACGTATCTTCCGCCGCGCTGCCGGACCCTGCCCAGGCCGCGCGGGCGCGCGCCTTCTGCTCCGCCATTCCCGCTTCGAACCCCTGCTGGTCGACCCCGATGCCGCGCGTGCGCAGCGCATCGACGGTCAGATCGTAGGGGAAGCCGTAGGTGTCATAGAGCTTGAAGGCCGTCGCGCCGGGCAGCGTGTCCCCCTCGCCCATGGCGGAGGTTTCCTCGTCCAGCAGGCGCAGACCGCGATCCAGCGTCTGACGAAAACGCGTTTCCTCCTGCCTTAGCGTCTCCTCGATAAGCGGCTGTGCGCGAACGAGTTCGGGATAGGCCGCGCCCATTTCGCTGACGAGCGTCGGCACGAGCCGCCAAAGCAGCGGATCGCTGGCACCTGCGATATGCGCGTGGCGAATGGCGCGGCGCAGGATTCGCCGGAGCACATAGCCGCGCCCCTCATTCGCCGGCAGCACGCCATCGGAAATCAGAAAGCCACCAGACCGCACATGATCGGCGATGACACGCAACGACTGCTTGTGCGCGCCGTCCTTGGCGGTCTTGGCGAGCTCGGCCGCGTTCTCGATCAGCGCCTGGAAGAGGTCGATCTCGAAATTGTCGTGCGTGCCCTGCAGCACCGCTGCAACGCGTTCCAGACCCATGCCGGTATCGATGGACGGTTTTGGCAGATCGACACGCGCGCCCCCAGGCTGCTGGTCGTACTGCATGAAAACCAGATTCCAGATTTCGACGAACCGGTCGCCGTCCTCGTCGGGGGAGCCCGGCGGGCCGCCGGCGATCTGCGGACCATGGTCGTAAAACAGTTCCGAGCAGGGCCCGCACGGTCCGGTATCGCCCATGGACCAGAAATTGTCGCTGCCGGCGATGCGGATAATCCGCTCCTCCGGCAGGCCGGAAATCTTGCGCCACAGATCGAACGCCTCATCGTCCGTGTGGAAGACCGTCGCGGTCAGCCGTTCGGCGGGAATGTCCCATTCCTTGGTGATCAGGCGCCAGGCGAAGGAGATCGCCTCTTCCTTGAAATAGTCGCCGAAGGAGAAATTGCCCATCATCTCGAAAAAGGTGTGGTGACGCGCCGTGAAGCCGACATTTTCAAGATCGTTGTGCTTGCCGCCCGCGCGCACGCATTTCTGCGCCGATGTCGCCCGGCTATAGTCCCGGCGTTCCCGCCCGGTGAAAACGTCCTTGAACGGCACCATGCCTGCGTTCACGAACATCAGCGTCGGGTCGTTCTGCGGCACAAGCGGTGCGGAGGGCACGGGCTGGTGCCCCTCCCCCTGAAAGAAGTCGAGAAAGCTGCGGCGAATATCGTTGGTAGCGGTCATAAGGCGCGATGTAGTGCAAGGCAGGCGCCAGAGAAAGACTTGCTATTTGACCTGTGCGCGTAAGGATGCACGCCGTCATAGAGATTCCGGAAGTTGGGCCGAACGCATGTCGTCAAAAGCCGAAGAAGAACGGCTGCGCCACAAGATTGGCAATCTGCAGCACGAAAATATGGTGCTGCGGCGAATGCTTCAGGGCGCTGCCAGCGACATTGACGAGATGATCGAGTCGCGCTGCAGCTCCGAAGCCCAGCAACAGGCCGGCAAGACCTCCTCCCGCATAAAGCGCGCGCTCGACGCAATGGAGGAGGACGAGGTAAGCCGCGCGGCCAACTGATCTGACTCCAGTGTAAGGACCATCCATGCTCGCCAGGCGCGAACTTCTGATCGGCGCAGCGGGGGCTGCCGCATTCGCATCTCCATTTCGGGAGTATGGCGCCTGGGCGGCCGCGGCGGAGCCATCCGGCCGCGGCGACCGCTCTGCCCTCCCGCCCCCCATTGGCCCGGAGGAGCGCCTGCACCGTATCGCGAAGGCGCAGACGCTCATGCGGGACGCCGGCCTCGGTGCTATTCTTGTGGAGGCCGGATCCTCCCTCGACTATTTCACGGGTATCCAGTGGTGGCGTAGCGAACGTCTGACAGCCGCGATTTTGCCGGCAGAGGGCGAGGCGCTCGTCGTCACGCCGTTTTTCGAAGAGCCATCCGTCAGGGAAACTCTCCAGATTCCGGCGGAGGTCCGCACCTGGCAGGAGGACGGCTCCCCGGCCGCCATGATTGCGGACTGGCTGACGGCACGCGGCCTTGGCGACCGCCCTCTCGGTGTCGAGGAAACCGTTCGCTACTTCGCCGTCGACGCTCTTTCAAAGGCTGGGGTCGAAACGGGCAGCGACAGGGGCGTTGTACGTGCCTGCCGCATTGTAAAATCCCCGGCGGAAATCGCCTTGATGCAGGCAGCGAACGACCTGACCGTTGCAGCCTATCGGGAGATTTGGCCACAAATCGAGGCCGGCATGACGCCGGCGGATATCGGCGCCGTCATGGCGGCGGCGATGAAACGCCGGGGCGGCAGCCCGGAGTTCACCCTCGTTCTTCTCGGCGAGGCGAGCGCTTACCCGCACGGATCGGGAAAGCCGCAGCAGGTCCGGGAGGGAGAGGTCGTCCTGATGGACTGCGGAGCCAGCGTCCACGGCTATGAATCCGATATCTCCCGCAGCTTCGTCTATGGGGACCCGTCACGCGAGCAGCGGCGCGTCTGGAACCTCGTCCGCCAGGGACAGCAGCGCGTGTTCGAGGCGGCTGCGAACGGCGTTCCCGCGGGCACTCTGGATGACGCAGCACGCGATTTCTACACGTCCGAAGGATTCGGCCCCGACTACGCGCTTCCCGGCCTGTCGCACCGCACGGGCCATGGGATCGGCATGGACGGGCACGAACCGGTCTACATCGTGCGCGGGAACGAAACGGCGCTCGCCCCCGGCATGTGTTTTTCCAACGAACCCGGCCTCTATCTGCCGGGCAAGTTCGGCATCCGGCTGGAGGACTGCATGTACATGACCGCGGATGGGCCCCGCTGGTTTTCGCTGCCGCCACCCTCCATCGACCAGCCGTTCGGATAGATCGTTCCCGACCGCGCGCAGGCCGGATGCGCAGCCTCAGCGCGCGGTCCAGCCCCCATCGATCGGCAGCGCCGCCCCGCAGAAGCTGCGCCCCGTTTCGCCCGCCAGGAACACTGCGAAATCGCCGATCTCTTCCGGTTCGACGAAGCGCTTGTTCGGCTGAACGGCAAGGATCACGTCACGGATGACGTCCTTCTCGCTCATATTGTGGGCCTTCGCCTGATCGGCCACCTGCCCCTCAACGAGCGGCGTGCGTACATATCCCGGACAGATCGCGTTCGACGTAATTCCGGTTTCGGCGACCTCCAGCGCGACCGACTTCGTGAAGCCGATCAGCCCGTGCTTGGCAGCGTTGTAGGCGGATTTGTAGGGGCTGGCGACGAGACCCTGGGCGGACGCAATGTTGATGATGCGTCCCCAGTTCTTTCGCTTCATTGCCGGAATCGCTGCCGCAACGGTATAGAAGGCGCTGTGCAGGCATATGGCGAGCAGCTTTTCCCAGGTTTCCGGGGGAAATTCCTCCACCGGCGCAACATGCTGAATACCAGCATTGTTTACGAGGATATCCGGGTCGCCCAGCCTTTCGGACGCCTCGCGGACCAATGCGCTGCTTTCGGAGCCGACGGACAGGTCCTTCTCTATGAAGATGGCCTCGACGCCATGGTCGCGTTCCAGACCGCTGCGCTGGCTTTCGATTTCATCCGCATCGCCGAAACCGTTGAGGACGATGTTCGCACCCGCAGCCGCCATACGCGATGCGATCGCAGCGCCAATACCGCTGGTGGAGCCGGTAATGAGCGCCGTGCGTCCTTCGAGACTTCTTTCCGCCATGGCACGTGCCCTCCTTGCAATCGTTCATGTTGCGGCGCACAAAGCGCCAAAGATTGGAGTTCTTATGCTGTATCCGCTTTATGAGATGCAACGCGCGATGTTGGCGGGTGCCGGCACGGCGGCGCAGATGAGCGCATCGCTACTCACCAATCCCGCGAACCCCTTTGCCTATACAGGCGGCGGGCTGGTCCTAGCGTCTGCGCTTGACGTGTTCGCGCACGCCGCGGAACCGAGGGGCAAGCCGGCGTTCGGTCTGGAACGGATCACGCTGGAGGGCCGCACGGTCGAATCGCGAGAGGAGGTGGCTCTGCGGCTGCCGTTCGGACAGCTCAAACGCTTCGTGAAGACGGACGGATCGAACGAGGATCAGCCCAAGGTTCTGATCGTTGCTCCCATGTCGGGGCATTTCGCCACCCTGCTGCGGGGTACAGCCGAGCGCATGATCCCGGATCATGACGTCTACATCACGGACTGGCGCGATGCGAAGATGGTGCCCATGGCAGAGGGCAGCTTCGACCTCGACGATTATATCGATTACACGATCAAGTTCCTGGAAACCATCGGCGGGGCGAGCAATGGCAAGCGTGCCCATGTGATCGCCGTATGCCAACCGTCCGTGCCCGTCTACGCCGCCGCTTGCATCATGTCGGCGCGGCAGCACGAGAACCTGCCGGCCACGCTCACCATGATGGGCGGTCCCATCGATACGCGGGAAAGTCCCACTTCGGTCAACGGCATGGCAACGAACAAGCCGCACGCCTGGTTCGAGCAGAACGCGATTGCGACGGTGCCGCCGATCTATCCCGGCGCCATGCGGCGCGTCTATCCCGGCTTCATGCAGCTGGGTGGCTTCATGTCGATGAACCTCGGCGATCATCTGATGAGCCATTGGGAAATGTTCAAACACCTGATCGAGGGCGACGAGGACTCTGCGGAGCGGATCAAGACCTTCTATGACGAGTATCGCTCCGTCGCCGATATGACGGCCGAATTCTATCTCCAAACGGTGGACGCCGTCTTCCAACGGCATCTGCTTCCCACCGGGCAGATGATGTACCGCGGCGAGCGCGTCGACCCGGATGCCATTACCGACATGGCCTTGCTCGCCATCGAGGGTGAACGCGACGACATCTCCGGAATCGGCCAGACCAAGGCTGCGCTCACGCTCGCCGGACAGCTCGACGAGAGTAAAAAGCGCTATTTGCTCGCCGAGGGCGCTGGCCATTACGGCATCTTCAACGGCTCCCGCTGGCGCACCAAGATCGCGCCCGTCGTCGAGGCCTTCATCCGCGAGCACGGTGGCTGAGAAGAGAACGCCGCCGCGCGATGCATTGAATGCCAGGGCGCGCGACCTGCGAATGGACGCATGGTCACGACTTAGAGGCGCGGCGGAGAGACGGAACGGCCGGGCGGCCCAACCGGGCTCTTCCCGGTGCACCATTTTTGCCCGTGGCGTGGGCGCGTTGCCATGTCAGACTGCAATGATGAAGGAGCGTTCTTAGCCGCGCTGATCTTGCGTGATCGCCGATGAAAGACCATCGCGCCTGTGCGTTGATCACCGGCGCTCTGAGGCTGCGGAAGCGTCGGAATGGCTATGAGCGCAATATAGGCTGGCCGAGGTTTGACAGTCATGCCGCAGCACCTCTGCAACGGTTCCGATGACATGCATGGCTTGATGATTTCGGCAGGCTGCGCGGCGCGCACCTCCGCGGGTTTTGGCCCGGCTTCGCCCCCCTACGCAGACGCGGGTGCTTCTATCGCACCAGCTCTCCCCTCAATGAGATGGCTCACCTCGCGATGGTGTGAGTCCACCGCGGGCCGCATTGAATTTGCCTAAGGGTGCCACGGCTCCCAACTAGAAAGTTGCTCTCATGCATGCGCCCAGTGGCCTGCCGCTGCCGCGAAAAATGGTCTCTAAAAAGGAAGTGTGCCCAAAAAGACGGTCTTCCTGCACATGTGCGTTCGACCGAGGCCCCCTCGCTAGGCGGTCTGCTCCCATCGCACCGTCATTTCGGAAGACCATTCCACGCAGGAAAAATGCAGTACGGCGGAAAAAAAGGGCGCCCCGACCGGGACGCCCTTTTGGTACGGAATCTGGATACGCTTACCGAAGGTTTGCGTATGCCTCGTTGCCCACGAAGCCGATCTTCGTCACGTCGTTCCGCTGCGCGGACGCCATGATCTCGCTGACGACCGAATAACGCGCCAGCGCGTCCGGACGCAGATGGATTTCCGGCTGCGGATTCATCGAAGCCGACTGCCGGAAATACGCCTCCAGCTGCGCCGGCGTCACCTGCTGGTCGTTCCAGTAGATGTCGTTCAGGAAGTCGACGCGGACGCGGTTGACGACAGGATCGACGACCTCTTCCGGCGGCGGCGTGTCCTGGCTCACCGGCAGATCCAGCTTCACCGCGTGCGTCTGGATCGGAATGGTGATGATGAACATGATCAGGAGCACGAGCATGACGTCGATCAGCGGCGTCGTGTTCATTTCGACCATCGGCGCGTCGCCGTCGGTGCTCCCCATTGAGATAGCCATGGTCTAACTCCTTAGTAGATCGCGCGCGAGACGTTGCCGGCGGGCGGCTCCGAAATAAACGCAATCTTGATGTAACCGGCGCGCTGAACCGTGAAGATCACACCGCCGATATTCTGATATTCGACGTTCGCGTCGCCGCGAATGTGAACCTCGGGCAGCTCGGTGACGTTTGCGGGGCCGCCGGCATCCTCGATATACTGCTCGAGACGCTGCGACAGAACCTGACGCAGTTCCTCATAATCGCTCATACGCGTCTGGCCGATGAAAACATCGCCCTGAGCGTTCACCGAAAGGCTGACGTTCTCCGGCTTCGTCGTCGTCGCCGTGGAACGAACATTCGGAAGCTGAAGCGGCACCGTCTGGATCACCACGGGAACCGTGATGAGGAAGATGATGAGGAGAACCAGCATGACGTCCACGAGTGGCGTCGTGTTGATTGTCGCCATCGGCGCATCCGCGTCCGATTCTCCAACTGACATTGCCATAAAGCGGAATTCCTACTTGCAATCAAACGGGCGGATTGGCGGGGCGGCAGCAGAGCGCCGCCCCCGTCCGAACCGTCGAGTTACTTCTTCGGAGTCGTTCCCGGCGTCGTCGTCGTGGTGTTGGTCGGACGCACGGCCTGACCCTTCACGGACGAACCCGGAACCGCATCCCGCGTCGTAGCAGCGGCCGAGGCCGTGCCGGAACCGAGCGAGGTGCGCGCCACGCGCGAACCCGAAACCAGGAAGCCGTGCACGTCGTCGGAGAAGTTGCCGAGGTGCTTCAGCACGTCCTTGTTGCGGCCCAGCAGCCAGTTATAGGCGAGCACCGCCGGAACGGCCACGAACAGACCGAGCGCGGTCATGATCAGGGCCTCGCCGACCGGGCCGGCAACCTTATCGATGGACGCCTGACCGGCGACGCCGATGCCGATAAGCGCGCGGTAAATACCGATAACCGTACCGAGCAGACCGACGAACGGCGCGGTCGAACCCACGGAAGCCAGGAAGCTGAGACCACCGGCGAGGCGCTGCGCGATCGCGGCCTGCGAACGCTCGAGCGACATCGTCACCCACTCATGCTCGTCGATCTTGTCGGTCAGGCGGCCCTCATGGTGCTCCGACGCGCGCAGGCCGTCGTCGACGATCTGGCGGTAGGGCGAGTTCTTCGGAAGCTTCGAGGCGCCTTCGCGAAGGCTGGGGGCCGTCCAGAACTTCTTGTCGATCTCCTTGGCCTCGTTCTTGATACGGCGCTGATCGAACCACTTGGTGAACAGCAGATACCAGGTGCCGAGCGACATGATCAGCAGCACGCCGAACAGGAACCAAGCGATCGGGCCGCCCTGCTTCAGGGCCGGCAGGAGACCGTAAGGATTGTCGGTCTCGATCTCCGCGGCGAAAGCCGGTGCGCTGACGAGCAGCGTTCCGGCAGCAATGCTCGCCTTCGTGGCGAGAGAATTAAAAGTCATCTTCATAGTCCTTTGTCCCTCAGAAGAGATATGTTCGGGCCTTGCGGCGTTTAACGTTGAATCTGCCAGCGGAACGCCTGGGTCACGACACCCGAGACCTCCTCACCGTTCCGGAGAGCCGGTTCGAAGCGGAAACGGCGCTCGGCAAGACGGCAGCTCTGCTGATCCAGCCGATCATGTCCGCTCGACGACACCACCGAGCAATTTTCCACACGGCCGTTGGTCCCGACCTCCATACGGATCGTCACGGTGCCTTCTTCCTCCGCACGCAGCGAGGCAGACGGATAGTCCGACTGACCGAAGCCGTAGTTGCGCGCGATCGGCTGAGGATCTTGCGTCGGCCCGGCGGGCGCAGGCGGCGGCGGTGCGGGCGGCGGCGGAGCCGGCGGAATGACCACGCGCGGCGGCGGCGCAGGCGGCGGCGGCGTACGCACCGTCGTCACGGGAGCCGGCGGCGGCGGAAGATTTTCCACCACCACGTCGGGCGGAGGTACATAAGGCGGAATTTCGTCGAGCTGCTCCGGCGGGGGCGGGGGCTCCTCCTCCACCTCGGGCGGCTCTTCAACCTCAAAGGTTTCGAGCGGCCCGGCAACGATCTTGACCGCCTTCAGGGCCAGGCCGCTGATAACAGCGTAGCCGAGAAGGACGTGGATCAAGCCGACGAGCACGAGCGAAACCAATCGCTTTGTGCTCATTCCCGGTTCATCAGCATATGCCATGTCGGTACGCGGCACTCCCTCAGATTAAACATGCAGCTATACGCACCAAAGGGTGCAGCCGTTTCAATTGCGATGGGGGTATAGAAAATAAATTGCCGAAGCACGATCGTTCCGGCGTCATCCCTATCCCTTGATGAATGTCCTAACTTGGCGGTTTCCCCCTCGCAAGCGAGATTCTGATACAGTTTACGTTCACGGCGTTAGGATACTGTTCTTACCGCGATTCGTGCCCATCAGACTTGTCGTTCGAAGGATCTTTCGACCCACCATGACGTTTCAAAAAATACTATTTTCCGCAATTTTGGTGGCGCTGCCGATCAATGAAGGCGCTGCGCAGCCGATGTCGCCCCAGCCGAATGCCGGGCGCGCGGACTTTGCCGACCTGGCCTTGAATGCGACCACGGTCGCGCGTGCGCAGATCGTCGACGCGAAAGAGGTGAAGCGCGAACGCGCGCCCGGACTGGCGCCCGGCTTTCGTCGTTTCCTCGTGCGCGCGCAGGTGCAAAGCGTCCTCGCCGCCCCCGCCGGCGTGCCGGGAGAAATCACGTATCTCGTTGACATTCCTGAGAATGAGCGCGGCCGTACGCCCAGGATGGAGGGGCAAATCGTTCTTCTGTTCCTCGGCGCCGAGCACGCCCCCGGCGAATTCGTGCTCGCTCATAAATATGGCCAGCAGGCGTGGTCGGCAGGCCGCGAGCAGATCGTCAGCAGGTTCCTCGGCGAACGTGCCGCTGCCGGCGGGGCGCCACGCGCAGAATCGATCAGCTCGGCGTTTCACGTTCCCGGCTCGATCCCTGGGGAATCGGAGACTCAGATCTTCGTACGCACGCAGAATGGCCGGCCGCTCTCGCTCGTCGTGCTGCGCCGCCCCGGCGTCGATCCCCATGTCGTTCTCTCGACCGGCGATATCATCGATCCCAACGCTCCCGCGCCGGACGCCGGTTCGCTTTCCTCGGTCATTCTCGCCTGTTCCTTGCCGGCGCAGTTGCCACAGGACATTGCGGGCGGGAGCAACGGCGAAGCGTTAGCGGCCGATTATCAGGTCGCGCTTGAGGCCCTGGGAACATGCGACCGGAATTTTTAGACGGTTGAGGCCGGCGGCTTTACAGGCGGTCGAAATCGCCCTGAAAGCTCCGGTGACGGGCGCCGCCGTCGACATGAACGGTTTCGCCCGTCACCGCCTTCGCCCCCGCCAGCCACGCAACGGCGTCCGCCACATCCTGCGGACTGGGAAGCCGTTCCAAGGGCATGGCCGCGCGCACGCGGTTCAGGCGTGATGGATCGTAATTGTCGGTCGGAAGCGTGAGGCCGGGGGCAACAGCATTGACGCGGATGCGCGGTGCCCAGGCACGCGCCAGCGTCTGGGTGGCACCCGCCAGCGCGAACTTCGAAATGGTGTAGGCGAAATTGTCCCGGTGCGGCTGCTGCAGACGCTGGTCGAGGATGTTGACGATGCACCCCTCACCTTCCCCCAAGGCCGCCTTGAACGCCTGCGACAGCATGATGGGCGCCGCCGCATTGATCGTAAAATGCCCCATCAAATCGTCCGCCCCTGCCGATTCGCTCGTATCGGAACCGAATCGACTGGCGCTGTTGACGAGAAGCGTGGGCGGGCGACCAAAGTGCTCGGCCACCGCGGCGAGCAGCGCCTTCGAGGCCTCGGGCTCTGCAAAGTCGGCGGGGAAGGTCGCGTGATCCACGGAGCGGGAGTGTAGCGCCGCTGCCAGATCCGCATCGAGGTCCGGCGAGGCATTGTAATGGAGAGCCAAGTCATAGCCCGCGGCGCTGAGGCGAGCAGCGATGACCGCCCCGAGACGCTGAGTCCCACCGGTGACGAGCGCGAGGCTCACCGGCTGCGGGTCCGTTCGATACCGATCGCCTCACCATTCTGGCTGATCGCCACCTTTACGATATTCACCGTTGCGCACAGCACGCGGTCATCGTCGAACAGCCGATCGATGATCGCGTCGGCAACCGCCTCGACCAGCGTGAAATGCACGCCCTTTGGACACACGTTCAGAACGGCATCCTTCAAATCCATGTAATTCTTCGATTCCGAAAGCTTCATGTCATGAGTGAAGCGGTCCGGCGCATCGAGATCGACGAAGACGGATACGCGCAGCAACTGCGGCAGCTTCGTCTCCTCCGAGTAAATGCCCGTCAGGACCATCAATTCGATGTCCCGCACCTGAAGCTGCAATGTCGTGCTCATGGAGCGCGGCTCTAGCCTTCGCGCGCGCTTGCGGTCCAGCCCCGCCGGCCCCAAATCGGTCCGGATGGCCGATTCTCCGCAAACCGACCGCTTCTCCGAGGAGCAGGCGACCTACGCCGTGCGCGGCAAGGATTCGCCAGACCTCGATCTCGGCGTAAAAGCCATCCGGAACGTCCTGAAAACCCTGCCGGCCCGGCCCGGCGTGTACCGCATGCAGGATGCCGAGGGAACGGTCCTGTATGTCGGCAAGGCGCGGTCGCTGCGCGCGCGGGTCACCAACTACACGCAGGTGAAGGCGCTGCCCAAACGACTGCAGCGCATGGTGGCCCTGACGCGGCAGATGACGGTCGTCACCACCCATACGGAGGCGGAAGCGCTGCTGCTGGAGGCGCAGCTGATCAAGCGGTTCCGGCCCGCCTTCAACGTTCTGCTGCGCGACGACAAAAGTTTTCCCTTTATCTTTCTGCGCGAGGATCATGATTTTCCGCAGATCCGCAAGCATCGTGGAGCCCGGCGGGGCAAGGGCATCTATTTCGGGCCGTTCGCAAGCGCGGGCTCGGTCAATCGCACGCTGAATGCGTTGCAAAAGGTCTTTCTGCTAAGGTCCTGCTCCGACAGCTATATGAACAATCGGTCGCGGCCTTGCTTGCTTTATCAAATCCGGCGCTGTTCGGCCCCCTGCACGGGCCGTATCGATGAAGAGGGCTATGCCGAGCTCGTTCGCGATACGAAGGATTTTCTGGCAGGGAAAAGTCAGACGGTGCAGCGCAAGCTGGGCGATGCCATGACGGGGGCGGCAGCGAAGCAAGACTTCGAACTTGCCGCCATCTACCGCGACCGGCTGCGCGCCCTCACCTTCATCCAAGGACAGACCGGGACGGCAGAGGGCGTTCGCGACGCGGATGTCATCGCGCTCGCGGAGAAGGCGAATCAGGTCTGTATCCAGGCCTTCTTCATTCGCGGCGGCCAGAATTGGGGCCATCGGGCCTTCTTTCCGAAAAATGTGTCGGGCGAAGATCTCGATGAGGTGCTGTCGAGCTTCCTGATGCAATTCTACGAGGACATGCCGGTTCCCCCGGAAATCCTCGTCGACCGAGATTTGTCGGAACGCGCATTGATCGAGGAGGCGCTACAGGCACGCGCCCGGCGTAAAATGAACATGAAGCGTCCCCAGCGCGGAGCCCTACGCAGGCTTGTCGAACATGCGCAGCGAAATGCCGTGGAAGCGCTGGATCGGCGCCTCGCAGAATCAACCACGCAAGCGAAGCTGCTGAGAGAATTGGCCGATCTGTTCGAATTGGAAGCGCCCCCGAGACGGATCGAGGTGTACGACAACAGCCACATTCAGGGATCGAATGCAGGCGGCGCCATGATCGTGGCGGGGCCCGAGGGGTTTCAGAAGAACGCCTACCGGAAATTCAACATCAGGGACGACAGTATCGCGCCTGGCGATGATTTCGGCATGATGCGGCACGTGTTGCGCCGCCGCTTTGCCCGCCTGGCAAAGGACGATCCGGATCGCAGCAAGGGCCAGTGGCCGGACCTGGTGCTGATCGACGGGGGCAAGGGGCAATTGTCCGCCGCGCGGGAAATCGCCGCCGAATGCGACGTGGAGGACATTCCACTGGTCGGAGTGGCAAAGGGGCCGGACCGCAATGCCGGCCGCGAGACCTTTTATCTTGAAGATGGCCGAGAACTGACGCTTCCGACGAACGATCCGGTCCTGTTCTATCTGCAACGGTTGCGGGACGAGGCGCACCGCTTTGCAATCGGGGCCCATCGCGCGAAGCGATCGAAGGCGATCTCCGCCAATCCGCTGGATGACGTGCCCGGAATCGGGCCGGCCCGGAAACGCGCGCTTCTGATGCATTTCGGAACGGCCAAGGCCGTTCGGTCGGCGGGTATGGAGCAACTTCTTGACGCGCCGGGCATCTCCAGCACCGTGGCGCGCAAAGTCTACGATTTCTTTCACCCAGCGGGTTAGGAATACAGCCTAGATGCGCTGAAACAAAGCCAAACCGCATATCAGAATCGCCCGGATCAACGGAGCACCCACCTGATTCGTCAGAAAACCGCGAACGAGTTGCGACTGGCGAAGGCCTCGCTGACATTCACCCTGATACCTGCCCCTTATGTCGTGCTGCGCGCCCCGTGTTCCTTGTGACACGCGCCGCCTTGATCTACAGGCGAGGGTCTCATGACCAGCCTTCCAAATCTGCTCACGCTTTCGCGCATTCTCGCCGTGCCGATCATCGTGATCTGCATGTGGAATGCGGGCTGGCTCGGCTATCTTGCCGCCTACGCCATCTTCTGCATTGCCGGGGCCACGGATTATCTCGACGGATATCTTGCACGCGCGCAGGGCACGGTGTCGAAGCTCGGTCAGTTCCTCGACCCGATCGCAGACAAGATCATGGTCGCGGCAACCATCGTCATGTTGATCGCGGACAATCTGGTCAGCGGTTGGCATGTCCTCGCCGCGCTCATCATCCTTCTGCGCGAGATCATCGTTTCCGGACTGCGCGAATTTCTGGCCGGCGTGCAGGTGTCCGTGCCCGTCAGCAAGCTCGCCAAATGGAAGACCGCCTTTCAGATGATCGCCTTGGGCGCGCTGATCCTGGAGGGCTTCGCCATGCGCGTCTGGCCAGCGCTTCCGGCGCTTGAGGTCGGGCTGATCTGCTTGTGGCTCGCCGCCGTCATGACGACGATCACCGGCTGGGACTATTTGCGGGCCGGTCTCAGGCATATGGTCTAAGCCGATGAATATTCAGATGCTCTATTTTGCCGGAACGCAGGACATGATCGGCCGCGGCGCGGAGCGCCTGTCCCTTCCGGACAGCACCGCGACGGTCTCCGATGTCCTCGACGTGCTCTCCGCCCGCGCACCGGAATATGCCCGGGCTTTCGGCAATCGCTCCCGCCTGCGCTTTGCACTCGATCAGGAGTTCGTAAAGACTGACGCGCTGGTTCACGACGGAGCGGAGCTTGGCGTATTCCCCCCCGTCACCGGCGGCTAGCGGCAGATCGGCCACGCATGACATCCGTTCACAGCGTTGCGGTTCAGCAAGAGCCCTTCGACAGCGCAGCAGAAGGCGCGCGATTGAAGCAGACGGGGGGCGAGGCGGGCGCGCTTGTGACCTTTACCGGCATTGTGCGCGGCCGGCCCGGCTCCTCACTGACATTGCAGCATTATGCAGGCATGACGGAACGGCAGATGGACGCCATCGCCGCGCAGGCGAGCGAGCGGTTCGCACTTCTCGGATGCCACGTGATCCATCGATACGGCCGCCTTCTTCCGGGCGAGGAGATCGTCTTCGTTGGCGTCTCATCCGCGCATCGGGGGGAAGCGTTTCGCGCTGCGGAATTCCTCATCGACTGGCTGAAGACGCGGGCACCCTTTTGGAAGAAGGAGGAGGACCCCAGCGGAACGTCGCGCTGGGTGGAAGCAAGGGATGCCGACGACGCAGCGGCCGCGCGCTGGGACTGAGAAACCGGACATCGACGGTTGCCCGAGCCGGGGAGACGGCAGAAATTACTGCGTCCCGCCCTGCATCTCATAGTCCTCCAGCGCCTGCCGCCAGTCCTCTTCGAACTCTCGGTAATAGTCTTCGCCGCGATCATATTCGCGGGCGAGCGCCTCGCTGCGCCGTTCGATCTCGTCCGCGACCGCATCCGCACCGGCTTCGCCGCGGAAGACGCGGTCGAGCAGTCGCTGCCCCGCCCCCTCATCGCCGCGGATCAGCGCCTCGATATCCCCCAGGATCGCAGCACCGCTGGCTTCCGCACGGCGGCGCGCCATTTCGGCTTCCCGTGCGTCACGCGCTGCGAGGGCCCTCCGGTAACGCTCCTCGGCCGCCCTTGCTTCAGGAGACGCCTCCAGCACGAAGCTCTTCCAGATGTCGGCCGGCACATTCGAACCCGTAACGCCGTTCATCGGACTGTTGTCGTCATTGCCCACCCAGACCCCGACGATCAGGTTCGGCACGAAGCCGATGAAAAGCGCATCCCGGTAGTCCGAGGTCGTGCCGGTCTTGCCATAGGAATTCAGCGCCAGATCGGTGCGGCGGCCGGTGCCGCGCTCCGTAACCGCGCTGAGAAGGCGCAGGAGATCGTCGCGCTCCTCCAGCCTGCGCTTCGCCGGACGAGAGAGGGCGCGGCCCAGGCGCTCGCTCCAACCCTCTACACGATCGGGAACCTCGATACCGAACGGCTTGATCGGGTAGCGTCCGGCAGCAACCGCGGCATAGGCCGCCGTCAGTTCGAGCAGATTCGTCGTCGAACTGCCGAGCGCGATCGTAAGATCGTCCGACAACTCGCTTTCGACGCCGAGATCGCGCGCGGCGCGCTGAACTTCGTCAACCCCGACTTCGTCAGCGAGCCGGGCCGCAGCGACGTTCGACGAACGGGCAAAGGCTTCCTCCAGCGTGATCGGACCGGCATAGCTGCCGTCGTAGTTTTGCGGTGTCCAGTCTCCGAGCGTAACGGGGGCGTCCTCGACCATGGTATTGGGATCCATGCCGCGCCTTAGTGCCGCCAGATAGACGAACAGCTTGAACGCGCTGCCCGACTGGCGCTGCGCCTGCACGGCACGATTGAACGCGCTGTCCTCATAATCGACGCCGCCGACCATCGCGAGGACGCGCCCGTCCGGACGCATGGCGATAAGCGCGCCCTGCGTTGCCGACGAGGAGGCAAGGCGCTGCTTCAGGATCCGCTGCGCCGCCCGCTGCATGTCGATATTGAGCGTCGTTCGAACCCGGTTTTCGCCATAGCCAGCCTGCACGATGGATTTGGCGACCGGCGAGACCCAGTCCGCGAAATATGACCCGACGGGAAGGTCGTCGCGACCCGGATCGACGCGTGCCGGGCGGGCCGCGTTCCACTCCGCCTCGGAAATCAGCCCCTGCTCCTTCATGGCCGCGAGGACCAGGCGTCCACGCTGACGCGCAGCATCATAATTCTTGGTGGGCGCAAGACGAGACGGGGCTTTCATCAATCCGGCCAGCATCGCAGCCTCCCCAAGCGTGAGATCTTGCGGCTGCTTTGAAAAATAGGTTTGCGAGGCGGCCCGCAGACCCCAGGCCCCCTCCCCGAAATAGACGCTGGACAGGTAGCGGCCGAGAATTTCGTCCTTCGTCAGCCACGCCTCCATCCACAGCGCGATCAGGGCTTCCTGTGCCTTGCGCCATAGGGATCGCTCGGACGATAGGAAGCTGGTCTTCGCAAGCTGCTGCGTGATCGTGCTGCCCCCCTGAACGACCCCGCCCTCTTCCATATTGGTGAACAGGGCGCGGCCAATACCGATCGGGTCGAGGCCCCAATGATTGTAGAAGCGCTGATCTTCTATGGCGACGAAGGCTTGCGGCACATAGGCGGGTAGCTCGCCCACCTCCACAGGAGCTGCCTTATACTGGCCCCGCCGTGCAATGGCGGTGCCGTCGTCGGATTCCAGCACGATGGCGGGATCCTCAAGCGGTTCCAGCGATTTCCCGAGTGGAGCCGTCCACGCGAGAAGCGCGAAAAGGATAAGCAGCATCAGGCCGACCCCTGCCGCGATCCTGAAAAGAAGCCTGCGACGGCGCGCGCGCCGGTCCGCCTCACCGCTGTTCGCGAAGGTCTCCGAAACGGCGTCGGGGTCTCCTTCGCCGAGTGAGAAGAATCTGCGGCGGTTTGTCGGTTCGGGAGTCACGCTGTCATGCTTCTATAAAACAGTCTCGAACACAAGCGAATAGCCTGTCCCTTCGGAAAGGGACGGGGCGCCTCCATAATCCGCAATATCTGAACCGCCGATAAGTGAGCGCGTTTCATTTTCGAGGACGGATCCGTGCTGACTGCCCCTTATGGGCGGACAACATGAGAGATTGGGAAAGGATCATTCATGGCGGAAAGCTGCTTTCTGGCCAAGTTGAAGCATTATATCGAGCTTACGGAAAGCGAGAAGAGCGCCCTGCGAACCTTGGAAGAGCCCCCGAAGGCGTTTGCCGCCGGAAGCGTGATCTACGAGGAGCAGGAAAGTCCTGCCGGTAATCTCTATCTCGTGGATGAGGGCCGCCTGCACAGTTCCACCGCTCTTGCCGATGGCAGCCGCGCGATCCTGCGGATCTATTATCCCGGCGACATCATCGGTGTGAACAGCATCGCCTTCGAACGCTCCGCGACGACGACCGTGACCTCCGTTCCGACGGGGCTGTGCAAGTTTCCGCGCTCGCGCCTTGCCGAAGTTTTCGAGAATCACCCCCGCCTTGCCACCCTCTTCTACGCGCTCGCGGCTCTTGAGAATGTGGCCTTGCAGGACCGGCTGAAGTCCATTGGACGGACGGATGGAAAGTCGCGGATCGCGGCGCTGATCATGGATGTGCTCTCGCGCCTCAGGACGACCAGCCCGGATATGCCGCCGACGGTCAATCTGATGATGACGCAAGGCGATATCGGCGACGCGGTCGGATTGACGAACGTGCATGTTCACCGCTGCCTGAAGGAACTTGCCGATGAAGGCTTTATCCGCAGACATGGTTCAGAGATCACCGTCCTTCGGGAAGAAGAACTGGTCGAGCGGGCGCACTTCATCAACCGGTACCGATCGATCGACACCAGCTGGTTTCCGCCGCCGGCCGCCGGCTGAGGCATCGGCCAAAATTATTGGCGGGGCACGAAGGCCAGGTTTCGCGATGTCAGCACCCTGATCTGCGGCAATGCGGTGGTGACACGGTTGCGCAGTTCCGGCGCCTCTGCCGCCAGCATATCAAGCACCGGTCGGAGAGCGCCCTTTTCCGACATGCGGGCCGGGGACAGGCACAAGGGCTGCGCATCCAGCCCGAAATGCTGGTAAAGGCCTTCGAACTTCCCCTGATAGGCCGCCGCCGCAGAGGGCGTGCCGCCGCCCAGCGCGGCGATGGCGACATGCATGCGGCCCGTGAACAGGAAATCGAGGTCGGCGCACAGGGCCTTCACATCCCATGCCGCCAGAGAGGATCCGAGCAGATGACAGCGCGCCGCCGCCTCGTCCGGCAGCGAGGCCATCAGGCTTGCCAGCAAACCGATATCCCCCTGCCCTTCGCCGCGAACATCATGCGGAATCAGCAGACAGGAATAATCGGGGTGGTCCAGCAGCCATCCGCCGAGGTCCGTCGACAGGGCCGGAAGCAGCGTATCTCCAGCGCTTTCAGCCACATGCGAACTGATGTTGAACCCCATGACGGACTGCCCGCGCCCACGTTCGGCCTCCAGCCATTTCGAACCGGCACGGCCGGCCGGGGACGTAATCTCCGGCCTCAGCCCGAACGCGAAATCCGCCGTCAGGACGCCGCTGCGCCCCGTTGCGCGTTCGAACCTCTCAAGCGACACCGCATCGCGAAGATAGAAACCGGTATCGGTCAGCGCCGCCACCTGCTTCAGCAGCTGGGCATGCGGGGTTTCGGAAACGCTGAAACCGGCAAAGCGCGTGCCGAGGCCGGCCTTCGCCAGCCGGCCCATGACCTCTCCCCAATATTCGACCTTCGCGTGGCCGTAGACGCCGTCCACCGTGTCCGCGCCGATGATGACCGCATGTTCGCTTTCGCGCACGATACGCCGCATCGCGAGGGCCCCGGCGAGGCCGTAGCTGCGCAGTTCCAGATGATCGGACGGCGTGCGAACCTCGATGGGCGCCCAGCCCCCCAGCCGAACCAGCAGAGGCCGATATCCCATCTCCGCGGCCAGCGCCGCCGCCGAATCGACAAGCGCCTGATCACCCAGGCTGCCGGCGCTCGCCGGCACGAAAATCGCCAGTTTGCGGCGCGGGCCCGCCCCTATCCGGGCCGAGGCTTGCAGTGCGCTCCCTACAGCGCGCTTCGCGATGTTCAGCATGCGCGTTCGTCCTCGCCCTCGATCATGTTTGCTGGTGGGCCCGGAGGGATTCGAACCCCCAACCAAGCCGTTATGAGCGGCCAGCTCTACCATTGAGCTACAGGCCCCACCGGGCCGCTTCCTCTACGGGTCGGCGGGGAGGCGTTCAAGCGTGCGCGTGCGCTGAGCCTTCAAGCGCGTGCCGCGAGGCGGCGGGCGGGCCGATCGCTTTCGCAGGCGCTGATGAACGCGTCGATACCGATTGGCGCCGCGCCCCTTGCCAGAAGATGTTCGAAAACCGCCTCGAACCAGGCATAGAACGCCTTCAGATCGGCGGCGTCGCGAACATAGGGCGTATGCCCGGGTTCGACCGAGGGCGAGTGAAAGGAGATGGAAATCAGCGGCGCACCTTCGTTCAGCAGCAAGTCCGCCGCGCGCACGGCATCCGCGGCAGGAATGCCCTCCGGCGTCAAGGCGATCCGGCTCAGAAGCCGGCCGCGTGACAGGAACCCGTTCAGATGCGGAACGCGGTTGGCGGCGCGAAACAACCCCTCCCCCGCACGCCGCAAGCTGCCTGTGAACGTGGTGCTGAGCGGCAGTTCCAGAAGACGCCGCTCCGGTCCGGTCCAATACGGGCGTGGATCGATGCGTCGAAAATCCGGCCCGCCCTCCTCCGAATAATCGAAATAGGGCCGCACCGACGCATCGAGTTTGTAACCGAGTTCGTCGAGCAGCGCCTCCGTATTCGGCCCGACCCCGTAGCGCCCGGCGCGGTAGACGATCGGTGCCTCGCCAAAACCGGAGGCGATCGCTTCGGTCAGCGATGCGATCTTCGCACGTTCCAACTCTCGCGGCAGATTACCGACAAAGCTGTTCCGCGCATCGACGCGCTCGATGAAGGGAGGATTGACCCACGGGTGCAGCTGTGCACCGATGGTCGTGCCGCCAGCCGCCTTGAAGCCGCCCAGCACGTCGACCGCCGCAGCGTCCGTCGCCACAGGATAGTCGATCATGTAAGCCGGCTCCGCGCCGTAGCTGCGCATCAACTCGTGAACGCGGGGAAGCGCGCCGACCGTGCGCACGCTGGTGGAATCACGGCGGCGCGGCTGGCTCCAGTCGAACTCTTCCTCGGTATCCACGAAGACCAGGAAGCGCTGACCGAAATCCTCGGGCAGCCGGACATAATGTTCGGCTTGGGGCGAAAACATTCCCATCTTCTAGGCGATGGGCGTGCGCACCGGAAGAGCCGCACGGCGATTTCGCACCGCTTTCATGTCGTCGGGAGATGAGGGGGGCTCCCGGCTTGGGGAGGGAGGGAGGAAATAAGCCGGGAGCCCGATCATCGAATATCCGCGGGGAGGAGGAGCGGATTTCGAAGTCTGCGCTGGGGCGGTGCCCCGCGCTGGTGAACTCTATTTGCGCCCTCGCGACATTTTTGTGCAGGGATCAATTCTCGGGGGCAGCCATGCGTGCGGGGCATGGCTGCGAGGGCGGCGTTCAGCGGCCCGACGCGGCCACTCGGCCGATCCCTCTATCGACCGGCACTTCATGCGCCTCGAGGTCCAAGGGATCGCTCTTCATGCGCGCTTCCAGAAAGTCGCGCAGCACATTAACCCGGATGGATCCGCGCAGTTCCTCGGGATAGACGAAATACATGCGCGAGACCGGACCGAGTTCATTCGGAAGAATGGTCTGCAGCCGCCCCTGCGCAGCGCGAATCAAATAGCTTGGCAGCGCCGCAATTCCCGCGCCGTTCTCGACCGCCTGCGCAAGCCCGTAGATACTGTTGACCGTCAGGCAGGGAACGCGCGGTGCGCCGGTATTGCCAACCTCCAATATCCAATTCACGCCCTGGATAGGTCCGGGCGCGGGTTCGCCGAAAGCAACCAACCGGTGGCGCGACAGGTCGGCGGCGCTTTCCGGCATGCCCTCCCGCTCGAGATAGGCGGGTGCGGCGCAGAGCCGGTAGCGGACCGCTTCCAGCCGCTTGGAAATCAGGCCCTGCTGCGCGGGCGCGGCAAACCGAATCGCGACTTCCGCCTCCCGGCGCGCAAGATCCAGATCCTCGTCGCTCAGCAGCAAGTTGACGCCAATGTCGGGATACTGCGCCATGAAGTCCGGAAGCGCGCGCGCAAGCCAGGTCGAACCGAAACTGACGGTCGTGGTTATCCGGATTTCGCCCGTGGGCCGGCCGAGCGACTGCTCAATCGACTGGCGGGTACGCTCGATCCGGTCCCAGGTTTCCGCCGCCGCCGCCTCGAGCTGTTCGCCCTCATGCGTCAGGGCGAGGCCGCGCGCATGGCGATGAAACAGCTTCGCCCCCAGTGCATCTTCAAGACTGGCAATCTGCCGCGACAAGGCGGGCTGGCTCGTCCCAAGGCGGCGCGCCGCCTCGGTAAAACTTCCTGCTTCGGCCGTTGCGTGAAACAGGCGCAACCGGTCCCAATCGAATGCGCTCACGGTTCCTCCCCTTGGCGCCTGGTGCTTCCGCGTCCGAACCGGCGCGGGATGTTCCGAAACTATTCGGCCGCGATCCGTTCCTCCCCGGCCACGTCCTGAGCGGCCAGGAAGCGCTCTGCCTCCAGCGCGGCCATGCATCCCATACCGGCGGCCGTAACGGCCTGGCGGTAGACATGGTCCTTCACATCTCCGGCGGCGTAAACCCCAGGCCGGCTGGTCGCGGTCGAATCGGGTTTACACAGGATATAGCCGTCCGCGTCCATCTCCAGCTGCCCCGCAAAAAGCTGGGTCGCGGGATCGTGACCGATTGCGATGAACAGTCCATCGATCTGCAACTCCCGGTCCGGTGCTCCATTGGTGCCCGATAGCTTCACGCCCGTCACGCCGAGCGGATCCTCCTCACCCAGAACCTCGCCCACCGTCGCATTCCAAACGCATTCCACCTTCTCGTTCGCCATCAACCGACCTTGGTTGACCTTGTCCGCGCGCAGTTCATCCCGGCGATGAATCAAATAGACCTTGCTTGCGAAATTGGTGAGGAACAGCGCCTCCTCGACAGCCGTATTGCCGCCGCCGACCACCGCCACCGTTTTGCCCCGGTAGAAAAAGCCGTCGCAAGTCGCGCAGGCTGACACGCCAAAGCCGCGGAATTTCGTTTCGCTGTCGATGCCGAGCCAGCGCGCTTGCGCGCCCGTCGAGATGATGACCGTGTCCGCGATCAACTCACCACCCGATTCAAGCGACAAAACATAGGGGCGGCTCGAGAAATCCACTTTGGTCACGATATCGTCCCGAATATCCGTGCCAAGCGCGCGCGCCTGCGCCTCCATTTTTTCCATCAAGTCGGGCCCCATGATGGAGGTTTCGCCAGGCCAGTTTTCAACGTCGGTGGTTATGGTCAGCTGACCGCCAGGCTGCAGGCCGCGCACGAGAACCGGATCGAGCGCGGCGCGGCTGGCGTAGACGGCCGCTGTGTATCCCGCCGGTCCGGATCCGATGATCGCAACTCGTACCGTTTCGCTCTTCGCCATGAATCCCGCTTTCCTGCTCGCATTCGTGTATCACCCAGCGATGTAGGGAAAGTCAGCGGATTTTACGAGGCCTCGCGGCAATCGCCCTCGGTGCGCGCAGAAACCCTCAGCAGAAAGCTGCCAGGCTCGATGCAGAGTTCTCCGCCGCTCCGGTCCAGAAGCTGCCGGACGAGCTTGAGAGCGAAGGAGAGCCCCAGCTGCGGCGTGCTTCCCTGCCCGTGCGAGACTATGGGACCGCCGATCAGGGAGGCTGCACTGCGCCCTGTCAGCGACGGCGGCATCGCAATGCGTATTCCCGCCGGCTCCTCAACCACGCTCAGACTTTCGCCCGGCCGAAGCAGGGACACCATGACAGATGTCAGGCGGCGTAGCGCACGCAGCAACGCATCACCGTCCGCGCGGAAGTTGGATATTCCGCCCGTACGAAAATCGGCGAGCAACCCTCGCGAGGCGATATCGTCCGCATAGTCCGACTTCAGCGATTCGATCAGGCTGGATGCGGGAACAAGCTCGCCTCCGGTTTCCGAAGTGGCTCCCCGCTGTAACGCGGCCGCGTCGCCAAGCGCATCGACGATGGAAAGCAGCTGCCCGGCATCGCGGATGATCGCTTTCGCATCGCTGCGCAAGGGGGCAGGTGCAGGCCCCAGCACCTCCCGCTCGATCATTTGCGCATAGCCGAGGATCGCGTTCAGCGGCGTCAGGATTTCATGTGCCGCCTCTGCCACATGCTCCGGTTGCAAGCCCAGCATATCGAACTGGCGCTCGACGGAAATCCGCCCGACATATCCCAGGAATGCGCCTGTTCGTTGCGCGAAAACCGGTGTGCCGGACAGGGTCAGCACTTCGCCGTCCACGCGAAATCGTTCGCCGCTCAAGGGCTGATGAGCCGCGATCTTCGCAAGAACACGGTCGGTTTCAGCGAACGCAAGGAGCGTTAGCCTATCGAAGCGGTCCGCCGCGATGAGCTGCGGTGTCTGCGTAAAGATCCCGCGCGCGTTCGTTTTCCAAGCCAGCTCGGACGCCGGCTCCCCTTCATCCACAGGGCTCAGTTGCCGGCGAACCTTGTCGATCCGATCTATGAGCACCGCGAGCCGTTCTGCGCCTTCCCGCATCGCTGGCATTGCCGAATCCGAAATCGTGCCGGACTGCGGTCGCCTTATCCTTTCGTTCATTACAGGAGCTTCCAGCGCGAGGCGCTGGGCATCGGCATCGGAAGAGAAAAGCTGCGATGGCATGGAGGCTGGTGTGAACGAAGGATTGGAAATATCCTCTTGCGGCAGAGGGAGATCGCCCGCCGTGGCGGCATAGCCGGTGTAATCCGTTCGGTCACGCCCCCTCCCCGCCGCCAAACGTCTGCCAACAGCATCCATACCATAGCGTTTCGCCAAGGCAACAAATCGGTGCCGCTGAGAGTCGTCGAGCGTTCGGCAGAGTCGCACGAGCGTGCGAAGCGCTGCGAAACGGTTGTGCGCCAGTCGCATTTCCAGGAGCGAGACTGCGATCTGCCCAACGCGCCTAACCGCCACCAACGAATCGTCAGCTTTTCCCGATGACGGCATAGCGGCCGTCCAGTTCAAGATCGTCGAAAGGCGTTGGTCGCGATACATACGGGATTGCTATATCGTTTGCGTGAGAAAATCTTTAACCCTTCGGCCAGACTACAGATTTTCCCCTCTCCGCAATTGCTCTGACGCGTAATTTTCTGCTACTGGCGACTTCCGACCGTTTTCGCCCGTTTCAGTTTGGAGACATGATGGGAAACAATCCCCGCTTCTTGGATGACATTGATCGCGAGATTCTGCGCCGTCTGCAGGACGATGGCCGCATGACGAATGTCGAACTGGCAGCACATGTCGGGCTGACAGCGCCCCCTTGTCTGCGGCGGGTCCGCGGCCTGGAGGAAAGCGGCGTGATCAATGGTTATCACGCCGACATCGATGCGGAGGCGCTCGGCTATTCGATCACCGTCTTCGCCATGGTCAGCCTGAAGAGCCAGGCAGAATCGGATCTGAGGGCGTTCGAAGACTATGTCGCGGATCTGGCACCGGTTCGCGAGTGCCATATGCTGAATGGGGAAATCGACTTCATCCTGAAAATCGTCGCCCGCGATCTTCGCAGCTTTCAGCAGTTCTTGACTGGGGCGCTAACATCGGCGCCGAACGTAGAACATGTGAAGACGTCCCTGACGATTCGAACGTCGAAACAGCAGCCCGGGGTGCCCGTCGAATAGGACCGGCACACCGACGAACAGGATCAGGCCGCATCCTCCTGTTCTTTTTTCTCGGCTGGTTTGCGCTTCGAGAATTTCTCGCCGAGTTCTTCTCGCTTCTGCTCGGAAAATTTCTCTTTCGCAGCGGCGAAGGTTTCTTCTTCCTCTTCGTCGATATGATGATGATAGCGGTGGTTCAACTTCTTGAACGTCGCGATCCAGCCGGGTGAGGACATGTCCGTATCCTGCAACTCCTCGATGTAATCCTCGATTTCCTTATGCTCTGCGGTGGAATGGCTCCCCTCGTCCGAAAGATCGGGATCGTTCAGCATGGCGGCATATAGCGACTGTTCTTCCGCCTTCGCGTGGGCGACCGCATCCTCCGCAAACGCCTTGAAGAGGGCTTTACGCTCATCGCTGTCGCCCTGGGTATCGGTAAGTTTCCGCAGCAGATCGCGGTGTTTGTCGTGATCCTGCTTCAAGAGGTCGAAAATATCGGCCATCGCAAAGAGCCCTCCTCGTCAGTTCGTTCGAGAACCCTACGCACGAAGGAGGCAGCCGGTTGCGCGGAGATCATGCCGCTCGCCGGTTCTGGTGGGCGGTGACGGGCTCGAACCGCCGACCCTCTCGGTGTAAACGAGATGCTCTACCAACTGAGCTAACCGCCCGATGCCGGGAATGGCCGCGCTTCTGCCGCGCATTGCAGCGTTTTTCAAGCCGCGAACGTCGCAGGTGCTCGCATAGAATGCAGGAAGCACTCGCGGTTGGCGAGCCTCGACGGTGCCGCTAGGGCGGGGGCAATCCAATCAAACCGAAAAGGAACCGTTTTCATGGCTGAAGCCAAAACCCTCATCATGTCGCTTGACGATGGCGACGTTTACATCCGCCTGCGGCCGGACCTTGCCCCCAATCACGTAGAACGGATTGCCGAACTTGCTGAATCGGGCTTCTACGACGGCGTCGTTTTTCACCGCGTGATCCCGGGCTTTATGGCGCAGGGCGGGGATCCGACCGGCACGGGCATGCACGGCAGCGACAAACCGGACCTGAAGGCCGAATTCAACTCCGAACCGCATGTCCGCGGCACCTGTTCGATGGCGCGTACGCAGGATCCGAACTCGGCAAACAGCCAGTTCTTCATCTGCTTCGAGGATGCCGAATTTCTTGACGGCCAATATACCGTCTGGGGCCAGGTCACGGAGGGCATGGAACATGTCGATGCGCTTCCGAAAGGCGAGCCGCCCGCCGAGCCCGGCAAGATCAAGACGATGACGGTGAAGCGCTAAGGCGCTTCGGGCTCGCCGGTCGGGACATACCCGTACCGTGCGAGATCGATATTGAGGAGGCGCGCCGCGCGGCGGTTCGTCTCCTCATAAGATCGGAGGATCATTTCGGAAATTTCTGGTCGCAAGCGGATCTGCGACGGCGCGGTGTATTTCCGTCTCAGATATGCCAGCGGCTCCCGCAAAAGGTCGAGGCGCGAGATCCCCTCCGAAAGCCGATTGAAACGCCGCGCCTGCCAAAGATCCTGCTCCAGCCGCCGAACGTTCGCTTGGCGCCCCTCGTGGAGAAGCGTTTCGATCAGCACATCTGCACTGCAAGGCTCCTGCCCCAAAAAGGACATCAGTCCTTCGAGAAATGGGCGCGGATCGTGCCGCAATTCTTCGTAGGGACGCATGAAGAGCCCAGCCGGTCCGACAATGTCCAGAAGGCCGGCGGCAAGATCGCCATACTCCCAAGCCATACCCCGGCGATAGCGCTCGTCATGAGGGTCGCACATCGAGCGGGCGAACGCTTCGAAATCCGCTTGTCCGGCCTTCAACTTGGCATCGCTTCTCTGTACGTAGCCGGACATAAGCCGCGTACTCTGCCGCCGGATAAGACAGAGGATGCGAACCGCATCGAATCGCGATCGCGCCATCTCCACAATTGCGCGCAGATGCGGCAGCACCTCTGCGGCGCCCCGGAAATTGCCGAAGAACATCTCATCGCTGACGAGGCGAGATCGGGAAGAACCGGTGCCAAGAAGCGCCGGCTCGAGCTCCGCTTTGTGCTTGGTCCACAGAATCGGCGAGCGCGCGGTAATCTGCTCGGCCAATCGTCCGTCTCCGCTGCGCCGCGCATCATGATTTCGATAATTCGAAACCCGGGGCAGCAACGCGACATCCAATCCCGACAAACGCGGAAAAACGTCGTTCTGCAGGAATGTACTTGCTGTCTTGGGTTGGCCGATATGAAGATAGAGGCAGCGCATCGTACATCCCCGATACAACCGTTCCGGTCGCAAACGGCAGCAGATCTTTTCGGGCTCCTCTCCTGCCTCGGCGAGAAGGAAGACCGCTAATCCGGCCGGTCATTCGACCTAAGCCCCGTGCGCATGGTGGGCGCGGCTGGGTTCGAACCAGCGACCCCTGCCGTGTGAAGGCAGTGCTCTACCGCTGAGCTACGCGCCCGGTTCCGCAAGCATAATCCGCTGCGGCTCCGAAGGCCGGTGCTATAGAACCCGCACCGGGCGCCGTCCAGACTGGAATTGGGAGAAAGAGCCCATCCCTCCCCGGATATGCCCCTTCCCCGCCAGATCGTTCGGGTCGCGCTAGTTGACCGCGTCCTTCAGGCCCTTGCCGGCCTTGAACTTCGGCTGGTTGGAAGCCTTGATTTCCATCGGTTCGCCTGTGCGCGGATTGCGACCCGTCGAAGCCTTCCGCTCTGCAGTCGAAAACGTGCCAAAGCCAACGAGGCGAACCTCGTCCCCCTTCTTCAGCGCTCCTTCGATGGTGGTAAACACCGCTTCGACAGCCTTGCTCGCATCGCCTCGGCTGATGTCCGCAGTGTCTGCGACAGAAGCGATAAGTTCCTGCTTGTTCATCAATACTCCCCTTTTTGGTGTCTCGCGGCCGTCCGCCGAGAGTGCACTAAATAACCGCGCGACTGGAGAGTCAAAGGGATTCCCGGCCCATATCTACATGATAGGGGCGCGGGGCTCGTCATTTCCCATGGCGTGCGGGTCGGGTTCGGTCGCGACGACATCGGGTTCCGACCAGTCGATCGGTTCCAGTTCCTTCGTCAACGCCAGACGCAGAACCTCGTCGACATGGCTGACCGGATGAATCTCGAGACCACCGGTGATGTTGTCGGGAATCTCGGCAAGATCCTTCTCATTCTCCGCCGGAATCAGCACTGTCTTGATGCCGCCGCGCAGAGCCGCGAGCAGCTTTTCCTTGAGACCGCCGATCGGCAGGACGCGGCCACGCAGCGTCACCTCGCCTGTCATCGCCACATCCTTGCGCACCGGCACATCGGTGAGGGTCGAGATGATCGCCGTCACCATACCGATACCGGCCGACGGACCGTCCTTCGGCGTCGCTCCCTCCGGAACGTGCACGTGGATGTCGCGACGCGCAAAAATGTCGGGCTTGATACCGTATTCCGGCGAGCGCGCCTTGATGAAGCTGAGCGCGGCCTGAATCGACTCCTTCATCACGTCGCCGAGCTTGCCGGTGGTGCGGATATTGCCCTTGCCGGGCACGGTCACCGCCTCCAGCGTCAGAAGCTCGCCGCCCACCTCGGTCCAGGCCAGTCCCGTCGCGGCGCCGATCTGGTCCTCTTCCTCCGAGACACCGTAGCGGAATTTCCGTACGCCAGCGAACTCATGCAGATTGTCCGGTGTAATGCTGACCGACGTTTCCGCCTGCTCGATGATCTTGCGCAGGGACTTGCGTGCGAGCCGCGCGATTTCCCGTTCCAGCGTCCGAACCCCGGCCTCCCGCGTATAATAGCGAATCAGATCGCGGATGGCGTCCTCGGACAGCGAGAACTCCTCGGCCTTCAGGCCGTGCTCCTCGACCTGTTTTGGAAGGAGGTGCGATTTCGCAATCTCGACCTTCTCATCCTCGGTGTAGCCGGACAGCCGGATGATCTCCATGCGGTCGAGGAGGGGCTGCGGCATGTTCAGCGAGTTCGCCGTCGTCACGAACATGACGTTCGACAGGTCGTAATCGACTTCGAGATAATGGTCGTTGAACTTGGAATTCTGCTCCGGATCCAGAACCTCCAGTAGGGCGGAGGAGGGATCGCCGCGGAAATCCTGTCCCAGCTTGTCGATCTCGTCCAGCAGGAACAGCGGGTTCGAGGTGCCCGCCTTCTTCATGTTCTGCAGAACCTTGCCGGGCATGGAGCCGATATAGGTGCGCCGGTGGCCACGAATTTCGGCTTCATCGCGCACGCCGCCCAGCGACTGGCGAATGAACTTGCGGCCCGTCGCCTTGGCGATCGAACGACCAAGCGAAGTCTTGCCGACGCCCGGAGGACCAACGAGGCAGAGAATCGGCCCCTTGATCTTCTTCGCGCGGCTCTGGACCGCCAGATATTCGACGATGCGTTCCTTGACCTTCTCCAGGCCGTAATGATCGGAATCGAGTACGTCCTGTGCCGCTTTCAAATCCTTCGCAACACGGCTCTTCTTGCTCCACGGCAAGCCCAGAAGAGTATCGAGATAATTGCGCACGACCGTCGCCTCAGCGGACTGGGGCGCCATCGCCTTCAGCTTCTTCAGCTCCGACGTCGCCTTCTCGAGCGCCTCAGCGCTCAGGCGCGTCTTCTGAATCTTCTCTTCCAGCTCGGCAATCTCGTCGCCATCCTCGCCGCCATCACCAAGCTCGCGCTGGATCGCCTTCATTTGCTCGTTGAGATAGTATTCGCGCTGCGTCTTCTCCATCTGACGCTTCACGCGGCCCTTGATCTTCTTCTCGACCTGCAGGACGCCCATCTCGCCCTCCATCATGCCGAGGACCATTTCGAGCCGTTTGGCGGGACTCGGCTCGGAGAGCAGAGCCTGGCGTTCGGCGATCTTCACCGAAAGGTTCGCGGCGATGGCATCGGCCACGCGCGCCGCGTCCTCCATCTGCTGCACCTGGACGACGACTTCCGGCGCGATCTTCTTGTTCAGGCGAACATAATTCTCGAACTGATCCGTGGCCGACTTCTGCAGAGCGGCAAGCTCGGTCTCGTCTGAGTTCTTATCCTCCAGCACCTCAAAAGACGCCTCGAAATAGTCACCGGACGTATCGAGCTCACGAACCCGCGCACGATCCTGCCCCTCGACCAGAACCTTCACGGTGCCATCGGGCAGCTTCAACAGCTGCAGGACGGTCGCGACAGCTCCGACCTCATACAGGTCCGCCTGCTCGGGGTCTTCGACGCCGGCATCTTTTTGCGACACCAGAAGAACATTCTTGTCGTTTTCCATTACCGCTTCGAGAGCGGCCACGGATTTTTCCCGGCCGACGAACAACGGCACGATCATCTGCGGAAACACCACGATATCGCGCAAAGGGAGTACAGGAAGGGTCTGAACGGTCATAAGGACTTTCTCACTATCGCGCGAAGGCTCGGCCACGCGCCGATTTCCTGGAACAGGCTTTCACGGGGAATATGGGGTCGGCGGCGCTGCGCCGCAACATGGCGGCGAGAGTGCGGGTTGTCGCGGGACGCCCGGTCCGCGGGGTCGGCTGCGCCTGTCGCGCCGCCAACGGCATACCCTCGAAGCGCCGCGAACACGGCGCTTCGAGGGACAAAATCAGGCCGCGTCGTCCGCAGCCGCTTTCTTCTTCTTGGCAAAGACACGGACCGGGTCCTTGCGACCTTCGACCACGTCCTTGTCGATATGGATCTCATCCACGTCCGTCAGTGAGGGCAGGTCGAACATGGTGTCGAGCAGGATGCCCTCCATGATCGAGCGAAGGCCGCGCGCGCCGGTCTTGCGCGCGATGGCGCGCCTGGCGACCGCACGCAAGGCATCCTGCGAGAAGGTCAGTTGCACGTCCTCGATGTCGAACAGTTTCTGATACTGTTTGACGAGTGCGTTCTTCGGCTCCGTCAGGATGGTGATCAGCGCATCCTCGTCCAGATCCTCCAGCGTCGCCAGAACCGGCAGTCGGCCGACAAATTCGGGGATCAACCCGTATTTCAGCAGATCTTCCGGCTCGATCTCCCGCAGGATACGCCCAACGCGGCGCTCGTCAGGCGCGGCGACGTGCGCGCCAAACCCGATGGACTTGCCCTGCAACCGGTCGGCGATGATCCGATCCAGGCCCGCAAAGGCGCCGCCACAAATGAACAGGATGTTCGTCGTGTCGACCTGCAGGAATTCCTGTTGCGGGTGCTTGCGGCCGCCCTGCGGCGGAACGGAGGCCGTCGTGCCCTCCATGATCTTCAGAAGGGCCTGCTGCACGCCCTCGCCAGACACATCGCGCGTGATCGAGGGATTGTCCGCCTTGCGGCTGACCTTGTCGATCTCGTCGATATAGACGATGCCGCGCTGCGCGCGTTCGACATTATAGTCCGACGCCTGCAGCAGCTTCAGGATGATGTTCTCGACATCCTCGCCGACATAGCCCGCCTCGGTCAGCGTCGTTGCGTCGGCCATGGTGAAGGGCACATCGAACGTCTTGGCGAGCGTTTGCGCCAGCAGCGTTTTGCCGCAGCCCGTTGGACCGATCAGCAGGATGTTGGACTTGGCGAGTTCGATATCCGCGCCCTTGGCGCCGTGCGCCAGCCGCTTGTAATGGTTGTGAACCGCGACCGACAGGACACGCTTGGCGAAATCCTGACCGATGACATAGTCGTCCAGCGTGTCGCAGATCTGGCGCGGCGTCGGAACGCCCGTCTTGTCCTTGACGAGGCTGGTCTTCGTCTCCTCGCGGATGATGTCGTTGCACAGCTCCACACACTCGTCGCAGATGAAAACCGTCGGCCCGGCAATCAGCTTGCGCACCTCGTGCTGCGACTTGCCGCAGAAGGAGCAGTACAGTGTATTCTTCGAATCGCCGTCGCTACCGCCTTCGCCGGAACCCGATCCGCCGGTGCCACCCGTTAGCTTCGTCATAAAATCCTTTCCGCCGGCGGCCTGTTCGCCGCCCTGCCCAGACAGCCGGGCAGTCTATACGCCTTTCCCGTTGGGGCAATCATTGAAACTCGAAAACCCCGCACCGCCGAGAGCCCGCCTTCTACCGCCACAAATCTAATAAGCGATGAATGGGGATTCCCGGTGATCCCGAAAGGTGGGTGATCGCGGTCGGCCTTGCAAGGGGCGGGATAGGCGCGCATGCCGGTAACGCGCGCTTAAATGTTTCGGCAGTACCAACCGCCCTCGATGTTCAACGCGTAGGCCGATGCCCATGACCCATATTCGCGAAGTCCAGGAAAGAGCGAAGCGGTCGAAGCTGTTGCGTGCCGCCCGCGTCCATGTGCGAGGAACCGAGCATAGCGCCATCCTGCGCGACATCTCCTCGGGCGGAGCGCTCGTTCAGGTCAAGGTCGAGTTCGCACCGGCCGAGCGGGTGGTTCTGGAACTGTCCGATCGGCAACGCCTGACCGGCACCGTCCGCTGGATGGACGGCGACAAAATCGGCATCGAATTCGAGCGCGCGCTGGTCATGGACGGCCTTGAGGCCGTCGTCGCGGCGGTGCGTGAGGAAAAGCCGCAATCCCATGTGCCGTGGAACAGCTACGATCGCGGCCCGGGCCGGGACGTCGAGAAGATCCGCTTGGCCACCGTCAGCGGGCGAGCTGCTTCTCCCGAGCCGCACGAAGGCGGGCGAAATCCTCGCCGGCGTGATAGCTAGACCGCGTTAGGGGTGTCGAGGACACCAACAGAAATCCCTTCGCACGGGCAATGTCGCCATAGCTGGCGAACTGCTTGGGCGTCACGAAGTCGACGACCTTCGCATGGCGCGGCGTCGGCTGGAGATACTGCCCAAGCGTCAAGAAATCGATGCCCGCAGAGCGCATGTCGTCCATGACCTGATGCACCTCGAGCCGGCCTTCGCCCAGCCCCATCATCATGCCGGACTTGGTGAAGATGGAAGGGTCGCGCTGCTTCACGCGCTCCAGCAAGCGCAGCGAATGGTAGTAGCGCGCGCCAGGGCGGATCGTCGGATAAAGCCGCGGAACGGTTTCCAGATTGTGATTGAAGACATCGGGCCGCGCCTCGACGATCGCCTCCATCGCATGGTCCGCCTTGTTGCGGAAATCCGGGGTGAGGATTTCGATGGTCGTCTGAGGCGCATTCTTGCGCAGCGCCTCGATCACCTTCACGAACTGCTGGGCGCCGCCATCCGGCAGGTCGTCCCGGTCGACGGAGGTGATGACGATATGCTCCAGGCCCAGCTCTCCGGCGGCAACGGCGACGTGCTCCGGCTCCAGCGGGTCGACCGGACGCGGCATGCCCGTCTTTACGTTGCAGAAAGCGCAGGCGCGGGTGCAGGTGTCGCCCAGAATCATGACCGTCGCGTGTTTCTGCGTCCAGCACTCGCCGATATTGGGACACGCGGCCTCTTCGCAGACCGTATTGAGGTTCAGCCGGCGCATCAGCTTGCGAGTCTCGGCAAAACCGACCGAGGTGGGGGCCTTGACACGCAGCCAATCGGGCTTGCGGGCGCGGATGGGGGTCATTTCGTTCATACCCTGCCCAGATAGCGGCTGGCGCGCGAGAAACAACTGCGGTAGCCCATCCGGCATGGCAGATTTCCAGACGCTCCTAGAGGGCTATCGCCGCTTTCGCGAAACCGGTTACCCGGCGCAGAAGGCGCGCTACGACGAGCTGGCCTCGGGCCAGTCCCCCGGCACGATGGTCATCGGTTGTTCCGACAGCAGGGTCTCTCCCTCCCTCATTTTCGATGCGGGGCCGGGAGAGATCTTCTCGGTCCGCAATGTCGCCAATCTGGTGCCGCCCTTCGATCCGTCAGGCGGCCTCCATGGCGTGTCCTCCGCCCTCGAATTCGCCGTCACGCAGCTTGAGGTCAGCGACATCTTCGTTCTGGGCCATGGCGGCTGCGGCGGTTGTCAGGCCGCGCTCACGCGGGATTTTCACGGCAACGACCCCGGCGAGGGCTTTTTCATCGCAAGCTGGATCGCACTTCTCGACGAGGCGCGGGCGAAAGTCGTCTCTGAAAAGGGCTCCGATGTCAGCAAGGACGCCCTCCTCGCCCTGGAATATGAAGGGGTGCGGACCAGCCTGAAAAACCTGGAGACGTTCCCTTTCGTCAAGGAACGGCTGGAGGACGGCCGGTTGACGCTGCACGGCGGGCATTTCGCGGTTGCGCACGGACAGCTCTATCTGCTCGGCGAGGACGATCGGTTCGAACCTGCCTGAGGCGGCGCGGCGCGCATGGCACGCGCCGCCCGCCATCACACCTACAGCGCGGCAAGTTCGTCGCGATGATCCTGTAGCATCGGCACCGCCTTGGCCGCCCACTCTTTGAGGGCTGCAACCTCTCCCTCGGCTGCATATTCGGACAGGTCCTCGGCCATGTCTTCATAGCGTTCGCGCGTGCGCTCCAGGTACATGTCGTCGATGCTGCGCGCACCGCGAAGCTGGGCAAAATTGCGTTCATCCTGGTCGCTCAGCACCGTATTGACCTGCAACGCGCCAGCGGCGCCCGCCGCCGCGCTGAGGTCCTGAAGCAGGCTCTGGTTGAACGTGATCGCCTGCTCGGCAAAGGCCTTCACCTCATCGCGGCTGGCCTGTTCGGCGGCGATCTTGGCCATGCCGATTTCCACGGTTCCATCCACGGCGATCTCGTCGATGAACTCCTGCGCGTCCGAGAGCCCCTCTGAATTCTGCACGGCTTCCTCGCGTCGCTCGGCCTGCTGCTCCGCCTTGGCGATCGTTTCCTCCGCGCTGGGTTCGGGCGGCGCCGCCGCCTGCTCGCTGCAAGCCGCCGTGCCGAGAAGTAGTGCCGCGAGAATGAGGGATCGCATCAGAGGTCTCCGTTCAGGTGGGTGCAGAACGGTGAAGCCGTCGCGGCTGTTCCCTTTTCGGTGCGCGAGCGGCAGTATCCGGAGAGCTGATGTCGAAATCATCGGGAGGAGTGCGTATGAAGCCCCCTTCGCTTCCCATAGAGGGCGGATGCCGCTGCGGCCGTTCGGTTTCGCATTTCCGCTGCGCCCCTTTTTACCGGAATTTGCCACTGCTCCGGTTGCCGGCACATGACAGGCGGTGCCTATTCCAGCACCGTGTGCGCGCCGAAAAATGGTGACGAACTTATTGCTGGAAGCACGGTTCTCGGCGGCATGCACGCGGAGAAATCGCAGCATCAGCACTGCGACTGGTGCAAGGGCTGGACCCATACGGTTTTCCAGTCGGACGCTGGTTTTTAAACGTGCGCGGAGGCGCACTGGACTAGCCGAGCTGGTTCGCTCCGTTCATCGAAAGCTCGCTCAGCGAAGCGCTACCCTGGGCCGTCGTCGGCGCCCCGCATCAGTTTCAAAATTTTCCAGATAAGAGCGAATACCCCGCACTGCTGCAGGCCTTCGCCGCCGCCCGAACGGAGCGCCGCCAAGGCGCCCCGCTTGCCTCAGTCGTCAGTAATGAATCGCACGGCCATAGGCGTCGAGAACGCTTTCGTGCATCATCTCCGACAATGTCGGATGGGCGAAGACCGTCTGCATCAACTGTTCCTCCGTCGTTTCGAGCTGACGCGCGACGACAAAGCCCTGGATCAGTTCCGTCACCTCGGCGCCGATCATATGCGCGCCAAGCAGTTCGCCCGTCTCGGCATCGAATATGGTCTTCACCATGCCGTCGGCTTCACCCAGCGCGATGGCCTTGCCATTGCCGACGAAGGGGAACTTGCCCACCTTCAGCTTGCGCCCGGCCTTCTTGGCCGCCGCCTCGGTCATGCCGATGGACGCGATCTGCGGGCGTGCATAGGTGCACC
Organism: Pacificimonas flava; assembly: GCF_000342165.1. GTDB lineage: Bacteria > Pseudomonadota > Alphaproteobacteria > Sphingomonadales > Sphingomonadaceae > Pacificimonas > Pacificimonas flava. The sequence goes on from NZ_AMRV01000006.1 coordinate 124,692, forward strand.
CCGGAATATTGTCATAAGCCATGGGATGCGGCGCGTGGCCCGAACCTTTACCGAGCGCCTCGGCGATCGCCTCCGCAGCGACGACGCCCTCGTGGCTCGCCTTGTGCGCCAGCCAGGGCGGGCCGCAAACGTCGCCGATGGCCCAGATGCCGTCAGCGCCCGTCTTGCCATAGGCGTCGGTCTGGATATGCCCCTTTTCGGTTTTGACGCCGGCGTCCTCCAGGCCAATCTCCTCGCTGTTCGGCGCAATGCCGATGGCGAGAATGACATGGCTAAAATCATGCTGGCTGGCCTTGCCGTCCTTGGCCTTGATAGTCGCCTTCACGCCCTTGTCGGACACGTCGACCTTCTCGACCGACGCCTCGGTCATGATGGTCATGCCATCCTTTTCCAGACGCTTTTTCATATGGGCGGAAATGTCGGCATCCTCCACCGGCACGATGCGGTCGAGCATCTCCACGATGGTGACCTCTGCGCCCATGTCGGCGTAAAAGCTAGCGAACTCGACGCCGATCGCGCCGGAGCCGATGACCAGCAGTTTCTTCGGCATCTCCTCCGGCGTCATCGCATGACGGTAGGTCCAGATGCGCTCACCGTCGGCCTTCAGGTGCGGCAGTTCCCGCGCGCGCGCGCCGGTCGCAATGATAATGTGCTTTGCCGTCAGGTCGCGCGACTTGCCGTCTGCGGTTTTGACCGACAGCCTGCCCTTGCCGGCCAGCTTGCCTGTGCCCTCTACAACGTCGACCTTGTTCTTCTTCATTAGGTGCTTGACGCCGGAATTCAGCTGCCCCGCGACCTGACGCGACCGCTTGACCACCGCGCCAAGATCGGCCGACACGTCCTTTGCCGACAGCCCGTAATCGCCGGCATGGTCCATGTAATGCTTGATTTCGGAGGTGCGTAGCAGCGCCTTGGTGGGAATACAGCCCCAATTCAGGCAGATGCCGCCCAGCTTCTCGCGCTCGACGATTGCCGCTTTCAGGCCCAGTTGCGCTGCCCGGATCGCGGCAACATAACCGCCCGGACCGGAACCGAGGACAATCAGGTCATAACTGTTGTCGGACATTTGGGTCTTCCTTATCTCTCTCGCGAGGGCGCTATTCAGCGGCTTCGCGCAGGCCGGGGAGCGGCGGCACCGGCCGTGAACGGCGGTCTTCGGCAACGGCAACGAAACTGAAGCGCGCCTGGGTTACCTTGTTGCGTTCGTCACTGTGGCGCGCACGGCGCCAGGCCTGCACCTCCACCTGCATGGACGTCCGGCCAACGGCGACCAGTTCGGCATAGACCGACACTTCGTCTCCGACGAATACAGGCCGATGGAACGCCATCTTGTCGGCAGCCACCGTCACGGCGCGGCCATTTGCGTGGCGCGCCGCAACGGCACCCGCGGCGAGGTCCATCTGGCTCATCAGCCAGCCGCCGAAGATATCGCCATAGGGATTGGCGTCAGCCGGCATCGCCGTGACGCGAATGACCGGCTCTCTTTCCGGCGGCAGATCCTCCTTCGGATGGCCGGTCACGCCAGCATGCCCATCGGGTTCTCGACCAGCCGCTTGAACGCCGCCATCAGTTCGGCGCCCGTCGCGCCGTCGATGGCGCGGTGGTCGAAGCTGCCCGTGGCGCTCATGACCGTGGCGATCTGCAAGGCGTCATCGACGACATATGGACGCTTTTCACCAGCGCCGATGGCCATGATCATGCCCTGCGGCGGATTGATGACCGCCTCAAACTGCTTGATGCCATACATGCCCAGGTTCGACAGGCTGGCCGTGCCGCCCTGGAATTCCTCCGGCTTCAGCTTTCCGTCGCGGGCGCGGGACGCGAGGTCCTTCATCTCCTCCGCGATGGTCGACAGGCGCTTCTCGGCGGCATTGCGGATGATCGGCGTGATCAGCCCGCCCTCCAGCGCGACGGCGACGGACACGTCGACGCGGCTGTATTTCACCAGATTATCGCCGGCGAACTGCACGTTTGCGTTCGGCACCTCGTCAAGCGCGACAGCCAGTGCCTTCACGATCAGATCGTTCACCGACAGCTTCACGCCCTTGTCCTGCAGCCCGGCATTCAGCTGCGACCGCAGCTTCAGCAGCGCGTCGAGATTGCAGTCCACCGTCAGGTAGAAATGCGGAACCGTCTGCTTCGATTCGGTCAGGCGGCGCGCCGTGACCTTGCGCACGTTCGACAGTTTTTCGGTCTCATGCGGCGCGTCAGCGGCGGCCTCCGTATAGGCCGGAGCCGGGGCGGCAGGCGCAGCGCCCTTGCCGGCAGCCTTCTCCGCCGGTGCGGCTTTCCCCGCCTCCGCAGCCTTCGCCTCGCCCGCCTTAGCATTCTCGACGTCTGCCTTGACGATCCGACCCTTCGGACCAGAGCCTTTCACGCTCGACAAATCGATGCCCCGGGCATCAGCAATGCGCCGTGCCAGCGGGGTCACGTTCAGCCGTTCTCCGTCCGCAGTCGGAGCAGGTCCAGCCGGCGGCAAGTCGCCGCCGCCGCGCGATGCGGGCGCCGAATCGCGGCCATATCCCTTGTCCGTTTCCTTCGGAGCGGACGCGGCCTTCGGCGGCGGCGCCTTCTCCTCATCCTTCGTCGGCTCGTCTTCCTCCCGGGCCTCGCCCTTCGGCTCCTCTGTCTTGTCGGACTTCGCCGGCGCCTCGACGCTTGAAATATCCTCGCCCTCTTCGGCCAGCATGGCGATGGGCGTGCCGACGGCGACCTCTTCCGTGCCTTCCTGCACCAGGATCTTGGCGATGGTGCCAGGATCCACGGCTTCGAATTCCATCGTCGCCTTGTCGGTCTCGATTTCCGCGATCAGATCGCCGGGCTCGACGGTGTCGCCCTCCTTCACAAGCCATTTGGCGAGCGTGCCGACCTCCATCGTCGGCGACAGGGCGGGCATGGTGAGTTCGGTGGCCATGGGGTCAGTCCTTGTAGCAGACACGGCGCGCGGCGGTGACGACGTCGTCCACCTTCACAAGCGCAGCCTTTTCGAGGTTTTCCGCATAGGGCAGCGGCACGTCGACGTTCGTGACGCGCAGCACCGGCGCATCGAGATCGTCGAAGCCGTCCTCCATGCAGATGCCCTGAATTTCAGAGGCGATGGAGCAGGTCGGCCAGCCCTCCTCGACGACGACCAGACGGTTCGTCTTCTTCAGGGAGCGCAGAACCGTCTCGCGGTCGAGCGGACGCAGCGTGCGCAGGTCGATAACCTCCGCATCGATGCCGTCTTCCGCCAGCTTTTCCGCCGCGTCGAGCGCCACGCCCACACCGATGGAATAGCTGACCAGCGTCACATCGCTGCCCTCGCGCGCGATCTTGGCCTTGCCGATGGGCAGCACCCAATCGTCCGTATCGGGCACGTCGAAACTGTGACCGTATAGCAGCTCGTTCTCCAGGAAGACGACCGGGTCGGGCGACTGGATGGCCGCGCGCAGCAGCCCCTTGGCGCTGGCCGCGTCGTACGGCGCGATGACGATCAGGCCGGGAACGCTGGCATACCAGGGTCCGTAATTCTGGCTGTGCTGCGCGCCCACACGGGCGGCAGCGCCGTTCGGGCCGCGGAACACGATGGGGCAGCGCATCTGGCCGCCGGACATGTAGAGCGTCTTCGCCGCGGAATTGATGATGTGATCGATCGCCTGCATGGCGAAGTTGAACGTCATGAACTCGCAGACCGGCTTCAACCCGCCCATGGCCGCGCCCGTGGCGACGCCGGCAAAGCCATATTCGGTGATCGGCGTGTCGATGACGCGCTTGTCGCCGAATTCTTTCAGCAGGCCCTGCGTCACCTTGTACGCGCCCTGATATTCAGCGACCTCCTCGCCCATGACGAAAATCTTCTCGTCGCCGCGCATTTCCTCCGCCATGGCGTCGCGCAGCGCCTCTCGCACCGTCTGGCGTTTCATGGGCGTGCCCTCCGGCACTTCCGGCTCGACCGAAAGGCTGGCCGGCTCCTCGCCCTTTTTCGGCTTCTGCGCCGAATCGTCCGGGGTTTCGGCCGCCTGTTCCGTCTTGTCGTCGGCCGGCTCGGCACTGGCCTCGCCATCGTCAGGCACGGAGATGTCGGAGGCATCCTCGTCTTCACGCGCGATCATGGCGATCAGCGTGCCGACAGGGATGTTCTCGCTTCCCGCATCGACCAGCAGCTTCGCGACCGTGCCGCCCTCGTCGGCTTCCAGCTCCATCGTCGCCTTGTCGGTCTCGATCTCGGCGAGAAGATCGCCGGGATTGACCTCATCGCCTTCGGACACAAGCCATTTCGCCAGCGTCCCCTCCTCCATGGTCGGCGACATGGCAGGCAGTTTGATTTCAATCGGCATTTAGTAGTTCCCCACCAGAACGTCGGTGTAGAGTTCGTCGAGCTCGGGCTCGGGCGTCTGTTCGGCAAAATCCGCGGCCTCGTTCACCTCGGCACGGATGTCCTTCTCAATCGCCTTCAGGTCGTCTTCACTGACACCCATCTCGAGAAGCTGCTGCTTCGCTGCTTCGATCGGATCCCGCTTCGTGCGTACGTCCTGTACCTCCTCACGGCTGCGGTATTTCGCCGGGTCGGACATGGAGTGGCCGCGATAGCGATAGGTCATCAGCTCCATCAGCACGGGACCGTTCCCCTCGCGCACCCATTTCAGCGCAACATCGGCAGCGCCGCGCACATCGCAGACGTCCATGCCGTTCACCTGCAGCCCCTCGATGCGGAAGCTTTCGCCGCGACGATAGAGCTGATCCTCGGCGCTGGCGCGGTTGACGCTCGTGCCCATGGCGTACTGATTGTTTTCGATGATGAAGAGGACGGGCAGCTTCCAGAGCTCTGCCATGTTGAAGGCTTCGTAAACCTGGCCCTGATTCGCCGCGCCGTCGCCGAAGTAGCACACGGCAACGCCGCCATCTTCCTGATATTTATGTGCAAAAGCGAGTCCTGCACCGAGCGGCACCGGCGCGCCAACGATGCCATGGCCGCCGTAGAACTTATGCTCGGTCGAGAACATATGCATCGAGCCGCCCTTGCCCTTCGAGATACCGGCGGCGCGTCCGGTCAATTCGGACATCACGGCCTTTGCCGGGATGCCGCACGCGAGCATATGGCCATGCACGCGGTAGCCGCCGATGACGCTGTCCGCCTTGCTCATGGCGGACTGAATGCCGGTCACGACGGCTTCCTGCCCGATATACAGATGGCAGAAGCCGCCAATAAGGCCCATGCCATAAAGCTGCCCGGCCTTTTCCTCGAACCGGCGAATGGTCAGCATCTGCCGATAAAAGTCGGTCAGCTCGTCCTTGGAAGCCTCGTAGCGATCCGGCATCGGCACCTGCTCGATACCGTCGCGCGCTTCGGTCACGCGGACGCGTGGCGCCTCCGCACTCTCTTTCTTGTCAGGCGTCGCTGCCTTCTTCGCTGCCATAGAATACCTTCGTTTTCCGCCAATCTGTGCTCGCTCTAACGAGCCAATTCACGAATGTCGAAGGTGGTTTCGCGACTTTTGAACCAAACGGGCGCTTGCCCGCTGCATTTATACGATAATTAGTCCTGCAATCGAACGATGATCTCGTCCTCGCGAACCAATCCGAGTCGCTTACGAACGAGCTCCTCGGCGTAATCCGGCTCCGCGCGGTCACCCAGCAACGCGACTTTCTGTTCCAGGTCGCTGCGTTGACGGGCGGTCGCCTCAGCCTGGGCTGCGAGCCTTGCGCGCTCGGCCTTGTAATCGCCCCAGGCCATCAGACCCGATTCTCCGGCAAAAGCATGCCATGCGAAAAACCCGATAAGGGCGATGCACAGCATCGGCACCAGCACCGGCCGAACGTGGTGGAGAGGAAAAAGGGCGCGCGTCATCAACCCCTTTGAATCACAGGATTCGCGCGGAGGCAACGATATTGCGCCGACCGCCGGCTGCTGTTGCGACGAACCGAGTATTCCGTCCTGGAGGACGGCGGGGGCAGCATGATCGCGCCGCCCGCCCGTGAAGACCGCTCGAGCCCCGAACGATCAGCGCAGGATCGTCGTCCCGGCATAACGGGCAAGCCCGCCCAGTTCCTCCTCGATGCGGAGAAGCTGGTTGTATTTTGCCAGCCGGTCGGAGCGCGCCAGACTGCCGGTCTTGATCTGCCCGCAGTTGGTGGCGACCGCCAAATCCGCAATCGTCGCGTCCTCGGTTTCGCCCGATCGGTGCGACATCACGGCGCTGAAGCCGGCGCGATGCGCCATGTTCACGGCATCCATCGTTTCCGAAAGCGTGCCGATCTGGTTGACCTTGATCAGGATGGAATTGGCAGCGCCGCGCGCGATACCATCTTTCAGACGTGCGGGATTGGTGACGAACAGATCGTCTCCGACCAGTTGGACCCGATCGCCGATGCGATCGGTCAGCGCCTTCCAGCCATCCCAGTCGTCCTCGTCCATGCCGTCCTCGATGGACAGGATAGGATAGTCGTTTACCAGCCGCTCCAGATAGGACACCTGTTCGTCGCGGCTGCGCGTCACCCCCTCGCCGCCATAAACGTAGTTCCCATCCTCGTGAAACTCCGTCGCGGCACAATCGAGGGCCAGCATGATCTCGCGTCCAGGCTCGAAACCGGCCGTACGCACGGCATCCATGACGAAATCGAGCGCTGCTTCCGCACTTGCAAGATTGGGAGCGAAGCCGCCCTCATCGCCCACCGACGTCGCCAGCCCCTTATTCGCGAGCGCCTTCTTCAGGGTATGGAAGATCTCCGTGCCCCAGCGCAGCCCCTCCGAAAAGCTGTCTGCGCCGACAGGCATGATCATGAACTCCTGAAAATCAATGGGATTGTCGGCATGCGCTCCCCCATTGACGATGTTCATCATCGGAACCGGCAGCACCTGCGCCGACGTACCGCCAATATAGCGATAGAGCGGCAGCCCGCGTGCAATCGCCGCAGCCTTCGCAGCCGCCAGACTGACTCCCAGGATCGCGTTCGCGCCGAGGCGTGCCTTGTTGTCGGTGCCGTCGAGATCCCGCATCGCTGCGTCGATCTCCAACTGATCCTCTGCCTCCGCGCCCAGCAGCGCGTCGAGGATTTCGCCGTTCACCGACTGCAGGGCCTTGTCCACCCCCTTGCCCATGTAACGGTCCGCGTCGCCATCGCGCAGTTCGACTGCTTCGTAGGCGCCCGTTGAAGCGCCGGAGGGAACGGCTGCGCGGCCAAGACTGCCATCCTCCAGCAGCACATCAACCTCAACCGTGGGGTTGCCTCGGCTGTCCAGGATCTGACGGGCATGGATGTCGACGATAGCGGTCATAGGCTGGTTGTATCCGTTTCGAATGTCGTGTCTGTGTGAGGGCCTGTTACCGGCCCTTTTCCGGCCTCGCAACGTCGGGAACCAGCGGCACAAGCGTTCGTTCGAAATGCGAGACGCCAATGAGAAAAACGAAAGGGCCGAAATCATGCCTATGAATGGCGAGAACGCAAAACCCGGCGGAACGGTCAACGAGCCGCTGCCGACCGGCAACGATACCGCCGCAAGCCCGACGACGCCGTCCGCGCCGATGAGCGGGGCGGACATGGCCGGGAACGGAGAGACTCCGTCAGGCCATCCTGTCTTCGAGGATCATCAGAGCCAGGATGCTGGCGGGGTGTCTGGCACCGATCGCGGCGCACAGAAAGCCGATCAGTTGAAGGCGAAGGTTCCTGAGGATGTCCGGAACCAGGCCAGCCGGCTGATGTCGGATGCCAGCAGCAAGGCGCGAGATGCGGCGGTCGAGGGGAAAGCGAAAGCGTCTGAGACGGTCTCGAATCTCGCGCAGTCCACGCGCGACGCCGCTCGGCAGTTCGAGGGGACCCAGGCGGCAGCGCTGACCGGGTACATCACGTCCGCGGCCGACACCATCGACCGCTTTGCCGCGACCCTCGACAGCAAGGAAGTCGACGAGCTTTTGGACGATCTGCGCGAACTGGTTCGCCGGTCGCCTGCCCTCGCCATCGGCGCTGCCGCGATCGCCGGCTTTGCCTTGTCACGGTTCGTCAAAGCAACAGATCGTCTCGACAATGACGGCTACGAGGCGTCCACTGGCGCCGCGCACCCGGTTGCGAAAGCCTAGGGTCCGCCATGCCGACGTATAAGACTGGCGATGAAGCCAGCCTCGGCGAACTCGTCCGGGCTTTGAAGACGGAGGGCCGCAATCTCGTAAAGGCAGAGATTGCGCTGATCAGAACGAAGACGACGCTGCGCATCCGCGGTGCCGCAATAGCGGCAGGCCTGCTGGCGGCGGCCGGGCTGTTTGGCCTGATCTTCTACATCAGCGCTCTGATCGCGCTGGGGATTTGGCTGACCCACCTGTTCGACAGCGGCGCATTGGGGGCGCTGGTCGTTGCTATCCTGAACATACTTATTGCGGGTGTGCTTTTCATGATCGCACGCAACAAGCTCGAACGCACCTCGAAGCACGCCGACGCTACGGCGGACGATATGGTGGAGGTTGTGCGATGATCTTCCGCTCCAAAGAGGAGTATGATGCCGAGGTCGCCGCACATGCCGTAGAGGTGGTCGAGGCCCGGGAACGCATGTCTGAACTGGTCGCAGAAATCCAGGCGCGGACCAGTCCGCAGAACCTGATGAACGAGGCCGTCGACACGCTTTCCGCCAAGAGCGCTCTTGCAGTCGAAACCGCACGGCGGCGGCTTCAACAGCATCCCTACACGATTGGAGCCGCGGCTGCGGCCGTCGGCCTGTTTGCGGTGGGCCGGCTGCGTTCCAAAGATGAAGAAAGGAGTGTCCCATGACGGACGAGAACAAGATTTCGAGCGACAATGTGACGGGCAAGACAGGCTCGGCGGACGGGGTACGTGAAAGGGCCCATCAAGCGGCCGGTACTGTGCGGGAAAAAACCCACGACACTGCCGAAGCCGTACGTGAAAAGGCGCAGGAGGCGCGGGATTATACGTCGCAGCGCTATCGCCATGCCAAGGACGCCTCTCGCGAGAATTACGACAAGGCCAGGGATTACAGCAGACAGAAATGGGGAGAGACGCGAGAGGGCGCTCACCGTGCCCGCGCGCGGCTTGGCGACCGTGTCGAGCGCAATCCGCTCGTCGCAGCAGGTCTTGGCGTCCTGGGCGGTCTGACGCTCGGATTGCTCCTCCCTCGCACGCAACGTGAGAATCGTGCCATGGGTAAATACCGGGACGGTCTGTACGACCAGGCGACCGCTGCCGCTCGCGCCGCGAAAGATGCCAGCGGCGAAGAGTTCCGCGGTATTGCCGACCAGGCGAAGAACCAGGCGAAGGATCTTGGGCAGCAAGCACTTGGCGCCGCGAAAAAGGGAGGCGAAGCCGGCCTGAAGGAGTCGGGCCTTAAATCCTCCACCTGAAGCGCGCTACAGTCTCCACCGGCTGGAATTCATCGGAAATTCACTCAGCCACTGCTAGTCCAGACGGCAAGATAAGGGTTTTCTCCGCTTCAACTTGGCGAAGCCATTCGCGCTGTACAACTGACGCCGACTTTGGAACCGGGAGCCCGATTTCTGGATTTAGACGGACGAGAAAGATACCGGGCAGATCCAATGGTGGACGCCCGGTTCATCTTTCAGACTAACGAGGTTCTTTCATGCGTTTGAAGACGAAGTTTCTCGCTGCGGCGCTCGCCGCGCTCCCCCTTGCCGCCACGATGCCGTCGGCTCCCGCTGCCGCGCAAGCAGTCAGCGACGCCGATGCGCAGGCAGCGGGGCAGTTCATTGACAAGCTGGCAAATGATGCCTTCACGGTCATCAAGTCCGGCGATCCGGAAAGCCGGGCAACGAAAACCGAACTGCGCTCGATGCTCGCCGAGAATTTCGACGTTCAGTATATCGGCCAGTATCTGATCCGCCGTCACAAGGACGATATCACCAAGCAGCAGTATGACGCCTATATGCAGGTGTTCCCGTCCTGGGTGGTGGAAACCTACACGAACAATCTGTTCGCCTTCAGGGATGCCAATCTGAACGTGATCCGCGCCGTGCCGAGCGGATCGCGGGGCGATATAGAGGTCTATACGCGCGTCCAGCCGGCGTCCGGTGCGCCCATCGATGCCGTATGGCAAGTGCGGAAAGTCGGCAGCGACTACAAGATCCGCAATATGAAGGTGTCTGGTGTGAACATGGCGCTGACGCAGGAACAGGATTTCAACTCCTACATCAGCCGCAACGGCTTCGACGCCCTCGTTTCATTGATGAAGCGCCGGGTCAGCTAAGTTCAGATCATTGACCGTTCATAAGGCCCCGCTCGCTGAGCGGGGCCTTTTTGTTGCCGAGCCCGTGGCCGGTACAGCCACTGCAGGCCGATGCTATAACAGGGGGCTCTGATCGGACAATTGCCTCCTCAAGCGCGCGCGCGTATAGGCCGTCCACATGAAACGCCATCCCGAACAAGAACTCGCCTATCCCAAGCTTCACCTCGTCTTTGGCGGACGGGTCAAAGACCCGCGCGGCCTCGATTTCGAAGACGTGTCGAAACTCGACATCGTGGGTATTTTTCCCAATTACGCTGCCGCCGAGAAGGCTTGGCGCTCCAGTGCGCAGCGCACCGTCGACGACGCGGAGATGAAGTATCTCGTCGTCCATCTGCACGAACTGCTCGAGCCCGACGAGGCGGATCTGAAGAAGGGTTAGGCCCGACTATGAACGAAAAAGGGGCGGCCTGTAGCGCTACAGGCCGCCCCTTTTTTAATGGCTGCGTGTTTAGCGAAGCCAGGCGTAGCTCTGGAACATCAGAGAGGTGGAAAAGGGCGTGAAGGCGTAGGCACGCGACAGCTCTTGCGGCTGCGAAACGCCGCCGGACTTCAGACTCGCCGTCGGTTTGAATGTCGGTTCCGCGTCCTCATCCAGCGCCGATCCTTGTGCCGTGGCGGGCTGCGACCAAAGATCGACCACCGACGGTTCGGGTTCCTTCATGAAGCTGGCAACGGTCGTGTTGCGGCCGTAACGCCGTTGCTTCAGCACCTCGAAGCCGGAATTGATAAGCTCGGTGATGTTCTCGTTGCGGGCTGCGCTCGACGGCGCGCCGAGGACGATCGCGATCAATCGCTTGCCGTCCCGCTGCGCGGACGCCGCCAGGGTGAACCCAGCCGCGTTCGTGAAGCCGGTCTTGATGCCATCAAGTCCGACCAACTCCCCAAGCAGCCTGTTGTGGTTCGGGAAGGTCTGCCCATCCATCGTATAGGACTGCGCTGAAAAGTAGGCATAATAGTGCGGGAACTGGTGAATCAGGGCCGAGGAAAGAGTGGCCAGATCGCGCGCGGTCGTGATGTGCCCCGCATGGGGCAGTCCGCTGGCATTGTAGAACGACGTCGCGTTCATCCCGAGCGAGCGGGCCTTCTCTGTCATGCGCTGCGCGAAGGCGACTTCCGTGCCCTCGATCCGCTCCGCGAGCGCAACGGCGACGTCGTTCGCGGACTTCGTCGTCAGCAGACGGATCGCCTGCTCAACCGTGATCCACCCGCCCTTGCCGATGCCCAGCTTGGAGGGGGGCTGAGAGGCCGCGGTTGCGGAGAAATAGACCCGGTCGTCCAGGTTCAAGCGTCCAGCATCGATTTCCTCGAACGCGATCATCAGCGTCATGATCTTCGTAATCGACGCTGGCGGGCGGGCCGCATCGGGATTGCGTGCGTAGAGCACCTCGTTGGAATCCGCGTCCATCACGATCGCGGCATATTTATCGAGATGGAGAAGGCTGCGCGCATCCGCGGGCTGGGCAAATGCAGACGCAATCAACAGGCCGAGAAGGATCAGACTGGCGGCAAGGCGGTGTCCCAGGCTGCGATCAGCGTGATCGCCTGCGATGGTGGTGGCCCGTGCCGTCATAGATGTCTCCCCGCGTCAACTCGTTGGAATCCCGTATACTGTTTTAAAGATGAACGGAAGGACAACCTAGGTATGAGACAGGACGAGACGAGTCAGAGGCGCGGTGAGTCGAGCCAAATCAAGGAACAGAGGCCTTCGTGGACACGTAAGGAGCAAAATATTGATCGAAATGGAGGGGGCAGTGATGAACTGCCCCCCCAGCGTCAGCGCCTCCTCAAGCGGCCTTCTCGCGGGCAGAATTGCCGTAGAAGGTTTCACCCTTCGTCGCCATATCACGCAGCAATTGCGGCGGAGCAAAGCGCTCGCCCTGTTCCTGAGCTAGCCGGTCGAGCACGCGCACGACATGATCGAGGCCGAGCGTATCCATATGGCTGAACGGCCCGCCGGTGAACGGCAGGAATCCCCAACCGAAGATCGCCCCAAGGTCGCCATCCTCCGGCGTTTCCAGAACACCCTCCTCGAAACATCGCGCGCATTCAACGAGCTGGCGGAATTTCAGACGCTCTTGTACGGCTTCGACCTGCACGTCGGCAGGCCCGTCGGAATGGCCGAAGGCTTCCGACAGGCCCGGCCATAGCTGTTTCCCGCCTTCGGCATAGTCGTAATAGCCTTTGCCGCCCTTCCGGCCGATACGTCCTTCGGCCATCATCGTCTCGACAACATCATCGGCCGCCGTGGGTCTGTAGGCTTCGCCAAGGTCCTTCTTCGTCTGCTGCATGACCTTGTGGCCGAGTTCTATCGACACCTCGTCGGACACGGCAAGCGGACCCACGGGCATGCCCATCTGCTTTCCTGCATTCTCGATCAGCGCGGGGTTCACGCCCTCGCCGAGCAGCGTGGTTCCCTCCTGCACGTAGGTTCCGAAGCAGCGAGAGGTGTAGAAGCCGCGACTGTCATTGACGACGATCGGCGTCTTTCGAATCTGCTGCACATAGTCGAGTGCCTTGGCGATGGCTTCGCGGCCGGTCTTTTCTCCGACGATGAGCTCCACCAGCGGCATCTTCTCGACCGGCGAGAAGAAATGCACGCCGATGAATTTTTCCGGCTTCGTCCAGGCCTTGGCCAGACCCGTGATCGGCAGGGTCGAGGTGTTCGAGCCGAAGATGGTATCGGCACCGACGACCGCCTCGGTCTTCTTCGTGGTTTCCGCCTTGATGTCGCGATCCTCGAACACCGCCTCGATGATGAAGTCGCAGCCCTCGATATCGGCGAAATCGGTCGTGGGATGAATGCGATCCAGGACACCTTGCAGCGCCTCCCTGTCCATCCGCCTGCCCAGCTTGTCCGCCGTATATTGCTTGCCCTTGTCCGCCGCTTCCTGCGTGCGGTCGAGCAGCACGACATCGATGCCCGCGCGCGCCGAGACGAGCGCGATGCCCGCCCCCATCATTCCGGCACCGAGCATGCCGAGCTTCGTGGTCTTCATCGGCGGCACGCCCTCGGGGCGGCGAGCGCCCTTCTCCGCCGCCTGCTTCGATACGAAAAGCGAGCGGATCATGTTGCCCGCCTGCGGGTCGGCAACCAGTTTCGCGAAATATTTGCTCTCGACGCGCAGCGCCGTGTCCATCGGCAATTGCGTCCCCTCATAGACGGCACTCAGGATGGCAAAGGGGCCATTGATATTGCCCTGTGTCTTGCCGATCGCCATCGCCGTGCCGCCGATGAATGTCTGCGCGAAAGCCGGGTTCATCGCGCTGGCCGCACCGCCCGGGAACTTGAACTTCTTCTGGTCCCACGGCTGCACCCCGCCCTTCGGATTCGCCTTCACCCAGGCCTTCGCCCTGTCGACGATCTCTCCGGCGGCAGCGATCTCCTGAAACACACCGAAGCCGACCGCCTCCTGCGGTGACATGGTGTTCCCCTGGACCAGGTACATCAGCGCGGGCTGTACGCCCATGAGGCGCGGCAGGCGCTGCGTGCCGCCACCGCCCGGCATCAGGCCGACCATGACCTCCGGCAGCCCCAGCTTCGTTTTCGGATCGTCCGCCACCACCCGGTAATGGCAGGCCAGCGCCAGTTCGAGGCCGCCGCCGAGGGCAAGGCCGTTTACCGCCGCCGCGACGGGCTTTCCGCATTTTTCCAGGTCGCGCAGCATCTTGTTGAGCGCATAGACGCCGTCGAACAGCGCCGCCATTTTCGACTTGCCGGACGATGTCGCTGCGCTTTCCGCCTGGCCGAAGTCCATGCCCTTCAGATCCGCCCCGGCCATGAAGCCGCTCGATTTGCCGCTCGTGACGACAACGCCCTTCACGGCATCATCCTGAACGATTGCCCCGATGAGCGCGGTCATGTCGCGCTGGAATTCCTGATTGATGACATTCATCGACTGACCCGGCAGGTCGATCGTCAGGAGAGCAATGCCATCATCATCGAGGTCGTATTTGATCGTGTCGGTCTTCATGGGATGTCCTCTCCCCGCTGTTCGCTGAAACTGCCACGCGCTGCGCGGGCCCGCGCAGCGCCGTCCTCAAATGCGCTCGATGATCGTCGCCGTGCCCATGCCGGCACCGACGCACAGATTGGCAAGCGCGGTGCCCTTGCCGGTGCGCTCCAGCTCGTCGAGCACCGTGCCCAGGATCATTGCCCCCGTGGCACCCAGTGGATGACCCATGGCGATGGCGCCGCCATTCACGTTCAGCTTATCATGGTCGATGTTCAGCGCCTGCATGTAGCGCAGCACGACAGAGGCAAAGGCCTCGTTCAGTTCGTAAATGTCGATATCGTTCACATCCATGCCTGCGCGGTCGAGCACCTTACGCGTCACGAATTCCGGCCCCGTCAGCATGATCGTCGGCTCCGAGCCTATGGAGGCCATGGCACGAATGCGCGCGCGGGGCGTCAATCCGTATTTCTCGCCGATTTCCTTGTTGCCGATCAGGATCGCCGCCGCGCCGTCGACGATGCCGGACGAGTTGCCGCCATGGTGAATATGGTTCACCCGCTCCAGCTCGGGGTATTTCTGCAGCACGACGGCATCATAGCCGGGCATCTGCGTGCCAATTCCCTCGAAGCTGGGATTGAGCGAGCCGAGACCCTGCATGTCCGTATCCGGCCGCATATGCTCGTCGCGGTCAAGCACGGCTTCGCCGATCACGTCCTTCACCGGCACGATCGAGCGTTTGAACCGCCCCTCCTCCCACGCGCGCGCCGCCCGTTTCTGACTTTCGACGGCATAGGCGTCAGCGTCATCGCGACTGAACCCGTATTTGGTCGCGATCAGGTCCGCACTGATGCCCTGCGGCGCGAAGTAGGTGTGGAAGTTCACGGACGGATCGGTCGCCCAGGCCGCCCCGTCAGAGCCCATGGGAACGCGGCTCATGGATTCGACGCCGCCGCCAATGGCAAACATCGCCTCACCCGACATAACCTTGGCGGCCGCCATGTTGGTGGCCTCCAGCCCGGATGCGCAGAAACGATTGATCTGCACGCCGGCCGTTGTCTGGGCGTACTCCGCATTGAGGACTGCGGTCCGGGCGATGTCCCCGCCCTGCTCTCCGACCGGCGACACGCAGCCCAGAACAACGTCGTCGACATCGGCGGTGTCGATTTCCGTACGGTCCCGCACGGCCTGCAACACCTGCGTCGCGAGCTGAACCGGCGTGATCTCGTGCAATGCGCCGGAGGGCTTTCCCTTGCCGCGCGGCGTGCGGACAGCGTCGTAGATATAGGCTTCGGTCATCGATTTCCTCTCCCATCGGGTTCGCCGCACCGATCTTGCCGCGGCGATCCATTCTCAAAACGCACGGCCAAGATGGGCCGGCTCCGCGCCTGCGCCATTCAGGTGCGCGCGAACGATTCCGCGGGCAGCGCCATCATCGTCTCCGCGCCGCTCTCCAGCTTGCGGCGCAGCGCGCCGACATCGGGGAGGAACCGGTCCATATAATAGCGTGCCGTCACAAGTTTGGCCTCGTAGAAGGAATCGCCAGCTGCACCATTTGCCAGGTGCGACTGGGCCGCGCGCGCCATTTTCAGCCACATGAGGCCAAGCGAGACGATGCCCATCATGTGCATGTAGGGGGCCGCACCGGCACCGGCATTGTTCGGATTGGCCATGCCGTTCTGCATCAGCCACATGGTCGCCGCCTGCAACTCGCCGCCCGCCTTCTCCAGCTTTTCCGCTAACGGCTGCAGGGCTTCATCCGCTTTTGCGGTCTCGATCTCCTCGTTCACCAGCGCGGCGAACTGCATCAGCGCCTTGCCGCCCTTGCGCCCCAGTTTGCGTCCGACGAGATCCATGGCCTGAATGCCGTTCGTGCCCTCGTAGATCTGGGCGATACGGGCATCGCGCACATATTGCTCCATGCCCCATTCCTGGACATAGCCGTGGCCGCCATAGACCTGCTGCGCGTTCACGGCTGTCTCGAAACCCTTGTCGGTGAAGTAGCCCTTTATGACCGGCGTCAGCAGCCCGACGACGTCGTCCGCCGCTTCCCGCTCTTCCTCCGTCGCTGCACTGTGCGACAGGTCGATCTGCAGCGCAGCCCACAGGGTCAGCGCGCGGGCACCCTCAGTGAATGCGCGCGCGTCCATAAGCATGCGCCGAACATCCGGATGCACGATTATGGGATCGGCCTTTGCCTCCTCGTCCTTCGCGCCGGTCAGCGCGCGGCCCTGCCGCCGGTCGAGCGCGTAGCTTACGGCATTCTGATAGGCGATCTCCGCCTGCCCCAACCCCTGCACCCCGACGCCGAGGCGGGCGGCATTCATCATGATGAACATCGCCTCCAGCCCGCGCTCCGGCTCGCCGACCAGATAGCCGGTCGCCTCGTCATAATTCATGACGCACGTCGCATTGCCGTGAATCCCCATCTTCTCCTCGATGGAACCGCAGGAAACGCCGTTGCGCTCACCCAGCGAGCCGTCCGTATTCACGAGGACCTTCGGCACGACGAAGAGGGAAATGCCCTTCACATTGTCCGGCGCACCCTCCCGCTTCGCCAGCACGAGGTGGATGATGTTCTCCGCCATGTCGTGCTCGCCGGCGGAGATGAAAATTTTGGTGCCGGTAATGGCATAGCTGCCGTCACCCTTGTCCTTGGCCTTCGTGCGGATCAGGCCGAGATCGGTGCCGCAATGCGGCTCCGTCAGGTTCATGGTGCCCGTCCATGTGCCCTCAATCATTTTCGGCAGATAGGTCTGCTTCTGGGTATCCGAGCCGCGAACGTTGATCGCAGCGATCGCGCCGTGCGTCAGACCGGGATACATGGCAAAGGCCATATTGCCGGCGCACATATATTCCTCGAACGCCATGGAGACGGCGTGCGGCAGGCCCTGGCCGCCATATTCTGCAGGCGCGCCGAGCGTTCCCCACCCGCCCTCGACGAACTGCCGGTAGGCGTCCTTGAAGCCCTTTGGCGTCGTCACGCTGCCGTCTTCGGCCCGCATGCAGCCCTCCTTGTCGCCGCTATGGTTCAGCGGAAACAGCACGCCCTCGACGAATTTGCCGCCCTCCTCGAGGATCGCCTGCACCGTATCGGGACCCGCGTCCGCGAAGCCCGGCAGATTTCCATGACGTTCAAGCTTCACAATCTCTTCGAGCACGAACTTCGTGTCGCGAATGGGGGCGGTATACGCTGGCATCGTCAGGCGGTCCTTTGTCTGGAGGCGACGTCCGCTGGGACCGCCTCGCTGGATTGAAGGGTAAGCGCAAACTGCTTCAATTCATCGATGGTGGCGTCGAGGTCGGCGCGCTGCGCCTCGAGCGCCGTGATACGTTCGGCGATGCTGTGGCTGAGGGCAGCCCGCTGGCTTTCGGGTCCAGCGCGTTCGTACATGTCGAGGAGCTCGGCGATCTCCGCCAAAGAGAAGCCCACGCGCTTTCCTCGCAAGATCCAGCCCAGACGTGCCCGATCGCGCTTCGAATAGATCCGCACCGTACCGTCCCGTTGCGGCGCAAGAAGACCCTCGCTTTCATAAAAGCGAATGGTGCGCGCCGTGACCCCGAATTCCTGGCTCAGTTCACCGATCGCGTAACGATCCTTTGTCGCCGGAGCGACCAGGGACTGGGGATCGGCAGCGTGCATAGACAGCTGTATGGGTGACGTTTACGTTAACGTCAACTCTCGTCTAAAGAGCCCCTTCTGGAATGCTCATTCCACGTGTTCCAGCCGACCCTTATCGTACCGCCGGTAAAAGCAACTGGAACGGCCGGTATGACAAGCGGGGCCCGCGGGATCGACGATCAGCCAAACCGCGTCCTGATCGCAGTCGATGCGCATGTCGCGCACGCGGAGGACATTTCCGCTCGTTTCGCCCTTCTTCCAGAGGGCGCGGCGGGAACGGGACCAGAAATGCGCGATTTGCGTGGTAGCCGTCAGGCGGAAGGCTTCCGCGTCCATATGGGCGAGCATCAAAACGTCACCGGTCCCGGCATGGGTGGCCACAGCCGTGACCAGCCCGTCCGCATTGAACTTCAGGGCGAGTTCCGCCCCCTCCTCCCGCTCGCGATCGTCCTGCATGATCCCGTTCTAACTGCTCGGCAGCGCCGCGTCATCCGCCGCTGTACGAGGACGGTCACCAGCATATCCCGCGATCAGTGGTTGCGGATCGCCTTGATCAGCTCGTCCTTGTCCATATCCGACCGCCCTTCGATACCGATCTTCTTCGCCTCTTCGTAGAGTTCGTCTTTCGTGCGATCCTCAAGTTTCGTCGACTTGTGATCGATCGAATCGTTAGACTGCGCATTGGCGATACGGGACGCCTTCTCTTTAGACGCACCCTGATCGCGCAACTCCTCATAGGTGTCGTCATTCTTGATAGAGCTGCCATGATCCTTGGCCATTTCGCGTCTCCTGCGGTTTCAATTCATATCCCCAACGCATGAGTGCGATGTTTGTGACAACGGGGCGACAAACGCGGCGGACGTTCCTATATGCGCGGGAAACCGCCCCACTTCATCCCAAGTCCGGATCCGCGCCATGCCCGCTTCAATGCCCGCTTCCCCGCTGACGACGAACCCCTTCGATCATGATGACGACAAGCTGCGGGAGGAATGCGGCGTCTTCGGCGTTTACGGCATGGAGGGCGCCGCCGCTCTTACCGCGCTCGGCCTGCATGCACTGCAGCACCGCGGGCAGGAGGCGGCCGGGATTACCAGCTGGGACGGCGACCAGTTTCATACCAAACGCGGCAATGGGCATGTCGCCGAGAATTTCAGCGACGAGGCGACCATCCGGCAACTGCCGGGCAGCGCGTCGATCGGCCATACCCGCTATGCCACGACCGGCGAGACGGCCATGCGGAACGTCCAGCCTCTATTCGCCGAGCTGTCCTCCGGCGGCTTCGCGGTGGCGCACAACGGCAATATTTCGAACGCGCTTCACCTTCGAAAGGCGCTGAACAAGCGGGGCAGCATCTTTCAGTCGACGTCCGATACCGAGGTCATCATCCACCTCGTCGCGACATCCAGCTACCGGCCGCTCCTCGACCGGATCATCGACGCGCTGAAGCAGGTGGAGGGCGCCTATTCCCTCGCCTGTCTGACGCCGGAGGGGCTGATCGCCTGCCGCGATCCGCTCGGCATCCGTCCGCTCGTGCTTGGCCGGCTTGAAGATGCGCACATTGTCGCGTCCGAAACCGTCGCCCTGGACGTGGTCGGCGCCACCTTCATCCGGCAGGTCGAGCCGGGCGAAATGCTCGTGATCAACGAAAAGGGCGTGCGCTCCATTCGTCCCTTTGCCGAACGCGCGGCGCGGCCCTGCATTTTCGAGCATGTCTATTTCTCGCGTCCCGACAGTTTCCTCGACGGGTCGAGCGTGTACGAAGTCCGCAAGAATATCGGCCGCGAACTGGCGCTGGAAAACGCCGTCGACGCGGACGTGGTCATTCCCGTCCCCGACAGCGGCAACCCGGCCGCTCTCGGCTATTCGCAGGAATCGGGAATTCCGTTCGAGCAGGGCATCATCCGCTCCCACTATGTGGGCCGCACGTTCATTCAACCGGGGCAGGGCATTCGCGACCTGTCCGTAAAGCTGAAGCACAATGCAAACCGGCATATCGTCAGCGGGAAGCGTATCGTGCTGGTCGACGATTCCATCGTCCGCGGCACCACCAGCCTGAAGATCGTGCAGATGATGCGCGATGCCGGCGCGAAGGAAGTGCACATGCGCATCGCCAGCCCGCCGACGCGGCACCCGTGCTTCTACGGCGTCGATACGCCCGAGCGGTCGAAGCTGCTTGCGGCGCAGATGGACGTCGAGCGGATGCGCGACTTCATCAAGGTGGACAGCCTGGCCTTCATTTCCGTTGACGGACTCTACCGGGCGCTGGGCGAAGACGGCCGCGATACGAGCCGGCCGCAATATTGCGACGCCTGCTTTACCGGCGCCTATCCCACCAGCCTGACGGATCAGGAAGAGGAGGCTGGTCCCGATCAGTTCACGCTCCTGACCGGCGCGGCCGCCTAAACCCCAGGACCCACACGCAGGCATAGTCATGAGCGACACGGACAAACCCCTCGCCCTTATTACCGGCGCTTCGCGCGGCATCGGCGCTGCGACGGCGAAACGCCTGGCATCGCGCGGTTATCATGTGCTGCTGACGGCCAGAACGGAGGGCGGCCTCGAAGAGGTTGAGGATGAAATTCATGCGGCCGGCGGCACGGCAACCCTCGCCCCCTTCGACCTTGCCGATGGAGAGGCGATCCAGCGGCTTGCCCCGGCGGTTCATCAGCGTTGGGGTCGACTTGACCTGCTGTTGCTGAACGCCGGCATGCTGGGCGATCTCGGTCCGCTCGCGCACGTCGATGACAAGCAGTTCGCGCAGCTTTACACCATCAACGTCGCGGCGAATTTCCGTCTGATCAAGGCCTTCGACCCGCTTCTGCGCGCAGCGGACGCGCCGCATCTTGTCGCCGTGACATCCAGCGTTGCGCGCGCCCCGCGGGCCTATTGGGGTCCTTACGCCTCTTCGAAGGCCGCGCTGGAGAACCTTGTGGAAACCTACGGCGCGGAAGCGAAGCTGATACGAACGCACATCTACAATCCGGGCGGTACGGCCACGCGCATGCGAGCAGAGGCGTTCCCCGGCGAAGATCCCGGCACGCTGAAGACCGCGGACGAAGCGGCCGCTGAAATCGCTGCGCTTCTGGACTGATCAGGCCGCCCTTCCCCCGCGACAAACTGCGACAAAAATCCTCCGTGCCGACAAACCCCTGCGACAGAAGGGGAGCATAAAGGCGGTTATGAGCGGTTCCTTGACCGCCGATATACGGAGGACCCTATGAAGACCCGAGCCCTGATCGTTTCCACTGCCGCTGGCCTGTTGATGACAGCGCCGACGCTGGCCCAGCAGCCCACCCAGCCATCCGCGGAGACGCATGGCCATGGCAGACATGCAATGCGCGGTCTTCCCGGCGATGTGAACGAGGACGGCAATCTGACGCTGGCCGAATTGCGCGCCGGCATCGCCAACCGCTTTCAGAAAATGGATGCCAACGCCGATGGCAAGGTGGACGAGGCGGAACGGGCAGCCCTGCATGAGGCGCGCAAGGAACGCTGGGAGGCCCGCAAGGCGAAGATGGCCGAGCGCGGCATCGAAAGGCCCGAACGCCCGGAGCGCGGTGATCGCCCGCATCGCGGCGAGCGCGGACTGCGCGGCAAGCTCGACGCGAACAGCGACGGCAGCATCACGCTGGCGGAGATCGAAGCCCCGGCCGTCGAGAGATTCCAGCGGATGGATACGAATGGCGACGGCACCGTGACCAAGGCCGAGCACGAAGCAGCGCGCGCGGCCATGAAGGCCCGCTGGCAGAAACGCAAGGCGGACTGATCCCCCGCCGTCTTGCCCAGAATGGGGAAGGTTTGTCAAAACCGGCCTTTCCCATTCCTCCTCGTTTCGGGGGATCGTAAGGAGAGGACAGTCGATGCAGGCCCCGTCGCAAGGCGTCCACTTGCTCCTTGTCGAGGATGAGCGTTCCATTCGGGAACCGCTGGCAGCGTTCCTGAAGAAGCATGGCTATCGTGTGTCGCTTGCCGCAAACGCCGCCGAGGCGCGCGCGTTGCTGCCCGACCACGCCATCGATCTGGCGCTTCTCGATATCATGATGCCCGGTGAGGACGGGTTGAGCCTGGCGCGGTTCATCCGTGCAAGCGGCGATCTGCCCATCATCATGCTGACGGCCATGTCCGATGACACCGACAAGATCGTGGGACTGGAGATTGGTGCCGACGATTATCTGACGAAGCCGTTCAATCCGAGAGAGCTTCTCGCACGCATCAAGGCGATCCTCCGCCGCGCCGGGAACATGCCGCCGGCCTTGGCCGAGGACGGCGAAGCCTACGCCTTTGCCGATTTTGTATTGAAGGTCGATGAGCGCCGCCTGCTGAATGCGGCCGGCGAAGACATCGCCCTGTCGACCGGGGAGTTCCGTCTGCTGCGTGAACTGCTGCGGCGGCCGGGCCATGTCCTCAATCGGGATCAGCTCCTGGACCTGACTCAGGGCCGCGAGGCCGCCCCCTTCGACCGCGCCATAGACAACAGCGTCAGCCGCCTGCGCCGAAAGATCGAACGCGATCCCGCCAATCCCCAGATCGTGAAGACCGTCCACGGCGCCGGTTATGTCTTCACCCCCGCCGTGAAGCGATTGTGACGCCGGGAATGAAGCGGTTCCGCGACCTCAGCCTGACAGCGCAGCTGGTCCTCATCGTGGCCGCAGCGCTATTTGCCGCGCAAGCGGTCAACTTCGCGCTTCTGCTACGCGAAACGCGGGCGCTCGCGGAAAGTCGCTCGGTGGAGCCCGCCGCGGTGCGGCTCCTGATGGAAAGCGGCCGCGCCGGATTTGCCGGCGAACGCCACCGGCGGGAGCGCTTGCGCCAGCCCCGCCCCCAGCCGCCTGAAACGCGGCCGGGCGAACGGCGCCTGCCCCGGATCGAAGCGAGCATTGCAGAGCGTTTGCAGGCCGCGGGCGCGCCGGCGCGCGGCGTACGCGCTTTCGTACGAAGATGGGAACGGCACGGGCGCGAAGAGCATGTCCTGATAGCGGCCGCGAGCTTCGATTCGGAAGAGTGGGTCGTGACCCGCGCACGCGCACCGCTACCGGCGGGACCGCTCGCTGCGCGCCTCGTTCTTCAAACACTCATCATCTTCGCCGTCACACTGCTGCCCCTGATGCTGTTTGCGCGGCGTTCCGGGCGAACGCTCAAACGCCTGTCCGGCGCCGCGCGCACATTTCGTGGACGTTCGGATAGCGCGCCGCTGACACCGGAGGGCGCTGCGGACATCCGCGCCCTGACCGAGGAGTTCAACGCCATGCGCGCGAGAATCGCGGCCATGATGGCGGAAAAGGACCAGATGCTGGGCGCAATCGGTCACGATTTGCGCACGCCGCTGGCATCGCTGCGTATCCGCGCTGAAGCCGTGGAGGATGATGACGAAAGGCAGGCCATGATCGCGTCCATCGAGGATATGCACGGGGACCTGGAGGATATTCTGCTGCTCGCCCGCGCGGGCCGCGCCGACCCCGACATATCGCCCCTCGCCCTCAGCCAGCTCGTCGACGATCTCGCCGCCGAGCAGCGCCGCACCGGTCGCGACGTCAGTGTCGAAGGCACGGTGGCGGACGATATCTTCGTGCGCGCCAACACCGCCTCGCTTCGACGCGCGCTTCGCAACCTGATCGACAATGCTGTTCTCTACGGCGGCAGTGCACGCATTCTCGTCACGCAGGAAAGGGATGAAATACGTATCGCCGTGCAGGACGACGGGCCGGGCATCGGCAAAGCGGATCTGGAGCGCGCGGCGGACCCCTTCGTCCGTCTGGAGAGCTCGCGCAACCGGCAAACGGGCGGCAGCGGCCTTGGCCTTGCCATCGCGCGGCAGGTAGCATCCGCCCATGGTGGGCGCCTCGATCTTTCGAACAGGAGCGAGGGCGGCCTGAGCGCCGCTATCATACTGCCGAAGGCTTGATTCGCCCCCGGCCAAAGGTCGTCAGGCGGCCGCGCGGCGCATCTTGTTCAGCTTCTTCAGGACCATATCCCGCTTCAGCTTCGACAGATGATCGATGAACAGGATGCCCTCCAGATGATCCATCTCATGCTGCAGGACCGTCGCGAGAAACCCGTCGATCTTCTCCTCATGCGGGTTGCCGTCATAATCCAGCCATCGGGCACGAACCCAACTCGGCCGGTCGACCTCCGCATATTGGTCCGGCACCGACAGGCACCCCTCATTATAAGTGGTGACCTCCTCGGACACTTCCAGGAACTCCGGATTCACGAAATAGAGCGGCCTGCGAACCCGCAAATCCTCGTTGGTGCCGTCGTCCTCCACGCCCTCGGGCATTTCCTGCAAGTCGATGACGAGGATCCGCACGGGCTGTCCCACCTGAATGGCGGCGAGGCCGATGCCGGGCGCATCGTACATCGTCTCCAGCATGTCATCCATCAGACGGCGATGTTCGTCCGTCAACGCCGCAACGGGTTCTGATACCTGCTTAAGCCGCGGGTCCGGCGTCTCGATAATCGGTAGAATGGCCATGGGAGCCTATGTAGTCGTCGGCCGCCCGCGTCGCAACGGGGCGGGTCACAGGATGCGGCGCGCGCGAAGGGCCTGGGCGATGGTGCCCTCGTCCAGATAATCGAGCTCTCCGCCGACCGGAACGCCGTGCGCGAGCGTCGAGATGGAGACGCCGGCATCCTGCAACTGCTCGGCGATATAGTGCAGCGTCGTCTGGCCCTCCATCGTCGCGTTCATCGCCAGAACAACCTCCGTCACGCCGCCGGCGCGTACGCGCGCCACGAGCTGGGCAATGGTAAGATCGTCCGGCCCGATGCCGTCGAGCGCGCTGAGCCGTCCGCCAAGCACGTGATAGCGCCCCGAAAATAGCCGGGCGCGGTCCATCGCCCAAAGGTCCGCGACATCCTCCACGACCGCCAGCAGCGCATCGTCGCGCCGGGGGTCGGTGCAGATTTGGCAGGGGTCGCTGGTATCGATATTTCCGCAGGTCCCGCATTCCGTCATGCGCGTATCAACCGCCTCGAGCGCCTTCATCAGTGGCTGCAGAGTGGATTCCCGGCGCTTCAGCAAGTGCAGGACGGCCCGCCGTGCGGATCGCGGCCCCAGGCCTGGCAGGCGAGAGAGGGACTGCACCAGCGCTTCGATTTCGGGGGAAGACATCGGTCCGATGTAGGCGCTGCGGCCTTGCGGGAAAAGACGCCGCGACCTACGCCGCAGCCATGCGCATCATCTATATGGGCACGCCGCCCTTTGCCGTCCCCGCCCTCCGTGCCCTCGCGGCCGCCGGTCACGAGATCGTCGCCGCCTATACGCAGCCGCCGCGTGCCGCGAAGCGCGGGAAATCGCTGCAAAAAAGCGCCGTCCACGAGGCTGCCGAGACACTCGGCATTCCGGTGCGGCATCCGGAATCCTTGAGGACAGCGGAAACGCAGGCGGCGTTCGAGGAGCTGAATGCGGACATCGCGGTCGTGGCTGCTTACGGCTTGATTCTGCCACCAGCGATCCTCAGCGCACCGCGCCGCGGATGTATCAACATCCATGCCTCACTGCTGCCGCGCTGGCGGGGCGCCGCGCCGATCCAGCGCGCTATTCTGGCCGGCGACACGGTGACGGGCGTGACACTGATGCAGATGGAAGCCGGGCTCGATACCGGGCCGATGCTGCTGACGCGCCAGGTCGAGATGGCGGACAAGACCGCCGGAATGCTGACCGGTGAACTGGCGCAGGTCGGCGCCGAACTGGCCGTGCAGGCGCTGTCCGGCGCCATGCCGACGGCGGAGATTCAGCCCGAGGAGGGCGTGACATACGCCCGAAAGATCGAAAAGGCGGAAGCCGCGCTGGATTTCACCCGTCCCGCCACGCAACTCGAACGCGCCGTCAGAGCGTTCAATCCCGCACCAGGCGCCTTCTTTTCTGCCGCCGGAGACCGTATCAAGGTGCTGGAAGCCGAGGCCGCCGATGGCAACGGCGACCCCGGAACCGTCCTGGACGATGGGAAAGCCATTGCCTGCGGAGAGGGCGTTCTGCGCCTTCGTCTGGTGCAGCGCCCCGGAAAACGACCGATGGGGATGAGGGATTTCCTGAACGGGTTCGCCTTGCCGGACCGGATCGCACCATGCCCCGCTACAGACTGACCATCGAATATGACGGCCGCCCGTTCATGGGCTGGCAGCGGCAGGCGCACGGTCCCTCGGTGCAGGCCGCCATCGAGGACACGCTCGGACAGATCACAGGGCATGTTCCCACAGTCTACGGCAGCGGACGGACGGATGCCGGCGTCCATGCTCTTGGTCAGGTAGCGCATGTCGACATTGAAAAAGCCATGACACCGTTTCGTCTGTCGGAAGCGCTGAATGCACGTCTGCGGCCGCATCCCATCGCCATTGTCGACTGCCGCATTGTTGACGAGCGCTTTCACGCGCGCTTTTCCTGCTGCGGCCGATCCTATCGCTATGTAATCCGCAACCGGCGCGCGCGCCTGACGCTGACAGAGGGGCGCGAATGGCGCATCGCAAAGCCCCTCGATGAGGCGGCCATGGCCGAAGCGGCCGCGCATCTCGTCGGGAGACACGACTTCACCACGTTCCGCAGCGTGCATTGCCAGGCGGAAAGCCCGGTAAAAACGATGAGCAGCCTCTCCGTTTCACGTAACGACGATCGGGTGATCGTCCGCGCCGAGGCCCCTTCCTTCCTGCACCATCAAATTCGTTCGATTACCGGCTGCCTCGCCATGGTTGGTGACGGCCGCTGGCAACCCAGCGATATGAAAGCAGCCCTTGACGCGAAAGATCGCCAGGCCTTGGGCTTTAATGCCCCGCCCGACGGCCTCTACTTCGTAAGCGCAAGCTATCCGGCTGAATATCGGAATTCTTGACACTTCGGCGCTAGGAACGAATTTGACGAAACGCTAGGATTCAGAAAACGCAAAAAGATTTGATCGTGGCTCAAGACTTGCAAGCGTGAACATTGAGCCGCCGATTGTAATAAATTCCGGCACTTGCCTGGTTAAGATTGTAGGTAATATCGATGGTCATGCAGCGCCCCGGTTCGCGTTCGACGCCGCCTCCCAACGGGCTGCTCATTGCCCTTGCCGTCGGTATATTGCTGCTCGGCGCGGGGTTTTTGTTCGCATATGATTCGCTGCGCAGCAGCAACGTGGTTTCCGGCTCCGCCCAGGAAGCCGAACGCAGCAGCGGCGAATATGTCCCCCGCACCGACGACCGCGCACTCATCGAGATGGGAATCGATCCGGAGGACAATGATCTTTCACCTGCTGCGCTGGCGGCGATCGCCCGTGCACACCGCGCGGCACAGGACGCAGGAGGCGCGGCCGAGATCGACAGCGACGAGCCGACTGGGCCGGGGGGCGAAGGCGCCGCTGACGAAACGCTGGGGAATGGTGACAGGGCTTCCGCTGCGGAACAGACGGAATAGCGCGCTTCAGCCGGCGCTTAAATGAACGAGTGATTCTTCAAGCATGACCATCTGCCACAGCAATCTGCTGTGATCGGATGCACCGCGCTTATGATCGGCAGCCATGCGCTGAAAACGATCCATGTCGAACCAACCGGTTGCAGCAACGCGGGAGCCCTTGGAAAGCCCGGCCGCCCGTCCGGAGAGGGCACCCCGAAACCATTTTTCGATAGGGACGACAAAACCCATTTTGGGCCGATCGAGGATATTTTGCGGGAGCAACGGGCGTACCGCCTCCTTCAACAGCCATTTCCCCGAGCCGTCTTTCAGGCGCATGCCCGGCGGCAATTGCGCCATCCATGCGACGAGGTCATGGTCCAGCAGGGGCTCGCGCGCTTCGAGGCTATTGGCCATCGACATGCGATCGACCTTCGTCATGATATCGCCCGGCAGATACCAGCGGATATCGGTATATTGCGCTGCGCCAAGCGTCGATTCGGCCGGCGCGGCACGGAACGTGTCCGTGTAGAGATCGGCCGCGCGGTAGCCGGCCAAGCTGCGCTTCATGTCGGGCGAGAACAATCGTGCCCGCACATCATCGCCCGTGACCGACACGGCATGGTAGTAGGCTTCCGCGCTGTCCATGCCGAGCGCCTGAAAGGTGGACTTTGCACGCAGATATCGCGGCGCCCAGTCCATTTTCGGCCAGGCCGCACCCAGCATGCCGAAGAGGGCGCGGCGCGCTGCCGAAGGCAGCAATGCGCGCGCGCGCTCCTCATTCATGAACAGCCGATAGCGGCGATAGCCGGCCATCGCCTCGTCGGCGCCGTCGCCGGAGAGTGCCACCTTCACATGTTCGCGCGCCAGTTCGCATACACGGTAAGTCGGGATGGCCGAGGCATCCGCGAAGGGTTCGTCGAAGGCGCGGCCGAGCGTTCCGATCAGTTCGTAATCGTCTGCTGTGACCCGCCGCTCGTGATGGTCCGTACCATAGCGTGCGGCCACCGCCCGTGCATATTCGGTCTCATCATAACCGCGGCTGTCGAATCCGATGGAAAGCGTTTTGAAGTCGGACCCGGCCCGCCGCGCCATCATCGCAACAACCGCCGAGGAATCGACGCCGCCGGACAGAAAGGCGGCCACCTCCACATCGGCGACCAGGCGAGAGCCGACGGCAGCTTCCAACCGCTCGTCCAGCTCCTTCGCCAGCGCGCCGGGCGACCGGTCATTGCCCCGGCCATAGGTCAGGTTCCAGTAGCGTACCGGCTTTACCTCGGCCCCCTCCGACAGCAGCACATAATGCGCCGGCGGCAATTGCCGAATGCCGGCCAGAATGCACTTGTCGTCGGGGACGTAGCCATAGGCGAAATAGTCCTCGACCGCACGGGGATCGATCCGGCGCGGCAGGTCCGGCCAGGGCAGCAGCGCCTTCAGTTCCGATCCGAACAGAACACGGCCGTCCGGCAAGTCGGCAATGTAGAGCGGCTTCACGCCGAACCGGTCGCGCGCCAGAAACAGGCTGCGCTCCTCCCGGTCCCAGATGGCCACCGCGAACATGCCCGTCATGCGGGCCAGCATGGCAGGTCCCCAGGCGCGGTATCCCTCGATCAGGACTTCCGTATCGCTGTCGAGCCGGAAGCTGTGCCCTGCGGCCTCCAGTTCTGCCCTGACCTCGCGGAAATTATAGATTTCGCCGTTGAAGACGATCTCGTACCGGCCGCACGCGCTCGCCATGGGCTGCCCTGCGCGCGTGACGTCGATGATCGACAGCCGGCGATGGCCAAGGGCGATGCCGGGCTCGTTCATGGTTCCGCGCCCATCCGGCCCGCGATGCGCAAGCGCGTCCGTCATCGCATCGAGAACCTGCGGCGGAACCTCCCGGCGGCCG
The DNA here is from genome assembly GCF_000342165.1 of Pacificimonas flava. Lineage (GTDB taxonomy): Bacteria > Pseudomonadota > Alphaproteobacteria > Sphingomonadales > Sphingomonadaceae > Pacificimonas > Pacificimonas flava. The sequence continues at coordinate 153,738 of NZ_AMRV01000006.1, forward strand.
CGCCGGTCGAATATACCGGTCAGTCCGCACATTATTCGGCAATCGCGGCGTTACGGATCACCGTCTGGGGATCGCCCATCGCCGCACGAAAATCACGCAGCGCGGCCTTCCCGGCTTGCTCGCCGCCCGTGCGTTCGGTGCTGAGCACGAGGACGCCCGCCAGCGTCGGACCGCTCGTCAGCCGGGCCATCAGCGTTTGCAGCTTCGCCTCATAATCGCTGCCGGTCACCACATCGCCGACCAGCAGATATTGCCATATGTCGCGCGTCCAGGGCCTGCGCTGGATCTGAATGGCACGTCCCCCCTCGGGATTCGCCAGGTCGCGGCTCCAGCTCCAGTCCCCCTCCGGCTCGATCAGGCCATTGCCATAGGTGATCATTTCCGCCTCCTCGGTCTGCAACTCATAGACCGCGACGAACAAATCCACGCGCCGTCCCGCCGTATCGACATAGGTTTGTGCCGCGCTGGCAGTGGCATTGTCGTAGTGCGGCTGCCAGCCCGATCCGGCGGCATCTACCTTGGTCCATCCCGCGACCTCGGGCGCCAGAACAGCCGCAATCCGCACGTCAGGCTCATGATCGACGACGAGGGACGTATAGGCGGGGGCTACGATAACGGCTGCGATGCCGGCAGCGGCGGCGGCGACGAAGCCCTTGCGTGTGACGAGCCGCGGCGGTGAGGGCTGCAGCCGTGCCGGGTCGAACGCCGGATCATCGGCGGGGCGGTCGAAGAAGAACCAGCCGACCCCAAGGACGATGATCATGATCAGCGCGAAAAAGAACCACCCGTAGACGACATGGTCCACGCCCTGCGCGAATGACGGATCGGTATGCCATGCGATGTAGATGGTGCCCCAGGCGCGGATGCCATTCGCGACGATGGCCAGCACGACTGCGCTGACGACGCAGGTGATCCGGCGCAGCGTGCTCTTGAAACAAAGATGCGCGACCAAAGTCGAAAACGCGATCATGGCGATCAGGAAACGAGCACCTGAGCAGGCCTCCGCCACGTGAAAGCTGCCGTTCGGAATTTCGATGAAGACACCGTCTATATAGGCCGGCACCTGAAACAGATCGAGCAGTTCGATGCTCATCTTCGCCGTTACGATCTGCAGCCAGGGGATCAGCTGATCGCCGAAGGGGATCATGAAGATTGCGTAGAAGAGCGGAAACAGCAGTCCACGCGCGACCGTGAGACCGAAAACCAGCGGAACGCTGAACATCAGAAGCCCGATCAGGGCGGTGTGACGAACCAGAGCCACTCCGGCGATCTCGCCCAGCAGCCAACCGATGCCGCCGACGAAAAGAACGAGCGCCGCTGGCAAAAAGGGCCGCGGGACCAGCGCCGTGACTTCTCGACGCCGTAAGTAAACCAGATAGGCGATGATCGGCGGAACGAGCAGACAGTGCTGATAGGTCGCATTGCCCCACCACAGCATGACCAGGTCGACGACATCCCGCCACAGCAGCAGGAAAATCGCTGCAACGAGAGCGCCCCATGCCGCCAGTGAAAGACGCCACTCCGGACTCAGGCGCTGCATTTCCGATGCTGCGGCGCGCGCATCGACATCTTCCGGTTTCACCGCGGACTGGACATTCATGCGATCACCCCGCCCCTCTGTCATGCCGTTCGATCAGCGTATCTAGCACGGCCATCTTGCGGTCCCAGCTATAATACTCTTCCACGCGCTTGCGGGCGGCCTCACCGATCCGCCTGCGGGCATCGTCGTCCTTTGCCAAATCGACGACGGCCGCGGCAAAGGCATCCGCTCCACTGGTCACGATCAGGTCCCTGCCCGCCTCTGCGCTGATACCCGCATAAGCCTGATCGGTGGCGACCACCGGCTTTCCCATGGCCATTGCCTCCAGAACCTTGTTCTGCACACCCCGCGCGGTTCGGATGGGGGCAACGGAGACGTCCGCCGCTGCAATGAAGGGACGAACGTCCGGAACCCGGCCCGTAACGGTCACTCCGGGCCGCCCGCCCAGCGCCTCGATACGCCGCGAAGGGTTGGAGCCCACGATGGTGAAATGGGTGCCGGGTACGGCATCGCGCACGCGCGGCAGGATGTCCTCAACCATCCATTCGGCGGCCTCGATATTCGGGCGGTAATCCATGGCGCCTGTGAAGACGAGGCCCAGCGGCGGGCGCTCTCCGACCGGCGTTTCGTCCTCCAGGGGGGTGAAGAATTCCAGATCGACGCCGTTTTCAAGGGCATAGACCGTATGGCCATAGGAGCCGGCGTGGCGGCGGAACAGCGCAGCCTCGTCCTCGCTGACGAACAGGCAGGCATCGGCGGTTCGGGCGATCTGCTTCTCGAACTGGCGAAGGCGTACGGCTTCCCGCTGGTAGATACGTCTCATGGGCCAGGAACTCGTTCGCACATATTGCGTGAACTTGTCGGAATCCATGTCCACGAAATCCATGATGAACATGCGGCGTGAGCTCAGATGTCGCATCATGTATCCCGCCATCTGGCCCGAAAAGACATAGCTGTGGCGGACATTGTACCGATCGATCACGCGCTGCACGAAGCTGCGCATGCGCGGATCGGACCAGAGCGCGACGCTGAGCGGAGTGTCATCGAGAAGGCCATGCGCCGCGCTAAGCAGTTTGCCCGCGCCGGAACGCTCGATCAGGCAAACCTCGCCGCATACGGCTCGCAGCGTGTCCTCATATTGCCAGTCGTCCGGGTCATCGATGAAGGCGCCAAGATGCACATGAAAGTGGCGCCGCAAATGACTGAGAATATTGAAGGACCGTATCTTGTCGCCCTTATTAGGCGGATAGGGAATCCGGTGTGCCAGAAACAGCAGATGCGGCTTGTCCATGACGCTGCCGTCAGCCGAGATTGCGCGCGACGAGAGGTCCGATGCGATTGGCAAGCGTCAGGGGAAGCCGCTGCCAAACCTGCGTCATCAGGCGAAATTTCGAACTCATGGGATTGAGGTCCGGCATGTCCGCCCCAGGCGCGAGTCGATACTCGTAGGTCAGCGGCTGCGGCTCGAATCCCCAGTTCTTCTTGTAGGCATAGGCACCGGTGCCGAGCTTCGAGCGGCCGAAGTCGAAGGCGGTGCAGCCGCGCGATACCGCGTGCTCCATCAACATCCAGTACATATATTCGTTGGCCTTCAGCGTCCGTGCCGCGAATGTTCCGCCACCCCAATAGGGATAAACCGTTCCCCGATGGTAAAGGGAGAGGACGGACGCAACCGGCTCCCCCTCCGAAAAGACGGTCAATATGTCTGCATCGCCGCCGAACCGGGCGATCATCTCCCGAAACAAGGCACGCGGGAAGACAGGTGTACCCAGGTTGTGAACGCTGCGACTGTAGACGTAGTAGTGCAGAGCCAGCGCGCGCGCATCGCGCCCGGTTTCCACGGTCATTCCGGACTTCAGCGCCTTACGCACCTCTGCCCGCTGCTTGCGGGGAATGGCCTTCAGATTCTCGTCGCTGCTCGCCGTCAGCGGGCGGCGGAAGCCGGCGTAAGTTTCCCTTTTCTTCGCCCAGTCCTCATGGCGCGGATCTTCGCTGCGATATTCCAGTGCGGTTACGCCGGCTCGCTCCGCAATTCCCCAGGCGGCGGCGTCCAGCGCGCCTAGCGCCGCATCGTCCTCGGCCAGCGGCCCACCCTCGACGGCGAAACCGTTCGAGACGAGGGATTTTCCGAAGACCAGCGAACGAATTTCCGTCAGGGGCAGAATGCCGACCGGAACCTCGCCGCGCAGCGCGACGAGATGATGCTGCCGGTGGCCGCACGCCGCCGATACGGCATCGCCCCACGCCCGCCGGTGAAAGGGCGAGGCCTCGGCATGCGCGCTCGCGTAGCGGTCGTAGGCGTCGGGATCGTTCGCGATCCGGACATCGCCAGCACTCACGCGGCCGCCTGCAAATCTTCTTGCAGGAAGATGCGGTCCATGCGGTCCCAGGCGAAACGCTTCAGCACCTTGGCGATCTTCGCCTCCATGATGTCCAGATTCGTATAGTGCCGCACGCGGGATTTCAGAGGTGCGTTTGGAATGCGAGGCTGGTTGGGATCGACCTCCCACGGGTGGAAATAGAAAACCGCCGGCTGGCGCTCGACATGGTTCAACCGCTCGATGGCCCAGGCCGACAGGCGATAGGGAAACAGCCGGAAATATCCGCCGCCGCCGCAGGCCATGCGCCGCCCGCCATATTCGACCGTGCTGACCGGAATTTCGATCAGCTCGGACCCGGCAACGGGACGATGCAGGAAGCGCGGTGCGTCCGGCCAACCATAATGATCGGACTGCACCGGCGCGACCGACGAGGAATAGGCGTACCCCTCCTCCGCAAGCACGTCGAGCGCCCAGGCATTTTCCCGTCCGATGGAGAAGCTCGGCGCACGATAGCCGCGAACGATCGTGCCGGAAGCATCCTCGATCAGCCCCTTCGCGCGGCGCAGATCGGCCCGAAACGCTTCGGGTGTGAACGTATGGACCCGGTCATGCGCATAACCGTGGCTGGCAAGTTCATGTCCACGGTCCACGATCTCCCGCATCAGCGCCGGCGCGCGTTCCGCGACCCAGCCTAGCGTGAAGAAGGTCGCGGCCACGCCGTGCGCCTCGAACAGGTCCAAACAGCGGCGTGTGTTCGCCTCGACCCGGCTCGTCATTGCCGGCCAATCCGCCCGATCGATGACCCGCTCGAACGCGCCAACCTGGAAATGTTCCTCCACGTCGACGGACATCGCATTGACGATGCGGCCGTTCCTGCGCGGCGTGTTGGCGATGACCGCCCCGCTCACGCTTCCGCGTCCTGCCCCAGCCGTTCCGCCATCTCATCGACCTGCTGCGACAGGTCGGTGACGAGATGTAGTAGCTGCTGCAGCACCTTTTGATGCTTGTCCGTGCGCAGCGACACCGATTCGATACGCTCTGCCAGCGCATCGCTCTCAGTACCCATCTGCGAATTGTTCATGACCTGATTGGCAAGCGCCCGGTGCCGCTCCGGAACCGCGTCGTCCTCTTCCAGGTCGGAGACGACGTCCCGGACCAGGTCGCCAGTAATCTCGTGCGTACCCTCCAGCGATCCGAACAGCAGGATACGGCCGGACAAGTTGTTCACCCGCCGGGGCACACCGCCGCTCCACTCGTAGATCTCGCGATAAGCATCGTCCGTGAAGGCCGGGTCGTTCTTCCAGCCACAGCGATTGAGGCGGCTTTCGACGTAATTCTGCACCTCGTCCGCGCGCATGGGCTCCAGATGGTGAGAGGCGATGGTGCGCTGGCGAAGCTGCTCGAGGTTGGGCGCCGCGGCGAGACGGGCGCGAAATTCCGGCTGGCCGAGCAGGATCGTCTGCATCAGCGGCTGCCCGCCCTCCTGAAAATTCGACAGCATGCGCAGTTCTTCCAGCGCGTCGAAGGGCAGGTTCTGTGCCTCGTCAACGATAAGAACGACGCGCACGCCCTCGCGGTGCTTGGTCCGCAGCATGGACTCGAGCCGTGCCAATAGGGAGGATTTGTCCTCTCGCTCCGCCGGCAGACCGAAGGCGCTGGCGGCGAGGCGCAGAAGATCGCTGCCATCGACCTGCGACGTCACAACGTTGCCGATCAGTGTACGGCGATCCTCGTTCTGCTGTAGCAGGCGCGCCACCAATGTCGTCTTGCCCGCGCCGATATCGCCGGTCACGACGATGAACCCCTCCGCCTGGGCCAGGCCATAGGTCAGATAGGCCATCGCCTTGCGGTGGGTCTTCGTATCGACGTAAAAATCCGGGTCCGGCGTCAGCTGGAACGGTTTGCCGGTGAGCTTGTAGAAATCCGTGTACATGGGGCTCCGTCCTCCGGCCTTAGAAGCGATAGCCGATGCCGACCGAGCCCAGATAGCTATTGTCTGAGCCGGACAGCGCCGTGCTGCCGAAGCGGAACGCCGCGGTCGCATTCGCGGTGGCATAGAAGGCGGAATTTATGTTTCTGCGATAGCCGAGCGTACCGACGACCTGATCGTTGCTGCCGCCGCCAAGGAACTGGCTGGTGTGGATATAGGTAAGGCCGCCGGTCAGCGCCTCGCCACTGTTCAGGTCGTATCCGCCCTGAATGCCTGCGGAATAGGATTCGGTGGAGACGTTGCGCCCCTCCAAGGACGCGGCGTTCTCATCCTGCAACTGCAGAGAATTCAGATAGTCGCGATCCGTATAGGAAACGAAGCCGGTCGCCGACCAACGCTCCTGCTTGTAACTCGTACTCAGCCGCGCGCTCGTGTTTCGGAAGGTGGCGGACGTGATCGGCTGCCCTCCCAAGCCGCCGAAGCAAAGACCAAGAACCGGATCGAAGCCAAGCGGACAAAGATCGGAATAATCGACCCCATCCACCGGATCGATCGGGGTGACGCCGATGCCGCCGAACTGTGCTTGCGTCAGCTGACGGGCGGTGCTCGTAAGCCCGCGATTGACGTTGCCGCTGACCGTGACCCGGGGCGAGGGCCGATAGCTAAGCGTACCACCGAAATTGGTACCGCCGAACCGGTAACCGCCGAACGCGGAGAGTTCCGTGCGCCGGCTCGGCGTATAGCGAAATCCGACAATGCCATAGGGGCCATCGCGTTCGAACGCGGTAATGCGCGGCTGATCGGGATCGACGATGAAATCGTTGTCGTCTCCAAGAACCGGACGGCCCGTATCGGGATCGAACAGGATGGAGGACTGGGTATTCTCGATGTCCTCATAACCGCCCTCGGCGTTCAGGCTCAGCTTGCGGCTGACCCTGTAGGTGGCCGTCGCACCGAGATTATAGGACGAGTATTCCTGGTCCAGCCGGTCGATATCCTCACGCACCCAGCGGGCGATGAGACCGGTGCGCAGGCGGCGCGCCTCGTTCCCGAACTGCAGGCGTCCATTCGCGGATTGGGTGATGGAATCGCCCAGCGCGCCCAGACGGTTGAGGCCGCCGCCACCGAGGCCGCCGCCCCCGCCCCCGCCGATGGGAAGCTCGCCGCCGCGGTAAGTGTCGTCGCTGAACAGTGCGCCAATGCGGTAGGAGGCGTTCGCGGTCACCTCGCTGCCGATCCGCTGCTGGATCGAGGGTTCCGCGTAGAGCGAGAAAAGCTGGACGGAGTTCGCGCTGACGGAATCCGACAGACCGCCCAGCCCGAACCGGGTATCGCGGGTCACATCCTGGGCATTCGCGCCCGCACGCAGGAAAAATGTATCATCGACCAGTTCGCTGGTGATGTCGGCAACGCCGGACACCGAATAGTTGCGCGGAAGGTCGCCGAACTCCTCGAAACGCCGGCTGACATTGGCCGAGGCTTGCCCCTTCAGCCGCCGGAGGTCGAAGCGCGCCTGACCATAAAGCGTCGTCTCCAGCCAGCCGGCGGTCTCACCCCCGCGGAAATTGGAGTGGGCGATGGTCTGATTGACCTGCACGCCCCCCTGCGTTTCGACCTGCGCGAACGCCGCGCTTGCCGTACAGCCAGCGGCCGTCAGAAGAAGGGCCGCGCGCCCCTTTTTAAGTGCCGTAGCCATAATAGGTCCCAAATCGCCGGCCGACGCCCGCATAGCGCGTCTTGTTGAGAAGCATCGAGACATTGTCGCAAACCGACATCATCTGCAGACCGTCACGCACGACCGCATCCTTCGTGTTCTCGGCCTCCACGACGAACAGAACCTGGCCGACATGCAGCGCAAGAACCGATGCCGAGGACGAGGCAAGGCATGGCGGCGAATCGAAAATGATGATCCGGTCCGGGTACCGCGCCGCAATCTCGTCGATCATCCGCCCCATCCGCTCCGACGCCAGCAATTCCGTCGTCAGATTATGCTGGCGGCCCGCGGGAAGCACTGACAGATTCTCGATATTCGTACGGATCAGACAGTCGCTGAGATCGAGTTCCGGATCCGCCACGACGTCGATCAGGCCCTTGCCGCCCTCAAGTCCAAGCGTCGAAAGAATTTCCGGCTTCGCAAAGTCCGCATCGACCAGGAGCACCGTCAGATCGCGCTCCGACGCGATGGAAAGCGCAAGGTTGGTGGCGCAGAACGTCTTTCCCTCATTCGGCTGGCTCGAGCAGACAAGGATGAGGTTGCCGTTCTCGATACGGTTCGGCCCCTCCGCCATCGCGTTGATGAGAAGCTGGCGCTTGACGATGCGGAATTCTTCCGCCGTCGCGGTCGCGGGGCTGTCCGGCACGACATAGCCGAGATCCCGCAGCGCCGCCAGATCAATCATGCCCTGCCGGCTGCGCTTCGACTTCGGCTCGACGGGCACCGGCGCCGAGGGCGCGGCGCCGATCCGGTCCGTCTCGCCATCAGCCGTCGCATCAGTCGCCGCCTGCGGGCCCGGTTGCGGCGCGGCAACCGGCGTTTCCTTCGGCACACGGCGCAGGGCCGGGGTCGGCTGCGCCTCCGCCCGCGACAGCTGCGCGGCAGCCCGCTCCAGGAGCGAGATGCGGCTGGGCTTTTCGTCTTTGTCGCTCATGTCACCCGCGTCCCTAGATGAGTTCATATAACAGGAGAGCGCCCCAAATCGCCACCAGGCCAAAGCTCAGCACCAGCATACCGGCAAGGCGCAGACGGTTGGCGGAGCGTTCGTCATCGCCGACGATCTCGCTGATCGACCCCAGAACGGGCGTCTCATATTCCGCCTCAAGCTGGTTTGCCGTGATGAACCCGCCGTTCAGCTGGCTTGTCAGAAAGGCGATGGCGAGGCCGATGCCGGCGCCAGCGACGAAAACAACCGATAGGAACAAGGGTCGATTTGGTGCCGTCGGCTCGCGCGGCTGCGACGGCGGATCGACGACGCTGAAACGGACTTGCTGCGTCTGCGTCTGCACATCGCTTTGCAGGCGGATTTCCTCGCGGCTTTTCAGAAGATTCTCATATTGGCTCTTCAGCACGCCGTAATCGCGGTTCAGTTTCGCCTGCTCCGCGGAGATACCCGGCGATTGCTCCAGATTGCCTTCGATCTCGGCGATGTTGCTGCGCAGGCGATCCCGCCGCGCAGCGAGGGCCGCGACGGTCGATTGCCGGTCGAAGACCATGGAGCGCAGGTTTACATAGACGGGATTCGAGCTCGGTGCCGGCGCGCCCGTGCCCTCCGCTTGCATTTCCGCCTCCTCCTGGCGCGCCTGCTCTTCAAGCCGCTCCAGCTGACGCTTGGCGAGAACGACGTCAGGATGATCGTCGAGCTTCCCCTGCGCATAGAGATCGCTGATCTGCTGCTGCATGGCCTCCGCGCGCGCCCGTGCGGGAGAGTTCACCGCATATTTGCCGCCGCCCCCGCCCATGGTGGAGGGCGTCGACCCGATCTGCGACTGCAGCGCGCCAAGGCTACGCTGGGCCTGCGCCAGTTCCAGCTCCACGCCGGCAAGCTCGTCACGAGCCGCGCGCAGGCGCTCTGAAAGATTTCCGCTGCCGGACAACTGGCCGAGATATCGTTCCTCGAACTCGGCCCGGCGCTGTTCGGCCGCCTCGAGTTCCCGCTCGCGCTGCGCAAGCTGATCCTCGAAAAAGCGGATCGCCTCGTTGATGTCGTCGCGGTCGGAGGTGACGTTCTCTTCCATGAAAATCTGCAGCAGATTGTCGACGACGATCCGCGCCAGGTTGGCGTTTTCGGTATCGCTCCGCTCAGGGTCGGAGGCGGTATAGCTGATCGTGAACAGATTGCCCGACTGGCTGTTCAGGGAAATATTGTCCGACAGCGTCTGGATCGCCTGGTCCACCTCCGCATCGGAATCGAGACCGACATCCAGTTCGGCGCGCCGAAGCACCTTCTCGAGGTTGAGGCGGCTCGTCAGCGTCTGGCGCACGACGTTGAGGCTGCGCCCCGTATCGGAAATCCCCATCTCACTCTGCAGCACCGAGCCGGTGTCGACCAGGATACGGGCGCTCGACGTGTAACTGTTCGGAATCGTGGCGACGAAGGCCCAGCCGATCAGGCAGACGAGCCATGCGGCGATCACCGCCCACCAGCGCTTGCGCCACACCCCATAGAGCGTGGTCATGATCTCTTCTTGCAAGGTCTTCATGCGATGAGCGGCTTCATTGCTGATGGGGTGCTGACGATCGCGCGAACGATCAGAGGAAGCTTTCCGGGATGATGATCACGTCGCCGGGCTGGATACCCACATTGGCCGAGACGTCGCCATCTTTCAGAAGGTCCTCGATACGCAGTGCATATTCCGTCTGCTCACCCGTATTCGGATCGACACGGATCAGCCGGGCGCGGTTGCCGGCGGCGAATTCGGTCAGGCCGCCCACCTGCACCATGATGTCGAGCAGCGTCAGGTTGCCGCGGAACGGCAGCGACGTCGGACGTGTCGCCTGTCCGACCACACGCACCTGCTTCGACAGCGGGCCCTGAAAGCCGGACACGATCACCTGTACGATCGGGTCCGCAATATAATTGGCGAGCCTGCTTTCGATCTCCTTCGACAGCTCGGACGGCGTCTTGCCGGTAACGTCGAGATCATCGATCAACGGGGTCGTGATGCGGCCATCGGGGCGCACGGTCACGGATGTCGTCAGTTCGGGATTGCGCCAGACGAAGATTTCGAGCTGGTCGAGCGGCCCGATCACATATTCCTGCGCCGGCTGCGCCCCCTCGTCGCTCACCACCTTTGCGGGCGGCAGTTCGGGAAGTCCGGAGGTACCACCAGCGCAGGCGGCAAGCGCGGTTGCTGCGGCGGCCGTCAGCACAACAGCGCGAAGTCTAAGCGACATAATCTTTTTCCTCCCGGATCGTCCGAACCATTCCTGCGCGCCTCTCTAGTGGAAAGCAGCGGAAATGAAAACGCGTTGCGCCGCCGTTACTAGCCTGCGCGATTTAAATAAGTATTTCGCGCGGCGCCGGATGCCCCAAAAACCGCTCCGGGCTGGCGGTCCGTCCATAGGCGCCCGCCATGAATACAGCGACAAGATCGCCAACATCGGCCCGGGGCAGCATCAGCTTCTCCCCGAGTCGGTCGAGCGGTGTGCACAGACAGCCGACCACATTCACCCGCTCCGTCGCGGGTGCAGCCGCCTGCGCTGCGTGAACAAGCGGATAATTGCGGCGAATCACTGTGCCGAAATTGCCGCTCGCGGCGAGCTGGTGATGCAGTCCCCCGTCGGTGATCAGAAATGTTTCGCCCCCGGAGACCTTCCGGTCGACGACGCGCGTCAGGTAGACGCCGCCATCGCCGACGATGTAGCGGCCCAGCTCCAGCACGAAACGCGTATCCCGCAGGATATCCGGCCGCGCCGAAAGGCTTTCGCCAAGCGTGTTGCCGATACGTTCGATATCGAGCGGACGTTCGCCAGGAAAATAGGGTAGACCGAAACCGCCGCCCATATTGACGACCGGCGGCGGCGCGGGCGCAGCGCGGGCGAGATCAGCCACCAGCGCCAGAGTTTGCGTCTGCGCCTCGACGATCGCGTCCACGTTCAGATTCTGGGAGCCCGCGAAGACGTGGAACCCTTGGAAGTCGGCGCCCAGTTCGCCGATGCGCCGCAGCATTGAGGGAACCCGGTCCGCATCGACGCCGAACGGCTTCGCGCCGCCACCCATGCGCATGCCCGACCCCTTCAGATCGAACGGCGGATTGACGCGCACGGCGGCAGCGAGCGTCCGCCCGATCTGCCGCGCAATCGATGCCGTGCGTTCCAGTTCCCCCTCGCTTTCTATGTTCAGCGTGACGCCGGCGCGGATCGCGGCCTCCAGTTCCTCGTCGCGCTTGCCGGGGCCGGCGAAGCTGATGCGGGGGGCATCCATGCCGCTGGCAAGCGCTTCGCCCAGTTCGCCACCAGATGCCACGTCAAGCCCGTCGACCTGCCGGGCGACATGCGCGAGCAGCGGCGCATAGGGGTTCGCCTTCACGGCATAATGCAACTCGACGCTGCCGGGCATCGCGGCCCGCAGCGCGGCGATCTTCGCATCGATAACGGCGCGGTCGTAGACGAAGAGCGGCGTTCCCCCAGCCTGCGACACCAATTCATCCGCCGTTCGGCCGCCGACAAGAAGCGCACCGCCCGCGTTCACGCGGAAATGACCGCCGAGCCGGGGGTCGGCAATGCCGCCCTGCCCCGCCATCTCCTCCACATTTCCGGTCCGGATCATGCGACCGCTACCTCCAGTTCCTGTTTCAACGCGACGCGGTCGATCTTGCCGTTCGGCGTTCGCGGCAGCGATTCCCGCCATTCGACAGTGGCGGGAATCATGTAGCTGGGCGCGCCCTTCATCATGGCCCGGCGCAGGGAGTCGGTATCGCCCCCCGTGCCGCCTGGGGCGGCCGCGAACAGGTGGATCGCCTGCCCGGTGCGTTCATCGGCAACACCGAACGCCGCTGCCTCCGAAACCAGCCCTGTCGCCTGCGCCGCCTCCTCGATTTCGTTCGGACTGACCCGATTGCCGCTGGCCTTGATCATGTCGTCGCCCCGCGCCTCGAAGTAGAGGTAGGAATCCGCGCCCCGCCGCATCCTGTCGCCCGACCAGACCGCCATGCCCCCATAACGGGACATTGCCGGCGCCGGCCGAAAGCGAGCGGCCGTCCTTTCCGGATCGTTCCAATAGCCTTGCGCGACCAGCGGACCGCAATGCACCAACTCTCCCACCTCGTCGGGCGCGGCCTCGGTGCCGTCGGCGCGCAGCACGAACAGTTCGGCATTGGGAATGGCGCTGCCGATCGAGTGCGGTTTCGAAAGGGCGAGATCGGGCGGCAGATAGGCGGAGCGGAACGCCTCCGTCAGACCGTACATCAGGAACAGCCGAGCCTGGGGAAAGCGCGCCACAAATGCGCGGGTCAGACGCTCCGGCATGTGCCCGCCGGTATTCGTCAGGGTTCGCAGGCTGTCGCCCGCTCCATTGTCCCAACTCAGCGCATCGAGCTGCATCCACAATGGAGGAACGCCGGGCAACTGCGTGATCCGATGCGACGCCACGGCCTTTTCCACGTCTCGCGGCAAAAGATAGTCGATGAGGACCGCACGCGCGCCCTGACGAAACGCGGTCAGCACCTGATTCAGCCCGTAATCGAACGACAAGGGCAGCGGCACCAGAATGCGGTCTTCGGCCTGCGTACCCAGATAGGCCGCGACGCTTTCGGCACCGAGACAGAGATTCTCATGGCTGAGCATCACCCCCTTGGGGCGGCCCGTACTGCCGGATGTATAGAGAATCATGGCGAGGTCGGCGCGGCGGCGGACGCGCTGTGCGGACCCGCTCGGATGCTGGGCCGCCATCGCATCCCAATCCTCGCCGAACACGACGGAGGGGATCGGCACCGAAAGCGTGTTCAGCCTGGACGCATCGCCCATCAGCAGCACCGCGCCCGAATCGCGCAGAATATGCTCCGCCTGCGGTGCCTTCAGGACGGGATTGATGGGTATGGCAATGCCGCCCGCCCGCATGATCGCCAGCAGGGAAACGACGGTCTCGATCCGTTTCGGCGCCCAGACCGCAGCCCGGTCGCCCGGCTGCAAGCGGTCCGCAAGCGCAGCGGCAAGCGCGGCGACCTGCCTTTCCAGATCGGCATAATCCATATGCCGCTCGCCGGCGATCAGCGCGGTGTCGCCCCCCCGGCTCCCCAGATGAAGTTCATCCACACGCATCAGGACCGCGCTCCTGTTTCGATTCTCGTCACACCCGCCCATGTGAAGCGCGGGCAGCCCCTTGTCGCCACTTGAAGTCCGCCCACGCCCGCGAACGTCACCGTGCCCAGGCTGCGAGCATCCATCCGCGAATGCGGAGCCAGAGAGCCGAGATTGTAATCCGCAATCCGGCTGGCGCTACCGTGGAGCCCCCTTTGCCGCAGCCAATCCGCCGTTCCAGCCCATAGCGCTGAAAAGGCCCGCGACAAACGCCGGTCAGGCCGAACCCACATGCCCGTGTCCCAGGCCATGCCGTCCGGCGGCACCCAAAGCGCCCGCACCTCGTCTTCAGCGAACGGGCGAGCAGTCAACCATGTGACCCCGACAATCTCGTCCTTGTGAACCGCGGCAAGAGCATCGGCTTCTTGCGCCCGCCGATAGGCCATGATCGCCGCATTTGCGTCGATTCGGCCATCGAGCTGGAAGTTTTCCGCGGTCACCACGGTGTAGCCGCGCGGCATGGACGGCATGCCGGAAAGCGGCACTGCGATCAGGCGATAACGATGATACCGCACGCCGGGCAATATCGCCGCCAGCCGGCCGGCCGCATAGGAAGCGGTTCCGCCAATCCCGAGACGAGCCTGTGGCAAACGCGATCACCCCAAATCGTTGCACCCGGCGCCCCTCACAGTATAAGCCGCGCCTTGTCAAAGCTGCGAATGTCGCGAAGCTGTGAAACTTACGGTGCCCTCGTTCGATGAATGAACGGCAAGAACGCGGACCTCCGTGCGCGAAAGAATAGTGAAAGTTGCGATTGATCGGTCATGTCCACGTCCCCGCTCTCACCCCCGGTTTCGCAAGAGGTTGAAGACCGTGTCCGCAGCGTGCTTGCCGACGTTCTGTCGCTGCCGCCAGAGCGTACCAAGGCGATTGAGCGGGATACGGAACTGTTCGGCGCGATGCCGGAACTCGACAGCATGGCGGTCGCCGGCATCCTGACCGAGCTTGAGGACAGGCTCGATATCCTTATCGACGACGATGAGGTCGACGGGGACATGTTCGCCACGTTCGGCGCCCTCACCGATTTTGTCCGTGCGAAGGTTCCCGGCTGAAAGCTCCTTTCGAGCCTCCGCCCTTTCGCCTGGCTATGGAGCAGGTCGGGACGTGGACGCTGCCCGTTCTGCGCCGCGGACCAGCCAGCGGCACGCTTGTCATTTTGGTGCAGCCGCTGTTCGAGGAGCAGAACCGCTGCCGGCGCTTCCTTGCCGATGTGGGTTCGGCGCTTGCCGACCAAAACGTCGGCACCGCCCTGCCCGACCTGCCCGGCACGGGCGACTTTCCCTCGGCGGCCCCCTTCGACATGGCAGAGGCAGCCGCCGCGCTGCTGGCGTTCGCAGATGCGCAGACGCACCCCGCTCGGTTCGTGACCATGCGCGGCGGAAATCTGCTTCTTCCCACCGGCACCGACCATATCGCGATCGCGCCCGTCTCCAGGGGTGAACGCCTGCTTGCGGACCTCCTGCGAACGCATGCCCTCGGTGAGCGTGAACGAACCGGCGGCAGCTTTTCCCGTCATGACGCCGAACGCGCATGGGCGAACGGCCGGACGGTTCGTCTCGCCGGCTATGACGTCACGCCGATCGCCGCGCGGGCTCTTGCCGACGCCTCGGCACCGGCCGCGACATCGTCGCTGTCCATCGGCAGCGGAGCCGGAGAGGTGGCGGGGCCGCTGTTCTGGCGGCAGGCCGATCCCGTTCGCGCGCTGGAGACCGCGAATGCCGTCGCCGCGTCCATCGCCGAAGATCTAGCGGTATGACACCGCTTGTCACCTACAGTGCCGGCGAGGCGCTGACGGGATGGCTGCACGAAGCGGGGGGCGACACCGGCGCTCTCGTTCTCCCCGGGGGCGCGCAAACGCGCGCGGGTCCGCACCGTCTGTTCCTCGCCCTCTCCCTGGCCCTGGCAGACGCCGGCATCCCCTCATACCGATTCGACCGAAGCGGCCTCGGCGACAGTGGCGGCGACGACGCGGGGTTTCGCAGCGCAGCGCCCGACATCGCGGCAGCGGCCGCGGCCTTTCGCAATGCACAGCCGCATCTTCGCACGGTCGTCGGAATCGGTCTGTGCGATGGGGCGACCGCCCTGCTGCTTACGCGGAGTGCGGTGGACAGGCTGATCCTCCTCAATCCCTGGGCGATCGATCAGGATGAGGGCGCGGCGATGGCGCCGGAGGAAACCCGCGCTCATTATCGCCGCCGTCTGCTCCAACCGGAAAGCTGGAAGCGCATCCTGACCGGACGGGTCAACCCGCTGCCCGCGCTTCGCAGTCTCCTTTCGACGCGGCAGGCCTCGCCGCCGACGAATGAACGCAATGCTCTGGCAGCGGAAATCCAGCAGCGCATGGCAGGACTTCCGGCGCCGCCGCACATTCTGTTGTCGGACCGCGACCGGACCGCGCAGGCGTTTCGCAGGGGCCCGGGCCGCATGCTGCCAGTCGACACGCATGCGGCGGATCATGCCTTTTCCGGCCCCGGTGAACGGGAACGGCTGTTCGCCTGGATCATAGAGACGATCAATCGGCCGGCCGGGCGGGACACACCCGCGCGGCCGGCCCTCAGCTGATTAGCGCTGTACGTCCGTCCAGGGCACGACGGCGAAGCGGGCGTCGTTCTGCCCCTGGCCGATATTCTTCGCCCGCTTGACGGTGGCGAGGTTCTTCGCCGCCGCATCGTCCAGCCCCGGAACCGGGTCGAGCTTGCCGCGATCGACGAGGTCCTGCAGCATTTCGAACCCTTCGGCCGTCAGTGTGACGATCGCGCCTTCCGCACCGTCCCACGTCTCCCGGCGCGGCCAGAAATCGCTGCCGGTATTCGCCTGCCACCAATCCATGGCGTTCTTCGTTGACGTCCACACATTGGCAGGTGGGAATTCCACTTCGAATCCGCCGGCCGTCTTCGGATAATAGCCGGCGGTTGCGCCGACCTCCCCGAACCGGAACATCCAGCCGCGCGCGAACTGCTCCATCAGTTCGGGGTAGCCGCGATCGGCCAGCCGGTATGCCACCTGCAGCCCGTACTTGTGCATCATGAAGGGGGACGTTCCGCCCCAATCG
>NZ_AMRV01000007.1 GCF_000342165.1 Pacificimonas flava
CAACGGCAATGGCGGCGGCAAGCCCGACACGCCGGGCAGCGGCAATGGTGGCGGCAAGCCGGACCTGCCGGGCAGCGGCAATGGCGGCGGGAAGCCCGACACGCCGGGCAACGGCAATGGTGGCGGCAAGCCCGACACGCCGGGCAACGGCAATGGTGGCGGCAAGCCTGACACGCCGGGCGACGGCAATGGTGGCGGCAAGCCTGACCTGCCGGGCAACGGCAATGGCAATGGCGGCGGACCGCCTCACGGGCCTGGTGAACCCGGTGATGGTGCCGATCAACATGGTGACGATTGGGACGATAACAACTGGGACGATGATGATCGTGATGACGACGATCGTGATGACGACTGGGACGATGATGATCGTGATGACGACGATCGTGATGACGATTGGGACGATGATGATCGCGACGATGACCGCGATGATGATGGCGACGAGCGTAGAGGGAACGATGCCTTCGAAGCGCGTACCCTTGTCGAGGGTCATCGCGCGGTGACGCCGGTGGACCGCCAGTCGATCATGGACAGGTCTCTTGAAGGACCGCGACCCCCGCGAGGCATAAGCATGTCAGGACGACCTACGGTTCACCCCTATTAGGCCCGCAAGACATGACCAGCATGATCCGGCACGGGAAAGGCAGTAAAGTTGCTCTGCTCTGTCTGCTGATCGTGCTCGTCGCTGCAAGTTGGCTCGGAGGTTTTGCGGCTTTCGAGAGACGGGTTCTGGATCTGCAAACGCACTTGGGTGAGCGCCAGGCGTCCGGCGAGATCCTTATCGTCGAGATAGATCCGAAAAGCATCGACGCGCTGAAGCAGTGGCCCTGGCCGCGGCGGCTGCATGCCCAGGCACTGAACGCACTGTCAGAACGCGACCCCCGCCTCATTGCTTTCGATGTGGATTTCTCGTCGCGACAATCGCCGGAAGACGACGCCGCGCTCAGCCGTGCGCTTCAGTCCACGAAGGCCACAACGGTTCTGGCTGCGTTCGAGCAGGCCAGCGCGGTAGAGGGCCGCTCTATCGCTGCGCTACCGCTTCCAGCGCTGCGAAGCAGAGCGTTCATAGGCAATGCCAACGTGCGCCCCGATCCGGACGGCGCCGTGCGCACCTATCCCGTGGCAGCCGAAATCGCCGGTCAATTGCGTCCGTCCCTGGCAACTTTGACGGCCGAAGCGAACGTGCAGCGCGCAAGCGAAATCCTGATCGATTACAGCATCGATCCCGCGTCGATCCCGCGCTTGTCGTTCATCGATCTGCTACGCGGCGACGTGGCGGTTTCTGCAATCCAGGGGAAACGGATCCTGATCGGCGCAACGGCGATCGAACTCGGGGACCGCTATCATATTCCCGGACGCGGCCTGCTTCCGGGTGTTGTCGTGCAGGCTTTGGCTGCGGAGACGATGCTGCTGCCAGCGCCGCCGATACCGCTGCCCCGAACGGCATCGGCGCTTGTTGCCCTTCTGATCGGCATAGCACTCGCTGCGATGTTCGGCCGGCAGAGACACTTCCTGGCCGCAGCGTTCATGACAGCGGCGGCGACCATCCTGAGTACGTATTGGGTGGATCAAACCTTCGGTGCCGTCCTCAATCTGGCGATCCCGACCTTGATATGGGGCGGACTGTTCGTCAGCGGTCTGGCCCTGGAGGTGCGATTGCTGCTCAAGAAGCGGGAACTTCTCAACCCGGTCACCGACCTGCCGAACCGGCGCTTGCTGGAGCGGGAGTTGATGAAGGAGGAACACCGGGCTCTGGCTCTCGTCCGCGTGCAGGGATATGATCGGATTGCGTCGGCCTTTGGCGTCGATGCCGCGCAAATGCTGATCCTTTCTCTGGCACGTCTCATTTCAGTGCGTAGCCAGGATGCGCCAGTATATCAGCTTTCGAACAATCTGCTGGCCGTGCTCCTCGATCCGGCGCGAACCGATCCGGAAATCTGGTTTGCCGGCGTGGAAATGAACCTGCGGCAAGGAGTCAGTGCGGACGATATTCGCGCCGACATCCGCGTGGTTGCAGGTTTCGACCTTGCGGGTCCGGAAGCCGATCCCAATTCGTCGCCCATCGACCGCGCGCTTCTGGCGTTGAGCCAGGCGGAAGAGGGGAAGCGGCGGCTAGGCCTGTCCGGCGGCCAGCAGGACCGCGACGGGGAGCAGTGGCGCGTCGGCCTTGCAGCGACGTTGCGAAAGGCTATCGAAGCCGGCCATCTCCGCCTTACCTTCCAGCCCAAAATGTGCATCGGAACGGGCGAAGTCACGCATGTCGAGGCCCTCGTTCGCTGGCTCGATCCGGAGCGGGGGCCGATCTTTCCCGACCAGTTCATTCCGCTTGCCGAGGCGAACGGTAGCATAAGCGATCTGACGCGCTTCGTCGTTGCGGAGGCAGCGGACATGATTGCGCGTCTTCGAGCGAACGGATTGACGACGGGCGTGGCAGTGAACATCTCGACCAACGATCTGGCGGATCCGGCCTTTGTCGAGTTCGTCGCCGAGACCCTAAGGCGAACCGGAATCCCGCCGGACGCCCTGACACTGGAAATCACCGAGACCGGGCTGATCGAAGGCCGAACCGAGGCGCTGGTCTCCGCACGCCGGCTCAAAGCCCTCGGCCTTCGCCTCTCGATCGACGATTACGGTACGGGCCAGTCCACCATGGCCTATGTCGAACAATTCCCGGCGGACGAGCTAAAGATCGACATGTCCTTCGTCATGCGAATGACAGACGACCGGGCGAACGCGATTCTCGTGAAATCCGCGATCGATCTGGGCCATGCGCTTGGCCTGAGCGTCGTGGCGGAGGGCGTCGAAACCGCTGGCATCCTGACTGCGCTCAGGGAACAGAGGTGCGACTATGCGCAGGGGTATCATATTTCCCGCCCGCTGGAGGCGGACGATCTTTTTACCTATCTTTCCGCTTCTCGCGAAGGAGTCTTGCGAAGCGCAGCCTGACCAGGCGGCTATGGCCGATGCCGCCTCGACCGGGGCCGGTTTCAGCATTCCCATTCGCGGCGGGCGGTGGCATGGCCGGACCATGCAGGACGGCGAACAGCATGCGTGGTGGCAGCGCGGAGTAATCTACCAGATCTACGCGCGTTCGTTTCAGGATAGCGACGGGGACGGGGTGGGCGACCTCCAGGGGATTGCGGCGCGGCTTGACCATGTCGCCGCGCTGGGGGTGGATGCGATCTGGCTGTCGCCAATATTCCCCTCGCCCATGGCCGATTTCGGCTATGACGTGGCCGACTATTGCGGGATCGAACCGATGTTCGGCGACCTTGCCGCCTTCGACCGGCTGGTGGCGCAAGTGCACCAGCGCGGGCTGAAGCTGCTGCTCGATTTCGTCCCCAACCACTCCTCCGACCAGCATCCGTGGTTTCTCGAAAGCCGTTCCAGCCGCGACAATCCGAAGCGCGACTGGTATATCTGGCGCGACCCGGCCCCCGGTGGCGGACCGCCCAACAACTGGATCAGCGACTTCGGCGGCAGCGCCTGGGAATGGGACGCGAAGACGGGGCAGTACTACCTTCATGCCTTCCTGCCGCAGCAACCGGACCTCAACTGGCGCAATCCGGAACTGAAGCGCGCCATGCTGGATGTGTTGCGGTTCTGGCTGGACCGCGGCGTCGACGGCTTCCGGATCGACGTCCTGTGGCACATTGTGAAGTCGGAGGGACTTCCCGACAATCCGCTGAACCCCGACTGGGGGCCGGAGCGGACCGAGCGCGACCGCCTGATCCAGCAGCACTCTACCGACCAGCCGGAGGCCCACGCGATCAGCGCCGAGTTCCGGGCGCTGACCGACAGCTACGCAGACCGCGTCCTGATCGGAGAGATCTTCCTGCCGAATGATCGCCATGCCCGCTGGTATGGCACGCCGGATGCCCCGCAGGTGCACCTGCCGTTCAACTTCCAATTGATCGAGAATGCGTGGGAAGCGCCCCGCCTGAGAGTGGTCATCGCGGATTATCTGGCCTCGCTCCCCCCGCATGGCTGGCCCAATTGGGTACTCGGCAGCCACGACGCGCCTCGCATCGCCGGACGTATTGGCGAGCGTCAGGCCCGTGTGGCCATGATGCTGCTGCTGACCCTGCGGGGCACGCCAACGCTTTATCAGGGGGACGAACTGGCGATCGGGGAGGTGCCGATCCCGCCCGAGCGGATACGCGACCCGCAGCACCACCGTCAGCCGCACCTCGATATCGGCCGCGACCGCTCTCGCACCCCGATGCCGTGGGACGGCTCCCAGCCACATGCCGGCTTCAGTTCCACCGAGCCATGGCTACCGCTGAATCCCGACTGGCCGACCCGCAACGTCGCGGCACAGGAGCAGGATCCCGCCTCCATGCTCGCTCTCACCCGCGCGCTGCTGGCAATGCGGCGGGCGGAGCCGGCGCTGGCGGTCGGCGGAATGCGCCTTCTGGACGCCCCGGACGGTGTGCTCGCCTATGAGCGCGAACATGGCGAACGGCGGTTGACCATCTTGCTCAACCTGACGCCGCGCAGCATTGCCGCGCCATGGGAAGGAACGCCGCTTTTCTCCACGCTCGACCGGGCGGCGGACCCTGGCATGCTCCGCCCGGACGAGGGGCTGATCGTCGCATGAAGGTCGCCATGCTCGCCCCCATCGCCTGGCGCACGCCGCCGCGCCACTATGGCCCGTGGGAACTGGTCACCCACCTGCTGACCGAGGCGCTCGTCGCACGCGGTATCGACGTCACCCTGTTCGCCACGCTCGACAGCCTTACCTCCGCCCGGCTCGATGGCGTGGTTCCGGCGCCCTACGAAGAGGATCCGGCAATCGATGCGAAGGTCTGGGAATACCGCCACCTCGCGCATCTGTTCGAACGGGCGCGCGAGTTCGACCTGATCCACAACCAGGCCGACTTTCCCGCCCACGCCTTCGCCAAGCTTGTGGAGACGCCAATCGTCACCACCATCCACGGTTTTTCTTCCGAACGTATCCTGCCGATGTACAAGCCGTTCGAAAACCGCGTGCATTTCGTTGCGATCAGCGAGGCGGACCGCCACCCGGATCTCGCCTATGCCGCGACGATCCATCACGGCATCCGCCTTGACGAATTCGCGTTGAATCCGGACGGCGGCGAGAATCTGCTGTTCTTCGGCCGCATCCACCCGGACAAGGGCGCAGCCGAGGCGATTGCCGCCGCCCGCGCCTCCGGCCGCCCCCTTGACCTCTACGGCATCGTGCAGGATCGTCCCTATTTCGAGCGGGAGGTCGTCCCGGCCTTGGGTGAGAGCGTTCGCTATCATGGCCCCGTCGGTGGAGCGCGGCGCACGCAGGCGCTTGGGAAGGCGCGTGCGCTTCTCCATCTGATCAATTTTGAAGAACCGTTCGGTCTGTCGGTGGTGGAGGCAATGGCCTGCGGCACGCCCGTCATCGCCCCCCGGCGCGGCTCCATGCCGGAGCTGATCGAACATGGCGTGACCGGTTTCCTGGTCGATTGCCCCGCCGAGGCGGTGGCGGCCATCGACCGCGCCGGCGACCTCGATCGCGCCGCGATCCGCCGCCACGCCGCCGAGCGGTTCAGCGTGGAGCGGATGGCGGACGAATATTCCTCCCTCTACCGCCGGATCATCGCGGCGGGCTGAGCCTGACGCGCGAGCCCGCTCGCCGGCCGATCCAAGCCCCCAAAGCCTGCTTCCGAATGGCGGCGAGGGGGGGCGCTACGATCAGTGGCGGCTTCGGCCCTGCCGACACGTGTTCCAGCGGCAGCGCTTTCACTCATAACGAAGGGCCCGCACAGGACTGGTGCCGGCGACGCGCCACGCATGCGCGGCAATCGTGGCAATAACGATAAGGAGAGCCAGCGCCCCTGCAACGGGACCGGTGTCAGTTCGATACGGGCGTCGAAATTGTTCAATCGGTCGCGCATCAGCCATCAGGTTGCTGGCCAAGCAATCAGACTGGCAATTCCTGTCAGCCGTAATCCTTGCTGCCGCCGTAGCCTTCCGGCTCTGAACGAGTCTGAACCCAAATCTCTCCGAAACCGGATAACAGTTCAAATAGAAGGATGACGATCCACCAATATATGGCACCGGGTCAGTGGCCATTTCCATGACGATAGCTTGAAAAGAAGCCTTGATATAGATCTTTCTGCTTCATGATTGGCCCTCATCGATCCTCCCTTCGTATGAGAATCCGTGAGTAAGTAAAAACAAAAACAACGGATAACAGCGTAGCTGTGATAAATGCGAATTTTGTCTGCCCGACATCTAAATACGGGCGGCCGCCATTACAATGAATCAAAAGTAAGGAAACTAGACTCAATAGAAATATAACAGCACACGAGCCATAAAACATTAAACCAGTATTCCCCGTCACGACTTTACGAATTAACATCGTGACGTGAAATATACCCGCAACCAGAAACAGGAAAGCCATTGGACTGTAAGAAAGTGCTTCCATAGCAAGTGATATTCGTAGGCTCGTGAAAGGTGCTGTCAACCCACTGTTTCCTAAGGAATTCACGGCAACGTTATCAATGTAGAAGAAGGAGCACTGGCATTGCGGGGAGAACCTTGCGTGGCCATCGATCTAGCCAGTTCCCGCCGACCGATCTCCACGGCCTCAGGCGGGTGGAGCGGCCCCGGTCGGCGCCTGGTTAAGAGCCCTTCTCGCCCGGCCGCTTAGATCAGCCAGCCGAAAGCCTGCTTGAGGCGCTCAGACCCGCGATCTTTGAACCAGTTCCCGTGCGCGAACACGGTGCGCTCCGGCTCCAGCGCGAGCATTTCCTGTATCGCAGCCTTGGCGCTCTCGCCGCCTGCTCGAACGGCCAGCCGCACATGCAGGGGCGTGGTGCCGCCTGTTGCCCTGGCAACCCGCATCAGGGCGGCAGTGATGCTCGGAAGCTTGCCGGGCTCGAGATTGTCGATGAGATCAGTGAGCACCAGAGTGCGGCTTTCCGTATGAAAGAAGTACGCTTCGTTGAAGCCAGCTCCGCCTGTAATGAGAGCTTGTCTGATTTCACCGGCCCAGTCTTCTGGCGCGGCAGCACCCAGATCCTGATCGATCTTCACGTCGGAGTTGCGCACCGGGCGCCGATCCCGCAGTCCCGGCACTCCCCAAGTCTTCGCGTCCGGAAACGCCCGCTGCCAGTCGGACAGAAAGGTCCAGTGGCCCATGCTTGGCGCGATCAGGTGAGCGACCCGGCCAAGCGCTTTCACCTCCTCCATCAAGGCTGCAGTCAGCCGGATCGGCGAATGAAGCAGCAGTTCACCGCTCCGCAAGCGGATGATGGTCATGCGGATGGGCAAGACGGTGCCCATCGCTCTTATGGGGCCGCCGTCGACAATCCAGATGCCCGTCCCAATCGGCTTCGGCGTATCGAGCGGCGGATAGCCGATACGGTCGCGCTCTTGGGCTCCGGGATGCGTACGGCTGGACCTTGCAAGAGCGACAGCCGCGATCGCGACGGCAGTGCTTCCGACCAGTGCGAGAGCTAAATTGCGCCTGCTTGCCATCCGATGAAACCCTCAACTCAGATGAATGGCTTGCCGCCGGTCACTGCCACGGTTGCGCCCGAGACATAGCTCGCCTCGTCCGTCGCCAGCATCACGTAGACCGGTGCAAGTTCCTTCGGCTGCGCGGGACGCTCCATGGGGTAGCTCTTGCCGAACTCCTTCACCTGCTCGGGCGGCATCGTCGAAGGGATCAGCGGCGTCCACACCGGCCCCGGCGCGACACAATTGACCCGGATGCCGCGCGAGGCGAGCAGCTGAGCCAGGCCCCCGGTGAAGTTCTGGATCGCACCCTTTGTCGTCGCGTAGGGCAGCAGCGTCTTTTTAGGTGTGTCGGCGTTCACGGACGTCGTGTTGATGATCGCGCCCTTATCGCCCATGTGCGGAACCGCCGCTTTCGAAAGATAGAACATCGAGTGGATGTTGGTGCGGAAGGTCAGATCCCACTCCTCGTCCGGGATTTCCGTCAGTTCCGTGTAGGTCATCTGATGGGCGGCGTTGTTGACGAGGATGTCGATCCGTCCGAACGCCTCGACCGCCTTGTCGATGATGGCACGGCAGTGCTCCGCGGATCCAATGTCGCCCGGCATCAGGACGGCCTTGCGTCCCGCCTTCTCCACCCAGTTGGCAGTGTCCCGGGCATCCTCGTCCTCGTCGAGATAGGAGATCAGCACGTCCGCACCCTCGCGGGCGAACGCGATCGCCACGGCCCGGCCGATTCCGCTGTCGCCGCCAGTGATGATGGCCTTCTTGTTCTCAAGGCGTCCGGAGCCTCGGTAGCTCTCTTCGCCATGGTCGGGCCGCGGATCCATCGCGCCCGTGACGCCGGGCACTTCCTGTTGTTGTTCGGGAAGAGGAGGTTTGACCTCATCGAGAGTGCTCATCAGTCGCTCCACTGAGATGCGTGGGACCGGCCTAATGCTGGTCGATGGCGGATTTGATCCATTCGCGGTGGCGCCGTTCGTCGGCCAGGTTTTCGCGAAGCACCGCCAGAATTTCAGGCGAGGTCTCGCCGTGCTCGACCGCCTTCTCATAGGATTTGTTCGTAACTTCTTCGTTTGCGAGCATGGCCGATAGAACCGCCTTGTCGGAGCCGACCACGCCCGCCAGCTTCACTTTTCCTTCGGTCAAGATCTTCATCGCACCGGCCGCCTGCGGCACGTCGGCACCGCGTTCCGAAATGAACGGCGCCAGATTCTGCGTATGTCTGCGATGATCCTCGCAATAGCTGCGGAGGTGCGCTCTCGCATCCTCGTCCGAAAGCCGCTCAATCGCTTCTTCGTAGGCAGCGATTGCGTCGTAATCGAGTTTCACGAGATCCTGCAGAATTTTCGTGAAGTGGTCATCGTCAACGGTCGCCATAGCCGCACCAATCCTTTCCTGTCTCCGATGGTTCACAGGTTGACGAGAAAATCCGGTCCTCGCGCTAACATTTGTGCCCTTCCTCAATCTTGCGGCGTCCCGCCTTCAAGGAAAAGCGCTTTGGCTTTCGGATCCCTGCCACTAGCATCCGCGCAGACCTTCAGATGACGGATCGAAACAGACGCAAGGCGTTGGATGGGCGAGAACAGACAGGCCGCGGGCGAGGCCATCGAGATCGAAAGCGACCGCCGTTTCCAGGAGCGTCTTTGGACTTTGCAGCGCGTCTGCTGGCTCGTGATGTTCGGGCTTGTGTGCGCGGCGCTTCTCGGTGCGACCGGTGCTGGCGGTTCGCTCGCCGCTGGCAAGACATCCGGGATGGGCGCGTCCGTCGAATATCCGCGCATCGCCAGATGGCAGCGTGCGGAACGGGTGGAGATATCCCTGGCCCCCTCGGCCATGTCCGAAAGTCAGCTTTTGCTGGGAAGAGGCTTTCTCGACAGCTTTTCCGTTTCCAGTATGACGCCGCAGCCGAAAGCGACCCAGGCACGCAGTGACGGTGTTTTGCTGACGTTCGGGAAATCTCCGGGCGCGCCCGGAACCGTGTCGATCATGGTTCGGCCGGAAAAGCCGTCTCTTCCGAAGGAAATGCACCTGACGATAGACGGCGCGCGCCTTTCCTTCACCTCCATCGTTCTGCCCTGAGGTCGTCATGGAAAGTGTCGTTCGCGGATTTGCCGTCTATCTGATCCTCCTGCTGGTGTGCCGGGCGTCGGGGCGGCGGACGCTGGCGCAGATGACGCCGTTCGATTTCGTCCTGCTGCTGATCGTCGCCGAAACCACGCAGCAGGCTCTTTTGGGCGATGATTTTTCGATCACGAACTCCGTCGTCCTGATCGTCACGCTTTTCGTGGTGGATATCGGTTTTTCTTATCTCAAGCGGTCTTCGCCCGGCGTGGCGAAACTTCTCGACGGCCAGCCGACCCTTCTCATGCACAACGGAGCGGTCGATCACCGGGCTCTCCGGCGCGCGCGTGTCGACACCGCCGACCTTCTCGTCGCGGCAAGAAGCCAGCATGGAATCGAACGCCTCGACCAGATCAAGCATGCCGTGCTGGAAACGGATTCCGGCATAAGCATCATCCCTGCAGAACGCGGAACCGGAGAGGAAACGGACAGCCGAAGCTGCTCCTGACCGCAGGACATGCCCGCTGCGGGCAGGGCGAGCGATCACCACATCCTCTTGCAGTTCTTGGGGGTCTTTCCGCCGGTTGAATAACTACCGCGAACATCGCCCGCGGCACCGCCCTGCGTATCACTGCCGTGCGGTTGTCCGGCCCGAGCGGCGGGTTCGGGCGCTTCCTCCGAGCCAGGAAAACCTACGTCAGTCGAGCGAAGGTCGTGGGGGACCTTGCGCCGCGGCAAGGACGCTGGCCTCGCCGTCTCGGGATCGGGAGTGTTCGCTGCGCAGCCTCCGCAGCGAGGTCGCGCTCCGTTGGAGGCGACTTCCGCGATAGCGCACGCCGCCTTCGAGGAAAGCAACGAGGGCGAGCCAGGAGGTAATTGATCGCTCCAGCAGCCACAGGGGTGCCCAGAGGGCGCTGCTGGGCGGAAATACGCTGGCTCCCCCTGCGCGCCGGCGTCCCAGCTCCGCCACGCCGCAGGACGCCGCAGCCGCCACGACAAGCAGGCGGGGCCTGTACGAGGTCAGAACGATCGCGCCCGGCAGAATGGCAAGCGTAGCGGCAAGACGGAGCGGACGTGCCCATTCATCGTAGGCCTGCCTCACCCGTTGATGGCTGAAATGCTTGAACGAGGGCGGACGGCGCACGACGAAAAGGTCCAACGGCACCATTTCTCGCCCGCCTCCGGCCTTGATGGTGCGCACCAGTTCGAGGTTTTCGAACAGGACGTCGCCCGCATACCCGCCTGCGGCGAGCAGGACCGAGCGGCGTACGCCGAGCGTGCCGGGCCAGTCGCCTCCGGAAAGGCGTGCAAACAGGGTGCGTGCGGTATCCCAGCGGGCGTGCCAGGGCGCCGGGCGGAACCAGTTCTGCGGTCTCACCACATCGGCCCCAAGCAACAGATCCCCCAGCCGGGCCAGTTCGCTGCGCCGGTAACGGATGTCGTCATCACCGATAACGACTCGTTCATAGCGGGAAAGCTGGACTCCCGTCACCACTCCGGCAACCTTTCCATTCGGGGTATGGAATTGCGGCCGCACATGGCGCACGTGCGCGCCCCACGCGCGTGTGTGCGCTTCGAACACTGCGTCAGGAGATCCATCGACAACAATGACGTCGTCCAGCTCTCTCGCAAGACGCAGCAGATAGCCGGTAAGCTGTCGGGTCCGCGGCGCGGTGGCGGCGATCGGCAGGACATAGCTGATGCCCGCCACCTTGGCCTCCTGCGCGCGCACCGCTATCTGGCGACCTGTCTCCACTACCCGCATCCTGTGCGGCCACCCGCGCCCGGTCGCCAACTTACATTACGCAGCTGCTCGGCTCGACCGGTTTCTGTCGCCATTATGCTGTTTTCGCCAGGAGATGAGCTGATCTACTCCTCATTGCACGTTGCAGGGGTGGGGTTGCGGCGCAGCCGTCGGGCGTTCAGGTCGCCCGCGTGGCCACTGCGCCGTAGATTATATCAACTCACCCATGGTTCTGCTCCAGACACGCCCAGCTGGCGGACGAGCCTTCGTGACACCCGCTGTCCGCGCTGCGCGACCACTTGCGCGAAGCTTCTGCGCCAGTCGGCGAATGGTCGCGCTGGCGCGCGCTGGTGCTCGATGACCCGCTCCAGCACAACGATGCGATTCATGCAGCCGCGTTTGCCCAGCTCGTCGGCAACATGGACCGGACGAAGGATTACCAAGTGCTCCTGACAACGCACGATCTTGCGCAGGCGGAGTTCCTCAAGCGCAAGTTCGGTGCACGCAACACCCATGCTCGGTCCTGCACTTGCTCGGACGCGGCGAAACCGGCGCCGACTGGGCATTCCAGCCGTCATCTGGGGGGCAGCAGCAAGCGGCAGCGGCCGTCTAGCGCGGAACCCCCGTGCCTAGCTCGATCGTACGCGAGACGAGAGGAGAGTGCGAACCGCCGAAGGGCCATTGTCTCGCCTATCTTCCGTCCCTCCCCTGCGGAGGGACTTGCTTGCCTAAGTTCGCTGTCAAACCTCTCGCGCCATGGGGTACAATACCAAGTTGGTAATTAGAGTGGTTGTCCGCAATTAGGGCACGAGATCCGAACGACGGCTTTTTAGCGTCTCGGCCCAAGAACGGTCAGTCTCCTCGCGGCCCAGCTTGAGCCGACGAGCAAGCACTGTCATTAGTGGCATCATACCTTCGGAAACTTTGGGCTTCGCGATCATGCCATCGTCCGCTTCCCTCGCTGCCACCGTCGCTAACGACGGCACGCCGCTCATCCATGCTTCGCGACCCCCGCGCAAATATGCTCCGCTAAAGGCTTTTGGGCATTTCCGCGAACTTCTGAAGGACAAGGAAAACACTGCGGAGGTGTTCAACATATTCGAGTCGCTTCCGTCGCGCAGTTTCCTCCCCCGCGTACTGGACCTCACTTGCAGTCAGCGGGGTGAGCGGTTGCGGAAGCAAGAGCCATCTCTGCCACCGTTGCTGGATGACCATGAGTCGCTGCGGCGCCTGCCGAAAGGCTCGGTCGCGCACGCCTACTGCGATTTTATGGAGAGCGAAGGCCTCTCCGCTCGCGGTCTCGTTGCCGAAGCGGAAAAGCTCGGGCGGCGGACATATGATGATCTTGTGCAGTGGTTCAGCGATCGCAGCCGCGATACCCACGATTTGATGCACGTATTGACCGGTTATGGCCGGGACGCGCTTGGAGAGATTTGCGTTCTCCTCTTCACCCATGGCCAAAGCCCAAGCCAGGGGCACTTGTTGATTGGATATGCCGGTGCCCTCAACATTCGAAAATTGACGAGGCAGCGCGGGCCGGTTTTCAGGGCATGTCGTCAGGCGCAGCGGACCGGAAGGGCGTGTCCTGCTCTTGTAGGGTTATCGATCCGCGATCTCTTGGCGATGAACCTGGAAGAGGCACGTCGGCGATTTAACATCTCCGAACCGAATTTCTACAATGAGTGTCATCAAGTCTGGCGCAGTGAGGGTATCGATCCCTATGATCTGCACGCTTCAGAAGGCAGTTCGGCCGAAATCTGGGCCTGACGTCTCAGCAAATGCGCTCATGCGTTCGTCCTAATCCCATGCGCGGCGTTGATCTGGCCCATGACGCCGATGACCTGACCCCAGCTTTCCTCCGGCTCGGATTAACTCAGAAACAAATCTGGGCGATCCGCTTCCATCTCGACCGCGAAGGCCGATTGAGGGACAAAGCACTTTTCGACCTCGCCATCGACAGCAAGTTGCGCGGCTGTGACTTGGTCAAGATCAAGATCGGCGATGTCGTCGCAGGCGCTGATATTCGCAATCGAGCCATCGTCATCCAGCAGAAGACCAATCGTCCCGTGCAATTCGAACTCACTGCCGACGTCCGCTCGACGCTGCTGTCGTGGTTGGAACGCCGGGGCGGCTCGACCAGCGATTATCTGTTTCCGAGCCGAGTAGACCATGCTGGCCATATGAGCACACGTCAGTATGCCCGCCTAGTCGACGAATGGGTGACAGCCATCGGGCTACGGAATGCGAATACGGGACGCATTCGCTCCGGCGGACGAAAGCGGTGATGATCTACCGCGCCACGGGCAACATCCGTGCGATCCAGATCTTGCTAGTCATACCAAGATCGAAAATACGGTCCGCTATCTCGGGGTCGACGTGGAAGATGCTTTGCTGCTGGCCGAACGTACGAATTTGAATTGAGATGGCGGTCGGCCGTCGGCATTGGCCGACCGCTTTGGTTTGCGACCCCGGCGCAACAATTGACCGACTTGGGTGGAAAGCGGACGGTTTGTTAGTCGACGATTCCGACCAGTTGCAGCCATTCGTTATTCGTCTGTGGCTGGCCGTCCATCGTCGCTGCGCCAGCCGGAAGTTGAATCCATTTCTGTTTGCTCTGAACCCACATATGAGCTTTCGGGTGGACATCGACGCTGTTGTCGAGGGTGCCACATCGAAGAGACGCAAATCCCACGTGTTGATTATTCTCTGCGAAGATGCGTGACTTGCAAACTGCACAGCCGTAGATCGACGACTTCGCTCCGCTTGGTTGCAGCAGTTCCCCGATATCCAGATCGCCTTGAACGTCTAAATCTGCCCTAGCGATGAGCATATGCTCACTGAATGCACTGCCCGTTCGGGCTTGGCAATCGGTACAATGACATGCGTAAGGGTTCATTCGCATACCTTCGCGAAGCACGTAAGTGACCGCGCCACAAGCACATCTGCCGGTTAGTTCGCCCTTCATCATGCACCCTCGCGTTTGACCCTCAAGATATCGCTTCGATGACAGGTAATGGAAAGATGCGCCATAGCCAGGAACGTCCGGCAAGGCGTCGGTTGCCGAACGGCGGCTTCCTAAGTTTTTCCGCCAGAACCGGAAGGGCAGCAGACGTTTAGAGTTTCGGACGCCGCGAGGCGTCGGAAAGTCGACGGTGCCCGAACCCGCGGGCCGTACGTGGTACGCTATGGGGATTTCGACTTTGCGCTGATCCAGACGGTTGCTGACGGTGCCGATAAGCGGAAGGGTCTGATAGCAGCCCGTCCGATTTTGCGACGACAAAGCAGCCGTAGGACGCCGGTACGTCCGATTTTGGTGATGCGACCACCGCTTTTGGGCAGGTAATATGCGGACGTTACCGCCGCCTGAAGCGTGGCTGCGGCGGGGTGGAACAGTGTCATGCCGTGCCGGGTCACGGCGCAGGGTTCCCGGATAGAGCGGCTGCGCTTGGCGGACCGCGTGGCGGATGGCAGCGCTGGAACGTCTGGATGACGACCATGCGCCCGCCGCAGCAGGGGTACGGTGGGCGGGGGTCGAGCGGTTCGGTGGTCATCTCGTTCGTAGCAGGCCGTGCGATCGCGAGCAGCTGCCGGGCGCGTTCGAGATGGGCCTTGCGGGTGCCGGCGGCGAGTAGACCGTAATGGCGGATGCGGTGGAACCCGCGCGGCAGGCAATGCAGCAGGAAGCGGCGGATGAACTCGTCGGCAACCAGCGTCATCACCTGCTGGCGATCTGATGCGGAACGGCGATAGTCCTTGTAGCGGAACGTGACCCCATCCTCGTCGAGCCGCAGAAGGCGACTGTTCGAGATGGCGACACGGTGGGTGTAGCGCGAGAGATAGGCGAGCACAGCCTCGGGACCGGCGAACGGCGGCTTGACATAGACCACCCAGCGCTTCTTCCTGACTGGAGACAGGTGGCGCAGGAAGAAGCGCCGGTCTGCGAGAGGCGCCAACTGGCCGAAGAAGGCGAGCTTGCCGGCATCGTGGAGCGCCAGCACCCGGGTCAGGAATAGGCGCCGGAACAGGGCGCCCAGTACGCGCACCGGTAGCAGGAACGCCGGGCGGCCGGGACCCAGCGCTCGCCGTCCGGTGCGATACCGCCTCCCGGCACGATCATGTGGATGTGCGGATGGTGGGTGAGCGCCGATCCCCAGGTGTGGAGCACGGCTGTAATGCCAATCCGGGCGCCGAGATGCTTCGGGTCGGCCGCGATGGTGAGCATCGTCTCCGAGGCACTCTTGAATAGCAGGTCGTAAATCAGCGCCTTGTTGTGGAACGCGATGGCGGCGATCTCAGCGGCGAGCGTGAACACGACGTGGAAGTAGCCGACCGGCAGCAGGTCGGCTTCGCGCGCCGCGAGCCAGTTGCGTGCGGCCACACCCTGACACTTGGGGCAGTGACGGTTGCGACAGCTGTTATAGGCGATCCGCCAATGGCCGCAGTCGGTGCAGGCCTCGACGTGACCGCCCAGCGCAGCAGTGCGGCAGTGCTCGATCGCCGACATGACCTTGAGCTGATGCAGGCTCAGCTGCCCGGCATGAGCGGTTCGATACGCTGGCCCGGCGGCACGGAAGACATGGGCGACCTCGAGCGAGGTGCTCACCGGTTCTCAGCCGCTCGGTGCCTTCTTGTCCGGTCCGGCCAGCGCGAGCCGGTCGAGCGGGCTGACCACCGCCCGCATCGTCTTCGTCGCCACCTGCGTATAGAAGGCGGTGGTGCCCAGCTTGGCATGGCCGAGCAGCGCCTGGATGACGCGGATATCGACGCCGTCTTCGAGCAGGTGCGTTGCGAAGCTGTGCCGCAGGGTATGCGGTCCCACACGCTTGGTGATGTCTGCCACCTCCGCCGCCTGGACGACGACGCGGTGGAGCTGGCGGGTGCTGATCGGCAGCGTCGCGTTCTGACCCGGGAAGAGCCAGCCATCGGCGTGTAGCACGCCCTGCTGCCGCCCGGCGCGCCACCAGTCACGCAGCAGCACGAGCAAGCCCTCGGGCAGCATGGCATTGCGATAGCGTCCGCCCTTGCCGCGTTCGATCCGGAGCAGCATGCGCTTGCTGTCGATGTCGCACACCTTGAGCGCCGAGACCTCACCGACGCGCAGTCCCGCGCCATAGGCGACCGACAGCGCGGCCTGGTGCTTGATGCAGGTGGTGGCGTCGAGCAGTCGCTTCACTTCCGCCAGGGTCAGCACCACCGGGATCTTGCGGGCGTGTGCGGTCCGGACCAGCCTGCGCGCGAGCTCGGGCCGGTCGATCGTGTGGGTGAAGAAGAACCGCAGCGCCGCCACGACGCTGTTCATGGTCGGCGCCGGAACGCCCGTTCCCGCTGCTCGATCTGGAACCGCCGCACATCCTCGGCCGTGGCGGTATGCGGCGAGCGGCCCAGCCAGGTCGCGAACCGCCCGACATCGCGCAAATAATTACGCTGCGTCTCCGGACTGAACCGGCGCATCGTCATATCCTCGATCAGCCGCTGGCGCAGTGGGCTGATCGGTTCGACCGGGACAAGATCGTTCATCACTCGACTCCTCAGGCTGAAGGAGCCGAAATCGTCTGCCTTTGCGCCCTAAGCGCTACGCTCGATGCTCTGCATCATCCCCGCCGCCAGCACCCCTCCCGCGAAGCGGGTTCGTGCACCGGCCCAGACCACACCGTTTTTATAGACTTTTCGTAACGCGATCATCCTGAGGCTCGAGCGCTTGCGTCTGCGCGGTCCGAACGGAGCGAAAGACGAGTTCCACCCCGCCGCCGTAGCCCAAAACCTCCGAAAGCTCGCCAAGATGAAGCCGATCCCAGGCCTCGCACCCGCCTGAGCAAGCCGGGGCCTCCGTTCGTCCGCTATCCGGAGCAGTCTTCAACCCGAACCGACAGCGACTTCTTCAACAGAAAAAGGTGGAAACCTGCCAAAGCCCCTCAAGCCCGCCACTCCGCAGGCGCGGTCCGGCGATCTCCCTCGAGCAACCGGCCGCCGTGTGGGGCCAGTTCACTCTCCGCCAAGGCGATTACGGGATCGGGTTGACCAACCTCGAAGAGCGCCCGAAACGCGGTATCGAAGCGGCCGCCCAATGCGTGGTCTGCTTTCGTCAGGAGCCGCGGCGTCCACTTCCCTGCGCCGCTCCATCGGCCTCGGCCTCGCAACGCCAACTCGGCCAACTTGGAATAGAGCATGGCACCGATGGCCAGAAGTTCAGGCGCGGTCCGTTCTCCCCGCAGGTCATCGACCGCGTCCGTGATCTCGTAGCGCAGCGCATCCAACTCGGCCTGCGTCAACGCCGGTGGGCCAGCCCTCAAGCTCGCCGAAACGGCATGCTGGAGCGCTGCGGCGCATTCCAGGTCTTTTCCGATCGTTTGGCTTTCGGCGATCATGCTCAGGATCGAGGGGCGCCCCCGCGCTGCGTCATCGTTGACGAACCAAGCCAGCGTACCTGGATCGTGAACGAACGCTTCGACCGGGGCACCTTTAAAGGTGAAGGACTCTCGGCGGGCCGCTTCCAGTTCGTCGAAGACCACGACGAGATCGATGTCGGACAGGTTTGTCCCTTCCCCCGCATGATCGACCCAGCGACAAAAGCGAAGGAGGCGTCCCGATATCGCTCGCGGACCACGGCTCGGCCGATCGTCAGAGCTTCAGACGGTGACGGGCATGAATAAAGGCTCATTCTGTCCCCGTCAACACCAGGTCGGGCTGCTCCTTACCCGCCGCCGAGCCGATCTGTTCGATGGACACATGGACGGGCTATCGCGCCGCGCGGGAACGGCTGCTCTCCCATATTCGCGGCGGCGCGCAGAAGAACGTCATCGTCGTGGGCGGCGCGCCGTAACCCGCAAAGAGGACAAGGATGCCGGCACATGCGGCGGCCATCCGCTTGCGCTTCGTTTCGCGCTTTCGGCGATAGGCATGGAGGACCGTTTCCATATTCGGCCCCATGATCCGCTGCCACATCCGATCGAACAGTTCCCTGCGCCGCGGATCGCCTCGCAGCCAGCGCTCGAAGCACTGCTGGTCGACCGGCTCGTCATTCATGAAGGTCGCGACCCAGTGCGCCGCCTCCAGTTCCATCGTCTCCGCTTCAGACATCGGCGCGCTTCTCGATCAATTCCATCGCCCGGTGCAGATCGAGCACGGCGCGCGCCACATGCATATCCACCGCGCCCGGCGTAAGGCCGAATTCGCCGGCCGCCTCCTTCGAGCTGAGGCCATGAACCCGGCGGCTGACAAAGACCTTCCGCCGCAAGACCGGCATCTTCGTAAGCACCCGCGAGACGATTTCCACCAGTTCGCGATGCTCCAACTGCCGCTGGATGTCGGAATGCTCACAAGCCGTATTCTCGTCGAGCTCCACGGTCGAGAACCTCTTGTCCCGCCGGAAATGGTCCCTTGCGAGATTTATGGAGATCCGGCGCAAAAAAGAGAGGGGATTGGAAATTCTAGTCCCCGTCTTCTGACTGTAGGCCAGGTATCGGAGATAGGCCTCCTGAACGATGTCCTCGCTCAGAGATCTCTCGCGCACATGGCGCGAGACATAGCGCATGAGCTCGCCCCGGGAGGCACTGATATCGAAGCTCTCATAGTGCATGACGGGCGCCGATATTTGCGCATTGTGACGCCCGGATTAAACGTGAGGAAAATCACGTCGTGCTCCGGAAATTCGGAGCACAGCGATGGTGTGCGATCACGAACCTGCATTCGGCATCCACTTGAAAATCAAAGCCTTATGTTCCGTAGCTGGCGATTGAACAGCAGTTCCTCGATATTCGCCAGCAGGCCGGACTCGTCCCGCATGATGAGCTGGCAGTCGTTATTCAGAGCGGAGTCGGGGTTCTCGTTGGTGACGTTGAAGCACATCGTCGAGCAACGGGCGGCCTCTGCCATCTCTAGGCTCAGGACTCATTGATCACAGCTAAAAGATGACGGTGGCGGCGATGCAGATGGCCGAGAAGAAGGTGTGTGCGCATCTGTCGTAGCGGGTGTGGATGCGGCGCCAATCCTTGAGACGGCCAAACATGATCTCGATCTTGTGGCGCTGGCGGTAGAGGGCAGCGTCGTGCGGGATCGGCACACGCCGGTTCGCCCTGGAGGGGATGCAGGCAGAGATCTTGCGATCGGCCAAAGCAGCGCGGAACCAGTCTGCGTCATAACCTCGATCGCCGAGCAGGGTTTTGGCCCTGGGCAGTGCATCAAGCATCAAGGCAGCCCCTTTGTAATCGCTCATCTGCCCTTCGCTGAGCGCCATGATCAGCGGGCGCCCGTGATCGTCGCAGACGGCGTGAAGCTTGGAGTTCAGGCCACCCTTGGTGCGTCCGATACGGCGGGGAACAGCCCCTTTTTGAGCAGGCTGGCAGCGGTGCGGTGTGCCTTGAGGTGAGTTGCATCGATCATCAGCTGGTCGGGCCTGCCGCCTTTGGCGGCCAGCGCAGCGAATATCTTGTTGAACACGCCAAGCCGGCTCCAGCGGATGAATCGGTTGTAGATCGTCTTGTGCGGCCCGTAGCCGGTCGGCGCGTCCCGCCTGCGCAGACCATTGCGGATCACGAAAATGATCCCGCTGACGATCCGCCCGTCATCGACCCGAGGAATCCCATGTGACAGCGGAAAAAACGGCTCGATCCGGCGCATCTGCGCCTCGCTCAACATCCACAAATCACTCACCGGTAGCGCCTCCTCGCACTCCCGTTGAATGAGCTCGAGGTCGTTCCCGCAAGCACTTTAATGGGTCCTGGGCCTAACGCGGACGCGGCATCACGAAGCCGCCAGTATATATTTCAGACAACAGTTTCATCATGGCGGGTAGGACAGAGGTACATACGCAGCAAGCACCAGAGTTGCCCGTCACCGCAAAAATCGACTCTTAAACCTATTATTTTGACCGCTTCAGGGGCGCAGGTTAATTATTCTGATTATCGAAATTGGCGGCGCCCTGCTGACTGACTTTTGCACGCCCTAAGTTGGGCCGACTGCGGACTGGCAGGTTTAGGGAAACGCTCGCCGGATTTTCGAAAGAGCAATGGCTTGAGACCCGGGACGGCAAAGAGCCAAACGAACTTACGCGGGAACAGATGGTGCGAGCGTCCTGTATCATCGGGATCTTCCGGTGCCTTCGCATCATCTTCAACGGCCCGCTTGCCTATGGCTGGATGACGCATTCTAACAAGGGTCCGCTCTTTAACGGAAACCGTCCGATCGATGTAATCAATGCTGGTGGGCCGGAGGATTTGGTCAAGGTTCGGGAGCACCTACTGCACCTTGGAGGAGGATGCATCGACAGCGGTATGGAAGACGAGTTCGAGCCGGATATCAGCTGAGGTGATTTGGTGACGGCTGTGCGCTGTTAGCCTCGGCTCATATGAAGTCGAGCGCCACGTTGGCATCAGACCGGCGCTTTTAGTATTCCGGCCGTCAGAGACGACAATGAACTGACGGATGCCCACGAGACCCGCCGTGCATTGGTAGCAAGACCCGACACGTCGCTACTGAAGTCTTCTCTTGGACGACGAGCATAAACGCACCCATGAAATTGGTGCGCAGTCCTGTTTTAAAATCAAGTCTATCGCAGGCGAAGGCACTGCTAAGATCGCGGCACTTTTGGTGTGGCTCGACAGAGAGCGTTCAGGCTTTTCAGCTTAAGCCGACGCATCTGCTGGCCAAAAATGAGCGAACGGACGTCTTAACTTGCGCAGCGGACGTCTTAAGCTGTCCAGAGGCACGTTCGTTTTTGTCGCCACAATTCGAACGGAAATGGTGCGCCCGGCAGGATTCGAACCTGCGGCCCCCAGATTAGGAATCTGGTGCTCTATCCTGCTGAGCTA
Organism: Pacificimonas flava; assembly: GCF_000342165.1. GTDB lineage: Bacteria > Pseudomonadota > Alphaproteobacteria > Sphingomonadales > Sphingomonadaceae > Pacificimonas > Pacificimonas flava. The sequence continues at coordinate 21,070 of NZ_AMRV01000007.1, forward strand.
CGGGCGCTCGCAGCCTTTCGGCATCTGCACGGCGGCTGGGGGTGGGGTCAAGTCGCGGGTGTGTTTCCTGTGAGAAGAGGGCAAGCGGGGGCTTCCTGAAATTCGGACCGCGGGGCATTGCGCGGTTTCGAAGGCCCGCGCTCGATATGTCTGGTCTGAAGCCCGGGAACGTAGCGCCCGCGCGTCGGGTGCTCGGAGCGGAGAAGGGGCAGGCTGCCCGCCCTCCTTAGGCGTCGCTTCGCGGACGGACCGGGAAGAGGAGGGGGAAGGCGGCAACGCCTTCTTCCCTCAGTTCCTTCGCCTCGCCGGCACCCGTTTCCCCATAGATCGAGCGGTGTTCCTGCTCTCCATAATGCATCGCGCGGGCTTCTTCGGCAAAGCGGCTGCCGACATATTCGCTTTTGGCAACAGCCTCGCTCTGTGCCCTTGCCAGCGCGGCCAGCATGGTTTTCACAGCCTCGGGGCTGGGCGGCGTGGCCCCCTCAGCTTGCGGGGCATCCTTCATCGCAGCGGCGGCAGCCATATCCGCATCGCTCCGCGCCGCTCCGCTTGAAATCGCCAGTGCACTCGGCGTCCGTTCGATATCCGTGCTTTCGCAAAAGGGGCAGGCGACCAGGTCGCGGTCCTTCTGCGTCTCATAGTCCCTGCGACTGCCGAACCACGCCTCGAATATATGTCCGCCGGCGCATCTCAAATCATAAACGATCATGGGAAGGCTATATGGGCGCGATGATCGCGTGAGGGAAGGCGCCGCCGAATCTCGGCCACGCGGGCAAGATCGATGTCGCAGATGGCGGTTCCGGGTGTTTCGCCCATGTCGAGGAGCACCTCGCCCCAAGGATCCACGACCAGCGAATGGCCGTAGGTGGCGCGGCCATCCTCATGCGTCCCCGTCTGGGCCGCGGCTATTACGAAGGCGGTGTTCTCGACGGCGCGCGTCCGGGCGAGGAGGTGCCAATGCGCGGCCCCCGTCGGGCGCGTGAAGGCGGCGGGTGCCGCGAGCAGGTCGGCGCCCGCTTCGCTAAGGCAGTCATAAAGCCGCGGAAAGCGCAGATCGTAGCAGATTGAAAGGCCCAGCCGTCCCGCCGGCGTGTCGGCGACCACAGGGTGGCCACCAGCGTCGAAGCTTTTCGATTCCCCATAAGTTTCGCCGCCGCCCAGATCGACATCGAACAGGTGAATCTTGTCATAGCGGGCGACGATCGTGCCGTTCCCATCGATCAGGAAGCTGCGATTGATCAGGCGGTCGCTGGCGGCGGTGGTCTTGATCGCCAAAGACCCGAGCGCCACCCAGGTGCCCGTTTCGGCGGCTGTTTTTCGGACCGCGGCGAGGACCATGTCGGCGTTCTCGGCCACCGTATGGCTGAGAAGGCGTTCGCGATTCTTGTCGAGACAGCCGCTCATTTCCGGGGTGAAGACAATTCCGGCCCCCTCCGACGCCAGACTGCCGATCGCACCGGTCAGCGCGGCCGCATTGCGCGCTGGCTCGATGCCACTGGTCATCTGGACGAGGCCGATACGCATTACGCCTCCTGCAACAGGGTATCGAGCCGCCCGTCGCGTTCCAGCGCGGCGAGGTCGTCGGATCCGCCCACATGCGTCTCCCCGATGAAGATTTGCGGCACCGTGCTACGCCCGCCGGAGCGGGATAGCATCTCCTGCCGCTTCTCCCCGCCCATCGAGATGTCGATCTCGTTGAAGTCGGCACCCTTCTTTGAAAGCAACGCCTTTGCCCGGGTGCAATAGGGGCAGAGAAACTTCGTATAGATGTCGATCTTCGGCATGAGATCTCCTTTCGCCCGCGGCTGCCGCGAGCTTATTCGGCAGCCGTTATGAATTCCTTTCGGTCCGTCGGCAGAGCACGGGCGAACGTCACCACGTCGACCGATGCCGCCCCGGAGCGGACGAGGATCGCGGCCGCGGAGTTCACCGTCGCGCCCGTCGTCATCACATCGTCCACTAGCACAACGCGTCGTCCCTCGACACGGGTCCGGTCGGCGCGAAAGGCGCCCTTCGCCGCGCGGAAACGGGCGGCGCGGCCGAGACCCGCCGTAGAATGCGTCGGCTTTACCCGCTGCATTGCCGAAAGCGCCATTGGAATGCCGCTAAGCCGTGCCAGCGCCAGTGCCAGCAATCCCGCCTGATTGTAGCCGCGCTGACGCAGGCGGCGCGTATCGAGCGGGATGGGCACGAGCAACTGATCGGCTTCGGTGGCCGGCATCAGGCGCAGCATCTGCTCTGCCATCAACAGCGCGAGATGCGTACGCGCGGCATGTTTGAAACCGAGGAGGACGGGAACGACGGCGCCCTCATAGCGGAAGGCGGCGCGTGCACGGCGGTAGGGCGGCGGCGTGTCCGCACACGCACCGCACTGCGCGGCTGCGGCCATTTCAACGTCGAACGGCAATCCGCATATTGCGCAGCAAGGGTCCGTCAGGAAGGAGAGCTGCTGCCAGCACGCCGAGCAGAAACGCCGATCCTCAACGACGATCTCACGGCACGATGGGCAGCGCGGCGGCAGAACGAGATCGAGAAGGGCGTCGGCGGCGCGGCGAAACATGACAGCGACCTTACAGGCTCTGCGCGCGCTGCCTATATGCGTGCGCGCATGAACGACGACGAAAACAGGATCGCGCCATTCGACCGCAACGCTCGCCGCCGCGCGCGTGAGCGTGCCGTCAAACGATATGGAGAGTTCGCTTTCCTGAAGGATGCGGTCAGCGAAGATCTGGCCGGCCGGGCCGCTGGGTTCGATCGGCGCTGGGCGCGCTGCCTGGACCTTGGCGCTCATGACGGACGGCTGGGCGCGCGTATCGGCGCCAAGACGCTGATCGCGACCGACAGCGCCTATGGGTTTGCCGCACCGCTTCGAGGCGTGGTGTGCGACGAGGACCGCCTGCCCTTTGCCGAGGACAGTTTCGACATCGTCGTGTCGGCGCTCAGCCTGCATAGCGTCAACGACCTACCCGGCGCCCTGGTGCAAATTCGCCGGCTTCTCCGGCCGGGCGGGGTCTTTCTGGCCGCTTTCGTGGGCGGCGCCTCCTTTGCGGCGCAGCGCAGTGCGCTGCTGCATGCGGAGATGGAAGCAAGCAGCGGCGCCTCACCCCGCCTGTTGCCGATGGTGGACCCCGCCGAAGCTCCGGGCCTGCTGCAGCGAGCCGGCTTTGTCGATCCCGTCGTCGATCAGCATTGGATAACGGTCAAATACAGGGGGGCGCAGGACATGGTGCGCGATCTTCGCGGCATGGGTGAGACGAATGTGCTGGCAGCGCGTGAGCGGGCGCCCATGGGAAGGGGGCAGGTGGGCGCGCTGCTGGCAGCGGCCCATACCGGGGCCGATCAGCGTATCGAGGCGCAGGCGGAAATCCTGACGCTGACGGGAAGAGCGCCGGAGGCTCCGGGAGAATAGCGGGGGTCCGCTGGAGCTTTGGACGGTGCGTCAGACCAGCGCATCGAGCAGGCCGATGAGCGGCCGGTCGGCCGGCGGCATGTCGATGTCGAACATGGCGGCCGGGCGTGCCCACCGCAGCGCCTGACCCTCCCGTCCCTCCGGCCGGCCGGTCCATTTCCGGCAGACGAACAGCAACAGGATCAGATGAAACTCGTCATACTCGTGGCTGGCGAAGGCGATGGGCGACAGACAGGAGCTGTGTGTCGAGATGCCCAGTTCCTCGTCCAGCTCCCGGATCAGCGCGAGTTCCGGACTCTCGCCAGGATCGATCTTTCCTCCGGGAAACTCCCATGTGCCGGCGAGATGCTTTCCTGCGGGACGCTGGGCAAGAAGGACGCGGCCATCCCGGTCGACAAGGGCGGCGGCGGAAACGAGGATTGTAGGCTTGGACATGAGCGCGCACGGTTAATCGCCTCGCTGCCTTTGGCGCCAGTCTTTTGTTAACCGCCAAGGGGTAGACCGCCTTGCGCAGTCGATCGGCGAAGCAAAGGTCCAGGGCATGAGTTTATTTTTCCGCCGGCTGAACAGGGATCGGCGCGGGGCGACGGCCATCGAGTTCGGATTGCTTGCCGGCCTCATCGCGATTGCCGCGCTCGCCGGGTTCAACGCGTTCGGAGAAAGCCTCGAAAACATGTGGGATGGAGTGAAGAACGAGTCCGTCGGAGCGATGGGCTAGCGGATCGAACGGCTCCACTGTCCGATTCGGATCAAATTTCGGACACAATTACAATGGTCTGACCAGTCGCCCCAAAAAGTCCGCCCGCCATTAAGATGTTCTCAAGAGACCCAGAGTAAACCGGGCAATGCTGACCCATCGAGGACCGGGCCAAGCAGCACATTCGCGTCAGATACGTACCGTAACCAAGGAGAATCTCATGTCCTTCATCCGTAATTTCCGCCGCGACGAGGAAGGCGCGACCGCCATTGAGTACGGTCTGATCGCCGCCCTTATCGCCGTTGCAGCCATGGGCGCCATGAGCGCACTTGGCGACAGCGTCGGCAACACGTTCAATACCGCATCGAACAAGATGAGCACGACGACGACGAACCAAGCTGGTCAGTAAGACGGGTCGTACTCGCTAAAAAAAAAGGGGAGCAGCTGTTGCTGGCTCCCCTTTTTTGCTACTGCTCTACAACGATTTTGACCTGTTCGCCGGCTTGCAACCCGTCGTTCGCGGAAAGCCCGTTGAGGACGCGGAAGCGCTCCTCGCGATAATCGTCGAAGGCCATGCGGCGGGCCAGTGACGACACTGTGTCGCCCGACGTCACCGTCACCACGTCGATGACGCGCGGATTGAGGGCGGCAGCCTCCGCGCTCGACAGCTTTTCGAAGCTCCCGACCGTCGATTGGATGATCCTGCTGTCGTCGACGTTCGCCGGAGAGACGAACGCGAAATAATAGGATTTCGACGAGTCATACTGGATCGCGACGACCGTTACGTCGGTTTGCCCGCTCTGCGTCGCGACCCGGGCCTGCTGCGTTGCCGTCGCCATGCCATTGACGCTGCCGGTCTCGACCTGCGTGACCTGAGCATTCTGTGCCGCCTGGCCGAGAATGCCGCTTAGCGCCTGCTGTGCGAGGGCAGAGGGGCTCCCCGCGCTGCCGCCGGAAAACTGAATTTGCACCGGCGTGTCACCGTTGGTGGCCGTCACCGCAGCGGCGCCGTTGTTCAGGTAGAAGCCGTCCGGCACCGTAAAGGCGAGCCGAAGCGTCGGGTGCGCAAAACGGTGGCCATCGACATAACCCTGCTCCGGCGCGTCGCCGTAGATGATGCCGTCGATCGCCGACAGGAAGGCGGCGGCTTCCTCCCGACCCTGACCCGGCTGCATGCCCGTCTCTTTCGCCTTGGCCGTGGCCCGCGCGACGCGGTCGGCCGAAAGAGGGTGGGTGCGGGCCCATGCCGGAATCTGCGACGCTTCATCCTGACCGCGAATGCGCGCCTCCAGCGCCGCTTGCTGGCCGAGCGCGTCGAGAACATCGGCGGATTCATAGGGATTGTATCCCGCACTCGTCATATAGCGGATACCGAGATCGTCGGCCTGATATTCCTGATCTCGCGAATAGCTGAGCGTCCAGACCTGTCCGATCTGTCCAGCGAGCTGCGCGATCTGGCCCGACCCGGTCAGGACGCCCGCAAGCACGCCGAGGAGGCCGGAGCCGAGGGCGGCGTTCTGGCGGCGCTGACTGTGGCTCGCTGCCACATGTCCGACCTCATGCCCCAGAACGGACGCCAGCTGCGCCTCATTGTCCATCAGCGCCAGCAGTCCGCGCGTCACATATGTGTAGCAGCCCGGAATGGCGAAGGCATTGACGACGCTGGAGTTCAACAGCGTGACGGTGCAGTTGCTCCCATCGGTAGACAGTCCGGACTCGATCGCGACCTGTCGTCCAACCCGGCGCACCATGTCCGTGCCGGGGCCGTCGTACGAGCCGCCGAACTCTGCGAGAATCTGCGGGTGGGCCTGAGCGCCGGATTGCCTGTCGGATGCGCTGACGGCGCGCGGATTCTCCGGGTCGAACGGTGCCATGCAGCCCGCGACCGTCAGGGACGCAGCAGTGCACAGGGCAAGGGTTTTCATCGCGTTGAGCGGCATTATCGTCTCCCATTTGCGGCCGCTCGACCGCGGCCCCCTTTTGGAGATTATAACCGGCCTCGCCCCGCTGAGGTTCCTCGAAGCCGTTAGAGGCCCTGAGCGGCCCATGCCGCCGCCGAGGCGGCCACCTCGTTCGCTGCTTCGCCGAGAGCGGCGGCGACGGCCGGTCCCGTTTCCTGCGTCGCCGGGCGCCTTGCCTCGAAATGCCGGCTGCCGACGAAACCGCCGCGCGACGAGGTCAGCACGGCGTCATAGGCAACCACCACTTCGGAGCCGCCGCTGACGTCGAGGCCAAATTCCGTGAGCGTTCCGGAAAGGCGCGCCGAGGGGACGACGTCGGGCGTTCGTTCGTCGACGGCAGGCCGGTTGGTCACCGCCGCGAACTGCGCAGCAAGCACACGTTGGAACAGGCGGTTCGGCTGCTCGATCCAGGCGGCGCTACCCAGATACTTGATTTCGTTGGTCGCTGTCGTGACGGGAACGCGCAGGGTCTGCAGCTTGCCAGGGACGGAGGGCATGGCAATCAGCACAGGGTCGCCGCGGGTTGCGGCGGGCGGCGGTGCCGTGGAGGCAATCGTCAGAAGGCTGGCCGGCGGCTCGGCATTGCCGCCGATCTGCACCAGCGGTCCGCAGGCGGTGCTCAGCAACGCAGCGCCGAGGATCAGGGGGGCACCCAGCTTCATTCGCTTTCTCCGGGCTCGTATGTGGGCAGCGTTCGTCCGCCGATCAGCGCTCCGGCAGGATCCTCGTCCAGCTTGGACGCAATGGCGCCGAGAGAGGAGGATGCCCGCCGCAAGTCCCGCAGCAGCAAATTCACTTCCGGCAGGGTTTGCTGGTTCACCCTGTCGACAGTATCGCCGGAGCGCGCAGCGACCTGCTCGATCTGCGTCAACGCCGCGTCGGTGCGGACCAGGGTCTGGCGCAATTGCGCGAGCGTCGGGCGCCCCTCCTCATCGATCAGGGCGGCGGAACTGTCCGCGAGGCGGGAAATACTGCCTGTCGCCTCCTGCAGATTGGCGAGGATCTGCCGCGCCTCTGTCACGCTGGCGGAAATATCCTCATCGCGCGCGGCGAGAGCGCCGGTCACCCTTTGCGTATTTTCGAGAATTCCGGCGATCGATTCCATGTTCCGGTCGTCAAGGAACAGCGTCAGGCGCTCCGTCAGTTCGGTCACCTGATCGAGAAGCTGCGGCGCTGCGTTCAGGAGGGAATCGATGGTGCCCGGTGCCGTCGGGATCACCGGCACGCCGAAGGGGCCGTCCTCAGAAATGGGCGGCGCGCCCTTCATGGCGCCGTCGAGGGAAACGATGGCGACGCCGGTAAAGCCGACGGACGACAGGGTCGCGCGTGTCCCCTGCAGGATCGGTGTGTTCTGCTGCACGCGGATGCGCACGCGTACGAATTCGGGAGAATCGGGCAGGATCGCGATTTCCCGCACGCTGCCAACCGGAACACCGGAATAATTGACGGCGCTGCCCCGTGCCAGGCCGGAGACGCTTTCGAAGAAAACGTCATAATCCTTCTCGTTGCCGGTATCGAAGCGCGCGATCCAGAGAATGAAGCCGAACAGCGCGACGAACAGGAGCAGCGCCACGGCGCCGACGAGAACATGGTTGGATTTCGTTTCCATTCGCTATGCCATCTGCTGGTTCGCGTCCGCGCCCGCAAGAGCCGCACGCCCTCGGGGGCCATGAAAATATTCCTGAATCCAGGGGTGATCGATCTCGAGCAGCTCCTTTATCGGCGCGGCGGCGAGAACCTTCTTGTCGGCCAGCACCGCCACCCGGTCGCAGATCGCATAGAGCGTGTCGAGATCGTGCGTGATCAGAAACACTGTCAGGCCCAGCGATTCCTTCAGGTCCAGGATCAGATTGTCGAACGCCGCGGCGCCGACCGGGTCGAGGCCCGCCGTGGGTTCGTCGAGAAAGAGCAGGCGCGGGTCGAGTGCGAGGGCGCGGGCGAGGGCGGCGCGCTTGCGCATACCGCCTGACAGTTCGCTCGGATATTTCGGTGCCGCCTCCGGACCGAGGCCGGTCAGCCCCAGCTTGTAGGCCGCGATCTCGTCCATCAGATCCTGCTGCATGTGGAAGAATTCACGCAGTGGCACCTGCACGTTTTCCGCAACGGTCAGCGTGGAAAACAGCGCGCCATTCTGGAACAGCACGCCGAATTGCCGGCGCACCTCCAGCTCCTCGCCCTCCGCAAGGCCTGTCACCGGCTTTCCGAAAATGCTGATCTCGCCGCTGGCGAAATGCTGCAGGCTGAGGATCGAGCGCATCAGTACGGTCTTGCCTGTGCCCGAACCGCCGACGACGCCGATAATCTCGCCGCGCTTTACCGTCAGGTCGAGATCCTCGTGGACCGTCTGGTCCCCGAAGCGGTTCACGAGATTTTTCACCTCGATCACGGCCTCGCCCTTGCGGCCGTTGATGGCGACAGGCCTGGCGGACTGGTCGTTGCCATCCGTCATCAGAGCCATCCCAGCATCGAGAAGAACACGGCGAAGAAGGCATCGAGCACGATGACGAGGAAAATCGCCTGCACGACGGCGGCCGTCGTGCGCCGCCCCACCTCCTCGGCATTCCCCTCGACCTGCAAGCCCTGGAAGCAACCTGCGACGGCGATGATGAGGCCAAAGACCGGCGCCTTTATCAGACCCACCCAAACATCGGTGATCGGGACCACCTCCTGCAGCCGGCTGATGAAGGTGGCCGGCGGAATGCCGAGTTGCAGCCAACTGACGAGCGTGCCGCCGCCGATCGCCATGATCGATCCGTAAAAGGCGAGCAGCGGCATGGCGAGGACGGCCGCGAGAAGGCGCGGCAGCACCAGCACTTCGATGGGCGGCATGCCGATCGTCCGCATGGCGTCGATCTCCTCCGCCAGCTTCATCGATCCGAGCTGTGCGGCAAAGGCGCTGCCCGACCGGCCGGCAACCATGATCGCCGTCATCAGCACGCCGAGCTCCCGAAAGGTGATGCGGCCGACGAGATTGATGACGAACACCTCCGCGCCGAACTGGCGCAGCTGGACCGCGCCCTGCTGCGCGATAACAATCCCGACGAGGAAGCTCATCAGGCCGATAATGCCCAGCGCCTCCACGCCGACGGTTTCCGCCTGGCGGAAGATGGCTGCGCCGCGCAGGCGGCGGGGATGCAGAACCGTTCGGCCGAGCGCCATCATCGTCACGCCCAGAAAGGCCAGGAATGCGCCAAGCTGCAGCGTCCCCTCGACGATATGGCCGCCAAAGCGTTCGAGGAGACCGAGCGGCCCGCCCCGCTTTTCCGGACGCATGCGCGTATCGAGCTTCGCATCGCCGATCTGCTGGATCAGCTGCTCCATATCGTCAGACGCGCCAACGATCTCGGTCTCTTTTCCCGCTTCCTGGCGCACGCTGCGCAGGCGATAGAGCACCCAGGCGCCGACCGTGTCGATGCGGTCCGCGTCCGATATGTCGACTTGAAGGGGGCCGTCCCGCGCTTCGAGGTCGCGAAATTTCGGCGAGAACTGATCCGCGAACCGGACGGTCAGGCGGCCGCTGACCGTGATCAGCGCCCCTTTCCCGTTCTCCGTTTCCTGCAACTGCACGCCGTCCATGATCGCGGGCTTAGCGTGCTTTCTCCGCCGCCTCTAGGCCGTAAACTCAAGCATAATGCGCAAGTTCGAGGCCCGCGCGCGGCCAGCGGACCTTGGCGATCCGGCCGGTGGCCGACAGGCATATCCACGCATCGCGCATGTCTGCGCCGCCGAAACAGATGTTCGTCGTCAGAAGGTCCGGAAAGTCATAGTGCGTGATGGCGCCCGATGCCGGATCGACCGAGGCAATGCCCGGCGTTTCAAGCAGCGTCGCGACGCACACATGTCCCTCCGCATCGACAGCAAGGGAATCGAGAAGCGTACGCCCGGCCCAGCCGTGCACCACGCGGCCTGGAAAGCCGGCGAGGGCAGGGGCCCCGACCGCCCCTGGGCCTGTTACGTCCATGGCGATGATCTGCCGGTCGTTCGTCAGCGCGGCGTAGACGGTCCTTCCGTCGGGGGAGAGGCCGACGCCGTTCATATTGGGGCCGAAGGCGGCGCGGCGAACGAGGGAGGTGTCCGGCCTGGCGTAATAGAGGCCGCCATGGTCGTGGCCGTAGCTGCGGACCTTGCCCAGATCGGTGAACCAGAATCCGCCGTCCGCATCGAAGACGAGATCGTTCGGTCCGGAGAGCGCATGCCCGTCGATGCTGTCGAACAGGCGTATGACCTCTCCGGTTTCGATGTCGATCCGCTCGAGGCGGCCGGCTTCGTAGTCAGCAGCCGCCATGCCCGGGATGAGCATGCCGTCCTGATCGGTCCAGGCGAAGCCGCCATTGTTGCAGCAATACAGCGCGCCGTCCGGACCAACAGCAAGTCCGTTGGGCCCGCCGCCCGGCTCCGCCACCGTCCTCAGTGAGCCGTCGGGGGCAAGGCGCGTGATCTTGCCCGCCGCGATCTCCACGAAGATCAGCGACCCGTCCTTCATCCAGACGGGGCCTTCCGGAAAGGCAAGCCCCTCCGCCACGATCTCGAAATCCAGTGTCACCGCGACGTCCCCCCGTTCTTTCCTTTTCCGATTCTGCCGCAATGTCCGGAGGGCGGTAACTGTCAATCGCGCTTGGGCTGGACGACCGGTATGCGGCGGCCGCTTTACGGGCGGCTCTGAGCTGCGTAGGTTCCCGTTCCGTTCTCCAGGAGGTTGCATGTCCGCCGAACTCGTTATCGCTGTCTTTGTCGCTCTTGCGCTGGGGGCGGCGCTCGGCTGGCTTCTCTGGGGCCGGGCGGTCGCCGAGCTGAAGAGCGAGCGGGAGTCGATCCGCCGCCGGCATGAGGAGGAAGCGGCGGCCCATGGCGCCACGCGCGATGCCGCGCTGGCGGAGAAGGAACGCCTCGTTTCCGCCACGCGCGACGCGGAGCAGGCGAAGGCGCTTGCGGAAAGCGGGGCGCACGAGCGGGCGCGCGAGGTCGAGGGGCTGCGCGGCGATATCCGACGGCTGAACGAAAAGATCGACGAACTCGACAAGCATCGTCTGGAACTGGTCGACCTGAAGCGCGGACTGACGGAACAGGAACGGGCCTTTGTGAAGCGGGAGGCGGATCTCGACAAGCGTTTCCGCGAACTCGCCGACGCCGCTCTGGGTCAGTCGACGGAAACATTCCTGAAGCGGGCGGAGGAAACGCTGGTGCGGCACCGGGAAGCGGCGGGGCAGGGCCTCGAACGCAACCGCGAAGCGCTCGACAAGCTGATCTCCCCCATGCGCGAGACGCTGACGAAGTACGAGACGCAGCTGAAGGAGATGGAGGAGAAGCGCGCCAACGCCTATGGCGCGATCACCACGGCTATCGCCGACGTGCGCACGGGGCAGGAAAAGGTCAGCGAAGAAGCGCGGCGCATCGTCGGAGCGCTGCGCAACGCGCCCAAGGCCCGGGGCCGCTGGGGCGAGCATCAGCTTCGCCGCGTTCTGGAGATGGCCGGCCTGTCGCCGCACTGCGACTTCGCGGAGGAGGTGCATGTGTCGAACGATGAGGGTACGTTCCGTCCCGACGTCGTCGTGAACCTGCCGCAGGACCGCGTCCTCGTCATCGACGCGAAGGTGTCGCTGAACAGCTATGAGGATGCGCAGCACGCCGAAAGCGATGAGGAACGGCAGGCGCATCTTCTGGCACACGCCAAGGCCATCCGCGCGCATGTCGATACACTGGGCCGCAAGAGTTACACGCGGCAGTTCGACGATACGCTCGATTTCGTCATCATGTTCGTGCCGGGGGAGAATTTTCTCGCCGCCGCACTGGAAACGGACCAGAATCTTTTCAACAGCGCCTTCGACAAGGGCGTGCTTCTGGCCGGGCCGACCAACCTGATCGCCATCGCGCGCACCGTGGCGATGGTCTGGCAGCAGGAAAAGGCGGCGGAGAATGTCCGCGAGATCGCCGCGCTCGGCAAGGAGCTCTACGAACGGCTCGCCACCATGGGCGATCATGTGGCGAGGGTCGGCAAGAACCTGGATCAGGCGACCGGGGCCTATAACAAGATGGTCGGAAGCCTGGAGAGCCAGGTCATGACATCCGCGCGCCGGTTCGAGGACATGCACATCGACCCGCCGAAGAAGAAGATCGACGAGCTGGCCCAGGCCGTCACCGAACCGCGCAGCCTGACCAAGCTTTCGGTCACCGACCGGGAAGCTGCCGAATAGGGGCGCGGTGGTGAGCGAATTCGCGCTCATGCTTGAGTGATAGCAGGCGTCGGATGCTGCCGGGGGTGGGCCCCTGCCTGCGCAGGCGCGACGAGAATGAGTGCGGAGACGACGAGAATGGATAGGATCCTGGTCGCTCAAAGACCCACCGGCGCGGCCGCGTTCTCGCCTGCCCGAGACACCGGTATCGAGCGAACTCGGACCGCTATGGAGACCGATATGCCCGGCCGGTTCACTCGACGTATCGCTTATACCGGAGTTGACGGCTTCGGAGTTTTTGCCGCTATATCTGCAACACCTTGTGGCGATCGAGTTCATCGCAGGATGTGCGATTTCGCCATAGAACTCGTCACCCCTGCGGAGGCAGGGGTCCAACTCGATCAGTGATGCGATCACCGGATTCAGGGCTGCGGGTAACGCCTCCCGCGTCGTTGGGCCGGTGCCGGCCCGGTATACGGCCTAAGCCGGCGCGACGCCGTCGGCATCCACCAGGCCGGGTTCGACTTCCCATCCCGTTACCCGCACCGTCTTCTCGACGAGATCGATGGGGGTGCGGGGCAGGATCAGCCGGACGCGGCTGCCGGAGTCGTTGCGTAACAGTTCGAACTGGGCACCATCCCGCTTGAGGGTGCCCGTGGCGTCGAAGCGTACGGCGTCGGGATTCTTATCGCCGTGCAAGCTCATGCGTCCTTCAGCGCATCGTCGAAGCTGCCGTCGATCAGGACGAAGCAGATGCGGCAGGGCGCGCCGGATCGGTTGGCCCAGCCATGATTGGTGCCGCGCTGGACGACGATGTCGCCGGCACGCACCACCGTCTCTCCAACATCGAGCAGCAGCGTGATCTCGCCCTCCATGACGATGCCGTAATCGACGGTTTCGGTGCGGTGCATGAAGGGATGACGAGAGCCGGGATGATGGCGCGACGCCTCGGCTGCGCCGACATGCGCGAAATGGGCGCGCGCCGCCTCCGGCGTCACCTCGGCTGCGCCGACCTCCTCGGGCGGGAAATCCACGATACGGATGCGTGCGCCGCCGGGCGGGGGTGCGAGGCGAATGCCGTCCTCTGGCGGCTCGCCCGAGGCCGCGTCGATGGGTGCGGGTATGGCCGGCACGTTCCAGAGTTCCGTGAAGGTCGCGCCGCGCGGCCCGCCCATGGTCTCGACACGGGGAGCGAGTCGGTCCTCCTGAATGATCGCGCGCCCGTCCGCATCGTGCCCCGTGACGATTCGCCTGACCGGTCCCGCCATGGCCTCAGCCCCTTCTGCGCTGGTTCAGCACCTCATATACCATGACGGCGCAGCTGACGGCGACATTGAGGCTGTCGGCCTTGCCGCGCATCGGAATCTTCACCAGCCTGTCGCATTCCTGCTCATAGGAAGGCGGCAGTCCGCGCTGTTCATTGCCCATGACGATGAAGGTCGGAGCCGGATACTCGACATCCTGATAATCATGCTCGGTTCTGAGGCTGGTCCCCACCAGCATGCCCGGCCCGGCGCGCAGCCATTCGAAGAAGGCGCTGCCATTTGCCTGCGCGATCGGGATTGTGAACAACGCGCCCATGGATGCGCGCACCGCCTCGACAGAGAAGGGATCGCAGCTCTGGTCGAGAAGGATGACGCCGCCGGCGCCGACGGCATCCGCGGTCCGCAATATGGTGCCGAGATTGCCCGGATCCTTTAGCGATTCGCAGACGATCCAAATATTCGCCGCGCCGCGCTCCAGCCGCGGCAGATCGGTCTCCAGAAGCCGGTACACACCGACCACGCCCTGTGGATTGTCCTTGCCCGTAATCTTCGAAAGAAGCGCAGGCGGCACCAGGAGCGCCTCGCCGCCCGCAGTTTCGGTTTCGGTCATCAGGCGCTGTGTCAGCGCGTGACGCTCTCCGTTCGCGGCGATCACCATTCGCGGAACATGTCCCGCCTCCAGCGCCTCGGTGCAGATACGTAGCCCCTCGGCCAGGAAGAGGCCCTCCGCCTGGCGGTGTTTCTTCTGCGTCAGTGCGCGGACACGCTTGATCGTCTCGTTGGAAAAGCTGGTGATCTCGCGCGGCACGCTTCGTCCCCGCGCTATTCTTCGCCGAACTTCGTCTCGACCAGATCGACGAGAGCCGCGACGGCCGCATCGGCCTCCGGACCGGTGGCCGTGATGGCGATGGTATCGCCGATACCGGCCGCCAGCATCATCAGGCTCATGATCGACGTGCCCGGCGCGGTGACGCCGTCCTTCTCCACTTCGACATCCGCGTCGAAGCCGTCCGCCAGCGTCACAAACTTGGCGCTGGCGCGGGCGTGGAGGCCGCGTTTGTTGCGAATCTCGGCCGTTGCGGCCGTGGCCCCGCTCAGGCCACCGCTCCCAGTATCTTGGAGGCGACGGAGATGTATTTGCGCCCCGCCTCCTGCGCTGCCTCGATCGCGTCTGCCGGGCTCATCTCGCCGCGCACGCTGGCAAGGCGGATCAGCATGGGAAGGTTCATGCCGGCAATGACCTCCACAGCCTCGGAACGATCCGCGCCCATCAGAGAGATGGCGAGGTTCGAGGGCGTGCCGCCGAACATGTCCGTCAGAATGATGACGCCGCGGCCCGAATCGACGGCGCTCACCGCGTTCGCGATGTCCTGCCGCCGGGCCTCCATATCGTCGTCCGCCAGAATGCAGATGGATTCGATCTGCTGCTGCGGCCCGACGACGTGCTCCAGAGCGCTGACGAATTCGCGCGCCAGTCCCCCATGCGTAACCAGTACCAAACCGATCATAAGCTAATGACTCAGTCCTGCCGTAAGTGTTTCGCTGCCCGCCTTGTCCTCTGCGTCGGCTCGCTCGCTCCGCCGCTCGGCACTGTCTGCGCGCTGGGGAAGGTCGCGATGGATCACATTCGGCTGCGCCCCCGCTGCCCGCAAATGATCCGCCAATCGCTCGGTGACGTAGACGGAACGATGGCGGCCACCCGTACACCCGATCGCCACCGTAAGATAGGCCTTTCCTTCGCGAATGTAGGACGGCAGCAAAACGGTCAGCAAATCCGCGATGCGCTCGAACGCCGGTGCGAAGGCGGGATCGCGCGCGATGAAATCGCCGACTGGCACGTCGCGGCCCGTCTGCGGCCGCAGCGCGTCGTCCCAGTGCGGGTTCTGCAGAAACCGCATGTCGAACACCATATCGGCATCCCGCGGTACGCCGCGCGAGAAGCCGAACGACATGAGTGTAAGGGTCAGCCCGCCGCTGCCGCTGCGACCGAACCGGCTGGTCATCGCCGCCTTCAGATCGTGTACGCTGTATCCCGTCGTATCGATCAGCGTGTCCGCCGCGCGGCGGAGGGGTTCGAGGATTTCGCGTTCGCGGGCGATGCCGTCGCTCGCCGGCCGGTCGGGAGCCAGCGGGTGCCGGCGACGCGTTTCGGAAAAGCGGCGAATGAGCTCACCGCCGGTGCAATCGAGGAACAAGAGCCGGGCGTTCAGCCCCCCGTCGCGAAGGGCGGCCAGCTTCGCCACCACCGCCTCGGCATCGAAGCTCATCGTGCGGGTATCGATGCCGACCGCGATCGGACGCGCGCCAAGCGGACGCGAATGTGACGCCGTTTCGAGAAGATGGGTGAGAAGAGACAGCGGCAGATTGTCGACGGTTTCGAAACCGCGATCCTCGAGAGCGCGCAGCGCCGTCGACTTTCCCGCGCCGGAGAGCCCCGTCACGACGAGAAGCCCTGGTAGGCGGGCTTCGCCCTCGGACGATAGGTTGGGGGCAAGCGGCTGCGCCATGGGCCGTCAGTCTATCGCCATAATGTCGCCGTTCAACGCCAGTTCGACGCGGATCGGCGCAGAGACTTGCGCGGCATCCAGCCGCAGGCAGGGCAGGTGGATGCCGCAAATTTCGCACGTGCGCGGGCGGGGGAGACGCGGCCCGCGCTCCCCCAGTTCGACCACCAGCGCAACGGGGGCAGGGGGATGGGCGGCCATGCGCACGATGCCGACGCCGCGAACCTCCAGCAGACCCGCGCTACCCGGGACGGCGCCGGCGATCAGCGTTCCATCGTCTGCCGTTAACAGGGTCTGATCGTCGGCGACCAACTGCGCGCCCCTGTCGATCAGACGCAGCGCCAGGTCCGATTTTCCGCTGCCGCTCGGCCCAAGCAGCAGGACGGCGCGGCCGCCAATGGCGATCGCGGTTGCGTGGCGGCGCTCGGTCATGCCGCGATCGCCGGGAAGACGGCCTCCAGCCGTGCGCCCGTCCCGGCCGTGGCCCGCCCCGCCACGAGCGTGCCGTCATGCGCCTCCACGATGGCGCGCGCGATGGCGAGACCGAGTCCGCTATGCTGTCCGAATCCTTCGGCTTCAGGCCGTTCGGAGTAGAAGCGGCCGAAGATCTTTTCCTCCGCGCCGCTCGGAATGCCGGGTCCGTCATCCTCGACGATCAGCCGTACCCGCTCGCCGGTTCTTGCCACCCGCAGGCGCACCGCCCCGCCCTCCGGCGAGAAACTGAGCGCATTGTCGAGAAGGTTGCCGGCCACCTGGGCGAGGCGGCTGTCGTCACCCATGACGATGGCACCCCCGGATTCCGGCGCTTCCATGAGGATTCGCAGCCCCCGATCCAGGCCGCGCTCTTCGTAAAGCGCAACGAGCGCGTGCGCCATGTCGCCGAGGTCGACGGGCGTGAACATGGCGCGGCTGAGTTCGGCATCAAGACGCGAGGCATGGGAGATATCGCTGATCAGACGGTCGATTCGCGCCACGTCGTCCTTGACGATTGCTAGCAGTTCTCCGCGCAGCGCGGCGTCGGTGACGTTGCCGAGGCCCTCCACGGCGCTGCGCAGCGAGGCGAGAGGGTTCTTGAGTTCGTGCGCGACATCGGCCGCGAAAGCCTCCGTCGCGTCGATCCGCATGCGCAGCGCCGCGGTCATGTCGGACAGGCTGCGGGCGAGTTCGCCGATCTCGTCGCGGCGCTTCTTGAAGCGCGGCACCGTCACCTCGCGCGAGCGGCCAAGGCGCACGCGCTGCGCGGCAAGAGCGAGGCGGCGCAGCGGCCGGACGATGGTGCGGGCAAGGAAGCTGGAAACGAGCATCGAAAGCCCGACGACGCCGAGAAAGATGAAGAAGAGTGTTTGCCGTTCGTCGCGGACCACCTCCGTGATGTCGCGGGCGTTCGTCGACATGGTGAGAACGTCGCCGTTCGGCAGCGGGGAGGCGGCGTAGATCATCGGCGTGCGGTCCGGCGCGCGCCGCAGGCCCGAGGCGGGGCGCCCCGTTCGCAGGGCCGTCTCGGCCTCCGCGAAGGTCTGGCGCCGGTCGGGCGCACCGAGATCAAGATAGGGAATGGGATCCGCACCGCCAGCGCCCTCGATGATGCGGTCGAGCGTGCGTGCAGCGCGGAACTGCCAGGGTTCCGTTTGCGGATCGCGCAGCCGATAGGTCGGCCCCGTCAGGGCCCAGCTGTCGAAAATGCGCTCTCCGCTTCGGTCGTAAATGCGAATGCGCGTGCCGGTCTGGATGCTCGCGGCCGCCATCTGACGTCGCAGGTCGGCCGGACTGTCGTTCTCGATGCTGATCGCCACCAGGAAGGCGCCCGCCTGAAGCTGCGACTGGCGCTGCTCGAGGAGGCGCAGGCGGAACGAGTCGAGATAGAGAATGCCACCCGCCAGCATCAGCACGGCGAAGAGGTTCACGGCAAGGATGCGCGTCGTGAGGGACCAGCCGCGCGACCAGCGGAGCTGACTGTCGTCAGTCCCCGTCCGCGCCCTCGGTAAAGCGGTAGCCGACGCCGTAAAGGGTTTCGATGGCGTCGAATTCCGCGTCGACGGCGCGGAATTTCTTGCGGAGGCGCTTGATGTGGCTGTCGATGGTTCGGTCGTCGATATAGACATCATCCTCATATGCCGCATTCATGAGCTGGTCGCGCGATTTCACGAAGCCGGGCCGGCTCGCCAAGGCCTCCAGCACCATGAATTCGGTGACGGTGATGGCGATGTCCCGGCCGTCCCACAGGACGCGGTGGCGGCCGGGATCGAGAGTCAGCCGTCCGCGCACGATAACGTCCTCGGCCCCGGCCCCATCGTTCGCGTCCGTGGCGGTTCGGTGTGCCGCGCGGCGCAGAATGGCGCGGATTCGCTCGACAAGAAGGCGCTGCGAGAAGGGCTTTCCGATATAATCATCCGCACCCATGCTGAGGCCGAGGGCCTCGTCGATCTCCGTGTCCTTCGACGTCAAGAATATGACGGGAACGGTAGACCTCTCGCGCAGCCGCGTGAGCAGCTCGATCCCGTCCATGCGCGGCATTTTGATATCCAGAATGGCAAGGTCTGGCGGATTGTCGCCCAGTGCCTTCAATGCGGTTAGCGGATCGGCGTAGATGCGCGTGCCGAAGCCTTCATTCTGTAGTGCGATGGAGAGGGTGGTCAGAATATTGCGGTCGTCATCGACGAGGGCGATCGTCGGAGGGGCGTTCTGCTCGCCCATCGTCAGGCCCGCCCCGCCCGCGCTCGGTGCGCGGGAAGGCGAAGGCGAAGGGGCGGCGTCGTCCGGGCTCATGATCTTCGATTAGTTTATACCGATGGCGGCGTCACCCGCTGACTCCAGCGGCGGCAAAAGGACGGCATTCTGCCGCCGACCGGCAGTTTTGACCGGCCGTGCGATTCTCGTGTATGCGGAGGCCAGGCGAAATGGCCGGCAATCCGCCGATTCTAATCGCATTTATCAGATAAAATAGGAGACGGCTAGTGGCTGCCGAAATGATTGTTCCTGCCCACGATCTGAAGGCGCAGGGCATTGATACCACCGCAAAGCTTTACTGGAACCTAATGACGGCTCCGCTGGTGGAAACCGCCGTGTCGCGCGGGGAGGGCAAGCTGTCGAAGGGCGGCGCACTCGTCGTGGAGACCGGAGCGCACACCGGCCGCAGCGCGAAGGACAAGTTCACCGTCAAGGATTCGCTGACGGAGGACACGGTCTGGTTCAATGACGGCAACAAGCCGCTGTCGCCGGAGCATTTCGCGAATTTGAAGGCGGACTTCCTGAAGGCGCTGGGTGAGAAGGAAACGCTGTTCGTCCAGGACCTCTATGGCGGGTCGCAGCCCGAACACCGGGTGAAAGTGCGGGTCATCAACGAGCTGGCCTGGCACAATCTGTTCATCCGGACGCTGCTTTGCCGCCCGGAGCGGAGCGAACTGGCGGACTTCGAGCCCGACTTCACCATCATCGACCTGCCGAGCTTCCGGGCGGACCCGGAGCGGCATGGTTCGCGCTCGGACACCATCGTCGCGGTGAACTTCACGGAAAAGATGATCCTGATCGGCGGCACGCGTTATGCCGGCGAAATGAAGAAATCGGTCTTCGGCCTTCTGAATTTCCGCCTCCCCGAGGCGGGCATCATGCCGATGCACTGCTCTGCCAATATCGGTCCCGACGGCAAGTCCGCGATCTTCTTCGGTCTGTCGGGCACGGGCAAGACCACGCTTTCGGCCGACGCGAGCCGCACCCTGATCGGCGATGACGAGCATGGCTGGTCGGACACGGCAGTCTTCAACTTTGAGGGCGGCTGCTACGCCAAGATGATCCGACTTTCGGAAGAGGCGGAGCCGGAAATCTATGCCACGACAAGGCGCTTCGGCACCGTGCTGGAGAACGTCGTCATGGACGAGACCACGCGTGAACTGGACTTCGACGATGCCAGCCTCGCGGAGAACACGCGCGGCGCCTATCCGATCGACTTCATTCCGAACTCGTCGGAAGAGAATCTCGGCCCCCCGCCGAAGAACGTCATCATGCTGACGGCGGATGCGTTCGGCGTTCTGCCGCCCATCGCGAAGCTGACGCCGGACCAGGCCATGTACCATTTCCTGTCGGGCTATACGGCGAAGGTCGCCGGCACGGAAATCGGCGTGACGGAACCGCAGGCGACCTTCTCGACCTGTTTCGGTGCGCCGTTCATGCCGCGTCATCCGTCGGTCTACGGCAATCTTCTGAAAAAGCGCATCGCCGAGGGCGGGGTGGATTGCTGGCTGGTCAACACGGGCTGGACCGGCGGTCCGCACGGCGTTGGTCACCGCATGCCGATCAAGGCAACGCGCGCGCTCCTCAACGCCGCGCTCGACGGCAGCCTGAACGATGCGGAATTCCGCACCGACCCGAACTTCGGGTTCCAGGTTCCGGTCGAGGTTCCGGGCGTCGATACGCACATTCTCGATCCGCGGGGGACCTGGGACGACAAGGACGCCTATGATCGCAAGGCCCGCGAACTCGTCGGGCGCTTCATCGAGAATTTCGCCCAATTCGAAGAGCATGTCGACGAGAGCGTGAGGGAGGCCGCGCCGAAGGCCGCCTGACGCGGGACGTGAAGACTTGCAGAGCGGCGGCGCGTGGGTATGCGCGCCGCCGTTTTCTTTTTCCGCCAGCTGCGCCAGGCCCCGCCGCCGCCAAGTGGCGTATCATCTCCGCCCTTCTTCGGCGCGCCCTGGCCGCGCTAGCGCCGGAACCGTTCTTCAGACGGAACGGGCGGCATCAAGCGCGCTGGAAAGTCGTGTACGGATCGCACGCAGCTCGCTGAGCATGTCGGCATCCCCTCCGTCCGCCCGCGCCGGCGGGACAGAGAAGGGAAGTCCGCCTTCCGCGGCGGCGCTGCGAGCTTCGTCCGTTTCGGAGCGAGGGATCGGCGCTGCATCGTCTCCCGGGACGGTGCCGACGCCGACATCACCGGCGGCTACCGCCTTCGCTCCGCGTTCCCGCAGAAGCTTCTGCACGCCCTTGATGGTCAGCCCGTCACTGTAGAGAAGGCTGTTGATGGCGCGGAGCAGATCGACATCCTCCGGCCGGTAATAGCGGCGGCCGCCGCCCCGTTTCATCGGTTTGACCTGCGTGAACTTGGTTTCCCAAAAGCGCAGCACATGCTGCGGCACGCCGATGTCGTCGGACACTTCGCTGATGGTGCGGAAGGCGTTGGGAGACTTGGCCAAGGAACCTCCTCAGGTCGCGGCTCGGGCAACGCGTACAGGCACGCCGCCCGAACAGGGTCAATTCTTGTCGTTGATCCGGTCGCGCATGATCTGACTTGGGCGGAAGGTCATGACGCGGCGCGGCTCGATGGGCACTTCCTCGCCCGTTTTCGGATTGCGCCCCATGCGCCGGTTCTTGTCGCGCAGAACGAAGCTGCCGAAGGAAGAAATCTTCACGTTCTCACCGCGCACCAGGGCATCGCCCACGGCGCCCAGCACCGTTTCGACCAGCTGAACGGACTCGCTGCGTGACAGACCCACTTCCTCATGGACCTGATCGCCAAGTTCCGCACGGGTCAGCGTATTCGATTCTGTCATGGCACGGTTCCTGTTGTTGACTGCCCTGAATATCAAAAGTTGGAGGGACCGGAAAGACTTACCAGCGTACGGCGCTCGCCCCCCAGGTGAACCCGCCGCCCATGGCCTCCAGAATCAGAAGATCGCCGGCCTTCACCCGCCCGTCCTGCACGCCCTGATCCAGTGCCAGGGGGACGGAGGCGGCGGACGTGTTGGCGTGCTGGTCGACGGTCACGATGACGCGGTCCATGCCGAGGCCGAGTTTCCGGGCGGTGGCATCGAGGATGCGCAGATTCGCCTGATGCGGCACAATCCAGTCGATCTGCGATTCCTGCAGGTCGGCTGCATCCAGAACCTCTCTCACGACGCCCGCCAGATTGACGACGGCATGGCGGAAGACCTCCCGCCCGGCCATGCGCAGCTTGCCGACGGTTCCGGTGGATGAGGGACCCCCGTCGACGTAAAGAAGCTGATTGTGGGCACCCTCGGCGTGGAGCCGCGTGGCGAGGACGCCCTGACCGGTTGCCTCGTCCGTTTCCTCCGCGATCAAGACGGCCGCGCCCGCTCCGTCGCCGAAAAGGACGCAGGTGCCGCGGTCTTCCCAGTCGAGAATACGGCTGAAGGTTTCCGCGCCGATCAACAGGGCGCGCTTGTGCTGCCCGGCCCTCAGCATCGCCTCGACGATCGAGAGCCCATAAAGAAAGCCGGAACAGACCGCGGCCACGTCGAACGCAGCGCCGTCGCCCATGCCGAGCTTGTTCTGGACGACGGTGGCGGTGGCGGGAAATGTCTGGTCGGGGGTGGCGGTGGCGACCACGAGAAGATCGATGTCGCGTGCGGAAAGACCGGCGGCATCCAGAGCCCTTTGCCCGGCGGCGACGGCAAGATCCGAGGTGAACTCGCCTTCGGCCGCGAGATGCCGCTGGCGAATGCCGGTTCGCTCCACGATCCATTCGTCGCTCGTTTCGACGCGCGATGCCAGATCGGCGTTCGTCACGATATTGGCAGGCAGGTAGCTGCCCGTGCCCACGAACCGGGCGCGGCGAATCGTCTTGCCGCTCATTGTGCCGCTTCCGGCAGGGCGCGGTGCTGTTCGAAGCGGGCAAGATCGGTCGCGATGCGATTGCCGATATCGTCAACGACCAGATCGCGCGCGACGCCGATGGCATTGGCGAAGCCGTCGACATTGGCGCTGCCATGACTTTTCACGACGACGCCGTTCAGCCCCAGAAAGACAGCGCCATTATGGGCATTGGGGTCGAGATGGGAGCGAAGCTGACGAAGAACACGCCGCGACATGATGAACCCGATGATCGAAAACAGGCTGGAACGAAAAGCCCTGCGGAGAAGCTCGACGATAAGCTTGGCCGTGCCCTCCATCGTTTTCAGCGCGACATTGCCGGAAAAGCCGTCCGACACGATGACATCGACGTCGCCGCGGCCGATCTTGTCGCCCTCCACGAAGCCCTCATACTGCATGCCGAGACTGGGTCCGGCCAGGCGCAGCGCGTCGGCCGCCTCCTTATGGTCGTCCGTACCCTTCAATTCCTCCTCACCAATGTTGAGGATGCCAACCTTGGGATGGTCGAGTCCGAGGACGATGCGGGCGAACGCGGCGCCCATGACTGCGAACTGAATCAGATTCTCGTCATCGCATTCGGAGTTCGCGCCGAGGTCCAGCATGACGCTGTCGGTCTTCATCGTCGGCAGGAGAGCGGCAAGCGCCGGACGGTCGATGCCGGGCATGGTCTTCAGCCCAAGCTTCGCAAGCGCCATGAGTGCGCCCGTATTGCCGGCGCTGACGGCCGCATCGGCATCGCCGGCCTTCACGGCGGCGACGGCGAGCCCGATCGAAGACCGGCGCGCGCTGCGCAGCACCTGACTGGGCTTGTCGGTGCCCTTCACCTCGACGTCGGTGTGCTCGACCGTCGAACAGGCTTTCAGCTGCGGAAAATCAGCGAGGGCTGCGTCTATGGTCGCGCGGTCGCCGAACATCAGGAAGCTGAGTTCCGGATAACGCCTGCGCGCGACATCCGCCGCCGCGATCGTAACGGGGGCGCCCTCGTCACCACCCATGACATCGATGGCGATTACAGGACGCGCTACCAAGACGAATTTCCCGCTTTGCGGGCGACGTTAAAGGCCGACCTCGAAAACCTCACGGCCATTATAATGGCCGCACGAACCGCAGACGATGTGCGGCAGCTTGAGTTCGCCGCAATTGGAGCATTCCTGATAGTTCCTGGCTTCCAGGGCGTCGTGCGCGCGGCGTTTGTCCCGGCGGGACGGGGATACTTTTCTTTTCGGGACGGCCATGAGGCACCTGTTCCAGTCGCTGAAATTCCAAGGATCGGCAGCATATGGCGGGGCGCAGGAAAGCAAGCCCCGGACACCGGTGCCGATGAAGGGCCGCTATTTAGCGATTCCCATTTCGGATGCAAGTCCCGCTCTGGCCAGTAAAACGCGAATGGCATAGTTCGATCTGGCAATCCCGAGCCTCCCGGTTCGAGGATCCCCTGCAGGAGGTGGAGATCCATCATGTTTCCCGCAACGCTTCTGACGGCCGGCGCGCTGGGCCTCGTCCTTCTAATCCTGTCGTACCGCGTGGTGCAAATGCGCGTGGCAGGAAAGATTTCGCTGGGCAATGGCGGCGACGAACGCATGCTGGCCCGCACACGGGCGCATGCGAACTTCACCGAATATGCCCCGATGATTCTCGTCCTCATGATGCTTGTCGAGGCCTCCTATGGCGGTGCGGCGCCCTGGGGCCTGTGGCTGGTCGGATTGCTGACGGTTCTCGGCAGGCTGCTGCACGCCCGCGGAATGGCGCTTTCGGCCCCGAACAAGCCGCGGGTGTTCGGCATGGTTCTGACCTTCGGCTGTATCCTCTTCCTCAGCGGTTGGGCGGCGGGTCTCGCCCTCGGCTTTATATTCTAGGCGGCATCCCGTTCAGCCATAGGCGCCGACAAACGGGTTCGTGCGCTTCTCCTGGCCGATGGTCGACATCGGGCCGTGGCCGGGCACGAAGGCCGTGTCCTCCGGCAGGGTGAACAGTTTCTGCTGGATGGCGTCGACAAGCTGCTGATGATTGCCGCGCGGGAAGTCGGTGCGTCCGATCGAGCCCTGGAACAGGACATCCCCGACGATCAGCAGCTTCGAGGGTTCATGATAGAAGACGACATGGCCCGGCGTATGTCCCGGACAGTGGAAAACCGAAAGCGACAAGCGTCCGACGGTCACCATATCGCCCTCGTCCAGCCACCGTTCGGGCGTGAAGGGGCGGGTGCCGATCATGCCGAAGCGCTCGCCCTGCTCGGTGGCCTGATCGATCCAGAACTTGTCCTCAGGATGCGGCCCCTCGATGGGCAGCGATAAATCCTCCGCCAGAACGCCGGCCATGCCGCAATGATCGAGATGCCCATGCGTGATCAGAAGCTTTTCAAGCGTCACGCCCTTCTCGGCAACGACCTGCTTCAGCCGGTCGAGATCGCCGCCGGGATCGACGAGCGCGCCCTTCATCGTCTCGGTGCACCAGAAAAGCGTGCAGTTCTGCTGCAGGGGCGTGACGGGAACGATGCAGGCGGCAAGCGGCGGGGGCGTCTGTGTCATACACCGGAAGATGGGCGGGCGGCGTGGCGGCGTCAATCGGCGCCGGGCCAGACTTCGAACCTGCCTAGCCATGGCGGACCGAGGGGCCTAGAGCGCCGGGGCCATGCTGATCGACCCGGCACGCCCGTTCCTGCTGTTCGACGACGCCCGCCCGTCCGGGTCGGTGCGCGCGTTCCAGGATGCGAGCGCGCGCCTGGAGGCCTACGATCTGGCTGATGTGAACGCCGTTCTGGCAGAGGCGCGGCGCGAATCGGCGCGTGGCCGCTATATCGCGGGCTGTTTGGCATATGAGGCGGGCGGCGCATTCGAGCCGCGCATGGCGGGGACGCAGGCCCCGGGACCGCTCGTGTCCCTGGGCATTTACGAACGGGAACACCGGGGCGACTGGGAGGAGATCGCCGCTTATGTGCGAGGGCGCGAGGCGGAGATCCGCGACCTTCGTCCGCAGGTGGAACGCGCACGCTATGAGCAGTCGTTTCGCCGCATCCTGGAGTATATCGGCGCTGGCGACATTTATCAGGCGAACCTGACCTTCCCGGTAAGCGGCAGCGCAAAGGGACATCCGCTGGCGCTTTACGACCGGCTGCGAAGGACGCAGCAAATGCCCTTCGGGGCCCTGATGCGCGGCGAGGACCGAAGCTGGGTGTTGTCAGCGTCGCCGGAGCTGTTCTTCGGTGTGCGGCGCGGACGCGTCACGGCGCGGCCGATGAAGGGCACGGCGCGCCGACGCCCCTTGCCTGCGGACGACCTTGCGGCGCGGCGGGAACTCGCCGCGGATCCGAAGAACCGGGCTGAAAACCTGATGATCACCGACCTGATCAGGAATGACTTGTCACGGATCGCCGCCCCGGGCTCGGTCGAGGTCCACGGAGCCTTTGCCGTCGAAAGCTATCCGACGGTTCATCAAATGGTGACGACCGTAAAGGCGAAACTGGCAGAGGGACGCGACGCCTTCGACGTGCTGGCGGCGATGTTCCCGTGCGGTTCGATCACCGGAGCGCCGAAAGTGCGGGCGGCGCAGATCATCGATGAGGTCGAGGCGGGGCCGCGCGGTCTCTATACCGGCAGCCTCTGCTGGTTCGCGCCGACCGGCGATGCCTGCGCCAGCGTGGCGATCCGTACTGCGGTGCTCGAGGGAAAAAGGCCGGACGCGGCGGCTGCGAGGTTTCGCATGGGCGTGGGTGCCGGTATCGTTGCGGACTCGCGGGCGGACGCGGAATGGAACGAAACGCTGGACAAGGCTGCCTTTCTGACGTGCCGCTCGCGGCCCTTCCATCTGATCGAAACCATGCGTTTCGATCCGCAGGAAGGCGTCGTGCGGCTGGCCCTGCATATGATGCGGCTGGAGGCGAGCGCGAAGCGCCTGGGCTTTACGGTCAGCACCCATGCAATCGGGAATTTGCTGCAGGCCGCCACGGGGCGGCTGATGTCGGCGCGGCGTGTCAGGCTGGTGCTCGCCCGCGACGGCACCCATGCCGTGCATATCGGACCGCTGCCGGAGGGGCGCGGCCCGCTTCGCGCCGCCCTGTTTCCGCTGCCTGTGGAGCCGGATGACATCAGGCTCTACCATAAGACCAGCGACCGGGAATTTTACGATACCGCCCGCCGCGCCTCGCAAGCGGACGAAGTCGTTTTCGTGCGTCCCGATGGCCTGCTGACCGAGGGCAGCTTTACCAACCTGTTCGTGAAGCGCGGCGACATCTTCCTGACGCCGCCGGCTAAGCGCGGCCTCTTGCCGGGCGTATTGCGCGGCGAGATGCTGCAATCGGGTTTGGCGCATGAAGCCGATCTGACGCCGGACGATCTTACCGCCGGAGAGGTTTTTCTCGGCAACTCGCTCAGGGGGTTGATGCGCGTTTCCGATGTTGCACGTGCGAAGGGGCAAGCCTAGACCGCGCTCTCCGCAACAAAACCCGCGAAGGAGGCGAGGTCAGTGGCATTTCTTTCCAAGGCTGTCGGCAGAATCGAACCGTCCCCAACCGTGGCGGTAACGACGCGCGCCAACGAGCTGAAGGCGGAAGGCCGCGACGTCATCGGCCTTGGTGCAGGCGAACCGGACTTCGCCGTTCCCGAACATGCGCGAGAGGCGGCGATACAGGCCGTCCGCGACGGGAAGAGCAAATATACCGCGCCGGACGGTACGCCCGAATTGAAGGATGCGGTACGGGCGAAATTCAAGCGCGAGAACGGCCTGGATTTCACGCGCGACGAAGTGACGATCAATGTCGGCGGCAAGCATTCCATCTTCAATGCCTTCATGGCCACGATTGATTCCGGCGACGAGGTCATCATACCGGCGCCCTATTGGGTCAGCTATCCCGACGTCGTGCAGTTCGCGGGGGGCACGCCGGTCTTCATCCGCGCCGGCGCGGAGCAGGGGTTCAAGATCACGCCTGCGCAGCTGGAGGCGGCGATCACGCCGCGTACGAAGTGGTTCGTGTTCAACTCGCCCTCCAATCCTACGGGCGCGGCCTATACGCGCGGGGAGATCGAGGCTCTGATCGCAGTGCTGCGTCGCCACCCGCATGTATGGATCATGGCGGACGACATTTACGAGCATATCACCTACGAGGATTTCGAGTTCTTCACCATTGCGCAGCTGGCGCCGGATCTGGCCGGCCGTACGCTGACCGTGAACGGGGCATCGAAAGCCTATTCGATGACCGGCTGGCGTATCGGATATGCCGCTGGCCCCCGCGAACTGATGCGGGCCATCGCAAAACTTCAGTCGCAATCGACGACAAACCCCTGCGCCATCGCTCAGGAAGCAGCGCGGGCCGCGCTCGAAGGGCCGCAGGACTTCCTGAAGGACCGGGCGGACGCCTTTCAGAAGCGGCGTGATCTGGTGCTGGATATGCTTGGCGAGATCGATGGGCTCAGCCTCGTGAAGCCGATGGGCGCCTTCTACGTCTATCCGGATTGTTCAGGCCTGATCGGACGCAGGACGCCGGACGGAAAGACGATCGAAACGGACGAGGATCTGGCGACCTATTTGCTGGAGGCGGAAGGCTGCGCCGTGGTCCACGGCAGGGCCTTTGGGCTGTCGCCGGCGTTCCGAATTTCCTACGCCGTTTCCTCCGATGTTCTGGAGGAAGCCTGCACGCGCATTCAGCGGGCCTGTGCAGCGCTGAGTTGAACCGGGTATTTCCTTCGGCGGACCGTGCGTCCCGCCGTGCGGAATATCGGGGGATACGATCACTGTGCACGTAAATAGCCATTGGATCATACGGACGTTCGGCGGCAGGAACCTGCCGCAGGCGATCGGCACAACTCTCCGCTGCGGACAAGTCCCTCCCCTCCCGCGTGGCGGCGAACTTGCCGGTCGAAGTCCAGTCGGTGGCGACTCCCCCCTCTCGCCCTGACGGATCCCGGAGCGGCAGTGCGGCGGCACTGCCGCTCCCTTTATTTCAGAGCAGGGTGACGAGCCCGTGCAAGATAACCCCGACGAGGCCGCCGACGAGCGTGCCATTCACACGGATGAATTGCAGATCGCGTCCCACGGCGCGCTCCAGCCGGTCGCTGACCGTTTGCGTATCCCAGCGCTTCACCGTGTCGGAGACGACGGCGACGATCTGATCCCCATAATCGGCGACGGCTCCGGTCACGATGCGGCGGGCATATTTGTTGAGCGACCGGCGCAGCGCCGGGTCGGCCTCTATCGTGCTTCCGAACGCCCTGATGCCGTCACCCACCCGGCCGGACAAGACTTGCGCCCCCCCGTCCTTCAGACCGCTACGCATTGAGGCCTTCAAATTGCCCCAGATGCCGTCGAGGAAACGCGCCAGTTCGGGATTGTCGAGCATCTCGTTCTTCCACCGCTCGACCTTTTCCTTCGTTTCGGGAAGATATTGCAGGTCGAAGGCGACGTCCTTTATCGCGATCATGATTTTGATGCGGAGCGGGTGCTGCGGATCGTAGGCCATGTCGTTCAGCAGCTTTCTGAGGCCGCTAATGATGGCGTTCGCAACGCGGTCGTCGATGCCCGCCATGCGCAAGAACCACTGCGTACGCTCCTCCACCAGGCCGCGGATCAGAAACTCGTTTTCGTCGAGAATACGCGCGCCCCAGATCACAGCGCTGTCGAACACAGGCTGCAGCCGCCCCTCGTCCAGCGAACGGTCGAGGATCCGGCCGGCAAGCGGCGCGACCTCAAGGCGTCTGAGGTTCGACGAAATCCCGTGACGAACCAGGTCGGACAAAGCCTCATTGTCTGCGGCATCGAGGAGTTGCACCGCAAAGCGAGCGAAGCCGCCGCGCCCCAATCCCGAGCCGGTAGGGGAGGGGGCGGCAAGCCAGCGGCCGGCCGCCCCGGCCATGTCGATGCCGGCCAAGCGCCGCGCGACAATGGCCGGCGTCAGGAAATTGCGTTTCAGGAATCCGGCCAGATTGTCGGCCAGCCGCTCCTTGTTCCTCGGCAGAATGGCCGTGTGCGGGATGGGCAGGCCCAGCGGATGGCGGAAAAGGGCGACGACTGCGAACCAGTCGGCCAGGCCGCCCACAAGCGCCGCCTCGGAGAACGCCTGCAGATAGCCGGTCCAGACAGCGCCCTCCGGCAAGGCCGTGTGCGTGATGACGAAGATCGCCGCCATCAGGACAAGAAGCCCGGTCGCGACCAGACGCATGCGCCGGGCGGGGTGCGGCTGGAACATGCCGAAGGGGGCGCCGATCATCGCTGCACCGCTGCCTCTTCAGCGCCGAGACCGGCACCGCATGTGATCTGACCTCCGCTCATCAAGCTCTCAAAGGCGAAACCGGGCGGCGGGTTCCGCTCGCGGGCGGGAATCCCCAAGCGCCGCTGCGGCAGGCCGATCATTCCGCCGGCTGGTGCGTCCCTTCGCCAGACCGCTCCGGCGGCGTTTCGCCGGGCTTGTTCACGAGTCCTCCGAACAATCCGTAGAGCTTACGCTCGACGTCGTCCGCCAGGCTGAAAGATGCCGGCACGATCAGCAGCGTGAGCAGTGTCGAAAGGGTGAGGCCGCCAATGACGACAATGCCCATCGGCGCGCGCCATGCGCCGTCCCCGGACAAGGCGAGCGCGGTCGGCACCATGCCTGCCACCATGGCGATGGTGGTCATGACGATGGGCTGCGCACGCTTTCTGCCGGCATCGAGGATCGCCGTCCGGCGCGGTACGCCTGCGGCCATTTCCTCAAGCGCGAAGTCGATCAGCAGGATCGAGTTCTTCGCAACGATGCCAAGCAGCATCAGAAGGCCGATAAGGACCGGGAAGGAAATCGGGTCGCCGGTAATGTGAATTGCCAGCGCGCCGCCAAGAGGAGCCAGGAGAAGCGAGCCCATGTTCACGAACGGCGGCATGATGCGCTTGTAGAGTAGCACGAGCACCGCGAAGACGAGCAGGATTCCGGAGACGACAGCAATGAAGAATTGCGTCATCAGATCCGCCTCGATCTTCGACATGCCGAATTCCACGCGCGTGACGCCGGGCGGCAGGTCCTGCATGGTAGGCAGGCTGAACTGCGCAATGCGATTGCCCTCGCCGGCAACGACACCTTCCTTCAGGTCTGCGCTGACGACGATGCGGTCCTGCTGATTGAAGCGGCGCAGCTGCGAAGGACCGGAACCGAAACCGATGTCGGCAATGGCCTTCAGCGGGACCGATCCGCCTGTCACGGTCGGGACCGGCAGGTTTTGAAGCGTGGCGATATCCTGGCGAGAACCGGTGGGCAGCATGACCCGGATCGGAATTTGCCGATCGGAAAGCGAGAATTTCGCCACGTTCTGATCGATGTCGCCCATCGTCGCGATCCGGATCGTCTGGCTGAGAGCCGCCGTCGTGACGCCCAGATCGGCTGCCAGCGCGAAATCGGGCCGGATGACCACCTCTGGCCGCTGAAGGTCGCCATCGATGCGCGGCGCGACAAAGGTTTCGCTGCGTGCCTGCATGTCAGCGACGACCTTCTGCGCGGTTTCCTGCAGCAGTTCGGGGTCGGAGCCTGCCAGCATCACGTTGACCGGCCTGCTACCGCCGCCAAAGCCCTCATTCGCGTCGAACGCCACACGCGCATCGGCAAAGTTGGCAAGCTCTGGACCCAGTTCCCGCATATATTCGGTGCTGGTCCGCTCGCGCTCTTCCACAAGGCTGGCCCGGACGCGGCCGGTGCCCACCTCGATCGTCGAGAAGACGCGGTCGGTTTCGGGCTGCTCCAGAAGGAAGCTGGCAACCGCTTCGGTCGTGCGGCCGGTCTGTTCCAGCGTTGCGCCCGGCGGCATTTCGATGTCGACCGCGACGGAATCCTCATCCACCTGCGGATTGAGCGTGAAGGGAAGGGTGGAGAAGGCGATGACCGTGGCGACGAGTGCCAGAAATCCGGCCCCGAGCACCCAGACGCGGTGGTCCAGGAACATCGCGAGAAAGCGGTGGATGCCGCCACGCTTCGCATGCTCGACGGCGCGGTCCCGATCGATCGTCCAGCGCAATACGCGCTCATAGGCGTTGATCATCCCCCCCTCCGCATGCTCGCGGTGCCCGTGCGGACGAAGAAGATAGGCGGCCATGAGCGGCGTCACCATGCGCGCGACGGCGAGGCTGAACAGGACGGCCGCGACGATGGTCAGGCCGAACGGTTTGAAGAACTGCCCCGGTATGCCGTCCATCAATGCCACCGGCAGGAACACCGCGACGATGGAGAAGGTCGTGGCGACGACGGCGAGGCCGATCTCGTCCGCGGCGTCCATCGCCGCCTGGAAGGGTGTTTTCCCCATGCGCATGTGCCGGACGATGTTCTCGATCTCCACGATCGCGTCGTCGACGAGAACGCCGGCCACGAGCGCGAGCGCCAAAAGCGTCAGATTGTTGAGCGTAAAGCCCATAAGGCCCATGAACCAGAAGGTCGGGATGGCAGACAGCGGAATGGCCGTGGCGGCGATCAGCATGGCGCGCCAGTCGCGCAGGAACAGGAACACCACGATGACGGCCAGGAAGGCGCCCTCGATCAGGGCCGCCATCGACGCCTCATACTGCTCGATCGTGTAGGTATAGGTCGTGAAGATCGGAGTGAACCGCACGCCAGGGACCTCCTGTTCGATCTTGCGAAGCTCGTCCATCGACGCTTCCCAGACCGCCACGTCGCTCGCGCCCTTCGCGCGCGTCAGCGACATCGAAAGTGCCTGCACCCCGTTCACGGTCGAATATTGCCGCTGCTCGGCATAGCCGTCACGAATGTTGGCCACCTCGGACAGGGCGATATTGCGGCCGGCGCCCAGACTGATCTGTGTGCGGCCGAGCGCGTAGATATCGGTCGCATTGCCGAGCACGCGGACGGACTGCTCGCTGCCTGCGATCTCCGTACGACCGCCGGCCGCGTTGAGGTTGAGCTGGCGAAGCTGTGCGTTCACCTGTGCGGCGGTGATCCCCTGGGCCTGCAGACGCTGGGGATCGAGTTCGACCCGGACCTCTCGCTCGACACCGCCGCCGCGGCTGACGGAGGCCATGCCGGGAATGGAAAGCAGGCGCTTTGAAACCGTATCGTCTATAAACCACGACAGTTCTTCCAGCGTCATGTCGCTGGCCTCGACGGACAGATAGCCGATCCAGCCGCCCTCGTTCATACGCATGACGCGCGGCTCCAGAATCCCCTCCGGCAGGTCGCTGCGGATGTTCGTGACCGCGTCGCGCACATCGTTGACGGCGCGGTCGATGGGCGTCCCGATATTAAACTGAACGAAGGTTTCCGAGGATCCTTCGGAAATCGTGGAGGTGATCTCGTCGATGCCCTCCACGCTGCGGATCGCCGCCTCCACGCGCTGGGTCACCTGCGTCTTCAGTTCCTCGGGTGCCGCGCCGGGCTGGGAGACCTGTACGATCGCCGCCGGAAAGGAGATGTCGGGCTGCTGGTTGACGTCCAGTCTCGTGAAACTGACGAGGCCCGCCAGCGTCAGCGCGATAAACAGGACGATCGGAACGACCGGGTTGCGGATCGACCAGGAGGAGATGTTGCGCATCGCGTTTCTCCTCAGGCCGGATCTTCGGCGCGGGCCGGTTCGATCTTGTCGCCCTCGTTCAGGAAGGCGCCGGCGCTTTCCACGACCCGCTCGCTGCCATCGAGACCGGACAGAATGACGACGCCGGTCGAGCTGATCGAGCCCACTTCGATCGGTGTCCGCTTCACCGTGTCGTCGGCATTCACCGTGTAGACATAGCTGTCGCCGACGTCGCCCAGCACCGCGGATTCCGGCAGGACCGGGCGGTCGGCGGATCCCGTCTCTATGGTCGCGGTCGCAAAGGCACCGGGCCGCACCTTGCGGTCGCCGCGAATGACGATACGCGCCGTGCCCTGGCGCGACTGTGCGTCGACAACGGGATCAACCAAGGACACCGTGCCGCGATATACGGTCGGGCTGCCGGAAATACGGATTTCCGCGCCCTGACCCACCTCAACCTGCGACAGGTCCTGCTCGGGGACGAGTGCGCGAAGTTCCATCTGTCCGCTCTGGGCGATGCGGAACAGCGCGGCGGAGCCGGAACCTACGACCTGGCCGGGTTCGACAGCACGTGTCAGGATGAGTCCACCCTCTGGCGCACGAACGTCGAGCTGCCCCAGACGCGCCTGAGACTCCTCAAGCTGTGCCTGTGCGATGTTCACCTGAGCGGCCGCGGCGTCCCGCGTTGCCGTACGCCGGTCGATGTCCGCGTTCGAGATGAAGCCCCGGTCGACAAGCTGCTCTGCGCGGGTCAGTTCCGATTCGGCCAGTTTCAGATCGGCGCGGGCCTGCGCGACCGCCGCGCGAAGCTGCTCGACCTGCTGCACCTGGACGCGGCGATCGATCCTGGCGAGCACCTGCCCCTCTCGCACGAAATCCCCTTCCTTGACGAGAACGCTCATCACCATGCCGCCCTGGCCCTGCACGCCGACGGGCAGGTCGCGCGTCGCGGCAATGCTGCCTGTCACGCGCACGTTTGCGGTGACCGGATTGGAACCGGGAACGAGCACCGTCACGCGCGGCGCCGTTCCCGGACCGGCGTCCGGGCTGACAGCCGCCCCGCCTGCGGCTTCGTCTCCGTCACCGCGAAGCAGAAAGAACGCGGCGAGTATGATTGCGCCGAGCACCACCGCCGCCAACACCCATTTGGCAGCTGGCGAAAAGCGGCGGCTTCGCGCCGGGATGTCGTCGACCGGCCTGGCCCCAAGGCGCTCGTGCATATTCATTCTCTTTGCTTGCTCCACTCCGCGTCGGCGCTTCGCCCGATCGCCATGTGTGTTACGCGAATAAGTCACCTATCGCAAGCCGCTTGTTCCACTTCGGCTTGCTGTCTGACACGCGTCGTTCGCATCGTTTCTTCGTGCGCGCGGCTTGGGAGAAGCCGATAGCGCAGGTCCGAATTCTGCACAATTGTTCTGGCGCAACAGCCGTCCGGAAAGTTGGGAGCGTGCGGGAAACTTACGGCGGGAGGTTCGTTAGAAAGATCAGGATAACTAAAAAAGGGATGTGCATTATGGGTATTCTGACCTGGATCGTAATCGGCCTTATCGCCGGTATCCTTGCGAAGTTCATTATGCCGGGGCGTGATCCCGGGGGCATCATCGTAACGATCCTGATCGGCATCGCAGGCGGCCTGATCGGTGGTTTTATCGGCAGCGCGATCTTCAATGTCGGCATGGAGGGTTTCAGCATTCAGAGCATCATCGTCGCGACTTTGGGCGCGATACTGCTGCTGTGGCTCTACCGGGTTTTTCGTCGCCGCAGCGTCTGAATCTTTATTATTCAAAACAGAAGAGTCGCTTCCGGATGAATATCCGGGGCGGCTTTTCGCTGCGTGCCGTTCATTCTGCGCTTAACCGCGCGCTCGTATCGAAGTGCATCGCAAAGCCTCGCCGGCTGGGATCGCACGCTGATCACACTTCGAAAAGGCCGAACATGTGGAAAGGAAATCGGACATGCACATCCTGCGCCTCCGCCTGCGAACGCAGGCGCTCGCTCTCGCTACCGCTGCCCCGCTCCTCCTCGCGCTTGCGGGAACGGGATCGGCCGCTGCCCAGCAGATGCCTCCGGTCGTGACTGGAGACATTCCGCAAACCACGCTGCTGACCGTGTCGGCAGAGGGCGAGGTGAAGATCGCCCCCGATATGGCGGAGGTCCGGTCGGGCGTCGTGACGCAGGCTGCCACGGCAGGCGATGCCTTAGCCCAGAACCGCACGCGCATGGAACGGGCGGTTCAGGCGATCACGGATTCAGGGATCCCCAAGAAAGATATCCAGACCAGCAATCTGACGTTGAACCCCGAATATCGCTATGAGGATGGGCAGCAGCCGCAAATCACCGGCTACCGCGCCGAAAACCAGGTCCGCATCACGATGCGCAGTCTGGAGGATGCCGGACGGGTGCTGGATGCCCTGGTTGCGGTTGGGGCCAATCAGCTCAGCGGCCCGGACTTCATGGTCGAGGATCGGGAGAATGCGCTGAATGCGGCCCGGCAGGATGCCGTGCAGAAGGCGCGTGCGCGGGCCGAGCTTTACGCAGCCGCCGCCGGCATGAGTGTCGGCCGGATCGTGTCCATCGTGGAGGCCGGCGCATCGACGCCGCCGCCGCCGATGCCGATGATGGCTATGCGTGCGGAAGCGGCGGATGCCTCCTCTCCCGTCGAACCGGGTGAAGTGACGCTGACCAGCGGGGTAACGGTCGTTTTCGAACTTCGTTGATCTGCCGATCCTTAGTCAGAGTAGGGGCTCCGGCGACGAACCGCCGGGGCCTTTTTTCGTCGCGAGCGGGGCATTTTGGAAAGTCAACGGTCCGGAACGGAAAAAACGGTCAACCGTTCTCAATACAGTGCGACGTGAATGCCGGCATTGGTCCGGACAATTCGGGAGGGGGGCGTCGATAGATGACATCCTGACCGGAGTTCGACATGATTAACCAGCGCCGTAATACGCACCCAAACCCGACTTCATCCAAATCTTTCAAACTCAAGGTTTTGGCGTCGGCCATACTTCTGGGTGCCGGTACACAATTGTTGCCGGTTGGACCGGCACTTGCGGAGAGTGACGAGGCAATCTTGGAGGCGAATGCCCCGGGAACGAGCGCCGATCCCTTCGAGGCGGCCCTGGAGCCGGGCGACTTCATCTGGCAACCGGAGCTTGCCGAAACCGGCCAGATTCACGCCTATGTCGACCTGGGGGCGCAGCTCGTTACCGTGTATCGGGGCAACACGCGGATTGGCGTTTCGACGATTTCGTCGGGCATGGAGGGCTACGAGACGCCGACGGGTGTTTTCGAAATCCTGCAAAAGAAGGTCGAACATTATTCGAACCTCTACAATGACGCGCCCATGCCCTACATGCAGCGCCTCACCTGGGACGGCATCGCTTTTCACGTCGGGAAGCTTCCGGGCGAGGCGGCCAGTCATGGGTGCATCCGCCTGCCGGAAGAGTTTGCCGTGAAGTTCTTCGAAGCGACTGAAATGGGCGCGCCGGTGGAGATTGTCGGCACGACCGGCAGTCCGGATGTGACGCTGGCCGCGAACGAAACGCGGGAGATGCCCTTGACGCCGCGCCAGCAAACCGCTGCGCTCAACAAGGCGGCGGCAAGCGGGACATTCGAAGTGGCGATGACGGAATAAGCTCGGCGGCAACTCCGCTGACCCACTCGAAAGAATGGGCGCCCCGCTTTTCCCGGAAGGGATTCGCCGGCAGGGCTTGAAGGCGCGGAAGAGTGATGGCTTCCGCGCCTTCTTCTATCCGCGTCAGGCGGGCTTTCGAAACTTCAACGTCATGCGGTCCGACTCGCCGATTGCGACGTACTTGTCACGGTCGGTCTCTCCATTGGTCAGGGTCGGCGGCAAGGTCCACACGCCTTTCTCATAGTCGGCCGTATCCTTTGGATTGGCGTTGACCTCGCTCTCATCCACGAGTTCAAATCCAGCATCTTCGGCCATCTTCACAACGGTGGAGCGCTTCATATATCCGCTCTCGTCCATCCGGGCATCCTCGGCATCTTCCGGCAGGCGGTGTTCGACCACGCCCAAAATGCCGCCGGGTTTCAGCGCCGTGTAAAAAGCCGAAAAGGCCTCCGGAGCCCAGCCGCCAATGTAGAAATTATGGATGTTGCGGAAGGTGAGAACCATGTCGGCGGTACCGGCAGGCGCCAGCGTATCCGTATTCCCCTTCGCGAAGACGGTCCGTTCGGTGTTCGCATAGACGGGGTTCCCCGCCAGCTTTTCATCGAACCCGGCCACAGAGCGTGCCGCGCCTTCGGAGCTCTCAGGGTTGGTGTGTGCGGCGTAGAGCGTTCCCTGCGGTCCAAGAGCGCCCGCGAGGACCTCCGTGTACCAGCCGCCCCCGGGTGCGATCTCCACGACGGTCATTCCCGGGCGCAGGCCAAAGAACTCCAGCGTTTCAGCGGGATGGCGAAACGCATCGCGCGCCCGGTTCTCCGCGCTTCGCTGTTCGCCGGCAAGAACGGAATCGTAATCAACGGAGGCCCCAGGCGCGGCCATTTCCGCCGTCTGCGGGGTTTCCGCGCTTGCGCCGTCTTCGCCAACGTCGCCCCCGAGCGAGGATTCGCCCTCCGGCGTGCAGGCCGCCACCATGGCGAGGACGGTGCCCGCCATCAGCAATGTCTTCATCTTCATATCGATCGCTCCCCAAAATCAGTTTTCGCCGGGACCAGCCCTCCAGCTGTTCTGGTCTCTAGGCCCACAGGCGCTATTTGGCGAGCCGTGAGCTATGAAACGACCCTCGCCGGCATGGGCATTTGCATCGTCCTGATTCTCGTCAGCTGGGCAGCTCAGCGACGTCCGCGACGCGACATTTTCCGCGTCCCCTGGTTTCCCTGGAACGCCGTCATGCTGCTTTCGCTGATCCTGTTTGTTTTGATGGCGGCGAATCTGCTGTCGGTCTGGCGAGGATAGGCGTCGCAACGAGAAGGTAGGAACGCAGGGCTATGAAACTGGTGACCGTACGAAAGCCGGGGGGCCTCGATAAGCTGGAGGTGCAGGAGCGGGACGAGCCGATGCCGCGCGCCGGTCAGGTGCTGGTCCGCGTACGGGCAAGCTCCCTCAATTATCATGACTACGTCGTCTGCATCGGCGGTATTCCCACGCCGGATGGCCGCATTCCCATGTCCGATGGCGCCGGGGAGGTGATCGCGGTTGGAGAAGGTGTCTCCCGCTGGAAACCGGGCGACCATGTGCTCTCGGCCTTCTTTCCGGATTGGAGGACCGGTCCGCCGCGGGCCGCGACGTTCGCCAGCGTGCCCGGGGACGGAGCGGACGGGTTCGCGGCGGAATATGTCGCGATGCCCGAAAGCGCCTTCACGCGGATGCCGGAGGGTTATGATTTTCAGGCGGCGGCGACATTGCCCTGCGCCGCGCTGACGGCCTGGCGCGCGCTTACGGTAGAAGCGCGGATCAAGCCCGGCGACTGGGTACTGGTTCAGGGGACAGGCGGCGTCAGCATCTTCGCGTTGCAATTCGCCAAGGCCGCCGGGGCGCGCGTGATCGCCACATCCTCTTCGGACGAAAAGTTGGAGCGTGTCCGCAAGCTGGGCGCCGATCACACGATCAATTACAAGGAAACACCGGAATGGGGCCGGGCGGCCTTCGAGATGACAGATGGCCGGGGCGTGGACGAGATCGTGGAGATCGGCGGGCCCGGAACGCTGGCGCAGTCGATCAAGGCCGCGCGCGTCAATGGTCATATCTCCTTGATCGGGGTGCTGACCGGCGTCTCGGGAGAGGTGCCGACGGCGGCGTTCTTCTCGAAGAATCTGCGCATGGACGGCATCACCGTCGGCAGCCAGTCGATGCAGGAGGATATGATCCGCGCCATCGAGGCGAACGGGATCGAGCCGGTCATCGACACAGGCTTTCCGCTGGAAAACCTCGCCGATGCCTTTCGCCACCAGGAGGCGCAGAAGCATTTCGGCAAGATCGTTCTGGACATCTGACACTAGGCAGCGTGGGCGGTTGCGGCCCGCGAAGCCGAAACCTAGCGGAGTTGGCTATCCTTCGAACCGCGGCGGTTGAATGCCGAATGCTGAAGACGCTCGTCCCGTCCGGACTGGCATTGGACACAGGTCCGTACACCGGGCAGGGCCTCTCTTCGGCGGCGGGGAATCTCCTCCTCGCACTCCTCGCAATATTCCAGGCTCTCACCCGAAGGCAT
The DNA here is from genome assembly GCF_000342165.1 of Pacificimonas flava. Taxonomy (GTDB): domain Bacteria; phylum Pseudomonadota; class Alphaproteobacteria; order Sphingomonadales; family Sphingomonadaceae; genus Pacificimonas; species Pacificimonas flava. Next base: position 60,327 of record NZ_AMRV01000007.1, read on the forward strand.
GCGTGAGCGTGCCCCGCTGACGGCATCCTTCACCGTGTCGTCGATCTGGTCCTGAACGGCGCCATCGCGCGACCATCCGCCTGCCATTTCGCTTGCCTCTACGTCCTGTTTTCCTTTGCAAACATGGGTCCAAGATGCGGCAAGTTCAACAGGATGGCATCAGTCGTATTTGCCCTCCACAGGGCGGCAGACGGCGACCGCGCGCTTGGAAAGGATCAGCATCTCGCCATCCTCGGCCAGAAAGGGAAAGAAGGGGCGGGAATCGTTCAGACAGTCGAGGACGCGTTCGCCCAGACCCACGAACATCTGGCCGCACAGGTTGGTGCCGTCGTCCAGAACCAGTTCGACGGCGGCCTTCTCCTTAGAGCGGATGCGACGGCGCGGCGCGACGGGGGTCATGTCGGTCACAGGCAAGCCTCCAGAAGGGGTTTTTCAAAGCCGAAACTCTTCGCCTTTTCGAGAGCATGGGGGCGCAGGCCCATCGAACGATATTCGCCGACGATGCGGCCGTCATCGCCCTCCTCCAGATACTGAAATTTGAACAGTTCCTGCGTAACGATCACATTTCCCTCCATGCCGCAGACTTCCGTGATGGAGGTGCAGCGGCGCGACCCGTCTCGCAGGCGCTTCACCTGCACGATGATGTCTACCGAATCGGCGATCTGACGGGTGATCGCCTCCTTCGGGATCTTGATGTCGCCCATCATGACCATGTTCTCCATGCGAGCGAGGCATTCGCGCGGGCTGTTGGAGTGCAGCGTACACATCGAACCGTCATGCCCCGTGTTCATCGCGGCAAGTAGATCGAAACATTCCTGACCGCGGATCTCGCCGAGAATTACCCGATCGGGGCGCATGCGCAGGGAGTTGATGATCAGGTCGCGGATGCTGATCGCGCCCTTTCCCTCCAGATTGGCGGGACGCGTCTCCAGGGGCAGCACATGCGGCTGTTGCAGTCGCAGCTCGGCGGCGTCCTCGATGGTGATCGTACGCTCGCCCGGATCGATCATCTTCGACAGCGCGTTCAACATCGTCGTCTTGCCCGATCCGGTGCCGCCGGAAATGACGATGTTGAAGCGGCTGGCGGCGAAGATCTTCAGCGCCGTGCACATTTTCTCGTCCAGCGCCCCCCAGTTCGCCAGCATGTCGAGCGTTATGGGCTTGTCCGAAAACTTACGGATGGAGATCGCCGTGCCCTTCAGGCTGAGCGGCGGTACGATGACGTTGACGCGGCTGCCGTCTTCCAGACGGGCATCGGCCAGCGGCGTCGTCTGGTCGACACGGCGGCCGACACGGTTCACGATGCGCTGCGCGATCTGATAAAGATGTTCCTCGTCGCGAAAGCGGATATTGGCCAGTTCCAGCTTGCCGTTCTTCTCGACGAACGTCTGGCTCGGGCCGTTCACCATGATGTCGGTGATTTTCTGGTCCGCCAGCAGATCTTCCAGCGGGCCGAGGCCAAGAAGCTCGTCGACGAGGACCTTCTCCAGCATCAACTGCTCCTTGCGGTTCAGGTTGATCCTGAGTTCCGCCAGCACTTCGCCGATGATCGGTCCGAATTCCTCCGAAAGCTCGTTCTTGTTGAGCTGCGCGGCGGCTTCGGGATCGATGCGCTCCAGCAGGCGGGGCATGACCTGATCCTTGATGCGCGAAATGGTCATCTCGAGATCGCCCTGTCGCGATTCGAGAGAGCCAGCCGACGACCGCCCACGCTGTTCCAGCCGGTTGAGAGCGTCACGCGTCGAATCGCCCGGAAGGTCGGTGACAGGTTCCGGCGTCGGCGGCACGGCCGCCGATTGCGCCATCACCGAGTCGTCATCGTTTAGCGCCGCATCCTGGTCCGCAACATCAAGCGCCGCGTTGCCGGAAGCGGCGCCAAACATAGGTCGCCGCGCGCCGATGCCCGCACCGATAGACCCTGTCCGCCTGCCGAAGGAACTCATGCAACACCTCGCCGTCTTCGCCTGCTCTCGGGCGCACCGTTCCGGGTGCGTTTCCGTTTCAAAGAGGGCTCTAGGGAATCGAGGTAACGATATTCCTAACCAAAACGGATGTTATTCGCACCGGTCCGCTACCAAGCCGTTCAAGACCGGAACGGCGCCACAAGATCACCTCGCACGCGCAAAGGGCGCATCGTTTGCCGGTCGAGAAGGGCCCACCAGGTCCGGGCGGCGACGCGGACGTCCCCATCGGGACCGGTGATCTCCACGAAACGATCGAAACGCGCGCCCTGCGGCGATCCCACCCAGGTCGACAGGATGACCTCTTCACCAGGAAGGGTCGGCTTCCGATAGTCGATTTCGTGACGCACGACGACCCATATATGGTTCTCCTGCGCAGATGCCGGGGCGACCGCGCGCCAGTGCGCCGTGGCGATGTCCTGAATCCAGCGGACATAGACCGCGTTGTTGACGTGCCCCAATTCGTCGATGTCGGCCGCCGTGGCCGTGCGCCGCTGCTGGAAGGGGCGGGCGGGGCGTGTCCCGCCCGCACTCATTCGCCGTCTGCCGGATTGCCGTTCTGGGTCAGGAAGAACGCAATTTCCTCAGCCTTTTCATAAAGCGAGTCGAAACGGCCCGACTTTCCGCCATGGCCCGCGCCCATGTTCGTTTTCAGGAGAAGGACATTGTCGTCGGTCTTCACATCGCGCAGCTTTGCGACCCACTTCGCCGGCTCCCAATAGGTGACGCGCGGGTCGTTGAGCCCGGCGGTGACGAGCAGCGGCGGATAGGCGTGCGCGCCGACCTGGTCGTAGGGCGAGTAGCTGCGCAGCAGCTCGAAATCCGCCTGGCTGTCGATGGGATTGCCCCATTCCTGCCACTCGCCCGGCGTCAGCGGCAGGGAGGCGTCGAGCATGGTGTTGAGAACGTCGACGAACGGCACATGCGCAGCGACGGCGCCGAACAGGTCCGGCGCCTGGTTGACGACGGCGCCCATCAGTTCGCCGCCAGCGGATCCGCCCGACGCCGCAATGCGTCCTTCGGATGTATAGCCAGCCTGGACGAGCCCGCGGCCCACGTCGACGAAGTCGTTGAACGTGTTGGTGCGCTTCTTCAACTTGCCGTCGAGGTACCACTGATAGCCGAGATCGTCGCCGCCGCGGATATGCGCGATAGCGAAAGCATAACCCCGGTCGAGCAGCGACAGGCGGCTGGCCGCGAAGCCCGGTGGAACGGCATAACCATATGCGCCGTAGGCATAGAGGTGGAGCGGGCGGCTGCCATCCTTCGGGAAACCCTTCTTGTAGACGATGGAGACCGGCACCTCCGTCCCGTCCCGCGCTGTGATCGACAGGCGCTCCGTGGCGTAATCATCGGGATCGTACCCGGAGGGAATCTCGGCGACCTTCAATGTCTGCAGGCTGCCGTTCGCCAGGTCGTAGTCGAACACCGTGTCGGGCGTAACCATGGACTGGTAGCTGAGGCGCAGCGTGTCCGCGCGGTATTCCGGATTGTTTCCAAGGCCCGCAGTGTAGCTTGCTTCGGGAAATTCGACATAGCGGGCACTACCGGTCGCCGGATCGATCAGGCGAACCTGATCCAGACCCTCGACCCGTTCCTCGACGGCGATGACGTTTTCGAAGCTGGTCAGCCCGCGCAGATAATTGGCGTCCGATCCGGGGATCAGTTCAGTCCATTCGGACGGGGCGGCGACGGGGGCGGTGACGATGCGGAAATTGGGATGCGTGTCGTTGACGCGGATGAACAGCTGGTCGCCGCGCACGTCGACATCATATTCCCGGTCCTCTTCGCGCGCCGAGATCAGCACCGGCTCGGCAGAGAAATCGCTGGTCGGCAGCAGCCGCACTTCGCTCGTGGTATTGGTGCCGGTCGACAGGATCGCGAAATCCCGGGATTGGGAGCGGCCGATGCCGACCCCGAACTCCTCGTCCGCCTCCCGGTAGATCTCCTTGTCGGCGGACTGCGGCGTGCCGAGCACATGATGGAGGACGACCTTCGACCGCCAGTTCTCATCGGCGTCCGTGTACAGAAAGCTGTTCGAATCCGCCGCCCAGACCAAGCCGTAGCGCCAGTTTTCGATCGTGTCGTCCAACACCTCTCCCGTCTCGAGATTCTTGACGCGCAGCGTGAAACGCTCGGACCCGTCATCGTCGACGGCATAGGCCAGGAGCTTGCCGTCAGGGCTGACCTCCAGTCCGCCGAGGCGGAAATACTCGGCATTCGCGGCGAGGGCCGGCTCGTCGAGGATGGTGACCGTCTTCCCGCCGCCCGCTGGCCGCCGGTACCATTTGCGGTATTGAGATCCCTCGTCGAAGGCCCACCAATATTCGTAATCGCCGTCCTTCTGCGGAACGGAGGCGTCGTCTTCCTTCACGCGCGCCTTCAATTCCGCGAACAGCGTGTCGATCAGCCCCTGATGCGGTGCCATCACCGCCTCGAAATAGGCGTTCTCCGCCTTCAGATAGGCCAGCACGTCCTGATCATCGACCGTGGGGTAGGAGGCGTCGCGCAGCCAGGCATAAGGATCTTCGACGGTGATCCCGTGATGGGTGAATTCGTGCGGCCGCTGCTCGGCATCGGGAGGGGTGAGGGTCGTTCGTTCGGCGGTCGTTCGTTCGGACATGGATCCGGTTTCATCTCCAGTCTGGCGGCCCGTCTGGGCGCTGGCGGCGGCGGGAAGCGCGGCTGCGGCTGCCGCGGCCGATAGAGCGGCCAGCGCCGCGAGCGTTTGCGTCTTCATGGGCGGCAGGATTGGCACGGCTCGGCGCGCTTGGGAAGGGGGCCGACTTGTTTGCGAACGCAGCGCGCGCAATATGGTCCGCATGTCTACTTATCATGATCGCATCGCCGCGCTTCGCGCGCAGTTGAAGCAGCAGAACCTGGATGGGTTCGTCATTCCGCTGACCGACGAGCACATGTCGGAATATGTCGGCGACTATGCCCGCCGGCTGGCGTGGCTTACCGGCTTTCAGGGTTCGGCCGGAACGGCGGCACTGACGCTGGAGGATGCCGCGATCTTTACCGACGGGCGCTATACGGTGCAGGTCCGCGAGCAGGTCGACGGCAGCGTCTATTCCTATGAGGACGTGCCCCGCGTACAGGTCGCCGATTGGCTGCAGAAGAAGGCGAAGCCGGGCACGCGCATCGGCTATGATGCCTGGCTGCACACGCGCAAATGGGTGAACGCCGCGCATGCGAAGCTGAAGGCCAAGGGCGTCGAGCTGGTACCCGTGGATCGCAACCCGATCGATGGCGTGTGGCAGGATCAGCCCGACCCCTCGGGCGCGCCGGTTCTGGTGCACGAGGATGTTCAGGCCGGACGCAGCTCTGCCGAGAAGCGTGCCGACATTGCCGCCTGGTTGAAGGAGGAGGGCGCCGACGGTGTTGTCATCGCCGCGCTCGATTCCGTCGCCTGGCTGTTCAACATTCGCGGCAGCGATGTCAGCCATACGCCGGTCGCGCTGAGCTTTGCCATCGTGAATGCGGATGGCAGCGCGCGCCTGTTCATCGATCCAGCCAAAATATCGGACGAGGTCCGTTCCCATCTTGGCAAGGATGTCACCGTCGAGCCGCGCACGGATTTCGGCGCGGCGCTGTCCGGCATGTCCGGCAAGAAGATGATGGTCGATCCCGATACGGCCGTTGCCGCGATCTTCCAGCTTCTCGGCGATGCCGGCGCGCAGGTTCGGGAGGCGCGCGACCCCGCCATTCTGGCAAAGGCCATCAAGAACGGCACGGAGATCGAGGGCAGCCGCACCGCGCATATTCGCGACGGCGCAGCCATCGTCCGCTTTCTGAAATGGTTCGCGGACGAGGCGCCGAAGGGCGAGCTCGACGAACTGACGGCGGCCGACAAGCTGGAGAGCATCCGCCGCGAATCCAACCTGCTGATGGACCTCAGCTTCGACACGATTTCCGGCACTGGCAAGCATGCCGCCATGCCGCACTACCGCGTGACGCCGGAATCGAGCCTGACGATCGAGAAGAATTCGATCTATCTGGTCGATTCCGGCGGCCAGTACCGGGACGGAACCACGGATATCACCCGCACGATGGTGAACGGAACGCCGACGGCGGAGATGAAGGACCGCTTCACCCGCGTTCTGAAGGGCCATATCGCGCTGGCGACGGCGGTGTTCCCGGACGGTACGACGGGCGGCCAACTCGACGCCTTTGCGCGTCAGTTCCTATGGCAGGCCGGCGTCGACTATGGCCATGGCACTGGGCACGGTGTCGGAAGCTTTTTGGGTGTGCACGAGGGGCCGCAGCGCATCTCGCCCGCCAACTATCCCGGGGCCGGTGCGTCGGAACCGCTGCGTGAGGGCATGATCCTTTCGAACGAGCCCGGCTATTACAAGGCGGGCGAGTTCGGCATCCGCATCGAGAATCTGGTCGTCGTCGAGAAGCGCGAGATCGAAGGCATGGAGGGTGATTTCCTGGGGTTCGAGACCGTCACCTTCGCGCCCATCGCACTCGATCTCATCGACGAAAGCCTGCTGACCGATTTTGAGCGGCAATGGCTGAACGACTACCACGCCCAGGTGCGAGAGAAGATCGGGCCGCAGCTGTCCGACGATGCGGACCGTAAATGGCTGGAGGACGCGACGCGTGCAATCTGAAGGTGCGCGATCAATCCCTCTTTGAGGACTCCGGCGGCGGGGCGGCGGTATCGTCCGCTTCCCCGCGGGCCGCGGCCTTCCGCCGGCGAAGATTGTCGCGCAGCGCCTTTGCCAGCCTTTCCTGCTTTTCCGTGTCTTTCACGCCCGTCATTCTTCGCCTTCGCTTGACATTCACCCCGCTCCCCTCATAGCAGGCGCGCACCCGGTCTGGTCACCCCTGTCGTGACACGCCCGATGCTGCCGTAGCTCAGTGGTAGAGCGCACCCTTGGTAAGGGTGAGGTCGAGAGTTCAATCCTCTCCGGCAGCACCAGTTTCCTGTTATGCGAATATCGCGGCTGCCGGATTGGCAGCCTCATGCCGGTTGCATCTTGGCCTCTGCCCGCTCTGCCTCGATCCGCTTCAGGAACACGCCGCCGCGCCAGTAGTGCCAGATCGCCCACGGGGTCATCATGGCGATGGTGAACAAACTCCAGCGCAGCGATTCGGCGTCGTTCAGACCGAACCAGCCCTGATACTGCAAAGATATGACCCCAACGGCGGTCGGGCCGATGCCGAGGCCGATCAGGTTGATGATGAACAGCGTGATCGCCGCCCAGACGGCCCGCATCCTGAGCGGTGCCAGGCCCTGTATCAGCGCGAATGTGGGGCCGAGATAGCAGGACTGGAGAAGCAGCGCCACCGCATAGGCGCCGGCAGCCAGATAGATGTCGTCGACAAGGTAGAAGATAAGGAGGAAAGGGAACGCGCAGGTCTTCAGCGCGAAGATCATCCAGGACTGCGTATGCAGGCCGAACCGCGCGGCCAGTCGGTCTGCCAGCTTGCCGCCGCCGATGGTGCCGGCGACACCGGCCAGCGCCAGCACCGGCGCATAATAGTTGGCGATCTGGAATTCGGTCATCTGGAAGTTGCGGATCAAGTAGGCAGGCGACCAGAGCGAAAGGCCGTAGCCGATCAAAGATGTGATGGTCACCCCCATGACCAGATGCACGGCGGCCGGGTTCTTCCACATGGCCTTGAAACTGGCGGAAATGGAAGGGGCGTCGTCAGCCACCGCCTTTTGCAGGTCCGACATTCCCCGGGGCGGTTCCACGGCGAAAAGGCGCACCAGGATCGCGAGTATGACCCCCGGAATGCCGACCACCAGGAACGCGGTTCGCCAGTCAAAGAAATGCGTGACATTGCCGCCGAGAAAGGTGCCCATGAACGCGCCGAGAGTTACGCCCAGCGAATAGATGGCAAGTGCGCTGGCTCGCTTCTCCGCAGGATAAAGGTCGGCGATCATGGAATGGCTGGGCGGGGAGGAGCCTGCTTCGCCCACGCCGACGCCAATGCGAGCGAGAAGCAATTGGACGAAATTCTGCGCCAGACCGCACAGCGCGGTCATGCCGCTCCAGACGGTCAGTGCAACGGCAATGATGTTGCGGCGGTTCTTGCGGTCGGCAAGGGACGCGATGGGGATGCCGAGGGTGGCGTAGAAAAGTGCAAAGGCGATGCCGGACAGATAGCCGAGCTGCGCGTCATTCAGCAGCAGGTCGGCCTTTATATCCTCCAGCAGGATCGAGAGGATCTGCCGGTCCATATACGAGAAGAAATAGGTCGCGGTGAGCAGGAACAGCGTCACCTTTCGCGCGGAAGATGACACTTCCGGCAGGACGGTGTTCGCGTCCCCGGCCATTGGCTTCGACAAACTCACACCTCCCCGCAGCGTTATCGTTCAAGGCTTGCGGGCGCGGTTTATCATTGTCCAGCCCTTTGCCTTTGCTTTACCTCTCCAAGGCAAGAAGGCGTGCTGACGATAGCCCGCATTTCAAAGGGGGACGAGTTCGTTGCGACAAGCGCCTTTCCGATCGTGCACGCTGGCGCTTGCCAGCGCCGCGTACGCTTCTGCGCTGCTGACGCCGCCCGCCGCAAAGGCGCAAATACCGGATGCGGTCATCACGGATGAGGACGTCGATGCCGTCTCGCTGGACCGGGAGGCCGGCGCAGACCGCACATCCTCCAGCGAACGCCTGTTCGCGCGCTTGCGCGCCGGGGAAGCGGGCAAGGCGGTCGACGATCTGGTCGAGGTCGTCATGACGGAACTCGAAGGCAATTGCCCGGCGATCGAGAGCTACCAGGTCTTCAATCGCAGCGCTTCGTTCATCAGCATGAAGGTGAAGTGCGTCGACCGCGCGACACACATGCTGACCGTTGGACCGGTGGGCATCGGCGTGCTGTCGGGCGGGGACGGCTCGATCGATCGGATCCGGCCGGGAGAAGGCGAAATACAGATCGTGAATGGCGAGATGCCGACGGCTCCAGCCGAATCGGGGCCGAGCATTCGTCCGGGCGGGCTGAAGAGCTTCGCGGTCGCGGTCGGGCTTCTGCTTCTCCTGATCGCCGCCGGGATCGGGATCATCTATTTGTGGCTACGCCGGCAAAGGCGGACGCTGCGCTGGCGAGGTTTGCGATCCGAGGACAAGGACGCGCTGATCGAGGTATCGGAGCGGGTGTCCAAGGATCTCTATCGTCATCCAGACGGCATCTGGATCGTCAAGGGAAAACGGGGGAAGCGGCGCCTGTTCGAACATGAACCGCTTGCCCGGCTATACCGCGACCGGGGCGTCAAGATCCTGCAGGTTCGCTGATCGCGCAGCAACGAGCCGCGCTGCGATCAGGCGGTTCGCTCGGCACGGTCGGCGGCGTTCGTGTCCTTGATCGCCTTCCCGATCATGTCCCAGTCGCTGCCTGACAGTTTCGACATGGCAGAAAAATTGCCGCCGCCGGCAAGCCACTGAGCGCCGTCTATAGCGATCACCTCCCCCGTCAGATATTCCGCGCCCGGCGCCATCAGAAAGCAGGCGAGGTTCATCAATTCGCGGTGACGGCCCCAACGGCCCATCGGATTGCCGGCCGCGCCCATGCCGTCGGCGCCCTCCGCACCAAGCTTCTTTGAGAGCGGTTCCGGCATCAGTCGTTTCTCCATCCCCTCGGACGGAAAGGGACCGGGCGCGATTGCGTTCACGCGGATGCCGCGATTGCCCCATTCGACCGCCAGGCTTTGCGTCATGACGGCGACCCCGGCCTTCGACATGGCCGACGGCACGGTGAAGGGGCCGCCGTTCCAGACCCAACTGGCGACGATCGAGAGAATATTTCCGTTCTTCCCGGCCTCGATCCATCGACGGCCCGCCGCGACGGTGCAGTTGAAGGTTCCGTGCGCGACGATGGACGCGATGGCATTGAAGGCGTTCGCCGACAACCGCTCGGTCGGCGAGACGAAATTGCCCGCCGCATTGTTGACGAGCCCTGTCAGCGGACGGCCGGAGAAAGCGTCCTCCATCGCCTCCTCGATGGCGCCGGCGCTACGAATGTCGACGGCGGCTGTCCGGCACGTGCCGCCAGTTGCTGCTTCCAGTTCCGCCGCCGTGTCCTCCAGCACGCCGCCCCGGCGTCCCCAGATGATGCATTCGGCGCCCAGTTCCATGAACGCTCGCGTCATTGCCCTGCCAAGCCCGGTTCCGCCGCCGGTCACGAGAATTTTCTCGCCCTGCATAAGATCCGGCCGGAACATCGTCTTTGCTTCGCCCATGAATTGCTCCCTCCCGCGTGTCGCATCGCCGATGCTATGACAGGGCCGGTGAACGACGAACCTAGCAAAAGCGGCGAGACGCTGATCGATGCGCGCGGCATGCGCTGCCCCATGCCCGTCCTCAGGCTGCGAAAGATCGCGCTTTCAGAACCGGCGGGCCGGACGCTGGTGCTGATTGCAGACGATCCTGCCGCCCGGACGGACGTGCCGGCCTTCTGCGCCGACATGGGTTGGCTGTGCCAAAAGCGCGGCGAGGGAAGGTGGCGCGTGGTGCGGCCGGCGCGCAGCCGGGAGGATGTGCCGAGATAAGCGAGCGGTCGTCCTTTTCTGAAAGCCGCTGATCGAAATTGTTCACGCAACAACAAGCCCTCTCGCGCCGTTGCCATGCTGTAAGCACATGCGCAGGAAGGATTTTTAACATGGGTCAACAAGATTTGTCGAAAGGCGGAGCGAATCATCAGAAGGCCAGGGGCGCCGACGATACGATGACCTCGGCGCAGGGTGCGCCGGTCTCCGACGATCAGAACTGGCTGAAGGCCGGCGCGCGCGGACCCTCTCTTCTAGAAGACCAGATTGCCCGCGAAAAGATCTTCCACTTCGACCATGAACGGATTCCGGAACGCGTCGTGCATGCGCGGGGGTATGGCGTTCATGGCCATTTCGAACTGAAGGAGGCGATCCCGGAACTGAGCCGCGCCAAGATCTTCAACCAGGTCGGAAAGAAAGTGCCGACCTTTACGCGCTTTTCCACGGTTGCCGGCAACAAGGGATCGCCCGATCTTGCCCGCGATGTGCGCGGGTTCGCGACCAAATTCTATACCGAGGACGGCAATTGGGACCTTGTCGGCAACAACATTCCGGTGTTCTTCATTCAGGACGCGATCAAGTTCCCTGACCTGATCCATGCCGCCAAGCCGGCGCCCGACCGGGGTTTCCCGCAGGCGCAGACCGCTCATGACAATTTCTGGGACTTTATATCCCTCTCCCCTGAATCGATGCACATGGTCATGTGGATCATGTCCGACCGGACGATCCCGCGCTCGTTCCGCTTCATGGAGGGGTTCGGCGTCCACAGCTTCCGTCTGGTCAACGCGGAGGGAAAATCGTCCTACGTCAAGTTCCACTGGAAACCGAAACTGGGCCTTCAGTCGGTGATCTGGAACGAGGCGCTGAAGGTAAACGGCATGGATCCGGACTTTCACCGCCGCGACATGTGGGACGCGATCGACAGCGGCAACTTCCCGCAGTGGGATCTGGGCATCCAGGTGTTCGACGACGCGTTCGCCGACCGCTTCCCGTTCGACATTCTCGATGCGACGAAGATCATCCCGGAGGAGGATGTGCCGGTGCGGATCATCGGTACGCTGACGCTTGATAACAATGTCGACAATTTCTTCGCGGAGACGGAGCAGGTGGCGTTCTGTACGCAGAACGTGGTCCCCGGCATCGACTTTACCAACGATCCGCTTCTTCAGGGTCGGAACTTCTCCTACCTCGACACGCAGTTGAAGCGGCTGGGCGGACCGAACTTCACGCACATTCCGATCAACGCCCCGAAATGTCCGGTCCGGCACTACCAGCAGGACGGTCATATGGCGATGACGAACCCGAAGGGGCGCGTGAACTACGAACCGAACAGCTGGGATCATGGGGAGGGCCCGCGAGAGAATCCGGAAGCCGGCTTCACGAGCTTTCCCGAGCCGGTCGAAGGCGCGAAGCTGCGCGAGCGGTCGGAGACGTTCGCCGATCATTACAGTCAGGCACGCCAATTCTTCATCTCGCAGACGCCGGTCGAACAGACGCATCTCGGCGCTGCGCTCACCTTCGAACTGTCGAAATGCGACCGGGAAGACATTCGCGCGCGCATGGTCGGCCATCTGCGCAATATCGACGAGGGGCTGGCGAAAACCGTCGCCGACGGCCTTGGCATGGACGAACTGCCTGCGGCGGCGAAGGCAGCGCGGGAGCCGGTGACCGACCTGAAGCCGTCGGACGCGCTTTCGATCCTGAAAAACGGTCCGAACAGCTTCAAGGGCCGCAAGCTGGGCATTTACGTCGCTGATGGCGCCGATGCCGATACGGTCCAGGCGTTGCAGGATGCGGCAGAGGCGGCGGGAGCCATCTGCGAGATCATCGCGCCCCATGTCGGCGGAGCGACGTTGTCCAACGGCCAGAAGCTGAAGGCGGACCAGAAGATCGACGGCGGGCCTTCGGTTGTCTACGACGCCGTCGCCGTTTTGATGAACGAGGAATCGGCACGGCGCTACAATGCGGACAAACCGTCCATCGACTTCGTCAATGATGCGTTCGCCCATGCAAAGTTCATCGCCTATGTTCCGGCTGTCCAGCCTCTGTTCGAGAGCGCGGGCGTATGGAATTACCGCGATGACGGCTTCTTGGATGTCAGCAGCGGCAATGCCGGGCAGTTCATCGAAATGTGCGGGAAACTCCGGTTCTGGAACCGCGAGGATGTGAAGCAGGACTAACCGCGGAATTTAGCGGAGGTGGAATAGAAAGGGGCGGGGACCTGACCGGTCGCCGCCCCTTTTCTGTTGCTGAAGAAAGCGCTGCGTCGGCCGTATCGACTGTGCAGCGGAGGATGGCCGGATCAATGGCCGTCGTCGGGCTTCGGCTTCGAATGCAGCTGCACGTAATTCTGGTGGCCCATGCGTTCGATCTGTTCGAGCTGCTGCTCGATATAATCGATATGCTCTTCCTCGTTGCGCAGGATCTCGCTGAACAGGTCGCGAGAGACATAGTCCTGTGTGTCTTCCGAGACCTTGATCGCGCCCTTCAACTGCTCGACCGCTTCATATTCGACCTCGAGATCGGCCTTCAGAATCTCCTCGACGGTCTCGCCGATACGGAGACGCCCGAGCGCCTGGAAATTCGGCAGACCGCCCAGAAACAGGATGCGCTCAGCCAGAATGTCCGCATGCTTCATCTCGTCGATCGACTCTTGCCGTTCGAAATCGGCGAGATGATAGACGCCCCAATTGTGGAGCATGCGGTAGTGAAGCCAATATTGGTTCACCGCGGTCAGTTCGTTCTTGAGCGTCTCGTTGAGAAGCGCGATGATCTTCGGATCACCCTTCATGGCATCGTCCTTCCGTAATCTTCGCTGTGCGAGATGAGGCTTGGACGAAACAGGGTCAAGTTCTTTTAATTACTGCAATTTATTATCAGGCACAGTCGCAGTGTCGCGTTACGCCTAACCGATTGCACCCATGAGAAAAGGCGCATCGGACGCCCCCTGAAGGACGCGTGAAAAAAATCAGACGGTCGTTGTGTGTTCCGCGCGGATCAGGTCGCGCGCGAAGGGCAGGCACCGGCCACATTGGGCACGGCAACCAAGGGCGGCATATGCGCTCTTGGGGCAGCCGGCGCCGCCGCGAGCGGCGGAACGGACATCGCGTTCACGAAGCGCATTGCAACTGCAAACGACCATAGGAACTCCCTTGCTGCGAAGAGAGCTAAAGCAATCGAGAACAGTTTGCAATAGCGACGGACCCGGTCCGCCGATTATAATCCTCAGCCGCCCATCAGGTCCGGCAGGATATTCTCGTTCGCCGCATAGAGCGCATCGAGGCTGACCTGTTCGCCGTCGATGGCGAGCGCCGGTGCATCGCTGCTGCCGACATTGCCGATCCGGTAGCAGGGGACGCCGGCCTGTCTTGCCATGTCGGCGAATTTGTCCGGGTCCGACGTTGTGACGATGTACCGTCCCTGATCTTCTCCGAACCACGCAGCCTGCGCTGGACCCTCGAAACGATCGCCGACGAAGTTCGGCGGCGCAAGGGAGCATCCCAGGCGGCCGGCCAGAGCCATTTCCGCGACGGCAACCAGGGCGCCGCCGTCGGAACAGTCATGAACGGCGTTGGCGGTGCCTTCCACTATGATGCCTCGCACAAAGTTGCCGGTCGCCAGTTCGGTATGCAGATCGACGGGCGGCGGCGGCCCCTCTTCGCGGCCATCAATGTAGCGAAGCCAGAGCGACTGGCCGAGATGGCCGCGCGTCGCGCCCACGATGAAGATCGTGTCTCCGGCAGCCTTGAAGGCGATGTCGGCGCGGCGGGTATAGTCCTTTAGGAGGCCGATCGCGCCAATTGCGGGCGTCGGCAGGATGCCGATGCCGTTCGTTTCGTTGTAGAGGGAGACGTTGCCGGAAACGATCGGCATGTCGAGCGCCGCGCAAGCCTCGGCCATCCCCTCGATGCAGCCGACGAACTGGCCCATGATCCGCGGGCGCTCGGGATTGCCGAAATTCATGCAATCGGTCGTGGCGAGCGGCGTCGCGCCGACTGCGGTCAGATTGCGATACGCCTCGGCAATCGCCTGCTTGCCGCCCTCAACCGGGTCGGCGAAGCAATACCGCGGCGTGCAGTCGGTCGTGATCGCCAGCGCCTTTTGCGTGCCATGCACACGGACCACGGCCGCATCGCCGCCGGGTCGGCCCACCGTGTCGGCCATCACCATGTGATCATACTGCTCCCAGATCCAGCGGCGGCTGGCCAGATCGGGCGATCCCATCAGCGACACGAGATCGTGCGTGACGCTCGTCGTGGTCGTGACCGGCGGCAGCGGCGGCTGCTTCGGAGTCGGCTCGTGCGGACGGTCGTAAAGCGGTGCATTGTCGCCAAGCGGTCCGAGTGGGATGTCCGCGACGGTCTGGCCCTCGAACCTCAGGACCAGATGCTTTGTGTCGGTGACGGTGCCGATGACGGCGAAATCCAGTTCCCACTTGCGAAAGATCGCCTCCGCCTCGGCCTCACGGCCGGGCTTCAACACCATCAGCATCCGCTCCTGGCTTTCCGACAGCATCATCTCATAGGGCGTCATCGCCTCTTCGCGGCACGGAACCTTCGACAGGTCGAGTTCGATGCCGACGCCGCCCTTGTCGGCCATCTCAACCGAGGAGGAGGTCAGGCCGGCCGCGCCCATGTCCTGAATGGCGACGATAGCGTCGGTCGCCATCAGTTCCAGACACGCCTCGATCAGCAGCTTTTCCGTAAAAGGATCGCCGACCTGAACGGTGGGGCGCTTCTCCTCCGAATCCTCGGTGAATTCGGCCGACGCCATGGTCGCGCCGTGGATGCCGTCGCGGCCGGTCTTGGAGCCGACATAGATGACCGGATTGCCGATGCCGGCGGCGGCCGAATAGAAGATCTTGTCGGTCTTCGCCGTGCCGACCGTCATCGCGTTGACGAGGATATTGCCATTATAGGCTGGGTGGAAATTCGTCTCCCCACCGACCGTCGGGACGCCGACGCAGTTGCCGTAGCCGCCGATGCCGGCTACCACGCCCTTGACCAGATGCCGGGTCTTCGGATGATCCGGCGCGCCGAAGCGTAGCGCGTTCATGTTCGCTACCGGCCGCGCGCCCATTGTGAAGACGTCGCGCAAAATGCCGCCGACGCCCGTCGCCGCGCCCTGATAGGGTTCGATGAAGCTGGGGTGATTATGGCTTTCCATCTTGAAGATGGCGGCATCGCCGTCGCCGATGTCGACGACGCCCGCATTCTCGCCCGGCCCCTGGATAACCTGCGGCCCCTTGGTCGGCAGCTTCTTCAGGTGAAGGCGAGAGGATTTGTAGCTGCAATGCTCCGACCACATGACCGAGAAGATACCCAGTTCGGTCAGGTTCGGCTCGCGGCCGAGCGCCTTCAGAATGACGCCATATTCATCGGGGCTGAGGCCGTGCTCGGCCACCAGTTCGGGGGTGATTGCGGGTGTCGCTTCGGTCATGCCGCGCCCCATAGCGGGCAGGCGCGCGCTGGGCTAGACATGACAGCATGAGCGAGGGGATGGGCGCGAATCCGCGCATCGATGCAAAGGCGCTGAACAGCCGCCAGCTGCGCTACTATGATTTTGCGATGGCGGCCTTTGTCGCGGTCCTGCTGCTGTCGAACCTGATCGGCGCGGCAAAGGTCGCGGCGCTCGACCTGCCCATCATCGGCAATACTGTCTTTGGCGCCGGTATCCTCTTCTTTCCGCTCAGCTATGTTCTGGGCGACGTGCTGACGGAGGTCTATGGCTATGCCCGCGCGCGCCGGGTCATCTGGACGGGCTTCGCGGCGCTGGCCTTCATGGCGCTGATGAGCTGGGTGGTCGTTGCATTGCCGCCGGCTGATGGGTGGGGCGGGCAGGCGGCCTATGAGGAGGTGTTCGGCATCACCGGCCGTATCGTTCTCGCCTCCATCTCCGCATTCTGGGCAGGGGAGCTGGCCAATGCGTTCGTCATGGCGAAGATGAAACTTCTCACCGGCGGCCGCATGTTGTGGACACGCACGATCGGCTCCACGGTGGTGGGACAGGGAATCGACAGCCTGATCTTTTATCCGGTCGCGTTTCTAGGCGTCTGGGAGACAGATCTCGTGTTCACCGTCATGGCGACCAACTATCTGATGAAGGTGGTTTGGGAGGCTGTGCTGACGCCGCTGACCTATCAGGTCGTGGGCTGGATGAAGCACGCGGAGGGGGTGGAGGTATTCGATTCGGATACAGACTTTTCCCCCTTTCGGACGCGCGTCTGAAAAGGCGAACGCGTAGAAGGGGGCAGGCGGGGCGGCCGGTTATTTCTGCGAGATGCCCTTTGCGGCCCCCTATGATATGTTCGATCACGAAGATTGGGAGAGGAGATCGACATCGTGGCCACCGCACCCGCCGAGACAGGCGCTCCGCGCGCATCGTTCCGAAGCATGTTCGACGGAACGGCCGATGACTGGAAGATCATTGGTTCGGAACATGCGAAGCACCAGCAGGACGAACAGCCGAACGTCATCATGGAACAGCTGGCAAGGCTGGGCGATCTGCAGGTCGGGTTCCGTGCGGATCAGCTGACCCACAGCCTGATGTGCGGAACGCTCGCGCGCCGGTCGGGGGCAAGCGATCAGGAGATCGTGGCGGCGCTATGTCACGATTTGGGCAAGGCGATGTCGATTCCGAACCATGGAGCCATCGGCGCGGAAATCCTGAAGCCTTATGTCGACGATTACATCTATCACACGATCAAATGGCATCAGCACTTTCAGGGTAAGTATTACTACGATCATATGGGGCTGCCGACCGATATGCGCGACCAGTTCAAGGACGAGGATTGGTATGGCTTCGCGTGCAAGCTGGTCGATGAATGGGATGCGCCGGCCTTCGACGATGATTTCGAATGCGACACGCTGGAAAGTTTCCGGCCGGAGGTGACGCGGGTTTTTCAGAAGCCGAAGAAAGCGGTGGGTTAGCCTTTACGCACGGAGCGGTCTAAATCGGCGCCATGACAGCGCCGACCATGAAGCCCGAAGCTTCTAAAACCGACAAAAGCCCTAGGGAGCGATCCGCACAAAAGGCCCGGCCCGGCCCCTCCCGCCGGCAAATCCTGGTCGGCGCCGGCGGCGTTGCCGCACTGGTCGTCGGCTACACGATCTGGCCGCGTGAGCGCGCTGTAAATCTGCCCGTCAGGGACAGCGAGACGCTGATCAATGCCTGGCTGAAGATTGACGCGGACGGACGCATTACAGTTGCCGTTCCGCAGGCGGAGATGGGCCAAGGAGTCTATACCGCCTTGCCGCAGCTTCTGGCGCATGAGCTTGGCGCCGACTGGCGGATGGTGGCGGTCGAGCCGGCGCCGCTCCACCCGGTCTACGCCAATCGCGCCTTCGTCGAGAGCGTCGGCGCCGATTTGCCGGCCCTGCTTTCCGGGATTGCCCATTGGACCGCTGTATCGTTGGTCGAACGCTTCGAGTTGCAGGTGACGGGCGGGTCGACGTCGGTGCGCGCCTTTTGGGAGCCGCTGCGCGCGGCCGGCGCGGCTGCGCGCGAATTGCTGATTCGGACCGCTGCGCGCCGGTTGCAGGTCGACCCCGAAACGCTGGATACGGAGGGCAGCCATGTCGTGGGCGGGGGCAAGCGGGTCGCCTTCACCGAACTGCTGCCCGACATCGATGTCAACGACGCCCCGACATCACCGGCGCTGAGGACGGGCAGTGGACTGCTCGGCCGCGATGTGCCGCGGCTCGATATCCCGGCGAAGGTGAACGGAACGGCCGAGTTCGGCGCGGATGTGCGCCTTCCAGGCATGGTCTATGCCGCCGTTCGCGGCGCGCCGCTTGGAGCAGGTAGCCGCGCCCGCTTCGGGCCCGCAGCGGCGGGGGCCGAGGACAAGGTCATCGGCGTGGTTTCCGGTGATCGCTGGTTTGCCGTCGTCGGCGAGACCTGGTGGGCGGCGCGGCAGGCGCTGGATCTGGTCGACGCCGAATATCGCGGCGGCGATCTTGCCGAAAGCGCCGAAATCGAGGAGCGGCTGAGCCGGATTCTGGCGGATCCGGATAGTGGTTCCGCCTTCGTGAATTCAGGGGATGCGGCGGACGCGTTGGCGGGGGAAGGCGTGGCGACGGCCGAATATGCCGTGCCGTTTCTGGCGCATGCGTGCATGGAACCGATGACCGCCACCGTTCGCATTGAGGATGGACGCGCAGAGGTCTGGGTGCCGACGCAGTCGCAGACGCTGACGGCGTGGAAGGTGGCCGACGCGCTTGGCCTCCCGACGCGCGCAGTGAAGGTGTACCCCACGCTTCTGGGCGGCGGTTTCGGACGCAAGGTCGAGGTCGATGCCGCCGTACAGGCGGCGATGATCGCAAAGGAGGTGGGGCGGCCGGTTCAGCTGATCTGGCACCGGGAAGAGGACATGGCGCGTGACATGTACCGCCCAGCGGTTCGCGCGAGGCTGCAGGCCGTTATCGGGCCGGACAAGACCATCAGCGCGTTCGGCGCGAAACTGGCGGCGCCGGATCTTGGTGCGAGTTTCATGAGCCGAATGGCACCGGCGATCGTTCGCGGAATCGCGGGCGGCGCGGGTGACAGCCGGGGGATGGTCGCCGGACTGACGGACCTGCCCTACGATATTCCGGCGCAGCGGATCGTCCATGCCCATGTGGATATGCCCGTTCCGCTCGGTTACTGGCGATCGGTCGAGCACAGCTACGGTCCGTTCTTCAGCGAGACGTTCATGGACGAACTGGCTGCCCGCGCGGGCGTGGACCCCCTCGCATTCCGCCTTCGCCACATGGACCGGCAAGGCCGTGCCGCGAAGGTGCTGATGCTCGCCGCGTCACGCGGCACGCTGCTTGCCCCGGCAGAGAATGGGACCGGGCGGGGCATCGCGCTGCACGAAAGCTTCGGCACGATTGTCGCGCAGGTTGCCCATGTGGAGGCAAGCGGGCCGGAGTCGATCCGGGTGCGAAAGGTGAACTGCGTCGTCGATTGCGGTCAGGTGGCCAATCCGGACATCGTGCGCAGCCAGATGGAGGGCAGCATCATCTTTGGCCTGTCAGCGGCGCTTTATGGGCAGGTGCGATTCGAGACCGGGGAGGCCGTTCAGCAGAATTTCGACAGCTATCCCCTCCTGACCCTCGCGGAATCGCCTGAAGTCGAGGTGGAGATCGTCAGTTCGGACGAAGCGCCGGGCGGGGTGGGCGAACCGGGCGTGCCGCCCATCGCTCCAGCCGTCGCGAACGCCTATTTCGCCGCCACGGGGCAGCGCCTGCGCACGATGCCGTTCGTCAACATATAGGGCCGCAAAAAGAGAGGCGAGTGGTCACAAATCCAGGTTCTTCGCCAATGTGCGGCTGAAGCTACCGAGAACGCCGCGGCCGATCCGCCCGCCCATTGGTCCGGCCACCGCCTTGCCGATTTCATAGCCAAGCTGGCTGCTGCCGGTCGAAACGGCTGTGCGCGCTGCGGACGAGCCCCGGCGAGACGGCCTTTTCCCAGCAAGTCGTTCGCCGAAATCGCGCGCTTTCTTGGCGGCGACAGCACCGATGACCGAGGCGGCGATCTTGCCGAAAATGCCGCCGATCCTGCTGCCTCTGTCCGCACCTGAGGCGTTGGCCTTGGCCTCCGCCGCGTCCTGCGCGTCGGCGTCGGCGGCGTCGACCGCACGGGCGGCAAGCATCTCGTAGGCGGATTGGCGGTCGATGCTGTCGCGGTATTTGCTGCCGAAGGGGCTGGCGGCCACGACCGCCGTGCGTTCGGCATCCGTCAGTGGGCCGAGCCGGCTTTCCGGCGGTCGCACCAGCGTCCGTTCGACCGGTGTCGGGGCGCCATCGCGGTCCAGTGACGATGTCAGCGCCTCACCCGTTTTCAGTTCGGTCACGGCAGCCAGGACATCAAGTCCGGGGTTCGGGCGGAATGTTTCCGCCACGGACTTGATCGCCTTCTGCTCTTTCGGCGTGAAGGCGCGCAGCGCGTGCTGGATGCGGGTGCCGAGCTGAGCGGAAATGCTGTCCGGCACGTCGGACGGGTTCTGCGTTACGAAGAAAACGCCGACGCCCTTCGACCGGATCAGTCGAACCACCTGTTCAATCTTCTCCAGGAGCGCGGGCGGCGCCTCGTCGAACAGCAGATGGGCCTCGTCGAAGAAGAAGACGAGCTTTGGTTTGTCGGGATCCCCGATCTCCGGCAGGGTTTCGAAGAGTTCGGAGAGAAGCCAAAGGAGGAATGTCGCGTAGAGGCGCGGGCTCATCATCAGCCGGTCGGCGGCCAGAATGTTGATGATGCCGCGTCCATCGTTCGCCACGCTGAGGAAATCAGCGATCTCGAAAGCGGGTTCGCCGAAGAAATTCGCGCCGCCCTGATCCTCGATCTGCAGCAGACGGCGCTGGATCGCGCCGATGGAGGCTGCCGAAACATTGCCATAGGTCGTGCGCACCTCTGCGGCATTGTCGCCGAGCCAGGTCAGCATGGCCCGCAAGTCCTTCAGGTCGAGAAGCAGCATCGTCTTCTCGTCCGCGATGCGGAAGGCGATGATGAGAACACCCTCTTGCGTGTCGTTCAGGCCCATCAGACGCGACAGGAGCAGCGGCCCCATTTCGCTGATGGTGGCCCGGACGGGGTGGCCCTTCTCCCCGAACACATCCCAGAAGCGCACGGGACTGGGGGCATAGGTGTAATCGCTGAAACCCACCTCGCTGGCGCGCTGCAGCAGCTTCTCGTGGTTTTTGAATGTCGGGGAGCCGGGCATGGCGAGACCGGCAAGGTCGCCCTTTACATCCGCCATGAAGACGGGAACTCCCGCGCGAGAGAAGCCCTCCGCCAGGATCTGCAGGGTCACCGTCTTGCCCGTGCCGGTGGCGCCGGCGATCAGGCCGTGGCGGTTGGCGCTAGCCAGAAGCAGGCGCTGTGGGGACTTGTGTCCCCGGCCGATCAGAATATCCGCCGCGTCCGTCGTCTTCGTCATGTCCCTGCCCCGCCGCATCCTCGTCATAACACAGTTAAACGAGGGCGGCGGGGCGAGGCAATCGAGGAGCCTATTCCTTCGGCTTGGACATCTCCACGCCCACGTACAGCGGCACCGGCGCGCCGCGGCGCTGGACAAGCATCGCGACGGCGCTGCGTCCGGACTCGCGGGCTTGCTCCACAACCTGCGCCGCTTCCTGCGGCGTACGGGTCGGGGTGCCGTTGATGGACAGGATGACGCTGCCGCGGCCGATGCCCTTTCGGGCGGCATCGCTGTTCGGGTCCACACCGGCGACAACGACGCCGTTAAGGTCGTTGCCGAGGCGCAGCTGGCGGCGGATATCCGGCGTAAGCTGGGTCAACGTGATGCCGAGAGAGCTATTCTCGGACGTCGTTTCCTCGTCATCACCATCCGGCAGGTTCGGCTCGCCGGAATTGGCGGATGCGATTTCCTCTTCCGAGGGGCGCTCCGCCAGCTGCGCTTCCACACGGACGCGCTTGCCATCCCGAATCAGTTCGATGGGCACGCTGTTGCCGATACCGCTGGCAGCAACGATGGAACTGAGATTGTTGTCCTTCGTAACCTCTTGATCATTGACGCTGACGATCACGTCGCCGCGGCGTATGCCAGCTGCGGCTGCGGGGCCGTCGGGTTCGACCGAGGCAACGATTTCGCCGACATCTTCGTCGAGGCCCAGGCCGGCCGCAAGCGTCTCATCGACCGGCTGAATTTGCACGCCAAGATAGCCACGGCGTACGCGGCCGATGGTACGAAGCTGCTCGATCACGGGCTGGGCCTGGCTCGCCGGAATGGCGAAACCGATGCCGACATTGCCGCCTGTCGGTGAGAAGATGGCCGTGTTGATGCCGACGACGTTGCCGTTCAGGTCGAACATGGGACCGCCGCTATTGCCGCGATTGATCGACGCGTCGGTCTGAATGAACTGGTCATAGGCATTGCCGGTAATCTGGTTGCGGTGGAGCGCCGACACGATGCCCGCCGTCACCGAACCGCCAAGACCGAACGGATTGCCGATCGCGACGACCCAGTCACCGACCCGCAGACCCTCGGAATTGCCGAAACGGACATAGGGCAGACCCTCCGCCTCGACCTTTAGAAGCGCCAGATCGCTGAGCGCGTCACGGCCGATCACCTGCGCCTCATACTCGCGGTCGTCGATCAGCGTCACCGTGATACTGTCGACCGACCCACCGTCGCTTTGCGCCGCGACGACGTGATTGTTGGTGACCACATAGCCGTCCGGGGAAATGATGAAGCCAGAGCCGAGCGAGGTTGCCTCCCGCGTTTCGGGATCCTCCTCATCATCACCCTGCTGCTGCTCGCCGAAGCGGCGGAAAAGCTCCTCAAGCGGCGAACCCTGGCCGAAGCCCTGGAAGGGGGAGCGCTGCACCTCGACCTGCTGCGTCGTCGAGATGTTGACCACTGCCGGCTGCAAGCGAGCCGCGAGATCCGCAAAGCTGCCGGGCGCATTGTTCGGCGGCGCGGCCCGCGAGGTGCCGGCCATCGGGTTCTGCGGCTGCTCCGTCTGGGCGACGACCGGATATTGCAGGGCCATCGTTGCCGCGCTGCCGAACAGGATGCCGGCGGCGGCGTAGGATACGGACTTGCGAAGTTTCGTCATCTCGTCTTGCGGTCCTCTGTTCTTAAAACTCTTTCGGTATTCATGAACTCGGCACTCTGAACGCCAAGTCCCCGGCTTTCCCAAAAAAAGACGGGGGGCGTCATTGCGACAGGGCAAGCGCAGTCAGCACAATGACCGCACCCAGCCCGAAAGCAAAGGCGCCTGCGACACGGACATCCCGTTCCGGCTTGGCGAACAGAATCGCCGCTGCGCGCCGCATCGCGTTGGGGAACAGCGCATAGGCTGCACCCTCGAACGCGAGTGCCAGGCCGATGGCGACGACCAGATTCATGCCAGTTACGTCCCCCTAGCGAACATTCCCCTGAAACTGCTCCAGGAACTCATTGTCCGGCGACAGAACGACGCTGGCATTGCCGTCCTCGAACGTCGTCTGATAGGCCTGCATGGCGCGGTAGAATTCGTAGAAATCCTCGTCTTTTCCGAAGCTTTCCGCATAAATGCGGGCAGCCTCTGCATCGGCTTCGGCGCGGATCACGCGCGCCTGGCGGTCACCCTCGGCGCGAATACGGCGCGCTTCCTGTTCGCGAGCGGTGCGCATACGGGCGAAGGCGGATTCGAGCGGCTGGCCGGGGGGGAGGTCAGCGCGCTTTATGCGCACATCGACCAGTTCCGCGCCGTAACGCTGCGCCGCCTGATTGACCGAACGCTGGATCGTTTCCATCAGGTCACCGCGCTCCGGACTGAGGAGCGCCGCGAAATTCTGGCGACCAAGCTCGTTGCGAAGCCTGGAGGTCAGGATCTGCGAAAGCTGCGTCGCGGCGCGTTCCTCCGTGCCGACCGACTGGTACATCTGAAGAGGATCTGTAATGCGGAACCGGGCGAAGGCATCGACCACAACCCGCAGCTGATCCGTAGACAAAACGGTTTGCTGTTCCATATCGAGGTCCATCACCCGCTTGTCGACGTAGATGACGTCTTCAAGAAACGGGACCTTCAGATGCAGGCCGGCACCGGTCCGGCCGTAGGGCGCGTTCGGATCATAGGCGTTCACGATGCGGTCGGGATCGCCGAGCCGGGTGATGATCACCTGCTGCGTTTCGGACACCCGAAAGACGGACGTGACGGCGAGCAGCAACAGGACGAACAGCACTGCCAGAAGGACGATCGGGTTCTTCAGGCTCATTGCGTATTCCCCTGTGCGTCCGAGGTCGCAGCGCGCGAGCCGCGGTTCCGGTCGACCTCCGGCAGCGGCAGGTAAGGCACGACGCCGTCGGCCTCCAAAATGGTCTTGTCGACCTTGCCGAGCACCTGCTCCATCGTTTCGAAATACATGCGCTTGCGGGTCACCTCCGGCGCGAGACGATATTGTTCGTAGACCGCGTCGAACGCAGCGGACTGGCCGCGCGCCTGCGCGATAAGCTGCTGGCTGTAGGCCCGCGCCTGGTTGATGTAGGATTCGGCGTTCTGCTGCGCCGAGGAGACGTCCTTGAACGCCTCGTCCACAGCCGCTGGCGGATCCGCCTGGCGAATGTCGATGCCGACGACGTCCACGCCGGCGCCGTAATCGTTCAGCATGGCCTGCGTGCGCTCCTCGACCTCCGACGCGATCTGCTCGCGCTGGGGGCCGATCGCGGCGTCGAGGTCGACGGACGCGACGACGGAGCGCATGACGGATTCCGTCACCTCCCGAATGGTGGTTTCGGGATCGGCGAACTGGAAAAGGAAGTCTTCCGGATCGTCGATCTTCCAGCGTACCGCATAGGCGATGTCGATGATATTCTGATCGCTGGTCAGCATCAGGTTCTGCGAAGACGTCTCGGTGGAGCCGATGGTGATGGTGGAGACCTGCTCCACCTTCGGCTTGGCGACCGTCACGATGGGGGAGGGCCACTTGATGTGCGTGCCCGGCATGGTCGTGGTGTGATACTTGCCGAACATGAGTTCGACCCCCCGTTCATCGGGTTCGACGCGGTAGATCGACGTCGCCAGCACCCAGACGAGGAGGACGGCCAGGATGATCCAGGTCCACGGCATGGAGCGGCCCGTGAGCGTTCCGCCGCCGCCACCACCGCGATTGCCGCCGCCGCCCATGCCGGCGCGCAGACGCTCCTGCGAGCGCCGGATGAAATCGTCGAAGTCGGCACCGCCGCCACCGGATGGCTTGCCGCCACCACCACCACTTCCGCCCGAAGGCTTCTGCCCCCAGGGGTTGCGCGGCTTGTCACCACCACCGCCGCCCGATCCCCACGGGCCGCCTTCATTATTCTGCCAAGGCATAAAAACCCGCCCTTACGCTTTCCATATGAGGGACCATATACGAACGCCCCCGGCGCTTTCCTATAGGCGCCCAACCATTTGCCGCAGGAAAAGCCAAGCATGAATGAAGACGAACTGCGCGCCGCGCTGGCGAAAATCGACGATCCGGCGGGATCCGGCGATCTGATTTCGAGCGGACGCGCCAGCGGTATCGTCGCACGCGCAGAGACACGCGGCTTTGTTCTGGATCTTGGCGGGCTGAGCGCGGAGGCGGCGGCAAAATTGAAGCGGGCAGTGGAACTTGCAGCGCCCGGCGCACGCATCATCACGACGTCCGAGGCGCCGCCGCCGAAGCCTCCTGCGCCGCCGCGGCAGCCGCACGAGCAGCCGGCGCCCGACCTGTCGCATCTGGGGCGGATCGTCGCGGTCGCATCGGGGAAGGGCGGCGTCGGCAAGTCGACCGTGGCGGCGAACCTGGCCGTGGCCCTGGCGCAGTCGGGGCTGCGCGTGGGTCTGCTGGACTGCGACATTTACGGGCCGTCCGTCCCGACGCTGCTGGGCGCGAAGGCGAGGGCGTCGGGCCAGCAGGGGCGCATCGAACCCCTGGAGGCGCATGGGCTGAAGCTGCTGTCCATCGCCAATCTGACGCCGCCCGATCAGGCCGTCATCTGGCGCGGACCGATGGCGGCGGCGGCGATGATGCAGATGTTGACGGACGGCGACTGGGGCACGCTGGACGTGATGATCCTGGACATGCCGCCGGGGACCGGGGACATCCAGCTGTCGCTGGCGCAGAAGGTGAAGCCCGCCGGGGCGGTGATCGTGTCGACGCCGCAGGACCTGGCGCTGATCGATGCGGAAAAGGCCATCGCCATGTTTGCGAAGGTGGATGTGCCGGTGCTGGGTCTGATTGAGAACATGTCAACCTTCGTCTGCCCGCATTGCGGGGAGCGGTCCGACATATTCGGTCATGGCGGCGCCAAGGAAACATCCGCCGCGCGGCGCATTCCGTTTCTGGGAGCCGTGCCGCTGACCATGGCCCTGCGCGCTGCATCCGATGCCGGCACGCCCGCGGTTTATTCCGACGGCGAGGCCGGGGATGCGTTGAGGCAGGCGGCAGCGGCGCTGCGCGAGAAACTGGAGGAACCGGACCATGCCGCTGACGAGTGACGCCGAAATCAAGGACCTGCTGTCGAGCACCCGAACCATCGCCATGATCGGCGCATCCGACAGGCCGGACCGCGCCTCCAACGGTGTGATGCTGTTCCTGCAGAATCAGGGTTACCGCGTCATTCCCGTAAACCCCACGATCGGCGGCGAGCAGATCCACGGCGAGCATGTCTGGCCCCGCCTGGAGGAGCTGGGCGTCGAGATCGACATGGTCGACATCTTCCGCAATTCCGAAGCGGCGGCGGAGGCCGTCGACGACGCCATTGCCGCCGGTGCCAAATCCGTCTGGATGCAGTTGGGCGTCGTCAACGAGGCGGCGGCCGCAAAGGCCGAGGCCGCCGGACTGAAGGTCGTCATGGACCGCTGCCCCAAGATCGAGATCGCAAGGCTGGGCATCGACAAGGTCGGCTAGCCAACGGCCCGCTCCTCAGCGGCGACGCCGGCTTTCCAGCGTCGCCGCGAAGGCCGGGCGGAGTTCTTCGTGCAGGGCCAGGCTGGCCGAAGCGATCAGGTCGCGCTCCTTCGCACGCGGCTTGTTGTAACGCGGCCGCGCGCCCATCGTATCGGTGATGACGCCGCCAGCCTCCGTCAGGATCAGCGCGCCAGCGGCGGTGTCATATTCATTGGTGGAGCGGCCGTCGAAGGTCGCATCGGCCGCGCCGCGCGCGACATCGGCCATGCGCAGGGCGATGGAGTTGGGTTTTGGCGCCGTGTCGCATGCCGGACCCTGCCAGTGCCGTGAACGCAGAATGTCGGGATCGATGCAAAGCCGGGCATTTTGCAAGGCACTGCGTCCCGACGTTCGGATGGGTTTGCCGTTAAGGGCGGCGCCGCCGCTCTGCCGGGCGGTATATTCATAACCGAGGGCGGGCGCGAAGAGGACGGCGGCGATGGGCCAATCATCCTCAACAACCGCTATCGAAATAGCCCAGCCGCTGCGGCCGCGCAGGAAATCGCGGGTTCCGTCGATGGGATCGACCAGGAATGTACGCGGCGCGGCGAGGCGGCTTTTGTCGTCGCGCGTCTCCTCCGACAGCCAGCCATAATCCGGGCGTAGCGCCCGCAGGCGCTCCTCAAGGAAGGCATCGACAGCAAGGTCGGCATCGGAAACGGGGCTGTTGCCGCCCTTGTCCCAGGATTCCGTTCCATGTTTCAGGAACGTCTCCGCCAGAGCGCCCGCACCGCGCGCGGCCTCCAGGATCAGGGAAAGATCGTCAGCCGCCTGCAACGGTCATCCCGTCAATGCGCACGGTGGGCGCGTTCGTCGCGTGGCGGAATTCGAGATCGCTTGCCGGGGTGAGGGAGGCGAACATGTCCTTCAGATTTCCCGCGATCGTGATTTCCGAAACCGGGCGCGTGATCTCTCCGTTCTCGATCAGGAAGCCGGATGCGCCGCGACTATAGTCGCCCGTCACGGCGTTGACGCCCTGTCCGATCAGCTCCGTCAGGATGACGCCGTTTCCGGTTTCGGCGATCAGATCCTGCCGGCTTTTGCTGCCGGCGGCGAGATGCAAATTGGACGTGCCGGTGCCCGGCGGGCCGGAGACGCCGCGCACCGCATGGCCGGTCGGCGCCAGACCGAGTTGGCGCGCGGAAGCGATGTTCATCAGCCAGCCGGTCAGGCGCCCGTCCTCGACGATCTTGCGCGGACGGGCGGGCAGCCCCTCTCCATCGAAAGTGCGACTGCGATGGCCACGAGGCCGGTGCGGGTCGTCGAGCACCTCGATCCCCGCCGCGAAGAGCTGCGCCTGCGGATCGTCGAGGAAGCTGGTGCCGCGCGCAATGGCCGCGCCGCTGATCGCGGCGATCAGATGGCCGAGCAGGCTGGCCGACACGCGCGGATCGAAGAGGACGGGCATGCGGCCGCTCTTGATGGCGGCCGGGTCCATGCGGGCGGCGGTGCGCTCACCGGCGCGCCGGCCGACGGTTTCCGCCGATTCGAGGTCGGCCATGTGGCGCTGCGAGCTTTGCGCATAATCCCGCTCCATCTTCGTGCCCGTGCCGGCGATGACGGAGGCATAGAGGGCGTGATTGCTGCCCGAACGCGCGGCGGCGAACCCGTTCGTCGTGGCGAGCGCGGTCGTGCTGCGTGCGGATTGCGCGCCGCCGCCGCCGGAATTGGTGATGCCGGTGACGCCGAGAGCGGCCGCCTCCGTCGAAAGTGCAGCCTGTTGCAGCCCGGGCAGATCGAAATCGCGGCCGTCGTCGAGATCGAGATCGGCAGACAAATCCTCCGCCAGCAGATCCCGAGATGCAAGGCCCGCATAGTCGTCGGCGGTCGCCGCGCGCGCCATGGCGACGGCGCGGGACGCGGCCTCCTCCATCGCCGCGCGGGAGAAATCGGATAGGGCGACGGTGGCGTTGCGGTCGCCGGCGAACACGCGCAGGCCGATTTCCGCATCCTCCGACCGGGTGATGTCCTCGACATCCCCCTTGAGAACGGAAACGGACACGGCCTCGCCGCCGACGAAGACGGCATCGGCGTCCGTTGCCCCGGCGGCGGTGGCGGCGTTCAGAATCTGGTCGAGATGGGCGAGCGCGTCGGCATGGGAAAGCATCGCCGCGATGTAGGGACGCGGCGCGGCGGGGTCAAAGGCGGCCGTGCGGTTTTGTGCGGAGGCGGCCGTGCCGTGCCGGCAGCGTCCGTCCGATCAGGCAAGCCCCGCCCCGGCGATGCCGGCCGCAAGGATCAGGCCAGCGGCGGCGTTGGATTTGAACAAGCGCAGCGCGAGCGGGGCGTCGGTGCCGCTGAGCCGCAGCGTCTGCCAGAGAAGGTGCAGCGCGAAGGGGAGGGCCGCGGCGGCGGCGACCCCGGCGCCATGCCCGCCGGCAAGGGCGGCGGCGGCCAGCGCGGCCGCGAGCGCGTAAAAGACGGCGACCCCGATGCGGACGGACCGGCCGAGGCGGCGCGCGGACGATTTGATGCCGGCGAGGGCGTCGTCCTCAAGATCCTGAAGCGCGTAGATCGTGTCGTAGCCGAGCGTCCAGAAAAAGCCGGCCGCGTAGAGCAGGAGGGCCGGCAGGCCGAGGCCCTGCGTGGTGGCCGCATAGCCGACCAGCGCGCCCCAGTTGAAGGTGAGGCCGAGCCATGCCTGCGGCCACCAGGTCACCCGCTTCATGAAGGGATAGGCCGCCACCAGAAGGATCGCGGCCAAGGCGACGAGCTGGGCGGTTCGGGGCAGGGTCAGGAGAACCGCAAGCCCGATCAGACAGAGGAGCACCGTGAAGATCAGCGCGGCGCGGACGGACACGGCGCCGCTGGCGATGGGGCGGCTGCGCGTGCGCGCGACGCGCGCGTCGAGATCGCGGTCGACGATGTCGTTCCAGACGCAGCCGGCCGAGCGCATGGCGGCCGCGCCGACAAGGAAGAGAAGGAGATCGGCGGCCGCGCTCGCTTGCGCGCCGGGAAGCAGCAGGCCCCAGGCGCAGGGCCAGTAGAGAAGCCATGTACCGATGGGACGGTCGAGCCGGGCCAGACGGGCATAGGGACGTATGCGCGCGGGCAGGCCGTCGACCCAGCCTGTCGGGGCAGCGTCGGGGGTACGCTGGTCGCGCGAGACGGGCTGCGCGGAATGCGGGTCGGGCGTCGCCATGGCCGCGCTTTAGGGCTAGGGACGGCGCGAGAAAAGCCGCGAGGCCAATGCTGAATTGTCAGGGGATAGCGCATGAGTTCCGGCCGTACGCCGCGCCTGTTCGTGGACGAGGAATTGAAGGCGGGCGTGGCGACCGCGCTGGGACCCGACGCGGCGCGTTATCTGGGCAGCGTGCTGCGCCTTGGCGCGGGCGCCGATGTGCTGCTGTTCGACGATCGAACCGGCGAGTGGCGCGCGCCCATCGTGGAGATCGGCAAGCGCGGCGCGGTGCTGCGGCCGGCCGAACGGACGCGGGCGCGCGAGCGCGTTCCCGACCTCTGGCTGTGCGCGGCGCCGATCAAGCGCGCGCGCTTCGAATGGATGGCGGAGAAGGCATGCGAGCTGGGTGCCGCGCGCTTCGTACCCGTGGTGACGGCGCATACGGAAGTGCGCGGCGTAAAGGCCGAGCGGCTGCGCGCGCACATGATCGAGGCGGCGGAACAGTGCGAGCGCACGGCAATCCCGGCCCTTGGCGAGATGCAGGCGCTGAAGGTGCTTTTGCGGGACTGGCCGGAGGGCCGGGCGCTGATCTTCTGTGACGAGGAGGCGGGCGGCGAGCCCGCGCTGGACGCGATGCCCGGCGAACCGGCGGCGATCCTGATCGGGCCGGAGGGCGGCTTCAACGCCGATGAGCGCGCGCGCATCGCGGCGCATCCGGCGGCGGTTCGCGTGTCCCTGGGCCCGCGTATTCTGCGCGCCGATACGGCGGCGGCGGCGGCGCTGTCGCTGTGGCAGGCGGCGCGGGGCGACTGGCGATAAATTGAGGGGATGACTTGCCGCGCGGCGGGCGGCTAAGGCGCGCCTTATGACGACCCGCAGCGACGCCGAAAGTGATGCGCAGCCCATCGAGAGCCGCGGCGACCTCCTCAAGGTCTTCGAGGATGGCTGCAAGCCGAAGGACCGGTGGCGCATCGGCACGGAGCACGAGAAATTCGTCTACCGGCTGAAGGGTCACGGCGCCCCCTCCTACGATGAACCGGGCGGCATTCGCGATCTGCTGGACGGGCTGACCCGCTTTGGCTGGGAGACGATTTCGGAAGCCGGCAAGGTGATCGCGCTGAAGGGCAGCGACGGCAATATCAGCCTGGAGCCGGCGGGGCAGTTCGAACTGTCGGGCGCGCCGCTCGCCAGCCTGCACGAAACCTGCGGAGAGGCCTGCCGCCATCTGGCGCAGGTGCGGGAGGTCGGCGCGGAACTGGGCGTCGGGTTCCTGGGCCTCGGCATGTGGCCGGACAAGGCGCGCAGCGATCTGCCGGTGATGCCGAAGGCGCGGTACGGCATCATGCGGAACTACATGCCGACGGTCGGGTCGCTGGGCCTGGACATGATGCTGCGCACCTGCACCATCCAGACGAACCTCGACTATGCGTCGGAGGCGGACATGGTGAAGAAGTTCCGCACCTCTCTGGCGCTGCAGCCGCTGGCGACGGCGCTGTTCGCCAACTCGCCCTTCACCGAGGGGAAGCCGAACGGGTTCCTGTCCTTTCGCAGCCATATCTGGACCGACACCGACCCGCAGCGCACGGGCATGCTGCCCTTTGTGTTCGAGGACGGGTTCGGTTTCGAACGCTGGGCCGACTACATGCTGGACGTGCCGATGTATTTCGCGGTGCGGGGCGGCGCGTATCGCGATCTGGCGGGCCGCAGTTTCCGCACGTTCATGGACAAGGGGCTGGACGACCTGCCGGGCGACCGGCCGACGCTCCTCGACTGGACCGATCATCTGTCGACCGCCTTTCCCGAAGTGCGGCTGAAAAGCTTTCTGGAAATGCGCGGCGCGGACGGCGGGCCGTGGAGCCGCATCTGCGCGCTGCCGGCGCTGTGGGTGGGCCTGCTTTACGACGAGGGCGCGCTGGATGCGGCCTGGGATCTGGTGAAGCACTGGTCGCTGGAAGATCTGGCGGCGGTGCGCGATGCCGTGCCGCGCGAGGGGCTGAAGACGGCGGTGCCGGGCGGAACCCTGCGCGATATCGGGCGCGAGGCCCTGCAGATCGCGCAGCGCGGCCTGTCGGCGCGCGGCAAGCTCGATTCGGCGGGCAATAACGAGGCGGGGTTCCTGTCACCGCTGTTCGAGATCGTCGAAAGCGGCAAGACACCGGCGGAGCGGCTGCTGGACGCGTATCACGGCCGCTGGAACGGCGACGTGTCCAGGGTGTACGCGGAAGAGAGCTTCTAAAGCGTCCGAATCAGTTTTCGCACGACCGCGACCCAGGGCGTTTCGGTCAGCACGATCTGACGCGCGCCATGCTGCGGCGGCAGGATCGACAGGCGGGCGCCGTACATATCGACCAGACGGCCGAATGCGAACCGGCCGACCGGGCGCGGGGCGAGGATGTCGCGGTTCGCCGCCTCCTTGAACCGGTCCGGCGACAGCCGCTCCAGCCAGAGTTCGTCGCGCGGGCGGTAATCGCCGAAGGGATAGTCGACGATCATGCCGGTCATCCCGCCGGACGGATGCGGCGATGCCAGCGCGCGCGGCTTCGTCAGCGGCTCGGCGCCCGCAGCGGTCAGGCGCGCGGCAATGCCGATTTCGGCGCGGTCCTCGAACTGCATCAGGTCGGCCGGCAGCACGTCGAGAGCCGCCGCGATGCGGTTCAGCCATTCGACGCTGACGGTGCGGGTGCCGGTTTCCAGGCGGCCGATCGTCTGCGGCGTCGTCGGCGGGTCGCAGCGCGCCGCCACCTCCGCCAGGGTCAGACCCTTTCCCTGCCGAATATCCCGAATGCGTGTGATCATGCCGCGGTATCCCTTTACCAAATCGGTTACGCACTCTTTCCTACAGCGAACCGGTCATGGCAATATGCTGTCTTCGGATCAGGAGGACGGCATGGCGCAGACGGTTTTGACGGGACCAGAGAAGAAATTGCTGGCCGAAATGGCGCGCGGCGCGGTGCTGAAGCGTCGACATGCGGGTTGGCGCGCCGGCACGCGGAGCGCGCAGGATGCGGACATCGACCGGCTGCGCGCCCTCGACCTGATCGAGGGCACGCCCGCGGAATACCGCATCAGCGGACCGGGCATGGCCTTTTTGCGGCGGCGGCAGGACCCAGACAGCGGCAACCGGCTGATGGCGAAGACAGCGGACATGCCCCGGGCGCGCGAGGCTGCCCGGCAGGGCGCGCGGCGCGTGAACCGGGCGGAGGAGCCGCTCGGCTGGCTGCACGCCCGCGGCAAAATTACGGACCAGCAGTTCGAGGCGGGCCAGAAGCTGAGGGCGGATTTCATGGCCGCGGGCGGAATGCCGCGCATCACCATGGCCTGGGACGCCGCGCCGGCGGCAACGGGCCGGCGAGCCGTGCCGGACGGGCTGCTGCCGGGCGAACGGATCACGGCAGCGAAACGCCGATTCGAGGAGGCGATGGATCTGGTGGGGCGCGGACCGGCCGAGATGCTGCGGCGGACAGTATGTATCGGCGAGGGCATGGAGACGGCGGAAAAGGCGATGACACTGCCGGTACGATCCGGCCGCGTCGTCCTGATGATGGCCCTGGACCGAATCGCCGATTTCTACCGGCTGTAGGCAGGGGCGGCCCGGAAACGACCAGGCGTCCGTGCAACATTTTCGCAAAGAAAGTCGCCGATTTCACGGCAATTGCGAACCATTAGCGCAATAGTAAACAAAAGCTTAACCATAGTACCGGCCGGTGAGTCATGAAGCGTCGATAGGTCTCCGACACGAACCATCGTGAAGGGGAAGACGACCATGAAACCGGATACACTTACCATTGGACGCCGCGGTCTGTTTCGCGGAGCAGGCAGCGTTGCGGCAGGTGCGGCGCTGGCCGGGCCGCTGGGGATGCTGGCTGCGCGTCGGGCCGAGGCGGCGACGACGATCGGCACCAGCCCCTATGGCCCGGTGTCGCCGACCAAGGACCTGACGACAGGTCTGGAACTGCTGCGCCTGCCGAAAGACTTCAGCTATCGTTCCATGAGCTGGACCGGCATGATCATGGCGAACGGCGATCCCGTGCCGCCGCGCCACGACGGCATGTGCTGCATTCCGACACCCGGCACGCGCGGGCAGGAATTCACGCTGATCCGCAATCATGAGAACGGCCAGGTCGCGGAGATCGGTACGATCGATGCGCCGGGCAAGTACGACACGACGCCGGCCGGCGGCATCCCCCCATCCGGCGGGACGACGAACATCACCGTTCGTCGCGGTCAGTATGTGGAAACCGTGCCCTCGCTGGGCGGCACGCTGACCAACTGCGCGGGCGGCATGACGCCCTGGGGCACCTGGCTGAGCTGCGAGGAAACGACGACAACGAACCCGGCCGACGGCACGCCGCACGGTTTCGTGTTCGAAGTGTCGACGGACCCCAAGCAGACGACGGGCAACCCCATCACGGAGATGGGCCGCATGTCGCATGAGGCCGTCGCCGTCGATCCGGGCACGGGCAGCGTCTACCTGACGGAAGATTCGCGCAACAAATCGGGCTTCTACCGCTTCGAGCCGTCCGACACGAGCGGCAAGCTGGGCAGCCTGGCGCGCGGCGGCAAGCTGACCATGGCGAAGGTGGTCGGCGCCACCAACGCGGCGCTGAACAATCCCAGCCGCGGCGATGCCTATCAGCTGGAATGGGTCGATGTCGAAGAGCCGTCGCTGCCGCCGGTACAGCTGGACGGTTTCGGAACGGTCGCCGCGCCCTTCGCCCAGGGTTATCTGAAGGGCGGCGCCTATTTCAGCCGCGGCGAGGGCATCTGGTGGTCGGCGACCGACCGGCTGTTCTACTGGGTCGACACCGGCGCGGGCAGCGACGGGAACGGCCGCGCCGGTTACGGCGAGGGCGCGGTCTGGGCCTATGACCCGGCCACCGAACGGATGGAGTGCATCTTCGCGTCGGAGACCCAGGTCGCCGGCAACAATCCGGACAACATCACGGTCAGCCCGCGCGGCGGCATCGTGCTGTGCGAGGATGGCGGCGCGACCAATGGGCCCGAGGCGCGCGGCGCGCGCCTGCTGGGTCTGCTGCCGAACGGCGAGGCCTATACGCTGGGCATCAACAATGTCGAACTGACGGCGCAGGATATCGCGAAGCTGGGCGGCCGGTCGTCCGACTTCTTCGGGGCGGGCGACTATCGCAGCAGCGAATGGTGCGGCGCCTGCTTCGATCCGACGGGTCGCATCCTGTTCGTGAACCTTCAAACTCCGGGCATCACCTTGGCGATCTCCGGCCCCTGGCAGCGGGGCAATCTGTAGGCATCGCCGCCCGGCAGGGGCGGGGCGGCCGGTGCCGACCCGCCCCACGTTCTTCAACTGGATAAAAGGGAGAAATGACAATGAAAGCGCTTCTTACCGCCGGCCTTCTCGGTGCCGGCCTTGCCGTTCCCAGCCACGCCGCCATCGTCAGCGTGGTCGAGGACAATGGCAATGACGTGAACACCAGCTTCAGCGGCCCCGGCGTCGCGGCGATCGACATCGCCTTCAACGACACGAACGTGAACAGCGTCAGCAGCGTCGTTGCCAATGTTGCGATCGAGGAGGGCGACCTGGGCGGTCCGCTGGCGCTGAACGGCCTGCTCGACAATTTCGGTTTCGAGAATTTCGAGGAAATCCGCATCACGCTGGACGGCGCCATGTTCAGCTTCAACGGCTCCGTCGTTCCGGCCTTCTCCAACGTCGCCCTGGTCGGCGGCGCCGGCAGCCAGGCGCTGCGCATCTTCTTTGACGGTCCGGGCGAACCCTATGGCGTCGAACTGGGGGATACCGGTTTTGGCGGGACCGATTTCGGCATCGACATCAGCGGCCTGAACCTGGGCGACAGCTTCAACATCACATATGAGGCCGTCGGCGTTCCGGCGCCCGCCGCGATGGGCCTGATGCTGCTGGGCCTTGGCGGCCTGGCCGCTGCCCGCCGTCGCAAGGCATAAACGTACCAAATAGGTAAAATAACGATTGACGAGCGAACCGCTCGCCTGTATAAAAAGAGCACAGTCGGAAATTGCCCCTGAGGGGGCAGCGGGGCGGTTCCAGCGCGGAGCCGCCCCTTTCTTTTGGCGTGAACCTTCAATGGGCGAGGTGTTGAAATGGCGCGATCGCAGGAGAGAGAGACGATCATTTCGAGCGGCAGCACGCGGGGCGGAAAGCGTGTTCGGGTGGAGCGCGTTCGCGAAGGCGGCTGGACGAAAAGGCGCAGGGCCCAGTTTCTGGCCGCGCTGGGCGAGACGGCGAACGTCAAACTGTCGGCCGAGCGGGCGGGGGTGTCGAAAAGTTTGGTCTATCTTCGCCGCCGCACCGATCCGGAGTTCGCCGACGATTGGGACGCTGCCCTGCGCGACGGTGTCCGCACCCTGGAGATGCGCCTGCTGGAACGGGCGCTGCACGGGGACCGGAAGCCCTATTTCTACAGCGGCGAAAAGCGCGGGGAGTTCGTCGAGTATCCGGACCGTGTGGCGATGTTCCTGATCAGCCGGCATACGGAGGCCGGGCCGGGCGGCGGCGGGCCGTCGGAGCCGCTGAGGGAACGGCAGGCGCGGGCGCGGGAAACGCTGGCGGCGGCGGTCGAGCGGGCGGCCGGGACGTTGAAGGACGCAGCCCCTTGACGGGGCGGCCGGTTCGCTTTGGCGATCTGGCGGCGGCAGATGCCGAGGTTCGCAGCGCCGTGCTGGCCGGTCTGTCGGGGGAGGACGCCGCAGATCTGTTGCACGACTGGGAATTCATGGCGCGGGCGGAACAGCTGCCGCCGCCACCCGTCGCCACGGGCGATGTGCCGATCTGGTTAATGCTGGCGGGGCGGGGCTTCGGAAAGACGCGGGCCGGGGCGGAATGGGTGCGGACGATCGCGGAGACCGTTCGCGGCGCGCGCATCGCCCTTGTCGGGTCCACCGTGGACGAGGTGCGGCGGGTCATGGTGGAGGGGGCGTCCGGCCTCCTCAACCTGGGCGCGCCGGAGATGCGACCGGATTTCTTCCCGGCGCGGCGACTGCTTCGCTGGAAGGAGACGGGCGCGGCGGCGATCCTCTATTCGGCGGAGGTGCCGGACAGCCTGCGCGGTCCCGAGCATCACGCCGCATGGGGCGACGAACTGGCAAAATGGCCGAATGGGGAGCAGACGCTATCCAACCTGCGCATGGGGCTGCGGCTGGGATCGCATCCCCGGTTGCTGTTGACGACGACGCCGAAGCCCTCGCCCTTGCTGAAGCGGCTGCTGGACGATCCCGATGTCGCCGTGACGCGCGGTGCGACGGCGGACAACAGGCTGGCGCTGCCGGCGAGCTTCCTGCGGGCGATGGAGCGTGCCTATGGCGGCACCGCGCTGGGACGGCAGGAACTGGGCGGCGAACTGATCGAGGATTTCGAGGGGGCGCTGTGGACGCGGGCGCTGCTGGAACGATGCCGGGTCGCGTCGGCGCCGCCGCGAGAGGCAATGCGCCGGGTCGTGCTGGGCGTCGATCCGCCGGCGGGCGGGCGCGGCGCGGCATCGGCGAAATGCGGCCTGGTGCTGGCGGCGCTGGGGGCGGACGACAAGGCCTATGTGCTGGCCGACTTGACCGTTCCCGGCGGGCCGGAACTGTGGGCGGCGACGGTGGCGGCGGCGCAGCAGGTGTACGAGGTCGATCTGGTCGTGGCGGAGGTGAACAATGGCGGCGACATGGTCGGCAGCGTGCTGGCCGCCGCCGGGGTGACGGCGGCGCCCAAGCTGGTGCGTGCGAGCCGGGGAAAAAGCGCGCGGGCCGAGCCTGTCGCGACGCTGTACGGATCCGGCAAGGTTCATCATGTCGGTACCATGCCGGAGCTGGAGGACGAACTGTGCGGCCTGATGCAGGGCGGCGGCTATGAGGGGCCGGGGCACAGTCCCGACCGCGCCGACGCGCTGGTCTGGGCGCTGACGGAATTGATGCTGGGCCGCCCGGTGCGGCCGCAGATCAGGAAGCTTTAGGACCGCGCAGGGCGCGGCCCCGTTTCGGACACACATACAGGAGACGAATCATGTTCGACTGGCCGGGCCGCAAGGCATCCGGTCCGGTTTCGCCTGCGCGCTTTCCGGCCATGCTGCTGGGCGTGGAGGACGCCGAACCCCCGCGCGGATACACGGCGCGGGCGCGGGAGGCGATGGAGCGCAATCCGGTTGCGAGCCGCGCGGTGCGGCTGCTGGCGGAGGCGGCCGGAAGCGCGCCGCTGACAATCGCGGGCGGAGACGGCGTCGCGGCGCTGCTGGCGCGGCCGAACGAAAGGCTGTCGGGCGCGGCGATGATGGAGCGGCTGGCCGCGCATCTGCTGCTGCACGGCAATGCCTATGTGAATGCAGCGCTGGACGGGGGCGGCCGACCCGCCGAACTGCACGTGCTGGCGCCGGACCGGGTGCGGATCGAAACCGACGCATCGGGCTGGCCATGCGGGTTCCTGTACCGTGGCGGCGCGGCGGAGGTGCCGCTGCCGGCCGGCGGCGAGGAAGGACCGGGCGTCCTGCATATCCGCACGCTGTCACCGCTGGACGATCTGTACGGGCTGGGCGCGCTGGATGCGGCGGCGGGCGCCATCGCGGCGCACAACGAGGCGGCGCGATGGAACCGGGCGCTCTTGAAGAATGCGGCGCGGCCCTCTGGCGCGCTGATGTTCGACAGCGGCGACGGCAGCGCCCTGTCGACGGAGCAGTTCGCGCGGCTGCGCAGCGAGATGGAGGAGGGTTTTTCCGGCGCGGCGCGGGCGGGGCGGCCGCTGCTGCTGGAGGGCGGGCTGACCTGGCAGCCGCTGTCGCTGTCGCCGGCGGACATGGATTTCGCCGAGGGGCAGCGGACAGCGGCGCGCGACATCGCGCTGGCGCTGGGCGTGCCGCCGATGCTGCTGGGACTGCCGGGCGACAACACCTACTCAAATTACGCGGAGGCGAACCGGGCCCTGTGGCGACTGTCCGTGCTGCCGATGGCGGGCCGCATCTGCGAGGCGCTGACGGGCTGGCTGCAAGGCTGGTGGCCGGACGCGCGCGTGTCGGTCGACCTGGACAAGGTGCCGGCGCTGGCCGCCGACCGGGCGTTGATGTGGGAGCGGGTGTCGAAAGCCGATTTCCTGACCCCGGAGGAGAAGAAACGGGTTCTGGGGCTGGCCGAGTGAGCGCGTTTCCCCTGTCTGCTGGCGGACAGGGGGACAGCCGATGACACTGTGCAAAAACGGGCGGATCGAAAGGAGTTCGGAAATGAGCAACGACACGATCCTGGCCGGACTGATCGCCCAGGCGAATGCCAAGGGGTGCGATGTGGTGACGCTGCGCGCGCTGGTCGAGGAATCGTCGGAGGCCGGGGCGCGGCGGGCGCTAGAGCGCGTGGGACTACAGGATGGCAAGGCGGGCGCGGACGTCGGCGAACTGCGCGAGCTGCTGGGCGCGTGGCGCGATGCGAAACGGTCGGCGGGCAAGGCGGCGATGCAGTGGCTGGTGCGGCTGATGCTGGCCGGCCTGCTGATCGGCATCGCCTATGCCGCCGGCTTCAGGGGAACGGTGAGCGGCTGACCGCGACCGGGTGAGGACGAGGCGGCAAGGCCGCCCGCACATAAGGACGACAGGATGCAGATAGTGACCGAGGGCGCGCTGCGCCTGGCCGGCTACGCCGCCGTGTTCGACGTTCCCGACAGGGGCCGGGACGTGGTGCGGCGAGGCGCCTTTGCCGGCGTGCGGGCGGAGGGCGTGCCGCTGCTGTGGCAGCACGGCGCGGAGCGGCCGGTGGGGCGGCTGGTGCATGCGGAGGAGGATGCGCGGGGCCTGCGCATCGTGGCGGAACTGGCGCGGCGGTCGCGCGGCGCGGCCGAGGCGGCGGCGCTGGTGCGGGCCGGAGCGCTGTCGGGCCTGTCCTTCGGATACCGCACGCGGCGGGCGCGGCGCGACCGGGCGCGGGGACTGCGCGAGCTGCTGGACCTGGAGCTGGTGGAGGTGTCGCTGGTCACCTTTCCCATGCAGCCGCTGGCGCGTGTGATCGGACTTTTTGGCGAAGAGGAGCAATGATGGACTATGAAATGAAGGCCGAGGAGGCCGCGGCGTTCGAGGATGCCGCCGAGGGCATGATGGCGGCGGATATCGCCGCGCTGAAGGACGAAGTGAAGTCGCTGTCGGCGCGAATGGTGGCCGGGCAGCGGCCCGCGCTGGGTACGAAGGTGGATGCGGATGGCGGTGAGCGAAAAGCCTTTGCCGACGCCTATCTGCGCAAGGGGCAGGACGGCGCGCCGGAACTGAAGTCCCTGTCGACCGCCAGCGGGCCGGAGGGCGGCTATGCCGTGCCGGTGGAAATCGATCGCATGATCGAGACGATGGTGGCGGCGACCAGTCCGATCCGCGCGGTGGCGAACGTGGTGCCGGTGGGCAGCGCGCACTACCGAAAGCTGGTCGCCGTCGGCGGCATCCAGTCGGGCTGGGTGTCCGAAGAGGCGCTGCGCGGGGAAACGGAGACGGCCGCCTTTGCCGAGGTCGCGCCGCCGATGGGCGAACTGTACGCCAACCCGGCGGCGACGCAGACGATGCTGGACGATGCCGGCTTCGACGTGGAGCGCTGGCTGGCCGAGGAGATCGCCCGCGAGTTCGGGCATGCGGAGGGTGACGCCTTCGTCGCGGGAACGGGCGAGGACATGCCGAAAGGCTTCATGACCTACCCCACCTCTGCCGCGGCGGACGGGGAGCGTCCGTTCGGAACGCTGCAGCATGTGGATAGCGGCGTGGACGGCGTGCTGCCGGACGCCGATCCACTGGTCGACCTGGTCCACAGCGTGAAGCCTGCGCTGCGCCAGGGGGCGTGCTTCGTCATGAACTCCGCGACGCTGGCGGCGGTGCGGAAGCTGAAGGACGGCGACGGCAATTTCCTGTGGCGCGCGGGGATCGAGGCGGGAACGCCCGGGACCCTGCTGGGCCACCCTGTCGTGGAGGCGGAGGCCATGCCGGATATGGCGGCGGGGGCCGCGCCCATCGCCTTCGGCAATTTCAAGGCGGGCTATGTGATCGCCGAGCGCACGGCGACGCGGATCCTGCGCGATCCCTATTCCAACAAGCCGTTCGTCCACTTCTACGCAACGAAGCGGGTCGGCGGCGGCGTCGCCAATTCGGACGCGATCAAGGTGCTGCGCCTGAGCGCCTGACGAGACGGTGCGGCCCGGGTTCCCCCCTTCCCGGGCCGCGCCAACGGCGCCGGAGCGTCCAGGGGGGCAGATGAAAATCGATGATGAGGGAGCAGGGCATGGCGCTGGGCGATACGCATGTGCTGGCAGCGGCGCGCATGGTGGACCGGGCGAAGGTCGGGAGCGGCCATGCCGGCGCGGCGATCCTATTCGTTCGCGATGCGGGCCTGTTTCCGTGGGCCGACGCGGCAAGACCTGACGGTGCCGACATCCGCGCGTCCGCCGACGCGGCCGGTCTGGAGGAACTGCCCATCGACCCGGTGGCGTTCGACGGGGCAGCGGGAACGGGACTGCTGGCGGTTCGCCACCCCGCCGTGTCGGATACAGCGGACGCGGCCCTTTATTTCTGGACCGGGCGTACGGGGGGCGAGACGCGTCCGGCGGTGGGCGCTGCGAACGGTGCACACAGCGTGTGGCAGGATTTCGCGGCGGTGTGGACCGGGCACGGCCTGCTGGACCGGACGGGCGGCGGCCATGATCTGACAGCGCGGGGGCAATCGCAGGCAGGGGCGACCGGCGGGCCGCTGGGACGGGCGCTGGTGCTGCCGGGGGCGGAAGCAGACGGGTTTCTGGCGGGCGGGTTCGACCTGTCCGG
Source organism: Pacificimonas flava (assembly GCF_000342165.1). Taxonomy (GTDB): domain Bacteria; phylum Pseudomonadota; class Alphaproteobacteria; order Sphingomonadales; family Sphingomonadaceae; genus Pacificimonas; species Pacificimonas flava. The sequence continues at coordinate 102,060 of NZ_AMRV01000007.1, forward strand.
CGAACTGACCGACCTGTATCTTTATCGCAACGACCGCCCGGGCGAGACGGCAACACTGGGCGTGCTCGACAATGGCGAAACCCATGACAGCGGCCAGAACAGCCTGTTCTGGCTGAGAAGCGATGCGAGCGGGTTCCTGGAGGCGAACCTGTATAACGGATCGTCGAACCGGGCGCGCTCGGCGCGGCGGCCGGCTGGCGGCGCCTGGGCTTTTGCCGCGGCAAAGCGCAATTCGGCCAATATGCCGGTCGTCTATAATGGCGGCACCAGCGACAAGGCCTTTGCCAGCGCAGGCGGCGGCGCGGCATTTTCGGACGCGCGGATCGGATATTGGCTGATCGGAAGCGGCAACAGCCCCATGATGGGGCAAGTGGCGTTTCGCGGCATCTACCGCACTGCGGCCAGCGACGCGCTGGTGGACACGTTCGCCGCCGCGCTGACCACGCCGGACAGCTTTACCACGGCCATGGACATCGACACGGGCGGCGGTGCCATTTCGGGCGCGGCGGCCGTCGATATCGAGGGCGTGCTGCAACGCGGCGCCGACGGCCATGCGGCCGTGCCGCTGACGGGTAGCTATAGCGGCATGGAGACCGAAACCGTCGATGTCCGATATCTGCCGGGGGGAAGCTGGCAGACACTGGATCCGGCCCCGGCTGGCGGAGACTGGGCCGGAACGCTTCGGGTGCCGACCGGCGGACCCTATCGCCTGGAAGTCCGGGCAGGCGAGGGCGGCCCCCATGCCATCGTCGCGGAGGGCCTGTTGGTCGGCGCGCGCATCGTCGCAATGGGTCAGTCGAACATGGCCTTCTGGTCATACGGTACGGGCTTTGCGGCGAGCCAGACGACGCCGGAGCCCGGGGCGGGCCGCGTTTTCGACCGGCAGGACCGGCGCTGGCGAGCGCCTGCCGGGGCCGGCGAGGCGGCCTTTGTCGAACGCCTTCACGCGTTGTCGGGCGCGCCCGTCGGTTTCCTCAATATGGCGAAGTCCTCGGCCGGCATATTGGCGGCGAACGACAGCGGGGCGGGGCACTGGTGGGATCATGAACGCGGCGCGGCGGCGATTTCGGCGCTGCTGGGGGATGCGGCCGCGCAGCTTGCGGCGGGCTGCGAGGGGCTGCTGTACCTGGGCGGCGAGCGGGATGCGGCAGCGGGAGCCCATGCGGGGCGGATCGCCGGGGCGCTGTCGGAGATGCTGGGATATTTGCGAGAGCGGGCGGGCCAGCCATCGCTGCCGATGGTGATCGGACCGCTGTACAACATCGATTATCCGGCCATTGCCAATGCCGATCTGCAGGCGGTGCGGGCGGCGCTTCTGTCCTTTGCCGAGGGCGATCCGCATGCGGCGGCGACCGCAAGCCTGCTGACCGTTCCGCTGGGCGCCGACGGCCTGCATCCCGGCGCGCCGGGACAGGGCGTCGCGGCACGGTTGTTCGCCGACGCCTTTGCCGCGAACGGGCTTGGACGCGGCAATGCCTGGCGCGGGCCGAGGGTCGTTTCCGTGGCCGCGACCGCCGCCGACCGGACGCGAATCGTGTTTACGGTAGAGAATGCGGTCCTGGCCCAGAACGAGGCCGTCAGCGGCTTCGAATTGTCGGCCGATGGAGGCGTCTGGGTGCCTGTCGCCGCAGCGGTTTCCGGGGCAGGCGAGGTGCTGCTGACCCACGCAAATGTCGCCGACCGCCATGTTCGCTATCAGCAGGGACGGGCGGATGTCAGTGCACCGCTGCGGGACGCGGCCGGCTATGCCGCCGAGCCGTTTGCCGCGCGTTCGGCGAGCTATTCCGCGCAGGAGCCAGGCGGGGAGGACCCCGGCGGCGATGACGGGGATGACGGCGAGCCGGAGGAGCGGATCGCGGCTGCCCGTCCGGGCCGAACCGCCGCCGCCGGTGACGACCAGCGGCTGCGCAGCATCGCCGCCGGCTGACGCCGCGGCTTCACGACAAAAAGGAGAAGAGGCATGGGGTTCTACCTGAAGACCCCCGACGCCGCGATCGACTATGCCGTCGATTGGGGCGCCGGGTATCTGGACGGCCAGAGCGTGGCGGACAGCGACTGGCGCGTCGATCCGGCTGAACCGGGCGGACTGATCGTCGAGACGGCGAGCACACTGCCGTCCCGCACCGCCGTCATTCTGAGCGGGGGGCGGCCGGGGCGCGTGTACCGCGTCACGAACCGGGTCACGCTGTCCGACGGGCGCACCGACGCACGCGGCCTGTCCATCCGGATCGACGAACGATGACGCTGAGTGTCGCCCCGGCCGGGGAAGACCGGGCGCCGCTGGCCGTAACCCTGAACGAGGTGAAGGCCTATCTGCGCATCGAGACGAGCGACGAGGATGCCCTGCTGGCCGGGCTGGTGCGGACCGCGACGAGCCTGTGCGAAGCCTTTACGGGCCAGGTGCCCATCGTCGAGGCCCGCGCGGTCAGCATACCGGCCGACGGAAACTGGCACCGGCTGGCGCCGACGCCGCTGCGCCGGGTGACGGGCACGGGCGGGCTGACGGCGGCGGGAGAAGCGGCGGCGGTCTCGCCGGAGGAGGTCGATCTGCAAATCGATTTTTCCGGCGATGGATGGGCCCGCTGTCGTCCCGCGAGCGGCGCCGCGACCGCCGCCCTGACAGTCGAGGCGGGCCTGAGTGCCGACTGGAACGGCCTGCCCGAAGCCGTGCGACAGGGAATCATGCGGCTGGCGGCGCATCTCTACACGCACCGCGATGCCGACGGTGAGCGCGGACCGCCGGCCGCCATTGCCGCGCTGTGGCGGCCCTGGCGACGGGTGCGCCTGTCATGAGCGGGATCGCCGGAACGCTGCGCGAGCGGGTGATGCGGCTGGAGGAGGGGGGCAGGAACGCGGCCGGTGCCGCGGGGGAGCCCGCGCCGGGTGCTGCCGCCTGGGCCGCCATCGTCCCGCTGCCGGCCGGGCCGGCGGTGCTTGGGGACCGGATGGTCGCGGCACGCCGCTGGCGGGTGCGCATGCGGCGGCAAGCGGCGCCGATGGTGGGAAGTCATCTGCGCTGGCGCGGCCGGACGCTGGTGGTGCTGTCGCGCACCGACGATCCGCGGGACGCGGCGATCAGCGAAATGATTGCGGAGGAGCGGGCGGAATGAGGGATGCGATGAACGGCTTGGCCCAGGGGGCCCGGCGCCTGACCGCACGGCGCGTGCGGCAGTCGGCTGAGCGCGCGGCGGAGCGTATCGAGCGCGATCTGGGGCTGCGCGCCACGGTCGATGGTGGAGACATTCGGGTGCGCGTTCCGCGTGGACGGCGCCTGGCGGACGCCCGGCTGCGCTGGCCGGCCGCGTGGCTGGGGGAGACGGGCGGATGACCGCCGCTCTTGCCCTGCAGCAGGCTGTCCGGGCGGCGCTGCGCGGCACGCCGGCGCTTGCCGGATGGCCCGTCGTCGACGGCGCGGATGGTGGCACCCCGCTGCCCTATGTCGGAATCGGTCCGGACATGGTGCGCAGCATCGGCGGCACTGGCGTGCGGCTGCACCGCCACCGCTTTGCCGTCACGCTGTGGATGGCGGGCGCGGCCGTGTCGCGGTTGAAGCCCGCCATGGCGGAAGCCGAGCGCGCCGTCCTGCTGCTGCAGCCCGATCTGGGCGAGGCGCGGCTGGTGCGCCTGAGCTTCCTGCGCAGCGAGACGCGGCGGGATGTGCGGGCGGGCGCGGTCAGCGGATCCATCGATTTCGAGGCGGTGATCGAAGGCTGAACGCCGCCGCGCCGACGAGACCAATTCAACGCGAAGACAAGAGGAGACGGCGCGATGGCGGCGGAGAAGGGAAGTGCGTTTCTGTTGAAACTGTCGGATGGCGGCGATCCCGCCACATTCGACACGGTGGCCGGCCTGCGCACGACGCAGATGTCGATCAATGCCGAGCCCGTCGTGACGACGAACAAGGATTCGGCCGGCTGGCGGGAAATCCTGTCCGAGGCCGGTACGCGGTCCGTCAGCGTATCGGGCGCGGGCGTCTTCAACGGCTCTGCCGCGGAGACGCGGCTGAAGGCGCATGCGCTGGGCGGAACGGTCGCGGCGTACCGCCTGACCTTCGAAAGCGGCGAGATGCTGAGCGGGCCGTTTCTGGTGACGCGGCTGGACTATGCCGGCGATTTCGGCGGGGAGCGGACCTATACGCTGAGCCTGGAAAGCGCCGGGCCGGTGGTGGCCGCTTGAGGCCGGGAACGGCCCTGCGGGGCGAGGCCGTGCTGCCCCTGCCGGAGGGGCCGGTGGTGGTGCGGCCCAGTTTCGCGGCTCTGTGCGCCGCCGAAGAGGAGTTGGGGCCGCTGTTCGCGCTGGTCGAGCGGGCGGCAGAGGGCGGGCTGACGCTTGCCGAAATGGCGGCGCTGTTCTGGCACTGCCGCACCGATACGGCATTGTCGCGGGCCGAAATGAGCGAGGCGGTCGTGCAGCAGGGGTTGGCGGCCGTGACGCCGGCGCTGAAGCAGCTGCTGTCGCAAATCCTGAGCGGCCGGTGACGCGCTTTGCCGAGGCCGCGCTGGCGGCCGGCCGTGCGGCATGCGGCGCGCTGGGCTGGACGGCGAGCGAATTCTGGCAGGCGACGCCCGCCGAACTGGCGCTGGCCCTGTCCGCCATCAGCGAACCGGGCGCCGAGAGCGCTTCGCCGCTGACCGGCGCGGAACTGCAGGAACTGGAGCGTGAGAATGGATGAAGAGCTGGAAACGCTCGTACTGAGGGTGCGGGCGGACACGCGCGATTTCGCCGCCGGGGTCGGCGAGATGCGTTCGCTGGTCGAGGGGCCGCTGACCACGGGCGTCGAGCAGGCCGGACGCGCGATGGAGAACGCGATGGGCCGCTTCATTCGCAGCGGCAAGTTCGGCTTCGACGATCTGAAGCGAAGCGCGCTGTCGGTTTTGGCTGAGATCGCGCAGGCGCAGCTGCGGACCGCCATCGGCGGGAGCGGCGCGGGCCTGGGCAGCCTGATTTCCGGTGCGGCGATGAGCCTGCTGGGCGCGCCGGGGCGCGCCACTGGCGGGCCGGTTTCCCCGGGACGGGCCTACAGAGTTGGCGAGCGCGGACCGGAGCTGTTCGTGCCGACGGTAAGCGGCCGGGTCGAGGCGGGAGCCCCAGCGACCGGCAGCGCCGTCACCATCAATGTCAACGTGGCGAGCAGCGCCGCGCAGCCGGCCCTGTTACAGCGCAGCGCCCGGCAGGTCGCCCGCGCCGTGCAGCGCGAGATCGGGGGCGGGCGATGAGCCATTATCTTGCGGACGGCACGCGGCCGCATGTGCGGACCGATTGGATGATGCGGTTCGACGCGGCGCATTGGTCGCTGAACTTTCCAAGACCGATGATGGCGGCGGTGACGGTGCCGCAGCCCGGATCCCTGAAGGTGGATCTGGCCTTTCTGAAGCAGAACGACCTGGCCGGGCTGATCTGGGAGAGCGAAGATCGCCGGGATCACCCGCTGCTGCGTTACGAGACGCGGCGCGATTATCGCGGGCTGGCGCTTCGCTTTCGCTGGCGCAGCGAGGGGGAGGTCCGGCCGCTCGATGCCGTAGACGGGCCCACGCTGACGATCGAGGGGCGGACCGAAGGCGGCGAGGACAAGACCTGGTATGTGCGGCTGTGGAATTATGCCGACGGCGCGCCGGACGATGCCCGCATCACGCTCGATTTCGATGCGATGGAGGGCGGGTTCCTGCTGCCGGGCGAGAGCGACCCGGTCTGGGCGGGCGACATCGATCGCATGTTCGTATCGCTGGTGCCGGCGGGGTTCACGCGCAGCGACGCCCCGCTGCCCGCGCCGGCGGCGGGCAGCGTCGTGCTGGAGGATCTGCACGCCGAAGGCGCGGGCGCGGTTCTGGAACAGGGCGATGCGTCCGTTCCGCCGCACGCGCTTCGCATGGCGACGGGATATGACGATCAGTACGACCTGACACCGACGCGTATCCTCAGGAATGTTCGGGCGCTGGGCTATCGCGACTGGCTGACGCTGTATGTCGGCATGAGCCATTTCATGCGTGTGGCGCCGGGCGCGACCGCGGCGGGAGAGCCGGTCTTTCGCGTTTCCGGCAGCGGCGACCCGCTGTGCGAGCCGGCGCGCGCCTGGTTCCGGAACTTCGCGGCGCTGGCCGCCGAGGATGACATCACGCCGATCTGGTCGCTGAGCTACGAACTGTTCGATGCCTATGCGCCAGAGGACTGGAAGCAGCGTGCGCATGACGGACGGCCGGCGCTGACAGGATGGGAGCCGCCCTCGACGCTGCTTTCGCCAGCGAACGACGATGCGATGGCATGGCTGCGCCGCGTTGCCGGGGCGTTGATGGAGATCGGCGGGGCCTTTTCAAAAGAGCCGTGGTTCCAGGTCGGCGAGCCATGGTGGTGGACGGGCTTTGGCGACGACCGCGTCCCCTGCTTCTACGACGCGGCAGCGCTCAGCGCCTATTCTGGTGATCCAGGCGATCCCATCACCGACACCCATGATGAATTCAACGCTGCGCAAGGCGCATATGCCGAGTGGCTGGGAGGCGTACTGGGCGCCTCGGTCCTGTCGCTGGCGGACGCGGCGCGCGGAGCGGCCGCCAATGTGCGTACGGCGCTGCTTTTCTATGCCCCGCAAGTGCTGACGGACGACGCGGAATGGCTGCGCACGGTGAACATGCCCGCAGCCTGGGCCTATCCCGCCTTCGATTGCCTGCAACTGGAGGATTATGATTTCGTGCTGGCGGGCGATGTCGGCGCATCCCGCCGCGCCCGGGCCGCCGTGACGGAGACCCTTGGCTATCCGGCGGCGGCGCAGGACTATTTTTCGGGTTTCGTTCTGAATGCCGGGGCGCCGGCGGCCTGGACGCGCATCGCGTCGGCGGCGGAGGATGCGCTGAATTCCGAGGTATCCCGCACGTTCGTCTGGGCGCTGCCGCAGGTCATGCGTGACGGTTTCACCTTCTATGACGTGGGAGAGGGGGAGGACATGGAGGCCTTTCACGATGTGCGGTTTCCGCTGTCGGTCGGCGCAGGCGCCAGCGGCGGGCCCGAATTTCTGACGGAAGTCACCGAGATGGTATCGGGGCGGGAACAGCGGTCCAGCGTCTGGGCGGCGGGCCGGCTGCAGTTCGATGCGGGTCTGGGCGTACGCTCCGAAGACGACCTGATCGCCGTTCTGAACTTCTTTCGCGCGCGGAAGGGGAGGGCGCATGGCTTCCGCTTCCGCGATCCGTTCGATCATGCCAGCGCGAGCGGAAACGTCGGCCCCTTCGACCAGTATCTGGGAACGGCGGACGGGCTGCGCACCGACTTCCCCCTTCTGAAACGCTATGGCGAGAGCGCGGATGCGGAGGTCAGGCGCATTACCCGGCCGGACGCGGCATCGCTGCGCATCGCAGTGGGCGGCGAGCCGCGCGCAGCGGGCTGGAGTTTGAGGCCCGGCGGCGTCGTTCGCTTCGACGAGGCCCCCACCGCCGGCGGCGTCACGGCGGGCTTCCACTTCGACGTGCCGGTCCGCTTCGCCGAAGACCGGCTGACGGCATCGCTCGGCGGCTGGCGCGCGGGCGAGATTCCGTCGATCCCGCTGATCGAAGTGCGGGAGGACGGTTGATGCGCAGAGTATCCGAGGCGCTGCAAGCATCGCTGAACGGGGAGCTGACAAGCCTTTCCTATCTGTGGCGCATCGATCGTCCGGATGGCATCGCGCTCGGCCTTACGACGCATGACCGGGCAATCTGGTTCGACGGATTGCGGTACGAACCCGGCCCCGGAATACGTCCGTCAGCCATTGCCGAGGAAGAGGGCGGGACAGCGCCCGGCGCAGAGATTGCGGGCGTCCTTTCCCACGCCTGCATCTCTTCATCCGACCTCGATGCGGGCCGCTATGACGGTGCGCGCGTCGAACTGCATCTGATCGACTGGACCCGGCCGCAGGCGGGCGGCGTGCTGCTGATGCGGGGCGAGCTGGGCGCGGTCGTGGCGGAAGGACATGCGTTTTCAGCGGACCTGCTGACGTCGGCGGCGGCGCTCGACCGTATTCCCGTCGAACTGACGAGCCCGGAATGCCGCGCCGCCCTCGGCGACAGGCGCTGCCAGGTCGATCTGACCCGGCATCGCCTGCGCGCCGCGGTCGCCAGCGTGATGGCGGGGGAAGAGATTGCAGTGGATCGCGAACTGCCCGCCGGCGACTTCACCTATGGCACGGCGCTGGTCGTGTCCGGTGCGCTGGCCGGGGTGCGACTGGGGATTTCGCGGGCGCAGGGTTCAAGGATCCTGTTCGAACGGAGTGCCGCAACGCTCAGCGTCGGGGATCGCCTGCTTCTGACCGAGGGGTGCGACCGACGCTTCTCGACATGCCGCGAACGGTTCGGCAACGCGCTGAACTTTCGCGGCGAGTCGCACGTGCCGGGCCAGGATTCGGTCATGCGCTATCCGGGCCTGTAGCATGGCCGGCGCATTCGAAATCGTCGCGCAGGCGCGTACGGCGCTGGGCTGCCCCGCCCGGCCACAGGGCCGCTGCCCGCGCCGCGGCCTGGACTGCGTCGGCCTCGTGCTCGTCGGGCTGGCGGGGGCCGGGCTGAGGCCCGACGTTCCCGCAGATTATTCGCTGAGGGCCGACAATAGGCGTCGCCTTGCCGACGGCCTTCGTTCGGCGGGGCTGATCCGGGTCGACGCCGCAGACGCTGCGCCGGGCGACATTCTGGAATTCGAAGCCGGGCCGGGCCAGCATCATCTGGCGGTGCATGCCGGGCGAACCCTTATCCACACCGATTTTTCGCTGCGGCGGGTCGTGGAGACCACCCCGCCGCCAGAGTGGAACCTTCGCGCGGTCTGGCGCGCGCCTGAAGCGAACGACAGGACGGACTGACATGGCGACACTTTTGCTATCGGCCGCCGGAACGCTGGTTGCCGGTCCGATCGGCGGTGCCGTCGGATCGCTGATCGGCGCGCGGGTCGATTCCCATCTGCTGGATCGTGGCGGCAATCGCGAGGGACCGCGTCTGAGCGATCTGTCGGTGCAAAGCGGCGATTACGGCGCTCCCCTGGCGCGGCACTACGGCGTCATGCGCAGCGCGGGCACGCTGATCTGGTCGGATGGGCTGCGCGAGACGGCTCATCGATCGGGCGGCGGCAAGAAAAGCGGCGGTCGCACGACAAGCTACTCCTATTCGGCGAGTTTCGCCGTCGCACTGGCCGGCAGGCGCATCGACGGGGTCGGCCGCATCTGGGCGGACGGCAAGCTGCTTCGCGGCGCGGCGGGTGACATGCGGTCCGGCGGGCGAGTTCGCGTCTATGACGGCAGCGAACGGCAGACGCCCGATACGCTGATCGAAGCGGCACTGGGGCCGGGCCACGCGCCCGCGTTTCGCGGACTGGCCTATGCCGTGTTCGAAGATCTGGAACTCGCCGATTTCGCCAATCGCATTCCGAACCTGAGCTTCGAAATCTTCGCGGGGTCCGCTGCACCGGAGACGATCGTAGAAGATCTGGGCGCGGCGTGCGATGTGGAGATGTCCGCCAGTCGCCTGACGGGGGACATGACCGGCTTTTCGGCGGCCAGCCATTCCGCGCTGAAGGATTTGCTGGGCGTGCTGGCACCGATCGTTCCGCACAAGGTGCTCGCCTCGCCCGTAGGACTGCACATTGCCGGTCCCGCCGAGACGAAGGCATGGGAGGTTTCGCCATCCGACCTGGTGGGCGGGGAAACCATCGGTGAACGGAGACGTGACGTCAGGAGCGCGGCGAGCGGATCGCCCGGCATCCTGACCCTGGCTGCCGCCGATCCGGACCGAGACTTCCAGCCGGGTGTCCAGCGCAGCTTTCGCGTCGGTGCCCGGCAAGCCGGCGTTCGGCATATCGAATTGCCGGTGTCTCTGCATGCCGGCCGGGCCAAGCAGGTGGCGGAAGCCTGTTTGAGGCGCCTGTGGGACAGGCGCCGGTCAGGAGAGCTGCGGCTGCCGTTCCATCACATCCATCTCGCGCCGAATGACGCGATCCGCTTGTCGGACGGCAGCGAGTGGACCGTGACCGGGACCGAGATTGCGGGGTTCACGGTGACGCTGTCGGTCGAGCAGCGGGTGGGGGCGGGACCGCAGACCCCGCCAGCCGCCGACGGCGGAACCCCGCGGGTGGAGGCGGACATACCGCAAGGCGAGACCGTCACGCGCGTCTTCGAACTGCCGCCGATGGACGGCGACCCGGACAGTTCGATCCGGCTGCGCATCGCCGCGGGGGGACGCAGCCCGGGCTGGCGATATGCCGAGATCTGGGCGAGCCTGGACGCCGAGGAAAGCTGGCGTTCCATCGGAGTGATCAGCACGGCCGCGAAGATGGGGCGCGTATCGGCGGTTCCGATGAGTGCGGATTCTTCGTTTTGGGACATGCAGTCCTCCGTGATCGTCGACATGCTGGACGACCAGGCGCTGGAGAATGCCAGCCGCAACGCGGTCCTGTCCGGCGCCAATCTGGCGAAGGTCGGCGACGAGCTTCTGCAGTTCTGCCGCGCGGAGGAGATCGCGCCTCGGCGCTGGCGATTGAGCGAATTGCTGAGAGGACGCCGCGGGACAGAAGCAGCCATGGCGACCCATGTCGAGGGCGAGGCGTTCCTGCTGTTGGAACCCGAAGCGATCATGCCCTTCGATGTGCCCTTGGACCGGCTGGGTGGAACGATTCATATCAAGGCCGCAGGGCCTGCCGACTCGCTTCCCCTGGTTCCTGTGGAGGCGGTTACGATCAGCGGCGCCAATCTGCGGCCCCTGTCCCCAGTCCATATCCATATGCGGCGCGGCGCGGATGCGGGGCTGAACGTCTGCTGGATCCGCCGCAGCCGGCGTGGCTTCGGCTGGCCCGACCATGTCGACGTGCCGCTTGCCGAAGGGCGGGAACGCTACCGGCTTCGCCTGTCCTCGCAGAACGGCACGGCCGAATATCTGGTGGACGAGCCGCAGTTCGCACTGTCCGCCGCCGATCAGATCGCGACCTTCGGAGCGCCGGTCACCGGGGGCACTCTGGCGGTCTCGCAGCTCAGCGACCTCGTCGGTGACGGTCCGGAAACGGTTTTCGAATTCTAACCTCCAGAGCATGCGGGAGCATTTGAATGTCCGAACATACGGGCCGCCTCGGCCTTCCCTTGATACAAACCGGTCAGGCGCAAAAGGAGGTGACGCATAACGCCGCCCTTCACAGGATCGATCGCTGCATCGGTCTGCACGTTCGCAGCCGAAACCTACCGAACGCTCCCGGAGCGCCGCAACCCGGCGATACCTGGATTGTCGGGACAGACGGCCAGGATGTCTGGCACAGCAAAGACGGGCTTCTTGCCGAATGGGCCGGCGAACAGTGGACCTTTCGCGCCGCGCCCGATGGTGTCACCGCATGGGTCGAGGATGAAGATGCCTTCATCGTTCGCAGCGCGGGGCAGTGGAGGCGAGGCCTGCCTGTGGCCGGACTGGTCATCGGCGGCCGCGAGGTTCTGGCGGCAGAGCCATCCGAGGTCGCGCAGCCGCATGGCGGGGCCGTGGTGGACGTAGAGGCTCGTACGGCTATCGCGGCGCTGCTGACCGGTCTGCGCGCGATGGGTCTGGTTTCCTGATGGTTCCGAGAGATGTGATGCCTTTTTGCCACAAAATGAAAATGATCGAAGCTTGCTTGGGAAATAAAGCCAGATTACAGCGTTCAGCGCGTGTTCCAGTAGGGATGTGTGTAAATATGAAAGGGGAACCTTATGCGTAGACTGGTCCTTGCCGCTGCCCTGGCGGGCACGGCTTTGGCAGGTCCGGCGCTCGCGCGTGATGATGCGTGGTACGTCGGTGTTGAAGGCGGTGCCTTCATTCCTGAGACCAATGGCTTCGATCTTTCGGACGATGCCGACAATATTGCCGATAACGGCGTCGAACTCGACTATGACAATGGTTATGAGCTCGGCGGTCTCGTCGGTTATGACTTCGGCGTGTTCCGCACGGAGTTCGAGGTGGCCTACAAGGACACCAATCTGAACTCGGTAAGCGTCAATGCGCCGGGCGATCTTGCTCTTCCGGGCGGCGTAGGCACGGGTGCTTTCGACACCGCGCGTGGTAACGTGTCGTCGCTTAGCTTCATGCTGAACGGCATGTTCGACTTCGGCGCCAACGAAGATACGCCCATCGGCGGTTATGTCGGTGGTGGTGTCGGTGTCGGCCGCACGGAAATCGAGAATGCGCGTCTGGCCTCCGGGTCGCAGGCGTTCCTCGACGACAGCGACACGGGTTTCGCCTGGCAGCTGCTCGCGGGTGTGACGTACGCCCTGAACGAGAATGTCGACATCGGTGCGCGGTACAAGTTCTACAACCACGACAAGGTTGAGTTCGTCGGCACGAACGGCGCCGCTGTGGAAGGTGACTTCCAGACGCACTCGCTGCTTGCGACGCTGAGCTACAATTTCGGCGAGCCGGCCGCACCGCCGCCTCCGCCGCCTCCGCCGCCGCCGCCGCCGCCTCCCCCGCCTCCGCCTCCGCCCCCGCCGCCGCCGCCTCCGCCGCCGGTCGTTGAAGACTTCATCGTGTTCTTCGATTGGGACAAGTCGGACATCACGGCGGAAGCCGCCGACACGCTGAACCGTGCGGCCGCGGCCTACAAGGAAACCGGCTCGGCCCGCATCACGCTCGCCGGTCACGCCGACCGTTCGGGTCCGGCCGACTACAATGTCGGTCTGTCGCAGCGCCGCAACGAAGCGGTCCGCGACTATCTGACGGGTCAGGGCATTCCGACGGGTGTCATCTCGTCCGAGGCGTTCGGTGAAAGCCAGCCGCTCGTCGAGACGGCCGACGGTGTGCGCGAGCCGCAGAACCGCCGCGTCGAGATCAATCTCGGCGGTGCCGGCTCCTAAGAGCCAGCGCCTTCAAGGCAAGAAAGAGGGCCGCTCCCATCATGGGGGCGGCCCTTTTTTTGTCGTGACGGAGACCGGAATCCCAAAAGGGTGCCGGAACAATCGCGGCGTCCCCAGGGAGTTCGTGGGCCCGGTATCCGGAACAATTGCGGTTGGGCTTTGCCTCCCGCGGAGGCGATAATGATTAATCGCGGACCGAACTCGTCGCTCTGCACCTGTCATTGCAAGGCGGCGGTAAAGCACGATCGGCTGCGAACGATGAGCGAAGGGATGTGCGGCGAGGAGAACGCGTCGCGGGTGAAGCCATCATCGCGGCGTGCGCGCTCGTTGCGGCGGCTAAACTCGTTTTAGTCCCTGAGCCCGCCCCGGCGCTCGCCGACCAAATCCGGGGAGCGGGCAGGGCATAAAAAGGGCGCCGAACCCCATGTCCGACGCCCTCGATCTTTTTGCTTATGAGGATTTCGTCAGCCGAAAACCTTGCCCAGCTGCATCGCAACCGACATGTCTCCGTCGATTTTCAGCTTGCCCTGCATGAAGGCCATCTGCGCGTTCAGGTCGCCGGAGGCGATCTTCTCGAAATCCGATTTCGACACCTTTACCGTGCAATCGGTAGACGCGTCCTCATTGTCGACGACGGCCGGCGACTGCGTATCGTCGATACGCACGATGCCATCATCCCCGAAATCAAACTTAACGCTCTTGTTCAGCCCGGCATCCGCCCCGACGCGGCTGCGCATGTTCTCCGTAATTTCGTCCAGCGTCATCGATCCTCTCCCATCATAGCTTCGTGCCTATTCGGCGGTTTCGTCTTCCGGTGCGCCTTCTGCTGTCGCCGCATCCTGTTGCAGCATTTCGATGCCCGCGTCGGCAGTGCTCGGGTCCGCCTGTGCCGGGGCGCCGCCCGCAACGACATCCACGGACATTGCGTCCATGGTCGAAGCGTCGAAGTCGATACCCTCCTCGGCGAGTTCCCGGTTGACCGCGCTGCCCGCCGGCGCCGCATTGTCATCGCTGTCGCCGCAGGCTGACAGTGCGAGCACGCTGATTGCGCCGGCAAAGGCTAGTTTGCTGAAACTGTTCATAAACCTGCCATCCCCTTTCGGACCTGCAATGCCCTACCCGGATTATGAGCGGCCCTCAAGTGCGGTCGGCATCTCTTGCTGCCGGATTAACCAATCCAAAACCTTCCGCTGCTAGAGTGGCGGATATGATGGCGACTTCTGCCTCTCCTTCGATGAACCGCGACGACGGGTTGCTGCTGATCGTCTATGCTCTTGGAGCCTGTGTCCTGACATGGCTTGGGCCTGCTCTTTGGGGCGTATCGCAGGGCGTGGCCGTGATATCCGCCTGGGGGGCGGCGGGTGTCTTCATTCTCACGCATTTGAGCCTGCGGATCGGCGCCGGCTTCTCCGCCATATGGCGAAACGAAGGCAGCGGAGAAGAGGCGTCGCCATTGGGCGCGGGCGAGAGGCCGTCAGGAGGATTCAACTTGGCGCTTGCGGAGGCGGAAGCGCCGTCTTCTGACGAACCGGAGGCGCCAAAGCCGGCGGGAAGCCCGCCCGTCGAGCTGTTGCTGCAGCCTGTTGTTGCGCTGCGCGACGGCAGGGCGCGACACTTCCTTGCGCGTTTCGCCACCGGCGGCGTCAACTGGAATGAAACGGCGGCCGATTGGGAAGCGGCATCCGACGCGAATCGCATCGATGAACTGGCGGATCTTGCGCTGGGCTGGGGTGCCCGTTCCGCGGAGACGAGGCTGATGGTGCGCGTTTCGAACGCGGGTGCCCGTGATGCACGCGCTCTGGCGCACCTCCGTGACACCCTGCAGCGTCATCCCGAACTGCGGGCGCGGCTTCTGCTGATCGCAGGTGCTGCGGTCACTGCCGAACTGGCTGCAATCGGATTCGCCACTGGAACGCTTATCGACGCCCCAATCGACCTTGCGGGGGTCGATCCCGGATCGACCTTGTTCCTGACGGAGGCAGCCCTGGCGCCTCTGCGGACTGCGGACATGAAGCTGGCCAGACGACTAGGCATCAACGTCATCGGTTGGAATCTCTCCCGTGAAATTGCCGCAGAAGCCGCCCTCCTTGGGGTGGTGCTGGCCTGGGGCGACAGCTTTGGAGAGGCGCGTGCACCGGTGCGCACGGAGAAGCTGGCCACCCCCTTGCAAGTCGCGGCCTGACCCGCGCTAAAAGGGGGAGTGGCGCCGCAATGCGGCGTCGATGTCGTCGAGAGGGACTTCGATGCCGAGAGCCGAGAGGCTTGTGACCGGGTAAGGAAGGCCGCAGGGCACGATCCCGCGGAAATGATCGAGGTGCGGACTGACGTTGATGGCAAGCCCGTGCATCGTCACCCACCTGCGAACGCGGACACCGATGGCAGCGATCTTCGCCTCCCCCTGAGGGGTGTCCACCCAGACGCCGATCCGGCCGCAGCGAAGTTCCCCCTGCACGCCGAAATCGTTCAGCGCGGCGATGATCCATCGTTCCAGATCCTCGACATAAGCGCGAACGTCGCGGCCGCGACGCTTCAGATCGATGGAGGGATAAACCACGCGCTGGCCGGGGCCGTGATAGGTATACTCTCCGCCGCGGCCACTTTCGAAGACCGGAAATGTCGCCGAATCGAGAAGGTCCGCTGCCTTCGCGCTTGTGCCCGCCGTGTAAAGCGGCGGGTGCTCGAGCAGCAGGATGCGATCGCCCGCCGTCTGTGCATGTATCGCTGCTGCGCGGCTCTCCATATCCGCCAAGGCGTCCGGGTAGGGAGTAAGGCCCGCGAGGGTCGTCCATTCGGTCATGCCGCCCTAGATAGTGCGCGTCGCCGTAAAGTGCTGCCACAAAATCCGTACGGCTTGCCCGGCGCACACTTGCGTCCGCTGCCGCTTGAGAGGCGCCGGCAATCTTCGGCCTTTTATCGCTTCATTTCGTCTCCCGGCGTGACGGTCACGCCGCAAGCGCCCCGTGGCGCTCGGCGAGGATCGTGTCGGAAATCTTCTCTGCGATCATGATCGTCGGAGCGTTCGTATTGCCGGAAATGAGCGTCGGCATCACGGACGCGTCGACGACGCGCAGGCCGTCGACCCCGCGTACGCGAAGGTCCGTTCCGACGACGGCATCATCGCCGCGCCCCATATGGCAGGTGCCGACCGGGTGATAGATCGTCTCCGCCCATTCGCGAATGCGTTCGACGAGCTGGTTCCGACCCTGGACATCCGCGCCAGGCCACTGCTCCCTGGCGCCGAGGCGGGCGAAGGCAGGCTGGCGGCCCAACGCGCGCGTTATTTCGAGGCCGGCCAGCAGGACCTCCAGGTCTTCCGGCGCGCCGAGATAATTGGGGTCGATGCGTGGAGGCGCCGCCGGATCGTGTGATGCCAGGCGGACCGTGCCCCGGCTTTCCGGCCTCAGCTGGCAGACATGAATGGTGAAACCATGCACCTTTCCCAATCCCCCGCGACCATGCGGGTCGCCGAGTGCGGGGAGGAGGTGCAGCTGAATGTCGGGTGCGGCAAGATCCGGGCGCGTCGACAGGAACGCCCCGGCCGGCGTCGGCATGAAGCTGCCGGTGCCCTGCCGCACCGCGAGCCATGACCCGAGTGCCTTCAGCTGGTTCGTCAGCTTGGCGTTCGAATTCAGGCTTACAGGCTCATCGATCCGCCACTGCACGAGCAGGTCGAGATGATCCTGCATATTACCACCCACGTGCGGGCTGTCATGAACGACGGCAAGCCCATGCGACTTGAGATGGTCTGCCGGGCCGATGCCGGACAGCATGAGCATTTGCGGAGAGTTGATGGCGCCGCCACACAGGATGATCTCCCGCCCCACGGCGATTTCGCTCTTGCCACCGGCGCGGTAGCCGACGGCATGGGCGCGGCGGCCCCGGAACAGCACACGTTCGGCCTGGACGTCCGTCAGCACGTCGAGATTGGCGCGGTGCAGGATGGGCGTCAGATAGGCCCGCGCCGCAGACCATCGTTCGCCGCCGTGAATCGTGGCGTCATAGCGTCCGACCCCTTCAAACCGGGGCCCGTTGAAATCATCCGTCAGATCGTGACCGGCCTGCTCGCCCGCTTTCAGGAAGGCGTCGACCAACGGGCTCTGCATCGACTTTTTGGACGTGTGCAACGGCCCGCCCGCGCCGTGCCAGTCGGTTGCTCCGCGTTCCGAATCCTCGGACTTCCGAAAGTACGGCAGGACGCTGTCCCAGTCCCATCCGGTACAGCCCATCTGCGCCCAGCGATCGTAATCGCTGCTGTGTCCGCGAATATACACCATGCCGTTGATGGAGGATGAGCCGCCAAGGCAGCGCCCGCGCGGCCAGTAGAGACGCCGGCCGTTCAGGTGTCGCTGCGGCTCGGTCCAGTATCCCCAGTTTTCCTTGGCGATCCGATCGGGACTGATCAGCTTGCCGATACCGGCCGGGAAGTGGATGAAGGTATTCTTGTCGCGGCCCCCGGCCTCCATCAGCAGGACGCGAATGCCGGGATCGGCGCTCAGCCTGTTCGCAAGAACGCAGCCGGCCGAACCCGCGCCGACGATGATATAGTCATAGTCCTGCATGCCCTGTCTTCCCCCCGATTGTTGTTTTCTGCCGGGTTAGCCGAGCCGTGAGGAGCGGCAAGCTGTCAGTTTGCTGCGGCGCGCACGGCCGCTGCGGCGCGTTCCTCCTTCGTCGCCTCCGCCTCCGGCAGCCGCCGATAGAGCATGATGAGACAGGTCAAAGTGACCGGCACCATCAGGAGCAGGCTGAGAACGCCTGTCGACAGGCTGCCTGTTCGGGCCGACATCTCTCCGGCGAACCAGGGTCCGAGACCCAGGCCGATCAGGGTGGTTCCCAGGAAATAGGTCGCGGTCGCGGCACCGCGCATGCGGGGCAGGACAAGATCCTGGCTCGTCGCGGCTGCAACGCCGATCCACATGCTGGCGATCATCTGCGCCGGAAAGTTGAGAACATAGAACAGCGTCAGGTTGTCGGTCGTGAAGAGGACGAGGATAAACGGAATCATGAGGAGGATCGTCGCAATTCCGATCACGATCCGTCCGCTCGGTATCCGTCGGCGCAGAGCGTCGGAGATGCGACCGCCGAGGATCGCGCCGATGAAGCCGCCGCCGGCCCCGGCCCCGCCAAGGATCAGGCCGACAGTCGCCGCATCGACGCCGGGAAAGGTGCGCAGCACATAGGGGGCGGCCCAGAATGCCGCCGCATAGGTGTTGAAGGCGATGGAGCCGAACCCGACCAGCATCAGGATGAAGGACGGCGTGCCCCAAATCAGAGCGAATGTCGCGGGGTCGCGGCGGCGGATCGACTGCGCCCAGGAGAAGACGGCATAGGCGCCGAGGCCGATGGCGGAAAACTGCAGGACGGCGCCGGTGAGCGCTATGATGCCGAGAGCGGCCGCGACGATGACGGCGAGGCCAGCCAGATTGACCATCAGCGCGCGCGTGCCGCCGCGAGCGGCATCGATCAGGGTGAGGGGCGGGATCACGCTGGCCAGTTCGCCGAAGAATTTGCGCCAGGGGTGCGGCTCCGCCGGTTCGACGAAGCCCTCAGACATGCCGCGCAGAGGCTCGCGCAGGGACGCGATCCAGAACGCAACGAGAAGGCCCGGGATACCGACGGACAGGAATGCGGCCTGCCAACCGACGATGCCGTGCCATCCGCCGGGAAAGGCCGCGTTCCAATTCCCGGCGATGGCGCCGCCTATGAACAGCGAGATACCGCCGCCCAGATAAAGACCGCCGGAGTAGATGGCGAGCGCGGTCGCCCGGCCCTCCTTGGGAAAATAGTCCGACAGCATGGAGAAGGCGCAGGGACTTGCGGCCGCTTCGCCCACCCCCACCCCGACACGCGCCGCAGCGATCTGACCGAAATTCTGGGCGAGGCCGGAAAGCGCGGTCATGGTGGACCAGACAGCCAGCCCGATGGCCATCAGGCGTTTGCGAACCCACATGTCGGCCAGCCGGCCCAGGGGGATACCGAAAAGAGCATAGAAGACGGCAAAGGCGGTGCCGTAGAGAAAGCCCATCTGGCCATCGTCGATGCCCAGGTCGGCCTTGATGTCTTCCGCCAGGATCGAGAGGATCTGCCGGTCGATGAAATTCAGCATGTAGACCAGGACCAGAACGCCCAGCACGTACCAGGCATAGGGGCTGCCGACATCCTTCGCACGCTCGTCCGGCACGGGGGTCGCGCCCTCCGGCAGCGAATCCCTGCGCGCTGCGATCCCTGGATTCATCGTTTCACTCCCCCGGACGTGGTCACCTTTTGCAGTGATCCGGCGAATTGGCTAGCAGGCGCCTTCAACCTTGGAAAGCCGAGAGAAATGCCGCCCGTACGCGTCCTGTTCGTTTGCCTAGGCAATATCTGCCGCTCGCCGGTCGCGGAGGCGATGTTTCGTGCCCGCGCGGCGGAGGCGGATCTCGATGTTCATGTGGAGAGCGCCGGCACGCAGGATTACCATGTCGGCGAGGAGCCGCAGCCCGGTTCGCAAAAGGTTGCGACCGCGGCGGGCCTCGACATGGCTCGGAAGCGGGCGCGGCAGATCGAGACGGAGGATTTCCGGCGCTTCACGCACATCATCGCGCTCGATGAGGACAATATGGATGTGCTTCGCCAGCGTGCGCCGGAAGACAGCACGGCAACCGTCCAGCGCCTGATGTTCTATTCCGACCGTTCGGAGGAGCACGTCCTTGATCCTTACGGGCTGGACGATGATGCGTTTCAGACGATGTTCGAGCAGTTAGAAAGTGGAATCACCGGCCTTGTCGCCGACCTGAAGCAGGCTCACTGAACCCATTCCTCAGCAGATCGGGGCGGCACGAACCCATCATAATCGCCCGGATCGAAGAGAGAGCCCTGCGCGAATTCATATCGCTCGACGATGGAATAGACGGCACCCTCCTGCGTCAGGTGACTTTCGAACAGGCAGAAGTCGCTGACCATGAAGGGCGGGATGCGGAAACCGCCATGCTGCGCCATGAAGTGGTCGAGCGGCCCGGCGCCGCGAGAAAACCGCGCGATGGTCAGATGGGGGAGATAGGCACGGCTGTCCGGACGAACGCCGACACCCTCCAGCGCGCGGGACACCTTCTTTTGCAGGCGGCGGACGTCGTCCGCCGGGCGCACGCCGACCCAGAGTGATTCGGGCCGGCCCTTGCGGTCGAACTGCCCGATTCCCTCCAGCCCCATCGCGGCGGAACGTGCAGAGACGTAGGACAGGCATTCGGCGATATCGTTCGCCTCCCGCGCGGGGCGTTCTCCCAGAAAGCGCAGGGTGATGTGAAGCTGGTCTTCGTCCTGCCAACGCGCACCGATGATGCCGCCCATGATGTCCATGACCGCATCCTTCACGTCCGAAGGGGGCTCTATGCCCACGAACAGGCGGTGCATGGCGGCGCTCCTTCGCGTTCGAACGCATCAGCGCTATTCGGCGTCACCTGCGCCGGTCAAGAGGCTTTGCGAAGCGCCGCCTCCACGCTGGGCAGGATGCCGCGGACGATTGCTTCGACGCCGTCCGCATTCGGGTGCAGATTGTCGGGCAGCAGCAACTGCCGCTGGAAGATGACGCCGTTCAGGAAGAACGGATATAGATCAAGATCGTGCCGGTTGGCGAGAAACGGATAGACGGCATTGAAATAGCGCCTGTTGTCTTCGCCCATGTTCGGCGGTCCGAGCATGCCGGTCAGCAGCACGTCAATGCCCCGGCCCTTCGCCTCCTCGATGATGGCATTCAGATTGCGCAAGGTCTCGCGCGGGTCGATGCCGCGCAGCATGTCGTTCGCGCCGAGCTCCAGGATCATCAGATCGGGCGTCCGCTCCAGATTGTCGAGCGTCCATTCGATCCGCCGCCGGCCGGCCGCGCTGGTATCGCCCGACACGCCGGCATTGATCACGGTCACGTCCATGCCGCGGGCGGTCAGCGCCTCCTGCAAGCGCGGCGCAAAGCCCTCCCCAGGCTTCAACTGATAGCCGGCGGTCAGGGAATCGCCGAAGGCAAGCACCGTCCTTTCCTGCGCACGCGCCTCTCCGGCGAAAGCCATTCCCGCCAGCCAGACGAGCGCCAGAAGCGCCGCAAGCCGCGCAAGTGCCGCATGGACAAGCCGGGGCGAAGCGCCATAACGCTGGTGCGCTGCAACAAGGGGCATACCGAACATCCTCATGGTTTCCGACATCTCCGATCCGGTCATCCGGGCTACGAACGTCAGCCTGACCCTGACGGGGACCGCCGGTCCCGTCCATATCCTGAAGGGCGTGAGCCTCGAACTGAACCGGGGCGAAAGCGTAGCGATCCTGGGACCGTCGGGTTCCGGAAAATCCTCCCTGATGGCCGTTCTGTCGGGCCTGGAACGTGCGACGGCCGGCGACATCCATGTTGCGGGCGCCGATTTCGGCACGTTGTCCGAAGACGGGCTGGCCACTGCCCGTCGCGGCCGGATCGGCATCGTTCTACAGGCCTTTCACCTGCTTCCGACCATGACTGCGCTTGAAAATGTCGCCGTGCCGCTGGAGCTTGCGGGCGTCGGCGATGCGTTCGAGAGGGCGGAGGCGCAGCTGCGAACGGTCGGCCTCGGCCACAGGCTGTCCCATTATCCCGCGCAGCTGTCGGGCGGGGAACAGCAGCGCGTTGCCATCGCACGCGCGACGGCGCCCGGACCCGCCATCGTCTTCGCAGACGAACCGACGGGCAATCTCGATGCGGCGACCGGGCAGGACATTATCTCGCTCCTGTTCGAACGTCAGGATGCGGGGGATACGACGCTTCTGCTCGTGACGCATGATCCGGAGGTCGCGGCCCGCTGCGGCCGCGTGGTGGAAATGCGCGACGGGCAGATCGTCTCCGACCGGGCGCACGGTCCCGCATGACGCTCGCCTGGCGTCTGGCGCTGCGCGAAATGCGTGGCGGACTTGGCGGTCTGCGGCTCCTCGCCGTGTGCCTGTTCCTTGGCGTTGCGGCCATTTCCGGTGTCGGCAGCCTGTCGAGCGCCATTCTCTCCTCCCTCGCCAGTGAGGGGCGCGTCATCCTGGGCGGCGATGCGGCCGTCGAGATCGCGCAGCGCCGGGCCATGCCGGAGGAGCTCGCCGCTTTTCGCGATGCGGGAACGGTTGTCGAAATCCTCCAGATGCGCGCCAATGTGTCGACCGCCGACAATGCGGAAACGGTCATCGGCGAGTTGAAGGCCGTCGGGTCCGGCTATCCCCTTTACGGCGAGTTCACGCTGCAGGGGGGAGGGGACTTTCAGGATGCGCTCTCCCGCGGTGTTCTCCTCGGCCGCGAAGGCGCGAACCGCCTCGGGCTGCGCGTGGGCGATGCTGTGCGGGTCGGCGGCGCGCGGCTGCCGCTGACCGGGATTCTGGATCACGAACCCGACAAGGTGGCGGAGGGCTTCGTGCTTGGCCCGACGATCCTCATGTCGAAGGCCGACTTCGCGCGGACCGGGCTGGAACGGCCCGGCACCCTGTTCGAAAGCGAATATCGCATTCGCATGCCGGCAGGCGCTGACCTGGAGGCGTTCGAGGAAGATCTGCTTGAGCGGTTCCCGGATGCGGGATTTGACGTCGACACGCGGGAAAATGCAGCGCCGGGCGCGCGCCGCTTTATTTTGAATACCGGGCAGTTCCTGACCATGGTGGGACTGACGGCGCTGCTTGTCGCCGGAGTGGGCGTGGGCAGCGGGGTCACATCCTATCTGCGAACGAAGACGCGCAGCATCGCGTCGCTGAAAAGCGTCGGCGCGGATTCGGGCCTGATCTTTCGCATCTACTTCCTGCAGATCGCGCTGGTTTCCGCGGCCGCGACATTTTCCGGTGCAGTCCTCGGCAGCCTCGTTCCCATGATCGTTGGCTCCGCGGCGGGGGAAACGCTGCCGGTGCCGCCGGCTGCGGGCGTCTACCCGCTCCCCCTTGTCAGCGGCATCGTCTACGGCCTGCTGGCGGCTTTCATTTTCGCGCTTTGGCCGCTCAGGCAGGCGCGCGAGATTCCGGCGGCGCGGCTGTTCCGCGCGGGCGCCGTGTCCGTGGGACGGCCGCCCCGTTCCGTGCTCGTCGCCATGGGCGTCGGCGCGCTTGCGATTTTTCTGATCGCAATCCTGCAGGCCCGCGCGCCGCTTTTCGCCGCCGGCTTTCTGGCCGCGGCGGTTGCCGTGCTGTTCCTGCTGGCCGGCCTCGCACGGGGAATCGTGCTTGCCGCGCGTCGTATCCCGCGCCCCCGGCGCCCGCTCCTGCGCCTCGCGATCGCGAACCTCACCCGGCCGGGCGGGATGACGATGGAGCTGACGGTCGCGCTCGGCCTCGGTCTGACGCTGTTCGCCGCGCTCGCCATCATAGAGACCAATCTGTCCCGGCAGATCGAGGAGACCATACCGGTCGATGCGCCCAGCCATGTCATTCTCGACATTCCATCCGAGGGGGTGGACGGGTTCCGCCAGATCGTCCGCGACGAGCGCGCGGCAGGCGGCCTGCGCATGGTGCCCAGCCTGCGCGGTGCCGTCACGGCGCTGAACGGCGTCGAGGTTTCCGAGATGGAAAATATCCCGGAAGAGGCGTGGGTTCTGCGCGGCGACCGCGGCCTGACCTATACCGGCCGTATTCCGGAGGGAAACCGCGTCACGGCGGGGGAATGGTGGGACGAAAACCATGCCGGCGAGCAGCTCGTGTCGCTGGAGGCCGAGATGGCCGAAACGCTCGGCCTCGCCGTGGGCGATACGCTGACCGTGTCCGTTCTCGGAATGCCGCTCCAGGCGCGGATCGCGAACTTTCGGGAGGTCGACTGGCGCAGTCTTGGCTTCAATTTCGCACTCGTCTTTTCGCCCGGCCCCATAGAAGACGCGCCGCACAGCTATATGGCCACGGTCCATGTGCCGGAGGGCGGCGACCGCGCCCTTTCGCGCGCTGTCGGCACCGCCTTTCCCAGCGCCTCCATCATCCGAATCGCTGACGTCATTGCAGGTGCGCAGGATATCCTCGGCCAATTGTCAGCGGCCATCCGGGCTGCTGCCTCGGTGGCGATCCTGGCCGGCATCGCCGTGTTGATCGGCGCCGTCGCCGCCGCGCGGCGGGCAAGAAGCTACGACGCCGTCATGCTGAAGATCCTCGGTGCCACGCGCGGGCAGATCCTTGCGGGATTTCTGGCTGAGTTCGTGATCCTCAGCACATTGGTGGCGGTTCTCGCGCTCCTCCTGGGGGCAGCGGGAGGCTGGTATGTCGTGACGCAAATCTTCGAGCTGGAATGGCTGCCCCTGTGGGGGCCGGTCGTTCTGGTGGTGGCGCTGGGCGCCCTTATGGTTGTCGTCCTCAGCCTTTTTGGGTCATGGGCGGCGCTTCGCACCCGGCCGGCGGCGGCACTGAGAGCGCTGTAGCGCCCACGGAAATGGCAGATGCGGCGTCTTGTCCGGTTTCGCTTGAAACCCGCTCTCAACAATACCAAATTATAAAGACAGGCCGGACGTATCCCGTCCGGACCAATTTGGGAGAGACATAGAGATGGTAAATCGCACCGATCCGCGCTTTGCGGCGCGGCAGCAGATGGGCGGAGCCGCCGTCCCGAAGGCAGGCGCGCGCTTCGATGCGGGTCTGCGCAAATATATGCTGAGCGTCTATAATTACATGGCGTCCGGCGTGCTTCTGACCGGCGTCGTCGCGCTGCTGACCTATACGTCGGGTTTCGTGACGGCGTTCTTTACGCCGACCGGGCCGTCGCTGCTCGGCTATATCGTCATGTTCTCGCCGCTCGCCTTCGTGCTGGCGCTGTCGTTCGGCATCAATCGCATGTCGACCTTCGCGGTGCAGGCCACCTTCTGGGCGTTCGCGGCGATCATGGGTCTCAGCATGTCGACGATCTTCATCACCTTCACGGGTGCGTCGATCGCGCAGGTCTTCTTCGCCACGGCAGCAGCCTTCGCAGGCCTCAGCCTGTGGGGCTATACGACGAAGAAGGATCTCAGCGGGATGGGCACGTTCCTGATCATGGGTCTGATCGGTCTGATCGTGGCGAGCGTGATCAACATCTTCCTGCAGTCCGGCGCGATGCAGTTCGTGATCTCGATCATCGGGGTGCTGATCTTCGCGGGTCTGACCGCCTATGACACGCAGAAGATCAAGAACATGTATTTCCAGGTGGCCGGTTCCGATTTCGCCGGCAAGGCGGTGGTGATGGGCGCCCTGTCGCTCTACCTCGACTTCATCAACATGTTCATGTTCCTGCTCCAGCTGTTCGGCAATCGCGAATAGCTGTTCGCAGGGTAGATCCCGATAGCAGAAGAGCCCGGCGGATCGACCGCCGGGCTCTTTCTTTTTGACGTTCGTGCATGGGCGGGCAGCGCGCCCGCACTTATGCGTCCACAATCTTGGCGCTTCCGCCTAATCTATGGAAATCGCGGACCTGATCCTGTCACCGGCGGCCGAGACGCCTACGCGGGCCATCTGTTCGCCCACGGCGTTCATCTCGGCCTCGACGGCGCGGCGTTCCTCCTCGCTCTCCGCATCTTCCAGACGGTCGGACAGATCGTTCATCTCATCGGCAAGGGTTTCGAGCTGCGCCTCATAGGCCTCGATGCCGGCTTCGAACTCCGCATCGAAACTGCCATCAGAGGCAATCTCGACGCGGGAGACATGCGTCTCATCGTCATCGTCCCAGTCAAAGGATATCTCGTCGCTGGCTGCATCGCTGATGACGCCCAACGCCAGAATCCCGCCGACGATGGCGCCGGTGCGTTTCCAGTTGATGTGGCCAGTGTCAGGCATCGACCTTGTCCCCTTCGTCATCGCCGCCGGCAGACTGCGTCTTCGGAGTTTTGCCGCGGCCTTTCTTCTTCGTGCCCTTCGGCGGGGCGGCGGTGATCTCAAAGGCCGGCTTGCCGTCCTTCAGATGCACCACGACCTCACCGCCATGCATCAGCCGGCCGAAGAGCAGTTCCTCCGCGAGCGGCTGCTTGATCTCCGTCTGGATAAGGCGCGCCATGGGCCGCGCGCCGTATAGCTTGTCATAGCCGCGCTGCACCAGCCAATCCTTGGCATCGTCCGCGAGCGAGATATGCACCTCCCGGTCGGCAAGCTGCAATTCCAGCTCCAGCACGAACTTCTCGGCCACCATCGCGACGACTTCCGTCGGCAGATAGTCGAACGGCACGACCGCATCCAGGCGGTTCCGGAATTCCGGCGAGAACATGCGCTTGATCGCTTCCTCGTCCTCGCCCTCTCGTGCGGATACGCCAAAGCCAATGGCTTCGCGCGCCATTTCCGCCGCGCCGGCGTTGGTCGTCATGATCAGGATGACGTTGCGGAAATCGACGGTCTTGCCGTGGTGGTCGGTCAGCTTCCCGGCGTCCATGACCTGAAGCAGGATGTTGAAGAGGTCGGGATGCGCCTTCTCGATCTCGTCGAGCAGCAGCACGCAGTGCGGGCTCTGGTCGACGGCGTCGGTCAGCTGGCCGCCCTGATCATAGCCGACATAGCCCGGCGGTGCCCCGATCAGCCGGCTGACGGAGTGACGCTCCATATATTCCGACATGTCGAAGCGGTGCAGGGGGATGCCCATGATCGACGACAGCTGCTTCGCCACCTCCGTCTTGCCGACGCCGGTGGGGCCGGAGAACAGATAATTGCCAATGGGCTTGTTCGGTTCGCGCAGGCCAGCACGCGACAGCTTGATGGCGGAGGACAGGATTTCGATCGCCTTGTCCTGTCCGAACACGACCCGCTTCAGATCCTGCTCAAGCGTGGCGAGCTGCATCTTGTCGTCCTTGGAGACGGATTTCGGCGGAATGCGGGCCATCGTGGCGATGACGCTTTCCACTTCCTTCACGCCCATGGTCTTCTTGCGCTTCGACTTGGCGACGAGGTTCTGGCTGGCGCCGACCTCGTCGATCACGTCGATCGCCTTGTCGGGCAGTTTGCGGTCGTTGATGTACCGCGCCGACAGCTCGACCGCCGCCTTCAGGGCGTCGTTCGTGTAGCGGACGTCGTGATGCTCCTCGAAATAGGGCTTCAGGCCCTGAATGATCTTGATGGCATCCTCGACCGTCGGCTCGGCCACGTCGATCTTCTGGAACCGGCGCAGAAGCGCGCGGTCCTTCTCGAAGTGATTGCGGAATTCCTTGTATGTGGTGGAGCCGATACAGCGGATCGCGCCGGACGAAAGCGCCGGCTTCAGAAGGTTCGAGGCATCCATGGCCCCGCCAGACGTGGCGCCCGCGCCGATGACGGTGTGGATTTCATCGATGAAAAGAACCGCGTGGGGCATGTCTTCGAGTTCGGACACCACGCCCTTCAACCGCTCCTCGAAATCGCCGCGATAGCGCGTGCCGGCGAGGAGGGCGCCCATGTCGAGAGCGTAGATTACCGCCTCCTGCAGGACTTCGGGCACGTCGCCCTCAACGATACGGCGCGCCAGACCCTCCGCGATCGCGGTCTTGCCGACGCCGGGATCGCCGACGTAGAGTGGGTTGTTCTTCGAACGGCGGCAGAGAATCTGCACCGTGCGATCGACCTCTCCCTGTCGACCGATCAGCGGGTCGATCTTGCCGCTTTCCGCGCGTGCGTTCAGATTGACGGTGAACTGGTCGAGCGGCGATTCCGCCTTCTTCTTGCCCTTCTTCGCGCCGGCCTCAGCCGTTTCCTCCTCCGCGCCGCGCGCCGGTCGGCTCTCACTGCCGCCCGACTTGGCAATGCCATGGCTGAGGTAGGAAACCGCATCCAGGCGCGTCATGTCCTGCTGCTGCAGGAAATAGACGGCGTGGCTCTCCCGCTCCGAGAACAACGCGACAAGGACGTTCGCCCCGGTCACCTCGTCTCGGCCGGACGACTGGACGTGCAGGATGGCGCGCTGCACGACGCGCTGAAAACCCGCTGTCGGGTTCGGGTCGATCGCCTCGCTGGTGCGAAGCGGTTCGAGTTCGGTGTCGAGATATTCGGTCAGCTGCCCGGCAAGGACGTCCGTGTCGACGCCGCAGGCACGGATCACCGCCCCGGCATGGTTGTCGGCAATGAGGGCGAACAGCAGATGTTCGAGCGTCGCATATTCGTGGGTGCGCCGCGACGCCTCCGCAAGCGCGTTGTGGAGAGTGTTTTCGAGTTCCCGAGAGAATGCTGGCATCAGGGCTCCTTCGCCAAGGAACCGGCCGCATACCGGCCCCGCTTGAGCGTTAGATTTGCACGGCTGGCGCAGGAATCAAGAGCGAAGCGGTGAAGCGCTGCAGGCCGTGCCTCGGCTCAGGCGATGAGGTCGGGATTGATGATGTCGCGCAATCGCTCGATCTCGTCCTTCATATGCAGTTTCTTCCGCTTCAGCCGTGCGATCTGAAGCTGATCGGGGGCGGCGGAATCCGCCAGGGCCTGGATTGCGGCATCGAGATCGGAATGTTCGACCAGCAGACCCTGCAATCGGATCCGCGCCTCCCGCTCGTCCATGATGAAATGCCCCTTCGCTGCGGTGAACCCTGACCACCTGAAAATTTCGCCGAGTCGGATTGATGACATCCGCATGGATTTGATGTCTGGTACCGAGTCCCACGAGTACCAACAAGGAGGTTCACTGATGGGACAAGCCTATACCGATTCTCTTCTCCGCAAGCACGCCGCTCTGGATAACGAGATCAGCCAAGAGGCGCATAGGCCCCATCCGGACGACCTTCGAATGCGACATTTGAAACGCGAAAAGCTCAAGCTGAAGGACGCGATGTCCGTCCAGCTCTGAAGACCGGTCCGGCGGAGGCGCGGCGCTGAGAGGCTAGTCCGCGTCGGGTGCGGCGCCGACGCCGGCCGACATCATCATTCTGGCCGCCCGGATTTTGGATTCGAGGTCGGATCGCCACGGGGCGCCCGGCGGCGTGCGTGCCATGAGTGTTTGCCAGACACCGAGCGCGTCCTGGGGGTCGCCGGCCTGCAAATAGGCAAGGCCGAGAAAATAGGGCGGTGCCGGATGGTCCGGCTGCATCGCAGAGGCGCGGCCAAATGCAAGCCGGGCGGCGGGCGTCACGACGCCATCCGCATGCGCCATCAATGCCGTGCCGAGCAGGATCTGCAGGTCGGCGTTCGGCGGCAGGTTACGTGCGGCGAGGGTCAGCCCGCGCACGGCCTCCTCGGTTCGTCCCTCCGCGATCAGTGCGCTGGACAGTGCCCCCCATTGTCGAACGTCGGCGGGATTCTTGCCGAGCGCGTCGCTGGCCCGTGTCAGCGCGGCGCTCATTTCCGCTGAGGGCTGTTCGGTTCGGTGCTCGCGACTGGGCTGCGAGGGATGCCCGGCCATTGCGTACGCTGCGACCGCCGAGGCCAGGATCGGCACGAGCCACAATGCAGGCATCCGCGCCCGCAGAAGCGCCGCAAGCGTCGCTGCGCCGAGAAGGACCGGGCCCAGCCAGATCATGCGTCCGGCCGCTTCCGGAACAGTCGGATGGCGGCAATGCCGCCGATCAGCAGGAAGACGAGCGGGGCCAGCCAGAGGAACAGGTTGAGGCCGCGCTTCGGCGGCGAAAAGGTGACCCAGTCGCCGTAACGGCTGACAAGGTATGAGCGCACCGCCTCCGGATCCTGCCCATCCTCGATGCGCTCCCGGACCAGCGCGCGCATGTCGGCGGCCATGTCGGCGTCCGAGTCGGCGATGGATTGCCCCTGGCAGACCAGGCAGCGCAGTTCCTTCATCAGCGTCTGCGCCTGCGCCTCCTCCGCCGGGTCGGGCAGCGGCACGTCCGCCGCCAGCGCGGGGACGGGCCCTGCGAGAGCCAGCAGCAGAGCGGGAAGGGCCACCCTCATTTCCATCGCTCCAGCTCGGCGAGAATTTCCGGCACCTGCTCATCGCGAATCTGGCCGATCCATTGCCGGCGGATGACGCCGTTTCCGTCGATCAGAAAGGTTTCGGGCACACCGCTGGCGCCCAGTTCGATTTGCATTCGTCCGCGCGGGTCCAGTCCGATGCGCGCGAACGGATCGCCATTCTCTGTCAGGAACCGCTCGACGTCGCGACGCTCGTCGCGAATGGCGATGGCATGAACGACTGCGCCGCCTTCGGCGAGTTGCGCAAGTTGCGGCGCCTCCAGTCGGCAGGGCACGCACCAGCTGCCGAACAGGTTGACCAGCACAGGCCCACCCCGGCGCAGGTCGCTGGCAGCAAGACCGGGATTGTCGGCGTTGAGCCCCTCCAGCTCGAAATCGGGCAAGGGCTGTCCGATGACCTGCGACTCGATCGGGGCATTCTGCGGCGTCTCAAGACCGACGAGCGCCACGACCACGAAGGCGATGAAGAGCGCGAGCGGAACGATGATCGACAGTCGTTTCGTAATCGTCATTGGGCCGCTTCCCTCCGTTCGCGCCGCCGCCGCCGCCCGCCGGCAAGGGCACCGACCAGTCCGCCTGCCGCCGCAATCAGGCCGCCGATCCAGATCAGCGCGATCATGGGCTGCCAGTGTAGACGGACCTGCCAGCGCCCTTCCGCATCATTATCGCCGATCACGGCGTAGAGATTGCCTGTCCACAGCGGCAGGATATCGGTTTCGGTCGTGACCTGCATGGGGCTGATGAAGGCCCGCCGCTCCGGCTCCAGCGGCATGACCCTGCC
Organism: Pacificimonas flava; assembly: GCF_000342165.1. GTDB lineage: Bacteria > Pseudomonadota > Alphaproteobacteria > Sphingomonadales > Sphingomonadaceae > Pacificimonas > Pacificimonas flava. The sequence goes on from NZ_AMRV01000007.1 coordinate 132,416, forward strand.
ATCGACGAGCACGGAGATCAGGCCCCGGACGCTCGTGTAATTGGGGCCGGCGACCGGCTCAACGCCGTCCAGGCGCACGGCAAAGCCGGCCACCCTGTCCGTTTCCCCGGGTGCGAGGTTCGTGATCCGCTCGCTGGAGCCGGCTGCGCTGATGGCAATGCCGAGTGCGGTTATCGCCACGCCAAGATGGGCGATTGCGGTGCCGGCGCTCGCGGCGGACAGGCGGCGCGCGCCCTTTCCCGCGACGATCATCACGCTGGCCGCACCCAGCCAGGCAGCAATGGCAATGCCGAGGATGGTCAGCACCCCGCGAATTCCGACCGCAAGGGCGACTGCGGCGAAAATGGCTGCGGTCACCAGCGCCGGAACCATACGACGCGCAGCGGCGCCCGTCTGGCTGCGCCGCCAGCGCAGGAATGGACCGATGGCCATGACGATCAGGAGCGCCAGCATCAGCGGCATCAGCGCGCTTTCGTAATAGGGCGGCCCGACGGACACGCGTCCGCCGCCCAGCGCCTCCAGCACGACGGGATAAAGCGTGCCGATGAAGACGACGCCGAGAATGGCGCTGAGGATCAGGTTGTTGAAGACGAGCGCCCCCTCCCGGCTGAGCGGGCGGAATGGCGCGCCGTGTGTGACGCTGCCGGCGCGCACCGCATAGAGCGTCAGCGCGCCGCCGACATAGAGCGCAAGAAGTGTCAGCAGGAACAGTCCGCGTTCGGGATCGACGGCGAAGCTGTGGACGCTGGTCAGCAGTCCCGAGCGGACGATGAAGGTGCCGATCATGGAAAAGCTGAAGGCGGCGACGGCAAGAAGGATCGTCCAGTTGCGGAGTGCATCGCGGGCGGCGAGGACGCCCACCGAATGAAAGAGTGCGGTGGCGGCGAGCCACGGCATCAGCGAGGCATTTTCGACCGGGTCCCAGAACCACCAGCCGCCCCAGCCGAGCTCGTAATAGGCCCAGAAGCTGCCGAGCATGATACCGCCGGTCAGGAATGCCCAGGCGGTCAGAACCCAGGGTCGCACCGTGCGTGCCCACAGCGGACCCACCTGCCGTTCGATCAGCGCGGCAACGGCGAAGGCAAAGGTGACGGACATGCCGACATAGCCCAGGTAGAGGAGCGGCGGGTGGAAGGCGAGGCCGGGATCCTGCAGCAGCGGGTTGAGGCCGGCGCCCTCCGCCGGCGGATTGGGCAGACGCGCGAACGGATTCGAACTGATCAGCAGATAGGCATAGAAGCCGAGGCCGATTGCGCCCATGGTCTGGATCAGCCGGGCGCGGAACCGTGCGCCCAGCGCCCTGACGCGCAGCGCGGCGACTGCGCCGAAGATGGCCAGCACGCAAACCCACAGCAGCATCGACCCCTCGTGGTTCGCCCAGGCTCCGGTCAGCTTGTAGAGTTCGGGCTTGGCGGTATGGCTGTTGTTCGCGACAAGGGCGACGGAAAAGTCGGAAACGGCGAACGCCCAGATCAGCGCGGCAAAGGCGATCAGACAAAGGATGCCCTGGGCCGCCGCGGCCGGCACCAGCAGCCGCAGCGCAGCCTCATGCTCGCTCCGGCGCAGGAAATGCCAGCCGCCGAAAAGCTGCGCGACCGCAAGCGCGGCTGCCAGCCAAAGCGCGAAATGTCCGGTTTCTGGGATCATGAGGCGCCGCTCCTATGCCGCAGCGGAGGAATCGGCAACGCCGGAGAGGCCGGGCGTATTGCCGCTGCACCTCTTGCTCGGCGCCCCTTCGGACGTCAGCCGGCGGGTGCGGACCGCGCCTTCGCCTCCGCTTCCGCACGTTCGACGGCTTCGGCCACCTCCGGCGGCATGTAATTCTCGTCATGTTTGGCGAGCAGCGTATCGGCCAGGAACACCCCATCGGGCTGCATCCGGCCATCGGCGATGACGCCCTGTCCTTCCCGGAACAGGTCGGGGACGAGTCCGGCATAGCGCACCGGTACGCTTTCAAGCCTGTCCGTTACGCGAAAGGTCATGGTGATGCCGTCCGGCAGGCGCGCGACCGATCCTTCTTCTACCAGCCCGCCCAGACGGATGGCCTGACCGGGTGTAATTTCCGCCGCAGCCAGATCGGCGGGCGCGTAGAAATAGGCCGCGCCCTGACGCAGCGCCGGCATGGCCAGCAGCGCGGCGACGATCAGCGCCGCCACCGCCGCACCGATCATGATGAGGCGCTGGGTCTTCGGCTTCATACGGGTTTGCGCGGCGGTCATCGCTCGCGCAGCCGCTGCGCCGCCCGTTCGGCGCGGCGCATGGTCAGATAGGCCCACAGCACCGCGCTGCCGATGCCGACCGCGGCAACGACATAGGCGGCGATGACGTAATCGGTCTGGGTCATGCGGCCGCCATTGCCATCCTGGCGGTGCGCGCGGCAACCTTACGCTCCGCGATCAGCGCGCGCATCCGCATCAGGACCGCGCTCGCCATCAGAAGCGCGAAGCCGACGGCGCTGGTCAGGAGCGGCCAGAGCATGGCGCTGTCGATGCTGGAGCCGCTCAGCGTGATCGAAGCCGGCTGGTGCAGCGTGTTCCACCATTCCACCGAGAACTTGATGATCGGCAGGTTGACGAGGCCGAGCAGCGCGAGGACAGAGCCCATCCGCGCGCCCTGCGATGGTTCGTCATAGGCCCGCATCAGCGCGATGACGCCAAGATACAGGAAAAGAAGAACGAGCATGGAGGTCAGGCGTCCGTCCCACACCCACCAGGTGCCCCATGTGGGACGGCCCCAGATCGAACCGGTGATCAGGCAAACGGCGGCAAAGGCAGCGCCGATGGGCGCGAGCGCCGCCAGCACCACTTCGGCCAGCGGATGTTTCCACACCAACACCGAAAAGCCAGCGATGCCGAGGCCCAGATAGGCGGAAAGCGACAGCCAGGCCGTGGGGACGTGGACGTACAGCATGCGCACGCTTTCCCCCTGCAGATAGTCGCCGGGCGCGAGGAACACCCCCCAGGCGAGGCCCGTGGCAACAATGGCGAGACCGGTCCAGAAGGTGAGCGGCGTCGCCGGGCGTGCGATCCTCAAAAATCGGGCAGGGTTGGCGAAGCGGTGCATGACGCGCCGTTAGATAGCGATTTGCCCGCGCGATGCCAGCCATGGCGACGCCAGGCGGGCATGGCGGCATGTCGCACGGATGGGGCAGGGCGGCCGCGGAGGCGCGTAAGGATCGGCGCTCCAGCCGTCTCATTGCACTAGATCACCGGCGGCCGTCATCCTATGTAGCGGGCTGAGCAGGGAATAGAAACCATTGGGGAACCACCACATATGATGCGAACGATTTTGCTTGCCGGTGCCGGCGCGATGACGCTGGCCGCCTGTGCCTCCACCAACATGGACGGCGGCACGGCGACCGCGGGCGAGCGGACCGAAGCCGCTGCAGAGGAAACGAGCTTCAACATGACCGAACCGCACGACGTTCTGCTTGCCGAATGGCCTGGACCGCATGGCGGACTGCCGCCCTTCGACAAGGTCGATCCGAACTTGTTTCCAGCCGCCTTTGACGAGGGCATCGCCCGCATGAAGGCGGACGTGGCTGCGATCACCGCAAACACGCAGCCGGCAACCTTCGACAATACGATGGTCCCCCTTGAGGAGGCCGGCGCGGAGCTCGAGCGCGTGGCCACGCTGTTCTTCACGATGACGTCGAACATGAACTCGCCGGAATATCAGGACCTGTCGAAGACCATCTCTCCGCAGCTGTCGCAGGCCTATGACGAGATGAACTTCAACAAGGACCTCTTCCAGCGCGTGAAGGCCGTGTACGACGCGCGCAATTCCAGCGGCCTGAACCCGGAACAGATCCGCCTGGTTGAGGAGACCTATGAGGGATTCGTCCGCCGGGGCGCGGCTCTGGAACAGGCGCAGCAGGAGCGGGTCGGCGAGATCAACACCCGCCTGTCGCAGCTGTTCACGTCCTTTTCGAACAAGGTCCTTGCTGACGAGGGCAAGCTGATTTCGGTCGACGAGGCGGCCACGAAGGGCTTGCCGGCCGCGCTGAAGGCAAGTTTCAAGACCGCTGCGACCGATGCCGGCATGAGCGGCTATGCCGTTGCGAACACGCGGTCCTCCGTCGATCCGTTCCTGACCTTTTCGGACGACCGCGCGGCGCGTGAAAAGGTCTGGCGCGCCTTCGTCGACCGCGGTGACAATGGCGACGAGAACGATACCAACGCCCTGATCGCCGAGATCGTCAAGCTGCGCGCCGAGCGGGCGAAGCTGATGGGCTATGCGAACCACGCCGAATGGCGCATGTCCGACACGATGGCGAAGGACCCGCAGGCCGCGATGGACCTGATGATGCGGGTGTGGAAGCCAGCGGTCGCGCGCGTTCACGAGGAGGTTGCCGACATGCAGGCGCTGGCCGACAAGGAAGGCGCCGGCATCACGATCGAGCCGTGGGACTATCGCTATTATGCCGAGAAGGTCCGCAAGGACCGCTACGCCCTCGATCAGAACGAGTTCAAGAATTACTTCGAACTCAACAACATGATCGAGGCGTCCTTCTACATGGCGGACCGCCTGTACGGATACTCCTTCGAGGAGGTTACAGGAAAGTACCCGACCTTCCACCCGGATGTCCGCATCTATCATGTGACGAACACCAGCGACGGCAGCCATGTCGGCTACCTCTACCGCGACGATTTCGCGCGGCAGTACAAGCGGTCGGGCGCGTGGCAGTCGACCTATCGCGGTGAGGACCAGCTGGGCGGGGAGAAGACCTATCCGATTGCGTCGAACAACAACAATTTCACCAAGGGTGCGCCGGGCGAACCCGTCCTCATCAGCCTGGACGATGCGGAGACCCTGTTCCACGAATTCGGTCACGCGCTGCATGCGCTCACCAATTCGGTCACCTATCCGTCACTCGGCGGCACGCCGCGCGATTTCGTCGAGTTTCCAAGCCAGGTGCACGAAAACTGGGTGCTGACGCCGGAAATCCTCGACAAATATGCGCGTCACTACAAAACCGGCGAGCCGATGCCGCAGGCGCTGATCGACAAGCTGAACGAGGCCCGGACCTTCAATCAGGGTTTCGCGACGGTCGAATATCTCGCCGATGCCATCGTCGACATGAAGCTGCACATGGATCCCAATCCGCCGGCGGACTTCGATCCCGATGCCTATGAGCGGGAAACGCTCGAAGAGATCGGCATGCCGGACGAGATCGTGCTGCGCCACCGGCTGCCGCACTTCCTGCATCTGTTCTCCTCGGACGCCTATTCGGCCGGCTATTACAGCTATCTTTGGTCGGACGTGATGGCGTCGGATGCGTGGGCGGCGTTCGAGGAAACGGGCGATCCGTGGGACCCGGCGACTGCAAAGAAGTTCAAGGAGATCATCCTTGCAACGGGCGACGCCATTCCGCGCGACGAAGCGTACCGCGAATTCCGCGGGCGCGACCCGAAGGTCGAGGCGCTGCTGGAAAACCGGGGTTTCCCGACCGGGCAATAAGCTGCGGGAAATCTTGAAGGGAAAGGGGGGCGGCGCTGCTGGCGGGCGCCCCCTTTTTTCTGGCCGTCAGTCGGCGCCGGCGACCTGGTAGAGCAGATCGACATAGCCCATGGTCGCATCGACGAGGCCCTTCACCGCCGGGTTCGTCGAATCGATGACATAATATTCGTCCGGTGCGTGCGCTCCCGATCCATGGCCCATGCCGAAATGGCCGGCGGGCAGGGACAGGGGCGGTGCCGTGAACATCGCCCCCCGGCCATGATCCGGCCGAGCGCGGGATCAGCGTCGCCGGCACGTCGTTCTGGCGATAGGTCGCCAGGATGGATTGCATCAGCCGCGTATTCTCCGGCGTTTCCGTCGGGTCGTAGCCGCCCGTGACCTTGACCTCGATATCGGGATAACCGGCCGCGTCGAGATGGGCGCGCAGCTTCTCCTCCGCTTCAGCCCGCGTCTGGTTCGGCACCAGCCTCAGGTCCAGCTTCGCGACCGCGCGCCCGGGCAGGATGGTCTTGCCGCCCTCTCCGGTGTAGCCGGCGACCAGTCCTTCGATATTGACTGTCGGCTCCTGCGCCAGCCGCGTCATGGCGTCGGGATAGGATAGGTCGTCGATCCAGGAATCGATGCCGAGCATGCGCTTCTGTTCCTCGGGATCGACCTTCCCCGCCGCCTCTGCGATCAACGCCTTTTCCCGTTCCGTCAGTGGGCGGACATTTTCGAACCAGCCGTCGATGGCGACCTTGTTGCCGTCATCCTTCACCAGCGTCTGCAGCGCGTAGACGAGCCGCCATGCCGGCGATTCGACTGCGGCCTTCAGGCTGGAATGAATATCCTTGTCCGGACCGGGTCCCCAGCTTTCTCCGCTGGAGATCAGTTCGAGTTCGACGATTCCCTTCGACCCGAGGCTGACTTCGACGGCGCCCGATTTGTCCTGCCATCCGGCGGGTATGAAGATCCCTTCGGTTCTTTTCAGCGCCTCCATGATATGCGGCTTCGCCGTAATCTGGCTGAAATGCGGGGAGCCGATTTCCTCCTCGCCCTCGGCGATCAGCACCAGATTGACCGGCAAGGTGACGCCGGCCTGTTTGAAGGCGTGCAGCGCGGCGAGGAACGTCGCCTCCGGCCCCTTCTGGTTCGTCGCACCGCGCCCCATGATCGCGCGGCCGAATCCCTCCTTGTCGACAAAAGCCGCCTCTGTCGGCGGCGACGACCATTCGCTGGGATCGAACTGCTTCACATCGTACATGAAATAGACGCCGAGCGTGCGCGCGGCGCCGACATCGTAGGTGGCGAAGACGCCGGGATGTCCATCCGTCAGGACGATTTCCACCTCCTGAAAACCCGCATCGCGCGCCAGCGCGGCCATATATTCGGCGCCCTCCTGCATGTTGAGGTTCTGGGCGGCGATCGAGGGATTGCGGATCCAGTGCTGAATGCGCGCAACCGACGCATCCTTCTGGGCCTCGGCGGCTGCGCGGATCGCAGCGCGGTCGTCATTCTGTGCGAACGCCGCCCCCGGAAGCAGGCTTGCGGCGGCCAGCATGCTGCCTGCCAGAAGCGCATTGCGGCGATCCAATTTCATCATGATTTTCCCCCCTTATTTGTCCAGGGGCGAATGATTTGCCTGCGCGAGAGGCCGCGTCAACTGACGGAAAGGGGCAGGTTTGGGCAGGCCCGCAGCCATGGCTGTCCGCCAGTGTTCTCGTTATTTCGAACGTGCCGCGCGGGCCGGCGGCGGCCGACCCGCGCGGAGCCCGCTCAACCCAGTGTCAACCGTTCGTAGCGGCGCAGATAGTGGTCCGTGGTGCCGAACTGCCCCTCCAGAATCGTGCCGCGCTTGAAATAATGACCGATGGCATATTCGTCGGAGATGCCGTTGCCGCCGTGAAGCTGCACAGCATTCTGCCCGACAAAGGTAATACCTTTGCCGATCTTCGCCTTCGCCATTGCGACGCTGGCCGTGTCGGGCAGCTTGTTCACGGCCATATAGGTCATCGAAAGCGCCTGCTCTGCCTCCATGAACATGTCGACCATCCGGTGCTGCAACACCTGGAATTTGGAGATCGGAACGCCGAACTGCTTGCGTTCCTTGGTATAGGACTGCGTCAGTTCGTTCATCTGCTGCATCAGACCGACGGCCTCCGCGCAAAGCCCGACGACGGCTTCGTCCATCACCTTGCGGACGGTCGCGGATGCCTTGCCGGCTTCGCCCAGCAGCGCGTCATGGCTGACCTCGGCATTTTCGAAGTAGACCTCGGAGGCGATGCCGCCGTCGACCAGCGGATAGTCGCGGCGCTGCACGCCGGCGCTGTCCGCAGGGATCAGGAACAGCGAGACGCCCTCCGCATCGGTCGTCCCGCCGCCGGTGCGGGCAGTCACGACGAGATGCGTGGCGGAGGGGGCATCGCGCACGACGGCCTTGTGGCCGTTGAGGACGAAGCCGCCATCCTTTTCCTTTGCGGTGACTTCGACATGGTCGGGGTCGAAGCGGCCTTTCGGTTCCGCCCAGGCAAAGGCGATGCGCATTTCGCCGCCAATGATTCCCTCGACAATGTCGGTCCGGTCATATTCGCGGGCAAAGCCGCCGCCGATGACCACGGTGGACAGATAGGGTTCGACGACCAGCGACCGGCCAACCTCTTCCATGACGATCATGTTCTCGATCTGGCCGCCGCCAAGGCCGCCCTGGTCCTCTGAAAAGGACGCACCGAGAATGCCCAGTTCCTCGGCAAAGGCCTTCCAGATTTCGGGCGACCACCCCTTTTCTGATCGGCTGATCTTCTGCCGGGATTCAAAGTCGTAGCGGTCCTTCAGGAAGCGTTGCAGCGTGTCGCGGACCATGGTCTGCGTTTCGGTGAAATCGAAATTCATCCGGTAGGTATCCCCTCTTCGCCGCACCGGCGCCGGCCGGTGCGGTTCGTCTCAACTGATCGGTTGGGTGGCTGGCGCGTTTCAGAGGCCCAGGACCATCTTGGCGATGATGCCGCGCTGGATCTCGTTCGATCCGCCATAGATCGACGTCTTGCGCCCGTTGAAATAGGTCGGCGCAGCGCGTTGGGCGTAATCCGGCCCGATCGCATATTCGTTGCCGCCCTCGCCATATCCGCGGAAATAGGGCGCTCCGTAATGGCCGACTGCCTCCAGAACGAGTTCCTGAATACGCTGCTGGATTTCCGTGCCCTTGACCTTCAGCAGGGAGGATTCCGGACCGGGACCCTTGCCGGCCGCCTCTCCGGCGAGCGTGCGAAGCTCGGTGAACTCCAACGCTGCCAGGTCGACCTCGAGTTCGGCCACCTTGCGTTTGAAAAACGGGTTCTCGATCAGCGGCTGATCCTCATCCAGCTCGGTGGATGCGATCTTTTTGATGCGGTCGATGCCGACCTTCGACCGGGCAACGCCGGCGATACCGGAACGCTCGTGCGCCAGCAGGAACTTGGCGCAGGTCCAGCCCTTGTTTTCCTCGTAGATGCGGTTTTCGGCGGGCACCTTCACATTGTCCAGCCAGACCTCGTTCACCTCATGCTCGCCGCCCAGCGTGATGATGGGCCGCACGGTGATGCCGGGCGTCTTCATGTCGATCAGCAGAAAGCTGATGCCCTCCTGCGGCTTGGCGGCATTGGGATCGGTGCGGACCAGAAAGAAGCCCCAGTCGGCATGCTGCGCCAGCGTCGTCCAGGTCTTCTGGCCGTTGACGATATAATAGTCCTTACCGTCCTCGGTGACGCGCTCGGCCTTCGTCTTCAGGCTGGCAAGGTCGGATCCCGCGCCCGGTTCCGAATAGCCCTGGCACCACCATGTCGTGCCGGCGACGATGCCGGGCAGGAACCGCTCCTTCTGTTCCGGTGTGCCGAAGGTGTAGATGACGGGACCGACCATGCTGACGCCGAAGGGCAGGGGCGGGATCGTCTCGGCCCGGGCGGACTCCTCGTTCCAGATATATTTTTGCGTCGGATTCCAGCCGGTGCCGCCATATTCCTTCGGCCAGGAGGGGACGGACCAGCCCTTCTTCCCCAGAATCTGGTGCCAGGCGAGCATGTCGTCCTTGCCGAGATCCTCGCGTCCGCCGACCTCCTTCAGCTTCGCGGGGTAATTGTCCGCGATGAAGCTGCGCACCTCCTCGCGGAACGCCTCTTCTTCCGGTGTAAATGACAGATCCATCTTCATCTCCCTCGAGCCTCGCAGGCCGCCTTGCCGGTGCCCACGTCCAATTCGCATACGCCGTGCCTCACCCGCTTTTCATTTCTTTTCCAACTCTCTTTTATACAGGTGGTATGGCGCAGATCGGCGTCGCCCGCCGGCAAACGCGACCAAAAAAGAAGGGCGACCACGGCATTGAAACCGTGATCGCCCGCAATGTTCGCTGCCGCCGGATCTCCGGAAGTGCCGGATGCCAGAAACGATCGGCGTTAGGCCGCCATGCTCCTCAACATCCATGCCGCCTTGTCGTGTACGGTCATGCGTTCGATCAGCATGTCGACCGTGACCTCATCCTCCACGCCTTCCGCGACCTTCAACTGTTCGCGGCAGGTGCCGGCGACCGTTTCATGATCGTGGGCCAGTTGCCGGGCCATGTCGAGCGCGGCCGGCGGCGTGTCCGGCGCTTCGTCCAGCTTGGACAGCTTGGCGAAGCGGGCATAGCTGCCGGGTGCGACTTCGCCGAGTGCGCGAATGCGTTCCGCCAGATTGTCGACTGCGACGGCGAGTTCCGTATATTGCTCTTCGAAAAGCGTATGCAGCGAGTGGAAATGGGGTCCGCTGACGTTCCAGTGATAATTGTGCGTCTTCAGATAGAGGGTGTACTCGTCGGCGAGCACCTTTCCTAGCCCCTTGCCGACTTCCGCGCGGCCGTCCTGGGTGATTCCGATATGGGGAGTTTCGGTTTTCGTTGCGGTAGCCACTGAGTCTCCGTCCTTTCCTGCTGAAGTCGCGCTCCGGCGGGGAGCTCGACGATCATTGATTTCAGTAAAAGAACGGCGGGGCTGCAACCCCGTTCCAGCGACAATATCGCTTACTCTAATCGGTCGTCCGCGCGCCTGCGAGGGCCTTGAACCGTCAGGCCTTTTCCAGCGTCATCTGCAGGGGGTGTTCGTTCTTGCGGGCGAAATCCATGACCTGGTTGACCTTCGTTTCGGCGACTTCGTAGGTGAAGACACCGCACAGGCCGACCCCCTTTTGATGCACGTGCAGCATGACCTGCGTGGCCTCCTCCGTGGACATGCGGAAATACCGCTGCAGAACGGCCACGACGAACTCCATCGGCGTGTAATCGTCGTTCAGCATCAACACCTTGTAGAGCGATGGTTTCTTCGTCTTGGGCTTCGTACGGGTGGCGACGCCGGACTCGCCGTCGGGCGGACCGGTAGTGCCGTCTTCGTCGGCCGCGATGATGAGACGTCCGGAGTTCTGCATTGCACCCCCTATTTTAGGATTCGATGGCCGCGAGGCAAGGCACTCCCTCCACAGCAGTGGCGGCAGCCGAACGGGTTCGGGGCGGACCGGCGTGCCGCTGTGCGCGAATATAACGAAAACGGGCCGCCAGCGTGTCGCTGGCGGCCCGCCCGAAATTCTCACTATCCCACCGGGGGGACGTGTCTGCCGCGGGTTACGCGACCTTCGTGAACTTCTCCATGGCGGTCGCCATGCGGTTCTGGAACGGCGCCATCATGTCGCTGGACAGCTTCAGCGCGCGTTCGGTCATGGAGGAGGTCTGCGCGACCACCGCGTCGAACTGACCGCGAACATATTTGCCCTGCAGCTCGACGACCTCGTTCGGGTTCTTGACGCTGGACAGGGCCTGCATCGTCTCGACCGTCTCTTCGGTCTGCTTCTTCGCAAAGTCCGCCGTGTCACGGGCCATGGCCTGTGTCGCTTCGGCATAGATACGGCCGGCTTCCACCATCGCCTCGACATTGCCGCGCGTCATCCCGCTCAGCTCCTCGAGCGCCTTGGCGTTCTTCTCCATGGCTTCCTTCGACTTGGCGGTCACGTCCTCGAACACGGCCTTGGACTGGTTCATGGCCGTTTCGGTCTGCGCCTTCATGGTTTCGGTCGGGTTCTGCTTCGTTGCCATTGTGCTGTTCCTCATCGATGTCGGTTTGGTCGATTTCGGAGCGGAGATGGTCTTCCGGGCCGAAACCTTGCTCTTGCTCGTCTTCCTGGTTCCCGCGGAGGGCTTTCCAGCCGTCTTCTTTTTCGGGGATCGTGCCTGATCCGGCTTTGCCGTCTTCGCGGCCTTCCGCTTGGGAGCAGGCGCCTGGGACGCCATCTTCTGTGGCGTGTCCGTCGTCGCGGATGAGCTGGCGCTCACCGGCCCGTCCTTGTCGGCCTGGGCCGTTCGTACCGTCGCGATTGCCGTTTCGGCATTTGCAGCGGCGCGGTTCGTGTCGTCAGCGACTTTCTCCGCAACCGGCTTCGGATCCGCCTTCGGCGCTTCGTCTGCCATGGATGCAACGCTCCTATCGGTTATGTTGCGCTGCACAATAAACCGAGAAACCGACTCGGTCAACCGATTTTTGTGCAGCGCAGCAATACCTGGCAGACCAGAGCGAGAGACGCGCCTAAAGCGTGACCGGGGCCACGTCGGAGGCCGTCAGCTGCTCGTTCAGATTGGCGATCAAACGCTTCAGGGCATCATCGCTTTTGGCCTCGGCGCGGGCGACAAGGACGTTTTGCGTGTTGGAGGCGCGCAGGAGCCACCATCCATCGGGCGTGTTGACGCGGACACCGTCGATTTCGCTCATGTCCGCGCCCGCTTCGCTCAGTCGCTTACGCACCTCCTCGATGATGTCGAACTTGCGTTCCTCCGGCACCTCGAAGCGAAGTTCCGGCGTGTTGATCAGCGCCGGCATGGCACCGCGCATTTCCGTCAGGGACGCTCCTGCGCGCGCGACCGCGCGCATCAGCCGGATGGCTGCGTAAAGCGCATCGTCATAGCCGTAATAGCGATGCGCGAAGAAGATGTGGCCGGACATCTCTCCGGCAAGGGGGCTGCCGGTTTCCTTCATCTTCGCCTTCACGAGGCTGTGGCCGGTCTTCCACATCAGCGGCTTGCCGCCCCGGTCGGCGATATGATCGAACAGGGCTTGGCTGGCCTTCACGTCGGCGATGATGGTGCCGCCCGGAACGTCCGCCAGCACATCCTCTGCCAGGATCATCAGCAACTGGTCGCCCCAGATGATGCGGCCCTTCGCATCGATGGCGCCGATCCGGTCGCCGTCGCCGTCGAAGGCAAGGCCGAAGTCGAGCTTCTTCTCGGCGACGACCGCCCGCAGATCCTCCAGGTTCTTCTCCTCCGTCGGATCGGGGTGGTGGTTCGGGAAGTCGCCGTCGATCTTCGTGAACAGCAATTCATGCCGTCCGGGCAGCCTGGCCGTCAGTTTCTCGACCACGCGTCCGGCCGCGCCGTTGCCGCAATCCCATGCGATCTTGAAATCCTGGGTCGGGGCGTCGGCGAGAAGCCGCTCGACGTAGCGATCCTCGATATCGACATCCTCGCTTAGCCCGCTGCCGCTTTCGACGTCGCCCGAGGCGGCGAGCGTACCGAGATTGCGGATGTCGTCGCCGAAGAACGGACCCGTGCCCATCATGAACTTGAAGCCGTTATATTCGGGCGGATTGTGGCTGCCCGTGATCATCACGCCACCGTCGGCGCCAAGCTCGTTGACGGCATAATAGAGCATCGGCGTGGGGCCCAGGCCGACGCGCAGGACATTGAGGCCCGCCGCGCGCAGCCCCGTCACCAGGGCCGCCTCCAGCGCGGGAGAACTGTGCCGGCCGTCGTAACCGACCGCCACCTTCGCGCCGCCATTGCGGCGCACCATGGTGCCGAAGCTGCGCCCCAGCCACTCCGCATCGGCCTCCGTCAGCGTATCGCCGACGATGCCCCGCGCATCATATTCGCGCAGCAGCGTCGGGTGGAATTGATGCGATGCGGATTCGGTCATGGAAATGGTGCCTCCGGGTTCAGGGTATCTTGGGTTGTTTGGCCGCAAGGAGAACCGTGCGAGCCTCGTTCAGTTCAGAAGTTTTTTCGTGACTGCCACCCCGGTCCGGATGAGCGGCGGCGACCGCGAGGCGATAGGCCTTGCGGATCTCGCTTTCGCTTGCGGTCGGCGACACGTGGAGGAGGGCCGCTGCCCGCTCGACGGTCATTCCGGCAGGCGAGCGGCGCTTCAGACCGCGCCACAGGAAGTAGCTGCCGAGGCCCGCAACCGGAACGCCGGCAAGTGGCGCGCCGCGAAGCGTCACGAACAGGCCGATAAGGGCAAGGCCGATGCCGCCGATGATGCGAAGCCGCTCGGGCGTCAGCAGGCCCAGATACCAGAAGACGGCGATGGCGCCGAGGAGAACGACGACCAGCGGACCCATCAGCCGGCGACCGCTCGCTTCGCCGTGGCGGGCCGGTCGAGATCGAGCGCCTCAACGAGTTCGCGCAGCTCCGCACGCGCCGCCACATGGCTGAGGCGGGTGTCGTCGATCGCATCCATGTCGAGGAGGGTCAGTCCCTGCGGAAAAAGCTCGCGGTAGATGACGCGCTCCGACAGGCCCGGCGCCACCCGGAAGCCGACGCGCGGGCCAAGCTGTTCGAGGGCGGCCGCGACCCGCTGCATGTTCTTCGCGTTCAGCTGCGCCAGACGATTCCTGACGATCACCCAGTCGATGGAGCCTGCATCGTGGCGTGCCCGCGCCTTGCGGGATTGCCAGACGAGTTCAGCATAGAAGCTGGGCCGCTTCACCTCGAAGGTTTCCGCATCGACCTGCCCGATCAGATCGAAGTCGACGAAGCTGTCGTTGATCGGCGTGACCAGCGTGTCGGCGCGCGACAGGGCAGCGCGGGCAAGGGGGCTGTCGCGGCCGGGCGTGTCGATGACCACGAAATCCGCGTCCGTACCCAGCGCAGATGCAAGTTCCGTCTCCGCCGTCTCGCTCTCCGCTATCACCGTCATTCGCGGCAGCGGGAGGCCGAGGCCGCGTTCGCCCGAAAAGCCCTGTCGGTTTTCCATATAGCGCGCGAACGTCCGTTGCCGCGCGTCGAGATCGATGGCCGCGACAGTGCGGCCGGCGGCAAGCAAGGAGACCGCCACATGAACGGCCGTGGTGGACTTTCCGGTGCCGCCCTTCTCGTTTCCGAAGGTGATGATATGCGCCATGGCGTTCGCCGCCGTCCCCCTTGAACAAGATGCAACCCTGATAGCGGCCGCCACGCCCGATGGCGAATGGCGATCGTCCCCTTGACGGCCGCGCCGCTGTTTCGGACAGGGCCTTGGTCAAGTCAACGAACTGCGGGAGAGATCATGTCCAGCGCACCGCGCATCGTCAGAACCGTGGCTGCCCTGCGCGAAGTGATTGGCGAGTGGCGGCAAGGCGGCAAGACCGTGGGACTGGTGCCCACCATGGGTGCGCTGCACGCGGGGCATCTGTCGCTGGTCGCCGCGGCGCGTCGACATTGCGACCGCGCCGTCGTCACCATCTTCGTCAACCCGAAGCAATTCGCGCCGGGCGAGGATCTCGATCGTTACCCGCGGCAGGAAGCGCAGGATGCCGAGCGGTTGGCCGAGGCGAACTGCGACCTTCTTTTCGCCCCGGATCCCGCGGAGGTGTATCCGCCGGGATTCGCGACGACGGTTTCGGTCGCGGGCTTGGGGGAACCGCTGTGCGGCGCAAGACGGCCGGGACATTTCGACGGCGTCGCGACGGTGGTGACGAAGCTGCTGAACCAGGCGCGCGCCGACGCCGCGTTTTTCGGAGAGAAGGACTGGCAGCAACTGACGATCATCCGGCGCCTGGCTGCCGACCTCGACATCGGAACGCGGATCGAGGGGGTGCCGACGGTGCGGGAGGCGGACGGCCTCGCCCTCTCGTCCCGCAACGCGTATCTGTCGGCGGAGGAGCGCCGCACCGCCGCCGAACTGCCGCGCGCCCTCTCCGCCGCCGCGAAGGCGATCCGCGCGGGGACCCAGACCGCGGACGCGCTGGAGGAAGCCCGTACGCACCTGGCGCGGGCGGGCTTCTCGCCGGAATATCTCGAGATGCGTGACGAGCGGGACCTGAGCGAGTTGCAAGCCATGACACCGCATGCGCGCCTGTTCGTGGCCGCCCGGATCGGCGGCACGCGGCTGATCGACAATCTGTCCGTCGCTGGGAAATGACGGTTCGCCGCTGGACCGGCAGCGGCATTAACCATTCCTCAATCTTCCCTACTCACAGGTGAATCGCAGGGTCGAAGGGCAAAGGGCAGGGCGGCGATGATGGGCGGTGGTGGAACGGTGGGAAGCAATCTCGCCCTGGCAGCGCTCGCGCACGAACTGCGCACGCCGATAACGACCATTCTGGGCTATGGCGAATTGATCGGTCATGCTGGCGGCGGGGCGGATACGGTCCGCTACGCCGAAGCCTTGCTGGAAGCGGCGCGAACGCTCGATGCGACGCTGAACGCCATGCTGGACCTGATCCAGATCGAGCGCGGAGATCTTACGCTTGCCGACGACGACGTCGACATCGCCCGTGAACTGCTGGCCGCTGCCCGTCTTCTCCACGGCGCCGGCGCTGCCAGAGCGATCCGCATCCTGACGGAGGTCGAAGGCGATCTGCCCGCCGTGCTTGGCGATGCCCGGATGCTGCGGCAGGTCTTCCTGAACCTCATCGGCAACGCTCTGAAATATGGCGCCTCGGACAGTTCCGTCCTTCTCCGCGCTCGGCGTATGCCGGATGGAGGACTGGCCGTCACGGTATCCGACAGGGGTGCGGGCATGCGGACGGAGGATATTCGCCGCGCCTTCATTCCCTTCGACAGGCTGGGGCGGGACACGACCGATGCCCCGCAGGGAAGCGGCATCGGCCTGCCGCTCTGCAAGGCGATTGCCGAATTGCATGGGGGGCATGTGGTTCTGCGCAGTGAAATCGGAGTCGGCACCACGGCGACGCTCATCCTGCCGCCGGAGCGGATGCGCTGTCCGGCGAATCATCTTCAGCCGACGTTTGCCTTCGACAAACAGCCGGAACTCTGCGGATAAAGCCGCGGCAGCGCGCCTTAACCATTTTTTTAAACCACGCGCGGCAAAACCTGTCCCATTCAGATGGACCAACATGGGTTCGGGGACGGAACATGACCAAGATCTTCAATGCCCAGGCGCGGGATCTCCAGCGCCAGTTGCAGCGCGCGATCGTCGGCGAGGCCGACGCGCTCTATGAACTGGGCGTCGCCTATTCGTCCGGCCGGGAAGGCATGACCATCGACCTCATCGAGGCTCATAAATGGTTCAATCTCGCCGCGATGAAGGGCGACCTCCGCGCCGCTGAGGATCGCCGCGAACTCAGCGCTGAGATGAGCAAGGTGGAAATCGCCGAGGCGCAGCGCGAGGCCCGCGCCTTTCTGTCCCGCCAGGCAGCATAAACCGCCCGGACGGGAAGGTGCGGGCGTCAGCCCCGCTTGAAGGGGGTATGGCGCGACAGTGCGGCCACGTCGGCATCGACCATTTCGCGTTCCTGCTCAAGATAGTCGCCGATTGCCGCCCGTAGTCCGGGATTGGCGATCCAGTGGGCGGAATAGGTCTTCACCGGTTCATATCCGCGCGCCAGCTTGTGCGGGCCCTGCGCGCCCGCTTCCACCCGGGCCAGGCCGCGTTCGATGGCAAGGTCGATCGCGCGGTAATAGCAAAGCTCGAAATGCAGAAACGGCACGTCCGCAAGCGCGCCCCAATAGCGGCCGTAAAGACAATCATCGCCGAGCAGGTTGAGAGCGCCGGCGATCGGCTCGCCCTGGTGGCGTGCCAGGAACATGATCAGCCGGTCCGGTATCAGCTCGCTGAGAAGTGAAAAGCAGGCCCGCGTCAAATAGGGGGTGCCCCATTTGCGGGCGCCCGTGTCCTGATAGAAATCCCAGAACGCGTCCCAATCATCCTCGGTAATGGCGCGCCCTTCCAGCTGCACGATGTCGAGACCGTGCGCGGCAGCCCCCGCGCGTTCCTTTCGGATCGCCTTGCGTTTTCGCGAGGAGAGGGCGGATAGAAAATCGTCGAAGTCGCGATAGTCGCGATTGAACCAGTGGAACTGCTCGCCGCTGCGCAGCAGCCAACCCGCGCGCTCGAACGCGTCACGCTGGGCGGCCGGCAGAAAGGTGGCGTGGGCTGAGGAGAGCCCATGCTGGCGGCAGACCGCCTCGGCGCCGGAAATCAGCATGGCCGCATCTTCCGGCGTGCCGCCCATGAAACGCCGGCCGGTCGCGGGCGTGAACGGGAAGGCCAGTTGCAGCTTCGGATAATAGCGCCCGCCCGCGCGCTCGAAGGCCTCGGCCCAGCCATGATCGAAGACATATTCGCCGCGGCTGTGCGATTTGACGTAGGCGGGCATGATCGCGTCTGGCGGCGCGTTCTCGCTGCCGCTCAGCAGCAGATGCGCCGGTTGCCAGCCGGTGTCGGCCGCCGCACTGCCGGACCGTTCCAGGGCGGCGTAAAATCCGTGCTGCTCGAACGGATTGCCGCCGCCGGCACAGCGGTTCCAATCGGCCGCCTCGACAGCATCAATGCTGGTGGCGAGGCTAAGCGGCAGAACTGCCCACCACGGCTTCGCGTTCGGACAGCACCGTTTGTGCCGCTGCCCCTTCGACGATCAGCTGATCGGCATGGGCGCGGGCGGGCGGTAGATGGGCATCCTCCCGCACGGTCCAGGTGTAGACACGCCGTCCAGTACGGCGAAAGCTCTCGGCCGATTTGCTGGGTAGGGACCGGACGTCATAGGCAAGAAACTTGGCGCGCGAATGATAAAGCGACCATTGCCGGGCAAGCGCCGTCCGGCGCCACTTCGCCGCTGTCTCCTCATTCTCCTCGCTGACGACGAGACCGTTCAGCATGCTAGGGAAGTGCTCATGAAACCAGCGCGGAATGCCGGGATGGAAAGACATGATGCCGACCGGCCCCACATAGCCCTCCAGCGCCCGCCTGACGGCCAGCGCAAGCGCGATAGGCGAATTCTTGCCCACTTTCGCCTCGATCAGGAGCGGCGTTCGGCCGGCAATGTGGTGCAGGACGTCCTGAAGCGACCAGATGCGGTCGCTGGAATTTTTTAGCGGGACCTGGCTCAGCGCCTTCATGGTGCGGCCGACGACCGGGCCGGTTTCCCCGGTCAGGCGTTCCAGCGTTTCATCGTGAAACACGACGGCGCCTGCCTCCAGCGTCAGCTGGACGTCAAGCTCTATGCCAAGGCCTTTCTCGATCGCCGCCTCGAAGGCGCTGATGGAATTTTCCACCGCGCCGCCGCTGCCGTGCAGACCCCGATGCGCGAAGGGGCGGGCCGACAGGTGCGTCAGCCGCTCCTCCGCCTTTCGGGTGGCTGCACGGCCGAAATCAAGCATCGGCAAGCGCGATGACCGCATCGATTTCGACTGCCACGCCCAGCGGCAACGCCGCCACGCCGACCGCACTGCGGGCATGACGTCCGGCGTCGCCGAAAACGTCGCCCATCATGTCACTGGCCCCGTTCGCGACCTTCGGCTGGTCGGAGAAATCCGGCGCAGACGCCACGAACACATTCAGCTTCACGATTCGCGCGACCCTGTCCAGCGACCCTGCCGCGGCCTTGGTCTGGGCAAGGATGGCCAGCGCGCAGCGCTGCGCAGCCGCATAACCTTCCTCCGTGGACACGGTGTCGCCAAGGCGGCCCCGGATAAGTTCGCCCTTTTCATCGAACGGGATCTGCCCTGCGACATGAAGCAGCGAACCATGCTGCACGTACGGCACGTAATTCGCGGCTGGCGCGGGGGCGGCCGGAAGGGTCAGGTTCAGCTCTTCGAGGCGTTCTTCGATACTCATGGATTCGGCTGTCTCCGATTGGGGCGTTTTCGTCTTGATGACGCTGTTACGCAAGGCGTCCGCTATTGGCGAGGTCTTGCAGATAGGGCTCCGCGTCGGCCCAGCTATCGATGCGGACATGGGCCGCCTCCGCCTTGGGAATCAGGTCGCGAAGCTGCTTGTCCGCGACCATGTGGACGCGGTGCACGTCCGGCGCCGTCTTCGCGACCGAGTCGTGGTGTGGTGGCAGATCGTCGATGAAAACCGCGGGCGGCATATCATGCGCGTCCAGCAGCCGCAGGAGAGCCGGACCCTTCGGCCCCCGATTGCAATAGACCTCGTAATCCATGCCGTGACGGCGGAGCTGCTCGCGCCGGGCGTTCCGGAACTCATCTTCGATATTGGTCAGGATCACCACATCGTACAAGGCCGACAGGCGCGACAGCGCAGGTTCGACCCCGGGGACCGGGCGTTGCCGGTGCATGCCGCTGCGGAAGAAGCCGGAAAGAAGGCCGGGAAACTCCGCCTCCGGCACGAGCTCTCCCGTTCCGTGGCGCCGAATATTCCCGGCGAGCGCAAAGCTGCTGAGCGTCAGCGTCATGCCGTGTTCGTCCCTGAGATGCTCGGAAAAGGGGGCGGCGAACCCCATCAGCACCTCGTCGCAGTCGCAGATCAGCAGCGGTTTCAAAACGCGTCGTTCCTTCCGTCGGGGTGAAGGGCATCGCGCGCCGCGATCAGGTCCTCCGGCGGCAGGCCGAGCGCGCTCGCACAGGCCCTAAGATCCGGTTCGTGGGCCGCAAGAAAGTCCAGCGCGGCGGCGCCGATCGCGGGGCTCGCGACGGATTCGCGCAAATCCTGCACGCCTATGCCGCTAAGGTCCAGAAAGCGCCCGGCAAGTCGGTCGTCGCCCATGACGTGTCCGATCGCCAAAAGTGCGATGACTTGAGGGTCAGTCGCGGCGTTTGATGCGTTTGTGATCTTCAAGCCCCTAGATAGTGGCAACTTTTCCGCTAAGCCCTAGTTGAAGGCGCATGCGCGGCTACGAAGCGGACTCGGACATGGCTAAAACCGTTCTCGTTGTCGAAGACAATGATTTAAACATGAAGTTGTTCTGCGACCTTCTGGAGGCGCACGGTTACGCCACCATGCAAACGCGTGACGGCCAGCGCGTGCTGAACATGGTTCGCGACCGGCGGCCCGACCTGATCCTGATGGACATTCAGCTACCGGATGTATCGGGGCTGCAGGTGACGGAGTGGCTGAAGGGGGACGAGGATCTGAAGACGATTCCCGTGATCGCCGTGACGGCCTTTGCCATGAAGGGGGACGAGGAGCGGATCCGTGCGGGCGGCTGCGAGGCCTATATCGCCAAGCCGATCTCGGTCGCCCGGTTCATAGAAACAGTGCGTGAATATGCCTGACGGAGAGGCACGGCGCTGCGCCTGAGCGGTGCCCGCTTGATCCCGTGAGCCAACACTTCCGACGTACATCCGGCATAAAGACGTACATCCGGCAAAAACGCCGCGAATCGCCCAGGAATGAGCGCCGCGGCGTCCTGGCATTGTCTGCGAGCGACAATGCCTGTCTTGAGGGGCAGGCCGCCCGTCCGGCTCTTACTTGATCTTGGCTTCCTTGAACTCGACGTGCTTACGCGCGACGGGATCATATTTGCGGAAGGTCATCTTCTCGGTGATGTTCCGCGGGTTCTTCTTCGTCACATAGAAAAAGCCGGTGTCTGCGGTCGAAACCAGCTTGATCTTGACGGTCGTCGGCTTCGCCATGGCGCTACCCGTACCTTTCAGTAGAAAAGAAAAAGGCGGCAACCCGGGGTCACCGCGCGATCAGGGCGGGCAGATGCCGCCGGGCTGCGAAAAAGTCAAGCGGAAAGCCGCTGGCCTTGTGGCCTCGCCTCTCCTATGTCGGCTCGCGATCATGAGCAAGAAGCCCGCCGCGATCCGCGGCACCAACGATTTCATCGCGGAAGATGCCGCGCGGTTCGATCAGGTCGTGGAGACCTTTCGGCGCGTCGCACGCCTTTACAATTTCAACTCCGTCCATGTCCCCGTGTTCGAGCATACGGGCGTTTTCGCCCGTTCTCTCGGCGAGACGACCGACGTCGTCGCCAAGGAAATGTACACGTTCGAGGATCGCAGCGGCGATTCGGTAACGCTCCGCCCGGAATTCACCGCTGGTATCGCCCGCGCCTATATTTCCAACGGTTGGCAGCAGCACGGCCAGATGAAGCTGGCGGCCTGGGGGCCCTGCTTCCGCTACGAGCGGCCGCAAAAAGGGCGCTTTCGGCAGTTCCACCAGCTCGACGCGGAAATGCTGGCAGCGCCCGACCCGATGGCGGACGTGGAGATCCTCGCGTTCGGACAGCAATTGCTGGAGGAACTGGGCATTGCGAAGAGCGTCACCTTGCGCCTCAATACGCTCGGCGATCCAGAAAGCCGGGAGGCGTGGCAGACTGCGCTCCTCTCCCATTTCCGCGCGCATGAGCCGGAGCTGAGCGCCGACAGCCGCGACCGCCTGGCACGCAATCCGCTGCGCATTCTCGACAGCAAGGATGCCGCCGATCGGGCCATCGTCGCGGACGCGCCGGTAATCGACGATTACCTGTCCTCCGAAGCCGGGGCATGGTTCGCGGCGGTGCAGGAGGGACTGTCGGCCGCTGGCATCGCTTTCGAACGGGACGCCAGGCTGGTGCGCGGCCTCGATTATTACCGGCATACGGCGTTCGAGTTCGTGACCGACGCGCTGGGGGCACAAGGCACCGTGCTCGGCGGCGGTCGCTATGATGGGCTGATCGAGGCGATGGGCGGGCCGCCCACGCCCGCAATCGGCTGGGCAGCCGGTATCGAACGGCTTGCGCTCCTGCTGCCCGGCGCGGCCGGCGGCAAGGTCGACGTTGCCTTCATTCCCATGGACCGGGAGGCTGAGCTTGTCGGTGTGCGCCTGCTCGGTGCGCTGCGCAGCGGCGGCGGCATCAGCGCCGAGACCTTTGCCCGCGGCAATATGAAGAAGCGCATGCAGCGCGCGGATGCCAGCGGTGCGCGCCTTGCTCTTATTCTGGGCGAGGATGAGCGCGCCCGGCGCCGGGTGCAGGTGAAGGACCTCGCCGCGGGCGACCAGACCGCGCTCGCTTATGGCGATATCGGGTTCATCGGCGGCTATATGGCGGAACTCCGCCTGCGTGAGATGGAAGGCGAGGGCGCCGAAATGCCGCCCTTTTCCGCCTGGCTTCCCGCAACCATGTTGACGACACGATGAGCAGCGCCCCCGCCGTCCCGCAAGAGCGTGTCGATGCGATCATCGGCCGCCACAGCGACCTCACTCATCAGATGGCCTCTGGGGACCTGCCGCCGGAGAAGTTCGTCGAGCTTTCGAAGGAATATGCCGAGCTCGACCCGGTGGCGTCCGCCGCCAAGTCGGTGCGGGCCCTGCGCGAGGAGGTCGCCGAACTGACGGCGATGGCCGCCGATAGTGCCAGCGATGCCGACATGCGCGAGCTTGCCGAAACGGAACTGGCGGCCGTCCAGAAGCGCCTGGTCGAGGGGGAGCGGCAATTGGCGCTGCTGATGCTGCCGAAGGATGTTGCCGACCAGCGCTCCGCCATCCTTGAGATCCGCGCCGGTACGGGCGGGGAGGAAGCCGCGCTCTTCGCTGCCGATCTCTATCGCATGTATCAGCGCTATGCGGAGGGCCGGGGCTGGCGCGTCGAGACCATGGAGATGTCGGCTGCTGACGCTGGCGGGATCAAGGAAGTGATCGCCAATGTCAGCGGCACCGGCGTGTTCGCCAGGCTGAAGTTCGAATCGGGCGTCCACCGGGTCCAGCGCGTTCCGGCGACGGAGGCATCGGGCCGGATCCACACCAGCGCGGCCACCGTGGCCGTCCTGCCGGAGGCGGAGGATGTGGATATCGAGATCAACGACTCCGATCTGCGCGTCGACGTCTTCCGCGCGTCCGGGGCGGGCGGCCAGCACGTCAACACAACCGACAGCGCGGTCCGCATCACGCATGTGCCGAGCGGGCTCGTGGTTTCGCAGCAGGACGAGAAGTCGCAGCACAAGAACCGGGCAAAGGCCATGAAGGTCCTGCGCGCCCGTCTGTTCGAAATGGAGCGGGAAAAGCTCGCGTCCGAGCGGGCCGGCGCGCGCAAGTCCATGGTCGGTTCCGGCGACCGGTCTGAACGGATCCGCACCTATAATTTTCCGCAGGGACGCGTTACCGATCACCGGATCAACCTGACGCTGCACAGATTGCCGAGCATTATCGAGGGCGAAATGGACGAGCTTATCGGCGCCCTGATCGCAGAAGACGAGGCCGAGCGCCTGGCCGGTCTCGGGGCGCAGTGAGCCTGCGCGCTTGACGGTCCCGCAGCAGGTTGCGGAGGGCGCGAGGCGTCTTGCCGCCGGCCGGGATCCCACCACCGCTCGGCTGGATGCGGAATTGCTGGCGGCGCATCTCGCCGGGATCAGCCGCGACCGACTGCTTCTTGATCCGCCTCCGGCTATGGACCAAGCGGCCTATGATGCCCTGATCGCGCGGCGTGCAGCGGCGGAGCCGCTTGCCCATATCGTCGGCGAAGCGGAGTTCTGGTCGCTGCCGATCCGCGTGAGTCGCCACGTTCTGACGCCGCGTCCCGACAGTGAGACGCTGATAGAGCTGGCGCTGGAGCTGCGCGGCGGACGTTCGACACGGACCATCGTCGACTATGGTACGGGAAGCGGCTGTCTCTTGCTTGCGGGACTTGCGGAATTTCCCGCGGCGGAGGGGCTGGGCATCGACCGAAGTGCCGCTGCCATCCGAGTCGCCAGCGAAAATGCGGCGCTGCTGGGGGTGGAGGGTCGTGCGGCGTTCCTGATCGGCGACTGGGCAGCCCTCGAAGCCGGCAAGTTCGACCTCCTCCTTTGTAACCCGCCCTATATCGAGGAGAATGCGGAGCTCGGCCCCGGTGTCCGCGACTATGAGCCTGCCGGTGCGCTGTTCGCCGGCGCGGACGGCCTCGCCGCCTACCGCGTGGTCCTGCCGCTTCTTCGCCGGCACCTTGCGCCGGACGGGCATGCGGTTGTCGAGATCGGTGCGGGACAGCAGGCCCAGGTGACGCAATTGGCGGCGCGGGCAGGGCTGGAGCCGGTGGGGGCACGGCGCGATCTCGGCGGGCATGTCCGCGCTCTCGGATTCTCCGTTCGGTGAGCGTGCGAGGTGACGGTGACGCAGTCCCGGTAGCAGGCCGTCAAGAAAAAATGTCTTGGAATTGTCTGTCCGCATGGTATGGCTGGATATGTGGACGCCGCCTATCGGGGTAGATGGCGCCGTCTTCAGCAACTTTCGACAGATCGAATGTCGCCGGGCGACAGTTCGTAAATGCGCTTAGGAAAGCGCCTGATACCGGACCAGGGGTTCGGTAAGTGAGGATCGAAACCAAACCCATGAGAAATCCGCAGTCGGGACGTCGCCGCCGTAGCGGCCGTTCGAACTCCGGGGGAATGCCCCAGAACCAGCAGCGTCAGCGTGGCAACGCCAACCAGCTGCTGGAAAAATACAAGAACATGGCCCGTGATGCCGCCCAGGCGGGCGAGCGTGTCCAGGCCGAATATTATCTGCAGTTCGCGGATCATTATTTCCGCGTGGTGGCCGATATGCAGGCTCGCAAGGAAGAGCAGCAGGGCGCCAAGCGCCGGGGGCGCGGCGGCAACGATGCCGACGATGATGATGACGAGGATGAGGATGACGATGATTCATCCGAAAACTCGCGTCAGGACCGCGGTCGCGGGCGGAACACTGCGCGCAAGGGGCGTGGTGGCCGCCAGGAGCAGGGGCGCGATGAAAATCGCGACGATGACGAGGATGATTCCGAAGGCGACGGCGATGACGACGCTGAGGAGGAAGAAGCGCAGGAGGAGCGGCCAAAGCCGCGCCGTCGCCAGCGCCGTCCCCGCGCCGACAGCGACCAGCGTGAGGCCGTCGACGCCTGATCATACCGGGTAAGGGGCGGCGCCTTCAGTCGCCCCGGTCCCCGTCCTGCAACCAACCGCCGGGTTCTTGCCGCGCGGCTTCGTCGGCCGCGGCCTGATCGTGTCCGCTTTCGTTGGACAGGAACATCAGGCCCATCAGCCCGGCAGCCAGGAACATGGACAGTGTGATCGCCAGCGTGACGGCGATCACCAGGTGCAGGCGAAGCGCCGTGTCGTTCGCCGCCATATAGATGAGCGCTGTCGCCGTCAGAGCTGCGGACGCAAGGCCCGCGCAGGCGAAAATCGTGCGAAAACGGCTCATATGCCGTCCTTTCCGGAAAAGCTTTCCTTCCCCTTGGGGCTCTTTTGCGCAAAGCTCAACGCATAGGAGTGCC
The DNA here is from genome assembly GCF_000342165.1 of Pacificimonas flava. Lineage (GTDB taxonomy): Bacteria > Pseudomonadota > Alphaproteobacteria > Sphingomonadales > Sphingomonadaceae > Pacificimonas > Pacificimonas flava. The sequence goes on from NZ_AMRV01000007.1 coordinate 158,012, forward strand.
GAAGGGGAGGTGCCTTGTGAATATTGGGTCCATTATCAGGAACCGCGCAGAGGTGGTGAGTGTCCAGCCGGGCGCGCCGGTTCCAATGGTCATCGAAACGCTCGTCGAGCACCGCATCGGTGCGGTTCTCGTTCTCGAAGGCGACCAAATCGCCGGCGTGTTGTCCGAACGGGACATTGTTCGCTGTCTCGCCGAGCAGGGCGAGGCGGCCCTTTCGAAATGCGCCAGCGATCTGATGACCGCCGACGTCGTGACCGTCGCGCCGGACGAATCGGTGTATGAAGCGATGTCGAACATGACCCGCAGGCGCTTTCGTCACTTGCCGGTCGTCGACCGCGGCCGTCTTGTCGGGATCGTCTCGATGGGAGACCTGGTCAAGGCGCGGATCGATGAGGCCGAGCGGGAGGCGGAATCGCTGAAGGACTATATTCAGCACGCCTGACTGTCCGCTCGGATGGACGACCAGCGCCGGGAATTACCACAAATCACAGTGGCTTACCAAAATAATGACATTTTTGTTCAGATAGGTGTTGACGGTTTTGTGATGGTGGCCATATAAGCCGCTCAACGCTGACGGAGCGGACGCCGCTTCGCCAGACCCCATTCGATGCTTTGACCGGATGTCCGGCCTTGAAGGTGCGGGTGGGGATGTTATCGCTCTTTCTCATTGTCGTAGATGTAAGAAGGGACATGTGGGCGGCGGCCTGCGGTCCGGCAGCTCAAGGTGCCGTGTACCGTGGTAATGTTAAGTCGTTCACCTGTCCTTACACACCATTTGTAATGTGCAGGAATTGAACGGCTCCTTGAACGGATGTTTGGTTCGGGTTTCACCGATTTTCGGTGGG
>NZ_AMRV01000008.1 GCF_000342165.1 Pacificimonas flava
TTTGCGCATATCTCCACCGTCTTCGTCACCCCTGCGGAGGCAGGGGTCCATGGCGGCGGCTGCGCGGAGCTGTAAGGCCGCGCAGGCTGGTGGATTCCTGCCTTCGCAGGAATGACGAAAGGGGGCAGGTGGTTTTCAGACTGCTGAGCGGTCGGGGTGACCTGCCTCTGAACTCGACCCTTTTCTGAGCGGCGGTGTGGCGCTTCGGTGGAGGTTCTTTGCGCAGACCTCCACCGTCATCGTCACCCTTGCGGAAGCAGGGGTGCATGCGGCGCAGCGAGTTGGAGCCGGATGGGCCGCGCAGGCCGGTGGATTCCTGCCTTCGCAGGAATGACGAGAGGGGAATAGAGCCTGCCCTTGCGAGAACGACGGCGGCGGGGGGTGTGAGCTTTATGCCGCGAGGGCGGTGAGGCGGTTCTGGACGGTGCGCAGGTCCTCTATGAAGCGGGCCAGTTCCTCGTCGGCTTTTCCCTTGTCGGGGATGCGCAGGAGGTAGCTGGGGTGAACGGTCACCCACCCCTCCCCGCCGCCGGGCAGTTCGATGGCGGCGCCGCGGGTTTTGGAAATGGTCACCACCTTGCCGATCATGGAACGCGCGGCGGTCGCGCCGAGGGCGACGGTGACCTTCGGCGCGATCAGGTCACGCTCCTGGTCCGCCCACCAGCGGCACGCTTCGATTTCCTGCGCGCCCGGCTTCGAGTGGATGCGGCGCTTGCCGCGCTGCTCGAACTTGAAATGCTTGACGGCGTTGGTGACGTAGGTTTGCGACCGGTCGATGCCCGCCTTGTCGAGGGCATCGTCCAGCACCTGACCCGCCGGTCCGACGAAGGGACGGCCGGCCTGATCCTCCTGGTCGCCGGGCTGTTCCCCGATCAGCATCAGCGGCGCATCCACCGGCCCCTCGCCGAATACCATTTGCGTCGCGGGCTTGTAGAGCGGGCAGCGGGTGCAGCGCTTCGCCTCCTCGAGCAGCGCCTCCCACGCCGCCAGGCGGTTGCCGCCGGGGGACAGGCGCCGCTCCTCTTCCTCGGCGCGCTTCAGACCGCGGACCTCGACCGGTTTCAGGCTCTTGCCCTTCGACTTCTCGACCATTTCCAACTCCCTTGCGCGCGCGCCAGCGATCAGGCCGGGGACGAGCGCGGTCTCCGGCATGTTCTTCCAGTATTTTTTCGGCATTTCCGCCGTCATCGCCTTCACCTTCACGCGCGCGGGGTTGAAGATGCTGGCAAAATAGGTCTTCCAGGTTTCCTCCACGGGGTCGCCGTCCGGCGCATCGGCGCGGGTCGCGCCCGGCGTGAAGGACAGCGCGCGGCCATCCCAGTGTGCGCACAGTTCCGGCGTCAGGATCGACCAGTGCATGGCGGCGAAGCGGCGCTGAAAGAACGGCGCGTTGGTGCGGACGATATGATGATCCGGCTCGAACCACGCGACGTAACGCTTGCCGTCCGGCACCCCCTCCTCCGGCATTTCGCGAAAGCGGACGAAGGCGCGCATCTTGTGCAGGTCGCGGCCGACCGCCTTGCGCAGCTCCTCCAGCCGGCGCAGCAGGGGGTCCGCCTTGTCCTCCAGCGCGCGGCGGTTTTGCTGCAGCTTCAGGAGCATCGAATATAGACGCGCGAAGCGTTCCGTGTCGGAATGGCAGATGACGGACTGGGCCAGACCGATGAACGGCTTCGGGACGGTCAGCGCGGCGCCGGGCTGCGCGTCGGGAATGGCCTCGTCGCCGAAGAGGTCCTGCGGCGCATCGCCGACCTGCCAGCTGATACCCTCCGCCCGGACACCGGCGAGCGCGAGCGCACGCGCCGCCTCTCGCCAGCCGGCGAAATCTTCGTGATGGGCGAGCGTGACGCAATACATTGCGACAGCTTCAAGCCGCGAACAGCTCCAGCTGTTCCCGCCTGGGCTTGACGAGCGTGCGCAAATCGGCGCGGTCGGTGAGCGCAACAGGGCGCCAGTCGGCAGCGACGATGAACGGCTGCAGCTTTTTCAGGGAAACGGTGAGGCGGCGAATATCGTCGAGCCGAAGCTGGCGAAAGCGCCGGGCCCCCAAAATCGACTTCACCGCCTTCGTGCCGAGACCGGGAACGCGCAGAAGCATTTCCCGCGGCGCCCGGTTCACATCGACCGGAAACCGGTCCCGAAACTTGAGCGCCCAGGCAAGTTTCGGATCGATATCGAGCGGCAGCATGCCATCGTCGGACGCCGCGACAACCTCGCTGGGCGTGTAACCGTAGAAGCGCATCAGCCAATCGGACTGATAAAGGCGATGTTCGCGCATCAGCGGCGGGCGCGACAGCGGCAGCACGGCGCTGGCGTCCGGAATGGGGCTGAAGGCGGAATAGTAGACGCGGCGCAGCTTGAAACGGTCGTAAAGGCCGCTGGCGCGCATGATGATCGCACCGTCATCGGCGCCGTCCGCGCCGACGATCATTTGCGTCGATTGTCCGGCGGGGGCGAATTTGGGCGCGCTTTTGAACTTGCGGCGCGCGTCCTTCAGATCGTCGATGGCGGATTTCATGTCCGTCATCGCGCCCTCGATGCGCTTTTCATCCTTTTCGGGTGCGAGTTCCTTCAGTCCGCGCTCGGTCGGGAGCTCCACATTGATCGACACGCGGTCGGCATAAAGGCCGGCCTGCCGCACCAGTTCCTCATCCGCATCGGGAATGGTTTTCAGGTGGATGTAGCCGCGAAAGTCGTGAACCTCGCGAAGCGTGCGCGCAACCTCGACCAGTTGCTCCATCGTGTAGTTGGACGAGCGGATGATGCCGGAGGACAGGAACAACCCCTCGATATAATTGCGCCGGTAGAAGTTCAGCGTCAGCTGCACGACCTCCTCCGGCGTGAAGCGCGCGCGGCGGACGTTCGAACTCTTGCGGTTGATGCAATAGTGGCAGTCGAAAATGCAGCTGTTGGTCAGCAGGATCTTGAGCAGTGAGATACAGCGGCCGTCGGGCGCATAGGCATGGCAGATGCCCATACCCTCCGTCGAACCGATCCCCTTGCCGCCGGAACTGTCGCGCTTCTGCGTGCCGGAGGAGGCGCAGGAGGCGTCGTATTTCGCCGCATCCGCGAGGATCGCCAGCTTCTGCCTTGTATCGAGACGGGCCATCCGTTCTCATTACGTTCCGCCCGCCGGCAAGTCGATAGATGTGGATCAAAGCTGCGGCAAGGGGCCGCAATCGCCCCTTGCCGCCGGAGCGTCATCAATTGTCGCGCGAGACCTTTTCGTTCTTCTCGTGCGCTTCCTGCGCCTCAACCGTCATGGTCGCGATCGGGCGGGCATCGAGACGGCCGAGCGAGATCGGATCGCCCGTCACCTCGCAATAGCCATATTCGCCCGCCTCCAGACGCCGCAGCGCCGCGTTGATCTTGCCGATCAGCTTCCGCTGGCGATCGCGGGTGCGCAAGTGCACCGACCAGTCCGTTTCGCTGGAGGCGCGGTCGGCCATGTCCGCCTCATGCAGCGAGCCGGCCTTGAGCTCCGTCAGCGTCTCCTGCGCCTCTCGCTGGATGTCGTCGCGCCAGTCGAGCAGCTTCTTGCGGAAATAGGCCTGCTGAAGCGCGTTCATGAAGGGTTCGTCGGCGCTTGGCCTGTAGCCGTCCGGCAAGGAAATGGCCTGGCGCGATTCGACCGGTTCGCTGCCGTGGTCCGGTTCCGATGGTGAGACTGGCAAACTTTCCACTCGTCTTCCCTCCCTTATCGGCCCTCCCCCAAAGGCCATGGCTGCGCCTCATACACATGCGACCGTTACGCCTCAATGACTGACATTGCGGTAAAGCCATGCAAAATGCCGATTTGCGCCGAAGCGTGATCCGGTCCGCGAAGCAAAGCCGCTTGGCGCTGTGCCGCGCCGCTGCTATCAGCGCGGGCATGATCATCGACCCGAACACCCCGGAAACCGTTTACGCCGAGAGCACCCGTGTCGCCTGCGAAGGCGAAGGCGGCGCGCTGGGGCATCCGCGTGTCTGGCTGCAGATGGGCAATGATGGCTTTGTCGATTGCGGCTATTGCGACCGCAGGTTCATCCTGACGGGCGGCCCCGCCGACACGCGCGAAGCCGCGGCCTGAACCGGCCCGGCCCGCGCGCGCCGCCGGCCATGCCGCACCTCCTGATCCTTGGCGAGGGCTATACCGGCGGCCGTCTGCGCGCGGCGCTGGATACGCGGGTCTGGCAGGTTACCGGAACGGCACGCGAGGCGCGCGAAGGCGTGCTTTCCTTCGATGACGAGGATTCCGTCGCCGCCGCCATTAAGGGCGCCACGCACATCCTGTCATCCATACCCCCCGCCGGGGATCGCGATCCGGTGCTGGATCGGTACGGCACGCGAATCGCCGCGGCGCGGGCGTGGCGCGGTTATCTGTCCTCGACCGGCGTCTATGGCGACTGGCGGGGTGCGTGGGTGGACGAGAGCGCACCCATTGGCGGCGGACGGCGGACGGGTCGCAGCGATGCGGACGAACGCTGGCAGGGGATGCCCGGCTGCCATATCTTTCGCCTGCCCGGAATATACGGCCCCGGCCGCTCCCCATTCGCCCGGCTGCGGGCGGGCACGGCAAAACGCATCGGATCGCCGGGTCAGGTGTTCAGCCGCGTTCATGTGGACGATATCGTCGGCGCCGTGATGAGGGCCATGACCGCGCCCGCACCCGGCATCTACAATATCGCGGACGACGAACCAGCGCCGGCGCATGAGGTAACGGCGTTTGCCGCCCAGCTGATGGGCGTGTCGCCCCCGCCCCTTCAGCCTCTCGATCAGGCGGAGCTTTCCCCGGCGGCGCGAGGCTTCTATTCCGAAAACAGGCGCGTTGCGAACGGGCGTATGAAGCGGGTGCTGGGCGCATCGCTGCGCTATCCGGATTACCGCGGCGGCCTGCGGGCCGTCTGGCGAGAGGAGCAGGGATGATGATGAAATTCGGCGTGGGCCAGAGCCCGAAGCGGCTGGAGGACGAACGGCTGCTGACGGGCCGCGGCCGCTATACCGACGATTACACGCCGGCCGGCTGCGCCTATGGCGTCACGGTTCGTTCGCCCTATGCCCATGCCCGCATCACCTCCATCGATGCCGAGGCAGCGCGGGAGATGCCGGGCGTCCTCGCCGTCTACACCCATGCGGACATCGCCGAGTATGGCCCCGTCCCCTGCCTCGTCCCGCTGTCGGGCGATCTGAAGACGCCGCGCCCACTGCTGGCGGACGGCCGGGTGCGCTTCGTTGGCGACGGCGCCGCCTTCGTGGTGGCCGAAACGCGCGAACAGGCGCGGCGCGCTGCCGAAGCGGTGATGATCGATTATGAGGAGCTGCCGGCGGTTTCCTCTCTGAACGCGGCCATCGCGGAGAATGCGCCGAAGATCTGGGACGAAGCGGACGGGAATATCGTCTTCGACTGGCAGGTCGGCGATGCGGACGCGGCCGAGGACGCGTTCGCGCGGGCCGCGCATGTCACCGAACTTCACATCGTCCAGAACCGTGTCGCGCCCAATTCCATGGAGGTGCGCAGCGCGGTCGGCGAATATGACGAAGCGGCGGGCTTCACCTTCACCACCGGCAGCCAGGGCGTCGCCGGCATGCGAACGAACCTGGCGACGCACATAATGAAGATCGATCCGGAGCGGCTGCGCGTGCGGACGGGCGATGTCGGCGGCGGCTTCGGCATGAAGGTGTTCCTGTACCCGGAATATGGTCTGGTCCTCCACGCCGCGCGCGACCTCGGCCGGCCAGTGAAGTGGACGGGTGAGCGTTCCGATGCCTTTCTGAGCGATGCGCATGGCCGCGCCATGCAGTCGGACGCGGCGCTGGCGCTGGATGCGGACGGCATGATCCTGGCCCTGCGCGTTCGCACATGGTCCGACCTCGGCGCCTATCAGGCGCAGTTCGGACCGGCGATCCAGACCTTTGCCGGCGGCCGCATCATGGGCGGCGTCTACCGCATTCCGGCGATCCACAACCGGGTCCACGGCACGGTCACGAACACGACGCCGACCGACGCCTATCGCGGCGCCGGCCGGCCGGAAGCGACCTATCTGATCGAGCGGCTGATCGAGACCGCCGCGCGGGAGACAGGACGCGATGTCGGCGACCTGCGCCGCCGCAACCTGCTGCGCCCCGACGAACTGCCGCACGAGAACGGACTGGGGCTGACCTTCGATGTGGGGGATTATCCGGGGCTGCTGGACGCGGCGCTCGCCAATGCGGATTGGTCGAGCTTCGCGGCAAGAAAGGCGGACGCCGAAGCGCGCGGCAAGCTGTATGGTCGCGGCGCCGCCTTCTACGTCGAAATCGCCGGCGGCGGCTCGACAGAGGAAATCGCGGACATCCGTATCGAGGGCGGCAAGGTCCGTGCGGCGATCGGCACCCAGTCGAACGGACAGGGACACGAAACCGCCTATGCGCAGGTGATCGCGGAACGCCTGGGCGTGAACCTGGACGATGTCATCATCGAACAGGGCGATACGGCGCGGCTGGAGGTCGGGCACGGCACGGGCGGCTCCCGCTCCATGGTGTGGGGCGGCGGCGCGGGGCTGGTCGCCGCGGATGCCGTGCTGGAAAAGGCGCGGCCGCTGGCATCGGAAGCGCTGGGCGGCGAGGCGACGTTCGACGCGGAATCCGGCGTGTTCCGGGCGGACGGCTCCAACGAGACACGCTCCCTCTTGGAGATTGCCGCCGCCTTTCCGGGCGCGCTCGACACGCGCGGCGTCTACAAGCCCGAAAACCCCGTGCCGGCCTATCCCAATGGCTGCCATGTGGCGGAGGTCGAACTGGATCCGGAGACGGGTCTGGTACGCATCGCCAAATACACGATCACCGACGATTTCGGCACGATCGTAAACCCGATGCTGGTCGAGGGCCAGGTGCAGGGCGGCGTCGCGCAGGGGCTGGGCCAGGCGCTGCTGGAAAACATCGTTTATGACGAAAGCGGGCAGCTTCTGACCGGCAGTTTCATGGATTACGGCCTGCCGCGCGCCGACGACGTGCCGCTGGACATGCGCTTTCAGTCGCGACCCGTACCGACGCCCAACAACCTGCTGGGCGCGAAGGGCTGCGGAGAGGCCGGCACCATCGGCGCCATGCCCTCCATCATGAATGCACTGTCGGACGCGCTGGGCGGACGGCATCTGGACATGCCGGCAACGCCGGAGAAGCTGTGGCGAATGGCGCGAGAGGCGCAGGTGGCGGCGTAACCACGGCGCCAGCGCCCTTCCTTAGCGTGCGGGCAGGTCGAGGGTGACGCTGGTGCCGATGCCGCCGCGGTCGACTGACAGGAGGGCGCCGAGATCGTTGACGAGGCCCTGCACGATGCGGCCGCCGAGATTGCCGTCGCGCGGCCATTCGACATCCTGCGGGATGCCCGCGCCATCGTCGGACACGCGCAGGCGAACGACGCCGTTCGTCAACTGTTTCAGCTGCACGGTGACGAGACCGTTTCGCTGATCCTCGAACGCATGCTGTAGCGCGTTCGTCAGCAGTTCCGAAACGATCAGACCGAACTGGCCGGCGCGCTGCGATTCCACGTCGATCTCGTCGGCGTCGATGTTGACGCGAATGGATTCACGGCCGTCCAGATGGCTGACGGCGCTCGCCACGCGGCTGATATAGGCGCCGAGCGGCACCATGTCGGAATTGTGCCGCGCCACGCCGGCATCGGACAATTCCTGATAGAGAAGCTGCAGGGTCTCCACGCGCCGCGCGAGCGTCTTGTAGTCGCTGCCCGCCTGCTCGCTTCGCGACTGCATGCGGATCATGCTGACGACCATGGCAAGGTGGTTCTTTACCCGGTGCTGCAACTCCTCAAGCACCGTCTCGTCGCCGTTCGCGTTCTGCTGCTTCGGCGCGTCGCGAAGCTCGTGCTGGATGCCCATGAAATAGGCGAGCTCGCCATCGTCGTCGAAGAGCGGCGCCAGCAGCAGCCGGTTCCAGAATTCCGTGCCGTCGGCCCGGTAGTTGAGGAGGTCGACATTGACCTCCCGCTCTTTCTCGATGCCCTCACGGATGGCGGCGACGGCGTCAGGATGGGTGTTCGCCCCCTGCAGGAAGCGGCAATTGCGCCCGACGCAGGATTCCTTGGCGTAGCCGGTGATCCGGCAGAAGGCTGGCGATACATAGACGAGCGGATTGTCGTCGATCCGCGGATTGCTGATGGTGAGGGCGAAGGGCAGAACGGAAATCGCCGCCTTGCGGAAGTGACCATCCAGAATCTCCGACGTCAGGCTCGGGTCGTCCGTCTTGTTCCCGTCGTGCACAACCGCCCCTTACCCGTTGAATGACCTGCCGAATGCTGCCCCGAGAAAACTCTTAAACCGCGAAAAGGTGCCGCGTCCACTTGCCTTGTTCAACTCCGGGCGGAAATCGCCACGACAAGCCCCCCCAGCGTCAAAATGCCGCCGAGAACAGCCGCACTCGTCCACACATACCCCTCAAGCAGGGTGGAGATCGCCATGGCGACGAATGGAACCACAACGCCCGAATAGGCTGCCTTTGCCGGGCCGATCTGCCTGATCACATTAAAATACAGCAAAAAGGCGATCGCGGAGGCGAAGATTGCGAGATAGGCCACGCCGCCCAGATAGAGGGGGGTCGATTCGATGACCGGCGGGCCGCGCAGCGCCCAGGCGATGGCGACGTCGATGCCGGCGCCGTACAGCATGGCCCAAGCCAGCATCCCGATCATCGAATAGGACCGGACGAACGGCGCCGCCTGCATGACGTTCGCCGCACTGGCGCAAAGCACGGCGAGGATCGTCGCACCAAGGCCGAACACGAGACCGGGCGATCCCTCCAGCGCAAGCAGTTCCTGCCGAAAGAGCAGCGCGACGCCGCAAATCCCGAGGACCGCGCCAAGGACAAACCGCGCCGTCACACGGTGTCCGAAGATCAGCCGCGCAAGAATAGCGTTGGGGACGATGAGGAGGGCGAAGGCAACGGCGATGAGACCGGAGGTGACGTAGCGGCTGGCCTGGTAGACGAAGCTGAAATTGCCGGCGAACTGAAACAGGCCGACGCCGAGGAAGAACAGATGCGCGCGCCAGTCGTAGCGCAGCCGCCGCTTCATCAGGATGGCCGCGCCGAACATGATCGCACCCGCTGTCAGGAAGCGGTAGGCGACCGACCATTCGACCGGAACGACACCGATCTGCGTCTTGATGACGTACCAGGTCGTGCCCCAGACGATGGCGACGATGCCGAGCGGGAGGAGATGCCGCGGCTCCATGATCTGCGGCCGGCCTAGCCGAGAGCTTCGAGCGCGGCGGCGAGCGCCTTCACATGGGCGGGATCGCTGTCCCACGCCATGACGAGGCGCGCTTCGCCGGAGCCGGCATCGCCCCAGTCGTAGAAATCGAAGCCCTGCTCGCGCAGCCGCGCCGCGCCCTCCACGCCGACGCGCACGAACACCTCGTTCGCCTCTACCGGGTGCATCAACCGGTCCCCGGCGGCGCGCGCGAGAGCCTGCGCGCTGTCGTTCGCCGCGCGGGCGTTGCGCTGCCACGCGCCGCTTTCGATCATGGCGATCAGCTGCGCGGCAGCGAAGCGGCCCTTCGACGGAGTCTGGCCGGCCCGCTTGCGGCGGTGCGGAATGCTGCGGGCCAGATCCTTGTCGAAGAAGACGAGCGCCTCCGCCGACATGCCGCCATTCTTGATGCAGCCGAAGGACAGAACGTCGACGCCCGCGCGCCAGGTGACGTCGCCCGGATGGCAGTCCATATGGACGAGCGCGTTGGCAAGCCGCGCGCCGTCCATGTGGACGCGCCAGCCGCGTGCGCGCGCATCCTCGCTGAGCGCGGCCACCTGGGCCGGCGCATAGACGCGGCCATATTCGGTGGCCTGCGTGATCGACAGCGCGCCGGCCTGCACCTGGTGCACGTCGCCGCGAAGGGCCGCGACGGCCTGCGCCACACTGTCCGGGGAAAGGACCGCGCCCTCCCCCCGCGCCAGGATCAGCTTCGCGCCGGCGGTGAAGAATTCCGGCGCGCCCGCCTCGTCCACCTGAATATGCGCCTCTTCATGGCAGATCACGGCACCCCAGGGGGGCACCATGGACGCGAGCGCAAGCGCGTTCGCGGCCGTGCCGGTCGAAACCGGAAACACCGTGCATTCGGTGCCGAAAAATTCACCGAAGACACCGTCGAGGCGGGCCGAGATGGAATCGCCGTCATAGGATCCGTCGGTGACATCGTTGGCGGCGACGACCGCGTCCAGCACTTCGGGGCAGGCGCGGGCGGCATTGTCGGAAAAGAATTTCATGCGACGCGCGCTACGGCCTTCGCCAAGGCCGGGTCAATGGCGGGCGGCCCACAAAATTGCCCGGCGGATTTCCGCTTGCCCTGTCTGCGCGGGCACGCTTTGCATGAGGCAATGCAAGGCGGGGGGCTTGCAGAGAGGGGGGACTCCTTCTGCCGATTCGCCGCCCGTCCGAATCCAAAAGGGAGGTCCAATGTCCAAGCCGATCCGTTTCCTGTCCGCCAGCCTTGCCGCGATGACGCTCGCCCTGCCGGCGCTGGCGGCTGAGGAGAGCGTCGCCCTTAATCGTATCGAGGCCGACCGCGCCGCGAACATCGAAACGGCGAACGCGATCTGGAAACTGGCGGAGGTCGGCTATCAGGAAACGCAGTCGTCGAAACTGCTGCAGGACCGGCTGAGCACCGAGGGGTTCGAGGTGCAGGCGGGCGTCGCCGGGGCGCCCACCGCCTTTACCGCGACCTACTCGACGGGCGATGGCCCCACCATCGGCATCATGGGCGAGTTCGACGCCCTGCCCGGCTTCAGCCAGGCCGCGCAGCCGGAAAAACAGGCGGTGCCGGGCACTGATGCGGGTCATGCCTGCGGCCATCACCTGTTCGGCACAGCCTCCGCCTCCGCCGCCATCGCGGTGAAGGACTGGCTGGTGTCCACCGGCACGCCCGGGACCGTTCGCTTCTATGGCACGCCGGCCGAGGAAGGCGGCGCCGGCAAGGTCTATATGGTGCGCGAGGGGCTGTTCGACGATGTCGACGTGGCGCTGCACTGGCATGCCGGCAGCGAGAACAGCGCCGACATCGCCACATCCAATTCCAACAAGTCGGGCAAATTCCGCTTTCACGGCAAGTCGGCCCATGCCGCCGCCGCGCCGGAGCAGGGCCGCTCCGCCCTCGACGGGGTGGAGGCCATGGACATGATGGCGAACATGCTGCGCGAACACATGCCGCAGGAAAGCCGCATGCACTACGTCATCACCGCCGGCGGCCGCGCGCCCAATGTCGTGCCGGACTATGCCGAGGTGTTCTACTATGTGCGAAACCCGGACGCGGAGGTCGTGCGGGACACGTTCGACCGGCTGGTGAAGGTCGCGGAGGGCGCGGCCATGGGCACGGGCACGACCATGGATTACGAGGTGATCCACGGCGCCATGCCGCTGCTTCCCAACGAGACGCTGCAGACATTGGTACACCAGAAGATGACCGAGGTGGGCGGCATCGACTACGATGCCGAAGAAACCGCCTTTGCCGAGACGATCAGCCCGACGCTGGCCGAGCCCGCGCCGATTTCCGAAGCTGGCGAGATCGACCCCCTGTCAGAGGATCACGGCGCCGGATCGACCGATGTGGGCGACGTGAGCTGGGCCGTCCCGACCGCAGGCTTCCGCACCGCGACCTGGGTGCCGGGAACGCCCGCGCATAGCTGGCAGGCGGTCGCGGCGGGCGGCATGTCCATCGGCTGGAAGGGCATGCAGAACGCCGCGAAGATCCTCGCGCTGACGGCGATAGACCTTTACGAACAGCCCGCCCTGATCGAGCGGGCACGCAGCGAGTGGAAGGGCCGCAAGCCGGACGGGTTCGAATACCGCGCCCTCCTCGGCGACCGCGACCCGCCGCTCGATTACCGCAACTGAGGCAAGGCGAGCGTGCGGAGGATGACGTCGGCGCGCGCGGCGACCGAAACTTTCGGCAGGATGACGGTGCGGTATCCGGCCGCCGGATAGGCGCGGCACAGATCGTCATATTCGGCGGTGGCGGCGGCGAAATCGTGGCGCCGCTCCGCATCCTGCCGGTAGATATCCGGCCAGGGCGGCGTCAGGAAAATCGTGTCGTGATAGAGCGTATCCTCGTCGCCATGCGCGAACGGGCACTGGCCGGCAACGCGGCGGCAGAAGGCGATCTGGTCGATCAACGAGCGGTCGAAGAACACCGGCCGGTCGGCGCCGGCATGCGCCATCAGCCGGTCCCGTTCGCCTCGCGCCACCGCGGACGCAAAGGCGAGCGGCGCCTCGGCCGGGTCCGGCCCGCCCGACGCAATGACGGCGCGCCCGATCTCCTCAGAAACCGCAAAGCCGCGCCGCGCCAATTCAGCGATCAAGGTCGATTTCCCGCCACCGGAGCAGCCGGAGATCACGACAGGCTTCAACCTTCGTTCGTCTCCGCCATCGTCATCAGGGCGTCCCAATGCTCGTCCGTCACGGGCATGACGCTGAGGCGTGACTGGCGCACGAGGGCGAGGTCGTCGAAGCGGCCGTCCGCCTTGATTTCCTTCAAGGTCACGGGGCGGGGCAGCGGACGCTCCGTCTTCAGGTCGACGAGGCCGGACTTCGGATCGCCCGGATCGTCGTAGAATTCCTTTGCGACGGAGCAGATGCCAACGATCTCCAGCCCCTTGTTGCTATGATAGAAGAAGACGGAATCGCCCGCCTTCATCTCCCGCATATTGTTGAGGGCCTGGGCGCTGCGGACGCCGTCCCAGCTCTCCGTGCCCTTCTTCACCTGATCGTCCCAGCTCCAGACGTTCGGTTCGGACTTTACCAGCCACTTTGCCATGCTCGGTTCGTCTTCCTTCAAGTCTCGGCGTCGGGCTGCGCCTCCGGGCGCGCCGCCTTCACCGCTTCGTTTTCCATGAGCGCCTTGTCCGCCGCGACGAGCGCGGGGAATGCCTCCAGATCCATTCGGAAGCGCCGGGCATTGTACATTTGGGGCGGCAGGCAGATGTCCGCGAGCGTGATGCGGTCGCCGAACAGATAGGGACCGGGCGAACGCTCCGCGAGTTCCTCCAGCGGCCGGAATCCCTCCCGAATCCAGTGCAGATACCAGGCGTCGATCGCGTCCTGATCCTGCCCCATCTCTGTCTTCAGATATTTGAGGACGCGGACATTATCGAGCGGGTGAATATCGCAGCCGATGATCTGGGCCGCCGCGCGGATACGCGCGCGCTCCTCGGGCGTCTGACCAAGGAGCGGCGGATCGGGATAAGTTTCGTCGAGATATTCGACGATCGCCATGGACTGGTTGAACGCCTTGTCGCCGTCGACCAGCAGCGGCACCAGCCCCTGCGGGTTCATCATCTTGAAACCCGGCGACCCTTGCGCACCCTTCTTCAGGTCGATCGAGGTCTGCTCGTAATCGAGGCCCTTCAGATTGAGGGCGATCCTGACCCGGTAGGCGGCCGAGGATCGCCAATAGCCGTAAAGCAGCCGCTCGCTCATTGGCCGCCCGTCGCGCTGGTCTGAAGCGGCACGACCTCCTGCTCGATGGTTCCGAACAGCGGTTTGCCGTCCGGCCCGTCGACCCAGATGCGGACCCGGTCGCCATGCTTCATGAACTCCGTTGCCGGCTTGCCGCTGGCGATGGTCTCGATCATGCGCTGCTCCGCGATGCAGCTATAGCCCTTGCCGCCGTCCGCGACGGGGCGGCCGGGGGAATTGTCGGGGTCGCGGTTGGACACGGTGCCGGAACCGATGATCGAGCCGGCGCCGACCGCGCGGGTCTTTGCGAGGTGCGCGACGAGAACGCCCATGTCGAAGGTCATTTCCTCGCCCGCCTCCGCGCGGCCGAACGGTTTTTCGTTGTAATCGACCTTCAGCGCGTGATGCAGCTTGCCGTCCTTCCATGCATCGCCGAGTTCATCCGGCGTGACATAGACGGGCGACATGGCGCTTGCCGGCTTCGACTGCACGAAGCCGAACCCCTTGCCCAGTTCGGCGGGAATGAGGTTCCTGAGGCTGACATCGTTGGTCAGGCCGACGAGCGCGATACGCTTCAGCGCCTCCTCCCGGCTGGCGCCCTGCGGCACATCGGTCGTGACGACGACGATCTCCGCCTCCATGTCGCAGCCCCAGCTTTCGTCCGCGAGCGTGATGGGATCGCGCGGGCCGAGGAAGCCGTCGCTGCCGCCCTGATACATGAGCGGGTCCTCCCAGAAGCTGTCCGGCAGCTCCGCGCCGCGCGCCCGGCGAACGAGCTCCACATGGTTCACATAGGCGCTGCCGTCGGCCCATTGATAGGCGCGCGGCAGCGGCGCGGCGGCATCATGTTCGTGGAACCGCTCACGCGGCACCGCCTCATGCTCCAGATCCTCGGCCAGCGATTCGAGCTTTGGCGAGATGCGGTCCCAATCGTCGAGCGCCGCCTGCAGCGTCGGCGCGATGTGCGCGGCGTCCGTATACCAGTGCAGATCCTTCGACACGATGACGAGACGGCCGTCGCGGCCGCCCTTCAGGCTTGCGAGTTTCAAATGGTCCTCCTGTTATGTTTTCATTCGCTTGCGAGGGCGCGGATGATCGTCGGCCAGTGTTCGAGACCGGCGAAGAACGAGTCCACGCGCATACGTTCATCAAGCCCGTGAGCGAACATCTGGTTCCGGCGCATGAAGCGCGAGGAAACGGCATAGGTCGGGATGCCGGCGACGCGGAAATGCATGCCGTCCGTGCCGCCCGATTCCATGTACGGGATCAGCGGCAGGTCCGGATAGCGCGCATGCACCGCCTGCGCCACCGCAGCGTTCACATCGTCCCGCGGATCGGAAACCGGGCTGGTCGTCGGATCCCCGCGCAGCACCCACTGCGCGTCCGGATTGTCGCCCACCTCGGCCAGCGTCGTCTGCACGGCCGACACCTCCGTCCCAGGAAAGATCCGGCAGTTGACTGTGGCGGTGGCGCGCTGCGGCAGGGCGTTTTCGGCGTGGCCGGCATCCAGCATGGTGGCGACGCAGGTCGTGCGGGTGAAGCCGACCATGGACGGGTCCGCGGCGATGGCGGCCGCCGCCTCCGGGTCGTCGGGGTTTTCGGCAAAGCGGGTCAGCATGGCGCCGGCCTCTCCGCCCATGCTCTCGCCAGTGGCAGCGAAGAATTCACGCGTCACGGCGTTCGACTGCACGGGGAATTGATAGGCCTCGACCTTCTTCAATATGTCCGCCAGTTCGTAGATCGCATTGTCCGGGCGAGGGCGCGAGGAATGACCGCCCTCGTTCCGGACGGTGACATCGAAAGTGGCGAAGGTCTTTTCCGCCACCTGCACCATATAGGCGAGCGGGCTGCCATCACCGTCGTTCAGGACGCCGCCGCCGGCGTCGGAGTTGAGCGCGAAGGCCGGCTGTTCGCCGGACAGCGCCTCGACGAGCGCCTTCGTCGTTTGCATGCCGGTTTCCTCGTCGCCGGAAAAGGCGAGGTAGAGGTCCCGGTCCGGGCTGAAACCGGCCTGTTTCAGTTCCGCAAAGGCGCGGGTCAGCATGGCGATGCCAAGCTTGTTGTCGATGGTCCCGCGACCATAGAAATAGTCGCCATCCTCGGTCAGGGTGAAGGGGTCGCGCTCCCAATCCTCCGGCAGCGCATCGACGACATCCATATGGCCAAGAAAGGCGATGGGCGCCTTCTCGCCCGTGCCGGCATAGCGCACGAGGAGATAGGCGGTTTCGCCCATGGGCTGGACGGTGATGTCCGCGTCGATGAAGCCGGCCGCCTTCAACTCCTCGGTCAGGCGCGCGGCCATGGCGGGCACCTGTCCCTGCCCCTCCGCCGTGCGAAAGGCGATGAGGTCGCGGTAGAGCGACAGCGCCGCCTCACTGCGCGGATCGGTGCGTTCGGCGGCGGTTGCCGGAGCGGCGATGGCGGACGCGCCGAGAAGCGCGGCGATCAGAAATTTGTGCATGGTCCTCCCCCCTCTTCTTTTCGGTCTGTCATGCGTCGGCGGGCCCGGCTTGTCGAGGGGGCGGCAAGCGGAGGCGCCTTGCGCGGAAAGTGTCTGCCGAGAGCGCAGGAGGTGGATCCCGGCCTGCGCCGGGATGACGGTTGGGGGGAGTTGCCGGGTGACGGCTCCCCCCGATGACGGTTGGGGGGATGCCGGGTGGCGGCTACTCCCCCGCCCTTCGCTAGTTTGCTGCGGGTGCGGCCGGCGCGGTGCCGGCGACCTGCTGCGATGCGTCCGGTTTCGCTTCGTCATATTTGCGGAACCAGCCGAGGATATAGGCGACCTTCGCCATCAGGTTGGACGGCCGCGCGGTGATCGAATGGCCGGCGCCCTGAATGCGCACCATGGCGCTGTCGACGCCCTGGATCTTGAGCGCGCCGTAATATTGCTCGATCTCTGAAATGGGCGTGCGGTAATCCTCCTCGCCGGTCAGGACCATGGTGGGCGTCGTGACATTGCCGACGATCGACAGCGGCGAGCGCGCCCAGTAGCTGGCCTGATCCTCCCACGGTTTCGCGCCGAACAGTTCGTCCCACTGGCCGACGCCGAAATCGGACAGGAGGATGAAGGAGGTCCAGTTGATGACGGGCTTCGCCACCACCGCCGCGCGGAACCGGTCGGTCTTGCCGACGATCCAGCTGGTGAGGACCCCGCCGCCCGAGCCGCCGGTCACGTAGAGCCGTTCCGGATCGACGAAGCCCAGCCCGACGGCATTGTCGACCGCCGCCATCAGGTCGTCATAATCGGGCCCCGGATATTTGCGGTCGATCCCCATGGCGAAGTCGTCGCCATAGCCGGTAGAACCGCGCGGATTGCCGTAGAGGACGACATAGCCGGCAGCGGCATAGAGCTGCAGTTCGGCGGCAAAACGGCGGCCGTAATTGGCGTGCGGGCCGCCGTGAATTTCCAGGATCATCGGATATTTTTTCGACGGGTCGAAGCCCGGCGGCGTAATCATCCAGGACTGCATTTCGGTGCCGTCCGCCGCGGTGGAGGTGAGTGCCCGCACCTCGCCGAACCGGTTCATGCCGGTCAGGTCGTCATTGATGTGCGTGAGCTGGCGAACCTCGCCGCCGTCCAGCATGGCGAGTTCGGCGGGGGCATTGTCGCTGACGACGTTGAACGCGACTGTCCCGGCGTCCCTGGCGACCGAGAAGCTGGCGCCGGAATAGGGCCGGCCGAGGCTTTCGCCGCCCAGCCCCTCCGCCAGATCGTCATGGCCGCCGCCGAGCGGGGCGCGCGCCAGCTTTGTCGTGCCGCCATCGTCATAGACCATGTAGAGCGCGCGGCCGTCCGGATCCCATTCGAACCCGCCGATGGAGCGGTCGAGATCGGCGGCCACGCGGCGTGCATCGCTGCCGTCGAGACGGCTGGTCCACACCTCTGAGGGAACATGCCAGGACTTGCGGTCGCTGCGCACGACATAGGCGATGCGGTCGCCCTTCGGCGACAGCTTCGGCCCATATTCGCTGACCGGGGTCTGCGTCACGGGACGCACGCCGCCGGTGCGGACGTCCACGGCGAAGATTTCGGTCTGGCCCTGCCCCTCTCGCCAATCCTCCGTCCGATCGGAGGAGACGTAGAGCGTCTGGCCGTCGCGCGACCAGGACGGGGTGCCGTTATATTCGTAATCGTCGCGCGTGATCCGCTTCGGCGTGCCGCCCTCCGCACTGACGACGAACAGGTGCGACAGGCCCTGCTCGTAATAGCCGGCGCCGTCACCGCGATAGAAGGTCTGATCGATCACCTTCGGCCGCGCATTCCATTCCGCCCCCTCCGGCGCGGGCGGCAGCACGGCGATGGGCTCGGCGTCCGTATCGGTGAACATGGTGAAGGCGATCCGGCTGCCGTCCGGAGACCAGGCGAGGCCCGACGGCGATTCGAGAAGGTCCGTGATCCGCGCGGTCTGGCCGTCCTCCATCCAGCGCACGTAGATCTGCGCGCCCTCGTCGCCGGCATTCACATAGGCGAGGCGCTTCCCGTCGGGCGACCAGCGCGGGCTGGAATAATTCTGCGTGCCCGACAAGAGCGGGCGGTGTGCGCCGCTTTCGACGTCGATCGTCCAGAGATTGCTGCGCTCCCGGTCGGTGCGGACGTCGAAGCTGTGACGAACATAAACGATGGTCTTGCCGTCGGGCGAGACCTGCGGCTGCGAGGCATATTCGAGGTCGAACACGTCCATGAGCTGGAACACCGTCGGATCGTCGGGAATGGTCTGCGCCGCTGCCCCCGTGGCCGCCCCGGACGCCGCCGCGACGGCCAGAATGGACGCGGCCGCGCCAGCCTTCAGCCGGCCGAGAATCGATGTACGCATGTGCTGAACTCCCCCAATTGCGAATGTCGAGGGGTGGACTAGCGCGGGCTTCCGGGCCGGTCGAGGGGGGTTGTTATCATGGCGTGGATCCCGGCCTTCGCCGGGATGACGGCTATGATAGAGCGTCTTGGACCCTACCGGTCCGCGTAGGGGTTCGCCTTCGACCGCATGGTCAGGCGCAGGGGGACCCCCTCCAGGTCGAAGGCGCTGCGCAGCGAGTTGACGAGATAGCGTTCATAGCTGCGCGGCAGCGCATCGAGACGGCTGCCGAAGACGATGAAGCTGGGCGGCCGCGATTTCGCCTGCGTGATATACCGCATCTTGATGCGCTTGCCGCCGGGCGCGGGCGGCGGGTTCTTGTCGAGCGCCTCCTCGAACCATCGATTGAGGGCACCGGTCGAAACGCGCCGGCTCCAGGCGTCGCGCTGTTCGAACGCCACCTGGATCAGCGTATCTATGCCCTTCCCGGTCTCGCCCGAAACGGTGAGAAGAGGCACGCCGGAAATCTGGCTGAGCCCATCCGCAAGCGCGGCCTTCACACCGTTGAACAGCCGCGACTGATCCTCTGCCACGTCCCATTTGGAGAGACAGATGATCAAGGCGCGCCCCTCCTGCAGCACCTGATCGGCGATCTTCAGATCCTGCGCCTCCAGCCCCAGCGTCGCGTCGAGCAAGAGCACGACCACCTCGGCAAAGTCGATGGCGCGGCGGGTGTCGGCGACGGAGAGTTTTTCGAGCTTGTCCTGCACCCGGGCGCGCTTTCGCACGCCGGCGGTGTCGATCAGGCGAACATCGCGCCCCTGCCAGCTCCATTCGATCTCGATGGAATCGCGGGTGATGCCCGCCTCCGGCCCGGTGACGAGCCGCTCCTCCTCGAGAATGCGGTTGATCAGCGTGGACTTGCCGGCATTCGGGCGGCCGACGATGGCGAGGCGCAGCGGCCCCTCCGCCTCTTCGTCATCCGCATCCCGCTGAAGCGCGGACGTCGCCGCGTCGACATAGGGGGCAAGCGCCTCGTGCAGGTCGCCCATGCCCTCACCATGTTCGGCGGAGATGGCCACGGCCTCTCCGAAACCGAGTTCGAACGCCTCGTATATGCCGCTGTCGCCGGCCGACCCCTCCGCCTTGTTGGCGACCAGGATCAGCGGCACGTGCTGCGTGCGCAGCCAGTCCGCGAAATGACGGTCCAGCGGCGTCAGGCCGGCACGGCTGTCGATGACGAGGAGGGCGGCGGCGGCATCGCCGAGCGCGGCCTCCGTCTGCATGCGCATGCGTCCGGACAGCGATTCGGCGACCGCATCCTCCAGCCCCGCCGTATCGACGGCCGTGAAGCGAAGGTCGGAAAGCGTCGCCTCCCCCTCCCGCCGGTCGCGCGTCACGCCCGGCGTATCGTCGACCAGCGCGATGCGCTTTCCCACCAGCCGGTTGAACAGCGTCGACTTGCCGACATTCGGACGGCCGATGATGACGACCTTTGGAAGCGTCACGGCTTCGGCCCTAGCGCCAGGCGCTCAGGCGCCCGCTTTCGTCGAGCAGGTAAAGGGTCGATCCGGCCACGATGGGACCAAGGTAGAATTGCTTTCCCGCCTCTGCCTGGAAGGTGACGGAGCCGTCCTGCGGCGAAGCGGCGATGATCTGCCCCTCCGACGAGGTCAGCCACAACCGGTCCCCCGCGAGCACGGGACCGCGATAGGTAATGCGGCCCTTCCGATCCTCGGGGTCTCGCCATTGCGGCAATTGCGACACCCAGCGGATGCGCCCGTCGCTTTTCGAAACGGCGACAAGTTCCGCATCGCTCGACACGGCGAAGATCCAGTCGCCCGCCAGCCAGGGCTGCGCGATGCCGCCCACATTCTGTTCCCAGATACGCTGACCGCCAGCAAGTTGCAGGGCCACGAGCCGGCCGCCATGCCCCATGGCGTAAACCCGGCCGTCATCGTCGATGATCGGCGAGGCGTCGATGTCGCTGAGCGCGGACAGGGAGGTCGTCTGCCCCGTCCGTGCGATGATGTCCTGCCAGACGGTGCGGCCGTTTTCCATACGCACCGCCGTCAGTTCACCGGACGAGAAGCCGACGATTGCCGTGTCGAGCGCGACGGCCGGAGCGGCGGCGCCGAGAAGGCCAGCCGGCTCGACGGTGCCGACGACGTCCCAACTGCGGCTGCCGTCCTGCTTGCCGAGCGCATAGACCTGATTGTCCTGCGTCACGACGAGCACGTTGCGTTCGGAGACAGTCGGGGCGCCGCGCAGGGGCACGTCCAGATCGGTGCGCCAAATCTCTGCCCCCGTATTCGCATCATAGGCGGCAGCAAGGCCGTGCCCCGACGTTGCGTAGACGCGGCCGCCGAAGACGGACACCGCACCGCCGAAGGCGCTGCGTTCGCTTTCATCCTTCTTGCGAAGGCTGGCGGACCAGAGCTCTCGCCCGGTCTGCGTGTCGAACGCGCGCACCGTGCCGACCCTGTCCATGGTGAAGATGCGGTTGCCCTCCACCACCGGCTCGCCGCCGATATAGGCGCGGGTTTCCGAACCCTGCCCGATCTGCGCCGTCCAAACGCGCTGCGGCGAGGCCGCCAAGGTAAGCGCCCCGAGGTTCTTCGCAGCCTCTCCACCGGGCTGGGTCCAGTCGACATTGGCGATGCCGGCAGGCAGCGTCACGGGCGTATCGGCGAGTGCGGCATCCGCCTCGATCCCGCTTTCCTGCGGCAGCACGGCCACGCGGTTGCCGATCGTCGGCGTCGTTTCCTCGTCGCCGCTGAAGATTCCGCATCCGGTGACGAGCAGAGAGAATGCGAGGGCGGTTCCAAGTCCAAGATTGCCGCGCATCACTCGCCCCCCGCCTTCGGCGCAGATGCGGCACCGGCACCGGCATCGGCGGCGGCGGCATCGCCATCGCCGGACGCCGCCGTGGGCGCGCCGTCCTGCTGCGCCTCCACCGCCTGCATCGCCGAATTCTGCCCACCATGGGCGGCAGCGAGCTGCGCCGCGCGCTGACGCAGCGACGGCGGCAGGTCGTTGGAGGCCGCCATGCCGGCATAAAGCTCGGCGGCCGCATCTTCATCGCCGTCCTTCAAATAGGCCGCAGCGACCATTTCGCCGGCAACGCCGTACCAGGGGCTGTCGGGCTGAGCGAGCGGCGCCAGATCGGCGATGATTTCGCGAGGCGCCTCGTTTTCGAAGGCGAGCCGCGCCGCACGGATCGTTGCGAGATCGCGCAGCGGCGACACGACAGCCGTGTCGGCGGCGACCTCACGATATTTCGCAATGGCCTCCTCCACGCTGCCGTCGTCGGCCAACAAGCCTGCGGCGATCAGGCGCGAGAGGTCGGAATAGCCCGGCACGTCGCCGTCGGCGAGTGTCTCGATCGTATCGCGAGCGTCCGCATCGCCAAGGTCGAGCCCCCCGATCGCGGAATCGAACGATTCGGCCTGCTCCGCAGAGGCCGCAACCGATTGTTCCTGCCACCAGAGAAATCCGGCAAAGGCGATCAGGAACAGCCCGATCAGGACCAGCAGGATACGGCCATACTTCGTCCAGAACCCGTGCATCAGGTCGGACCGGTAGGCCTCGTCCACCTCGCGCATGAAATTCTGCGATTGCGGATCGGCCGCTGGGGTTGGCGTCTTGGCCAAGTGACTACGCTCCTGGAAATGCCGAAATGGAATGAGCTGGAAATTGGCGGCGGACCATAGCGCCGCGAATGGTTACGCGCAAAACCTTATCGGCCCCTCGTGTCGCCGCACATTTTCAGCGCCTGGCAGAGAGGTCGGAACGCTACGGGACGCGGTGTTATTTCTTGACGCCGTAAAGCTGCGCATCCTCCGGAAAACTGCGATCCTTCACGGCGGCGGCATAGGCGCTTGCAGCCTTGCCGATATCCTCCGCCAGAGTGCCGAAACGCTTCACGAAGCGGGGCGTCCGCTCGAACATGCCCAGCATGTCGTCGACGACGAGAACCTGGCCGTCGCAGGCGGCTGAGGCGCCGATGCCGATGGTGGGGATCGATACACTGTCCGTGATCTGGCGGGCGAGGTCCTCGACCACGCCCTCGATCACCAGAGAGAAGGCGCCGGCCTTCGCGACCGCCTCTGCATCCTCGATGATGCGGGCATATTCTTCCTGGCTCTTGCCGCGTGCGCCGTATCCGCCAAGCGCATTCACCGCCTGCGGAGTCAGCCCGACATGCGCCATGACGGGGATGCCGCGCTTGGTCAGGAAGGCGATGGTGTCCGCCATCGCCACCCCGCCCTCCAGCTTCACCGCGGCGCATCCGGTTTCCGCCATCACGCGGGACGCAGCGCGGAAGGCGGCCTCCGGACTTTCCTCGTAACTGCCGAAGGGCATGTCGACGATGACGACGGACTTGTAGGAGCCGCGCACGACCGCCGCACCGTGGGCGCACATCATGTCGAGCGTGACGGGAAGCGTGCTGGACAGGCCGTAGATCACCTGCCCCAGACTGTCGCCGACCAGAAGCACGTCGCAATGCTCGTCGAGAAGCTGTGCCATGCGCGCGGTATAGGCGGTCAGCATGACGATGGGCTCGCCGCCCTTGCGCTTCTGGATGGAGGGCACGGTCATCCGCCGCATCGGCTCCGGCACGGGATGCGAACGGCTGGTCGACGTATCGAGCTGGAAAGTAGACATGAGCCGTTTCCTAACCGGCAAATTGCAGGATGGCGAGGCCGGCCGCCAGCACGAGCGCGGCGGCGAGGCGGCGCAGGCCCACCGTCTCCTTCAGAAGATAGGCGCCCATCAGCGCGGCGAAGACGACGGATGTCTCTCGCACGGCCGATACCTTCGCCGCCTCCACCAGCGTGAAGGCGATAAGGGCCGCGCCGTAGCTGAGGATGGAGAGGACTGCGCCGACGAGCCCATATCGCCACTTCGCGGCGATAAGCGCCCGCACCTGCCCGCGTCTGCATATGAGGGCGACCGTGCCGGTGCCAAGGCAGTCGAACATGAACAGCCAGACGATGAACGTCGCCGGCTCCGGCGCGATGCGAACACCGCGCGCATCGGTGACGTTATAGCCGGCAATGCCGATGGCGGTCAGCGCCGCGAAGACAAGCGCGCGCCGGTCCGGATGCGCTGCCAGACGCTGACCGCGCGGCGGCCAAGCAAAGGCGATGACGGCCGCGCTGGCGAGCATCAGGCCGAATAGGCCGGCCGGCGTCAGCCTCTCCCCAAGGACGCCCCAGGCGGCAAAGCCGGTCAAGAGCGGCGCCGATCCCCGCATCACCGGAAAAACGAGAGACAGATCGCCGTGCTTCAGCGCGCCGATAAGGGCGAGCTGATAAAGGAAGTGAACCGGCACCGCCCAGGCAAGCGCCGACCAGGTTGCGGCATCGGGCACCGGCACCAGAAATGCCGCCGGCATGATGAGGAGTGCCGCGCTGGCCTGCAGGAGCGCGCGGGAGGCGAGAATGTCGCTGCCCGCCTTCACACTGACGTTCGCGGCCGCCAGCGTCACCGCAGAGAACAGGCCGAGAAGAAGGGCGGTTGTCGCCGGGTTCAGGACCAGGCTCATGCCGCACCCGTCGGGCGCTCTGGTCGGGGACTATGCGGCGAGGCCGGCATCCTCGTACCGAGCCGTATCGTAGCCGACGAGCAGCGGACCGTCATGCGCGATGACCGGACGCTTTATCAAGGAGGGGTTGGCGGCCATCAGGTCGATGGCGCGCGCTTCGTCCACGCCCTCCTTCTCCGCATCCGGCAGCTTGCGCCACGTGGTGCCGCGCCGATTGAGGAGCGTCTCCCAGCCCGCTTCGCCGGCCCAGCTTTCCAGGTCGGCCTTGCGGACGCCCTCCTTCTTGTAATCGTGGAAGCGATAGGCGACGCCGTGCTCCTCCAGCCATTTGCGCGCCTTCTTGACGCTGTCGCAGTTCGCGATTCCGTAAAGCGTGACGGTCATCGGCTATTCCCCTTCATATTCGATGCGAACGAGACCGGCGGCCGCCACGGCTTCGGCCCGCGCGGCATCGACGTCGCCGCCGCCGACGCGCGCAATCGCAACACCCATGCGGCGATAGGGGCGCGTCGAGGGCTTCCCGAAGATGCGAACGTCCACGAACGTGCCGTCGCGGCCGCGTGCCAAGGCGTCGTCCAGCCCGGCGATCCGAAACGCGTCCGCATCGCGGTCCGCCAGGATAACCGCGCTCGCCGATGCGCCGCGCAGCACGATAGGCGGGATCGGCAGTCCGAGAATGGCGCGCGCGTGCAGGTCGAATTCGCTATAGTCCTGGCTGGCGAGCGTCACCAAGCCGGTGTCGTGCGGGCGCGGGCTGAGCTCCGAGAAGATCACCTCCTCGCCCTTCACGAAGAACTCCACGCCGAAAATGCCGTGGCCGCCCAGCGAGAGCACGACGCTGCGCGCCATGTCCTGCGCGCGCTTCAGCGCAGCCGGCGCCATGGTGGCCGGCTGCCAGCTTTCGCGGTAGTCGCCGCGCTCCTGCCGGTGGCCGATGGGCGGGCAGAAATGCACACCGTCCGCCGCCGAGACGGTCAGCAGCGTGATCTCGTAATCGAAATCGATGAATTTTTCCGCGATCACGCGCTGGCGGTCGCCGCGCATGCCGGCGACGGCATAATCCCATGCCGCCTCGACTTCGCCGGGGGTATTCACGGTGCTCTGTCCCTTGCCGGACGAGGACATGACGGGCTTCACGAGAAACGGGGTGCCAAGCTCGTCGGCAGCAGCGCGCAAATCCGCCAGCGATTCGGCGTAGCGATATTCGGATGTCGTCAGGCCAAGGTCGCCGGCCGCCATATCGCGGATGGCATCGCGGTTCATGGTCATCTGCGCGGCGCGCGCCGAGGGGACGACGACGGTCCCCCGCGCCTCGTGCTCCGCGAGGATTTCGGTCCGGATCGCTTCCACCTCGGGCACGATGAAGTCCGGGCGGTGCCGTTCGATGACGGCCGCCAGCGCATCGCCGTCGAGCATCGAGAAAACCTCGCTCTCGTCCGCCATCTGCATGGCCGGCGCCGCCGCATAATTGTCGCATGCGATGACGCGGCAGCCGAGGCGCTTGGCGGAAATCACGAACTCGCGGCCAAGTTCGCCGGAGCCGAGGAGAAGGATCGTCGCGGTCGGTGTCATGGGAATCACGTCATAACGGCGCGCGCGCCGGTTGACAGCCGGCAGTTGGCGGCAGCGAGTTGGAAGGCGGTGGCACAGAGCCGCGCATTGCCAGCCGGACGCCGGGCGCGCTATTCATTGGCCATGCCCGCCAAACGCTCCTCCCAGCCGCCCGAACGCCCCCGGACCGGGAGCGCGGCGGACCGCGACAATCCGGGCGTCATCGCGCCGCCGCCGCTCCTCTTCGCCGCGCCGCTGGCTGTAGGCCTTGTCCTGCAATCTGTCGTTCTTGACGGCGGCATGGGTCTGCCGGGCCTGTTTCGCTGGCCGATCGGCAGTCTCGCCATCCTCGCCGGCCTGGCGATTATCGGCCTGGCGGTGGAACGCTTTGCGCGGGCCGGCACCAACCCGGAGCCCTGGAAGCCGGCGACCACCGTTGTTGCCGACGGTATCTACCGCCTGTCTCGCAACCCGATGTATCTGGGAATGGCCCTCGCCTATGCAGGCATCGCGGTGCTGGCGGACAGCGCGCTCACGCTCGCGCTGCTGCTGCCGGCGCTGCTGATCGTCGATTTCGGCGTGATCCGGCGGGAGGAGGCGTATCTGGAACGGAAGTTCGGCGCCCGCTACCGCAACTTCACGGCACAGACCCGGCGCTGGCTCTGACCGTGCTCGCCGCGTAGGGACGGAGGTCCGCGCTCCGGCGGCGCTTGCCAAACCGGCTTCGGCCGCGCCAAGCGGGGCGGATGCAGCGCCTTGCAATCTATGATCTCGACCGGACCGTCACACGGCTTCCGACATGGACGCCGTTCTTGCTTTCGGCCGCGCGGCAGGCGGCGCCCTGGCGGTTGGGGCTGGTGCCGGTCGCCGCACTCGCGGGCGCGGCGCACAAGGCGGGCCTGATCGGACGGGACCGGATCAAGGAGATCATGCACGCGCTGATGCTGGGCCGAACGATTCCGCCCCATCGCCTTGCGCCATTGGTGGATGGTTTCGTGGAGCGAACCGTGGCGGGAAATATCCGCCCGGGTGCGCGGACACGAATGGAGGCGGATCGCCGCGCCGGGTATCGTGTCGTGCTGGCGACGGCGGCGAACCGCTTCTACGCCGAGGCCCTGGCGGAGCGGCTGGATATCGCGGACGTCGTCGCGACGGAATCGCTCTCTGCCGGTAGCGGCGATGTGCGAAACCGGCTGAACGGCGCGAACGTCTACGGTCCGGCAAAACGCGCGGCGGTCGAGGCCTGGATGCGCGGAGAGGATCTGGAGCGCGGCGATGTCCATATCCGCTTCTATTCCGATCACGCATCCGACGCGCCGATGTTCGCGCTGGCCGACGAACCCTTCGCGGTCAATCCGCATGGGGCGCTCAGACGGCTGGCGCAGGCAAACGGATGGCCCATCCTCGACTGGAACGCGGACGCTCCCCGCCCGGTGGACGGCGAGAAGACCTGACAAGCCGGCGTGCGCGGGCTAATGGCGCGGCGATGAATGCCGTCATACTCAGTGCCGGGCGCGGATCCCGACTGCTGCCGCTTACCGACGAGATGCCGAAATGCCTGGTGACCGTGGGTTCGCGCGCCATTCTCGACCACCAACTCCACGCGCTCGCGCAGGCGGGCGCAGAGAAGGCCGTGGTCGTCGGCGGCTATCGCCATGACCGGATCGCGGATCATCTGGAGGCCGCGCCGCCGCCGCTGCCGACGGAACTGCGTTTCAACCCCTTCTGGGCGGTGTCGAGCAGCATCGGCAGCGTCTGGGCCGTTCGCGACCTGCTGGGCGGCCGCTTTTGCCTTATGAACGGGGATACCATTCTGGAGCCGCAGATCCTGAGCCATGCCCTCTCGGCGCGCCCCGCCAGCCTGGGCCTTCTTGCCGAGCGCATCGAGCGGCCGCAGACGGACGATATGCTGGTGCAGGAACGGAATGGATCGGTGCGCGCCGTTGCGAAGCATCTCGACCCCGCCCTTGCCACGCACCGCTCGCTCGGCGTTATCGTGGCGGCTGAAGCCAGCGGCTATCGCGCTGCGCTGGATGCGGTGATTGGACGGCCGCGCGGTATCGAGGCCTATCATCACGACGTGGTCGCCCATCTTGCGCATACTGGCCGCGTCGAGCTGATCGCCGAGGAGAGCGGGGCCTGGGCGGAGATCGACCGGCCGGAGGACATTGCGGACTGGTGCGAACGCCGGACGCCGGACTGACGGCTGGATCGCCGATGTCAGAGCGCCAGAACGCAGAGGTCGCCTTCCTGTTTTTGGGCGAAATGCTGCTGATCCCGCATCTTTATCCCATCGTCGAAGCGCTGGGGACGGCCGCTCCCGACCTGCCCATGGATCTGTGGGTGTCAACGTCCATGCACGAGGGACTGCTGGCGGGCTGGCGGCCGCCGGGACGCGTTCGCATACGCCGTGCGCCGGGTTTCCACCAGCTTCCGGATGCCGTTCCCGGCACGAACCCGCCCTTGCCGGCGAAAATGCCGATGCTTGCGCGGCTGGCGCCGGCTCTCGCGCGCACGCCGGTCGCGGTGTGCGCGGAGCAGACGAGCCTGTGGCTCCCGCGCTTGTTGCCGCTGAAGACCCGTTTCGTGAAAACCTCTCACGGCGTCGGTTCGATGAGTGCGCGGGACGACAAGCGCCGGCGTGCCGCCTTCTTCACAATGGTGCCGAGCGAACGCGAGCGCGCGACCTATCTTCAGCGCGGCATGAACCCCCAGCGGATCGCGGCCACGGGTTACGTGAAGGCGGCGTTCCGGCACCGCACCGCAACGCGGCCACGCTTTCCCGAGGCGCGCCCGGTGCTGCTCTATACGCCGCACTGGCGCGCCGAACGCTCGTCCTGGCCCGTATGGGGGCAGGAGATCGTCACCATGCTGGCGGCGCAGGACCGCTACAACGTCATTCTTGCCCCGCACCAGCGGCTGGTCGAAACCTGTCCCGGGGTGCGCGGTGCGCTGGCAGCGGTCGCGGACCTGCCGCACATGCACTGCGACCTCGACAGCTTTGCCATGGTCGATGGCAGCTATACGGCGGCGGCGGACCTTTATCTGGGTGACACGTCCAGCCAGCTTCTCGAATTTCTGATGACGCCGCGGCCCGCCGTTTTCTTGAACACGCACGAGACGGATTGGCCAAGCGATCCCTCCTACGACATGTGGGGCGCCGGCGAGGTCGTCACCCGTGCAGAGGATATCATGGCGGCCATCGCGCGGGCGCCGCAGCGGCACGCCGACTATATCGCGTTCCAGCAGAGTTACGCGGAAAGCGCCCTCGGCGACACGTCGGGTGCGGCGGCCGCGCGTGCGGCGGAGCAAATCCTGCGCATACTCGCCATGCCCGCCGGCGGACGCTAATCGGCGCGGCCATGACGAACGAGACAAACGCAGCGCCGACGGTCGCCGCCTTCGGCACGAACGACACGCCGATCTGGGGCATGAGCGCGGAAGAGCGCCTGCGCCGTATCGCGAAGAGCCGGGGGCACGCCTATGACCCCGCCGCAGCGTCCGGGCCGCTTCTGCTGTCGAACCTGGTCTATGTCTTCGATCCCGCATGGATGGCCCATCTGGAAACGCGGCCCGGGACGGTGATGACCCGCCGCGGCGTGCCGGTGCTGGCGCATGTCGAAGCCGGGGACCGGACGGCCGTCGAAGCCGCGGCGAAGGGCGCGCCGCTACCCGCCCACCTGACCGTCGTCGCGGCCGAAGCGGAAGGCGGCATTCTGAACGAGGCGCTGCGCAAACGCGAAAAACCCTTCGCGGAGCAGCTGACCCCGGCAAACGTCGCCGCCATCGAGCGGCTGAGCTATCTCGGCGCCTATAAGGGTGTCACGGACCTGCTGACCAAGTATCTATGGCCGAAATGGGCCTTTGCGCTCACGAAGCTGTCCGCGAAGATCGGCCTGTCGCCGAACGGCGTCACGGCCATCGGATCGGTGCTGTGCATCGCTGCCACCATCGCCTTCTGGTATGGCTGGTTCTGGACGGGCCTTGCCGCCGGCCTCGTCTTCATGGTGCTCGACACGGTCGATGGAAAGCTGGCGCGGTGCACGATCACCTCCTCGAAGCTGGGCAACGCCTGGGATCACGGCGTCGATCTCGTCCACCCGCCCTTCTGGTGGTGGGCCTGGGCCGAGGGGTGCGCCGCCTATGGCCGCCCACTCAGCGACACGGTGTTCTGGTGGGTCATCGGCGCGATGCTGTTCGGCTATGTCGCGCAGCGGCTGATCGAGGGGGCGTTCATCCTTCGCTTCGACATGCATATTCATGTGTGGGAACGCTTCGACAGCTGGTTCCGCCTGATCACCGCGCGGCGCAATCCAAACATGGTCATCCTGTTCGCACTGCTGCTGGTGGGCCGGCCGGACTGGGGCATCGTCGCCGTTGCGATCTGGACGATGATCTCTCTGCTCGTTCACCTATGGCGTCTGTTTCAGGCGATGGCGCGGCGGTCGCGTGGGCAAGCCATCGAGAGCTGGCTCGCCTGACGCGGCTCTTGCCGCGACCGGTCTCCGGCCCCATCTCCTGCCGGATCAAGGGGTGGAACGCCCCGATTTCAGGGTGGTTGAAGACGGGCGCCCGGCAATCGCGCCTTGTCGGACCTGCCGGATCGATTAAGAACCGGCAAGATCATGTTAATGGCGGGCCGAATATTGTCTCCCGCTGCGACAGCATAAGCGAGGTTTGTTTCATTTCGACGTCTGATAGCCCTGCGATGGGCCGGTTCGGACCGGCCGTTCCGGGCGGTGCCGACGGCGCCGTCTCCGAACGGCGTGCGGCAGAGGCGGCGCTGGACAAGAGCCTGCGCGAGGCCGACGACCATGCCCGTAAAGCGGCGGCTTCCGGCCAAGCACGCACGGCGCCGCGCGTCGGCATCATCAGCAATCCGCGCAGTCACCGCAACAAGTCCGGGGCGCGCCCAAAGCTGGAGATCGAACGCGGCGCGCTGCTTGCGACGCCCGCCACGCGTGAGGCCCTGGCCGAGGCCATGTTGCATTTCGCGCGCCACGGCGTCGATCTGCTGATCGTCGATGGCGGGGACGGCACGCTACGCGACGTGATGACGGCCGCGCTGCCCGCCTTTGGCGGCGTGCTGCCCGCCATGGCGATCCTGCCGTCGGGCAAGACGAACGCCTTCGCCATCGATCTG
Organism: Pacificimonas flava; assembly: GCF_000342165.1. Classification (GTDB taxonomy): domain Bacteria; phylum Pseudomonadota; class Alphaproteobacteria; order Sphingomonadales; family Sphingomonadaceae; genus Pacificimonas; species Pacificimonas flava. The sequence goes on from NZ_AMRV01000008.1 coordinate 30,459, forward strand.
GGCATTCCGCTCGACTGGACGGTCGCCGATGCGGTGAAGTCGGTTCGGGCGGGGCGCACGCGCGGCCGGGCTCCGCTGGAAATTCACCGGCATGAGCGTGGCGCGAAGCCGCTGCGGGGTTTCCTGTTCGGCGCCGGTGCGTTCGTGCGGGCCACGGCCCTGGCGCAGCGCACCCACCGGATCGGCGCCTTCAACGGCCTTGCCGTCGGCATGTCGCTGGTCTGGGCGATCGGCCAGACATTCTTCGGACGCCGCGACAATCCGTGGCGCGTGGGCGAGCACATGACGATCGCCAAGGCGGAAAGCGGCGAAACCATGGACCGGAACTTCTATCTGGTGCTGGCATCGACCCTGTCGTCGCTGCCGCTGGGGCTGAAGCCCTTCGGCCGCAGCCGCGGGACGCTGAGCCTTCTCGAAACGGACGCGCCACCAAAATGGCTGCCGGTGACGACGCCCGCCGTCCTGATGGGCAAGGAAGGCGGCTGGCTGGCCCGCGCGGGTTATCGCCATCATCACGATTCCGATGCCTACGAGATAGAGACCGAGGGAGGATTCATCCTCGACGGAGAAGCCTATCCGGCCGGTGCGCTGACCCTGAAAGCAGGCGACCCGGTCCACTTCGCCGTTCCGTGAGCGCGCTGCAGCGGTTCATCGCGGCGGAACTTGCGCAGCCGGTGGATGCCGACATCGCCGCGGCCGCGCGCCAGCTTGCCGACCGTCTGGGCGGTGAGGCGGTGCTGTTTTACGGCTCCATCCTGCGCACGGGCGACCTGAGCGGCGTTCTTGATTTCTATGTCCTCGGAACCGAAGCGAAAAGCGGGTTCGTGGGCCGTCATCTGTGGCCGGACGTCAGCTATCATGAACGGGATATCGGGGGCCGAACGCTGCGCGCGAAGGTTGCAGCGATGCCGCTCGACACCTTCGAACGGGCAGCGGCGGGGCAGACCGTCGACACCACCATATGGGCGCGCTTCGTGCAGCCGAGCGCCCTGATCTGGGCCCGCAGCGAGACCGTCGCCGCGCGTGTCGTGGCGGCCGTGGCCGCAGCGGCGGAAACCGCAGCCGCGTTCGCCGCGCTGCACGGCCCCCGATCCGGACAGGCGGATGCCTATTGGCGCGCGCTGTTCCGGGCGACCTATGCCACGGAATTCCGCGTCGAACGACCGGGACGAGAGGATCAGATCCTCGCCCATGCCCGCGAGCGGTATCGGCACCTGCTCCCCCTCGCCTGGGCATCGAACGGTCTCGGCTTCAGGGCCGACGGAGATGTTCTGACGCCGGACCTGCGCGCGGACGAACGCCGCCGTTTGGCGCATGCCTGGACGCGCAGAAGGCGGCTGGGCAAGCCGCTGAATTTGGCGCGGCTGGTAAAGGCGGCCGGCACATTCGACGGCGCGGCCCGATACGGCCTGTGGAAGGTCGAGAGACATACCGGTGTGAAGGTTCCCTTGACCCCATGGCGGGAGCGGCACCCCATTCTGGCCGCGCCCTCGGTGCTGTTTCGCGTTTGGCGCGCACGGCGCGGTGCCTGAGGCCGGCATGATCAGAAGCGCGCTTGTTCTCGCAGGCTCACGCGGGCCGCGCGATCCGGTCGCGGATTATGCGGGCGTGCCCCAGAAGGCGCTGGTCCGCATCGCCGGCCGTACCATGCTGGCGCATGTCACGCAGGTGTTGCGGCTTGCCGGCTTCGACCGGATCGCCGTGTCCGCTGGTGCGGCGGACGTGGCAGACGAAGTACGCCGTCTGGGAACGCAACTGATCGCACCGGGGCCGGGCCCGAGTGCCAGCACGGCGGCGGGCTTCGAGGCGCTTGGTGCGCCGCTCCTCGTCACGACAGCCGACCACGCGCTGCTGCGCCCGGAGTGGGTTTCGGATTTTATCGCGCGCGTTCCGGCAACCGCCGATGTCGCCGTGCTGCTGGCGCGGCGGGAATCGGTGGAGGCTGCTGCGCCGGGATCGAAGCGCACCTATCTGCGCTTTGCGGACGGCGACTGGTCAGGGTGCAACCTCTTCTATCTCGCGCATCCACGTGCGAGCTGCGTCATCGCGCTTTGGCAGCGTATCGAGCGCGACCGCAAGCGCCCCTGGCGAATCGTCAGACTGTTGGGGATACGGCCGCTGTTCCGCTATCTGCGCGGGACGCTGACACTGGCGGAGGCCGTGGCGCGTCTTGGCGAGATCGTCGGCGTCGAAGCGGCGGTCGTCGAATGTCCGGACGGCCTTGCCGCCGTCGACGTGGACAAGCCGGCCGACCTCGACTTCGTACGAGACCTCGGGGAAGACGCCTCAGGCGCCTGATCGGCGCGCGAGGTGGATGACGGCGGCGCCCAGCAGAACGGCGCCGACCAGCGAACCGGCAAAGACGCCCATGCTGGCGCCAGCCGCACCGAGCACCGGCAGCAGCGCGATCATGACGCCGATCTGAACCGAAACGGCGATGACACGCGCGACGAGCGCCGTCACCGCACGGTTGCCCGCCAGAAGCACGGGCTCGAATGCGACGACCGCCAGGTCGATCGAGCCTGCGGCCGCCAGCCACAGGAGAAGCGGGTAGGCGCGGACGAACGCTTCGTCACCTCCGACGCCGACGAGGAGCGGCTTTCCGACGAGCGCGATTAGGGCCAGAATGACGAGGGCGCCGGCACTGGTGGCAGCGAAAACGCGGGACAGGAGACGCGACAGTCTTTTGGGGGGCGCCGTACGAACGGCCTTCACCACCTCAGGGAATGCAGCGCGGGCGATAAGCTGCGACAACTTCGCCAACGCCTGCGCCAGTTGCAGCGCAAGGCGAAAGGCGCCGGCCGCCGTCGTTCCGACAAAACCGCCGACAAACAGGATCGGGATCTGCTTCGTCGACATGCCGAGCGTCGCATTGGCATTGGCGCTGAGCGAGAAGCGGACGATGTTGGGATTTTCACGCCGCGCCTCCGCCCAGTTGACGCGCGCATCGAAGATTCGCCGCAGGTCGCCGCTGCGGTGCAGGAACCACCAATAGGCTGCGGCCGTACAGACCTCTGCCGCCGCCCACCCCCAAAGAAACCCCTCAACGGTCGGCAGGAAGAACGCCGCGACGACGGCGCCGATGAACCGCACGGCCGGCGTGATGCTGTCTGCCGCAGCCGCCTTCGCGAACTGATCGCGCAGGCGCAGAATGCCGATGGGCGTCGAACGTATGGAAATCAGCTGCGCGGCCGCGAAGATCATCGTGTCGCGCATCAGATCCGGCCCGATGCTGAAACTTTCCCCCCATATGGAAAGGATCGCCGCCGCCATGCCGATGCCGACGACGGCGCTGCCGAGATCGACGAGGGCCGACAGGCGGAACAGCCGGCCGAGCGCGCCCTCGTCCCGGTTCTCCAGATGATCGACGCCGTAGCGCACGACGATCTGCCAGGTCTGAAAGGCGGCGAAGATCGCGATGGCCTGCGCCGCACCGGTGATGAGCGCGAACCGGCCAAAATCCTTTATGCCGAGCGCGCGCGTGGCGATTCCGAGATAGATAAGCGACAGCACCGCCAGAACGCCGCGGCTGGCAAGCATCCAGCCAAGATTCCGGGCCGCGGAGCGCACGCCGCTGGCCGATCGCTGGAACAGGGAGGTGAGGAAACGAAACACGGTTCGGGGGCCGTACTGGCAACGCCCGCGACGAACAAGCCCACGCCGGATCATGACACGCCGGATCATGACACGCCGGACGGGCAGCGCTATGTACGCCCCGCCCCTGCCCGCGAGCGCGCGGGGGACCCGCCCAAGCATCGGAGACGAACCATCTGCGGAATTGCCGGCTTCTATCCGCGCGGGGGCACGCCCGTCGCGGCCGCAACCATCGCCGCGCAGTGCGGGACCATCGTGCACCGCGGCCCCGACGATCAGGGCATCTTCACCGACGGCGATTTCGGCTTCGGCATGCGCCGCCTCAGCATCATCGACCTTGGCGGCAGCAATCAGCCGATCTTCAGCGAGGACGAACGCCACGTGATCGTCTTCAACGGCGAGATTTACAATTACCGCGCGCTGAGGGCCGAGCTTTCGGAGCGGGGACACCGGTTCCATACGGAGGGGGACACCGAAACCATCCTCGCCGGCTGGCGCGAATGGGGACGCGGCGTCTGGCAGCGGCTGGACGGCATGTTCGCCGCCGCGATCTGGGACCGAAAAACTCGCACACTCGCGCTCGCGCGCGACCGCACGGGCATCAAGCCTCTCTATATCAGCGAGCAGCAGGGCGGCCTTGCCTTCGGGTCGGAACTGAAGACGCTGACGGCGCTCCCCGGCCTCGATTTCACCGTGGATCCCCGGGGCGTGCACGATTATTTCAGCTTCGGCCACGCCCGCACACCGCGCTCCATCTATGCGGAGGTCCGCACCCTGCCGCCCGGCCATTGGCTGGAGATCGGCGCAGAGGGCCCGGCCGAAACGGGTGCCTATTGGACCCCGCGCTACCAGAGGCGGGAGGGACGAAGCGCGGACGAATGGGTGGAGGCCTTTCGCGAAACCTGGCTGCGGACGGTCCGCGACCAGATGCTCGCCGCCGATGTCGATGTCGGTGCCTTCCTCTCCGGCGGCGTCGATTCCTCCGCCGTCGTCGCGGCCATGGCGCGGCAGTCGGATCGTTCCATCAAGACCTTCACCATCGGCTTTCGCGAGGAGCGCTATAACGAGGCGCCCTATGCGGAGGCGATCGCACGGCACCTCGGCTGCGATCACACCACGCATATTCTGGAGGCGGAGGACGCGGCGACCGTGCTGCCGAAACTCCAGTCCGCCTATGACGAGCCCTTCGCCGATTCGTCCGCCATTCCGACATGGTATCTCAGCCGAATAGCGGCGGGAGAGGTGAAGGTGGCGCTGTCGGGCGATGGCGGCGACGAACTGTTCTTCGGCTATAAACGGCACATGACGGAGCGGCATGTCGGCCGCCTGCCCGCGCCGCTGCGCCGCGCCGCGCGGGCTTTCGCCGCCCTGCCGCCGCTGCCGATGAAGGCCGGCAACGCGGTCCTGCAGCGCTGGCAGAAGACCGCCCGCAGCGCGGGCCTGCCCGATGGCGGCGCACGCTTCTTCGCCAAGACCCAGATCACGCCGCCCGCGCTGCGCCGGCGCCTCTTCGCGGGAACGCAGCTTGAAGGCTGGGACGAGGAGGGCGCGATCGAGGCGCTGGCGGCGGAATATTATCCCGACATGGCGGCCATATCGGACGACACGCTGGAGCAGTTCGCCATGTGCGACCTCGCCCTGAACCTGCCCGGCGACATGCTAACGAAGGTCGACCGCGCCAGCATGGCGCATTCGCTGGAGGTGCGCGTGCCGATGCTGGGCGAGGATATCGTCGATCTCGCCCTCGCCATGCCGGCGGACGTGAAGCTGCGCGGGCGGACGGGAAAATATCCGGTCCGCAGGGCCGTCGAACCCTGGCTGCCGCCCGGCATTCTGGACCGGCGCAAGCAAGGCTTCCAGATCCCCATGGCGCGCTGGTTCGGCGGCGATTTCGGCGCTCAGGTCGAGGAAATCTGGCGGGAAAGCGGCATCGCGCAGTCCGGCTTCCTCAACCCCCGTGCCGTGGACACGCTGTTCGCCGAACATCGCAGCGGCCGGCGCGATCATGGCCGCTTCCTCTACGCCCTCGCCATGTTCGGCCTGTGGTGGACCCAGCGGCCGCGCGCCGTCTAAAACCGCCTTACGAGGCTAGCAGCGCGCGGCCCCGGCGGCGCTACATGTCGGCGGCAGTCGGGCGAACGACGATCTCGTTCACGTCGACACCCGCCGGCTGTTCCAGTGCGTAGCGAATGGCGCGCGCAATGGCGTCCGGCGTCAGCGACTTCTTGCGCCACTCCTCCAGCGCGCCGGCAACTTCCGGATCGGTGATGTCGCTGCCGAGTTCGGTGTCGGTTACGCCGGGGGAGACGATCGTTGCGCGAATATCGTCCTGTTCCTGCCGCAGCCCCTCCGTAATGGCCCAGACGGCATATTTGGTCGCGCAGTAGACCGCGCCGGTCGGCACGACGATATGCGCGCCGACGGAGGCGACGTTGACGATGTGCCCCGCCCCGCGGGCCATAAAGCGCGGCAGCACGGCGGCGATGCCGTTGAGGACGCCGTGAATGTTCACATCGATCATGCGGGTCCACTCGTCCCGCTTCAACGCGGCGAGCGGCGACAGCGGCATGATGCCCGCATTGTTCACGAGCACGTCGATCCGACCGAACCGCGCTTCGGCGGCGTCCGCAAACGCAGCGAAATCGGAATCGTCCGTTACATCCAGCCGGCGCCAGCCGACCTGATCGCCAAGCTCGTTCGCCAGCGCCTGCAGACGCTCGCTGCGGCGCGCACCAATGAACAGCTTCGCGCCCGCCGCCGCCAGTTCGCGGACGGTTGCCTCTCCGATCCCGCTCGATGCGCCGGTGATCAGGATGATCTTGTCGTTCAGTTTCGTCATTTCGGGTTCCTTTCGGCTTCGGGTTGATCCTTGAGAACCTGACACCCTGCGCCCCGCACCGTTAGACGGATCGCCCGAAGGATTTGCACGATCCTCCGAAATCTGGACGAGCCAATTGCCTTTACCCTCCAAATGAAGGATCGATCCAATATGCGAAGAATTACCGATCTTGCCGCCCTGATCGCGCGTCACGCGCCGCAAGAAGGGATGGCGGCGACGGCCGTGCCGGGCTTGTCGCTGATCCGGTCCGACAGGCCCACCGTGCCGGTTCCAGCCGTGTACGAGGCATCGCTTTGCCTGATCGCCCAGGGGTCGAAGCGCGTTTCCATAGCCGACCGTAGCGTCGTCTATGATGCCTCCCGCTATCTTCTAGTGTCCGTGGACCTGCCGCTCATCGGGCATATTCTGGAGGCGAGCGCGGAGACGCCCTATCTGCGCTGCAAGATCGACCTCGACATGACGATGCTTGCCGACCTGCTGGTCAGCGAAGGACGGACCGAGAAGAGCGACCTGCCGGCGCTCGCCGTGTATTCCGGCGATGCCGATCTGACCGACGCGGCGTCGCGGCTTGTTGCCCTGCTGGAGACGCCGGCCAATATCGCGACGCTTGCTCCCCTGATCGAACAAGAGATTCTTTATCGCCTGCTGACCGGTCCGCACGGGGTCATGCTGCGCCACATCGCGTCGACGGGCAGCCATTTGAACCAGATCACGCGGGCAATCGCCGCCATTCGCGGCGGCTTTCGGGAGCGTCTGCGTATCAAAGATGTCGCGGAGGCGGCGGGGATGAGCCCCTCATCCCTGCACGCGCATTTCAAAACGATTACGCGGATGACGCCGCTGGAATATCAGAAGCAGTTGCGTTTGCAGGAGGCGCGTCAATTGATGCTGGCAGAGGGTGTCAGCGCAGGCTCGGCCGGATTCTCCGTCGGCTATGACAGCCCGTCGCAGTTCAGCCGCGAATATCGCCGTCTGTTCGGCGCCCCGCCGCAACAGGACATCGAACGCCTGCAAAACGCGGGCGCCTACCTCCAGGCGGTGTGAGGCGACGGCAAACGCACCGGTGCCCCCCTGTGAGCCGCTTATTCCCACTCAATCGTGCCGGGGGGTTTCGAGGTGTAGTCGTAGACGACGCGGTTGATGCCCTTCACCTCGTTCACAATGCGGGTGGCGACGCTGGAGAGAAAGCTGCCATCGAAGGGGTAGACGTCCGCCGTCATGCCGTCGGTCGAGGTCACGGCGCGCAGGCCGCAGACGCGGTCATAGGTGCGGTAATCGCCCATGACGCCGACCGTCCGCACCGGCAGCAGCACGGCAAAGGCCTGCCAGATCGCGTCGTACAGGCCAGCCTTGCGGATCTCCTCCAGATAGATGCGGTCGGCCTTTCTGAGGATGTCGCAGGCCTCCTTCGTCACCTCGCCCGGGATGCGGATGGCAAGACCGGGTCCGGGAAACGGATGGCGGCCGACAAAGGCGTCCGGCAGGCCGAGTTCGCGGCCCAGCTCGCGCACCTCGTCCTTGAACAGCTCGCGCAGCGGCTCCACCAGCTTCATGTTCATGCGTTCCGGCAGACCGCCGACATTGTGATGGCTCTTGATGGTCACCGACGGCCCGCCGGTGAAGCTGACGCTTTCGATCACGTCCGGATAGAGCGTGCCCTGCGCCAGGAAGTCGGCGCCGCCGATCGTCTTCGCCTCGGCCTCGAACACATCGATGAAGGTCTTGCCGATGAACTTCCGCTTCGCCTCCGGATCCGTCACGCCGGCAAGGCCTGCCAGGAACATGTCCTCCGCGTCCACATGGACGAGCGGGATGTTGTAATGGCCGCGGAACAGGCCGACCACCTGGCTCGCCTCCTCCGCGCGCAGAAGGCCGTGATCGACGAAGACGCAGGTCAGCTGGTCGCCGATCGCTTCGTGGATAAGGACGGCGGCCACGGCCGAATCGACGCCGCCGGACAAGCCGCATATGACCTTTCCGTCACCCACCTGCTCACGGATCTCTGCGATCTTCTGCTCGCGAAATTCGGCCATCGACCAGTCTTCGGCGATGCCGCAGACATGGCGCGCGAAATTGGCGATCAGCTTGCCGCCGTCCGGCGTGTGCACGACCTCCGGATGGAATTGCATGCCGTAGAACTTGCGGCCCTCGTCCGCGACGAGAGCGAAGGGTGCGCCCGGCGATTTCGCCACGACCTCGAACCCCTCCGGCAGCGCACGCACCTTGTCGCCGTGGCTCATCCACACCTGATGCGTTTCGCCCGGCTTCCAGAGCCCGTCGAACAGGGTGCATTCGCCGACGACCTCAAGAAAGGCCCGTCCGAACTCGCCGCTGTCGCCAGCCTCCACGCTGCCGCCGAGCTGGTTCGCCATGACCTGCTGGCCGTAACAGATGCCGAAGATGGGGATGCCCGCCTCCAGCAGATATTGCGGCACGGACGGCGCGCCCTCGACGGTGACGCTCTCCGGCCCGCCCGAAAGGATGATGCCCTTCGGCTTCAGGCGCTCGAAGGCCTCCTCGGCCTGCGTGAAGGGCGCGATTTCGGAATAAACGCCGGCCTCGCGAACGCGGCGGGCGATAAGCTGGGTGACCTGGCTGCCGAAATCGACGACCAGGATGGTTTCTGCGGGTGTCACGGTCATGCCCGCGCGGATACGCGGGCGCGCGCGCCGAGTCTAGCGAGGGCGGACGAGATTCCCTGCGATGCGGTTCAATCGCGCAGGGCGCTACGCTCCTCGAACCGGAAATCCGTGACGAGACCGTCGTCGGCACGGCACGCGAAGCGGGCATCCTCCCGGCGTTCCGCCCGCGCATCGTCGATGGCGACGATGCCGGCGACACGGTACTCCCGATCTGCCCGGTCGACATCGTCGATGCGCCAGAGCCGCGCCTCCGCACCGTAGCGGCTACCGAGTGCCTCGGCCTCCCTGGCGCAGGCGTCGATCGCCGCGCGCTCCGAGGGGAAGCGCCGCGCATAATCCGCGTCGGCATAGGCCCAGCCATCCTCGTCCTGCCAATCCGCATCAACACCGGTGCTGTCGGGGAACGGCGGATAGACCGGATACCCGTCGTCCGGACCGGCCACCGGATAGGGCGCGGGCGGCGCGGGCGGATCTGCGCGGCGAACGTCCCGGTCCTTCTTGCCTGCACTGGCGATGGCGATGATGCCGCCCACGACCGCAGCGCCGATGATCGCATCGCCGACGTCGAAACCGTCACCGCCCCTGTGACGCCGGTAATCGCGATGGCCGGCGCTCGCAGCGGTGGCAAAGCCGGCGGCGATCAGCGTCAGGACGATCAGAAGGCGAAGAGCGGACACGGTACGTCCCCCAGAATCTCGGTCGGCGCGGAATTGCGGCTGGCCGCAAATTCGACCTCCGCCCCTGAATTCGTGCTGAACGATCAGTCCCGAACGAGGAGCGCCTGCAACGCGGCGCGCCAGTCCGGGCCAAGGGGCCTCGGCCGGCGTGTTTCGCGGTCGACGTAGACATGGACGAAGAAACCCTCTGCCGCGGGCTCATCACTCTGTTCCGCGAAGATGCCGACCTGATAACGCACGCTCGAATTGCCGATCCTGCTGACGGCCACACCGGCCTCGATCCGCTGGGGAAAGGCGAGCGAGGCAGCGTAGCGGCATCCCGTCTCGACCACCAGACCGATGGTTTCGCCCGTCTCTATGTCGAGAAGTCCGGCCTCGATCAGATGCGCGTTCACCGCCGTGTCGAACCAGGAATAATAGACGACATTGTTCACATGGCCGTAGACGTCATTGTCGGACCAGCGCGTGACGATCGGGCGGAAGACGGGATAGGCGCCGCGCGGGCTCAGCGGTGCGCGGCTCAAAGCGCGGCCTCATACAGTCGGCGGGCATCCGACTGCGTGATCTCGCAGGGATTGTTGATGAGGAGCCGTTCCTGCTTCATCGCCTCGGCGGCGAGGAGGTCAAGGTGAGACGCGTCCACGCCCACATCGCGCAGGCGCGGGCTGAGACCGGTGTCGGCTGCGATCTGACGCAGCGCCTCTACGAAGCCCTGCGCCCGGCCCTGCGTTCCGAGACTGCCGAGCCCTGGATCCACCTCTATCGCCAGATCGGCGTAAAGCTCCATCGCCGCGCCCATATTGTGGCCGAGGACGTGCGGCAGCATCAGCGCGTTCGACAAGCCGTGCGGAACGTGAAAATGCCCGCCGAGCGGGTAGGCGAGCGCATGCACGCCGGCGACCGGTGCGTTCGAAAAGGCGACGCCCGCGAGATGTGCCCCGAGCAGCATCTGGCCCCGCGCCTCCCGGTTCTCAGGCTCATCGCAGGCCAGGCGAATGTTGCGGGACAGAATGCGCAGCGCTTCCCGGGCGAGAGCGTCCGACAGCGGGTTCTTGAGGCGTTTGGAGGTGAAGGCCTCGATCGCGTGCACCATCGCATCGATCCCCGTCGCCGCGGTGACGGCGCGCGGCAATCCGATGATCAGGTCGGCATCGAGGACCGCCCAATCGGCATAGAGCGCTGGGGACACGATCCCCTTCTTCTCCGCGCCGCCCACGGTCAGGATCGCGATCGGCGTCGCTTCCGACCCTGTCCCGGCCGTCGTCGGCACGAGAATCAGGGGGAGACGTTCGCCCTCGGCCCGATCGACGCCGTAAATATCCTCCAGCGCGTCGCCGCTGCCGAGAAGGTAGGCGGCGGTCTTCGCGACGTCCATGGGACTGCCCCCGCCGAACCCAACCACGCTGGCCGCGTTCGCGGAACGCGCAGCGGCAACGGCCACCTCCACCGTAGCGGCACTGGGATCGGCCTCGACAGCGTCGAAGACGATCGCGGCGCGGCCGGACTCCTCCAGCGCCGCAAGCGCGCGGTCGGTCAGCCCCAGGCTGCGAAGACCGCTGTCGGTCACGAACAGGACAGGCCCCTGCGGCAACAAATCCATCGCAGCGGTCGCGCTGCCCGGACCGGACCGAACGCGCGGTCCGTAGTGAAATGAGAAATCCGTCTGCATGGGACAGGAATGTCCGAAGCCGGTTAACCTTGCAAGTCTGCGGCGAGACGAGGATTCCCGGCGATAAAACCCCCACAACGAAACGTTAAGACATGTTATGCCATTGTCGTTAGCGCAAACGGCCGAGTCGCGGCCTGCGAGTCGCGACGCTCCGGCCACGAGGTTCGGGGGTTCATCAATGTTGCTCGCCACGCACAGCAGCGCAGCCGTAGAAGAACGGCTGCACGATCATTTCCAGGGATCCGGCGAGGCGGACATCGACAAACAGACGCGCGCTGTTTTCGAATCCCTGGCGCGCGACATGCCGCTCCGCATGGCCGCGGCCGAACCGGAATACAAACCGAACCTCTCCAGCGCGGCCATCCGCCTCCGCAGGTTCGTCAGCTTCTATCCGGCCTTTGCCAACGCAGCGCTCTTCACCCTGACCGGACGGATGCTCGCGACGACGGAACTGCGCGAATGCCGGGTGCATGTGACCGAGCGTTCCATGTTCGATGGGCATCTGAAAGCCGGCTATTGCGGCGTCAGCTACGATGAGGGACTGGCCCGCATCGTCGGTGGTGAGGGAAGCGATGCGCTGATCTATGCCGGCGTCGCCTGCCCCTTCGACCGCGCGACCTGCGGCGTGGTCGTTGCGCGCCTCTGCTAGGGTCGCCTTTCTCCGATATTTAAAGTTTCTGAAGTCGGTCGCAGCGGCATCATTCCGCCATGACGGCTGACGGCCGAAGACCTCAGCGATCCGATGCTTGAATGCAGTTTCGATTTTGACATCTCGGTCGTCACGGCTGCATCACCACGGCGCCCTCTTCGCCGCAAACAGAAAGGGCCGGCGAACTCTCGCTCGCCGACCCTCCTTTATCTCGGGTTGTTATAGCTTACGCCGCGTCTTCCAGCTCTTCGTCGGTTTCGACCGGACCGGAATCCTGACCCTTGGCCTCTACATCGCGGTCGACGAACTCGATGAACGCCATCGGCGCCGAGTCGGACGCGCGCATACCCGCCTTGATGATCCGCGTGTAACCGCCCGGGCGGTCCGAGTAGCGATCCGCAAGGACGTCGAACAACTTCACGAGTTGGGCGTCGTCCATCAGCCGGCTCATGGCGAGGCGCCGGTTCGACAAACCGCCCTTCTTGGCCAGCGTGACCAGCTTCTCCACATAAGGACGCAGCGCCTTTGCCTTGGGGAGCGTGGTCTTGATCTGCTCGTGCTTGATCAACGCGGCGGCCATGTTGCGCAGCATGGCAATGCGGTGGCTGCTGGTGCGCTGCAGCTTGGCCTGTCCGTAACGATGACGCATAAAACTTCACTCCTGTTCGTACGCAGGCCGTTCCAGGTACCTGCGGACGGGCGGCCTTTCGATAGAGGGCGGCCGCCCCGAAACCCGAACCCGCGACTTTTAGCCGAGCAGATCCTGCTCCAGCTTCTTCGCCATTTCCTCGATATTCTCCGGCGGCCAGCCCGGCAGATCCATGCCGAGACGCAGACCCATGGAGGAGAGGACTTCCTTGATCTCGTTCAGCGACTTGCGGCCGAAGTTCGGCGTGCGAAGCATTTCGGCTTCCGACTTCTGCACCAGATCGCCGATGTAGATGATGTTGTCGTTCTTTAGGCAGTTCGCCGAACGGACGCTCAGCTCCAGTTCGTCCACCTTCTTCAGAAGGTAACGATTCATCTGTGCCTCGTCGTCTTCCTCGCCGGTCGTGGCGGCGGTCGACGGCGCGGCCTGGATGGCGCTCGGCTCCTCGAAGTTGATGAAGAGGGCAAGCTGATCCTGCAGGATGCGCGCCGCATAGGCGACAGCGTCGTCCGGCTTCACCGTTCCGTCCGTCTCGACCGTCAGGACCAGACGATCATAGTCGAGCTCCTGCCCGACGCGGGCATGTTCAACCTTGTACGACACCTGGCGGACCGGCGAGTAGAGCGAGTCGACCGGAATAAGACCGATGGGCGCATCGGCGGCGCGATTGCCCGCAGCAGCGCGGTAGCCCTTTCCGGCATCCGCCGTCAGCTCGAGATTCAGGCTGGCGCCGTCGTCGAGGTGACAGATCACATGCTCCGGATTCATGATCTCCATGTCGCCGGAGACGCGGATCTGCCCGGCAGTGACTTCGCCCGGCCCCGTTGCGGAAAGCTGAAGCCGCTTCTGCTCCTCGCCTTCCATGCGAAGGGCGATCTGCTTGACGTTGAGGACGATGTCCGTGACGTCCTCGCGCACACCCGGCAGGGACGAGAACTCATGCAGGGCGCCATCGAGCTTGATGGACGTGATTGCCGCACCCTGCAGCGAGGAGAGGAGGACCCGGCGCAGCGCGTTGCCGAGCGTCAGGCCAAAACCACGCTCGAGCGGTTCGGCGACGAATGTCGCCTTCTTGCGGCCGTCGGTCGACTTGGTCTCCAGGGCGGTGGGCTTGGTAAGTTCCTGCCAGTTCTTTGCGTTGACTGCCATTTAGTCCTGTTCCCTTCGGGAGAAATGTTCATGCCGGTCGGGGCGGAGAGCCGCCCCGGACCGGTGGGCACCGCGCGGCAGGCGTCCCTGCCGCCCGGCGGCGGATCAGACGCGGCGGCGCTTCGGCGGACGCACGCCATTGTGCGGGATCGGCGTCACGTCGCGAATCGCGGTGATCGTGAAGCCGACGGCACTGAGGGCGCGCAGGGCCGATTCGCGGCCCGAACCGGGACCACGCACCTCGACCTCGAGGGTGCGGACACCGTGTTCCTGGGCCTTGCGACCCGCATCTTCGGCGGCGACCTGGGCGGCATAGGGCGTCGACTTGCGGCTACCCTTGAAGCCCATCATCCCGGCGGAGGACCAGCTGATCGCGTTGCCCTGGGCGTCGGTGATGGTCACCATGGTGTTATTAAAGCTGGCGTTCACGTGCGCGACGCCAGAGGTGATGTTCTTGCGTTCGCGGCGGCGAATACGCTGCGGTTCTCTTGCCATGAAGCTGGACCCTTACTTCTTCTTGCCGGCGATCGGCTTCGCCTTGCCCTTGCGGGTACGGGCGTTGGTGTGCGTGCGCTGACCGCGAACCGGAAGGCCGCGGCGGTGGCGCAGACCGCGATAGGAGGCAAGGTCCATCAGACGCTTGATATTGATCGAACGCTCACGGCGAAGGTCACCCTCAACCATGTAGTCGGTATCGATCATCTCGCGGATCTTGATGACTTCCTGATCGGTCAGGTCCTGGACGCGGCGCTCGCGCGAAATGTCCAGCTTCTTGACGATATCGAGCGCACTGGTGCGACCGATACCATGAATGTAGGTCAGGGCAATCTCGACGCGCTTATTCGTCGGGATGTTGACGCCCGCAATACGTGCCACTTGGTGTATCTCCTCAGCTCCACAGCCCGCGTGGGCGCGCGGCCTATCTCACAGCATTGCACCGGCATGGGCGATGGCCCGGCCGGCGCCGATGATTTGGTTTTGATTCCGGATTGCTCGGAAGCAGGCGAGATAGGGGCGGGACGGAGCGAAGTCAAGCGATCCGCCGGGCGATTCTCGTCAAAATCGGATTATAGTTCCCAATGACCAATCCGACGCCCTGATTCTAGCAGGAAAGAGCGTCAGCGAAAAGACCCGGTCCGGCCGGCGCCCCACGAAGCGCGCCTTCCAGCTCCGGCTGCGGACCGACACGAAGCGGCGCGACCGCGGCCTCTCCCTGGATCTAGGGGTGCCGGATCAATTCGCTCCGTCGAGAATGAGCAGAATCGCCTGATGGACATCCTCCATCGCAGCCATGCCGTCCACGCGGCTGACCATGCCCCGCGCCTCATAGAAGGGCAGGATCGGCGCCGTCTTCTGATTATATTCATCCAGGCGTGTGCGCACGGTCTCGGCATTGTCGTCGGGACGGCGCTTGAACGCGTCCGCGCCGCACACGTCGCATTTGCCGTGGACCTTCGGCAGCTTGTACCGGTCGTGATAGCCCTCCCCGCAATTGGAGCAGGTGAAGCGGCCGGTTACTCGGTCGACAAGAGCTTCGACATCGATCTCCAGCTCGATGACGTGGTCGAGCTGCATGCGCTTGTCGGCAAGCATCTCCTCCAGCATCTCGGCCTGGCGCTGCGTGCGCGGAAATCCATCGAGGATGAAGCCCCCGCGCGCGTCGTCGGCGTCCAGACGTTCGGCGATGATGTCGGCCACGATCTGGTCCGACACCAGTTCGCCCGCCTCCATCACGGCCTTCGCCTTCAAACCGACGGGCGTTTCCGCCTTCACTGCGGCGCGTAGCATGTCGCCGGTGGAAAGCTGAACCATGCCGCGATCCCGCTCGAGAAGCGCGGCCTGCGTCCCCTTGCCTGCGCCCGGCGGGCCCAGCAGAATGATGTTCACCGGCGCTTACCCCTTAGCTTCGCCTTCTTGATGAGGCCCTCATACTGGTGGGCTAGCAGGTGCGACTGAATCTGCGCAACCGTGTCCATAGTGACATTTACCACAATGAGGAGGCTGGTACCGCCGAACATCAGCGCAATGCCCAGGCTGCCCATGACCGCTTCGGGGATAAGGCAGATCAGCACCAGATAGGCGGCGCCTACAAAGGTGATCCGGTCGAGTACGAAGCTGAGATACTCCGACGTGCGCTGGCCCGGCCGAATGCCCGGGATAAAGCCGCCCTGCCGCTTCAGATTGTCGGCGGTGTCGTCCGGATTGAAGACGACCGCGGTGTAGAAGAAGCAGAAGAACGCAATGCCCGCGCCGTAGAGGAACATGTAAAGCGGCGTTCCGTGCTGCAGCGCCGCCGTGAGACCCAGCATGAAATCGTTGAACGCACCACCGCCGCTCGTCACGGGCTGCCCCGGCGCGGCCGCCGCGCCCTGCCCGGAGAACTGCGCCACGGTCAGCGGCATCAGCAGGATCGATGAGGCGAAGATCGGCGGTATGACGCCGGCGGTGTTCAGCTTCAGCGGAAGGTGCGAGCTTTCGCCCTGCGCCGGACGATTCCGTGCCACCTGACGCTTCGGGTACTGGATCAGGACCCGCCGCTGGGCGCGCTCCATGAAGCAGATGAACGCGATCGTGGCGAGCGCGCCCACGACGATCAGGATCACCGTGAAATCGCCGATGGCGCCGGTCCGGTTCTGCTCGAAGATGCCGACGAACGCACCTGGCAACGTGGCGACGATGCCGGCCATGATGATCAGCGAGATGCCGTTGCCGACGCCACGCGCGGTGATCTGCTCGCCCAGCCACATCAGGAACATCGTGCCGCCGAGGAGCGTGATCATGGTGGTGATGCGGAAGAACCAACCCGGATCGATGACGGCGGACGAGGTGCCGCCCCAGCCCTCCAGGCCGACGGCGATACCGTAGCCCTGGAACAGGGTGAGCGCCACCGTGCCCATGCGGGTATATTGATTGATCTTCTTGCGGCCGGTCTCGCCCTCCTTCTTCAGCTGAGCGAGGCTCGGCGAAAGGGATGTCATCAACTGCACGATGATGGAGGCGGTGATATACGGCATGATGTTGAGCGCGACGATCGACATGCGCTCCAGACCGCCGCCCGAAAACATGTTGATATAGTCGAGGACGCCGCCGCGCGTCTGGTTGAACAGCAGCTCAAGCTGCACCGGGTCGATGCCCGGCAAGGGCACGAAGGTGCAGAGCCTGTAAACGATAAGCGCGCCGATGGTGAACCACAGACGCTTCTTTAGATCGGAGGCTTTGGAAAAGGACGACCAGTTCAGACCGGCCGCCACCTGATTGGCTGCTGATGCCATAAGTTTAACGCTTCCCGCTCATATCCACCCGGAGGAACATAGGGTGGCGGCACGGTGGCCGCCACTCCGTACCCGGCAGGATTACGCGTCGGCCGCTTCGCGCTGCTTGGGACCGACGGTCTGCGTGACCTTGCCGCCGGCGGCCTCTACAGCCGCGAGCGCACCCTTGCTGGCCCGGGCAACGGTCAGTTCGACCTTCGCCTTCAATTCGCCCTTGGCGAGCAGGCTGACGCCGTCCTTGCCGCCGCGCACCAGGTTCGCCTTGCGCAGATCGTCTTCGCTGATCGCACCCGCCTCCAGCTTGCCGGCGTCGATCGCCTTTTGCAGCATGCCGAGGTTCAGTTCCGCATAGTCGCGGCCGAACGGATTGTTGAAGCCGCGCTTCGGAATCCGCATGTGAAGCGGCATCTGGCCGCCCTCGAAACCCTTGATGGCAACGCCGGAACGGGCCTTCTGACCCTTGTGGCCGCGGCCGCCGGTCTTGCCCTTGCCGCTGCCCTCGCCGCGGCCCACACGCATGCGGGACTTACGGGCACCGGGATTGTCCTTGAGATCGGAAATTTTCATGTCTTGCACTCGCTTTCGCTTTTGTTCGCGCTGATAGGATCCCGCCGGCAAACCGACCCTGGGGCCGGACTTTCGTCATGGCAGGCATGGGGGCGAATCCCCCGTGAATAAAGCTTCGCCCGGCGAATAGTCCGTTCGCCGGGCGAAAGCCAAGTCCAATTTGCGATCCTACCGGGAAAACCCGGCCAGTCCGCGGGCCGGATCAGTCCTCGATGATCTGCGCCAGGTGCGGCACGCGGGCCACCATGCCGCGAACGGCAGGCGTGTCCTCGAGCTCGACCTCACGGTGCAGCTTGCCGAGGCCGAGGCCCGTCAGCACCTTGCGCTGATCCTTCGGACGGCGAATGGGTGAGCCCACCTGCCTGACCCTGATCGTCTGCTTCTTCGCCATCTGATCTTACTCCGTAACCGCTTCGGCTTCGGCTTCCACCGCGCCGGGCTGGATGTCGTCGCGGCGGGCAACCAGATCAGCGATCTTCTTGCCACGGCGCTGCGCCACCGTTTTCGGGCTGTACTGGTCGCCCAGCGCCTCGAAGGTTGCGCGGATCATGTTGTACGGGTTCGACGTTCCGACCGACTTCGTGACGACGTCGGCAACGCCGAGGCTTTCGAACACGGCGCGCATCGGACCGCCGGCAATGATGCCGGTACCCTGCGGGGCGGAGCGGACGTGCACCTTGCCGGCGCCAAAGCGGCCATAGCCGTCATGGTGCAGCGTGCGCCCATCGCGCAGCGGAACGCGGACCATGGCCTTCTTGGCCGCCGCCGTCGCCTTGTTGATCGCCTCCGGCACTTCGCGCGCCTTGCCGTGACCGAAACCGACGCGGCCCTTGCCGTCACCGACGACGACGAGCGCGGCGAAGCCGAAGCGCTTACCGCCCTTTACCGTCTTGGAGACGCGGTTGATGTGAACCAGCTTCTCGATCAGCTCTTCACCGGTCTCCGCATCGCGATTGTCGCGGCCGCGGCCACGGCCACCGCCGCGATTGTCGCGGCCGCCACGACCGCCGCCGGGGCCACCACGCCCACGTCCGCCGCCGGGGCCGCCACGACCGCCGCCTGGTCCGCGACGTCCGTCATGCTCGGACGGGCCGCCCTGCGGATGTTCGGCTGCCGGCGGGGCAGCGTTCGGCGTCGGCTCGCTCGCCGTGGGTGCCGGGGTCTGTTCGTCAGCCATTTAAAACTCCAGTCCGCCGTCGCGCGCGGCATCCGCCAGCGCCTTCACACGGCCGTGAAAGATGAATCCGCCGCGATCGAACACGACCTTTTCGATACCAGCTTCTTTGGCGCGCTCGGCAATACGCTTGCCGACTTCGGTCGCTGCTGCGACGGTCGCGCCGCCGTCCTTCCGGGCGTCCTTCTCGAGCGTCGAGGCGGAGGCGACGGTGCCACCTGCCGTATCGTCGATGATCTGGGCATAGATATGCTTCGAAGTGCGATGCACGGAAAGCCGCGGACGTACGCCCGATTTCGCCTTCAGGGCGCTGCGCACGCGCCGGCGACGCCGCGCGAATGGGGTCAGCTTCTCTTTCATGGCTACTTCTTCTTGCCTTCCTTGCGGTACACATATTCGCCGCGATACTTGATGCCCTTGCCCTTATAGGGTTCCGGCTTGCGCCAGCGGCGGATCTCGGCGGCAACCTGGCCGACCTGCTGCTTATCGATGCCCGAAACCTCGACCGTCGTGTTGTCGGGCGTCTTGATCTCGATCCCCTCGGGAATATCGAAATCGATATCGTGCGAGTAACCGAGCTGCAGCTTCAGCGTCTTGCCCTGCGACTGCGCACGATAACCGACACCGGAAATCTCCAGCGTCTTCGTGAAGCCTTCGCTGACACCCGTCACCAGGTTCTGCACCAACGTGCGCTGCATGCCCCAGAAGGGACGCGCCTTCGCCGTCTGCGGGTTCACCGCAATCTCGCCGTCCGCGATCTTGTATTCGATCTCATCGCGAACCGGCATGGACAGCTCGCCCTTCGGTCCCTTCACGGAGAGCGTCTCGCCGCTAAGGGTCGCCGTGACGCCATCAGGCATCGCCACCGGCCTTTTTCCAATGCGTGACATGTTTCGCTATCCCCTTAGAAGACCTGGCAGAGCACTTCGCCGCCGACATTCTGCTCGCGCGCCTCGGCGTCCGACAGAACGCCCTTCGGCGTCGAAACGATGGTGATACCCAGGCCGGAGCGCACCTTCGGCAGTTCCTGAGCGCCGGAATAGACGCGCAGACCCGGCTTCGAAACGCGCTGCAGATACTGGATGGCCGGCTGGCCCTCGAAGTACTTCAGCTCGATACGGGTGAAGGCCTTCTTCGCGTCGCCGACATCCTCGTCGCGAAAGCCGCGAATATAGCCTTCGCGCTCCAGCACGGAGAGAACGTTCTTGCGAAGCTTCGACGTCGGAGTGACGATCGAATCCTTCTTGGCCTGCTGGCCGTTGCGGATGCGGGTAAGCAGGTCCGCGAGCGGATCGGTCATAGACATATGCTCTGTCCCTTCCTTACCAGCTGGACTTCGTGACGCCGGGGATCAGGCCCTTGTTGGCCAGTTCCCGAAGCATGATGCGCGACAGACCGAAGCGGCGATAATAGCCGCGGCTGCGGCCAGTAAGCTCGCAGCGGTTGCGAACGCGCGTCGGGTTTGCATTCCGGGGAATTTCCGCCATTTTCAGGCGAGCCATCAGACGCTCGTCGTCATCCTTCGACGTGTCTTCGGCCACAGCCTTCAGACGGGCATACTGCCCCGCATATTTCTTGACGAGACGCTTGCGCTTCTCGTTCTTGTTCACCGAACTCAGTTTCGCCATGACTTAAGTTCTCTTTCCTTTCAGGACCGCCCTCAGGCCGCCTTCTGCTCGTCGCCGTCTTCACGGATGAAGGGCATGTTCAGATGGCGCAGCAGCGCCCGGCCTTCATCGTCCGTCTTGGCGGTCGTCGTGATGATCACATCCATGCCGCGCACTTCGTCGACCTGGTCGTAGTTGATCTCCGGGAACACGATCTGCTCCTTGATGCCCATGGCATAATTGCCGCGGCCATCGAAGCTCTTCGGGTTCACGCCGCGAAAGTCGCGGATACGCGGCATGGCAATGTTCACCAGCCGGTCCAGGAATTCCCACATGCGCTGACCACGCAGCGTCACCTTGACGCCGATCGGATTGCCTTCGCGCAGCTTGAAGCCCGCGATGGACTTCTTCGCCTTGGTGACCACCGGCTTCTGGCCGGCGATCCGGGTCATTTCCGCCACCGCGTTGTTCAGGTGCTTCTTGTCGTCGACCGCCTTGCCGACGCCCATGTTCAGCACGATCTTTTCGATCCGCGGCGTCTGCATCTCGTTCCGGTAACCGAACTCTTCCTTGAGAGCGTTACGGACCGTGTCCTCATAGACCGTCTGCAGGCGCGGTTTGTAATTCTCAGCCATTGATGACCTCGCCACTCTTCTTGGCGACGCGCACCTTCTTGCCGTCGCGGATTTCGAAGCCCACGCGCGTCGGCTTGCCGGTCTTCGGATCCTCGAGGGCAACCTTGGAGATCGCCATTGGGGCCTCGAAGCGGTCCAGGCCGCCCTGCGGGTTCGCCTGCGTCGGCTTGCGGTGACGCGTCGCGACGTTGATGCCGCTGACGACCACCTTGCCGTCCCTGGGCAGAACCTGGGTCACGTCGCCGTGCTTGCCCTTGTCCTTGCCGCTGAGAACGACGACGCGGTCGCCCTTCTTGATCTTCGCGGATGCCATTTTACAAAACCTCCGGCGCCAGGCTGATGATCTTCATCAGGCCCTTGGCACGCAGCTCGCGAGTGACCGGCCCGAAGATACGGGTGCCGACCGGCTCGGAATTGTTGTTGATCAGCACGGCCGCATTCGTGTCGAAGCGGATGACGCTGCCATCGGGACGGCGGATGTCCTTCGCCGTGCGAACGACGACGGCGCGGTGCACGTCGCCCTTCTTCACGCGGCCGCGCGGCTGCGCTTCCTTCACGGAAACGACGATGGTGTCGCCGACGCCGGCAAAGCGGCGCTTCGAGCCGCCCAGCACCTTGATGCACTGAACACGCTTCGCACCGCTATTGTCGGCCACTTCCAGGTTGGACTGCATCTGGATCATGTCAGTTCGCCCCTTCCGTGGTTACGCCGGTCGTCGCGGCAACATCGGCGTCCTTGCCGGCCTTGCCGATAACCCGCCAGGTCTTCGTCTTCGACATCGGCGCGCACTCCTCGATCCGGACCACGTCGCCGATGGAGAACTCATTGTTCTCATCATGCGCGTGATACTTCTTCGAGCGGCGGATGATCTTCCCATAGAGCGGGTGTTTCACCCGGCGCTCGATGAGGACGGTCACCGTCTTGTCGGTTTTGTCGGACACAACCGGTCCGGCCATGATGCGCTTCGGCATGCCCTTACCCTTCCGCCTGAGCGCGGCTGCGCTCGGTCTGCAACGTGCGGATCTGCGCGATGGTGCGGCGCACCTCGCGGACCCGGCTCGGCTTTTCAAGCTGACCGGTTGCCGACTGAAAGCGCAGGTTGAACTGCTCCTTCTTCAGCAGCGTCAGCTCCTCGTTGAGCTGATCGTCGGTCTTGCCCTTAAGATCCTCGATCTTGGCCATCAGTACTGCTCCATCTCGCCAAGGCGGCGCACAACCTTCGTGCGGATCGGCAGCTTGGCAGCGGCGCGCTCGAACGCGACCGAGGCCAGCGCCGGCGGCACGCCGTCCAATTCGAAAAGAATACGGCCCGGCTTCACGCGCGCGGCCCAATATTCCGGCGAACCCTTACCCTTACCCATGCGGACTTCCGCGGGCTTCGAGCTGACGGGTACATCCGGGAAGATACGGATCCACAAGCGCCCCTGGCGCTTGATGTGACGAGTGATGGCGCGGCGCGCGCTCTCGATCTGGCGCGCGGTGATGCGCTCGGGTTCCATGGCCTTCAGCCCGATGGAGCCGAAGTTCAGTTCGGTCCCACCCTTGGCATTGCCATGGATGCGCCCCTTATGCGCCTTCCGGTATTTGGTGCGTTTCGGTTGCAGCATTTCACTAGCCTTCTGACAGGAAAAGAGGTCCTCGATCAGGCCGTACGCCGCGGTATGGTCCGTATGGACTTACCGCGCCGGCCGGACCCCCGATGTCTGTGCGTCCATCATGGCCTTTTCCTGGGCGAGCGGATCGTGCTCGAGGATCTCGCCCTTGAAAATCCAGACCTTCACACCGCAGACGCCGTACGCGGTGTGCGCCTCGGCCTCTGCATAATCGATATTCGCGCGCAGCGTGTGCAGCGGCACGCGGCCTTCACGGTACCATTCGACGCGCGCGATCTCCGCGCCGCCGAGACGGCCGCCGCAAGTGATACGGATGCCTTCCGCGCCCAGACGCAGCGCCGATTGCACGGCGCGCTTCATGGCGCGGCGGAACGCGATCCGGCGCTCCAGCTGATCGGCGACGGACTGCGCAACAAGACGTGAGTCGACCTCCGGCTTGCGGATCTCGACGATGTTCAGCGACACGTCGCTGGTCGTCATCGCCGCGATCTTCTTACGCAGCTTATCGATATCGGCGCCCTTCTTGCCGATGATCACGCCCGGGCGTGCGGCATAGACGCTGACGCGGCAAAGCTTGGCCGGACGCTCGATCACAACCTTCGAGATCGCCGCCTGCGGCAGCGTCTTCATGATGAAGTTGCGGATCTTCAGATCCTCGACCAACTGCTTCGAATAGGCGCCGCCATCCGCGAACCAGCGGCTGTCCCAGGTGCGGTTGATCTGCAGGCGCAGCCCGACGGGGGAGCTTTTGTGACCCATATGCTTAGTCCTCGTCCGTCTCACGCACCACGATGCGGATGCGGCTGAAAGGTTTCACGATCTTGCTGGCGCGGCCACGGGCACGCGCATGCCAGCGCTTCATCGACAACGCCTTGCCCACGGAGGCTTCGCTGACGATCAGCGCGTCGACATCCAGATTGTGATTGTTTTCCGCGTTCGCAATGGCCGAGGCCAGAACCTTGGAGACCGGAGCCGCCATCGCCTTGTTGGAAAACTTCAAGATGTTCAACGCGTCTTCGGCCTTCTTCCCGCGGATCAGACCCGCGACAAGGTTCAGCTTCTGGGCGGATCCGCGTACGGTCGTGCCGGTAGCCAGCGCCTCGCGATCGCCGACGCGGCGGGGATTTGCTGCCTTGCCCATTAGCGCTTCGCCTTCTTGTCTGCGCCATGGCCGAAATAGGTACGCGTCGGCGCAAACTCGCCAAGCTTCATTCCGACCATATCCTCGTTGACCGACACGGGAATGAATTTCTTCCCGTTATACACGTTGAAGGTCAGACCGACGAACTGCGGCAGGATCGTGGAGCGGCGCGACCAGGTCTTGATCGGCGTACGCTTCGACGCTTCCTGCGCCTCATCGGCCTTCTTCAAAAGGTGCAGGTCCACGAACGGACCTTTTTTGAGTGAACGTGCCATAGCTAGTCCTTACCGCCCCTTCTTGCGCGCGTGACGCGAGCGGATGATCATCTTGTTGGAATCCTTCTTCGGATCCCGCGTCTTGGCGCCCTTCGTCGGCTTGCCCCACGGGGTCACCGGATGACGACCGCCGGACGTACGGCCTTCACCGCCGCCATGGGGGTGATCGACCGGGTTCTTGGCGACACCGCGCGTCAGCGGCTTCTTGCCGCGCCAGCGATTGCGCCCCGCCTTGGCCAGCGTCTGGTTCGAATTGTCCGGGTTGGACACCGCACCGACCGTCGCCATGCAGTCGCCGCGAACGTAACGCGTCTCACCCGAACCGAGCCGGATGATCGTCATGCCGCGATCCTTGCCGACCACCTGCGCGTAGGTTCCCGCCGAACGCGCCAGCTGACCGCCCTTGCCGGGCTTCAGCTCGACATTGTGGATGATCGTACCGACGGGCATTTGGCCCGTTTCCATCGCATTGCCCGGCTTCACGTCGACCTTCTTGCCGGCGACGATCTTGTCACCGACGTTCAGACGCTGCGGCGCGAGGACGTATACCTGCTCGCCGTCGCCGTAGCTGACGAGCGCGATGAAGGCCGTGCGGTTGGGGTCATATTCCAGACGCTCCACCGTACCCTCGACGTCCCACTTGCGACGCTTGAAGTCGATCACGCGGTACTTGCGCTTGTGACCGCCGGAGATGCCCCGCGATGTCACGCGGCCGGTGTTGTTGCGACCGCCGGACTTCGTCAGCCCCTCGGTCAGCGCCTTGACCGGACGCCCCTTGTGCAGGTGCGAGCGATCGACCAGCACCAGACCGCGACGGGCCGGGCTCGACGGGCGATATTGCTTCAGTGCCATTAGTTAACTCCGCTCGTCACGTCGATCATGTCACCCTCTGCCAGGGTCACGATCGCCTTCTTGACGTCCGTGCGCGTGTAGGGGCGACCCTTCCAGCGCTTCGTCTTGCCCTTGGCAATCAGGGTGTTCACGCCCGTCACCTTCACGTCGAACAGCGCTTCGACCGCCGCCTTGATCTGCGGCTTCGTGGCGTTCTTCGCGACCTGGAAGGCAACCTGGTTATGTTCGGACACCATGGTCGACTTTTCGGTGATGATCGGAGCGCGGATCACGTCGTAATGCGACAGCGCCGGTGCAGCTTTCGTGTCAGCCATTGAAGCGCGCCTCCAGCTTTTCGACCGCGGCCTTGGTCAGGACCAGCGTGTCGTGGTTGAGGATGTCGTAGACGTTCGCACCGGCGGTCGGCAGCACGTCGATGTGCGGCAGGTTCGCGGCAGCTTTCTTGAAGCCCTCGTTCGTCTCGGCATCGATGAAGAGCGCGCGCTCGAAACCGAGCTTGCCCAGCGACTCCTTCAGGGCCTTGGTCTTGGCATCCTTCAGGTCGAGGTCCTTCAGGACAACGAGCTTGCCCTCGGCGGCCTTTACGCTCAGCGCCGTCTTCAGGCCGAGCACGCGCACCTTCTTGTTCAGGCTCTGCTCGAACGTACGGGCCTTCGGACCGTGCGCCTTGCCACCGCCGACAAAGATCGGGGCCTTGCGGCTGCCGTGACGAGCACCGCCGCCACCCTTCTGCCGCCCAAACTTCTTGGACGTACGCGCAACATCACCGCGCTCGCGGGCCGCTCGGGCCATGCCGCGGCGGTTCGCAAGCTGCCACGTAACGACGCGGTGCAGGATGTCCGGACGCGCTTCGAGGCCGAAGATTTCCTCGGGAAGCTCGATGTCGCCGGACGCCTTGCCGTCGAGGCTCTGCATCTTGACCTTCATGGTTTAGGCCTCCGCGCTCTCGGCTTCAGCAGCCGGAGCGTTCGTGTTGGCGCCGCGGATACCCGCCGGGAACGGCAGGTCGGCAGCGTGCTTCTTCTTCACGGCATCCTTGACCGTCAGCCAGCCGCCCTTCGCGCCGGGCACGGAGCCCTTCACGAAGATCAGCCCGCGATCCGCGTCGATCTCGACGACTTCAAGGTTCTGCTGCGTGCGATTGCGGTGACCCATATGGCCGGCCATCTTCTTGCCCTTGAACACCTTGCCGGGGTCCTGGCACTGACCGGTGGAACCATGCGCACGGTGAGAGATCGAGACACCATGGCTGGCGCGCATGCCGCCAAAGCCCCAGCGCTTCATGGCGCCGGCAAAGCCCTTGCCCTGCGTGCGACCCGAAATGTCGACCTTCTGACCCTTCAGAAAGTGATCCGCGCCCAGTTCGGCGCCGACGTCGACCAGCGCGTCATCGGACACGCGGAACTCAACGACACGGGCCTTCGGCTCCACCTCGGCCTTGCCGAAATGGCCGCGCTGCGGCTTATTCACATTCTTGGCCTTGGCCGTTCCCGCGCCCAACTGGACAGCGGTATAACCGTCAACGTCGACGGTGCGGTGCGAAACGACCTGACACCCCTCGAGCGCCAGAACCGTGACCGGCACATGCCGCCCATCGTCCTGGAACAAGCGGGTCATGCCCATCTTTTTCGCGATCACGCCGGTACGCATGATCCGTTCCTTCCTTAACAGAGGCCCCTGGCGCCAAGCTCATCCTGACGGGGGCGTGCCCAACATAATGCTCCGGCTGTCGAGGGCGCCGGCCCCGTCTTCGCCGCGACGCCGACCGGCGCCCCGACTGAATTCCTGTCGCTCAGGAGCTTAGGCGCCGAGCTTGATCTCCACATCGACACCCGCCGACAGATCGAGCTTCATCAGCGCATCGACCGTCTGCGGCGTCGGCTGGACGATGTCGAGAAGGCGCTTGTGCGTCCTCATCTCGAACTGCTCGCGGCTCTTCTTGTCGATGTGCGGGCCGCGATTGACCGTGAACTTCTCGATCTTCGTCGGCATCGGGATCGGACCGCGAACCATCGCGCCGGTGCGCTTCGCCGTATCGGCGATCTCACCGGTGGCCTGATCCAGCACACGGTGATCGAACGCCTTCAGGCGAATGCGGATGTTCTGCGTTTCCATGCCTACTGCCTCAAACCTTCAAACAAAAAGAACCGGGCCGGTCCGTTCGCTCCAGGGCGCCGGACCGGCCCGCTTCCGATATTCAATCGTTACTTCGTGATGTCACCGACAACACCCGCGCCGACCGTACGGCCACCCTCGCGGATCGTGAAGCGCTGACCCGAATCCATGGCGATGGGAGCGATCAGCTTCACGCCAAGGTTCACGTTGTCGCCGGGCATAACCATTTCCGTGCCCTCTGGCAAGACCACTTCGCCCGTCACGTCGGTCGTGCGGAAGTAGAACTGCGGACGGTAGTTGGCGAAGAACGGCGTGTGACGGCCGCCCTCGTCCTTCGACAGCACGTACACCTCGGCAGAGAACTCGGTGTGCGGCGTGATCGAGCCCGGCTTCGCCAGAACCTGACCGCGCTCCACGTCCTCACGCTTCGTACCACGCAGCAGCGCACCGACATTGTCGCCGGCCTCACCGCGGTCGAGCAGCTTGCGGAACATTTCGACGCCCGTGACGGTCGTCTTCACCGTGTCCTTGATGCCGACGATCTCGACTTCCTCGCCGACCGTGATCACGCCCTGCTCGACGCGGCCCGTGACAACCGTACCGCGACCCGAGATCGAGAACACGTCCTCGATCGGCATCATGAACGGCTTGTCCAGCGGACGCTCCGGCTGCGGGATCGAATCGTCGACGGCCTTCATCAGCTCGAGGATCTTCTCCTTGCCGATACTGTCGTCGCGACCCTCAAGAGCGGCAAGCGCCGAACCCTTGATGATCGGAATGTCGTCGCCCGGGAAGTCGTACGAGGACAGCAGCTCGCGAACTTCCAGCTCGACCAGCTCCAGCAGCTCCTCGTCGTCGACCTGGTCGACCTTGTTCAGGAAAACGACCATCGCCGGCACGTTGACCTGCTTCGCCAGCAGGATGTGCTCGCGCGTCTGCGGCATGGGGCCGTCGGCGGCGTTCACGACCAGAATCGCGCCGTCCATCTGCGCGGCGCCGGTGATCATGTTCTTCACATAGTCGGCGTGGCCCGGGCAGTCGACGTGCGCATAGTGGCGCTGGTCGGTCTCATACTCGACGTGCGCCGTCGAGATGGTGATGCCGCGCTCGCGCTCTTCCGGCGCCTTGTCGATGTTCGCGAAGTCGACGGCCGCGCCGCCATAGGTCTCCGCCAGCACCTTCGTGATCGCAGCCGTCAGCGTGGTCTTGCCGTGGTCGACGTGACCGATGGTGCCCACGTTAAGGTGCGGCTTATTGCGCTCGAATTTTTCCTTCGCCATTCTCTAACCCTCTGTCTTTCCTAGGTTCAACTGTTTCAACTCGAGGCGCTGTTAAGCCAGTTTCGCCTTCACTTCGTCCGCCACGTTCTGCGGAACTTCCTCATAGTGGCTGAACTGCATCGTGTACTGTGCACGGCCCTGCGTCATCGAACGCAGCTGGTTCACATACCCGAACATGTTCGCCAGCGGCACCATGGCCTCCACGACCTGCGCGACGCCGCGCACCTCGGTGCCCTGGATCTGACCGCGGCGGCTGTTGAGGTCGCCGATCACGTCGCCCATGAACTCCTCAGGGGTCACGACCTCGACTTCCATCATCGGCTCCAGGAGCTTGATGCCCGCCTTCGTCGCCGCCTCGCGCATTGCGCCGCGGCCGGTGATCTCGAACGCCATCGCGGACGAGTCGACGTCGTGATAGGCGCCGTCCGTCAGCTCGACGGAGAAGTCGATGATCGGGAAGCCGATCAGCGCGCCGCTCTCGGCGACCTCGCGAATGCCCTTCTCGACGGAGGGAATATATTCGCGCGGGATGTTGCCGCCCTTGATGGAGTCGACGAACTGCACGCCCGTTCCACGCTCGCCGGGCGAAACGGTCATCTTCACGCGGCCGAACTGACCCGAACCACCCGACTGCTTCTTATGGGTGTAGTCGATATCGACAGTGCGCTTCAGGCTCTCGCGGTACGCCACCTGCGGCGCGCCGACGTTTGCCTCGACCTTGAACTCGCGCTTCATGCGGTCGACCAGAATGTCGAGGTGAAGCTCGCCCATGCCCTTGATGATGGTCTGGCCGCTTTCCTCATCCGACTGCACGCGGAAGGACGGATCCTCCTGCGCCAGGCGGTTGAGCGCGATACCCATCTTTTCCTGGTCGGCCTTCGTCTTCGGCTCGACTGCAACGGAGATCACGGGATCCGGGAACTCCATGCGCTCCAGGATGATCGGCTTCGACGGCGCACACAGCGTGTCGCCGGTGGTGACGTCCTTCAGACCCACGAGAGCGACGATATCGCCGGCATAGGCTTCCTTGATGTCCTCACGGTCGTTCGCATGCATCAGCAGCATGCGGCCGATCTTTTCCTTCTTGTCCTTCACCGAGTTGACGACCTGCGAGGACGCCTCGAGCTTGCCCGAATAGATGCGGGCAAAGGTCAGCGTGCCGACGAACGGGTCGGACATGATCTTGAACGCGAGCGCGGAGAACGGCGCATCGTCGCTGGACGGGCGCGTGTCCTCGACGACCTCGTCGCCGGTGTTCGGCTTCACGCCCTTGATGGCGGGAACGTCGAGCGGCGACGGCATGTAATCGACGACGGCGTCCAGCAGCGGCTGCACACCCTTATTCTTGAACGCGCTGCCGCAGAGAACCGGAACGAACGCATGGCCGAGCGTACCCTTGCGGATCAGCTTCTTCAGCGTCTCCATGTCGGGCTCGTTGCCCTCCAGATACGCTTCCATGATGTCGTCGTCCTGCTCGACGGCGATCTCGATCATCTCCGCGCGCGCCAGTTCGGCGGCTTCAGCCATGTCGGCGGGGATATCGACGACCTCGAACTCGGCGCCCAGCTTCTCATCCTTCCAGATGATGGCCTTGTTCTGCACCAGATCGACAATGCCCTTCAGGTCGGATTCCAGGCCGACCGGCAGCGCCAGCACCAGCGGACGCGCACCGAGGCGGTCCTTGATCATCTCGACGCAGCGCTCGAAGTTCGCACCGGTGCGGTCGAGCTTGTTGACGAAGCACATGCGCGGAACGCGGTACTTGTCGGCCTGACGCCACACGGTCTCGGACTGCGGCTCCACACCGGCAACGCCGTCGAACACGGCGATGGCGCCGTCGAGGACACGCAGCGAACGCTCCACCTCGATGGTGAAATCGACGTGGCCCGGCGTGTCGATGATGTTGACGCGGTGATCCTTCCAGAAGGTCGTCGTCGCGGCGGACGTGATCGTGATGCCGCGCTCCTGCTCCTGCTCCATCCAGTCCATGGTGGCGGCGCCGTCATGGACTTCGCCGATCTTGTAGGACTTGCCGGTGTAGTAGAGGATCCGCTCCGTCGTGGTGGTCTTGCCGGCGTCGATATGCGCCATGATCCCGATGTTGCGGTACATCTCGATCGGATTTTCGCGGGCCATGCGTGTGCCTATCCTATAATTCGAATTTGGGGCGGCCGGACGCTCATCGCCCGGCCGCCGGATCTCGTTTGACTACCAGCGGTAGTGCGAGAAGGCGCGGTTCGCTTCCGCCATGCGGTGCGTGTCTTCGCGCTTCTTCACGGCATTGCCGCGGTTCTGGCTGGCATCCATCAGCTCGCCCGACAGACGCGCCGCCATGGTGTTTTCCGGGCGGCCACGCGCCGCGGAAATCAGCCAGCGAATGGCAAGAGCCTGGGCGCGGTCCGGACGAACCTCGACCGGCACCTGATAGGTCGCACCGCCGACGCGGCGGCTGCGAACCTCGACGGCCGGCTTCACGTTGTTCAGCGCATCGTGGAAGACGCCCAGCGGGTCGCTCTTCATCCGGCCCTCGATCGTATCGAGGGCACCGTAGACGATGCGCTCTGCGGTGGACTTCTTGCCCTGATACATGACGAGGTTCATGAACTTCGTCAGGACGGTATCCCCGAAACGGGGATCAGGCAGGATTTCGCGCTTTTCTGGGCGGCGACGACGGGCCATGGCTCTTCTACCTTCTTACTTCGGCTTCTTGGTGCCGTACTTGGAACGGCTTTTCTTGCGGTCCCCGACGCCCTGCGTGTCGAGCACGCCGCGCAGGATGTGGTAACGAACGCCGGGAAGGTCCTTCACGCGGCCGCCGCGGATCAGCACGACGGAGTGCTCCTGGAGGTTGTGCCCCTCACCCGGGATGTAGCCGATCACCTCGAAACCGTTGGTCAGGCGAATCTTGGCAACCTTACGAAGCGCCGAGTTCGGCTTCTTCGGGGTCGTCGTGTAGACGCGCGTGCAGACGCCGCGCTTCTGCGGGTTCGCTTCGAGAGCGGGGACCTTGTTGCGCGCCTTCTGCGGCTCGCGGCCCTTCCTGACCAGCTGGTTGATCGTCGGCATGTGTCTATGTTCGCCTTCTTCAATTCCAAACCTGAACGCCCGCTCGCACCGGATTCGCGATCCCACCTGCGAACGAACATCGCCCGAAGGCCCCTGCCCCCGCGCGAACGAAAAGAGTCGGCTCCGACAGGCAACCTAACGACCCTGCCCGGACCCAACCGATTAGCTATGTTAACCTCGCGATCTCGCTGAACTTTTGTCAGCCGAGCCGCCTCGCCTTCGAGCAGCGTCTAGGACGAGCGCCTACCACCAGCCCGCGAGCATTAGGCGGCGCATATAGGGATGGCGGCAGCATGGGTCAACACGCAGAATCGGGCGCCTGCCCCCGATTCTCGACCGGCAAGCCCCACTGGCGACGCGATGAGACATCGACCCGCCATGCCCAGCCTCATAGGCGGTTCAGTCAGGCTTGACCACCCATGCGCCGCCTTTGACCACTGCCGCGGGTGACTCGAACAGGGTGACGTCCGCAAGGGGATCACCGGAAACCGCAACGAAGTCGCCGAAAGCACCCGGATCGAGCGTTCCGACCTGCCCTTCCCGGCCAAGCGCCTGCGCCGCTGAAAGCGTCGCGGCGCGGATGGCCTGCAGCGGCGTCATGCCGTATTCCGTCATCACGCGGAACTGCCGGGCGTTGAGGCCGTGCGGGTAGATGGCAGCGTCGGTGCCGAAGATCATCATCGCACCGGCCTCGACCGCCTTACGGAAACTGTCCCGCTGCACCTGTCCGACCTGACGTTCCTTCGCGAGCGATTCCGGCAGGACACCGTTCTTCTCACCCTCCGCCAGCGTGTATTCGGTATTGTAGATGTCCATCGACAGGGCCGTGCCATGCTCCTTGGCGAGGCGGATCGTCTCCTCGTCAAGATAGCTGGCATGTTCCACCGTATCGACGCCGCCCAGGATCGCCGCGCGGATGCCGGCATTGCCGTGTGCATGGGCCGCCACCTTCAGGCCCAGCATGTGCGCCGTCTCCACCGCTGCGCGAATCTCCTCCTCGCTCAGCTGTTGTTCTCCGACGGTCGTGCCTTTCGAAAAGACACCGCCCGTCGCGCACAGCTTGATGACCTCCGCGCCATATTTGCGCATCCATTTGACGCGCGCCTTCATCTCGTCCGGCCCGTTCGCAACGCCGGGCGCGGTCGCCTGATAACTGGGCGGCAGGAAATTGTTGTCGCAGTGCCCGCCGGTTGCGCCGATGGCGTAGCCCGCCGGGACAATGCGCGGCCCGATAATGCGGCCTTCGTCGATCGCCTGACGCAGCGCAACGTCGGCGAAGTCATCGCTGCCGACATTGCGGACAGTGGTAAAGCCTGCGCGGACCGTCGCCTCCGCATTGGGAACCCCCATCACGGTCCAAAAGGCGTCCGTATAGCCAAGACTGCGATAGCCGCCGATGTCTGCAACGCCGGTCAGGTGAACATGCATGTCGATCAGACCCGGAACGAGGGTCAGTCCCGGCAGGTCCACGAACTCCGCGTCCGGCGGTGCGCCGCTGCCGTCCCAAGACACGACGCGGCCATCGGTGATCACCAGTTGCGGGTCGGCCACATAGCGCCCCGTCCGCACATCCAGAAGGCGCGCAGCCGAAACAACGAGCGTCTCCGCAGCGGCAGGCCGGGCGACGACGAGGGTTGCAGCAAGCATGACGGCGCGTGCCGCGAAGAGAGGAATCCTGTTCACGCGCCGGTCGATAGGACGGACCGGCCGACCTGACAAGCGTGCCGGTCGGCCGGTCCGTCCCTGAATTCAGACGTTAGAGCGCACCGTGGCAGTGCTTGTATTTGCGGCCCGATCCGCAGGGGCACGGCGCGTTTCGATTTACCGGTCCGGCATTGTCCGGCATCGGCCGCTGCGCTGTTTGGGTAGGGCCGGCGGGGCGGGAGGGCGGCGCGCTGTCGTCGCGCCCCGTGAGCGGATCAATGTGCGTCGTCACGAACTCGGACGGCGCCGGCATCTCCGGCTCCGGCGCGCGCTCCGGCAGGCGCGCGGTCAGAAGCATGCGCGTCACATCCTCGCGAATGTGGGTCAGCATGGCCTCGAAAAGTGCAAAGGCCTCCTTCTTATACTCGTTGATCGGCTGCTTTTGCGCATAGGCACGCAGCCCGATGGAGGAGCGCAGTGCGTCGAGCGTCGCCAGATGCTCCTTCCAGCGATAGTCGATCGACTGCAACAGGAAGCTCTTCTCGATCTCGCGCCAGCGGCCCTCCGGCAAGCGCGCAACCTTTTCCTCCAGATCCGACTTCGCGGCTTCTTCCAGGCGCCCCACAAAGAGTTCCTGATCGACCGCATCTTCCTGCATCCAGGCGTCGATAGGGGGCTCCATGCCGAGGACGCGGGAAACCTCCTCCTTCAGCCCCTCGACGTTCCACTGCTCGGGATAGGACCCCGGGGGCGCGTTCAGCGTGATGATCTCCTCGATCGTCTCTGCGCGCATCTCCTCGACGACGTCATCGACGCGTTCGGAATCCATCACTTCCTCGCGCTGCTGATAGACCACCTTGCGCTGGTCGTTCATGACGTCGTCATACTGCAGCAGCTGCTTGCGAACGTCGTAGTTGCGCGCCTCCACCTTTTTCTGCGCGGTCTCGATCGCCTTCGAGATCCAAGGATGCTCGATCGCCTCGCCTTCTTCCAGCGAGCTGTTCATCATGCGGTTGAGAAGATTCTGCTGACCGAAGATCCGCAGGAGGTCGTCTTCCAGCGACAGGAAGAAGCGGCTGAGCCCGGGGTCGCCCTGACGCCCCGACCGGCCGCGCAGCTGATTGTCGATGCGCCGGCTTTCGTGCCGCTCAGTGCCGAGGACGAAGAGGCCGCCGGCCTGCTTCACGGCCTCACGCTCGGCCTTGATCTCTTGCTCGATGCGCTCGATCTCGCGGGTCTTGTCCGGCCCGTCCTCCATCGCGGACAGCTCATCGGCGACACGGAAATCGACATTGCCGCCAAGCTGGATGTCCGTGCCGCGCCCCGCCATGTTGGTGGCGATCGTGACGGCACCGAGGCGACCGGCCTGGGCCACGATATGCGCTTCCTGTTCGTGGAAGCGGGCATTGAGAACGCTGTGATCGACACCCTCCTTCTTCAGAAAGGCTGAGAGAAGTTCGGACCGCTCGATGGAGGTCGTGCCCACGAGCACCGGCTGACCCTTGGCCGCCGCCTCCCGAATGGCGACGACGATCGCCTTGTACTTGTCCTCCGCATTCTTGAAGAACTGGTCGTCGTAATCCTCTCGCTGAACCGGCAGGTTCGTCGGGATCTCGACCACGTTCAGCTTATAGATGTCGTAGAATTCCGGCGCCTCGGTCGCCGCCGTTCCGGTCATGCCCGACAGCTTCGGGTACATGCGGAAATAGTTCTGGAAGGTGATCGTCGCCAGCGTCTGGTTCTCCGGCTTGATGTCGACGTCTTCCTTCGCCTCCACCGCTTGGTGAAGCCCGTCCGACCAGCGGCGCCCGTCCATCATGCGACCCGTGAATTCGTCGATGATGACGAT
Organism: Pacificimonas flava; assembly: GCF_000342165.1. GTDB lineage: Bacteria > Pseudomonadota > Alphaproteobacteria > Sphingomonadales > Sphingomonadaceae > Pacificimonas > Pacificimonas flava. The sequence goes on from NZ_AMRV01000008.1 coordinate 65,418, forward strand.
CTTGCCATCCTTCACGATATAGTCGGTGTCGCGCTTGAACATCTTGATGGCACGCAGCGCCTGGTTCGTATGGTGAACGATCTGTGTATTCTCGATGTCATAGAGGTTCGAGCCTTCCAGAAGCCCGGCATCCTCCAGCAGACGCTCGATACGTTCGGTGCCGTCCTCGGTCAGCTGTATCGATTTCTGCTTCTCGTCGATCTCGTAATCGTCCTCGCCAAGCTGGCGCACGATCTTGTCGACCGCGACGTACATTTCCGACTTGTCCTCGGTCGGACCGGAGATGATCAGCGGCGTACGCGCCTCGTCGATCAGGACCGAATCGACCTCGTCGACCACGGCATAGTTGAACGGCCGCTGCACCATGCTCGCGCGCGAATATTTCATGTTATCGCGCAAATAGTCGAAGCCGAACTCGTTGTTCGTGCCATAGGTGATGTCGGCGGCGTAGGCGTTCCGGCGCTCGTCCTCCGGAAGATCGGGAATGATGACGCCGACGGACAGTCCCAAGAAGGTGTAGAGGCGGCCCATCCACGCCGCGTCGCGACTGGCCAGATAGTCGTTCACGGTCACCACGTGGACGCCCTTGCCCTCCAGCGCGTTCAGATAGACGGCGCAGGTGGCGACGAGCGTCTTGCCCTCACCCGTCCGCATTTCCGCAATCTCTCCGCGGTGGAGAACGATGCCGCCGACAAGCTGCACATCGAAGTGGCGCATGCCGAGGACGCGTTTCGAGCCCTCCCGCACGGTCGCGAACGCCTCCGGCAACAGTGCATCCAGCTTTTCGCCGTCTGCGAGCCGCTTGCGGAACTCGACCGTCTTGCCGGTCAGTTCGTCATCGCTCAGCGCTTCGAACTCCGGCTCCAACTCGCCGATACGGCGGATCGTCGGCTTCAGACTGGCGACGTATCTGTCGTTGGAAGAACCAAAAAGGCGCTTCGCGAGCGCGTCGAGACCGAGCATTGAACATCCTTGCCGTATGACGAACCCTTTGGATGGGTCCCCGTGAATGGGCAGTCGGCGCATATCGCGGCCCCGAACAGGGCAATACCGCGCACACCGCTTCCACCGTCCGCCGGCAGATCGCAAACGGACCCGACGGCTGCGCGCGACATAGGAAGGGGCCGTAGAGAGGTCAATAAAGCGCCCCGGCCGCAAACGCCGCCGCCCTACCCGATCCGCCCGGTCTTCGCGACGACAGCCCGGGCTCGTCCCTGGCGTTTTGCCTGGTAAAGAGCGTCGTCGGCGGCGCGCTTCAACGTGGCCGCATCCGTGCCGCTTCGCGAAAAGATGGCGCCGCCGACGCTGACGCTTATGGGCTGCCTGATCTCGGCGAGTTCCCGGCAGGCCTTGGCGAACGTCGCGGCGTCCTCCACCAGCGGCAGGACGATGCCGAATTCGTCGCCGCCAATCCGCGCAGCGGTCGCCGGCGCGGAAAAGCGCTCGCGTAGCCGCTCGGCGACCGCGCAAAGCACCTGGTCGCCGCGTTCGTGACCATCCGCGTCGTTCACCCCCTTGAAGTGATCGAGATCCACGAAGATCAAGCCCACCATGCTGCCCCCATCATCCGGATCGCCGTCCCTGTCCATCAGGGCCGCCTCCAGCATTTCATTGAAGACGGTGCGGTTCGGCAGGCCCGTCAGCGGGTCGTGTTGTGCCAGCCAGCGCAGCCTTTCTTCCTCCTCCCGCCTCACCGTCGTGTCGGTGCGCGTTCCGATTATGCGCACCGCGCGACCGGCCTCGGTCCGGGCGACCACCCGGGCCCGCTCGACCACCCAGATGAATCCACCGTCGCGGCAGCGCAGCTGATGTTCGTGCTCGGCATAGTCGGTGTGCCCCTTCAGGCAGCCCAGCAACTTCGCCCGCCATTCCCGCCATTCCTGCGGCCAAACATAATGTTCATGCACCGTATCGAAGGACAAGGGCGGCAACGTATCATAACCCTGCAGCGCAAGCGCCGCGTCGGACATCCAGAAATCGCCAGTGGAAACATTCCAGTCCCAGACGCCGATGCCGGTATTGTCCAGCGCCAGCTCCAAACGGTCCTTGGCGCTTTGAAGCGCGGCCAGACGCTCTTGCAGATGGCGGATGCTTGCCCTCAGCGCCTCCGCCTCTGCGCTTGCAGCGGGCAGCGCCGCCTCCTTTTTCGCACCGGATGGGTTACCAACCAAGGAACGTCTCCGCAAAACCGTTCGTCCGGAACACGGATCCGCAGCGATTCCGCCCGACATGGAGTGGCGGGAACCATTCGCTTCGACTATCGGATCGAGGGTACGCATACGCAAACAGGAACTCGATTCTAAAGTGAAATGGTCTGAAGAGAAAGAGGATGCACCGCTGCCCCGGGTCGCTGGTGTCGAACTGGCAACGGCGGAGGCGGGCTACAAGTATCGCGAACGTGCGGACCTTCTGATCTGCCGCTTCGCTCCGGGCACGGTCGCCGCGGGCGTTACGACCCGGTCCCTGTGCGCATCGCCGGAGGTGGAATGGTGCCGGACGCGGTTGGCGGCCGGCGGCGAGGCACGTGCGCTGATCGTCTCCGCCGGCAATTCGAACGCCTTTACGGGACGTGCGGGCGCGGACGCGGCGAAACGCATCGCCGCATCCGCCGCGAATGCGTTGAACGTGCCCGAAGCCGGCATCTACCTGTCGGCGACCGGCGTCATCGGAGAACCGCTGCCGGCCGAAAAGGGCGAACGCGCGATCGCCGGCGCGGCCGGACGGCTGGGGGAAGCGAAGGACTGGGTTGCGGCCGCCGCCGCCATCGGTACGACGGACACGTTCACGAAGACCGCCTCCGCAACCGCCATCGTCGGCGGCGAAACCGTCACGCTGGTGGGGATTGCCAAGGGGTCGGGCATGATCGCGCCCGACATGGCGACCATGCTCGCCTATGTCTTCACCGACGCGAATGTCTCGGCAAAGGCGCTTCAGGCGATGGTGGCAGCCGCCAACCGTCTGAGCTTTTCATGCATCACGGTCGACGGCGACACGTCGACCAGCGACACGCTGCTTGCCTTCGCCACAGCCTCAGCCGATGCGCCGCGCATAGAAACGCAGGACTCCCCCGGCGCCGATGCCTTGCAGGCCGCGATCACCGACATATGCACCGATCTGGCGAAGCAGATCGTCCGTGATGGCGAGGGCGCTTCGAAGTTCATCACTATCGACGTCACCGGCGCCGCCTCTGCCGAGAGTGCCCACCGGATCGCCCTGTCGATCGCCAACTCGCCGCTCGTGAAGACTGCGATTGCGGGTGAAGACGCGAATTGGGGCCGCATCGTCATGGCTGTCGGAAAGGCCGGCGAGCCCGCCGACCGCGATCGCCTGTCCATCCGCTTCGGAAATACCGTCGTCGCAGAAGCCGGCGCGCGCGTCCCGGACTATGAAGAGGCGCCCGTCAGCGCCCATCTGAAAGGCGCAGAAATCGACATCGGCGTCGATATCGGCATTGGCGAGGGCCGCGCCCGCGTCTGGACGTGCGACCTGACGCACGGGTACATCTCCATCAACGCGGACTACCGCAGTTGAGCGGACTTTCGCTCGCCGCCCGGCTGCATGCGGAAGTGTCGGCGCTGCTCCGAAATGTGGCGGCGGACATCGTACTGCCGCGATACCAGGCTCTTGCCGCGCACGAGATCGAGGAAAAGGAGCCGGGCGAACTGGTAACGGCGGCGGACCGGGAAAGCGAAGATCGCCTGACGGTTGGATTGTCGTCGCTGGAACCCTCGGCGAAGGTCATCGGCGAGGAGGCGTGCGCCGCCGACGCGCAGCTTCTGTCCACAGTCGGCCAGGGCCTGCAGTGGATCATCGATCCCATAGACGGCACCGGCAATTATGCAGCCGGCCGACCGCCATTCGGGATCATGGTCGCGCTCGCCGACGGCGCCGACGCGCTGGCCGGGTGGATGCTCGACCCGCTGACCGGCCGATTGTGCCACGCGCGCGTCGGTGAGGGCGCGTTCCTGAACGACCAACCCCTGCGCGCCGTCGCCACCGGGGCCATAAAGCCCGTCGCTGCGCTTGCGACAGGGTTCATGACGGCGGAGGAACGCGAGACGCTGACGCAAAAGGCGTCGGGGCACCTCACCATCGTGCCCATCCCGCGCTGCGCTGCCGAACAATATCCGCGCCTGACCCTGGGCGAGAACGACATTTCCGTCTTCCGCCGTACATTGCCGTGGGATCATGCCGCCGGCGCGTTGTTCCTGAACGAGGCCGGTGGACGGGTACGCCGTACCGACGGCAGCGCCTACCGGCTCGGCGACAGGCGCACCGGCCTCCTCGCAGCGTCCTCCCCGGCCCTGTGGGACCGCGCAGCGCAAATCTTCTACGGTTAAGCGTCGCCCGCCCCCGCAGGTCCTCGGCGATCTATTCGTGACGGGCACGTATCTTTTGGCCTTGGCAAAAGCGTTTCTATGGTTAACGGCTTCATTTCCAAGACCTTCGGGAGCGAATATGCCGGACATCGTTCTTCACCACTACGCCACCTCGCCCTTCTCTGAGGTCATTCGTCTAGCGCTGGGGCTGAAGGACATATCGTGGAAGTCGGTCGAAATTCCGAACATCGCGCCGAAGCCGGACCTGACGGCACTGACCGGCGGCTATGAGAGGACGCCTGTGTTGCAGATCGGCGCTGACATCTATTGCGACACCGCCATCATCGTCGACCGTCTGGAACGCGCTGTGCCGCAGCCAAGCCTTTACCCCCAACCGCTTGGCCTTGCCGGGCGAATGATCGCGCTTTGGGCGGGCGGACCGGCCTTTCGTCCTGCGGTCGGTCACGCACTCGGCGCGGTTCATGAGCAAATCCCCCAGGCGTTCTGGGATGATCGAGCCCGGCGCTTCGGACTGTCAAGAGAGGCGTTCCTGCCCGCCCTGCCCCATTTTGAAGCGCAGTTCGCGGCCAACATCGCGCTGCTGGAGCAGGCGCTGGACGACGGCCGGCGATTCATCGGCGGACAACAGGCCGGCCATGCCGATCTCGCGCTTTACATGCTGGTCTGGTTTCAGTCTCTGCGCGGCCAGAGGCCCCAGGAATTCGGGGATGTCATTGCCGAATGGGCCGGGCGCGTTGGCGCCATCGGGCACGGACAACGGGAAGACTGGACGGCCGCACAGGCCATCGAACATGCCCGGGCGGAAGAGCCGCTGCACGACTTTGCCGTGGCGCCGAACAGCGGCTTTCATGCCGGCGACATCGTGTCGGTATCGCCGGAGGGTCCCGATTCGGCCGCCATTGTGGGGACACTGATCGGCCTCGACGATTGCACGATCACCGTGTCGAGAGAGGACAAGCGCGCGGGAAAGGTGCATGTGCACGTCCCGCGCGCCGGTCAGGTGCTGACCGCCGCAGCCTGAGGGTCGCCGCGGCGGCGGAACGAACGGGTCAGGCCGTCTCGCTGTCCAGCCAGTCCTTGATCGAACTCTTCGGCTGCGCTCCCACCTTGGTCGAAACGGGTTTGCCGTCCTTGAACAGGATCATGGTGGGGATGCCCTTGATGCCGAATTCGGCGGCAAGGTCCGGGTGGTCATCGGTGTTCAGCTTCGCGATGGTGACACCGTCCATCTCGTCCGAAAGCTCCTCGAGCGCCGGTGCGATCTGCCGGCAGGGGCCGCACCAGGGCGCCCAGAAATCAATCAGGACGGGCTTGCCCGCCTGCTTTACTTCGCTTTCGAAATTTTCCGGGGTGATCGCCGTGGTCGCCATATCTGGTCTCCGAACAAATGATTTTCCAACACATGGCGCGCGGCCACGCCGACGGCAAGGGGTCCTGGGCCTGCGACGAACCAAGGCTTTCTGTCGGATGCGATAGCGCCGCTTAAAGCCAGATCAGCCGTGGGCCGGCCGTATAAAGCAGGCCCGCCTCAACCCGGCGGTCGGGGAAGATCGTTTCCACCGCCGCCCGATATGCCGCCATTTGCGCGCGGTGGCGGGGCCGAACCTCCTCTGCGCTTGCCGGAACCTTCCGGTCGGTCTTGTAATCGACCAGCCGGACACGGTCCGGCCCGACCAGCAACAGGTCGATCGTGCCGGCGATGACATCGGTGCCGACGATCGCGGAAACGGGCGCCTCCCGCAGCGCGCCCGCGCGGAAAAGATCCGCATGCTCCGGGGCCGTCATGACCGCGAGCACCTCGTCCGCCAGCGAACCCGCATCGAGGTTCTGACCGCGCGCAGAGATGTAGGACGTCGCGGCCTCGCGCCAATCTTCGGGCGGCAGGTCCGGCAATTTTTCGAAAAGGGCATGGAGAAGCCGGCCCCGCAGCGCCGCGCGTTCCAGTTCCGGGCCGGGCGGCGGCAGGCCGCCCTCCTCCTCGACAGCGGACGGTGCCAATGGTCGCGGCGGCCGAGCCTCCGGCGGGGCGGGCTCCGCCGCCCAGCTTGGAATAACTGGACGAAAGATCGCGCTCGCCTTTTCCTCTGCCTGCGACGCCGCCGCCACGCCCTCCTTGTAGCGCAGGGCGACACCGCCCCAGCGCTCCGCCTTTTCTTCCTCGGTTTCCAGCGTCTGCAGGGCGGCATGCATCACATCCCACCAGCTTTCGCCAGTCCGGCCGGCGATGCCGCCTGCGAACAGATAATCCTCTGCGCGCGTCATGGCGACGTAGAGAAGGCGAAGACTTTCTTCCGCCTCCTTCCTCTCTGCCACGGCATGAAGCGCCGCCAGATTTCCGGGCAGATCGCCCTTGCGAAATCCATAGATCGGCAGCGGCGGCTCGCCCGCAAGGAGCTGGGAAATGCTCGCTTGCCCGGAAGCCTTTGCCGCGTCCGCCATGATAACGACGGGTGCCTGCAGGCCCTTCGCGCCGTGCACCGTCATGATGCGAACGGCCGATTGCGGCGCCTCGGGATCGCGCTTGACCTCGATATCGTCGGCGACGGCCAGCCAGTCGAGAAAGCCCTGCAAGGACGGGGCTGCCACACGCTCATAGGCAAGCGCCTGGCTGAGAAGTTCATCCAGCGGATCGCGCGCCTCGCTCCCCAATCGGCGCAGCAGCTTTGCCCGCCCCTTCAGCGGACCCGACAACATCGCCTCCAGGAAATCATAGGGCGTCCGGAAATCGGCCATCCCGAGAACCTCGCCCAGCCATGCGCGCGCGGCCTCAGCATGCGCGGTGCGTGCCTGCCGCAGCGCGAACCATAGCGTCGCGGGGCCTGCACGCGTATGAGCCAGATCGTAGAGCTGCTTCTGCGACCAGCCCAGGAAGGGCGAGACGAGAATCTCCGCAAGCGACAGATTGTCCTCAGGCTGCAATGCGAAGCGGATCAGGGAGAGGCAGTCGCGCACGGCAAGCGGCGCGGTCAGGCGCAGCCGGTCGGCGCCCGCGACCGGGACCCCCTCCGCATGCAGGGCGGCAACGAGTTCGGGCACCAGATCGCCGCGCGAGCGGAGAAGGATGAGGATGTCCTGCGGCGCGGCGGCCCGCCCCTTCGACGGAAGAAACAGGCCGCGGTCCAACCAGCCCTTCACCTCCGCGGCTATGCGAGAGGCGATCGCCCGCTCCTTATTGTCGGCCTCCGCTGGCGGCAGCGGGTTTTCGTCCGTGCCGAGCTTCGGCCAAAGCGTGACGGCGCCCGCGTCCCCGGCCCTGTGCGGAATATGCGGCGGAATCTCGCTGTCCATGCCGAACGCGGCGTGGCCCTTCAGCGCGATGACGCGGTCGACCGCCGTCAGCACGGCCGGAACGGAACGGAACGAACGGCTCAGCGGCACCGGAACGAAGGGCTGCCCCGCCGCCGCCGCGCGCGCGGCCGTTTCCTCCCGGGCCGTTCGAAACTCTTCAGGGTCGGTTCCCTGAAAGCCAAAGATCGCCTGCTTGTAATCGCCCACGGCGAACTGCGTGCGGGGGCCGGGCAGATCGTCCTCCCGCGCGCCTTCTCCGGAGAAGAACTCGGCGGTCAGCGCATGGACGATGCGCCACTGCGCCGCGTTCGTATCCTGCCCCTCGTCGACGAGTACGTGATCGATACGCTGATCCATCTTGTAGAGCACCCACGCACCCGGAACGCTGTCGAGAAGATGCGCGGCCTCGGCAATCAGATCATCGAAATCGACGGCGCCCAGATGGCGCTTCGTCTCCTCATAGGAGGCTGCGAGCCGTCGCCCGACTCGCAGATGCAGCGCGGCGATCTCCGCCACCTCCAGCCGGCGCAGCGTGTCGCGCAGCCGATCCAGGCAGACGGTGGCCTCGCTCTGAAATGGCTCCAGCGCCGCGCTCGGCTTCCGGGGGTCGCCCGTGGTCGTGAAGCAGGTGGCGAACAGGTCCGGCAGAATATCCGTCCGGTACAGCGCTTCCGCCCGAAAGAATGCCTCGATACTCGCCAGCCATTGCGGACCGTTCGCCTTCGAATTCCACCGCGACAGGGCGCTGGCATAGTCACGAAGAGTACTTTCCAGCGCGCCGTCTCTGGCGATTTCGGCGCGCAGCACCTCCTCCGCTGTGCCCTCTGGCGGCAGGTCGAGAATGCGGCGCAGGGCGGCGGTCAGTTCCGCTTCGCTGCGATAGGCGGACAGCCGGCGCCGCTCCCGCAGCAGCGTCTCCATCATCTTCGCCGCGCCGGCATCGCCATGCTGAACGGCCAGCCGTCCGAGATCGTCCAGGAAGGCCGCATCCCCCTCGGCCGCCGCCGCCTCGATCGCGCCCTCCAGGACCTGACGCTTCACCTGCAATCCCGACCGGTCGTCGAGCGTTTGATAGCCGGGCGTGACGCCGGCCTCGATCGGGAAGGCGGCGAGAAGAGAGGAGGCAAAGCTGTGCAGCGTCTGCACCTTGAAGCCGCCGCGCACATCGAGCGCGCTGGCGAACAGTGTGCGCGCACGCCGAAGCATGGCTGCGCCGGGCAACTCGCCGATCGCACGAAGATCGGCTGCGATCTCCTCATCCTCGGCGGTCACCCACCGGGCCAGCCGTTCCAATATCCGGTTCTGCATCTCCGCCGCGGCGGCCTTCGTGAAGGTCAGCGCCAGAATGCCCTCCGGCCGCGCGCCGCTCGCCAAGAGGCGCAGAACCCGGGCCGACAGGACCTGCGTCTTGCCCGTCCCCGCAGAGGCGGAGACCCAGGCATGAACGTCGGGGCCCGCCGCCTGGCGCTGCTCGTCGGTCAGGGGCAGCAGTGCCTTCATCCGCGCACCTCCCCTTCCCATTCCTGCACGCGTGCGAGCTGCTCGTAATCGTTATACGGCGCGAATTCCGGCCGCAGACGCGCGGTAAAGGGGGCATTGCCGGTCAGCCACCGTGCGATGGTCTGGCGAAACCGCTCTCGCGCTTCCTCGAAATAGGCCGGCAGATCGCGCCAGACATTGTCCTTGCGCATCCGTTTGTTCGTGCTGGAGGTGATGGTGCCTTGCCGCTCGCCGCCCGACAAACGCCAATAGGCGATCTCCTCGACGGTCCGTTTGTCGAGATCGTCGAACGCGCCCGCCTCCGCCATCCACGCGAGAAGAGCGAGCTGATCGGCATAGCCTTCCGCGATTCGTCCCGGCGCAGGCGGCTGGCCCGTCTTGTAGTCGGCAATGGCGACGCCGGCGCCGGTGTCGAAGATGACGTCCGCCTTGCCCTTCAGGCGAACGCCGTCCACCGGCATCTCGCCCCAGCGCTCCACCGCCGCGATGCGGACCTGCCGCGCCTCCAGCGCCGCGAACTGCTCCGCCGCCCAGCCGAGCATGCGCTCGACCCGAGGCTGCCAGAGCGCCGTCATCAGCGGATGGTCCGAATAGGCGCGAAGCGCGGTTTCGATCGCCGCGGCGCGGCGCACCTCGTCGCCCAGCGCACCCTCACGCGACAGCGTTTCCATCAGGTCGTGAACGATTGTTCCCCGCTGCGCCGGACCGGCCTTTTCCCCCAGCGCGTCGAGGCGGCTGAGACGCAGCAGACGCTTCGCGTAGAACTGGAACGGATCGGCACGCAGTGTCTCCACCTCCGTAACGCTGATCTCCCGCGGCCGTTCATCGACCGGGGGGGCGGGCTCCGGCCGCGGCGCTGGCGCGCGTGTCTCGCTGCTGTCGAGCGCGGAGGCGAGCGCCGCGATCTCGCCATCGCGGGGCAGGTCGGAGCCAAGCAGTGCGTCGAGACGCAGCCAGAAGCGCGAGGCCACGGTCGGCGCACTCGCGTCCCGCTTCGAGCGGGTCAGGAGCACCTCGGGCGCACCGCACGCCTGTACGAAATCGTGCGCCGACAGGGCCAGCGCGCGGTCGGTGGGCGGCAGACCGAGCGCCGCCCTGACCTTTGGCGGCAACCACGGGTCGAACGTGTCTGAGGGCGGCCAGACCCCCTCGTTCAGGCCGCCAAGGATCATGAGATCGGCACGCTGCAACCGGGCCTCCAGCAAGCCGTAAATGGCAAGGCGCGGGTGGCGGCCATAGGCGGGCCGCACGGCGACCGTGCCGAGAACGGCGCCAAGGAAGGCCGGCAGGTCCGCCGCCCTCGCCGCTCCACCATGCGGGCCGAGACGTTCCAGTTCCGCAAGCATTTCGGCCGCGGCCCGGCCGGCCTGCCCCGCCAAGAACCGCTCGTCCGAAAGCGACTCGATCAATGTGCGCAGATGCGCCGCTGCGGCGCCGAGATTGCCGAGCGTCCGCTGCTGGAAGAGCGTCGCCACCGGGCGCAGCTTCGTTTCGATGTCCTTCCACCAGGCGATCAGCGCCTCGCGCCCTGCCTCATCCTTCGTCACCGTCGTGGTCAGCCGATTGCGCACGCCCTGCAGGCCGCGGGCAGGCCGCACGCCGCGCAGGGCAAGATCGAGACGCCGCACCTTGATCAGCCAGTCTCCGCGCGCCTCGGCAGGCGGTCCTGCGAGCGGGTGTTTCAGAAGCGCCATCAGCGGGACGGGCGCGAAGCCCGATGCAGCCGCTTCCAGCGCCAGCCGCATGAATCCGCCAGGCGGGGTCAACGACAGCGGCTGGCCGGCGGAATCGTCGATGTCGATGCCCCAGCGGCGCATCTGCGCAGCCACGCGCCGGGCAAGATCGCGATCCGGCGTCACGAGCGCTGCCGTCTTTTCCGGGACGGTCAGCGCTCGGCGTAGCGCAAGGGCGATGCCTGACGCCTCTTCCGCCGGTGACGCCGCTTCGAACCGTGTCATTCCCTTTGGCGCAGGAATCGAGAGTGCGTGCCAATCCGCCGTGCGGGCTGGCGGCTGAAACGCAGCCGCGAGCAGAGGAGTACGCTCCGCCTCTCCATCGCGCGTGCCCGCCCCCGGCCACAAGTCCACTTCGCCCCGGCGGACCTCCATGCCCTCCAGCAGCAGCTTCATCGGCACTTGCGGGTGCGGACCGGTGGGGGACAGCCGGTCCCACTCTTCCTCCGGCATGTCCAGGTCGAGCCCCGGAAAGACCACGGCCCCTCCGGGAAGCCGGGCGATCGCGCCAAGCAGCGCCGCCGCCGCCGGATCGGCACTGGCGATGCCGGCCGCAATCATGGGACCGGCCGGGGGGTGCGCCTGCCACCGGGCCGTCAGGCGCCGCAATTCCGCCTGCCGCTCGGTGACGCGGTCGCTCATCCCCAGTTCGGTCAGCACGCCCGGCCATTCGCCGATGACAATATCAAGGAATTGTACCGTCCGCTGCCAATGCGCGGCCATTTCGCCCTCGACCGCGCCTGGCAGGTCGCGTCCGTCCACTCCGTGAAGCTGCACGAGATCGAGCGCGCGGCCGAGCGCCTCCGCGAGCCGCCATGTCTCGACCTTCGCGCGGCTCTGACCGGTCCGCTCTTGCCAATGTTCGACGAGCGGCATCAGGCGCATGGTGCGCTCCAGCGCGCCGATCTGCGGCCGGCGCGAAAAACTTTCCGCATCCGTAGGCACGCCGGGCGCGAAATCGTCTTCCAGATCGCCGAGCACGATCAGCTTCGGCAGCAGCAAGGCGCCGCCGGCCGCACGGACAAACGCCTCGTTCAGCGCGCGGACCGCACGGCGGCTGGGCAGGAGGACGGTCGTGCGCGCGAGCGACAGTTCGTCCGTGCTGCTCGCGGCGCCGAAGGGATGGCCGGCCAGAAGCCCCTCGGCGAGGCGGTCGGCAAAGGCGCCGTGCGCCGGGATCGTATACAGGCTCGGTCGGCGCGCCTCACTCACCGCGCAGGCGGGCCTCGGTGTCCGGCACGGCCTCCGGAGTTCCGACATGATACCAGCCCCCCTGATGGGCGAAGCCGTAAAGGCGGCCCTCTTCCAGCAGCTTGTCGAAGACGACGTTCAGGCTGAACTTCCCGTCCGGCGTGCCCTGGAATGCGCTCTTCTTGATGATCTGCGCGCCGCTGTAGACGAAAGGCGCCACGCGGCTCCCTTGCCGCCGCGTCAGCTCGCCCGACTGCGTCATGTGAAAGTCTCCGCGGCCGTCATAGCCGTTCGCGCGGCTGAGCGGCACCAACAGGAGCAGCGCATCCATCGCCTCCGGGTCCCAACGCTGGGCAAGCAGCGAAAGCGTGTCGCACGGTCCGTCCATCAGGATATTGTCGCTGTTCAGGATCAGGAATGGATCCGCGTCGATCAAATCCAGCGCCTTCTTCACCCCGCCGCCGGTCTCCAGCAATTGCTGGCGCTCATCGGACAGATGAATGGCGAGGCCGGCAGGAACGCGCTTCACATGCGCCTCCACCTGATCGGCCAGATAGTGGGTGTTCACGACTGCTTCGCCGACCCCGGCGCGCACCAGCGAATCGAAGCTGTAGTCAATCAACGGACGCCCGGCCACCTGGATCAGCGGTTTCGGCCGGGTCGCCGTCAGCGGACGCATGCGCCGCCCCAGACCGGCCGACAGCACCATCGCGGCCCGCGGAACATCCGCCTCGATCCGCGGCCTCAGGGCCAGCGGCGCACTTACCTTGCTCACACGGCCTCCAATGCCAGATTTCGGCGCGCCTCTACCGGCAGATGCGCGTCGAACCAAGTCCTTAGCGGCGCAAGGACGGGATGTTCGAGATTCGTATCGAGCTGCCGCCACAAACGCGGCAGATGCTGCAGATAGCGGGGCTTCCCGTCGCGTCGCCACAAGCGCACGAACACGCCCAGAATGCGTGCGGCGCGCTGCGTCCCCATGACGGCATAGCTGGCACGGAACCGGCCCGCATCGAAGGACGGCAAGGCCGACAGATAGCGGTGCAGCATATCCGCCTCGATACCGACCCCCACGTCGCGGCGCGCGTCCTGCAGCAGCGACACGAGATCATAGCTCGCCGGTCCGCGCATGGCGTCCTGAAAGTCGAGGATGCCGACGCGCGCTTCCGCCTGCCGATCCGGCAGCCACATCAGATTGGGTGAATGATAGTCCAGCTGCACGAGCCGGTCGTCTGCATAGCCCGCCGCCGGCAGAACGGCCTGCCATGCCGCCTCATAAGAGCGGCGCACGCTCTCCGGCGGCGCGCCGTCCATGAGTTCGGGCCAGTGCCAGTCGAGCAGCAACCCCGCCTCTGCGATCATGCGCGCGTGGTCGTAGCGAGGAATTTCGACGGCACCCAGATTGGCCGGCATCTCCACCCGGTGCAGCGCCACGAGCACGTCGGTCGCCGTTTCGTACAAGAGCCGCTCGTCCCGCCGGTCCGGCAGGATGGAGAAATACTGCAATTCACCCAGATCCTCGAGCAGGATGAAGCCATCGGGCAGCCGTTCCGCGTGGATCGTCGGCGCGCTGAGACCGAAGGATTTGATATGCCGAGCCAGGGCGACGAACCATTCGCTGCGCTCCGAGGGGCGCGGCGCGTACATCAGCACGCGTGTTTCGGTGCCCCGCCGCAACCGGTAATATTGCCTGAACGCAGCGTCGGCGCTGAATTCCTCGATCTCGCACTCGCCCCAACCGCAGTCGCCCAGAAAGTCCTCGGCCCCGGCGGGAAGCTTCACAGTCTTTCCCATCGGGCTTCCCAAGCTGCCGGCAGGAGACAAGTCAACTCGCGCACGTCGCCTCCCGTGCCGGAAATCGACAGGCAGAGCGCGGGGCCCGGCAACTCGCCGTCTCCCATTTCCGGCCATTCGACGAGAAGGACGCCGTCTTCCAATATCTCCTCGAACGCGAGAGCGCGCACATCCTCGGGCCTGTCGAGACGGTAGAGGTCGGCATGCCACACCGGCAGTCGCAGCCCGTCGTCGTCATAGGGCTGGACAAGCGTAAATGTCGGGCTCGGCACCTCGCCGCAATGACCCAGGCCGCGGAGCACTGCCCGGCAAAGGCTCGTCTTGCCGCTTCCGAGCGGGCCCGAAAGCAGCACGACGTCCCCCGGCTCCAGCAGCGTAGCAAGACGCTTCCCGAACGCCGAAAGCGCGGATTCGCTCGCAAGGCTCAAGCGCCGCTCCATGAGCTAACGGGCCAGGCCAATCGGGCGAGAGGGTTCGGCAAGCGGCGGCCGGCTTTTGCGCGGAAGACGCAGGGTCATGCGCGTACCCTTGCCGACGGCGGACCGGACCTCGATATCGCCGCCGTGCAATTGCACGACTTCCTGCACGAAGGAGAGGCCAAGGCCCACACCCGGTGTCCGCGCCGCATTCGAGGCCTTGAAGAAACGCTCGAAGATGTGCGGCTGGTCCTCCGCCGGTATGCCGATGCCATTGTCGCTGACCGTGATCACCACATCGTTTCCCTCGCTGGCGGCGACGACGTTGATGCGTCCTCCCTCCGGCGTAAAGCGCACGGCATTCGAAAGCAGGTTGTAGACCGCCTGCTGAAGCCGCACGCCATCGGCGGAGAGCGGTTCCATATTTTCCGCCGCCGCGCCGCTGACGACGAGCCTGCGATCCTCGGCCATACCGCGAACCATCGCGATCGCACCGTCCAGAAGATCGCCGATGTCCGCCTCTTCGGCGTTGAGGACGATACCCTTCGCATCGCTGAGCGCGAGGTCGATAATGCCGTTGATCATCACGCGCAGCCGCTCGGCGGAGGTCAGGATCGATCCTACATAATCGGCCTGCTGTTTCGTAAGTTCGCCGGCAAGGCCGGTACTCAACATTTCCCCGAAGCCCGAAATGGCCGTCAGCGGCGTGCGCAGTTCGTAGGACATGTTCTCGACGAACCGGCTCTTGGCCCGATCCGCGGTTTCGAGAGCTTCGTTGCGGTCGCGCAGAGCCAATTCGACCCGCTCCGTATCGGTGATGTCATCGAAGGTGAACAGCGCATTGCCGTCGGGCAAAGGCACGGCGGAGAAGCGTACATAGCGGTCGCCTGTCAGCTCGATCCGGCCGTTGCGTTCCGCCCGGCCCTCGGTGCTGACGCGGATCAGGCCGCGCATCAGTTCCTTGACGCCGCCACCAGCCATCTGCGCCTGCGCACTGCCGAACAGTTCGTCGACATGCGGACTCGATTCCAGCACGTGCGGGGGCACGCCCCACATGATGCGAAAGGCCTGGTTGTAGAATTGCAACCGGCCCGAACTGCCGAAGACCGCCACCGCCTCGTGCAGGTTCTGCAGCGTCGTATCCTGCACGCGGACAAGCTGATCGCGCGAAGAGGCGAGGCGCAGGCGCTCCGACTGATCCTCGAAAATGATGACCAGCCCGCCATCGGGCGCGGGCTGGGCAATGACGCGCAGAACCTCATTGTCCGGCAGCACCCAGGTTTCCTCCAGGCTTCCCTCCGCACTGTGAAACCATTCCCGCCGCTCGGCCTTCCACCCCGGAAAGTCGCGTTGTTCGGGCAAGCGCCGCGCCTCGCGCATGCGCTCCAGCACGCGGTCGAATTCCGGCGCTTCCAGCAGCATGCTTTCATCGAATTTGAACAGGCGCAGGAACGCCTGGTTCGCTGCGATCAGATGCCGGTCGGATCCAAAACGCGCAACGCCCGCGGACAGCCGCGCGAAAATGTTGCTTTGCGCATTCAGCAGCCGGTCGCGTTCGGCCCGGGCGTCCTCCACATCGCTGATATCCAGTGCATAGCCGGCCACCCCGCCGCTTTTCAGCGGAACCTCGGCAATGCGCAGGCGCCGGCGCTCGCCGTCGATGATGGCGGTCTCCTCCCGCACCATCATCTCACCGCTCTCCAGCACCTGCCGCGCCGCGGCATGAGCGCCGGTGGAGAGCGGTCCGGCGAGAAGTTCGGCCCCGGCCTCGACCGCGGCGGCGGGCGTCGCCGCATCGACCGCCCGCGCATAGGCGCCGTTCACCTCGACGAGCTTCAGATTGGCATCGCGCCGCCAGAGCGGCACCGGGGCCTGCTCGATGATCGCGCGGGCCGCCTGCGAGCGCTCGAGTTCGGTGCGCCGCTCCTCCTCCATCGCACGCAGCCGCTCGGCGGTATCCGAAAGGTCGCTGAACCAGACGACCACACCGCGATCGCCCGCCACTTCCGGCGGTGCGCTCACCCCCTCGGCGCGAAGCAGACTGCCATCCACGGTCCTGACCGACATGGTGAAGGGCACGCCGGACACGGCAGCGCTCGATACGGCATTCTCGAAATCGGTGAAATCCGCGCCGTCCAGCCCCGCCGTCTCGCTCGGCCCCAGTTCGGACAGGCGCGAGGCGCGGCTGCCGAGATTGAGCCACCGACGCAGGGTATCGGACATGGTGATGCGCCCGGCGTCGCCGACGATCAGATAGGCCCCCGGCGCTGTCGCGAGCAGTCCCCGCAGCCGCAGCCCCCAGGCTTGCGCGACCTTCACCTGAGCGCCAATCCGCGCCGCCCGTACCACCGCCCAAACCGCCACGAGCAGCCAGGCGCCGCCGACGAGAAACAGCACGGCAATGCCGAGATCGGGGGTCATTGAAGCAATGCCTCGAGCCTTCGGTTAAAGGGCCGGCGGGGCCGCGTGCGAAGATGCGCGAAACTCACCGGCCGAGTATTACGACCCACCGGCGGCGATGACAAGGAAACGCAAGCCTTCGTTCAACCAAGAAGGAGAAGCGGCACATCTTTGCTGCGGCGCACCATTCCAAGTTGACATCTCCGCGTCGATAGGGCTTTCTGCAATAACAAAACAAAGTGGGTCCCGAAAGCCGAGCGAGCGGCGAAGATCTTGTATCGAGGGGGACTATAAATGACGATTATGCGCTCGCTTCGAGCCGCGGTAACATGCGGCTGCTCCTACGCGGCAATCGCGCTGACCACCGCACTGTCTGCACAAACACCGGAACTGCCACTGAATACCGATGGTGAAGAGGCTGCCGGACCGGACTCTTCTGTCATCGTCGTTACTGGCTCACGACTTGAGCGAGACCCGAACGATGTTGCCCCGTCACCGATCACATCAATCTCGGCGCAGGACATTCAGCAGACGGGCGTCGTCGATCCGGCCGAGGCTCTGCGAGAGATTCCTGCGCTGTCGCAGTCCGGCACGATCGTGGACTCCATCGAGAGGGGCAGCGGGGGTGTCGGGCAAGCGACGCTCGAACTGCGCGGTCTCGGCGCCAATCGTACGCTGGTGCTGGTAAACGGCAAGCGCCACGTCGCCGGCGTCGCAGGCTCGCAGATTGTCGACGTGGCCACTATCCCCACAGGCCTCATCGAATCCGTCGAGGTCCTGACCGGCGGCGCCTCTGCCGTCTACGGTGCAGACGCTGTTACCGGCGTCGTCAATTACATATTGAAGGAGGATTTCGAGGGCATTTCAGCCAGCGGGCAGGTCGGCCTTTCGGAAGAAGGTGACGGGTTTACCGGTTCGGCCGACCTGACCATCGGCCGGAATTTCGCGGAGGGGCGCGGAAACATCACGCTTTCCGGCGGCTATTCCCGCATTGAGGAACTGCAGATGGAGGACCGCTCCTATGCCGCCAACAATCGGATCGCCAATGCCGGCCTGACCTATGGCAGCCCCGACCTTCGCTTCCAGAAGGGCGACATTTCCGCCTCCTCGACCCCGTCCTTCTTCGATTATTTCACCGTCGATAATGGTCTGTATCCGTACGGGTTCTCGATCCCTCTACCGGGTTCGGAGACATATGACGAGATTTTCGGCGGGCGGGCGCCGACCGGTGCGGAGCAGGCCCTGATCGACCGCGCACTGGCCGCCCCGTCTAACGCGTTCGAGGCATTTCCCGCCTTCGCCATTTCGTCCAATTCCGGCCTCGTCTTCCGAAATGATTTCGGCTTCTTTCAAGCCGACGTGAACGGCAACGGGATTCAGGATTGCGAAGAGTCCTTCATCGGCTTCACCGGCTTTGGCGGCGGGGGCTGCTATGTCACCACCGAGGGCGGCGGCGTCCGCATCTTCGAGGACGGCACCATCGCCACCGCAACGAACCAGTTCGGCGGCGACGGTGCAGGCGAGAGCAACAGTCCGCAGTCACTCATCCCCGAGAACGAGCGCTATTACATCAACCTGCGTACATCCTTTGAGGTCTCGTCGACAGCCACGCTCTTCTTCGACGGCAAATATGCCCGTTCCGATACCGTGACGCAGAACCCGTACAACACATTTTACGACAGCCTGCTCATCCGCCCCGACAATCCGTTCATTCCCGCTGTCCTGCAAGCCGATGCCGACGATGCCGGCGGCCTGCGTGTCTCCCGCGATTTCACGGACCTCGGCCCTGGTTTTACGGAGGCAGACCGCGAAACGTACCGCTTCGTGGTCGGCATCGAAGGGGAGATGACCGAGCATCTGGATTACGAACTCTACGCGAATTACGGACACTTCAAATCGGACGTCACATTCTCCAATTCCGTCCTCTACGACCGTCTGTTCGCGGCGCTCGACGCGGTCGACGAGGGGCAGTTCCTGACGGGAACCCCAAATGGCAATATCGTCTGCCGCTCCGATCTGGACGGGGGCGCAAATCCCTATCCGGGAAGCGAGATCTTCCCTGTAATCGAACCCGGCTTCTTCACGTTCAATCCCGGCGACGGCCAATGTGCGCCGATCACCCTATTCAACGGCGCACAGTCGGTTTCGCAGGCCGGCGTGGATTTCATCACCACGCCGACAACGAACAAGTTCGAGCTCGACCAGTTCGTCGTGGCAGCGAGCCTGACCGGCGATCTCGGCACGATCGTCACCTTGCAGGGCGGAGCGCCGCAATTCGCTGTCGGCGTCGAAATGCGAAAGGAGGAAAGCACCTCCCGCTTCAACGATTTCACTCGCGGCATTCTTAAGATCGACACGATTGATGGCAGCGCCGGTGATTTTATCGGCGATATCAGCGGCAATCAGGCGCTTGATTTCGATGCCTCTACCCGCACCTTCAATTCGGGCGGCGAATATAGCGTATTCGATGCCTTCACGGAGCTGAATCTGCCGATCCTGTCCGGCCGTCCGTTCTTTGAATCGCTGGAGCTTGCAGGCGCCGCGCGCTTCTCGGATTACTCTACGGTCGGGCAGACATTCACCTGGAATGTGAACGGCATCTGGGCGCCTGTTCCCGACATCCGCTTTCGCGCCACCTATGCCCAAGCCGTGCGGGCCCCGAACATCGCGGAATTGTTCGACCCCGCGCAGGGAACCGTTTTCCGTCCGATCGATCCTTGCGATGTGAACCAGATCCAGGTCCTGCGGCAGAGCGACCCCGCGCGCGCGGACATTCGTCAGGCGAACTGCCTGGCCGATGGCGCGCCAGCCGGATACACCGATCCCCTGACGGCGCGCTTTCCCGGCACGACCGGCGGCAATCCCGACCTGCGGGAGGAGACCGCCAAGACCTGGACAGCCGGCGTTGTCCTGCAGCCGCGTTTCCTGCCCGGCCTGAGCCTGTCGGCCGATTACTACAACATCAGGATCAAGGACGCGGTCGGATCGGTATCCGCTCAGGACATTGTCGACCAATGCTACGACAGCGCCACCTTTCCGAACCAGTTCTGCGGCCAGTTCGACCGCCGCTCCGACTTTGGGCTCGCGTTCTTGCGGCAGACGCAACTCAACTTCGGCCGTATCGAGACGGCCGGGGTCGACGCGACCGCGATCTATCGCTTTGGCCTGGGACGAAACGATTTCACCCTTCGCACGAATGTCGGCTGGGTGGACAAGCTCGATTATTTCTTCGATCCGGCCAACCCGGATGCTGTCGATCCGGAACTGAGCGAGCAGGGGCGGCCGGAATGGCAAGGTACCTTCTCGGCGGCCTGGCAGAACGGCCCCTTCTCGCTACGCTACGGGCTACAGTATCTCGATTCCATGGCGCTGCGCGGAGTGGAGATCGAGACCGCGGACGTCGTAGCGGGACCGCGTGGATTTGCGAAAGAATATTTCATTCACGACGCCACCGTCGGCTATGAATTTTCCGAGCGTATGCGTCTTTACGCCGGCGTGAACAATATCTCGGACGAAAAGCCGTTCCGGAACAGTTCAGCCTATCCGGTATCGCCCTATGGCCGTTATTATTTCCTCGGCCTCAGCGTGCAAACGGCGAACCTCTTCTGATCTAGAAAAAGGGGCGCATTCCAACGGATGCGCCCCTTCCCTTTGATGGTTCGCACAACGTTCAGTAGCGATACGCATCCGTCTTGAAGGGGCCGGTCTTTTCGACGCCGATATAGGCCGCCTGTTCGTCGGTGAGCTGCGTCAGCTTCGCGTTCAGCTTGTCGAGGTGCAGCTTGGCGACCTTCTCGTCGAGATGCTTCGGCAGGACGTAGACCTGGTTCTCATAATCCTCGTAATTCTTCCACAGTTCGATCTGCGCCAGCACCTGGTTGGTGAAGCTGGCGGACATGACGAAGCTGGGATGGCCCGTCGCATTGCCGAGGTTGAGGAGGCGGCCCTGCGACAAAAGGATCATGCGGTGACCGTCCGGGAAAGTGTACATGTCCACCTGCGGCTTCACCTCCACCCGCTCCAGGTTCTTCAGCGCGCCGACCTGAATCTCATTGTCGAAATGGCCGATATTGCCGACGATCGCCATGTCCTTCATCTCGCGCATGTGATCGATGGTGATGACATCCTTGTTGCCGGTCGTCGTCACGAAGATGTCGCCGTGCTTCACGGCCTCCTCCATGGTCATCACGGCAAAACCGTCCATCGAGGCCTGCAGCGCGCAGATGGGATCGATTTCGGTCACGATAACGCGGGCGCCGGCACCGCGCAGAGAGGCGGCGGAACCCTTGCCGACATCGCCGTAACCGGCGACGACCGCGACCTTGCCGGCCATCATGACGTCCGTGCCGCGGCGGATGCCGTCGACCAGCGATTCCTTGCAGCCATATTTGTTGTCGAACTTCGACTTGGTGACGCTGTCGTTGACGTTGATCGCCGGGAACGGAAGCTTGCCCTTCTTGGCAAGATCGTAGAGGCGGTGAACGCCCGTCGTCGTCTCTTCCGAAACGCCGCGAATGGCATCGCGGGTCTTCACGAAGAAGCCGGGGCTTTCCTTCAGGCGCATATTCAGCGCCTTCTGGAACTCCTCCTCCTCCTCGTTCTGCGGCGCGGGAAGCGCCTCGCCCTCTTCGACGCGGGCGCCCCAGATGATGTACATGGTCGCATCGCCGCCATCATCGAGGATCAGATTGCAGGGCTCGCCGTCCCACTGGAAGATCTTGTCGACATACTCCCAATATTCGGCGAGCGTCTCGCCCTTCTTGGCGAAGACGGGCACGCCCGATTCCGCTACGGCCGCCGCGGCGTGATCCTGGGTGGAATAGATGTTGCAGCTGGCCCAGCGCACATCGGCCCCGAGCGCGGTCAGCGTCTCGATCAGCGCCGCCGTCTGGATCGTCATGTGCAGACAACCGGCAATGCGTGCGCCCTTCAGCGGCTTGGCGCTGCCGAATTCCTCGCGCGTCGCCATCAGGCCGGGCATTTCCGTCTCCGCGATGTCGAGTTCGGTGCGGCCATATTTGGCGAGGCTGATGTCGGCGATGATATAGTCGTCGGCCATGGTCTGGGCTCCTGCGGGTCGCTATTCAAAGCGGGTTAGAAAATTGCGCACGGCATAAACGCTGTGCCCGCTTGGGGCAAATATAAAGATTTCTTTATATGCCAAGAACCGGTGCCGGCCTCAGGCGTTCCCCGCCTTGGCCGACAGCATGCCGACGTCGATCCCCTCTCCCGCAAAGGCGGTCTTCCAACGGTCCTCGATGGGCGTTTCCCACAGCAGGTCAGTGTCGCCCGCCGCCGGCATCCAGCCGTGCCGCGTCATTTCCGTTTCCAATTGCCCCTCGCCCCAGCCCGTATAGCCAAGCGCGATCATCCAACGAGCGGGCCCGTTGCCGCGCGCGATATCACGCAGAATGTCGAGCGTGGCCGTCAAAGCCCAGCGGCCCGCGACGGACAGCGTGCCCTGCCCCTCATAATCGGTCGAATGCAGCACGAACCCGCGCGCGGGTTCGACCGGTCCGCCGGCGAAGACCGGCGCCTTCGGCATGTCGCCAACCTCGATCTCGAGCTTCTCGAGAAGCCCGTGCGCGTCGACGTCGCCGCGAATATGGTTGACGACGATGCCGAGCGCCGCCTCCTCGTCATGCGAGCACACGGCGATCACCGCCCGCTCGAAGCGTTCGTCGCCCATGCCGGGCATGGAAAGCAGAAACTGTCCGGATTGAAATTGCGTGTCTGTCATATGGCCTGCCTACCCGCTAGGTGGCGCCCATGCCACGCCTGAACAAGAGGCAGCGCGGCATGAGCCCGGAACAAGCGCGCGGCCGCGTTCGCTTGATGGGCGAGCGATCTGGCGAGGGCAAAATCTTTCAGGAGGAAATGACACCATGACCGTATCCGTAGGCGACACCATTCCCGAAGCGACCCTGACGCGCATGACCAGCGAGGGGCCGCGCCCGGTGAACACCAAGGAATTTTTCGAGGGACGCACGGTTGCGCTGTTCGCCGTGCCGGGCGCCTTCACGCCGACTTGCTCCGCGAAACACCTGCCCGGCTTTGTCGAGAAGGCCGACGATCTGAAGGGCAAGGGCGTCGACGAGATCGCCTGCGTGTCCGTCAACGACACCTTCGTCATGGATGCCTGGGGCAAGAGCGCCGATGTGGGCGAAAAGATCACTATGCTCGCAGACGGCAATGGCGACTTCGCCGAGGCTCTCGGTCTGACGATGGACGGTTCGGGTTTCGGCATGGGCAAGCGTTCGCAGCGCTACTCCATGATCGTGAAGGACGGCCGCGTCGCCGAGCTGAACCTGGAGCAACCGGGCGATTTCCGCGTATCCTCGGCGGAACATATGTTACAACAAATTTCCGGCTGATCGGCGGACCGTGCGGGGGCGTCTTTCGTTGGGGATGAGACACCTCTCTCTCCGACGAAGGACCCCTTTCATGTTCTCCAACCACAAAGCCCTGTCCGATCAGACGATCGTCATCACCGGCGCGTCGAGCGGCATCGGTCTCGCGACGGCCTATCGTGCTGCTGACGCAGGCGCGAACGTCGTTCTCTCCGCCCGAAACGCAGAGGCGCTGGCCGATGCGGCACGCTCGATCGAGTCTCGCGGCGGTGAGGCGGCGTGGGTCGCTGTGGACATTGGCGAGCCCGACGCGGCCGAGCGCATCGGGGCGTGTGCCCAAGAGCGGTTCGGCGGTTTCGACAGCTGGGTGAACAACGCTGCCGCCGCCATGTTCGCGCCTCTTCTTAAAACGGACATGGACGAACATCGCCGCATTTTCGACACCGGCTATTTCGGTCTCGTGAGTGCAAGCCAGTATGCCGCCCGAAAGCTGAAGGACCGGGGCGGCGCCATTATCAATGTCGGTTCCGTGCTTTCGGAACGATCGGTGCCGATCCAGGGCGCCTATTCGGCCATGAAACACGCCGTCGCCGGATTTACCGAGGCGCTGAGGATGGAACTGGAAGCGGAGGACGCGCCCATTTCCGTTACGCTGATCAAGCCGAACGGGATGCAGACCCCCTATCCCGAACATGCCCATAGTGAACTCGACAAGCCGCCGCGCATCCCGCCTGTCGTCTACGATCCGCGCCTCGTCGCGAAGGCCATCTGCCATGCTTGCGCGCATCCGAAACGGGACATCACCGTCGGCGGTCAGGGGCTCGTACTGACGAAGGGCGGCAATATCGCGCCGCGTCTGATGGACAAGGTGATGGAGACGTTCTTCGGCGAATCCGGCCAGACCGACGAGACGCCCGCACGGCCCGGTATGCGCGACAATCTGTTCGAGCCGCGCCGCGACGGTAGCGTCGATGGCAACAAGGATCATTATGTTCGCCGCACCTCACTGGCGCTGGAGGCGCAGTTGCATCCATGGCGAACCGCAGCCATTGCCGGCGGGGCTGCATTGCTGGGCGCCGCGGCGCTGAAACGCAGAAACCACGCGCACGCATCCGGCCGTCCCAGTTTCGGCAGTGATCGCGGCTCTGGCGATGGTGCCCGGCGCGGGAACGGCGCTCATCAGCCGGACGGGCGCGACAGTAGCGCGCAATACCAAGCCGGCATCGCGGACGAACAGATGGTGCCGGAACGAGCCAGCTCCCCCGCCTAATCGGCGAGGACGAAATCGCCCCAGACCCGCGTGGACACCTCCAGACTGCCGGCCTCCAGCGGTGTCGGGGCAGCCGGGGCTGCGCTGTAGCGCCCTCCGGCAATGCGGCTGCCGGTGATAACGACCCGCCCCTCATCACCGCTACCGCGCCGGTGGTCGCCGATGAAGACGATGCGCGCGACACGCTTGCCGAGCGCGGCGGCATAATCCTCCGCCTCGGCCCGTAGGGTCGCGATGGCATCGGCGCGCGCGTCCCGTGCCGCCTCTTCATCATCCTGCAGAACAAAATCCGGGCCGTTCACACTGTTGGCCCCCGCTGCGAAAACCTCTCCGATGAGCGCAGAGGCTCTGTCGAGATCACGAATTCGGATCTCTACGGCGTTCGATGCGACATAGCCGGTGATGCGCGGCGGGTCGTCCCCAGGAACCCGGGGCGCACGCGCGCCCCCATCCTCCCCGGCAAAACGCGGCGAGACATTTATACGCTGCGTCTGGACATCCCGGTCCTCCACGCCCCCGGCCTTCGCCTCTGCAACGATCCGCGCCGCAGCCGCATTGTTCGCGGCCATCGCGGCTGCCACCGTTTCCCCCGCGGTCACGACGCCCGCGGACATGATGGCAAGGTCAGGGACGGCGTCCGATCGACCCTCGGCGGAGAGCTGGAGCAGCGTCTCGCCCTGAGCCAGAACAGGCGCCTGCGCCGACGCCGGATATGAACCGACGGCGGCGCTGGCGAGAACAAGGGCGGCGAGGCCCGCAAGGGAGCGGCATGCGCCTGCACATACGGTCATTCGACCCTCCTCCCTTGGCTCAGCTTGCCGACGACCAGCCGCAGGCGCGGCCCTCGTTCTGCTCCTCCAGCCAGGCCTGCAGTGGCTGGAAATAGGCCAGCATGGCCTTGCCGGACATTTCCCGCGTTCCGGTGAAGGCTTCGAGGGCGTCGGGCCACGGCTTGCTGGCGCCCATGGCCAGCATCTGGTTCAGGCGCTCGCCCACCGCCTTGTTGTTGTAGATGGAGCAGCGGTGCAGCGGCCCCTGCCAACCGGCCTGTTCGCAGGCAGCCTTGTGGAACTGGAACTGCAGAAGCCGCGCCATGAAGTAGCGGGTGTACGGCGTGTTGCCGGGCACGTGATATTTCGCGCCCGGATCGAAGGCATCTGCCGGCCGCTCCCCGCCCGGCGGGACGATGCCCTGATATTCGCGGCGAAGATCGGTCCAGGCCTGATTGTAGGTCGCCGGCGTCACCTCGCCGGAAAAGACCTGCCACCGCCATTTGTCGATCAGAAGACCGAAGGGCAGGAACGCGACCTTGTCCATCGCCTGGCGCAGGAGGAGGCCGATATCCTTGGACTCGTCCGGCACGTTCGCCGGATCGAGCAGGTTCAGCTTCACCAGATAGTCCGGCGTCACCGACAGCGCGATGAAATCGCCCACCGCCTCGTGAAAGCCATCATTGGCGGAATTCTTGTAGAGGAAGGGCTGCTGGTTGTACGCGCGCTGATAGTAATTGTGGCCCAGCTCGTGATGCGCGGTCGTGAAATCGTCGGCATTCACCTTCGTGCACATCTTGATGCGCAGATCGTCGACATTGTCAACGTCCCAGGCGCTGGCATGGCACACGACTTCCCGGTCACGCGGCGCCGTGATCATGCTGCGTTCCCAGAACGTCTCCGGCAGTTCGGCGAAGCCGAGCGAGGAGAAGAACGATTCTCCCGTCTCCACGATCTGGATGGGCGTATAGTCCGCCTGAACCAGCAGGTCGGTCAGGTCGTAGCCAAGGTCGCCGGCACCCGCCGGGGCGACGACGTCATAGATGTTGCCCCATTCCTGCGCCCACATATTGCCGAGAAGGTCGGCGCGGATCGGACCGGTCGCCGGCTGCACCTCGTCGCCGTACTTCTCGTTCAGCCGGGCACGGACATAGCAGTGGAGCTGGTCGTAGAGCGGCTTCACCTCCTGCCAGTTACGGTCGAGGAGGGCGGCGAACTCGTCCGGTGCCATGTCATAGCCGGACCGCCACATCGCGCCGGTGTCGGCGTAGCCCAGTTCCTTCGCCCCGGCGTTGGAAATCTCCACGAAGCGCGCATAATCGTCCTTCATGGGCGCGCCGATCTTGTGCCAGGACGTCCACATTTCCTGCAGTAGCGCCGGATCGCGCACGGTGCCCATCAGCGCCTCCAGATCGTTGCCGCGCGTCACCTCTCCCTTGTAGGTGCCGGTTCCCTTACCATAGGCGGACTGAAGGCCAGTCAGGAGCGTCGACAGTTCGTCGGCCGCGCCAGGCACATTGGGGGCCGGTGCCGTCAGACCCTGCCGCAGCATGTTCAGCTTTCGGCTGGTGTCGTAGTCGAGGCCCGGAACGTCGACATATTTCGCCGCCTCGTTCGCCAATTCGACGCCGAGTTCGGTATATTCCGCACCCGCGCGGGCCGCCAGGTAATCGGTATCGACGGTGATGTGCGTCGCGTTCACCCACGCCGCCTTCCCCGCATAGACGCTGAGTTCCGCCAGCCGCTTTTCCGCATCGGCGACAAAGGCAGCCGCGTCTGCCGCGGTCGGAGCGGCGCCATCCGCCTGGGACGCGGTTTCGCTGGCACCCGTGGCCGGACTCTGCGCGGAAGCTGCCGCGCAGCCGGACAGGATGGCGGCCGCCAGCGCGGCGGTGGAAATCTGCTTCAACATGGTGATGCCCCTCAGCTCACAAAAAGATCGTTTCGTTTGAAAGCGAATGCCGCGCTGCCGTCAAGCGGATGGCGGCGAACCGAAGAACGCGGCCAGCGCCTCCCCAAGATCGGGCTTGGTCACCGACGACATATGCGTGCCGGCGATTTCGGTGAACGCCGCGTCCGGCAGATGTGCGGCAAGTGCCTTTGCATCGGCGAGATACTTGTCCTCCTCGCCGCAGATGACGGCGGCGGGAATGTTCATATCGCCGAGCGCCGCGCGGTCCGCGTCGCGCAGTGTGTGCAGCAAGTGACGCGCGGCAGTCAGGTCGACCTTGTTGGTCTTGAGGAACTGCTGCGTGAAATACTCCTCGCTGCCCGGCTTGTGCGTGCCGAATGTGTCGATGATGCCGACATATTCGCCAATGCTGGTGCCGCGATCATGATCGCAAATGCCCTCCAGTCCCATGCCGCACAGGGCAAGGCGGCGGGGCGCCAGCCCGTCGAGAACGCCGATCGCCGCCGTTCGCGCACCCAGCGAGAAGCCCGCCAGATCATAATCCTGAATTCCCAAATAATCCGTCCATGCGGCCAGATCCTTTTCGAGAACGCCTGTCGGATAGGCCGCCTCGTCTTCCGGCGCCGCGCTGTCGCCATGCACCCTGAAATCGAGCATCAGGCAGCGATAGCCGGCGTCGGCCAGCCGCGCCGCCGTGCCGAATTTGATCCAGTTCACCTCCGCGCTTGAAAACAGGCCATGCATGAGGAGGAGCGGCCGCCCCGCCCCCACCTCGTGCCAGGCGAGTTCGGTGCCATCGAAACTCTCGAAACGGTGGGTCCGGCTCAGGGAAGCCTCCTCTGGTGCAGGGCGGCGGCGCAACAGGTGCCGCCGGGGCGAAGTTGACAAAGTGTACACTCATACACGCGCACATGCGCGGGAGAGCGGCGATCCGGCCTCGGATCCTGTCCGACATCTTGTGGCCGACGCGGTCCTATTTTGGAAGCAGGAAGACGCGCGCCCTCAAAACGCGACGTGTCACAACACGGCAAGCTGCAGGTTGTTCAGCGAGCCGCCATACTGCTCCTTCAGACGCACCTTGCGTTCCAGATCGTCGAGGATCGCGCCGCAGAAATCGACGCCGCTGAGATCTTCCAGGAAGTTGATGCCGCCGGGCGTGTCGACGTTGATCTCCATCATCTTGTCGCCGACGATGTCGAGACCGCAAAGGTACATGCCGTCCTCGATCAGCTTCGGTCCGGCAAGCTCCGCCACCTTCAGCATATCCTCGTCCGGTTCGATCATCTCCACGCCGCCCCCGGCGGAAATGTTGGAGCGGTGATCCTCCGTCTGACTGAACCGGTGCAGACAGGCATAGGTGTCGCCCACCTTCAGCGGCCGGCCGTTCAGCGTGATCATGCGAATGTCGCCGTCCTTCGCCTTCGCCAGATATTCCTGCACGATGGCATAGCCGTCGCGGGTCACGGCCTCGATGATCTGGTTCATGTTCCGGCCCGACTTCTTGTCGATGATGAAGACGCCCTGCCCGCCAGAACCCTGAAGCGGCTTGATAACGGCCTTGCCGCCCTTCTGTGCGTCGACGAAGCGCTTCACCTCCTCCGGCTCGCGCGTGATCAGCGTCTTCGGCCGCACGCTTTCCGGGAAGTGCTGGAAATAGGTCTTGTTGACCGCGTCCGTCAGGTGCTTGGGATCGTTGAGGACGATCGTGCCGCTCTTTGCCGCGATCTGCGAGAACAGCAGCCCGGCGGCCGGCGCCCAATCGCGCGTCCCCATTTCCTGGGCGGGATCCGATCGCAGCATCAATATGTCGTAATCGGCAAGGCAGATACGCTCACGCTCGCGGTTCGTCTGTATCTCCTCAAGGAAGGCCTCGTCCTTTTCGAACTTCGTCTTTCCGACGAGGGTCGCCATCGCGCAAATCTCCCCCTCGGGATCGTAGATGAAGTCGCCAAGGCCGATCAGTGCCACCGTATGCCCGCGGGCGCTGGCGATACGGCTGAGGCGGATAGTGGTATAGTTCGACTGCTCGGTGGCGAGATCGTTGATGACGAAGGCGAGCTTCATGCGGGGGCTTTCTGATAGAGTTCGGTGACGGAAATCGTGCGGACATGGTCCAGACGGTCCCGCGCGGCGGGATCTTCGAGATAGCGGGGCAGGAGCGCGGGAGGCATGACGATGCCCTGCTCCCGCAGCGTTTCCAGGGTGTGAATGTGCTTCAACGCGAACTTGCCGATAAACAGCGCCTCGAAATCGCCATCGTGATTCAGATAGCGAACGAGGTCCGACAGGCCGGACAGATAAAGCGCGTCCTTCGTCATGCCCCCGCCGCGCAGCGCCCGAATGGTCGTGGAGAAGGACAGTTCCTCCCCCATGTGACAATGATCGTACATGGCCGCGAAGATTTCGGCCGGTGATTTTTCCTGCAGCGCCATGTGCGCGGCGATGACCCTGGCCGCGAGCGTACGCAGCCGCATGGGCGGCAAATAACCGGACAGATACTCGGACAGGACGCCAAGCCCCTCCTGCAAGGCGTCATAATCGGCCAGACCGACCTCGAGCGTTCTCAGCGGCTGCTGGCGCCCATTGTAACGCGTGACGACATGGGTGCCGATCTCATGCCCCATCAGCGGGATCATATGGCTGACCGGAACGCGGTAGTCGCATGCCACATGCAGATTGCCCTGCGAAACGAAGACGTGGGTGCCCGGATGCGGATCGACCACGACCTCGGCCGCAAGCTCGGGAATGCGGTCGCGGTACCAGGCGAGCTCTTCCCGGGCGAGTTCGCAGAACGCCTCGCAATCCGCATCGCGCGGTTCGGGCTCCTGTGCGGGCACACTCTCGATGATCTCCTCCGCTTCGTCGAGGAGACGAGTGCTCACATCGCCGAAGAGATCGAGGCTGGCCTGGATAAAGCCCTTGCCGCCGCGCAGGCGGACAAGTTCAAGCTGACGGTCGAGTTCCCGCTGCTTTTCCATCAGCAAGGCCTCGACGAGTTCGTTCTCGATCTCTCGCACGGGAAGCGCGAACAGTTCGCGGCGCATGCCCTCCAGGTCGTCCAGGCCGGCATCGTATCGGAGCGCGGGCATGTCGCGGAAACCGGATACCTTAAAGCCTGCAAAGACATCGTCGAGGTTCACCGGCGTCAAGCGGCTGAGCCAGTCGATACGTCCGTCCATTTCGCTGAGCGTATCGTCCACCCTGTGCGCCGCACTGCACAGGCCGGGCGCCTTCTCCGCCGGATCGGCATTGCCACGCGCCGCCATCACGACAGTCCGGCAAGATCGGCACGCGCCCCCGCCACCGCACGCAGTACGCCGCCGCGCAGATGTTGCAGCGCAAGGATATTGGCCTGCTCGCCCCACTCGTTCATGAAGAATTTCTTGTATTCCAGCGTGACGGTGCAGGCGGCGTCGCCATAGGTGGCATAGACCCATTCGGGGAAATGGCCGCCGTCGGGAAAGCGCTTGTTGTGACGCACATCGGGCGTGTTCCCGCATACCGGCTCCGCGCGCAGCGTTTCGGTGAAGCGGTTCAGCAGATCGCCGTAAATGTCATGGTTCAGTTCCGTCACGCCCAGGTCGATGTCGGGATTGCCCTCCTGCGGCGCCGGATCGCCATCCGGCCCCTCCCGCATGTGATTGAAGCTGTGGAGGTCGAGAACCAGAATCCGGCCATACCGGGCGATCATGCGCTCGATAACCGCACCGATCTCGGCGTAGAAGGCATCGTGCAGCCGGCGGGAGGCCTCCATCTGTTCCTCCGGAAGATCCTCCGACCAGATTTTGAGGCCCCAGGTCTTTTCGGGATCGCTGGTGATGCAGAGGTCGCGGGACCGGTTGAGATCGCATTCGAAGCGCGAGCGGTTGGCGCGCGCGACATTGCCCGCCGCGGTCAGGAAATAATCCGTCATCGGGTCCTCCTCCCGCAGCCGCGTCTGCTCGTCGGCGACCAGCCAGGGATCGAGTTCCTTGCGGATGCGGTGGCCGGCATGGATGGAGGTGGCCAGAATTGGCCCGCCGCTTGCCAGAATGTTCCAGGGCGCCCCGTTTACAGGGTCGTCGTGAAGAGTGTCGCTATCCATGCATGCCTGAATGTCTGGCGGCGATGATGGTTCAGAATCGCCGCGCGGCAGGTGCGCCGCTGCGGCTTCCGCAGAACGCCGCGATCGGCTACCCCCTCGCGCCATGGACCTGCAAGAGATCGTCGACGACACCTATCGCGCGCTTGCCGACAGCCGCGGTGCGGGCAAGGTCGCCGACTATATCCCGGCGCTCGCCGAGGTGGATGCTGCGAAGTTCGGTATCGCGGTGGTGACGCCAGACGGCAGGCGGTTCACGGCCGGCGACGCGGCGGAGCCCTTTTCCATACAAAGCATATCGAAGGTGTTCGTGCTGGCGCTCGCCATCGACCGGCACGGCGACGCGCTGTTCGACGTGGTCGGGCGCGAACCGTCCGGCGATCCGTTCAATTCCATCGTGCAGCTGGAGCGGGAACGCGGCATCCCGCGCAATCCCTTCATCAATGCGGGCGCCATCGTCACGACCGACCGCCTGATCGACAGGCGCAGCGACGAGGACGCGTTCGACGAGCTGGTGTCGCTGCTGCGCAAGCTGGCGCGCGACGACAGCGTCGATTACGACCGCGACGTGGCGCAGTCGGAAAGCCGCACCGGCGCGCGCAACCGCAGCCTGGCCTACTTCATGGAGGATTTCGGGCGCCTGCTAAATCCCGTCGAAACGGTCCTTGGCGTTTATTTCCGGCAGTGCGCCCTCACCATGTCGTGCGAGCAATTGGCCGAAGCGGCGCTGTTCCTGGCCTGCGACGGCGTCGATCCGGAAACCGGACACCGCGTCACGACGACCGCCCGTTGCCGCCGCATCAATTCGCTGATGCTGACCTGCGGCCATTACGACAATAGCGGTCAGTTCGCCTTCGAAGTCGGTTTTTGCGGCAAGTCCGGGGTTGGCGGCGGTATCCTGGCCATCGTGCCGGACCGAGCCTCCATCGCCGTCTGGTCGCCCGGCCTGAACCGCGAGGGCACCAGCCTTCTGGGTGCCCGCGCGCTGAGGGAGATCGCCGAGCGGACCGGCTGGTCGATCTTCGGATAAGGGGCCGGGCGGCCGGACGGGCGCCGGGCTGCGCCTCTAGCCCTTTTGCAGTTGCTTGCGGCCGAGAAGTTCCGCGATCTGCACCGCGTTCAGCGCCGCGCCCTTCCTCAAATTATCGCTGACGCACCACAGGTTCAGGCCGTGCTTCACCGTCGGGTCCTTGCGAATGCGGCTGATATAGGTCGCATATTCGCCGACGCATTCGACGGGGGTGACGTAGCCGCCATCCTCCCGCTTGTCGACGACCATGCAGCCCGGCGCCTCCCGCAGGATCTTCCGCGCCTCCTCGACACTCAGCTCGTTCTCGAACTCGATATTGATGCTTTCGGAATGGCCGACGAAGACCGGCACGCGCACGCAGGTTGCCGTCACCTCGATATCGGGATCGAGGATCTTGTGCGTTTCGGCGATCATCTTCCACTCTTCCTTCGTGGAGCCATCCTCGAGGAACTTGTCGATATGCGGAATGACATTGAAGGCAATCTGCTTCGTGAAGACCTCATTCTCCTTCGGGTCCCCAACGAAGATGGCGCGCGTCTGGTTGAAGAGCTCGTCCATCGCCTCCTTGCCGGCACCCGACACCGACTGATAGGTCGAAACGACCACGCGCTTGATCGTCGCTGCGTCGTGCAGCGGCTTCAGCGCGACGACCATCTGCGCGGTCGAGCAGTTCGGGTTGGCGATGATGTTCCGCTTCATCTTCGTGACGGCATCGGGATTCACCTCCGGCACGACCAGCGGCACGTCGGGCTCCATGCGGTAAAGCGAGGAATTGTCGATGACGATGCAGCCTGCCTTTGCCGCGCGGGGGGCGTACTCCTTCGTCGGGCCGGAACCTGCCGCGAACAGCGCGATATCCCAGCCGGTAAAATCGAAGTGCTCGATAGACTGAACCTTCAGCTCCTCGCCCGTGTCGCCGAAATCGATCATGCGGCCCTGGCTGCGGCTGGAGGCGACCACCGCCAGCGCATCGAGCGGAAATTCACGCTCCGACAGGATGTTCAGCATTTCGCGGCCGACATTGCCGGTCGCGCCCACCACGACGACGCGGTAACCCATAATCTCCGTCCTTCTCAGCTTTTCAGAGCCAGCGCTTAAGAGGTGCAGCGCAGCGGCGCAACGCACCCGTATCGGGATCGCTTCACGGAGCCTTGCAAAGCGGCGGGAGGCAAATGGCAACCTTCGGCAAGCTTGGCGCGGGTATCCCCCTCGTCGTTCAGCTCAATGCTCCCGCACTCCGCTTGCGGACCGGCTGCTTGTGGTCATCGGCGCGCCCCAGTCGGCCCGGCGAACATCGTCAGTCCATTCATCGACATAGGTGCGTTCGGCCCACTGATCCCATGCTGCAGCCATCGCCCTGAGACGCGAGGGGTGCGCCCGTGCCAGATCCGTTCGTTCGGTGCGATCGGTGTCCATGTCGAACAATTGCCAGGGATAGCCGAGCCGCTTCACAGCCTTCCACCGGCCATCGCGTACCGCGCGATTTCCTTCGTGCGCCCAGAACAGTGGCTTGTCGCGGAGCGCCGTCCGCCCCCTCAGTAAGGGGGCAAGACTCATTCCCTCCAGCGGCAGGATCGCGCTCCGGCCGAAATTTTCGGGATAGGGCGTGTCGGTCAGGTCCAGAAGCGTCGGCATGATGTCGATCACATGAGCAGGGGTCCGCTCCAGGCGGCCCTGTAGGTCGGCCGCGATACCGGCTGGCCAATGTGCGATCAGCGGCGTGGCGATGCCGCCTTCGTGCGTGAAATGCTTGAACGAATGAAACGGCGTGTTCTGGAGCACCGCCCAATTCATGCCTGCCCAGACATTGCTGTTCGGGCCGCCCCAGGGTTCGGCACCCGTACGGCCTTGCGGCCCGGATTCAGCGTTTCCACCATTGTCGGACAGGAACAGGATCAGCGTATTGTCGAATTGACCGGTCCCCTTCAGGTGCGCCGTCAACCGGCCGACGGACCGGTCGATGCGGCTGATCGTTGCGGCATAGACCGCCATTATGCGGTCGAAGCGTTCTTTTTCCTCTTCCGACAGCGAATCCCAATCGTCGGCGGCCTCCGACACCTTGCCCAAGCCGGTGTTCGGTCCGATCAGGCCCATCTGCTGCTGCCGCTCGAAGCGCTCCTTACGCAGTTCGGCCCATCCGGCGCGATATTTCCCGGTAAAGCGTTCGATATCCGGCTGCGGCGCCATCAGCGGGAAATGCGGCGCGGTGTGGGCCAGATAGAGGAAGAACGGCTTCTTCTTCTCCCGCGCCTCATCGATGTAGCGCATGCCCCAGTCGGTCCACAGATCGGTTCCATACCAATCGTCGCCGAGCGAGGGGTCGTTCAGCCCTATGCGCTTGCCGTCGCGCAGCAGATGACGTCTAGCGCGGCGCCGACCGAATGTCTGGTCGGAAAAATAAATGCCGCCCGCGACAGCCGACAGCGACCGGTCGAACCCGCGCGTGGCCGGCGTCGTCCCCGGCCGATTGCCCAGGTGCCACTTGCCCGTCATCGCCGTCATATACCCGGAGCGGCGTAGCAACTGGGCGATCGTCACGCTGCGCTCGTGCAGCCTTCCGAATGTGCCACGCGACTGCGGCTCGATCTTGCCCGACAGATATCCCATGCCCGCCTGGTGCGGATTGAGGCCGGTCAGCAGGGCTGCGCGCGTCGGGCTGCAGCGCGCATTGTTATAGAACTGGGTGAAGCGCAGGCCTGTTTTCGCCAGCGCATCGATATTGGGGGTGGGGATTTCACCCCCATAGCTGCCAAGGTCGGAAAACCCCATATCGTCGACCAGGATCATGACGATATTGGGCGGGCTTTCCGCTGTCGTCCGCGGTCGGGGCGGCGACGCGGCACTGGCCACGCTCGCCAGCATCGACCCCGCGAGCGCCAAGGCGAAGCTTTTCATAAAGCGGCGACGTGCGATCATTCACGCTCTCCCGACCCGTTGGACATGGCGACGTTTTACCTAGAAGCGGAAACGAACCCCCACGCGATACACGGTCTCCAGGAAGCGGGTCTGCCAGGGATAGACCTGCCCTTCCTGATTGAACTGGCGATGGTTCGTTGCCGCAGCGCCAAGAAGGTTGGCGATGCTGAAGGCCAAGGTGACATTCCGGGTGGGATCGATCGTTCCGTTAATGTCGAGCGTGCCGCGGCCATCCTCGATGATCGGCAACGTCGGACCGAGCACCGCATTGCCCAAAGCGGGATCGTTCACGCGGCTGTATCGAACCACGTAGTTGGAACGGTAGTTGTAGGACGCCCGGGCGGAGAAAAAGCGGCTGTCATAGAAGATCCCGGCATTGGCGATATGGTTGGAAATGCCAGCCAATCGCTGCTTGCCGGGCAGCGTTTCCGCCAGCTCCTGCGGCAATTCGGACTCATGATCGATGTAGGTATAATTCGCCATGACTCCGAAATTCCGCACCCAATCCGGCGCGCCCGGGAACCGAAGGAAGGAGCGGAACGCGGTCTCGATGCCACGCAGCCTGCCGTCGCCTCCATTGAACGGCCGGGTGACACGCAGGCGGCCAAATTCGGCATCTTCCACATCGCTGGTGAAGTTCGAGACGAAGCCGGTAACTTCGCGATTGAACGCGCCGAAGGTCAGCGAGCCGCTTCGCGTGAAATACCACTCCAGCGATGCGTCGTAATTCTGCGACCTGACGGGATCGAGCTCTGCGTTGCCGCCTGTGGATACACGGACGCAATCCGGATCGTTGGGATCGATGTTGCAGGTCGTCGATGGCGCGCCGATCGTCAGCGAAGGATTCAGATCGCCGAAGCCGGGGCGGCTGCGCGTTTCCGTATAGGCGAGGCGGAATTGCAGCTCCGGCGTAATGCGCAGGCGCGCGCTCGCGTTGGGAAGGAAATCGGTATAGCTGTTGTTGTTCGACACCGGCACTGTGGTCGTGACGCCGCCTGTCGTGCTCCGATCGAAACCGTTGATCTCGTTTTCCGTGTGAACGGCCCGCAGTCCGACGAGACCATCGACCGTCATCATGCCGAGGTCGAAGGCGTAGCGGCCTTGAAGATATCCGGCGTAGGCCTTCTCGTTGCCGAAAAACACCTCTTCGAGCGGCGCGCGTTCGGCAGGCAGGCCGACAATGTCCCTGAGCGCAGGCAAGTTCGCCAGCAGGCTGTCGGGCGTGGGCGTCAGGAACGTGCGCGTGATCCTTGCGTCATCGCCGCGGAAACCCGGCGAGGTCCCGGTATACTCCAGGGGCAGGAGCGGGAAGAACTGACCGCCCGGCGCCACGCCGCTTTCCGTGTAGTTCGATTGATCGAAGTCGCGCGTGTTGAACCGGATGCCGGTTTGCAGGTTGGTGAGCATTCCCGATCCGAGCCGATAGTCCAGATCGAGCCGCCCCTGCCAATCACGACCATGGTTGCGAGAGCCGTTCTGACCGAGACCTGTCATGCGGTAGCGCGCGGGGTCGGTCAGATCGTCGTCAAGCACCACAACGGTCCCGCCGCCGACGCCGCTGTCGATATCGAAATCGAACGCGCGCGTGGCTTGGGGCACAATTCCGCCAAAGTTGAAATTCAGCCCGTTCTGCGTGAACGTCGAATCCGTGAACGCGACGTCGCCGGTTATTTCCAACCTGTCACGGTCCCAGATGAAGCCGGTGCCGGCCTGATACGTGTCCGTGTGGGCGTCGATCGCCCGCTGTACGCCCGTGGGAAAGCCGCCGGCGCTCGCCGTCATGCTCTTTACCTGGTCGGTGCCGGGGATCAGGACGACGTCGCTCAGGTTCGCCCGCTGACCGGAATTGACCTGAAGATTGCGACCGAAACCGGTGTTGCGATACCCCTGAAACAGGAAGTCCGCGTAGAATTCAAGCTCGGTCGTCGGCCGCCATTGCAGCGCCGTCGCGACGGAGGGGCGCGACCGATCGGCCGTGTTGTAGTTGATGTTGACGAAGGACGGGTAGCGGATCGTGCCGAGTCCGGCGACTTCGCGCTGCAAAATCTGCTGGCTGACATTGCGAGATGAATCGAGGAACTTGATTTCGGTATAGGAGCCCTCCACCAGGAAGCCGATATCGCCGATGCCCGTCTTCCAGCGCTTGCTGACAAGCAGGTTCGCATCGATCCCAAACTTCTGCGATTGGTGCCAGTGCACGCCGTTGAGACCGCCGGCGATGCGGTCTCCCCGGAAATTCAGCGGCTTGCGCGCACGGACATCGATCAGTCCGGCGATGCCGGGCTCGATAAGATCGGCACTGCCCGACTTGTAGACGTCAAGGCGCGCTATGCTGCTTGAGGGGAAATCCTGAAGCGCAACGGAGCGCCCCTGACCGGTGAACAGCTGGCGTCCATTATAGGTCGTGGTGATATTGGGCAGACCCCGTATCCGCGTGCCGGCGGCGGTACCATTCGCGTAATCGACCTGTACGCCGGTAAGGCGAGCAAGCGATTCCGTGGCGGTCACATCTGGCAGCTTGCCGATGTCCTCCGCCACGATGGATTCCACGATCTGATCCGATTCCCGCTTGATCGATTGTGATGTTTCGATGCTGCGCTGGATCGCCGTGATGACGATCTCTTCGGATTGGGACGTGTCGTCGGGCGGACTTTCGACCGTGACGGTTTCGTCCTGCGCCATCGCGCCGGTCGGAATTGCGACAAGCGCGAACGCAGATGTCGTGCACGCAAGAATAACTCGATTTTGCATTCGAACCCTCCCCAGGAATCCTCTGCAAATCGATATATACGAATTATCATATGAGTCAAAAGCGACATAAGAATTGTGACGACTTTACGCCAATTCATGGATTTTCGCATTCGCAGCATGAGAACTTCGGCGGTGAAAACCTGACGCCTAAACTGTCAAATTTTCTAACGCCCTCACCTGGAACGGTGATTCTGTCCTTGATTGCAGACCTCGCGAAGATTTGCCCTCAAGAAAGAAAACTGCGCCTTCATTTCGGCACCGCTCGAGGCTGGTAGTGCGATGGCGAAATATATTCCGTCCCGCAGCATTAGATACTATTAATCATATTCCTGTTCTGGCCCCGTGCGGGGCTTTTCAGCTTTGTGGTGCATCGCTCGACTCTAGCGGGAGCGGCGCGGCGTAGCCGGCGGCGGGAGACTGGCAATCCAGTTCGCCAACTTTTTCGACAAGGTCTCCAAAATGTCTGGGGAATCGGCCGTTCGATCACGCTGTTCGGCGGGGTCTTGCTCGATATTGTAAAGTTCGGCTCCGCTGCCGTCCGCGTTCATCAGCAGCTTCCACGCGCCTGCACGGATGGCGTAAAGCGGCCCGAACGCCTCGCGCCCGGGGCGGGCGACATGGCTGTAGAGGTCTGGCCGCGATGTCATCGGCGTGCCGCGCCAAGCGGCGGAAACGTCGACACCGTCGATCCCGGC
Source organism: Pacificimonas flava (assembly GCF_000342165.1). Classification (GTDB taxonomy): domain Bacteria; phylum Pseudomonadota; class Alphaproteobacteria; order Sphingomonadales; family Sphingomonadaceae; genus Pacificimonas; species Pacificimonas flava. Next base: position 103,855 of record NZ_AMRV01000008.1, read on the forward strand.
CGGCGTGGGGGCACCGGCGATCCCTGCCAGCGTCGGCAAAAGATCGACCGCCTGCACCACGCTGTCGGGATCGCGGCTTCCCGCCGGCACCTGACCCGGCCAGCGCACGATCAGCGGCTGGCGCACGCCGCCTTCGTAAAGACTTGCCTTGCGGCCGCGATAGGGACCGGCCGAACCCGGCGCGTCCGCTCCGATCGTGGGTCCATTGTCGGACGTGAAGACGATCAAAGTTTCGTCCAGTTCGCCCGCCGCGCGCAGCCCCTCCACGAGCTGGCCGATCTCGGCATCCATCGCGACCAGCACGGCGAGGAAATTGTCCTCGCGCGGGTTTCGCCCCTTACCCTCGGTCTCTGCCAGCTGCTCGGCGCTGGGCACCCAGGGCGAGTGCATGTCGGTCAGCCACAATTGCGCGAACCAGGGCTCATCCTTGTTGCGGCGGACGAAATCGAGTGTCGTGTTCACAAAGCGATCCGTGAGCTGCGCGCGTGGAAGCCATTCCAGCGGCCCCTGGCCCAGCCTGGCGCTTTGTTCGCCGAGCGTGTTGGTCAGATCGGTCGGCAGGACGCGGGGTCCGAGTCCTTCCCACTGCACATAGCTTTCGTCGAATCCGTAAGCTGTCGGCAACGGCGCATCGCCGATATCCCGGCCGCCGCCCAGATGCCATTTGCCAAAATGCCCGGTCTTGTAGCCCGCCTGCCGCAAGGTGCGAGGCAATGTCGGCAATTCGGGATCAAGCCAATCCGCCTGGTTGAACGCGGCGTTCCGGCGGCGATTGTCGATGAAGGTGACGAAGCGATCACGGGCTGGAAAGCGCCCGGTCATGAAACCTGCACGCGATGGCGAACACAGCGGAGAGGCGTCATAGAATTGCGTCATCACGATCCCATCGTGAGCGAGCGCATCGATATTGGGCGTGGCGACAAGGCGATTGCCGGTAATCGACAGGTCCCCATATCCCATGTCATCGACCAGCACGAACAGGATATTGGGCTGGACCGGGTGCTGTGCCGATTCCGGGGCCGGTTCCGGGGCGCTTGCGGGCGCCGCGCCGGGTTCGGTGAGTGCCGGCCCCGCGCCGAGTGCGGCGGCCATCAAGGTGGCAGCGAGACCGATCGCCTTGCGACGGAAATACCTTCGTCCTCTCACGCCACCCCCGATTTGAATTTTTATATCTTTGAAAGGCTATTATCGCATTATTATGATTTAATCAAATGCTCGTCGGGAAGAGATGCCCGGAGGAGCGGGACGCTTACTTCCAGACGCGGCTTAAATCGCCGACTGAATGTCCGAGCCCTCATCAGCTCGTGTTCGGCCGTCAGAAGTCGCCGTACCGTGCCATAGGGCACCACGAACCCCCGCCGGGCCGGAACAGAAGCCTGCCGCCCGCCTTTTCCCTTCAAAGGAAAGAGAAAGGGTTTCCCTTGGGAAATATGTTGAGCGACGCGCGGCAGCGTATGTACCGCGCAGAAGATTATGTGAACGTCTCCGACGATCTTGTTCATTATCTCGATTATCCGGCCGAAACGCTGGCCGTTTCCATTCCGCTGCGATGCGATGACGGTTCGCTGAAGCAGTTGAAGGCGTGGCGCTGCCGCTACAACAGCGCGCTCGGGCCGACGAAGGGCGGCATTCGTTTCCACCCCAGCGTGTGCCTGGAGGAAGTGCAGACCCTCGCCTTCCTCATGACCATGAAATGCAGCCTGATGGGTCTGCCCTTTGGCGGCGCGAAGGGCGGCGTTCACGTGGACACCAAGGAACTGAGCGCCCTGGAGAAGGAACGGCTGACGCGCGGCTATGTCCGTGCCTTCGCCCGCCAGCTCGGCCCCGACCGGGACATCCCCGCACCGGACGTGGCCACGGGCGAACGGGAAATGGCATGGATGGTAAGCGAATATGCCGAGTTGTCCGGCGCGATTTCTCCCGCCGCCTTCACCGGCAAGCCGGTCGTGCTGGGCGGCGCGAAGGGACGGACGCAGGCGACGGGACGCGGGGCTCTTATCGCGCTGCAGCAGGTGCGCGGCAGTCTCGACCTGCCGGACGACGGCCTCGACATCGCCCTGCAGGGGTTCGGCAATGCCGGCTCCTGGTTCGCGCGGGCCGCGGTCAAGGCCGGACACCGCATCGTCGCCGCCTCCGATTCCCGCGGCATGGTCCGTCATGACGATGGGCTGGACATCGAGGCGATCGCGAACCTGAAGGCCAATGGCGGCAGTGTGACGGACCTTCGGCAGGACGGCGCGGAAACGGCTGCTGCGGATCAGCTGATCACGACCGACTGCGACGTCCTGGCGCTTGCCGCGCTGGGTGATGTGGTGACGGACGAAAATGCCGGCACGCTGGCCTGCAAGGCCATTCTGGAAATCGCCAATATGCCGGTCGCGCCCTCTGCCGACGAGCCGCTGCGCCAGGCGGGCATCGAGGTCGTGCCGGACATTCTTGCCAATGGCGGCGGCGTCGTCGTCAGCCACGCCGAATGGGTTCAGAACCGCCAGGGCCTCGGCTGGCCGGAGGACCGGGTGCACGATTATCTGGAAGACCGCATGAAGGCCGCCGCGAGCGAGGTGACGACGCTGATGCGGGAGCGCGATATCGACATGCGCACCGCCGCCTATGGCGCCGCGATGATCCGCCTGTGCAACGCCATCAGTTCGAAGGGTACGTCGGAGGATTTTCGAAACGGCTAGCGTTTTCCGCCGGGCTGACGCATCCCGGTTTTCCGTCTAGGAGCATGTCCCATGACCATCGATATCAATCTTCTACTCATCTACGCGCTGCCCGCGCTGATCGTCGGCATCATCCTGGGCGCCCTGATCTTCGGCAGCAGCGGCAAGCGCAAGAAGCTGGCGGCGGAACTGCATGAGCGCGAAACCGAACTGGGCGCCGCGCGGGAACGCAACGACGCGCTGGAACGTGAGCTTGCCATGGCCCGCGACCAGATCGCGCCCCTCGCCGACGAGGTGGACCGGCTGCGCGCCATGAAGACGCGGACCGCCGTTCCGGCGCCGCCCGCCGGCGAAGCGGAGGGGACCGTCAAGGCCAGCCCGGAGGCCAGCGCCGCAGCCGCGACGGCCACCCCGTCCGGCGAGCGCGGCATCGCCTATCAACCCACCGAAACGCTGCCGACCTTTCTGGAAACGCGGCCGGACAATCCCGATGACCTGTCCCTGCTGAAGGGCGTCGGGCCGAAGCTGGAAACACAGCTTCATGATATGGGCATCTGGTTCTTCGCCCAGATCGCCGACTGGAGCGATGCGGACCGCAAGACGGTCGATGCGAAGCTGGGCAATTTCAAGGGACGCATCGAGCGCGACCAGCTTCAGGAACAAGCCAAGCTGCTCGCGGCCGGCCGCGTGACCGAATATGAGGCGCGGTTCGGCAAGCTGGGCCGCCCGGGGGAATAGACGTGAGCGCACGTCCCGCCCGCCTGGCCGTGACCGCAGCAAGCACCGGCCTGCTGCTCGGCCTTGCCGCCTGCCAGCCGGAACAACCGCGCGAGGAACCGGAGGAGAAGGCCGAACCGGCGCCGAAGCCGACGCCAAGCGATCCCCGCCGTTTCATCGGCCGCTGGGCCCGTAGCGCCGACCAGTGCGAAACCGACTGGTGGCGGTTCTGGGCCGACGAGCTGCGCACGAAGACGGAGGGCATGCACTGCGATATCCTTCCCCCCGATGCCAGCTTTTCCGACACGGAACTGCGCACCGTCTGCCGCATGCCGGACGGGGGATTCCGGGAGACCTGGACGCTGAGCTATGGCGATGACGCGCAGACCATGACCATTCGCGGCGAGGAAGGCCAGGAGGTCGAACTGGTGAAATGCGAATGAAGCTGTACCACTGCCAGGGCGCGCGCTCCTTCCGCCCGCTCTGGGCACTGGAAGAACTGCAAATACCTTACGAACTCGAAATCATGCCCTTCCCGCCACGTTTCCGGCACGAAGGATATATGGACATCAACCCGCTCGGCACCGTTCCGACCCTCGTGGACGGCGATCAGGTGCTGACGGAGAGTGTCGCCATTTGCCATTATCTGGCGGACAGGACAGCAGATACGCCGCTCGCCGTCCGTGCGGAGGAAGCGGATTACGGCCGCTATCTGAACGCGCTTTACCAATCCGATGCGACGCTGACCTTTCCGCAGACTTTGTTCCTCCGCTACCGGGTCTTCGAGAAGGATCGCGGGCTCACCCAGGCGGGCGATGACTATGTGCAGTGGTTCTTCTCACGCCTGAAGGGCGCGGCCGCAATGCTGGGGGACCGGGAGTATGTCGCGGCCGACCGGTTCACCGTGGCGGACATCTGCGTCGGCTATGCCTTGAAACTTGCCGCACAGCTCGAGCTAGGAACATTTCCGCCGAACATCGCCGCCTATTGGGCGCGGTTGCAAGAGCGGGACGGCTACCGCCGCGCGCTCGTCAGGGAGAATTCCAAAGGGGGCTGAGCAGGTCTTGGGATGGGGGTGCGCACCGGCATTACCTCCCTCCCACATGCCGTCATCTCGGCGAAGGCCGCAATCCGCGCCATCTGTGTTCACATTCGAAGATGCTCGGTCACGAGGAGTGGATCCCCGGCCTTCGCCGGGATGACGGGTAAGAAGATGAAGGCCGTTCGAGGGGGACGAGCAACGAGACCCCTTGGAGCGCCCGCTCCTGGTCAGATCACGCCCGTATTGTAGCTGTGCCACATCAGGATGGCCGCCGCGCCGCGGTGCGGGCGCCAGGCTTCGGCGAGCGCGCGCGTCTGCCGTTCCGTCGGCCGACCCTCCAGCCCCATGATGCGCCCGGCCTCGATCTGCACGGCCAAATCGCCGGCCGGCCAGATGTCCGGTCTCCCTTCCGCGAACAGCAGATAGATTTCCGCCGACCAGCGCCCGATCCCCTTCACGTCGACGAGACGGGCGATTGCCTCCTCATCGTCCTCCGGCAGCGCGTCGAGGTCGAGGGTGCCGGCGGAGACATGCTCCGCCAGGCTGCGCGCATAAGCCGCCTTCTGGCGCGACAGGCCGGCGGCGCGCAGGTCGGCATCGCTTGCAGCCAGCATCACGGCGGGCACGTGCACGTCGCCGACGATGCCGGCCAGCTTGTCCCAGATACTGGCGGCCGCCTTCACGCTGACCTGCTGGCCGATGATGGTTCTGAGCAGCGTTTCATATCCGCGCGGGCGGACGCGCGGCTGCGGATACCCCGCGCGCTCGAGCGCCGCGGCGATCTTCGGCTCGGCCGCGCCAAGCGCCTCGAGCGAACGAGTGAGTGAATCTGCGTCCATGCGACGGGTCCTTCCGAACTCTCCTGTTTTGACAGGTGATGCACCACCGTTATTAGCGGCAAACGACGCAAGGCCCATCCCAGCGGAGACATACATGCCGAAGCTAAAAGTCATCACCCGAGAAGGCGACGAACGTACCGTGGAGGCCGAGAGCGGTCTTAGCGTCATGGAAAATATTCGCGACAACGGGTTCGACGAGCTTCTGGCGCTGTGCGGCGGCTGCCTGTCCTGCGCGACCTGCCATGTCCACGTCCAGGATGGCTGGATGGATGCCGTCGGCGCGCCCGGCGATGACGAGGACGACCTTCTGGAATCCTCCGATCACAAACAGCCGAACAGCCGGCTGAGCTGTCAGATCGAAATGACGGACGCGCTGGACGGCCTGGCCGTGCGCATCGCGCCGGAGGATTGAAAGAGTCCCGCACGCCGGCGCGCCTTCTGGCGGCGGGGCCGGCGAGGCTAGGCGGCCCCCGATGGTGATGGCGGCGTGCTCTCCAGCCTGCTAAGCCGCCCGGCAATGAAGCCGGAAAAAGTCAGACGCCCCGGATTTTTCGAGGACAAGAACCGTGCCTTCTGGCTGCTGCAATCCGGCGGCTGGGCCGGGTATTTCGTGCTGCGCACACTGGGCGGCCTCGCCAACTCCATGGGCCTCAGCTTCATCATCCCCAGCGCCATCGTAACGCTGACGGGATTTTCCATCACGCTGGTCATGTCCGCCGCCTTTCGCCGCATCATCCGTATGAAGCCGGCGCTGGTGTGGAGCCTGACGCTTCTTCTCCTCATCCCCTCCTCGGTGCTCTTCTCGGTGCTGGAGGTGTGGTCGCATTCGCGCTTCTACAATTCGGGTTACCAGCCGGAGGGGCTGCAGTTCTTCGGCGCCATCCTTCTCGACATCAGCGTGCTGGGTGCGTGGACGGGGCTCTACTACGGCATCAACTTCTATCTGCTGCTTTCCTCTCAGTCGGAGCGCATGTTGAAGGTGGCCGCGCAGGCGTCGGAGGCGAGCCTCGCCATGCTGCGCTATCAGGTGAACCCGCATTTCCTGTTCAACACGCTGAACAGCATCTCGACGCTGGTCCTCCTCAAGGAAAACGAGCGCGCGAACGCCATGCTTTCGCGGCTGTCCTCCTTCCTGCGCTACTCGCTGGCGGAGGAGCCCAGCTCCACCGTGACGCTGGCGCAGGAACTGGAAGCCCTCAAACTCTATTTCGATATTGAGCGCATGCGGTTCGAGGATCGTCTGCGGACGCGTTTCTCCATCGAAGACGAGGCCATGCAGGCAACCGTACCCTCCCTGATTTTGCAGCCGCTGGCAGAGAACGCCATCAAATATGCCGTCACTCCGCTGGAGGAAGGCGCGGAAATTGCCGTGACGGCGCGAGTGACCGGCGGACGGCTGACCGTATCCGTCTGCGATACCGGACCGGGCCTGAAGGCGGATCGTCCTGCTTTCGTCGATGGCGCAGGTGTTGGTCTCAGAAATATTCGTGATCGGCTGCAGCAGGCTTACGGCGAACAATCCCGGTTCGAACTCGCCGACGGACCGGGTGGCGGCGTGGTCGCGAAGATCGAAATACCCTATCTACCGCCATCGCCAGTTCAGGAGGCCGCGGCATGAGCATCAGGACCATCCTCGTCGACGACGAACGCCTCGCCATCAAGGGGCTGGAAATGCGTCTGGAGGCCTATTCCGACGTGGAGATCATCGACCGCTGCGCGAACGGGCGGGAGGCGATCAAGTCGATCAAGACCCACAAGCCCGATCTGGTTTTCCTCGACATCCAGATGCCGGGCTTCGACGGCTTTTCGGTCATCGGCGCGCTTGCAGACATCGATCCGCCGATGTTCGTCATGGTAACGGCGTATAACGAATATGCCGTAAAGGCGTTCGAGGCGCGGGCGATCGATTATCTGATGAAGCCGGTCGAGGAGGATCGGCTTGCCGACACCATGGCCCGCATTCGGCGCAGCCTCGCGGAACGCAGCGCTGCACGCGAAAAGCAGAAGCTGCAGGATCTGCTGGAGGAGGTCGCGCCGGAGGCCGCGGAGCAGTTCGCCGAACAGGCCAGCACGTCCAGCGACGACGAAAGCCGCTACGAGAAGCTGCTGAACATCAAGGATCGTGGCCAGATCTTCCGGGTCGATGTCGAAAATATCGAACGCATCGATGCGGCCGGCGACTACATGTGCATCTATACCGGCGACAACACGTTGATTTTGCGCGAAACCATGAAGGACCTGGAAAAGCGCCTGGACCCGCGCATCTTTCAGCGCGTGCACCGTTCGACCATCGTCAATCTGGATCAGGTGCGGGAGGTGAAGCCGCACACGAACGGCGAAAGTTTCCTCGTCCTCACCAGCGGCGCGCAGGTAAAGGTCAGCCGCTCCTATCGGGAGGTCATCGCCCGTTTTCTTTGAGTGGCGCGGCCGGCGAGCCGTACGTCTCTTACATCCGTAAGGATCATCCCGGCAGCGGTCTGGGCGAACGCTTGGCCGGCTCCTTCCCCCGCGCTCCTTATGCGCCGACCGCTGCGCCGATGAAGTTCACGCGCATGTCGTCCGAGAGGGCGAAGCCGCGGGCCGGATCATAGGCGATCCCCTGGCAGTCCGTCGCGGTCAGCCCCGCACCCGCCAGCGCGGCCTTCAATTCTTCCGGGGTCAAGAAACGATTCCAGTCATGCGTTCCGCGCGGCAGCAACCGCAATATCCATTCGGCACCGACGATCATGACGCCGTAGCTCATCGCGGTGCGGTTCGGGGTCGAGTAGATGAGGAGCCCGCCGGGCTTCAGCAGCTTTGCGAGGCTGGACAGGAAGGCTGGCACGTCGGCCACATGCTCCACCACCTCCATGCAGGTCACGAGATCGAAGCGACGCCCCTGCTGGACCAGATTCTCGGCCGTCGTAAGCTCATAGGCGATGGAGAGCCCCTGCCCGGCCGCATGGTCCCGCGCCACCTCGATACCGCCTTCGGCCGCATCGATGCCGGTCACAGTGCCGCCAAGGCGCGCCAGGCACTCTGTCAGGATGCCGCCGCCGCACCCGACATCGAGGACGTCGCGGTCAGAAAGCCAGTTCCGCCGTGTCGTATCGAGGCCGAAATGCGCGGCCGCCCGCTCCCGAATATAGGCGAGGCGGACGGGATTCACCTGATGCAGGAGGGCCGAGGAGCCCTTTCGATTCCACCACTCGGCAGCCATGTCGGAAAAAAGGGCTGCCTGCTGCGGGTCGACGGTCGTGCTCATGCCCATATCTTTCGCGTGCGGCGCAGCGGCTGGCAAGGGGCTGCGCGGGGGCGTTCCGCTTCACGCCGGCCGCGGCGACGGCGCCCGGGGGACGAAGCCGCGTTTCGCTGCCCCTGCCAGCCGCCTCTTGCCAGCCGCCGCGCAGCGCGCCTAGCCACGACGCGTGACTCGCGGCGCCGTCCGCGCCCCGTTCGGAGAAGACCAGATGCCTGCAAGCACGCTTCACTATTTGCCCATCGGACTTCTGCTTCTGTCGAACGTCTTCATGACGTTCGCCTGGTACGGCCATCTGCGGTACCCGTCCGCGCCGCTGTGGATCGTGGTCTTTGCCAGCTGGGGGCTCGCCCTGTTCGAATATTGGCTGGCCGTGCCCGCGAACCGCATCGGCCATCAGGTCTATGCCGCCGCGGAACTGAAGACGATGCAGGAGGTCATCACGCTGATCGTCTTCGCGCTGTTTTCCGTCTTTTACCTGGGCGAGAAGTTCACCCTGAGCTACGCCGCCGGTTTCGCACTCATCGCGGCCGGCGCCTGGTGCGTGTTCAAGGCGCCGTTCGGATAGGGCCTCACGGCGCGGCCTGCCGCAAGCGCAGGCCGCGCGGCGTGATCCAGCGTTCCGCCAGATCGAAGGCCGCCTGCATGACGAGCGCCAGCACGGCAGCTGGAATCGCCCCCTCCAGGATGAGCGGTGTGGAGGCGAGGCGGATGCCGGTCAGGATGGGCTGTCCGTAGCCCCCCGCGCCGATGATCGCGCCCAGCGTGGCGAGCCCGACCGCGATCACCGCCGCCGTCTTCACGCCCGCCATGATCGTCGGCGCGGCCAGGGGCAATTCGATGCGGCGCAGCCGCGCCGTGCGTGACAGGCCAAGGGCGTCCGCGCTGTCGAGCAGCGCCGGGGCGATGCCCGTCAGCCCGGCATGCGTGTTTCTGACGACGGGAAGCAGCGAATAGAGGAACAACGCCGCTATCGTGGGCACGGCGCCGATGCCGAGCAGCGGGATCAGGATGACGAACAGCGCCAGGCTGGGAATCGTCTGCAGCACGCCGACCGCCCCCAGTATTGCATTGCCGAAGCGAGGGAGGCGCGCCGCCGCGATCCCCAGCGGCAATGCGATAACAATGGCCGCCCCCAGCGCGATGCCGACAAGGGCCAGATGCTCCTTCGTGCGCTGCCAGACGCGGCCCGCACGACTGTCCGTCCGCCCGCTGGCCTCGACATCGACACCGAGAGCGAGCGAGACGATTTCCGCGGCAAGATCACCCTCCGCCGCGCCGGACTGTGCGCGGTCGTTGAGGTCCTGCATCCCGGCTTCGTCCAGCGTGCCGGCAAGCTCGCCCAACGCCGCCTTCGCCGGCTCGGGAAGGTCCGAACGATAGAGATAGACCGCATCATAGACCGGAAAATGATTCCGATCGTCCTCGAGAAGGACGAGGTCGTACTGGGCGATCTGCGCGTCGGTCGTATAGGCATCCACCGCGTCGACCTGTCCGCTGGCAAGCGCGCGGTAGCTGAGATCATGGATCATGCCGCGAACATCCGTCTGCGGCAGATCATAGGCCGCTGCCAAGGCTTGCCAGCCGTCTGCCCGGTCGAGGAACTCGTTCGACACGCCGAAACGCAGATTCGGATGCGCTCGCAGATCGCTCGTCGTTCGGAGGCCGAGACGCGTTGCCGTCTCGCGCGTGACCGCAACGGCGTAGGTGTTCGAGAAGCCGAGCGGCGCGGACATTTCCAGCCCGCGTGTCGCCAGCGCGGCCGGCAGGGCCGCATCGGTTTCCAACCCCTCGTCCGGCAGAATTTCATAGCGGATCGTGCCGGTATAGTCGGGATAGACGTCGATCTCTCCGGCGATCAGCGCATTCCACATGATGCGGGTGCCGCCCAGTTCGCGCTTGTGGGAGACCGCCTCGTCCGTGCGGGCGGTGATCGCCTCCTGCGCCATTTCCCCCAGAATGACGCTTTCGGTGAACAGCTTCGACCCGACGACGATCTGCGCGCGCGCGGGCATGGCCGCGACCAGAAGCGACAGGAGCGCGAACAGGGCCGTCCTCACAACATGCTCTCCGCCTCGATGAATTCGGTAACGAACGGGTCCTCCGGCGCCTCCTCGAACGCCGCATAGCTGCCGATCTGCACGACGCCGCCATTCCGCATCAGAACGAGCTGATCGGAGAAGTACCGCGCCTCCGACAAGCTGTGCGTGACCAGAACCGCCGTCGTGCCCAGCGTCTCGATGATCGTCTTCAGTTCCTGCGCCAGCTGCGCGCGGATGATGGGGTCGAGCGCGGACAGCGGTTCGTCAAGGAGCAGGACGTCGGGGCGCAGCATCAGCGCCCGCACGATGCCGACGCGCTGACGCTGTCCGCCCGACAGTTCGGCGGGATAACGGTCCAGCTGGTCCGCGGACAAATGCGTCAGCGATGCAAGCTCATCCGTGCGCGCCGCGATTTCGCCGGCATCCCGCCCCAGCTCGCGGCTCATCAGCGTGATGTTCTGGCGCGCCGTCAGGTGGGGAAAGAGGCCGCCGTCCTGAACCACATAGCCGATGCGGCGGCGCACCGCCCGCCAGTCCTCGACCGCCGCGCCGTCGAAACAGACCGCCCCTTCCGGCCGGACGAGCCCCGCCATCACACGCAGCAACGTCGTCTTCCCCGAACCGGACGGCCCGATCAGGACCAGGGTGCGGCCCGGCTCGACATTGAGCGAAACGGGTTTCACGGCGAGCGTATTGCCGTATCGGACGGAGATATTGCGAAGCGAGAACATATGCCGGAACGAGCCTGCCCGAACGCCGCAAATTTACAAGGCATCGCCCTTGTGTTGCCTATAAGCAACACTATCTGATCGAGGACACACAGTTGAACGGTTCGAAGATCCTGGCGTTTCTTCGGACAGCAGACAGGGGACGCTCACACCCATGAACATCGAGAAATTCTCCGACCGTGCGAAGGGCTTCCTGCAGGCCGCGCAGACGGCCGCCATTCGCGAAAGCCACCAGCGAGTCGAACCCGTGCATCTTCTGAAGGCGCTGCTCGACGATGAGCAGGGGATGGCGTCGGGCCTGATCGCGAAAACGGACGGCGACCCGCGTACGGCGGTGCAACTGACGGATCAGGCGCTGTCGAAGATCCCGAAGGTCTCGGGCTCCGGCGCGCAGGACGTGAACTGGAGCGCGGATGCCGCCCGCGTGCTGACGCAGGCGGAGGAGAGTGCGAAGAAGGCCGGCGACAGTTTCGTCACCGTTCAGCAGATGCTGCTGGCCCTCGCGCTGTCGCCGGGCGAAGCCGGAGCGGCGCTGAAGACTGCCGGGGTGACGCCGCAGGGCTTGAACGCCGCGATCCGTGAACTGACAGGTGGCCGTACCGCCGATACGGCGGGCGCGGAAAACCAGTATGACGCCCTGAAGAAATTCGCGCAGGACCTGACGGAGCGTGCGCGGGCGGGCAAAATCGACCCCATTATCGGCCGGGACGAGGAAATCCGCCGCACCATTCAGGTGCTGGCGCGGCGCACCAAGAACAACCCTGTGCTGATCGGCGATCCCGGCGTCGGCAAGACCGCCATTGCCGAGGGGCTCGCCCTGCGCATTGCGAACGGCGATGTTCCCGACGGCATCAAGAACCGCACGCTGATGTCGCTGGACATGGGGGCGCTGATCGCCGGCGCGAAATATCGCGGAGAGTTCGAGGAGCGCCTGAAGGGCGTGCTCGACGAGGTGAAGGCCGCCGAAGGAAACATCATCCTGTTCATCGACGAGATGCACGTCCTCGTCGGCGCGGGCAAGACGGACGGGGCAATGGATGCCTCAAACCTCATCAAACCCGCGCTCGCCCGCGGCGAACTGCACTGCATCGGTGCCACGACCCTGGACGAGTATCGCAAATATATCGAGAAGGACGCCGCGCTGGAGCGTCGCTTTCAGCCCGTTCTGGTCGGCGAGCCGTCGGTGGAGGATACCATTTCCATTCTGCGCGGCATCAAGGACAAGTACGAACTTCATCACGGCGTGCGGATCACGGACGGGGCGCTGGTCGCCGCCGCGCAGCTGTCGCATCGCTATATTTCCGACCGGTTCCTGCCCGACAAGGCCATCGACCTGATGGACGAGGCCGCGAGCCGCATCCGCATGGAGGTGGAATCGAAGCCGGAGGAGATCGAGACTCTCGACCGCCGCATCATCCAGCTGAAGATCGAGGAATCCGCACTCGAGCGCGAAACGGACGACGCATCCAAATCGCGCCTCGACAATGTTCGCAAGGAACTGGCGGACCTGGAGGAGCAAGCGGCCGCCCTGACACAGCGCTGGCAGGCGGAGCGTGACAAGATCAGCAGCGAACAGCAGGTGAAGGAGCAGCTGGACCAGGCGCGGATCGAACTGGAGCAGGCGCAGCGCGAAGGCAATCTGCAACGGGCCGGCGAACTGAGCTACGGCGTCATCCCGGATCTGGAGCGCCAGGTTCAGGCAGCCGCGCAGGCGTCGGAAGGCGCCATGCTGCGCGAGGAAGTGACGTCCGATGACATCGCCTCCGTCGTCGCGCGGTGGACCGGCATCCCCATGGAACGGATGATGGAGGGCGAGCGGGAAAAACTGCTGAGCATGGAAAGCGAGCTCGGGCGCCGCGTCATCGGGCAGGAGCAGGCCGTGGAGGTCGTGTCAAAGGCCGTGCGCCGCGCCCGCGCGGGGCTGAAGGATCCGAACCGGCCGCTGGGCAGCTTTCTGTTCCTGGGGCCGACCGGCGTCGGCAAGACCGAACTGACCAAGGCGCTGGCCGAATTTCTGTTCGACGATCCGAACGCGATGGTGCGCATCGACATGTCGGAATTCATGGAGAAGCATTCCGTCGCCCGCCTGATCGGCGCGCCGCCGGGCTATGTCGGCTATGACGAGGGCGGCGTCCTGACAGAGGCGGTGCGCCGCAAGCCCTATCAGGTCGTCCTGTTCGACGAAGTGGAAAAGGCCCACCCCGACGTCTTCAACGTCCTGCTACAGCTTCTCGACGATGGACGTCTGTCGGACAGCCATGGCCATACGGTCGACTTTTCGAATACCATCATCATCCTGACATCGAACCTCGGATCGCATTTCCTGAGCGAACTGCGTGCGGATCAGGACGTGTCGGAGGTTGAGGACGCGGTGATGGAGGTGGTGCGCGGCCATTTCCGGCCCGAGTTCCTGAACCGACTGGACGACATCATTCTGTTCCACCGCCTCGCCGAGGCGCATATGGGACCCATCGTCGATATCCAGCTTGGCAGAGTGGAGGCGCTGCTGCGGGACCGTAAGATCCGTCTCGACCTGACGCCAGCGGCACGCGCCTGGCTGGGCCGGGTGGGTTACGATCCCGTCTATGGCGCCCGCCCTCTGAAGCGGGCGATCCAACGCTACGTGCAGGATCCGCTGGCCGACCGTATTCTGTCAGGCGGCGTGCCGGATGGCGCATCGGTTCACATTGACGAAGGCGACAAGGAACTGAGCTTTACGGTCCATCCCGTCCCTGTCACTTAAATTTCTGGCGCGGGACGCCCCGCGCCATTAACCCTGATAGCGGCCGCAGAGACAATAATGGGGCGGCAGGGGGTCACGATGTTAAGGCAGCAGGCGACGTCCTGATGACATTCGAGCGCGCTCTTCGTGGTTTTGCAGGACGTGCGGTCGATACCGAAGGTCTTGAGGGACGTCGGCTGCTGGCACGACTATATTTGCGGCAGACGACCCTCAGTCTGCTGTTCGCCTTTCTCAGTTATATGGCGACGCTGATCCTGATCTACGGACGGTTTCCGTGGCGACTGGATGCGGTCTGGGCCGCCGTGACGGGCGCGCTGCTTCTTTACGGGGTCTATCGGCGGCGGCGCGGCGGCCGGCTGGCACTGACGGAAGTTTATGCCCGAATGCTCCTTCGCGGGGCGCCCTATCTGTGCGCCGCCATCGGCATATGCTGGGGGATCACCGCACTTGCCCTTCCCTATCTGGGAGAGGGGCGACAGGTCGCGCTGACCGTCGTAGCCTTTGCACTCGTCGTCGGCGCGACGTCCACGCTCAGCGCCGTGCCGAAGGCGGCCTTCGCCTTCATCATCCCGGTCAGTGTTCCGTTTCTGGTTGCCTACCTGACGGCGCCCACCTGGACGGGCGTCCTCCTCGGCATTCTCGGAATCATTTTCGTCCTGATCATGCTGGTCGGCCTTCGGCTCAACAGTACCGGGCTGCTCGCCGAGGTCGAAGCGCGCGATTCCGCCATAAGTGCACGCCGCGCGGCGGAGAACGCGCAGGCCGCCCTCGACGCCTCGCAAATGCGCTGGAGCGAATTCTCACGCTCCGCCGAGGCGTTCGCCCTGTTCGACCGCTCCGGGCGGCTGATGCTGTGGAACGAACCGTACAGGCGGCTTTTCCGCATTGAGAGTTCGGCCCTGTTCGTCGGAGCCCGACCAAAGGATTACCTGTCTGAGGACGAAACATGCGCGGAGATGCGCTTTCTGGAACGGCAGGAGCAGATTCCGCTCGATTTTCATGAAACGGTGCCGCGAGGCGGCCGATGGTACCGAACCACCATGGCCATGCTCTCCACGGGCGAGATCGCCATCACCCACATGGACGTGACCGAACTGAAGGAAAACGAAAAGAAGCTGATCGCCATGCGCGATGTTCTCGTCGCGCAGCGCAACAGGGCAGAGAGCGCGAACCAGGCGAAGTCGAACTTCCTTGCGAAAATGAGCCACGAACTGCGTACGCCCTTGAACGCCGTCATCGGGTTTGCCGAGCTGATCGTTCAGGACCATGATCGCGGCCGCGCCGATGCGAAACGCCATTCCGGCTATGCGCGGCTTATTTCCGATAGCGGCCGCCACCTCCTCGCCATCGTCGACGATCTTCTGGACCTGACACGGATCGAGACGGGCCAGCTGACGCTGCGGGAATCGGAGGTCGATCTTGGCGAGATGATGCGGAGCGCCCGGCTCCTCGTCGAGGGGCGCGGTCATGACCGGCGCATCGCATTCCGCGAGGCGTTCCCCGAGGTTCCCCTGATCGTCTGGGCCGACCGGCGCCTTCTCAGCCAGGCGATCATCAACCTGATGGAAAATTCGGTGAAGTTCTGCGGCGACGATCCCGTCATAGAACTGGCAGTCACAGGCGGCAACGGAACGGAGGGCGCCGAGCTGATCGTGCGCGACAACGGCATCGGCATTCCAGAGGGGCTGTTCGAGCAGGTGCAGGCGCCCTTCTTTCAGGTGGAAGACAGCGAAACGCGGCGCTATGGCGGCGTTGGCCTCGGCCTTGCCCTTGTCCGCGAATTCGCGGCCATGCACGGCGGCGGCCTGAAACTGTCCCGGCGCGAACCGGCAGGCCTGGAAGTCCGCCTGTGCCTGCCCCAGGAAAGGGTGGTTGGATAGGCCCGTCTAATATCTTGCGTAGACGAGAGCGGACGATAGGCCGGTGCCATGAAACAAGATTATCCTCTCTCCGATCCGGACTGGCTTGCTCATCGACACGACTATCTTAACTATCAGTATCACTTTCTTCTCGCCCCTCGAGCGGTACGCAGAGACGCCCTATTCGCAACTGACGAATATCTTCCAGCGGATTTGCGTTCGGTAACCATTTCAGAGGCCGAGGTAAGGAACGCGGCCCCCGATCAAGGCGCACTCAGCTATATATTTCATTCCGGTTTTTGCTGTTCGACATTAATGGCGAACGCGCTCGAGATTGCTGGGCATTGCACAAGCTTGAAGGAGCCCATGCTGCTGAACGACCTCGTCGGTTTTGGTCAACATTCGGGCAGGCGGAACGAACTCCCCGCAGTTCTCGAAACGGCGCTAAGGCTTCTTGCGAAGCCTTTTGATCCCAATAGCTTGATGCTTTTAAAGCCTTCAAATGTTCTAAATGGGTTTGCCCAGCCCATGCTAAACCTTAGGCCTGCCTCCAAAGCCCTCTTGATGTTTGCACCGCTGCCAGTATTCCTTGGGTCGATTGCGCGCAAAGGCCTTTGGGGCCGACTATGGGCGCGCGAACTTTTCCTCGTCTTGCGATCGCAGAACCTTACAGACTTAGGATTTGATGATCAGCAATATTTTGGTCAAACCGATCTGCAAATCGCCGCGATCTGCTGGCTCGCACATATGAAAATTTTTCAAGATTTGATCGATCGCCTCGGCAGCGCGCGGGTGAGAACGCTGGACAGTGAAACCACAGTCGAAATGCCGCACCAGGTTTTAGAGAGCGCGCTCATCTTCCTCGGGTTAGATGTACCTGAGGATGTCCGGGACGATATTGTCCGAAAAGGTGCCTTTCGCAAGCATTCGAAGTCTGGTGATGCCTTCTCACGGGAAGAACGGCGCATCGAGCAGTCGAAAGGAGACGCTCCGCATGCCGACGAGATCGAGAAGGTTTCACTTTGGGCTCATCAAATCGCCGAACGGAACGCGATCCCGCTGCGCCCGCAGGCCTCTCTTCTTTAGGTTCTGGCAGGGGCGATGTCGAAGGCCACCGTCATTCGCTCCCCCGCTGCAAATGGTTCCGTGCCATGCCACATAATAGACGGAAACAGCACCAGACGCCCAGGCTTGGGCTCTACATAACATTGTGGTGACAGACCGAAATTCAGTTCCGGCGGAGGAGCCCCCAAGGCAAGCCAACCCGAAGGTGCTACGCCTCTTTGGGGCGGTTCGGGCACAGTTACATAGAAGGCGGAGCTTAAATAGCCTTCCGGATGAATGTGAGGTGTGTGGTGCCCTGCCCCCTGTAGCCGCACCGACCAAGAGCCCGCAAATCTCACGACGTCAGGCTTGCTGCCAAATAGCGGATGAGAAAACTGCGCTAAATTTCGGCGAAGATGTTTGCGGACGGTCGTCGCCACGAGCCGTTTAAGGTTCTGAATCTCCGGCTCCGTTCTTGAAAAAAGTGGTCCATCGGTCTGTGTACCCCCCCGCACAGACTGACCCGCCATTTCCGCTTTCGCTACATGAAGTTGACGAAGTACACGCGCCAGACCGCTCAGGTCAATTTCCGTTCCCACGTCGTATATGCCGACAAGTTGAGGAGTATTATCGAAGATCTCACATCTCGGGTCGCCCAAAATGCGCCAGACGGATGCAAGATAGGGAAGCATCTGCTGTACCGCTTGATCAGCAAGAAAACGCTCCCCAATCGCAGCGGCCTGATCAAACCTACCGTACCGCGCCTCGTGGCGAATATGTCGGACAGCTAGACCGATTTGTTGAATAGGTTGCATTACATCGAATAGCTTACTGGCTCGTTCATCATCGCCGATCTCTGAAGCAGACACAGCTTCGTAAACTTGAAAAACTCGAGCCTCTCCGGCTATTCTCCGAGCTTCCGTGACACGCTGATCGAGTTCCTGAAACCTTTCTACTTTAACAAGCAGGTCAAAGTAGCATTGCCATAATTGATGATTTTTCGGCAGGCCGGCCAGCGCGGCGGTTACGGACGCACCATAAGCATCCCGCTCTCCCATCATCCATTGAAATGACGCCAAAAGTTCATGACCTTCGATCCACGAGGAGTTGCTGTGCAGAATGATCTGAAGATCCGCAATGGCCTGATGTCCCCGCCCCTCTGCCATCTGCGCCGCCGCCCGTCCCAAGAGAACCGCACCATCAGCAGGCGCCAACCTGCGCGCATTTTCAAAAAGCTCATATGCCGCCCCTCCTGCTTCATGCGTTGCCCGGGCGAGTGCATGGGCGATTGCCGCGCTGGAAGGCATAAGGCGGCTGGCCACGCTTAGTGCGTCGACGGCCGGACGGGAGTCAGCCAGATCCCGATAAACCAGGCCCAAGGCGTGCCAAAGCCGCGCATCGCTTGAATTGGTCCTTACAGCCTCTTTTAAAGCTTGAAGCACGTCTTCGGACGCTCCGACACGACGCGCTGCACGCACCCGCTCAATAATCGCATCAGCGTCTGTCACCATTAATCTAAAAGCCATCCAGTTTGAGAAGGAGCAAAAAAAAGGGCGGCATGCCAAGCATGCCGCCCCCTAAAACAATCGACCAGCCGATTAGAAGGTCAGACGACCCGTGATCGACATGCGACGACCCAGCGCATCATACGTCGTCGGGTAAGTGTTACCCGAGTTGTACGAGCTCGACCCAACGTAGTTGCTGACGAGCGGCGGCTTCTTGTCGAACAAGTTGTTCACACCAGCCGTCAACTCGAAGTTCTCCGTTGCACGGAAACGAGCTGTCAGATCGAAGTAATTATATGCACTGATCGACCGATACTCTTCCAGGGCGCCGGAGTAGGCGGCCCCGATCGGCTCAAGATCAACACCGTCAAGCCAGGTCCAAAGCACCGAGACGTCCACCGCATCCAGCGACAGCGTCGTGCGGAAGTTGAACGTGTATTCCGGTGTGATCGGCTCGCAGTTCTCGCTGTAATAGCCCACACACTCACGGTTGAGAGAGGTCGGGCTGGCGCGGAACTTCAGCTTATCGACCCAGTTGCCGTTAAAGTCGAAGTTCACGGCACCGAACGAGGCGGGGATCGAATAGGCGACGCGAAGGTCGACACCCGTCGTCTCAATCGTACCCTGGTTCGTGAGCTGCAGGATCAGACCCGGCGTATCGCCGCCGCCGTTAACGGAACCGTTCAACGGGTTGCGAACGATGTTCTGACACGCCGCAGGATCGCTACCCTGCCCATCATTGTTCTGGCCGTAGCAAGGCACGAGGATGTCGCCCGGCGTTGGGTTGGTGATCGCATCCGTAACCTTGATATTATAATAATCGGCCGTGATCGCCAGCCCCGGAACCTGCGGCGGCTGCAGAACGAGACCAACCGTATAGCTCTTCGCCTTCTCAACATCGAGATCCGGGTTACCACCAGCGGTAGCATTAGCCTGCGAGGCATTCGGCGTGGGGATGTTGCCAATCTGACTCGAAGGTGCACCCTGAGCGATACAGATCGCGGTCAAAGCCGCATTACCAACCGGGTTGGAGCCCGCGCAGGGATCGGTCGACAGAGCGGTAAGTCCCGTCACGACCGGACTGAAGAGTTCGCTGATGTTCGGCGAACGTACCGCACGCTGATAAATACCACGGACACGGTAGCCTTCGAAAGGCTCATAGGTACCACCAGCCTTCCACGTCGTGCTGGTGCCGGTGTTCGAGTAGTCAGAGTAGCGGATGCCTCCCTCTGCCGTCAGGCTGTAGATTCCTGGGATGTCTTCAAGGATAGGAACGATAAGCTCGCCAAAGACTTCCTTGACGTCGTAGCCGCCCGAGAAGCTGGGGCTTGGCGCGCCCGTACCCATGACCTCATCCTGGGTGCCAAAGGAAACGTCAGACACCTGGCTTGCACCATAGTCACGATATTCGGCGCCAAGCGCGAAGCCGACGGGCGTGTCGGTCAGGAAGCCCTGCTCACCCAGATCACCCGACAGCGAAGCGTTTGCCTGGAAAAGGGTCGTCTGGACCGTGTTACCAGCCGGCTGATTGAAGAAAGCGATCGATTCGTCGCTGACGGAAAGACCATCACCGAAGAGGTTGATCGGCGAACAGCCGTTCGACGTATCGACGCAGGTATCCGCATCGATCGCACGAAGCGCCTGCTGCACGCGGGACTTCAAACCCCAATTGGTAACATTCTGCCGACGATCCGACTCGCCATAGGTAGCGTATACGTCATAATCGATCGTATCCGTCAGACTACCACGAACACCAGTCCAAATCTGAAACTGGTTGGTTGTGTAGCGTGTCTGGCGCGGCCCCATTTCGATCAGGCGACGGTTGATGGTAACAGGAACCTCAAGATACCCGTCATCCGTAGGGTCTGTTGCCGCCCCTGCAGCAGCACAATCCGCCGCGCTCACACCGGCGCCCCCACAAATCTGGTTACGAATGGTGTCGTTGATGAACGGGTTGTTCAAAGGAAACTGCCACGTGTCGCCGAACAGGCCTGACGGGGCGAGCTGCAGATCAACAATCGACTTCGTGAACATGCCGCGCGTGTAGACTTCCACGTTGTCCGCGACCTCGTAGTGAGCATCGGCGAACACATTGAAGCGCTCAAGCGGCGTCTGGAAATAGTTGTCCGGAGCAAAGTTATACGTGTTGTAAGTGGGAACCAGCTGGCCAGTCTCAGGATCATACTGGTTGGTGCTGGAGTTATCGTCCCCGTCAAGAAGGCTTGTGATACGCGTTGGCTGGGCCGTTCCTGAGCCGACCTCGGACCCGTCATAGAAGAAGGTGTCCTGCGAAATCGAGCGGTTACCCTGAAGCACACCATCGATCTTCTGATATCCGACATTCATGGAGGCATTACCACGACCATCATCGAAGTTCGCGCCGAGAGTAACGTCACCGCGCACCCGGAAGCCGTCACCCGCTTCGGTAATGCCGGTCGTTCCAACAATCTCCGCGCCGGAGAAGTCACGCTTCAACACGAAGTTGGCGACACCCGAAATCGCGTCCGCACCGTACACGGAAGACGCACCGCCGGTCACCACTTCAACGCGCTCGATCAACGCCAGGGGAATGATGTTCAGGTCAACCGTTCCGGCCAAGCTCGTCGGAACAAGACGCGTGCCATCGAGAAGAACCAGATTACGGTTCGTACCGAGATTACGCAGGTTCAGGGATGAGAAGCCGGCACTACCGTTGTTAACGGAACTATTAATACCCGGCGAGATGCCCGGCAGTTCCCCGATAAGTTCCTCCGCGTTGGTTGCCTGGCGCAACGCCGCCTCATTCTCGCCGACTACCTGCACCGGACTTGACTGAACGAGATTTGGATTCGAAATGCGCGAACCGGTGATCACAATCGGATCGGTGACAACTGCTGGCGTTGCATTCTCAGAATCTTGATTCTGGGCAGCCGTAGCGGACTCATCAACCTGGGCATAGCCCGGCGCAGCGAAAGCAGCGACCGCGACGAGAGCAGTGCTCGCCTTCAGCGCTGTGCGGTAAAATGTATTGGTCACGTCCCAATCCCTCTTCTTGCTCTAAATGTGGCCACGCCAGCCGCCCGAACCGGTTTGGTTTGCCCCCCTGGGCGTCCCTCTATCAGCCGGCATGCGCGCACCTGATTGCCGCAGAACGGCATGAAGCGGTCTCTAGGTTAGGATTCGAGAGGCTGTAAAGCGTTCGTCACGGACCGGAACTATTAAGGGGTCGTAACTGTGGTCTTGCGGCCACACCGCCGGCGCCGGAATAGTTATGATCGCTCTGCGCGATGGGCACGCCCCATAACCGCCAAGCGGCTGTCGAAGAGGTCGCCTAGGCTTCGAAGAGACGTTTCATTCCGGACCTGCAGAGATTCTCGGACGTTGTTCCGAGATTAAGGTAGGACGCGGGTCCGACTCAGTAATGCAACCTCTAAAGGTCCCCTGCCGCCCGGGCCTCGGCGTAGCGGGCGTTGGCGATTTCTGCGGATGCGTAGGGTTCCTGGAGCTCGTGGCTCCAGTAGCGCAGGTCGTTCAGCATGATCTTCTGCCCCGTCACCGCGCACAGAACGTGGTCGCCCTGTGACACCACGCGAAAGGTGCCGGATTTGTAATCGAGGCGGGCGGGCCGGTTCTGTCCGAGTCTGAGCATGATGCCCATTACCGCGAAAGCGGCCGCGTCCTCAAGGCATCGCGGATGCGGCTAGAACAGGTCGGGCTGGCCGGGCGGCGCGGGCTTTGGCGCCTTTGTCCGCTTCGGCCTTTCGCGCTGCGCGGAATTGGGCTCGCCCGGGCCGCTGCCCCCCGAAGGATCGTCGGGGTCCGAACCGGCAGCCGTGCGCACCGAAAGGGCGCCATCGGAAAAGCGCAGCATCAGGCTCGCCAGCTCGCCGGCACGCGCCGCACTCGTCACCGGCCGCCCGCCCGGCCCCTCTACGAGGGCGAAACCGCGCTGGAGCGGGCGGCGCGGATCGAGCGAGGCGAGAACGCGGCACGTATCCTTCAGGCGCTGGTCGTGGCGCAGCCAGGACCGCTGCAGAAGATCCGGACCGAGGCGCGCGGATACGCGCTGCAGGTCGCGGGCGGCATCGCGCCGCGCCTGCATTCCGGCGCGGCGAAGGCGGTCCTCGAGCGCAGCGAGACGCTCTGCCCGCATGTCGAAGATCGTCTTCGGTCCCGGCAGCCTTGCCGCCAGATCGTCGAGCCGCTGCTGGCGCGCCTCGATCAGTGTCGCGGGCGCGGGCAACCGGGCGGCGAGCATGGCGGCCCGCTCCGCGCAGGCGCGCTGCCCCTGTCGCATCGCCCCGTCCAGGCGTGCGGCCTGATCGGCAATAAGGGCGGCAAGCTCGGCGCGCACGGGTACCGCGCGCTCCGCGGCGGCCGTTGGCGTGGGCGCCCGGTGATCGGCGGCGAAATCGCACAGCGTCGTATCGGTCTCGTGGCCGACGGCGCTGATAACCGGAATGCCGCTGGCCGCCACCGCGCGGACGACCGCCTCCTCATTAAAGGCCCAGAGATCCTCGATGGAGCCGCCACCGCGCGCAACGATGATGAGATCGGGCGCGTCCGGCAGGGCGTTCAATCCCGCAATGCCGCGCGCCACCTCCCCTGCCGCGCCCTCACCCTGAACCTTGACCGGCCATAGCAGGACATTGCGGGGAAACCGCTCCTCCAGCCGGTGCAGCATGTCCCGGATGACGGCGCCGGTGGGCGATGTGACGATCCCGATGCGGCGCGGCAGGAACGGCAGCGCACGCTTGCGTTCGGGCGCGAACAATCCCTCCGCCCCGAGCGCCGCCTTTCGCTTTTCGAGAAGCGCCATCAGGGCGCCGGCGCCCGCGACCGCCATGCGCTCGACGACGATCTGGTATTTGGAGCGGCCGGGATAGGTTGTGACGCGTCCCTGCGCGATCACCTCCAGCCCATCCTCCGGCGCAAAATCGAGCCGCGCCCGCGACGTGCGCCACATGACGGCGTCGATGCAGGCATCCTCGTCCTTCAGCGTGAAATAGGCGTGGCCGGAGGCCGGCGTCTTCCAGCCGGAAATTTCGCCGCGCAGGCGCACATGGCCGAAACGGTCCTCGACCGCGCGCTTCAGTTCGATCGACAGTTCGCCGACGGTGAATTCATAGGCGTTGCCGCCGGAATCGCCGCCGGCGCCAGAGGGGCCGGGGGCGCCGGGGTCGAGTCCGGGAATGCTTGCCATGCCCCGCTTGTTATGGATGCGGGGGCCGCGCTACAAGCCGCCGCCATGAACCTTCTTCTGATCGGCGGCGGCGGGCGCGAGCATGCGCTTGCCTGGAAACTCGCCAAATCGCCCCTTCTCGACACGCTTTACGCCGCGCCCGGCAATCCGGGTATCGCGGAGCATGCGGAGATCGCCGCGCTGGATGTCGGCGACCATGACGCGGTGATCGCCTTCTGCCGGGAAAACAGCGTCGAACTGGTGGTGGTCGGGCCGGAGCAGCCGCTGGTGAACGGGCTGGCCGACGCTCTGAAGGCGGCAGGTGTCCGCTGCTTCGGACCGAGCGCGGCGGGTGCGCGGCTGGAGGGGTCGAAGGGCTTCACCAAGGATCTGTGCGCGAAATACGACATCCCCACCGCCGCCTATGGCCGCTTCACCGACCCGGAGGGCGCGAAGGCCTTTCTGGACGGCCGCGACGCGCCCTACGTCATCAAGGCTGACGGGCTTGCGGCGGGCAAGGGCGTGGTGATTGCGGAAAGCCGCGACGAGGCAGAGGCGGCGATCGAGGAGATGTTCGCCGGCCGCTTCGGCGCGGCGGGCGCTGAGGTCGTGGTCGAGGAGTTCCTGTCCGGCGAGGAAGCGAGCTTTTTCGCGCTTTGCGACGGCCAGACCGTGCTGCCGCTGGCGGGCGCGCAGGATCACAAGCGCGTGGGCGACGGCGATACCGGTCCGAATACGGGCGGCATGGGCGCCTACTCCCCCGCGCCCGTGCTGGATCAGGCGATGCAGGATCGCGTGATGGCGGAGATCGTCGAGCCCACCGCGCGCGCAATGGCGACAGAGGGCGCGCCCTACGTTGGCGTGCTTTATGCCGGGCTGATGATCGGTCCGAAGGGACCGCAGCTGATCGAATATAATTGCCGCTTTGGCGATCCCGAATGCCAGGTGCTGATGATGCGGATGAAGTCCGATCTGCTGCCGGCGCTGCTGGCAGCGGCGGACGGGCAATTGTCGAACTTCACGCTGCAATGGCACGAAGATCCCGCACTGACGGTCGTCATGGCGGCGGAGGGTTATCCGGGCACGCCGAAGACGGGCGGGCGGATCGCCGGTATCGACGCCGCGGAGTCGGGCGGGGCAAAGGTCTTTCACGCCGGGACGAAGAGAGACGGGGACGATCTCGTGGCGAGCGGCGGCCGCGTTCTCAACGTGACGGCGATGGCGCCGACCCTGCGCGAAGCGGCCGACACCGCCTACTCGGCGTGCCAAGCCGTGGAGTGGGCGGACGGCTTCTATCGCCACGATATCGGGCACCGCGCGCTCGGCTGAGAAACACGCGGGGCGCTAACCGGCCATGGCCCAGCCGACCGTGCGGGTCAGCGCCGCGGCGCCCGCACGCACGGCGATACGCTCGCCCGGCAGGCTGCGAAAGCCGTGCATGCTCCGCGCCCAATCGGGCAGCAGGTCGGCGCCCGCGCGCAGGATCAGGTCGACCGCCGGCTGCGCCGCCGCCTTGCCCGCGCGGTGGGACATCAGCACGCCGCGAACGTCCCGCACGCGGGCATCGGCACGCAGTTCCGATCGGATGTCGCGCAGGAACGCCTCCGCCCCCGCCCGGCTGGCTGGCACATCGCTGGCGCCGAGCCGCTCGGCCACGACGACATTCTCCGCAAAATAGCGATCCTGATCGGCGCGGGTCATTCCCGGTTCCTTGTAGCGTTTCCAGGCCGCGAGGAAGCTGGTCAGTTCCGTGATGTGAACCCAGTTCAGAAGATGCGGATCGTCCGCGGCATAGGGCGTGCCGTCCGGAAGCGTGCCCGTGACGTAGGCATGGACGCTGCGCACGCGCGCGATCGCCGCCTGCGCGTCCGCCTCTCGACCATAGGTTGTTGCGGCGATGAACCGCGCAGTGCGGCGCAGCCGGCCGAGCATATCCTGCCGGAAATTGGAATGATCCCATACCCCGCCAAGCGCGCCGGGGTGCAGCATCTGCAGGAGGAGGGCGGAGATGCCGCCGATCATCATGGTCGTGACATTCCCGTGGACCCGGCGCGAAACCGCCCCCTCGGTGAACAGGCCGATCCCGCGTTCGAAATCGTCACCGCGCGCGGGCTCCGCAGCGAACATGCCGCGGATCTCGCCCGCAATGGCTGTGCGTACCGGGTTCATCACACCGCCTTAACGCCGTGAAGGCGCCAACGGCAGCAGCGCGACGAAATGCCCGGACGAACCCCGTCCTCGCCGTCCGTCGCAGGCCGGTTGCCGGCGCCGTCCCCCGGTCCTATGCGGCCAGCAAACCAAGAAGAAGGATACGCCTCTTGCCCGTTAAGCCGCTCGCCCTCCTCCTCGCCGCAACGACGGCAGTCTCTCTGACCGCCGCGCCGGGCGCCGCGCAGGATACGGAGGTGACCTCGACCGTCGAGAAGAAGGTCGAGGACGACATGCAGCTTCCGCCGCTGCCCGAGGACAAGACGGTGCGCCAGTCGGTCAGCATCGACGGCCGCACGATCAGCTATGACGCGACCGTCGGCAGCGTTCCCGTACGCGACGAGACGGGCAAGGTGATCGGCCAAGTTGTCTATACCGCCTACACGCGCCCCGATGCCGGCCCCGATCGGCCGGTGACCTTTGCCTTCAACGGCGGTCCCGGCGCGTCGAGCGTTTATCTGAACATGGGCGCGGTCGGGCCGAAGCGCGTTCAATTCGGCTCGCAGGGGGACGCGCCCTCCGATTCCGCCATCGCCGTCGACAATCCGAACAGCTGGATCGGCTTCACCGATCTCGTCTTCATAGACCCGATCGGTACCGGCTTCAGCCGCAGCCTCGTCGACAAGGAGAAGACGGCAAAGGCGTTCTATGCCAACGATCCCGACATCAAGTATCTGTCGAAGGTGGTCTTTGACTGGCTGGTGAAGGAGGAGCGCCTTCGCTCCCCCAAATATCTGATGGGCGAAAGCTATGGCGGCTACCGCGCGCCGCGCATCGCCTATGAACTGCAATCGCAGATCGGCATCGGGGTGAACGGGCTGTTCCTGGTGTCGCCCTATCTCGACCCGGCCTCCGGCGCCGGGTCCACCGCGCTGTCGCCGATTCCATGGATGATCGACCTGCCGTCGATGGCGGCCTCCGAGCTGGAACGGCAGCACCAGCTGACGCCGCAGGCAATGGCAGAGGTGGAAGCCTATACGCGCGGACAGTTCGCGACCGATCTGCTGCGTGGACGGTCCGACCCGCAGGCCGTGGCGCGGCTGGTGGAGAATGTCAGCCGCCTGACCGGCCTCGACCCCGAACTGGTGCAGGACATGGGCGGCCGGGTCGATGCCGGCACCTATTTGCGGGAAGTGCACCGCGAGCAGGGCCTGATCGGCAGCATCTACGATTCCAACGTCACCGCCTATGACCCCTTCCCCTGGTCGGCGCAGCGTCAGTCCAACGACCCCATTCTGGATGCGCTGATCGCCCCCACGACGAGCGCCATGGTCGATTTCATGACCCGCGTCGTCGGCTGGAAGACCGATGCGCGCTATCATGCCCTCTCCTATGAGGTGAACCAGGCCTGGGATCGCGGAAAGCCCGACGATACGCCGGTCGAGGATCTGCGCCGCGCCATCGCCAACGATCCGCGCATGGCGGTCATGATCGTACACGGCTGGGACGACCTGTCCTGCCCGTTCTTCGCCTCGCGCCTGATCGTCGATCAGATGCCCGATTTCGGCATGGGCGAGCGTGTGGACCTGAACGTCTATCCGGGCGGACACATGTTCTACAGCCGCAGCGACAGCGGCGCCGCGTTCAAGGCGGACGCCCGCGCGATTTATACGGGTGCCGCCAGCGGCGCTGAATCCTGACACGGTGCTGCCCGCCCCGGACTAGCGGGGACGGGCAGCCATGACGCCCGAACGTCAGACGAAGCGGCGACGCCTCACCGCGACCAGCCCGGCAATCCCTAGCCCAAGAAGGCCAAACGCAGCCGGGGCCGGCACGGCGGCTGACACCTCGACATTGTCGAAATTGAAGAACGGCGTATCGCCAATGCCGAAGAAGGTGACGCTTTCGACGCTGGTGAACGGCAGGGCGAACGTGGTCAGCTCCGTATCGCTGGCGAAGTCGAGATCGAAAAACGAAGAGGCATTGTCATTGGCGTAGAAGCGAACCGTGCCGCCGACACCGCCAAAGTTCATCGTTCCGGCGAGATCGATGAAGGTGAAATCGAACAGGCCGCCATCGTTACGGGTCAGGGTATTGAGCGCCCCTTCCCGGTTGGAAACCAGCGCAGCACCGTTCGGATCGACCTGTGACGGGCTCTGGTTGCCATAGACGAGGTAGCGCGTGATCGGCAGCAGATCCCCGAGCACGCCGCCCGTGCTGGTAAAGGTATAGCCCTGCGCGCTGTAAGGCGAGCCGACGAATTGCGCGCTGCCGCCATCATAGGCGAGTTCGTCGAAGTTGATGGTTACGGCGCCAGCGGGGATGGCGAAAAGCAAGGCGGCTGCGGCTGTCGCGAGGGTCTTCGTACCATTGAACATGATCATTCCTACTCTTCCATGGCTCGACCCTGCGACACAGGAAGCAAGGGGCGGGCCAGTCCCGCAATTCCGCCGATGTCAACTTAACGGCCTAATCAATTGTAAAGATTGCCGACATTCACGAACACGCCGCCCCATCCTGGATATGCGCGAGCGCGGCGCCTCTCTTTTCGGCCAATGTTCGCGCCGTCTGCGACATGCGAGAGATAAACCGGAACGATCTGGGAGAGTATTGGATGGCAGAGCGGCAGGAACAGTTTTCCGGCACGCAGGAGGTGCGCGAGGCGCACCGGTTCGACGAGGCAAGCCTCGAGCGGTGGATGACGGTCAATGTCGAGGGGTTCGCCGGACCGCTTTCCGTCTCGCAGTTCAAGGGCGGTCAGTCGAACCCGACCTACAAACTGCAAACGCCGGGAAAATCCTATGTGCTGCGCCGCAAGCCGCCGGGCAAGCTCCTGAAGTCCGCGCACGCCGTCGACCGGGAGTACAAGGTCATCACGGCGCTTCATGCGCAGGGGTTTCCCGCGCCGCGCACCTATGGCCTGTGCACGGACGAAGACGTTATCGGCACGTGGTTCTATGTCATGGATATGGTCGAGGGCCGGATCTTCTGGGACACGACCTTTCCCGAAGTTCCGCGAGAGGAGCGTCGTGCCTATTTCGACGCGATGAACGCCACCATCGCGCAGCTGCACAATTTCGATCCCGACGCTATCGGCCTGGGCGATTACGGCAAGAAGCAGGATTATCTCGCCCGCCAGATCGGGCGATGGGGCGGGCAGTACAAGGCCGATGAGCAGGCCGGCCACATTCCCGAAATGGACGCGCTTTGCGAATGGCTTCCTGCAAACATCCCGCCAGAGGGCGCGGCGCGCGTCGTGCACGGGGATTATCGCTGCGACAACATGGTGTTCCACCCGACGGAGCCGAAGGTCATCGCCGTGCTGGACTGGGAATTGTCGACGCTCGGCGATCCGGTTGCGGACTTCACCTATCACCTGATGATGTACCGTATGCCGCCGCAGGAAACCGCGGGTCTCGTCGATCGCGACCTTGGCGAACTCGGCATCCCGACCGAGGAAGACTATGTGCGCGCCTATTCCGAGCGGACCGGGCTAAAAGAGATCCCCGACGTGAATTTCTACATGGCCTACAACATGTTCCGGCTTGCCGCGATCATCCACGGCATCAAGGGGCGCTATATTCGCGGCACCGCATCGAATAAACATGCCGCCGCCATGGCCGAGCGGTTCGTGCCACTGGCGCAGTTGGCATGGGAACAGGCAAAGAAAGCGGGGGCGTGATGACCAAGCGGCGCGAATTCGAGATCGAGACGGATGGCATCACGCTGCGAAGCCTGCTCGTGACGCCCGAGGGGGAGGCTCCGTTCGCCGCGGTCCTGATCTTTCCGCAATGGTCGGGCCGCTCCCCCTCCGAAGAGACGTTCGCGGAAAGGCTCGCCGCGCTCGGCTACGCCGCGATCGCCTGCGATCTCTACGGGGATGCGCGGCGGGGCCGCGACACCGCGGAAAACGAAGCGCTGATGACGCCGCTGACGGACGATCGCGCCCGCCTTCGCACACGGCTTGAGGCGACGTTGGCGGCCGCGCGCGACCTGGACGAGGTGGACGCCGACCGGATTGCGACAGCGGGCTTCTGCTTCGGCGGCCTCTGCGCCATCGACCTTGCCCGCAGCGGCGCGGATATTCGCGCCTGCGCCAGCTTCCATGGCCTCCTCTCCGCACCGGAGGGTCTCGACGAGAGGGAAATCAGGGCGACGGTCGCGGTCTATCACGGCTGGGCCGATCCGATGGCGCCGCCCGATCACGTCGTCGCGCTGGGCGAGGAACTGACGCGCCGCAAGGCCGACTGGTACCTGACCGGATATGGCCATGCCGTGCACGCCTTCACGCGGGAGGATGCCGACGACCGGGACAGCGGCATCGCCTATGACGCCCATGCCGACCGCCGGTCCTGGCGTGACTTTACCGGCCTGCTGGAAGAGGCGCTGGCGTAGCGCGGATCGAGCGCGCCGGTCGGCGCCCCGGCGCTATTCCTCAGGCGTCTCGTCGAGGCGCAGCGGCGTGGCCAGAACCTTGTCGATCTTGTGACCGTCCAGATCGATGATTTCGAAGCGGCAGCCGCCGAATTCGAAGTTTTCACCAGTCTCGGGAATGTGAGTCAGGACAGCAAGCGCGAAGCCGGCCACGGTCTCGAAATCCCGGTCGTCCGGGTCCGGGATCGTAATATCCAGAATGTCGGCCATTTCGTCGGCGTGCATCGATCCCGCAAGCAGCCAGGAGCCGTCACCGCGCTCGACCGCGCGCTCCTCCTCCCCCTCATCGACGTCCGAGGCGAAGACGCCGGCAATGGCGGACAAAAGGTCGGACGGCGTCAGCACGCCTTCGAAATGTCCGTATTCGTCATGGACCAGACCCATGGGGATTTCCGCGCGGCGAAGAATATCGAGCGCGTCGGACGCATCCATCACGTCCGGGATACGCGGCGCCGACATCATCAGCGTGCGCAGATCGAGGGGCGCGCCCGCAAGGACGGCCGCGAGCACATCGCGCGCCTGAATGACGCCCAAAATGCGGTCCACGGCCCCTTCGGCGACCGGAAGGCGCGTATGCGGGCTGTCGATCAGATGCTGGCGCACGGTCTGCTCGTCCGCATCGACGTCCAGCCAATCAACCTCCGTCCGGGGTGTCATGACTCCCCGGACCGGCCGGTCGGCAAGGCGCATGACCCCGGAAATCATCAGGCGCTCCGATTCCTCGATGGCGCCGGATTGCTGCGCTTCCGCCACCAAGAGGCGCAGCTCCTCCGCCGTGACACGCTGCTCCGCCCGCTCGGATCCGCCCACCAAGCGCAGCAGAACATTCGTGGAATTGTCCAGGAACCAGACGAGGGGACCGGCGATCTTCGCCAGAATGGCCATGGGCGGCGCGATGATACAAGCCACCGCCTCGGGCGATTGCAGCGCGAGTTGTTTCGGCACGAGCTCACCGATGGTCAGTGTCAGATAGGTGATCGTCCCGACGACGATGATGATGCCCACATTGTCGGCAACGCTCGCGGGAATGGGCGTACCGGCAAGGAACTGGGCGAGCGGTTCCGTCAGTGTGGCCCCGGAATACAGACCGTTGATGATCCCGACGAGCGTTATACCGATCTGGACCGTCGACAGGAACGGCCCCGGCTCCCGGTGCAGGCGCAGGGCGATTTCCGAACCGGCCTTGCCGCGATTGACCATCGCCTGCAGCCGTGCCTCCCGCGAGGAAACAATGCACATTTCGGACATGGCGAAGACGCCGTTCGCGGCGATCAGGGCCAGGATAATGAGAAGGTCGGACCAGGGAAAATCTGACATGGGCTGAACGGTCCATAGCGACGTTCCGCGCGATTGGCGACATCAAGCGCATAGAGCGGAACGATTTGTTCGGGAAGGAAGCCTGCCGGGAACCGGCGGGTCTACCCTTCGTAGATGCGGTCATGCTACGCAGATTCCAGAAAGGATATTCCATGCGCGCTATTTCCGCTTCGCTTCTCATGGCTGCGACAGCCAGTTTCGCTCTCACCGCCTGCGTCACCGATCCCGTTACGGGGGAACGCCGGGTCAATCAGGCCGTGTACACAGGCGCGCTCGGCGCCGGTGTCGGTGCCGGCCTTGGTGCCATTCTCGGCGGCAAGAGCAATCGGACAGAGGTGCTCGTCGGCACCGGTATCGGCGCGGTCGCCGGCAGCGCGGTCGGCGTCTATCTGGAAAACCAGAAGAAGAAGATGGAGGAGGCAACGCAGGGCACCGGCATCGAAGTGACGAACACCGGCGATTCGCTGCTTCTCAACATTCCCAGCCAGGTCACCTTCTCTTCCGGTTCCTATACCATCACGCCGGAATTCCGCCCCACGCTCGACAAGGTTGCGGGCGTTCTGACGGAATATGACCGCAGCTTCGTCGACGTTTACGGCCATACCGATTCCGATGGGTCGGACGCCTTCAACCAGCGCCTGTCCGAACAGCGCGCGGAAAGCGTCGCCAATTATCTGGTGCAGGACGGCGTGCTTCGCCAGCGGATCGCAACACGCGGTTTCGGAGAGACGCAGCCCGTCGCAAGCAACGACACGGCCAGCGGCAAGGCCCAGAACCGCCGTGTCGAGATCAAGGTCGTGCCCGTAACCGAAGAACCGGCGGCTTAAACGCGTGATCGGGGGCTTTCGCATGAAGGGGATTGGGCGGCCGCTGAGCGGCGCGGCCATGGCCATCGTCGTTCTGGCACTCGCAGCCTGTACGCCGCCGGCCGGACAAAGCAATGCGCCGCAGCGGGTTCCGGCCCCTGCCCCGGCGCCGTCAGCCTCCGTGGCGGCGCGATCCGCGCCGCTGATCGGCGGGGTGGCCGACCGCTTCGACATCATCCGTGCCGACGGATCGGTGGCGCCGCTGCCGGCAACCCAGGTGGAACCCTATCTGGACCTGCAGGAGGCCCGGCTGCAGGAGATCGGCCGCGCGGCCGGCGTGACCGTGAACCGGGAAGCGGGTGCCCTACTCCTGACCATGCCGGGGGCGTCGACCTTCGGCGTCAACGAGGCGGTGATCGGCCCCGGTTTCCGGCGCACGCTCGATTCCATCGCGCAGGTGCTGGCGACATACCAGCAAAGCTATGTCGACGTGATCGGCCATACCGATTCCAGCGGTGCGGACGTCTACAACATGACCTTGTCGCAGCGCCGGGCCGAGAGCGTCGCCAATTATTTCGCTGCGAAGGGCGTAAGGCGGGTTCGCCTGGCAACGCTGGGTCGCGGCGAGCTCGATCCTGTCGCCAGCAACGACACCGAAGCCGGCAAAGCGCTGAACCGCAGAGTCGAAATTCGCATCGTTCCCATTACCCAGCCGGCCACGAGCTGATTTTGAAACCCTGAACTGGCGGCTTTCCGCCGCTTGTCGGCCTTGCAGGGGAAACCCCATGCAAGGCCGATTGACTCGGAGCGTGCTTTTTGGATTCATGCAAAGAACAAATCATGAACAATGGCGTTCGAAATGTATGAAGTCTTCCCGAGAAACCGCTGCCCTGCCGGGCACTTGCCGTGCCGCCATGCTGGCGCCGGAACCGAGCGAATCGGGATTTGCCAGCCAAGCACCGGATTTGCCGGGACAGCCGACGCTGACCGAAATATTCGGTTCGGCGCAGGAAGGCGCGGCCATTGCCTTTACGCTCGCACAATTGCCGCGTCAGGGGTCTGTCCTCTGGGTGCAGGACCGTGTGAGCGCGCTGGAAGCCGGCATGCCCTACGGGCCGGGTCTGGCATCCTACGGCCTCTCTCCCGACCGGCTCGTGCTGGCCTGCGGACGGGGGGCTCCGGACGTGCTCTGGGCGCTGGAGGAAGGGTTAAGGTGCAGCGGCCTCGGCGCCGTGATCGGGGAAATGTGGGGCGATCCGCGCGCGCTGGACTTCACCGCGACCAAGCGCCTGCTGCGCCGCGCAGAGGCAAGCGGGATTCATGCCTTTCTGATCCGCTGGAACGCGCAGGCCGGCCTGTCCGCTGCACGGCGACGGTGGCGGATTGCCGCCCTGCCCTCGCCGCCCGCGACATTCGATCCGAAGGCCCCCGGCGCGCCCCTGTGGCAGGCGGATCTGTTCCGGGCACGCGGCCGCCGGCCCGGCCTGTGGCATGCGCGCTATGACGGGTCGGCGCATCATATCCATATGGCTGCCCCACCTGCCCATCGACCTCTGGACGCGCAGGCAGGCAGAGGCGACCTTCCCCTGCGCGGCGCGGCCTGAACCGGACGTGCGGACGGCAGATCGCCGTCCGTTGGTCCTCGCCGTCCAGGGTCCGCACGGTCCCATCATCCACGACATGGACAGGACGGCCTGCCGGCTGGGGCTGAAACGCGGCGCGCGGATAACGGACATTCGCGCGCTGGTCCCGAACTTGTGCGTGGAGGATGCGGACCCGTCCGCGGAAACCGCAGCGCTACAGCGTCTGGCCGTCTGGGCCCGGCGCTGGTGTCCCTGGACGCAGACCGACGGAGCGGACGGCATCTTCCTCGACATTAGCGGATCGGCGCATCTTGCCGGCGGAGAGGGCGCCCTGCTGCGCGAGATGAGAGAAGCCTTCGGCCGGGCAGGACTACGGATTCGCGCCGCCGCCGCCGCCACCCCGGGCGCCGCCTGGGCGCTGGCCCGCTATGGCGGCCGGCGTCTTCTGCTGTGCCGCGACGAGCAAACACAAGACTGCCTCGCGCCCCTGCCAGCCGCATCGCTGCGCCTGCACCCCGACACGGTGCTGCTGCTCGAGCGGCTGGGCCTGAAGACCATCGGTGCCCTGGCGGCCATACCGCGAGAGGCCCTGGTTCGACGCTTCCGCCGGGCGGAGACGCCGGACGCCAACCCTGTCTTGCGGCTGGATCAGGCCATGGGGCGGCTGGCGGAACCGCTTGTCCCGGGTCGCCCCGCCCCCCCGCTGCGGGCCGCGCGGCGTCTTGCAGAGCCCATCGGCGACCTCGCCGGTATAGAGAATGTCCTCGGCGATCTGATGCTGGATCTGACCGGTCGCCTGGGCACCGCCGCGCGCGGCGCGCGGCACTTGCGCCTGACAGGGTATCGCACCGATGGCGGCACCGCGTGGCTGGAGGCCCGCACCTCCACACCCAGCCGCGACCCGGCCCATTTGACACGATTGTTCGCGGAGGATCTGCCCCGTCTCGATCCGGGTTTCGGTTTCGATGCCATGACGCTGGAGGCGGCGGCCCATGAAGCGCTTTCCGCCCATCAGGGGGGATTGGCGGGAGAGGACAGGGCGGAAAGCGCGCTGACCACACTCCTCGACCGGCTCATGGCGCGTCTCGGCAGCGCGAATGTCAGCCGGCTGAGACCGCGCGGCAGCCATGTGCCCGAGCGTGCCGAGACGCGGGAAGAGGTGCAGGCCCCCATCTCCACTCCTTCCGAATCGGCGTCCCTGTCGCGCCACCGGCCGCCACGTCCGCCGCGCCTCCTGTCCCGGCCGGAGGAAGCGGAGGTCCTCTACGCCTTGCCGGAAGGCCCCCCTGCGCGGCTTGCCTGGCGCCGCCAGTCCCACCGCATCGTCAGGAGCGAGGGTCCGGAGCGCATCGCCCCGGAATGGTGGCGGGAAAAAAGCACAGTACGCCTGCGCGACTATTATCTGGTCGAGGATGAAGGCGGGCGGCGTTTCTGGCTGTTTCGGGAGGGGGTGCCGGGCGATGGCCGCGGCGGCGCGCCACGCTGGTTCGTGCAGGGCCTGTTCGGCTGACCCTCTGAGCCCCGCCCCCATCCACCGCCGCCCGTCCCTCGCCCGCCTCATGAACCTGATCCGCCATGCCCGATCCGCCCCCGACCTCCGACAAGCGCACCATCGCCAATCCGGAGGATTTCCGGCCGAACCCGCCGGCACCCTATGTCGAACTGGCTGTGACCAGCAGCTTCTCCTTTCTGCGCGGCGCTTCCGACCCCATCGACCTGGTGCTGACCGCGCATTGTCTCGGCTATGACGCGCTCGGCATCGCCGACCGCAACTCCATGGCCGGCGCGGTCCGGCACTGGATGGAGGCGAACACGGCAAAGCTGCGGCCGATCACGGGCTGCCGCCTCGACCTGACCGACGCCCCCTCATTCTACGTCTATCCAAAGACCCGCGCGGCCTATGGCCGGCTGACCACGCTTCTGTCGGCCGGCAAGATGAGCCGGCCCGACGGCAGCTGGCAGGACAAAGGCGCCTGCGAAATCGATCTTGCGCAGCTCGCGGTCCATCTGGGACACGCGGATGACGCGGTGCTGATCGTCATACCGGGAGAGGATCTGGACGGTTTCGCCGCCGATCTGCCGCGCCTGTGCGAAGCGCTGCCGGTCCTTGGCCATGTGGCCGCGGCGTATCTTTATCGCGGAAACGACCGGAGCCGTATCGCGCGGCTGGACCGGATCGCACGGGCCCACGGGCTGCGTATCGTCGCGGTGAACGACGTCCATTATCATGTGCCCCAACGCCGCCCGCTGCAGGACGTCATGACCTGCATCCGCGAGAAGTGCACCATATTCGATGCCGGTACGCGCCTCGATGCGAATGCGGAGCGGCATCTGAAATCGCCGGCGGATATGGTGCGCCTGTTTGCAGACTGGCCCGACGCCATCCGCCAGACGCGCATCATCGCCGATGCATGCACCTTCTCCCTCGGCGAACTGCGCTACGAATATCCGGAGGAAGTGGTGCCGACCGGCATTCGCCCGGACGAGTATCTGGCCGACCTGACCTGGGCCGGCGCCCTCTACCGCTATCCGGAGGGCGTACCCGAGAAAGTCCAGAAGCTGATAAGGCACGAACTCGGCCTGATCGCGAAGCTGGACATCCCGCGCTATTTCCTGACCATCCGGGACATCGTGAACTTCGCGCGTCGCCGCGATATTCTGTGTCAGGGCCGGGGGTCGGCGGCGAACAGCGCCGTCTGTTACTGCCTGGGCATCACCTCCGTCGATCCGGCAAAGCACGAGGTCCTTTTCGAACGCTTCATCAGCGAGGAGCGCAAGGAGCCGCCGGACATCGACGTCGACTTCGAGCATGAACGGCGCGAGGAGGTGATCCAACACATCTATGAGCGCTACGGCCGCAAACGCGCAGGGCTTTGTGCGACCGTCATTCACTACCGCCCGCGCATGGCGATCCGCGAAGTCGGCAAGGTCATGGGCCTGTCCGAGGACATCACTGCCGCCCTTGCCCGCACGGTCTGGGGATCATGGGGATCCTCGATCGACGAGAACAAGGTGGCGGAGGCCGGCCTCGACCTCAGCGACCCGCATTTGCGCCGAACCATTGCGCTCGCCGATCAACTGATCGGCATGCCGCGTCACCTGTCGCAGCATGTGGGCGGTTTCGTGCTGACGCAGGGTCCGCTGGTGGAAAGCGTCGTGGTCGGCAACGGCGCCATGCCGGATCGCAGCTTCATCGAATGGGACAAGGACGATATCGAGGCGCTGGGCATCTTGAAGGTCGACGT
Organism: Pacificimonas flava; assembly: GCF_000342165.1. GTDB lineage: Bacteria > Pseudomonadota > Alphaproteobacteria > Sphingomonadales > Sphingomonadaceae > Pacificimonas > Pacificimonas flava. The sequence continues at coordinate 140,969 of NZ_AMRV01000008.1, forward strand.
GCTGGCACTCGGCATGCTGACCTGCATCCGCAAATGTTTCGACCTGATCGCCGCGCATTATGGCCGCCGCTATACGCTGGCGACGGTGCCACCCGAAGACAAGGCCACCTATGCCATGCTGCAGAAGGGCGACTCCCTCGGCGTGTTTCAGGTGGAAAGCCGCGCGCAGATGAACATGCTGCCGCGCCTGAAGCCGAAGGAATTCTACGACCTCGTCATCGAAGTCGCGATCGTGCGGCCCGGCCCCATCCAGGGCGATATGGTCCACCCCTATCTGCGCCGCCGCCAGGGAAAGGAACCCGTGGTCTATCCGCGGCCCGGCCCCGGCGAGCCCCAGGACGAGCTGGAAAACATCCTGAAGCGCACGCTCGGCGTGCCGATCTTTCAGGAACAGGCGATGAAGATCGCCATGGACGCCGCCAAATTCTCGTCCGTCGAGGCGAACCAGTTGCGAAAGGCGATGGCGACCTTCCGCTCGCGGGGCATGGTGTCGGATCACAAGGAGAAGATGGTCGGCCGCATGGTAGAGCGCGGCTACGATCCCGAATTCGCCGCCCGCTGCTTCAGCCAGATCGAGGGGTTCGGAGAATATGGCTTTCCGGAAAGCCATGCCGCCAGCTTCGCGCACCTTGTCTACGTCTCCAGCTGGCTGAAATGCCACTATCCCGAGGTTTTCGCCTGCGCGCTCCTCAATTCCCAGCCCATGGGCTTCTATGCGCCCGCGCAGATCGTCCGCGATGCCCGCGAACACGGTGTCGAGGTGCGCCCCGCCGACGTGAACATGAGCGACTGGGACAATAGCCTGGAACCCTGTGAGGGAAGGCGGGGCCACCCCGCCGGCGCGGCGCGGCCGGACCACGGCCTCCATCGGTTCGCCCTGCGCCTCGGTCTGCGTCAGATCGATGGCCTGAAACAGGACGACGCGGCACGCCTGCTGCGTGGGCGGCGGCACCCCTATGATTCGGTGGCGCAGCTACGCACGGCGAGCGGCATGTCCGTCGCCGGCATAGAGCGCATGGCTGCCGCCGACGCCTTTCGTTCGCTGGGGCGAGACCGGCGGCAAGCCCTGTGGGATGCACGCGCGCTGAAAGCCGCGCCCGACCTGCCCCTGTTCGTTCATGCGGACACTGCCGATGAGGGGGTGGATGTGCCGGCCTTGCTGCCCGCAACGCCGCTTTCGGAGCATGTCGTCGCCGATTACCAGACCATGCGCCTGTCGCTGAAGGCCCATCCCATGACATTTCTGCGCCCCGGCTATGCCCGGGCCGGCTTCCTGCGTGCGGCGGATCTGCGCTCTTGCCGGTTCAATCAGCATGTGTCCGTGTCCGGCATCGTGCTGATCCGGCAGCGGCCGGGCAGCGCCAAGGGCGTCCTGTTCGTGACGTTGGAGGATGAAAGCGGTGTCGTGAATCTCGTCGTCTGGCCGGATACGCTGAACACATACCGAAAGCAGGTGATGAGCGCCCGGCTGATGACGGTACACGGCACCATTCAGATGGATGAGGCGGTCACCCATGTGGTGGCGCGGCAGATCGTCGACGACACCGCCCGCCTCGACGAACTTTCCGGTGATCGGTTACGCGCTCCTTTGGCCCGCGCGGACCATGTGGTCAGCCCCCTGCCCAGCCATGCGGGCCGTCATCCCCGCGATGTTCGCGTCATTCCCAAGTCCCGAGACTTCCACTAAAGGCAGCAGGGGGTCGAATTCGTAGCGTGCCGATCGGCACAGTCGAGCGGAGAAGAATCGATGGCAGACACCGCAACGGCCGCTGCTGCGGCGGCATCGCCCGTGCGCTTGAAAAAGCCCTACGAGGCGAGCGCGATGCCGGCGCGCACCTTCCTGCAGAATGTTCATATCTTCCGCGCCGTCGCCATCCTGATGATCATCTGCGCGCATACCGTGCCGTCCTTCGACTGGTCCGACTGGCCGACATTCGGCCGCGTCGTCGACACGATCTGCAATCAGGCTTCGATCTACTTCTTCTTCATCGCCGGTTTCCTGTTTCAGTTCCTCAGCCCGCGTTACGAAACGCGGCGCTATCTGAAGCAGAAATTTCGCACAGTCATAATGCCATACCTGATCATGTCGGTTCCGGCCCTTCTCGTCTTCACGCTCGTCACGCAAAGAGAGGGCGTATGGAGCTGGTTCTACGACCTTGCGATCTGGGAACAGATCGGGCTTTTCCTGCTGACTGGCAAGCACCTCGCGCCGCTCTGGTTCGTTCCCACCATCACGCTTTTCTATTTGGCCGCACCGCTACTGGTGCGGGGCGACAGAGCCCGATGGATGTATTTCCTTATTCTGCTTTCTATTTGGCCGCACCGCTACTGGTGCGGGGCGACAGAGCCCGATGGATGTATTTCCTTATTCTGCCGCTCTTCGTCATTTCCATTCTCTACAGCCGCGACGGACCGCTGGGGCCGATCGACAAGGCTCGCTATCTGGCCGCGGCTTATCTGTTCGGCATGTTCTGGAGCCACTTCTATGACCGGCTGGAGGCCTGGGCACGACGCTGGTGGCCACTGCTTTTCTCAATCGGCGCGGTTGGCTTCGCTCTCGTCCTTTGGAACGACAAGGCCGACCTGCCCTATGATTTCCAGATGGTGCAGAAACTGGCCTGGGCACCCGTATTTCTCGTCGCTCTCGACGCCATCAAACACCGGGTCGGCACGCGCCTCGATTATATCGCAGAGGTCAGCTTCGGCATTTTCTTCGTCCACGCCTATTTCATCGCAGCCTTCAAGGTCGCCTATACCTATGTGCTGACAGGCGAACTGGGTGGGGGATCGGAGGCCGCGATCCTTCCGGGCACGCCGATTTTCTTCCTCGGCTATGTGGCGCTCGTCCTCATATTCAGCCTTGCGCTCATCCGCCTCAGCCAACTTACGTTCAAGAGGAACAGCCGCATGGTCGTGGGCGCCTGACAGGTTCGTATTTCCTGCGGCACAAAGGCTATTCATGCGCATTGAGGGAGCATGAAACTCCAGGTCGAATCCGAACTCGAATATGCCTTGTCCGGCGACGCCGACATTCTTCTCCAAATCGAGGTCGCCGGCCTTTCCGATCAAAGCCTCGCACACAGCACGCTGGACATTGGCGAAGGCAGCGCCGGGGTGCGCATCGCAGGAGAGGATCAGATCGGGGAACGCATGTGGCTGCGCCGATCCACCAGACTGACAGCGCATTATCGGGCCGATGCAGAGGTGACCCGACCTGCCGACGATTGCACGAATCTCCGCCAGACGCCGGTCAGCGACCTGCCGGCCCATGCCGTCAAATATCTGATGGGATCGCGCTACTGCGATTTCACCCGCTTCCAGAGTTTCGTACAGGACGAGTTCGGCCACCTCTCGGGCGGCGCGCGAATTCAGGCCATGCGCGGCTGGATCGAACGCAAGTTCCTCTATACGCCGGGGAGCAGCTCCGCCGCGACCACGGCAGTCGACACCTTTGTGTCGCGCCGCGGAATTTGCCGCGACTATGCCCACGTTCTCATCGCCTTTTCACGGGCGGCCGCCATCCCGGCGCGCATGGTCAGCGTTTATGCGCTGGGTGTCGACCCGCAAGATTTCCACGCGGTGGTGGAAGTCTATCTGGAGGGCGGCTGGCATCTGGTCGATCCGACCGGCATGGCGCCTGTCGACGGCATTGCTAAAATCGGCGTCGGGCGGGACGCGGCGGACGTGTCTTTCCTGACCGTCTACGGCGCGGCAACGCTCGAACGTCAGGAGGTCCGGGTCAGCCGCACCGAATAAGATGCGCCTGACCCGCCGCCCGGGACCGATGCGACACTGTCAGACGATGATGGGATCGCTGTGCAGGGAGAGCGGCTCCGCATGCGGATTGTCCGCGAGCGCCGCCACGTCGAAGATCACATCCTGGAAATCGTCGTCGCTGACGCCGCCGCTTTCGCGGACCAGATCCTCGAAGCCGACCCTCAGGACTCCGTCCTGCGTTTCCGATGCTCCGGATAGCACATGCTGCGTCCCGTCGAGGTTCAGCGACGCATCGTGACTGAGGAAGAGCGTCGCACCCTCCACGCTTCGACCTGCATCGGTGAGAACGGCATGTCCGCCGCTCGTGTCGATTGCCAGGGAATCGCTGGCGAATACGTCCTCCGACAGACGGTGGGCACCGTCCTGTAACAGGAAGAAGCCTAGTTGGTGGTCGGCCTCCACATCGGTCACCAGGAACGTCTCACCCGCATCCAGGACGACATCCGCCGACAACATGCGGACATCGACGATGCGCCCGTTCGCGTCGACTTCGTATACGCCCAGGCTGTTATGATAGCCGCCCCCCGCCTCGGCGAGCGTGATCGAGAAATCCGAGGAGTTCTGTCCGGAAAGGAAGGTCTGCAAGGACAAGCCGTTGATCAGGCTGTCGTCCACTTTCTCCCCATCGGACAGGGTCGGCAGAAGGCGCTCGTAGACGAGCCACGTGTCCGAACTGTCCCGAACCGAAAGGAAGGCGCCGCCGCTCATGTCGCCGAACGAGATGCGCGGTCCGCTCACGGGGTCGATGATGCCATCGCCATCCTCGTCGATATAGAGTGTGCCGTCGTCGTTGAAGAAGAACTGGCTTCTGGCGAGACGTGTGCCGACGATGTTGACGCCGTCGTCGAAATCAAACCCTTCGACATGATCGCCAAACAGGCTTGCGAGATCGCCGCGAATGGTCGCGCCGCCAGCCTTCACAGCGAAAATGTCGCTGCCCGCGCTCGCCGTGTAGACATTGTCCGCATCCGGTTCCACGACTGAAGGAGCCGGCTGGCCGCCTGGCGTCTCTCCCCCCGGGCCGGCACCATCCCCGGACTGGCCGCCGTCCCCGTTTCCGCCTTGACCAGGCTGCTCGGAGCCGCCGTCATCGCCATTATCGTCTTCCGGATCCGGCTCCTCCGTCCCGGGTTGTTCGCCGCCGACCCCGTCATTTCCCTGGCCCGGATTGTCGGTGCCGTCACCGTCTCCGCCGTCATTCTCTTCACCCGGCTCTTCCGTACCGGGCTGCTCCCCGTCCGGCACGTCCTCGCCGGGATCGGTCTCCCCGCCCTGATCGTCGTCGCCATCGCTGCCATCAGCATCGCCGGATCCCGGTTGTTCGGCCCCCGGTTCTTCGCCGCCCGGCTCCTCCCCATTTCCGGGCGCCGGGGTCTCGGGCACGGGCACGACCGGAACAACGAAACCCTGGGATATCTGCGCGCCGCCATCATCCAGTACCTTGATCGTACCGCTGATGTGGGGATTGCCTTCGGCATCGAAGGCGGCACCATCCTTGACCACGAGGCGATAGAGACCCGTGCCGGCATCGGCGACGATCAGCTTGAAAAACTGCGTGGCTTCCCCCGTCAGGGAAACAGTGACGTAGCCATCGATATCCGTTGCGCGGAATGCGATGCCGACAGGGGTACCAGCATCCGCATCGGCGGCCACCTCGATGGTCTCGTTCACATAGACGATGACGGGACCGTCATTGACGGGTGTGACCTCGACCGTCACCAGCGCTTCGCTGGTGCGGCCGGCTGAATCGCGCACGATATAGGTGAAACGGTCGCTGCCGAAGAAGTTCGCATCCGGCCGGTACGTCACGCGCCCGTCCGTACCGATCGTCACCGTACCGTTCGTGGCCTCACTGACCGATACCAGCGTCAGCGCGCCGCGGCCGCTGTCATTGACGAGCGGATCGAACGTGGTCGCCTTGTCCTCCGAGACGGTGATCGTATCGGCCACGAGCGAAAGCGGGTCGAGCGGCTGATAAATGTCGACCTTTGTATTCACGCCGGCCCCCAGCGTGGCTGTCTTCGTCACGTCGCTGGCGAGGCCACCGCCGGAAAAGGTGATCTGATACGTGCCGTGCGGGACCTCGATCTGCCATCCGCCGGACGACCAGCTGGTCGTCGTGGCAATGCTTCCCGTGGCGGTGTTGCGAAGCGTGATCGTCACCTCGCCCAGCCCTTCGCCGATATCGTAGAAGGAGTCGCCATCGAGATCGTCCGCAACCACGCCGACGAACTGCGTCTTGTATCCGACGCGGCCGCCAAGATCCTGCGTCACGACATAGGGGCCCACACCGGTCGAGGAATCTGTTTCCACCAGCGCCGAAATGCCGATTTCCGTATAGTTGGAGGATATCAGCGTGTGGCGGTGTCCGGCGGGATCCTGAATGCCGTCCCCGTTCGATGCGAAATTGCCGTTGAGATCGTCACCCTCGTCGTAGCCCCAGTCGATGACGAAGCCGGCATGACCATGCAGCGCATCTTCGGTGAAGGCATAGACATTTTCGCCCAGGTAACTTTGCGCAGAATAGCCGGTGGCCTCGGTGCGCGCCCGCAGCGAGGGCTCGCCGTCCGCCTGATGCGTCTGCGCGTCCTGCTCGATCATGACCTGGGAGTGGCCTTCGGCGGCGCTCGCCAACTGGCTGCTCCAGGCCAGCGCCCCGACGCTCGTAAGTTGGCTGAGCTGCGCCTTGAGCGCGGCAAGGTCGACGCCGAAATAGTTTATGGCACTCGCGATCTCCGGAGTGGCCGGCAATCCGTTCACGAACAGCCGGTCATACTCGCCGGCTGGATTCATGCGGAACTGGTTGATCAGCTCCAGCTGAAGCTGCTCGAAATTGCTGGGGGACGCCATTTTCGTCTGGTCCTATCGGTCACGGCCTCGAATGAGGCCCCTGATAGGTCAGCGAGTGCAACGACGCGGTTAAGCGTTAGGGTAAAGCGAGTATTAAGATGCGTCCGCGAAAGGATCGCAAGCCATGGATAAGCTTGCCGGCCTGCGCCTTTACCGGCGGAATCCGGTATTCGGGCATGTCGGTTCGATAGCGTATATTTCGGGAGTTTTGATTGGTTGCGGGAGCAGGATTTGAACCTGCGACCTTCAGGTTATGAGCCTGACGAGCTACCGGACTGCTCCATCCCGCGCTGAGGGGGTTATGCCGGCCGTTGGTGCGTGCGCTGTTCTGGGCGCGGGCCGGTTGTCTTGTGAATGGGTTTGGTTCTAATTTCGCGGTGTCCGGCAGCGGCCGCAAAGGCTGGCGGCGACCTACTCTTCCAATGCTTAAGCATAAGTACCATCGGCGCTGTCTGGTTTCACGGCCGGGTTCGGGATGGGACCGGGTGGGGCACAGACGCTATGGCCACCAGCCTATGGGGCCGCTGCGGGAA
>NZ_AMRV01000009.1 GCF_000342165.1 Pacificimonas flava
TCGTTACCCCGTCATCCCTGCGTAAGCTGCGCGATACCGAAGGGCTGAACCGGGCCTTGGCGGCGCTAGGCTCTCAGCCGGCGGAGATCGCGACGCCGGACGATCATCAGACCGATGCGCTGGTCGCGGCGGCGGGGCTGCGCGCGATTGCCGGAGACGGGCGTTACTGGCAGCCGGCTGGGATGACGGCCGCGGTGGCGCGTACGGAAGGCTGGACGCTCGGGGTTTTGTGACGCCCGCACGAGGTTCGGTGCAGATAGGCCCCTGCCTGCGCAGGGGCGACGAGTTTGCTTTCGATAAAGACCAATAGCGCACCAACACTCCCCATCTACCACCCCTACCCGTCCCCCTCGTCATTCCTGCGAAGGCAGGAATCCATCGCTCCACAACCCCAGCCAAGCACCGAAGTCAGCGGGGTGGGCCCCTGCCTGCGCAGGGGCGACGAGCTTGGTTTCGATAAGGCAGAGAGGGCAACACTCCGCCTCTACCCACCCATCATCACCCACTTCGTCATTCCTGCGAAGGCGGGAATCCATCGCCCCAGGCCCCCAACGCAAGAACCGAACCCGGCGGGATGACGGCGGGGCGGGGATGGAATAAGGACGCGGGCATGCTGCCCATCCCGCTATCCCATATCGCCCTTGTCGCGCTCGGCGGCGCCATCGGAGCGGCGTCCCGCTTCGTGACCGTCCATCTGGTGACCCACCGGACGCTGGGCACCAGCCTGCCCTGGGGCACCTTTGCCGTGAACCTGATCGGAAGTTTCCTGATTGGCGCCGTTCTGATGACGACGCTGGAAAGCGATAGCGGCAACCGGCTGCGGCTGCTACTTGTCACCGGATTTCTGGGCGGCTTCACGACCTTTTCCGCCTTTTCCTGGGAACTCACCGAAATGCTGATGGAGCGGCGGGTCGGCGCCGCGGCGCTATACAGCTTTGGATCAGTGCTGATGTGTCTGACGGCGACCTTTGCCGGGGCCCTGCTGATGCGGACCTTCGCGCGATGAGCGGGCACGAGGATGTCCGCCAGTTCACCGTGGCGCCGGACGACGACGACATCCGGCTGGACCGCTGGTTCAAGCGGCACATGCCGGAGGCGAGCTTCACGATCGTGTCCAAGTGGGCGCGCACGGGGCAGCTGCGCGTCGACGGTTCGCGGGCGAAGCCGGGCGACCGCATCCGCGCCGGGCAGGTGCTGCGCGTGCCGCCGCTGGAGGCCGAGCGCGTCAGCCCCATGGCGGAAAAGCGCGAGCGGAGACCGCTGACCGAGGACCAGATCGAATTCGCGCGTAGCCTGGTCATCCACAAGGACGCGCACGCCATCGTCATCAACAAGCCCCCCGGCCTCGCCACGCAGGGCGGCACGGGGCAGAAGGCGCATGTCGACGGGCTGCTGGATGCGCTGAAATTCGACCGGGACGAACGCCCCAAGCTGGTGCACCGGCTGGACAAGGATACGTCCGGCGTCCTGTTGCTGGCGCGCACGGCGCGCGCGGCCGCGCATTTTTCGAAGGCGTTCTCCGGCCGGACGGCGCGCAAGATCTATTGGGCCATCGTCATGGGCGTGCCGGAGATCCCGGACGGCCGCATCGACCTGCCGCTGGCAAAGCAGCCGGGCACGGGCGGCGAGAAAATGCATGTCGATCAGGAGGGGGGGCAGCGCGCCGCCAGCCGCTATCGCCGCATCGACCGCGCCGCGAATCGTGCCGCGTGGCTGGAACTGCAACCGCTGACCGGCCGCACGCACCAGCTTCGCGTGCATATGGAGGCGATCGGCCACCCCATTGTCGGCGACGGCAAATATGGCGGTAAGGACAGCTTCCTGACCGGCGGCATCTCTCGCAAGCTGCACCTGCATGCCCGCCGCCTGAAGATCGAGAAGCCGGACGGCGGCGTGCTGAACGTCATTGCCGAGCCGCCGGAGCATTTCGCCGCCAGCCTGACAAACCTGGGCTTCGATCCAGTGGAGGGCGACCTGCCGCTGGAGGAGGAGCTGGACGATCCCGGCTTCAAGGCGCGGCTGGCGAAGAACAAGTCGCGCGACATCCGCCGGGCGAAGCGCGACGAACACGCGGCCCGGCGGGGCGCTGCGCGCAAGAGCACGGGCCGCGGCGCCCCGCCCGCGAAGCCATCTGGAAAGAAAGGCGGCCGCCCGGGGGGCCGATCCGGCGGCGGGACGCGGCGGAAATGAGCATCCGCCTCGCCATATTCGACTGCGACGGCACGCTGATGGACAGCCAGGCGAACATCGTCGCGGCGATGGATGCGTGCTTCGACATGAATCGCCTGCCGCCGCCCGCCGCCAACGCCACGCGGCGCATCGTCGGCCTGTCGCTGCCCGAAGCCATGGCGCAGCTTGTGCCGGAAGCGGAGGCGGCCCTGCACGACAAGATGGCCGAAGATTACAAGACCTGCTTCAAGCGCATGCGCGCGGAGGCGGCGCTGGCGCACGAGCCGCTGTACGAAGGGGTGCTGGAGACGCTCGTGCGGCTGGAGGAGGCGGGTTGGCTGCTTGGGATCGCGACGGGAAAGTCGGACCGGGGGCTGGAACTGGCGCTCGACTATCATGGCCTCGGCGGGCGCTTCATGACCCTGCAGACCGCCGACCGGCATCCGTCGAAGCCGCATCCCGCCATGGTCCTTCAGGCTCTGCGCGATGCGGGCGCGGAGGCGGAGGGCGCGCTGATGATCGGCGACACGATCTTCGACATGGCGATGGGGCAGAATGCCGGTGTGCGCTCGCTGGGCGTGGCATGGGGGTATCACGCGCCGGAGGAACTGACCGAAGCGGGCGCCGTAGCCGTGCTGGATGACTATTCCGCGCTTGGTGATTACATCCTGACGTCATGAGCGATACGAACGAGACCGAGGCGCGCGCGAAACGCCGCCTGATGAGCCTGTCCCTGGTTCGCCTTGCCGGCATGGCGCTGGTGATCGCAGGGCTGCAGATCTGGCTAAAGGGGGCCTTCGGGCTGCAGGACGAAACCATCGGCAAGGCGGTCGCCGTCGTGGGCATCGCCTGCGTGTTCCTGCTGCCCGCGCTGCTGCGCCGCCGCTGGCGCGAGAACCCGTGAAGCGGTTCTACGAAAAGGCAGCCGCGCGGCGCACGGACGAGGGCTGGCAGGTGGAACTGGACGGGCGGCCGCTGAGAACGCCGAAACGCGCGCCGCTGATCCTGCCGACGGAGGCCATGGCGCAGGCGGTGGCGGCCGAGTGGGACGCGCAGGGCGACCTGATCGATCCCGCCTCCATGGCGATGACCGGAATCGCCAATGCCGCCATCGATCATGTGAGCGCCGACCGGTTGGGCTTCGCCAGCCGCATCGCGGCCTATGGCGAAACCGACCTCGTCTGTTACCGGGCGAGCGGACCGGAGCCGCTGGCGGCGCGGCAGTGCGCGGCCTGGGACCCGCTGATCGCATGGGCCGCGCGCCGCTATGACATCGCATTCGAACTGACGGAGGGGCTGATGCCCCAGCCGCAGCCGCAGCCGACCCTGTCGAAACTGTCTGCGGCATTGGACGCATTCGACGATTTCGCACTGGCAGCGGCCCAGCCCATCGTGACGATCACGGGCTCGCTGGTCGTCACCCTGGCGCTCCTGGAGAGGGAGATCGACGCGGAAACGGCGTGGCTCGCCGGACAGGTCGACGAACTCTACCAGATGGAGGAATGGGGCGCCGATGCCGAGGCGGAGGCTGTCCTTGCCCGCCGGCGTAGCGAGCTGGAAACGGCCGCGCGGTTCCTGTCGCTGAGATGACGGCGCAACCCTGAGCGCGCCGACCGGTTGTCCGAGGACAAGCAACCGGGAGCCTTTCATGAAGACAATCGCCGTTATCGGTGCAAGCGGAAGTACCGGCAGGCTGGCGTGCGAGCACGCAAACGCCGCCGGTGCCGATGTGATCGCCATCGACCGGGACGAACCGGACCCGGCGGACCGGCTGGAGGACGTGCGCTATCGCCGCGCCGACGTGCTGAAGGGTGATCTGAACCCGGCACTGGAGGGCTGCGACGCGGTGATCTCCACACTCGGCCTGCCCTTCACAGCGAAGAACGCGCTCGATCCGCCGCCTCTCTATACGCGGGGCACGCAGCGGATCGTCCAGACCATGGAGGAGCTGAACATCCGGCGGCTGGCGGTCATCTCCGCCGCGTTCGTGACGGAGCAGCCGGCGCTGCCGACATGGTTTTCGATGACGGTGGTGCCGGCACTCAGCCGGATCCTCGATCAGATGCGCGAGATGGAGCGATCGATCGAGACGAACCCCGCCCTCGACTGGACCATCGTGCGGCCCGGCTGGCTGCTCGACGAACCGGCACAGGGAAAGCTGCTGACGGGCGAGGAGCGCCTGCCGGAGGGTGCGTTTCGCTGCCGCGAGGGCGACCTGGCCCGCTTTCTGGTGGAAAGCGTCCTGGAGGATCGACACATCGGCCGAAAGCCTGCGATCGGCGCGCCCGAGCCGCATGAGCATGAAAGCCCGGCGGCCCTTGGCGAGGCTCTGCTGGAGATGCTGCCGAAACCTCCGGGCTGACGAGCGGAGGGCGCTAGCCGGAAATCGGGCCGGGCGGCGTTTCGCCGGCGCGAAGGGTCAGCACCTCTACCCCGCCATCCGTGACGGCGACGGTGTGTTCGAACTGCGCGGACAGCTTTCCGTCGGCCGTCACGACCGTCCATCCGTCCGGCCGGGTCGCCACCTGCCGCGTTCCCTGGTTGACCATGGGCTCGACGGTGAAAACCATGCCCCGCTCCAGCCGCTGGCCACGGCCGGGACGGCCGAAGTTCAGCACCTGCGGCTCCTCGTGCATCTCGCGGCCGATGCCGTGACCGCAATAGTCGTGCACGACCGAATAGCCGTTCTTCTTCGCGTGCCGCTCGATGGCGAAGCCGATGTCGCCCAGATGCGCGCCGGGCCGCACCTGCGCGATCCCCTGCCACATCGCCTCCCGCGCGACGCGCACAAGTCGCCGCGCCGCGGGAGGGACCGTCCCCACCATGTAGGTCTTGCTGGAATCGGCGATGAAGCCGTTCTTTTCCAGCGTGATGTCGAGGTTGACGATATCCCCGTCGCGGACCCTCTCGCCCGCCGCCGGAACGCCGTGGCAAACGACATCGTTGGCCGAACTGTTGAGCACATATTCGAAGCCGTACTGGCCCTTGCTCGCCGGCCGGGCAGCCAATTCGTCCGTGATGAACCGCTCGACCAGATCGTTGATTTCCAGCGTCGACATGCCGGCAAGATCGAGCGTGTCGAGCATTTCGAATACGGATGCGAGGAGCCGGCCCGATATCCCCATCAGGGCAAGCTCCTCCGGGGTCTTCACCATGTCAGGCGGCCGCGGACCGCGGCATGCGGACGTCCGCCGCCTCCATCTGCATCTGCACGATCTGGTTGAAGGACAGCGTCGGATTGGCCTCTGCCAGCATGCCGGCGCGCATCCAGAATTCCGCCTGCGCATTGATCGAGCGGCACATGACGGTGCTGGCGCGGCGAACGTCCTCGTGCAGCTCGTCGGCGATCTTCACAATGCCCATAATCGTAAACCTCGGCTAATTGATATACGAAACATATACGTTTCATGTATCGATCAGGTCAAGCGATGGCCTGCTTGTCGCGCAGCGCCGCAATCTCTGCTTCCGAAAAGCCGGACGCGGACAGGACGCTATCGGTGTCCGCCCCGGTTTTTGGCGGAGGCACGGGCGCATCGGCGCGCGTTTCGGAAAAGCGCGGTGCGGGCGCGGGGTTCGTCATGCCGCCAACCTCGACGAACGTGCTGCGCGCGCGGTTGTGCGGGTGCTGCGGCGCCTCCGACAGGGACAGAACGGGCGCGAAGCAGACGTCCGTCCCCTCCATAATCCGGCACCATTCGTCCCGCGTCCTAGTCTTGAACAGCGCCGTCAGCTTGTCCTTCAGCGCGTCCCAGCCCTTCGGGTCCATCTGCGCGTCGAATGCCGCATCCTCGATGCCGGCAAGGCGGCGCAGTTCGGCATAAAATTGCGGTTCGATGGACCCGATGGAGATCCACTTCCCGTCCGCCGTTTCGTAGGTGTCGTAGAAATGCGCGCCGGTATCGAGCAGGTTCACGCCGCGCTCGTCGCGCCACATGCCGGCGCCGTAAAAGCCCCAGATCATTGCCATCAGCGCCGCCGATCCGTCGGTCATCGCGGCATCGACGACCTGTCCCTGCCCCGTCCGCTGCGCATGCAGCATGGCGGACACCATGCCGAAGGCCAGCATCATGCCGCCACCGCCGAAATCGCCGACCATATTGATGGGCGGCGTCGGCTTCTCCCCCGCGCGGCCATAGGTATGAAGCGCACCGGACAGCGCGATGTAGTTGATGTCGTGCCCGGCCGCCTGCGCGTAGGGGCCGCCCTGTCCCCAGCCGGTCATGCGGCCATAGACGAGGCGGGGATTGTCGCCGAGGAGGATGTCCGGGCCGAGGCCGAGCCGTTCCATCACGCCGGGACGCAGACCCTCGAAGAAGCCGTCGGCGTCCCGCGCGAGGCGGCGGACCACCTCGACCCCTTCGGGTGTCTTCACGTTGCAGACGACGGATTTGCGGGATCGGCCCAGCACCGGTTCCGGGCGCGCGCCGGGCCGGTCGATGCGGATGACCTCCGCGCCGTGATCGGCCAGCATCATGCCGCAGAACGGCCCCGGGCCAATGCCCGCCATTTCGATGATGCGCAGGCCCTGCAGCGGTCCGGCCATGTTTGCTTCTCCCCTGTGTCGGTACGAAGGGGATATAGGCCGCGCGGGACGGCCGGCGGCAACTCCGGCAAGGAATAGGGCGCGGAGGGAGCGGGGGCGTGGCCTGCGCCGGCGCCGGCGCCGGCGCTACGGAGAGCGGATATCGAACATCGCGCGGGTCGTTCGATCGGGGGTCGTCCAGACCGTGCGTGGGCCGGGTAGTTTGGGACGCTCGGTGGTGGACCCCTGCCTTCGCAGGGGTGACGGAACTGTGGCTGTTTAGGCTGCCGAGGCTGTTTAGGCTGTCGACGCTGTGGGTTTCGGGTGTGGCATTTGCGGCTTGAGTGGAACGCACCGGGAAACCGTACGTCGCCCCTGCGCAGGCAGGGGCCCATCCCTGGAGCCTATGAGACGCGGCGGGCTGAACCCGCCGCGCAAGGCCTAGTCGTTGACCTGACGCTTGAAGAAGGCGGGAATTTCCAGGGGATCTTCGCCGCTGGGCGCCTTTTCATCCTCGGCGAACAGGTCCTCGCGGGCCTTTTTGGCCTTGGGCGCGCCGCGGCCGATGGACGTCATGCGTTCGAACAGGCTGGGGCCGCGCTGCGGTTCGTCCTCCGCCGGCTGGCCGGCTGCATAGGGCCGCTCCAGGTCCTCGGCCTCGTCTTCCGGTTCGATCTGCATGGCCGGCGGCGCGGCGGGCTGCGGCGCGGGGCGTGCGGGCGCAGCGCCAGCAGGCTCCGTGCGCAGCGGACGCACATTGCCGATGGACGGATGCTGCGGCGCGTCTTCCCGCGCAGCCGGTGCAGGCTGCGGCGCCTCCTCCGCGAACATGCCGTCATCCTCCTCGTCGCGCGCGTCGGCTGCAATTGGCTCCGCGGCGTCTTCGGCGGGCGTCTCGGCGGCATCGTCCTCATAATCCGCGTCGGTGAAAGGGGTGGACTGGGCGGCCGTTTCCGTCTCCGGCTCGGCGGGCGTGGCCTCCGGCTCCGCGACCGGCGAAGGCGGAGCTGCCGGCGCGGGCGTGGCAGGACGCGGCGCAGGCGCGGCGCTGCCGAAGCCGCCAGCGACGGTGCCGAAGCTGACGCGCGGCTGCGACGTCGACGGCGTCGCACGATTTTCCTCCGACGCCTCGATGCCCGTGGCGACGACGGAAACGCGCAGCTTGCCATCGAGCTCTGGATTGAAGGCGCTGCCGAAGATGATGTTGGCATCGGCGTCGACCATGTCGCGAATATGGTTCGCGGCCTCGTCGACCTCCATCAGGCCCATATCGTCGCCGCCGGTGATGTTGATGAGGAGCGCGCGGGCGCCGCGCAGGCTGACCTCGTCGAGGAGCGGGTTCGACACGGCCTTGTTCGCCGCCTCGATGGCGCGGTTCTCACCCTCCGCCTCGCCGGTGCCCATCATCGCCTTGCCCATTTCGGACATGACGGTGCGAACGTCGGCGAAATCAAGATTGATGAGGCCGGGCATCATCATCAGGTCGGTGATGCCGCGCACGCCCTGGTGCAGCACCTGGTCGGCCATGGAAAACGCCTCCCGAAAGGTGGTCTGCGGGCTGGCGATCATGAAGAGGTTCTGGTTCGGGATGACGATCAGCGTGTCGACGTGCTTTTGCAGCTCCGCGATGCCGCTTTCCGCCGCGCGGGCGCGCTTCGCCCCCTCAAAGCTGAAGGGCTTCGTCACGACGCCGACCGTGAGGATGCCGCGTTCGCGCGCCTGCTGCGCGATGACGGGCGCCGCGCCGGTGCCGGTGCCGCCGCCCATGCCGGCGGTGATGAAGCACATGTGCGATCCCTCGAGCGCCTGCTCGATCTCGTCGGCATTCTCCTCCGCGGCGGCGCGGCCGATTTCAGGACGGGCGCCGGCACCAAGGCCCTGCGTGATCTTGTGGCCAAGCTGGATGCGCGTGTTGGCGGAGGACGCGCTGAGCGCCTGCGCATCGGTATTCGCAACGACGAAATCGACGCCGTCGAGCTGGCTTTCGATCATGTTCGCGACCGCGTTGCCGCCCGCGCCGCCGACACCGATAACGGTGATCCGCGGTTTCAGTTCGGTGAGTTCGGGACGTTCAAACGCGACCATTATTCATGCCTCCAGACAGGTTACCCAAAGCCTATAGATTCAGCGAGTCGGCGTGAATCCCCTTTCTTAACTTTTTTCCCTCTTAAAAGCTGGCTTTCAGAGCCTGGAACATCCGTTTGAAAGCAGAGGGAGAACTGCTCGGCAGGCTGGCGGCAAGCCCCTCCTCCCACTGGAACGGCGTCTCGTCCGACGCATAGAGAAGAAGGCCCGCGAGCGCGGTATAGGCGCTGGCCTGCTGCGCCTCCGGCAGGCCGGAGATTCCCGCAGGCGTGCCGATGCGGACATGGCGGCCAAGGACGCTTTCGGCATAGTCGGCAATGCCGGCGAGCGAGGCGGCGCCGCCCGTCAGCACCACCTGGTTCGCGCGCGGGCCGACGAAGCCGATTTCGCGGAACCGGTCGTCGACCAGCCCGAAGATGATGTCGAGGCGCGTGCGGATCGCCTGCACCAGTTCGCTGCGGGGGCGCCGGCGCATCTCGTCGCCGCCGGTGATGGGCGGCACGTCGATCATCTCGTGATTGTCGCGCGGCACGGCGCTGGCGGAGCCCTTCAGCGCCTTCAGACGCTCCGCGGAGGCGCGCGGCGTGCCGAGCGCGCTGACAATATCCTCCGTGATCGCGGCGCCGCCGATCGGGATGGAGGAGAAGCCGGCGAGGAGGTTCTGCGCGAACACCGCCACATTCGTGACGCCGGCGCCGATTTCCACCAGCGCAACGCCGATCTCCCGCTCCTCCGGCGACAGGGCGGCGCGGCCGCTCGCCAGCGGCGCAGCGACGATGGATGAAATGTTGAGGTCGGCGGACCGCACGGCGGTGTCGAGGTTGCGAAGCGGCGCGGTGTCGGCGGACACGATGTGGATGTCCGCGCCAAGCGTCCGGGCATAAAGGCCGAGCGGGTTCATCACCGCCCCCTGGCCGTCGATGGTATAGAGCGCGGGCGCGGCGTGAAGGATGGTGCGGCCGGCCGGATCGATGCGGGCCCGCCCCTCCTGATGCACCAAGTCGATGTCGGGCCGCTCGATGCGCTGGCCGCCCAGTTCGACCTCCACGGACGCGACATCGCTTTCGAGACCGCCGGCGGACATGCCGACGGTGACGCTTTCGACGACGGTGCCGGCGTTGCGCTCAGCCTTGTCCATGGTCTGGCGGATCGCCGCCTCGGTCGCAGCGAGGTTGACGACGATGCCGTTCTTCAGCCCCTCGCAGCGCATCTGATGGCTGCCGATGACGCGCGGCGGCTCCCCCTCCTCGGCAATGCCGATCAGGGCCGCCACCTTCGACGAGCCGACGTCGAGCGCCGCGACCATGCGCTCGCCCCGCTGCTGACCGCGTCCCCTGCCGATCAAATCTCGGTGCCTTTCAACAGTTCGAGGCCGGCGCCCGGCTCCTTCGAGACGCGAACCGCCATCTGCCCCGGTACGCGGAAATCGAGCGAGGCGAAACCGCGCCCCGTCAAACTGCTCTCCCGGTCGAGGCGCAGGAAGGAGTCGAGCGCGCGGCGAGCATTCGCATCGCCCTCCGGCAAAAGGATGGTCTCGCCGGAATCGAGCGTCAGGTCCCAGCGCCGCTCTCCGCGCCACGTTGCCGCGCGAAGCTGATCCGCAACGGCGGGATAGTCGCCGAGAAGGGCAAGGAGTTCGCTGGCCTGTCTGTTCGCGCCCTCGTCGACGATCAGCGGCAGGCCGGCAAAGCGCTGCATGCCCTGCCTGGTGATGACGCGGCCGCCCGCATCGATCAGATAATGTTCGCCGTTGTTCTGCCAGATGGCGGCGGGCTCGCGCTCCGTCACGTCGATCAGGAGGCGGTCGGGCAACACGCGCGCAACGCTCGCCTCCGCCACCCAGGGCAGATTTTCGAGCCGGCGCTTCACATCGTCCAGATCGACGAGGAGCATGGAATCGGAGGCGCCGTCGAGCGCGGCGGTGTAAAGGGGCAGACGGGCCATGTAGCGTGTCCCCGTCACCTCGACATCGCGCACCTCGAAGCCTGCGCCGGCAACCACGTTCGCCGCCGCCAGCCACAGCTTTCCGGGCAGGTCGTAGAGCCACGCGGCGCCGACGGTCAGAACAGCCGCCGCGACCGATATGATGGTCAGGCCGAGCGTGCGAGCCGCTGCCTCCGTCCGCGCGCCCGCCGCCTTCCGGCGCGCGGGCGCCTTGCGCTTCGGCGCGCGCGACGGGCGCCCCTGCCCGCGTTTCAGGACGACCCGGTCGCTCACTGCGTACGCGCCTCCCGCGCCCGCGCATGGACCAGAGCCTCATCAAGGAGCTGCTGCACCAGATCCTCGTACGAGATGCCGAGATATTTCGCCTGTTCGGGAACGAGGCTGAGCGGCGTCATGCCGGGCTGGGTGTTCACCTCCAGCAGCCACAGGCCATCCGCTCCGGCGCCGTCGTCATAGCGGAAATCGGAACGGCTGACGCCGCGGCAGCCCAGACGTTCATGCGCGCGCAGGGCAATGTCCATCGCCGCCTCCGTCACGTCCGGCGGCAGCTGCGCCGGGCATTCGTGAACGGTCAGCCCGTCGGTGTATTTCGCCTCGTAATCGTAGAAGCCGCGCTTTGGACGCAGTTCGGTGACGGCGAGCGGGCGGCCGGCGAGGACGGCGACCGTCAGTTCGCGCGTGCCGACGAAGGGTTCCGCGAGCAGCCGGTCGAATTCCTGCCACGGACCGGGCACGTCGCGGCCGATGGGGTCGCCGTAGTTCGACCCCTCCTCGACAATGGCGATGCCGACGGAGGACCCCTCATTCACCGGTTTCAGCACATAGGGGCGCGGCAGCGGGTCGCCGGAGTAGAGGTCCTCGCTGGCGACCATCCTGCCCGCCGGCATGCGGATACCCGCGGGGACGAGGATCGTCTTCGTCAACTCCTTGTCGATGGCGATGACGGAGGTTTCGAGACCCGAATGGGTGTAGGGCAGCTGCATGATGTCGAGGAGGCCCTGCACGGTGCCATCCTCCCCCGGAACGCCGTGCAGCGCATTGAAGACGACATCGGGACGGATGCCGGCAAGAACCGCGGCGACGTTTCGGTCCATGTCGACCTCGACCGTTTCATGACCCAGCTTGCGGCACGCCTCTGCAATGCCGCGGCCGGAGGTCAGCGAAACCTCCCGCTCGGCGGACCAGCCGCCCATCAGCACCGCGACCTTCATTTCCGGCGTCCCACGCGTTCGATTTCCCATTCCAGCTCGATACCCGAATCCGACTTTACGCGGGCGCGCACCTCCTCGCCCAGCGCTTCGATATCGTCGCCCGTCGCGTTCCCCGTATTGATGAGAAAGTTCGTGTGCTTCTCGCTGACCTGCGCGCCGCCGACGATCAGCCCTCGGCAACCGGCGGCGTCCACAAGCTGCCAGGCCTTCTGCCCGTCCGGATTCTTGAAGGTGGAGCCCCCCGTCTGCGTGCGCGTCGGCTGGGATGCCTCGCGCTGCGCCTGAATTTCATCCATGCGGCGACCGATCTCAACCGGATCGCCGGGCCGTCCCTCGAACACCGCCTCCACAACGACGTCGCCGTCCTGCAGGTTGGAATGGCGGTAGCGGAAGCCGAGTTCGTCCGCGGGGAGCGTCTCCACCGCGCCGCTGCGCCGTACGACCGTGGCCTCGATCAGGAAGTCCGCCACCTCGCTGCCATAGGCGCCGGCGTTCATGCGCACGGCGCCGCCGGCGGTGCCGGGGATGCCGCGCAGGAATTCGAGGCCGGCAATGCCGGCATCGCGCGCCGCGCTGGCGACGGTGATCCCCATGGCCGCCCCGCCGCAGCGCACACGCATCCCGTCCACGGCGATCTTCGCAAAGGCCTTGGACAGGCGAACGGTGACGCCGGGCACGCCGCCCGACCGAACGATCATGTTGGACCCCACGCCAACGGGCATGACCGGCACGTCCGGGTCCAGTTCCGTCAGAAAGGCGGACAGGTCCTCCACATCCTCGGGCCGGAACATCCAGTCGGCCGGGCCGCCCGTGCGGAACCAGATGAAGGTCGCCAGCGGCTCCTTCTCCGTCAGCGCGCCGCGCACGGCGGGCATTCGCGCGGCTTGATCCCGCTTCGCCGCCATCAAATATCGCCCCTGCGGACGAGACGGATCGTATCGGCAAGGCCGCCGGCCCATTTGGTGATGTCGCCGGCGCCGAGGCAGATGACCCGGTCGTCCGCCTCGATCACGGGCGAGAGAGTGCGGGCGAGATCCTCCGCATCCTCGACAATGGCGATGTGGCGGTGGCCGGCCTGTTTCAGCTTGTGCGCCAGAACCTCCGAATTGACGCCGTCGATCGCATCCTCTCCGGCGGCATAGACCGGCGTCAGGTAGATCATGTCGGCATCGTTGAAGGCGGTGGCGAATTCCTCCATGTGATCGCGCAGACGCGTGTAGCGATGCGGCTGACAGACCGCGATGACACGGCCCGGCGCGCTTTCGCGGGCCGCCTGCAGCACGGCGCGGATTTCGATGGGGTGGTGGCCGTAATCGTCGATGATGGTGGTGCCATCGACCTCTCCGACGCGGGTGAAGCGCCGCTTGACGCCGCGAAAGCGGGCGAAGCCCTCCCTGATCGCCTCGTCGGAAATGCCGAGTTCCACGGCAACGCCGATCGCACCGAGCGCGTTCAGGACATTGTGCCGACCGGGCATGGGCAGGAAGATGTCGTCGATGCGGCGCTGCTCGCCGGAGCGGCCGCGCAGTACGACGTCGAAGCGGTTGCCATCGGGATTGGGGCGCACATTCTCGCCGCGAATATCGGCCTGGGCGGAGAAGCCATAGGGCACGACGCGGCGGTCGCGAACCTGCGGCAGGATCGCCTGCACGTCATTGTCGTCGATGCAAAGGAACGCGGAGCCGTAGAAGGGCACATGCTCGACGAAATCGACGAACGCCTTCTTGATGGCATCGAAGCTGCCATAATGATCGAGATGTTCGGGGTCGATGTTGGTGACGATGGCGAGCGTCGGCGGCAGACGCAGAAAGGACCCGTCACTCTCGTCCGCCTCCACCACCATCCAGTCCGACGTGCCGAGCCGGGCGTTGGTGCCGTAGACGTTGATAATGCCGCCATTGATGACGGTGGGGTCGAGCTTGCCGGAATCCAGCAAGGCGGCGACCATGGATGTCGTCGTCGTCTTGCCGTGCGTGCCGGCGACGGCCACGTTCGATTTCAGGCGCATCAATTCGGCCAGCATCTCCGCCCGGCGCACGACCGGGATGCGCTTTTCAAGGGCGGCATCCACCTCCGGATTGCCGCGCTTGATCGCGGTGGAGACGACGACGACCGAAGCTTCCGTCACATTTTCCGCCTTGTGGCCGATATGGACGGCGATGCCCTTGTCGCGCAGTCCCTCGACCACATAGCTTTCGGCGATGTCGCTGCCCTGAACCTTGAAGCCCAGATTGTGCATCACCTCGGCAATGCCGGACATGCCGATGCCGCCAATGCCGACGAAATGGATCGTGCCGAGCGCCTTGGAGAACTTCGCCGGCCCGGAATCGATGGGGCCGGACGACATGCCGGATTCGAGAGGACGGGAAACGCTCATGAATACTCCTGATTGGGCGGGGAGAGGCCCGCGAGACGCTCGGCCAGGTCGGCGACGCGCGCGGTGGCGTCGGGGCGGCCCACCGACCGCGCACGCGCGGCGGCGTTGATGATGGTGTCGGGCCGCTCAAGCATGATTTCCACCTGTCTGGCGAGCCCCTCCGGCGTGAAAGCCGGCTGGCGGATCATGACTGCGCCGCCCGCCTGAACCAGTTCGCGCGTGTTCGCGGCCTGATGATCGTCGGTCGCGATGGGCAACGGCACCAGGATCGCGGGCCGGCCGGCGGCGGTCAGTTCCGACACGGTGGAGGCGCCGGAGCGGCCGATGAAAAGATGCGTGCGGGCCAGCGCGCCGGGCACATCCTCGACATAGGTGGAAACCTCCGCCGGGATGCCCGCATCCTCATAGGCCTGGCAAACGCCGCGAAAATCCGCCTCCCGCACCTGTTGGAGCACTTGTAGCCGTTCCTTCAGCGCCTGCGGCAGCAGGGCGAGACCCCGGGGAACAACGTCCGACAGCACCGACGCGCCGAGAGACCCGCCGAGAACGAGAAGACGGATGGGACAGAATTCGTTGATGTCGGGGAACGGCCGGTCGCTGAGCGCGGCGACGTTCGCGCGGACCGGATTGCCGGTGACGACGACCGCCTTCATCGGCGGCACGCGCTCCGTATCCGGAAAGCTGGCGGCGAGCATGTCCACCTTGCGCGCGATCAGGCGGTTGACCCGTCCGAGGACGGCGTTCTGCTCGCAGATCAGCGTCGGCAGCTTCGCACGCAGCGCGGCGGCCATGGCGGGAAGGACCGGATAGCCGCCAAAGCCGACGACGGCGGCGGGCTGAACGGCGCGGATAATCGCCCCTGCCTGCCGCCGGCCGGCCTGGATCTTCCACAGCGCGCCGGGCCATTTGAGGGGGTTGGAGCCGATGGACGCCGCCTCGATGATGTGGCGGTTGTTGCCGGTGAAGAGGCCTGGGATCTTCGCGCCGCGACGGTCGGTAACGAGGGTGACGTGATGCCCGCGCCGCTCAAGCTCCCGCGCGACGGCATGGGCGGGAACCATGTGTCCCCCGGTGCCGCCGGCCGCCAGCAGAAACTCGCTCATGCCGCGCTCCGCATCTGGCTGGCGAACGGCGAGGATTTTAGGAAACGGCTGCGGCGGGTCAGCGACAACAGCATGCCGGTGCCGACGCAAAGCGCCAGGAAGCTGGAGCCGCCATGGCTGATGAAGGGGAGCGTCATGCCCTTCGACGGCAGCAGGCTGGTCGCCACGCCCATGTTGATGAAGGCCTGCAGGCCGATCTGGGCAGCCAGGCCCGCCGCCGCCAGCGTCACGAAGGGATCGTCCTCCTCCATGAGCTGCGTGAAGACTCGGATGACGACCGCCAGGAACAGGCTGGCGACCGCCAGACAGGCGATCATGCCGAATTCCTCCCCGATGACAGCGAAAATATAGTCGGTGTGCGGTTCCGGCAGCGAGAATTTCGCCTGCCCCTCCCCCGGCCCCGTGCCGAACAGACCGCCAGCGCGCAGCGCGTCGAGGGCCTTGTCGATCTGGTAGGTATCCCCCTCTCCGGTAAAGAAGCGGTCGATGCGGCTGGAGATGTGCGGGCTGATGAAATAGCCGAGCGCGATGACGCCGACGCCCGCCAGCGCCACCATGCCGATGGCGCCCAGGCCGAGACCGGCAAGGAAGGCCTGACCGACCCAGATGGCGGCGATCAGCATGGTCTGGCCGTAATCGGGCTGCATGATGAGCAGACCGCCCACGAGAGCGAGAAGCACACCCGATACAAGAAAGGAGGGCATCGCCTCATCCTCGAACCGGGACGACAGGATCCAGGCGGTGGTGACGATGAACATCGGTTTCAGGAATTCCGACGGCTGTAGCTGCATGCCGCCCAGGTTGATCCAGCGAACGGCGCCGTTCACCTCTGCGCCCAATACGGGAAGTGCGATCAGCGCGGCGATACAGGCGGCCGTGCCGAGCACCGCCAGCCGGCGAATGAGCGGCTTCGACATCATGGACACGCCGATCATCAGCGGCATGCCGACGCCGACCCACATGATCTGCCGTTTCAGAAAATAGAAATCGCCAAGCTTGAACGTCAGGCCGGACAGGCGCTGCGCGGCGGCGGGCGAGGCCGCGGCAACGGCGATGAGACCCACCGCCGTCAGCGCCAGGATCAGGCTGAGAAGCGTTCGATCGACGGTCCAGAACCAGCGGCCGAGAATGGTGCGGTCGCTGCGGCTGAACATGGTCATTATCCGTTTCCCCCAGATAATGGCAGAGCCTCGACAAGGGCGCGGAACTGGCGGCCGCGATCCTCATAATCCCTGAACTGGTCGAAACTGGCACAAGCCGGCGACAAAAGCACCGTTTCGCCGGGACGCGCGGCGGCGGCGGCATCGGCGACCGCCTGAGCCAGCGTACCGCTATTCTTCACCCGTGCGACCTTTCCCGTCAAGGCGGTCTCGAAAACGGGCGCGGCCTCCCCGATCAGATAGGCGGCGGCGACATGCGGGTAATAGGGCTCGCACGGCGTCAGATCCGGCCCCTTCGGCACGCCCCCGAGGATCCAGTGGATGCGGTCATAGGCGCCGAGCGCCGGTGCCGCGCTGTCGGCGTTCGTCGCCTTGGAATCATTGACCCACAGAACGCCGCCGCGATCCGCCACGCGCTCCATGCGGTGGGCGAGGCCGCCGAAGCTGCGAAAGCCGGCGCGGAGTTCCTCCTCCGACAAACCCAGGGCGCGCAGAACCGTGGCGGCGGCGATGGCGTTCTGCCGGTTGTGCGGTCCGGCAAGCGCGGGCCAGTTCGGCTGGTCGTCCGCAACCCCCTCGAACAGCGGCGCACGGTTCGCCTGCACAGCGCGGCTATAGTCGTCGGTGCCGGTGATGACGGCAACGCCGCCCGCAGCCTGCATCTGGAACAGCCGCGCCTTCGACGCCGCATAGGCATCGACGCTGTCGTCATAGCGGTCGAGATGATCCGGGGTGATATTGAGGAGCACCGCCACGTCGCACGCAAGGCTGTGAGTGAGGTCGATCTGATAGCTGGAGAGTTCGAGGACGTAAACGCCGCCCGCCGGTGCCGGGCGCTGCGACAGGATCGGCTCGCCGATATTGCCGCCCAGCGTCGCCGGCACGCCCGCCTCGATCAGCGTATGATGGATAAGGGCGGTCGTCGTCGACTTGCCGTTGGTGCCGGTGATGCCGACGACACTATGCGCCGGAAGGGAAGGCCGGGCCAGCGCGAACAGCTCTATGTCGCCGATGACCGGCACTCCGGCCGATGCGGCGCGCGCGGCGAGCGGGTGGGTGTTGAGCGGCACGCCCGGCGACACGACCAGCGCATCATAGCCGGCAAGGTCCACCTCCATCGGGTCGACGCGGCCGACCCGTTCCGGCAGCAGGTCGCGCGCCTCAGCCCGGTCGTCCCACGCATCGACGCTGGCGCCGCCCTCGATCAGTGCCGCGACGACGCTCATGCCGGTGCGCGCCAGGCCAAGGACGTGATAGGTGCGTCCGGCAAAGGCGGGGCTGGTGATCACCGCAGCTTCAGCGTGGCGAGACCCGCCAGCGCCAGCACGAGGGAGATGATCCAGAAGCGGATGACGACCGTCGATTCCGCCCAGCCATGCTCCTCGAAATGATGGTGGATGGGCGCCATCTTGAAGATCCGCTTGCCGGTCAGCTTGAAGGAGGCGACCTGCATGATGACGGATACGGTTTCGAGGACGAAGAGGCCGCCGACGACCAGCAGCACCACCTCATGATTGGTGACGACCGCGACCGAGCCCAGCGCGCCGCCAAGGGCGAGGCTGCCGGTATCTCCCATGAAGACGGCGGCGGGCGGCGCATTGTACCAGAGGAAGGCGAGGCAGGCGCCGACGATGGCCATGCAGAAGACGACCAGCTCGCCCGCGTCCGCGACGTAGAGAATGCCCAGATAATCGGAAAAGCGTGTATTGCCGACCAGATAGGCGATCAGGCCGAATGTGCCGACGGCGATGATGACGGGCATGGTGGCCAGCCCGTCCAGCCCGTCCGTCAGATTCACCGCGTTGCCGAAGCCGGTGACGATGAAGGCGGCGAACAGGATGTAGAACGGTCCCATCTCGATTCCGAACGGCACGAAGGGGAGGTAGAGGACCGTGTCGGTGGCGTCGGAAATCAGGAAGCAGGCGATGCCGGCGATCAGGAATTCCAGCGCCAGGCGCGCCTTGCCGGGAATGCCCTTGTGCGAACCCTTCGACACCTTCGCGAAATCGTCGGTGAAACCGATGAAGGCGAAGCCGAGCGTGACGAACAGACAGGTCCACACGAACAGGCTGTCGAAGCGCGCCCAGAGCAGCGTCGAGACGGTCAGAGAAATGAGGATCATCAGCCCGCCCATGGTCGGCGTGCCGCGTTTCGTCAGCAAGTGGCTGGCGGGACCGTCCTCCCGAATGGGCTGGCCCTTGCCCTGCTTCACGCGCAGCCACGCAATCATGCGCGGCCCCGTCACCAGGCCGATGGCGAGCGCGGTGAGAACGGCGGCGCCCGAGCGGAAGGTGATGTAGCGAAAAAGGTTGAGGACGCCGGCGAAATCGAGGGCCTCGGCGAGATGGTAGAGCATCAGCGCCCCCCTTCGGTAAGACTGGTGATGAGACGGCCGAGCCGCACGCTGTTCGATCCCTTTACGAGAACCGTATCGCCGGCGCGAAGCTCGGCGCGCAGCCAGTCCTCCGCCGCCTCGGCATCGGCCACGAGCGGCGCGCCCGTGCGCTCGGCAAGCGGGCGCATCTCCTCGCCGACCAAAAGCACCGGTTCCGCGCCCGCCTCGGCAATGGGTTCGGCGAGCGCGGCATGCATGGCCGCGCCCTCCTCTCCCAATTCCTTCATGGCGCCGAGGATAGCGAGCTTTCGGCCCTCGCCCTGGGCACCCTGCAGCACGGCGAGCGCGGCGCGCATGGAAGCGGGGTTGGCGTTGTAGCTTTCGTCGATCAGGCGGACCCGGCCGCCCGGCCAGTCGATCTCATGCTGCGCGCCGCGCCCGGCGAGGCCCTGCATCTGGCCGATGCCGAGCCCCGCGGCGGCGAGATCGGCGCCGAGCGCATGGGCGACCGCCAGAACCGCAAGCGCGTTCTGGATCCAGTGGGCGCCGGGCTGACGCAGCGTCAGCGCAACCTCCTCCTCCTCCCCGATCGCGACCGTCAGCGCAGTGACGGCGCCGACATCCGCCGAACTGGTCAGGCGGACGTCCGCCCCCTTCCCCGTTCCGAAGCTGAGGATACGAGAGGCGTGCTGCGCCGCCTTGTCGCGAAGCCGCGCGAAATGCGGGCTGTCCAGCGGCAGGACGGCAACCCCGCCGGGCTCCAGCCCCTCGAAAATCTCGCCTTTGGCGTCGGCGATGGCCTCCTCGCTGTCGAAGAATTCCATGTGCGCCGGCGCGATGGCTGTGACGATGGCGACATGCGGGCGAACGAGCCGGGTCAGCGCCGACAGCTCGCCGGCATGGTTCATGCCCATTTCGAAGACGCCATAAGCGCTGCCGGCGGGCATGCGGGCCAGCGACAGCGGAACGCCCGTATGGTTGTTGTAGCTCTTCACCGAGGCGTGCGTGCGTTCGGGCGCGCATTCGGACAGGGCGAGGCGCAGCGCCTCCTTAACGCTCGTCTTGCCGACGCTGCCGGTGACACCCACGATCCGTGCATCCGTACGCGCGCGGGCGGCGCGGCCCAGCGCCTGCAATGCGGTCAGGCCATCCGCAACACGCACATGCGGACCGTCCACCGCCTCCGACACGAGAGCGCCGGCCGCGCCCCGCTCGAAGGCGGACGCAACAAAACTGTGACCATCCATCTGCTCGCCGCGCATGGCGACGAAAAGTTCGCCGCCGATCACCTCGCGGCTGTCGAAGGTGACGGAATCGGCGGAAAAGGACGCCGAGGCGGTGCCACCGGTCGCCGCCGCGATCTCCTCAGACGTCCAGAGCGGCGTCACGCGGCCACCTCCCGCGCGACGGCGACATCGTCGAAGGGGAGGACGCGGTCCGCAACGATCTGCCCCTGCTCATGCCCCTTGCCGGCAATCAGCACGACATCCTCGGCGGCCGCCGCCGCAACGGCAGCGGCGATGGCGGCGCGGCGGTCGCCGATTTCCTGCGCATTCGGCGCCCCCTTCAGAATCTCCGCGCGGATCGCCGCCGGATCTTCGGAGCGGGGGTTGTCGTCGGTCAGGTAAAGACAGTCGGCCTTCTCCTCGGCCACCTGTCCCATCGGAACGCGCTTGCCGCGGTCGCGGTCGCCGCCGGCGCCAAAGACGATGTGCAGCCGGCCGCTGGTATGCGGGCGAAGCGCATCGCATGCCGCCGCGATGGCGTCGGACGTGTGGGCATAATCGACGTAGATCGGCGCGCCGGCCTTCGACAGGGCCACGCGCTCCAGCCGGCCGCGCACGGGCACGACGCGCGCGAGATTCGCGAGCGTTCCGGCAACGTCCGCACCCGTGGCGATGACGAGCCCAGCCGCAACGAGGCCGTTCGCGGCCTGATAGGCGCCGATCAGCGGCAGCTTCACGGTATAGGTCCGCCCCGCCGCCTCCACCGCGAGCGTCTGCCCGAGATGCGTCGGTTCCCGGTCCAGCAGGCGCAGGGTTTCGCCCGCCGCCCCGACGCTCAGCACGTCGAGGCCGCGCGCCCTGGCGGCGGCGGCAACATCCGCGCTTCTCGCATCGTCGGCCCAGACGACGACCGACCCGCGTGCATCCACAACCTCCGTGAACAGACGCAGCTTGGCGGCGAAATACGCCTCCATCGTCTCATGATAGTCGAGATGATCGCGGCTGAGGTTGGTGAAGGCGGCGGCGCTGACGGGCAGCCCCTCCGTCCGGTACTGGGCCAGGCCGTGGCTCGATGCCTCGAAGCTGGCATGGGTCACCCCCTCCCGCTCGAGACCGGCCATGTTCGACAGGAAGGTGACGATGTCGGGCGTCGTCAGGCCGGTCGATACCTGTCCCTGGGCCGTGGTGACGCCCAGCGTGCCGATCGACGCGGACGGGTGGCCGGCAAGCTGCCAGAGCTGGCGCGTCAGTTCTGCGGTCGAAGTCTTGCCGTTCGTCCCGGTGATCGCGACGGTCGTCTGCGGAAACGGGCCGTAGAACTGGGCGGCTAGACGCGCGAAGCGGCGTCGCGGCTCCTCCGCGGCGATATGGACCGCACCCTCGACGCGCGCTTCGGGACGGGCGACGACGGCGACCGCGCCGTTCGCGACGGCGTCGGCGATGAAATCCTCTCCATTGACCGTCGCGCCCTGAAAGGCACCGAACACGCAGCCCCGCGCGACCTTTCTGTGGTCGATGGCAAACCCCGTGATCGCTGTTTCGCTATTCGTCCCGATCAGCGATCCCAACCGCATTCCTCAAACCTCTGCTTTACCCACCGGCCTTCTCGCCCTGCACTTGCGCGAGTAGCGGCGTTAAGTCGACATCTTCCGTGGTCGAGGGATCGACGCCCAGAATGGGTGCGATCCGTGTGATGACCTCTCCGACGACCGGGGCCGCCGTCCAGCCCGCGCCCGCGAAACCATAGGTGTCCTTCGTGCCCTTCGGCTCGTCGAGCATGGCGATGACCACATAGCGCGGATCGTCCATCGGGAACACACCGGCAAAGTTGGTGACGAGAGACTTGCGCGCATAGCCGCCGTTCTTGGGCTTTTCCGCCGTACCGGTCTTGCCGCCCACGCGGTAGCCGTCCGCGTTCGCCTTGCTGCCCGTCCCCTTGGTCACGACAAGGCGCAGCATGCGGCGCATCGTGTCGGACGTTTCCTGCGAGAAGACGCGGCGGCCCGGCGGAGTGTCGTCCGGCCCCAGCTTCAGCAGTGTCGGCTGGCGATAAATACCGCCATTGACGACGGCGGCATAGGCGGCGGCAATGTGCAGCGGCGAAACAGCGAGGCCGTGACCGTAGCTGATCGTCATCGTTGAGATCTTGCCCCAATTGTCCGGCTTCAAGGGCGCGCCCCGCTCCGCCACCTCGATGTCGAGCGGATCGAGCAGGCCGAGAGCGCGAAGATATTTCTGCTGCCGCGCCGCACCGATTCCCTCCGCGATCTGCGCCGTGCCGATGTTGGAGGAGTGCATGAAGATTTCCGGCACGGTCAGCCAGCGCGCTTGCGGATGGTCGTCATTGATGCGGAACCGCCCGACCTTCAGCGGATGGCGTGCATCATAGGCTTGCGAGAGAGAGGTAACGACGTCCGATTCCATCGCCATCGCCATGGTCAACGTCTTGAAGGTCGATCCGAGTTCATAGACGCCGTAGGTGGCGCGGTTGAAACGTGCGTCCGCCGTGCCCTGCCCAGGTGCATTGGGGTCGAATACGGGCAGAGAGGTCATGGCCAGCACCTCGCCCGTGCGCGCATCGAGAACGACGCCGGCGCCGCCGATTGCCGAATGCTTCTCGATCTGTTTCGCGAGGACCCGCACGAGCGTGTGCTGAACGCGCGTATCGAGCGCCAGCGCCAGCGGCTGGTCGATGCGCTTCGGATCGGACAGGCGCTTGTTCATCTCCCGCTCGAGCCCGGCCTGCCCGATGCCGTCAATATTGGAATAGCCGAGGACGTGCGCGGCCATGGTGCGGTTGGGATAGATGCGCTCCCATTCGCGCCCGATGACGAGGCCCGGTTCCCCGATCGCCTTCAGCTTGACCGCATCCTCCGGCTGGACGCGGCGCTGCAGATAACGCCATGCACCGTTGCTCGTCAGCTCCGCCTCGATATCGGCCGGATCGCGTTCGCCAAGAACCGCGGCGATTTCCCGCGCGACCTCTTGGGGGTTTCCAACGATCTTGTGCGGTTGCACGGCCAGGTAGAACGCCTGAAAACTGCGGGCGAGGTCGGCCCCGTTCCGGTCGACAATGGCCGCCCGCTCGCCGCGCACCTGCCAGGGATTGCCGCCACGCTGGGCATCGCCGCCGAAATCGATGGCCAGTTCCGTCAGGCGCGCACCGGTAAGGAGCGTCAGCGCGCCGAAGACGGCCATCGCCAGCGTCAAACGGCGCCGCGCCCGCTGAAGCGAAATCTGCCGCCGACCGGCGAGCTTGATCTGCTGCGTGCGTAGCGCCGCGGGGCTCACCGCAGCGCGACTTTCTGGAAGCCGGCGCGCTCGAGCGTCGCAGCGGTTTCGACTTCGGCCAGGAAATCATCGGAGAACAGGTCTTTTGCCGGGGCCGGCGCCGTTTTGGCGGGCGCGGCAATGGCGGGCTTCGGCGCGGTCGGCTTCGCCCTCGGTTCGGCCTGCGCAATCTGCGCGGAGGGCGCCGGGCGCGGCGCGGCCTCAACGCTGGCGGACGCCTTGAGGAAACGCGGCGCCGCCCGCTCGGACGTCACATAGTTCGCCTGCTGCACACGCGGACGCTCCCGCTCCGTGCGGTCGACGGACTCGACCCCGAGCGCGGCAAGCTGCACGCGGCCGGACGGCTCGGCAACCTGCGGCATGTCTCCGGCCTCTGCGGAGGCGTAGAGAAGCTGCGGCTGTTCCTCCGCCTTCAGCGGCGGCAGCAGCGCGGCAAGCTGCGTGCCGCCCTGCACGATCTGCGCCGGGCGCGGCGGCTGCAGCGCCCACACCTTGTCATTGATGTCCTCGAGACGCGACAGGCTGGCCCGCACGCCAAGTTCTGCGTTCAGGCGGTCGATGGCCGCATTGTCGGCGGCGATCTGCAGCGTCAGGTCCTCGATCCCCTCTCGCTCCGCAGACACCATGTAACTGGACATGTAGAAACCAAGCGCGGCGGCCAGCGTAACAGCGCCGAGGCCAATGGATCCGAGATTTGTCATAGCGCGGTCTCCTTCTTACTAACTGGCCCGGTACTCGGCCATGCGGGGGCCGCGGTCCGCACCGCAGCCCTGAGTGTCGCGGACCGCGCGCGCGGGTTGCGCGCCAGTTCCGCCTCGCCGGCCGTTACGGCCTTGGCCGGCCGGTTGAATGTCGGGGCCGGCCCCGCCTCGCCGGCAGCCGGCAGATGGCGGGAGCCCGACGGCAAATTGCCGCTGCGCTCTCGCAGGAAGCGCTTTACGGCGCGGTCCTCCAGCGAATGAAATGTGACGACGGCGAGCCGCCCGCCCGGGCGAAGCACGCGCTCTGCGGCACGCAGCCCGGCGTCGAGTTCGCCGAGCTCATCGTTAACGGCGATGCGCAGCGCCTGAAAGGTCTTCGTCGCGCCGTCGGTCCGCTGCCCGGGCCGCTGACCGGCGGCCCGGCGGACGATCTCGGCGGTTTCGTGCGTGCGGGTCAGCGGCCGCGCGTTGACGAGGGCCCGGGCGACCTGCCGGGCGCGGCGCTCCTCTCCGTAGAGATAGATGATGTCCGCCAGCTCCGCCTCGTCGGCTTCGTTGACCAGATCGGCAGCACTGCGCCCGGCCTGCGACATGCGCATGTCGAGCGGTCCGTCCTCACGAAAGGAAAAGCCGCGCTCCGCCCGGTCGAGCTGCATGGAGGAGACGCCGATGTCGAGCATGACGACGTCGACCGCCTCAACGCCGCGCGCCGCCAACACCGCGTCCATGCGCGAAAAGCAATCCTCCTCCACCTGGAGGCGCGCATCGGCCGACTGGCGCGCGGAGGCAGCGGCGTCGGGATCGCGGTCGAACGCGATCAGCCGCGCTGCGCCAGCCGAAAGCGCAGCGCGCGCATAGCCGCCCGCGCCGTACGTGCCGTCGACGACCACGGCGCCATCGACAGGGGCGATGGCATCCATCACCTCATCGAGCAGCACGGGCACATGCGGGGCGGCGTGGCTCACGGCGCCGCTCATTTGGCGCGCGCCTTTTCAAGCTTGCGGCGGATGAAACGCTTCACGCGCTCGTCCTCCGTCTGCTCCAGGAACAGATCAGGGTTCCAGATCTGAAAGGAATTGCCCAGGCCGATCAGCAGCACCTCTCCGTCGAGGTCGGCGAAATCGCGCAGATCCTCGGGAATGACGACGCGGCCGGTATCCTCGAACTGGACCTGCTGCGACAGGGAGAAAGCACGCAGGCGGGCCATGTCCTCCTCCGGCGAAACCTCGTCGGCGGCGTAGCGATCGGCAGTGGCGCGATTGATGTCGGCAACATGGTCGGTCGTGCGCGCCTCCAGGCAATCCCAGTCGCCGCGGTGTGGGGCGAGGACGACCCGGCGGTCACCGGCACGCTGCTGAATCACGTCGCGAAAGGCGGCCGGGATGGACATCCGCCCCTTCGCGTCGACTGTATTCAGCCAGTTTCCCTGAAAGACCGCCGCGTCCACGAGACCGATCCCAACCCCTTTGCTCGAAAAGCGGAAACCGATCGCCGGCCGATGGTCCCTGCCCCCTTTTCAGCACGCTCGAGATGCATTGCCGGGGACCCGCTTTCCGTGTGCACAACTCCTTACTGGGATTTCATGGGAAAGCAATGGATATTCATGGGATCAGACGCCAGGAATCTCGCAAGCCTTTGATTCTAAAATGCTGAAATATCGTCCCGACTCTCGCGCTTGTTCGATTAGCAGCTTTCCCAGCCTGTGGATAACTCTGTTAGCGACTTAGGGCGGGGCCAATTAACTTTAATTGGACGAGCGCGGGACCGCCTGGGCACGAAACGGCGCGGGACCGAGAGAAACACAAGCCCAGCCGCGGCGGCAAGGCGTGTTCCTGCGCGGGGCAGCACGCCCAGAGACTCTACGCACCCGCCCGCGGCGTGCGCGTACGGTCAGATTTCGGTGAGCTTGCCCTTCGGCTTCTTTTCCTGTTCCGGGGGAACCGGAATGGCGTCGAGCGGATCCTCCGCCTGGAAATCGGGCATGGGAACCGGAATGGGCTGCGGCGCGGGCACCACCGGCGGATCCGCCTTCGCGCGCGGCGGGCGTTCGGGCTCGTTGCTGCCCGGCGCCACACCCAGCGTGGCGAGAGGGTCCGCGCCCTCGGCACGGTCCTTGCCGTCCTCGCCAAGCGTATCGACGCGCGGCGACGGCGCGAACAGTGCCGCTGCCGTCAACACCATCAGAAAGACCAGCGCCAATCCGGTCAGGCCAAAACGTACCCGGTTCATGACCGTATAATTAGGCGCGCGCCCTGCATTCGCCAAGCGCCGCGCGGCAGATGCGGCTTTCTTGACGAGTTAGGCAGGGTGACAGGCCGCATGGCGGCGCTACAACCGGCGCGGACTCGAGGAAAGAAACGCAGGGAGTGATCATGAATTTCGAGTATTCGGACAAGACGAAGGACATGCTGGCGCGCCTGAAGGCTTTCTTCGACGAACATATCTACCCCAATGAGGAGCGGTTCGCGCGGGAGCATGCCGAGGGAGAGCGCTGGAAGGTCATTCCCGTCGTCGAGGAACTGAAGCCGAAGGCGCGCGAGGCCGGCCTCTGGAACATGTTCGTGCCGCCCAGCCATGGCGGCCAGCCCGTGCATCCGTTCGAGTTCGAGGGCACCCCGCTCACCAATCTGGAATATGCGCCGCTGGCGGAACAGCTCGGCCGCGTCGGCTGGTCGTCGGAAGTGTTCAACTGCTCCGCCCCCGACACCGGCAATATGGAGGTGCTGGCGCGCTACGGCACCAAGGAACAGCAGGAAAAATGGCTGGTGCCGCTGGCGAACGGCGAGATCCGCTCCGCCTTTCTGATGACCGAACCGGCCGTCGCCTCCTCCGACGCGACCAATATCGAGACGCGCATCGAGGACAAGGGCGATCACTATCTGATCAACGGCCGCAAATGGTGGTCGTCGGGCGTCGGCGATCCGCGCTGCAAGGTCGCCATCGTCATGGGCAAGACCGATCCTGAGGCGCCGCGCCACTTGCAGCAGAGCCAGATCCTGGTGCCGCTCGATTCCGAGGGCGTCACCATCGAGCGCATGCTGACCGTGTTCGGCTATGACGACGCGCCGCACGGTCATGCGGAGGTGGAGCTGAAGAACGTGAAGGTGCCGAAGGAGAACATGATCCTGGGCGCCGGTCGTGGTTTCGAAATCGCGCAGGGCCGCCTGGGTCCGGGCCGCATCCATCACTGCATGCGCACCATCGGCGGCGCCGAGCGCGCGCTGGAAACCATGGTGAAGCGCCTGTTGACGCGTGAGGCGTTCGGCAAGCGCATCGCCGATCACAGCGTCTGGGAACAGCGTGTCGCGCGCGCCCGCACGGAGATCGAGATGAACCGCCTTCTGTGCCTGAAGGCCGCGTACATGATGGACACGGTCGGCAACAAGGAAGCGCGCGGCGAGATCGCCATGATCAAGGTGGCCGGGCCGAACATGGCGCTGCAGATCATCGACGACGCCATTCAGGCGCATGGCGGCGCCGGCGTCAGCCAGGATTTCCCGCTGGCGAAGATGTATTCGGGCATGCGCACCATGCGTCTGGCCGACGGCCCGGACGAGGTGCACAATCGCACCATCGCCCGCATGGAATACAAGAAGCACGCGGACAACAGCGCCGGCGCGTCGCGGTAAGGCGCGCACGTGTCGGCAACGGTGCAGGCGAATACGCCCTGCCTGGTCGGTGCGGCGCAATTTGTCGGGCGGGAGGAGGACCCGGCGAGGGCCCTCTCTCCCGCCGATATGCTGGCGCGCGTCGCCGCCGATGCGCTTGCGGACGCCGCGCGCTCCTCCGCGGAGCCGTTGGTGGCGGCAGCGGCGCTGGCGCGGCAGATCGACACGCTGGCCGCCATTCGCCTGTTCGCGGACAGCGGCGCGGGCGCCTTCGCCTCCCCCTTCGGCACCTATGAAAACTTGCCATGGTCGGTGGCGCAGCGGCTTTCGGCAGATCCGGCACATCTGATCTACGGCCCCGTCGGCGGCAACACGCCGCAAATGCTGATCAACATGCTGGCCGAGCGCATCTGGCGCGGTGAGGCAGAGATGTGCCTGCTGGTCGGCGGAGAGGCGCTGCGCACACAGGCAAGGGCCGCGAAGGCGGGGTTGACCCTTGACTGGGGAGAGGCCGCGCCCGCACCGCCCGAACAGCCGGTCGACGATGTCCGCATGCTCTCCGGGCATGAGGCGAAGCATGGCCTCGCCCTGCCGGTGAACGTCTACCCGCTTTTCGAAACGGCGTTCGGCGCGGCGCGGGGCTGGGATCCGGACACCCACGTGCAGCGCATTGGCGCGCTGATGGCCCCCTTCAGCGAAGTGGCGGCAGAGAACCCCTATGCGCAGGTGCGTGAGGCGCGGACGGCGGCGGAACTGGTGACGCCCTCCGCGGACAATCGCTGGATCGCCTGGCCGTACACCAAATATCTTGTGTCGAACCTGTTCGTCGATCAGGCGGGCGCCGTCCTGATGATGTCGTCGGCGAAGGCGGACGAACTCGGCATCCCGGATGCCGGGCGGGTCTATCTGCACGGCAGCGCCGACACGCACGAAAAGCTGCTGCCCGTGGACCGCCCGGACTATGCCCGCTGTCCCGCCATCCGCATCGGCGCCGCGCATGCGTTGGCGCAGGCCGGCATCGGCGCGAACGACCTGAATATCGTCGACCTCTACTCCTGTTTCCCCGTCGCGGTGGAACTGGCCGCGCAGGAAATCGGGCTGTCGACCGACGATCCGGCGCGGCTGACCCAAACCGGAGGGCTCCCCTATTTCGGCGGTGCGGGCAACGCCTATTCGATGCACGGCATCGCCGAAATCTTCGCGAAGTGCCGCGCCGCGCCGGACCGCTGGGGCTTCGTCTTCGCCAATGGCGGCTATCTGACGAAACACAGTTTCGGCGTCTACAGCGGTCGGCCGGGCTATGGCGAGCGGGCCGAGCCGGCCAGCTATCAGGCAGAGATCGACGCCATGCCCTCCCCTGCCCTAGCCGAAGCACCGCTGGGCGCGGGGGTCATCGAGGCCTATACGGTGGTGCACGACCGCGGCGGCGCCAGGTTCGCGATCATCATCGGCGGGCTTGGCGAAAACGGCGGCGGCGACCGCTTCCTCGCCAATATGACGGAGGGTCTCGGGGCACTGATGCAGGCGAATGCCGTCGGCCGCAGGATCACCGTCAGCGCCGGCGACAAGATCAACCGGGCCGTGCTGGCCTGAAACGGCTCGCCGTCTTCGGCCAACCCTCCGAGGTCCGATTTCCCCGGGTGCTGGACCCCGGCCTTCGCAGGGGTGACGGTATCATAAAGCGAAGATCAGGCAGGTTCTCGTCGCCCCTGCGGAGGCAGGGGCCCATCGCGCGGACCAGCGTTCCGGCGGGGGAGCGGGTGAACGGTGCGGCCTTGGTCCCACGCGGTCCGCGTTGCCTCCCGATGGGTGTCGGCGAACACCGGCACAGGTAGACCCCTGCCTGCGCAAGGCTAACGGGAGTATAAAGCGGAGATCACGCAGATTTTCGTCGCCCCTGCGGAGGCAGGGGCCCATCACGCAGACCCGCGGTCCGGCGGCGGACCGGATGAACCGTGGGTCTTGGCCTCACGCGGTCCGCATTGCCCCCCCCGATGGGTGTCGGCGGAAACGGGCACAGGTGGGCCCCTGCCTTCGCAGGGGCGACGGTTTGGCAAAATGAGGCGGAATTCGCCGTCCCGGCGGACGCAGGGGCTGGGGCGCCGTCGGAGCGGCCCGAGACCAAAAGGAGATCTTTACTCCATGCGGCGGACGGAGAGGCCGCGCGCGGCGAGCGCAGACTGAACATTGTCCTTGCCCGCAAGATGACCGGCGCCGACAGCCACGAAGACCGTTCCGGGCCTCGCCATGCGCGCCTCGATCTTTTCCGCCCAGTCACGGTTACGACCGACCAGAATCCGTTCCCGTAGCACCGGATCGTCCATGTCGTCATTCACAACCTTGTCGAGCGCATCGAGATCGCCCCGTCGCCAGGCATCGACCATGCCCGCTGCAACCGTCTCCGCCTGATCCATCTCGTCGAGCGCCTGTTCCAGAAAGGCGATCTGCTCCGCCTCCGGCAGGCTGTCGAACAGGCCAAGCTGATATTCCATAGTCTCGAAGCCGCTGATCGGCTTACCGGCATCCGCCGCCGCCTGCTGCAGCCGTGCCTCGACCCCGCCCTCAGCCGTCATGCCGAGCTTCGCGAAGGTAAGCGCGGAGAGGTTCATGCCGGCGAACCACGGATCCATGACTTCGAAGCCGGATGCGGGAACACCCAATTCCTGAAGCTCTGCGGTCAGACGCGCATGATACTCCGGGGACAGCGTCTCGCTGAGCGGCGGGCCGTCCGTATCGATGGCCTTTGCCATGACGATCTTCTGCAACTCGGCATCGCCGGGGGAAACCGCCTCGACGATCAGTTCGTCGCTGGCCTGGAACGCGGCCTCGACCTGATCGTGGAACCAGCTCTTGTCCTCGCCCAGAATGTGGATCGTGCCGAACAGGTAGATCTTCGTGTCCTCGTCCTCCACCAGGAACAGCGCTGGGTTCGCATCCTGCGGCGCTTCGGCGGGAGTCGGCGGAGCGGCAGCGGTCGGCGCGGCGGCGCAGGCGCTGAGGAGCGCGGCACCGATGGCACCGTTCAGAAGGGACTTCAGCATGGGAAACTCTCCTAGGGCCGCGCCTCTTAACAAGGTCTGACGCCCACCCCCTTGCGGCGGGAGGCGGGCCGTTTAAGCAGTCGAGACATGCATATAGGTATCCTTACCGGCGGCGGCGACGTGCCCGGCCTCAATCCCTGCATCCGCTCCGTCGTGCTGAACGCGGACGACCGAGGCTGGACGGTCACCGGGTTCCGTCGGGGCTGGGCCGGCGTCCTCGCCATCGATCCGGCCGATCACGCAAGTATCGCGGAAAACACGATCCAGCTGACACGCGGCGGCGTGCGCGGGCTCGACCGTATGGGCGGCACCGTACTCCACACCAGCCGCGTCGATCCGCGCAACGCGGACGGCGACCGGACGCAGCATGTGCTGGAGGTGATGCAGGCGCTGGGCGTCGATGCCATGGTGACGCTGGGCGGCGACGGCACGCTGCGCTTCACCGCCCATCTGGCCAGCCTGGGATTCCCCGCCATCGGCATTCCGAAGACGATGGACAATGACGTGCGCGGCACCGACACGTGCATCGGTTTCTCCACCGCCGTCTCCCGCTCGGTCGAGGCCATCAACGCGCTGCGCACCACGACCGAAAGCCACGAGCGCATCGCCGTCGTCGAACTGTTCGGCAGGCGCTCCGGCGAGACGGCGCTTCTTGCCGGATTCCTGGCGCAGGTCGACCGCACCGTCATTGCAGAGGTGCCGGTGGACCTCGACACGCTGATGCCGCTGCTGGAGCGCGACAAGAGCGACCATGACGGCCGCTATGCCATCATGGTCGTGTCGGAAGGC
The DNA here is from genome assembly GCF_000342165.1 of Pacificimonas flava. GTDB lineage: Bacteria > Pseudomonadota > Alphaproteobacteria > Sphingomonadales > Sphingomonadaceae > Pacificimonas > Pacificimonas flava. Next base: position 31,563 of record NZ_AMRV01000009.1, read on the forward strand.
GCGCATCTGGCGGGCGCGGAGGAGCGCGACATGAGCCTTGCCGGCACCGCGCGGGAGGATGTGGGCATCGGCTTCACCATCGCGCGCGCCATCGAGGAGCGCACCGCGCACCGAACCATCGTCCAGCAGCTTGCCTATCTGATGCGGGCGGGAGAGCCGGATGCGCTGGACCGCATGATCGGCCTCGCCTTCGGTGCCATGGCCGTGCAGCTGATCGAGCGCGGCGAATATGGCCGGCTGGTGGGGCTGGTCGACGGCAATTACGGTCACAATTCCATCGACATCGTCAAGGAAGGCTCGCGCCAGGTCGACGTCGAACGGCTGTACGATCCGGCCACATACCGCGCGCGCCTGCGCGATATCGCCGGCATGCCGATGTTTCTTTACTAGACGCGGTCGACTCCCTCTTTACCGGCACCGCGACCCGGTGTATTGGTACGGCAATACAGCCTTGGGAGTTGCCTTTCATGAAAACCATCTTCGGCGGTCTGCCCGTCGCCACCGCCCTGACCGCAGCCGTTGCCGCCACTGTTGCCGTGCCGGCAGATGCCGCCACGCGCAGCTATGACGTCGGCGCCTTCGAAAAGATCGGCGTTCGCGGCGCGTACGACGTCGTCGTTCGCAGCGGACAGACCGCAAGCGTTCGGGCAGAGGGCGACGAGGACGACCTGGCGCATCTGGTCGTCCGCAACGACGGCGATAAACTGATCGTCGAACGCGAAAAGACGCGCGGCATCAGCCTGTGGGACAATGAGGGGCCCGTGCGCGTGCTGGTCACGGTTCCGCAGCTGAACGGCGCGGACCTGGCCGGGTCGGGCGATCTGGTCGTCGACCGGATGGAGGGCGACAGCGTCGGCCTGTCGCTTGCCGGATCGGGCAATCTGAAGGTCGGCGCGATCGAGGCGGAGCGGGCGAAGCTGAACATCGCGGGATCGGGCGATCTGACTGCCGGCGGCTCATGCAGCAGCGGGTCGGTCTCGATCGCCGGCAGCGGCGACGTGCTGGGCCAGAACCTGACGTGTCGCACCGTTTCCGTCAGCGTCGCCGGGTCGGGCAACGTCCAGATCCGCGCCACCGACACGGCGAAGGCCAGCATCATGGGGTCTGGCGATGTCACGATCACCGGCGGCGCCAAGTGCCGCAGCAGCGTGATGGGCTCCGGCGACCTGAAGTGCAGCTAGGTTGAAGAAAAGGCGCCCAAGATCGTGGCTGCGCCTTAAAGCAGGCCGAGGCCGGCAAGCTCCCTGACCAGCGACTGCGGCATGTTGCCGAGGTCGACCGGGCCGCCGAGCATGTCGGCGGGCTTGTTCCTGTCCTCGAGATAGCGCCATCCCTGATGCGCGCGCTTCCGGCGCGGTTTGACGGGCACCATTTCGGCATCCAGCCAGATACAGCATTCGGTGCCTTTGGCGGTCTGGCGCTCCTCGAATCCGAGGATTTCCTGCCGCACCGTCAGCTGGTGCGCGATGATCCAGAAAAGCGAACCCCCGACGAGTTCGTCCGCACGCTTCGGCCGATAGCGGGTGAAGATGGGATTGGCCGCGCGCCCTCCATATTCATGCAAGCGGCCGCGATTGCGATCCTCCAGCACGCTGAGATGCGCGCACTGCACCGCCGTTTTCGTCATGTGAAGCACGCGCAATCAGATAGGCGCGGCAGGAACCGTCACAAGGGGGGGCTCACAAAGGAAGCGCTACAAGAGAACGATGCTGGCAAGGCCCAGGAACATGAAAAAGCCCATGACGTCCGTCGTCATGGTCACGAACACGGAGGAGGAAATGGCGGGATCGACGTCCGCCCGGTCGAGCGCGATGGGAATCAGCACCCCTGCAAGACCCGCGACGAAGATGTTGCCCAGCATTGCCGCAGCGATGACCACGCCCAGGAGCGGCATCGAAAAGTAAAGCGCCGCGCCGAGTCCGATCAGACAGGCGATGGCGAGGCCGTTGATGATCGCCACGCGGATTTCCTTGATGATCGTGCGGCGCGTGTTCGAGGATGTCAGTTCGTCCGTCGCCAGAGCGCGCACCGTGACGGTCATCGTCTGGGTCGCGGCATTGCCGCCCAGCGAGGCGACGATGGGCATCAGGATCGCAAGCGCGACCATTTGTTCGATCGTACCGGCGAACAATCCGATCACGACCGAGGCGATGACGGCGGTGCCCAGATTGATGACCAGCCAGCGCAGGCGCTGCCGCACGATATCGCGCGTGCGCTCGTGGATGCCGCCCTCTTCGGCGCCGGACAGGCGGCGAATATCCTCGTCGGCCTCCTGCTGAATGATGTGCAGGATGTCGTCGACGGTGATCATGCCCACCAGGCGTTCGCTCGCGTCGACGACGGCGGCGGAAATGAGCCCGTATTTCTGGAAGCGCAACGCCACTTCCTCCTGGTCCATGCCGACCGGGACCAGGGTCTGCTCCCCCTCCATGATCTGCGCGACCGGCGTGGTGCGCGGCGAGCGCAGAAGGTGCGACAGGCGCAGCGTACCGATGGGATGGTGGCGCGCGTCGACGACGTAGATTTCCCAGAAATCGTCTGTCAGCGCGTCAGGCTCCGCGCCGCGCAGATAATCGATCACTCGCCCGACGTCCCAATCCTGCGGCACGGCGATCAGGTCGCGCTGCATCAGGCGGCCGGCGGACTCCTCGGGATAGCCGAGCGCTTCCTCGATCGCCGCGCGCTCGTCGGGTTCGAGGGCGCGGAGCACGGCCTGCTTGTCCGCCTCGTCCAGATCCTCGACGATGGCGACGGCATCGTCGGTCTCCAGCCCCCCCAGAACCTCCGCGACCTGTTCTGGCGGCAGCATGTCGATCAGGTCCTCGCGGACCTCGTCGTCCATTTCCGCCAGCACTTCCGGGTCGAGCTGATCGCCGAGCGCGGCGGCAAGCGCGGCGCGGTCCTGCGGCGCGAACTGCTCGATCAGGTCAGCGATGTCGGCATTGTGAAGCGGCGCGGCGAGGGCCTGCACCTCCTCATCGTCGCCGCGCTCCAGCGCCTCCTCGACCTCCTGAACGAAGCTCTGCTTCAGCTGGCCGTCCTCGAGCGCATCCTGCCGCGCGGGGTCCTTGACCTCGCCGTCCGTTGCGGACTCGGAAATGGCATCGGGGGCGCTCATTCAGCGCTTATAGCGCTCGCCGGGCGCTAGAAAAGTTCAGTCTGCCGCGAAACGGCCGGCGCCGGCAGAGCCCCCGCGCCTCGCCGTTCCAGATGCAGGCGCGCGGTGTAGCGGACGTCTCCGTCGCGGTCGCGGGACAGTTCCTCCAGCCGCGCTGTCGGCAACTCCTCGAACGCCGTGCCGCGATCCTCGCCCTGCCGCACGCGGGGCAGCAGGCCGGGCAGCGCCGACCATTCGATAAGCTGCTCCACGCTCGCCTCCGCCAGCATGTCGCGCACATGATGCGCGGTGACATAGGCGTCGGGAAAGGCACGGTGCACCGGCAGGCCGAGTTCGCGGTCGAGACCGACGGGCTGCCGCCAATAGCGCAGCACCTGATTGGAAAAGCCCGGACTGTCCGGCCAAAGGCGGAGCGCGCACTTCCAGGTGCAGATCCATGCCGCGCCCTGCGTCAGTTCGGGCGTGCAGAACTGCTGCTCGAACGCGGCTCGGTGCGCGACGAGCGCGGTGAAGCCGCCGGGGCGCCGTAGAACGTCTGGCGCGGTGTCCTGCCAGCGCGGCGCGCCGGCGACATCCGCATCGACGATATGATGGACGGCCTGCGTAATCGCGGGGATATCGCGGCCGGGGTCGATCAGAAAGGCGCCGCGACCCTTCGCGATGCGCCAGACGCCCTCGGCATCGAGCTCGAGATCCTGCCAGCCGATTTCGCAGACGCCGTGCGCAGGGGGGCGGGAGCCGGTGGTTTCCAAATCGACAACGCGTATGGGCGGAACGGACATACCTGTCCTATGCCATGTTCGCCGCCGGGTAGAAACGTCCCTCTCACCTCAAGGGAGGGAGGAAAAGGCGAGAGGGACGTCGGGGGTGAGAGCCGATTTTCGTCGGCCCTCGGGGGGACCTCCTTAGAAACTGAGACGCGCGCTGAGCCTGAAATCGCGCCCCGCGAGCGGGACAAAATCCTTGGTGGCGCTTGCGTGGCGGCGGCCCTCCTCGTCGAAGATGTTCCGAACCTGCGCAAGCAGCGTCACATTGTTGTCGTCGAAGGGCTCCCACGACAGGGACGCGTTGACGAACATGAAATCGTCGGTCGGCGTTTCGTACGTGGCGATCTTGTCCTGCTCTGCCGTGTAGGCAAGCTCGACCCGGCCGCCGACCGGTCCGGTCTCCCCCTCCAGCGCAGCGTAGAGGCTGAGCGGCGGGATCAGCGGCAGGTTCGAATCGTCGTCGAGCCGAGCGCGCACATAATCGGCGCGCAGGTCCGCGCCGATCCGCGTGTCGCCCTGCTGATAGAGCGGAACGAGGGCCTGCGCCTCGAACCCGTAATAGCGCGCATCGTCCTGCAGAAAGGCGTAGACGGGAAGCTCGTCCTGCTCTTCGCCCGTGGCGGCGAGATAGATGTAGTCGTCGAACCACTGCGCATAGGCGGCGAGATTGAAGGAAATGTCGCCCACGTCGCCCCGCGCGAAGATTTCCGCCCCCCAAGCCTTTTCCGTGTCGAGATCGACGTCGCCGATTTCATATTGCTGCGTTGCAATGTGCGGACCATCGGAGAACAGCTCCTCGCCCGCCGGCGCGCGCTCGACGCGCGAACCCGTTACGCCGAGCCGTAGCCCGTCGACGGGACGATAGACGGCGCTGAGCGCACCGGAGAAAGCATCGAAGTTGCGATCGACCTGAAGCGTATCGGCCGAAGCCTCGGTATGTTCGTAGCGGCCACCCGCCTCGAACGTCAGAGGACCGGAGCCGAATTCCTGCAGCGTAAACAGCGAATATTGCGCTGTCTCGTTGGGCGCGACGAACGCCTCCTCGCCGACCGCTGCGAAATCACGGTAATAGGCCTGTCCGCCGAAACTGCCGCGCCACGCCTCGGTATCCTGCTGGGTGAAGACGAGGCGGCCCTCATACCCCTCGACGTCGAAAACGGTGCCGACCTCCTCGCCCTCGAATTCGGTATGGGTGTAATCGGAATAGCCGAGGCGAAAGTCCACACGGTCGATGATGCCGCCGAAGCCCAGACCGCCACGCACGTCGGCGCGGGTCTGCTTCAGGCCGATCGAGACGCCCTCCTCGCCGTGCTCATGTCCCTCTTCGCCCTCATGGTCGTGATCCTCGCCCTCTTCCTCTTCGCCGTGGTGATGATGACCGCCGCCGGGACGCAGCGGCACGCCGTAATCCGTGTCGTAGCGGCTGACGGAGAAGCCGAGGAAATCGACATCGTCGCCGATCAGGACGCCGCCGCCATAGCTGTAGGTTTCCGTTGCGCTGTCCGGCAGCACGCCGCGCTGGTTCGCCGCCTCCTGCAACTCCTCGGCTTCCTCGGTGTGGCCCTCCTCTGCTTCCTCCGCCGCATCGGCGAGAATATCGGCGCGGAGCTGCGGAGAGGCGACGTAACCGGGGATTTCGAGATCGTCCGTCGTGCGGTAGGACGCGTCAAAGTGCACCGCCACCATGTCGGAGGCGCGCAGATCGACGGACCCGCCGATCTCTCGCCGGTCGTCGACCGTCCCGACACCCGCAATGGCGTCCACATGGACTGGCTCGTCCGGGATCGACCGCGGAATGCGCTTGTCGATCAGATTGACCGCGCCGCCAATAGCCTGGCTGCCGTAAAGAAGGACGGCCGGTCCGCGCAGCACCTCGATCCGCTCCGTCGTCAGCGGATCGAGGCTGACCGCGTGGTCGGAGGATGTGTTGGACGCGTCGAGATTGCCCAGCCCGTCGGTCAGGATCTTCACCCGCTCGCCCGAAAAGCCGCGAAGGACGGGCCGGGATGCGCCGGGCGAAAAGCTGGTCGCGCTGACGCCGGGAAGGTCCGCAAGGATATCGCCGACCTGCCCCGCCATGTTCCGCTGCAACTCGTCCCCCTCCACAACCGAGGTGCCGGCAAGAATGTCGAGCTCCCCAACCCCCTCGGCCGTGATGGTGATGGTGCGCGGGGTGTTGTGAAAATCGTCGGCCGCGTCCGAGGCTGCCTGCTGGGCCGATACCGGGGCAGACGGCAGAGCGATCGCTGAAACCGAAGCGAGCAGCGGCAGGACAATCTTGCGCATGTTTGGGGAACCTTTTTCGGGAACTGTCGTTGAGATCATATGTGATGTTGTCACATAGCATGCAGAAATTCTGCTGCGGTGCAACACCTCTCTTTTCACGACAAGACCCGGCGTTTATGAGCGCCCCCATGGACATCAGCAAAATCCCGACCGGGACCAATCCGCCCGACGACGTCAACGTCATCATCGAGGTGCCCGTCGGCGGCGAGCCGGTGAAGTACGAGTTCGACAAGGACTCCGGCGCGCTGTTCGTCGACCGCATCCTGCATACGCCGATGCGCTATCCGACGAATTACGGCTTCATTCCGCATACGCTGTCGCCGGACGGCGATCCGCTGGATGCGATGGTGGTCGCCCGCTCGCCGTTCATCCCCGGCTCGGTCGTGCGCTGCCGTCCGATCGCCGTGCTGATGCTGGAGGACGAGATGGGCGGCGACGAAAAGGTTCTGGTCGTCCCCGTCGACACCACCTTCCCCTATTACAACCGCGTCGGCGAGCGTAGCGATCTGCCGCACATCGTGATGCAGCAGATCGAGCATTTCTTTACGCACTACAAGGACCTGGAGTCCGAAAAGTGGGTGCGCGTCGGCAAGTGGGAAGACCGTCAGAACGCGCAGCGGATCATCATGGAATCGATCGAGCGCGCCGAGAACACGAAAAAGGGCTGACGCGCCTCCCCCCTCGTCAAACGCGTCGCGGCTGGCCATAAGGCCGGCTTCGGTTTCGTTACGAGGGGGATTGTCCTTGCCATTGAATATTGTCCGTTTCGCCGCCGGTACGGCGCTGGCGGCGCTGAGCGCCATCCTGCCCGCCCTGGCGCCGGCCACTGCGCAGGTGCAGACGGAGGTTCCCGGTCTCAGCCTGCCCACCGAACCCGCCTATGTGCACGAGCGCATGCCCGCCCGGGACGTTCCCTATCCCGGCACGATCCGGCTGAAGGTGGACGCCACGGATACGGCGCGCCGCATCTTCAAGGTCGAGGAAGTGATTCCCGTGGCGGGACCCGGACCGCTGGTCCTGCGCCTGCCGGAATGGCTGCCCGGCAAACATGCCGCGCGCGGCGCGATCAATCATGTGGCAGGCATCCGTTTTTCCGCAAATGGCGAGACCCTACCGTGGAAACGCGACCCGCTGGACGTCTATTCCTTTCAGGTGGACGTACCGGCAGGCGTCGAGGAGATCACGGCGCGCTTCGATCATCTGACGCCGACCGAGCCGGATCAGGGGCGGATCGTGGTGACGCCAGCAATGCTGAACCTGCAATGGGAAGCGGTCGCCCTGTATCCCGCCGGCCATTATGTGCGCCAGATCCGGATTCAGCCCTCGGTGACGCTGCCGGAGGGCTGGACCGGCGTCGCGGCGCTGGACGGCGAGCAGAAACGCGGCAGCACGATCACCTACGGCGTCACGGATTTCGAAACGCTGGTGGATAGCCCCATGTTTGCCGGCGCGCATTACCGGGAATGGGATCTGGGACAGAATATCGACCTCAACGTCTTCGCGGACGAGGAAGGCGATCTTGCCGCGACCGATGAACAGATTGAGGCACATCGGAAGCTGGCCGAGCAGGCCGTGAAACTTTACGGCGCGCGGCACTACGACCGCTACGAATTCCTGGTCGCCCTCACCGACGAAATGGGCGGCATCGGCCTGGAACATCATCGGTCGAGCGAAAACGCCTTCCCCCGCTATCTTTTCACCGATTGGGAAAAGTCCCGTCCGAACCGGGGGCTACTGCCGCACGAGCTGAATCACAGCTGGAACGGCAAGTTCCGCCGCGGCGCGGATCTGTGGACGCCCGATTACCGGACGCCGATGCAGGATTCGCTGCTTTGGGTCTATGAGGGGCAGACCAGCTTCTGGGACAATGTTCTGGGCGTCCGCTCCGGTCTGCTGCCGAAGGACATCGTGCTGGGCGATCTGGCCGAGACGGCGGCCTATTATGACAGCCTGCCCGGCCGGGCCTGGCGACCGCTGGTCGATACCACCAACGATCCCATCATCAACGCGCGGCGGCCGCAGGCCTTTCGCACCTGGCAGCGCAGCGAGGATTATTACAGCGAGGGGGCGCTGATCTGGCTGGAGGCGGACATGCTGATCCGCACGGAAACGGGGGGCCGAAAATCGCTCGCGGACTTCGCGCGCGCCTTCTTCGGTATGCGGGACGGCGACTGGGGCACGGTCACCTATACGTTCGAGGATGTCGTAAGCGCGCTCAACGCGGTTCACCCCTATGATTGGCAGGAGTTTCTCGACAGCCGCGTGAACGGCCTGACCACGAACCCGTCACGCGGCATCACCATGGGGGGTTATGAACTCGTCTGGAAGGACGAACCCAATGTCTTTGCAAAGGCCAACATGGTCCGGCGCAGCAATCTCGACCTCAGCTATTCTCTGGGCGGCACGGTGGACGAGAACGGCGAGTTGACGGCTGTCGTCTGGGACGGGCCGCTGTTCGCGGAAGGCGTCGTTTCAGGATCGCGGATCGTTGCCGTCAACGGCAGCGCCTATGAGGACGACGCGCTGAAACAGGCAATCACGGCCGCGTCGGGCGAGAACGGAACGCCGCTGGAACTGCTGATCCAGGATGGGGATCGCTACCGCACCGTCACCCCCAATTGGACGGGCGGCCTGCGCTATCCGCATCTGGAGCGCGCCGGCAGCGGACAAGCCCCGCTCGACCGGTTGCTGGAACCGTTGAAATAGGGGTCAGGACACCAGACAAGCAAGTGAGGGGCCGAGGGCGATCAGCGTTATGAGAAGGGTGCGCAGCATGCCGGGTACGCTGCGCCCCCTCCTCTTAACAAACCCCTAAAGGCGCACCGTTCCGGCGTTCAGGCCGTCGGCGCGTTCTTCGCGATCCCGCGGGGACGTCGCCCCCGAAAGACGATACCGATGAAAAGGCCCGTTACGATCAGCGCGCCGCCTGCCAGTTTCCAAAGGGGCAGAGGCTCACCAAGCACCAGCGTGGACGTACCGAGGCCGAAGACCGGAACGAGAAGGGCGAGCGGCGCCACCTGGGCGGCCGGGTGACGGGCCAGCAGCCAACCCCAGACACTGTAACCGAACATGGTGTTGCCGATCGCCTGCCACAGGACCGCCGCCCAGGTGCCGATGCCGGCGGCCGCTATGCTCTGAAGCATGACCGGCGCGCCCTCGAACAGCCAAGCCAGTGCGAAAAGGACGGGCACGGGGAACAGGCTCGACCAAACGACATAGGGCAGCATGCTGACGGTCCCGGCGGCCCGCGCGGTCATATTTCCGCCCGCCCAGGACATCGCCGCCAGAATGACGAGCGCGAGGCCGAGCGGCGTCGCACTGCCGCCGGCACTGACGCCGATCAGCACGAGGCCCGCCGCCGCCAGCAGCACGGCACCGATCTGCAGTGCGCTAATGCGCTCCTTCATGATCAGCACCGAGAGCCCGATCGTGAAGAAGACCTGTACCTGCACGATCAGCGAGGCGAGACCGGGCGTGATATCGCTGCGCATGGCGAGAAAGAGCAGCCCGAACTGCCCGACGCCGATCAGCAGGCCGTAAACGGCCAGATTCCTCCATGACACGCGCGGTCGCGGCAGGACGAGCGCAAGCGGCAGGAAGGCGAAGGTAAATCGCAGCGCCGCAAAGGTCAGCGGCGGCAGGTCGGCAAGGGCAAGCTTAATGACGACGAAATTGCTGCCCCAGATCGCCATGACCAGCACGGCAAAGAAGAGATGCAGCGGCGGAAGTCCGGACGGCGGAGGCACGGACGGCGGAGGCACGGACGGCGGAGGTCCGGACGACGGTTCTTTTGCGCCGCTGCTGGATTGAACAGGGGCGGCCGCCCCCTGGCCGTTCACTCCGCAGCTTGTGCGGACGCGGCGTCCGTCGATGCGGCCTCGATCTCCGCCGCCTTTGTCTCCACCAGCTTCACGATATGTTCGATCATGTCCGCATCCTCGACATGATGGTCCGTGACGCCGGACAGGTAGACCATGTGCTTGCCGCGCCCGCCGCCCGTCAGGCCGATATCGGTCTCCCGCGCTTCGCCGGGACCGTTGACGACACAGCCCAGCACGCTGAGCGACATGGGCGTCTTGATATGATCCAGCCGGGCCTCCAGCGTTTCCACGGTGCGGATGACATCGAAGCCCTGCCGCGCGCAGGAGGGGCAAGACACGACGCGAACGCCGCGCGTGCGCAGGCCCAGCGCCTTCAGGATTTCGAACCCGACCTTCACCTCCTGCACAGGATCGGCGCTGAGGCTGACGCGAAGCGTGTCGCCAATGCCGTACCAAAGGAGATTGCCGATCCCGAGCGCGGATTTGACAGTGCCGCCTATGAGGCCGCCGGCTTCGGTGATGCCCAGGTGCAGCGGACAGTCGACTGCCTCCGCCAGCTGCTGATACGCAGCGACCGCCAGAAAGACATCGGACGCCTTCACCGCGACCTTGAACTCGTGGAAGTCGTGATCCTGCAGCAGCTTGATGTGATCGAGCGCGGATTCGACCAGCGCTTCCGGACAGGGCTCCCCGTATTTTTCGAGGAGGTCGCGTTCGAGACTGCCGGCGTTGACGCCAATGCGGATCGAGCAGCCATTCGCCTTTGCCGCGCGCACGACCTCCGCAACCCGCTCCGACGATCCGATATTGCCGGGGTTGATGCGCAGGCACGCCGCGCCCGCGTCGGCCGCCTCCAGCGCGCGCTTGTAGTGAAAGTGAATGTCGGCGACGAGCGGCACCTGCGCCGCCCTGGCGATCAGCCGGAATGCCTTCGTCGAGTCCTCATCCGGGCAGGACACGCGGACGATATCGGCGCCCACATCCTCGCAGGCGCGAATCTGGTCGATCGTCGCGCGCGCGTCGGAGGTCGGCGTGTTCGTCATCGTCTGCACACTGATCGGCGCATCGCCGCCGACCGGTACGTTGCCGACCATGATCTGACGGGACTTGCGGCGCTCAATATCGCGCCACGGGCGGACTGACATGATCGTTTCCCGGTAAGGTTCGCGGAGCCGCCGATATAGCGATGCGGACAGCCGAAGGTAAGGGTCGGCAGGCACCCTGCCCCGGCGTTAAAGCGTTCGCGTCATGCAAAGGGAGAAGGGATCGTCGGTATAATCGGCGAAGGGCGGGCACGGCGCGAAGCCATGTTTGCGGTAGAGCGCGTGTGCGGCATGGAAGGGTTCCGGCCTGCCCGTTTCCAGGCTGAGGCGGCGATAAGCGCGCGCCCTGCCCTCAGCGATCAGATGCCGAAGCATCGCGTCGCCGACCCCCCGGCGCAGATGGGCAGGGGCGGTGCGCATCGCCTTCAATTCACCATGATGGCTGTCCAGACGCTTCAGCGCGCCGCAACCGGCCAGTTCGCCGGAAATCCAGACGGAATAGAAGGTCACGTCCTCCCCGCGCAGCGTCTCCGGCGCGAGACTGTGCACGTTGCCCGGTGGCGAATGGCGGTGCATTTCCTGCAGGTGATACCGCAGCAGCGACAAGATGCCCGGCCCGATCAGGTCGTCCTGCCGAATGTCGAACGACACGGTGCGCGAGTTCTCTCCGGTCACGCCAGAACCCCCTGCCGGCGCCGACAGGGCAACATCAGCAAACGGAAAAGGGGCCGCCCGCGAAGGCGACCCCTTTCCAATACGGCTCAATCGCCAATCGCTCAGCTGGCAGCCGCGCCCGAAAGCACCGTCACAGCACGGCGATTCTGCGCATAGGCGGACTCGGAGGAACCCTCGACCGCCGGACGCTCCTTGCCGTAGCTGACCGTCGTGATGCGGCCGGCCGGCACGCCCTGCTGCTGCAGGTAGGTCGCGGCGGCATTGGCGCGCCGCTCACCCAGGGCCAGGTTGTATTCGCGGGTGCCGCGCTCGTCGGCATGACCCTCGACCGTAATGCTGACGTTCGAATATTGCTGCAGCCACGCGGCCTGACGGTCCAGCGTGTCGCGCCCCTCGGCATCCAGCGAGGACGAATCATAGGCGAAGAAGACGCGGTCCGAACCGGCCTGACGCTTGAAATCCTCGATGCTGCCCGGAACGACCGTGTTCGATACCGAGCTCGACGGCGCGGGCGTCGGCGGCGGCGCGGGTGTTTCGGTCGGCTGCTGCGGCGGCGGGGGCGGCGGCAGTTCTTCCTCGTTCTTGGAGCAAGCCGCCGCAGTGATCAGAAGACCAACGGCGAGACTTTTCGAAAAAGCACCTTTCATTCTACCATCCTTCATTGAGGGGTTTTATTATTAACTGCGGCAACAACTGAACGGCCGTTTCGTTCCTATAACCCCTTATGGCCGCAAAGGCGACCATGCGGGATCGGACCCTTCCAGCGGCGTCGGAATCCGCCGCTCATTTATTCCCGTCAGATCAACGGAATGGAGATCCGCGCCGCCGCCGCGGCGCGAACGGAAGAACATGATGACGCGGCCGTTAGGCGACCAGGTCGGCCCCTCGTCCTGCCACGCGTCGGTCAGCAGACGTTCGCCCGAACCATCGGGGCGCATGACACCGATGCGGAACTTGCCACCGCCGATTTTGGTGAAGGCGATCAGATCGCCGCGCGGGCTCCAGACGGGGGTGCCGTACCGTGCGCCCTCGCCGAAGCTGATCCGCTGCTGGCCCGACCCGTCGGCGTTCATGACGTAAAGCTGCTGCGTCCCGCCGCGGTCGCTTTCGAACACGATGCGCCGGCCATCCGGCGAATAGCTGGGCGCCGTGTCGATGCCCGGCCCGCTGGTCAGGCGCACGACGTTGCCGCCGTTCACGTTCATCTTATAGATATCCGTGTTGCCCGCCCGCGCCTGACTGAAAACAAGCGTGCTTCCGTCCGGGGAGAAACGCGGCGCAAAGCTCATGTTCGGAAAATCGCCGATCAGACGCTGCGAGCCACTGGCGATATCGTAGATGTAGATGCGCGGGCGGTTCTGCGCGTAGCTGAGATAGGCGACGGTCTGCTGGTTCGGCGCGAACCGCGGCGTCAGCACCAGATTCTGGCCATTGGTCAGAAAGCGGTGATTGGCACCGTCCTGATCCATGATGGCCAGTCGCTTGATGCGGCTGGTGGCCGGACCGGTTTCCGACACGTAGACGACGCGGCTGTCGAAATAGCCGGTCTCCCCAGTCAGCCGCGAATAGACGGCATCGGCGCATTTGTGTGCCGCGCGCCGCCAGGCCGAGGCGTCCGTCGAAAAACCCTGACGGACCAGCGTCGTTTCCGAGAACACATCGTACAGGTAACAGCCCACGGTGATCTCGCCATTTGCATTTGCATTGACGAAGCCGGTGACGAGGGCCTGCGCGTTGACCGTGCGCCAACTCGCGTAACGCGGCGCGGTGACATCGGGGAAGGTGACGTCCGTGGTGAAGGCCAGCGGATCGATGGGGTTGAACAGGCCCGAGGATTCGAGGTCGTTCGAGATCACCTCCGCCACCTGTGCGCCCAGCTGCGCTGTCGTTCCGGCGGCGGTCGAGACGCTGTTCTGCGTCGCGAATTCCGGAACGGCGATCGGCAACGGCCGCGACACGCCCTGGTTGATGTCGACGGACAGGTTCTGCGCCGCCGCCGGAAGGGCGATGAGAAGGCACGTCAGGGCAGCGAGCCGCCCGGCTAAGCGATCGAACATCATCATAAATCCTTCGGATCGAAGTTCAGGGTAAAGTCTTCCCAGCCGCCCTTGTACATGTCCTTCGGCAGACCTTCGAGGGAGCAGCGGGGATTCATGACGGCGCGGATGGCCGCATCGCGTGCCGCGCGCATATAGCCGGAGGAGGCGCCGCCCGTCTGGTTCACCACCTTAGGCGTGCCGAGGACGCTGCCGTCCGGCGCCGCCTTGACGCGCAGCGTCGTCACGATGGAGTTCGAATCCGGCCCGCCGGCACTGGGGTCCCAACATTTGTAGATCCGTTCCCGAATCAGGCCGCGCAGGGTGTTTTGCTGGATTGAGGAAAGCTTTGCCTGCGTCGGCAGCGCATCGGTGATGGACTTCGCGAAGTCCTCTTCCTCGCGCGCACGCTCCGCCACCGCCTTTTCCTTGTCGATGGGCGTCGTCAATTCCTGCGGCTTGGGCTTCGGCTTGGGCTTGGGTTTCGGCTCCGGCTTCTTCGCGGGTTCCGGCGGCTTCGGCTTCGGCTCGGGCTTCTTCTCGGGCGCGGGCTCGGGCTTTTCCTCCGGCGGGGGCGGCTCCGGATCCGGCTGTTCCGGAATGTCGGGGATGTCCTGCGTCTCCAGTTCCTCGACAGGCTCCACGGTGGGCGGCGCCTCCACCAACTCGCGCGGCGCAGCGGCAAGCGAGGGTTCCGGCCGCTCGGTCACCGCCGGCATGTCGGCGATCTCCATGAACTCCACCGCGATGGGTTCATCCTCCTGTATGCCGAAATCGTCGCGCATCAGGTTCCAGGACATCGACATGACGGCAAACACCGCAATGTGCGCCGCCCCCGCAAGGGTGAGAGCCCGCCCCTCGGTCATTCGGCCCCGCTTGAGTCCCCGCCGGTCTCGCTGACGAGCGCAACGCGGCGGAAGCCGGCGCGGTTGACCTCGCCCAGAACGGTCATCACGAGACCATAGTCGAGCGCGCGGTCCGCACGGATGTAGACGCGCGGTTCCTCCGCATCGCCGGCGCGCGCGTCCCGGATCGCGGCGAGACGCACCGGCAGGCTCTCCGCATCCTGCGGCTGCTCGTCGATGTAGATCGTCCCGCTATCGTCGACGGAAATCTGGATCGGCGTGTCGTCCGTGTTGAGCGCGGCCGCGCGGCTGTCCGGCAGATCGATGGGCACGCCCGCAACCAGAAGCGGCGCGGTGATCATGAAGATGATGAGGAGAACCAGCATGACGTCGACGAGCGGCGTCACGTTGATTTCCGCCATTGGCGGGGCGCGGCGGCTGCGGCGTCCGCGAGCGGCGGCGGCAAGTCCCATGGCCATGACGCGTCAGCCCTGCGCGTCCAGCTCGCGGCTGACGAGGTTCTGGAATTCCTCGGAAAAGCCGACGAGACGCGCCTCCACCTGGCCGACGCCGTGCAGCAGGCGGTTATAGCCGATCACCGCCGGAATGGCGGCGAACAGGCCCAGCGCGGTTGCGAACAGCGCCTCCGCGATGCCCGGCGCGACGACGGCGAGCGTCGTGTTCTGCGTCGCGGCGATGGAGGTGAAGGCGCGCATGATGCCCCACACCGTGCCGAACAGTCCGACGAAGGGCGATACGGAACCGATGGTGGCCAGGACGTTCAGGCGATCGGACAGCAGCCCCACCTCCCGGTCGATGGCGACATTGATGGCGGAGGACAGGCGCGTCCGCAGCCCCTCTTTCCGGACCACGGCCCCACCCTTCGAGGAACGGCGCCACTCGGTCATGCCGGAATTGAAGATCTGTGCGGACGGGTGCGCCAGCTTCGCCTGCGCGTTATGAAAATCCTCAAGGCTGTCTGCCTTCCAGAAGCGCCCCTCGAACGCTTCCGCCTGCTTGTTGACCTGTCTGAGTTTCTGCGTGCGGTCGATGATGATCGCCCAGGACCAGATGGAGGCGGCAAGAAGCCCCACCATCACAATCTTCACGACGATGTCGGCCTGCATGAACAGCGCCCACGGCGAAAGGTCGGTCGCGGCAGCCATGCCCACGGATACGGCGTCAGCCTGCATTGTCCCCCTGCGATTCTTTCATCAGATTCGTAAACATCTCTCGCCAATCTGCCGGCTGACGAGAGGGCCGCCCGGACGGCGACACGAGTGCAGCAATAACCTTGGCCTCTATACAGAGTTCCCCGCGCATGAAGATACGCTGAATGATCTCCGTCGCGGCGGCGCGGACCGCCACGACCCGGCTCTCCACGACAAGATCGTCGTCGAGACGTGCCGGGCGGCGGTAGCGGATGGAGAGGTCGGCAACGGCATAGGCGCCCGCCCCCGCCTCGAACGCGGCGCGCTGGTCGATGCCGGCGAGGCGCAGCATATCGGACCGCGCGCGCTCCATATAACGCAGATAGTTCGCGTGGTAGACGATACCTGAGAGGTCCGTGTCCTCGAAATAAACGCGCACGGGAAAGCGGTGCACACCGCCGGAAAAGACCCCGGATGGAGGAAGCGGAGGCGTATCGCCGTTCATTCGTCCTCCAGCGGCAATTGGCCCGCAGTGCCGCGCGGTGCCGGCAATCCCAGATGGCTCCACGCCCTGCCATTCAGCAGCCGGCCGCGCGCAGTCCGCGCCAGCAGACCGATCTGGATCAGATAGGGCTCGATCACGTCCTCTATCGTGTCGCGCGGTTCGGACAGTGCGGCCGCCAGCGTTTCCACGCCAACCGGACCGCCACCATAATCATTGGCGATGACGCCGAGATAACGGCGATCCATGGCATCGAGGCCGAGCGCATCCACCTCAAGCCGGGTCAGCGCGCGGTCCGCAGCGCCCCGGTCGATCGGATCCTCCCCCGCCACGGCGCAGAAATCACGTACGCGGCGCAGCAGGCGGCCTGCGATTCGGGGCGTTCCCCGGGAACGGCGTGCCACCTCGGCCGCACCGTCGGGTTCGAGCGGCATTCCGAGCAGCCGCGCCGCCCGTGCCACGACCTGCTCCAACTCTGCCGGCGTATAGAAATTGAGCCGGACGGGAATGCCGAAACGGTCGCGCAGCGGCGTCGTCAACAGCCCCGAACGCGTCGTCGCGCCGACGAGCGTGAAGGGCGGCAGGTCGATCTTTACCGAGCGCGCCGACGGCCCCTCCCCGATCATCAGATCGAGCGAGCGGTCCTCCATCGCGGGATAAAGCACCTCCTCCACAGCGGGCGCGAGGCGGTGAATCTCGTCGATGAAAAGAACGTCATTGGGTTCCAGATTGGTCAGCAGCGCCGCCAGATCGCCGGCCTTTGCAATCACGGGACCGGACGTCGCGCGAAAGCCCACCCCGAGTTCGCGCGACACGATCTGCGCCAGGGTCGTCTTGCCGAGCCCAGGCGGGCCGAAGAACAGGACATGGTCCAGCGCCTCTCCCCGCGCGCGGGCAGCCTCAATAAAAACGGCGAGGTTACCGCGCGCGGCCTTCTGACCGACGAAATCCGCGAGGCGCTGCGGACGCAGTGCGGCATCGACGTCTTCTGGGGCACGTGTCGGGGCAACGACCCGGTCAGCTTGGCTCATGTGGGCGGTCCTATCAGCACGAATGCGGAAAGGGAATCGAACTTGGCGCCCCGCCCGCCCTGCTTCGGCTGGCGGAGCCTGGCGGCGGACGGGTTGAGGGTTGCGCGCATGTGCCGCGAATCACCGAGCATAGGGCCGTAAACCCCGGAGTTCTGCCGTTCACGCTGTTGCCAAACGGTAACTTGTCCTAAGGTTTTTAACCTTTTACTGCCCGTTAACCTTCCCTGGTCATAAAGGGGATGGTTAACGTGATTGGCAGCGTGCGGGGCCGTCCGCTCGCTGAAACTGGGGTTGGACAAGGGACTGATCGACATGCGCGTACTTCTTATCGAAGACGATCCGAATACCAGCGAAGCGGTCGAACTGATGCTGGAGAGCCAGGGGCTGAACGTCTATTCCACCGATCTTGGCGAGGAGGGCATCGACCTCGGCAAGCTGTACGATTACGATATTATCCTGCTCGATCTCGGCCTGCCGGACATGCACGGCTACGACGTTCTGAAGAAGCTGCGCCTGGCCAAGGTTTCGACGCCGGTGCTGATCCTGTCGGGCGCGAACGAGGTCGAATCGAAGATTCGCGGCCTGGGCTTTGGTGCCGACGATTATCTGACGAAGCCGTTCCATAAAGAAGAGCTTATTGCCCGCATCCAGGCAGTCGTGCGCCGTTCGAAGGGGCACAGCCAGTCGATCATTCACACCGGCAAGCTGGCAGTGAACCTGGACACGAAGACCGTCGATGTGAACGGCAGCCGCGTCCACCTGACCGGCAAGGAATATGCGATGCTGGAACTGCTCAGCCTGCGCAAGGGCACGACGCTGACGAAAGAGATGTTCCTGAATCATCTTTACGGCGGGATGGACGAGCCGGAGCTGAAAATCATCGACGTCTTCATCTGCAAGCTGCGCAAGAAGCTGTCGGCGGCCTGCGAAGGGGACAATTATATCGAGACGGTCTGGGGCCGCGGCTACGTGCTGCGCGATCCGGACGGGGCGGAAGCGGACAGCGCGCCGATGGCGGCCGCCGCAGCCTAGAACCGTCTCGACGGGGCAGGGGCCGAAAGGAACGGTCCTGCGGACGCGGGCAAGGGCAGCCGCGGCGCAGGACCGTTTTTTAGTGAACCGCCGGGCGAGCGCCCGTCTGCCCGGTCATGCGGCGCTCGTGCTCCAGCAGCCAACGCTTGCGCCACAGGCCGCCGGCATAGCCGGTCAATGCGCCGTCAGCGCCGATGACGCGGTGACAGGGAAGCAGCAGCGCAAGCTGGTTGGCGCCGTTCGCCCGCGCGACGGCCCGCACAGCCGACGGCCGTCCGATGCTTTCCGCGATCTCTCCATAGCTGCGCGTCTCGCCAAAAGGGATTTCCGTCAGCGCCCGCCAGACCGTGCGTTCGAAGGCGGTGCCATGGTCGCCCATGGGAAGGGCCGGCAAGGACGCCTCTCCCGCGAAATATGCCGCGAGGCCGGTCGCAGTGGCGCTGACGGATGCAGTGCGGCGGTGAACGATGGCCGCGCCTGTGCGCGTCCTTAGCCGCTCGACCTCTCGCGGGAGTCCCTTACGGTCGTTGAATTCCAGCAGATGCAGGCGATCCTCGTCACCGATGGCGACCATTGGGCCGATCGGCGTTTCGATCCAGTCCGCGCCGAGCGGCGCCCTTCCCTTCTGCGCCGCGGGCGCGATACCGATGAGGCGCTGGAACGCGTCGCGAAAGCCGCTGCCGCTGTCATAGCCGGCATCGAGCTGCGCCTCGATCACCGTCTCCTCCCGCGCAAGCCGGCTCGCCGCCGTACCGAGACGACGAGCGCGCGCCACCTGCAGGAAGGTCATGCCGAACTGCCGGCGGAAGGCGCGCCGCACCGTGGAAGGGTCGTAGCCCTGCCCCACCAGATCATCTTCCCGCCATCGCCGCCCGGGCTGAGCGTCGAGCTGCGCAAGCAGGGGGCCGATCAGCGGATGCGTCGGTGCGTCGAGCGGGCGGCAGCGCCTGCAAGGGCGAAAACCACTTTCCACGCACGCAGACGCGCTGTGCTCGAAGTGGATGTTCTCGCGTTTCGGCTTTCGCGCCGGACAGGTCAGCCGGCAGAAAATGCCCGTCGTTCTTACGCAGACATAGGCATGTCCTTCATAGGCCGGGTCGCGCGCCATGAGAGCGTCGTAGAGGGTGTCGTCGTCGAGATCCGTCAGCAGCATGGGCGGGAATTAACAGATCGCCCGGCCCGCCGCCGCCGCAAATCGGGCACGGATATTCGCCGCCGCCGGCTCAGGCGGCGCGCGCCATCTTCGCATAGGAGCGGAATAGCCGCGCCGCCCGCGTCTCCAACGTGCCGAGACGCCGTTCCACCTGCAGGAGCAGCGTGTCGCGAAGCTCCCCCTCATTCTCAAAAGCCATATCCCAATCCGGAAACTGGCGATGAGTCTCTTCTTCGTCGATCATGATGACATGGGCATAGTGCCGCCTGTCCTCGACGATCCGGTGCATGGTGGCATCGACGGCGGCGGCCGGTCCTTCCAGGAATTGCAAAAAGCGCTTGCCGTCGAACAGCAGGAAGCCGGTCACGCCCGCCCGGCGATTGTTCCGTCTCGACACATCCAGGATGGGACCGATCTGGTCGGCTGCATCGGCCGCGAACGCACGGCTGGTATAGAAGATATTCTTGAGCACTGCGGCTTCGCCTTCATCATCGGTATCGAAGCAGCAGCCGTAGCGGAAACTTCTTTCGCCTTCGCTAAGAACCGGCCCCCCCAGACGGGGAGCTCGGTTTCTTTTGTTCTCTTGAAGATGGGAGAAGGGGGGTTTTCTTTCGCAGCAAACAGCATTAGCACCCGCCCCATGTCGCCGGCACATCGCCTGGATCTACTCCTTCGACTTACGCGCCCCTTAGGCGCGTGACCCGCCGCTGCGCGCCGCGCAGCCGTGCCGCCTGAGGGGCAATTTCAAATCGACAGGAACCACCGGCGCGGCGCGATCGGCCGCGCGTGACAGGATCAGGACAGACGATGCTTCAGAACCCAGCCCGCAAATACCGCCCCTTCCCGCAGGTCGACCTGGCCGACAGGCGCTGGCCGACACAGACCGTCACCGCTCCGCCGCGCTGGCTCTCCACCGACATGCGCGACGGCAATCAGGCCCTGATCGATCCGATGAATGCGGAAAAGAAGCAGCGTTTCTTCGAGTTGCTGGTGAAGGTGGGACTGAAGGAGATCGAGGTCGGCTTTCCGTCCGCCGGCGCGACCGAGTTCGATTTCATCTCCGGCCTCGTCCGATCCGGCAAGGTGCCGGAGGATGTCACCGTCCAGGTCCTGACGCAGGCGCGCCGCGACCTGATCGACAGGAGCTTTGACAGCCTTGAGGGCGCGCACCGCGCCATCGTTCACTTGTACAATGCGGTCTCGCCCGCCTGGCGCCGCATCGTATTCCAAATGGACCGCGCCGACGTGAAGAACATCGCGGTGGAGGGGGCCATGATGCTGCGCGACAATGCCGCCGCACGGCCGGGCACGGACTGGCAGTTCGAATATTCGCCGGAAACCTTTTCCACCGCCGAACTCGATTTCTCGCTGGAGGTCTGCGAGGCGGTCATGGACGTGTTGCGGCCGACGCCGGATCGGCCGCTGATCCTGAACCTGCCCGCGACCGTGGAAGCGGCCACGCCGAACATCTACGCCGACCAGATCGAATGGTTCGGCCGGCATATCCGCGACCGGGACAGCGTCGTCATCAGCCTGCACCCGCATAATGACCGGGGCACCGGCGTCGCCGCCGCCGAACTGGGAATCATGGCCGGCGCCGACCGGGTGGAGGGCTGTCTGTTCGGCAATGGCGAGCGAACGGGCAATGTCTGCCTCGTCACCCTGGCCATGAACATGTACACGCAGGGCGTTCACCCGGCGCTCGATTTCAGCGACATGGATGCGGTCGTGAAGACGGCGGAATATTGCAATCAGCTGCCCGTGCATCCGCGCCACCCCTATGCCGGCGATCTGGTCTTCACCGCGTTTTCCGGTTCGCATCAGGATGCGATCAAGAAGGGCTTTGCGGCGCAGGAGGCGAAGAACGACCAGATATGGGACGTGCCCTACCTGCCCCTCGACCCCGAAGACATCGGACGCGATTATGAGGCGGTCATCCGCGTCAATTCCCAGTCCGGCAAGGGCGGCGTCGCCTGGGTGCTGCAACAGGATCGCGGCTTGAAACTGCCAAAGAAGCTGCAAGCACACTTCAGTCGCACGGTCCAGGCGCTGGCCGATGAATCCAGCCGCGAATTGAATGCGGAGGATATCTGGCAGGCCTTCCAGCGAACCTATCGCATCGGTAGCGAAAAGCGTTTCGAACTCGTCGATTATGAGGAGACGCGGGGCGCCGGCGGCGAACGTGTATTCACAGGCAAGATCAAGGACGCGGGCACCGAGCGCACCGTGTCGGGCCGGGGCAACGGCATCATTTCTAGCGTCCTTGCAGCCCTCAGGGCCGATTTCGGCGTCTCGCTCGAGGTGGTGAGCTATTCCGAGCATGCGATCGGCAAGGGCAGCGACGTGAACGCCGCGGCCTATGTCGAATGCGCCGATTCATCCGGCCGAACGGTCTGGGGTGTCGGCATCGACGAGGATGTCGCCACCGCCTCCGTCCGCGCGGTGCTGTCAGCCGCCTCCGCCGCAGCGGAGGGCACCGCGGTCGCAGCGGAAGATGCAGCGCCATCATGACAAATTTTTAGGTCGAGCGGCCTTTCCCCGCGCGCCCGTCCGGTCCACAAAGCGGGCGATGAAGATCATTGCCGCGTTATTCCTCGCGGTCCTGGCCGCCGGGCCGGGGCGCGCCGAACTTGCCAGTTTCGACGGAGAGAGCGTCACCTATGCGCGGGACGGCACCGTCTATCGCGGGTCGCTGGAACCGCTGATGGACGGCAGCCCGTCGTGGCGGCCCATCTATACCGCCCCCGGAACCATCGAAAGCGTCAGCTGCCTGCCGCCCAGCTATCGCCGCTGCCTCGTCATATCCGTTGAGGCAGGGCTGCGCCGGCTGAAGGAAATCGACAGCGGCACTGGCACGGAAGTCGGCGGCGGCTTCACGCTGGAATCAGAGGACATCCGCGCCGATTGGTACGACGACAAGACGATCATGCTGGTCAGCGACGCCGTACCCGGCAGCCGAGGGCGCGAGGGCGGCGCGCCGAAACTGGTTCAGCTTTGGGAGCGCGGAACGCCGGTGCTGGAGGCGCAGACGATCCTGCGCACACCGCCCGGCAGCACGGATCTGAAACCCGTTTTCGATCTGTCGACAGGCGGCATATTCTACAGCGCAACCTACCGCGACGGCGACGGCACCGCGCAAACCTACCATTTCGGTTGGCAGCACAATCTGGTGATGCCGGACGGGCCACCGGGTTCCCTCTTTCAGGATTTCTTCCAAGCGCGGGCAATCGTACTCCTCAAGGCGAGTTGGCCGGTTCGAAGCGGCACCGTGCCTCCTGGCGGGCTTGCCGCCTATCCGATGGGTGCGCTGATGGCGCCCGGGCGTGTCACCGCAGGCGAGCGGGCATTCGAACCGCCGGCGGGCTATGGCGTGGAGGCGGCGCGCGGCGGCCGCGACCGGCTGTATATCCACTTACGCGGCGCCGGCGAGGACCGGTTGGTGGACGTACGCGTGGGCCAGCCGAACTGGCTCGAACGACGCGTCGATATTCCCGGCGACGGACCGATAACCCTGCTCGCCGTCAGCGAGCTGGCGGACATCGCCCTCGTGCGGCGCGGCGGAGACGTCTATGCAGTTGGCCGCGGACGCCCCCGTACCGTGGCGCTTCCCGATTAAGGGGACGCGCCCCATGAAGAAAGGACCCGCCCCCATTTCCAGCATCGATCTTCTACGGCGCACGGCCGAAACATGGTGGCGGGATTTCGCGCCCATCACGCTGCTCGCGTTGATGCTGACGACGGGCACGGATCTGATTCTCTATCTTATCGGCGCCGCCCATAGCCCGGACCCCACGACGGTGACGTTGGCGACGACGGCCCGCGCGCTCGCCTTCGTATTGTTCTTCAGCGCGGTCAGCGCGGGAACGCTGCTGGGCGGCGTGCGACGACTTTCGCCCCGTACCTATATCCTCGGAGGCCTGAAGCTGGCGCAGCCGGGGCTGGTTGCCGCGTTGCTTCTCGCCGCGATGTTCTTTCTTGTCCTGATCGGCGAGCTTCTCCTCGGCATGGCATCGCGGATTCTTGCGCGCGCACTTTCGATCGCGGCAACAGGCGGCATTCTGATCGTCTGGCTGCCTGCCATTCCGGCGGCCGTGGCGGAGCGGCTGGGACCCACGGCCGCATTGCGGCGGGCGGCGGCATTGACGCGCGGACGGCGCTGGATGCTGCTTGGCTTCACGGCACTCGTCGCGCTGGTCATCGTGCCCCCGGCCGTGCTCCTCTTCTATACGGTCTTCGGACATGCGCTTTCGGCTGCCGACGTCAACCAACGTATGCTGGAGATCAATCCGGCGACGATCCATTATTGGGTCATGGAACTTGGCGACGTGCTGATCCGCGGCTTCTGCGCAGCGGCGCTGCCCACGGCCTATCTCGCCCTGCGCAGCGAATAGAAACGGCGCGTTTGCGGCACGGCTGCGAGCTTCACCCGCGACGAAGCCAATAAAAAAAGGGCCGGCACCCGAAAGGATGCCGGCCCTTTTTGAAATCCCGGAGGCGCCCGAAAACTTATCGCGAGTAGAACTCGACGACCAGATTCGGCTCCATGCGGACAGGATAGGGCACCTCGTCCAGCTGCGGGACGCGCATGTAATTGGCCGTGCCGTCCTCGTTCACCTGCACATAGTCCGGCACTTCACGCTCGGCGAGCCCCTGGGCCTCCAGCACGATAGCCATTTCCTTCGCCTTCGCGCGCAGAGCAATGGTGTCGCCCGGCGAAATCATGCGAGAAGCGATGTTGCACTTGCCGCCATTGACGCGGATGTGGCCGTGATTGACGAGCTGGCGGGCCGCAAAGATCGTCGGCGCCCACTTCGCGCGGTAGACGATCATGTCGAGACGGCGCTCGAGAAGGCCGATCAGGTTCTGCGAGGTATCGCCCTTCTGACGCGAGGCTTCCGTGTAATATTTACGGAACTGCTTCTCGGTCACGTCGCCATAATAGCCCTTCAGCTTCTGCTTGGCGCGCAACTGGATGCCGAAGTCGGACATCTTGCCCTTGCGGCGCTGGCCGTGCTGGCCGGGGCCATATTCACGCTTGTTGACCGGGGACTTCGGCCGTCCCCAGATGTTCTCGCCCATGCGGCGATCGAGCTTGTACTTGGAATTCTGGCGCTTCGACATGGTCGGCGCTCCTTTCTGACGGATAGCGAACAACGATAGTGCCGGTATCGCACCTTGGGCGGCCAATAAGCCGCAGGTGGTCACCGCTTCACCGGCATACGGGACCAATCGCGAAGCGCGTCATGTGACGCAGGGCGGTATGGATGTCAATACTCGGGAATGTTTCCGCGCTGACCCTTATTGACGATATCGCGGCCCATTTCCTCGGACTGGCGCGCAAGCTGATCCCATGCAAACTGCGTCATGCAGACGCGCTTCTTAATGCGCGTACCGGACTGCGTAATCCGCTTGCAGACTTCCTTATTGGTATCTGACTTGGCCTCAGCCGACGCGACCTTTTGCGAATCGCCCTTAAACGCCGCCACCGGCGCCGGTAGCATGAATGCGGCCACTCCAATGAAAACAACAAGTTTTCTAAGCCTCATCATCCCCCTCCTCACCAGAACGTCGACGATAATCGAACCGGGCGTTTCTGCAAACCAGATGGTAACCTCGAAATATAAATAATGTCTACGCCAGAAAGCGGTTATTATTAGGCCGCGACGGAAAATTGGGGGATTATCATGGCCAGAATGGCAAGAACGCTGGGAAAGACACAAACCCTGACGCTTTCGCGGGGGATTGCATTTATCGCGGCACTTGTCTGTGGCAGCGCAGAATTAGTATCCGCAGAACCCATCGCAGAGGCGTTCGGTACGATGCCGACCGCCGACGACATGCGGCTATCGCCGGATGGCACGCATATCGCCTACCTGAACCGTTCCGGGACTTACGATGTTCTGTTCGTGGCGGACGTCGATAGCGGCGAATCGGTTCCCATTCTACGATCGAATGCGTCGTCGAGCTTCTCCAATTGCCGATTCCTGAATACCGAGCGGCTGGCTTGTCTCGCTTATGGATCGGCGGAGATAGCCAGGAGCCTGCACACGGCTACCGCATCGACCATTGCCCTTAATGTCGACGGCAGCGATCTCATACGACTTGGACGCCAGGGATCGGGACGCGACCTTTACGGAACATCGGTCTCGGGCACGATCGTGGACCCGTTACCGAATGACGCGGACCACGTCCTGATGTCAGTATATCTGGTCCCGCAATCGACGGCGGATACCCGCATCGCCAAGCGCGAAGAGGGGCCGAGCGTTCAGAAAGTGAACGTCTATACCAACCGGATGTCGACGGAATTCGGGCCTGTGACGGACGCCAGGCAATTTTTCACTGATACGAAGGGCGAAGTGCGTGCCTACAGCATCCTGTATTCCGCCCCTGACGGCTATACGGGAAACCGCCGCGTTTTCCGCGTACGTCCAGCCGGAAGCCGCGACTGGCGCCTTCTGGGAGAAGATAATGTATCCGATTATGACAGGATAAGCATCGAAGGTTTCAGTGAAGATGGAACTTCCGTTTTCATGTTAAAACCGCACGAGGGGCGAAGCGCTCTTTTTTCGGTGCCCGTTACCGCGAATGGCCCGGAAACGCTCGTCTGGTCGCGTGACGGTGTAGACGCAGACTCACTCGTCACCTTCGGACAAGAGCGCCGCCCCGTCGGCGTGGCGTGGTCCGACGAATATAATCACATCGACTTTTTCGATCCCGAACTCGAAGCGCTTTCCAAAGCGCTCGCGTCCGCGCTTGGCGGCGACGTCGAGGTGAGCCTGATCGAGAGCAGCGCAGACGGTAATCGCATACTTTTGACTGTCAGTTCCGCAGACAAGCCTGGACACTATTACGTGTATGACAAATCAGCGCGAAAGCTGATCGATTTGGCGCCAGCCCGCGGCAGTATTGACACTCGCGCGCTGGCGACGACGACGCCGATTTCCTACGAGACGGAGGACGGCACTTCTGTTCCTGCCTATCTCACCATTCCGCCCGGCAAGACGAGAGATAGCAAAAACCTGCCCTTCATCGTCCTTCCCCATGGTGGCCCCACGGCCCGCGATTACTGGGGCTTCGACTGGCTGGCGCAATATCTGGCGGCCAAGGGCTATGCGGTCCTGCAACCAAATTATCGCGGTTCGGCGGGATATGGCGCCGACTGGCTCGGTGAAAATGCCTTCCGGTCGTGGAAACTTGCCGTGTCGGACATCAACGGCGCTGCCTACTGGGCACAAGAGGCGGGGCTTGCCGACCCCGAGCGGACAGCTATCGTCGGCTGGAGCTATGGCGGATATGCTGCGCTTCAGGCGAACGTCATCGATCCAGATCTTTTTCGCGCGACAATTGCCATCGCGCCCGTGGTCGATTTGGAAATGCTGAAGCAGGACGAAAGCTATTATGCCGGCGCGCGACTTGTCGCCAATATGATCGGTTCCGGAGATTGGGTCGCGGCGGGATCCCCCCGTCGGTATGCGGACCGTTTTGAAAACCCCGTTCTACTCGTGCATGGCACCGAGGATGCGAATGTACGCGTTCGCCACTCTCATACCATGCGAAACGCACTGCAAAGCGCGTCGAAGCCGGTCGAGTATCTGGAGTTCGAGGGCCTCGATCATCAATTGGCAAGCAGCAAATCCCGTATTGAAATGCTGGAAAAGATTGGTCTGTTCCTGGCCAACTCGCTTGACAGGCAGACCGAGCTTACCGCGTCAGGGAACTGATGATCCCCCGCAATGTGCGGACCTCCTGCGCCGTATAGCCCGGACGGGTCAGGAGGCTGCGGAGGGTGCGGCGGGCGGCGGGGGCGCGGCTTTCGACGCGGTAATAGCCTGCCGTCTCCAGCGCCTCGTCGAGCTGGCCGACAAGACCGTCGACTTCCGTCTGCGGAGCCGGCGGCTCGAGCGGCTCCGCGCGAGGCAGATCGGCATGGCGCGACCATTCATAGGCGCAGAGGATGACCGCCTGTGCCAGATTCAACGATGAGAAGTCCGGATTGACGGGTACGGTCAGGATTTCCTGCGCCCGCCCCACCTCGTCATTGTCGAGGCCGGTTGCCTCCGCGCCGAACAGAATGGCCGTGCGCCCGCCGCGCATATGCGTCTCGCGCGCCGCCTCCTCGGGCGTGACGACGCGCTTGATGAGGCCGCGCTTGCGCACCGTGGTCGCATAGACATGCGTGCAGTCCGCCACCGCCGCATCGACGGTCGGGAACACCTCCGCCCCGGCAAGAACCTCGTCCGCGCCGCTCGCCGCCGGGCCGGCGTCCGGATTGGGCCAGCCATCGCGCGGCGCCACGAGTCGCAGGCGTGTGACGCCGAAGTTCAGCATCGCCCGCGCGGTCGTTCCGATGTTGCGGCCAAGCTGCGGGCGCACGAGCACGACGATGGGGCTGGCCGCCTCGCTTTCCATGGGCGCGGCGGGCGTATCACTTGTTTCAGACATGGGCATAGGGGGAAACGGGGCCGGGCATAGGGACGCTAGAACAGCGTATCCTTGGGTTCGCCAGCAGGTTCGCTTGTCGCGCTCGTCTTCGTGGAGGACCGTTTGTCGCCGTCATCCTCGCCGCCGTCCGGCATGCTGCCAAGCAGCTTCTCGAAATCGCTGGCTTCGCGGAACTCGCGGTAGACGCTGGCGAAGCGGACATAGGCGACCTCGTCGAGGGCGTGCAGCCCTTCCATCACCAGTTCGCCCAGTTCGTCGGCACTGACCTCGGCCTGTCCAGAGGCTTCGAGTTGGCGCTGAATACCGGAAACGAGGCGTTCGACCTTCTCCTCGCTCACAGGCCGTTTGCGGCACGCAATCCGGATAGAGGCGGACAGCTTGTCGCGGTCGAAGCCCTGCTTCTCCCCCGACTTCTTGACGATGGAGAGATCGCGCAGTTGTACCCGCTCGAACGTCGTGAAGCGGGCGGCGCAGGCAGGGCACTGGCGGCGGCGGCGAATGGCGGACCCATCCTCCGTCGGCCGCGAATCCTTCACCTGCGAATCCGCATTCATGCAGAACGGACAGCGCATGTCCTAATCCCGCCCCCTTACCGGCTCAGCGCGCGGGATAGATGGGGAAGCGGCCGGTCAGCGCCAGCACGCGCTGCTTCACGGCATTTTCAACCTCGCCATTCCCGTCCGCGCCGTTCTTCGCGAGACCGTCCAGCACGTCGCCGATCATCTCGCCGATCTGCGCGAACTCCGCCTCTCCGAAGCCGCGCGTCGTTCCGGCGGGCGAACCCAGGCGAATGCCGCTGGTCTTCGCGGGCGGCAGCGGGTCGAAGGGCACGCCGTTCTTGTTGCAGGTGATGTTCGCCCGTCCGAGGGATTCCTCCGCATCGGCGCCGGTCACCCCGATCGGCCGCAGATCGACGAGCGTCACATGCGTGTCGGTCCCGCCCGAAACCATGTCGCAGCCGCGCGCCTGCAGCGCCTCGGCCAGTGTTTTGGCATTGGCGACCACAGCCTCCGCATAGGCGCGGAAGCCGGGGCGCAGCGCCTCTCCGAAGGCCACGGCCTTCGCAGCGATTACATGCATCAGCGGTCCGCCCTGCAGGCCCGGGAACACGGCGCTGTTCAGCTTCTTGCCAAGCGCCGGATCGTTCGACAGGATCATGCCGCCGCGCGGACCGCGCAGCGTCTTGTGCGTCGTCGTGGTCGTGACATGCGCATGTTCCAGCGGGCTCGGATGCACGCCGGCTGCGACCAGGCCGGCGAAATGCGCCATGTCGACGTGCAGATAGGCACCGACCTTGTCCGCGATCTCGCGAAAGCGCTTGAAGTCAATGTGGCGCGGATAGGCGCTGCCGCCGGCGATGATCAGCTTCGGCTGCGCCTCAACCGCCTGCGCCTCCAGCGCGTCATAGTCGATCAGGTGCGTATCCTCGGTCACGCCGTACTGGACGGCGTTGAACCATTTGCCGGACTGCGCCGGCGGCGCGCCGTGCGTCAGATGACCGCCTGCCGCCAGGCTCATGCCCATGATGGTATCGCCGGGTTTTACGAGCGCCAGCAGGACAGCGCCGTTCGCCTGCGCGCCCGAATGCGGCTGCACGTTCACCCACTCGCAGCCGAACAACGCCTTCGCGCGCGCCTGCGCCAAGTCCTCGACCGTGTCGGACGGGCCGCAGCCGCCATAATAGCGGCGACCGGGATACCCCTCCGCATATTTGTTGGTAAGGACGCTGCCCTGCGCGGCGAGAACGGCTTCCGAAACGATGTTTTCGGACGCGATCAGTTCGATCTCGTTCTGCTCGCGGTGGAGTTCGTCCTGGATGCCGGCGAAGACCTCTGGGTCTGCCGTCTTCAGGCTGTTGGAAAAGAAGCCCGCATAATCATCGGTCTGGCTGGCGGAGGTCGGATTGGTGCTCAAGGTCTCTTATCCCATCTTGTCGACGCGGCGCTGGTGCCGGCCGCCTTCGAAGTCGGTGTTCAGGAATTCATTGACGCAGTCGCGCGCGACCTCCTCGCCCAGCAGGCGTTCGCCCAGGCCGAGGATGTTCGCATCATTGTGCTGCCGGGCAAGCCGTGCCATCAGCCCGCTCGCGCAATTGGCCGCGCGGGCGCCGGCGACGCGGTTCGCCGCAATGGTAATACCGATGCCGGAGCCACAGATGGCAATGCCCCGTTCCGCCTTTCCGCCCGCAACCGCCTCTGCCAGGGCCTTGCCAAAATCGGGATAATCGACCGAATCGGTGCCGCCCGTGCCGAGGTCGAGAACGTCGTGTCCGTCCGCCTGCAGCCAAGACTTCACCTTTGATTTCAAGGCGAATCCGGCATGGTCGGACGCAAGGGCTATGGTCATTCGCGCTGTCATGGCGCGACATCTAGTGATTTCGCCGCCGCGAGGCTACCCGCGGCGGCGCGGCATTTTCGGGCGCTTCAGGCGGCCCTGTAGAACGGCTTGTCACCCTTGATCGTGGCGCGTTCCATGACCCGGCGGGCGGGGTAATAGTCGGACGCAGCCAAATGCTGCGAGGCGCGGTTGTCCCAGAAGGCGATGGAGCCCGCCTGCCAGCGGAACCGGCACTGGATCTCAGGATCGTGCGCCTGTGCATAAAGGTGCTTCAGCAGCCAACTGCTCTCCTCTGCCGACAGGCCCTTGATGTGGCTCGTGAACGCCGTGTTCACGTAAAGCCCGGGCTCGCCCGTTTCCGGATGGGTGCGCACCACCGGATGCTCCATCGGCGGATATTTCTCGTGCAGTTCCTCCGGGCGTTTCCCGAGGCGGCGGGCGAAGACGCGCGCAATGTCGTGCACGGCAGTCAAGCCGGTGATCCAGTCGCGCATGGGGGCGGACAGACGCTCGAACGCGGCATTCATGTTGGCGAACAGCGTGTCGCCGCCCACCTCCGGCACCTCCACGGCGCGCAGGATCGAACCGAGCGAGGGTTCCGCGCGCCACGTCACGTCGGAATGCCAGAAATTCTCTTGTCCGCGATTGCCCGGTCCATGCTCGATGCGCAGGATCTCCGGGTTGTTCTGATCCTTCGGTGTCGCCGGATGAATTTCCAGCTCGCCGAACCGCTGCGCGAAAGCCAGATGCTGTTCGCGCGTGATGTGCTGGTCGCGGAAGAAGACCACCTTGTGGGCCAGCAGCGCCTCGCGCACGGCGGTGATATCTTCATCGTCCAGCGGCCCCGCCAGATCAATGCCGTACAGTTCGGCACCGATCATCGGTGTCAGCGGTCGAATGTCGAGTTTCGTTTTCGTGGTCATGGCCGAGCGAACTCCTCCCAAGAGTTTTCCAGGCAAAGGATGGTGCCGACGCCCCGGCGCGGCAACTGTCATTCTTGCGTGCCGGCCACACCGCGTTAGGCCGGTGTGCGAAAGGAGGCGCGCACCCCGTGGCGAAGCTCGAAGACGCAAAACGCCTGTTCCACGCCGGCGATCCCGATGGCGCCGTCGCCTTGGTCGCCGCGGCGGCAGAGGACGGCGACAGCGAGGCCGGCCTTGCCATCGCGCATTGGCGGCTGTTCGGCCTCTACGGACCGCGCAGCCTGCCCCAGGCGGATCATTATTTGCGATGCGCCGCGCGGACGAGCGCGGAGGCACGGCGCCTGCACCTTTATCTGCGGGCGAACGGCACGCTGGGGACGCTCAGCCATGAACAGGCGGTGGAAGAGTTGCGCGACCTTGCTGTGGACGATCCGGTTGCGCAGCAGCAGATGCGCCTGTTGAATGCTGCGGAGGAGGAGGAGAACTGGCGCACCGAACCGGTGTCGGAGACCCCCTCGATTCGCATGGTCAGACACCTCTTCTCATCGGCCGAGTGCGCTTATCTGCAGCAGATGTCGGCGCCGCGCCTGCGCCCCTCGACCATTCTCGACCCGCAAACGGGCGCGCGGCGGCCCGATCCGGTGCGCACCTCCGTCGGCGCGGCACTGTCGCCGGTTGAGGAGGATCTGGTGGTCGGCATGCTGAACCGGCGTATCGCCGCCGCTACGGGCACGGACCGGATGCAGGGGGAGCCGCTGCACATTCTGCGCTACAGCGGCGCGCAGGAATACAGGCCGCATCATGATGCCGTCGCGGGGCTGGAGAACCAGCGCAGCCATACGCTGATCGTCTATCTGACTGCGGATTATGAGGGGGGGGAAACCGCCTTTCCCGAACTCGGGTTCAGGCTGCGCGGGCGGCAGGGCGATGCGCTGCTGTTCGCGAATCTGCGCGAGGATGGACGACCGGACCTGCGGATGCGCCATGCCGGCCTGCCCGCGACCAGCGGCGCGAAGTGGATCGCGACGCGGTGGATTCGCACCCGCCCCTATCATGTGTGGAAGGACGGCTGACGGGTCACCCGAACATGGCGCGCAGGTCCAGCGTGTCGCGTTCCCCGATGGCGTCGCGGTTCGCCGAGAGCCAGTTCTCGGCACTGGTCCGCCCCAGGTCGCGCAGTTCGGTCAAGAAGCCCCAGTCGGTGCGCACCTTCGACGCCGCGCCGAAATTCGTCAGTTCGTCGCCGCCGACGCGGTGCAGGCGCAGGCGGCTATAGCCCTCCCCGGGATTCAGTGTGCCGCTGTCCATCAGCCGCTGAACGAACTCGACTGCGCGGAGCTCCCTGAGGAGAGCGCCGGAGAAGGCGATCTCGTCGACGCGGTTGTCGATCTCCTCCCGCGTCTTGGGCACCTCCCGCCGCTCGGCCGGATTCACCTGCACCAGCAATATGTCGCGGCAGCTCTCGTCGTCGTAAAGCGGAAACAGCGCCGGATTGCCCATATAGCCGCCGTCCCAATAGGGCTCGTCCTCGATCGTCACGGCCTGGAAGAATTGCGGCAGGCAGGCGGACGCGGCGAGCACGTCCGGGCTCATCTCCTTGCAGCCGAATATGCGGACCTTGCCGGTGAAGACGTTCGTGGCGGCCACGTGCAGCTTCAGATGGCGACAGCGGCGAATCGCGTCGAAGTCGAACAGATCCTCCGTGATGCCACGCAGCGGATTGAGGCCGCTGGGATTAAAATTGTACGGTGAAAAGGCGTGCGCGAACTGGCTCAGGAAATTGATTTTCGGCATGCCGGGAAGCAGAGAGAAATTGCCGAACCAGGTGTCGTAGGCGCTGGCCGGAACCGGCGCATAGGCGACGAGGTCCGACACCCGCTTCCACAGCGCCTCCAGCGCGGCGCGGGCTGCCTCGGCCCCGCCCTTGCGGCCGCCCGTCGCCATTCCGTGCGCGACGGCCGCGCCGTTCATCGCCCCCGCGCTGGTGCCGGAAATACCGGCGATTTCGATGTCGCCATCCGCCAAGAGGGCATCGAGAACGCCCCAGGTGAAGGCGCCGTGGCTGCCGCCGCCCTGCAGGGCGAGGTTCAGTCGCTTCGCGGTCATGGCCGGCCGTCTACCCCAGACGGCGGCGCCAACCTAGAGGGTGACGCGGGTGAGTGTTTCCGAAGCGGTTCAGATTGAATTGCGTAAGGTGGGTCACTCGCATCACGGATGCATCTGTTGAACCGTGGGTTTCGGGTTTGGCATCGGGAGGTGGGCCCCTGCCTAGGCAGGGGCGACGAGGAAGGCTGGGATGCGGGAGGATTCTGCCGGTTCGGTGGAGCGGAGGGGCACGGCCGGCGCCCGCCACTAAGGCCGCAAAAAAGCCGCGCACGTCTTCCATCGTCACCCCTGCGAAGGTGGGGGTCCAGCCACCAGCACATCGGTTCCTGGCCTTGATACCGGAGGTTTGGCCCCTGCCTCCGTAGAGGCGACGAAAAGGCTGGCGGTACGTACGAGAAGTTCTTTGGGTTTGATAAAGCGGAGGGGTCATCACACGCGCCGCACCAAGTCTGCGCGCACGAATTCGCAGGACGCTCCCCCTCATCGTCACCCCTGCGGAGGCAGGGGTCTATCCGCTGGCGCACCGGTCGAGTCTTGACCGTCACGGGGCCCCTGCCTTCGCCGGGGCGACGGTGGAGAGTGCGGGGCCTGTTGGAGGACCCATGAGCGCTGCTACGCCGCCAGTTGCAGCTCCAGCCGGTCCCAGACCTCCACCAGCGCCTTGACGAGGTCCGCCATCATGGTCTCGTCATGGGAGGGACCCGGCGTGAAGCGCAGGCGCTCCGTTCCGCGCGGCACGGTCGGATAGTTTATGGGCTGAACGTAGACGCCGTACTCCATCAGCAGGACGTCGGAAATGCGCTTCGCTTTTACCGGATCGCCGACGAGCAGCGGCACGATGTGCGTTGTCGAGGGCATGACCGGCAGGCCGGCCTCGCTCATCATCGTCTTCAGCCGTGCGGCGGCGGCCTGTTGCGCATCCCGCTCCTCTACCGATTCCTTCAGGTGCCGCACGCTGGCCAGCGCGCCGGCAACGAGAACGGGCGACAGGCTGGTGGTGAAGATGAAGCCCGGCGCATAGCTGCGAATGACGTCGATCAGCGTCTTCTTCGCGGTGATGTAGCCGCCCATCACGCCGAACGCCTTGCCGAGCGTCCCCTCGATGATGGTCAGCCGGTCCGCCACCTCGTCGCGTTCGGAAATGCCGCCACCATGCGGGCCGTACATGCCGACCGCATGCACCTCATCGAGATACGTCAGCGCGTTGTACTTGTCGGCCAGGTCGCAGATTTCGGCGATGGGGGCAATATCGCCGTCCATCGAATAGACGCTTTCGAAGGCGATCAGCTTCGGCGCCTCCGGATCGTCGGCGGCCAGCAGCTCCTCGAGATGCGTAAGGTCGTTATGGCGAAAGACGCGCTTTTCGCAGCCGGCATTGCGGATACCGGCGATCATGGAGGCGTGGTTCAGTTCGTCGGAATAGACGATGCAGCCGGGCAAAAGCTTCGCCAAGGTGGACAGCGTCGCCTCGTTGGAGACATAGCCGCTGGTGAAAAGCAGCGCCGCCTCCTTCGCGTGCAGGCCGGCAAGCTCTTCCTCAAGCTGGATATGCAGGTGCGTGTTGCCGCCGATGTTGCGCGTGCCGCCGGACCCGGCGCCAACGTCGTGCAGCGCGCCCTCCATGGCCTCCACCACCTTCGGATGCTGGCCCATGCACAGATAATCGTTGGAGCACCAGACGGTGATCGGCTTTGGCCCGTTATGGCCCGCGAAGCAGCGCGCGTTCGGGAAGCTGCCGCGATTGCGCATGATATCGATGAAAACCCGGTAGCGGCCTTCCTCATGAAGACGCTCGATCGCCTTCTCGAATATCTGATCGTAGTTCACGCGCGCTTCCGGATGTTGCTTCGATCTGCGGGCCCCATGTAGCGCCCGGCGCGCGCACATTCACCCCCTCTTTTGTCGCACCGGACTGAAGAGGGGGTGAATGCAGCGGCAAGCAGGCCAGATCAGAGGGCGAGATCGCCGTGCGGCGGTGTCTGGAAATAGGCGTCCACCATCTCGTCGGTCACGTCGCGCAGGTTCGAGGGATTCCAACGCGGCTTCCGGTCCTTGTCGATCAGCTGCGCGCGCACGCCCTCAAAAAAGTCGTTCCCCCTCTTGATGTTGCCGACGATGCGGTATTCCCGCTCCAGACAGGCGGCGAGGTCGTCATGCGCCCCTTCTCGCAAGGCGCGCAGCGTCAGCTTCATCGACGTGGGCGACATCTTCATCAGGAGGTCGCGCTGCCCCTCCGCCCATTCGTCGCCCATGGAGAGGGACGACATGATGGCCTCGCAGGTGTCGCCGGAAAAATGCTTGTCGATACCGTCGCGATACGCCTCGAGCGTCGGCGGCTGTTCCGGCGAGGCCGCGAACCGGTCGATGACGCCCGCGACGCCGTCCACATCGCTGGCAAGCGCCTCGATCAGCGCATCCAGATTGGCGGCGGGGACGTAGTGGGTCGCGATTTCCGCATAAAGGCAATCCTCCGCCTTCAGCCGCGCGCCGGTCAGGCCGAGATAGGCGCCCAGCGCGCCCGGCAGGCGCGGCAGGGCGTGCGTGCCGCCGACATCGGGAATGAGGCCGATGCCCGTTTCCGGCATGGCGAACAGCGTGTTCTCTGTCGCGATCCGATAATCGCCATGGATGGAAATGCCGACGCCGCCGCCCATGGTGATACCGTCCATCAGCGCCACATAGGGCTTCCTGTACGTCCCGATCCTGTGGTTCATGCGGTATTCCTGGGCGAAGAAATTCTCCCAGTCCGCCGTTCCTTCCGTTCCGGCCCGGTGCAGGCCGACGACGTCGCCGCCGGCGCAGAAGGCCCGGCTCCCTGCCCCGCGGATCGCCACCACCGCGATCCCGTCGTCGCCCTCCCACGCGTCCAGCACGCGCAGGATTTCCGTGCACATCTCCTCGTTCAGCGCATTCAGCGCCTTCTGCCGGTCGAGCGTGATGAGGCCCAGCCGGCCGCGCGTTTCGGAAAGGACGGTATTGGTCATTGTGTCTCCACGAGGTTCGGATTGTCGAGGTCGATGGGGGCGGCCGTGGTCGTCAGGCGGGCGAGCATGGTGCCCTCCCCGTCCTCCAGATCCGCCTCCATGAAGCTGATCTTGCGGCCGAACTTAATGCAGCGGCCGTTCGCAAAAAGCCGCCCGTGCCGGGCCGGACGGAAAAAGCTGACCTTCATTTCCAGCGTCGGCACGAAGATCTTCTTCTTGGAAAAGACGATGGCGGCATAGGCGGCGGCATCGTCCAGCATGGCCGCGACGATGCCGCCCTGCACGGTGCCACTGGGGTTGCAGAGATGATCGCCGATGTCGAAGGCCATGCGCACCGTGCCGGCATCCTGATCGACGGCGAGCAGCTCCGTATTCAGGAAGCGGGCCGTCGGCGGCGCGCGGCGGTTCATCCGCTCCAGCACCTCCTCGTTCGTCATCACCATGTCTGCACCCCCTACAGATAATCCGTCTGCGTCAAGCCGCGCGCGGCAAGCGCAGGCGCCAGCGCGTCTACCGCAGCGGTCCGGGCCGTGAACACTGCCCTATGTGCCGGTTCGTCTTCGCTCCACCGCCTGCCGGCGAGCAGATGCGCGGTTCTGCGGGCGATCCCCGCGCCGCCGTCCAGAAAGGCAATGTCCTGCCGGCCAGACGCGGCGACGAGTCGGTCCTCGACGAGCGGGAAGTGCGTACAGGCGAGAACGCAGACGTCCATGCACGCCCCGCCGTCCTGTGCCAGCAAACCACGCATCGGTCCTTCGAACTCGCTCTCGGGCACGGTTTCCCCGCGCAGCACCGCCTCGGCAGCGGCGGCGAGGCCGGATGCGCCGTGACGCAAAACGGTGCACCCGGCCGCGAAGCGCGCGGTGAGATCGTCGACGTAACGCTGGCGCACCGTCGCCGGGGTGCCGAGGACGCCGATCACGCCCGTCCGCGTCCGCTCGGCGGCCGGCTTGATCGCCGGCACCGTGCCGACGACGGGCAGATCAAGTGCGGCGCGCACATGATCGAGCGCTATGGTCGAGGCGGTGTTGCAGGCAATGACGACCAGCGCGGGCCGGTAGCGTTCGACCAGACGGCCGAGAAGAGCGGGCACGCGGGCCGCGATCTCTGCCTCGGTCTTGGATCCGTAGGGGAAACCGGCATTGTCGGCGGCATAGACGATCGGCGCGTTCGGTAGCCGGGACATGATCGGGCCGGCGACAGACAGGCCGCCAATACCGGAATCGAAAATAAGGAGGGGCGCGGAGGTCATGCCGTACCCGCAGATGGCCGGAGCCCTTGCAAAGTTCAACGGTAAGTTGAATTTGCGGGGTCATGACAGCCAGCTTTCCCGCCCTTCGCCTTCGCCGTCCCCGCGCGCACGACTGGTCGCGCCGCCTGCACGCCGAGAACGTCCTGACCCCCGCCGACCTGATCTGGCCGGTCTTCATCCGAGACGGGGAAAATGAGCGGGAGCCTGTCGGCGCCATGCCGGGCGTCGACCGGCTGTCTGTCGATCTGATCGTCGAGGCGGCGCGGGAGGCGGTCGATCTTGGCATTCCCGTCCTCGCCCTCTTTCCCAACACGCCGCCCGATGCGCGCAGCGAGGATGGGCGAGAGGCGGTCAATCCAGACAATCTGATGGCCCGTGCCTGCCGCGCCGTGAAGGATGCGGGCATTCCCATCGGCCTGCTGACTGACGTCGCGCTCGACCCCTACACCAGCCACGGTCATGACGGGCTGCTGTCGGGCGATGGCCGCATCCTCAACGACGAGAGCCTCGACATCCTTGCCGCGCAGGCGGTCAATCAGGCGCGCGCCGGCGCCGACATCATCGCGCCGTCCGACATGATGGACGGCCGCGTCGCCGCCATACGGCAGGCCCTGGAGGCAGAGGGCTTCCGCGACGTGCAGATCATGTCCTACGCCGCCAAATACGCCTCCGCCTTTTACGGCCCGTTTCGCGACGCAGTCGGATCCGGCGGCTTCCTGAAGGGCGACAAGAAAACCTATCAGATGGACGGCGCCAATTCGGACGAGGCGATGCGCGAGGTCGC
Organism: Pacificimonas flava; assembly: GCF_000342165.1. Classification (GTDB taxonomy): domain Bacteria; phylum Pseudomonadota; class Alphaproteobacteria; order Sphingomonadales; family Sphingomonadaceae; genus Pacificimonas; species Pacificimonas flava. The sequence continues at coordinate 69,851 of NZ_AMRV01000009.1, forward strand.
AATGGATCTGGAGGAAGGCGCGGACAGCGTCATGGTGAAGCCGGGCCTTGCCTATCTCGACATCATCGCGCGGGTGAAGGCGCGCTTCAATGCACCAGTCTTCGCCTATCAGGTGTCCGGCGAATATGCGATGATGCAGCTCGCGATCGAGCGGGGCATATTGGAACGCGATCGCGCGATTCTGGAGGTGCTCACCGCCTTCAAGCGGGCCGGCGTCAACGGCGTCCTTACCTACTACGCACGCGACGCCGCGAAGCTGCTGGGGCGGTAGGCTGACGGGACTTGTCCGGTGGAAGGTTCGGGGGGTCCCTCCTTTTCGGCCTGACCGATCAACACCATCGTCATCCCGGCGCAGGCCGGGACCCACCCCATTTGTTTTGGACTTCCGCTTTGGACGACCTGTCACGGCATGGTCCCGGCCTGCGCCGGGATGACGACTTTGTGAGAGACGCTGCCCAGGCTTGTCGGCGCGCCGATCAACCGCTTATGCCTTTTGGCCCACACCACGCACGCGGACGGGGAGATCATGCGGAAGGTTCGGCTGAACCGGGCATCCTACTGGACGGCGATGGGCGCCGTTCTGGCCGTTCTGTTCGTGCTGAACAGCCTGGGCCTGCCGCCGGGGCTGATGGAACTGGCATTGCTGGCGCTGGGCATTCCGCGTCTTCACGATGCAGGGCATAGCGGCTGGTGGCTGACAGGGCTGTTCGGAGGCCAGGCCGCCATGATCGGACTTGCCGTATATTTCGGCCGGGAGTGGCGCCCCGGATCCGAAATCGCGCTGCTTCTGGCGGGCACCTACTGGATCGCGGTCATCATCGTTGGGACGATCCCCGGCCAGCGCCGCGCGAACCGCTGGGGCGCGCCGCCGCGAGCGGGCATTTCCTTGGCGCGCTGACCCCCCTCTTTTCTCGCGGTTGTGAGGGGTTTTCACGACCCCTACCCTCCCCGCCCACAACCTGATCCTGGGGAGGTTCAAGCCGTGCATCCGTTCGTTCACGCCGCCGCCACGCCCGAAAAACCCGCCATCATCATGGCCGACGGGTCCGGGACGCTCAGCTATGCGGAACTTGAGGCGCAATCGAACCGGGCGGCGCATTTCTTCCGCGGACAAGGGCTGCAGCGAGGCGATACGGTCGCCTTCCTCCTGGAAAACAGCCTGGAATATCTGCCGCTTTGCTGGGGCGCGCAGCGCGCGGGGCTGATCTTCGTCGCCATGTCGACTAAGCTCGGCCCGCAGGAAACGCAGTATATCGTCGAGAATTCCGGTGCCCATATCGTCATCGCCCATGGCGCCCTCGCGGACGTTGCGAAGGCGCTGACCGCGCCGAAGGGAGGCTATTCGCTGGGCGGACCGATCGAGGGATTCGACCCCCTGGAACCTGAACTTGCCGCGCAGCCGCCGGGACGTATCTCCGACGAAAGCCAGGGCCGCGATATGCTGTACTCCTCCGGCACGACCGGACAGCCCAAGGGGATCACAGGGCCGCTGCCGGAGGGGCCGCTTGACGAACCCAATGCGCTCCTCGGGCTGACGAAGATGCTGTACAGCTTCTCGCCCGACATGCGCTATCTATCGCCTGCGCCGCTCTATCACGCCGCGCCGCTGCGCTATTGCATGGCGGTCCACCGTTTCGGCGGCACCGTCGTCGTCATGAAGAGCTTCGACCCGGAACGCTATCTGGCGCTGGTGGAGGAACACCGGATCACGCACTCCCAACTGGTCCCCACCATGTTCGTGCGCATGCTGAAACTGCCGGAGGATGTGCGCGCACGTTACGACACCTCCTCGCTTCAGGTGGCGATCCATGCCGCCGCGCCCTGCCCAGTCGAGGTCAAGCGGCGCATGATCGACTGGTGGGGGCCGGTCATCCACGAATATTACGCGTCCACGGAAGGGACGGGCTTCTGCGCCATCAACGCGGAGGAGTGGCAGGCGAAGCCGGGCAGCGTCGGCAAATCCTATGTCGGCGAGATCCGTATCCTGGGTGAGGACGACAACCCCCTGCCGCCGGGCCGCGAGGGCCGCATCTTCTTCGCGGGCGGCGGCGATTTCGAATATCACAATGCGCCGGAAAAAACGGCCGGTGCGAAACATCCCGAGCACGGCGCTACCTTCGGCGATATCGGCTATGTCGATGAGGACGGTTATCTGTTCCTGACCGACCGCGCCGCCTACATGATCATCTCTGGCGGCGTGAACATCTACCCGCAGGAGGCGGAGGACGTTCTCGTCATGCATCCGAAGGTAGCCGACGTCGCCGTCATCGGCGTCCCGCACGAGGAGATGGGCGAAGAGGTGAAGGCTGTGGTACAACCCCGGAACTGGGCCGATGCGGGCCCCGAACTGGAGGCCGAGCTGATCGGCTTCGTGCGGGAAAGGCTGAGCCACGTAAAATGCCCCCGAAGCATCGATTTCGAGAAGGAACTGCCGCGCCACGATACAGGCAAGCTGTACAAGCGCCTGTTGAAGGACAGGTACAAGGCAGCGGCAACGGCCGCCTGAGCGCCCGTTTGGCCCTTGCCAGCCTGTGCCTGATCGCCGCTTGCGATGGTGATGCCGCGCGTGATGACACCCAATCGCCGGCAGGCACGCGGCCTGCGGGAAATGCAGGGAACGAAACGGACGCGGATGGCGCGGCGACCAGCGAAAGCGAAACGCCACTCGGCCGTGCCGCCCGCTCTGTCACCGGCGCAGGACTGCGCGCGGCCCGCGAACTCAATCGCCCGGTCAAGAGCGCGGAGCCGGCGCGGCTGTCCGAAACGCTTGCCATTACCGGGACGGGCGGGACGTGGCACGCCCTGCTGACACCGCAGCAACTGGTCTTTCGAACGCCGGAACGGCGCGGATGGTACGCCGCCTCCTACAGCGGCACCGTCACGTCCGGCTCGCACGAGCTGAAATTACCTGAAAGCCGCTCGACGCTGCGCGTCATGCCGGGGGCCTGCCGAGATCCGCAGCTTGCACCGGCGCATCCGCACGGCGTGACCTTCGCCCATGGCGGGAATGCGCTGACAGGCTGCGCCGGAGCCGTAAAGCCGCCGGAAGAGCTTGAAAATACGGTCTGGCGCATCCTTGCCGTCGGGGAAGAGGTCCCGCCGGCGGACGCGCACACCGTGGCGACCCTCAGCTTCGATCGAAGGGGGCATATCGGCGGCACCGCCGGCTGCAGCGCTGCACACCTGCCGCTTGCCCTGGACGGCAATGGCTTCACCCAGCTGGAGGCGGCAAGCGGCGCCCGGGAAGAGGCCGAACCGGAGGATGGCTCGGACGGAAATATCCCGAACGGAAACCCGACAGGCATGCGCCTGACGCGCGGCGACTGCGAGGCCGAGGGGGACGGCGCATTCGGACGCATGGCCTTGGCGGCGATGGACGACGCCCTGGGCTGGACCATCAACGACGGCAGGCTGATCGTCGATCTGGGGAACGGCAACGAACTGATCGCCAGTCCCATTACTCAGCGTCAGACGTCTTTTGACAATCGCCCGTAAAGATCAGGCCGGCGGTCGCGGAAAAAGCCGAAGCTGGCCCGATGCCCTCTGACGACGTCAAGATCGAACGCCCTGCATACGAACCCGGTCTCCATCCGGTCCAACTCGTCCCGGGTATCACCATATTCATCGACGATGAAGCTGGACCCGTAGAAGGTTTGGCCGTCCTCGGTTCCCGTTCGGTTCGCTGCGACGACAGGACAGGTGTTGGAGACTGCATGGCCTGTCATCGCGCGCTTCCACATCGCGGCGGTGTCGAGGTCGGGTTCCTCGGGCTCGGATCCGATGGCCGTCGGATAGAACAACAATTCCGCGCCCATCAACACCATGGCGCGCGCGGTTTCCGGAAACCACTGGTCCCAGCAGATGCCGACGCCGATCTTGCCAAAGCTCGTGTCCCAGACCTTGAAGCCCGTGTTTCCGGGCCGAAAATAGAATTTCTCCTCATAGCCGGGACCGTCCGGAATGTGGCTCTTCCGGTAAACGCCGTCGATCTCGCCATCCGGCCGGATCATCGCCATGCTGTTATAATGGTGAACCCCGTCGCGTTCGAAGAAGCTGGCGGGGATATAGGTGCCGGTCTGTTTCGCGACCTTCTGCATGGCGAGAACGGGCGGGCTGTCGGATAGCGGCCTTGCGCGCTCGAACAAATCCTCGCGCTCGTAACGGCAGAAATAATGGCCCTGAAACAGCTCCGGCGGCAATATGATATTGGCACCGGCCCGCGCGGCATCCGCAACCAGATCGGACGTCGCCTGGATGTCGGCCCTCTCATCGTCGGTGAAGGACAATTGCAGTCCGGCGGCCGTCACCATCCTCATGCCGGCACCTCCCTCGTCATGCAGTGAAACGCGCCGCCCCCCGATAGAAGCGCGCGCGCATCCAGACCGATGGCCTCCCGCCCCGGAAACAACGCACCCAGTGCCTGAACGGCCGGTTTGTCCATGGGAACGGCGTAGGTGGGCACGATGACCCTCTCGTTGGTCAGAATGAAGTTCATATAGCTCGCCGGCACGATCTCTCCGTCAGTGCCCTTCACGCGCCCGGCGGAGGGGATGCGCACCACATCGATCCGCGCCTCGGCGAGTCGACGCGCGGCGTCCTCATAGACAAGGGCGTTCGGATCGTCGGTCCCCATCGCCTGCGGCACCACGGCGCGGCCGACCGCAACGAAGCGGGCCAGATTGTCCACATGGCCGTCGGTATGGTCCTTTGCCAGACCCCGACCCAGCCAGATCAGGCGGTCGAATCCCAGCGCCTCGCAAACGGCGCGCTCGACATCCTGCCTGTCCATGCCCGGATTGCGGTTCGGATTGAGAAGGCATTCCTCTGTCGTGATGGCGAGGCCGTTGCCGTCATGGTCGATCGCGCCCCCTTCCAGAACGAAGTCGTGCGCGTCCAGCCGCCGACCCTCGCGCCGTGCCAGCACGGCCGCGACGCGCTCGTCCCCCGGCATCTCGAACTTGCCGCCCCAGCCGTTGAACCGAAACGCAGCGGCGCGGTCGCCGGCGAAGATCGGCCCGGTGTCGCGCAGCCAGATGTCTCCGTAGCGTGTCCGGAGAAAGTCCGCCCCGCGCAGGTCGCCCACCGCAGCCCGCGCGGCAGCCTCGGCGGCTGCATCCGGCACGAGCATCGTCGCCGGCGTGCCGCCGACGACGATGGCACGCAGCAGGAAGGCTGCCCCCTGCTGCGCCGCCTCAAGCGCCCCGTGCCATTCCCGGCGGCGCCAGGGCCATGCCGTGTAGATGCGGGCAACCGGTGCCCATTCCGGTGGCGGCAGGCTCATTCCGCGCCGGCGCGGCTCTTGTCGCGGATCGCACGGAATTCGTCGCCCTCGCGCCAGTTGGGCCAGCGCTCGCTATCCGCCAGAACCCGGCCGAACTGATAGTAGAGGGCAAGATCCTTGACCGCCCCCTGCCAGGTCCAGCTCGGATCATATTCGTCGGCGGGCTGGTGATAGCGGTTCTCGATGTAGTCCGCTTCCTGCTGCCGGCCATATTCCGCGCCCTTGCCGACGACATCGACGCCGCTGCCGGCGTAGAGCATCGGCACGCCGTATTTCGCCAGGCTGAAATGATCGGAGCGATAATAGCTGCCCTTTTCCGGCGAGGTTTCCGGCTCGATCCGGCGATCCTGCGCGGCGACGAGCGGCTGGAACAGGTCGTCGAGTTCGCTCTTCCCAGCGCCGACGACCACGACATCGTTCGTCGGCTCCATGGTGTTCAGGCCGTCCATGTTCACGCCGCCCACCGTCTGCGCCAGCGGATAGATCGGATTGGCACCGTAATAGGCGGAGCCGAGGAGACCCGATTCCTCACCCGTCACCGCCAGGAAGACCATGGAGCGCTCCGCCGCGCCGGCTTCCGCCTGCATGCGGCCAAGCTCGATCAGACCTGCAATGCCCGAGGCGTTGTCGAGTGCACCATTGCAAATATCATCGCCGGTTTCATCGGCCTTGCAGCGACCGACGTGATCCCAGTGCGCGGAATAGAGGACATATTCCTCCGGCCGCTGCGTGCCTGGAAGAACGCCGACGACATTGTGCGACATCTGCCGGCGGATCGTGTTGTTCAGCTTGGTCGAGGCGGTGATGCCCAGCGGAACGGCCTCGAACCCCTTCTTCTTCGCGCTCGCCATCAGCGCGGCGAGGTCCTTGCCGGACGCCTTCATCAGGCGCTCCGCCACCGGCTTCTGCACCCAACCCTCGACGGCGACGCGGCTGGCGCCGTCGTCCTGGCTGGCCATGTCGACCTGCGCGCCGGTCCAGCTGCTTTCGACCGTCTGCCAGCCATAGGCGGCAGGGAAGGTGTCGTGGATGATGATCGCGCCCGCCGCGCCCTGGCGCGCCGCCTCCTCATACTTATAGGTCCACCGACCGTAATAGGTCATGGCGCGGCCGCCGAAGGGACCGTCCAACCCCTCCATCTCGTAATCGGGATCGTTCACCAGAATGACGGCGACCTTCCCCTCCATGTCGACGCCGTCATAGTCGTTCCAGCCCTTTTCGGGCGCGTTGATGCCGTAGCCGACGAAGACGAGTTCCGCATCGTCGAGCGAAACCTCTTCCCGCACCCGCTTCGTCCAAACGACCTCATCGGCACCATATTCAGCAGTGAAGAGCGGCTTGCCGTCCTGCATGAACCTCAAGTCCGCCGTCTTCGGGTCCGTGGTGATCTCGACGAGTGGGACCTCCTGGAACCATTCGCCATTGTTGCCGGGCTGCAGGCCGGCTGCCTCCATATGCTCGGCGATATAATCGATGGTCATATCCTCGGCCGGCGTCATCGGTGCGCGGCCCTCATATTCGTCGGAAGAGAGAGTCTCGGTGATGGACTTCAGATTGGCCACCTCCACGGCCGGCGCGTCTGGAATCTCGACCGCGGCCTCGGTCTGTGCCGCCTGCCCATCGTTCGCCGCGCCGTCATCCCCGGTCGGCGTGCAGGCGGTCAGCAGCGCGGCGGCGGCCGCGCCGCAGATCAACATCGTCTTCAACTCTTCTCTCCCAATCGGATTTTTCATTCCGGCACGGGGCCGGCCCCCTTGAACCCTTGCGCGACGACATACCATTCCGACGAGCCCTTGCGGCTGGCCGGCGGTTTGACGTGCTTGACGCTCGTAAAGCGCCGTTTCAGTTCACTCACAAGCGCGGAGTCCGCACCGCCAGCGAGCACCTTCGCAACAAAAGCGCCGCCGGGTGCAAGCGCGTCCACCGCGAAATCCATCGCCGTTTCGACCAGCGCCATGGTCCGCAGATGATCGGTCTGCTTATGCCCGATGGTATTTGCCGCCATATCGCTGAGAACGAGATCGGCCGGCCCGCCCAGCGCCTGCATCAGCGCATCCGGCGCCTCGTCGGCCATGAAATCCATGGTCAGGATCTCCGCGCCCTCGATGGGATCCATGTCGAGAAGATCGATGGCCGCGACGCGCGCCTTCGGTCGTCGCTCGAGCACGACCTGCGTCCAGCCGCCTGGCGCCGCGCCCAGATCGACGACCCGGCTCGCCTGTTTCAGCAGGCCGAACTTCTCGTCCAGCTCCTTCAGCTTGAAGGCGGCGCGGCTGCGATAGCCTTGCGCCTTTGCCTCCTTCACATAGGGGTCGTTCAGCTGCCGCTGCAGCCACCGCGTCGAGCTGTTGGAACGACCGCGCGCCGTCTTCACGCGCACGGTGCCGGCCGCGCCGCGCCGCCCGCCGGAACTTGACGTCTTGCTCATCGATGACCGTCCCGTTGCATCAGGGTCCGCAAGATGCCCTCGCGGATGCCGCGATCGGCAACGCAGAGATTGGGCACGGGAAAGGCGCCCAGAATGGCGTCCAGAATAGCGCAGCCGGCGACGATCATGGTCGCGCGTTCGCGGCCGATGCAGGGCTGCTCGCCCCGCTCCTCGAAACTCATGGAGGCGAGGCTGGAGGCGATGGCGCGCATGGCGCCCGATTCCACCCATGCGCCGTCGACCTGGCTGCGGTCATAGGATGGCAGTCCCAGATGCAGACTGGTCAGCGTCGTGATGGTGCCGGACGTCCCCAGAAGCTGCATCCGGTCGAAGGATCCGCCCGGCGGCGTCAGCATCGGCTTTGCCCGCTCCAGATTCTCAACCACCCGGCGGCGCATGCGGTGATAGGCTGCGATCCGCGCCTCCAGCGTATCCTCCTCCTCGCCGCGTCCGAGTTCGGTTTCCGTCAAGGAGACGACACCCCAGGGCACGCTGTTCCAGCCAAGCTGGCGCACCGCTCGCTTGCCCTCGCATTCGACAAGGCTGATCTCCGTCGATCCGCCGCCAATGTCGAACACGAGAGCATAATCATATTCGTCGCGGAACAGCGCCTGACAGCCGAGGACGGCCAGCTGCGCCTCCTCGGCAGGCGTGATGACGTCGAGCGCGATGCCGGTCTCCTCGAAGACGCGCTCGATGAACTCCGGACCATTGGCTGCCCGGCGGCACGCCTCCGTCGCGACGTTCCGCGTCACCCAGACATCGCGGCGCTGCAGCTTTTCCGCGCATACGGACAGCGCCTCGACCGCACGGTCCATGCTGGTCTGCGAGATGCGGCCGGTATCCAGCAGCCCCTCGCCAAGGCGGACGATGCGGGAAAAGGCGTCGATGACGTAGAAGCCGCCGCGCGTCGGACGCGCGATCAGCAGACGGCAATTGTTCGTGCCGAGGTCGATGGCGCCATAAACGCGGCGGCCATTCGGTATATGCTTCGCCCGCGAACGGGTCGCGGGTCGGGGGGCGGCGCTCGTCGCCATCGATCCCACCTTACTATCTCTATTCGTGCCGGACGGAAAATCCGCACCGGTAGCCTGCCCATGGTGGTAGCACCGGCTGAGACGCAAAGGCAAGTTGGCGCCCGCCCCGATGCGGACAGGCGTTGACAGGCCGCACCCCCTGCCCCTATCAGGCCGGCCTCCGCCGGAGCGTCGCCGAGATCGACGCCGCACGCCCGCCGGAGAGAAAAGCGCCAATGCCCCGTCGTCTAATGGTAAGACTACGGACTCTGACTCCGTCAATTGAGGTTCGAATCCTCACGGGGCATCCAGCCGCTACCAACCAGCCACTGCCGGGCTCCTTCTTTCCTTTGAAATCACTTGGCCCCCGTCTTCCGGTTTCCCTGCCGACGGAGCGCAAGCCCGCCTGATCCGTTGGGGAGCGGATTGGGGCGACGCAGGGCTTCGCGAATCAGGCAGATATGGGCGAGCCGCTAAAAAAGGAGGCACTCCATGATCGACAAGAATTTGACGCGGCGCGGTTTCATCGGCGCCGGTGGCGGCATGGCGGCGGCATCCCTGATGCTTGCCGCAGGCTTTCCCGCCGCTGCGCATCAGGAGCGAGGCGAGGCGCGGGCGACAGGCCAGCCCATGCCGGACGGCGTCGAGCTGCCAGCCACGCCTCCTCGCAAAAAGCGCGCAGACAGCCTCGGCTTCGCGATCGTCGGGCTGGGCGGCTATGCGCTCAATCAGATGATGCCGCGCTTCGCCGACGCGGAGCGCGCGCACGTTTCTGCTGTCGTCTCCGGAAACCCCGACAAGCTGCGCAAGGTCGGCGATGCCTATGGCGTGCCGCGGGATGCTCAATATTCCTACGAATCGTTCGCGGACATCGCGCAAAACCCGAACGTCGATGCGGTCTACATCGTGCTGCCAAGCGGGCTGCATGCGGAATGGACGGAGCGCGCCTTTGCCGCCGGCAAACATGTCTTGTGCGAAAAGCCGATGGCGCTCTCCAGCGCCGAGTGCGAGCGCATGATTGCCGTAAGCCGCCGTGCGGACCGCAAGCTGATGATCGGCTATCGTTCGCATTTCGAGCCGCATAATCTGAAAGCCATGGATCTGATGGCGCAGGACGCCGTCGGTCCGCTTCGCCTGATCCGGTCCGAACAGGCCAGCCGCATGGAGCCGACGACGCCGAGCGAGAACTGGCGCGTGAACCGCGCGCTTGCCGGCGGCGGCCCGCTGGAGGATACCGGCATTTACGGTCTCCAGGCCGCGCTCTACCTGTCCCGCGAAATGCCCGAAAGCATCAGCGCCGCCGCCTTTCGGCCGAGCGGTGATCCGCGTTTCGCCGAGATTTTCGCCCATGTCGCGTCACAATGGCGCTTCCCCTCCGGCGCCGTCGCCCATCTTGCGACCTCCTACGATTCGCTGGGCACCAACTTCGTCCATGCCCGCGGGGCGACCGGGGCGCTGATCATGGAACCGGCGACCAGCTATTCGGGCCAGAATCTGGTGCTGGAGGGGCGGGGCGCCGATGGCCGCACGTCGCGGGACTTCGAGCCGGGCGATCCGACCGTCCAGTTCGCGCGGCAACTCGACCATCTGGCCGATGCGGTCCGCGACGGGACGTCCATCAGGACACCGGGCGAGATGGGGCTGCGAGACGTGCGCCTGATCGAGGCCATCTACGCCTCCGCCGCGGCAGGGCGAACGGTCATGCTGAACCCCGACGGAACGATGAAGAGCTGACGCGCAGGAGGGCGCTTGCGAAACTAAGGACAGACGCCGTCATGCCGGACGCCCTTCTTCGCTCGCCGCTGCTCGCCACCGTTGTGACGAGGCCGGCGCTTACCAACGTCAACGATTCCCGTGCGGTCCCGATCAATCCGGCACGAGTTCGCCCTCGCGGCACGTGCCGGGGGTCAGTTCGCCGGCAAGGCTGACGCGGATCGGGACGAGACCGAAGCGCTTGCGGAAGGGCGCCGTGACGTCGTTGCCGAACATGGTCGTCCACCAGCAGCCGGCGCGGTCCTTGAACACGGTTCCATGTCCCGCGTGCGGCGCGCCGACCCGGCGTTTCGTATAGGGACCCTCGATGGAGCGGGAGGCGGCGTACATCATGTCATAGGTTCCGTGCGTACGCAGCGGACCGTTCCATTCGGCGCCGGTTATGAAGTAGGTGTCGCCGATGCGGACGAGGGCATTCCCTTCGTAACCCACATGCTCGCCGTCGGTATCGACCAGCTTGACGGGCTCCCCTTCAAAGCCGTCGCGCCGGGCGTTCAACTTGCCCAGATTTCCGCCGCCCCATAGCAGATAGAGCGCGTCCGAATCCTCGAATATGAAACCGTCGATCCCCGTGGCGAGGCTGCCGGACGTGACGTTCTCATAGGGACCTTCGGCTCGTCCGGACGTACTTCGGTAGAGCCAGGTCCTGCCGCCAACGTCCCGCTCCATCATCGAGAATGCCAGATAGAATGTTCCGTCGGTTTCCGACCATTTGATTTCCGGCGCCCAAAGCGCAACTGCATTTCGAAAGCTGCGGCCAAGGCCGTTCCGGTCGAAACGAAGTCTGGTTTCCGTCCAGCTTCGCATATCGTCCGAGTGCCAGAGCGCGAGTTCGCCCTCGGCCTCCCGGTTCTTCCCCGTCGTCCCCACCAGGTAATAACGGCCGTCGCCCGCGAGCGTGACCGATGGATCGCGGATCTGAATGTCGGCATCGGCGGGAATTGCCGACGCGACCGCGCTGCTTTCGGTCAGGACCTCGCTTGCCGGGCGCAGCCGGCCATCGTCCGCATGTTGAAGGGGAACGAAACCGACCTGTTCGCAAAAGAGCGCGTAGCGATCGGCACATTGCGGATTGTACGTCGCGAGAAGCGCACCGTTCGCCCCTCTAACCAGCGATGTCCTTCCTGCATGAGGCACCGCCAGGAAGCGGCGGGTGAACGGCCCATACGGCGTGGGCGCGGACGCCATGAACACGTCCTCCGTCGGCGACCGCATCCGCCCGGTCACCTCGCTGGCAGCGATCAGATAGCGATCTCCATCCCTGATCATCGCCGCGCCTCTTTCGCCGATCCGCAGGCGGACGGGCCAATCCTGCCCCTCCGGCAGGGGCGCGGCGAACAGGACGGGGTCGGGTTTCAGGAAGCGGGGCGCCTCCGCGAGCGCATCGAGAGACGGCGACAGCCGGCCGATACGCCCGCCCGCCCATAAGAGATAGGCGCTGCCATCACCGTCAAGGAACAGGGACGGATCCCGTGCATCGGGGACCAGGCAGGGGCTTTCCCGATATGGCCTCTGCGGCGCGGACGCGGAACCGATGGCGATACGCGCGCAGCCATCCTGGTCCTGGAAGGTCAGGAACATACGATCACCGCGAATGCTGACCTCTGGCGCAAGCAGGCGTCGTCCGCGCGCGTGCACGGCCCCCAGATCGTCCCAGGTCTGTCGGTCCCTGGAGGCCCAAAGTCGCACGCCGTCCTTTGGACCGTCGCGCTGAGGTGTTCCGGTCAGGAACCAAGTGCCGGCATCGCTGCGCGCTATCGACGCGTCGAGAAGCGCCCTTTCGCGGAAAAACGCCCGAACCGCATGCGCCTCCGCATCGGGCTGGGTGGTCGCGTTTCGATCCATTGATGGGTGGTCGAGGAAGATATCGTCCACCGGCTTATCCGCCGCCCTGGCGGGAGCGAATGCCCCAAGCACCAAGACGATCGGCCAAACCTGCGTTCTGCGCAGGCGCCTTAACGTGAAAAGCGCTGAACGGACGCGAGCAGCAAGGCTGGAATACAGCCAGCCTTGCTTAAGGATCCGCTGAGCCCGCCCCCTTGTGCTGGGCATTGACGAGCGTGGCCGGAGTCCAGCGCGATAGATCATGACTTCCTCCCAAAGATGCGTATATTATTTATCTGATGTATTCCCGCCGGCAAGGACGTCCGAAAGCGCTGCGCTGAGCGCCATTTGAGTAAATATTATAAATCGGATATGCCGCAGCGTTGCCGAAGGGGAGATTGGTATTATGGCGCTAACACGGCGAAGTTTGCTGCTGTCCGGGGCATCGATTTGCCTGCTGCCGTCGGAACTGTTGGCCGGCAGCCCTGACCGGCAACCCAACATCCTCATCATCTATGCCGACGATCTCGGCTACGGCGATCTCAGCTGCTACGGGGCGGATACGATTCATACGCCGAATATTGATCGGCTCGCCGCCCGCGGCACGCGCTTTACCAACGGGCATTCGCCGTCGGCCACCTGCACGCCGTCCCGCTATGCGTTGATGACCGGCGATTATGCCTGGCGCGCCTCCGGGACGCAGATCCTGCCCGGCGACGCCCCGGCGCTGATCCGTCCGGGCCGCTTCACCCTTCCCGCCATGCTGAAGGATGCGGGCTATGCGACGGGCCTTGTCGGCAAATGGCATCTCGGTCTGGGGAACGGATCGGTGGATTGGAACGAGGAGATTGGCCCCGGCCCCCGCGATATCGGCTTTGACGAAGCCTTCTTCATACCCGCCACGCTCGACCGCGTGCCGACTGTGCTCATCGACGGGCGCCGGGTGCACAACCTCGATCCCGCCGATCCCATTCGAGTCAACTACAAGACGAGGATCGGCGATGAGCCAACCGGCGCGGAGCATCCCGAGGCGCTGAAATACGGCGCGGACCCGGAACATTCGAACACGATCGTGAACGGAATCAGCCGCATCGGCTATATGGAGGGTGGCCATGCGGCCCGCTGGCGCGATGAGGAGCTGAGCGACTTGCTCTTGAGCAAGGCAGTCGATTTCATGACCGCCAATTCGGACAATCCCTTCTTCCTCTATTATGCCGTGAACGAACCGCATGTGCCGCGCGCGCCCCATCCTCGGTTCGTCGGTAAATCCGGCATGGGACCGCGCGGCGACGCGATCCTGCAGCTCGACTGGTCGGTGGGCGAGTTGATGCGCACGCTGGACGAGTTGGGCCTGACGGACGACACGCTGGTCATCTTCAGCAGCGACAACGGCCCGATCCTGTTCGACGGCTACGAGGACCGGGCCGTGGAACTGGCCGGCGATCACGATCCGTCCGGGATATACCGCAGTGGCAAATACAGCATTTTCGAGGGCGGCACCCGCGTCCCCATGATCACCTGCTGGCCGGGGCATGTCAGGGCAGGCCATGTCTCCAGCGCGCTCGTCGATCATGTCGACATGGCGGCGTCCCTCGCGGCTCTGGTCGGCCGCCCCCTGCCCCGCGATGCGGCGGTCGACAGCCTCGATATGCTCGCGCCGCTGATGGGCCGGACCGACAAGGGCCGCGATCATGCGGTCGAGGATACGAAACTGATGGTGACGACGGGTACGACAGTCGCCAGCAGCGGCGAACGCATTCTGGCGCTTCGTACCGACCGGTGGAAACTGATCCGCGGCAGCGTCGAACCGCACGAATTTCACGGCAATGCCATCGGCACGCAGCCGAGAGACCAGCTCTACGATCTGCAAAAGGACCCGGGGGAGCGGAACGATCTGGCCGCGTCTCGGCCGGAAATTGCGCGGGCAATGGCGGCGCAACTGGACCGGATCGAGAGTGCCGGGCGAAGCCGCCCCTGAGGGAAGCCTGACGACAAGAACACTATTATTTGGGGAGAAAAATCATGGTGAGCGTTCCCGCCACGAGGAAGATTGCACTGGCCTTGGCATGCACTGCCGCGCTGTCATCCGCCGCCACGGCACAAGAAGCGCTCGGCGCCAATTTCAACGAGCATTTCGAGGACGTGGATTACCGCGATCTGGAAAGGGCCGATGCGGAATGGGTTCGGCTGTTCCTGCCGATGCCGCAAGTCGACGGCGGCGCCGCTCAACATGGGGCCGTGCGCACCATCCTCGATGTCGGCGCGCACGGCTATCGGACCATGCTGACGCTGAAATGGCCATATCACCGGAAAGACTTTCCAACAGCCGGCAGCGCGGAGATGCAGCGCGAGCTGGCGCGCCTCGACGCCGTTCTCCCGCTCGTCATGGGCAAGGTCGACATTCTGGTCGTCGGCAACGAACCCTATATCGAAAGCCGGGAAGAGGATCGCGATCTCGACCTGAACGCCTTTTACGAGGCGATGGCCGAGCGCGTGATCGACTATCGGGACGGGCACTGCGCCTCTGATTGCAAGACGCGTCTTTACATGGGCGCGCTGAACCGGCTCGATCTTGAAAGGAACCGCACGCCGTCCACGGAGCGCTGGATGGCCTTCGTGAAGGCGACGCCGGCGATCGACGGCGTGAACATTCACCCCCACATTCCCGCGATTGAAGCCTCCAGGCCCTTTCTCGCCTACATCCTGCCGCGCATGCGGCCGGATCAGAAATTCACCGTCACCGAATTTTCGCTGATCTGGTGGTGGCAGGCGCAGATGAAGGAGCCGGTCTCGCCTGACTATGCCGAAAAGTACGATCTTCCGGCCTCCACGCAGAATTGGGAGGTCATAGAGGCGGCCCTGAAGGATCCCTTCCCCAAGCAGCAATGGGACGATTTCCTGCGGCTGAGCCCATGGTTCGAGACGCGCAAGCACTACATCCGCAATCAAATGAAGATTTTCCGCGACACGCGACGCCTCGCGGTCGCCACCTACGGCTTCAAACAGGGCAGTTCCATGTCGGCGAATTTCGGACCGGACAAGACGCCGTGGCTGCTGAACAGCGTCGTTGCCGGGCGGACCGTCCAGCCCAACCCGGATGGCAGCGACGCCTTCAACTATGCCTGGATCGACGACTTCAAGGCCTTGCAGAAATGACCATGCGCAGTTCCCTTTATCTTGCCGCCTCCTACCTCATTGCTTCCTGCCTGATTACCGGCGCCGCCGGCCTTTCGCCCGTCGGGGCGCAGGAGCAGACGTTCAAGAAGGCGGTCGCCGACGATATTTTTTCAGATCATCCGTCGATGGACCGTAATGCCGTGGTCATGCCGGACGAGGACGCACAGCCCGTAACGCCGTTCTTCTCCGAGCGGCCCATCGGCGATGCGTCCCTCGCGCAGCGGGAGGACGGCAGCTGGATCCTGACTGGCACGACGCTGAGGACCGGAACGCGTCACGGCGTCGAACTGTGGACCTCGCCCGACCGGCAGACATGGAAGAACTGGGGTCCTGCGAAGATCGAGGGCGAAGGCATTGTGCCGGGGGATGTGTCCGAACGCTATCTCGCCCCCTCGCTCACTGTAGCTGGACCTGCGCTCTACATCGCCTTTTCGGACAAAACCGGCTGCGCCCGCATCGCGGGCGGCATGGCCGCCGCCCCCGGCGGCGCGTTCGCCGCGTCGCCCTGCCTCGTCGACGGGGCCAGCGACGTTTCCCTGTTCGTCGATGATGACGGCACGGGATATCTGCTTTGGGGCGGCGGCTCCATCGCCCGGCTCAACGAGGATTTTTCCGCACTCGCCGAAGCGCCGCGCGTCCTGAAGCCCGACCAGGCTCTGTTCGCGGAACATTCACCGGTCGGCAAGGACTGGCCGGTGCGCACGCACATCGGCAAGACCGGCGCCGCCATGATCCGCGACGGCGATCGTTACATTCTCGCAGCCAGCGAGGTGACCGGCCGCCTGCGCACCGCGACCGACGACCTGTTCCTGGCAGAGGCGCCCACGCCCTACGGCCCGTTCACGATGCGAATGCTGGCGGTGCCGCATGGCGGCGGCGGCTCCCTCCTGAAGCTGGCAGGCGGCGCGCTTGCAGCGACCTACAACCCTCGCTGCGAGGACGGTTTCGCGATGTTCTGCGAACAGGTCGGGCTGGTGCCGCTCGAGCGGGCACCGGATGGCCGCCTTCGCCAATCGGCATCCGTCCTGACGGAAGACAGCGCCGTTGCCGGCCGCCGCCCGCTCGTCACCAGCGAAACCATGCGCGATCCGTCCGTGACGCTAGGCGGCGATGGCTATTATTACCTCGTCGGGACCCTCGACGGCTATGGCTATCACCGGCCGAACGGCGGGGTGAAGCTGTGGCGTTCCGCCGATCTGGAGACCTGGGAAGAGGTCGGCTTCATTTTCGAGTGGCAGGACATGGGCTATGATTTCGGCGGCAATATCGCCGAACTCTGGGCCCCGGAAATCAAGTGGGTCGAGGGCGACAAGACCTTCTATCTCGCCTTCTCGGTGATGGAGCGCGGCGTCGGCGGCAAGACATGGCTGTACCGCTCCACAAGCGGCAAAGCGGAAGGGCCCTACGTCAACACATCGGGCAGCTATTTCGTCGAAGGCATAGACGGCTTCCCGTTCGAGGATGAGGACGGCCTCTACTTTCTGTGGGGCGGCGGCAGCATCGGCCGCCTGAACGCAAAACGAGACGGGTTCGACGGTGCGGTGCGAAAGCTCGTCGACCTAGACGGCGATGCCGTCGGCTATGAAGGCAACGGCCTGATCAGGGTCGATGGGATCTACTTCCTGACAGGGGCGGAATGGCACGGCCCGCTCCGCACCCACGGCACCTATGACATGATGTACGGGACATCGACGTCGTTATTCGGACCCTACAGCCAGCGCCGGCTCGGCGCGCCGCATGGCGGCCATGGTACGGCCTTCCGCGATCGGGACGGGCAGTTCTGGTATACAATGTTCGGGAATGATCCGACGGCACCATGGCGCATGCACTTCGGCCTCGTGCCCATTGATATCGGTGATCCGACCTCCATCGGTGTGCCGCGTTTGGGGGATGCGCGGCACTGACGGGGGGGGGCTTGTTCCGCGTCCGCCGCTTTGATCCGTCGGGACGGTTCATTGTTTCAGCGGATGTGTCGCCCATTGGCCACGCCCAGTTCGTAATTATCTTATTTATCCTTTTTATCTTTACGAAGTGGAGTGAGACTCGCTATCGCGGCGCGCGAGAACACCGGGTGTTTCCCGGTAAGATCCATGGGGAGTATTATTATGACATGGCGCGCATTCGTGCTCGGTACCGTTTCGGCATTCACTCTTACGTCGGCAGCGTCGGCGCAGCAGGCAGCGCCCCAGCCGCTGCCGGAGGAACAAGAAGAGACGCCCTCTGACGTCGGAACGGTTCCTGCCGATAATCAGCAGCCTTCGGCGCAGCAGCCGATCGTCATCACGGGCATTCGCAGTTCGCTGGAGCGCGCGGCGGAGATCAAGCAGAATGCCGATCAGGTGGTCGATTCGATCATCGCGGACGACATCGGCAAGTTCCCGGACCCGACAACGGCCGCCGCGCTGCAGCGCGTGCCCGGCGTGCAGGTCACCGTCGGCGGCAATAACGAGATCACCGGCGTCCTTATCCGCGGTCTCAGCGACATTCTGACGACGGTGGACGGGCGCGAGCTGTTCTCGACCGCCGGCCGCACCTTCGAATTTCAGGACCTGCCGGCCGAGGCGCTGGCGCGCGTCGACGTCATCAAGTCCTCGACCGCCGATCTGATCGAAGGCGGCATTGCCGGCATCACCGACCTGCAGCTGAACAAGGCGTTCGATTTTCAGGACCCGACCGTCGTCGTCACGGCGCGCGGCAATCATGCCTCGAACACCGACACGATCACGCCGCAGCTCGGCTTCCTGGCGACCGACACCTGGGAAACCGGCATCGGCGACATCGGCGCGCTGATCAACGTCACCTGGTCGCGCACCGACTATAACCGGCCCTATTTCTTCCTTGCGGAGCGTCGCAGCGGCACATTCAGACTCGAAACACCCGGCGTGGCGCTGCCGAACGCGACCGGCGGCCTGAACGAATACGGCGATTACGAGCGTCCGCAAGCCAATGCCTCGCTGCAATGGCAGGCATCGCCGGACCTCGAAATCTACGCCGACGGCCTGTTCACGGGCTTCCGCTCGGAAAACCAGTCGGTTTTCGTTTCGACGCAGTATTTCAATCCCGGCACTGAGGTGTCCAACATCGTCACCGACGACAATTGCTTCACCTCCCGCGTCAACAATGCTGGTTTCAACGCCCGCGTCATCCAGAACCCGAACGTGAATGGCGGCGAGCCCTATCTTGAGGATTACACCGTTCAGACCCTCTGCAACGTCACCTCGGCGACGTTCAGCAACGCGACGGGCATGACCAGCACGCAGTCGCGCACGGCAGAGACCAACAATTATCTGGGCGCTCTCGGCTTCCGCTATGAGAAGGACGCCTTCAAGCTGGACGGCGACTTCTCGTACCAGGATTCAACCTATACGAACGAGACGTTCATCGTCGACATCGGCAAGCGGATCGAGGAAATCCAGATCGTCACGAACGATGGCAATGGCGGCCGTTACTTCCAGCCCGGCAATCCGCTCTACAATCCGGACGGGTTCTTCTTCCGCAACGGCCTCAATCAGAACTTCACGCGCAGCACCGGCGACATGCTTGCCGCGCAGCTGGACGCCGAATATGAAATCGGCGGCATCATTGACCGAATCCAGATCGGCGGCCGCTTTGCGGATCGCTCGGCCCGCTCCGATCAGGCGCTTCTGAACATTGCTGCGCCGGGCGGCGATCTCAACACGCCCATCAGCGATGCGACGGGTCTTCCGAGCGACTTCCTGGTGACGACGCCGGGCATTCCGCGGCAGAACAACGGTGCGCCGGTGCTGACCCCGAACCCGGATTATCTGCGCTCCGATGAGGGCCGCGACTATCTGCGCGGCTTCTACGGCCTGCCGCTCGGCGATCCGGAATATCAGGCCGAGCGCCGCTTCGACGCGCAGGAAAAAACCTATGCCGCCTATATTCAGGCTGCCTACGATATTCCGCTGGGCGATACGATCAACATCGACGGCCTGATCGGCGTGCGTCCCACCCGCACCGAGCGCACCATTGCCGGCGCGGGCCTCGTCGACGGCGTACCGGTGCCGGTGGAATCCTCCACGACCGACACCGACGTGCTGCCGAACGCCAGCGCGCGTATCGACTTCGGCGGCGGTCTGCAGGCGCGCGCCAATTACAGCAAGACGATCCGCCGGCCGGGATTTGGTTCGCTGAATCCGGGTATCAACTACGTGCTGGCAACCAACCCGAACGTCATCAATTCGGGCTCGGCTGGCAATCCGGATCTGCGTCCGCAGAAGTCCGACAGCTATGACGCCACCCTGGAGTATTACTTCCAGAACGGCTTCCTCGCCGTCGCCGCCTTCTACCGCGAAATCAGCGACCGGATTATCACATCCGCAAGCGCCGAGGTGATCGATGGCAATACCTACAACATCTCGCGTCCGCGCAACCTGGGCGCGGCGGAGCTGAAGGGTGTCGAGGTCAGCGGCCAGACCTTCTTCGACTTCCTGCCCGGCGCGCTCTCCGGCTTCGGCGTGTTCGGCAACTATACGCTCGTCGACAGCGAGGTGACGGCCGAGGACGACAATCTGTTCGGAGAGACGCTGCAGGGCGTGTCGAAACACAATTTCAACGCTGGCCTCCTCTACGAGAAGTTCGGCCTGTCGACCCGCCTCGTCTACACCTACCGCTCGCGCTACTATGATGGCGACGCCACCGGCCTGAACGTCGTGCGCCCAGTCGATGCCGACCGCATCGAGGAGGTCTACACACCGAACGTCCTCAACTATGTGCGCCCCGGCGGCCGTCTCGACCTCAGCATCGCCTATGACCTCAACGAGGATATTCGTCTGACGGTCGGCGGCACCAACATCCTGCGCAACAAGTACAAGAGCTACTTTCAGCAGTCCTATCGTGGCCGGGACGTCCGCTACGACGATTCCATCTACACCTTCGGTATCCGCGCGAAGTTCTAGCACGGACCTGATTTTTAAGAGGCGTCGGCCCCCTTATGTGGGGTCCGGCGCCTTTTCTTATGACGGCAGCTCCTGAACCCAAAACCGCGGGCGCTTGCCCTGCCGGCAATAGGGTGCAAAGAGATTCCTCCTTATGGGATAGGGAGTTGGTCTTGCTCACAATCATGATTGCCGCTGTCGCCGCTCAGCTATCAATGTCCGCCCCATGGGCGGAATTCAGCCGCTCCGGAGCGCTGAACCACGTCGACGAAACCGTAGAGATCAGCACGCAAGGTGGAAGATCGGAGAGGGGTCCGATCTACGAGCTTCGCTACACGACCGAGCGTTTGGACAGCGCTCCGGAAACCCGCTCGACCGACAGTGGTGCCTGCCCCGCCGCTCGCACCGTCGTAGAAAGCATGCGGGACATCGATACGCCCTCTCCCGCACCCTATGGCATTAACGGCAAGACTGCCGGAATCGTGCTCGACGGCGCCAGCTATCGCCTTCGCGTGCCCTCCTCGTACAAGACGGGGGACCTGACGATGACGTCCAATGCCGATACGCCGCTCGCGGAGTGGATAGACGCCTCCTTCGAGAGCTTTGCCTCCTGCTGGAAAGCCGAGCCCCGCTAAAGACCGGTTCGATTGCCCAGGGCCACCGGCTCTACTGCCGGGCGCGGGGAAGGATCAGACGGACGGTGAGGCCGCCGAGGTCTTCGCTTTCGCCAAGTTCGATCCGGCCGCTGTAGATTTCCGCGACGTCCTTGACGATCGCGAGGCCAAGCCCGGTTCCCGGCTTGTCCGTGTCGAGCCGTGTGCCGCGCTGAAAAATACGCGCCCGGGCGGTCTCTGGAATGCCGCGACCATCATCCTCAACGTCGATGAAGAAATGTCCGGTGCCGGCGGCGCCGACCGTGACGAACACCCGGCCGCCGCCATATTTCGCGGCATTGTCGAGAAGGTTGCCGGCCATCTCCTCAAGGTCCTGGCTTTCGCCCAGAAACTGTATGTCCCGTTCGCCGTCGAGGTCGATGGTGACGGCGCCGGGATACATGCGCTCCACAGTGCGGCGCAGCGCCTCCAGGCTGGGCCAGACGGCGCTGCGCATGTTCAGCGCACCGCGGCGACCGAGCGCGCGGGCCCGGGCCAGGTGATGATCGACATGGCGGCGCATGGAGGCCGTCTGCCGCCGCACCGTTTCGGCAAGCGGCGAGGCCTGCCCCTCGCTTTCGTTCATCAGCACGGTCATGGGGGTCTTCAGCGCATGGGCGAGGTTGCCGGCGTGACGCCGCGCGGATTCCGCCTGACTTTCCGCCTGTGCCAGCAGCGCGTTGATTTCCACCATCAGGGGGGCAACCTCCCGAACGAAATCGGTCGAAACGCGCTGCGCCCGCCCGGCGCGGACGGCCCCCACCTCCTGCCCCACCCGCCGGAGTGGCAACAGGCCGTAGGTCGCCTGCAGCGCCGCGAGGACGATCAGCACCAGGCCAAGGACACCCAGCGACCAAAAGACGGTCTTGCTGACCCGGCGCAGCTGCGCATCGAGAGCCGTGCGGTTCTGGCCGACCTGAAACTGGAATACCGTTCTGCTGCCGGGCAGCGTGGCGTCGAGCTGGGCGATACGCAACGGCTCGTCGCCGAACTGCTGATCATAGAACAACGTCTGGTCGGTGCCGGCCGGTGCGACGTCGAGGGCACGGTCCCAGAGAGAGCGGGAGCGATAGGGTGGCTGCCCGGTCCTCGACACCTGCCAGTAAAGACCCGACAGGGGCTCCAGGAATCGCTGCTCCGCCCAGTCACGGCTGAACCGAACCTCCCCTCGCGCGGACAGTTCGCTGCTGGCGATCATGGCCTGCAGCCGCTCTTCGAGCTGATTGTCGAACTGATCGGCAACGATGCCGCTGACGGTGCGGTCGAGGAAGAAGCCGCCGACGATCAGGGAAAAGGCGATCCACATCGCCGCGACCGCAAGCATGCGGCGCGCCAGCGTGCGCGGACCGAAGCGGCGCCCGACCCGCGCGAACAGGCCGCGCTGCGGCCCATCCTCCCCCGCGGGAACGTCAGGCGGGGCGGTTTTCGGGATCGTCGAGCGTGTAGCCAAGGCCGCGAATCGTTTCGATCAGCTCTGCACCGAGTTTCTTGCGAATACGCGTGATGAAAACCTCGATCGTATTGGAATCGCGGTCGAAGTCCTGATCGTAAATATGCTCGATCAGCTCGGTCCGGCTGACGACCTTGCCCTTGTGATGCATAAGATAGCTCAGCAGCTTATATTCCTGCGCGGTCAGGCGGACCGGCTGACCGCCGCGCGTTACGCGGCCGGAGCGCGTGTCGAGCCGCACGTCTCCCGCCGTCAGTTCGGAAGACGCGAGACCGGCGGAGCGGCGAATGAGCGCGCGCAGCCGCGCGATCAGCTCCTCCATCTTGAAGGGTTTGCCGAGATAGTCGTCAGCGCCGGAATCGAGGCCGGCCACCTTGTCGGACCAGCTGTCCCGCGCGGTCAGCACCAGCACGGGCATGGTCACACCCGCCTTTCGCCACTTGTCGAGAATCGTCAGCCCGTCCATCTCCGGCAGGCCGAGATCGAGGATGGCGGCGTCATAGCTTTCCTCCGCGCCCATGAAATGACCGTCCTCCCCATCCGTGGCGAGGTCGACGGCATAGCCGTTCGCTTCCAGGGTTTCCTTCAGCTGCTCGCCAAGGGTCGGTTCGTCTTCCACGATAAGGAGGCGCATGGGGTCTGCCCTTCTTCTGTCGGCCGGTGCGGCGGACGCGTGTCCCCCGCTATTCGTTGATGCGCAGGATATTGCCTGTTCGGGCGTCTACGTCCACCATTACGACCTTCCCCTCCCGCAGAAACTTCATGCGGTAGCGTGCGGCGTGGGGATCGCAGTCGCAGCCGAGGAACTTGCCGCCGACGACGCCGGCGACATTGCTGCGAATGTCACCAAGGCTGAGAAGACGCCCCGCCTCCCGCGCTTCGAGCGCCGCATCCTGATCGCGCAGCGCATCTTCGCTTTGCGCCTGGCCGGGAAACGCGGCCGGACCCAGCGCCGATGCGGCGAGCAAAAGCGATGCGATCAGGGGAGTTAGACGCTGCATTTGGACCCTATCCATGACGATGCCCGGAATAGGGTGCAAGCACTGAACGAGTGGTGAATGCGCCCCGTCCGTAGGGGCAGGCCGCCTCTCTGCTTGCAGGCGCGCCTGCCATATCCCAGATAGCGGCCTCCATGTCCGCTCCCATCGTCTCGCTCGAATCCATCGGCCTCAACCAGGGCACCTCCTGGCTGCTGCGCGGCCTTGATCTTTTCATCGGCGAACGCGACCGGCTGGCACTGATCGGACGGAATGGCGCCGGCAAGACCACGCTGTTCAAGATCATCGCCGGCCTGATCGACGTCGACGAGGGGCAGCGCAAGCAGCGGCCAGGCACCAAGATCGTCATCCTGTCCCAGGATCCGGCCGTGGCCGGCCACGCGACGCTGCGGGATTTCGCGCTTGCCGGAGAAGACGCACCGGAGGCGCATGCGGTCGAGGCGGTTGCCGATCAGATGGGTATCGACCTTTCGCGAGAGGCCGAAACGGCCTCAGGCGGTGAGCGGCGCCGCGCCGCCCTTGCCCGGGCCCTGGCATCGGAGCCCGACCTTCTTCTTCTCGACGAACCGACCAACCACCTCGATATCGCGGCAATCGAGTGGCTGGAAGGGTGGCTGCAGCGCTATGGCGGCGCTTTCGTCACCATCAGCCACGACCGGGAGTTCCTGAAGCGGCTAACGCGTTCGATCATCTGGCTCGACCGCGGCGCCATCCGCCGCAACGAGATCGGCTTCGGCGGATTCGAGGCATGGACGGAACAGATTTACGACGAGGAGGCGCGCGCCGCGCAGAAGCTCGACACGAAACTGGCGCAGGAGATGAAGTGGCTGCAGCGCGGCGTGACCGCGCGGCGCAAGCGCAATCAGGGCCGGCTGGAAAATCTGCACAAGCTACGCGCACAGCGGGCTTCCATGCTGGGCCAGCAGGGAAAGGCGAAGCTCGACCTCGACACGGACGATGCGAAGACCAAGGTGGTGATTGACGCCAAGGACATCTCGAAGACGTTCGATGGACGCCAGATCCTGAAACCGATGAGCTTCCGCATCCAGCGCGGCGACCGCATCGGTCTCGTCGGGCCGAACGGGGCGGGCAAGACCACCTTCCTGAAACTGCTGACCAAGGAACTGGAGCCCGATACGGGACGGGTGCGCCATGCCAAGACGCTGAGCGGTATTCTGATCGACCAGCAGCGCAGTCTTCTCTCCCCGGAAAAGCGCGTGCGGGATATCGTAGCGGAGGGCGGCGAGTGGGTCGAAGTGCGCGGCGAAAAGCGGCACATCGTCGGTTATCTGAAGGATTTCCTATTCACGCGGGAGGACGCTGATCGGCAGGTCAGCGCCATGTCCGGCGGCGAGCGCTCTCGCCTGCTGCTGGCCCGGGAATTTGCGCGGCCGTCGAACCTCCTCGTTCTCGACGAGCCGACCAACGACCTTGACCTTGAAACGCTCGACCTGCTGCAGGAAGTTATTGCCGACTATGACGGCACGGTCCTCCTCGTCAGCCACGATCGCGATTTTCTGGACCGCACGGTCAACATGGTGGTGGGCCTCGACGGATCCGGTGAGGTCGACATCGTCGCCGGCGGGTTCGCCGACTGGGAGGCGAAGCGCAAGCGGCGCACGACAGCCAAACCCTCGTCGAGATCGGGCTCCAGGTCCGCGCCCGCTGCGCCCCCACCGACGGACCGCGCCGAGCGGCTGTCGTTCAGGGACAAGCACGAGCTGGAGACATTGCCGAACCTAATTTCCGGCCTGGAACGCAAGATCCGCATCCACGAGACCGCGCTTGCCGACCCCGAGCTTTATGCGGCCGGTCCGGCGGCGGCGCAGAAGCTGGGGGAAGAACTGGACGCCCTCAAGGCGAGCCTCTCCGCGGCGGAGGATCGCTGGCTGGAACTCAGCGAGAAGGAAGAGGCGCTGGCGGGTTGATGCAACAGCACACCACCAGCCTGGATATCGAAACGCCCGGAAGCGGGCTTCACGAGGTGACGGCGCGCATCCGCGACTGGACAGCGAAGGCAGGCGTGCAAACGGGGCTCCTCACGATCTTCTGCCAGCACACGTCCTGCTCCCTTCTCATCCAGGAGAATGCCGCGCCCGCCGCGCGCCGCGATCTCGAAACCTATTTTGCGCGCATCGCCCCGGAAGATGCGACACGCTACGAACATGACGATGAGGGTCCGGACGACATGCCAGCGCACCTTCGTGCGGCGCTGACGCAGGTTCAGTTGAGCATACCGGTCATGGAGGGCTCGCTCGCGCTCGGGAGGTGGCAGGGCATCTACCTGTTCGAGCACCGGAGGCGTCCACAGGCCAGAACGCTCGCCCTGCACCTTCTCGGCAAATGAGCACGGGGTTGCCAGAAGAGCGGCTTTCTTCCCGAATACCGGGAACTTCCTCAGTGACGAGGCGTCTCATTCCATTCTGGACGAGCCTATGGACCGCGTAGATTACAGGCGCCTCTTCGACAGTCTTCCCGCGCCCTACATGCTGGTTGATTGCAATCTGAACATCATCGGCGCGAACGCGGTTTACCTCGCTACGGTGCGCCGCACGTCAGAAGACATCGTCGGCAAGAATGTTTTCGAAGCCTTTCCCGGCGATCCCGAACGCGTCGACGTCTTTCGGAACTCCGTTAAGGAGGCCATGACCGGCAAGCCGACAAATCTGGTGAAGGAATTGTTCAGCATCCCCGACGCCGATTCGCTGGGCGGAATGCGAGACGTCTGGTGGACCTGTTACCATGTTCCCCTGTACGGCAAGAACGGAGACATTGTCGGCGTTGCGCAAAGCGCGCTCGACGTCACTGCCGAGGTTCGCGCTGAGCGGCGTTCCAACCGTTTATCCCGTGAACTTCACCACCGCGTCCGCAATCAGCTGGCCTCGATCACGGCGATCGCCCATCGCACAGCGCGTGCCGCCGGTTCGCTTGACGAATTCAAAGGCTCTTTTCAGGCAAGGTTGGAATCCCTCGGCCGCACGCAGCAATTGCTGGCCGATGGCGACGGGCGGGGTGCCCTTCTAGGCGATCTTGTCAGGAACGAACTCAGCCCTTTCCTCCTGGAACCCGAATTGGACCGGCAAATCCGTGGTCCAGAGGTCCGTTTGATAGCAAGTCAGTTGCAACCGCTTGGGATGGCGCTGCACGAACTGGCAAGCAACGCCGCCAAATACGGCGCCCTTCGCGGGGAGGTTGGGACGCTTTCCGTCAGCTGGGAACGAGACGGTCCGCAGGTGACGCTTCGCTGGGAAGAGAAAGATGTCCCGGATGTGTCGATGGACGAGCGGGTTCGCGGTTTCGGCACGGACATCGTCGAAAAGCTACTCCCGGCCGAACTTGGCGGAAGCGTGCGACGAGAATTCCTCTCCGACGGGCTGCTCTGCACCATCACCTTTGCGATCCCCCACTATGTCGCATAGACCGGCGGGCAAAGGGAGGACATCGCCATGCTGACCGTTCATCATCTTCGCCAGTCGCAATCGGAACGGATCGTCTGGCTGTGCGAGGAACTTGAGCTCGATTACGAACTGAAGCTCTACGATCGCCGTCAAGACAACCGTCTTGCACCTGACGAATACAAGGCCCTGCACCCCATGGGGATCGCGCCCGTCATCACCGACGGCGATCTCGTTCTGGGCGAAAGCGGCGCCATCATCGACTATATCGCAGCGACCTATGGACCGGGCAGTCTCGTCCCGGCCCCCGATCATCCGGATTTCGCCCAGCATCTGTTCTGGCTGCACTGGTCGAACGGCACCTTCATGGCCACCATGATGATGCAGCTGATGCTGACCATGTCCGGCGCGCCGGAGGGCATGGCCCATACCTTCACCGCTGACCGTGCGCGACGCGGCTGGGAAATGGTCGAGCAGCGGCTGGGCGAGGCCCCGTTCTTCGGCGGCGCACAGCTGACGACGGCCGACATCATGATGGGCTATCCGCTGACGACGGCACGCGCCATGCGCGGCATTAAGCTGCGGGACGATCAGCCGAACCTGAAAGTCTATCTGCAAAGGATCGGGGAACGCCCGGCCTATCGCCGCGCGATGGAGAAGGCCGAACCGGGTATGGAGCCCGTGCTGAGCTGAGGGGCCGTTCCGACCTAGGCGGCATCATCGAACTGTAGCCGCGCAAGCCGAGCGTATAGCCCCCCCGCCGCCACCAGTTCGTCGTGCCGCCCCTCCGCGACGATGCGGCCGCCGTCCATGACGACGATCCGGTCCGCGCCGCGCACGGTGGCAAGGCGGTGCGCAATCACCAGCGTGGTCCGCCCCTGCATCAGCCTTTCCAGCGCCTGCTGCACCTCCCGCTCCGACTGGGCGTCGAGCGCGCTTGTCGCTTCGTCAAGGAGAAGGATGGGCGCGTCCCGCAGGATCGCACGCGCGATGGCGATACGCTGACGCTGGCCGCCCGACAGCCGCGTGCCCGCCTCTCCCAGGAAGGTGTCCAGCCCCTGCGGCAGTTCGCGCAGAAAGGCCGCGGCATTCGCTGCCTCGGCCGCTGCCCAGATCTCCCCCTCACTCGCATCCGGCCGGCCATAAGCGATATTGTCGCGCGCCGTGGCGGCGAAGACGACCGTTTCCTGCGGCACCACCGATAGCCGCGCGCGCAGGTCCGCCGGTGCCGCCTCCTCAATACGCACCCCATCCACCGAAATGCTGCCGGCCTGCGGGTCGTAGAAACGCTGGATCAGGCCGAACAGCGTCGACTTGCCCGCGCCGGAGGGGCCGACGATTGCGACCGTCTCGCCCGGCCGCACGTCCAGCGTCAGTCCATGCACGGCGGCGCTATCCGGCTTGGTGGGATAGCGAAACTCCACATCCTCGAAGCGCAGGGCGCCGGCGGCCGGACTGGGTAGAGAGTGCGGCTGGTCCGGCGGCCGGATCGCGGGCACCTGTTCCAACAGTTCCGCCATGCGCCCGGCCGCGCCCGCCCCGCGCATAATGTCGCTATAGGTCTCGGTCAGCGCGCCGAACGCCCCCGCCACGAGCGCGCTCGCGAAGATGAAGGCCGTGATCGTGCCGCCGGTGATGCCGCCGGTGATGACGTCGACCGCCCCCTCCCACAGGACCAGCGTGATGGCGCCGAAGATCAGCAGAATGACGAGAGAGGTCATGACCGCGCGAATGGCGATCCGCCGCTTTGCCGCCGTGAAGGCCTCATCGACGGCGGCGCCGAAGCGCCGGCTTTCGCGCGCTTCCTGCGTGAACGCCTGCACAATGCGGATCGCGCCCAACGTTTCCGATACCAGCGCGCCGACATCCGCGATGCGGTCGAGGCTCGTACGGCTGAGCGTTCGAACCTTGCGCCCGAAGAAGACAATTGGTGCAATCGTCAGCGGGATGACCAGCATCATCATACCTGTCAGCTTTGGGCTGAGGTAGAGAAGGTAGAGAATGCCGCCCGTACCCATGAACAGGTTGCGCAGCGTCACGGAGAAGCTCGTTCCGACGACCTGCTCGATGACGGAAGTATCCGCCGTCAGGCGCGAGGCGATCTCGGAGGGGCGATTTTCCTCGAAGAAGCCCGGATCGAGGCTGAGAAGATGAGCGTGCACCGTCCGCCGAAGGTCGGCAACGACCCGTTCGCCAAGCCACGAAACGAAGTAGAAGCGGATGGCGGTCGCAGCGGCAAGGACGACGACGACGCCCAGAAGCGCCGCGAAATAGGGGGCGATGGCGGACGGGTCGTCATTGCCGAAGCCACGGTCGACGATCAGCTTCAGCCCTTGCGGAATGGCGAGCGTTGCCGTCGCCGAAACGATGAGGGCAAGAAGTGCCGCGGCGAGATGACCGGGATACCGGCGCGCGAAATCCCAGATCAGCCGAAGCTTGGAGAGGCGCTTCGGCGCATCCTCTCCCGACAGGGTGCGCGAGTCTTGAAGGGTGTCTGACATGCCGGTTGCGGCCTATCAGGCGCCCCCCGCCCCGCCAAGTCGCCGGCGTCGGCAGATCCGTCGCCATTGTTCTTCAGTCGACAACGGTCAGCCCGTGGGCGGCCAGCTGATCGGCAGCACGGCGGTGCCGCCCTTCCGCTGCGGCGGCGGCGGGAACTGCGGCAGCGTCAGCATCAGATCGTCGGTCGCCCGTGCAAGAATGTCGCTCGAACAGCGCGGCGCCACATCGTAGCGCGTGACAAGGCCGTTGCCGTCGACGGTGATCGTCAGATTGGTCCGGCACGAGACGCCGCGCAGTTCCGCCGAACGTGGCATGACCTGGTGACTGACGATATGCGATACGGCGCGCTCTCGCCAGGCTGCCTTTACGGGGCCGGCCCATGCCAGAACGGCCGGCGCGACCATCAGCATACCGATACCAAGAGCGGATAGACTCTTCACGTGGTTCTACTCCCAAAAGCTGCTCGCCACTCCGATGGAGTGGCGTTCGGCAGCGGATTAGGAGGATCAGCGTAAGCGAGGTCTTAACGAAATATGAAAGTTCGGAGGCGCCCATATTGCAGATTTATGAGCGCCGCCCCAAGGGCATCTCGAACCGGGAAAAGGTTTACTCCTTCCCCTCCAGCAATGCCTCGTCCACTTCGTTGGACTTTCCGCGAATGGCCTTTTCGATGCGGTCCAGCATCTCCGGATTCTCGTTCAGGAATGTTTTGGCGTTCTCGCGGCCCTGACCGATGCGCGTGGAATCGTAACTGAACCAGGCGCCCGCTTTCTCGACAATGCCAGCCTTCACACCCAGATCGAGGATCTCGCCGGTTTTCGAAATGCCCTCACCGTACATGATGTCGAATTCGACTTGCCGGAACGGCGGCGCGACCTTGTTCTTCACCACCTTCACGCGCGTCGTGTTGCCGACGATCTCGTCCCGGTCCTTGATCTGCCCCGTGCGGCGAATATCGAGGCGGCAGGAGGCATAGAATTTCAGCGCATTGCCGCCCGTGGTCGTTTCCGGATTGCCGTACATGACGCCGATCTTCATGCGCACCTGGTTGATGAAAATCACGGTTGTACGCGACCGGTTGATGGAACCGGTCAGCTTGCGCAGCGCCTGGCTCATCAGGCGGGCCTGCAGGCCGACATGGCTGTCGCCCATCTCGCCCTCGATCTCCGCGCGCGGCGTCAGCGCCGCGACGGAATCCACGACAAGAACATCGACGGCGTTGGACCGCACCAGCGTGTCGGTGATCTCGAGCGCCTGCTCTCCCGTATCGGGCTGCGACACGATCAGCTCGTCGATATCGACGCCCAGTTTCTTGGCATAAATCGGGTCGAGCGCATGCTCGGCGTCAACGAAGGCGGCAGTGCCGCCGGTCTTTTGCGCCTCTGCGATGGCATGCAGCGCCAGCGTCGTCTTGCCGGAGCTTTCCGGGCCGTAGATCTCGATGATACGGCCACGCGGAAACCCGCCGACGCCCAGCGCCAGATCGAGACCGATCGAGCCTGTGGAAATCGCCTCGATCTCCTGCTTTTCCTGCTGACCCAGCTTCATGGCCGAGCCCTTGCCGAATGCCCGGTCTATCTGTGCGAGCGCCGCATCCAGCGCCTTCTGCTTGTCCATACCGCTCTCTACCACCTTCAGCGCTGCCGACATGTCCGAGCCTCCCTAACCGGCCCCCGGGGGCCATTCAACATGCACAGCACGTACCCCGTTTGTTCTCCTGTCGCAAGCGGAAAGTTCCTATTCTGTTCCGAGCCACCTTGCATGTGACGGGTTCAGGATTTCAGGGCTTCCCGAACCGTTTCCGCCACTTCGGCGACGCTGAAGGGTTTGGCGAGAAAACCGGCATCGTCGATTTCGACGGAACTGCGCAGTTGCTCCTCGGCATATCCGGACATGAAGATGATCTTCAGGCCCGGATATGTCTCCCGCGCCTTGGCGACGAGCGTCGGCCCATCCATGACGGGCATGACGACGTCCGTGACGAGAAGGTCCGGGGGCACGTCCATCGCCGCGAGCTTCTCCAGCGCCTCTTCCCCATTCTCGGCGGTAATCACATCATAGCCCTTGCGGGTGAGCGCCCGCTGTGCGACCGCCCGCACCATCGCCTCGTCTTCGGCGATCAGGATCGTGCCGCTTCCGAAGGCGATATCCTCGACCGCCCGCGCGCGGCGCTGCGCGGGCACCTCCACCGGCGCTTCCTGCGCCGGCAGGTAGATGGTGAAGGTCGTGCCTTCCCCTTCCACCGAATCGGCAAAGATGAAGCCGCCCGTCTGCTTGACGATTCCATAGACGGTGGAGAGGCCCAGGCCGGTGCCGCGGCCAACCTCCTTCGTCGTGAAGAAGGGTTCGAATATCTTGGTCTGCACGTCCGCGGGAATGCCCGTACCCGTATCCTCGACGGCGATGGCGACGTAATCGCCGGGGGGCATTCCCTCCCGCCGCAGCCGCTTCGTTTCGAGCGGCCCCACCGCGAAGGTGCGGATGGTGAGCTCTCCGCCCGCCGGCATGGCGTCGCGCGCGTTGACGGCCAGGTTGATGATGACCTGCTCCATCTGGCCGGGGTCCGCCCGCACGGGATCGAGGCCGCGGCCATGCTCCACCTTCAGCGACACCCGCTCACCCAGCAGCCGCTTCAAGAGATGCGATAGTTCGCCGACGATGTCCGACACCTGCAGAAGCTGCGGGCGGAGCGTCTGCTGGCGCGAAAAGGCGAGCAGCTGCCGCACCAGATTGGCCGCGCGATTGGCGTTCTGGCGCACCTGGTTGATGTCGTCGAAGTCCGGATCGCCCGGTGCGTGGCGCATCATCATCAGGTCGCAATAACCGATGATCGCCGTCAGGATATTGTTGAAGTCATGCGCGACGCCGCCGGCGAGCTGGCCGACCGCCTGCATCTTCGTCGCCTGCGTAATCTGCCGTTCCAGCTTCACCTGCTCGCGGTTGTCCTTCAGCGACAGGACGACGGCAGGACCGCCGCTCCAGGGCGCACGGCCGATGGTCAGCATGACGGGATCGTCCGGCCGATGCTTCAGCCGCACGCGCAGATCGCGCACGCCCTCCGCCGCCAGCGCACGCCGCACGAGGTTGGAAACCGGCGTCTTGTCATCGTCGCTGACCAGGTCCGAAGGATAAAGAAGCCCCTCATGATCCTCGCTGATCCCCGCCGCCGCGCGAAACGCCTCGTTCATGAAGACGAGCTGGCCGTCCCGGTCGGCCATGGCGAGGCCGATGGGAAGCACGCCCATAAGCTGCGGCAGATCGGCGGGCGGATGCTCCTCGGTCACATGCTGCGGTTCCCGTTCGCGCAGCAGGAACAGATAGGCCTCCGCCGATTCCGCGTCGGCATCCTCGGACAGCGGCAGGCGCGACAGGGCGACCGGCACGACGCGCGGCTCCATCGTCCCCGTGTCCGCCTCGACGAAGGCGCTTCCGCCGCTTTCCATGCGGATCATACCGCCAAGATTGCCGCCGACGCCGGGCGGTTGCCGCCCGATCATTTCCCGAAATGCAGCATTGCCCGCCAGCACCCGGCCGGCATCGTCGGCCATGACGCAGGCAAAGCCGGCCCGGCCGAGCCAGGTGCCGAGCAGGCCCTGCAGCATTTCGCGGACATCGTCGACGGCCTTGTCGACGCGTTCCCGCCGCAACGTCCAGAGCAGATAGTCGCGGCCCTGCTCGGCTGGCCTCACCGTCATGCGCAGACGTCGCGCCAGCCCGTCCTCCCCCGTCAGCTCCAGGTCTGCGAACCCGGTGCCGTCGCGGCGTGCGGCGGCTGCCGCGGCGCGGAGCTCGTCATGGCCCGGAATTCCGGGCGGCACGAGATCGAGAGGCGTCGGAAAGCCAGCCGCACGCAGGCCATAGGCGGCGTTTGCGGAGACGAGCCGGCCGTCGGCATCGGTGATCGCGAGCGCCACCTGCTGTGATTCGAGCGCAGCGCGAACCAGCGCCCAGTCAATGCGGCCGCCGCCCCGCTTGGCGCGGCCGAATGCGGCTGCGTAGGCGATGGTGGTGGCCGCCAGCACGACCGCCAGGAACAACGCCGCGAACTGCCAGACACCAAGCGCGTAGCCCACCAACGCTGCCGAACCGATCGCCAGAACGATGACGGCGGCCACCACCGCCCACATTCCGCGAGTCACACCCGGCAGACTGGGCCATTCGGTCGGGTCGGGCAATTGATCCGCCCGCACCGGTACCTCTGTCGCCATTCGCATCCCTCTCCCAGCCGTCCTTCAAAGTGCGGCTCCGCACGTCTACGGACGTAACGCTTCTACCACCCCTCCAAAAGGTTAAGGCAAATGCTTAATGCCGCCCGCGCCCTTTGGCGAGACAGTCCAGAAATCTTTCGGTGATTGCAATATGATGACCCACGGCCTTGACCGGCCGCGACAGGATCAGCGCGGCCGGCGCTTGTCCTCCAGCATGTCGCGCGTACCGCGTCCCAGCATGCCGGCAATCTTGTCCCCCATCGCCGCCAGCATGCCGCCGAGCGTGATGGTCACGAGAACGCGGTCCTCCAGAACCTCCATGCGCGCCGACGCGCTCTGGCCGAGGGCAGCATAATCCATCAGCATCGCGTCGCCTTCCCAGCGGTGATCCGCGCGCCCGCCCGGCAGCATGGACAGGAGTTTCGGCAGACCGTCCTCCATGCGCCGCTTCGCCTCTGCCTTCCCGAGTTTGTGCGGCACGTCCTGCTGAAACGTCTTTTCCATGACACGGAAGATGGCCCGGGCGTCTTATCTTTGCAAGACGCCCGGGCGATCTGGTGTGATGAGCCTGAACCGGTCAGCGGCTGGTCTGCCAGATCGGCTCGAAGCCGCCCCAGAACATGCGCTTGCCGTCGAAGGGCATGTCGCCCGGCATCTGCATGTCCGGGTCGGACTGCATGGCGGCGGCCGCCTTGTCGCAGGTTTCGCGGTCGGGCCATATGATCCAGGAGAACACGACGGTTTCGCCCTCTTCGGCCTTCACGGCACGGTGGAAGTCTGTGGTCTCACCCTTGGGAAGGTCGACACCCCACGCTTCCATGGTCTCGATCGCCCCATGCTTCTTCAGGTACGACCAGAAGGATTCCGCCATCTCACGGTACGCCGCCTTCTTCGTTTCCGGCACGGGCAACACGAAGCCTTGAACATAGGTCATGGTTAAGCCTCTCCTTCCTCCTCATTGAAATCGGCATGGGGCCACATTTCAGCGCCCCTCCGCAAGAGCCGCAAGTTGCTCAGCGACTGCGGTCCAGCCGGGCTCGAACCCCATCTCCCGATGCTGCGTCAACGCAGCCGCGTCCCAGTGGCGGGCAGCAGCGGTGTAGCGCGTTCCGGTCCCCTCCGGCTCGAACCGGAAATCCGCGACCATCATGAACCCGGATTGCGGGATCCATCCGGCGGAAAGGGTCGTGGTGAAAACGATGCGCCGTCCGGGCTCCACCTCCAGAAAGACGCTTTCGCCCGTCTCCGCTTCGCCCTCCGGCCCGCGCATCGTACTTGCGAAACGGCCACCGGCGCGCAGGTCCATCTCCTCGACGTGGGTCGTCCACGGACGCGGCGCCCACCAGTCGGCAAGGCGGCCGACCCAGATGTCGAACACGCGCTGCGGTGAGGCGTCGATGTAACGCGTGACCCTGAGCTCATGCGGCGAGGTGCCCATGACTATTCTCCTCGCGCGGCCCGTTCCAGCGCTGCAATCTCGATCTTTACCATGGTCATCATGGCCTCGAAGCTACGCTTTGCCACGTCCTTGTCAGAACTTGAGTTGAGTTCCAGAAGGCGCTTCGGCGTGATCTGCCAGCGCAGGCCGAAACGGTCCTTCAGCCAGCCGCAGGCGACCGGTTCGCCGCCGCCCTCGATCAGCCCGTCCCAAAGCCGATCGATTTCTTCCTGCGTGTCGCAGGTCAGCATGATGGACACGCTGTCGTTGAATTCGGCATGCCCCTCTGCCGGTCCGCCGTTCATGGCAATGAAGGGCCGGCCGTTCAGCGTGAAGTCTACGGTGATCAGGCTGCCGGCCTTCGGTCCCGGCGTATCGGCGGGTGCGTGAAGCCGGTCGCCGAGGGCGGAATTCGGGACCAGCGATGTATAAAGCGTCGCGGCCTCCTCGGCCTGTCCGTCGAACCACAAGAAGGTGATGGGTTCGGAAATGGTCATGATGCATCTCCCTTGGGGCCGGCCACCAGGGCAAAGGCGGCTCCCTGCGGATCGATGCCGTTCAGGATCCATGCGCCACCGGGGACCTCCATCGGCCCGCTCGTGACCGTGCCGCCATTTGCCTCGACGGAGGCCTTGGCGGCGTCGATATCGGGAACCGTGAAATAGAACTGCCAGACCGGCGGCCCCGACCAATCGGAACCGGCCGTCATCATCGCGCCGGCTGCCATGTCCTCGCCCGGCGCCGCGGCGGTCCAGCCGAACATCTGGTAGATGCCCATTTCCCCCATATCCATGCGGTCCACCTCGGCCCAGCCGAACTCGCCCGTGTAGAACGACCAAGCCGCGCCCCGGTCGGTCGTCATCAATTCGTGCCAGCCGATCTGGCCGGGCGTCATCTGGTGCGGAGCTTCTCCCGGCAGTCCCTCCGGTTGGAACAGTCCAAGGACGACACCCTGCGGATCGGCGATCATCGCCATGCGCCCGACCCCCGGAATGGCTTCGGGTTCGACATGCACGGCAGCGCCGGCGCCCTTGGCGGAGGTTAGAGCCTCGCTCAAATCCTCAACCCAGATCTGTCCCAACCAGACCGGCCCGGCACCCTTGGCGCTTTCCGGGATTGTGAAGATGCCGGCAGCGGGGCCGCTATCAGCGGACATCAGCGTGTAGCGCATCTGGCTCTGCCCGGAGTCCGAAGCCGTCCACCCGACCACCTGCGCATAAAAGGCCTCGGCCGCGTCCATGTCGGTCGTCATCAGCTCGTACCAGATGAACGATCCGGGTGCCTTTGCCATAGCTCCACCTCCTCCCGCGTGATGATTCGACTCGTCACTCGCCTCGGGGTTGATGATAAGCGGCCTAGGTTCTATTTTACAACCTATTCGTTAGAACTTTTAAGCACGGAGGCTCAAACGTCTGAACTTAAAAAAAAACGGCGTTACGACGACGCCTGCGCCGCCGCTCATGCCATGGATCTGGTGGGGGAACGCTGGGCGCTGCCCGTGGCGAGAGAGTTGATGTTGGGGCCGAAGCGCTTTGCCGATTTGAAGCGGGCTATGCCGGGCATCAGTGCGCCGGTCCTGTCGCAGCGCCTGAAGGATCTGGAAGAGGTCGGCGTGCTCGTGCGAGAAACCATGGGTCCGCCCGTATCGGCACAAGTGTATCGGCTGACCGAATGGGGGTTGGAGCTCGAGGGCGTGCTGCAGGCGCTTGGCAATTGGGCAGTGAAGTCGCCGTTTCGCGATCCCGATGCGCCGATGGCCGTCACGTCGCTGATCCTGTCGCTGCGGACGATGTTCTCGGCCGAGGCGGCGGCAGAGATGGCGGCCCGCATCCAGCTCGTCTTGGATGGCGAGCCATTTCGTATGCTTATCGAGAATGGCACGCTGGAAATCGACCGGGGCACCGAGCCGTCCGCCGATGCCGCGCTGGCGGGAACGCCTGACGCAATCGTCGCCTTCGTCTACAATGATATACCGCTAGACAGGCTCGAGCGGGCCGGCGGCCTGTCGGCGTCCGGCGACCGCAGGATCATTGCAGCCCTTCCCTCGATATTCGCGCTCCTTTCGGGCTAGGCCAAAGCCTTTTTCAGCAGATCGTTGACCACGGCCGGATTGGCCTGGCCCTTCGTCGCCTTCATGGTCTGACCGACGAAAAAGCCGAACAGCTTGTCCTTGCCGCCGCGATACTCGGCGACCTTGTCGGCATTGGCCTCCAGCACCTTGGCGATCTCCGCCTCGATAGCGCCGGTGTCCGACACCTGCTTCATGCCGCGTTCCTCGACGATCTTCGCCGGATCGTCGCCCGTTTCCACCATGATGGCAAAGACGTCCTTCGCAAGCCGCCCCGACAGCGTGCCATCACCGATCAGCGCCAGCAGTTCCGCGCCCTGAGCCGCGGAAATGGGGCTGTCGGTAATGCTTCGCCCGGCGGCGTTCAGGGCGCCGAACAGGTCGCCAATGATCCAGTTCGCGGCGGCCTTCCCGATGTCGGCGGCCTCCTTCTCCTGTTTCAGCGCCGTCTCGTTCAGCAGCAGCTCGAAATAGGCCGCGGTTTCCTGATCCGCCGTCAGCACGCCGGCATTATAGGGGCTGATGCCAAGCTGCTCGATATAGCGGATGCGCTTCGTATCCGGCAGTTCGGGCAGGTCCTTGCGGCACGCCTCGATAAAGGCGTCATCGAATTCCAGCGGCAACAGGTCGGGATCGGGGAAGTAGCGATAATCATGCGCCTCCTCCTTCGACCGCAGCGGCCGCGTTTCCATGCGCGCGGGATCGAACAGGCGGGTCTCCTGATCGACGGTGCCGCCTGCCTCCAGCACCTCCACCTGCCGCTGCGCCTCATATGCGATGGCCGCCTCCACGAAGCGGACGGAGTTCACATTCTTGCACTCGGTGCGCGTGCCCAGCCCCTCGCCGGGTCGGCGAACCGAGACGTTGACGTCGGCCCGCATCGACCCCTGATCCATGTTGCCGTCGCAAGACCCGACATAGCGCAGGATGGAGCGCAGTTTCCGCACATAGGCCCCCGCTTCCGCCGGGGAACGCATGTCAGGCTTTGACACGATTTCCATCAGCGCGACGCCCGACCGGTTCAGGTCGACGAAGCTGTAATCCTTATGCTGGTCGTGCATCGACTTGCCCGCATCCTGCTCCAGATGGATGCGCTCGACGCCGATATCCTTGGTGGCGCCCTCCTCAGGCTCCACGGTGATGACGCCCTCGCCGACAATGGGGTGCGCGAACTGGCTGATCTGGTAGCCTTGCGGCAGATCGGCATAAAAATAATTCTTGCGGTCGAAGCGTGACCATTTGTTGATTTCGCAGTTCAGCGCGACACCCGTGCGCACCGCCTGACGCACCGCCTCTCCGTTAATGACCGGCAACATGCCCGGCATGGCCGCATCGACCAGGCTGACCTGCGTGTTCGGTTCTGCACCGAAAGCCGTCGCGGCGCCGGAGAACAGCTTCGCCTTTGTCGTCACCTGGGCGTGAACCTCAAGACCGATGACGACTTCCCACTCGCCGGTTTCGCCATGGATTCGGTAATCGCTCATCGTCCGCAAACTCTTTTCATCCTGGGGAGCCAATTGGCTGCATGTCTGTTGCCTCCCATACAAAGCGAAGCGGGCGGCGAACAAGCCGCGCCATCATAAAAAGACGGCGCGCTTCCTACGGCGCGCGGAAAAGGGAGTGCCCATGACGGACGGACGCGCGGCGGAGCACGGGGACGAGCGGCCCGGCCGCAAGCCTGTTCATAACGGCGTCACGGCGGACCTGCCGCGATTTGCCATCCGCATCGTCGCCGCCATCGCGCTGTTCGGACTCGCCTGGCTGCTCTGGCGCCTGCACGACGTCCTCCTTCTCCTCTTCGCGGCCGTCCTGATCGCGGTCATCCTGCACGCGGCGGCGGGGGCGATCCGCCGGTTCCTGCCGATACCGGAGGGCGCGGCGCTGGCGCTCGCGGGCATCCTCATCCTCGCCTTTGCCAGCTTCTCGGCCGCCATCTTCGGGCGAGAGGTCAGCCGCCAGCTAAGCAGTCTGGGCGACATCCTGCCCGGCGCTCTTGAGGCGCTGCGCGACTGGATCGGCGCTGACCGGGCACAGGCGCTGCAGGATCAGCTCATGCCGTCGGGAACCACCCTGGCGGGATGGGCGGAGCAGGTCTTTGCGATTTCGACGGGGGTCCTGTCCGCCCTCGTTCTCGCCATTGTCGGCGGCGTTTATCTTGCCGCGAATCCAGATCTCTATCGGCGCGGCGCGCTACGGCTGCTACCACGCGGCGCGCGCCCGGCCGTGCGGGATTTTTTCGATCACACCGGTATCGCCATGAAGCGTTGGCTGTTTGCGCGGCTATCCGCCATGCTCGTCATCGGCGTCATCACCTATGCGGGTCTTACCGTTATCGGTGTCCCTTCCGCCCTCGCGCTCGGTCTCATCGCCGGAATTCTGGAGTTCGTTCCGTTCGCAGGCCCCATCCTCGCGGCGGTTCCGGCCCTGTTACTGGCGCTGACGGTCGGGCACTCGACCTTCTTCCTGACCGCCGGCCTGTATCTCGGGATCCAACAGATTGAGGGCAATCTGCTGACGCCGCTGTTCCTCAAACAGGCCGTCGACCTGCCCCCCGCCGTAACGCTGTTCACCCTTTTCATCTTTGGCGCGATGTTCGGCGTGGTCGGCGTGCTCCTCGCCGGCCCGCTGACCGTCGTCGCCTATATCGCCGTGCGCTCGCTATGGATGGAGCGTGCGTTGGAGGAGGATGTCACCTACGCCGCGGAAGAGGACTGAGGCCTACCACCATTTGTCCGGCACGCCGGCAAAGCCCGCCGCCCGTTCCAAGGCGTAGCCGGCGTTCAGCACGCCTTCCTCGTCCAGCGCCTTGCCGATCAGTTGCAGGCCGAGCGGCAGGCCATCGTCGCTGAGGCCGGCCGGTACGCTCATGGCGGGAAGGCCCGCAAGGCTCGCCGGCACGCAGAAGACGTCGTTCAGGTACATGGCGATGGGATCGTCGACCTTGTCACCCATGGCAAAGGCGGCGCTCGGCGCCGTCGGCGCCAGCAGGAGGTCGCAGCGTTTCCAGGCCTCGTCGAAATCGCGCTGGATCAACGTGCGAACCTTCTGCGCCTTCAAGTAATAGGCGTCGTAATAGCCGGCGGAGAGGACGTAGGTGCCGATCATGATGCGGCGTTTCACCTCGTCGCCAAAACCGGCGGAGCGCGTCGCCTCGTACATGTCGATCAGATTGCCGCCCTCGGGCGCCTCGCGCAGGCCGTAACGCACGCCGTCATAGCGGGCGAGATTCGACGACGCCTCTGCCGGGGCGATGATGTAATAGGTGGGCAGCGCATATTTTGTGTGCGGCAGCGACACCTCCACAAGCTCGGCGCCGGCATCGCGCAGCATGTCCGCACCGCGCTGCCACAGCGCATCGATTTCGGCCGGGATGCCGTCGATCGTATATTCCTTCGGAATGCCGACCGTCTTGCCCTTCAGGTCGCCGGTCAGCGCCGCCTCGAAATCGGGTACGGGCAGATCCAAACTTGTCGAATCCTTGGGATCGAAACCGCACATGGATTTCAGAAGGATGGCGCAGTCGCGCACGTCGCGCGCCATTGGGCCCGCCTGATCGAGCGAGCTGGCGAAGGCGACGACGCCCCAGCGGCTGCAGCGGCCATAGGTCGGCTTGATTCCGGTGATGCCGGTGAAAGCGGCGGGTTGACGGATCGAACCGCCCGTGTCCGTTCCGGTCGCGCCCGCGCACAGGCGCGCGGCCACGGCGGCGGAGCTGCCGCCCGACGATCCGCCCGGCACCAGTGCCTCGTTGCCCTTGCCGCGCCACGGGTTCGTCACCTTGCCCCAGGCGCTCGTTTCGTTGGAGGAGCCCATGGCGAACTCGTCCATGTTCAGCTTGCCCAGCATGCCGGCGCCGTCCGCCTTCAGC
Source organism: Pacificimonas flava (assembly GCF_000342165.1). Lineage (GTDB taxonomy): Bacteria > Pseudomonadota > Alphaproteobacteria > Sphingomonadales > Sphingomonadaceae > Pacificimonas > Pacificimonas flava. Next base: position 110,828 of record NZ_AMRV01000009.1, read on the forward strand.
TTTGCGCTGACGGTGCTTTCATAGGGCGGCGTGAAGCCCTTCAAAATGTTCGAACCGGCTGTGGATTCCACCCCCTCCGTGCAGAACAGGTCCTTGATGCCCAGCGGAATGCCGGCCAGCGGCTTCGCCTCGCCCCTTGCCAGTGCCGCGTCCGCCGCCTCCGCCGCCTGCAGCGCCACTTCCGGCGTTTCCACCGTGAACGCGTTCAGCGCCCGCGCGCCGGCAACCGCGTCATTGTGCGCCTCTGCCAAATCCTTGGCCGAAAACGCCTTGGCGCGCAGCCCGTCGCGCATGGCGGAAAGCGTCAGGTCGGTCAGCTTGGTCACGTCGGCAATATTCCTTCTTACATCCCGCGGGCTCGGCGGCGGGGCAAATCCGTTCGGGGCGGGTGGCGGGCGGCAGCCGCCTATTCGATGACCTTGGGAACGGCGAAGAAGCCGTGCATCGCCTTCGGCGCGTTCGACAGCACCTTGTCCTGCACGCCGCCGTCCGTCACCGCATCCTCGCGCCAGCGCAGCGCGTTCGGAATGACGGTCGACAGCGGCTCCACGCCGTCCGTGTTCACCTCGCCAAGCTGTTCGACCCAGTCGAGGATGTTCGACAACTCCTTGGCCATCGGCTCCACGCGCTCCTCCGGCATCTGGATACGGGCAAGATGCGCGATCTTGCGGACGGTTTCGGGGCCGATCGACATGCACACTCCACTTTTCGAAATCGCCCGCGGCACTAGCAGAGCGCGCGGCGCGGCGGCAAGCGGCGGTTGCGCCGGGCCGCCCCGCACCCTCAACCGTCATCTCGGCGAAGGCCGGGACCCACGCCATTCCGGTCGGCACCGTTGCCTTGCCTGCACCCTCGGGAGGTGGACCCCGGCCTAGGCCGGGGCGACGATTTGGGCTTGGCGGAGGGAACGGCACCGGGCGGCCAGGCAACTACGGGAATCGGCAAGCGGGGAAGCGGCGCACGGACCGCCCCCCCTTCGCCCTTCCCCAACCGTCATCCCGGCGGTTTATATTTCGCGCGAGGGGAACGGCACCGGGTTCACGGACCGCACCCCTTCGCCAACCCCTCAACCGTCATCCCGGCGAAGGCCGGGATCC
>NZ_AMRV01000010.1 GCF_000342165.1 Pacificimonas flava
TCGAGTTCAGGGGCAGGTCACACGACCGCCCCACCGTCTGAAATCCACCTGCCTCCTTTCGTCATTCCTGCGAAGGCAGGAATCCACCAGCCTGCGCGGCCTTCCGGCTCCGCGCACCAGCCGCCATGGACCCCTGCCTCCGCAGGGGTGACGATGACGGTGGAGGTCTGCGCAAAGAACCTCCACCGAAGCGCCACACCGCCGCTCAGAAAAGGGTCGAGTTCAGAGGCAGGTCACCCCGACCGCTCAGCAGTCTGAAAACCACCTGCCCCCTTTCGTCATTCCTGCGAAGGCAGGAATCCACCAGCCTGCGCGGCCCTTCCGGCTCCGACCCGCTGCGCCGCATGGACCCCTGCCTTCGCAGGGGTGACGAAGATGAGAGGGGTGTTTCTCAACTGTCGGCCAATCGAACGTCGGATCATTGCCTTGTTGAGTCCGCCTCGCCACACCGCCACACCGCGTCTCCGCGACCCCGCAGCGAAACGCGCGGCGCGTAAACCTTCTTACCGCTCCTCAGACCGCTCGCGCCTCGCCCGGTACGCCTCGGCGATACGGTCGACCTCAGCCAGCCGGTCCTCCATGCCGTTCGCCGTCATGGCCTGAAGCGTGCTTTCCAATATCTCCGGCCGCGCGGTCTCCGGCGTGCCGCCGCCAAGCGGTGCCGGATCGTATTCCAGCGCCAGCTGAATCCGCTCCGCAACGTCACGGCCGTGCAGCCTTTCAGCGATTCGGAAGGCGAAATCGATGCCCGCCGTCACACCGCCGCCGGATAGGAAGCGCCCGTCCTCGACCACGCGCTCCGCGACCGGCTCGGCGCCGAACGCGGCAAGCCTGTCCCGCCACGACCAGTGACAGGCGCTCCGCCGCCCCTCCAGCAGCCCGGCCGCCGCCAGTATCAGCGAGCCGGTGCAGACGCTGGTGACGAACCGGGCGTCCGCCGCCGCCTGCCGCAACCAGCTCAGCACCTCCTCATCCCGCATCATCGCCGCGCAGCCATAGCCGCCGGGCACGCAGATCATGTCCAGCGCTGGCGCGTCGGCAAAGGTCGCCGTCGGCTGAAACACGAGGCCCAGATCGTCGCTGACCGGCTCCAGCCGCTTCCAGATGAAGTGCAGACGCGCACCCGGCATGCGGCCAAGCACCTGCGCCGGACCCGTCATGTCGAGCTGCGTCAGCTGCGGGTAGAGAAGAAATCCGATGTCGAACCGCTGCGCCATGGACGATCCTTTCCGCTCTCTAAGGTCGGTCCGTGCTATGCGCTCCGAACCCCCACCCGCAAGCGGCGATGGCCGTTCCTGGCGGCGATCCGCCGAAGGCCGGACTTTCCCACGAAGACGTTTCTGCGCTATCTGCCGCCGCATGATGTTTCCCGCTTCGCGCAAACCGCTGCGCTCCGCCGCCCTGATCGCCGCTATCATCGCCTTTCCTGTCGCTGCTCAGGAGACCGCGCCCATCCCCGGCGATGCAGAGGATTGGGTCGTCCAGCAAACCGAGAAGGCGCAGGCATTTGCGCCCGCGCTCGCCGATCTGCAGGCGGAGGCGGTCGAGCGCGTCAGCTGGTCGAAGACCATCGAACCCTGCGCCGCCCCGCCGGAAACGCTGCGCCTCTATGGCCTGCAACCCGCCACGGCCGATCGCATGGTCGCGCAGGGCATCATGGACGGCCGCTACCGTGGCGGCTGGACCTTCTACGGCGAAACCGGCTGTCCGGAGACGCCGGTGCTTCGCTTCCTCTACGTCGCTGAGGCGGACGGACGCCACATGATGGTCGTCGTCAACCGGGGAGAGGTCATCTCGACCCCCAGTATGATGAAGGAGACGAGCGCGCTTGCCGGGGCGGAGGCCTATGAGGCGGCGCGCCGCGCGGATCCGGACTGCTCGGTGGAAAGCGTCGTCATGCGCCGCACGGAGATCGCCGCGACCGACCGCAACCTTTCCGCCCCGGTGGGCGGCGCGCGCTTTGCCGGTGGCTGGAGCGAGAACTGGCGCTTCAGCGCCTGCGGCGAGATGGTCGACGTGACGGTCCGCTTCGATACGGACGGGAAGGGCGGGACGACCGCGCGAATTGCCGAGGTGGATGTGGACGCCTGAACCCGTGAAAAGGGAATGACAGCATCGCGATTTTGGAGAGATCAGCATGACCATTCCCGCCCTTTTCGACCTTAGCGGCCAGACCGCCATCATCACCGGCTCCAGCCGGGGTATCGGCCGCGCCATCGCGCATCGCATGGCGGAGCATGGGGCGAACGTCGTTGTTTCCAGCCGCAAGGTCGAGGCGTGCGAGGAGGCTGCCGCCGAAATCAACGAGCGTGTCGGCCGCGCCGCCGCTATCGCGACGGCCTGCAACATCTCGTCCAAGGACGACCTGTCGAACATGGTGGACCTCGCCGCCCGGACGTTCGGGCAGGTGGACCATCTGGTCTGCAACGCCGCCTCGAATCCCTATTACGGCCCGCTGGCGGAAATCGCTGATGAGCAGTTCCAGAAGATTCTGGCGAACAACATCGTGTCGAACCACTGGCTGGTGCAGCTTGTCGCGCCGGCCATGCGGCAGCGCAAATCGGGCACGATCACCATCGTCTCATCCATCGGCGGCCTGCGCGCCTCCACCGTCATCGGCGCTTATAATGTGTCGAAGGCGGCCGACCTGCAGCTCGTGCGCAACTACGCCGCCGAGCTCGGCCCCGACAATATCCGCGTCAACGCCATCTGCCCCGGCCTCATCAAGACCGACTTTGCAAAGGCGCTGTGGGACAATCCCGACACGCTGAAGCGTTCGACGGCCCATTCGACTCTGAAGCGCATCGGCGAACCCGACGAGATCGCCGGCGCCGCCGTCTTCCTCGCCGCGCCCGCCGGCGCCTTCACCAGCGGCCACGCCATGGTCATAGACGGCGGCGCCACCATCGTCTGAGGGGGCAGGACGCCGCGAACAATGCGGCCTTAACACCACCCTAAAGACCGTCGCCCCTGCGAAGGCAGGGGCCCATCCACGGTCAAAACCTGCGACGATCGCCAAACACGCAACCATGGGCCCCTGCCTCCGCAGGGGCGACGAGACGTGCGGTGAGCGTTGGAACAACCAATCATGCAGAGAGGCCGCCCTCCAGCGACGCAGCCTTACTCCCCTCACCAAAATACATCGTCGCCCCTGCGAAGGCAGGGGCCCATTCGTACTCGAAGCCCCGGAGCAGCGCCAAACACGCGACCATGGCCCCTGCCTCCGCAGGGGCGACGAGACGTGTGATGAGCTTTGAAAACTCAACATGGGGAGACCCGGCCGCCTAACGATGCAGCTTTACCTCTCCAAATACACCGTCGCCCCTGCGAAGGCAGGGGCCCACCGCCACCGCCCATCACCGACATAGCGGCCGGAAAGCCCCTCAGCTGATAAGCCTTTCCAGCGCCTCGATCCGGTCCGCCTCCGCCGCCGGCTTGTCGGTGCGGATGCGGTGGATGCGCGGGAAACGCATGGCCACGCCGGATTTGTGCCGTTTCGACGCGTGGATGCTGTCGAAGGCGATTTCCAGCACCATGGTCTTCTCCACCTCCCGGACCGGCCCGAAGCGCGCGACGGAGTTCTGCCGCACGAACTTGTCGAGCATGCGCAGCTCCTCGTCGGTGATGCCGGAATAGGCCTTGCCCACCGGCAGCAACTCGCCATCCTCGGTCCAGCAGCCGAACGTATAATCGCTGTAATAGGAGGACCGCCGCCCCGATCCGCGCTGCGCATACATCATGACGCAGTCGGCGAGCAGCGGATCCCGCTTCCACTTATACCAAAGGCCGGTCTTGCGCCCCGCGACATAGGGGGAATTGCGCCGCTTCAGCATCAGCCCCTCGATGGCGGCGCTGCGGGTACCCTCCCGTATTTCCGCCAGATGGTCGAAATGATCGGCATCCACCACCTCGCTCAGATCGAAACGGTCCGCGGGCAGGCGGTCGACGAACGCTTCCAGTCGCTGCCGCCGCTCGTGCCAGGGCAGGGCGCGCAGATCCTCCGCCCCGTCGAACAAAATGTCATAAACGCGCACGAAGGCCGGGGCTTCCTTCAGCATCTTTTTCGAAACCGTCTTGCGGCCCAGCCTTTGTTGCAGCGCGTTGAAGCTGGCCGCCTTGCCGCCCTGCACGTCGCCCTGGACCAGCAGCTCGCCATCGATCACCCCGTGCTCGGTGAACGCCTCAGCCACATCGGGAAAGCTGCCGGTCACGTCGTCGCCCGTGCGGCTGAACAGCTTCGTCTCGCCCCTCACATGGTTCAGCTGCACGCGAATGCCGTCCCATTTCCATTCCGCGACATAATCGGCCAGGTCGACGCGGCCGTCCTCCAGCGGATGCGCCAGCATGAAGGGGCGAAAGACGGGAATATCCTCATGGGTCGGCTGCGATATGCGGCCCTCGCCCCAGGCGAACAGCGTCGGATAGGGCGCATCGATGCCGTGCCACACCTCCTCGACATCATCCGTGTCGAGGTCAAACGCCTGCGCGAATGCGGTCTTCGCCAGCCGCGCCGAAACACCGATCCTCAGCGCGCCGGTCGCCAGCTTGATGAGGGCGAAGCGTTCCGTCGGTGTCATCTGATCCAGATAGGCCGTCATCACCGCCGGCGCGTCGGTCCGCGACAGGGCCTGCAGGCGTTCCACCACCTCCGCCAGCCGAACGTCTCGCATTTCCGGCTCCGCGCCCGGCAGCGGCTCCCAGATCAGGGAGACGGTTTCCGCCATGTCGCCAACGAAGTTGCGGCTCATCCTGAAGAGGACGGGGTCGACGCGCTCCTCGACCAGCGCCTTGATCAGCCCGGGCTTCACGCTGCGGAAATCGAGCTCGCCCGTCAGCGCCGCAAGCGCCCAGCCGCGATCGGGGTCGGGCGTCTCCACCAGATAATCCGCGATCAGCTTCAGCTTGGCATTGCGGGAACGGGTGTAGACCAGCCGTTCCAGGAGTTCCGCGAAAGCCTTCATCGACAGGGGGAACGCGGCATATTCGGCCGGGGTCCCTCCTGGATTCAGTCGGCGGCGGACAGTTCCAGGACGAAACGCGTGCCCGGCACCGTCTCGTCGCGGCGCAGCGTGCCCCCGGCCTGCGCGGCAAAGGCCGTGATCAGCTTCTGCCCCAGGCTGCCGGGCCGCGCCTCCGCGCCGTCCATGCCGCAGCCGTCATCGGCGACGATCAGGCAGATATTGCCGTCGGCATTGCCGTGCATGCGGATTTCGATCCGCCCTTCGCCCAGGTCCGGGAAGGCGTGCTTTGCCGCGTTCGTCGCCAGTTCGTTGACCAGCAGGCCGATGGTGATGGCGCGGTCGCGCGGCAGGTGGATGTCTTCCGCATCGCAGACCACCTCGATTCCGCGCGACAGCGACAGGCTGTCCGTCAGCGCGGTGCACAATTCCTGCAGATAGGGGCGCATCGCCACCATCGTCGGAAGGTCGCTGCCGCGATAGAGGGAGCGGTGCGCCCGCGCGATGGACTCGATGCGCAGGGCCGCCGTGCTCAGCGCCTCCGCCGCCGGATCGCCCTTCGGGAACTGCCGCCGCTGCATGTCGAGCAAAGAGGAGACCATGGCGAAGTTGTTCTTCACCCGGTGGTCGAGCTCCTGCAGGTAGAGGTCGCGCCGGGCCAGCGCCTCGTCGCGCTCCGCCGCCGCCCGCCGGACGGCACCGCGAAACACCTCGGCCAGCGCGACGATCATCAGGCCGGCGATCACGTTCGCCGCCACGCGGGGGCCGTCGGACGGCAGTTCGAACGCGAAACTGTCGGGGTAGGGCAGCACATGGTACCAGACGAAGACGGCGCACAGGATCTCCGTCAGCAGCCCGCTTTGCCACCGGGCGAACAGGCTGGCGATCAGTACGAAGGGCAGGGTCAGCGAAAACGGCCCGGCGCCGGGCATGACGCGGTCCACCAGCCAGCGCGTCGTATAGGCAAGGACACAGCAGACCAGCGCCGTCAGAACCATCGTGGCCGCGCGCGGCACACGCTGCGCGAACCTGTCGGGCAGGTCCAGTTCTCCAAGACGCATTCTGTTATCGACCCCGCGAGACGCCGCCCCGATATCTTCATTACGCCAAGGCCGCTGCGCTTGCGAATCGTTTTTTTCTCCTTAACTTAGGTCAGTCGTCTTCATCCTCTCGGCCCACCAGGTGCAGCGCGCGCGCCTTGATCTGCCGCGTCATGCACCAGTGGAGGAGCGCGTCCTCCCGCCCGTGCGTCACCCACACTTCCTTCGGACCGACCTCCGTGATGGTGCCGGTCAGCTCGTCCCAATCGGCATGGTCGGAGATGATCAGCGGCAGCTCCACGTTCCGTTGCCGCGCGCGCTGGCGGATGCGCATCCAGCCCGAGGCCATGGCGGTGATCGGATCGGGCAGGCGCCGCGACCAGCGGTCGTTCAGCGCGCCGGGGGGCGACAGCACGATGCGCCCGCGCAGTTCATCCTTCGTCTTTCCCGTCGCCAGTATCAGGTCGCCAAGATCGACGCCGAGATCGCCATAAAGCGAGCACAGCCGTTCCAGCGCGCCGTGAATATAGATCGGGTCATGGTGGCCGAGATCGCGCAGGTGCCGGATCACCCGCTGCGCCTTGCCCAGCGCATAGGCGCCGATCAGAACGCAGCGGTCGGGGTTGGCGGCAAGCGCCTCCAGCGCCTTTTCCACCTCTCCCGCCGTGTCCGGATGGCGGAAGACCGGCAGGCCGAACGTCGCCTCCGTGATGAAGACATCGCAGGCGACAGGCTGGAACGGCGCGCAGGTCGGGTCGGCGCGGCGTTTGTAGTCGCCGGACACCACCACGCGCTCGCCCGCGTGATCCATGACGATCTGCGCCGATCCCAGCACATGCCCGGCCGGCACGAAGCTGACGTCGACCTCGCCCACGCGCATCACCTCGCCGTGTTGCACGGGCGTCGATTCCGCATATTCGCCGTAACGGGTTTCCATGATAGCCAGCGTCTCGGGCGTGGCCATGACATGGTCGTGTCCGGACCGGGCATGATCGGCGTGGCCGTGCGTCACCAGCGCAAGCGGCTGCGGATCGGACGGATCGATCCAGAAATCGCCCGGCGGCACGTAAATGCCGCCGGGATGCGGCTTTATCCAGGAACCGGGCGTTGGCATGCTAGAGCGGACAATGAACGAAAAGCACCAAGGTTCACAGGACAGGCCCGGCACCGAAGCGGATGGCGAGGACGAGGAGGGGGCGCCCATGAAGACCGGCCCCCTGGCGGCGGCGCGCGGCCTATGGACCGGTGCGGCCGGCGCCGGACCCGCGCCGGCGGACGCAAGCCGTGCGCGGCCCGCCGCCACCGATGCGGATAGGGATGCTTCCACCGATGCCGGGGCAGGGCAAGCCGGCATGGAAGCCTCGGCAGCGCGGCCAGATGACGGGGCAGCAGCGGACGCTTCCGGAGACGCCGCCACGGATGCCGCGGCGGAGGCCGAGGCGCTCGCCCTCATGAAAACGCGCAGCCCTATTGCCCGCCGCCTCTATCTCGCGGCGGGCTGGTTCAATGTCGGGCTGGCGGTGATCGGCGCCATCCTGCCGGTGATGCCGACGGTCATCTTCCTGATCGTTGCGGCGGCCTGCTTCGCCAATTCCAATCCGAAGCTCGAGGCGCGCCTCCTCACCCACCCCGTCTTCGGCGAACATATCGTCGCCTGGCGCCGCCGCCGCGCCATCACGAAGAAGGGCAAATGGGGCGCAAGCCTCGGCATGCTCTGCGGCGCCGCCTTCGGCCTCATCTTCCTCCCCACCCCCTGGCGCTATGTCGGCACCGTGGTCGCCCTCATCTTCATCCCCTGGGTCTGGTCCCGCCCTGATCGGTGAGAGAGCTCGGACGCTGTTTGGTGACGTTCATGCTTGTAACCCGTCTTCCAAAGAGCGGACGCTAATTATCGTGTAGCGCGCATCCAAATGTAGGTGATGTCGGGCATCTTCTCTTCATTTCGTTCACCATCTGTCATTTCTTCAATGATGAATCCGTGCTTTTCGTAAAACGCTCGCGCGCCAACATTCGACTGGAAGGTGTATAGCCGAAGCTCGGATTGGTTCGATTGCGCAATCTTAATCAAAGACGAGCCGATACCTTGTCGATGCAAAGAAGGACCGACGTAGAGGTGATTTACCCATCCTGTCGAAAACGCTACGAATCCACTTAAATCCGGTCCGTCGAAAGCTCCCCAAACTGCATTTCTTTGCAGCACGTCGTCGCGATAGAACGCGCGATACTCTGCGGCGGAATGAATGGAGGTATCATAGTCCGGGACCAGCGCGACCGACGTACGGTGAAGATCGGCTGCAGCGTCGGCATGTTCGGCATTCAGTTGAACAAAAGTCAGCATACACAGCGATTATGGCGTTAGTCGGTCAACAATCCATCCATCGTGGAAAAAGTGTTTCCGCCTTACAAACCGCTGCCCTTCCAAAATAGGATTGTGAGCGCCATCTTCGCCGACATGGATCGGGCACATCTTGGCGGCATGATTTCGGGGTTGGACGCGGCTGCGGCCGGACCTGTGTCATGTCAGCAACAGTGCCGGATTTCTTCAATGATTTCTCATGCGCGCGTGCGTGAGTGGGTGTCCACATTGTCAACTTCGGGCCGGCGAGGGGCGTTTTGACGGCGCGTGCCGCCGGTCAGCCGGCGCCTGATCTGCCGCCCGTCATCGCGGACTGGTTCGCAGGCCGCGGGTGGCGGCTGCGGCGGCATCAGGCGGAAATGATCGCGGCGGCGCGCGGCGGGCGCGATGCGCTACTCGTTGCCTCGACCGGTGCGGGCAAGACGCTGGCCGGCTTCCTCGCCTCCATCGCCGACCTGATCGAGACGCCGCAGGAGGGGCTTCACACCCTCTACGTCTCTCCGCTGAAGGCGCTGGCGGTCGATGTGCAGCGCAACCTGATGGAGCCCATTCAGGAAATGGGCCTCGACATCCGCGTCGAAACCCGCACGGGCGATACGCCGTCGGACCGCAAGGCGCGGCAGCGTGCACGGCCGCCGCACATGCTGCTGACGACGCCGGAAAGCCTGTCGCTGCTCCTCAGCTACCCGGAGGCGGAGACCATGTTCGCCTCCCTGAAGACGATCATCGTCGATGAAATCCACGCCTTCGCACCCACGAAGCGCGGCGACCTTCTGGCCCTGGCCATGGCGCGGCTGCAACGCCTTGCCCCCGGTCTGCGCCGCGCGGCGCTGACGGCGACGGTGCGTGACCCGGACGGGTTTCGCGGCTGGTTGTCGCCCGACGGCGATTTCGAAGCGGTGGCGCTGGTGCGCGGCGAACCCGGCGCGCGGCCCGACATCCGCATCCTGCTGCCGGAGGACCGCGTGCCCTGGTCCGGCCATTCCGGCCGCTATGCCGCGCGGCAGGTGATGGAGGAAATCGAGGCGCACAAGCTGACGCTGGTCTTCTGCAACACGCGCAGCCTGGCCGAGCTGATCTTTCAGGATTTGTGGTCGGAAAACGAAAACGCGCTTCCCATCGGCGTCCATCACGGTTCCCTGAGCCGGGAGGCGCGGCGCAAGGTGGAGGGGGCGATGGCGCGGGGCGACCTGCGCGGCCTGGTCGCCACAGCCAGCCTCGACCTTGGCGTCGACTGGGGCGACGTCGATCTGGTTATCCAGATGGGCGCGCCGAAGGGCTCGTCCCGCCTGCTGCAACGCATCGGCCGCGCCAATCACCGGCTTGACGAGGCGTCGGAGGCGGTCATCGTCCCCGGCAACCGCTTCGAATATCTTGAAGCGCGCGCCGCCCTCGATGCCGTCGAGGAGGGGGAGCTGGACGAGGATCTGTGGCGTCCCGGCGCGCTCGACGTTTTGGCACAGCATATCATGGCGCTGGCCTGCGCCGCGCCGTTCGATGCGGACGATCTCTACGCCGAAATCCGCACCGCCGCGCCCTATGCGACGCTGCCGCGCGAAACCTTCGACCGGGTGCTGCATTTCATCGAATCCGGCGGCTATGCGCTGCGCGCCTATGACAAATACAAGCGGATTACGCAGGGGAAGGACGGCCTCTGGCGCATCAGCCATCCGCGCTATGCGAAGCAGCACCGGCTGAACGCCGGCATCATCGTCGATGCGCCCGTCCTCGACGTGCGGTTTCGCAACGGCCGCAAGCTGGGCACGGTGGAGGAATATTTCGCCTCTACCCTGACGCCGGGCGACACCTTCTTCTTCTCGGGCCTGTCGCTGGAGGTGGAGGGCATCAAGGATGCCGACCTGTTCGTGAAGGCGACCGCGAAGCCCGCGCGCATTCCCACCTATGTCGGCGCGCGGATGCCGCTGTCCACCAACCTCGCCAATCGCGTGCGCCGCTTCCTGCACGAGCGGGAGGAATGGCGGCGCTTCCCGCCCGACGTGCGCGAATGGCTGCGCATTCAGGACGAACGCTCGGTCCTGCCGCAGCCGGACCAGCTTCTGGTCGAGACATTCCCGAGAGAGGGGCGGTACTATATGGTCGCCTATAGTTTCGAGGGGTGGAACGCGCACCAGTCGCTGGGGATGCTCATCACGCGGCGCATGGAAACCATGGGCCTGTCGCCCATCGGCTTCGTGTCGAACGATTATGCCATCGCCTGCTATTCGCTGAAGCCGGTGGAGGATCCGCGCCCGCTGTTCTCGCCCGACATTCTGGAGGACGAGCTGGTCGAATGGATCCAGACCAGCCACCTTCTGAAGCGCGCCTTTCGGGAGGTTGCGGTGATCGGCGGCCTGATCGAGCGGCACGTCCCGGGAAAGCGAAAGACCGGGCGGCAGGTCACCTTCTCCACCGACCTCATCTACGACGTCCTCAGGAAATACGAACCCGATCATATGCTGCTGTCCGCCGCCTGGGAGGATGCGAAGGGGCGGCTGACCGATATCGGCCGCCTCGCGGACCTTCTGGACCGCGCGCCGCGCACCATGGTGCATCGGGCGCTGGACCGGATCAGCCCGCTCGCAGTTCCCGTCCTCGTGCTGATCGGGCGGGAGAAGGTGGCGATGGGAACGGCGGACGACGAACTGCTGATCGAGGCGGAATCGCTGGCGGAGGAGGCGATGCGCCTGAACTGATTTTCTTTGACGACAGCGGTCGTTCGTCACGCCGGCGATTGACGTGAAGCCGCTTCGGGCAGACACTTTCTCGCCATGCCTTGGGAAGGGCGAGACGACGATGAAGAGGGTTCCGTTCGCTGCCATAATGCTTGCCGTGCTGCCGGCCGCCAGTCTTCAGCCGCTGCCGCCGCCCGGTCCGGCCGACGAGATCGCGACCGGCGCGGACCGCTATGAGCGCATGACCGTGCCCGTCACCGTCAATGGAAAGGGCCCGTTCCCCTTCGTCATCGACACCGGGGCGGAGCGCACCATGGTCTCCACCGAACTGGCGGAATCGCTCGGTCTGGAAAGCCCCGGCGACGCCATCGTCCACGCCGTCACGGGCCTGCACCGCGTCCCGCTCTACAGTATCGACAGGCTCAGCGTCGCCGGGGACGGCGTGGATTTTCTGGAGGCGCCCTCCGTCCCGCAAAGCCGTCTCGGCGCCGTCGGCCTGCTTGGTCTCGACAGCCTGCAGAATTCTCACGTCGTCTTCGACATCGGCCGGGACACGATGACGGTCCGCGCTTCGGCCCGGGATCAGAAGCCGGCGCGCAGCTATGGCAACACCATCGTCATCACCGCCGAAAAGCGGCAGGGGCGGCTGATCTTCACAAACGCCAGGATCAACGGCGTCGCGGTGCGCGTCGTCGTCGATACCGGCGCGCAGGTTTCGCTGGGCAATGAGGCGCTGCGGCAGGCCATCATCCAGCGCCGCGTTCTGGAAGAGCGGGTCGGCATCATCAGCGTTGTCGGCGACAGCATAGAGGGCGATATCCTGAACGTCCGCAAGCTGACGCTCGACGGGCTCAGCATGATCGGCGGCAAGATCATCTTCAGCGATGCGCCGATCTTCGCCCAGCTCGATCTGGACGCGCAGCCCGCGCTGCTTCTCGGCATGAGCACCTTCCGCGCCTTTCAGCGCGTCGAGATCGATTTTCCGAAGCGTCAGGTCAGTTTTGTGCTGGAGCGCGATCCGACCCTTGACGGGCTCGTCCGGACTGGGTGCCGCGGAACGCGTATTGATCGCGGCGGCTGCTGAGGGCATAGGATCCGCATGGTTCCCCTTTCGTTCTGTGGCCATGATCTGGTTCCCCTGCCGGACGGCGCGGTGTTCTGGCCGGCGCGCCGGGCGCTGCTCGTCGCCGACCTACATCTGGAAAAGGCAAGCTGGTTCGCCCGTTCCGGTCAGATGCTGCCGCCCTATGACAGCCTGAAAACCCTGGAGGATCTTGAAGGGGTAATAGACGCTGCCGGCGCCCGTGAAATCTGGTGCCTGGGCGATTCCTTCCACGACCGCGAGGGCTGCGACAGGCTGCCCGCCGATGCGCGCAGCCTTCTCGAATCGCTGACGGCCAGAACGCAGTGGACGTGGATCACCGGCAATCACGATCCCGGCTTCTCTGCGACCTGCGGCGCCGCCGTGGTGGAGGAGGCGGAGGTGGACGGCCTGCTGCTGCGGCACGAGGCGGACCCGCGTGAGACGCGTCCTGAACTCAGCGGGCATTTCCACCCGAAGCTGCGGGTGCGCCTGCGCGGGAGGGGCGTGTCGCGCCGCTGTTATGTCGCCAGCGAGCGAAAGATCATCCTCCCCGCCTTCGGCGCGCTGACGGGCGGCCTCGATGCGCAGTCGAGGGCGATCCTGCGCGCGATGGGCGGACCAGCCGCCGCATTGGTGCCGACGCGGGACAGGCTGCTGCGCTTTCCGCTCGCGGCCTGAAAAAGGGGGGGAGCGCTATCGCTTCGCGTGTCGTTGGTGCGGTGAACTTATGAAGGAGCCTTTCCGTAATGCCGAAACTCACCGCCATCGCCCTCAATGCCACATTGAAATCGTCGGGAGAGGAAGCGTCCTCCACCGACAAGATGATCGACCTTCTTGCGCAGAAGCTGTCCGCCCATGACGTAGAACTGACGGAAACCATCCGCCTTGCCGACCATGACATCAAACCCGGCGTCACCTCCGACGAGGGGGAGGGCGACGCATGGCCTGCCATCCTTCGCAGGATTCTTGCAGCCGACATCCTCATTTTTGGAACGCCGATTTGGCTGGGACAGATGTCGTCCGTGGCAAAGCGCGCCTTGGAGCGCATGGACGCGTTTCTGTCGGACACCGACGATAAGGGCCGGATGCCGAGCTATGGGAAGGTTGCGGTGCTCGCGATCGTCGGCAATGAGGATGGCGCGCACAGCATCACGGCAAGCGCGCTTCAGGCGCTGAACGATACCGGCTGGACCATACCGGCGGCGTCGGCATGCTATTGGGTGGGAGAGGCGATGCAGTCGAAGGATTTCAAGGACTTCGATGAGACTCCCGAGAAGGTCGATCAGACGGCCGGGATGGTGGCCGACAACGCCGCCCATCTTGCGACGATCCTGAAGGGTCACCCTTATCCGGGCCATGAGGATTGAGCGAAGGACAGCGAACGGCTGAACCCCCTCTACGGATCGCAAAAGAAAGGCTTGTTTGCCGGACCGGCGTGCCGGGCCCATCTAGGCCGCATGAGTGAAACAGGTCGCATCATCCTCGTCGGCGCCGGTCCGGGCGATCCCGATCTCTTGACCCTCCGCGCCCTCCGCGCACTGGAGGGTGCGGAGGTCGTGGTCCATGACGGGCTGGTTTCCGGCGAAATTCTGGACCTGGCGAACCCGCAGGCGCGCCGGATCAGTGTCGCCAAGCGGCGGGCGCGTCATACCCTGCCGCAGGAAGCCATCGGCGAACTCCTGGTGCGAGAAGCGCGCGCGGGCCGCATCGTCGTGCGTTTGAAGGGGGGCGACCCCTTCATCTTCGGCCGCGGCGGCGAAGAAGTTGCAGCGGCGCAGGCGGCGGGTATTCCCGTCGAGGTGGTGCCCGGGATCTCGTCCGCGCTTGGCGGCGCGGCGGCGGCGGCGATGCCGCTGACCCACCGCGATCATGCCTCCGTCGTCAGCTTTGTTGCGGGGCAATGCAAGGGGCTCAGTGAACAGAATTGGGCGGGTCTCGCCGGCAAGGGCAGAACGCTCGTCATCTTCATGGGCGTGGCGACATCCGCCGCCATTGCCGAGAAGCTGATGCATGACGGTCTGGCGCCCGATACGCCGGTGGCCGTTCTGGAGCGGGCGACTTTGCCGGACATGCGGGTGCTCAGAAGCCTGCTTGCCGACCTGCCCGGTCTTGTCGAGCGTGAGGGCGTCCAGAGTCCTGCGCTGATTGTCGTTGGCGATGTGGCGCAGCTCGGCGCATCGCAGATTGCCGAAATGGAGCGAGTGAATTGATTATCCTGACGGGAAACGATCTGAAAACAGGCGACGTCGTGTGGTGGACCGGAGACGGCTGGTCGCGTCATGTCGGCCATGCCGTTTTTGTGGGCAGCGGCGAAGAACCGGGCGGCGCGGCCGAGATCATGCACCGGGAGGAGGCTGCGCGCGCGGTCAACGGTCCCTATGAGGTGGAAGCGACGGACGAGGGCGCTGGTCCCGTCCCCTCGCATATCAAGGAACGCATGCGCGCGGCCGGGCCGAGCGTGCGTCTTGATCTCGGCGTGCAGGCAGAGGGTTAAGCCGAATGTATCAATATGACGAATACGACCAGAAAATGGTCGAGACCCGTGTGGCCGAGTTCCGCGATCAGGTGGAACGGCGCCTTTCCGGAGATCTGACGGAGGATCAGTTCACGCCGCTGCGGCTGATGAACGGCCTTTATCTGCAGCTGCACGCCTACATGCTGCGCGTCGCCGTCCCCTACGGCACGCTTTCGGCCGCGCAGATGCGCATGCTCGCGCAGATTGCGCGAAAGTACGACAAGGGCTACGGTCATTTCACGACGCGCCAGAACATCCAGTATAACTGGATTCAGCTAAAGGACGCGCCGGACATCCTTGCCGATCTGGCGACGGTTGAAATGCACGCCATCCAGACCAGCGGCAATTGCATCCGCAACATTTCGTCGGATCAGTTCGCCGGCGTCGCAAAGGACGAGGTCTGCGATCCGCGCCCCTATGCGGAATTGCTGCGCCAATGGTCGAGCTTCCATCCGGAATTTTCGTATCTGCCGCGCAAGTTCAAGTTCGCGGTGATCGCCTCGGCCGAGGACCGGGCTGCAATGCGTTTGCATGATATCGGCATCGAGATGGTCAGGAACGACGCCGACGAACTCGGCGCGAAGTTCTTCGCCGGCGGTGGCATGGGCCGAACGCCGATGATCGGTCCGTGTGTGCGTGAATTCGTGCCAGCGGACGCGCTCATCAGCTATTCCGAGGCGATCCTGCGCGTCTACAATCGCTACGGCCGGCGCGACAACAAGTACAAGGCGCGTATCAAGATCCTGGTGCACGAACTCGGCATCGAGGAATTCCGCCGTCAGGTGGAGGCGGAGTTCGCGCATATGCATCCCCTCGACCTCGATCCGCCGCGCGCCGAACTGACGCGAATCCAGGCGTTCTTTGCGCCGCCTGCCTATGAACCGCTGCCGGACGGGTTCGACGACAGCGACCCCGACTTCAAACTGTGGGCGGACGCCAATCTGCATCCGCACAAGGTGCCGGGATATGCGGCCGCCACGATCAGCCTGAAGCCCGTCGGGGGCATTCCGGGCGACGCCTCGGCGGAGCAGATGGACCTCATCGCCGACCTCGCCGCGCGCTATTCAATGGACGAGGTTCGCGTGACCCACGCGCAGAATCTGGTCCTGCCGAACGTGCGGCAGGCGGATCTCTACGCCCTGTGGCAGGAACTGGATGCTGCGGGTCTGGCGCCAGCCAATCTCGATCTGGCGAGCGACATCATCGCCTGCCCCGGCCTCGATTATTGCAGCCTCGCCAATGCGCGCTCCATTCCCATCGCGCAGAAGCTGGCGCAGCGGCTCGCGCCGGTGGAGCGGGATCTGGGCGAGCTCAAGATCAAGATTTCGGGCTGCATCAATGCCTGCGGCCACCACCATGCCGGGCATATCGGCATACTCGGCGTCGACCGGAAGGGGGTGGAGAATTACCAGCTTCTTCTCGGCGGGTCGGGCGCGGAGGATGTCAGCCTGGCGAAGATCACCGGCCCCGGTTTTGACGAAAACGGCATCGTCGATGCGGTCGAAACGGTGACCAACCTCTATCGCAAACGGCGAGAGGACGGCGAGCGCTTCGTCGACACCTATCGCCGGCTGGGCATGGATCCGTTCAAGGAGGCGCTTTATGGCTGATTGGCCCCGTTACCGCGACGATGCAGCCGTGAACGAGCCGGCCGTGACGCTGGAGGCGTTCCTGGCGCAGCCGGAGGCCGTGGCCGTCCGCATCGAACCCGGCGCGGACGTGCGCGAACTCGTCCCGCACCTGGCGCGCCTGAAGCTCGTCGAGATCGGCTTTCCGACCTACCGCGACGGGCGCGGTTATTCTGCCGCACGCATCCTGCGGGAGGAGGGCTATCAGGGCGAACTGCGCGCGGAGGGCGACGTTCTTCTCGATCAGCTCGCCTATATGCGCCGTTGCGGCTTCGACAGTTTTGCGCCGGCCGCAACCATCGATGCGGGCAAGGCGGTGGCGGCCATCGGACGTTGGCCCTATCATTACCAGAAGGCGGCGGACGGTCTGAAGGCGGGTGCTGCGCCGCCGATATGGGCGCTGCGTCATGGCTGACATCGATGCGGCCAGCGAAGCGCGGCTGCGGGACCGGGTCGATTTCGGCTATACCGCGAACGACGCCTATGCGCTGAACCGGGAATTTCGCGGTGCGGACGCATCGGAATTTCTCGATGCGATGCTGAACGATCGGTTTGTCGGCGAACTGGCGATGGTGTCCTCGTTCGGGACCGAAAGCGCCGTGCTGCTGGACCTCGTGGCGCAGATCGATCCTTCGCTGCCCGTCATCTTTCTGGACACTGGCAAGCATTTTCCGGAAACCTTGGCCTACCGAGACACGCTGATCGCGCATCTCGGTCTCACCGGCGTGCGCAATATCGAGCCCGATGCTGCCGCCCTGGCTGAAAAGGATGAGAAGGGCCTTCGCTGGTCCTACGATCCCGACGGCTGCTGCGATCTGAGAAAAGTCCGCCCGCTTTCGCGCGCACTTGCGGGATTCGGCGGGTCGATCACGGGCCGGAAGGCGTTTCAGGCGGATACCCGCACCCTCTTGCCGCGCGTCGAGGTCGGCACCGACGGCAAGTTGAAAATCAACCCGATCATCGATTGGCAGAAGGCCGATATCGACGCGTGGTTCGAAACGCGCGGCCTGCCGCGTCATCCGCTTGAGGAATGCGGCTATCCCTCCATCGGCTGCGCACCCTGCACGTCCAAGGTGAAGCCGGGGGAGGATCCGCGATCCGGCCGCTGGCGCGGGTGGGACAAGACCGAATGCGGCATTCATGTCCCGGGCGAGACGAGCGAGCTGCCGAGCTTCTAGGGCAGATAGGGCTTCAGTTCGGCGGGGACGTCCTCTCGGAATGCGTCGTCCATCGGATAATGGGGCATGGCTTCTCGGATCGCGACCAGCAGCGCAGCGCCCTGCATGCGGTCCTTCTCGACCTTCAGCCGGTCCCGTCCCGGCTTTTCCGCCAGCCACAATTTCATCAGCGCGAAATAGCGCGGATCGGGCGCCACGATCCGCGCAGCCTTCCGGTCCGCCGTCGGAAGAACCTGGTCGACGGGCCGGCCCATCAACAGCCATTCCTGCTCGGCAAGCGGCACGGGCCGGGGCTGGTCGCGGCGCGGCAGGCCGGGCAGGGTGGAGGGCGCGGCCAGAAGCTCCACTTCATAGGCGTCGGCATTGCGAGCCTGGAATCCGCGCTCGCTGTTCACGGTGAAGGTCGTGTCGACGGATTTCAGCATCGGCCAGACCGCGGGTTCGGGTTCCGGCGTGTCGCCCTTCCGCCCGCCAGCAGCCCAGGCCAAATCGAAATCCTCCGTTTCCAGCGGTGCATCGTCGATCAGGGCCGCAGCCTCAGCCATGTAAGCGGGCAGGGCGTTCGTACCGACGACGAGAAGCTGCCCGTCGAGCATGCCGCGCTCGTCCGCTGCGCGCAGAATGGCGCCGGGCAGATTGGCGATCATCGGCAGACGCAGCGCGCGGGCAAGGGCGGCGCTTTCCGCCACGGCGGCGGAGGTGCGGGCCATCCGATCCTTCAGCGCGGCCTTTTCCGTACGATAGTCCTCGAAACGCTGCGTCAGCGCCTCGTCCATGCGGCCAAGGCTCTTGCCGTTCCCGTCCCGACCCGTGATTTCATAGAGATAGGACGCGCCGCCGACCTTCTTCCGGCGCAGGTCGTACGGCAGGGCCGCGAAGGCCCGCTGCGCGTCCATCCACCCTTCATAGCGCGTCCGCAGATTGACGAGCGTACGGGACTGTTCCTGTGAGAAGGCGCGCATGTGGATTTATCCCACAATTTCGAAAATGACGCAATTGTGGGATAAAGCACCGTTTCCGAGAGAGTTAAGCGTGGATCGGCTTGCCCTCAACCGCCATTGCGGCCTCTTTCAACGCTTCCGAATGGGTGGGGTGGGCGTGGCAGGTGAGTGCGATATCCTCGCTGGAGGCGCCGAACTCCATCGCCTGCGCAGCCTGTGCGATCATCGTGCCGGCCATGCTGCCGATCATGTGCACGCCGAGGACGCGATCGGTCTTCTTGTCGGCGAGCACCTTGACGAAGCCGTCCGTGTCGCGATTGGTTTTCGCGCGGCTGTTGGCGGCGAAGGGAAAGCTGCCGACGGCATAGTCGACGCCGTCCTTCTTCAGTTCTTCCTCGGTCTTGCCGACCGTCGCGACTTCCGGCTGGGTATAGACGACGGCCGGAATGACCGCATGGTTCACATAGCCTTCCTTGCCGGCGATCCAGTCGGCAACCGCAATACCCTCATCCTCCGCCTTGTGCGCGAGCATCGGGCCGGTGGTGACGTCGCCGATGACCCAGATGTGTCCTGCTTTCGTGCGGCCCTGATGATCACCCTCGATCTGGCCGCGCTCGTTCGTTTCGAGACCCGCTGCCTCCAGGTTCAGGCCCTCCGTATTCGCCTTGCGGCCGATGGATACGAGCACGGTATCGACTTTCAGGACGTCCTTGTCGCCGCCCTTTGCGGGTTCGACGGTGACCTCCGCGCCCTTGCCCTTGCGCTCCACCTTCGTCACCTTCGTGCCGGTTTTCAGCGTCAGGCCCTGTTTCTTCAGAATGCGCGTGAAGGCCTTTTGCACCTCGCCGTCGAGGGCAGGGACGATATTGTCGAAATATTCGACGACGGTGATCTTCGTGCCCAGGCGATTGTAGACGCTGCCGAGTTCCAGGCCGATATAGCCGCCGCCGATGACGACCATGCTCTTCGGCACGGACTTCAGGGAGAGGGCGCCCGTCGAGGAGACGATGACCTCCTCGTCGATATCCGCGCCCGGCAGCGGCATGACGGAGGAGCCGGTGGCGATGATGAAGCTGTCCGCGGTGTAGGTCTTGCCGTCCACCTCGACGCTGTTTGCGTCCTTGAAGCTGGCGCGGCCCTTCAGCCACTCAACCTTGTTCTTCTTGAACAGAAATTCGATGCCGCCGGTCAGTTCCGAAACGGCCTTTTCCTTTTCCGCCTTCATCGCGTCCCAGTCGAGTTCGACACCCTTGAAACCGACGCCGAATTTCGACAGCGCGCCCGATTCCGCCTCATGGTAGATTTCGCTGGCATGCAGCAGCGCCTTCGACGGGATGCAGCCGACGTTGAGGCAGGTGCCGCCCAGCGTGTCGCGGCTTTCCGCGCAGGCGACCTTCAGACCGTTTTGCGCGGCGCGGATGGCGGCAACATAGCCGCCGGGGCCGGCGCCTATGACGATAAGATCGAAGTCGGACATGGGCAGATTCTCCGGAAAGTCTGGTTTGCGCCGCGTCTAGCCCGCCCGCGCGGGAAAGATAAGGCGAAGAATGGCTGCCGCGGCAACCGGGACTTGTCATGACACTAGGGCGCGGGGCCTTTTCCGGCAATGGAAGGGCGGCTATGCGCTGACGCTATGGCAAAGCTCGCATTTCTCGGCCTCGGCGTCATGGGATATCCCATGGCCGGGCATCTCGTTTCCGCCGGCCATGAGGTCACCGTCTATAACCGAACCCCCGCAAAGGCGGAGGCCTGGGCGAAGGAGCATGGCGGCCAGACCGCCCCCACTCCCGCGCGGGCCGCGGTGGGCGCCGAGATCGTTTTCGCCTGTGTGGGCCGCGACGAGGATCTGCGTGAGGTGACACTGGGGAAGGATGGCTGCTTCGCGGCTATGCGTGAGGGGTCGCTGTTCGCGGACCACACGACCGTCAGCGCCGCGATCGCGCGGGAGCTGGACGAGGCCGCCCGCGCAGGGAAATTCGGCGCGCTCGACGCGCCCATTTCCGGCGGGCAGGCCGGGGCGGAAAGCGGGCAGTTGACCGTCATGGTGGGTGGGTCCGAGGAGGATTTTGCGCGCGCGGAGCCGGTCATGCAGGCCTATGCGAAGCGTGTCGGCCATATGGGCCCTGCGGGCAGCGGCCAGACGACGAAGATGGTCAACCAGATCTGCATCGCCGGCGTGCTGCAGGGCCTGTCGGAAGGGGTCAGCTTCGCGCAGGCCGCCGGCCTCGACACGGGCGCGGTTTTCGACGTGATCGGCAAGGGGGCGGCGCAGAGTTGGCAGATGGACAATCGCGCGGACACGATGGCGCAGGGGGAGTTTGATTTCGGCTTCGCCGTCGACTGGATGCGCAAGGATCTGGGGCTGGTGCTGGACGAGGCAGAGCGGCGCGGCGTGGCCCTGCCGCTGACGGCGCTCGTCGATCAATTCTACAAGGATGTGCAGGCCATGGGCGGCGGCCGACAGGATACGTCCTCGCTGATCCGGCGACTGACCGCATTCAAGGGGGAATGAGATGATGAAAACGGTTCTGTCGGCTGCGCTGATGAGCGCGGCGTTGGTCAGTGCGGGCACTGCCGATGCGCGCACCATCTTCACCGGCGCCAATGGCTATACGATTGACGAAAGCGGTCGCCTTCAGCGCTTCTCGACGTTGATCGTCGGCGACGACGGCCGCATCGAGGGAACGCGCAGCGGGAATGGCGACCTGCCGAAGGGGAATGTCGTCGATCTGAAGGGCAAGACCCTGCTTCCCGGTTTGATCGACGCGCACACGCACATCATGGGCCTGGGCGCGCAGATGCTGTCGCTCGACCTGACGGAGACGGAATCGCTGGAGGAGGCGGTATCGGCGATCGGAGCCTATGCCGAGGAAAATCCGGACCTCCAATGGATTACCGGCGGCGGCTGGAACCAGGTGATCTGGGGATTGGACCGCTTTCCGAACGCCGCAGACCTCGATCCAGTGGTGGCGGATCGTCCGGTCATGCTGTCGCGGGTCGACGGTCACGCGGCGTGGCTGAACAGCGCAGCGCTGAAGGCGGCGGGCATCACGGCGAAGACGGAGGATCCGGACGGCGGCCGTATCGAACGAGACGATGCCGGCAACCCGACGGGGTTGCTCGTCGATGCGGCCGTAGGGCTGGCGGACGCGAAGGTGCCCGCGCCGACGCAGGCACAGCTCGACGCGCAGTTGACGGCTGCACTTCGCGCGATGGCCGCCACGGGCATGACCGGCGCGGCCGATATGGGGACCACACCGGAAGCTTGGGCGACGTTCGAAAGTTTCGCGGAGGCGGGAAAACTGACCGCACGCATCGGCGCCTATGGCCGGCCCTATGCGTCCTTCACCGCTATTGCCGGACACGAACAGCCGGGCTGGCAATATGACGACCATCTTGCCCTTTCCGGGCTGAAGCTGGTCGTCGACGGCGCGCTCGGTTCGCGCGGGGCAGCCATGCTGGAGCCCTACAGCGATGCGCCGGAGGAAACTGGGCTGACGATCATCGACGGGGCCAAACTGCGCAATCAGATGGTGGGGGCGGCGAGCCAAGGTTATCAGATCGCCGTACATGCCATCGGCGACGCCGCCAACCGGGAGGCGCTGGATGCCTTTACAGACCTGTCGGATTATATGCCGGCGGGGCGGAACCGCGTCGAACATGCGCAGATCGTATCGAAGGACGACCTGCCGCGCTTTGCGGAACTGGGGTTGATCGCCTCCATCCAGCCGACCCATGCCACCAGCGACAAGGCAATGGCTGAGGACCGCATCGGGCCGCAGCGGATCGAGGGCGGCTATGCCTGGCACAGCATTGCCGAAACCGGGACCAGGCTGGCGCTCGGTTCGGACTTTCCCGTGGAGCCGGTCAATCCGTTTTACGGTCTCCACGCCGCCGTCACGCGGCAGGACCGGGAGGGTATGCCGCCCGGTGGCTGGTACCCGGAGGAGGCGCTGTCGCCTGCGCAGGCGCTTGCGGGATTCACCGCCGGCGCGGCCTATGCGATGAAGCTGGACCGTGCTGCCGGAACGCTGACGCCGGGCAAGTGGGCGGACTTCGTCATCGTCGACGGCGATCCCATAGAGGGGCCGCCGGGTGACATCTGGACGATCGAGGTGCTGGAAACCTGGGTCGGCGGCGAGCAGGTCTACGCCGCCGACTGACCGGCTAGTAGCGCAGGACCGAGACGATAGAACCGAAGTCGTCGCGCCATGCGCTGACGTTGTGACGTTCGAGGGGGCGCCAGCCCTGCGCTTCCGGCAAAGCCTCGATGCGCGATGCGTCCGGCGACATGGCGACCCAGATGGACCGCGTCGTCAGTCCGGCGCTTGGCCCCTCCTCGGACGGCCGGTCGTCCATGATGCGCGCCTGCCAGCCAAGCTCCTCGGTGATGGCGGACACGACCGGCTCCAGGTTCAGGAACCGATTGGAAATATGCACCATGAGCACGCCGTCTGTCGCGAGCCTCTGGCCATAAAGCTGAAAGGCCTCAATCGTCATCAGGTGCTGCGGAATCGCATCGGACGAGAAGGCATCGATGGCGAGGAGGTCGTATTTCGGCTTGTCCTTGCGCGCCAGGCTGAGCCGGGCGTCGCCAAGAACGATGCGAGCATCCGGGGTGCATGACGACAGGTAGGTGAAACGGCTCTCGTCGCGGGCGATCCGCACGATAGCGGGATCGATTTCGTAGAAGGTCCAGTCCTGTGCAGGCTTTGCGTAGCAGGAAAGCGATCCGACACCGAGGCCGACGACGCCGATCTTCGCGTCGGCCGCCGCCGCCGCGAATACGCGGCCGGCTCCACTGGTGTCCGAATAATAGCCGAGCGGCGTGCGGCGGTTCCCCGGCTCTAGGCTCTGCAGGCCGTGTAGCGTCGTGCCGTGTTCCAGGCGCCGCACCCCCTGATCCCGGTCAGTGGTCACGGTATAGATGCCGAAGAAGCTGCGCGTACGCTGACCGGTAGTGACACTTTGCACGACGGTCGTCCAGCCGCCCATCGACAGCAGAAGCGCGGTGAAGGCGAGCGCGAAGGGAAGGCGCATGCCGATCAGAATGACGGCCCCGATGCCGATGCCCACACGCAGCCATGTCGGCGTCCCTTCCGAAGAACCGAGCGCGACCGTGGACAGCGCCAGCAGGACAAGCGCGAGCGTCCAGGCTGCCTGC
Organism: Pacificimonas flava; assembly: GCF_000342165.1. Taxonomy (GTDB): domain Bacteria; phylum Pseudomonadota; class Alphaproteobacteria; order Sphingomonadales; family Sphingomonadaceae; genus Pacificimonas; species Pacificimonas flava. The sequence continues at coordinate 23,537 of NZ_AMRV01000010.1, forward strand.
CGCCCGCGCGGGCCCTGCCACAGCGCCGCGAGCCATTTCAGAAGCGGCGTCGCCGGCAGCAGCGCCGCCGCGCCGATCAGCAGGATGGGATATTCGTATGTCCAGTCGAAGGCAGATGGAGCAACGACGGCGGGAAACAGCCCGCCGATCATGCCGCCGACGGAGATTGTCAGATAATATGCGGTAAGCTGCGCCGGTGGGGGGCGCGTCGCTGCCAGCTCTCCGTGCAGGGCAAGGGCAACGTAGAACAGCAGGATCAGCCCCGCCATCGCGAACAGCAGCGCCAGCACGCCGTCCGCCAGAAAGGCGTAGCTGCCGACACCCAGCAATAGGAGCGGTGCGATGAAGCGCGCCTGGCGCACGAAGATGGCGCCCCCCTCGGCATACGCGACGATATAGCTGAGTAGGTAGAGGCCGAGCGGTATGACCCAGAGAAGCGGAACGGCGACGATGTCCATGGTCAGGAACGTCGTCGTCGACAGCATCAGCCCCGATGGGATTGCCGCCAGCGCGCCCCAGTAGACATAGCGCCGACGCGGTATTGGCGCCCCGGCGGCGAGCGCGTCCCGCTTTTCCGGATGCACCCCGCGCGAAGCGAAGAAGGTGAGCGCGGCGAGAAGGAGGAACCCCGCCGACCAGCCGAAGCGCTGCACGTCGACGGGGAAATAGGGCTCGATCAACAGCGGATAGGCTGCAAGGGCAGCGAGGCTGCCGGCATTGGAGGCAGCATAGAGAAAATAGGGGTCTTGTCCGTGCGTGCGCTCGCCGGCTGCGAACCAGCTTTGCATCAGCGGCGCTTGCGCGGCGACGAGGAAAAAGACCGGTCCGATCGAAACCGTCAGCAGCGCCAGCAGCCAGAGCGTCGGCCCCACTGCCTCATAACCGCCAATGTCGCGCATGCCGATGGGAAGCGTCAGTGCGGCGGCGCCGAAGAGAGCGAAATGCACCCATGGCTGCCATTTCCCGCCGCGCCGGGTGAGGAGATGCGCATAGACATATCCGGCAAGTAGCGCAGCCTGATAGAACAGCATCGCCACCGTCCAAACGCCGGGTGCGCCGCCGAGCGCAGGAAGCGCGATACGGGCGAACATGGGCTGCACCAGGAACAGGAGGAACGAGCCGGTGAACACCGTCAGGACGAACAGTCCGCGTCCGGGCAGCGGCAATCCAGGCCGCTCGGGGCCGGTTTCAATAGTCATTGCTGATCCTGATTCCGATCGAATTGCCGCGGAAGGTGGAAACCCGTCCGAGAATTGAGAATACACGCGTCAGCGCATATTCGATTTGGGTGGCGGTGTTGCCCTCCGTGTCGGTCGCGACCTCCACATAGGTCCGCCGCCCGAGATATTCCCCGGCGGCAAAGCCCGCTCCCGATCCCTCGGGGCCGGACCCCCCGCCGATACGCAGTCGGTCGATGCCGATGGCGCTGCGAATATTGCCGATGGGGTCGAGCGCGCTGGATCCGCCCGACTGCAGCGCGGCCACGGCTCCTGCGAGTTGAACCGCTTCTGCGGGGTTCAGTTCTGCAAGCGATGCGCCGAACAGGACGCGTGAAAGGATTTCGTCCTGCGGAAGGCTGGGGATCGAAGCGAAGCGGATCTGCGGCTGGCTCGCCGTGCCGCGAATCTGGATGGTCGCGGTCAGGCCCTCCACCCGCGCTTCTGCATCGATATCGAGTGCAGGATCGGGCGGATAGCGTCCCTGAAACGCGATTTCGCCTCGGGTCAGCGCAAATCGGCGACCCGCAAAATCATAGTCGCCGCGCAGCAGGTTCGCCGTTCCCGTGACCTTCGGCTCGCTGACAGGCCCGCCCAAGTCGAAATCGACCGCCCATTCGCTGTCGAGGCCGGCGCCGCGGACCGTCACTCGGTTATTTCCGGCGGCCCTGACAGCGAGGGTCCAGTCCTCGGTCTGGGGTTGCGGCGGTTCCGCACGGGCAAACTCGCGGTTCACCTCCCTCACATTCAGGGCAGGGATCGCTGCGAGCTGCGCCTCGCCCGGCCGGTAACGCGCGCGGTCGACATTGAGGGCGCCCTCGATCCGGCCGCCGCGGTCCCGGCTGTTCGTGACGAGAAGGTCGCCCGTCACGCGCGCGGACAGCGTATCGATGTCGACGAGGTCGGTCTCTTCGGCCCTCAGGCTGATCTGCAGCGGAAATCCGCGCGTAAAGCTAAGGTCGATTGCGCCGGTTCCCGTGACCTTGCCGCCATTCTGGCTGCGTCCCGAGAAAGTCTGCAGCAGGAGACGCGATCCGGAAAAGCGCCCCTCGAGCGACAGGTCTTCCACGACCGTGCCGCTTGCAACGCTTTCAAAGCGCATTCTATCCGAAGTCACCGATCCCGACAGGTCGGGATCACCGATGAGGCCGCCAATGCGGATATCGGCAGCGATCGGTCCGTAGAGCGCCACCGATTCGATGCCGGTCAGCGGCCAGATGGCGCCGGCCGGCCCGGAAAAATCGAGGCGTCCACGGACACGCGCGCCGGCGAGCGCCGTCAGCGGTGCGGGCGCGTCGACGTCGATGCCGGTCATCGACGCGGCGAAGTTGCCGAGCTTCGTTTCGTTGTCGGCAAAGGCCGCACGCATTGCGGCGCGGCTGCCGGAGAGTTGCCCGATCAGCGCAATGTCGATCGGCTTTGCAAGGACACCGCTCGTTCGGGAGAAATCGTTCACGAACAGACGGGCTTCGGCAGCAGCGGCGCGTCCGGGGGCAGTACGGACGTAGGCGGCCTGGCCGCTGACCGTTCCGGAGAAGCTGAGGTCCGGCACGAATAACGACAGGGGCTCGAGGCCGGCCTCCTCGAACGAGAGGCGGATTGCCTGTTCACGTCCCAGCGCTCCCGATAGCGTCACCGAACCGCGCGGAAGGTCGAGCACCGTTTCCCGAAGCCGGTATGTACCCTCGTCCGCCAAAATGCGAGCGGGCTGCATAAGGCGAAAATCGTCACGGCCATATTGACCATTTGCGGCAAGCGTCAAGCCAGCGGGGTCAATGCCGAGATCCATCTCGGCGTTGAAGGGCTGTCCCCGCCGCCCGGTCAGTGCTGCGCTGACCTTTCCATCCTCACCGTTCAGGCGAAAGGTGCCGCGTGCGCGGGAAAGCGACAGACCGGCGAGGCGGACCCCCTGCAGATCATACTCGCCATTGGACCGGTTCCCCTCCGGCGCGATGCGAATGTCGGCCACCACCTTTCCGGAGCCGATATGAAGCTGCGGCTGGGCATCGATCATGCCTCGCCTCGCCAGAAGGTTGAGATCGATATTCTGCACGTCATCCTCGCCGGAGAAGCGGGCGGTGCCGTCGATCCCTTGTCCGGCAAGGCTCAGGGTGCCGTCCACCGGGACTCCCCCGCTCGGCTTCAGCACGCCGGCGGCCCGGATGCCGGCAAGATCGATGCGATCGAAACGATAACGGGTATCGTTCCCGGAGAGCACCGCTCCCTGTGTTTCGATCGGGCCGAGCGGCGTGTCTCCGGCGGCGGAAAATTCGTAGCCGCCATCGAAGGGCAGGAACGATCCGCGTATATTTCTGAGAGGCAGGCCGAGCCGGTATTCGTCCACCAGAATCTCGGCCGCCGGCTGGGCGATATCGCCGCTCAGTTCCGTCGCGACAGTTCCGAAGCGCCGCTGTGTGCCGGCGGCCGTAAAGGCGATTTGCTGACCCAGCCTGTAGGTGCCTTTGCCCGACAATGTCATATCCGGTCCGCGAACCGTTGCATCGGCAAAGCGTATGGTTCCGTCCGGCGTCCTGACGATCGAGGCCGTGCCGCTCGGCAACCCCCCAAACAGGAAGGACAGGAGCGGGTTGTCGAGTTGTGTCAGCTGCGCGCTGACGGGGCCGGTAATTCGCATTTTGCGCGGCTGTCCGGGTTCCGGGAACAGATGCAGGCGCGCCTTCGCCGCGACGACGGCGAAGCCCGGAAGCGGGTAGCGCGGCACATCAGTCGTCGCCCGAACGTCATAGCGCCCATCCCGAAGATCGAGCATGACCTCTGCGCGCGCCCGACCCTGCTCGGTCCGCATGTCCAGATCGTCCGTGGACAGCCTTAGTCCGTCCAGCTTGAGAATGGCGGAAAACTCTGCGCCGGTCGAAAGCTCTTCCACAAATTCGCCCGCCCCTGTCAGGCGGTTGAAGCGACCCTTCATGGAAAGGTCGCCGCCCCTGATGGCAGCGCCGAAGGCTCCGCTGGCGGCTGGGCGGACCAGCCTCTGATCGCCGAGCGATGCCCAGTCGGCTGCGAAACTATACTGGCCGTCGGGCGCCAGCGTGCTGCCGCTCAGGTCGGCGCTGAGGCGCATGTTCCGACCGCGCAGGGTGCTCAGCAAGGCAGAGGGATCGCTGAGCGTGATGAGGAGCTTCGTATTCTGTAGACGGCGCGCATCCTCAAGAAGAATGCCGCGGCCGTCGATGATGATGGCTTCGCTGGCTGCGCGGAATACGAACGGCATCCGTCCGCCGTTCGCGGTCAGGTCGCCGGTGATCCGAAGCCCGTTCGGGGCCAGCCGTCCAGGCACGCCGCCGACGAGCGGTGCCGGCGCCGCGCTGCCGTTGAGGTGGAAGTGGCCGCGGGTGGCCGTAATGCGGATGCTTGCGAGGCCCTGCCCCCCATCGGGCACGGCGGCAACAAGGTCGCCCTGCCAGCGCGACCATGTGCCCTCTCCCCCGATACGGGCGCGGACGGCGTTCGGTAGCCCGGCAAGGCCGGCGATCACGCCATCCGCCGGCGCTTCCACCCGAGCAGCCAGCGAAAACCGGTCGTCGTCGGGCTGCGCGTCGAGGTCAAGACGGACGAGATCGCCGCCGGTCGGGCTGCGCGCCGAAAGATGGACTTCGAGACGATTGGCCGCGCTTTCGGCTCGGCCGGAGAGCGAAAGGACGTGCGCTTGTCCTGCGACACCTCGGGCAAGTTCCAGCCGGCGAATATCCACTTCCGACAGATCGAGCCTTATGTCCGGCCATGCCGCGCCGGTGGCGTTCAACTCCGGCCGGCGCAGCACGGTCGCGCGGTCCGCAGCAAGACGGCTGATGGCGATCCGGCGTTCGGCAAGCAGCGGCCGTGGGCGCCAATCTATCGTCAGGTGCGGCGCGGTCAGGAACGCCCCCCGCCTATCGTAAAGGGTCAGCCCCTCGATCTCCATCTCTCCATAGATGGAGCCGGTGATCCGTTCGGCACGGACGCGCAGGCCGGACGCCGGCGCGATATTCGCAAGTTGCCGGACAAGCAGATCGCGCCCCGTCTGGGTATTCAGCAGCTGCGTGCCTGCGATCAGCAGCAGAAGCGGCAATCCGATAAGAAGGGCGCTCCATCGGACGATGCGTTGCAGGTGGCGTGTGATGCTCCGCATCAAAAGGCCTGCCCGATTGAAACGTAGACTGCGACGGTGGGATCGCCGGGACGGGGGTTGATGGGGGTGGCGATATCGGCGCGAATGGGCCCGAAACTCGTATAATAGCGAACACCGACACCCGCACCGTAGCGCAAATCGCGAAAGGACGGTGTCGTGGCGGTGTAGACCTGCCCCGCATCGAGAAAAACGGCCGCTCCCAAATCGCCGAAGCGATACCGGCCCTCGACACTGCCCTCGACCTTACTGCGGCCGCCACGTGGATCCCCATCATCATCGATGGGCCCGACATCCTGGAACCCGTAGCCGCGCACCGAACCGCCGCCGCCCGCGTAGAAACGGCGAGACGGAGCAATGTTCTCGCGCCCAGCGCCGATGATACTGCCGGCACTGCCGCGCAGGGCAATAATTCCCGTTCGGGCGGCATTCACCGGAATATAGGTCGAAGCCGCAACCTCCGCCCGGGTGTAGGCGAAGGCCCTACCGCGCATAGAGACTTCCGGACTGACGAACCCCGTCAGGCGAAAACTTTCGGTGGGGTCCAGGAGGTCGTCGGTTCCGTCATAGGTAAGCCGCGCGGGGAAGGCGCCGATGACATAATCGCGCAGCACCGGCTGATCGGCGGATCGGTCGCGTTCCTGGGTAAAGAGCAACTCGGGTCCGAATCTATAGGTCCAGCGCTTCTGCCAGATGATGTTGGTTTCGCGTTCCAGATAGGCGGAGACCGAAACGCCGCGATTGTAGAAGGCGTCCCGATCCTCGCGAAAGAAAGCGAGCCGGCCGCCGACCGCCTGATCGCGGCGGCGGAAATTAGAGCGGCGAAGCGCGGCGGAGGCAAGCACCTGCTGTTCGCCCGCGATCAGGGAGGCGGTGAAGGCGCCCTCCGGTGGGAACAGGTTTCGGTGTTGCCAGCTTCCCTCCACGCGAACGCCGTCGACGGTATCATAGGCAAGCTGTGCGGCGAGAGTGCGGGGCGGCGCGCGCTCGACCGTCATGACGAGATCGACGGACGCAGCGTTTCCGCCATCCGCCTCACCGGCCTCGGGCGAGGAGGGGGCGCTGCCAAGATCCGCGCCGGACGCCAATCCAGCCGGAGTGGGTTCGATGCTGATACTGCCGACGAGACCAGTCGCGATCAGGGCACGGCGCAGATCCTCCACATCCTCCGGATCGTAGCGATCACCAGGCGAAAAGCGCGCCAGACTGGCGATATGCTCCGCGTTGAAGGGTGCGTCCTCGTTTTCGACTATGATCCGCCCGAACGCTCCGCGCGGGCCGGGCGCGACGTCGACCACCAGTTGCGCTCTGGCGGTCTCATGATCCACCGTCACTTCGGCTTCCGGCACTTCGGCGAAGGCGAACCCGTTCGTTGCCAATGTGCCTGCATAGGCCGCAACGGCGGCCTGAACGGCCCTGGCATTTACCGGATCGCCGACCGCAACGCCGAGGTCGACAGGGCTGACCGAGGAGAAGCGGTAGATCGGCCCCGGATCGATATCGAACGACACGTCATAACCGCCGCCCGCGCGCGTGGTCAGTTGCGGATCGACCAGCGCGTCATAATAGCCCGCGGCGCGTAGAAGCTGTCCGATGACCTCGCTGTCGACCCGCACGCGTCTGTTCAGCTCGGCGAGCGACGGGGCAGAGCGCCCCGCGTCGCGCAGGAGGACGGAATACGCCGTGAAATCCCCGCTGAGGCCGATGCTATCCAGCGCGGAGGTGGAGACGGAATAGGCGATGTCGCCGCTGTCCGGTGACCGGGCGCCCGTGGCGGGATCGCTGCGCAGCAGCGCGTCGACCTCTGCCTCGCTCGGTATGCTGACTTCCGGCAGGTCCGGCGTCAGGGCCGTATCCTGCGTCGTCTGCGCGTGAAGGGGAAAGGCGCAGGAGCAAAGCAAGACGATAAGGGGCAGGGACCGGGCGCAGAACTGCATCGCGTTTCTTATCCCCGTCACCACTGCACAGAAGCTGAACTCGGCATGAGGCGCCGCCGTAACTTAGCGGCGCGCGCGTGTGAACAGTCGGGTGGGTCCGGACAGGTCGATCATCCGCTCGAAACCATAGCCGCACTTCTCCGCAACGCGGGCGCTCGCGCCATTTTCCCGGTCGATGAGGCAGCATGTCACGGGAGCGGAGAGATGGGCGTCGGCCCAGGACAGCATGGCCGCGAGCGCTTCCGTCGCGAAGCCCTGGCCCCAGGCATAGGGAGCGAAGGCCCAGCCGGCCTCCGGCGCGGTCAAAGGCGGGTCGGACGGGCGGTGGAAGTCGGCAAAACCCCCTTGACCGGCAAGGCGCCCCTCATGTTCGATCAGCCAGTAGCCATATCCGAGAATATGCCACATGCCGGCGCCGGCAAGCATGCGCATCCACACGTCCGCTGGCGGGCGTACCGCACCGCCGATGAACCGGACGGTTCGCTCATCGCCCCACATATCGGCAAGTGCCGGAAAATCGTCGCTCGTCGCGGGGCGCAGACGCAGGCGCGGCGTCTCGATCACCGGAATCTCGTTCACTTTGCTGATATGTCCCGTTCCCCCGCGGCCTTTGTTTTCGTCCCTACTGTGCGGTGTGCCTTCGTTTCCTTTTCCCGTGCCGGCGCGTCGGCCGCAGGCGGGACGAAGCCGGGCCGTTGGATTGCCGCCGTTGCCTGCCGCAGGCTTTCCGACCAATCGCGCGAGAGGTTCGTGAAATACTCGTCACCCTCTTCGATCGTATGTTCGACGGGCTGGGAGTCCGGTTCGTCGCGCAGCATGACAATGTCGATGGGAAGACCCACCGCAAGGTTCGACCGCATCGTGCTGTCGAAGCTGATCAGGCCGATCTTCACCGCTTCGTTCATGCGCGAATCATATTCCAGGGCGCGGTCGAGTATCGGCTTGCCATATTTGATCTCGCCGATCTGCAGGAACGGATTTTCCGGCCGGCATTCGATGGCGTTTCCGGCATCGTAGACGCGGAACAGCTTCAGCGGTTCGTCACCGACGCGGCCGCCGACCAGCATGGATGCACCGGACCGAATGCCGTCTTCGCGCAGGGCATCGCGGACCTCCGCGCGCGCTGCGTGGAGCGCGCGGCCGATCAGACGGGTCACGCGGAAGATGTTGGGCTGGTTGTCGATCGTCTCCAGCTTGGTTTCGTCGTCCCCCTCCAGCCCCTCATCCAGGCGCAGAAGCGCGCTCTGCGTCACGGACAGGCTGCCGGCCGTGCAGATCGCGACGAAGCGATCGTTGCGTTCGTAGATATGGAGCTTGCGATAGGAAGAGATATTGTCGACGCCCGCGTTCGTCCGGCTGTCGGCCATCATGACGAGACCGGCATCGATACGCATTCCCACGCAATAGGTCATGGGCTAGACCTTCCCTCCGGCCAGGCGGCGGGTATTGCCGCGCTTACTGATTCTGCGATTGCCCCATAGCGCTGCCGGAATGCGATTGCGACTGTGACTGTCGCGCTGCTCGTCCCGCCATTTTTCGGCTCGTCTCCGCCGTGACGGTCAAATCCTCGGTGCCGCCGCCCATACGCGTTCCGACGATGGGGGCGGCCGTGCGATAGTCGAGGCCGGAGGAAACCCGCACATAATGCTCGTCCGTCGAAATCCCGTGCGCCGGGTCGAAGGCGGTCCAGCCCAGATCCTCAATATAGGCCTCCGCCCAGGCATGGGCCGCCGGCTGCCGGTTCTGCCCGTCACGGCGCAACAAGTGTCCGCCCACATAGCGGGCGGGAACGTTCAAACTGCGCGCAGCGCCGCAGAAAAGATGCGCCAGATCCTGACAGACGCCCGCGCGGTGCTGCCAGGCCTCCCGCGCCGTGGTGTGCACATCCGTCGTTCCGGGTTCGAAGCGAATCTCCGCGTGGAGCGCGGCCAGAAGGGCATGCATCTTGGCGAGGGCGCCATCAACCGCTTCCGTCGCTTCCCGCGCGAAGGCAGCGATGCCCTCATCGACCCGGCTGAGGTGCGTGGGGCGGCGATAGACGGTCGGCACAAGCGGTTCGTCCAGACCCGTCACCACACCGCTGGTGTCGACCGTGTCGACATGGCCCTCGGCCGTGATGAGCAATTCGTTTGGCGGCTGTTCGACGGTCAGAAGATGCGTGATGTTGCCATAGGCATCGCGCTTGCGGATGAGATCGGCATCGCAGTTGACGTCGATCTGCCAGCTGCCGACAATTTGACCGTCATATTCCCGCGGGGTCAGGCGGAGGAGCTGCATGACGCGCCGCGGCGGCGCCTCGTAGCGGTAGAGCGTCTGATGCTGGACTGAGATACGCACGGCGTCGGTCCTTTCCCGCTCAGAAGGAGAATTGCCGGCCAATCTCCCGGCTGAGGCGGTTGTTCTCTGCAATGAAGGTCTGCAGAAATTCGTGAAGACCGTCCTTGTAGATGGTGTCGATGTCGAGATGGCCCAGCCGGTCCGACAGCTTTCGGGCCAGGCGGTCTGCCGGTCCCACGCGGCCGTGCCGGGCGCGTAGATCCTGCATATATTCGCTGGCGACATCCATGCAGTGGGCAAGGCTTCTTGGAATATCCTCGCGCAGGATAAGGAGGTCGGCGATCAGCCATGGCTTCAACGTTTGTCGATAGGCGTGGCGGTAGGCCGTGACGGCGCTGACGGAGCGCAGCACGGCGGTCCACTGCGCCTGATCGAGCGCGCCGCCAACGTCCTCACCTTCTGGCAGAAGGGTGTGATATTTTACATCGAGCAGACGCGCCGTATTGTCCGCGCGTTCGATGACCGTGCCCAGGCGAATGAACCAGAAATTCTCACCGCGCATCAGGGTTCGCCAGATGGCCCCTTCGAAATTGCGAACCTCGAGCTTTATGCGCTCGATCAGCGTCTGCATGTCCACGCTTTCGCCGCGCCGCAGCCAGTCCTGCATTTCCATCCAGCATTGATTGAGCGTTTCGAACGCTTCGCTTGTCAGCGACGCGCGTACGATCCGGGCGTCGAACCGCGCCTTGTCGATACAGGATCGAATGGAACTCGGATTGCCGGCGTCGAGAGCAAGGAATTCCGAGACCGTGTCGTGGTTCGCCGTCAGTCCTCGCTCGTCGAACAGGGGGCCGGACCCGGACGAGCGCACCGCGCTTTTCCATCCCGAATTGGGGTCGTGCTGGGGCAGAGCCTCGAACCGGTAGGCCGCGTCCATGAGGCGCGCGGTAAAGTCCGCGCGCTCGACATGACGGCCAAGCCAGAAGAGGGCGGCGGCGGCGCGGCTAAGCATCGGACAGGACCCAGCTGTCCTTCGTGCCGCCACCCTGGCTCGAATTCACGACGAGCGAGCCGTCCTTCAGCGCAACGCGCGTCAGACCTCCGGGTACGACCCGAACAGCATCCGGGCTCGAGACGGCGAAGGCGCGAAGATCGACATGGCGCTCGGCAATGTTCTTGCCGATCACCGTAGGGCAGGTGGACAGTGCGAGGGTCGGCTGCGCGATATAGCCGTCGGGGTCAGCCTTTACCCGGCTGCGAAATTCCTCGATCTCTGCCTGCGTGGCCGCAGGACCGATCAGCATCCCGTAACCCCCGGACGCATCGACACGCTTCACGACAAGTTCGCCGATGTTCTCGAGCACGTATTTCAGCGAATCCGGCTCCCGGCAGCGCCAAGTCTCCACATTCTGCAGACTGGCGTCCTTTCCGGAATAGAATTTCACGATGTCCGGCACGTAGGAATAGATCGCCTTATCGTCCGCAACACCGGTTCCCGGCGCATTTACGATGGTGACGTTTCCGGCCTCATAGGCATCCATCAGCCCGGCGACCCCCAGGATGGAGTCCGGCCGAAATTCCAGAGGGTCCAGATAATCGTCGTCGATCCGGCGATAGATCACGTCGACCCGCTCCGGCCCCTCCGTGGTCCTCATGTAGATGCAGCGCCCGGATGCGAACAGATCACCGCCCTCAACCAGTTCGACACCGAGCCGGTCCGCAAGGAAACTATGTTCGTAATAGGCGCTGTTCAGCGAACCCGGCGTGAGCACGACGCCCAGCGGATCGCCGCGAACCCCGCGCGGCGCCACCTCCCGCATCATGTCCTGCAGATGATCGATGTAGGTGTCGACCGGGCGAACACGATGTTCGCGCAGAAGCTTTGGAAAGAGGCGCAGCATCGCCTCCCGATTTTCGAGCATGTAGGCGACGCCCGAAGGAGTGCGCAGATTATCCTCAAGGACGAAGAACCCCTCTGCGGTACGCACCATGTCGATGCCGCTTATGTGCGAATAGATGCCGCCGGGCGGCCTTATTCGCGTCATGGCCGGTTGGTACTGCGAGTTCGCCAGCACGAGTTCGTCTGGAATGATGCCGGCCTTCAAGATCTCCTGCGGACCGTAGATATCGGCCAGAAACTGGTTTAGCGCCTCGATGCGCTGGATGACGCCCGCCTCGAGGCCTGCGAATTCGTCGCTGGTCACGATACGGGGAAGGACATCGAAGGGAATGATCTTCTCGTCGGCACTCTCCTCCCCATAGACTGCGAAGGTAATGCCGAGGCGGCGAAAGGCGATTTCGGCAGCGGCATGGCGCCGTTCAAGTTCGTCGACCGGGATTTCCCGCAGCCACGCATCGAGACGTTCATAGGCGGGGCGAACCGCGCCGTCTTCGCCAGTCATCTCGCTGAAATTTGTCAGACAATCCTCTCGTGGTTTGCACAGCTATGTTATAAACAGAAGGGACCGGGCATAAATTTGTTCCCAAGCTGAAAGGAATGCCATGCTGAGCTACGAACCCGTGGGAAAAGAGGGCTATGCCGTCCTCACTATCAGTGGCCGCGTCTCCGCTACCGACTTCGATGGCATAAGGCCGCAGATCGAGCGGGACATCGAGACGCATGGCAAGATCCGGCTTCTGGAGAAGGTCGAGAGCTTTTCGGGAATGGATCCCATGGCCTTCGTCAAGGACGTGCAGTTCGGCCTGCCGCTGATCAACAAGATCAGCCATGTCGCGGTCGTTGCCGAGCCGGCGTGGATGCGCGTTTCCACCGACCTTTTCGGCGGACTGTTCCCTGGAAAGGTGAAGAGTTTCGAACCGGAAACCGAGGAGGCGGCGAAGATCTGGTTGACGAAGGTCAGCTAGGCTCGGCGAAAGAACAAAGACAGATTGTTCGCCGGCATGTCGATGCGCTGCGTCAGCCTCAGGCCGTGTTGCCCTGCCAGATGTTCGACCGCGCTCAAGTCTCGCAGGCCCCATTCGGAATTTCGCGCGCGAAGGTCCGCGTCGAAGGCCGCGTTGGACGCAGCGAGCGTTTTTCCCGCCTCACGATAAGGGCCATAGAGGTAGAGAAGTCCGCCCGGCGGAAGACAGCGGGCAGCCCCGACCATCAGCCCCTCGGTCGCTGCCCAGAGCGAGATGTGGATCATGTTTATACAGGTGATGGCTTCGGCATGCTGAACCGGCCAGTGCGGAGCGGACGCATCCAGCGCGACGGGCGCCTTTAGATTGGGAAGGTCCGCGTTCCTCCGGTGCGCAGCGATTGAATCTCTCGCCCCCTCGTCCGGGTCGCTCGGAAGCCAGGTCAGTGCGGGAAAGCGGCGAGCGAGATACACCGCATGCTCTCCCGACCCTTCTGCTACCATTAGCACCCGGCCCTTAGCGGGCAGGGCGGGCGCCAGGGCTGCCGCGATTGGTTCCCTGTTGCGTAAGGCGGCTGGCGAGGTGCGGGCGGACATCGAGGGGGGTTTACCGCGGTCCGCCCGACATGGGAAAGGCCGGCGGCATCTCATTGCCGAGTTGCACTTCCGAATATTTCAACAGCTCGCCTGAATTTCCGCTCGTTCTGGCAATTGCATTGACGGCCGCGCCGCGCTCTATGGCTGCAAACACCATTCTTGGGGAGTGCCGTCTCGTGCCCGACTTCAATCGTCGCCGCTTTCTCGAATCCGCGGCTCTGCTTGCTGCCGCTGCGCCGCTCTCCGGGTGTCTCGATACGGTCCGTTCGACCGGTACGGGGCACTGGCGCGACGCTGTTTCGCAGGCAAGCAGCGTGCATGACCCGGCGGACGCGCTGGAACTCGTCAACCTGGCCATTTACCGGCTGCAGGAAGTAAATGGCCAGATCAATGCGGTCACCTTTACCGATTTCGACTCTGCCCGGCGCCAGGCGGTTGCGCTGCCGAACGGGCGTTTTGCGGGCGTGCCGACGCTGATCAAGGACAATTTGATGGTGGCCGGGAAACCCTACACGCAGGGGTCCCGCTCACTTGCCGAGTATGTCGCGACCCAATCCGATCCCTTTTACACCTCGGCGATCGGGCCCATGGGTCTCGTCCCCATCGGCCGTTCGTCGCTGCCGGAGTTCGGGCTGACTGCGACGACGGAGCCTGTGCTGAGCGGGGCTGCGCGCAATCCCTGGAACACAGGCCATTCCACCGGCGGATCGTCGGGCGGCAGCGCCGCAGCGGTGGCGGCCGGCGTCGTCGCCATTGCCCATGCCAATGACGGCGGCGGCTCGATCCGCATTCCGGCGTCCGCTTGCGGCCTCGTGGGCCTGAAGCCCAGCCGCGGACGCATGGCCGGCGACGACGACAGCGACGCCGCGACCGACCTTGGCGTTCAGGGTTTTCTGACCCGTACGGTGCGCGACACAGCCGCTGCCTTTCACGCCGCGCAGGGCGGGCCGCTTTATCCGGCGGCGGATCTTGTCACGGGCGCGTCCTCGCAGCGCCTGCGTATCGGCGGACGCCTGACGCGTGCGGACGGTTCTCTGCCGGACCCCGAAGTGGTGCGGGTCTTCGAGGAAACGATGGCGATCCTGTCGCGACGCGGGCACCGTGTTTCCGAAGCGGATGCGAGCTTCGTCCCCGCCACAATGGTCGGTGATTTCATGACGCTGTGGACGCTGGGGGCTGCGGACCGTTTGCAGCGCGCCAGGAGCCTCGGCGAAATTCCCGCAGATGGGGACCTTGCTGATTATTTCGAACCGCTGATGCTCGGCATGGCGGAGCGCGGCGCGGCCCTGACGGATGCGGATCGGGACGCGGCGTTTGGGCGGCTGGCGGCCTTCAGCGCGGCCTACCGCGAGCAGTTCCAGACCTATGACGTACAGGTGACGCCGGTGCTCGGCGCCCCGCCCGCGCCGATCGGCTATTTGTCGCCGCGCATTCCGTTCGAGGAGCAGCAGGCGCGGCTGACCGACTATGCGGGTTTTACCGGCGCTGAAAATGTCGCCGGTTTGCCGGCCATTTCGCTGCCCGTTGGCATGAGCTCCGACGGGCTGCCAATCGGCCTGCAGTTCATCGGTGCGCCGGGCGCGGAACCGGTGCTTCTTGCGCTGGCCTTTGAGCTTGAAAACGAACTCAACTGGGCCGGGCGGCGTCCGTCGGTCTGGGTCGGAGATATGGAGCTTCCCGAATGACCATGGAGATCTGGTTCAATCCTCGCTGCGGTACGGCGCGCAAGGTCCGCGGCCGGCTGGAAGACAGCGGGCGCGACGTCACGGTTCGCGACTATCTGAAGCAGCCGCCGACACGAACGGAAATCGAGGAGGTTTTGCGCAAGTCCGGCATGAAGGCGAGCGACCTGCTTCGTTCCAAGGAGTCCCTGGCAGGGGAACTCGGCCTGCGGGAAACAGACGATGAGAGCCGCATATTGGACGCGATGGCAGAGCATCCCGTCCTTATAAACCGTCCGGTCGTTATCGACGGAGAGCGCGCGCGGCTGTGCCGTCCGGCGGACGAAGTCGAGGCACTGCTGGACTAGATCATGACCCCGTCCGCCATCGTTACCCGTTTCGCGCCCAGCCCGACCGGCAGGCTGCACGTCGGCAATATCCGCACCGCGCTCGTCAATTGGCTGTTCGCCAGGCAGAATGGCGGCCGCTTCCTGCTGCGTCTGGACGATACCGACCGGCAGCGGTCCACCGAGGCTTATGCGCAGGACATCCGCAGCGATCTCGACTGGCTTGGATTGCGACCCGACGGGGAGGTGCGGCAGTCGGACCGCATGGCGCTGTATGACGCGGCATTCGAACGGCTGCGTGCGGCTGGCCGTATCTATCCCGCCTACGAGACGGCGGACGAACTCGATATCAAGCGCAAGGTGCAGCTGTCACGGGGTCTGCCGCCGGTATATGACCGTGCAGCGCTGAACCTGTCGGAGGACGACCGCGCCGCGCTGGAAGCCGAGGGGCGCAGGCCGCACTGGCGTTTCCGCCTCGATACGGCTGCCGAGACAGGCTGGACCGACCAGGTGCGGGGGCCGTCACATGTCGACCCTGCCTCTCTCAGCGACCCGGTCGTGCGCCGGGAGGATGGTTCCTATCTTTACATGCTGCCGTCCGTGGTCGACGATATCGATATGGGCATCACCCATGTGGTTCGCGGAGAGGACCATGTGACCAATTCCGGCGTGCAGGTGCAGATGTTCTCTGCGCTGGGGGCAGGCGCCCCGGCGTTCGCTCATCTCTCCCTGCTGACCGGGGCGCAGGGCGGAAAACTGTCCAAACGCGTCGGCTCCATGGGTGTCGACGAACTGCGGGAGCAGGGGTTCGAGGCCGGAGCGGTCACGTCGTTTCTGGCGCGCATTGGAACCTCTCAGCCCGTCGTTCCGGTGCCGGATCTGAATATCCTCGCGAAGGATTTCGACTTCTCCTCATTCGGTCGTGCGGCGGCACGGTTCGATCCAGAGGAGTTGGCGCACCTCAATGCAAAGCTGGTGCACATGCTCCCTTACGACCAGGTGGCGGACCGACTGCCGCAGGGAATGAATGAGGCGGCATGGTCTGTGCTGAGGCCCAACCTGAACACAGTTTCGGATGCCGCCGACTGGTGGCAGGTGGTGACGGGGCCGCTGACAATGGCGCCGCAGCCGGCGGAGCGAGACTTTCTTATCGCCGCGCGCGACGCTCTGAACGATCTTGGCTGGGACGACGATATCTGGAAGCGGTGGACGGCTGACGTGAAAGGCCGCACGGGCCGCAAGGGAAAGACATTGTTCCAGCCGCTGCGGCTGGCCCTGACCGGCCGTGAGCAGGGGCCGGACATGTCGGCCCTCCTCCCGCTTATCGGGCGAGAGGCTGCGCTCCAGCGCCTTGAGGAGGCCGCGGGTCCGGAGGGCCGGTCCGCGGCCTGAGTTCTACAGCAAGAGCGGTTATTGCTGCGGCGCGCCGCCCGCGCCACCCGGCACGGAGCTGACCCGGCCGATATTGCCGAAGATGTCCTGGAACAGGCTGCTGTCGCGTCCGAACACAGGGGTGGTTTCGCTGGCGGGGTCGAGCTGTACGACCTGCTCCAGCCCCTTCTGCCGGTCCACCGCAGCAACATTGCCGCCGGCATCGAAGCGCACGGTCAGCACCTGCTGGGAGGTGGGTTCGCTTGGAAGAAAGGCGAGCTGCTCGACATTGCGGGAGACGTAATACCAGGTACTGTCGTCCCATTCGGAAACGAAGGTCGGGCGGCCGAGCGTACGTTCCACCGATTCGCGATTGTCCACGCCGGGGGAGATCGCCGAAACGAGCTCTTCGTCCACGACATAACCCTGGGCGTCGCGAATCCGCGCGCAGCCCGACAAGGCAGAACCGGCGATCAGGGCGACAGTCAGGAATTTCGCCGCGCTGAGAGAATGGTTTCGGAAAATCATGGCTGGTTCACTATTGCGTCGAGGGTTATCCGGCAAGCGGCGGCGGCGTTCAAATGAGACGGCCTGCATGAAGCTGGGATGAAAAGCCGTGAAACAGGTGAGAAGGTGAAGGTGCCGTTTTTTTCGAAAGCCCGTGATCGCGAAGAAGAGATCGCAGCCGCCCTCTACGGAGACGTCGTGTCGCGAGCGCGCCGCCCCGCCTGGTATCAGGCGGGACAGGTGCCCGATACGGTCGATGGCCGCTTTGACATGGTCGCGCTGATCCTTAGCCTTCTGATCCTGCGGCTCGAAGCGATAAGGACGAAGGAAAGTCAGAGACTGGTGGTGCGCCTGACCGAACGGTTCGTGGACGACATGGATTCGTCGCTGCGCCAAATCGGTATCGGCGATATGGTGATCGGCAAGCATGTCGGGCGGACGGTGTCGGCGCTGGGCGGCCGGCTCGGGGCCTATCGGGAGGCCTTTGCGAAGGGGCGCGGGCTGCGCGATGCCTTGCAGCGCAACCTGTATCGCGGGGAGGGTGCGCAGGAGGCGCTGGACTGGACGGCGGAGCGCGTTCGAGAGGAATCGCTGCGCCTTGGGCAGATCAGCGACCGGGCCTTTTTGACGGGAGAGGCGGCATGAGTGCGGGAAGCGAATTTTCACGCATCGTTCGGGTGGATGAGATCGGCTCTGGCCTTTCACGCGATATTTCCGCGTCGGAACTGGAGCGGGCGGCCCTTGCCCGGCGTTTCGACCTGATTGCAATTCCGGTGCTGGATGCCGACGTGACGCTTCGTCCGGCACCGGGCGGCTACCGGCTGACCGGAAGAGTGAAGGGGCGGGCGATCGCCGCCTGCGTGGTGTCCGGCGAAGACGTCGCGCAAACCGTGGACGAGCCCATCGATCTCTTGCTGGGCGAACCGGCCACCCGGCACTCCCCCCCAATGGAAGAGGAAATCGAGCTGGACGAGGACGATCTCGACCGGCTGACGATCGAGAACGGGCGGGTCGACTGGGGCGAATTGTCGGCGACGAGTTTCGCACTTGCGCTCGATCCCTACCCGCGCGCTTCGGATGCGCGCATCGCCGACGCTCGGCGTCACCTCCTCAGCGAGGATGAGGCCGCAGCGCAGGAAGCGGAGGATCGGGCCTCCCAGTCTCCCTTCGCCGGACTGCGCCGGGATTGATGGGCGTACAGCCAAAGGGAGGGTTCGAAACACACCCATGGATTTGACTGATCGACCCCGGCGCATCGCGTTGGTCGAGGATGACGGCGCCCTTCGAACCTTGCTAAGCCGCACGTTGCGGGAAAACGGATTCGAGGCCAGCGGTTATCGTAGCGGAGCGGAACTGCGTGCGGCGCTGGAAGCGCAGCAATTTGATCTGGTTATTCTCGATATCATGCTGCCGGGGACCAACGGACTCGATATCTGCCGCTGGCTTCGGGCGCGCAGCCACGTCCCGATCATCTTCATGAGCGCGCGCGGTCAGCAGACTGATCGGATCGTCGGCCTGGAACTCGGTGCAGACGATTTCCTGCCCAAGCCCATCGATCCGCACGAGTTGATCGCCCGCGTGCGTGCCGTGCTGCGCCGCTGGGAGTCGCATCCCGGGGAACGCACCGAATCGACGGGAATCGTTCGTTTCGACGGCTGGAGCATGGACCGGCGTCGGCGCGAACTGACAGCACCCGACGGCAGCCGCGTCGCCGTGTCCAGCGCCGAGTTCGACCTGCTCGGCGTCCTCGTCGATATGCCGCAGCGCGTCGTCGGACGGGAACTCCTGCTGGAACAGGCGCGCGAGCGCCCGGCCTCCGGAGATTCCAGCGATCGCAGTATCGACGTCCTCATCAGCCGTCTTCGCCGGAAGCTTGGTCAGTATGATGGCGGGCGGGATATCATCAAAACGGTGCGGGGGATCGGTTACGTATTCACGCCCTCGGTCACCCGCTGATGCGGGTGATCCGGCTGTGGCCGGCGGGATTCACGGGCCGGGTCACTCTGGTGCTTCTTGGGGCGATCCTGGTGCAATTTTTGGCGGCCGCCTATCTGCTCGGTATCGGTGAACGGCATTTGCAGCAGGCCGATCTCGCACGGCGTATCGCGGAGCAGCTCGTCGTGGCGGAGCGCGTGATCGGCGCGGCGCCGCCGGCTGACAGGGCGCGTTTGGTCAGCGACTTGTCGACTGCTCATCTCTATTTTTCACTGGAGGAGGAAAAGCCGCCGCTTTCCGGCACCAGCCATCCGATGGTGACGGATGTCCGTGCCGAGATCATCCGCTGGGAGCCAGCTCTGGCCGCCTATGAAATGCAGTTTGCCGTCCGAACGGCGCGGCAGGTGGGTTTCGTGCGCAACCTGGAGGGCGCGTTGCACCTCCCCGGCGGGCCTTGGATCTACTTTCGTACGCAGCAGCCTCTCCTGGGTTGGGCCGTCATCGTCAGCACGATGATCTGGGTCGGATTGACGGCGGCCGCGGTCCTGTTGTTCGCCGCCGTCATGGTTCAGACACTGGGCGCGCCCCTGCGCAAGCTCGCCTCACATGCCGATCAGATCGGCACCGGGCCGCCAGTGCATTTCGCCGAGAACGGGCCCAAGGAGCTCAGGCGCGTGGCCTTGGCGCTGAACGAGATGCAGGCGCGTATCGCGGCGCTTATCGACGAACGCACGACGGCGCTCGCGGCGGTGGGGCATGACCTTCGCACACCCCTTGCACGGCTGCGCCTGCGGCTCTCTGCGGTGGCGGATACCAATGCGCGGGCCGCGGCGGAACGAGACGTGCGCGAGATGGAGGACATGCTTTCCGCGCTTCTGGAATTCCTGAACGGTGGGGAGGAATGGGGGGAGCGCGTGAAGACCGACCTTGCCAGCCTGCTTCAGGTCATCGTCGAGGAAGCGCAGGATCTCGGCGGCAATGCGGAATATCTTGGACCCGCCAAGCTGGTCGCCAATGTCTATTTCGACGATCTGCGGCGCGCGCTCGTGAACCTCGTGGACAATGCTGTCAAATATGGCGGCGCAGCGCATGTCGATGCCTGGGTTGAGGATCGGTTCCTGATAATCCGTGTCGACGATTACGGCCCCGGGATCGACAGCGAAATTCTGGGGGCCGTGAAGCAGCCCTTCTACAGGGCGGATCAGGCGCGGGGCGGCGATACCCACGGCTTCGGACTCGGACTTAGCATTGCCGAGCAGGTCGCGCGCCGGCACGACGGGGAACTGGTCCTCGCGAACCGGCCAGAGGGCGGGTTGTCGGCCAGCCTGAAACTTCCGCGATCGGGTAGCCAGCCTTCCGCCTGAGGCGTTCAGTAATATTTTGTCACAGTTCGCGGGGGTCCGGGGAAACAATCCTCCTTCATTTTCTGCGCTGACGGTCCCTCTCGGGACCCCGAAGTTTATGGAGGAAAATCTTGGATCTGCTTATTAACGGCGTCAGCCGCTTTCAGGGCGAAATCTTTCCGACGAAGAGCGAGCGCTTCCGGGACCTGGCGCAGAACGGACAGGCACCGAAAACGCTGATGATCAGCTGCGCCGACTCGCGCGTCGTGCCGGAACTCATTACTCAGTCGGAACCGGGTGATCTGTTCGTGTGCCGCAACGCCGGCAATATCGTCCCGCCGTACAGCCGCCATCCGGGCGGCGTCTCCTCTGCGATCGAATATGCGGTCGTCGCGCTGGGTGTCGAGGACATCGTGATCTGCGGTCATTCCGACTGCGGGGCCATGAAGGCCTTTCAGACACCCGAGGCGCTGGAGATCATGCCGACGGTAAAGGAATGGCTCAGCCACGCCCATGCCGCGAACGAAGCGGTTCGCGCGTGCTGTGCCGGCAAGGATGCAGGCGAGCAGACGGCCGCGCTGATCCGTGAGAACGTCATTGTCCAGCTCACGCATCTGAAGAGTCATCCGTCCGTCGCGGCTGGGCTGGCATCCGGAAAGCTGCGTTTGCATGGCTGGGTGTTTGATATCGAATCCGGCGAGGTTGAGGCGCTTGATGGCGCGACCGGCCTCTTCCACAAGGCGGACGGCGGTGCGCTCTCGGTCGCGGACCGCGGCCGACAGGCGGCGGTGCCGGCGGCGCCGATCGGAGCGGCGGCATGACGACCGCTCCCGCCGCGTCCGGCGTGCCGGACGTCGATCCGCACGGCTACAAGAGTGCGAACATCGTTCGCGACATCGCAGCGTCGTTCGTGGTCTTCCTGGTCGCGATGCCGCTGTGCATGGGCATTGCGCTCGCGTCGGGTGTTCCGCCCGCACTGGGTCTGATCACCGGGATCGTCGGCGGCATCGCCGTTGGCATGGTCGCGGGATCGCCGCTTCAAGTCAGCGGTCCGGCCGCCGGCCTCGCCGTCATCGTTTTCGGAATCGTGAACGATTACGGGATTGAATCGCTCGTGCCCATCCTGGTGCTTGCCGGAATCCTGCAACTCGTCGCTGGTGCGCTGAAGATCGGCACATGGTTTCGGGGCGTTTCGCCGGCCGTCGTTCACGGCATGCTTGCCGGCATCGGCGTGCTGATTCTGGCAGGGCAGGTGCATGTCCTGATGGATCAGAGCCCGCAGGCGTCGGGTCTGACGAACCTGGTGGAGATTCCGCGCGCGTTCTTCGACCTGTCCCTCGCCGATCCGAGTTCGGCGGAGGCCGCGCTTGCTGTCGGTCTCGCGACGATCCTGACCATGCTGGCCTGGGACAAGTGGAAGCCGGAGAAGCTGAAGCTGGTGCCCGGTGCGCTTCTCGGCGTGCTTGCCGGAATCGCTCTTGCGACGTTCGCCAACCTGAATGTCGACCGGGTCATCGTGCCTGAAGACCTTCTGAGCAGCCTTACGCTTCCGAACCCGTCGGAATTCAGTCTGCTCCTGAACCCGTCGATCATCTTCACCGCCGTTGCCGTTGCGTTCATCGCCAGCGCCGAAACGCTGCTGTCCGCAGCGGCTGTGGACAAGATGCAGGACCGGGTGAAGGCACGCTTCAACAAGGAACTGAGCTCTCAGGGCGTCGGGAACTTCATTTGCGGTCTGGTCGGGGCGCTGCCGATGACCGGCGTGATCGTACGGTCCTCTGCCAATGTTCAGGCTGGGGCCGTGTCGCGTTGGTCGACGATTCTCCACGGCATCTGGATCCTCGGGTTCGTTGCGGTCTTTCCGCAGGTCCTGGCGCTCGTCCCGACTGCTGCTCTCGCCGGCGTGCTCGTCGTCGTCGGCGCGAAGCTGGTGAAGCTGGACGACGGCAAGAAACTGTTCCGCCGCCACGGTGCATTGCCGGCCGCGATCTGGGCGGCCACGCTCATCACCGTTGTGGCCGTGGACCTGCTGGTTGGCGTCATGGTCGGCCTCGGGCTGTCAATGATCGAATTGCTGCCGCATTTCCGCGATCGCCGTCTGCACGTCGATCGGGAGCGGACGGAAGAGCGCGAGGATGTGCGTCTGTCCGGCAAGGCAACGGTGCTTCAGGTCGACGATCTGACGAAGTGCCTTGACGATCTGCCGCGCGACCGCGCGGTTCGTTTCGACATGACCGACCTGAAGTTCAGCGATCACAGCTGCGCGGAAATGATTGCCGATGCGATCAAGAGTCGCAGGCAGAGAGGGCTGGAAACCGAAGTTCGCGCTGCCGATGGCAGTGCCGGGGCGAGGATATCCGCGCTCGCAGCCGCGTAGGGGTCGGGGCTACGCAGCCTGATCAGTAGCCCTTCCCTGCCGGTGGCCTGCGATGTTGCCCCCGTCGCAGGTCACATCGCCCCGGATCGAATGCGTGACCGCATTCGGTTCGGGGCATTTTTATTTCCGCTGTTTTGGCTGGGCCGCGAGCGGCTGGCGTGCATATCGACGCGCGAGGACCGCGCAGACGAGGAGCTGAATCTGGTGAAAGATCATCAGGGGCAGGATCACCGGGCCGACCGCAGCCGCCGGAAACAGGATGGCTGCCATGGGAACGCCGGATGCGAGACTCTTCTTCGATCCACAGAACAGGATCGCGATTTCATCCGCACGAGAGAACCCAAGGCAGCGTGCCGCCCCGCGCGTCAGCAAGAGCACGATGGCGAGCAGCAGGCTCGATAAGAGGACCAGTGCCGCAACTTGCCAGGCCGGAACGTCTTGCCACAAGCCTTGCACGATGGCGGCGCTGAAGGCCGTGTACACAACCAGCAGGATTGAGCCGCGATCCACAAAGGAGACAAGGCTGCCATGCTTCTGCACGAATCCTGCCGTCAGCGGCCGGGACAGGTGGCCGAGAAGGAATGGTAACAAGAGCTGAAGCGCGATCGTTTCAACCTTTCCGAGGGCTATCGTCCCCGCACCTCCCATCAGTCCAGCGACGAGGAGTGGCGTGAGACCGATGCCGATGAGGTTGGAAAGCGACGCACTGCATATCGCGGCGGGAACGTTTCCGCCCGCGATCGACGTAAACGCGATGGAAGACTGAACCGTGGACGGGAGCAGCGCCAGAAACAGAAAACCCGACGCCAGCGAGGGGGCCAGAATCAGGGTGCCGAGTTCGCGAAATCCAAGGCCGAGGATGGGAAACAGAAGGAACGTCGCTGCAAGGATGACGAGGTGCAACCGCCAGGCGGTCAGCCCGCCGACAATGGCGGCACGAGAGAGCTTCGCGCCATGCAGGAAGAAGAGCAGCGCTATGGCGAGCGACGTGACGGCTGCGAAGATGTCGGCGCCGGCGCCCCTGAGGGGCAGCAGCGAAGCCAGCAGGACGGATGCAAGAAGCGCCGCGCTGTAGCGGTCGACACGCTTCGGAATTCTAAGCATGTCGGACCGTTCGAAAATCGGGCTGGCGGGCGGAGCGGCGATGGGCCGACCCGCGCCCCGCCCGCAAGTCTAGGGTCAAGACGAAGGGATCAGAAGGGAACGTCGTCGTCGAGATCGTCGTCGTACGTCGGGCGTTGCGGGCGCGAGCCACCGCCACCGCCACCGCCACCGCCACCGCTTCCGCCGAAGTCGCTGCCGGAGCTGCCGCCATAACCCCCGCCATAGCCGCCGCCGGAGCCGCCGTCGCCGCCGCGACCGTCAAGCATGGTGAGCTCGCCGCGAAAATTCTGCAGGACAACCTCTGTCGTATAACGGTCATTGCCGTTCTGGTCCTGCCACTTGCGTGTCTGCAACTCGCCCTCGACGTAAATCTTCATACCCTTCTTCAGATAGTCGCGGGCGATCTTCACGAGTTGCTCATTGAAGATGGCAACGGAATGCCACTGGGTGTTCTCGCGCCGCTCGCCGGACTGGCGGTCACGCCAGGTCCGCGTCGTGGCGAGGCGCAAATTGCAGACTTCGCCGCCATTGGCGAACGACCGGAATTCCGGATCCTGGCCCAGATTTCCGATCAGCATGACCTTGTTCAGGCTTCCCGACATGATGTCCTTTCGCTGTTGCCGCCGTCAGGCGCCCAGCGCCCAGCGTGCGGTCCAATATGTGATTCCCGCCCCCACATAGGCCATGGCGAACAGGTATGCGAACATGAAGATCGGCCATTTGTAGCCGTTCGTTTCCCGCCGGGTGACGGCGAAGGTGGAAATGCACTGCGGTGCGAACACGAACCATGCAAGGAAGGCGAGGGCGGTCGGCAGCGGCCAAGCGTTTCTCAACCGGTCGACCAACTGCCCTTGCAGCACGTCCTCTTCCTCCGCGTCGATGGCGTAGACCGTGCCGAGCGCGGCGACGGCGACTTCCCGTGCGGCCATGCCGGGGACGAGAGCGATGGAAATTTCCTTGTTGAAACCGATCGGCGCGAACACATGCTCGAGACCGGTGCCGATCCGGCCCGCTATGGAATAGTCGACCTGGCTCACGCCCTCCGGCGCACGCGGAAAGCTTGCAAATGCCCAAAGCACGATGGTCGAGGCGAGAATGATGGTGCCGGCACGCCGCAGAAAGGCCCATGCACGCTGCCATATGCCGATGCCGAGATCGCGAATCGCGGGCCACTGATATTTCGGCATTTCCATCAGGAAGCCGCTATGCTTGCCCTTCGTGACCGTGCTGCGGAGGGCAAGGGCTGCCAGAAGCGCGCCGACGACTCCGAACGCATAGAGGCCGAAGAGCACGAGACCCTGCAGATTGGCGAAGCCCACCGGCCGGTCTGGAATGAACGCCGCGATGATGACGGCATAGACGGGAAGCCGCGCCGAGCAGGTCATCAGCGGCGCGATCAGGATCGTCGTCAAACGGTCCCTCGGGTCGGCGATCGTCCGCGTCGCCATGATGCCGGGAATGGCGCAGGCAAAGCTCGACAGGAGCGGGATGAACGCGCGCCCGGAGAGGCCGACACTTGCCATCAGCCTGTCCATCAGGAAGGCCGCGCGCGTCATGTAGCCGGACTGTTCGAGGACCAGGATGAAGGCGAACAGGATGACGATCTGCGGCAGGAAGACGATGACGGCACCGACACCGGCGAGCAGACCCTCATTGATCAGGTTGCGAAGAAAGCCGGCGGGAAGGATATTGCTTGCGGCGCCTTGCAGCACCGCGATCAGGCCCTCGATCCAGGCCATCGGTGCCTCCGCCCAGGCGAAAACCGCCTGAAACATGAAGAAGAGGACGGCGGCAAGGATGAGAGGTCCGGCGACGGGATGCAACACGACCCGGTCTATCCGGCGCGTCAAGCCGCCGGCCTGATGCCCACCAGTCACGACCGCGTCAGCGATCTGCCGGGCCCGCCGCTGCAGGCTGCGCATGTCCTGAGGTTCGCGAGAGGCAGAGGCGGCCTCGATCTTCGTCAGCAGAGGCAGAACCTTTTGGCCGAGGTCGTCAAGGCCACGCCGGCGAACGGCAACGGTCGGTACGACGGGCACGCCGAGTTCACGCTCTAGCGCGGGCACGTCGATCGTCAGGCCGTCGCGCTTCGCAAGGTCCATCATGTTGAGCGCCACGACGAGCGGGCGGCCCAGCATTTTGAGTTCAAGAACGAACCGGAGCTGCGCGGGAAGATTGGTGGCGTCGACGACCGCGACGATGGCGCGGGGCAGGGTCTCACCCTCCTGCCGGCCCATCAGCACGTTGCGCGTCACGGCCTCATCGGGCGATCGGGGATCGAGGCTGTAGGCGCCGGGCAGGTCGATCAGTTCCGCGCTGGAACCGTCGGGCAGGCGCAAAACCCCCGCTTTTCGCTCGACGGTGACGCCGGGATAGTTGGCGACCTTCTGGCGGGCGCCGGTCAGCGCGTTGAACAGGCTGGTCTTGCCGGCATTGGGATTGCCGACCAGCGCCACGGCGGGCGCAGCGGTCATTGTCATCGGGCGTTCGCCCCTCTTATTCGGCGGCCTGCACCTGCGGTGCATGGGCGGGCGTATAGGACACGTCCGCAGCGGCGGTTTCGCTTTCCAGCGTCACGAGAATATGTCTGGCCATCGCACGTCGCATGGCGACGCAACAATTTCCGATCCGAATCGCGATCGGATCGGCACCCAGCGCGGCCCGGTGCAACAACTCGACCTCCATACCCTCGTCGACGCCATGTTCCCGCAAACGCTGCTCATCGAGGGCGTTCGCTTGAATCGCAGCCACTGTGGCACGCGTGCCGGGCTTCAGGTCGACAATGTTCATAAGCAATCATTCCAAAAGACTATTGCGAACAATTATCAGCCTTTTGACGCCATGGCTAGACGCCGGGGTAACGAAGGCGCCCGAGAAAACGAACGGGGGAGGGCAGGCGGTGGCGCACCTTGAGGACGCTCGCCTTCGTCTTTTCGAACTGCATGACATTCTCGATCCGCCGGTCGAGGAAGGCGCGACTGTCGGCGAAGCCTTCGCTGTCGTCCTGCAACCAATAGAGGAGCGTGCTCGAATAAACCGCGGAGAAGGTCAAGCGCTTGGTATAATGATTATAATCGGTGGCGTCGTCTCCGGCGCAGCGCCAGATCACGTCCGCGGTCCGCCAAAGACGCCGCGCGGAGGCAGCGGCGTTTTGCGGGCGGGATAGGATCTGTGCGGCCGCGCGGACCGCCTCCTTATAAGGGTAGGCCTGCTCCAGCCGTATCTCGATCGCGCGCCGGATCCGTTCCCGTATCTTCATGGCCGAGACATTCTCGGCTTGAAGCTGCGCTGCCATGTCGCTGTCGGCGAGCATGATCCACGCCTCGACCATGCTCCGTTCCGCGTTCGGAAAGACGAGGCGCGTGCGCTCCGGCGGGATCTGCAGCCGCTCGGCCGCCGCCGATGCCGCGGCCCACGTCCACCCGTCGAACACGATGTCCGGCAGCATCTCCCGGATCAGGACGGGACGCAGTTCGTCGAGGGTCATGTCCGCCGGCTCCAGATCGGCTGGCGCTGCTGCCGGGGCCGAGGAGGATGAGGAGGAAGAGCGGAAAGAGGTCATGGCATGTTCATGCGTCAGCCCCCATATGTGTTGCAAGCGTTGTAGCGTCGCATGCCGCTGTGTCCGAAAGACAGCGGTGTGCCTGTTCTATACCTCCTTGAGCGCCGGAACGCCTTGCGGACCTTGTGCGTCATTGGTATGAGCCGCGCGTTTCCACTGCAGGATTCGTTCTGCGGTGCATCGTGCATGGGGTAAGGATATCCGCTTGCGCGTGTTTTTCTCGAAGATTGGAGTGATTTAGACCGCATGCAAATCATCGTTCGTGACAACAATGTCGACCAGGCGCTGCGCGCGCTCAAGAAAAAGCTGCAGCGCGAGGGCGTCTATCGCGAGATGAAGCTGCGTCGTCACTATGAGAAGCCGTCGGAAAAGCGGGCACGGGAGCGTGCTGCCGCGATCCGCCGGGCGCGCAAACTTGAGCGCAAGCGTATGGAACGCGACGGTATCCGTTAAGAAAAGCCGGCCGGCGCTTCCCGCGCGCTGGCCGAATGCGTTTCCTGCAGCCAGAAAGTTCCGCATGGCCCGCCGCTCGACGATCGACGACCCGATGCACAAAGACCAAATTCGCCACCGCGGCGTGGGGTTCTGGCTTGTGCTGCTTGCTCTCGCTGTGCTCGTGGCGGGGCTGTTCTCCTGCGTTGGCACCCGTCATCTGCAGATGGTAACGACGGAGTCGGGGCTGGAATATCAAGTGCTTCGCGCTGGAAATGGCGAGGCGCCGGGACCGGATGATCAGGTTCTGGTTCATTATGAGGGCACGCTGGAGGACGGCACGGTTTTCGATTCCAGCTATCAGCGCGGCACGCCGGCCGCCTTCGGCGTCAGTCAGGTTATTCCGGGCTGGACCGAAGGGCTGCAACTGATGAAGCCGGGCGCGCGCTACCGCTTCATCATTCCATCCGACCTCGCTTACGGCCCTGAGGGCGCCGGCGGCGTCATTCCGCCCGATGAAGAATTGACCTTCGAAGTCGAACTGCTCGATGTACGCCGTGCGGCGGACATGCAGCAGCTTCTCGGGCAGTAGTTTCGCGGGCGCCTTGCCGCCCATGTCGACCACATGAAATGCACGAGCCTGCAAGGCGACCGCGGAGAGACCCTCATCTCCGCCTCCGCCCTCGGGATGGTTCGACGCGATCGCCCCTTATTCCGCAATATCGAGTTCACGCTTTCCGCAGGTGAGGCGATTCAACTCACCGGGCCAAACGGGTCGGGCAAATCGACCCTGCTACGTATTCTCGCCGGTCTCCTCACGCCCACCGTCGGCGCAGTCGTTCGCCGCGTGCCGCTATCCTATCTGGGCCATCGGAACGGTCTTACGACGGCAAACACGGTGGCAGCAGAACTTGCGGACTGGGGCGTGGCGGATGAGAGCGTTTTCAGGCGGTTCGGACTTGAGGCGCTTGGCCCCTTTCCCTTGCGAACTCTTTCTCAAGGGCAGCAGCGCCGTGTTGCCCTGGTCCGGGTGCTGGCTTCGGGAGCGAGACTCTGGCTGCTCGATGAGCCGGCGGTGGGACTCGACGCGGAAAACCGCAATCATCTGGCGGAGGCGATGGACCGGCACCGTTTGGACGGCGGAGCGATCGTCGCCGCGACGCATGACGATCTCGGCCTTCAGGACGCCCGCCAACTTGAACTGGGCGGAAGACCGCGATGCGGCTGAGACGTCTCATCGCCCGCTATGTGCGGTTCGAGGATGCCTTCGTGCCCGTGGCGTTTTTCCTGATCGTGGTCAGCCTCTCGGTGTTCGGGGCGGGGCCTGAACGCGATACGCTGGTTCAAATCGGGCCGGGTACTCTCTGGACGGCCGCACTCCTCGCCTTTCTGCTACCGGTCGGTACGATTTTCGCACGCGATCTCGAGGCGGGGGTTCTCGATCAGCTGCGTGTCGGCGGGCTGGCCTTCGAAACCATTGCCGCGGCCCGCATTCTCGGTCTCTATATCAGCGTGGCGCTGCCCCTGCTGGCCGCGTGCGTGCTCGCGAGCGTCTTGATGCCCGGGGGGACAGCACTTCTCGGGCCTGCATTTCCCGTGGGGTTCATGGCCCTGGCAGCGCTTTCCGTTGCAGCGGGCGCGCTTATCGCTGGCGCGCGTGGGGGCGAGGCGCTGGCGGGGCTTCTGATCCTGCCGCTTGCACTTCCGGTCCTCATATTCGGCGCTGGCGGAGAATTTCGTCTGTTGGCGGCCGCGACGCTCGTGCTCGTCGTGACCGCACCCTTCGCGGCGGCTGCGGCTTTGCGCGCGGCAGAGGCCTGAAAGCGGCCTCAGTCGATCAGTTTCTCGAGCTCGCTGACAAGGCGTTCGGTCTGGAACGGCTTGTTGCAGACCGGCGCACCGGTAAAACGCCGCTGCAGTGTTTCGCTGTCGCCATGTCCCGTGTGAAACAGGAACGGTACGCCGCGCGCCCTCAGACGTTCGGCGATGGGGAACACCTCCTCCCCGCGGAGATTAACGTCGAGGACGGCGCAGTCGAATTCCTGTTCGGGGTCTTCTGCAATCGGCAGGCCGTCCGAGAGACGCGTGATGGGCCCGTGCACGATCGCGCCGCGGTCTTCCAGCGCCGCCTCGATATCGAGAGCGATCAAGACCTCGTCCTCGACAATAAGGACCGAGCGGCCATTCAGGCTGCTGATGCAGGGATCCGTCATAGCGGGACCGCGACTTTAACACTTCTGCGCAACTCAAAAACTCCCCCGAGAATGGCTGCAGCGCATTCGGCGCATTTCCATCAGACGTTTTCGGCTGTGGAAAGTTTCTTCCCCCATCCGAGTTTTCTCCCCTGTGTGTCAACCAAGTCTCTTGTCGGCAGCGACGCGTACGCTAAGCGGCCCCATGCTCAAACGCCTATATGATTGGACTCTGGCGAAGGCGGCGCATCCGCTCGCCGAACGCTGGCTGGCCGTGATTTCCCTTGTCGAGTCGAGCTTCTTTCCCATTCCGCCGGACGTGGTGTTGGCACCGATGGCCCTGTCGAGGCCGGAGCGGGCGCTGAAATATGCCGGGATCGCGACGTTCGCATCCGTATTGGGAGCGGCCATTGGCTGGATGATCGGTGCGACATTTTTCGAAACTGCCGGCCGGTGGTTGCTGGAATTCTACGGTGCGGGTGAGCAATTCGCGCAGATCAGCGCAGATTTCAACGAGCGAGGTTGGCTGATCGTCCTGCTGGCCGGATTCACGCCGATCCCGTTCAAGATCGTGACGATCGCCAGCGGCGCGACGGGGCTCAGCATCTACGTGCTCCTGGCTGCCAGTGTCGTCAGCCGCGGTGCCCGCTTCTTTCTGCTGGCGGGCCTTCTGAAGCTGTTCGGGCCGCCCGTGAAAGCGCTCCTGGACCGGCATTTCGGTCTTATTACCTCGCTATTCGCCCTTCTCCTCGTTGGCGGCTTTCTGGCCGTCCGCTTTCTGTTCTGAGGAACCCTCCGTTCAGGTGAGGGGGAACGCAGCGCCGCTTCCGCACATTCAGATGTGGACGTTCTAGAAAGGGTAAGTTGCATGATTGGGAAAGTCATTGGCGCCACCATCGGGCGCAAGGCGGCGCGGACACTCGGTACGACGATTGGCGGCCCGGCCGGTGCCGCAATCGGCTATGGCCTCGTGTCCAGGCGCTTCCGCAAGCTCGCTTTCGGAGGTCTGGCCGTGATGGGCGGGCTTGCCGCCTATCGGAAGATGAAGGAACAGAGCCGCGGTCCCGTCACTGGTGCGGCCGACGGTCCCGCGCAGGAGCGTTCGAACGAGGATCCGTTGCCGGTCTACGCACCGCATAGCTAAAGAGGGCCGGCATCAGCCCTCCGCCGAACGGCATCCTTCTCAGTCGGAAAGAAACCGCCGGACCACATCGCGCGCAATGCGTGTGGGCCGGTGGGAGGCGCTGTCCACACTGCACCACACGCTCTCGACCTCGGCCAACACGTCTTCGCCGCGTTTGATCAGCGTGCGATAGAAGGCGCGAACGCCGCGCACCTTTTCAAGAACAACCGAAGCTGTCAGATTGTCCTCCAGGAAGCCTGCGCGGCGGTAGGTAATCTCGTGCTTCAGGGCGACCCAGAGATAGCGCGCCTGCGCATCGCGCGGGGCAAAGCGTTCCCAATGTTTAACAACGGCCTCCTGAACCCAGTTCAGGTACACGGCATTGTTCACATGACCCATGTGATCGATATGCGATATATCGACGGATAAGGGATGTTCGATCTCGGCCGCGTTCATGGGTTCATTATAGGTATATTGTCACCGATGCCAATAACAATTCGCAAGGGCAGGCGAACGCCCGAGGAGGTCAGGCGAGATGCCGTCGCGGCTGCGCGCGCTCTTCTGATCAACGAGGGACCGCAAGCCGTCACGCTGAAGGCGGTCGCCAAGTCGCTGGGCATGACGCACGGCAACATCACCCATCATTTTGGGTCCGTCGGCGGTCTTCATGCGGCACTGATCGGCGCCATGACACGGGAATTGACGGCCATCGTCGGACATTTGGCCGCTGAAATGCGTGCCGGCAGGGCGAGCCCTAGAGAGATCGTCGATACGGTGTTCGACGCATTTGGACGAGGCGGCGCGACCCGAATGATCGCCTGGGTCGAATTGTCGGGGAAGCGTGCGGACCTCGCCCCGTTCCACGCGGCAGTGGCCGATCTCGTGGACGCTCTGACCGGCTCCGTGCCTGGCCGCCGCAAGATCGACTCCGCGCGCGTGACCTTGGCAGTCATGTTGCCCGCTCTCGGCCACGCGCTGGTTGCCAGCGACCTGCAAAGCGAACTCGGTATCCACGAGGATGAAGTTCGCGCGCAGGTGACAGGATCTTTGCAGGCGTTGCTGCGGCTGATGCCGCTCGCCAACGGCGCCTCTGCGCCGGAGGGGGAGCGTGCTAGTGAAGTTCGCCGACGACGTCCTCAAGTTGAAGCATGAGCACGGCGCGCTCGACCTGACGCCAACGTGCGAAACTCGCCGGGTCCGTACGATGTGAATCCGCCAGGAAGGCTGCCTCCACGACAGCCTCGGGACCGAATTCTGCGACCAGAGCGGCCGCTTCGTCAAACGAGTGACGATCCATGAGACTTTGAATATACACTGATGCCCACTCCGCCTTTTTCTTCGCTATCAGCAAGAAGCGGGCCAGTTTGAAAAACTGCAGACCATGGCGGGCGGGCGCGACGGCCAATTCGATCAGAAGGAAAATTAGTGTACGCGGTGTCCCAGAATAATACATCCGGCCCTATCGCTCTGGAAGCGAAATGAAAAAAGCG
This sequence comes from Pacificimonas flava, assembly GCF_000342165.1. Classification (GTDB taxonomy): domain Bacteria; phylum Pseudomonadota; class Alphaproteobacteria; order Sphingomonadales; family Sphingomonadaceae; genus Pacificimonas; species Pacificimonas flava. The sequence continues at coordinate 55,996 of NZ_AMRV01000010.1, forward strand.
TCCAATGGCGTGGGAATCGTGATCGCGGGCTGCGTACTCAGCGGTGCGGTCATCGGCATCGTTCTTGAACAGCCATCCATCGGCTTTCTTGTCGGCCTTGCTATAGGCGTCGCCGCGGCGGCTGCTCTTACATGGTTCAGCGGAGCTGGCGGCCGACCCAGATAACGCGGCCGATAATATCGATCTCCGCGGGATCGCACTCACCGATATCGGGATAGATGTCATTGTCGCTGGTCACGCGGATGCGCCGACCGGCGGGACTACGCGAGACCCGCTTCACGAGCAGCGTGTCTTCCGCGCGCATGACATAGATGCCGTCTCGCAGATGCTCGCTTGCATCGCCGCGATCAACAAGGATCGGATCACCATCGCCCAATGTGGGCAGCATGGAATCCCCCTGCACCTTGATGACGGACAGAAGGTCCGGATTGCTCTTGCACATATCGGTGACCCAGCGCGCCTGAAAGGCCAAGGCGGACTCCGCGAGTTCCTCCTCGGCCAGCAGCGCCCCGGGCCCTGCGGATGCACCGATCGCGGAAAAATAGGGAATCAGCAGATAATCGTCCGGCTGCCGTTCCCCCGTTGCAAGCAGTGGCCTGGCGCGACGCTCGGCCACCGGACCGCCAAGTTCCGATTCCGGAACATCGAAGTGCCGCGCGAGCTGTCGACGGTCATCGCCATCGAGTTTCTTGGGAACACCACGCTTTATAAACTGCTGAATATAAGCGGCATTCCGGTTTAGCAGCCGCGAAATCGATGCGTAATCGTCCGCGCTGTTGCGGATCAGTTCGTCCAGCCTGTGCCTGATTCGGTCCGAGTCGTTCACATCGCCAATCCTGTCGTTTCGCATGTGATAGAACAAAAGATGAACAAGTTCAACATGATGTTTATTTGCCTAGCATAATAGGAAAATACCTGCATAATTTCCAGCGTGTTGGAACGTGATGAGGACGAGATGACCATTCTAACTCAAATAGATGTCTGCATGCGCAGAACAGGACGCAGCGCCACACGGATTGGACGAGAGTCGGTCCGCGATCCGCGCCTTGTCTTCGATCTCAGAAGGGGACGGCAGCTGCGTGCCGAAACACGAGCGCGCGTACTGCAGTATTTGAATCTCGCCGGGGGTGCCCAGGATGAATTCTGAGGAGTGTGTGCGCGCGCTTTTGGAGACGGCGCTGCGTTTTGTGGCGGCCTCCTTGTGGGAAAAAGGGGGGCAGCGGCAGCTTTCGACCCGACCCGATTGGAAGAATCCTATCGCATCAGTCGAGCGTCTTCATACTGCACCCTGGGCGAGTGGCTCGCTGGAAGGTTACAGAACCGAACTGACGATCAAGATCATCGGAGAGGAGGACGCGGTGAACGCCTATGCCGCTGCGCTGGAGACGCATGTTCTGACGCCGGAGGATCCCGTGACGGGCTATTTCCTGGCCGAGGCTGCGCGTGTCCAAACGGACATGTTTGTGGACGGGGACGGCGGCGCCTACTCTCTGGTCCATTTCGAAACGCTGCTTATTCGCGAATGACGCGATGGTGGGTTCCGGCAAGATGGCGAAGAAGCGCGGGGGCTACGCTCGCGGCGCATTTGCTCCAGTCATAGCGGGAGGCGAGGCGCCCTGCCGCCGCCTCCCGCTCATCGGCTGGAACATTCAGCATCGCGTGAATCGTTTCGGCGAGCGTGCCGGCACGGGCCGTTCTGCCGGCGGCGGGATGCCCCTCCAACATCCACGAGAAAAAGGGGAGGTCGGACGTGACCACGGCGCGGTGGAGCGTCAGCGCAGTCAAGAGCGCGCCGCTTCCGGTGATGTTGCGATAGGGAAGGAGCACCAGATCACTGGCGCCGTGATAGTCGCTCAGTTCCTGTTCGCTGAGGCGGCGAGCGACGATATGCACGTCTGATTGAGCTGCCGCGGCGGCCTTTAGCGCTCCCAGGTCAAAGGTTTCATGCGGTGTCCCGGCGATAAGCAGCTGGACGCCGGGCAGATCGCGAAGCGCAGCAAGTGCCACGTCGAACCCCTTGTAACCGCGCAGCAGCCCGATAATCGATAGAACCGGGCGATCGGGATCCAGTCCCAGCTCCCGGCGAACGCCGTCGGCCGGCCGCGATGGAGGGAAGGCATTGCCGTAATTGCCGTGCGGCATGACGACGACCTCGCCGCGCGGATGAAAGCGGGCGCGTGCCTTCTTGGCCGTTTGCGGGTCGTGACAGATCAGAAGGTCGGCGAAACGACCGAGGAGCAGCCCGCCGAGCCAGTCGCCCGTTGCCGCGCCCTCATGCGGCCTCAGATTATGCACCGTCCAGAAAATCGGCCGCTTCATGCGGCGTGTTTCGGTGAGCAGCCGCGTGAAATCGATCAGCGACTTTGCGGTCACGCGCCCACTTGGGCCGCGCCAGATCGCCTCGGGCCAGTGGAAATGAAGCGCGTCGATCTGCGCCATGGCGGTCCGGAGCGCCTCCGGCGGCCAGGTGGGCAACGTGCCGCTGGCCGCCTCTATGCCGTCCAGATGACCGTAGAACAGATCTAGATAGGCGTTTTCCCGCCAGTTGGGCATCGGCTGGATGCGGAACGGTTGTTCCTGCGGGCGGGCTTTATCGTCTTCGCTCATCGCGGCGGTCACGGTCGCCGGCTCTGACCGAACAGCCCGGACAATTGTCCGCCCAGGCTGACGAAGTCGAGAAGCCCCCCGAAACGCCGGCTTGCCTCAACGCCGCTCAGCGGACCCAGAAGGTAGGTGCCGAGACCCATTATGCCCTGGCGCCACCGCCAGCGGGGTAGGCCCAGAAAGGCCGGGCCGGCCACCTGACCGCGATCCATGCGCGCATTCGATTGCCCGTTCGAATAGGCCCAGCGCATATAATAGGATCGCCTCATCCGGCTTTCCGGAATGGCGTGGCGGATGACGAGCTCGGGCCGGAACTGCCCTCTCTTTCCCGCCCTCAGCAGGCGTTGATGCAATTCCCTGTCCTCGCCCGTGCCGGTGCCCGTCCCGTAGCGGCCATAATCGGGATCGAACGGGCCAACCTCCTCAATCACCGAACGCCGGATGACGAAATTGCCAGCCATCAATTCCCCCGGCCATTCGCCGTAGGTCTGTACCTGCGTGCTGGGCTTCACGATCCCGATGACGGCGGGGTAATTGTGTGTCGGCAGCCAGCGGGGTGGCGGCGCCTCGTAATTCGGTTCGTAAACGCCGGAGATGAAGTCGAGGTCCGCGTCGGCCTTGAACGCTGCAATGGCGGCATGAAACCAGTCCTCTTGCAGGAGTTCGTCGTCGTCGACGAAGCCGACCAGTTCGCCATCCGATGCCGCGATGCCGCGATTGCGGGCCGCCGAGGATCCTTGGCGCGGTTCGAACATATAGGCGAGTTCAGGCCCGTAACGCCGCGCCATGGCCTTGCCGACCTCGGCCGTATCGTCGGTGGAGTTGTTGTCGACGAGGAAGACCCGCCGGCGCCATCCGTTCGGCACCGGGGTCGACATCAGATTCGCGCACAGCGGTTCGATCCGGTCGGACCGGTTGTAGCTGCAAACGACCAGGTCGAAGGTGCGCTGGGTCATGCGGCGCGCTTCAGTCCCGTACGCCGCGCCAGCAGGGAGAGCGTCTTGCTGGCACATCGGCCGGGCCGGTATCCCAGCGCCGCTGCGCGCGCGAGATAGGGCGCGCCGCCGATTTGCGAGTGTGGCGGATCGATCAGCGCCTCTCCCGCGTCATAATAGGCCTTTCCGAGGGCAAAGCGGCGCTGCGCGGGCGAAAGCCTGTCGCCGTACCGCTTCAGGTTCAGCCGGATCATGCGGATCGTATCGCGGCGATGCGTGACCGCCTTTCGCACCATCGTGCTTTCCGGCACGCGGACATAGTCGAACATCGGCTCCTCGATCAGCCCGAGCCGCCCTTCCATGGCGAGGCGAATGAACAGGTCGCGGTCCTCCCCGATCTGAAAACTTTCATCGAAGCCGTTCGAGGGTATGGCCGTCCGCCTTGCGGTCACCGCGCTGGTTTGCAGAAAGGCGTCCCAGAAGAGGGCCAGACGGGGGTCCGGCATGCGAAAAACGCTGTCCGGGATCAGCATCCCGATCGCTCCGCCATCCGGTATGCGGATCGTGCCCTGCGCACCCACGATCGTCAGCTCCGGCCGCGCGTCGAACAGTTGGAGCTGCCGTGATAGCTTTTGCGGCATCCACCTGTCGTCCACGTCGCAGAAGGCGACGATCTCGCCGCGTGCCGCGCCAATGCCGCGGTTGCGCGCCGCAGCCGGGCCGCCATTCCTGCTCGCTTCGAGAACCGCTACGGGGAAGGGGGCTGTGCCGGCCAGCTGTCTCGCCCGCGCCAGACTGTCGTCCGTGCTGGCATCGTCCGCGATAACGACTTCGAAATCGTCCCAGGTCTGACCCGCGAGCCTGTTAAAAAGTTCCGGCAGGTGTGCCGCCCCATTATAGACGGGAACGATGATGGAGACGCGGGGCGTTGCCATTATCGCTGGACACCGCCGGGACGCGGGAAAGCGATCATCGCATAGAGGCGGCGCAGCCACTGCTTCGGGTGCAGCTTACTGGGTGAAGGGAGAAGCGCCGCGGCGCGCTCCAGCTCGGCCCTGTCCTTCAGAAGGAAGGCGGCGCGAAAGGCATGCGGCGCGCGCTCTGCGATCAGCCTGTCGAGATAGGCCCGCTCTTCTTTGTTCCAGTCGAGCGTGCCGCGCAGCCAATCCCAGATGCGCAGCTTGCCGATCTCGCGCTTCAGCGGGTCGCGAACGCTATTTCCCTCGTGCATCCGGTAGCGCACAGTGGGCTTCAGCGAGAGCGCGAGCGGAGAGCGATAGGTTGCGCGCGTGGTGAACTCCATATCCTCGCACTTGATGCCGCGGATCCTGGGATCGAAACCGCCGATGGCTTCGTAATGCTGGCGGCGAATGGCCATGACCGACGGGTAGAAGATCGAAAGTTCGGCCTGATCCTCGACGGGCCAGCGGGCGAAATGCTGATAGCCGCCGGACAGGTTGCCGGGCGGGAAATGTTTCGGAAAGCGGGCGAAGAAGCTCTCCGCCTCGTCCTCGCCATCTTCGAAGCGAACGAAATTCGCGAAGACGGTGTCGGGCGTTCCCGACTGAATCGCCCCCGCCAGCGTTTCCAGATGATCGGGCAGGAACTGGTCGTCGTCGTCCAGAAAGACGAGCCAGTCTCCACTGGCTGCGGCGGCGCCCGTGTTGCGGGCGGCCTGCTGCCCTGCATTGTCCTGCCGGATCACGGTCAGGGGCAGGCCGTCCCGGTCCTTCGTGGCGGGCGTGATGTCCACGGTCGAGCCATCATCGACAACGAAGATTTCCGAGGCCGGCCATGTCTGCGCAGCGACAGAATCGAGCGCCTCCGTCAGAAAGTCCGCTCGGTTATGCGAGATGAGAATGACGGAGAAGCGAGGGCGCCCATTCATGGCTGCGTCCAATAAGGGGAAAAACGGTGCGGCACTAGCACAGTCGTTCTCACCCATCCCGCTTAAGATCGCGTAACCGCCAGCAAGAACGTGCGCATAGTGGTTTCGGACCAGAAAATGGTGGACGCACTAGGGCTCGAACCTAGGACCCGCTGATTAAGAGTCAGCTGCTCTACCAACTGAGCTATGCGTCCACACCGGCATGCCGGTCGGCCAATTCTGGTTGGCCGGAAGTGCCGGATCGACCGGCGGAGGCGGGGAGATAATAGAGTCGGGCCGGCTTGTCAAAGCCTAGATTCGACCAGGACCCTCCGTCAGGCGCGTCCGATCCCTCTGGCCGTGTACGGAGAGCAGGATTCCCACCAGCAAAGTGGCCGTCAGCATGGCCGAACCGCCGTAGCTCATCAATGGGAGCGGAATGCCCACGACGGGCGCAAAGCCCATGACCATGGCCAGGTTGACGAAGACGTAGAAGAACAGCGTTGCGGACATGCCCATGGCGACGAGCTGCGCGAAGATCGTGCGGGCGGTCAGCGCCGTCCCGACACCGCGGGCGATGATGATCGCAAAGCAGGCGATGACGAACAGGCCGCCGATCAGGCCCCATTCCTCCGACATGGTCGCAAAGATGAAGTCGGTGTGCAGTTCCGGAAGATATTGCAGATGACTTTGCGTACCGGACATGAAGCCCTTGCCGCCGATGCCGCCGGAGCCGATGGCGATTTTAGACTGGGTGATATGATAACCCGCCCCGAGGGGATCCGCCTCCGGATCGAGAAAGATCAGGACACGCTTCTGCTGATAGCCGTGCAGCAGAAATTTTACGGCGAGCGGGATCGCAACGATGGCAAGTGCACCGCCCGTGATGAACAGCCAGGCGGACGCGCCGCCAAGGAAGACGATGGCCGTGCCGCCGAACAGGATCGCGAGTGCTGTCCCAAGGTCCGGTTGCAGCATGACGAGTGCGGCGGGAAGAGCGAGAAGCGTTGCAGGAAAAACCAGCGCCTTCCAAGACTTGACGTTCGCTCTTGGAAGAAAGTGATAATACCGCGCCAGCGCGAGAACGACAGCGATCTTCATCAGTTCGGAGGGTTGAAGATTGATGACCCCAAGATTGAGCCAGCGCTGCGATCCGCCGCCGACCTGTCCGATGATTTCGACCGCCAGCAGTAAAATCAGGCACAGACCGTAAATGGGGTAGGCGAAACGCATCCATATCCGCATGTCGAGCTGGCTGATGCCGAGCATCATCACGAACATCGCCGCGAAACGAACCCCCTGATTGAGCGCCCAGGGTCTCAGGCTTCCACCAGCGGCAGAATACAACACCAGCAGACTGAAGCCGCCAAGCGCGAGCACGGCGACGACGGTGAGGAGGGGAAGCCGGTTAAGCCGGTCGGGTAGTGCCAGCGAGGCCATCGGCGCTCTCCGTCCTGATCGTCTCCGGCCGCCTGAACAGGTCCCCCGCGACAGGTGTGATGCCCCAGGCGTCTTCAAGCCGGCGCAGCGAGGCGAGCGCCTTGTCCTTGTCGTAGATGAAGGTCATGACGTCCTTTGCGATCGGGGCTGCCGCAACGCTGCCGCCACCGCCATGTTCGACCGTCACGCTGATTGCGTAACGGGGATTTTCAACCGGCGCGAACGCGATGAACAGACCGTGATCGCGATATTTCCATGGAATGCCGCCGCCCCGGTTCTTGGCCAGCGCGCGGACCTGCGCCGTGCCCGTCTTGCCGCCCATGCGCACGTCGGAAAGCGGCAGGCGTGAACGGCCGGCGGTTCCGGCAGGTCCGTTCACGCAAAGGTCCATGCCATGCCGGACATCCTGCAAATGAACGGGATCGATATCGAGCGGCGCGCCCTGATGACTGTCGCCGGCGAGGAGTGTCGGCATGACCGCATGGCCGCTGGCGACTCGTGCAGCCATCACCGCAAGCTGCAGCGGCGACATGGCGTTATAGCCCTGTCCGATGGAACTGTTCAGCGTTTCGCCGACCAGCCAGTCCTGATTGTAGCGGTCTCGCTTCCACGCTGGATCGGGGAGAATTCCGCTATTCTGATGCGGCAATTGCAACGTGTCGTAGCTTTGCCCGAGACCGAGCTTTGCGCCCATGTCGTGGATCGCCTCGATTCCGATCTGGCGACCGCGCGTATAGAAGTAGACGTTGCAGCTTTGATATATGCCCTTGTAAAGGTCGGTCGCACCGTGGCCACCGCGACGCCAACAGGCGAACCGATGCCGGCCGAGCTGATAGCCGCCACTGCAGACCACCCGGTCGTCCGGACTGATGCCTGCCGCCAGCGCCGCGAGGGCGGTCACGGGCTTGAAGGTCGACCCCGGCGGATAGACACCCTGCACGCATTTGTTGATGAGAGGACGCATCTCATCCCCCATCAGTGCGTCCCATTCCTTCTGACTGATTCCGTCCGAGAAATCGTTGGGATCGAAAGCGGGCATTGAAACCATCGTCAGGATCTCGCCCGTCCGGGTGTCGATCACGACGACGCTGCCGGATTCCGGACCGATCCGGCGCGCGGAGAAGGCCTGCAAATCCCGATCGATAGACAGACGGACGGTTTCGCCGGGCACGTCGGGTTGGGTTTCGAGGTCGCGAATGATGCGGCCCCGCGCATTGACCTCCACCCGCCGCGCGCCCTGCTTGCCGCGCAGCCGTTCGTCGAGTTCGCGCTCGACGCCGTCCTTTCCGACCTTGAACGCGGGATGCAGGAACAGCGGGTCGCGGTCATGCTCCAGCCATTGTTCGCGTGTCGGGGCGCCGACATAGCCCATCAAATGGCCGACCGCCGCTCCCTCGGGATAATAGCGGGTGAAGCCGCGAACCGGCTGGACACCGTCCAGTTCGGGCAGGCGGACGTTGATGGCGCTGTATTCCTGCCAGTCCACATTGCTGGCAATCTCGATCGGCAGATAAGCAGGCTTCGCATCGATTTCCTCGCGAATCCGCTGCATCTCCTCCGGCGGCAGTTTCAGGAAGGACTGAAGCCGGCTGAGCATCGCCGGGATGTCGTCGATCTGCTCGGGAACCATTTCCAGCCGGTATTCCGGCTGATTGATCGCAATTGGCTTTTCATTGCGGTCGACGATCCAGCCGCGCCGGGGCGGGATCAGGCGGACGGCAACGCGGTTTTCTTCCGCCAGCGTACTGTATTTTTCGCTTTCGAAGACCGAGAGATAGACCATCCGGCCGCCGAGCAGCGCCGCGGCAGCAGCCTGCAGGCCGCCGACGAAGATCGCGCGGCGGGTGAAGGTGTGCTGCCTTTCTGCGTCGGTTCTCACTTGGTAAGCCTATCTACGAAACGACGCTGTACGCTGACGAACAGGAATGCGATCAGCGGAAACGCCGCAATCGTGGCTGCCCCTTGCGTCAGGAAGGGAAGCAGCGGCGCGTCCGGGCCGCCAAAGCGGCACAACATCCACAGCACGAACTGGTAGCCCAAAATGAACGGGACCGACATCAGCCAGTCCGCGAACCAGTGTACGCGCCTCGTCAGCGTATCCACATAGTAAATGGCCAACATGAATAAAGGCATAAGAAGGGCGTTCGCCCCAAGCGGCATGTTCAGAAAAAGATCTGCGATGAAGCCAAGCGGCACGGAAGACCACGCCGCAAGCTGGGTCGGGCGGTAGAGCGCGAAGAGAAATAGGAGAAGAAGGCCGAAGTTCGGAATGACGGCGAGCGGCGGGAAAAAGGGTATCGTCGTCAGCAGGAACCCGAACACCGTCGCCAGGAACGGAATGGCGCGCTTCATATTCCCGATGAACAGCGCAACCTTCTCGCCTGTGGACAGGGAGCGATAGGGCCGGCTGCTCATGGGGTCGGCACCGACTCCATGGGCAGGGATGCCTCGGGTTCCTGCTGCTCGGTCACAGCCTCGAAATTCGTGCCCCAAGGCTCCTCGACAAGCACATATTGCGTCAGGGCGGGAAGGGCTGCCGGTCTTGCGAGCGGCGTGTTGTTTTCTTCGGCCCGTACGATCGTCGCGACGGGAATGCCCGGCGAGAACAGCCCGCCATCGCCGGACGTGATCAACCGATCGCCGATTTCGACCTGGTTCGAGGTCGGGCCGGTCAGGTCGACCTGAAGCAGCGGCTGGTTTGCTCCGACGACGAGAGCAGGCAGCCCGGTGCGAACGACGCGAACCGGAATGCGGCTTGAAATATCCGTCACCAGCATGACGCGGGCGGCGTTATGGCCGACCTCCACGGTGCGTCCGATCAGGCCCTGCGGCGTGCGAACGGGCTGCCCCGTGCGGACGCCGTGACGCCAGCCACCGCCGATCAATGCTTCGGAGGAAAAGACGCCGCTCGATGCACCCGAGATGGCGAAGGTGCCGACGCGCGCGCGGTCGGGTTCGACCACACCCATCAGCGCTCGCAATTCCCGGTTCTCGCGGACCGCCTCTTCAAACTGCACGCGCCGGGCGCGGTAGACGGCCTCTCGTCCTTCGAGCCGCTTCACCCGGTTCACGGCATCGAAATAATTGCCGATATTGTCGCTGGCGTTCGACAGGGCGGTGATCGGCACCTGCAGCAGGCGCCAGAACGGCGCGACAGCGTCGGCGCTGGCACCGCGCAGATCGTCGGTGCGCGCCGGCGCGTACCGGCTGAGGATCAGCAGCATGGCCGCAATCAAAAGGACGACGATCAGTACGCCGCGGCCAAGCAGCGCCTGGGTCTGCTCCCGCTTCGTGGTTCGCGATGTCTTGCGGCGGGGCGGCCACGCCATAGACCGCTTCCTACTGAGTTGTCAGGACGCCGCGGTAGACCGGGTCCTCCAGCGCCTTGCCGGTTCCGAAGGCGACACAGGTCAGCGGGTCGTCCGCAACCGTCACGGGCAGGCCGGTCGCGTCGCGAATGACCTCGTCAAGCTGACCGAGCAGGGATCCGCCGCCGGTCATGACGATGCCCTGATCGACGATGTCGGCGGCAAGTTCCGGAGCGGTGTTCTCAAGCGCCTGCCGCACGCCCTCGACGATCTGGCTGACCGGTTCGGAAAGCGCCTCGGCGACCTGCGCCTGGTTGATGGTGATTTCCTTCGGCACGCCGTTCATCAGGTCGCGGCCCTTGATATCGAGCGTGCGGCCGACGCCCTCGGCCGGCGGCTTCGCGGTACCAATGGTCGCCTTGATCCGCTCGGCCGTTGCCTCGCCGATCAGCAGATTATGGTTTCGGCGAACGTAGGAAACGATGGAATCGTCCATCTTGTCGCCGCCGGTGCGCACGCTGGTCGTGTAGGCGATGCCGCGCAGGCTGAGAACGGCCACCTCGGTCGTCCCGCCGCCGATATCGACGACCATCGACCCGATCGGCTCCGTCACCGGCATGCCCGCGCCGATGGCGGCGGCCATGGGCTCGTCGATCAGGTAAACCTGGCTTGCCCCGGCATTCAGCGCCGCGTCGCGGATGGCGCGCCGCTCCACCTTCGTCGATCCGGACGGCACGCAGATGACGATCTCCGGATGCGAAAGAAACCCGCGCTTGTGCACCTTGTTGATGAAGTGCTTGATCATGTCCTCGGCGACGTCGATGTCCGCGATAACGCCTTCCGACAGCGGACGGATGGCCTCAATGGAGCCGGGCGTCTTGCCCATCATCATCTTTGCGTCGTTGCCGACCGCCTTCACGCTCTTCCGCCCATCGATGGTTTCCATCGCCACGACGGACGGTTCGTTCAGCACGATGCCTTCTCCGCGCACATACACGAGCGTGTTGGCCGTGCCGAGGTCGATGGCCATGTCCGAACTGAAGAAGGAAAAGAGCTTGTTGAGCATGCGCTTGGGCGAACTTTCTGGCGGAGGTGGGCAACAGTGTTCCGCCTCATAACGACCTCGGCGACGCTTTGCGAGAAATCATGCAGCGCCGAGCGAGTGAATGCGCAGCCGTAACGGTTTCATGTCCAGTAGCTGTGGAGCGCGTCCGCGCACATTGATAGGTTGGTCCCAAGCATGACGATCCGCCGCCTTCCCGATTCCCTCGTTGACCGCATCGCCGCAGGCGAGGTCGTCGAACGCCCCGCCTCCGCGGTCAAGGAGCTGGTCGAGAATGCGCTCGATGCCGGCGCATCGCGTATCTCCATCGCTCTGGAGGAGGGCGGCGCGCGGCGGATCGAGATTACCGACGACGGCAGCGGCATGGACGCGGACGGCCTCCGCCTTGCTGTCCAACGCCATTGCACGTCCAAATTGGCGGAGGGCGATCTGGAGCGCATCGCCACGCTCGGTTTTCGCGGCGAGGCATTGCCCTCGATCGCCAGTGTCAGCCGTTTCCGCCTGGCCAGCAAGCACGGCGATGCTGAGCCGTGGGCGGTGGAGATCGACCACGGCATGATCGTCTCGGACGGTCCGGCGGCGCGGCCTGCCGGTACGCAGGTCGTCGTCGAGGACCTGTTCGGAAAGGTGCCCGCGCGCAGGAAGTTTCTGAAGTCAACGCGTGCGGAACTTGGCGCGATCAACGACTGCGTGCGCCGCCTCGCCATGGCGCGTGCCGATGTGGCGTTCGAACTGCTGCACGAGGGGCGGCGGCTGATCGATGCGCCGGGTGCCGGCTCATTGCTGGAGAGCGCGCGAGTGGAACGGCTCGGGGCGCTTCTCGGTCGTGACTTCGCGGCGAATGCCGTTCCCGTGGACCTCGAGAGGGACGGGCTGCATATTGGCGGGCTTGCAGGGGTGCCGACGTTCAATCGGGGTGCGGCGGACCACCAGTATCTGTTCGTGAACGGGCGTCCGGTAAAGGACCGGCTGCTGCTGGGCGCGGTGCGCGGCGCCTATCGCGACCTTCTGGCGCGCGATCGGCATCCGGTCCTCGCGCTCTTCCTCGAAGTGCCGCATGAATTCGTCGACGTGAACGTGCATCCCGCCAAGACGGAAGTGCGCTTTCGGGATCCCGCCATGGTCCGCGGCATGATCGTTTCCGGACTGCGCCGCGCGCTCGATCTCGGTAGCGGTCACGCCGCGACGACGGTGTCCGACGACGCGCTGTCCCGCTTTCGGCCGGAGGAGATGTCTTCGACCGCGGCGCAGACAGAGCCGGCACCGCTTCCGCCGGAATCGCGGATGTTCGGGGAAAGCCGCCTCAGCTTTGCGGCGCCGCCCATCGCGCGGCCCGTGGAGACTGACCCGCAAGAGGCCGCGGCGCGGGACGAACCCCAGGGCGAAGGCGTCGATTTGCGCGAGTTCCCGCTCGGCGCGGCGCGCGGACAGGTGCACGAAAGCTGGATCGTTGCGGAAACGGCGGATCACCTGATCCTCGTGGATCAACATGCGGCGCACGAACGCCTGACCTTGGAGAAAATGAAGGCGGGCGCCGCCAATGGGGGCGTGACGACGCAGGCGCTGTTGATGCCCGATATCGTCGACCTGACGGAGGACGAAGCGGACGCGGTTGAGGCGCACGCGGCGTCCCTTGCCGACCTGGGGCTGGAGGTTGAACGCTTCGGACCCGGCGCGATCATGGTTCGCGCGGTGCCGGCCATCCTCGCAAATCGCCTGGACGTTGCGGGCCTCGTTCGCGATCTGGCCGACGATATTCGCTCGCTGGGGGCCGCCCACACGCTCAAGGAGCGGATCGACGAGGTGTTCGCGACCATGGCCTGTCACGCCAGCGTCCGCTCCGGCCGCCGCCTTGCGCTGCCGGAAATGAACGCGCTGCTGCGGGAGATGGAGGCGACGCCGCATAGCGGCCAGTGCAATCATGGTCGTCCGACCTATGTAAAGCTGGCGCGCGCCGACATCGAGAAGCTGTTCGGGAGACGCTGATCGCTATCCTTCGGCTTACGGGACGAGAATCTCGATTTCGCCTGGGCTGGTGCCGGCGATGGCGGTCATGTCGACCACTTCGGGGGTCATATTGCCCAGTTCGCCGGGCATTGCGCCCTGCAGCCATGCGCCGAGTTCGTTCGCCGCGGCCTTGTCCGCCCTGTTGAAAAAGCGGGTGCTGGGGGTGCGGATCGGAAAGCTGGCATCGTCCACCGAATCGACATCCCAACCGTTGAGGCGGAGCGCCCGCGCGACGTCGTTTGCGCGGTCCTCGCTCGCGTCGTTCCCGTCGACATAGTAGATCTTGACGCTGGCCGGACGCACGCGTCCCTGATTGGCGGTTCGCGGCGCCGACACCACGGCGCGGACGCTTTGCGCCGCCGAGGTGCGCGGCGGGGAGGGGGCGGACTGCCGGGTTCGGGGTGTAGGCCCATCCCGGCGCGGCCGCTCGGCTGCGTCCGTATCTTCGCTTCGTTCCGCGGTCTGGTTCGTCTCTTCTGCCTCCTCAGCCTCAGGCGCCTCCCGATCAAGAGCCTCCTCCTCCTCTCCCTCTTCGCTGCGAAGCGATGAGGCATCGCTGCCTTCGGTCATGTCGGGCAGCGCAAGCGGGTCTTGCCCGCTCGGGGCATCCGGCGCTTCGGCGGGTGTGCGAACGCTCTCCGGCCCACCCGACTCTGCCGCAGGCTCCCCTCGCAGCAGGAGCACCGCCGCCAGTGCCGCCGCTGTCCCCGCTACCGCTCCGCCGGCCACCATTTTCGCGATACCGCCGCGTTTGACGGTCGTCTTTGTCGCCGGCCGGGCCTCGCCTGGTTTGAGGTTCGCCGCTGCCGTGGGGGCGGGGCGAGGGGGCGCAGCGTCATCAGGCGCAGTCAGGGGGCGGAAGGGGGCTGTGACCGCTGCCGCACCGGCGGCATCAGCAGCGCTGGCGCCACCTTTCGCCTTGTGCGCCTCCTCCGCCGTCTCCGCTTCCTCGTCGTTCGCCGCCGCAGCAGCGCTGGCAGCCGCCCTTGCATCATCCTGGCTTGCCGCACCGCTGTCTGCCGCTTCAGCGCGCGCCTCTTCTGGGGCGGTCCGGTCTGCAGGACCGGGGTGAGCGTTCCCGCCGCTTCCGGCTTGCCCCTCGATCTCACCGGCTGTCTTTGCCGCCTCCACATGAGCGGCGGTGACGACGGTTTCCCCGGCGACCATGGCCTCGACCATCGAGCGGCCAACGAGCGCGCGCAACTGCCTAAGCGAGCCGCCTGCGCTGCGAACAAGTTCCGACACGGCCTCGCGGCTTAGCAGGGTGGGGTCGCCGCCGGCTGTTTCTATCGCGCTGCGCAGATATACGGCGGCATCGACGGGCGACATGGGCCTCAGCTTCACGAGCTTGTCGGCAGCGGCGCTGACGTCCGCGTCCGGCTCGCCCCCATAAGCGGCAACGAGAATCCCGTCCGCCTTCGACCTTAGCCGCTTCTCAAGTTCACCCGGCGGCAGTCGATCCGCCTCATCGAGCATGTCGAGTTGGGGGGATGCATCTTTATGCTCCGGCGCCGCCGCGCTGATCTTGTCCCGCGCCAAATTCATCGTGGTGGTCAGGCCGCTGCCGGGCGCGCCGACCAGCAGGATACGGCGCGCGCCTTGGCGAACGGCGGCGGCGATCTCGTTCGCGGCCATGATTGCATTGGTGACGGCCACGCTGCCGGGACGGAAGGGCATCGTCTTCAGCGAGAAATGTTCCGTCAAATCCATGGCTCTGTCCCCGCATCCGGCCAATTTCTATGCGCTGTCAGAACGAAAGCGGAGCGGTTTCGCTCCGGTGCGGCCAGCCTCCTCATCTGCGGGCCAATTCGACGATCTGCGTGGCGAGCCGCTCCGCTTCCGTGCGGTCGTGGGTGACGTAGAGGATTGGCAGCCTCAGTTCGTCGCGAATGCGTTCTATCAGCGTCATGATCTCCTCGGCGCGGCGCCGGTCCAGCGATACGAGCGGTTCGTCCATCAGCAGGAACTCGGCCCCGGACAGTAGGGCCCTGCCGATGGCCACGCGGCGAGCCTCTCCGCCCGACAGGCTGCGCGGCCATCGATCGAGAAGCGGTTCGAGCGCCAGAAGCGCGACAATATCGTCGCGGTCGAGTGAACCCGCAGTTCCGTAATCGAGATTGGCCTGGACCCGCATATGCGGAAACAGCCGCATGTCCTGAAAGACATAGCCGCACCGTCTTGTTTCCGGCCGCAAATCGATGCCGTCCCCGAACAAGGTCCGGCCGGCAACGCGAATATGACCCCGGTCGGGGGCGACGAGGCCCGCCACCGCGCTGAGGATGCTGGTCTTGCCGGCACCCGAGGGGCCGAACAGGACGGTGAGGCCGGGCGGCGTGTCGAAGGCGGCGGAAATATGCCGTTCGCCGCGATGCAGATCGATATCGACGTTAAAGGACATGAAGCCCCTTGCCCGCACGCCGAGCGAGTATCTCGGACAGGATCAGCGCACCCAGCGAAAGCGCGATCGAAATGGCCGCGAGGCGCAGCACCGCGGTTTCTCCGTTCGGCATCTGCAAGGCCGAGTAGATGGCCAGCGGCAGCGTCCGCGTTTCGCCCGGAATATTGGAGACGAAGGTGATCGTCGCGCCGAACTCGCCAAGTGCCCTGGCAAAACCCAGGACGGTGCCGGCGAGAATGCCGGGCAGCGACAGGGGCAGCGTCACGGTGACGAATGCGCGCCACGGCGATGCGCCGAGCGTGCGCGCGGCCTGCTCCAGCCGACGGTCGACATTTTCGAGGCTAAGGCGGAGAGCGCGGACCATCAGGGGGAGGGCCATGACCCCGGCGGCAATGGCGGCGCCGGTCCAGCGGAACAGCACCGTCGTACCGAAAAGGGCTTGCGTCATTCGGCCGATCGGCCCGCCGGGGGCAAACAGAAGAAGGAGCAGCCACCCCGTCACGACCGGGGGCAGCACCAGCGGCAGATGCACGATGCCATCGAGGAGGACCTTGCCGGGAAAGCGGGGACGGGCGAGCAGCCAGGCGAGGCCGAAGGCGACCGGGAGCGTAACGGCAATCGCGACCGCACCCACCTGCAGCGATAGCGCGACGATTTCCCATTCCGCGCCGACAGGCATGATCCCGGCTCAGCGGTCGTTTGCGGCGGGAGCGAACCCGTAGCGGCGGAAGATCGCCTGCGCCCGCGGCGAGGTCAGGAAATCGAGAAACGGGGCGGCATCCTCGTGGCTTGCGGTCTTCAGAAGCGCGGCGGGATAAACAATTGGTGCGTGCGCCCGCGGTGCGAAGCGGCCGGCGATCCTGACTGCCTTTGAGGCGCGCGCATCGGTCTGGTAAACGATTCCATAGGGCGCTGCGCCGCGCTCGACGAGGGCCAGGGCCGCACGCACATTTTCCGTGCGGGCAAGATCGCCCTCAACCCGGTTCCAGACCCCCATTTTCGTAAGCGCGGCCTTCGCATAGCGTCCGGCGGGGACGCTTTCCGTGTCGGCGACCGCGAGTGGCCGCCCCTCCACTGCGTTCAGAAACGCCGCCGGATCGCCCAGCCATGCGCCGTCCTCGCCGGCGACGATGACCAGGCGGTTGCGCGCCAAGATATGGCGGCTGTCCGCCTGCAGATGGTCACCCTTCTGCAGATAATCCATCCACTGCCGATCCGCGGAGATGAAGATGTCTGCCGGTGCGCCCGCCGCTGCCTGCCGCGCGATCGCCTGCGTTCCCGCAAAGGAGAGAACCGGCCGTTCGCACCCCCTGGCTGCCCAGTCATCCGCAAGCGCCACCATCACATCCTGCAGGCTTGCCGCAGCGAGGACGAGCGGTCCCTCCGCGCGCGCAGAGGTGGGCGACACCAGGAGTGCCGCAAGAAGAACCGCGAAAAAAGCGGGCAGTCCGCGCATCATTCCGGCCGTCCGCGCGCGCTTGCGATCGCGGCCTTCAGGGCGTCGTACCCTGCCGCGCCGTCGATAAGCTGGTCGCCAACGATATAAGCGGGCGTTCCGCCGATACCGAGTGCGCGGGCCATGGCCAGATTGCCGTCAATCTCCCGGCGGATCCGGTCGTCCTGATCGGCGCGGCCGATCACATCCGGGCTGAGCCCGACATCCTCGGCCACGGTTTTCGCCTTGTCCTCGGTAACCCGTCCGCCTTCGAACAGGGCACCATGGAATGCGCCGTATCGGCCGGCTTCCGCGGCCGCGAGGCTGATTTCCGCCGCACTGCGGCTGGCCGGACCGAGGACCGGGATATTGCGCCAGACGACCTTCAGATCGTCATCCTCCCGCAGGAGCCGCTGCACATCCTCATGTGAACGGCGGCAATAGGGGCAATTATAATCGAAGAACTCGACCATGACGACATCGGCGTCTTCCGCGCCCGCCCAGGCGCTGGCGTACGGCGTTTCCAACGCGTCGCGATTGGCTTCGATGGCCTTTGCGACGCCCCGGTTTTGCAGCACGTCGATGGCTTCGGGAATGATTTCGGGATGTTCGAGGATATAGGTACGGACGATCGACTCGATCGCCGCGCTCTCCTGAGAGGTAAATGCGCCGCCACTGCCCCTCGTCGTTTGGCTGGGCGCGAGCACCAAGGCGCCGACGCCGACAGCGAGAAGCACCAACACGCCGCCGAGCAGCCAGCCCCTGTATCCCGTCATCATCCGCAGTGGTTCAGTCTCGTCCGTCTTCGATTTCGTTCTGCGCGACCATTAGGATGTCCTGCGCGCGAATCCAATCGGGCGTTCCCTTGGGAATGCCGTTCATGGCCATTTGCGCGCTGCGCACCGCCAGCTCCGGCTGCCGCGACATGCTGTGCTGTTCAGCAGAGGCGAGAGCAGCGCGCGCCTCGTCTCCCGTCTGCGAATAGGCGATACCGAGTTGATACCAGGCGAAGGGGTTCAAACGATCGTGCGCGACAGCGCCCCTTAAGACTTCGATGGCGCGGGGCAGCATGTCCGGATCCTCCGACGCGATCAGGGCATGGCCCAGCAGGGTCGCGATCAGCGGCTGGTCCGGCGCATTCTCGATGGCGCGTTCCAGCGGCGCAACGGCGTCCTCCGGGCGTCCGGATTCCAGGAGGACCTGCCCCTTCAGCTCAAGAATGTAAGGATCGTTGGGATTCTCCGCGAGCAGGGCGTCCGTTTCCGCCGCAGCCTGGTCCGGGTACGCGCCCTTATGCCAGGCATAAGCCCGCGCGACCCGCGCGGGGGCGGACGTGTCGGATTCGGGATATTTGCGCAAGGTACGCTCCGGGTCCTCGATGAAGCCGAACAGCTTTGCCTTGATACGCTCGAACTGCGCCTCCAGCTTCGGATCGGTCGGCGTGTCCCAGTAGGGCGACTGCCGATACAGGCTCTCAAGGGCCGAAATGCGATCGGCGGACAGTGGGTGCGTCCGCATGTAATCATTGTCCTGCGGGATCGCGTAACGATATTCCTGATTCTGGATTTTCTCGAAAAATTCGATGGAGCCTCGTCCGGAAATACCCGCCCGTTCGAGATACCGGGCGCCGGCCTGGTCCGTGCGGGATTCCTGCTGCCGGTTGAATGCTAGGACCTTGCCGAGGGCCGCGCGCTGGCCAAGGCCCATGATTGCCATCCCGGCCTCCCCGGCACCGGCAGCGATAGCGCCCACGGCCGCGAGCAGAGAGAGGATTGAGACCGAACTGGCGCCCTTCATGCCTTCCGGGCCGAAGCGGACGGAATGGCCCGCCGCGATATGGCCAAGCTCGTGCGCGATAATGCCCTGCAGCTGGTTGGCGTTGTCGGCCTGCAGGATCGTACCGGAATGTACGTAGATCGTCTGCCCCGTCATCACGAAGGCGTTGAGGCTGGGATCGTTGATCAGCACGAGTTCGACATTGCGCGGGTCGAGGCCGGCAGCCTTCGCCAGAGGCGTCGCCATCTCGTGCAGCCACGCCTCGGTCTCCGCATCGCGCAGAATGCTTTGTGCATGCGCCGGACGCACGGCCAGCATCACCGCAAGCATCAGGGCCAGAACGGAGCGGATCAGGGTCATGGTGCGCATTTAGAACGCATACGTGAACCGCGTCTGAAATCCCGTGAGCAGGCTGGCAAACCCTGACGCATCGACGCTGATATGAGATGCGGCTGTCCGTACCGAACAGACAGCCGCATATCGATCAGGCGCCGAATGTGCGTTGCCACCAGCCCTTTCGCTTCGGCGTATCGCCATCGGGGTCATTGGCTGCGGCAGGTTCCGGGGTCTGGGCGGTTTGATCCGCTGCGCCCGCCTCGGCACCATCGGTCACGCGAGGCGTGTCGGCGGCTGCTTCCGCTGGTGCGTCTTCGGTCTTCTTCTTGCGGCGCGCCCGCGGCTTCGGCTTTGGCGCATCATCGGCGGGGGCGGCGGGGCTGCTGTCGCCCTCCTCCGCCTTCGATGTCGCGGCCTTGCGCGTCCGGCGGCGGGCCGGCTTCTTCGCAGGCGCTTCGGCGGCCTCTACGCCCGCCGCTTCGTCAGCCTTCGCTTCACCGGTATCCGCGCTCTCGGCCATCGTGTCCGCGGCCTGCGATGCATCCTCGTCCGCGGATGCCGTCTTGCGGCGGCGACGCGGTTTGCGGGCCGGTTTTTCCTTCACCTCTTCCTCAGCCTGCGGCGCGTCCGCGGCAGCGGCGATATCGAGGTCGGCGGCCGGTTCGGCCTGCGCCTCTGCGACCTTGCGGTCGTCTGACTCCGCCTCGGGGCGCTCTTCGCTGGCTGCGTCCGCCTGTTCGCTGCTCTGCCGCTCTTCGTTCCGGCGGCGACCGCGTCCACCCCGACGGCCCCGACGGCGGCGGCTAGAGCGCCCGTCATCGGCGTCGGCATCGGCGCCGTGTTCGCGATCTGCCCGTTCGGCCGGCTCCTCGCGGCCCTGGTCATCGCCGGACGATCCACGCGCTTCGCGGCTATCCTCATCATGCGCCGTTTCGTCGCGAGTCCCCTCCTCGCGGTCGCGGCCTCCGCGCCTGCGGCGATTGCGTCCGCCCCGGCGCCGCCGTCCGCGTCCACGGTCGGAATCGCGGTCGCGATCCTCCTCGCGTCCCTCGCCGCGCGCGGTACGCTCATCGGCTTCCTCGTCTTCGTAATCGTCGACGATATCCTCTTCGGGTTCCTGCTCCTGCAGCCCGTCCGGACGGGAAATGTCGACCGTGGGGCGCGGCGCTCCGCCCCGGGCCTCGATCTCCCGCTCGTTGATGTGCATTTCGTCCTCGGGACAGATGCGCACATGAATGCCGTAGCGTTCCTCGAGGTTGTTCAGCGAACGCCGCTTTTCATTGACGAGGTAGACCGCGACCTCAGCCGGCAGATGCAGGCTGAAATCATTGTGCTGACCCTTGAGGGCCATGGCCTCAACTTCACGCAGCGCGCCCAGCGCAGCCGATTCCACCGTGCGGACGATGCCCGCACCGTCGCAGACCGGGCACGTGCTGGTCGACGCTTCCAGAACGCCGGTGCGCAGACGCTGCCGGCTCATCTCCATCAGACCGAACTGCGAGATGCGGCCGACCTGAATGCGCGCCCGGTCGTCCTTCAGCGCTTCCTTCAGCGCCTTTTCGACCTTCCGCACGTTGCTGCCATGATCCATATCGATGAAATCGATGACGATCAGGCCCGCCATGTCGCGCAGCTTCAGCTGCCGTGCGATCTCTCGCGCCGCCTCCACGTTCGTCTTGTAGGCGGTTTCCTCGATATTGTGTTCGCGCGTGGACTTGCCGGAGTTGATGTCGATCGAGACGAGCGCTTCGGTCGGATTGATGACGAGATAGCCGCCCGATTTCAGCCGGACCGTCGGATGGTACATTTCCGACAATTGCTCCTCGACGCGGTAGCGCTGATAGATGGGCACCGGGTCGGCATAGTGCTGCACCTTGCGCGCATGGCTCGGCATCAGCAGCTTCATGAAGCCCTTTGCGGCCTTGTAGCCCTCCTCGCCGTCGACCAGCACCTCTTCTATGTCGCGCGAATAAAGATCCCGGATGGCCCTCTTGATGAGGTCCGAATCCTCATGGATCAGCGCGGGAGCCGAGGATGCGAGGGTCAACTGACGAACCTCGTCCCACAGCCGCGAGAGGTAATCGAAGTCGCGCTTGATCTCCGGCTTCGTGCGGCTGGCGCCTGCCGTACGGACGATCACGCCCATATGCGCCGGCAGGTTCATCTCGCTGACGATGGATTTCAGGCGCTTGCGATCCGCGGCGCTTGCGATCTTGCGACTGATCCCGCCGCCATGACTGGTGTTCGGCATCAGCACCGAATACCGGCCGGCGAGGCTGAGATAGGTGGTGAGGGCAGCGCCCTTGTTGCCGCGCTCTTCCTTGACGACCTGAACCAGCAGCACCTGACGGCGCTTGATGACTTCCTGGATCTTGTAGCGCCGGCGGAGGTTCTGACGCTTCTTCCTCAACGCCTCGTTGGAGGCGTTATCCACATGATCGTCGCCGCCCGTGTCATGATCGTCATGATCGTGCTCGTCATGCTCATCGTCATGATCGTGATGGTCTTCGTCCTCGGCCGTCTCGCTGTCCTCGTCGCGGCGGCGGCGTTTCGTGCGGCGGCTTTCGACCTCCTCGTCATGCTCCTGCGCAGCGGCGCGCTCTTCCGCGAGAAGCGCGTCCCGGTCGGCCTTCGGGATCTGGTAATAGTCCGGATGGATTTCCGAAAACGCCAGGAAACCATGACGATTGCCGCCGTAATCGACGAAGGCTGCCTGCAGCGACGGCTCGACGCGCGTCACCTTCGCCAAATAGATATTGCCCTTGATCTGAGCCCGCTGAGCGGACTCGAAATCAAACTCCTCGATCCGGTTTCCCTTGACGACCGCGACCCGGGTTTCCTCCGGGTGGCGCGCGTCGATCAGCATACGCGTTGCCATTGATATTTCTCCGTAGCCCACGGCCTGCTGCTCCTCTGACGAGCGCGTCCGGGGCGTGTGTTGAAAGGCGCGCGGGAGAAGCCCGGCGCCGGACTGTTAAGACGAGTGGGGCAGGGCGGTCGGCGGCACGTATGGCCAGGCGGGGCGCCTGGTCCTTCGTGTCGAAACATGCCGTCTTCATACCGCTTGCCAAAACCTTCAGAATCTGGCGCCGTCATCAAGACGGTCGCCCAGCGATCGCGCAGGAATTGCAGCACCGCCGAAAAGCCAACGTAGTCGCTTTCCTAAAAAGCGCTAGCACCATTGCACGCCGCGAACAACAAATGCGTGTCTCTGGGGACACAGAGGTCCGTCAGTTCCATGCGCCAGGGGCTGTCGCCGCTTGCCACCTTGCCAGCGGACTCTTACGATTCCATCGCTTAATCTATTGTTAAGCGCGTTCTTTCATAGATGCGCGCGACTGCGAACGGCCTCGCTGCTTCCAGTGTCGTATTGAGTAGGTGCGAAAAGCAGATGCTGCGACTGTTGTTCTTGATCCTTGGCGTCGTCGGGGCCGCCGCGCTTGGTGCGCGCGCGGCGGAAATGCGCGCGGCGATCGTGACCGAACAGCCTGCTGGAACTCAGCTCGCCGTCAAAATGGACGGTCCCGTCACGCATGCTTCCCATTTCGCGCTCGACGGTCCCCGCCGCATCGTCATCGATGTGCCCGGCGCCGCCGCCAGGAACGTGGCCGCCGGGGCAGGGTCTGTGCTGAACATCCGCTCGGGGCAGTTCTCCCCGGACACGGCGCGACTTGTTCTCGACCTGAAGGAACCGATGCGGATTGAGGCTCTGCGGTTCGAGGGCGGCGAGCTGATCGCCGATCTGGCGCCCGTGTCGCCTTCCGCCTTCTCGAAGGCCGTGACCCGCGGGCGCGTTCGGACTTCATTCGGAACGGCGGCCGAACTCGCCAGCGCGGCGGAGGTGGCGGTCGGCGTGCCGGAACAGGGCTCTTCGGACGGGGAAGCGGGAGTGGTGAGGGCATCGCTGACGCGAAGGCAGCCGGCGATGCGCGCCGATGCCGGCCTGCCGCTTGTGGTGATCGACGCCGGTCATGGCGGAAAGGACCCAGGCTCGCCGGGCGTCGATGGCCTGCGCGAGAAAGACGTCGTTCTCGATATTGCCCATGCCATCAAGAGAGAGATCGAGGCGTCTGGCCGCGCAAGGGTGCTGCTGACGCGGGACGACGATACGTTCATACCCCTCAGCGAGCGGCCGGCCATCGCTCGCCGTATGGGAGCGCAACTGTTCATTTCCGTTCACGCGGACAGTTTTCCAAAAGACCCATCCGTGAGCGGCGCGACAGTCTACACGCTTTCGGAAAATGCGTCGGACAAGGAAGCGGCCCGCTTGGCGCATCGTGAGAACCGTTCCGATCTGATTGCCGGCGTCGACCTTGCGGGCGAGACCGACGATGTGACCTCCATCCTGATCGACCTGGCCCAGCGGGAGACGATGAATTCCTCCGCCGAGTTCGCCGCGCTGATGCAGCGTGAACTCACCGCGACTGGCGTACCGTTCAAAAGCTATTATCATCGGTTCGCGGGCTTCGCCGTGCTGAAGGCGCCGGACGTGCCGGCCGTTCTTCTGGAGACGGGATACATGTCGAACGACAAGGACGCGCATTATCTCGCCTCCAGGAAAGGACAGCGGGAAATTGCCGAGGGTGTGCGGCGGGCTGTCGAGGCGCACTTCCTGCGCCGCCTGGCTCGGTACTGAGCGGTCAGCATGCGGTTCGCGCCTCTCCCCCTCGTCGTTCTCGCCGCGGCGCTTCTTTCGGGCTGCATCGCCCGCACGGCGGCAGACATCGTGACCTTCCCGGTCAAGGCCGGTTCGAAGGCCGTCGACCTTGCGACGACCAGCGAGGAGGAGAAGGACGAAAAGTTCGTTCGGCGGATGCGCCGCGACTGCGAAGCGTGGGAGGAGGCCCATGAGGATGCGCAGAAGGCGCGTCGCCGCGACCCTTCCGTCCCGTTGCCCGCACCGCCGAACGCCTACTGCGAGGAGCGCTGACGCCGCCTTCACGGTCGCTCCGAACCGCTGCGCCCTCATAAAAAGACGTGCCGACAATGCGGTTCCTCCAGACTTAAAGCGGATGCGAAAAGTTCTGGGAGAGTTGCCTTGTCCGACGCCATGCCGGCCGTCCCCGCCAGTTTTCCGCAGCGCTCGCTCGCCGAGGTCGAGGCGATCCTCTGCGCGCCCGGTGCGAAGTTCGAAATGGAAACGGTGCGCATCCGCGGCGTGCAGACGCGGGTCTGGAAGAATGCGCCTGCGACCTTTGCCGATCTGGTTCGTCACGCGCGAACGCATGGAGAGCGTCCGTTCGTCATCCTGGACGATGAGCGGGTCAGCTATGAGGCGTGGTTTCGCGCAACGGCGCATCTGGCCGCCGCGATGCTGGACATGGGAATCAGCAAGGGCGACCGGGTCGCGCTGATCATGCGAAACCTGCCGGAATGGCCGGTCGTCTATTTCGCCGCCGTCAGTATCGGCGCGATTATCGTGCCGCTGAACGCTTGGTGGACGGGGGCGGAACTCGCCTACGGTATCGAGGACAGCGGCGCATCGCTTCTGGTGGCGGACTGCGAACGGCTCGACCGGCTGCAGGGTCATGAGAAAGCCCTGTCGGGTGTAGAGACGCTCCTGTGTACCCGCGGCACCAGCCCGCTTGCCACGGGCGCGCTGTCGGACATAATTGGCGAGCCGCGCGACTGGAGCGCGCTTGCGGACCGGGATCTTCCGACTGTCGAGAGCGAGCCCGACGACCGCGCCACCATCTTCTACACCAGCGGGACGACGGGCGCGCCAAAGGGTGCGATCGGAACGCAGAGGTCCACGCTGACGAACATCCTGTCGAGCGGCTATTCGGCCGCGCGAGCCGCCCTGCGGCGGGGCGAGGTGCCGCCGGAGCCGCAGCCGCGAACGATGTTGACCGTCATCCCGCTGTTCCACGTCACTGCCTGCAACGCGACGTTGATGGGCGCGCTGCAGTCGGGCAGCACGATGGTCTTCATGCCAAAATGGGATGCGCTTGAGGCGATGCGCATCATCGAGCGGGAAAAGGTGCAGATGACGGGCGGCGTGCCCACCATCGCCTGGCAGTTGCTGGAGCATCCAGACCGCGAGAAGTACGACCTGTCTTCGCTCGAGACGATTGCCTATGGCGGCGCGCCGTCGGCACCGGAACTCGTGCAAAAGATTTATCAGGTATTCGGGGCGCTGCCGGGGAATGGCTGGGGCATGACGGAAACGTCTGCGACGGTGACCAGCCATTCGGCGGAGGACTATCTGAACCGGCCGACCAGCTGCGGCCCTCCCGTGGCGGCGGCGGACCTGAAGATCATGGACCCGGACGGAGAGCGGGAACTGCCCGCCGGCGAGATCGGCGAACTCTGGGCGCGCGGACCGATGATCGTCGAGGGCTATTGGAACAAGCCCGATGCGACTGCGGAGACGTTCATCGACGGCTGGGTCCGGACGGGCGACCTGGCGCGGCTGGATGCGGAGGGGTTCTGTTACATCGTCGACCGAGCGAAGGACATCGTCATTCGCGGCGGAGAGAACATCTATTCGCTTGAGGTGGAGGACGCGCTCTACGAGCATCCGGCCGTGACGGACGCGGCCGTCGTCGGCATCCCGCATCGGACCTTGGGAGAGGAACCGGCCGCCGTCGTTCATCTCGCCCCCGGCCTGGTGGCGGGGGAGGACGAACTGCGGGCTTGGGTGCGGGAACGATTGGCCGGATTCAAGGTGCCCGTGCGCATCCTGTTTTCCGAGGCGACCTTGCCACGCAACGCCAATGGCAAGATCCTGAAACGGGATTTGAAAGCGCTCTTCGCCTGAGGGATTGTCGAAGGTCAGCGAAAGCGCGGCTCGCGAACCCTAAGGATCAGCATGGCGAGCGCCGCCATCAGGCAGATCAGAGTGAGGACGAAAACGGGCGGATAGCCCGATAGCGACACGATCACTCCGCCGACTAGGGGACCGACGGTCGCCATGGCTGTCTCGATGGTCGTGGAAAGGGCAAGCCGCATCGGCACATCGTCGCGGCCGCCGAATTCCAGCACGAGCGTCTGGGCGCTCATCATATAGCCCGACAGCGATGCGCCGAGGCCGGCGAAGGATGCGAAAAACATAAGCGTGCTGTGCGATGCGAGGAGGAGCGCGATGGACAGCGCCCACGTCGAGATCGCGCAGATGAAGACCAGCCG
The DNA here is from genome assembly GCF_000342165.1 of Pacificimonas flava. Classification (GTDB taxonomy): domain Bacteria; phylum Pseudomonadota; class Alphaproteobacteria; order Sphingomonadales; family Sphingomonadaceae; genus Pacificimonas; species Pacificimonas flava. Next base: position 82,293 of record NZ_AMRV01000010.1, read on the forward strand.
GAACCCGAAACGGTCGCCCATCGGCCCCCAGATCAGGTTCGAGATCGTATCCGCGCCGAGGAAGGCAAGGGAGAGCAGTCCGACCGTCTCCCCCGACAGGCCGAGCGTCTCGCCCGCGTAGAGGATGCAGAAGGGGATCGAAATGCGTCCGGACATGGCCAGAAGCTGCGCGATCAGGAAGTTGCGATAGTCACGGTCGGCAATAAGGGAGGGGAACTCGCGGAAGCGGTCCCGAAGACTCATGCGCTGGCGAACGGTGGGCGGTTCCGGTTCCCGCATGAAGCGGGCGATGATCATCAGGCCTATGGACGTGAGCACGAAGCTGAAGGCGAACGTCGTGGCGTAACCGTTCCCCAGCCAGTCCTCCTCGATGATCGTCCTGCCGGCCCAATAGCTGAGCGCGGCCGCGAGGCCGCCGCCGAAGAGGTTGCGCCATGCCTGCAACCGGCCGCGCTTGCGGATGGGAATGACCTTTGCGAGCAGGACCTGGAACGCGACACGCTGGGAACCCATGAAGAACCCCAGCAGGAACAGAAAGAAGAATGTGGCAACGACAAGGCTCGGCCCCTCCAGCAGCCAGCCGACGACGGCGAGGCCCAGCAGCTGAAGTCGCATGAGTCCACCAAGTAGCAGCGACACCGGCAGGATTCGCTTGCGATGCTCGATCTGCTGGGCGCCAAGCACCGGCGAGAGAACGGCGCCCGCCTGTTGCAGCGACTGGCCGAAACCGACCAGAAACGGCGAGCCCGTCAAGAGCCCGAGATAGGCCGGAACGAAGGTCGGCGCATAAACCAGCCGAAAGCCTGTCATGCCGAGCATGCCGTGCGTGAAATGGGCGATGTAGTTGCGCTTCAGATTTTCATCGACGAATCGCGTATAACCCGCCTCCGCATCGGCATCGCCGTACGTGCACACCTTCCGTACAGGCTGCGCGTCTGCCCGCAACATAACGATAATGCCGGTAGCGCGGAAAAATCGTGGACTTGGCAGATGGCTGCCGGGAAAAGGCAGGGCATGGATCCCATCATCGACATTCGCGGTCTGACAAAGACCTATGCCGGCGGCTTCACGGCGCTGAAGGGCGTCGATCTGAGCGTAAAAAAGGGCGAAATCCTGGCGCTTCTCGGGCCGAACGGCGCCGGCAAGACGACCCTGATCGGAATCGTCTGCGGTACGGTGACGCCCTCCGGCGGCACGGTTCTGGTGGACGGCCACGATCACCGCAAGGAATGGCGGGCGGCGCGCTCGCGCATCGGACTGGTGCCGCAGGAACTCAGCACCGACGCCTTCGAAAGCGTGTGGAGTGCGGTGCGGTTCTCTCGCGGGTTGTTCGGGCGGCCGCGCGACGATGCGTTTCTGGAGCAGTTGCTGCGTGATCTGACCCTTTGGGACAAGCGCAAGGCAAAGATTCTGGAATTGTCGGGCGGTATGAAACGCCGCGTGATGATCGCAAAGGCACTCAGCCATGATCCCGACATCCTGTTCCTGGACGAACCGACCGCCGGCGTCGACGTCGAACTGCGGCGGGACATGTGGGAAATGGTGCACAAGATGCGCGCCCGCGGTGTCACCATCGTCCTGACCACGCACTATATCGAGGAGGCGGAGGAGATGGCGGACCGTGTGGCCGTCATCCGGTCCGGCGAGATCGTCGTGGTCGACGAGACCCGGTCGCTGATGCGGCAACTGGGCCGCAAGACCCTGACCCTGAACCTGACGGAACCACTGTCCGAGGTGCCGCCCGACCTTGCGGAATGGGCGCCGCGGCTGGCGGATGGCGGGCACGAACTGATCTACGAGTTCGATACGAAGGCCGAACATACCGGTGTGCCCTCGCTCCTGCGGCGAATGACCGACATCGGCGTCGGCTTTAAGGACCTGGGCACGCGCCAGAGTTCGCTGGAGGATATTTTCGTGGATCTGGTACACAAGCGGGAGGACGCATGACCAACCGGCGGGGAATCTGGGCGATCTACCGGTTCGAGATGGCGCGCTTCGGGCGCACCTTCTGGACCAGTCTCGTCATGCCGGTCATCACCACGTCGCTTTATTTCATCGTCTTCGGCTCGGCCATCGGCAGCCGCATGGACGAAGTGTCCGGCGTACCCTACGGCGCATTCATCGTGCCTGGGCTGATGATGCTGTCCATGTTCACGGAGAGCATTTCGAACGCATCCTTCGGCATCTACATGCCGAAATGGTCCGGCACGATCTACGAGATGCTGTCCGCGCCGATTTCGCCGCTGGAAACCATCACCGCCTATGTCGGCGCGGCTGCGTCCAAGTCGATCATCATCGGCGTGATCATCCTGGCGACGGCCAATCTTTTCGTGGATGTGGAGATCGCGCACCCTGTGCTGATGGCGATCTTCCTTGTGGTGATCGCCATAACATTCTGCCTGTTCGGTTTCGTCATCGGCGTCTGGGCGAAAAGCTTCGAGCAGCTGCAGGTCATTCCGCTGCTGGTGGTCTATCCGCTCACCTTTCTCGGCGGCGCCTTCTACGCCATCGAGATGCTGCCGCCCGTCTGGCGGACGATCACGCTGTTCAATCCGGTCGTCTATCTGATCAGCGGGTTCCGGTGGACGTTCTTCGGTGTCGGCGACGTGCCCGTTGAGATCAGCATCGGCGCCGTGCTTGGCTTCTTCGCAGTGCTGCTGGCGATCATTTTCTGGATGTTCCGCACCGGCTACCGCCTGAAGACCTGAGAGCGGATATCGCCCCTTTATGCTGGCGGGGCGGGGACCGGGTCGGCTAGACGGCGTATATGGCCGATATGACCGATTCCGAAGATCGCCGGCGGCGCCTGCCGCGTTGGGCACGCCGCATGCTGATCACGTTCGGCGCCCTGTTCGCGCTGGGCGTCGCAATCCTGGCGGGCGGCTATTTCTACCTGGCGAGCGATCTGCCCGATACGGCGCAGCTTGCGGAGTATGAGCCGCCGCTGCCGAGCCACTTGCGCGACGTGAACGGCGAGCCCTTCGCCACCTTCGCGCGGGAACGGCGCATCTATGCCACCTATGACGATCTTCCCGCAGAGTTGATCGCCGCGTTTATTTCGGCGGAGGACAAGACCTTCTTCGTTCATGGCGGCGTTGACATCACGGGATTCACGAACGCCGTGTTCGATTACGTATCCAAGATGGGATCGGGCGAACGGGCGGTCGGCGGTTCGACCATCACGCAGCAGGTCGCGAAGAACCTGCTGCTGGGCGATGAATATTCCGTGACGCGCAAGCTGAAGGAAATCATTCTTGCCATGCGGATCGAGCGCACCTTTTCCAAGGAGCGCATTCTCGAGCTTTATCTGAACCAGATTTTCCTGGGGCGGAACGCCTATGGCGTCCAGGCGGCAAGCTTCGCCTATTTCGACAAGCCGGTCACGGAACTGACGACGCCGGAATCCGCTTTTCTGGCGGTGCTGCCGAAGGCGCCGTCCAATTATAACCCTTCGACAGAAACCGGTCGCCGGCTTGCCCTGGCGCGCCGCAACTACGTTCTCCGCGAAATGGAGAGGAACGGCTACCTCTCGTCCGCTCAGCGTCAGGCGGCGGCGAACGCGCCGCTGGACACGATCGACCGGCGGCAGCAACTGACGCAGCGCAGCCTGGGTGCCTATTATACCGAGGCCGTCAGGCGTGACCTGATCGATCGCTATGGCGAGGAGGGGCCGCACGGCGTCTATACGGGCGGACTTTGGATACGCGGCACGATCGATCCTGCAATGCAGGCTGCGGCGGAAACGGCGCTGCGCGACGCGCTGGTCCGATACGACCGGGGGCGGGGCTGGCGCGGTGCCACCGACACCATCGAACTGGGGGAGGGCTGGGCCGAGCGCCTGCGCGACCTGAATTTGCCCGTGGGCTATGACGACTGGGTCGCCGCCGTTGCCCTGTCGAAATCCGGCGGCACCATTACGCTGGGCTTCGAAAACGGCACCGAGGGCACGATGAGCCGAGGCGATGCCGATCTCGCCGTGCGCGGCGCCGGCGGCACCGCCTTCTCGGAAATCACGCCCGGCGACGTCTTCCCCGTAAAACTGAACGACAACAGCGAAACCACCTACAAGCTGCGCCAGATTCCGGAAGTCGGCGGCGGCATGGTGGTGCAGGAGATTTCGACCGGCCGCGTCTTCGCCATGGTCGGCGGCTTCGATACGCGCCGGTCGCAGTATAACCGCGCGACACAGGCGAAGCGTCAGCCGGGATCGGCGATCAAGCCCTTCGTTTACGCCGCCGCGCTGGAAAACGGGTTCACGCCGGCGTCCATCGTTCTGGATGCGCCGTACTGCGTCTATCAGGGCGCGGGGCTGGGACAGAAGTGTTTCCGCAATTTTTCCGGCCGCTCGGCCGGCGCGCAGACGATGCGTTGGGGGCTGGAACAGTCGCGTAACTTGATGACGGTGCGCCTGGCCTATCAGACCGGCATGGAGAACGTCGTCGGCCTGATCAAGGACATGGGCATCGGCGACTATCAGCCCTATCTGGCCATGAGCCTGGGCGCGGGCGAAACCACCGTTCTCGACCTGGTCAACGCCTACGCCATGATGGCGAACGGCGGGAAGCGGCAGCGGCCTGTGCTCTACGACCTGATCCAGGACCGGCACGGCAATACCATCTACCGCGCGGATGGCCGCAACTGTCAGGGTTGCAACGTGCCGCGGTACGAGGGGCAGGCGATGCCGACGCCCGGCGACAATCGCCCGCAGGCCATGGATGCGCGAACCGCCTATCAGGTCATCCACATGCTGGAGGGGGTGGTGCAGCGCGGTACGGCGACAGCGCTGCGCCGGCTGGAACGGCCGATGTTCGGCAAGACCGGCACGACGAACGGACCGACGAACGTCTGGTTCGTGGGCGGCACGCAGGATCTGGTCGCCGGTCTCTATCTCGGTTTCGACGAGCCGCAGAATATGGGCTATTACGCGCAGGGCGGTACGCTGGCGGCGCCGGCGGCGCGCCAGTTCTTTGAGGCGGTGATCCCCGAGGACGTGCCGAAGAAGCCCTTCATCATTCCCGACGGCGTCCGCATGGTTCGCATCGATCGCCGGTCGGGCAAGAAGGTCTATGGCAGTTGGCCGACGGACGGCTACACCCCCTCCGTGATCTGGGAGGCGTTCAAGCCCGAGAGCGAACCTCGCCGTCAGATTGCACAGCAACAGAACGATCCGTTCGTGGAGGGGCAGGAACGCGAAGTCCGCTCCGACAGCGACTTCTTGCAGCAACAGGGCGGGATTTACTAACGAGCCCGCCCGAAAGATTCATTTCCCCTCGGCTCCGCTGCCGCGCCCGTTCGGCGTGCCCGGCGCCGCTTTAATCGAAAGGAGCACGCCCATGCGCGCCGAAGCCCAGACCTATGTCGACCGTATCGAAGATGCGCTGACTCTTATCCGGAGGTTTCTTTGACTGGGATGTCGCGACCCGGCGCCTAGACGAGCTGAACGCCCGCGCCGAAGACCCCGGCCTGTGGGACGACCCCGCTGAGGCGCAGAAGCTGATGCAGGAACGCGGCCGGTTGGAAGAGGCCGTCGGAGCGACGCGCGCGATCCGCAAGGAGCTGGACGATACCGCCGAGATGGTGGAGCTGGCGGAAGCCGAAGGCGACGATGAACTGGTGAACGATGCCGTCAAGGCTCTCGCCGCGCTGGCCGAGCGTGCAGACCGCGACAAGGTTGCCGCCCTCCTTTCTGGAGAGGCGGACGGCAACGATACCTATGTCGAGATCAACTCCGGCGCCGGTGGCACGGAATCGAACGACTGGGCCGGCATGCTGCAGCGCATGTACCAGCGCTGGGCGGAGCGGCGCGGCATGAAGGTCGAGCTTGTCGACTATCATGCGGGCGAGCAGGCAGGCATCAAGTCGGCGACGCTGATGCTGAAGGGGCAGGGCGCCTACGGCTATGCGAAGGTGGAATCGGGCGTGCACCGGCTGGTGCGCATCAGCCCCTACGATTCCGCCGCCCGCCGGCACACGAGCTTCGCCTCCGTCTGGGTTTATCCGGTTGTCGACGACGATATCGATATCGAGGTCAATGAAAGCGACCTGAAGATCGACACCTATCGGGCATCGGGCGCCGGCGGACAGCACGTCAACACGACGGACAGCGCCGTTCGCATCACGCACGTCCCCACCGGAATCGTCGTTGCGTGTCAGAACCAGCGCTCGCAGCACAAGAACCGCGCGCAGGCCATGCAGCAGCTGAAGGCACGGCTTTACGAGGAGGAACTCCGCCGACGGGAGGAGGAAGCGAACGCGACCAACGCCACGAAAACCGATATCGGTTGGGGACACCAGATCCGCAGTTACGTGCTGCAGCCCTATCAGATGGTGAAGGATCTGCGGACCGGCGTCACCAAGGGCAATCCGACCGCCGTCCTGGACGGCGATCTCGACGAGTTCATGGCGGCCGCTTTGGCGCAGCGCGTGACCGGAGAGACCGTTGAGGTGGAGGACGTCGATTAGTCCTGCCGTCGATACCGGTGCCGCTGTCATGCCGCGCGCGCCACTGGCGTCGGCGCGCGTGCATCATTACCTTGGATCCCTATGTTCCTGACTTCGCTTCGCGCACGCCTTGCCAACATCGAACGCACGCAGTGGATCGGCGCCGCAGTCGCGCTTGGCGCGGTTCTGTTCATCGCTTCCCTGTTCGTGGTAGAAGCGCTGTATGGCTATTGGAAGCCGGAACCGGAGATCGTTTACGTGCAGAGCTGGGACGGCGACCGCTCCTACGAGGATGCCCTTGCGGCGCAGGAGGAAGAGCGCCGGATCGCGGATGCCGCGGAGACTGCAGCGGATCAACTTGCCGCCGAAGCGGTAGCGGATCTTGGTGCCGAGGATGCCGCCGGCGCGGCAGAACCCGCCATCCGGCGCGGCACGCTCGGCGCGGCGGCCGCCAGCGAGGACAGCGAAACCGAGTGAGTTCTGGCCGCTGGATGCGCGCGGCCATCGCGCTCGGCGCGCGCGGCCTTGGGCGTACGGCGCCGAATCCGGCGGTGGGTTGCCTGATCGTGCGAGGCGGGGTCGTGGTCGGGCGCGGCTGGACCCAGCCCGGCGGCCGGCCCCATGCGGAGGCATGCGCATTGCAACTGGCAGGCGGTCGGACACGCGGCGCAGACGTCTTCGTTTCCCTTGAGCCCTGTGCCCATGCAAGCGCGCGCGGTCCGGCGTGCGCCGAGATTCTAGCGGCAGCCGGGCCGGCGAATGTGTTCATTGCCATGACGGACCCCGACCCCCGCACGGCGGGCCGCGGGGTGCAAATTTTGCGCGCCGCCGGGATTCGGGTCGTCGAAGACTGCAAGAGGGCGGAGGCTGAAGCCGCGCATGCCGGCTTTCTGACCCGCTTGTCGCGGGGCAGGCCAAGGATCACGTTGAAAGTGGCGGTCTCGATCGATGGGCGGGTGGCGCTTGTAAGCGGCGAAAGCCAGTGGATCACGGGGCCGATTGCCCGCGCGCATGCCCATATGATGCGGGCCCGCGCGGATGCGATACTGATCGGGCGGGGCACGTTCGAGGCCGACGCGCCGGCGCTGACATGCCGGCTGCCGGGCCTGGAGAGCAGGAGTCCGGTGCCGCTGCTGATGTCGGCCACCATGGCGGAATTGCCGGCGGCCTTCGCCGAGCGCGGCGGAGTCTTGCTGCGGCGACCCGAGGAGTTTCCCGGCCTGCCGTTCAATGATGTTCTCGTCGAAGGCGGCGCCGGACTTGCCGGAACGCTTCTCGCCGCCGATGCGGTGGACCGGCTTCTGGTCTACCGCGCCCCCATCGTGATCGGCGACAACGCGCCGGGTCTCGGCCGCATTGGGCTGGAGCGTCTGAACCATGCCCATGGGCGCTGGACTCTTCGGCAATCGAGGCGTCTCGGCACGGACCATCTCGAAATCTACGACCGGACCCGGTAGGGACGCGGCTATGTTTACCGGAATCATCACCGACATCGGCACGGTCGTGCGCAGCGAGGAGCGCGGCGATCGCCGCTTGTGGATACGCACCGGCTATGATCTGTCCACTGTCGACATTGGCGCCTCCATTGCCTGTTCCGGGGCATGCCTGACGGTCGTCGCGAGAGATGCCGACCTGTTTGCCGTCGATGTCTCCGCTGAAACGATCAACCGAACTGTCGCTGCCCATTGGCAGGAGGGCGCCCGCTTGAACCTCGAACGCGCCCTGCGCATGGGCGATGAGCTTGGCGGCCACATCGTCACCGGGCATGTGGATGCCACCGGGTGTATCGCAGCGCGGCGCCCGGTCGGGGACAGCCATGAAATCTGGATAGAGGCGCCGGAGAGCGTTGCCGCGTATGTCGCGCCGAAAGGCTCCGTCACGCTGGACGGCGTATCGCTGACCGTCAATTCCGTCGAAGATATGGGGACGGGGCTCGTTCGCTTCAGTTTCAACATGATCCCGCACACCGGTGAGGTGACGACGCTCGGGGCGCTAAGCGAGGGCGATGCTGTGAATATCGAGATCGACACGCTGGCCCGCTATCTGGGCCGGATGCTCGATCGACGCAGCGCGGCCGAAACGCAATCGAGGAAGGTCGCCTGATGGCGCATGTTCTGCTTGTCGAAGCCCGCTTCTACGACGGGTTCGCGGATGCCCTTCTTGATGGCGCCCGGCACGCGATCGAGGAGGCTGGGCATACGCACGAGACGGTCACCGTGCCCGGCGCGCTGGAGATTCCGGCGGCGATCGGCATGGCATCCGATAGTGGTCGTTATGACGCCTTCGTCGCGCTTGGCACCGTCATTCGCGGCGAGACCTACCACTTCGAGATTGTGGCCGGTGAGAGCGCGCGTGCGATCATGGCGCTGACGCTCGACGGGATTGCCATCGGCAACGGCATTCTGACGGTGGAGAATGAGGAGCAGGCGCGGGTGCGCGCCGAACGCTCTCAGAAGGACAAGGGCGGCGAGGCGGCGAAAGCGGCCCTTGCCCTCCTCGATCTCAGGGTGCAGTTCCTGGGCCGAACATAGGAACGGCGATCAGCCCGCCATCTCGATCCCCGGGCGGCGTTTCAGCCACGCGACGAGCCGTCCTACGGTCGCGCCCTGCACGAGAACGCTGAACAGCACCACGCCATAGGTCGTCGCCAGGATCGCATCGCGGAGCGGGCCGGCCGGCAGGCTGAGCGCAAGGGCGATGGAAATTCCCCCGCGCAGACCACCCCAGACGAGTATCGGGGTTGCCGCGCGCGACAGGGGCGTGAAGCGGCGAAGAAGGGACATCGGTCCGGCGACGGCCAATGTGCGGGACGCAAGCACCAGAGGTATGGCGGCGAGTGCGAGGATCAGGAATTCCCAACGTGCGGCGATGACGATGATTTCGAGACCGATCAGCAGGAACAGGACCGAGTTCAGCATTTCATCGATCAGCTCCCAGAATTTCAGAAGATAATCGCGCGTGATGTCGCTCATGGCGAAGGTGACACCCTGATTGCCGATGAGGAGGCCCGCGATCGCCATGGCGACCGGGCCGGCAAGGTGCAGGTGCATCGCCAGCGCGTAGCCGCCCATGACGACGGCAAGGCTGATCAGGACCTCGATCGAATAAACGTCGATGGCGCGCATGGCGCGGAACCCGATATAGCCGGCCGCCAGCCCGAGGAGGATACCGCCGCCGGCTTCGGCGGCGAACAGGCGCGCGCCCTCCGAAAGACTGAAGTCGGCGCCGGAGATCGCGGCAGACGACAGGATGGAGAAAACGACGACGCCGACGCCGTCGTTGAAAAGGCTTTCGCCCGCCACCGTCGCCTGCAGCGTCGGTGGAACGGCTGCGCGCCGCAGAATGCCGAGCACGCTGACGGGATCGGTGGGGCTGATCAGCGCACCGAAGACCAGGCACCAGATCAGCGGAATGGCGACGCCGATCAGGTTGCAGAGGCCGAAGAAGAGGAAGCCGACGATGATGGTTGAGGTGATCACGCCGATCGTGGACAGAACCAGGATCGGCAGCCAGCCCTTCTTCAGTTCGTCGAGATCGACATGCAGCGCCCCGGCGAAGAGGAGGAAGGACAGCATGCCCTGCATCAGCGTATCCGGGAAATCGAGGTCGGAAAGGAACGCCTCCGTTCCCTCGGCCAGGGAAAGAGTTGGTATGATAAGGTCGGTGCCCACCGCGATCAGCGACGCCGCCGCGCCCATGATCGTCAAGCCGATAACGTGCGGCAGCTTCAGGTAGCGATGATTGAGATAGCCGAGCCCGGCCGCCATAACGACGATGATCGCGGCGGCGTCGAAGGCAGACAGGGGCGGCAGGTCCATGACGCGATCCTTACCGCCCGCATGGTGGCGTGCAACTGATCGCGTCCGTCATCGAACCATCCGCACCCCGGGCACGGCTGGATGATCGGAACGATAGCGAGTAGGCGAAGCGCAATGCCGGGTTCGCTGCAAAATGGGGATGAGGCGGTTGCGCCGATCATTCTGACCGCCATGATGGAGCCTCGCGCGCTCGCCCATTTCGACGCGCTGCGGCGGAAGCATTTTCCGGCCGAGCGCAATTTCCTCCCTGCTCACCTGACGCTGTTCCATCATTTGCCCGGTCCGCGCGCAGACGCGCTGATACAGGACCTGAAGGACGAAGCGAGGCACGAAGGCCGGATGGAGGCGCGGGCGATCCGCCCGCATTTCATGAGGCGGGGCGTGTCCATCATCGTCGACTCCCCTGCGTTGATGGATTTTCGCTTTCGTCTGGCCGAGCGGTGGTCGCTCGACCTTGTGCCGCAGGACCGGCGGGGTTTTCGCCCTCACGTCACGATCCAGAACAAGGTTTCCCCGGACGCTGCAAAAGCGCTTCATGCAGAGCTATCGGCAGGGTTTCGACTTTTCCCCTTCGACGTGTGCGGCGCGGCCCTCTGGTGGTATCGCGGCGGCCCGTGGGAGCCGCTACGTGAGGTGCGTTTCCGAGGTCGGCTCTAGCTGACAGTGCCGATATCGTCGCAGCTGAGGTCGAACGCGGCAAGGCCGGCTTCCAGAAGGCTTGCCAGCATCGGAGTTTCCAGAAGTTCCTCCGTGATGTCAGAGACCTCGTCGGCGACCAGCTGCAACGCATCGTCCCATTCCGACGCATCGTAGGAACCGCGGCCGACCAGCATCAACGCATAGACCTCTGCCTGCTCGTCCTCGTTCAGATCGTCGATGGCGGATTGCAGTTCCTCCTCCACGGAGGTGTTCGTCTCGTCCTCCAGCGTGTCGACCGCATCGTCGTCCGCCATGTTGGAACTGTCATTCGGGTCGACCGCCGGCACCTGCGCGTCATACTCCTTGGCGCGCACGATGATGCGGCAAAGCTCTTCCAGAGAGATTGTCAGTTCCATAAGGCGGCCTTTCCGCGCGAAGCTTGGTTAAAAGTTGCTTCGGCCAACGCCGCCCAATGAGGCCGGTTCCTTTATTTCGGCAGATCGACCTTCCCCGTCGACAATCGTGTCAAGCGGCAATTCGCCCCCGCGCTTCAGCATATTCGCGGATCAGACGCTGGGTCAGCTCTGCCGCGGGCTGAATGCGATCGACGGCACCGATTCCCTGTCCGCATCCCCATATGTCCTTCCAGGCCTTCTTGTCCTGATTGCCGCCCGAGGCGAAGTTCATCTTGCTGGGGTCGGATTCGGGAAGGTTGGCGGGATCGAGTCCGGCACGGGCCACGGACGGCGCGAGATAGTTGCCGTGCACGCCCGTGAAGAGATTCGAGTAGACGATGTCCTCCGCGCCGGATTCCACGATCATCTGCTTGTAGGCCTCGTCCGCCCGCGCTTCCTCGGTTGCTATGTAGGCGGACCCAATATAGCCGAGGTCCGCGCCCATGGCCTGGGCCGCCAGCACCGCGCCGCCCGTGGCGATCGATCCGGACAGCGCAAGCGGACCGTCGAACCATTTGCGGATCTCCTGCACCAGCGCGAAAGGGGAAAGCGTGCCGGCATGACCGCCGGCGCCCGCCGCCACCGCGATCAGACCGTCCGCACCCTTTTCCACGGCCTTGCGTGCGAAACGGTCGTTAATGACGTCGTGCAGCACGATGCCGCCATAGGAATGGATCGCCGCGTTCACATCCTCCCGGGCGCCAAGTGAGGTGATGATCACCGGCACCTTGTATTTGACGCACAGGTCGAGGTCGGCCTGTAGCCGGTCATTGGATTTATGGACGATCAGATTCGCCGCGAAGGGGGCGTCATCCTGTGTCAGTTCCGACGTCAGGCGCTGCAGCCACTCTTCGAGCTGCTCGACCGGCCGGGCATTCAGAGTGGGGAAGGAGCCGACGACGCCGGATCGGCACTGAGCGATGACGAGGTCGGGATTGGAAATGATGAACAGCGGCGAGGCGATGACTGGAATCTTCAGCCGGTTCTGCAAGGGCGCTGGAAGGCTCATTTCTCGTCTCCGTAAATGCCGATTTCCAAGGTGCCGTCGGCCCTGGCGCGACCGCGGTACATTCCAGGGGTATTGAACGACCATGCGGGCGTGCCGTCGGGCGCGACGGCGATGACACCGCCGGAGCCGCCCATCTCCCTAATCTCCGCTTGCACGGCGTCAGCCGCAACCTGCAGGCTTTCCCCGCCGAAGCGCATTCGCGCCGCGATTGCCGAGGCGGCGGCCGTACGGATGTAGAACTCGCCTGCACCGGTTGCCGATACGGCGCATGTGCGTATGTCGGCAAGCGTGCCGGCGCCGATGACCGCCGTGTCGCCGACCCGGCCGAAGCGTTTGCCTGTCAGGCCGCCCGTGGAGGTGGCGGCGGCGATGTTGCCGCTGGTGTCGCGCGCAACGGCCCCCACTGTGCCGAACTTCACGTCGATATCGAACACATCGCCAGAGCCGGCCGCACGCTCGCGCATGCGTTCCAGCTGCATGCGCCGCTCATCCGTTTCAAAATAGCTGTTCTCGACCTGATCCAGGCCGGAATCGCGGGAAAATTCGTCGGCGCCCGAGCCCTGCAGCAGGACGTGCGGGCTGCGTTCCATCACGGCGCGCGCCAGGCGCACGGGATTGCGGGTTCGGGTGGTCCCGCAGACCGCGCCCGCCTCCAGCGTCCGCCCGTCCATGATGGCGGCGTCGAGTTCGATGGAGCCTGCCGCGTTGAAAACGGCGCCGTGACCGGCGTTGAAGCCGGGATCATCTTCCAGCACCGCCACTGCCGCTTCTACCGCGTCGACGGCGCTGCCGCTGGAAGCCAGCACAGCCTTTCCGGCCTGGAGCGCGCGGCTGAGCGCCTGTCGCTGCACGCCGTCCTGCTCAGCGGAAATCGTGTCCCGGCTCATGGCGCCCGATCCACCGTGAATGACGAGGGTCCAGTCGGTCATACTTTGCTCTGCTTTCCTTTTGCGGGTGCCGCGCTGTTCGGCTTTCGGTGTCGCCTTCCTTGGCAAGTGCGCGGTCGGTGCCAAGCTCAGGCGCGGGCTTAGGCGCCGCCACGCGTGCGCGCAACGCAGGCGATTGACCGACCTCTCGACCCGCCCTATATCGCCGCCCTCACAGCCGGTGCCCCTACCGAAAATCGGGGCAACCCTTCGGGCGGCGGAGTAGCTCAGTCGGTTAGAGCAGTGGAATCATAATCCATGTGTCGGGGGTTCGAATCCCTCCTCCGCTACCAGGAAATAGCGTCCGTATAGGTTCGCTTGTGTCCGTATGCGTCCGGATTTTCGACCCAAATCCCTGATTTCGATAGCTGATGTGCTACCACGCCAGTCCGCTTGTGTCCGTATGCGTCCGCATGTGTTCGCTTGAAGCCGGAGGCTTTGTGGGGGTATTTTGGGGGTATTTCCCGCTGTGGGTGAGTTAGGTGATACCCCCACCCGCGAATGCGAGCCGAAGGATAGATTTTGACGCTAGGACAACGGCTTGTTCAAGACATTTCATGGCGAAATACATCGCAGAGGTCCCGGTCAAACGGTGGAGTTCGAGTCCCGCGTGAGGATTCGAACGGAAATGACCGACGTGGGGCAGGGGAGGCACTACCTTTTCACTCCTGAGATGACCGCTTTGCGCCCTCATAGCGGCCATAACGTCAGGCGAGGACACGACTGAAAGCTGCCGTTCCAAAGTTTCGTCTGATTGAGGAAAATAAGCCTTCAATCGCAATAGGTCGAAAAATTTTCTTCGCGATGCGTCTTGGTCGCTGAAGTGAGGCGCATGAAATCCTCGTTAAGTTCGGCTTTGCCGTATCGTGACCGTGCACGAATTAAGTTGCTCCTTCATTATGACTTTCGGATGAGCACCACCCCAGCAATCACAAGCGCGCCGCCAGCCAGAAGCCAGGATTGATCGACAAGCAACGCGCTAGCTATGATCAATGCGGCAGCTAGAGGGCCTTTCAAGGACTGACGCTCATTGCGAAGTCCAGCGAGCTGCTCGATACTGAGCGGATCGAGCTGAACCGGCACATATCCTGACTTTGCGATCGAGTTCGCAGTGGCAAGTATGTCGGGCAAGGACGCCGACAACCCCAGCAGCTGACCGCGAAGTCTCTTCAAACCCGACCGAGCGCTGCCGAGCGAGAACCGCTCGGCGAGAAGCTCCGTCATGATCGGCCGGGTCTCTTCGGCGATGTTGTAGTCCGGTGCCAGCGATCGGACGAAGCCCTCTGCAGTCAACAAGGTACGCAGAAGAATGGCCAGATCAGGTGGCAGAACCAGTCGATAATCCCGCAACAGATCGAAAACGCGGGAAAAAATCTGCGAGAACTCGATGCCAGATAGCACGGTCCCCCTGAACTCTCCAATCAACTGATCCAGATCCACCGCGAGCGCATCGCGATCCACCTTCGGCTCCCCCGCCCATGCGAGCAGGACATCCGCGACATCGCTGGTTTCCTCACCAGCAATCGCAAGCACGAGGCGGACGATCTCGTCGCGCCTGGCCTTGGTGAGCGTCCCGACCGATCCGAAGTCGATGAAGCCGACATCCTGCTCGCCGATCAGGAAAACATTGCCGGGATGAGGGTCGCCGTGGAATTCGCCGTTCAGAATGATCATGCGCAGGACTGCGTTGGCATAGCACTTGGCGAACGCCGCCACCTCCGGATCGCCCGATGAGGCGCCCAGCGAAGACGCGGGCCTGCCGTACAGGCGTTCCTGAACGTTCACCCGCAGCCCGGTCAGTTCCCAATGGATGGCCGGGGTCCTGACGCCGATGGTTTCGAGATATGCGCCGATCCGCTCGCAGGCTCGGGATTCCGCAGCGAGGTCCATCTCCCAGGCAAGATTGCGGCCGAAGGTCCGCAGAAACTCGACTGGCCGGTAACGCGCGATGTCAGGCGAGCGTGCTTCCGCGATCTCGGCAAGACGCACAAGCAGGCGCACATCGGCTTCCATGCGCGCGGCGGTGCCCGGGCGGCGAACTTTCACGATGACCTCGCTACCGTCCCGTAGCTTGGCGGAATAGGTCTGTGCAATCGAGGCGGACGCCAGAGGCTGTTCGTCGAACTGCGCAAAGTCGTTCCGCCAGTCCTCACCCCAGCTTGAAGCAAGTACGGGCTCGATATCTGCGAAGCGCACCGGCGACACCTGATCGTGCAGGGTTGAGAATGCAGTGATCCAGTGTTCGGTAAACAGATCGCTTCGGGTGGCGAGGAGCTGCCCCAGCTTTATGCCGACTGGCCCGATGTCACGGAGGAACGCGACAACTGCGGCCGGACGAAATTCGCGAGGATCGATGACATTGCTCGAAGAGGGAATAAATCCGAGGGCTCCGGCGAGAGTCTTCGCACCGTGCCTCATTAAGATTCGGCCAATCTCCGCGGCGCGAGCGATGCTGCTGATAGGCTTTTCCGGGGGCGATGCCATGATATTACTCAGCCTCGGCCCGGAGTTGGTCCAGATTTTCCGATACCCTTGCAAGAATCTGCTGCAACGTTTGCTTCTCGTCGGCGGCAATGTCGCGCCAAAGCAGATCATGAAGCCTATCCGCGGAGCCTCTCAGTTCGGGCAGCAGATCGTCAAGCTGCTCCGTGAGGATGAGCT
>NZ_AMRV01000011.1 GCF_000342165.1 Pacificimonas flava
AAAAAACTTGGCAAAGGAACATCCTATGGTGCATCGACAACGCACCATGAAAAGCTTTGGCCTCGTTTGGAGGGTGGCGGCGGAGGTGGCTGTCCCGTGCTGACTTTTGCCATGAAGCCGAGTCTTTACGTAGAAGACTGCTGATTACTCCGCAAGTATCGCGGCGCTATTATAGCGGTAGGTATCCCAAGTCGGCTTGTAATCGTCACAGGCCTGATCGCCCCAAACACTCCAGCCCTTACGCTTGCCGCGAGAAAAAAGCTCAATGCGAGGCCCCCAAGAGCAAGCCTCAATAAGATCATATTGCTCGTCGGGTTTGCGACTATGTTCTCGTTTGCGGCTTTCCATATAATTGACTTGGCTACGACCAGGCTGGAGTGTTCGTGCGTTTTTACCTCGAACACCAAAAAGCAGCATTTCTGTTACGTTCCGAAAATAAAACCCCACGCCTCGTCCGTCTGAACCGCCGTCCTTTCTGATCTTTCGCCAGATTAGGTTGGACTTATATGTGAAACCCCAGGCTTCCATCACCCGCAAGCCGTCGGGTAAAAGGGCATTCGGCACCCATAAATAAAGGTGGGCGGGATCGGCCGCGATATCCGCGACGGGCAATGCACAAATATCATCCAGCCCCATCGTGCCGTAACGCGCCAAGCGCCGATGTTCCGGAGCGACCTTGCCTGTGCGATTTTGGAACTGCCAAGGCGGATCGGCGAGAATCGTGCCGAATGCGCGCGAACGCGCAACACTACTCAGGGAATTTTTCACCAACAATGACGGGCTTAGTGCATCCATCGCGATCAGTCCTACCTTACGGCCCCACGACTAGCGACGCAGGTATGTTCTTTTATGTTCTTTTTATGTTCTTACGCAAAGAACTTAGCGTGTCAAATTCACGCCTACTCCGCCGCTTCCCCGAGCAAGCTCGGCTCATCTTCTTCGTTCGCCGATGCCGCCGGCTTGGCCTTGCGCTTGTCGAAGCTGGTCCAGACGTCGTTCCAGTTGCCGCGCGTTGCCGCCTTCGAGTATTCCGTGGCGCGGGTTTCGAAGAAATTGGCGTGCTCGACGCCGTTGAGGAGCGGGGTCAGCCAGGGGAGCGGGTGCTCCTCGATCAGGTAGATCGGCTTCAGGCCAAGCTGGCCCAGGCGCCAGTCGGCGATGTAGCGGATATACTTCTTGATCTCCTTGGGGCTCATGCCGTTCACCGGCCCCATTTCGAAGGCGAGGTCGATGAAGGCGTCCTCCAGCCGCACCGTCTTCTGACAGATGTCGACAATGTCCTCCTTGACCGCCTTGGTCAGGCACTGGCGCTCCTCGATGAAGGCGTGGAACAGACGGGTGATCCCCTCGCAGTGCAGGCTCTCGTCGCGCACCGACCAGCTGACGATCTGGCCCATGCCCTTCATCTTGTTGAAGCGCGGGAAGTTCATCAGCATGGCGAAGCTGGCGAACAGCTGCAGCCCCTCCGTAAAGCCGCCGAACATGGCCAGCGTGCGGGCGATATCCTCGTCGCTGTCGACGCCGAACTGCTGCAGATAGTCGTGCTTGTCGGCCATCTCCTCATATTCCATGAACATGGAATATTCGGATTCCGGCATGCCGATCGTGTCGAGCAGGTGCGAATAGGCGGCGATGTGCACCGTCTCCATGTTGCTGAACGCCGTCAGCATCATCTTGATCTCGGTCGGCTTGAACACGCGGCCGTACTTGTCGTGATAGCAGTCCTGCACCTCCACATCGGCCTGGGTGAAGAAGCGGAAGATCTGGGTCAGGAGGTTGCGCTCGTGCGGGCTCAGCTTTTGCGCCCAGTCGCGGCAATCCTCGCCCAGCGGCACCTCCTCCGGCATCCAGTGGATCTGCTGCTGGCGTTTCCAGAAATCATAGGCCCAGGGATATTCGAAGGGCTTGTAGGTCTTGCGGGCTTCGAGAAGGGACATGGTGGTGGCTCCCGTTACATTCGTTTGCCCTTCCCGCCGGGAAGAGGATCTGTGGAGGGGCCGGTCCGGCGCGGCGCCGGGCGAGCCTTGCGGCTCGCGGACCCTCCCCTGACCCCTCCCTTTCAGGGAGGGGAAATTTGATACGCTCCCCTCCCTTTCGGAGAGGGGAAATCGATGCGCTCTCCCTCCCGTCTCGGGGGAGGGAAACTGGTGTGCCCGGGTTAGCGGGCGGCGCGGTCCTACTACTGGCAGGCCAGGCATTCGTCATAGTCGGTCGACGGCAGGTCGATCTTGGCGAGTTCGGGCGTGTTGTCCGCCTCCACGCCGCCGGCGAAGCCCGCGCGCTGCACGCTCTTCGACCGCAGATAATAGAGCGATTTGATGCCGAGTTCCCATGCGCGGTAGTGCAGCATGAGCAGATCCCATTTCTCCGCGTCGGCGGGGATGAACAGGTTCAGCGACTGCGACTGGTCGATATAGGGCGTGCGGTCGGCGGCGAGTTCAAGGAGCCAGCGCTGATCGACCTCGAACGCGGTGCGGAACACGCCCTTTTCGTCGGCGGTCAGGAAATCGAGATGCTGGACGCTGCCGCCGCGTTCCAGGATGGAATTCCAGACCTTGTCGGTGTCCTTCGACTTGGCCTTCAGGATGTCCTCCAGGTGCGGGTTCTTCACCGTGAAGCTGCCGGACAGCGTCTTGTGCGTGTAGATGTTGGCCGGGATCGGCTCGATACAGGCGGACGTGCCGCCGCAGATGATGCTGATCGAGGCGGTCGGCGCGATCGCCATCTTGCAGCTGAACCGCTCCATCGCGCCCATGTCGGCGGCATCGGGGCACGCGCCGCGCTCCTTCGCCAGCAGCATCGACGCCTCGTCCGCCTCTGCCCGGATATGCTTGAAGATCTTCATGTTCCACGATTTGGCAAGCGCGGACTCGAAGGGGATCTTGCGCGCCTGCAGGAAGCTGTGGAAGCCCATGACGCCGAGGCCGACGGAGCGTTCGCGCATGGCGGAATATTTCGCCCGCGCCATCTCGTCCGGCGCGCGCTCGATATAGTCGGTGAGGACATTGTCGAGGAAGCGCATGATATCCTCAACGAAGCCATCCTCCTTCGACCATTCGTCCCAGGTTTCGAGGTTGAGCGAGGAGAGGCAGCAGACGGCCGTGCGATCCTCGCCATGCTGGTCGAAGCCGGTCGGCAGGGTGATTTCGGAGCACAGGTTGGATGTCGTCACCTTCAGGCCCGCATCGCGCTGGTGCTTGGGCATCGCCTCGTTCACGCGGTCGATGAAGATGATGTACGGCTCGCCCGTGGCAAGGCGCGTCTCGACGATCTTCTGGAAGAGGGCGCGGGCATCGACCTTCGCGCGCGGGCTGCCGTCCTTTGGCGACAGAAGGTCGAACTCCTCGCCGTCGCGCACCGCCTGCATGAACGCGTCGGTCAGGAGCACGCCGTGGTGCAGGTTCAGCGCCTTTCGGTTGAAGTCGCCGGACGGCTTGCGGATCTCCAGGAACTCCTCGATTTCCGGATGCGTCACGTCGAGATAGCAGGCAGCGGACCCGCGGCGAAGGCTGCCCTGGCTGATGGCCAGCGTCAGCGAATCCATGACGCGGACGAAGGGCACGATGCCGGAGGTCTTGCCGTTCAGACCGACCGATTCGCCGATGCCGCGCACATGGCCCCAATAGGTGCCGATGCCGCCGCCCTTCGACGCCAGCCAGACATTCTCGTTCCACGTGCCGACGATGCCGTCCAGGCTGTCCGGCACGGAGTTGAGGTAGCAGGAAATGGGCAGACCGCGCCCCGTGCCGCCGTTCGACAGGACGGGCGTCGCCGGCATGAACCACAGGCGCGAGATATAGTCGTACAGGCGCTGGGCATGCGCCTCGTCATCGGCATAGGCGGCCGCGACACGCGCGAACAGGTCCTGCGGCTCCTCGCCCGGCAGCAGATAGCGGTCGGCCAGCGTCTCCTTGCCGAAGACGGTCAGGTTCGAATCGCGCGACCGGTCCACCTTGACCGGGAAGCGGGGGGCGTAGGCGGATTTGGCCGCCGTGCCGCGCGCTTCGGTTTCGGGAGCTTCGGTCTCGACGCCGCTGAAATCCATGACGCTTCTATCCCCAATCTTCATCTGTGATGCACCCGCGCCGTCCGTACCGCACGCGTGCCGTTCGTTCCTGAACCCTAATGGCGGCAATCGGTCCGTGGCGAGGGCGGATTCGGACTTGTCCCCGATATCCCCGTAATCCACAAAGAGCGGCGCCGCCGCGCGCGGTCCGGGCAGACATAGGAATGGCAATGCGCCGAGGCGAGCCCCCTGCGCCGAAACACCATCCCTAGTGGCTACTCCCCGGCCCGACGACTACAGATTGTGGTTCAATGCGGGTCCACACGCAAGCGCAAATTGCCCCCGCAGCGCAAAAATTTCCCTCCCGTCACGGATGTTCGAGGCGACTCGGCGGATGCACGGATCCAGCGTCGGGGGCGGTGCGGCGACCTTCACCAAATCCTAATCCCTCCACGGCAAGGTCGCGGCATGCGCGTCCTTTACATCGACGATAACCGGATCAACCTGAAGGTGATCGAAGCCATGCTGGGCATACGCTCGGCCCAGGCGCTGTCGGCGCCGAACGGAGAGGTCGGGCTTGCCATGCTGGATGCCGAGGATGTCGACGCCGTGCTGGTGGACCTGCGCATGCCGGACATGGACGGTTTCGAAGTGCTGCGGCGCATACGCGGGCGCGGCGACGCCAAGGCGTCCCTGCCCGTCTGCATCGTCACGGCCGATCCCGATTCGAACCTCGGCGCACAGGCACGGCGGGCTGGTGCCGACGAGTTCCTGACCAAGCCGGTGATGATGGCGGACCTGTTCGCGTTCCTCGACGCGGTCGAAGCCCAGGACCCGAGGCCGGCCGTCCGCGCCTGTCCATGAATCCGCGAATCGAAGACGCCGCCGCCCGCGCCTAGGCCGCCGGCGGTGCGGGTGGCCGCGGGTTGGAGACCACCAGGTCGGCAATCACCTCGAAAAGCTCTCGCATGGCCACCGGCTTCAACAGGATGGCGTCGGCGCCCGCGGCGCGGCACTCATCATCGATCCGCTCGCCCGTATCGGCCGTCACCACGATCAGCGGCACGTTCCGGCGCTCATCATCCCACTGGCGGATACGCTTCATCGTTTCGAAACCGTCGACGGCCGGCATACGCAGGTCGACAAGAACGACGTCGAAACGATCCTCCCCGAAAATCCGCAACCCCTCGCCCGCATCGGAGGCGCCGACCATGTCAGCACCGCCGACGCGGAGCATATCCTCCACAATGCGGCGATTCAGATCGTCGTCCTCAATGAACAATACGCGCATATCAAACCTTTACTTGAACGAATTAACCTTATTTACTAACGGACAGCTTTATTGGCGCGCATGTCGTTCGCATGTCGGCTCCATTTCTCGCCAGTATCATTCCGGACGAGTTCTGCAACGTGCGAAACGTCGGCGACATGCGCCGCTTCGAGCGATTCCGGCGGCATGTTCATGTCCATCGGCCAGCCCGCAAACCACAGCGAAAGATCGGGGCGGCGGATACGAAGATCTTGTAGCGGCGGCAGATTCACATCCCGGGCGCCGGGTCCGAAAACCAGCAGAAGCGCGCGCGTTTCCGGCATTTCGGCGAGCGCGAGCGCCTCTTCGAAATTTTCGACGAACTGCACGGATTCGGGTCGGTCCTGCAAGGCGCGGCGGGCGACGGCGGCGGGAAGAGGCGCGGGCGCGTAGACTGCGATGCGGCCATGTTCGGTCGCCTGTGCGGCGTCGTCCGCGCGAACGGCATTGGCTTCCGACAGGGAAAGAGGCAGGACGAGCGTGAAGACCGTTCCCTCGCCCGGCACGCTTTCGAGGCCGAGCGATCCACCCATCCCCTCGGCAAATTCGCGGGAGATGGTCAGGCCGAGCCCCGTGCCGGAATGCTGCCGGGTGCGAGAGCTGTCCACCTGATGAAAGGGAATGAAGATTTCCTCCAGATCCTCCGGCGCGATGCCGATGCCGGTATCGGTCACGACGACAACCAAGTCGTCGGGCGCTTCCGGCTCCACACGGGCGGTGATGGTGACCTTCCCCTCGGAGGTGAACTTCACGGCGTTGGATACGAGATTGAATACGATCTGACGAACGCGCTGTTCATCCCCCAGCGCCCGATCCGGCGTCCCGTCGAGTTTGCAGGAAAACTCCAGTCCCTTGCTGCGCGCTGCATCGCCGAACACGTTGCCGACCTCCGTCAGGCTGCGGCGCAGCTCGAACGGTTCGCGCCGCAGCATGACCTTGCCCGAATCGAGCTTCGCCATGTCGAGGATGTCATCGACGATCGCCTTCATCGTGCTGCCGGCACCGTGCATCAGTTCGACGCGGCTGCGCACCTCCTCGTTCAGCGCATGATCGGCAAGCATCACCTGCGTCATGCCGAGTATGCCGTTCAGCGGCGTGCGAATCTCGTGGCTGGTCGTTGCAAGGAACTCGCTTTTCGCGGCCAGCGCCTTTTCCAGTTCGAGATTGGTGCTGGTGAGGACGACATTGGCAGCCTTCGCCTCGTCGCGCCGGCGGCGGATATTACGCACGGCGATGTAAGAGAGCGCGGCGATAACGAAAGCGGCGATAGACACGAAGATGACGATGCGCCGATTGAATTCCGCGGTCTGTTCCGCGATCTTGACGTCCCGTTCCAGCTGGCCCGCGCGCAGCCGCTGGATCTGCAGTTCCTGATTGGCGAAATCGAAACGGGCGCCGATCAGGGCGTTGATGGCCGATGCCGTCACCTCGGCCGCATCGTCGTCGAGACGCTTCAGCGCCAGGAGATGCTGGAGGGCGAGGCCGTCGCGGCCGAGCGCGGCGTAGGTCTGGTAGGCCGTTTCGTGAAAGTCGCGGAACATGGAATCCGTCGTGGACAGATCCCTCCCCTCAAACGTGCGGTCGAGAAGGGTCGCCGCTTCCTCGGTCTGTCCCATGCCCGCCGCGATCTGCGCCTCTACCCCGCTCACATAGGGCAGCCAGTTCTCGCCGTTTGCCTGCTCGGCCAGGCTGCGCGCTTGCGCGATGGAGCGGCGAGCGGACGGCCAGGATTCCGATTTCGCTTGCGCCGCGGCGATGTTCGTGAGGATTCGGGATTGCAGCAGGGCATTGTCCTGCTGCTGCGCGATGGCCAGGGCCGTCCGATATGCGCGAACCGCCTCCTCGTACCGCTGCATTTCAACCAGAACATATCCGATATTGTTCTGCAGGGCGAGGCGCAGGGTCGGATCGTCGTCGAACACCTCGGCCGCCTGCCGGAAATAGCGCAAGGCCCGGTCGTCGTCTCCGGCGGTGGCATAGAGGATGCCCATGATCTGCAGCGTCAAAGACTGCGAACGCGCGGCGCCGGCCTCTCTCAGGACGTCGTGCGCCTGCGTCGCCGCCTGCAGCGATTCCGCATAGCGGCCGGTACGGTAGAAAAAGGCGGCGCGCTGCCGCTGAACCTCCCCGAGTTCCTCACTGCCGGGCGCGACGCGCTGAAGGATCGACAAAGCTTCATCAAGATGCCCCTGCTCCTCCTCGACGCGGTTGGTCGCGAGTGCCGCAGCGGCCTCGATGCGCAGGCTTTTCGCGCGAACATAGCCCTGCTCGCGTTCGCTTTCGATCTGCGGAATGAGCCGACGCGCCCGCTCGATCAGAATATCGGCGGCAGCCGGATCGTCATTCACGCCCCGCTCTGCGCGGTCGAGAAGCCGTTCCGCCTGCCGGGCAGGCTGCCCCTCATCCTTTTGCGCGTCTACCGGAGCTGCCAGCGTACCGGCGAGCCAGCCCAGCACGATAATGATCGGCACGGTAAAGAACCAAAGCCGCAAGACATGTCCCCCAAAAGGCGGCCGTGTCGCCGCCCGTCTGCTTTCAATTTCCAGCATATCAGCGTGTGCCGGTTCTGGGCGCGTTATCCTAACGAAACGTGCAGAAAAATGCGCGGGCGGCCGCCGCCGGGAAAAACAAGGCGGCGCCGATGGGCCCATCGGTCCGCGTTTCGCCATTGCCAAGCAGCGCGCGCGGCGTGCTAGAGACCCGGCCATGACCCAATTCGATCTGACAGACGACCAGCGTGCGATCCAAGACATGGCGCGGCGCTTTACCGAGGACAACATCACGCCGCACGCCGCGCGCTGGGATCAGGAACACGTGTTCCCGCGTGAGACCGTGAAGCAGGCGGCCGAGCTGGGCTTCGGTTCCATTTACGTGAGCGAAGAGTCGGGCGGCATCGGGCTTGGGCGGCTGGACGCGGCGCTGATCATGGAGGCAATGGCCTATGGCTGCCCCTCCACCAGCGCATTCATCTCCATCCACAACATGGCAAGCTGGATGATCGACCGGTTCGGGTCGGACACGGTGAAGCAGAAATACCTGCCCGCCCTCGTCGGCATGGACAAGATCGCCAGCTACTGCCTGACGGAACCCGGCTCCGGCTCAGACGCGGCGGCGCTGAAGACGAAGGCCGTGAAGGACGGCGACCATTATGTGGTCAGCGGTTCCAAGCAGTTCATCTCCGGCGGCGGCGAGAACGACGTCTATGTGACGATGGTGCGGACAGGCGAGGACGGGCCGAAGGGCATTTCCTGCCTGGTCATCGAAAAGGACATGGAGGGCGTCAGCTTCGGCGCGCAGGAACGCAAACTCGGCTGGCATTCGCAGCCGACGGCGCAGGTGATGCTTGAAGGCGTGCGCGTGCCGGCCGAGAACCTGGTCGGCGCCGAGGGCGAGGGTTTCCGCATCGCCATGATGGGCCTCGACGGCGGGCGGCTGAACATCGGCGCCTGCTCGCTGGGCGGGGCGCAGCGGTGCCTGGACGAGGCGGTCGCCTATACGAAGGAGCGCCAGCAGTTCGGGCGGCCCATCGCCGATTTCCAGAACACGCAGTTCATGCTGGCCGACATGGCGACGAAGCTGGAGGCGGCGCGCGCGCTCCTCTACCTCGCCGCGGCGAAGGTGACGGAAAACGCGCCCGACAAGACACGCTTTGCCGCCATGGCGAAGCGGCTGGCGACCGATTCGGGCAGCGAGATCGTCAACGACGCGCTGCAATTGTTCGGCGGCTACGGCTATCTGGAAGATTATCCGATCGAGCGGTTCTGGCGCGACCTGCGCGTCCATTCGATCCTGGAGGGCACGAATCAGATCATGCGCATGATCGTCGGACGCGATCTGCTGCGTCAGTAAAAGGGGGGAAGAAATGAACACGACGAAACTGTTCCTGTCGGCGGCGCTGCTCGCCGTCGCTGCACCGGTGGCGGCGCAGCAGGTCGAAACGCGTACCGTGGGAACGGCGACGCTGGAAAACGTGCCGGCGATTCCCGCCGACATTGCGGAGGCTGTGCAGCGCTACCAGAATTCGCGCTCGGCCGAGTTTCAGGTCTGGCAGCCGGACGGCAGCATGCTGATCACCACCCGGTTCGGCAGCACCGATCAGGTGCATCATGTGCGAGCGCCCGGCGCCGCGCGAACCCAGGTCAGCTTCTACGCCGAGCCCGTTGCCGGCGCCCACGCCATTCCCGGGAGCGACCGCTTCATCGTGCGCCGCGACACAGGCGGCGACGAGTGGTTCCAGCTTTACGTACGCGGCCTCACAGGCACGGAGCAGCGCCTGACCGAGCCGGAAACGCGCAACAGCCCGCCCGTGCTGTCGGACGACGGGCATCTGGCGGTCTGGGCAAAGGCGGTGCGCGGCACGGCCCGCTATGAATTGCAGGCGGCCGATCCGCTGGCGCCCGAAGCCGCGCGCACGCTCTACACGGTGGAAGGCTCCATCGACCCGAGCGACATTTCCGAGGATGGCAGCACGCTCCTGTTCGTGCGTTCCTTCTCCAATCGCCAGAGCGAGGTCTGGGAACTGGACATCGCCAGCGGCGAGGCGCGGCGGCTGACCGAGGCGGGCGCCGAGGCGCGCTATGACGAGCCGCATTATATTCGCGGCGGCCGCATCCTGACGATTTCCGATCATGGCGGCGATTATCGCCGGCTGCTGGAACTCGACCCGGCGACAGGCGAGGAACGCGCGATCACACCCGACATCGAGTGGAACGTCGAAGCCTTCGATGCTTCGAAGGACGGGCGCGTCCTCGCCTATGCCGTGAACGAGGGCGGCTATTCGCGCGTCGCGGTGCAGGATTTCCTGACGCGACGCGCCCTGCCCCAGCCGGAGGGTCTGCCGAAGGGTGTGCTGACCGGCCTGAAATGGAGCCCCGACGGATCGAAGCTCGCCATCGGGCTGACCGGTCCGACGGCGGCAGGCGACGTCTACAGCTTTTCCGTGCCGCAGGGCGAGCTGACGCGCTGGACCAATTCGGAGCTTGGCGGCCTTGGCCCGGAAGAGATTTCCGAGCCGGAGCTGATCCGCTTCGAGACGTTCGACGGGCGCGAAATTCCCGCCTTCGTCTACCGGCCGGCCGGCATTCCGGAGGGCCAGAAGACGCCCGTCATCATGGACATTCACGGCGGCCCGGAATCGCAGACGCGGCCGGTGTGGAA
This sequence comes from Pacificimonas flava, assembly GCF_000342165.1. GTDB lineage: Bacteria > Pseudomonadota > Alphaproteobacteria > Sphingomonadales > Sphingomonadaceae > Pacificimonas > Pacificimonas flava. The sequence continues at coordinate 10,473 of NZ_AMRV01000011.1, forward strand.
TTACGGCGCACAGTTCTTCGCCAACGCGCTGGGCGCGACGGTCATCCTGCCGAACGTGCGCGGCAGCGACGGCTATGGCCGCACCTATCTGGACCTGGACAATGCCGAAAAGCGCGAGGACAGCGTGCGCGACATCGGCGCGCTGATCGACTGGATCGAAACGCAGCCGAACCTGGATGCGGAGCGGATCGCCGTCTATGGCCAGTCCTATGGCGGCTACATGTCGCTGGCGGTCATGACGCACTATTCGGACCGGCTGGTCGGCGGCGTCGAACGCTATGGTATTTCGAACTTCATCACCTTCCTGGAAAATACCGAGGATTACCGCCGGGCCAATCGGCGCGGCGAATATGGCGACGAGACCGATCCCGAAATGCGCGCCGTGTTCGAGCGCATCGCGCCGATGAACAATCTGCAGAAGATCTCGAAGCCCATGCTGGTCATGCAGGGCGCCAACGATCCGCGCGTGCCGCAGTCGGAATCCGATCAGGTCGTCGCCGCCCTGCGCCAGAACGATGTGGATACCTGGTACGTCCTGTTCGCTGACGAGGGGCACGGTTTTCACAAGAAGGCCAACAACGATCTGCGCCGGGAGGTCGAGGCGGTATTCCTGCGCGACCTGTTCGGCGAGACCGAAAGCAACTGATCGGCGCGCCGCCCACCGCCGGGCGGCGCCCACGCAGACAGACGAATGGGAGACGGTTCGATGGCGAACTACGAAACGATCAAGGTCGAGCAGAAGGGCGCGGTGACGCTGGTCACCTTCGACCGGCCGAAGGCGCTGAACGCGCTGGCGAATGCCGTCCTAGAGGAGCTGACGGAGGCGTTCCGTGCCTATGACGCCGACGACAGCCAGCGCTGCCTGGTGCTGACGGGCAGCGAAAAGGCCTTTGCCGCCGGCGCGGACATCAAGGAGATGGCGCCGCAAAGCTTTGGCGAGATGTACGGGTCCAACTATTTCGCCGGGTGGGAAAGCATCACCCGTACCCGGAAACCCTGGATCGCGGCGGTTGCGGGCTATGCGCTCGGCGGCGGCTGCGAGGTGGCGATGATGGCCGACATCCTGATCGCGGCCGACACCGCCGTCTTCGGACAGCCGGAAATCAAGCTGGGCGTCATTCCCGGCATGGGCGGGTCGCAGCGGCTGACGCAGGCGATCGGCAAGGCGAAGGCGATGGACATGATCCTGACCGGCCGCAACATGAAGGCCGAGGAAGCCGAAGCGGCCGGCCTGTGCGCGCGCGTCGTGCCGGCGGACACTCTGCTGGACGATGCGATGACGACGGCCGAGGCCATCGCGGCGATGCCGCCGCTTGCCGCCATCGCCGCCAAGGAGGCGGTGAATGCGAGCTATGAGATGACGCTGGCGCAGGGCATCAATTACGAACGCCGCGTCTTTCACGGCCTGTTCGGGACGGAGGACCAGAAGGAGGGCATGGCCGCCTTTTCCGAAAAGCGGAAGGGCGCCTTCAAGGGCCGCTAGACAATTTTGGAGCGGGCGACGCTAGAAACCGCCACCCGCCCCGATCCGTCCCGACGCTACCCCCGCATGTTCAGCCCTGAGCGGCGCCCCTGCTTTCGCGATTATTTGGCCGCGACCGTCGCGCCGCCGCCCCGGCCGTTGCAGGGCGAGGAGGCGCTGGAATAATCGCTGCCCCAGCGGCGGTTGCCGCGCAGACCCACATCAATGTGGAATTTGGGGCCGCGATAGATGCCGAGACCCGCAGCGAGTTCGGCGCCATGTTGCCCATGCCACGTGCAAAGCTGGTCGATCATCGCCGAGCGTGTCGAATTGATGGCGTAGGCGTCGAACGCCCCGAACTGGCGGTGTACGGAGCGCGACGCCCCACCGGCGCAGCTGTTCAGCGCCTCGTGCCGATAACCGGACACGATCATGACCGGACCGACCGCCGGAATAATCTCGTCCTTCAGGACCCGCAGCGAGTCGAAGGCGCCGTGCCAAAGGCCCGCGGCGGGAAGCTCGAACGGTTCCGCCTTGCACTGCTTCCACATGAGCGCGGTGCGCAAAATCTGATAGGTCGGGACGACGCCGTCCAGGCCGCGTTTCCGCAGCTCTGCCTCGAACGTGGCCACGCGGGCGGCATTGTCGCCCTTCGCGAGCCACGTCTTGTAAAGATCGAGACCCGGCGAATCCTCGCCATAAGCAGCGGCGGGCTGGCTGCACATCAGACCAAGCGTGGCCGCCGCAGCAAGAAGTGTCCTGAGCATGATATCCCCCCGGTTCTGTCCGAATGAGGAGATACTATAACATGGAAAGCTGGCCCTATGGTTAACCTGCGGGACGGTTCACCGCGTCAGAAGGGCACCTCAGCGAGGCGCCAGGGAACCATCAGCGATCCTCGCACACCGCGCCCGATGACAGGCTTTGCACGACGGCATCCGGCGTGCCGCCACTGAAACGGGCTGTCAGATTGCCTGTCCGGGCTTCCCATCCCGCCGGCGTTTCCTGCGGGTCTGCGGCGAAGTCGCGCTGGAAATCGGCAAGCGTGGTGCCGATACCCAGCCCGGTCATCGTCGTCAGTTCGCTGCCGCCGGCGACCTTCCACCCGGCAAGCTCGCCGCCCCGAAAGAACACCGTCAGCCCATCCGGCCAGCGCGCAGCCGTTACCGGACCGCCCGCGCATTTGCTGAGGCTCGGCGCGCGAGATGGGGTGCCGCGAACCGCATCCAGCATAGTCATCACCTGCTCCCTCGGCGCGCCAAAGGGGAAGGTTCGCGTACTGCCGGTCGCCTTGATAATTGCCTGCAACTGGCCGTCGCCGATGATCAACCCCGCCTCCGGATTCTCCGCAACGGCGGGTGCGGGCGTCGGCGGGTCGTTCGCCCCCTCGGCAGCGGGAGCCGGCGACATGCCGGCTGCCTGTTCAACCGAAACGGGGGCCTCGTCCTCCTCGAGCGGCGCGTTGCCGCGTTCCTCGACGGACCGCCCAACGGGCGTCTCGCTGGCGGCGGCGATATCTTCCTCGGTGACGGTTGCGGCGGAATCGATCTCCGCCTCGTCCGGCGCACCGTCACACGCCGTCAGGGCGGCAGGCAGAAGGAGGACGGACAGAAGGGTCGGCGTTTTCATGGCGCGGCACACTCCGATTGCTTAAGGGCGGGAGCATCATGAACGCGCCGGGCCGAACGCCGTTGCACACAAGGTGCCGGCCGGACCGCGCCAATCACAGAGGGCGGGCGAAGACCCGCCGGGCAATAGCGAGGAGCCTTTATGACCATCATCGCCTTTATCGGCCTCGGCAACATGGGCAGCGGCATGGCCGCGAACCTGGTGAAGGCCGGACACGACGTGCGCGCCTTCGACCTGTCGGAGACCGCGTTGAAGCAGGCGGAAGAGGCAGGATGCCTGATCGCCGGGTCGGCGGCAGAGGCGGTGCGCGGGGCGGAGGCGGCCGTGACGATGCTGCCGGCCGGCACCCACGTCACGAGCGTCTATGAGGGCGACATCTTCGCCGCTGCCGACCGCGACATGCTGCTGATCGACTGCTCGACCATCGACGTCGCGACAGCGCGCAAGGTGGGCGGCGAGGCGGCGGAACGCGGTTTCGCCATGGTCGATGCCCCGGTGTCGGGCGGGATCGCCGCCGCCAGCGCCGGATCGCTGACGTTCATGGTTGGCGGATCCGAAGGCGCCTTCAAGCGCGCCGAACCGATCCTGTCGGCAATGGGCAAGGCGGTCATCCATGCCGGAGAAACCGGCGCGGGGCAGGCCGCGAAGATCTGCAACAACATGCTGCTTGGCGCGACGATGGCAGCAACGTGCGAGACGCTCGCCATGGCCGAGAAGCTCGGTCTGGATGCGCAGACCTTCTACGACATTGCCAGCGTCTCCTCCGGCCAGAGCTGGTCGCTGACATCCTATTGCCCCCTGCCCGGCGTCGGTCCCAAGAGCCCGGCCGATAATGACTATCAGGGCGGCTTCGCGGCGGCGCTGATGTTGAAGGACCTGAAACTGGCCGTCGACGCGGCGCGGTCGGTGGATGCACCGGTGCCGATGGGCGCCCTTGCCGGACAGCTTTACCAGATGGTCGTGAACGGCGGGCGCGGCGGTCGTGATTTCTCCGCGATCATCCAGATGCTGGCGGAAAAGGAAGGCTAGTCCTTTGGCCGGAAGGTCACGAGGCGGTAGAGATAATAGAGGAGAATGACGGCGATGACCGTCATCGACACCGGACCGAGATAGGTGTCCACCGCCTCGTAATTCTGGCCGAGGCTGCGACCGATGAGGGCAAGCGCCGCGTTCCACGCGAGCGAACCGAAAAAGGTGAACAGACAGAAGGTATGAAGCGGCATACGGAAAATGCCGGCCGGAACGGAGATCAACGTGCGGATGGTCGGGATCACACGTCCGATCAGCACGGCCCACTGACCGCTGCGGTCGAACCACCGGTCGACGCGGTTCAGGTCGCGCACCGTCATGGTCAGCCAGCGGCCATGACGCCGCGTCCAGCTTCGCATGCGGTCCTCGTCCAGCCAGCGGCCGACATAATACCATAACAGCGCGCCAAAGAAGGTGCCCACCGTCCCGGCGGCAATGACCAGCCAGATATTCAGGTGGCCGCGCCCGGCGGTGTAGCCCGCAAGAGGCATGATGATTTCGGACGGGATCGGCGGAAAGACATTCTCGATGAACATCAGCAGCGCGATCCCCGCATAGCCCAGATGCGTGATCAGGCTCTCGATCCAGGAGGTCATGGCGCTACAACACCGCCCCCTCGACAAAAGGTTCCCGCCCGGTGCGAGACGCCGAACTGCTTCATGGGCAAGAAAGGCATAAGCCTGTAATGGTCTGCGGCTAAGGGGACATCGGATACCGGCCTTTGTGCGGCGCGGGGGTGTAAGTTTGACGATGCTATCGAGTGTAGAGGTGCTGGCGGCTCCGCCCTTTCCCTGGGTGAACCCGCAAAGGTCAGCTGTTTGCGTCGAGGCGCCGGGCGCCCCGCCCCGCCCCATCGACCGGGAACGCGCCCTCGCACTGGCCGCCGCGCTGGCAGGTGCGCGGGTGGGCGGCACATTCTGGGGTCCGCCGTCCAGCTTGCCAAATGGCCCGTTCACGCTGAGCGACGATGGAGCGCGAGGCTGGACGCCGGAACCGGGCTGCGATCCCTGGCCCGCCATCGAGGCGGCGGAGGCGGTCGTGGCGGAGACGGGATCGCCGATCGGTACGCTGGCAGCGCTCGCCGGGCGGCCGGTGCGAACCGGAAGCGGACAGCTGTGGCCGGATGCAGTGGAAACTGCACGCGCGCTCTTCGCGGCGCCAAACGTCCGTTTCCGCAACCCCTTCACCGGGCAGGAGTGGGAGCCGGAAGAGGCGATCGCGCTCCTCGGCCTGTGGCGCCGCCAGATCGACCGCAACCGGGCAATCGGCAGCGTAGCGGGCATTGCGGCGTGGAAGCGCCGCGCGATCGAGCGGTTCCTATGGGCGGGCGGCGCACCGCCGGGACCGGAGCGCGCCGTCTGGCCCAGCCGTGCGGAGGCGGAACCCGGTGATTGGCAGATCGAGGACGGATTCCTGCGATCCATCGGTCTGGGCGCCGAGTTGCGCGTGCCGCTGTCGATCGCGGTCGACCGTAACGGCATCTATTACGACCCCTCCGGCCCCAGCGACCTGGAGATGCTGTTGCAGCACGGCCGGTTCGATGCGCCGCTGACGGCACGTGCCGCCGCGCTGCGCGAGGCCATCGTCTCCGCAAGGCTGGCCAAATATGGCGCACGCGGCGTTCCCGTCCTGCTGCCGCAAAGCGCAAAGGGACGCACCCGCATCCTTGTGCCGGGGCAGGTGGAGGACGACCGTTCGGTGCAACTGGGCGGCGGCGGCATCCATACCAATGCCGGGTTGCTGAGCGCCGTTCGCGAGGCGGCGCCCGACGCCTTTCTGATCTACAAGCCGCACCCGGACGTGGAGGCCGGCCTGCGCGCGGGCGGCCCCTCCCCGGCCGAGGCGGACCGGCTGGCGGACATGACCGCGCGCGGCGCTTCCCTGGAGTCGCTGCTGGACCAGGTCGATGCCGTCCACACGCTGACGTCGCTGACGGGATTCGAGGCGCTGCTGCGCGGCGTTCCGGTTACAACCTACGGCGCCCCCTTCTATGCCGGCTGGGGCCTGACCGAAGACCGCGGCAAGGTGCCCGGCCGGCGCACGGCGCGGCGAATGCTGGACGAACTCGTCGCGGCGGCCCTCATCCTCTATCCCCGCTATATGGATCCGGAGACCGGCCTTCCCTGCCCGCCCGAAATACTGGTGCGGCGCCTGTCCGCGGCGTCGCCCTCCGAAACGCTTCTGACGCGCGCGCGCCGCTGGCAGGGGCGCGCCCGCAACGCGCTGCGCCGCGCCGGATGAAGCGCTTCCTGTTCCTGCAGGGCCCCCAAGGCCCGTTCTTCCACGAGTTGGGCGATGCGCTTCAGCGCGCCGGTCATGTCGTACACCGCGTGAATTTTCACGGCGGCGACGTTCACGACTGGCCGCGGGGCACCGCCTATCGCGGGCGGATGACGGACTGGCCGGCGGCGGTGCAGTCGATGATGGGACGGCACAGGATCGACAGTCTGGTCCTCTATGGCGACTGCCGCCCCATCCACCGCGCCGCAATCGACACCGCCCGGATTTTCGGCGCGGCCGTGCATGTGTTCGAGGAGGCCTATTTCCGGCCCGGCTACATGACGCTGGAGCGCGGCGGCGTGAACGGCCATTCCGCCCTGCCCCGCGACCCCGGTACCATTCGCCGCGCCGCTGCCAGAATTGAAACGGTGCCGCCGCCCGTGACCGGAACGCAGCCGCGCGCCGGCGAGGCCGTACGCTATTATACGCGCGCGCATGTGTCGAAGGTGGCGCTGCAATTCCCGCATGTGCGTTGGCATCGCGGCGCTGCGCCGCTGACGGAAGGGCTGGGATATGTAAAGCGGCATCTGCTGCGCTCCCGTGAAGAACAGCAAACCGCGAAGGCGCAGGCTGGCGTCGCCGGGCGGCGCCACTTCCTTCTGCCGCTGCAACTGGACTGCGACTTTCAGCTGCGCTCTCATTCGGAAGAGGGCTCGATGCAGGCGGCGCTCCGCGCGATCCTCACAAGTTTCGCGGCGTCCGCCCCCGCCGACACGCACCTTCTCGTAAAGCGGCACCCGCTCGACAATGGCCTCGTCAACTGGCGCGCCCTGTGCGCGGCGCCGCGCGTCCATTTCTCACCCGGAGGAGACTTGCATCAGATGCTCGGTCATACCGTGGGCATGGTGACGGTCAACAGTACGGCCGCCCTGCCCGCTCTCGAGCGCGGCATCCCGGTCAAGGCGCTCGGCCGCGCGATCTACAACGTGCCCGGTCTGACCGATGGGAAGCCATTGGCGGACTTCTGGCACCGGCCGTCCGCGCCCGACTCCGCACTTTTCGACGATTTCCGGGCGCTCGTCGTCGCGAAGGCGCAGATTCCCGGGGACCCTGGCTGCGCGAAGGGCCGCGCCGCGCTCATCGCGGCGGCCATGCCGCAGCTGACCGGCGGTTATGCCGACCCCCTCGCCAGAGCAGCCTGAAACCCATGGCCCGGCGCCGCTTCTATCTCGACCTGTCGCGTCTGCTCAGCCGCGTTCGCCATAGCGCGCCGACCGGCGTCGACCGGGTGGAGATGAGCTATGCCCGGCGCCTGCCCGATCTTGCCGGCGGGGATTTCGGATATTGCGCGCGCCACCCCTCCGGCGCGTTCGGTCGTCTTGCGGACCAGGACGTGGCGCGCTTTCTCGACGAGACGCAGGAGAGATGGCACGGCCGGGCGGGCGGCGGAGATCGCGGCGCGCTCGCCAGCCTCGCGCGGATTCGGCCGCGCGCGCCGGACGGAGGCAAGACCGCGGCGCTGATCCTGGCATCCCCGGCGAACCTGCACCGGCCGCGACGGATCGCGCATATGAAGAACCGCCTCAACGCGACACTGACCGCGCTGGTACACGACCTGATCCCGGTCACGCATCCCGAATATGCGCGGCCCGGCGGCGCCGAAAAACATGCTCGGCGCATCGAGACGCTGCGGCGGGAAGCCTTCGCCGTGATCGCCAATTCGACGGCGACGGCCGAGGGCCTTGCCCGGCACTGGAGCGGCTGGCCGGCACCCGCCATCGCCATTGCGCCGCTGGGTATCGACGCGCTTCCATGCGCGGAGTCCGCGCGGCGAGACCGGCCCTATTTCCTGATGGTCGGCACCATCGAGCCGCGCAAGAACCACCTCCTTCTGCTGCATGTCTGGAGAAAAATGGCCGAGGAACGGCGGGACGCCGAAATCCCGGAACTGCTCCTTGTGGGGCGGCGCGGCTGGGAGAACGAGCAGGTCGTCGACCTGCTGGAGCGTGCGCCGGGCATCCAGCCGCATGTGCGCGAACTCGGCGCGTTGCCGGAGCGGGAATTGGCGGCTCTTTATCGGGGGGCGCACGCCCTTCTGATGCCCAGCTTCTCGGAGGGCTTCGGCCTGCCAGTTGCCGAGGCGCTGAGCGTCGGGACGCCGGTCCTCGCCAGCGACATCCCTGCCCACCGGGAAGTCGCGGGCGCGGCGGCACGGTATCTGAGCCCGCTGGACGGGGAAGGCTGGATGGCGGCGATCCGCGATACGGCATCCGGTCCGCGCGGCAAGCCGGCGGCGGACTGGCAGTCGCCCGGGTGGGACCGGCATCTGGACATCGTCCTCGCCGCGGCGGAAAAGAGCCTGCCATGAGCGCAGCCGCCCTAAAGACAGGTCTTGCCGTGCAGGCGAACGTCGTCGGCGCGCTGCTGATGCGCGAGATCCACACGCGCTACGGCCGCGACAATATCGGCTATCTGTGGATGTTCGTGGAGCCGGCGATCCTGACGCTGGCGGTGCTGGCGATCCATGCCGGCGCGCCAGGGGGCGCGGACGGGCACGGCATCGACCCCGCCCCCTTCACCATTATCGGCTATTCGACCTTCATCCTCTTTCGCAGCATCTTCACCCGGGCGGAGGGCATATTGGAATCGAACGGGCCGCTGCTCTATCACCGACAGGTCACGATTTTCGACATGGTGCTGGCCCGCGCGCTGCTGGAACTCGGCAGCATTCTCTCCGTGCTCGCGCTTCTTCTGACCGCGGCGGTCCTGTTCGGCTATGCGCAGCCGCCCGAGCGGCCGCTCGCGATGCTGGCGGGCATCGCCTATCTGTGGGTCTGGTCCTTCGGCCTGGCGCTGATCGTCACGGCGGCGACGAACGAGAACCGTGTGGTCGAAAAATTCGTCCACCCGATCAGCTATATCCTGCTGCCGTTGTCGGGCGCCTTCTACATGGTGTCCTGGCTGCCGCAGCCCTACCGCGACTGGGTTGCGAAATTTCCCATGACGCAGATGTTCGAACTGATCCGCTACGGCCAATTCTCCGCCGCCGAGGATACCTATGTGGAGCCGGTCTATCTCGCATTCTGGTGCGCGGGCGTCCTGCTCGCCGGCCTCTTGGCAGTGCGCGCGGTTCGCAGTCACGTGCAGATCAACTAGGACCGCGCCGATGGACCGCCAGACCCCACCCTATCTGCTGACAGACATCGATCATGAGGCCGCGCCCCGCTGGCGGCGCGCCCTGCCGTTCAGCCTTTTCGTGCTGCTGCCGACGCTGCTGGCGGCAATCTGGCTCTACGGCTTTGCCGCCGATCAGTATGAAAGCCGTGCACAGTTCCTGGTGCGGTCGGCGGACGGCGGGACGCCCAGCATCGGCGCCGGCGGCCTCGCCCAGATGATCGGCCTCGGCGCCGGCAGCGCGGCGGCGGGCGAGGTAAAGGCCGTCGCTGCCTACCTGACGTCCCACGATGCCGCCGCCGCCGCGGACGAACGACTGGATCTGACGGCAATCTTCCGCCGGCCGGAGGCGGACCTCCTCTCTCGCCTGTGGGATGCCGCGCCCAGCGCGGAGGACCTTGCGGAACATTATGACGACCGGGTGAAGGTCTTTGTCGATCCCGACACGGGCATCGCCAACCTGACCGTCCACACCTACCGCGCGGCGGATTCGAAGGCATTGGCTGATACGCTGCTGGCGCTGGGCGAGGACCGGGTGAACGCCCTCAACGCCCGCGCCGGGGAGCGCCTGCTGGAGGCGGCGCAGGAACAGCTTGCCCTGGCAGAGGGGGAGCTTGCCCGCGTCGGGGCGGGGATTGCCAGCTACCGCCGCCGCGAGCAGCAGGTGGATCCGGAAGCGAGCGGCGCGGCGCAGGTGGAGCTGTCCGCGGGCCTGCGCGCGGAGCTTGCCGAACTGCGCGCGCAGGAGCGGGCGATGGCCGGCGCGCTGGCGGAGGACAGCCCGCAGCGGGTTGCCCTCCGCCGCCGGATCGCCGCGCTCGCCGGAGAGGTCGCGGGTGCAGAGGCGGTGCTTGCCGGCCGGCAGGATTCCCTCTCCGCCCGTGTCGGCGATTACGAAGATCTGCGCCTGCGGCAGGAATTCGCCGCCAAACGCTACGAGCTTGCCGCCGCCGCCTATGAGGAGGCGCGTGACCAGGCGCTGCGTCAGAACCTGTTCGTCGTGCGCGTCGTCGAACCGAATCTGCCCGACGAGGCGCTCTATCCGAAGCGCGCGACCATTCTCCTCACCATCTTCGCCGGGCTGACGCTGGCCTATGGGATCGGCTGGTTGCTGCTGGCCGGCGTTCGGGAACACGCCGCCTGAGCCGGACGCGCCCTAGTTCGTAAGCTGTTCGATGGTGAACAGCGGCTGGAACAAGCGATTGATGATGTCGATCAGCTTCGATGGCTGGTTGGACGCGCTGTTCGCGACGTAGATCAGATCCTTGTCGCGCATCGGAAATCGCTGGGCCAGAAAATAGCCGGAGGGGCGCAGCAGGTCGAGGCGGTAGATCGTCGGCGTCTGCGGATCGTCGCGAAAGACGAAGACGGCGCTGGGATCCGCGCGCGCGTCGCTGGGTCCGCCGGCGCGGGCGATGGCCTCCGCCAGCGACACGCTCGCCGTCTCGAACGGGATTTCGCGCACCGCATTCATCGCGCCAAAGGCGAGGATGGACCGCCGACCGGGCAGCAGCTCGACACGGTCCCCGGGGCGCAGGACGATGTCGCCGGCGCTGCCCGCCAGAAGCGAACGCAGCGGCACCGAGACGCTCCTGTCCCCCCGCGTCAGGCGCAGATCGAGATCGGCTGCGGAAGCCGAAGGGCCGCCGCGCATGGCCAGCGCCTCCGTCAGCGTTTCGGGGCGAGCGGAGAGTGCGAAGCGGCCGGGCTGCGCCACCGCGCCGGAGAAAAGCACGCTGGAGGACACGCGCTCCGTCAGTCGCACCTGGGCCTGCGGCTGCTGGCTGAGACCGCGAAACGCGGCTTCGATGCGCCGCGCGGCGGCATCCGGTGTCAAACCGCCCACCTGCAACGTGCCGGCATAGGGCAGGTCGATACGCCCATCCGGTGAGACGGGAAAGGCGCCGAGGCTGCGCCCGCGCGCGGACGGATCGAACCCGGCCGCAGGCGAGGCCGCACCGAACAGCCCGGCCCCCACCTCGAACAAAGTCACCTCCACCGTGTCACCAGCGCCGATCAACCCGGTCGCGACCGGCGTCGCGCTCTCGGCCAGAACGGCCAGCGGTGCGGAGGACGGCGCCGAATCCGCCATGGTCGCCGTCGTCGCCGCGTCGATCTCGACAATCCGGTAGCCGATCGCGGCGGCGGCAGCGGCCTCCTCGCTCAGCACCTGGGCCGTCGTCGGCCCGCTCGTCGGCAGCGTGGCACAGGACGCAAGCGCGGAAGAGCCGGCGATCAGGGCCGCCCGAGAAAAAACCGAAAACCGCCGCATCCTTTGCCCCAACCTTTCCCCGGCACCGCCGCGCGGCTTAAAGACGATGCACCATGATTCGGCTAGACGCGGTCACGAAGCGCTACAAGTTGCGCGGATTTTCGAAGACGGTCCTTCGCGGGGTCGACCTGCGCGTCGATGCGGGCGACGCGATCGGCATCTGCGGTGCGAACGGTGCCGGCAAGTCCACGCTGATGCGCATCATCGGCGGCACCGAACGCCAAAGCGGCGGGCGGGTCCATCGCGGCATGTCTGTCAGCTGGCCGCTGGGATACGGTTCCTGCTTCCAGTCCAGCCTGACAGGCGCGGACAATGCGCGCTTTATCGCCCGCATCTATCGCCGCGATCCCGTCCGCCTGATCCGCTTTGTCGAGGAGTTCGCGGAGCTGGGGCCGTTCCTGCGCCAGCCGGTGCGCACCTATTCGGCCGGCATGCAGGCCCGCCTCGCCTTCGCTGTCAGCCTGGCCATCGACTTTGACTGCTATCTGGTGGACGAGATCACCGCCGCCGGTGATGTGCGCTTTCGCGAACGCAGCGCTGCCGCGCTGACCGAACGTTCGCAGAACCGCACCCTTATCATGGTCAGCCACGATCCCGCGACGCTGAAGCAATATTGCCGGCGCGGGGCCGTGCTGGAGAACGGAAGGCTGCGCCCGTTCGACCGGATCGAGGACGCCATCGCCCATCACGAGGCGCTGCAGGCGGCGGCCTGACCGTCAGAGCGTATCCTCGGCATAGGGCTGCGCCTTTGCCGCCGCGTCCAGCGCCATCAACGAACGCAGCAGGGGTTCCAACCGGCTCAGCGGCCAGCTGTTCGGCCCGTCGGAAAGCGCGCGATCGGGGTCCGGATGCACCTCCATGAACAAACCGCTGATCCCGGCCGCCACCGCCGCGCGCGCCAGCACCGGCACGCTGCGCCGGTCCCCGCCCGAGCGTGTCCCCTCGCCGCCCGGCCGCTGCGCCGAATGGGTCGCATCGAAGATGACCGGGCAGCCGGATGCGCGCATCACTGCCAGCCCGCGCATATCGACGACAAGGGTGTTGTAGCCAAAGGCGGCGCCTCGCTCGGTCAGCATCAGCGGCACGGCCGGGTTCGCGGCGCGCGCCTTTGCAACGAGTGGCAGCGTATCCTCGGGCGCCATGAACTGCGCCTTCTTGACGTTCACCGCCCGCCCGCTTCGCGCGGCCGCGGCGACGAGGTCGGTCTGGCGCGCGAGGAAGGCCGGCACCTGCAGGATATCGGCCACCTCCGCCGCTGGCTGGACCTGAGCCGTTTCGTGCACGTCCGTCAGGACAGGCAGACCAGTCGCCTCTCGCACGCGCTGCAAGATTCGAAGCCCCTCCTGAAGGCCCGGTCCGCGAAAACTGTCGTGCGCGGTTCGATTGGCCTTGTCGAAACTGGACTTGTAGACCGTGAAGATACCGAGGCGGCGGGCGATCTCCGCGATGGCCTGCGCCGTTTCGAGCGCGCTGTCCTCGCTCTCGATAACGCAGGTGCCGGCGATCAGGAAAAATGGCCGGTCCGGCCCCACCTCTTGTCCGAGCAATCGCATCACTCGGTCCCGCGCATTGCCAGGGCGCGCTCGACAATGGGAACGTCGCCGGGATTGTTGACCTCCCAGAAGTCCGGCACGGGGGGAATCGTCACCACATCCACCCTGAGGCCGTTTTCCAGGAAACGAAGCTGTTCCAGCCCCTCTGCCAGTTCCAGCGGCGAGGCGGGAAGGCCGGGGTATGCCGCAAGCGCCGCGCGGCGATAGGCATAGATGCCGATGTGAAGGTGAAGCGGCAGCGTCTCGTCCGCCTCCACGCCGTAGGGCAGCGGACGCTTCGAGAAATAGAGTGCGCGGCCGCCCGCACCGAAGACGGCGCTGGTGCCGCCGACCCGCCCCGCTGACCAGTCCTCAATCAAGCGTTGGCGGACCGCCCTCGGCGCCGCGAAGACCGGCGTCACCATGGCGGCAGCGGGGCGGGCGCGCAGCTCCGACACCAGATGCGCGATCAGCCCGTGCGGCACCAAGGGTGAATCGCCTTGCAGATTGACCAGGATTTCTGTATCCTTCGCCAGGTCGCCGAGTGCGGCGGCGCAGCGTTCCGTACCGTTGGCACAGCGCTCCGGCGTCATCAGAACCTTGGCGCCGGCCAAGGCGGCGCAGTCCGCGATGCGCTCGTCATCCGTCAGCACCCAGCTTGGAAAGCCGGACGCTGTGGCCGCCTGCCAGCTGCGAACGACGAGGGGGCGCGGCGTTCCGCCCGCACCCACGATCGGCGTCAGAGGCTTGCCGGGGAAGCGCTGGGATCGATAGCGCGCCGGCACCAGCACAGCGACACCGCCGACGGAACAGGAGTTCGAAATAACAAACCTCTTCTCGCCCCATCGCGGCGCGACTATGCGGCACGTTCAATTCAGAAGCGCGGCGCGTATCGCACGTCGGGGCCGAGGGGTGAAGCCATCAATCGCCTGGCGAGAGGCGTCACTCGCTCTCCGAAAACCCGAGTTTCTGCGCCAGCGCCTCGCGGGTGATGGGATCGTTCTTCGGCGCGTCGGTCATCTTTCCCGGCACGAGAACGAACAGGTCCGGCTCGATTTCCTTATAGTGCGGCTTTCCGATGGCCGCGCCGTGGTCGAGATAGGCAAGATATTCGTCGAGCGTATCGAAGCTGCGCGTTCCCGCCCAGGGCAATCCCCCAACCGGCTCGCCTGCACGTGCGCCGGAATCCTCCTGCCGCTGTTGTTTGCTCTCGTCTCGCAACTCAGCACTCCTGCTTTCTGCCCCAGCGGCCATTTGGCCTTCGGAACCGCTTGCTACAGCGGGGCGATCGGGCCGGCCCGACACCTCCTGCGCATCCGCATCCGGCGCGTCGTTCGGTGCCTCCTCGACCGCCGCCCGTTCGAGGGATGCGCCGGTTTCCGCCGAGTCGCGACCTCCTCCGACAGCGCCTTCCGTGCACGCTGCCAGGAGGGCGGCGCAGCATAAAGTTACCGCTCTGTAAGATTGTTTTCCGATCATGCGGTTCAATCCCTACGGCATTGCCGAATATCGTTAACGCCTCCACAAATTCTTCGTGAAAACGCCTTGCTAGGCAAGGGGAAAAGTAGTTTCCTCCGTTCATTCGCGGGCCAGGGAGGAACGCGGGGACACTTAAATCAGGAGAGGGGCGGTTCATGCGAATTTCCGAATCTTACCTTGCGACCGAAAAATCGGTTACGCATACGGGATGTGGCTGCGTTGCTTGCGACAGCAAGGGACTGGCGATCCAAAGCGGTTTCGACGGTTATGAGGGCACGATCAGCATCGCCGATTATGTCGATGCCGACTTCATCTTCACGGCTGCCCAGGCAGACAGTACGATTGCGGTCGAGGCCGATTTCTCGTTGACCGGATCCTTGTCTGGTACGGAAGAATTCGACTTCGTTTCCATCGAGATGGAAGCCGGACAGACCTACTCGTTCGCTTATCGCGGCGCAGAGGAAGGCGGTATCGAGGATCCGTATCTCGTTCTGTTCGATTCCGACGACAATGTGCTGGTGCAAGACGACGATGGCGGTCTCGGCCGCACGTCGCTCATCACCTTCACGGCGGCGACGGCGGGCACCTACTATCTGGGTCTCACGTCCTATTTCACGGTTGCGGAGGGCGACCCCTCCATCGACACCGGTGACTGGACGCTCGACGTCTGGGAGATGCCGGAGGCAGACGAGGTGCCGGACACGTTTGCGGATGCCGTCGAGATCGGCCTCGGCGCGACGTTCGGGCACATCGAGGTCAGTGAAGACGTCGATACCTACCAGATCCAGCTGGAAGCCGGGCAGATCTACAACTTCTTCCTGTCTGGCGGCGCGACCAGCTTTCCGGTTGCGGATAATGAACTCGACACCATCCTTGGTCTCTACAATTCCGAGGGCGTGCTCGTCGCCTCGAACGACGATCTCGGCTTCCCGAGCGATGTCAGTTCGGGTCTCAGCTATCTCGTTCAGGAGAGCGGCACCTATTATGTCGACGTTCTGGCCTATCCGGGCGAAACCGGCGGCTACACGCTCGACGTGACCGGTTCGCCGCTCAGCGAACTCGATCCGCTCGATTCGATCCGCTGGGAAAATGCGGCCAACGTGCCGTTCACGGACGTTGACGGCGTTCCGACGGCCTATGTCTATTTCGGCGATTCCGACGAGAATTTCGGCGAAACCGGCGATGACGGCAACCCGATGGTCACCATTGACTGGAACGACTTTGAAAAAGGTCAGGTCATGGAGGCGCTGGAGGAGTTCGAGCGCATCCTGGGCGTCAATTACGAGATCACGACCGACGTCGACCAAGCGACGTTCCGCCTGCTGAAGACGGAATCGGAACAGTACGGCGCCTATTTCTATCCGCAGGATCCGGCCTATGGCGAAGGTCAGGGAATCGGCGTCTTCAACGTCCTGTCGGGCGGCTGGACGTTCGACCAGCAGCAGAGCCTGGAAAAGGGCGGCTTCGCCTTCGCCGTCATCCTGCACGAGTTCGGTCACGCACATGGCCTCGCCCATCCGCACGATCAGGGCGGCGGTTCGGACGTCATGCTTGGTGTTGCCGGTTCGTCGTCGCTGGGCCTCTACGACCTCAACCAGGGTGTCTACACGGTCATGTCGTACAACGACGCCTGGGACACCGGTCCGAACGGTCCGACGCCCTACACCGGCGCGAACATCGACAGCGGCTGGTCCGGCACGCTGAGCGCATTCGACATTGCCGTCCTGCAGGAGCGTTATGGTGTCACCGAACGCGAAACCGGCAACAATGTCTATGAACTGCTCGACGTCAATGAAGAGGGCACCTACTACCAGACGATCTGGGATTCCGCGGGTACCGACGAAATCCGCTACGGCGGCGCGCTCGATGCCCAGATCGACCTTCTGGCGGCAACGCTCGACTACTCGCCCACCGGTGGCGGTGTCGTCTCCTTCCTCGACGGGATCTGGGGCGGCTACACCATCGCGAACGGCGTCGTCATCGAGAACGCCACGGGCGGTTCGGGCGATGACGTGCTGATGGGCAACGACGCCGACAACATCCTGCGCGGCAATGCCGGCGACGACTTCATGATGGGTCGCGGCGGTGCCGACACGTTCGATGGCGGTGCAGGCTTCGACACGGTCAGCTATGCCAATGCCGAGGAGGGCATCGTCGTCACGCAGTATAGCGGCGTGTCCGGTGCAGCGGCGGGCGACCGACTGATCGGTGTCGAGCGGATCATCGGCACCGATTTCGACGATCTGATGCAGGCGGGCTCGATTGGCGGCACGCTGGAAGGCGGCGCTGGCAACGACACGCTGTACGGCGGTCGCCGCGCCGACGTGCTGATGGGCGGCGACGGCGATGACATCCTGTATGGCCTCGCCGGAGACGACACGCTGTCCGCAGGCGGCGGCGCCGACACGCTAGCCGGCGGTGCGGGCATCGACACGTTCGTGTTCGATGTGGCCGACGGAGAGATCAACGTCATTACCGATCTGGCAGCGGGCGAAACCATCGACCTGACGGGGATCGACGCTGATGCGGGCACGGAAGCGAATGACGGCTTCTCGTGGATCGGGGAAGATGCTTTCTCGGGCACGGCCGGCGAGCTTCGCTACGAAGACGATGGCGGCAACACCATGCTGATGGGCGATACGGACGGCGACGGCGTCGCCGACCTGCTTGTCGACATGGGCGGCCAGCCGGTCGACGCTGTGGAGATCCTCTTCGCCTGAAGCGGATTCTCGTAGAAAGTTGGGGGCCGTCCGCAGATGCTGCGGGCGGCCCCTTTCGTTTTGACGGTCGGAAGGACACAAAGGAATGATTTCCCGCAGCCACGTCAGAACGATGGCGGCATATAATCGCTGGCAGAACGATGCCATCTACGCCGCGGCCGCCACGCTGGACGGAAAAGAGCGGATGCGTGATCGCGGCGCCTTCTTCGGATCCATTCACGGAACCCTGGCGCACATATTGTGGGCGGACCATGTCTGGTTGTCCCGGTTCGATAAATGTGCGCGCCCCGGCGTCCTGCAGAAGGACAGCGCATCCTATGGTGGTGAATGGGCGGCGATGCGGGCGGCGCGCCACGAGACGGACGTGCTGATGGAAAGCTGGACTGCGAGCCTTGGCAAGGCCGCGCTCGCTTCAGTGCTGGAATGGTTCAGCGGCTCCTCGCAGCAGCACGCAAGAGCGCCCGTCTGGGTCGTCGCCACTCACCTGTTCAACCATCAGACGCATCACCGGGGTCAGGTCCATGCCATGCTGACCGCTGCCGGCGTGAGAACCGAGGACACGGACCTGTTCCTGATGCCGGGGTCGCGCTGGCCACGAGACGATCAGGACAAGGCGTCGGACGAGTCCGTCTGAAGGAGACGGCCGGGCTCGCACCCGCTTCCCATCACTCCCGAAACGCGTTCTGCTGCAAGCGCGTGATGGGGCGGAAGATATAGCTGAGGATGGACCGCTTCTTGCCCAAAAGGCTGACCTCCGCCGTCATGCCCGAGCCGATTTCAAGCCGGTCGCCATACCGATCGACGATGGCGTTCTCGTCCGTGCGGACATCCACCTCGTAATAGATCTCGCCGGTCCGCTCATCAATGCTGGAGTCCGGGCTGATGGTCACGACCTCACCCTCCAGGCCGCCATACACGGTCGGGTCGTACGCAGTGATATTGACCTTCGCCTCCTGCCCGATGGCGACGAAGCCGATATCCTTCGGCTGAATCCGCGCCTCCACGAGGAGCTGGTCGTTCATGGGCACCATCTCCACGAGCGCCTCACCCGGTGACACGCTGCCGCCGACGGTGGATTTCAGCACGCGGTTGACGCGTCCGTTCATGGGTGCGCGGACGGTGGTCCGGTCGACGCGGCTGGCGAGCGCCGGCAGCGTACGGCGACGCGACGCGATCTCGCTCTGGGCGGCGGCGAGTTCGCTGGCCGCCCGGGCGCGCCAGTCCTGCCGCTGCTGTTCCAGACTCGCGCGCGCCTCGACGACGGCGGACTGGGCGCGGGTCAGACTGGCCTCGGCCGCCGCGATCTCGCTTTCCGCAACGTCCGCCCGCGACTCGGCCTGGATCAGGGAAAGACGCGGTTCGATGCCGCGCTCCACCAGCGGACGCAGCAGGTTGACCTCCGCGCGCGCAGCTGTCGCCGACGATCTGCGGGACGCAAGGTTCGCCTCGGCCTCCGCCACCGCGCGCAGCGACTGTTGCACCCGCGCGCTCGCGGCGTTCGTCAGGCTGGCGAGATCGGCCATGCGGCTGGCATGCAGGGAGCGTTCGATCTCCACCTGCTCGCGCATCGCCGGATCGCCGCCGCCCGGGAATATGGGTTCCCGGCCGGCCACTTCGGCCTCCAGACGCGCGATCTTCGCGGTGAGTGCATTCACCTCTGCCTGGGTGGAGCCGAGATTGGAGCCCGTCTCCGTCTGGTCCAACGACATCAGCGGATCGCCCTTCGCCACCGTATCGCCCTGATCGACGTAAATACGCTCGACGATTCCGCCCTCCAGGTTCGAGACAATCTGAAGCTGTGAGGAGGGGACGACGCGTCCCTGACCGCGTACGACGACGTCGAGTTCCGTCAGAGCGGCCCAGATGCCGAAGGTGACGACGATCAGCACCACCATGAAAAGCAGGATGTTGGCCGCCGAACGCGGACGCAAACTCTCCATACGATCTTCGAGAAAGGTCGCCATGGCGTTACGAATTGCCCCCCGGCTTGTTACCATCTGGCGGCGCACCGCCCGGCCTGTTGTCGCCCGCCCGGATGCTGGAGGTGATGAGGCCGCGATCCGCCGGTTTCGCTTCAGGCCGGGCCGCCCCCGTGCCTGCGGCGGGGACCGCGCCCTGCTTCTGAAGCAGTTTCATGACTTCATCGCGCGGACCGTCTGCAATGACCTTGCCCCTGTCCATCAGGATGATGCGGTCCACCAGCTTCAGGAAGGGCGGGCGGTGCGTGACGACCACCAGCGTTCTGCCGGCAAGTTCCTTTTGCAGTGCACCCAGAACCTGCTGCTCGGTCTGCGCATCCATCTGGCTAGAAGGTTCGTCGAGAAGGAGAATCTGCGGACGGCCGGCGAGCGCGCGGGCGAGCGCGATGGATTGCCGCTGACCGCCGGACAGCCCCTCCCCCCGGTCGGCGAGCCGGCGATCATAACCGTTCGTCACATGCTGCATGAAGCTGTGCGTGCCGGCGATCTGGGCCGCGCGCAGCATTTCCTCATCATCCACATTCGGTCGGCCGAGGATGATATTGTCGCGAACCGAACCGGACAGCAGCACCGTTTCCTGCAGCGATGACCCGACCTTCTCGCGCAGGGTGGCGGGATCGATCTGCCGCACGTCGAGGCTGTCGAGAAGAACCGTGCCCTCAGCCGGCGGGTAGAGGCCGAGGATCAGCTTCGCGATGGTCGATTTGCCGGATCCGACGCGGCCGAGCAGTGCCACCTTCTCGCCAGGCTGAATCTTGAAGCTGACATTCTCCAGTGCCGGATCGGCCGTATCGGGATATTTGAAGCTGACGCCGCGAAACTCGATCTCGCCGCGTGCCTTGCCCAGCTTGAACGCCTCCCCCGCCGGCCCCTCGACGGGCGTTGCCATCAGGCCGTTGATCTGGCGATAGGCGGCGCGGGTCGTGCTGAGACGCGAAAGCAGGCTGGCGATCTGCCCGAGCGGCGCAACCGCACGCCCGCCGAGAATCGAGCAGGCGATAAGGCCGCCCATGGACAGTTCGCGCTCCGCGATCAAACCGACGCCAACGATCACGACGCCGGCATAGGAAATCATCTGCGCGCTCTGCGCCAGCGTCGTCGCCAGATTGGCGATCAGGCGCTGGCGCAGCGAGGTGGAGGCATGCTCGTCAATGGCGCCGATCCAGCGGTTTGTGAGCAGATAGCCGGCATTTGTCGTCTTCACGGTTTCGAGACCGCCGATGGTTTCCACGAGAACCGACTGTTTCAAGAGCCCCTGCCCCATGTTCCGCGCGCTCAGCCGGTCGAGCGCCGGATGCGTCAGATAGCCCGCGAGAATGACGAGCGGCACCATGGCGAGCGGCACGAACACCACAGGCCCGCCGATAAGTGCGATGACACTGAGCGTCAGCAGGATGAACGGCACGTCGACGAGCGCGGTAATGGTCGCGCTGGCGAAAAAGTCGCGCAGCGTCTCCAGTTCCCGCATCAGACCCGCAAGCGCGCCGGTCGATCCCTTCTTCGCATCGAGGCGCACCTTCAGAAGCTGCTGGAAGACGCTGGCGCCAACCTCCCGGTCGATGGACGCACCGGCAATATCGGTGAAATAGGAGCGCAGCAGCTTGAGAATGAAATCGAAGATGACGACGATGGCGAGGCCGATGGACAGCGCGATGAGCGAGTCCACGGCGTTGTTGGGCACGACCCGGTCGTAGACGACCATGGTGAACAGGCTGGAGGCGAGTGCGAAAATGTTGATGAAGACCGCCGCCAGCGCCACGCGCATGTAGATCGGGCGGTTGCGCCGCATCGGCTCCATCAGCCAGTCGGCGAAGCGCGGCGGCTTCCCCTCGAACTCCAGTTCCCCCCTCACTCGGCACTCTCCTGCGTCGGAATCGCCAGCGCATCGAGCAGCCGGCCCGTGCGTGCAAGCAGCACATAGCGCGCCGAATCCCGTTCAGTCAGCGCCTGAATATAATTGCCTGCAACGGCAAAATAATTGTCCTCCGCCTGCAGCACGTCGAACAGGGATCCGCGCGCGTAGAAGAACCGTTCGGCCAACACGTCCCGGGTCCGGCGGCTGGCAATGTAATTTTCCGAAAGCGCCGCAAGCTGATCCTCGAGCGCGTCCATGTCGGCCCACGCGATCAGCGCCTCACGCACGGCCTCCTGCTCCAGCCCGAGCGCCCGCGCCTGCGCGGCATCGGCGCGGGCCACGTCCGCATCCGCCCGGGCAAATGTTCCGGCGAAGAAGCGCTGCTGTACCGATACGCGAGCGCGGACGTCGTAATCCTCGCCCTCCCGATCGCGAAAGATACCATATTGACCGGCGTCGACCCCGGCGACGACCCGAGGCAAGCGGTCCGCCTTCGTCGCGCGGCTGTCGTGATAGGCTGCGCGGGCACGCTCCTGCGCGGCCTCCACTGCGGGCGACGTCCGCGCAAGATACTCCGCCATCTCGCGGCTCATCGCCGGCATGTCGGGCGCAGGCGCGCGCATCAGTCCCTGCGGCGGCGGCGCACCGATCAGCTCGGTGTATCGCGCCTCGGCATTGGCGAGCTGGCGCCGATAGCGGGCAAGCCCAGTGCCCGTCAGAGCGATCGAGGATTCTACGCGCGCAAGATCGCCGGGGGCGTTGACGCCTTGATCGATGCGGTCCTGGATGGAAGCCAATGCCTTTTGCTGGTTGGCAAGAAAACTTTCGGACAGGGAGACGAGCGCGCGGTAGGCGAACACATCATACCATGCCGCAACGGCCGCGAGCGCAACCCGCTCTGCCGTGGCATCGATTTCCAACGCCGCGCTCTTCATCCGGTGAGTCGCAGCGACGATCCGCGCAGAGGTGGCGCCGAAGTCGAGGATCGCCTGCTCGACCGAGGCGGTGGCGTCGTAGCGGGACAGCGAGCGCGACCTCTCCAGCACATTGTCCGGGTCGTTTGAAAACTCCCGGTCGATGGTCTGCCGGCCCTGAAAGCCGATCGTCACGTCTGGAAACAGGCCGGCGCGCGCCTCGTCGCGCTGGGCGTCGGCGACGCTCAGATTGGCCAGTGCCTCATCGATGCTCGGATTGCGGGCAACGGCACTGGATATGGCGTCACGGAACGCCGCCATCGGCGCGGCCCGTTCCGACAGGGAGAGGACGGGATCCTCCGCAACGTCGATGGCGGCCATCGGATCATGTCCGCGCGCCGGCAGCGTCGTGGCTCCCAGCACCTGCGGGTCGATCCCCTCCGGCGCCGTCAGATCGGTTTCCTGCGCCACCGTGCCCGCAGGCACCGTCAGGGCAAGCGTGCCGGCGGCGGCCAGAAACACATTACGAAACGACATGGACAAACCCGCTAAACCCCCGCGCCTTACCCCGAGGCGCCGCCCCCTCCTAGCGGCAAAAGCGGTCGTCGACAAATCGGCAATCCGCTTGTTCGCCTAGAAAAAATACGGGCCGCTGCTTTCGACGTCGCCGGGCATCGCGCCCGCCTTCTATACCGCGATGAACGGCCATTTCGACGATCTGGACGGCCTCCTGTTGATCGCGAAAAACCGGGAGCATGGCCTGCGCTTCACCGGAAGCGACGTTTATCCGCCCAAGCGTGCTCTGTGGGACTGATTGCGGCGCTGCACTCCACTCACGCCAAACAAAGGGGGGCGACTAGAAAAGGGCCACGCGCCGTGATCCGGCGGGGCCCTTCTCGATAAATATGGTAGTTCCGCTCAGCCGGCGAAGCGCGTTTCGGTTTGATGCTCCTTGGCGGCGTGCCAGGCATTGTCCTTCACGACGGCGGTGAACATCTCCTCAAGGAACGAACCATTGTCCGCCTCCCAGATTTCCGCCCTGCCGAGGTCGAGGCGCAGCAGCGTGATCTTCGGATCCTCGCGACCCTGGTCGAACCAGGCGGCCGTCGTCTTCGACCAGAACTTATCGATCTTCTTCTCGTCATTGTCGATGCTGAGCCGGCCGTGCAGCGAAGCGAAAAGATCGTGGCCCTTAGAGGAGAAGCTGACCACGGCATCCGACTGGCCGGCCTGAAGGCCCTTCACATAGCCGTTGTCGGAAGAGGTGAAGAAGTAGAGCTGGTCGCAGAAATCATCGTCGAACTGCGCCGTCATGGGCTGGCTGTGGCCGCGATCATTGCCGCTGAGCGCCAGCATCACGAAAGGGCTTTTGTCCAGTGCATTCCAGAACTTCTTCTGAAACTTCTCGTCCGCATTCGCCATGATAATCTCCTGATAAGGCTTGCGTTTTCATGTGCCTCGTCAACAGAAATTGCGGCGGTTGGTTCCTTTCAAAACGTCCGGGCGCGGCAACCCGGCGCCGCGCCCGGACGAGACTTCACGTCAAAGCACCTCGAACAGCCCGGCCGCCCCCATGCCGCCGCCGACGCACATGGTCACGCAGACATATTTGACGCCGCGACGCTTGCCCTCGATCAGCGCATGGCCCGTCATGCGCGCGCCGGACATGCCATAGGGATGGCCGATCGAGATGGCGCCGCCATTGACGTTCAGCCGGTCGTTCGGAATGCCAAGCTTGTCGCGGCAATAGATGACCTGCACGGCGAACGCCTCGTTCAGTTCCCACAGCCCGATATCGTCCATGGACACGCCGGTCTGCTTCAGAAGCTTCGGAATGGCGTAGACGGGACCGATGCCCATCTCGTCCGGTGCAAGGCCCGCAACCGCCATGCCGACATAGCGGCCAAGCGGCGTAAGGCCGCGGCGCTCGGCCTCCTTCGCCTCCATCAGGACGGAGGCCGAGGCGCCGTCGGAAAGCTGGGAGGCGTTGCCCGCCGTTATGTTCTTGTCGGGGCCGAGGACCGGCTGCAGTCCCTGAAGGCCGGACAGCTGGGTTTCGGGACGATTGCCTTCATCCTTTTCCAGCGTCATCTCGTGCTCGGAGACCTCTCCGGTTTCCTTGTTCTTCATCATCATCTTGCGCGTCAGGGGCACGATCTCGTCATCGAACTTGCCGGCCTGCTGCGCCGCGGCCGTGCGCTCCTGCGATTGCAGCGCATATTCGTCCTGCGCCTCTCGGCTGACATTGTAGCGGGAGGCGACGACCTCTGCCGTTTGCAGCATGGGCATGTAGATGTCGGGCTGCATCTCGACGAGTTCCTTGTCGACACCCGTGCGCATTTCCGGCGTCTGCACCATGGAGATGCTCTCGACGCCGCCGCCGACGACGACGTCCATATTGTCGACGACGATCTGTTTGGCGGCCGTTGCGATGGCCATCAGGCCGGACGCGCACTGGCGGTCCACCGACATGCCCGATACCGAAACGGGAAGCCCGGCACGCAGAGCGGACAGGCGCGCGATGTTGCCCCCCTGCACGCCCTGCTGCAGCGCCGCGCCCAGTACGACATCATCGACCTCGGCGCCGTCGATGCCGGCGCGCTTCACCGCCTCGCTGATCGCATGGCCGGCAAGCGTCGGCGAGGGCGTATTGTTGAACGCACCGCGATAGGCCTTGCCAATCGGCGTGCGGGCAGTGGATACGATAACGGCGTTGCGCATAGAATATTTCCCTTCGACTAACAAATAATGGAGTTTTTTATACGTAGGTTAAAGTGATCCATTCCGCCTTCAGCGCAGGCTTCTTCTCTCCCTCTATTTCCACGGTCACATCGTAAACCGCCTGGAGAATGCCCTTACCGCGCTCCTTGGCCTCCTTAACCTTGAAATTCGCCCGGATTTTCTTTCCGGATTTCACCGGAGCCATCAATCGGACCTTGTCGAACCCGTAGTTCACCCCCATCTTCGTTCCCTCGACGGGCGGCAGAACCGAATATGCCAGGACCGGCATCAGGGAGAGCGTCAGGAACCCGTGCGCAATGGTCGATCCGAAGGGCGTTTGCTTCGCCCGCTCCGGATCGACATGGATGAATTGGTGATCGCCGGTGGCATCGGCGAACTTATCGATGACATCCTGCGTTACCTCGAACCAGTCAGAGGTTCCGATGTCTTTTCCGTCCCGCTGGACAAATTCGTCCGGCGTGATCGATGAAACTGCCATTTAAGTGCCCTCCACCGGCTGTTATGGCCGATTTTCTAACCCTGTGAAGGACGACTCGCCACCTATGACCACCGCCAGCCTCGACGAATATCTGCAAGACATGCGCGCCATGCACCGGGCGCCCGAAGCGGAAGTGCTGAAGGGATTGATCCCGCCGGCAAGGGTGGAACCGTCCGAGCGCGAACGGATCGAGGATACCGCTCTCGGCCTTCTGGCGGACATCAAACGCGCCGAGCGGGACAGCTGGGTCGCCACCTTCCTGCACGAATACCGACTGAACACGGACGAGGGCGTGGCGCTGCTGGCACTGGCGGAAGCATTCCTCCGCGTCCCCGATCAGCAGACGCGCGACCTGCTGATCGCCGACAAGATCGGCGACGCGGACTGGGGCTCGCATCGGTCGAAAAGCCCCTCCGCGCTCGTGAACTCCGCCACCTGGGGGCTGGTCGTCACGCGGGCGCTTGTCGGCGACGAGGCGAAGAAGACCGCCCTTTCCCGCCTGATCAACCGGACGTCGGAGCCCTTCGTGCGCACCGCCGTCGCCGCGGCGATGCGCGTCATGGGCAAGGTGTTCGTCATGGGTCAGACCATCGAGGAAGCGATGGAACGCATGGACAACAAGGCGCACCGCGGCTTCACCGCCAGCTTCGACATGCTGGGCGAGGCGGCGCGCACCTATGAGGATGCGGAGCGCTATTACGAGGCCTATAGCAGCGCGATCCGCCGCCTGGGCCAATCGAACCGCGATCACGGCCACTCGATTTCCGTCAAGCTGTCGGCACTGCATCCCCGCTATGAGACCGCGCATGCGGAAACCTGCGTCCCCGCACTGTCCGAGATGGTACAGAATCTCGCGGAGGAAGCGGCCGCAGCGAACATCCTGATGACGGTCGATGCGGAGGAATCGGAACGCCTGAAGATTTCGCTCGACGTGATCGAACAGGTCGCGCGCAGCCCGCGGATCAAGGATTGGGACGGCCTTGGCATGGCCGTGCAGGCCTATTCGAAGCGCGCCCGCGCCGTGATCGGCTGGGCAGACACGCTGGGCGCGGAGACGAACCGCCGCCTGTCCGTGCGCCTGGTGAAGGGCGCCTATTGGGACACGGAAATCAAGCTGACGCAGCAGGAGGGGCTGGAAGGCTACCCGCTATTCACGCGCAAACCCGCAACGGATGTCAGCTATCTCGCCTGTTCGAAGGCCATGCTGGAATCGGACCATATTCGCCCCGCCTTCGCCAGCCACAATGCGCTGACGGTGGCGACCATTCTAGACTGGGCCGGCGACCGCCGCGACTTCGAGTTCCAGCGTCTGCACGGTATGGGCGAGGGTCTGTACGAGCGGCTGGTGCGGGAAGACGGGTATAGCTGCCGCATCTATGCGCCGGTCGGCGGCCATTCCGACCTTCTCGCCTATCTGGTTCGGCGTCTGCTCGAGAACGGCGCGAATTCCAGCTTCGTACACCAGCTTGCGGACGAGAATATTCCGGTTGCGGACCTGCTCGCCGACCCGGTCGAAAAGATCGAGAAGGTGAACTGCACCCCCCACCCGGCAATCTCGCTGCCCTCGGACATTTTCGAGCCGGCACGCCGCAATTCCGCCGGACTGGACCTCAACGACTCCCAGATCCTGGAAGAGGTTCATGAGTCGATACGGAACTTCGAACTGCCGCCGCGCCCCGAAGACGCCACGGCCGAGCAGGTGTCGGAGATGATCGACACGGCCTCCCTCGCCTTTCACGAATGGTCGGACCTGCCGGTGGAAACGCGTGCGGCCGCGCTGGAGCGACTGGCCGACCTGATGCAGGAGGACATGATCCCGCTGATGGGCCTGTGCGCGAAGGAAGCGAAGAAGACCTATCAGGACTGCGTGGACGAAGTGCGCGAGGCCATCGACTTCTGCCGATACTATGCCCGCCGCGCCCGTGCGGACTTCACGGAGATGCCGCTGCCCGGACCGACGGGAGAGACGAACACCCTGCGGCTGGAAGGACGCGGCGTCTTCGGCTGCGTCGCTCCGTGGAACTTCCCGCTGGCGATCTTCACTGGCCAGATGGCCGCAGCGCTGGTGGCAGGGAATACCGTCATCGCCAAGCCCGCGCCGCAAAC
Organism: Pacificimonas flava; assembly: GCF_000342165.1. Lineage (GTDB taxonomy): Bacteria > Pseudomonadota > Alphaproteobacteria > Sphingomonadales > Sphingomonadaceae > Pacificimonas > Pacificimonas flava. Next base: position 38,064 of record NZ_AMRV01000011.1, read on the forward strand.
CTCGCGTATCGCGAAGGCGGCCGTCGACCTTGCGTACAAGGCCGGCATTCCGCGCGGTGTCCTGCACCTTGCGCCAGGTGGGGCGGAACCGGGCCAGGCACTCGTCAGCGACAAGCGGGTGGCCGGCATCGCCTTCACCGGCTCGACCAAGACGGCGAAGGGGATTCAGCGCACGCTGGCGGAAGACGATACGCGGCCGATCGTACCGCTGATCGCGGAAACGGGCGGCCTGAATGCGATGATCGTCGATTCCACCGCACTGCCGGAACAGGTCGTCATGGACGTGATCGCCAGCGCGTTCCTGTCGGCGGGACAACGCTGCTCTGCCCTGCGTCTGCTGCTGGTGCAGGAAGACGTTTACGACCGGACATTGCACATGCTGGCGGGCGCCATGGATACCATGATCGCCGGCGATCCGGTCGACCCAGCGACCGACATCGGCCCCGTTATCGACACGGATGCGCAAACCAAGCTGAACGATTATCTGCAGCGCGTGCGTGAGCGGATCGTGCACCAGATCGATGTGCCGGATACGGATACGTTCGTGCCGCCCTCCATCGTGCGCCTGAGCGAGATCGAAGATCTTGAGCAAGAATGGTTCGGGCCGATCCTGCACGTGACCACATGGAAACAGGGGCAGCTGGCGGAAACGGTGCGCCGAGTGAATGCGCTCGGCTTCGGGCTGACCATGGGCGTTCATAGCCGCATCGTCGATGCTGCCGATCAGGTCGCGAATGAGGCGCGCGTCGGCAATCTGTACGTGAACCGCTCCATGACCGGCGCCATCGTTGCGTCGCAGCCCTTTGGCGGCGAGCGGCTTTCCGGAACGGGACCGAAAGCGGGCGGGCCGAACTACCTGCCCCGCTTCGCCGTCGAGCGGGTCGTGACGGTCGACACGACCAGCGCGGGCGGGAACGCCAGCCTGTTGTCGATCGACGCGACCTGACGGTCCCGCATCCTGTTCAAAACGAAAAGCCCCTGCGCAGCGAACGGCCGCGCAGGGGCTTTTTCTTTGCCGCGTCTTACGGATGCGGCGAACTATTCTCCGCCGCTGCTCGGGCTGTTCGCCTTCACCGCCGGCGAGGTTTCCCGCGGATCAATCGGCTTGCCGTCCGGCCCGGCGAGGAAGCCCATCTGCGTCGGATATGCAAAGTCGATATCCGCGTCTGCGAACCGCTCGGCCATCGTCACCATAATATTGTGCCGTCTCTGCATCATCTCCGCATAGTCGGCACTCTCCGAGTAGAAGACCATCTCATAATCGATGGAACTGCCGCCGAAGCCGGTTGCGTGAACGCGGTCGAACGTCGTTCCTTCTTCCGCCTCCACGATCCCCTTCACCATCGATTGAATGGCATTCAGCTGTTCGGGCGATGTCTGGTAGATGACGCCAAAGGGCATCACCACGCGGCGACGCTGAAACAATGCGAAATTGTGAATATTCTCACTGAGAAGGTTCGTGTTGGACACGACGATCTGCTCGCCGGACAGCGCGCGCAGCCGGGTCGTCTTAAGGCCGATCGCCTCGACCGTACCGGTCGTTCCGCTGAAATTGATGGTGTCGCCCTTCTTGAACGGCTTGTCGAAGATGATCGACAGGGCCGCGAACAGGTCGGCGAAAATCCCCTGGGCCGCAAGGCCGATGGCGATACCGCCGATGCCGAAGCCAGCGATCAGCGCAGTGACGTCGACACCGAGATTGTCGAGAATGACAATGAGGGCGATGCCCCACACGAAGATATTGACGAGCAGCCGGATGAGGCCGAGCGCATTGGCCAGCGTTCCGTCCGAATGGTCCGCGGACATCGCCTTACGCTGGATCAGCGCGATGACGACTTCCCGCACCCAGATCGCTGCCTGTATGACAAAGGCTACGGTGAAAAGGAAATTCACGACCGCCATGAACCCTGCCGGCGGGGCGGCGATCAGCGACACGATTTCCGCCGAAACCAGCATCAGGAACCATTCGCGCGTTTTCGAAAGGACGCGCGCGACGATCCCGCGCCAGCTGGTCCCGTCATGTTCGTCGGGATTTCCCAGCATCCGGGCAAGTGCGGAGCGTGCCATCGTGAGAAGAAGGTACAGAACAACGCCTGCACCGACATAGATCAGCGCCTCCGTCGAATCTTCAGCGATCCAACGGCGAATATCCCCTAGAAAACCGAACCCGCTTGCCGCGAACTCACGCGCATCGTCTTCCACCTGCAATCGAAATCTCCTGGCGACAGTCAGTCATACCGGCCCAAAAATTCGATCAGGCCTCGTTCGTAGGACGCCAGATATTTCGTTTTGCGGGGCAGTTTCAACCCTGCGACCGAGCCGCACCCGTCATTCTTCACACATTCGATCAGCGCCGGATGCACATAGGACTTGCGGCTGATCGTGATGGTGTTTCCCAGTCTTTCGGCAACCGGTGTCAGCATATCCTTGAGCGTGATCCCGCCGTCCGATTTGACGATTTCCCAGAAGGCGATGGCGCTGGCGTGCCAGGTCCGAAAGTTCTTGGCCGTGAAATCACCGCCCATCGCGGAGCGAATATAATCGTTGACCTCGCCCGACGAGACACCGCGCGTCCGTCCCCCCTCATCGGTCCACGCGAAGAGATGCTGGCCCGACAGGTCATGGCAACGCTTTGCCAATCGCGCGAGTGAGGCGTCGCTGAGACGGATGTTGCGGTCCTTGCCCCCCTTCGCTTTATAATGAAGGTGCACCGTGTTCCCGCTGACCTCCGCATGTGCCTTGGTCAGCGTCGTGGCGCCATAGGCGCCGCTGCGCGCGTAGCTGCGATTGCCCACCCGCAGCGCACCGATGTCGAGCATGCGCACCGTCGCGGCCAGCATTCGCTCGAACGACAGGTTCCGCCGGCGCAGATCGGCCTCGACCCGCGCGCGGATCTCGGGAAGTGCGCAGCCGAAGGCGGCCGTGCGGCTGAACTTGTCCGCCTCCTGCTGCGCGCGGTAATCGGCATGATAGCGATATTGCTTGCGGCCCTTGTCGTCGCGTCCGGTCGCCTGCAAATGTCCGTCCGCCCATCGGCAGTACCAGACGTCGGTATAGGCGGGCGGCACAGCGAGGGCGTTCAGCCGCGCGATTTCCTCCGGCGCGGAAATCCGGTCGCCATCCGGTGCGAAATAGTGCCAGCCCTTGCCACGCCGGCGTCGCGAGTAACCGGGCTCTGTATCGTCGACATAGCGGAGATCGGATGCGGAGGCGGCCATAGGTTCGGTTGGAACGCGGACCGGCCCCGCCCGTTCCCGCCCGCTTGGAAAGACCCCCCGCAGATCATCATGATTCGATCAGCCCTTACGCGGACACACGACGGCCTCGTAACGACGCATTCCGGGAACGCGTAGCTTTGGCGCCTCGCTGATAAGGTTCCAGTTTCGAAAACTGATAGTTCTTTACCGCTACCGTAAGAGCCACAATGTTAAAGAGCGCCGGCTGAAATGCGATCCCGACAAACAAAGAGCCGGTCATTAACACAGGAACGTAGATCATAATCGCGCGGCCAAACGAAGAACACCATTCCGCATCCGATACGCGATCAGACCCTTGTTCTTCCACTATATCTTTATTCTTCTTGTGCAAACGCATCCCGGATAAGTAGAAAACCACCATGATAGAAGACCAAATAAAAAACCCGATATAACCTGTCTCTCCAAGAACCTCAAAATAACTTGAATGAAACGCACGAGCTTTATCCGTAACTGTCCGATAAGTGGTGTTTGTAGAGTCTTCAGATCCAGAGGTTTCTACAAGCGTTACCTCAACCGAATTTATTTTATAAAGATCAAATCCACCACCCAAAGGATTGTCTTTTAGATAATCAAGCGTCCAATTCCACACTGCAATTCGCGTTGACGCGGACTGATCCGCCTGAAAGCTGCCTATGGTATCCATACGATCTGTGAAGCTCTTCGGAACAAAGGGTAGCGCTAATAAGAACGCTATAGATATAGCTGTTGCGTAGAGTATTTTTCGTTTCGATTGCCACCATAGTATCACCAAAAGAACACCCAGAGCCAAGAGACCGGTCCTAGCTTCGGAACCAAAGGTGATAAGAATAAAGGAAAGGCTTAGTCCGCTCGCCAATAAGAACGTGATTTTCGACGGAGGAACGAAGCTATTGTTCTTATATAACCACCAGACCAGTGGAATTGTGGCACAACCGACTGTCGAGAGGATGCTTCCTTCGTAGAGGCCGGTGTTATTACTGACCAGAAGGCTCAGGGTGCCGTAGCCGCCGCCGCCCATCAGCGTTTTCAGGCCGCCGGAGATCGTGATTGCGCTCATGCTGAAGATCATCACGGCAAGCGCGGCCTCGATACGCACGCGGTTCGTCAGCACGAAGGGCAGGAAAACGGAGAAGAGCAGCGCCTTCGATACCCAGTCCCACTTGGCCGATCCGTCGACCTCGCCCCATCCGAAGGTGGCGAGCGTGGCCCAGCCGACGAGAAGCAGCACCAGAACCTGAAGCGTGTCGAGGCGCAGGCGTCGTTCCCGGTCGAACAGGATGTAGGCGAGAAACGCACCGGCCCCCAGGATCATCGCAACAGGAAGCTGGTTGAAAAGGTAATAGCCCATGCGCTGGGGCTGCAGGAAGTCGACCCAGAGATATCCGAGCGCCATGAAATAGGGCACGCGGAAACTGCTGATCACGAACGCGAGCAGGATCAGGACGAGGAAAATATCGCGCATGTCAGCGGCGCGCCTTGCGAATGCGGCTGGCCCGCTCGGCATGCTCACTGGCGCGCTTGTCCATCTCGTAGCGGATGGCGCGCCACAGGAAATATCCCATGCAGCCGTGCGCAACAATCAGGGCGAAATTGTCGATCATCCGTTCAACTCGTCATTCGGTGCAACCGCGATAGCAGCCCGCCGCCGCCGCGCCTACAGAAAGCGAAATCCGTAGCACGCTGGCCCTTGCGAAGGCCCGCCTTGCTTCGCATAGACAAGCACGCATTAACAAACGGCCCATAAATTGATGCCGAAACGCAGACGCCCTCCAGCAAACGGGGAAATTCGTGACATCACGCGTCCACCTGATCGCCGCCGCGCGGCCGAACTTCATGAAGGTCGCGCCGCTTTATCACGCGCTGACAGCGGCGGGGGATTTCACGCCCGTGCTGATCCATACCGGCCAGCATTACGATGCGAACATGTCGGACGACATCTTCCGCGACCTGTCGCTGCCCGCCCCCGACCATCATATGGGCGTGGGGTCCGGCAGCCATGCCGAGCAGACGGCCGGCGTCATGGTCGCCTATGAAAAGATCGCATCGGAGGATCGGCCGGATTGGCTGGTGGTGGTCGGCGACGTGAACTCCACCGCCGCCTGCGCGCTGACCGGGACGAAGTTGCATATTCCCACCGTCCACCTGGAAGCGGGCCTGCGCTCACGCGACCGGGCGATGCCGGAGGAACTGAACCGGCTGATGACGGACGTTCTTGCCGACGTTCTGTGGACGCCGTCCCCCGATGCCGACGCGAATCTGGCTGCAGAGGGCATACCGGCGGACCGCATTACCCGCGTCGGCAACATCATGATGGACAGCCTGGAGCTGATCCGCCCCCGTCTCGATGCGGTGGCCGCAGCCGCTGGCATGGATCTGCGTCCCGGCCATTATGGAATCGTCACGCTGCACCGCCCCTCAAATGTCGATACGGAGGCGATGCTGTCCCCCATCGTCGATGCCCTGGCAGAGGCTGCGCAGCGTCTGCCGCTCGTTTTTCCCCAGCATCCCCGGACGGCCGCCCGGCTGGAGGCGTTCGGACTGAAGGGGCGGCTGGAACGCGCCGGCGTGCGACTGGTGCCGCCCCAAAGTTATCTGCCCTTCATGTCGCTGATGAAGGACAGCGCCATCGTCATTACCGACAGCGGCGGCCTGCAGGAGGAAACGACCTATCTGGGCATTCCCTGTCTGACGCTGCGCGACAACACCGAACGGCCGATCACCATCGACGAGGGAACGAACCAGCTGGTAAAAGCTGACGGACTGGTTGCGGCGCTGGATGCCGCGCTCTCTGCGGACCGGACGACGCGTTCCAAACCGGAATTCTGGGACGGCGAAACGGCACTGCGCTGCGTCGAGGATCTGCGGCGACGCGCCGGGCGGGGTAACGAGCCGGCATGAAGATCCTGCACGTCCTCGATCATTCGCTGCCGCTGCACAGCGGATATTCCTTTCGCACGCGCGCGCTGATCGAGGGGCAGAAGCGGCGGGGCTGGACCCCCGTCATGATGACGACGCCCCGCCACCGGCAGGGCGGGCCGAACCCGGAACATGTCGATGGCCTGACCTTTCACCGAGCCCCCTCGCCCGGCCCCCTGCCGCTGCTGGGAGAGATCCGGGCAACGAGGCGGAAGGCCGCCGAGCTGATCGCAGCCGAGAAACCCGATATCGTCCATTGCCATTCGCCCGTCCTGACGTTCCTCGGCGCACGGGGAGCAGCGCAGGCGGCGGGCCTTCCCATCGTCTATGAAATCCGCGCCTTCTGGGAGGATGCGGCGGTCGGAAACGGCACGGGGCGTGAAGGCGACTTCAAATTTCGCCTGACGAAGGCCATGGAGACGTCCGCCTGCCGCCAAGCGGATGCGGTGGGGGCGATCTGCAACGGGCTGATTGACGATCTGAAGCGTCGCGGCATTGCGGAGGACAAGCTGTTTACCGTTCCGAACGCGGTCGACCTGACGCAGTTCGGAACGCCGGAACCGCGAGACGAGGCGCTGGCGGCAAGGCTGGGCTTTGAAGGTGCCGAGGTCATCGGCTTTCTGGGGTCCTTCTACGATTATGAGGGGCTGGACGAATTGATCGCCGCCATGCCCTCCATTCGCGCGCGTCGTCCCGCTGCGCGGCTGCTGCTGGTTGGCGGCGGCCCGATGGAGGCGGCCCTGAAGGCGCAGGTGGACGCGCTCGGCCTGTCGGACTGCGTGACCTTCACCGGACGCGTGCCCCATGCGGATGTGCCGCGCTATTACTCGCTGGTCGACATCCTGGCCTATCCGCGCAAGCCGATGCGCCTGACTGAGCTGGTGACGCCCTTAAAACCGCTGGAGGCGATGGCGCAGGAAAAACTCGTCGTCGCAAGCGACGTCGGCGGTCACAAGGAGCTGATCGAGGATGGCGTGACCGGAACCCTGTTCAAGGCCGGCAACCCGCAAGCCGCCGCGACGGCGGTCAGCGACCTTTTGGCCGAGCGGGAGAGCTGGCCGCAGCGTATTCAGACAGCCAAGCGCTGGGTGGCGGAGGCGCGAAACTGGGATCGGACCGTCGCCAATTATGCGCCGGTCTACGAAAGGCTGATTGACCGCCGCCGCAGCTGACGACCGGGGGCGAGGCCATCTAGCTGTTGAACTTCCCCGCCCGAACGAAGCAGCCATCGCCGGCAGCCTTGACTGCACGGCACAGCGTCTGCGCATCGGACACACTGTCGAAGCGGCCTACGGACAAGCGGTAATAGGTCGTGCCGTCGATATGCGTACGGCTGCGCATGGCGGTATAGTCGGCCAGAAACGCGCTCCGCGACTTCAGGACCTGCCAGTTGCTGCGCGCATCCTCCGCATTCATGTAGGACCCCAGCTGTACGAGCCATTCCCCCGCCTGCGCCGCCGTTGGCAGCGCTATGCGTGCCGCCGTACCGTTCTGCGCTCTCGCCCGCGAAGGTTTCGATGCCGCCTGCGAACGGCGGGGCCGGAGCGGAGCGGCCTCGCCTGTTCGAACGAAGGCGTCCGGAGCGCTGTTCGTCTCGCGAGGCTCCGGTGCTGGGGCGGGCACCGGTAGCTCGGCGGACGTCACCACAGCCTCCACCGCCGCCCGCGGCCGATCTTCGGGCGATGCGGCTGCAATCCGCGTATCCTCCGGCGCATAGGCAAGTTCCAGCGGCCGCCCCGGATCCACCGTCTGCGGTGAAATGCCGAGCAGCGTCACGGTACGCCACGCGCTGTCGTCGCTGACCGCCAATGCCGCCCAGGCCGCCACCCGCTTTTCCACCTGTTGCGGCGGCAGGTCGATGGCGGCGGTTGCCCGGGCGTCGTTCCAGCGACCGGCAAGCGCCATGGCCAGCGCCAGGTTCTGACGCGTGCGAGCCGTCGAGGCGCCGCTGCGAACGGCGCCCTCGAGCGTCGCAAGCCCCTGCGAGATGTCGCCCAGGAGGACTTCGGCGAGCCCGATATCGGCGACCCGCGCGGATATGGGACCGGCAGCGGCAAGCAGCGATCGCGCATCGGCGGTGTCGCCGAGCGCGAGCGCGGCAATCGCCGCGCCGATCTTGAGCTCCGGGTCCTGCGGTGCAAGCGCGATCAGGTCCGCATAGGCCTGACGCGCGGACCGGAAACGGCCCCCGGAAAAATAGGCCTGCGCAAGCGTCAGACGCGCGCCTGCCGCTCGCGGATCGGCGGCAATGGCGCGTTCTGCAAGCGCGGCGGCTTCATCGAAATTCCCAGCGATCCGGGCCTTCTCGGCATTCTCGGCAAAACGATGGGCACTGCCCGCTGCGCCGCGATTTTCGAAGGGCGATGGACGCGTCATTCTTGCTTCGCGCTCAGCAAGTGTCCGTTCTATCAACGCGCGGGTCGCGGGTGCCTCGCCGAGCGTCGTCGGACCCGGCGTGCCGCCGGCGCACGCGGCCAGCAACAGGACGGCGATATGCACGGCCGTCAGCGCTGCTATCCTGCTCCCGAATTTTGGCATGATCTTCGGTTCCTCTTGCCCTTCAGGCCGGCAGATCGGAGTGATGGCGCTCGAGATATTCGTCGAGCGCCTCCGTCAGCAGGCGCTGGGCACTGGTGTGGGAGAAGGCGCAGGCGAGACGCAGTTTCAGGTGACGCTGCTTGTCGAGCCGAAGGGTGAAGGCGGATTTTGCGTTCATTCCCGGAACGGCGCGCATTTTTGGCGCCGAAGCGTCTCTCTCTTCCTCCTGCGGATTGCTTTCGCTCGATTCCGCGCGAAGCCGGGCGAGAAAGGCGTCCTGCTCTGCACGGTCGTCGGCCGCAAGCCTTGCGCCCGCTTCCGCCTCCCAGACACCCTCGGACATTTGCGGCGTTGCCGACAGCCCGGCGGCGAGATCCCACTGCTGTCGTCGTGCCGGAGACATGGATGCGGCAGCCGAGAAACTCGCGGAGGCCGTATCCGCCGGAGCGACGATGCCGGTAACCTTTTCGCTCGGCAGCAGCGAGGCGCGCTGTTCGGGGGTCAGCATATCGGCGCTCATCGCCTCCGCGCCGCCCATATCGTTCCACCCGCAATCATCGTCGGCGGCGGAGGGATCCCCCGCGTCGAAGCGGTAGGCCTGCGGCCGCATGGCGGGCCGGGCGCCGCCCTTGCGCGCCAGAAGGCTGCCGGTCAGCGCGCCGAAGGCTTTTTCCTGCATCATGATCGTCGAACGCCCCCTGACTGAACCGGAACCTAAAGCGCCGCCTTGCGGCCGAAGCCGCCGGCACCGCGCGGCCGCGGGGCGGCAATGGCGGCGTGCCCGGGCGCGTTGAACACGGTGCGGCGGAAATTCCGTTCCAGCCGGCCGGCAACATAGGACCAGAGCTGTTCCATCTCGCCCGCGGACTTGCACTTCGGATCGACCTCCATGACGGTGCGGCCATCGATCATGGAGGCGGCATAGTCCGTGCGGTGGTGCATGGTGACGGGGGCCAGCGTGCCGTGCTGCGACAGCGCGACAGCGGCTTCGTAGGTGATCTTCGCCCGGGCGGTCGCGGCATTGATGACGAAGATCAGCGGCTTGCCGGCCCGTTCGCACAGATCGACCGTGGCACCGGCAGCGCGCAGATCATGCGGGCTGGGGCGCGTCGGAATGACGACGAGTTCGGCAACGGAGAGAACGCTCTGGATCGCCACCGTAATCGCCGGAGGTGTATCAATGACCGCGAGTTTGAAGCCCTGCCCGCGCAGAGCCTCCAGATCCGTCGTCAGCCGCGCGACGGTTGTCTGCGCGAACGCGGGCGCCTCGCTTTGCCGCTCGTTCCACCAGTCGGCGAGCGAGCCCTGCGGATCGATGTCGATTAGGACGACCGGACCGGCCCCCGCTCGCTCCGCCTGCACCGCGAGGTGACCCGACAGGGTCGTCTTGCCCGATCCGCCCTTCTGAGACGCAATGGCCAGAACCCGCATGATGTCCCCCGAATCTTTTTGGCCCACTGTTCGAGGGTGGAGACATGCGCCGATATGGCCTAATTTTCGGTAAAGGCGGGTTCACTGGGTATTCAAGCAGCCTATTGCTATAGGCGCGGACGATTGAAAGGAGCAGGCGTCTCCGCACGCGTTCAGGACAGGTGATGATGATGAAGCGTTTCGGCCCGGTGCAGGCGGCCCTTTTTCTTGCGGCACTGTCGGCGCTGCCCCTTGGCGCCTTTCCCGCATCGGCGCAGACGGCTGCGGAGGAAAGCGACGATGTCGAACGCGGTATCGCCGAGTGGCAGGCCGGTGATTACCGCGCGGCGGTCATGACATGGCTGCCGGCTGCCGCGCGCGGCAATGCGCACGCGCTGTTCAATTTGGGCCTGGCGCACCGACAGGGCCGCGGGGTGCCCCAGGACATGGGGAAGGCGGAGGATTTCTTTCGCCGAGCAGCCGCCAAGGGCCATGCGCCGGCACGAACCTATGTCGGCATCTTCCTCGCCAAACGCGGAGAGACGGCCGAAGCCATCGATCTGTGGCAACAATCGGCGCGAGAGGGCGATCCCTATGCGCGCTACATGCTGGGCGTTCGCTATTTCAACGGCAAGGATCTGAAAAAGGACGTACCGCGCGCCTATGGCTACATGCTGGTCGCCTCGAACGCCGGTCTGACGCAGGCCGGAAAGGCACTTCGCCGGATGGACGAACTGGTCAGCCCGGAGGAGCGCCAGGCGGGCGAACGGATCGCGGCGCAGCTGAGCGCCCCCGGAACGCCGGCACCGGCCGCGGGAACGCCCGGTGCGCCTGCCATTGCCAACGTGCCCGTGCCCGCCCCGCGCCCGCAGGCTTCGACTGCGTCCGCATCCTCCAGCCGCAGCCGCCCGGCCGCCGCGACCGGCGACTACCGCGTGCAGCTTGGTGCCTTCTCGCGCCGGGAACTGGCAGAGGCGGGCTGGAAAGCCATGCAGGCCCGCCATCCGGCCGTTCTTTCGGGCCTTTCCCCCGTCTATGCCCAATTCGAGGGCGGATACCGGTTGCAGGTCGGCGGCTTTCCCGCACGGGGCGGGGCAGCCTCCCTATGCGCACGGATCCAGGATGCGGGTCAGCCCTGCTTCGTGGCGGCGGCAAACTGAGCGGCGAAGCGCGTTAACGGAATTTTTGGCGAGCCCGCTTAGGCGTTCCCACTTCGCCCGATTGCAGTCAGCCGCCACAACCAGGAGTCGTGATGTCCGATACCCTCCGGTCCAATAATGCCGGCTGCGTGTCGTTTCCTTCTGCGCGAGGCCCTGCGGATCCACCGGTCTGCATTCTGGACGCGGAAGTCGGGCAATGGCCGTGCCGAATCCGCAGCCTTTCGGCGCGGGGTGCCTTTCTGGAGATGGTTGCCCGCCCGCCCCTCGGAACGGAGGTCTATCTCTTCCACCCGGAGGTCGGGGCGATCGTGGCGGACGTGTCCGCCCACAGGCTCGACGGCATCGCGGTCGAATTCATCCTGACGGAAGAATCGAGCGCGTTCGCCATCGCGGTCCATGCTCATGACATGACGCGGCCCGCCGATCCTGCACAGCGCGCCGGATAAGCCGCCGCTAATCCGCGGAACAGGTCCAGCGCCGCTGCGGGATGCCGAGAGCAAACAGGATCGCCGTCAGATCGCCGTTCCGTATGCGTGCGTCCGCCGCCTCCGCCAGGGCAGGCTTCGCCCTGTAGGCGAGGCCAAGGCCGGCAGCCCTGACCATCTGCAGGTCGTTGGCGCCGTCGCCGACGGCAATTGCCGCCGATACAGGAACGCCCATCTGCCGCGCTTCGGAGAGCAGCAGCGCCTTCTTGGCCACCGCATCGACGACGGCCCCGTCAAGGTCGCCGGTCAGACGGTCGGCGCCCAGCCCCAGCACATTGGCCTGGACCACGTCGAACCCAAGCGCATCCGCGACCGGCTGCGCGAATGCTGTGAAGCCGCCGGACACCAGAACCGTGCGTACGCGCTCTGCCCGCAGTGTCGCGATCAGCGTTTCGGCGCCCGGCGTGAAGCGCACCCGTTCTTCGCGGCAGCGGTCGATGGCGCTGCGATCGAGTCCCTTCAGAAGCGAAACGCGCCGGCGGAGGGCAGCCTCGAAATCGAGTTCACCGCGCATCGCCGCCTCCGTCACCGCGGCAACCTCCGCCTTCAGGTTGGCGAAGTCGGCAAGCTCGTCGATACATTCGACGGCAATCATGGTCGAATCCATGTCGGCGACGAACAGGCGGCGCTGCCGCTCGGATTGCCGCTGAACGAAGACGTCGGCGTGCGGCAGCGCCGCCTCGATTCGAACCGTCAGCGCCCCGGCATCGACGTTTTCTACGGGCAAGGACAGATCGGCCGCGCGGTCATCTGCAAGCCAGCCTGCGAAGGTGCCGCCGGAAATTTCGCTGGCGAGCGACACATCTGCGTCCGATAGTGTCGGCGTGCCGACCAGAGTGACTGAAAACATCGAAAACCTTCCCGAAAAACCGCCGCTGGCGGTCATCGCAGGACCGACCGCCAGCGGCAAGTCCGCGCGCGCGCTTGCGCTGGCGAAGAGCCTTAACGGCGTGATTATCAATGCGGACGCATCGCAGCTTTACAGCGATCTGCGGGTGCTGTCGGCGCGGCCCGACCGGGAAGAGGAAGCGGAGGCGCCCCATCGGCTGTACGGCCTCACCGATGCGGCGCAGGCCTGTTCCGCCGCGACCTGGGCGGAGATGGCGAAGCGGGAGATCGTGGCGGCCCATGAGAGCGGCCGGCTGCCAATCCTCGTCGGGGGCACCGGCCTCTATCTCAATACGCTGCTGCGCGGCCTTGCGCCGGTTCCGGAGATCGATGCACCCGTGCGCGCCGGAGTACGCGAACTCTCGACCACCGCGCTGGCAGCCGCACTGTCGCGGGAGGACGAGAAAATGGCCGCACGGCTGCGGCCCAGCGATACGCAGAGGCTTGCGCGCGCGCTGGAGGTCATGCGCTCCACCGGCGTCTCGCTGGCCGACTGGCAGGAACGCCGGCAGGGCGGGATCGCGGGGTCCGTGAGGCTGACGGTCGAGATCGTCGACCGACCGCGGGCAGATCTTTATGCCCGCTGCGATGCGCGCTTCGACGCCATGCTGGCCGGCGGCGCGCTGGAGGAGGTTCGCGCGCTGATGGGGCGCGGTCTCAGCGCGGACCTACCGGCGATGAAGGCCATCGGCGTGCCGCCGCTCGCCGCCCATCTGGCGGGACAGACGACCCTTGCCGAAGCGACCGAACTCGCAAAACGGGATACGCGGCGCTACGCGAAGCGCCAGCAGACCTGGTTTCGCACACAGATGCGCTGGGCAGCACAGGCCCTCACGCGCGGCTGAGGCAAGCCTATCCGTCGACCGCACGCCGTATGGCGATCGCAAGCTGGTCCACCGTGTAGGGTTTCCGCAAAAGATCGCCCGGCGGATCCAGTTCCCTTGCATCGACGCCGGCTGCCTGCGTGTAGCCACTGGTGTAGAGAACATTGATGTCCGGGTAGTCGCTGCGAGCCGCGCGCGCGAGCTGGTCGCCGCTTTTTCCCGGCATGACGATGTCGGTGAAGAGCAGGGAAAAGGCACCGTCCTTCTGCGCCAGGATTTCAAGCGCAGCATCAGCGGACTCTGCCGCTTCCACCTCGTACCCCATCTCGCGAAGAACATCGACGGTCAGGTTCCGGAGCTGATCCTGGTCTTCAACGATCAGGACGCGCTCTCCGGGCCGCGCTTCCGGCATGAATCCCACCGGATCGGCATCCAGCCGAACGAACTCCTGCCGATGCTCCCCCTCTGGCAGGAACAGGCGGATGGTGGTTCCCTTGCCGGGTTCGGATTCAATCTCGATGGCGCCGCCCGACTGGATGACGAACCCGTGAACCTGGCTGAGGCCGAGCCCCGTCCCCTTGCCCACCGGCTTCGTCGTGAAGAACGGCTCGTATACCTTTGCCAGAACGTCGGCGGGCATACCTTCTCCGGTATCGGCGATGGAAATGGCGGCATAGATTCCCGGAGCCAGAACATGGCCGTTCAGATCGCGGGCCGTTTTCAGTTCCTCGCGAGCGCTGGCGATGTTCAACGTCCCACCCGCCGGCATCGCATCCCGGGCATTCGCTCCCAGATTGATGATGACGTTTTCAAGCTCTGCAGTGTCGACGAACACGGGCGGCGCATCGGTCGCGAAATCGAAGTCGATCTGGATCTGCTCACCCAGCGTCCGCTGCAGAAAGTCCCGCAGGTTCCCGAGAAGCTCGTTCGTGTCCGTCACCTGAGGCTTCAGCGACTGCTGACGTGAGAAGGCAAGAAGCCGCGCCGTAAGCGTGGCGGCACGGTCGGCGCCCTCGAGCGCATTGTCGATCAGGCGCTGGAGCTTCTCATCGTCCCTCGTGCGGCGTTTCAGGAGATCGAGACTCCCGATCACGACCGAGAGCATATTGTTGAAATCGTGTGCGATGCCGCCGGTCAGCTGGCCCACCGCCTCCATGCGCTGGGCCTGACGCAGGCGTGCCTCCGCCGATTCGCGCGAGTGCGCCTCGGCAATCAGCCGCTCGTTGGCGACCGTGAGTTCCTGCGTACGCTCCGCAACGGCTGCTTCCAGAGCCTCATTCTGCGCCTCGATCAGATGCTCGCGCTCTGCCGCTCGGTAGGCGCGGGTCAGGAGCGCCGCGAGCGCTATGACCGCCACCAGCGCGGCCACCAGAAGCGCCGTTCCGAAGATGGCCAGGCGCTGAATTGATTCAGAGGTCTCCGATTCGGCGGTGGCGAGCGCCGTGCGCCGCTCTTCCAGCCGAACTTCTTCCTGACGGCGAATTTCCTCCGTCATTTCACGAATCTGTTCCATGAGGCGGCGGCCATAGCCGGTACTGATGTCCTGCCTTGCGGCAGAAACATCCCCACGTTCGACCATGCCGACAACGCCCGCCATCTCCTCGAGCTTCAACTGCGCAATGGTGCGCAGCGAGTCGATGGTGGCAGCGTCCACCGCGTCATCACCGATGAGCCGCGCAAGCGTATCGATACGAGGCTGCACGCGTGAGACATTCTCATTGTAGGGATCGAGAAACACCGGATTTTGCGTCAGTGCAAAGCCGCGCTGGCCACGCTCCGCATCCTGCAGGGCGTCGTAGACTGCCGCTGCAGCCGAGATGGTTGCGTTCGACTGCGAATAAAGCTGCCCAGCCTCCAGCCGCGCGCCGTCGTCGCCGACCGCCTGCTGAAACGCGGCCGCGCTGAGAACACCGATCCCGACGAGGCCCGCAACCAGAGCGAAAAGCGCCGCCACCCAAAGATAAAGTTGCCGCGCGGTTCGCGGCACGGATTGATTCATATCAATACTCTTAGCGGTTCGCGGGCGCGATGTAGACCCACCTCTGTGGTGAGGTGAATTGCAATATTGGGTTGATTTGCGACATTTAATGTCTCGATATGATGTTGAATGGACATTCCCTGTCTGGTAGCGGCCCCTCTCCGCAGACGGTAAAAGCCGCTTCCGCGGGCAGAAACGGAAATGGGAACTACGGAAAATGGCATCCGGCGCAGAAAATCTGGTGCGCGCGCTCGTTGAACAGGGCGTCGATACGGTCTTCGGGTATCCGGGCGGCGCCGTCCTTCCCATTTACGACGCGCTGTTCGAACATCCGCGCATCCAGCACGTCCTCGTCCGCCACGAACAGGCCGCCATCCACGCGGCCGAGGGGTATGCCCGCTCAACCGGGCGGCCTGGCGTCGCGTTGGTCACCAGCGGCCCGGGGGCGACGAACACCGTCACCGGCATCACCGACGCGCTGATGGATTCGATACCGGTGGTCGTCATTACCGGACAGGTCGCGACGCACCTGATCGGCACGGACGCATTCCAGGAATGCGACACCGTCGGCATCACGCGTCACTGCTCCAAGCACAATTATCTGGTGAAGGACCCCGCCCTTCTCGTCGGTTCCGTGAAGGAGGCGTTCCGCATCGCCACCACGGGACGACCCGGCCCGGTGGTCATCGACGTTCCCAAGGACGTGCAGGTCGAGGACGCGCCCTATGAAGGGCGACACGATCTGCACAAGGGTTATCGTCCGCCGCTGAAGGGCGACCGCGCCGACATAGAGGCCGCTGTCGATATGCTTGCCTCCGCAGAGCGGCCGATCCTCTATGTCGGCGGCGGCGCGATCAATTCCGGCCCCGGCGCCTGCCAGCTCGTCGGCGACTTGCAGCGCAGCCTGAATGCGCCCGTCACCGCGACGCTGATGGGTCTCGGCGCTTTTCCGGCCTTCCACGAGGCCTGGCTGGGCATGCTGGGCATGCACGGCACGTTCGAGGCGAACATGGCCATGAACCAGTGCGACGTGATGTTCTGCATCGGCGCGCGCTATGACGACCGCGTCACCGGCCGCATCGACGCCTTTTCCCCCAATTCCAAGAAGATCCACATCGACATAGACCGCTCATCCATCAACAAGAATATCCGGGTGGATCAGGGTATCGTCGGCGATGTCGGCCATGTGCTCGAGGATCTGATGCGCCTGTGGCGCGCACGCGGTATCAAGGCGCCGGCGCATGAGGAATGGTGGAACCGTATCAAGGGCTGGCGCGCACGCGGCTCGCTCGATTACGTTCAGGAGGGACGCGACGATATCCTGCCGCAGCATGCCATATCGCGGCTGCACGCGCTGACGGCCAAGCGGTCGCCGATCATCACCACGGAAGTGGGGCAGCACCAGATGTGGGCAGCGCAGTATTTCGGGTTCGAGAAGCCGAACAAATGGCTGACCTCCGGCGGGCTCGGCACGATGGGATACGGGCTGCCGGCCGCCATCGGCGCGCAGCTCGGCAATCCGGGCGCGCTGGTCATCGACATTGCCGGCGAGGCATCGATCCAGATGAACATCCAGGAACTGGCGACTGCCAGCCAGTACCGGCTGCCGGTCAAGGTCTTCGTCCTCAACAACGAATATATGGGTATGGTCCGGCAATGGCAGGACCTGACCTATTCCGGACGCCGCGCGCACAGCTATTCCGAAAGCCTGCCGGACTTTGTAAAGCTGGCAGAGGCCTATGGCTGGAAGGGGATGCGGATCGAGGATCCCTCCTCGCTGGATGACAGTATTGCGGAAATGATCGCGCATGACGGGCCGGTTTTCGTCGATTGCCGCGTGGCGAAGGTGGAGAATTGCTTCCCCATGATCCCGTCCGGCGCCGCCCACACGGAAATGATCCTCCAAGGCACCGAGGTCACCGGGCGGGTCGAACGCGATGCGGAGGCGCTGGTCTGATGCGCGGGAAAGAAACACCGCATACGCTGGCGATCACGGTCGACAACGAACCGGGAGCCCTTGCCCGTATCGTCGGCATGTTCTCCGCGCGGGGCTACAATATCGAGAGTCTCACCGTGGCGGACATTTCGGAACGCCACGACGTCAGCCGCATCACCGTCGTGACGACTGGCGACGATCACGTCATCGAGCAGATCATCGCGCAGCTCGACCGGCTGATTCCCGTTCACAAGGTCACCGATCTGACCGCGTCCGGCGGCCATGTCGAACGCGAGATGGCGCTGGTAAAGGTTGCCGGCAAGGGCGATGCCCGGCTGGAGGCGATCCGGCTGGCCGATATCTACCGCGCACGCGTCGTCGATGCGACGATGGAAAGCTTCGTGTTCGAAATCACCGGATCGGCGGAGAAGGTCGACCAGTTCGTCGACCTGATGCGTCAGATCGGCCTCGTCGAGATCGGCAAATCCGGTATCGTCGCGATCAGCCGCGGCAAGGACGCTGCCTGATGGAGCGCCGGCGAAAGTCTTGCCTCATGCACGGCACCTGAACATCCGGAAAAAGCACTGAACCCCCGAACCATTCAAGGAAGCGAAGAAGAATGAAGGTCTATTACGATTCCGACGCCGATCTGGGCCTGTTGAAGGCCAAGAAGATTGCCATTGTCGGCTATGGCAGCCAAGGCCACGCCCATGCGCAGAACCTGCGCGACAGCGGCGCCGGCGAGGTCGCGATCGCGCTGCGCGAGGGATCGGCCACCGCGAAGAAGGCCGAGGGCGCGGACTTCAAGGTGATGAGCAACGCTGAGGCGGCGAAGTGGGCGGACATCGTCATGTTGGCCGCGCCGGACGAGACGCAGGCCGCCATCTATGCAGACGACCTGGCCCCGAACATGAAGAAGGGCGCCGCCCTAGCCTTCGCGCATGGACTGAACGTTCATTTCGGCCTGATCGAGGCGCGGCCCGATCTGGACGTCATCATGATCGCGCCAAAGGGACCGGGCCATACGGTGCGCAGCGAATTCCAGCGCGGTGCCGGCGTTCCCTGTCTCGTCGCCGTTGCGCAGGACGCGACCGGCAATGCTCATGACATCGCGCTCGCCTATGCCAGCGGCATGGGCGGGGGTCGCTCCGGCATCATCGAGACGACCTTTCAGGAGGAATGCGAAACAGACCTGTTCGGCGAACAGGCCGTTCTGTGCGGCGGCGTGACCGCACTTGTCATGGCCGGCTTCGAGACGCTGACCGAAGCCGGATATGCACCGGAAATGGCCTATTTCGAATGCCTGCACGAAGTGAAGCTGATCGTCGACCTGATGTACGAGGGCGGCATCGCCAATATGCGCTACTCCATCTCGAACACGGCGGAATATGGCGACTACAAGACGGGTCCGCGCATCATCACGGACGAAACGAAGGCGGAGATGAAGCGTGTGCTGGCCGATATTCAGGCGGGCCGCTTCGTCAAGGACTTCATCCTCGACAACCGCGCCGGCAATCCGGAAATGAAGGCCGCGCGCAAGCGTCAGACGGCGCATCCCATCGAGGCGGTCGGCGAGAAGCTGCGCGCGATGATGCCGTGGATCGCCAAGAACAAGCTGGTGGATAAGGAAAAGAACTGAGGAGTGCCGGGGACTCGACAATCCGGCCCCGAACGTCTTTCCATGAGGGCGGCGGCAACCCCGCCGCCCCTTTTACGTTGGGCGCGCGGGACTTGCCCGATCAAAGGAGACGACAATGCGCCGATTGACGACACTAGCCCTGACCGCCGCCGCAATCGCGGCCCCCGCCCTCGCCTTGCAGAACACACAGCAGGCCGAGCAGCCCGCCGCCCCGCCCGCTGAACAGGCCGCACCGGCCGCACCGGCCGCGGCGCCGGCCGGAACGCAGCTGGACGCTATGGTCATGACGACCCCGCCCATGGACGGGGCGCCGGGCTCGCGGGATCCTGCAATGGTGACGGCGGGCACGTACATGATCGATCCCGGTCATACGCTCGTGACGTTCACCGTCGACCATATGGGCTTCAGCTCATTCACCGGTCAGTTAGGAAACCCAGAGGGCACGCTGACGCTCGACCCAGCGAACCCCGGCGCTGCGAGCGTCGAGGTCAGCTTCCCGATCTCGGAGGTTTCGACCACCAGCCCTGAACTCGACGAGCATTTGCAAGGCGAGGATTTCTTCGACGCCGCCAATAATCCCATGGGCACGTTCAAATCGACGGAAGTCGTCGTTCAGGGGGACCGGGCGGCCATCCGCGGCGATCTGACCCTGCGCGGCGTAACCAAGTCCGTGGTGCTGCAAACCGCCTTCTACGGCGCCGGGGAAAACCCGATGTCGAAGGCGAAGACCATCGGCTTTCGTGCGACGACCACGGTCAACCGAAGCGATTTCGGCATCGACTACGGTCTGCCGGCGGTCAGCGACGAGGTGCTGCTGGTGATCGACGCCGCATTCGAAATGCAGGGTGCCGCCAGCGAGGGTTAGACGCGAGCGTGCAGGGCAGCGGCTCAGAGTCTGACCGCTGCCCTGCACCCGAGCCCCCCTCGTGGTGCGCGGTGCGATCAGCCGACGAACTCGACGCTGGCACCGGCTTCGACCGCGTCCGCAAGCTCCCTTGCATCCCAGTTTGTCAGGCGCACGCAGCCATGGCTGGCCGTCTTGCCGATGAGCGCAGGATCCGGGGAGCCATGAATCCCGTAGGTTTCCTTTGACAGGTCGATCCAGACGCCGCCCACGGGATTGTTCGGTCCGGCTGCAAGCGACAAGGCCTCCTGCCCGCCCCAATTGTTCGTTTCCGGATCAAACGTGTAGTTCGCGTCCGGCGCGACAGTGACCACGGTCATTGTGCCGGATGGGCTCGGCATGTCGCTGGAGCCGACGGTCGCGGGATAGAAGGCGACCTGCCGATCGCCGGAATAGGCGCGCACACTGTTCTCCGACCGGTCGACGATGATCCTGTCGACCGGCTCGTCCAGCTTGGCCGGGCCGGCGGCCGCGACGATGAGCGCGCTGCCGACTGTCCACTCGGCATCGGGATTCATGGCGGTCAACAGGTCCACATCCATGTGATACCGCTCCGCAATCAGTTCCTGGATATTTTCATAGCCGAGGCTGTCCATCTCCGCCTGCTCGGCCATGGGTTCCGGAATTTTGCGAAACGGACGGTCGAGATCTGCGGATTTCAACGTGATGACCTTCAGAAAGCGTGCGGTGTCCTTCTCCCGCAGATGCTTCGTGAAGGCGCCGTCGACCTGCCCTGTCTCCTCCATGTCGTTGGCACGCTGATAGGCGCGCACGGCATCCGTGGTATTGCCGCCGCCAAGACCGTCGATGACACCGGGCGAGAAGCCTGCGCGATCGAGCATGATCTGAGCCGTCAACTGTCTCGCTGTGCGCTTGCCCGAAAGAACTCGGTCCGAAAGACTTTGCTTCACCCCCTCCTTCGTGTCCACCGCGCCCGCGAGACGATCCGATTGCGCCGCAGCGGGAAGGAAAGGCAGGGAGGACAGGACAGATGCAGCAGCGCAGGCGCTGAGAAGGGTGCTCGAAATACGGTACATGGCAAATCCTGATCTGAATGGACTTCCGCTTCTACGAGCCGGATCGGCGCTCCGTTCCCGGCGCAGCAGGGTGCGAGGTTTGTTCCCCTACGAGCTAGTAATTTGGGAGACTGGCGGACCCGCTTCGCTTCTTTTAGATTAGAGTCCGGCTCATCTTCTGTTCGCCTTGGGGAGTGCGTGATATGAATGCACCGGTTCATCCAGCGGAGTTTCGTACCGACGATGGCTCTACGCCTTCCGAGCGGTACCGGCGTCTGCGCGATCCAAGCTATGAGGAACTCAGCTACCTGCCGTCGGACGGGCGGAAATCGATTTGGGCCCGATTGCGCCATACGCGCCGATTTTTAAGGGACACGCTGGGGCTGATGCAGGAGAAGCACCAGAGGTTCGGACGGGTTTGGGTGAACCACAACCTGATGGGTCCGGGCGTGCAGCTGATCGGCCCCGAGGCGAACGAAATGGTCCTGATGAACCGGGACAAGGTGTTCTCATCCGAGCAAGGCTGGAATCCCGTTCTGGACATGCTGTTTCCCCGCGGCCTGATGCTGATGGATTTCGAGGAGCACCGGACGCACCGCAAGGCCCTGCAGGTCGCTTTCAAGCCTGCGCCCATGCAGAACTATCTGACCCTGCTGCAGGAAGGCATCCGCCGCCGCATCGCCGCGTGGCCGGAACGGCTGGATCTCTATCCGGCGATGAAGCAGCTGACGCTCGATCTTGCAGCCTCGTCGTTCCTGGGCATCCCCTGGGGGCCGGAGGCGGACCGCATCAACATCGCCTTCGTGGATATGGTACAGGCTTCGGTGACGCCCATTCGCCGTCCCCTGCCCTTCACGCAGATGCGGCGCGGCGTGCGTGGACGCGAATATATGATGCGCTTCTTCGGCGCCGAAATCCCCAAGCGGCGCGGCTCCGACGCCGACGACATCTTTACGCAAGTCGTGAATGCCCGGCACGAGGACGGCCAGCCGCTCAGCGATCAGGACGTCATCGATCATATGAACTTCCTGATGATGGCGGCGCATGACACGCTGACATCCTCATTAAGCTCGACAGTCTATTATCTTGGCACTCATCCGGAATGGCAGCGGAAAGTGCGGGAGGAGAGCGATGCGCTGCGGGCGGATTTCGGGCGCGACATTCCCTATACCCGTCTGGGCGATTTCGAGCTTGCGGAAATGGCATTCAAGGAGGCGATGCGCCTGCGCCCGCCCGTGCCCTTCATCCCGCGCCGCGCGCTCGCCGACTTCACCTACGGGAATTACCGTATACCCGCCGGCACGCATATCAGCATCAATCCCATGCTGGTGCACAGGTCGGCCGAAATCTGGGAGCGACCGGATGCGTACGATCCGTCCCGCTTCACGCGGGAAGCGGAAAAGGCGCGGCACAAACATGCCTATGTCCCCTTTGGCGGCGGCGCGCACATGTGCCTGGGCCTGCACTTTGCGTACATGCAGGCGAAGACGTTCCTGTTCGAACTGACTGGCGCGCGCATGATCGCCTATCCCCAGGGTTACGAGCCCGAATGGCAGATGGTACCGATGCCGAAGCCCCGCGATAATCTGCCGACGCATCTGTTCAAGCGCGTGTGAGGGCGCGCGCCGGGCTGTCCCTTCGCGGTGCATCCCGTTATTGCAGCCGGTCATGAGCGACATGACCTATGGCGATTATCTTCGCCTCGACCGCATTCTGGATGCGCAGGAGCCACGCTCCGGTGCGCATGACGAGCTGCTGTTCATCGTCATCCACCAAGCCTCCGAATTGTGGATGAAGCTATGCCTCCACGAGTTGGAGGGCGCGCGAGAGGCGCTGAAGGCCGACGATCTCGACCCCGCGTTCAAGATGATGTCGCGCGTCAGCCGGGTGCAGGCGCAGCTGATCCAGAGCTGGGAAGTGCTCTCCACCATGACGCCGGCCGATTACAGCGCGGTGCGACCGCACCTTGGTACGTCATCCGGTTTCCAATCGGCGCAGTACCGACTGATCGAATATATTCTCGGCAATAAGAACCCGAAGATGACCGCCGTGCACGAGGGGCGCGATACGGACTATGCCCGGCTCCGGGAGGCCGAGAAATTGCCCAGCCTGTACGACGAGGCACTCCGTGTGTTGGATCGGCGCGGAATTTCCATTCCGGACAGCCATTTGGAGCGCGATTTCACCAAGCCCTATGAAGCATCGGACGCGGTCGAGGCCGCCTGGATGGAGGTATACCGCAATCCCAAGGACCGGTGGGACCTGTATGAACTCGCGGAGAAACTCGTGGATCTGCAATATCATTTTCAGCTCTGGCGCTTTGGGCATCTGAAGACGGTGGAGCGGGTCATCGGCTACAAGACGGGTACCGGCGGCACCCCCGGCGTTCCCTATCTGGAAAGCGTGGTCGCCAAGACGTTCTTTCCGGAACTGCTGACATTGAGAACGAAGCTGTGACGCCCGGCGCATTTCGCGACCGCTTCCACCTGCCGAAAGGCATTTACATGGACGGGAACAGCCTCGGCCCCCTCCCGCTGGCAGCGGCCGAGCGTCTGCGCCGAACGGTGGACGAGGAATGGGGCGACAGCCTTATCGCCAGCTGGAATACGCATGGCTGGATGAACGCCCCGGAGCGCATCGGCGACCTGATCGCACCCTTGATCGGCGCCGGTCCCGATGAAGTGGTCGTCGCCGACAGCGTTTCGGTGAACATCTTCAAATTGGCGGCCGCCGCACTGATCGCCCGGCCGGACCGACATGTCATCGTCAGCGAGCCCGGCAATTTCCCAACCGATCTCTACATGATCGAGGGGCTGCGGCGTTTGCGGCCGGAGGTCGAACTGCGCCTGGTGGAGAGGGGACGCGTCGCGGAGGCGCTGGACGAAGATACCGCCCTCCTGATGCTGACGCATGTCCATTACAAGACGGCCGAAATGTTCGATATGCGTGCCCTCACCAAGGCAGCGCACGCAGCCGGCGCATTGGCGCTCTGGGATCTCAGCCATTCGGCGGGCGCCGTGCCGGTGGACCTGCGCGGCGTGGGCGCCGATTTCGCGGTGGGCTGCGGGTATAAATATCTGAACGGCGGCCCCGGCGCCCCAGCCTTTCTGTATGTCGCGGAACGTCACCGGAACACGCTCATTTCCCCGCTCTCCGGCTGGCTGGGCCACGAGGCGCCGTTCGCCTTCGACGACGATTACCGCCCAGCGCCCGGCATCCGCCGCTGGCGCGCCGGAACACCGCCTATCCTAAGCCTGTCCGCACTGGAGGCCGGAGCTTTGCTGTTCGCGGACGTCGATATGACAGATTTATGGACGGCCTCCCAGGCGCTGTCGCAGCGTTTCGTCGAGCGGGTGGAGGCGACCTGTCCAGGCCTGACGCTGATATCGCCGCGAGATTCTGCTGGGCGGGGCAGCCATGTCAGCTTCGCGACGGAAAACGCCTACGAGATCATGCAGGCGCTGATCGCGCGCGGCGTGGTGGGCGATTTCCGCGCGCCCGAGGCGCTGCGCTTCGGCTTCACGCCGCTTTATCAAAAGATGGAGGATATGGACGCCGCCGCGGACATTCTGGCAGAAATCCTGCAAGCAGAAAGCTGGCGCGCTCCGGAATATGCCAACCGCAACGCGGTGACCTGAACCCTATTCGACGTAGATCATCTTGCGTGTCATGCCGCCGTCGGCGATCAGCGTCTGTCCTGTGACGAAGCCAGCGGTCGCGAGATAGTGCACCGCGCGGGCGATGTCCTCCGGCGCGCCGACGCGCCCGGCAGGATGCTGCTCATGATCGGCCCGGCCAAGCTCGTCGCGCGAGCCGGTCTCGATCCAGCCGGGCAACACGGCGTTGGCGCGTACCTCCGGCCCGTAGCTGATGGCAAGCGCATGGGTGAAGGCAACGAGCGCGCCCTTGGCCGCGGCGTAGCTTTCCGTATGCGGCTCCGACATGATGGCGCGGGTGGAGGCCATGTTGACGATGGAGCCCTTTGCCCGGCGCAGGAGCGGCAGCGCCGCGCGGGTCATCAGGAATGCCCCCGTCAGATGGCTGTCCTGCCAACGCTGCCAGTCGCTTAGCGACAATTCCTCGAGCGGGCCGCAAACCGGATCCGCAAGGCCGGCATTGTTGACGAGCAGCTTCAGTCCGCGCCCGGCCGCCTGCTCCTTTGCAATGGATTCGAATACACGGCCGACCTCCTTTTCGTCGGAAACGTCGAGGAGAATCGTGTCCACCCGTGTCGGAAACGAGTCCTGCGCAAGTCCCTGGAGTGCGTCTGCATCCTTATCGGCGGCGATGACCTGCCAACCATGCTGCGAGAGATAGTGTACGATGCCGCGGCCGATGCCCCGTGCACCGCCGGTGATCAGCGCAAGCGGCGCCGCGGCGTCGTCAGTTGACGAAATCGCCGATGTCCGATCCGTAAACGCGGAAACTCATCATGGTCTGGGTTTCCCGCAGATGCGCCACGCGATGCAGCTTATCCTGCACGAAGTCGCTGATGGACTGCAGATCCTCGAACGTCACCTTGATGAGAAGATCGTGATCGCCGGTGACGGAATAGACCTCGCTCACCTCATCGAGTTCGGCAACGGCTTCGCCAACGGTCTCGGCATGGCCCAGGTCGCACTTCGCAAGAATGAACAGGCGGTACATGCCGGCAGGTTCCCCCAGCGAAAGAAATGGTCGGAGAGAGAGGATTCGAACCTCCGGCCCCTGCCTCCCGAAGACAGTGCTCTACCAGGCTGAGCTACTCTCCGACGCTCCAGCGAGCGGCGCATATAGCGGCCGGTCCGGGCGGGGGCAAGCGCAGTCTGGGCGCGGTGATGCTAATTTCTGTGACGGCTGCCGCCTAGCTCTTCGCTGCGTCCAGCATCTCCTCGACCTGTACGAACTTTTCGCGGGGCGAGCCGATGCGCGCGCGGGCGATTTCGGCCGCGTCTATGTTCTGCCATTCCGAGAAACGGACGATGTCGAGACCGCGCGCTTCGATCAGCGCATCGAGGCCCGCGCGCCCCGCCTTGCCGCCGGCCCCCTGCAGGTCGGCCTGCAGCAGTTCGGCCACATGATATCCGTCGGGCTTGTTCGTACCGATGGTGCCGGTCGGACCGCGGCGTGCCCAGCCAACGCAGTAGAGGCCGGGCGATATGCGGCCGTCGCGGTTCTCGAACACGCCGCGCCCCTCATCGAACGGAACACCGGCGATGGGACTCGTGCGGTAGCCGATAGCACTGATGACAAGTCCGCAGTCGAGCGTGGTCAGTTCGCCCGTTCCCACCGCGCGTCCATCGGTCCCGAGTTCGGTCCGCTCCAGTTCAACACGCTCGACCCGGCCGCTACCTTCGACCCGCACCGGGCGCTGAAAGAAATCGAAACTGACGGTGACATCCTTCGGAATGCGACTGCCGGCAAAGTCGCGCAGAAAGCCAACAACCTTTCGCGTCCCGGGCTCAAGGTCCTCGTCCGCTTCCAGTGGCGGGAAATGGGCCGGATCGGCGATGGCGGCGGCTCTGGCAAGTTGCCCCATTTCTCCCAGTTCCTTCGGTGTGAAACTGACTTGGTGGGGTCCGCGCCGACCAAGAATATGGATATGCCGGATACGGCTGGTCGCAAGCCGTTCGGCGGCATGCGCCGCGATGTCGGAGGATGAAAGTTCGTCTGGCGTCTTTGCGAGGATGCGCGCGCAGTCGATCGCCACATTGCCATTGCCGATGATGATCGCCGTGGCCTGGTCCAGTGGCGGATCAACGGCGACGAAGTCGGGATGGCCGTTATACCAGCCCACGAATTCGGCCGAACCGAGTACGCCCCGCAAATTCTCGCCCGGCAAGCCAAGCGAGCGGTCGTGCGGCGCACCGGTCGCCAGGACCACCGCATCGTAGAGCGACGACAGTTCGGCAATGGAAATGCCGCCCTCCCCCACGGGCAGGTTGCCGACGAAGCGAACCTCGTCCGACAGGGCCGTCTTCTCGTAGCGCCTCGAAACCGCCTTCAGCGACTGATGATCAGGTGCCACGCCAGACCGGATCAGGCCGAAGGGGGTTGGCAACCGGTCGATGATGTCGATGCGCGCATCGGCGCCGAAACTCTTCTGCAGCGCCTCTGCTGTGTAATAGCCGGCGGGTCCGGATCCGACGATCGCGACATTCAGCATGCGGCCTCCCAATCCCTGTCGGCCAAGAGTAGGCTGCGGATCGCGCATGTAAAGCCGAAGGAGACAGAACACCCTATGCCCATCATCTCCCCTGCCCTGCTGCTACTTGCGGCCGCTCAGGCGCCGGCCGCGGACACCGGGATACCGCCCGGCACCGCCGCGGTTCTGGACGATCCGGACACGCGCTGGATTCAGCCGGACCCGGAATGGACGCTCTACATGGACATGGCCGGGATGGACGAGATCGAGGGCGGGCGCGTCGTCATCCGCCTGTCGAAGGGGATCGGTCGGCAGAATTCGGAAAACATAAAGCGTTTGGTTCGCGCCGGCCATTTCGCGAACGGCAGCATCGACAGGGTTCAGGAAAACTATGTCGTTCAATGGAGCGGCGCCGCCAATGCACCGCGCGGCGCCGCGGAGGGTGCCGTGCCGGGTGAGTTCGAGGCACCGCGCGGGGAGGCGGGGATGCTATCGCCGATCCCCTTCAGCGATGCCTATGCGCCGCAGGTGGGATTCCTGAACGGGTTCCCGGCGGCGCAGGATGGCAACAGAACGTGGCTTGCGCACTGCTACGGCGCTCTGGGCGTCGGACGCGGCGACGATCCGGACGGGGCCGACGGCAGCGAACTCTACGTCGTCATCGGCCAGGCGCCCCGCCATCTCGACCGCAACATTACGCTCGCGGGTCAGGTGCTGTCCGGCATGGAGTATCTGACCTCTCTGCCGCGCGGAACGGAGGCGCTCGGCTTCTACCGAGAGGGCGCCGCCAAGCCGCGCATTGCGAATATCCGCGTTGCGGCGGACGTACCGGCGACGGAGCGCGAGGATATCGAGCTTATGGAGATGTCGGGTCATACCCTCGCCGCGTGGGCGGACGCGCGGGCGAACCGCGCTCGCGACGGCTGGTTCAACTACAGCCACGGCGCCATCGACCTGTGCAATCTGCCCGTTCCCGTCCGGCGCTCACCGCGCGAAGAGTGACGGCAAGCGCCACAATGTTCGGGGAGAGCCATCATCGATTATGATCAGATCCGCTACGAGGTGGAGGACGGCATTGCCGTTCTGACGCTGTATCGGCCGGACAAGATGAACGCCTTTACCGGCGAGATGATGTTCCAGATGATCGACGCCTTCGACCGCGCCGATGCCCAGGATGATGTGCGCGCGGTAATCGTCACCGGCTCTGGCGAGCGGGCCTTCTGCGCCGGCGCCGACCTGTCGGCGGGTGCGAAGACGTTCGATTACGATGCGCGCAGCGACCGGCCGGACCGCAAGGGGTCCGCCGTCGGGACCGACGGCAGCATCGACTATTCCCATGACGCGGTTCGTGACGGCGGCGGGCGCGTGGCGCTGCGAATCTTTGAAATGAAGAAGCCCGTCATCTGCGCCGTCAACGGCGCGGCCGTCGGCATCGGCGTCACCATGCAGCTGCCGATGGACATCCGCATTGCCAGCGAGACCGCGCGCTTCGGTTTCGTCTTCGCGCGCCGAGGCATTACGCCGGAAGCGGCCTCCTCCTGGTTCCTGCCGCGGATCGTCGGCATCTCCAAGGCACTGGAATGGTGCTATTCCGGCAGGGTTTTCGACGCGCAGGAGGCGCTGGCCGGCGGGTTGGTCAGCGAAGTGCTGCCACCCGACGAATTGCTGCCGCGCGCAAAGGAGATTGCCCGGGAGATCGCCGACAACACCGCCCCGGTCTCGGTCGCGCTGACGCGGCAGATGATGTGGCGCATGCTGGGCGCAGATCACCCGATGGAAGCGCACAAGGTGGACAGCCGCGCCATCTACTCGCGCGGCCGGACCGGCGATGCGAAGGAGGGCGTGGTGAGCTTTCTGGAGAAGCGCAAGCCCGACTATCCGGTAAAGGTATCGGACGGCATGCCAGATTTCTTTCCCTGGTGGGACGAACGACCCTACGAATAGGGAAGACTCGTCCGGCGGAAACGGGCGGATCTAGCCCTCGGCCCGGTCCGCCGGTGCGGGAACTGCGTCTGGATCCTGTTCCGGCGGCGCGACATTGGCGGCCGCAGCCTCCGTGCCGCCGCCAAGAGCGATGTAGAGGCCGACATAGGATTCCGCCAATTGCCGCTCCAGCGTGATGCGATTCTGACGGGCGGCGAACAACTGGCGTTCCGCGTCCAGAACTTCCAGATACTGCGCGACGCCCTCATTATAGCGCAGGCGTGCCAGCCGCGCGATCGCGCTGAGCGCTTCGACGTTACGGTCCTGCGCCTCCACCTGTTCGGCAAGCCAGCGGCGGCGGGCAAGTGAGTCGGA
The DNA here is from genome assembly GCF_000342165.1 of Pacificimonas flava. Taxonomy (GTDB): domain Bacteria; phylum Pseudomonadota; class Alphaproteobacteria; order Sphingomonadales; family Sphingomonadaceae; genus Pacificimonas; species Pacificimonas flava. The sequence goes on from NZ_AMRV01000011.1 coordinate 67,416, forward strand.
CACTTCCTGAAAGGCCGTTTGCACCGTGCGCTCGTAATTGGCGACCTGAATCACCTCTCTTGCGCGCGCCACATCCAGATTGCCCTCGCGCCGTCCCCAATCGAAGATCGGCAGGTCGATGCTGGGACCGAATGACCAGCTTAGCCCGTCCTCCCCGACCAACTCGTCAAGCGCAATCGAGGAGAAGCCGATGGAGCCGGTCAGGCTGATGGTCGGAAAAAATGCCGCTCGCGCAGCGCCGACATTCGCCCGGGCGGCAAGAAGATCATACTCCGCGCCGATGATATCGGGTCGGTTCAACAGCAATTCCGAGGGCAGGCCGGCCTGCAGATTCCGGATGAGATCCTGTTCTTCGAGAGTTCGCCCCTCCGGCAGGGTGCCCCGCACCGGTCCGCCGATCAGGACGGACAGCGCATTCCGGGTTTCCGCCTGCGCCAGCCGAAGCGACGCCAATTCCGTCTCCGCCTGCGTCAACAGGGATTGGGCCTGGCGAAAGTCGAGAGCCGACGTCACACCCGCGTTCAGACGCTGCTCGGCGATCTCCAGTTCCTCGAGCCGACTTTCGAGCGTGCTCTCGGCGATGTCGATCCGTTCCGCATTTTCCAACATGATAAAATAGTTGGAAGCCACATCCGCGATCAGCGACAGTCGAAAGGCGCGCTGCGCGGAGACGGTGGAAAGATATGTGGCGAGCGCTGCATCGCTGAGGTTCCGAACACGGCCCCAGAAATCGAGTTCATAGGCCGTAACACCAAGCGCCACCTGATAGTTCGTCAGCGTGATCGAGGAGGGCAGGTCCGCATCCTGATTGCCGTCCTCGCCGTCCACGTCCTCATCGCCGGTTTGCCCGGATCCGACGGCAAAGGCGGGGTTGGCATTCAGCGGCGTGCGGCTGCGCGTCACGCTGCCATTGACACCCACTTCCGGAAAGCGTGCGCTGCGCTGGATGCGGAACTGGCCGCGCGCTTCCTCGATACGCGCCGTCGCCACAACGAGGTCGCGATTGTTGACGAGCGCCGTGTCGATAAGCGCGCGCAGACGCGGATCGCCGAAGAAATCGCGCCAGGCGACATCGGTCGCGCGCGCCGCTCCCGCCGGGCGATATTCCGCATCGTAGGCCGGCGCGGTCGGAAGCTCCGGGCGCGCGTGCGGCGGTGCCAGGTTGACGCACGCCGCCGTCGACAGAAGCAGCAGGGGAAGGAAACGACTAGGCGTCATGGGTTGCTCCGGACGTGCCCTCGGTCTGCGCCGCTCCGGCGGATTCCTCTTTGGCCTCCAGCGTTCCGGCCGCATGCGGCCGCTGCCGGCTGAGATGGCGCCGGACGACGAGGTACAGGGCGGGAATGAAGAAAATGCCGAGCGCGGTCGCGGCGATCATGCCGCCCATCACGCCGCTGCCCACCGCGATCCGGCTGGCCGCGCCCGCGCCGGAAGCCAGCACCAGCGGCACCATGCCCAGAATGAAGGCGAGCGACGTCATGATGATGGGACGCAGGCGCAGGCGCGCCGCCTCCAGCACCGCATCGAACGGTTTCTGCCCCGCCTCCTCCGCCTCAATGGCGAATTCGACGATCAGGATCGCGTTCTTGGCGGCAAGGCCGATGATCGTGATCAGACCGACGTTGAAGTAGACGTCCGCGCTGAGGCCGCGGATCATTGAGAAGATTACCGCGCCGAGCACGCCCATGGGAACGATCAGCAGTACTGATACTGGAATCGCCCAGCTTTCGTACAGCGCCGCCAGCAGCAGGAACACGACGATCACCGATAGGCCGAGAAGCGCGCCGACCTGTCCGCCGGCCTGCTTTTCCTCATAAGACGTGCCGGTCCACTCATAGCCGATGCCCTCCGGAAGGTCCGCGGCGAGCCGCTCCATCTCCAGCAGGGCTTCGCCTGAGGAGACGCCCGGCGCCGGCGTTCCCGAAATCGTCAGTGCCGGATAGCCGTTATAGCGCTGCAATTGCGGCGGACCGGCCGTCCATTCGACGGAACTGAAGGCGCTGAAGGGAACGAGTTCGCCGTTGCGGTTCGGAATGCGGATGTCGAGCACGTCCTCGGGCTCCAGCCGGCTTGCGGCCTCTGCCTGGACCAGCACCTGCAGGACGCGCCCTTCCCGCGTGAAGTCGTTGACGTAGGCAGAACCGAAATTGATCGACAGGGCCGCGTTGACGTCGGCGATGGACAGGCCGAGGGACGTTGCCCGCAGACGGTCGATCTCCACGCGCAGCTCGGGACTGTTCGGCTGCGTTTCGGGACGCACGCCGGCCAGCACGGAGCTTTGCATCGCCGCGCCGAGGAGCTGCCCCTGCGCCGCATTCAGCGCCTCTCGACCGACGCTGCCGCGATCCTCCAGCTTGAAGGTAAAGCCGCTGGCATTGCCGAGCTGCTGGATGGGCGGCGGGTTGATGACGAACGCCATCGCGCCCTCGATCTGCGAAAAGACAATGTTCGCCTGCTGGATCAGGCTTTCGGCCGAGGTTTCATCCGTCGTGCGCTCTTCCCACGGTTTCATGTTGGTGAAGATCAGCGCCATGTTCTGGCCCTGGCCGAAAAAGCTGAAGCCGCGGATGACCACCGTGTCTTCGACCGCCTCGTTCTCGAACCAGAATTCGCTGATCGGATCCAGCGCCTCGTTAAGGCGCCCGCGCGTCGCGCCCGGCGGCGCCTGGATGGCCGTAATCGCATAGCCCTGATCTTCGGTCGGCAGGAAGCCGCCCGGCAGACGCAGGAACAGGAAGACCGTGGCGATCACCAGCGCCAGGAATATGGCAAGCCAGCGCATCGGCGTCGTCAGGATGCGCCGGGTGGCGTGCTGATAGCGTTCGGTCGAACGTCCGAACCAGCCGTTGAACTTGGCAAAGAACTTGCCGAAGAACCGCCCTCCCCGCTCGCCGGAATGCGGCTTCAGCAGCGTCGCGCACAGCGCCGGGGTCAGCGTCAGCGCCATCAGCGCGGAAAACAGGATGGAAATCGCCAGCGTGACGGAGAATTGGCGATAGATGCCGCCCGTCGAACCGGGGAAGAAGGCCATGGGCAGGAACACCGCGGCCAGCACCAGCGTGATGCCGACAATAGCGCCGGTGATCTGATCCATCGCCTTTCGCGTCGCCTCGAGCGGCGGCAGCCCCTCCTCGTCCATGATGCGTTCGACATTTTCGATGACGACGATGGCGTCGTCGACAAGGATACCGATCGCCAGCACCATGCCGAACAGCGACAGCACGTTGATGGAAAAGCCGAAGACCCAAAGGCCGAGGCAAGCGCCCGCGAGTGCGATGGGCACGACGAGCGTCGGGATGATCGTCGCGCGCCAGCTTTGCAGGAACAGGAACATGACCAGGAAGACGAGGGCCATGGCCTCGACGAGGGTCTTCACCACCTCCTCGACGGATGAGGTGACGAAGGGCGTGGTGTCGAACGGCACCTGCCAGGCGATGTCGGGCGGAAAGCCGCCTTCCAGCTCTTCCATGCGCTCGCGCACGCCGGTCGCCGTCGCAATGGCGTTGGCGCCGGTCGCGAGCTGCACGGCGATGCCCGCCATGGGCTGGCCGTTCAGCGCCGTCGTCTGATTGTAGGTCTGCGCGCCGAGTTCCACGCGCGCCACATCGGCCAGCCGAACGGTCGAGCCATCCGGATTTGCGCGCAGGATGATCTGCTCGAATTCCTCCGCGGTTGAGAAACGGCCCTCGGTGATGATCGTGGCATTCACCTGCGCCGTATCGCCGTTTGGAAGCGCGCCCAGCGAACCGCCGGCGGTCTGGCTGTTCTGCTCCTGCACCGCAGCGAGAACCGCAGATGGCGAAAGGCTGTAGGATGCAAGTTTCTCGGGGTCGAGCCAGATCCGCATGGCATATTCCGACCCGAACAGAATGACGTCGCCGACGCCCTGCACGCGGCGCAGCTCGTCCACCACCTGATTGGCCGCGTAATTGCTCAGCTCCAGCGTGCTGGTGTCGCCGCTCTTCGACGTCAGCGCGACGATCATCAGGAAGCCGGCGGAGGTCTGGCGAACGGTGATACCCTGTCGCCGCACCTGCTCCGGCAGGCGCGCCTCGACCGTGCTCAGCCGGTTCTGCACCTCGGTTTGGGCGATATCGATGTCGGTCCCGGCCTCGAATGTCAGGGTGATCTCGGCCGTGCCGTTCGAGCGGCTGGTCGAGGCCATGTAGAGGAAGCCGTCGACGCCGTTCAGCTGCTGCTCGATGACCTGCGTGACATTCTCCTCCAGCGTCGTCGCGTCGGCGCCGGGGTAGGTCACGGTGATGGTCAGGGAGGGCGGCGCCACCTGAGGATATTGTTCAATGGGAAGGCCGCGCAGCGCAATCAGGCCGGCGAGCATGATGCCGAGCGCCAGCACCCAGGCGAAGACGGGCCTGTCGATGAAATAGCGTGCCATGGTCTATTCCGCCGGCCGGCTCGTTTCGGTCGTCGGTGCTTTGCCCGCCGATGCCGCGCCTGCCGGAGCCGCGGCCGTGCCGGAATTTTCACCGCCCGGTGCGGCCTGCCCAGCCCCCTGCTGTCCCTTGAGTTGCACGGGCGCACCTGGCTGAACCTTTTGCAGGCCGTCGACGATGACTCGATCGCCCGCTTCCAACCCGGACTCGATGATCCACTTTTCGCCATCGAGCGGGCCGAGCTCAACGAGGCGCGCAGCCACGATATTGTTCTCACCCACGACGAAGACGCTGGCGCTGTCCTCCGCAACCTGAACGGCGCGTTGCGGAATTTCGATCCCGCCCTCGCGTTCCCCGGCGATGATGCGGGCGCGCACGAACTGCCCGGGCAACAGCGCGCGCTCCGGATTTGGAACCTCCGCACGCAAGGAGACCGTGCCGGTATCCTCCGCCACGGTCAGGTCGAGGAAGTCGAGCCGGCCGCTGATTCCGTATGGCGTTCCGTCCTCGTAGAAGATCTGAACCGTCGCCTGGTCCGGCCGCTCGATATTCAAGCGGCCCTGTTCGATATCCCGCCGTATCTGCAGCAGGCCGGAGGTCGACTGGGAAAAGTTGATGTAGACGGGGTCAAGCTGCTCCACACGCGTCATCAGCGTCGCCTCGGTCTGGCTGACGAGCGCGCCTTCGCGCACCTGCGCCCGGCCCGCCCGACCGGCGATCGGCGCATTCACCGTCGTGTAGCTGAGGTTCAGGCGAGCCGCCTCCGCAGCGGCGCGGGCCTCGGCAACGCTGGCCTGCGCTGCCCGCTGCTCCGCGATGGCCGCGTCATATTCCTGCCGGCTGATCGCCTGCTGGTCGACGAGGCCGCTATAGCGCTCGACCACCTGCTGAGCATTGGCTGCCGACGCCTCGGCGCGTTGCAGCGTCGCCTGCGCCTGCTGATAGGCTGCCCGCATTTCGCGGGGGTCGATTGTGAACAGAACCTGGTCCGCCGCCACGTTCGACCCTTCTTCATAGGCGACACGCTCGACGATACCGGTAACGCGTGCCCGAACATCCGCCGTCCGAAGCGATTCGACGCGGCCGGGAAGCTCGATGATATTCGGCACACTCGTCGTTTCCACGACAATGGTGCCCACGACTGGCGGCGGCGGCGCAGCCTGCTCCTGTTCGCCACCACAAGCCGACGCCAAGATGGCGAGCGCCGCGGGAAAGAATTTCGTTCGAACGCTCATCGGGGGTTCAGCCACTTCTTCATATTCGCAGTTGCAGCATGTGTAATTTCGATTACACGGCAATACAAGATGCAAAATCAGGTTTCGGAACGTGTTTTATGACGGGTCAGCACGAGCGCCTCAACGCCAGACGTCAAGCGATTACTGACGCGGCAAAGCGACTCTTCGTTCGCCAGGGTTACGAATCGACCAGCCTCGCGCAGATCATAGAGGTCTCGGGCGGTTCCCTTGCCACGCTCTACAAAATGTTCGGCAACAAGGAGGGCGTTCTCCTGGCCGTTCTGGCCGACGATCCGAGCAACGGTCTTCGGACGATCGAGCGCATCGCCTCCGAGGATTTGACGCCGCACGAAACCTTGATGCGCATCGGCCTCAGCATGCATGAGAAGTTCATGCGTCCGGAGACCCTGGCCATGATGCGCATCTGCATCGGCCTCAGCCTGAAGGACAAGGCGTGGGGCGAGCGGCTCGACACGGCTCTGGCGGAACCGACCAAGCAACGGCTCGCCGCCCTCTTTTCAGCCTGGCAGGGCGAGGGCGCCATACCGGCCGGGGACAACCCGGTCGAACTCGCGGAAATGTTTCTGGGCATGATCGTCCACGAATTCCAGCTTCGTGCCATCATGCAGCGCGACGACATCTCGATCTGCGACGCCGCCGTCTGTCGGCGCGTGCGGCGATTCGGACGCGCCATCGGGATGCGTGAGGAACCGTGGAAAACCACTGCGTCCGTTCGGGAAACGGCGAGCGACGGAACGTAGGGCACCGCAGGCGAAAGTGCCGAAATTCTGGAGGCCCGAGCCGGAATCGAACCGGCGTACAAGGATTTGCAGTCCTCTGCGTAACCACTCCGCCATCGGGCCTCGACAGCTTGAGGCGGCAGTATCGCCCCCTCGGAAGGAGCGCGGCTCTAACAGCGCGGCTTGGCGAAGGCAACTGTAGGCCCTACACGATGCGCGAGACGCCGCTCCGGGCACTTGCGGCGCGCTGTATTAGGTGTATAACTCACCCGTATGTTGAACCGCTCGAACACTGATCCGTATGTTGAGGATACCGAACGCCGTGACCGAACCTGATTTTGCGAAGATGCGGAGAGCGATGGTCGATGGCCAGCTTCGTCCCAACACCGTAACCGAGGACCGCGTGGTCTCGGCCTTTCGAACCGTTCCCCGCGAAGCGTTCGTCCCCACCGAGTTTCGCCCCTTCGCCTATTATGATGAAGATATCGAGATCGCGCCCGGGCGGTTCCTGCTGGAGCCGCTGACACTGGGCCGGCTGCTGGACCGCGCCAATATCCGGGAGGGCGAGCGGACGCTCGTCATCGGGGGCGGCACCGGTTATAGCGCGGCGCTGCTGGCGATGCTGGGCGCGAATGTGGTCTCCCTCGACAGCGAGGATGTTGCGCCAGCGGCGGCTGCGGCCGATTACAAAATTCAGTTCGTCACCGGAGACTTGACGGCCGGTCATGCGGACGGCGCACCCTATGACATGATCCTGTTCGAGGGGTTCGTCCAACAGATCCCCGCCGATATCGTCGCGCAGGTGGCGGAAGGCGGCCGCATCGCCGCCGTCACCATGGATGAGGGCGCGCCGCGTGCCGGCATCGGCCGCGTCTTCGGGCATCGTGTCGGGTGGACGTTTTTTGCCGACGCCTATGTGCCCGCGCTCCCCGGCTTCGCTCCGAGGCGGGAATTCACGTTCTGATGCGGTATTTCTGTTCGCGGATCGCCATCGCCGGCGGTCTGGCCGCGACGGCTGCCATTTCCCCCGCCTCGGCGGAAACGCTGCAGGATGCCTTTGCGTCCGCCTATTCCTCCAATCCCGACCTGACGAGTGCCCGGGCCGGTCAGCGGATCACGGACGAGACGCTGATACAGGCGCGATCCGCCACCCGCCCGACGGTAAGCGGCCAGGGCGTGATCGACCAGCAGACCTCCAACCCCGGCAGATTCGACGATCAGAGCCGGTTGGTGAACGTCGGTATCGAGCTGCGTCAGCCCGTCTACCGTGGCGGCCAGATTCGCAACGATCTGAAGGCTGCGGACCGCGGCGTTCTCGCCGGACGCGAGCAGATGCGCGGCACGGAAAACCAGGTCATGCTCGACACCGTCACCGTCTATATGGACGTGCTACGCGATCAGTCGGAAGTCGAACTGACCGAGAACAACGTGCGGGTGCTGGAAAGGCAATTGCAAGCCTCTCAGGACCGGTTCGAGGTCGGCGACGTAACGCGCACCGACGTCGCCCAATCGGAAGCGCGCCTAGCGCTTGCGCGTAGTCAGAACATCGCGGCGCTCGCCAATCTGGAGGCGAGCAAGAACGCCTATGCGCGTGTCGTCGGGCATGCGCCAGACGACCTGCAGCCGCCCCCGCCGCTGCCGCCGCTGCCGGACTCGCCGGAGGAAGCGGTCGATACGGCGCTTGAGCAGAACCCGTTCATCATTTCTGCAAGGCTGCAGGAAGATGCGCAGCGTTACCGGGCCAAATCGGCGCGCGCCGCACGGCTGCCCAGTGTCGATGCGACATTCGCGGTCGGCTATACGAACTTTCGCGGCGTCGTCGCCGGCGGTGGCGGCCTGCGCGCCGGCGGCGTCGACTTTACGCAGAACATCGGCGCGACCGTCACGGTCCCGCTCTATCAGCGCGGACAGGTTGGCAGCCAGATTCGCAGCCAGATGGCCCGTGCCGACCAATTGCGGGAGGATGCGCTGAACGCTGAACGACAGGTGATCGAGCGGGTGCGTACGGCGTTCGAAAACCTTCGGGCTGCGCGGGCGACGATTCAGGCCTCGAGCATCGCGGTCGATTCGAATACCCTCGCCCTCGAGGGGACGCGCGCGGAGCTGACGGTCGGCACGCGAAATATTCTCGACGTACTGAATGCAGAGCAGGAATTGCTCAACGCGCAGGTCCAGCTCGTCCGCGCCGAGCGCAATTCCTATGTGGCCGGCTTCGCGCTTCTCGCGGCCCTTGGCCGTGCGGAGGCGAGCGATCTGAGCGTGCCCGTTGAACTCTATAATTCCGAAGAATATCTCGACCGGGCGGACGATCACTGGTTCGACTGGGATGCCGAGTTCGAGGCACAGCCGCTGCGCACCGACGTGAAGGTGCCGGCGCGGCCCGATATCGTGCAGCCGCCGATCCCCGATCCGACGCCGGCGCCGCCCAGCGTCGACGAGATCGCCGAGGGTTAGAGAGCGACAGACACCATGTCCGAGAAGCCGGATCAGCCGAAACAGTCGATGAACGAGATCCTTGCGTCGATCCGCGCCATTATCGGCGACGGGGACAGCGCATCGGCGAAGGGCAAGCAGACGACGGCGTCCATTGCCGAGGCACTGGCGGAAGATGATCCCGCCCCCACACGACCTGCACCGCCACCGTCCGGGCCGCAATCCCACCGCATTGGCACCTTGACCGTGGAGGAACTGGCGGCGGAACTGATGCGGCCGATGTTGCAGCGCTGGATGGATGAAAACCTGCACGACATCGTCAAGGATCTCGTCGCCGGCGAGGTGAAGCGTAAGGTCGGGCGCTAGGAGCGGAACGCGGGAGCGGCGGTATCGACGACGCTGGTCGGAGATCGACGAAAATTCGCCCCTACAATTTTGCCATGGACGAAACGCCGCGCTAGCAGTTCGGCCATGAAGATCCTTTCCACCGCAGCCACGCTGTTCCTCGCCGCGACGTCGCTTGCCGCACCGGCATCCGCTCGCCCGTTCACCGCCGACGACCTCGCCGGTCTCAACCGGCTCGGCGACAGCGCCCTCTCCCCGGACGGAAACACGCTCGTCTTCTCGATGCGGGAAACGGATTTCGAGGCAAATAGGGGCCGCACCGACCTCTTTCGACTCGATCTGTCGAGGGCGAACGCCACACCGCAGCGCTGGCTGGCCGATCCCGAATCGGACTCCAGCCCGGTTTTCTCGGCCGACGGCACGGCCGTCTATTGGTTGTCGGGCCGTTCCGGCGACGCGCAGGTGTGGCGTGCACCGCTGTCGGATGGTGAGCCCATGCAGATCACGCGCATCGAGGACGGCATTTCGGGATTTCACCTGTCGCCGACGGACGACCGCGTCGTCTACTGGAAGACGGTGTCCACCCCGGATGACGCGGCGGGCAGCGGCATGGTCTACGACCGGCTGTTCGTGCGCCAGTGGGACACGTGGACGGATGGCGACCGGCAGCAGATTTTCTCCCTCGCCCTCGGTGCGAACGGCACGACGGGGGATCCGGTGGCGCTGAGCGCGGACCTGACCGGCAACGTACCCACCCTGCCCTTCGGCGGCGGCGAAGACGTTGCCTTTTCGCCCGATGGCCGCACGATCTATTTCGTGATGCGGGAAGCGACGCCGGACGAAGCTTGGTCGACAAACACCGACATCTACGCGGTGCCGGCCGACGGGAGCGCTGCGGCGGAAAACCTGACCGCGGACGCGAAGGGCTATGACCGCAATCCCGTTCCTTCGCCGGACGGTCGCTATCTCGCCTACCTTTCCATGGAGACACCGGGCTACGAGTCCGATCAGGCGAAGCTGATGCTGCGCGACCTGCAATCGGGAGAGGTGCGGGCCATGTCGGCCAACCGGACGATGTCGGTGGACAACATCGTCTGGGGTCCGGATTCCGAAAGCATGATCATCGGGCGGCACGAGGGCTGGAATGCCCGCGCGCACTGGATGGACCTCGATACGCGCCACCGGCTGCTGAACCTGCCGGAGGGGGCGGTGAGCGTCGTCGACTATACCGAAGACGGGGTCCTGTTCTCGCGCTCCTCCCTGACCGAGCCGGGCGACCTCTACTGGCTCAGCGGCAATAGCGGCAGCGACGTACGCCGGCTGACCGCGATCAACGCCGAAAAGCTGGAGGGGGTTGAATTTTCGGAGGTGGAACGCTTCAACTTCTCCGGCGCGCAGGGCCACAATGTCTTCGGCTATGCCGTGAAACCGGCAGGCCTTGCGGAGGGCGCCGTTGCCCCCACGGTACTCTGGTCGCATGGCGGACCGCAGGGCCAATGGTCGAACGCCTGGTCGACGCGCTGGAACCCGATGGTTTGGGCGGGACAAGGCTATGCCATCGTCACCGTCGATTTCCACGGTTCGTCCGGCTATTCTCAGGATTTCACCGATTCCATTCAGGGCGACTGGGGCGGCAAGCCGCTGAAGGACTTGCAAATGGGCCTGGCCTACGCCCGCGGCCGGTTCCCGTGGCTCGACAGCGACAAGGCCTGCGCGGCGGGTGCCTCCTACGGCGGCTACATGATGAACTGGATCGAGGGGAATTGGCCGGACGAATTCGCCTGCATCGTCAACCATGACGGGCTCTTCGATGTTCGCTCCATGTATTATTCGACGGAGGAACTGTTCTTTCCCGAACATGATTTCGGCGGGCCCTATTTCGAGAATGAGGAGCTGTACGAACGCTGGAACCCGGTGAATTTCGTCGACGAATGGAAAACGCCCATGCTCGTCATCCACGGCGAGAAGGATTACCGTGTGCCGATCGAACAGGGTCTCGGTGCCTTCACGGCCCTGCAGCGCAAGGGCATCGACAGCCGCCTGCTGGTCTTCCCGGATGAAAATCACTGGGTGCTGAAGCCCAACAACAGCCTGCAATGGCACAGCGAAATCTTCCGCTGGCTGGACGAATATCTGAAGGACTAGCCGCGCCAATATACTGCCGCCCTGTCTCCTCGCGGCCGGTCGTACCATATCGCATAGGGTGACAGCGGCTCGTCCGCCTCCTACGACTTTGGCCGCACAGCACCGATGCAAGAGGATCGAGAGGACCCCGCCATGGCGCGCCAGAACGGACAGGTGAACGAGGGCATGGACGCCGAGAGTTTCGAGGCGTTTCTGGAGCAGCTGGACCGGTGGGTACGAGAGCGCCTGATCCCGGCCGAAGCCCGGACCATCGAGATGAACCGGGTCCCGGACGACGTCCGGCAGGAGATGGTCGACATGGGGCTGTTCGGCATCACCACGCCGGAGGCCTATGGCGGCGCCGGGATGAAGACCTCGCAGTATATCGAGACCATGAAGCGCATCAGCTATGCGGCGCCTGCCTATCGATCGCTGCTGTCGATCAATGTCGGCATGGTGACGACGGCGCTGGTGAAGGGCGGGACCGACGCGCAGCGGCAGGAATGGCTGCCGAAACTGTCCGGCGGCACCATCGCCGCCTTCGCACTGACCGAGCCTGGCTCCGGCTCCGACAGTGCGGGCCTGACGACGACCGCGGTTCGGGATGGCGACCATTATGTACTGAACGGCACCAAGCGCTACATCACCAACGCGCCCTTTGCCGACATGGTGATCGTCATGGCGCGCACCTCGAAGGAGAACTTGCCAAAGAACGCGCATGTCAGCGCCTTTCTGGTGCCGGTGGATGCCCCCGGTGTCACCATCGGCAAGCCCGACGAGAAGATGGGCCAGGCGGGCGCGCAGATCGCCGACGTCATTCTGGAGGACGCGCGCATTCCGGCGGAGAACCTCCTTGGCGGGGAGGAGGGCAAGGGCTTTCAGGTGGCGATGCAGAGCCTCGACAATGGCCGCTTGTCCATTGCCGCCTGCTCCACCGCCTATGCCCAGCGCGCCCTCGACAGCGGGCTGAAATATGCGACCGAGCGCAAGGCGTTCGGAGAACCGATTTCGGGCTTTCAGTTGATCCAGGCGATGCTGGCGGACTCCAAGGCGGAAATCTATGCCAGCGAATGCATGATCAGGGACGCCACGGCAAAGGCGGACACCGGACAGCGCGTGTCGATGGAGGCCGCCTGCGCCAAGATGTTCGCCAGCGAAATGTGCGGCCGCGTGGTCGACCGAGTCGTGCAGATCTATGGCGGCGCTGGCTATTTGAAGGAATATGACGCCGAACGCTTCTTCCGCGACGCCCGCCTCTACCGCATCTACGAGGGCACGACGCAGATTCAGCAGCTCGTGATCGCCAAGGCCATGCTGCGGGAGGTTGGGGCGCTTTAGGGCAAAAGATGGACGCTGGCTCCGGCGGCGCCGCCATGGCGTAGATCCCGGCTTTCGCCGGGATGACGCTGAATGGTGGAGTATTCCCAACCGTCATCCCGGCGGAAGCCGGGATCCACGCCGTGGGGATTCGCCCCGACGCTGAGGCTGCTGTCCCCATGCTCAGGCGTGCAGCCAGCGGGAGAGGTCGAACCAGTCGGGGTTCCGCTTCTCGATGGCCTCGACCTTCCAAGCGCGTTTCCAGTCCTTCATGCGCTTTTCGCAGGCGATCGCGTCGTCGACGCTTGCGAATTCCTCGTACCAGACGAGGCGGTGGCATTTGTATCGGCGGGTGAAGGCACTGCCCTCGCCGCGCCTGTGCTGGGCGGTGCGCTCGGGGAGATCGGCTGTGACGCCGATGTAGAGAGTGCCCTGTTTCCGGCTTGCCATGATGTAGGTGTAGCCGGGGATTTTGCGTTCTCCTTCAATCAGACATTTCGCGGCTGGGTTGTTATGGCGTGGATCCCGGCTTTCGCCGGGATGACGGAGAGTGGGGTGTCAGGAGTATGGCTCACTCGGCCGCCTGTTTTTGTTCGAAGCCGAGGATCGCTTTCGTTTCCAGGAACTCGGCGAAGGCGTGGTCGCCCCATTCGCGGCCGTTGCCGGATTGCTTGTAGCCGCCGAAGGGGGCGGTGAAGTCGACGCCGGCGCCGTTGATGTTGACCTGTCCGGCGCGCAGCTTGCGGGCGATGTCCCGTGCCGTGCCGAGATCCTTGGCCTGCACATAGGCGGCGAGGCCGTAGGGCGTATCGTTCCCCTGCTCGATGGCGATATCGAGATCGTCATAGCCGAGGATGGAGACGACGGGGCCGAAAATCTCCTCCCGCGCGATGGTCATGTCGTTGGTGACATTGGCAAACACGGTCGGCTTCACATAGTAGCCCTTGTCGAGGCCATCGGGCCGGCCTGTGCCGCCGGTCACGAGTTCGGCCCCCTCCTCGATGCCCTTCTGAATGAGGCCCTGGATCTTGTCCCACTGCGTTTCGGACACGACAGGTCCCATGCGGCTGTTGCCGTTCGGATCGCCGGGCGCCCAGCCCTCCGCCGTCTTGGCGGCGACGGTCTTGGCTTCCTCCATGCGCGCGGCGGGCACGAACATGCGGGTGGGCGCATTGCAGCTTTGCCCGGAGTTCATCATGACGCCGCTGATGCCGCGCGACACCGCCTCCCCGAACCCGTCATCGTCGACGAGGATATTGGGCGACTTGCCGCCGAGTTCCTGGTGTACGCGCTTCACCGTCGGCGCGGCGTCCTGCGCCACGGCAATGCCCGCCCGGGTGGACCCGGTGAAGCTAACCATGTCGACATCGGGGTGCGAGCTGATGGCGCTGCCCACCGTCGGCCCGTCGCCGTTGACGAGGTTGAAGACGCCCTTCGGCACGCCGGCGGCGTCCAGCACCTCGGCCAGAAGATAGGCGGAGAACGGCGCCACCTCCGACGGTTTCAGGACGATGGTGCAGCCGACGGCGAGCGCGGGCGCGATCTTGCACGCCATTTGGTTGATCGGCCAGTTCCATGGAGTGATGAAGCCGCAGACGCCGATCGGCTCCTTGGCGATGACCGTGGTGCCGCGCGGCTCCTCGAACGTATAGCGCTTCAGCACCTCCATGGCGGTGTTGAAATGCGCCATGCCCATCGCGGCCTGTGCCGAGGTTGCGAGCCAAGAGGGGGCGCCCATTTCCTCCGTGATCGCCCTGGCGATGTCGTCCTGCCGCTTCTGATATTCGCCCATGATGGCGCCGAGAAGTTCCAGCCGATCCTCGCGGCTGGAGCGGCCGAAGCTGGCGAATGCCTGCTTCGCCGCGGCAACCGCCTTGTCGACATCGGCCTTGCCGCCCATGGCAATTTTTCCGGCGGATTCCTCCGTCGCCGGGTTGATGACGTCGAGTGTCTTCGCGCCCGCTGCCGGCTCCACCCACTCGCCGCCAATGTAGAATTTCGTGTAGTCGCGCATGACCGTTCCTCCGGCTTTCGGTTCCGTTTTCAGGGTCAGTGTAGCGCGCCGCGCGTGCCGGCGGCACCTGTCCGAAATGGCGAGCGGAAATCGGCGGAACGCCGCGGAAGTTGACAGGGTCCGGTTTTCGGAAGTGGACAAAGTGGACACTCACCGCGCGTATGTGCGCGGGGCGGCGGGTCGGTTTCGAAAGGGGAAGCGCCGGCATGGAGGGAGTGTGCGGCGGGGAGTCCTATTATGGTAGGGGTGGATTGTTTTTTTTGGGGGGTGGGAGCGACCCTCCCCCGGCCCCTCCCTGACCAGGGAGGGGAGTAGTGGTGCG
>NZ_AMRV01000012.1 GCF_000342165.1 Pacificimonas flava
GTGTGGCTGCTAGCCGATTTTGCGAGAATTAATTTCTGTCTGCACTCGGCGTCCAGCTCGGCATACCGAGCCCGGGCAAGCTCCAGATCGGACGTTTGAAGCGATATCTTGACCTCGTGCCGACCTTCGAACCACGGCCTGAGATCTTTCGGAATGGCTTTTCGAAAGTAGAACATTCCCGATCTGGGATGAGGCCAAGGACCTGGCATACGGAACCTCACTTTGTACCACCTTTCTGTACCAGGAGGCGGTTAACAAAGTGCGGATATGCGCCGGCTCGAGACAAAAACTCTCGAAAATGCGCTTTTGGTGACCCCTACGGGAGGGGGTGGTGAATTAAAACATTAGCCAAAAGCAATGGCTTATTACAACCGGCCAATCTTGTTGCGAAGACCTCGTGGACCACACATATGGACCATACGTGCCGGCTAGGCAACGACGGATTACGCCGGAAATTCGAGAACGGTCTCGAGGTTTGGAGGTCAAGCCTTGCTGTACCGCGCAGGGCCCGCAGTTACGGGCTTCATTTCATCCGGGCACGAAGACGGCTCGGAGAGCTCCCTAATCGTGCGTTTCACCGGCCAACTCGAGATGTCATGGCACCCTGCTTCTTGGGGAGGCCGTGGATGTGCTCGCGCCGCCGGTCCGGCGCGAGCTGGTGCGCGAACACTACCGGGGGGCCCGCTCTTCATCGAACCCGGCCGCGCTTCACCTTTCATTTCGCGGGTATCGCACGTAACGAGCGCGCCAGCGGTGTCGAGCGCAAGTTGGAGCCCCTGCGTTCGCAGATCGCGACTGTCTATCCGGCGAACCAGCCATCGGTCTTGCTCATGGCACGGACGCACTGCTCGCCTTCGTCGCTGATCTGGAAGAGGAATTACGGCTACTTCCGAGCTTGGTGAGAAAGGTCGAACATGCTTGCCGCGCGCTGCACCCCGGAAGTGAGGACATCCGATGTTGCTAACATAGTCATAAACGCCGCAGCCCGATCGCGCGCCCGCGTGTTGTTCCAGATCTTGTCGGAATCATATCCGTTTGCACAATTACCGAGCGTGGCCTCGCGATAGGCGGCCAAAAGGTGCAGCACCCGTGCAACCAGTTTGTCGTCGATCTCCCGCGGCCATGCGCGAGGCGCGACGTTGAACAATCTATCCGGATCGGCCTTACCGGTGATGACGGCAAGCATCGCCTTCTCATCCTCGGCAAAGCGGTAGCTAACCATGAACAACGCCGCGAGCTCGTCCAAGCCACCGAAATGATGCTCATGGATGGTCTGGTGGGGCGACCGCTCAGGGTCCTTCAGCATGAGTTCCAACTGGTCGTGTTTGGATTGTATGCGCTGGCGGACGTCGGCCGTGACAGATAGCACTTCGGCCTTCTGAGGACCGGGCAGCATGTGCTCGATAGGCGATGCCGCAGAAACTAATGGGCCAAGAACGATGCCGGACGGTCCGGATAGGTTGGTCTTATCCCTGCCGTGCCGCTGCGCCGTATCGTGGGCGGTGAAGACCCGATCTGCCGCACTACTTAGGCTAAGCATGGCGTTAATCATCGCGGACGCGGTGGTCTTGCCTCCGACCAGGGGGCGCAGGAACCAGGGGACGAGCCGCCGCGAAACGTCGCGGGAGGCGGCGCTCGCGCGGTGTATATCCCATAAGCCCCACAAAATGCGCTGCCGGGCACCAATGACGATAACGCGCTTACGCTCGTCTCCGCCGGCAATCTTTTTTACGAACTTCTTTGCAGCGGTGAAGTCGCCACGCACGTAGGCGTTGTAGAGCTCAGGGTGCCCTCCGCGCAGCGAGAAGAGGTCATCACAATGCAAGTCGAGTGCATCACTTTGGACAAGCGCGGTAAGCGGCTGAAGTGCGATGCGACGTACAGTCTTCGCGTCCTTCTTAGCTGCGGGAACGAATGGCGTAACAATGAGAAAGTCGAGCAGCCTGTAGAGTTCGTCTCGACTTTTAGGGACATCGCCGGGTGTGAGGCGGCTATGTGCCGCAGCGAGCAGCCCGGTCGCGGCGGTGGCGGTTTCGCGCTTCCGAAGCACATATCCGTCTCGACTCTTGAGAGGAATATCGCCGTGATACTTGCGATCGGCCCACGCATTGGCCGTGCGGGCGAGAGCCTCAGGCGAGAGGCGTTCCGCAATCCCCTCCTTGAACCATCTTGGCGCGCGCCGAACCACGCTTTTTGCGGTCCGGTCAGCTTCAATCCTTGTCTCGTCGTCAATCTTCTCGGTCATAATTTTTTTCCTCGATGAATACATGGTGCATTGGGTTTAATTTCGGGTGTTCATGGGGCTTTTGCCGGCCGATACGGCTGTGCTTACGCGCGGCCGAAATCAGCCGACGGCGGCCGTCAACACTTCTGGAACCGAAGCAGTGCTTCACGCTCGGCTTCGAACGCTGCCTGCAGCGCCTGCGGGTCGGCACTCGCGGATCTGGCGAGGATGGTGTGTGCAGCTCGAACAGCCATGTTCGCGCGCAGTTTTTCATCCCGGGCGTCGGCGGGCGTCGCCACCACGAACCGAAGCGGTCCCGGACGGCCCTGCGCGGCCGCCTCGAGAGGCTTGCGCATCGCTGTTCCGAACAGATCCTCGACGATCGGGTTGTTGGCGATCTCAAGCAGACGTGAAGCGATCGCCGCGCTGGCCATCGCGTAACCGTCCTCTGGCGCTTCGATGACCTCGTCGAGGCGCCGCTGCTGGCGAAGCCGGACGGATTCATAGCCAGCGTCAAGGAAGGGGATGGACAACGTCTGAGGGTCGATCAGCCGAGCCGGACCGAAGTTGCCGGTGCCGCGATTGTCGTTCTTGACGATGAACACCTCGAAGAGGGTGCTGAACTGCGTATAGAGGCGTTCCGCCAGCAGCCGTGCTCCCACTTTGTCCGGAGCGTCGATCGGCGCGAACACGGTGCGGATGTTTTGGTCCTGCGCGGTCTCGACAACGTCGTTGAGGAACCCGGCTGCGGGCGTGTCCATCGACAGAAAATTCGCGCCGAGATCGAAAATTCCGACGTCTACCTGGGCTAGGTGACGCGCGGACCATTCCGCTGGTTGCAGCATTTCTCCGGCGTTCCAGTTTAGGACGGTGGCGTTCGCTTTCCCGTTGCGGTTGATGTAGCCGCGGCACCCCTGATCGGCATCCACCACGCAAACCGACAAGCCAGCTAACCGCGCGAGGCAGTCGAGGATCTCGGTCACGTGTGTTTTTCCGGTGCCGCCTGCATTTGTCAGTACGACGATGAGGAGTTTGAGTTTCCAGTCGATCATGATTCCAGTTCCTCGTCGACAGGGTCGTGGACCGGCGCGAAGAAGTTGGCTTGGTCCTTCACGTCCACGCGCCGGCTATTCGACGGACCACTGGAAGCGATCCCCGTTTGGGCTGCCAGCGTGCCCGGATCGCTCGCGCGGGCCAGGAAGCCGCTTTTACGTTCCGTGTTATGCAGGCGCGCAAAGGCCGTCCGGATGGCATCAGCCTTTTTCGAATCCTCATACATGTTGTTCGCGATCTCGCGCCACGTCTTGCCCAGGGCACGCTGCTGGGCGATATCGCTGTCAAGCGCGCGAACGTCGCCCGCAATGCTGTCCTCGCGGTTGCGCCCCGTGGTCGGTGCGGCGAGCCGCTGCCTCATCCGCATGCGCCGGTTGTGATCAGACCTAGTCTTCTTCGTCATCCATGCGCCCTCCTTTACGGCGCACCGAATGAGCTATGCTGCCGCCATCAAAGGCGGAACTGGTTGAGCTTCCCGAGTTCTCCAAAGTGTCCAAAATTCGTTTCCATGCTCGATGCATGTGATGTGCGAGCATGTACTCGTCGGAACGGATCGTGTGCACCGGTTTGGCTTCGCTCGGCGCCAATCCTTTTCGTACCGCATCGCGGTCTGCCACATGCCGTGCATGACTGTCCGTCGTCCAACAGGCGGAACCGTTCGGTATTCGCGCCGATCAACGTGAATGTTCAGGCTGTCATCGGTTATGCCTCGCGATTGGGACAAATCGGACCCATTACCTATTCGGCCTCCGGTCTTTTAAGTAAGTGCAGTTGTTCGATGCATGTTCGTGCTGTTTGCCGAATGCATCAGCCAGATGAGTTCGGTGTTCATCCCTGCATCCCAGCAATTATCTGTTGGCGAGCGGAAGGCCGATAAGACACGCGGGTGCTTCCTGGCTCCTGTCCGCCTGTCATACTGCCAGTGCGACAAACGACGTCGATCTCCCTCCCGCCGAAAGTTGGCAAAAGGTTCGGTGCAGATCGGCTCCAGTTCGAGCCGCCAACCGTCAGGCTGCCCGGGTGAGGTTGGGCCGCTCATTCGCCCAGATTCGGGGCGCACCGCACAGGTTGTCGGATTCTTGCCGACCGCCCGGTCCGACGTGCTATGTGCGCCCGGGAGAAGTTCCAAGCATTCCCTTGGGCTGAACATTGCGACGTCTGTTCAATTCGTCACATGTCTGTCGCTGTTCCGCTCGCGTCCTGCTCGCTCGTGTTGGGGAATGAAATTCAAAGCAGGATGGGGTCTGTAACCAGCCCCCTAGTCGCTCGGCGGGGAACCTTCTCGCTCGGAAGGGGGAAAGGTGACTAAGAAGGGAAGGAAGAGCGGCGACAGCAGGATCTCGATCACCGTGCATCTGCAGCCTGACGAGGCTGCGCTGCTCAAAGCGGCGGCGGCCCGCGCAGGCAAGACCCGGCATGACTTGGCACGCGATCGCCTGCTCGGCAGGGCGTCAGAGGACACGCCGCTACTCGCATGTTTGACAAGTCTTCTCGGTCTTCACCATCGCCTCGAAGGCATGGACGAGCTCGACGATCAAACACGCACCGACATTCTGTCAGCAGTGCGAAATCTGACCGCCGCAGCCCGGGCCGAGGTCGCAAAATGATCGTCAAGCTCATCCGCATGACAAGCCGGAAGGGCAGGCTCGCAGAGCTTCGCGACAACGTGTATGCGCTGACCCGCTACGTCGTGGATGCGGACCCTTGGGCCATGGCAATGATCGACAGGGAGCGGGTCCGGTCGCTCACGGAGTATCTGATTGACGCGCGAGCCCATGGCATCGAGCCTGGCGAAAAGGCTGGGCATGTCGGCCAGCGGAACCTGCTGACAACCGAACTTGGCGATCAGCAGGTCGAAATGCTGGCGGTGGCGAATGGTTCTCCGCGGATCGAATACCCGGTCGTCCACATCATTGTCAGCTGGCAGGGCAGGGAGCAGCCCGATCCTTCGCAGCTCAAGGACACGGTCGACACGATGTTGGCGGTGACCGGCCTGTCGGTTTGCCCCACGCTCTTCGCCCAGCATACCAACACCGAGCATCCACATCTCCATATCGCGGTGGTGCGCGCCGATCCGGCGAATGGACGGGCAGCCGGAAGCGAGTGGCTGATTGAAGACCTCCATCAGGCCATCGCTATACTGGAAGAGCGTCACGGATGGGCCGCCGAGCCGAACGCTCTTTACTATGCCCGGGACGGCGCGGTGTTCGATGCCAAGGTCCGACGCTTTGGTGGCGGCTCGCGAGGCGAGGAGATCGTCGATCCGATTAGCGAGGTCATGGTTCGCGATGCGGCGGGCAAGTTCCTCAAGCCCCGCGATCGTAAGGGCGTTGCGGCCGAGATCGTGAACTTGCACGCGGACATCATTCGAGCACGCAACGAAGCAAAAGACTGGGATGACTTTCATGCCCACCTGGAGATTCACCAGATCGCCTATCGTGCCAAGGGCAGCGGCGCACGGATCCACGTCGGTGACACATCAAACAAGGCGTCGACTGTCGATCCGGATCTGGCGTTGAAGCAGATGGAAAAGCGGTTCGGTCCGTTCGTCCCGAATCCAGGCGACCGGATACCTGGGTTCGACGAGTATCGCGAAGCACACAAGGCTCAGCTTAAGCGGTTGAGGGCCGAGCGGGCAAAAGCGCAGGCCACCCTCGATGCCTGGGCCAAGGACCAATCGTCGGCGATCGCCACGGCAGGCAACCGCTTCGCCGAACGGGCTGTTCGCGCCGAGCGCGACGCCGCGCAAAAGGAATTGAACGCAGCCTTCGCCGCCGCGATAAAAACCTGCACAAATGCACGGCATACCAAGCTTGAGGAATGGCGAGACGCTGGATCCCCCATCTTGCCGCCGGTGATCCCATCACCGTCCCTGCTCCTTCCATCGGGTAACGGCGAAAAAGGATGGGCGCCACCTGCCGGGCTTCGGGCCGAACCTCACGAATGGTCGACCCGATATTACGACGAGGCGGATCGCCTTGTGTTCACGGATCACCGCATCGTCATCATCGTCCACCGTCCCACCAGCACCGACGGGCTTGATGCGGCGCTAACAATAGCGGCTGAGCGTTGGGGTACCGTCCGAGTCAATGGATCGAAAGCTTTCCAGGAGCGCTGCTCCGAACGTGCGCGGGCGTTAGGGATCCAGGTCGTCGATGCCGACAACAGGTCGCTTGTTGTCAAGGCAGCGTCCAAACTTCCGGAATCAGTAGCAACTCCGGCGTCCCCGCGCCCTGATTATCGTGCCGACCCCGCACGGAGGGCTGCGTTGGACCGAACGCTCGCCAGTCTCGGGCGCATGGCTGTGCTGCCAACGCGGCGGCGAGGACCGGCCAGTGCGGCTGGTCCGGCACCGCTAGAGATCGTCTTCGATGCCGACCGGTCCAACCCCGGACCGAACCTCCAAACGGCGGCATTCTTCGAGGAGGACCCCGAGATCCAGGATTATCTCGCGAAGCGTCGGGCTGGAATGCTGTCGACCGTCAATCGCTGCTTGCTTCAGCACCCTGTTCCGCTGAACAGGAAAGACGTCCTCGAGGTGCTCGATCATCCGGATGGCCTGCGACACGCGGCTTTCCTCGCCTTCGAGGATGCCGACTTTCAGGCGATGTTAGAGCGCGTCGCCCTCCGACGGGAGAGGATGAAGCGCGAGAATGTGCAGGGCAATGCGGAAACCGACCGCGACACGAAGTTCGACGAGCCGGTTTCAGGGCTGGATAGCGAAAAGGCGGCGACCTCGATCGACCGCCAGGGGCATGATCACGAAGCGTCATCCCAAGGATCGCCGTCCGACCTCGAGAAACTTCACTACCTCGAACAGATTCGCCGTTATCGATCTACTGACCGATCATCTTGATAAGCAAGGCGTGTGCGAAGATCCTTTTTTCGAGACGACGCCGATAGCGAACCGGCCTGCCCGGTTTGGAGCGCCAGAAGAACGTAAGCGGTCCTCCGCTGGGCTCAGTTGGTCGGCAGCAATGCGGCCCAACAGCAGCCATTGGATCTTCCGACCGGTTATCCCGAAAGCTACCATTCGTTGGTCACCATCGCCTACCGAAGCTTGCGCGCTGCGCGCCGTAGTTCATCGTCTGTAAGAAGTGCCCGCCATGGCTCTCGCTGTACGATCGATTCGATCGCGAGATCCAGGCGGTTCGGTGATCGACGCCTCGTTCCTAAATCATCCTTGGTACGGCAGCCGTCAGATGGCGAGACATCTCTGTCGTCTCGGCAATGCGGTCGGGCGTCAAGTCTGCTCCGGGCCGCGATGCGCAGCGCGAGTTCCGACAGTAATAAGGGCTTTAGGGTAGCTGGCCGCCGTTCTTGCTAGCGAAATTGACAACTCCTTGTTAGCCGCGCGCAAAGAGGGAATTTATGAATCAGCAATCTTTGTCGTCCTTCATCTGGTCGATAGCAGACCTATTGCGCGGGGCGTATAAGCGCGCAGATTTCGGCAAGGTCATCCTGCCGTTCACGGTCCTTCGCCGCCTCGACCTAGTGCTCGCCGACACGCGCGAAGACGTACTGGCCGAGAAGGCGACGTGGGAGGGCAAAAATATGGATGCCGACGCATTCATGCGCCGGGCTTCCAGGTTCGGCTTCTACAACGCGTCAAAGCTGGACTTACAGGGTATCCTGGGCGACCCCTCCAACATTGCCAGCAACCTGCACAGCTACATCGATGCCTTCAGCCCCGAAGTGCGGGATATCTTTGAGAAGTTCGAATTCCACGCCCAAGTCGACAAGCTGGAAGAGAAGGACCTGATCTTCCAGGTGCTCGAACGGTTCCTCGACCCGCGCGTCGATCTGCACCCCGATAATCTTACTTCCGCCCAGATGGGCGACGCCTTTGAGGAGCTGATTCGAAAATTCGCCGAGGATTCGAACGAGACGGCAGGTGAGCATTTCACCCCGCGCGATGTCATCCGCCTGATGGCGGAGCTCGTGTTCATCGAGGATGACGCGGTGCTCGGCGGGAAGGAAGGCCTGATCCGTCGCATATACGATCCGACTGTTGGCACGGGTGGGATGCTGTCCGTCGCCGATGAATTCCTGCGCGATGGAAATTACGGCGTCCAGCTGGTGATGAGCGGACAGGAACTGAACGCGGAATCCTACGCCATCTGCAAGGCGGACATGCTCATCAAGGGGCAGGACGTGAACAACATCGTTTACGGCAACACGCTGTCGGACGACGGACATGAGGGCCAGACCTTCGACTACATGCTCGCCAATCCCCCGTTCGGTGTGGACTGGAAGGGCATCCGCCGCTCGGTAGAGAAGGAGCACAAGGAACAAGGCTATGCTGGCCGCTTCGGTCCCGGCACGCCGCGCGTGTCCGATGGATCGCTGCTGTTCCTGCTGCACATGCTCTCCAAAATGCAGCCCGAAGCTGATGGCGGTTGCCGCTTCGGCATCGTTCTCAACGGCTCGCCGCTTTTCACCGGCGGTGCTGGTGGCGGGGAGAGCGAGATCCGTCGCTACCTGCTGGAGAACGATCTGGTAGAGGCGATCGTCGCCCTGCCGACCGATATGTTCTTCAACACCGGCATCGCGACCTATGTCTGGGTCGTCTCCAACCGCAAGCCGAAGGCGCGCAAGGGCAAGACTCAGCTGATCGACGGCAGCACATTCTTCCGCAAGATGCGCAAATCGCTGGGATCGAAGCGGCGCGAGATCGGCGAGAAAGACCGTGAGGCGCTGGTCAAACTTTTCGGCGATGGCGAACCGATGGACATAGTCACACTGCTGAACGCGGACGACAAGGAGATCGATCGCAGCATCATCGCCCCCGATGCGCCCACGCCTGAGGCTCCCGAAGGCGGCAAGGCTAAGCGCGCGCCGGTATCGCTCGTGCTTACGAACGAGGCTTTCGGATACCACCAGATCACGGTCGAGCGACCGCTACTGAACGAGTACGGTGAACGCGTTCTAGTCACGCGAGGCAAGAACAAGGGTGAACCGCAGCCAGACACGGCCCTGCGCGACACGGAGACCGTGCCGCTGACCAACGATATCTCCGAATACGTCGAGCGTGAGGTTCTGCCGCACGTGCCCGACGCCTGGATCGATGAAAGCAAGACCAAGCTCGGTTACGAAATCCCCTTCAACCGGCACTTCTACGTCTTCGAACCGCCGCGCCAGTTGTCCGAAATCGATGCAGAACTGGCCGACGTGACCGCCGATATCCAAACCATGCTGCGGGAGATGGCAGCGTGAAGGGTGAGGAATTCGTCGCGGCGGTGACAGCCTTGGTCGAAGCGCATCCGCACATCCGGCAAAGCGGCGATCGTCATCCTGCCCACTGCAACCTCTATTCGACGGCCGCTGGCCTCCCGGTTGCCACCGAACCTGAGCGCAAACGCGTCGCGAATATCTGGGTGCGAGCTGATAGTGTCCGGCAGCACCGGCTGGCGGAAATCGAGAGTGAGTTCTTCGACCACCGCACCTTCGATGTTAGCAAGCCGAACCACAACCTGTTTCGCGAGCCGGGCTTCAAGGACGCCGACTTGATCCGCTTTCAGGCCAATTCGCTATGGCAAGCTGTGCAGGTTCTTTCCGAAGTCGCTGGTGATGGCCTGTGAGCTTCCCTGCTTATCCAGAATACAAGGACAGCGGGGTCGAGTGGGTGGGGCCAATCCCATCCGCTTGGAATGCGCGGCCGCTTTTCAGTGTTGCCGACGAGATCGATGAAAAGAACGTCGGCCTGATCGAGAACAATTTGTTGTCGCTTAGCTATGGCAGCATAATTCGCAAGGACATCGAGGGGGCCGATGGCCTCCTGCCAGCCTCGTTCGAAACCTACCAGATACTCGAGAAATATGACGTCGTTTGGCGGTTAACTGATCTGCAGAACGACAAGCGTAGTTTGCGGACTGGATTGGCGGGCGAGCGGGGCATAATCACCTCGGCATATCTCGGCACGCGTCCGCGTTCGATTGATCCGATCTACTTTGCCTATCTTCTGCGGGCCTACGACCTCACCAAAGTCTTCTACTCGATGGGCGGTGGACTGCGTCAGTCCATGAAGTTCAGTGACGTGAAGTGGCTTCCAATTCTGGTGCCGCCTCAAGCCGATCAGTTCGCCATTACGAAATTCCTCGACCGCGAGACGGCGAAGATCGATGCGGCGGTGGTGGCGCAGGAGCGGTTGATCGCGCTGCTCGCCGAGAAGCGCGCCGCGACCATCTCCCACGCCGTCACCAAGGGCCTCGACCCTGATGCCCCGATGAAAGACAGCGGCATCGAATGGGTCGGCCAGATCCCGGCGCAGTGGGGCGCTGGAAAGCTGGGATATGGGGCAAGGCTTCAGGGCGGATTTGCGTTTGCTTCGGGCGACTTTCAGTCCGAGGGCATCCCGGTGGTAAAAATGAACAACCTTTCGCGCGGCAGCCTCAAGTTGCACAATGCCGTTAGGGTTGATGAAGCGGTAGCCGTCGAGGCCTTTGCACTGGCAGCAGGCGATATAGTTTGGGGGATGTCAGGTAGTATTGGTGCGACGGGAAGTTTGGGAAATTTTGCAGTCGTTGAAGAGGGCGACCTTCCTTGTCAGCTCAACCAGCGAGTTGGGCGATTCTATATTCGAAGTAGAAAAGTAGATCCTAACTTCCTGAAGCTCTGGATACAGTCCGATGAATTCTATCGGCAGGTAGAGTTAGCTGTGACCGGAACTGCGCAGTATAACATTAGCTCTGAGCAGGTAGAGGCAACTGCGATGTGCTTCCCACCATTGGCCGAGCAAAGGACGATCGCGGACGCGGTGCTAGCCAAATTGAGCTCACACTCTAAAATTGTAGAGCGTGCCGGAGAGCAGATCACTCTTTTGCGCGAACGCCGTGCCGCCCTCATCTCTGCCGCTGTTACTGGGAAGATCGACGTCCGCGGCGAGGTCGAGCCCGAGGAACAGGAGGCCGCATGAACGTCGATACGCTCATCGCCAGCCTGCCCGCCAAGTCCGATAAGGATCGCCGCACCATCCTCGCCCGCGCCGAGGATTGGGTGGCCGACGGCTCGCCCGAACAGCAGGAAGCGGGCCGCAAGGTGCTCGATGCCTTTTCCAAGCTTCAAGAGCGCGAAGCCGCCTCCGATCCTGTCAGTAAGGTCGAGAATGCCTTCGCCCGCATGCCTCCGAGCGATCTTGGAGTTTCGCTGATGCAGGTGTTGCTCGATAACCCGGGCGCTACCTCTACCGCGCTGACTGAAGCGATCGGCTGGCAGGACAAGGCCTGGCAGCTGCATTTCGGCAAGATCGGCTGGGACCGACAGGACTACCTGTGGCCAGCGCCTTGGTCGAAGGTTCGGAATGAACCGTTCAAGGCCGGTATCCTCGCCGACTTCGACGAAGCAACCTCCGGTTTTACCATGAAGCCCGAAGTGGTCGCAGGGTTGGAACGGATCGGTATCAAGGCGAAGCGGATATGACCGGCCAATCGCTTGAGCTGTTCTACGTCGATGGCCGCCCTGATGGCATTGTCACGGCGGAAATGTTCAATTGGACGGGCAGCGTTCTTCTGGCTCCGCGCACCGAGCTGTCGCGCCTTATCGAGAGCCACGAACAAGCGAGGCATTCCGGTATCTACCTGCTGACTGGCGATGACAGCGATGGCGCACCGCTAGCCTACATCGGCCAGGCCGAGGACATTGCGGTCCGCATTCGGAACCATGATGTCAATAAAGACTGGTGGACCCAAGTTGCGATCGTCACCGCCGCGGAAAACAGGCTCAACAGGGCGCACATCAGTTATCTGGAGTCGCGGCTGATAGAGCGAGCGCATGATATCGGTCGTGTTCCATTGGCAAACGGAACGAGGCCTTCGTCGCCCAGCTTGAGCGCAGCTGATATCTCCAAGATGGAAGCGTTTCTTGGCTACCTCTTGATTGTCTTTCCGGCGCTCCGCGTCGATATGTTTGTGGAACGCAAAAGGCAGGCCATTCCCGTATTGAAAGAAGCAACTTCTGAGGCTGCCCCTTCGCCTCCGGAACCGCTTGCCACATTTGTATTGGAGAACAGCCGGCAAGGGCTGTCAGCAAAAGCGACGCTGGTAGACGGGGAATTTATTGTTCTCGCCGGATCACAGGCAAAGAAGGAATTTAGCGAAGCTTCGACATGGCACAGCTACTATGATCTTCATACAGAGCTGCGCCGCTCCAATGTTCTGGTCGAGAATGGCGACCTGTTAGAGTTCGGTGAAAACTACGTTTTTGCTAGCGTAAGCGCGGCAGCCTCTGTGGTGCAGGCGCGTAGCGCTAATGGCCAATTGGACTGGCACGAGATCGAAAGCAGCTTGACCTACAAGGAATGGGAGTCGCGCCGTCTGGCAGCGATCGCGGATACAAACTGATGCCCAAGCTCCACGAAGAAGCCACCATGGAAGGCGAGATCTGCGACACCCTGCAGACCAAGGGCTGGCTCTACGATTACGGAGCCGACGTTAACTACGACCGCCAGCGCGCACTCTATCCGCCGGATCTGATAGCCTGGGTCCGGCAAACCCAGCCGGAAGTGTGGCAGACGCTGGCGAAGCGGCACGGTGAAGATGGAGCCAGGGAAAAGCTTCTCGATCGCGTGCGCAAGGTGCTGGACGAGAAGGGCACTCTCGCGACGCTGCGCTCTGGCATGGAGATGGTCGGCATCCGGCGCACCATTCGTCTGGCGCAGTTCCGTCCGGCCAGTGGGCTCAATCCCGAAATCACAGACCGCTATGATGCTAATCGTCTGCGAGTGGTCCAGCAGGTCCGCTATCGCCTCGACAGCGAGCATTCGATCGACCTGGTTCTCTTCCTGAATGGCATTCCGACTGCAACTATCGAACTGAAAGCGGATTTCACGCAGAGCGTAGAGGATGCGGTCGAGCAGTATCGCAAAGACCGGCAGCCCCATCCCAAGGGCGGACGGCTGGAACCTTTGCTCTCATTCCCAGGCGGCGCGCTGGTGCATTTCGCGGTATCCAGCAGTCTCGTCCGCATGACGACGAAGCTGGCGGGTAACTCCACTCGGTTTCTGCCCTTTGACCGGGGCAATAAGGGCGGTGCCGGCAATGAACCGTACTCGTACGGTTCAGCGACCTCATACCTCTGGATGGACGTGCTGGGGCGCGACAGCTTGCTCGATATTCTGGGGCGTTACATGGTCGCCAAACGCGATAAGAAGGGGAACCTGTCGGCCCTCTTCTTCCCGCGCTACCATCAGCTCGATGCGACCAGGAAACTGGTAAACCAAGTGCGCGATGAGGGCGCAGGCGGTGCCTACCTGATCCAGCACTCGGCAGGCAGCGGCAAGACTGCGTCGATTGCCTGGACCGCGCACTTCCTTTCCGAACTGCACGATGCAGACGACAACAAGATCTTCTCAACGGTCATTGTCGTGTCGGATCGGCGCGTAATCGACGGGCAGCTTCAGGATGCGCTGTTCGATTTCGAGCGGACGGCTGGCGTGGTCGAAACGATCAAGAACAGCGGTGGCGCGAAAAGCGGACAGTTGGCCGAGGCGCTGGCAGCGGGCAAGAAGATCATCGTCTGCACCATCCAGACGTTTCCCTATGCGCTTGAGGCGGTGCGAGAGAAGGCGGCCACCGACGGGAAAACCTTTGCGGTAATCGCGGACGAGGCGCACAGCAGCCAGGCAGGTATGGCAGCGGCAACGTTGCGCCAGCTATTGGCGAGCGATGCAGCTGCGAGCCTGCAGGATGGAGGCGAGGTGGACATCGAGGATCTGCTGGCCGCGCAAATGAAGGCGCGCGCCGATGACCGGGGCATTACCTACATCGCTTTCACGGCGACACCGAAGAACAAGACGCTTGAGCTGTTCGGCAGGCTGAAGGATCCGTCTGCGCCACCTTCCGACGCGAATGGATACGAGGCATTCCACGTCTATTCGATGCGCCAAGCGATCGAAGAGGGCTTCATCCTCGACGTGCTGCGCAATTACACGCCCTATGCAACGGCCTTCAAGCTCGCCCAGCAAGGCAAGGATGGCCTGAAGGAAATTGACGACAAGGAGGTGGAACGCTCCGCTGCCACAAAGAAGATCATGCGATGGGTTCGGCTTCATCCGCACAATATCGCGCAGAAGGTCCAGATCACGGTCGAGCATTTCCGCGAGAATGTTGCACCGCTTCTCGAAGGACAAGCGAAGGCGATGGTGGTTCTTGGCAGCCGGAAGGAAGCGGTGCGCTGGAAGGTCGCGTTGGACAAATACCTCGCCGACAATGGCTACACGAAGCTCAAGGCGCTGGTGGCGTTCTCCGGGGAGGTGAGCGATCCCGAGAGTTTTGCCGAACCGGTCATGGAGACGAGCACGGATCTAAATCCGACTCTGCACGGTCGCGATATTCGTGACGCATTCGACGACGACAACGCGCGCCTGCTCTTGGTCGCGAACAAATTCCAGACCGGCTTTGACGAACCCAAGCTATGCGGGATGTATGTCGACCGTAAGTTGGCCGGGGTGCAGGCGGTCCAGACCCTGTCGCGGTTGAATCGTTCGCATCCAGGAAAGGACACGACCTACGTCCTCGACTTCGTGAACAGCGCCGATGCGGTGCTGGAAGCCTTCCGGACATACTACGAGTCTGCCGAACTCGACGGGACGACCGATCCGGAAATGATCTTTACCTTGAAGGACAAGCTGGACCACGGCGGCTGGTATGACACGCCCGAGGTCGAGCGAGTGATTGAGGTCATTACCTCGCCGGGCGCATCGCAGGGGAAGCTATCGGCCGCCTTGCAGCCCGTGGCGCAAAGATTGGTGAAGCGCTTCGCGCAGGCCAGAGAAGCATTGCGGTTTGCGAAGGAGGGAGAGCAGGACCAGGCAGCAGCCGAAGCAAAAGACCGTATCGACGCGCTGACGCTCATGAAGAGCGACATGCAACAGTATA
This sequence comes from Pacificimonas flava, assembly GCF_000342165.1. Lineage (GTDB taxonomy): Bacteria > Pseudomonadota > Alphaproteobacteria > Sphingomonadales > Sphingomonadaceae > Pacificimonas > Pacificimonas flava. The sequence goes on from NZ_AMRV01000012.1 coordinate 15,151, forward strand.
TGCGGTTGTATTCCTATCTCAGCCAGATGATCGATTACGGCCATACAGGGGTGGAGAAACGCTACTGGTTTTACCGCCATCTGGTGCCACTTCTTGATTTCGAACGGGAGAACGCTGAGGTCGACCTGTCGCAGGTCATGCTTACTCACCATGCGGTCCGCGCACTCAAGCAGGCCGTGATGGATCTTGGAGAGGGTGAGACCGAGCCCTTGAAGCCGATCACTGCGGCAGGTTCTGGCGCAGTGCAGGACAAGGACAAGACAGCACTTTCACAGATCATTGCGAGGGTGAACGCTTTGTTTGAAGGCGATTTGACCGATGGAGATCAGCTGAGCTTTGTCCGCAGCGTGAAGGACAAGCTGATGGAATCAGAGACGCTTCGTGCGCAGGCGCGCGCGAACAGCGAGGCGCAATTCAAAGCATCGCCCACGATCGATCCTGAGATGCTTGAAGCTGCGATCGCAGCGATGGAGGCGCACGAGTCAATGGGTGTGCAGGTTATCAATTCGGCTCGCGTCAGAGCGGGGCTGAAAAATTTGCTGTTGAACAACCTCGACCTTTATAGCGACTTGCGGGCAGAGATCGCAGCCGACGGCTGATGGTGCCGCTACCAGTGCAGCGGCACCATCGACTTACGCCGCCAAGGACGCAGGGATGAGGGCCGCACCGGTGGCAGGCACCTGTCCTTCCAGCCCAAGGGGGCTGTCGGAGCAACTGCGGTGAAAAGCACATCCCGTTCGCAGTGTTCTTGAAGCGTGCTCCAGCGAATATTCTCCTCGCTGACCCCCGGATCGGTTCTGCCAATCATTAGCCCAATTGCCAGGCTCAATCCTAGGAGCAGCTCGCTGAGGTGATGCCAGGTCTTGCTGAGGTGGTCTCGGTTTTTTGGGCACGGTGCTAAGCTACTCCCCCTCTACCTGGTGGCGGTCATGGACTGGGCCACCCGCAAGGTGCTTGCCTGGCGCCTGTCGAACACCATGGATGCTGGCTTCTGCGTCGCGGCGCTGGAGGAAGACTTGGCCCGCGACGGCAGGCCCGAAATCTTCAACCTCGATCATAGCAGCCAATTTACGTCGCACGGCTTTACCGGCTTGCTGCGCGACGCCGAGGTGCGCATCAGCATGGATGGTCGGGGCGATAGATGGACAACGTCTTCATCGAACGCCTCGGGCGGTCATTGAAGTACGAGTGCGCCTACCTCCATGCCTCCGAGACCGGCTCGAAGCTGAAGACTGGCCTTAGCCGGTGGATCACCTACTATAACACCCAGCGTCCGCACTCGGGCCTGGGCGGGAGAACCCCGGCCGAGGCTTATCGGCGGATCGGGCAATCAGATCATGGGAGGCATGCCCCCATGATCTGATGATCAAACAGGCGGCATAAACGACAGCCGGGATTAGCTTAACTTAGCCGCCAACCTGTCCAAAGATGCGGGACCACCTCAGATATCAATAAAGCCGTCGATGCAAACGCCATCAGCACCGCGAAACATGATATCCATTCCGACACCGCTGCAATCTCCTCCGAACAGCTCGGCCCTTGTTGCACGCGCCAGTAAAGCAAACCTTTCCGCACATGACTGAATAGCGTTGGGAGGGTGGCAGGCGCGCCCGGAGGCAGTCGAAAGGTCTTGTTCCGTTCCAACAAAAGAGCGGACCAAACTCGCATAACTACCTGAGAGGCTGGAGTAATCTTTTAACTCAGATCAACCGCGCCTACATACCGCGACAAGTCGAGGATCTGCAGGCCGGACGCGCGGGCTGCACCCTCCCGGGGGCGGAAGAGAACCGCGCTACTGCGCGCCTGGAGAAGGTGAGGAGGAAGAGGGTGGCTGAACGTCGAAAGACGAAAGTTTACCCTGCGCCGGGCAGCGGCCGCCCGGCGCCTCTTATCGGAGGTTCCCTCACATGAATGTTCACGTCCCCCGTTACTGCGCCGAGCAGGCGCGCGTAGAAGCCTGCGCCGAGCGTTTGGCTGACCATTTGAACTGGAAGCCGGTTCCCATTCCCGAGCTGTTGCCGCCCGTGCTGCGCACATACCGGTACGAACCGTCTGCGCATCTCCTCCTCATGCCGTCGGCGGCCGCGAGCATCCCGCGCCTTCTAGGCGGTATCCGCCAGTTCCGCTGCACCGGTCTCGTACTGGAGCGGGGCAGCCGGGTTGACGGCGGGCCGACGCTCTACTGCGTCCTCATCCGCTGTCTGCAGGGCAAGGAACATGCGCATACGGAGCTCCGCATCTGGGCATCTGAGGAGGGCGAGCTGTTCCTCGTTCCCGATCCCGACGGCACGGAGCCGGATAGCCCCTGCTACGCGCTCTCCCGCTACAGGATCGAGCCGGCTGCCGCACCCTATGCGGATGCACGCGCGCAGGACCACGGCCTCGTCCGCGCTGAGACGGTGCTCCTGACCGGGCAGCCGGAGGCTGTGCGCCTACGGCGCGGCTGAACCGATGAAGGAACGGTGTCTGGCCGGTGGCCGGGCACCATGAATGAAAAAAAGGGGGGTGCGGAACGCAGCCCTGCTCCGCCGCCCCGCGCACCTCGACGAACCTCGAAAGCAAAACCAATGACGATCATCCTGTTAGATCGCCCCGAAACGGGCGAACCCTTCCTGCCGCGCATGCGCCGCGCGGTGACCGCACGCGTGCACGCGTGCGCTGCCGAGGTCGACGATCTTGTCGACCTCGATGTCAGCCGCGATCATGCCATCCTCGGCGGCTGCGCGGTGATGCAGTATGCGGGGCTCATCGTGACCGGCACGGCATGCCGGCGCCCGCTGCTGTTCGCGGAGGGAGAGGCACTCGGCCGCCGTACGGGCCTCGACCTTCTCCTCATGCGCTTCGACGTGCAGCCTTGCGGGACGACTTTCGATATCCGCCTCGACGCAAATGGGGCCTGGCTCACGAACTTCGCCCTCTGGCGCGGCCGCGGCGAGATGTGGCTCGTGCCCGAAGCCGGCGAGGAAGCTTGCATCAAGGTCACGCAGTTTGGGCTCGAGACCTGTCTTCCCGCCCCGTTCGCCTCCTCCGATGAACGCGAGAAGGGCATGGTACGCGCCGCGACCTTCCCGACGTTCAAGGAAGGGTTCTGAGCCGTGGCGATACAGCAGACGCAGGCCGCGAGCCAGGACGGCGCGGCGGAACTGAAGAGCTTCATGAACGGCGCCGGCACATACCCGAACTTCTCCTTTACCCGCTACTGGTGGAACGGCGACGGGCCGCGAGCAGGGATTAAAGCCTTGGTGTTGAAGAAGCTGGCGCCGGGCAACGACCCGGTGTTCGGAAAGGCTGCCAGGTCCGAGGTCCTGATCCCGGACACGGCAGCGCCCGACTATGCCGACGCCGAGTTCCTCCTCGGTCAGTTCGATGCGAAGCTGCCGGCGTTCGAACGCCATGCGTTCATCCAGGTGAAGATCACGCTAGGCGCCGCAGGAACGTGGACCGCTGGCTACGAACAGGTGCGGGCATATGCACGCGGTCACTTCGTGACGGAGGGCCATCCGGTCGTCCTCGCCGCGCACGTGCCGGGCGCTGCGGGCTCGCGGAACGCGAGCCATGTCCACGCCATCGTGCTGAGCCGGTCGCTCTCAATCAACGGGTTTGGAAAGACGAACTACGAGCTTTGCTCTGACTTGGGGCACAGCGCGGCGTGGGAGGCATGGGACAAGAGCCTAAAGGTATCCTGAAGCGTCCGGGTGCGGCACTGCGCGAGATGCCCGTTGGGGGCAGATCTTTGAGTGCCCACCCGTTCTCTTACGGCTACGCAGTCCCCGGGAGCGGGAACGCTTGGCCCTCTAACAAACTGGTAGACCGTCTATCGAGGGACAAATTTCGAACAGGCTTTTCGAGAGACTGAGCTGACGACTGGCCGGCGGAAGCCTTCGCGGGATGGTCTCCATCTCACTAACCAGTGGTCGGTCCGTGCCGACTGCCAGTCAGCCTGATTAGTATACGGCCGCGCCGCTTTCGAAATCGAGCGGAAAGAAGGCTGTCTAAATCGCCGCCCAGTGCGTCTGCGATGCCGAGTTACCGACCACGTCGTTGCCGCGTCGAGCAACCATCTGAAGCCGCCAAGCCGGCTATGAACTTGTATCAGAAGGACCGCGATGCTGCTTCGAACCTCGCCAGAGGTAGGTCAGGCGAACCCGCCCAGGGAAATCCTTTGCAGATAATCGCACACGAGCTCCGCTTTTCCCGCGCGGACCAGCTTTGCCGCAGTAACATTACCGAGCGACGGCAAAGGCTGCGAGCAATACCACGCATAGGCAGCGCGCTCGTTCCCCGCCCATGGGGTCACGCGGGCGATGATATCGTGCATCTCGCGCAGCCGGATCTGGGCCGGTATGTTACCGGGCCGCAAACTGCTGGGTATGACATCGCTGCTTAAACCGGCGACCATGGCAAGCTCGGATTTTGTAATGCGCAACGTGGCAGCAAAACGATCAGCACAAACGTCGCTACCGTCAGAAACTTCGGCCGGGTCTGGGGTGGAGTCCATAAACTCGTACTAAATCCTAAAGCGCGAAAACTGTGCGGAATATGATAATGTGTCAACGAGCGGATTGTGCGTTTGGTTGGGCAGAAAATGGGCCGCTAGCCGTCGGTCCGCTTTTGATTGGCTTACATGTGAAAGCGGCCGTCCTCGTTGTAGTGCAAATCTGCGTCATCCCTGTCGGTCACGGTTTTTGACCAAACTACACCCCTGTGAACCACAATGGCTGTAGCTTCGAGGCTAGGATTTTCGACTATCGAGGTCTTTCGGTCGCCAACCTTCAATTACGCTGTGGTCTTTCATCAATTCGTGAATTGCGTGTGGAGAGTAAGTCGAGATGCTTACGGTGTTGGCCCTCCTGAAGCTCACGACCCCGGATGTCTTGAGGCGACCATCCTTGGTCCACCGCAATCTTTCCTGGTTCGTAATGTTGAGCGCCTTGGAGATCTCTTTCGGTGTCATGGCCTTCGTTGCAATCGCGTCTAGAGCGCCAGCGATATCGCCAGTGATCGAGTTCAGTGCCTGTTCGTCGATCTGACTTCCGATTGGAAAACGAACGGTATCGACTTCCCATTTGGCGCCCTGAAGCCCGCTCAGGTATTTCCGCAGCGCCGCACGTGCTTCTCTACGCCGCAGCCAGAGAATAGGAGAGAGGTGCAGAAACGCCTTCCAGTCAAGCGCGGCAACATGATGGCTCTCATCTCGCGTGATGCAGGAGCGAAGGTTTTCGTAGCTGACAAGTCGCTTCATCATTCGCTTACCGCAAAGGTCCGTGCACTTTGCCAGCCCCGCCAGCACGAGTTAGAGCCATTCTCATGCCTGCAACGACCATTGATGACCCGCAATCGCCATGCCAGAAGATATGTCGATTGTCGGCAAATGGAAATGTCTGCACGGGCTGTGGCCGAACGCTCGTTGAGATTGCAGAGTGGTCCGAAATGTCGCCTGACCAAAGGCGAGCCGTAATCCAGGCTGCTGAGAGGCGAAGAGTCGAGGGCTTCACTCTATGAGCTTGGTTCATTTGATCCTCGGCGGTGCTCGATCGGGCAAGAGCCGCCACGCTCTTTCGATATGCTGCCGCATGCGGGGACCGCACAAGTTCATCGCCACCGCGCAGGCGTATGACGATGAAATGACCGAGCGAATCCGTCAGCACCGTGAAGAACGTGCCGATTTCTGGCACACAATCGAGGCACCGATCGAACTCGCTCGTGCGATTACATCGGTCAACGAAGGCACGGTGCTCGTCGATTGCTGCACCTTGTGGCTCTCGAACGTGATGCTGGCCGAACTCGACATCGGCAGGGAAGCCGACGTGCTGGCGGAGAGTATTGCGCGGGCTAATGCAAATGTCGTGCTGGTCAGTAACGAGGTCGGCTCGGGCATTGTCCCGGAAAATCGCCTCGGCCGCGATTTTCGCGACGAACAGGGACGGCTGAACCAGCGGCTGGCCGAGATTTCCGACACGGTCGAACTCGTGGTCGCTGGGCTGCCCCTTCGTCTCAAGGGTTGAGCCCTCGCGCAAGTCGTGAAAACGCGAGCTTGTCGGCGGGCAAGCCGATGCGGAGGTGATGCGCATCCCCGACGAACCGGCGCACGGCGATGCCTTGCTCAGCAAGTCGCCGCCAGAGCGCATTTGCGTCAGATCCACGGACGAACCGGAAAAGATCGGTTCCGCCACGGTCTTCCAACGCGGAGGTCGCGATAAGGGCGTGCATCTCCTGCATTCGCACGGCAAGGTGTCCGCGCGTAGCGGCCTGCCAGTCATGATCAGCATAGGCTGCCGCACCGATATCCAGCGCAGGGCCCGACACGTCCCATCCGCCGAGGCGATCTTCGATGCTGCTCAAGATCTCTTGCGTAGCAAGCACGGCACCCAACCTCACGCCCGCAAGCCCGAAAAACTTGCCGAAGGATCGCAAGATGATCAGCCCCTTGCGTCCCGCAAGCGGAGCCGCACTTAGCGAGGGATTGAGGTCGGCATAGGCCTCGTCGACGATCAGCCAGCCGCCACGATGGGCGAGTGTAGCGCGCGCTGTCTCGATGGCTTCGATAGACCAACGATGCCCATCAGGGTTGTTGGGGTTCACGATTACTACGACATCAGCCCCCCCGGCCAATGCCAAGGGATCGGAATGCGTGACCACCTTCGCCCCCGCCAGTCGCCAGCTTTCCGCATGATCGGCATAGCTTCGAGCGCGCACGGCGACTCTTTGAGCACGCAGGATCGACGGCAGCTGGCGGATGACGACTTCCGTCCCGGCGACCGCGCGGCAAAAAGACGGATCGCATCGGAACAACTCCGCCATGGTGCTTTCGCAGAATGCGCGGGCCACCTCGCCCGGTAAGCGCTCCCATGCATCGGGTGCGATCGGCGGCAACGGATAAGGATACGGATTGATGCCGGTCGACAGGTCGATCCATGGCAGTGGCGCGCCGGGAAACGCGCGTGCCATCGCGTCGATCCGTCCGCCATGGCCTGACACGAGGTCGAGATCGGTCATGACACGTTGATCCAGCCCAGGAGCGCCAGGATGATCGCCTTGGCGATGACTACCCACCGATAAAGAGCCAAGGCGCGGCGGATATCGGCTCCAGATGGGTCTCTTGCTCCCGAATTGAGCCAAGGGTCGTTGCTCGTCGTTTCGCCATAAGTCCGCGGCCCCGACAGTTTGATGCCGAGCGCGCCCGCCATCGCGGACTCCGGCCACCCTGCATTGGGAGAACGGTGCCTGCCGGCGTCCCGAAACATGACTAGTATAGCCCGGCCCGAACCGGCACATAGCGCGAAAAGAATACCCGTCAGGCGTGCAGGGATCAGGTTGGCGAGATCGTCGAGCCGGGCGGCAATCTTACCGAAAGCTTCGTAGCGCGCATTGCGATGGCCGATCATCGAATCGAGCGTGTTGATTGCCTTGTAGGCAAACAGACCCGGCAGGCCGAACAGCGCACCCCAGAACAAGGGTGCAGTGACGCCATCCGAAGTGTTCTCTGCCAAGCTCTCGATGGCGGCACGGGCGATGGCGAGCTCATCCAGCTCAGCGGTCGCACGTCCAACGATGCGGCTGAGCGAATGCCGCGCAGCCTCGATCCCTGCAGTGTCGAACGCCTCGGCGACCGCCGCAACGTGTTCGCGCAGTGAGCGCGCAGCGATCAGACTGGAGGCGACGAGGGCAATCAGGGCAAGGCCTAGAAATCCGGCTGGCAGAAGCAGCTGGATGGACAGACCGATCAAGCCCGCAAGCGCCACTAGAAACAGAGTAACAAGACCGCCCGTCGCGATCCGCGCCGATCTGCTCCGTGATTGGCGATTGCCCAGACGCTCTGTCCGCTCGACCAGCCAGCCGAACCAGCGGACAGGATGCCCGATCCGCTTATCCACCGCTTCGGGCCAGCCGACCACGGCTTCGATCGCGAGCCCTGCCACCATGATCCATGCCGCGGTCACCGCGCAAGCGCCAGCAAAGCGTCAACGTCGAGGGCCTCCTCGAGCCCTTCGGCTAGTTCGTCCAGCGCTGTGTCGACACCATCTTCGTAATTGAGCGTGCTGCTCCGGCCGCTACGCAATTTCTCAAGCCAGCGCGAACGGAATGCGTCGCTCGCAAACACACCGTGAAGATAGGTGCCGATCAGACGTCCGCCCGCTGCGACCGCGCCATCAAGGACGCCGTCTTCCAAGCGAGAGAAGGGCTTCTCCAGCGCAGGCCCCTGCGAAAGACCGGTATGAATCTCGTAACCTGTTACCGCGTCATCATCGGCAATTGTAGTCCCGCTGATGGGGCGGACCACTTTCTTGCGGGTCATCACCGTCGTCATGTCGAACAGGCCCAGACCATCCGCAGTCCCTGCCAATCCATCCGCGGCGTCAGCATCCTCGATCCGATTGCCCAGCATCTGGAAGCCACCGCACAGGCCGACGATGTGCGCGCCTGTGCGCCAGGCGGCGATGATGTCGTAGTCCCACCCCTCGTTCCGCAGCATTGCCAAGTCGGCCAAGGTCGATTTGGTGCCTGCGAGGATGACTGCATCGGCCTCGCGCGGAATGGGCTGGCCGGGAGGAATGAAGCGGACCTCTACATCCGGCTCGGCACGAAGCGGATCGAGATCGTCGAAATTGCTGATCCGCGAAAGCATTGGCACGGCAATCAAAATGGCCCCGTCTTTCGGTTTCGCTTGTCCCAGCACCACAGCGTCTTCAGCGGGCAGCCGCGCAGCACAGGCCAGCCACGGCACGATGCCGAAATTACGCCAGCCGGTGCTGTCTTCGATGAAACGCACGCCATCTTCGAACAGGGCCTGGTCGCCTCGGAAGCGGTTGATGGCGAAGCCTGCGATCATCTCGGCATCCTCGGTGTCGATTACGGCTCGGGTGCCGACGAGCGATGCGATAATCCCGCCGCGATCGATGTCACCAACGAGCACTACGGGAACATCGGTCGCGCGCGCAAAGCCCATATTGGCGATGTCGCCCTTGCGCAGGTTTACCTCCGCCGGGCTGCCGGCGCCCTCGACGATAACGAGATCGTGCGCCGATCTCAGCCGATCGAATGCCTCGATCACGATGGGAAGCAGACTTCCCCGATTTGCCATATACGCTGCTGCTTCTTCACTGCGCAGCGCCTTACCGTTCAGGACGACCTGCGCGCGCCGGTTGCCTTCGGGCTTGAGGAGCAAGGGGTTCATGTCGGTCGACGGCTGCAGCCCCGCAGCGCGAGCCTGGAGCGCCTGCGCTCGACCGATTTCGCCTCCACCCGGACAGGCGGCAGCATTGTTCGACATATTCTGCGGCTTGAAGGGGGCCGCGTCGATCCCGCGTCGCCGAGCGATCCGGCAAAGCCCCGCAACCAGCAGCGATTTGCCAACGTCCGAGCCGGTGCCCTGCAGCATGATCGCGCGACCGGTCATCCTGCGTTACGCGGGGCCCAGGATGTCGAGCCGGAAACTTGCGCCATTGCGGGAAATCTCCGCTTGGATTCCGAACACGCGCCGCAGACGCTCGCTGGTAAAGGTGTCTTCTGGCGTCCCATCCGCCACAATCCGCCCTTCGTGCATCCAAAGGACGCGGTTGGCGTAACGCAGCGCGAGATCGAGATCATGGACGACCGTAAGCACTCCGTGCCCGCCCTGCGCCATCGAGGCAAACAACCGCATGGTCTGGTGCTGGTAACGCGGATCGAGCGCGGCGACCGGCTCGTCGGCAATGACCAGCGGAGTCTCGGCAGCGAGCGCACGCGCGAGATGCACACGGGCCAATTCACCGCCCGATAGGGTATCGGCTGCCCGCTCTTCGAAACCGTCCAGCTGGCAGGCCCCGATCGCGTGAGAAACCGCCGCCTCATCGCCCGCTGACAGCCGCCCCAAAGCTGCGCCATAGGCGAACCGCCCGAGCGAAACGACGTCGCGAACCGGTTGCGGCCAGACCAGCGGTCGGGCCTGCGGCAGGTAGGCGATCTTGCGCGCCCGCTCGACCGGCGAAAGCCGAGCGACCGGCTCGCCATCGATTGACGCCGAACCGGCTTCTGCTTGGAGAAGGCCGAGCGCGAGGCGCAGCAGAGTCGTCTTACCCGACCCGTTGGGGCCGATCAGCGCGGTGAGTTCCCCTGGTTCCAGCGAAAAGCCAGCATCGACGACCAGCGGCTTGCCGTCCACCGCGTAGCTCAGACCGCTCGCTTGCAGAATGCTCATGCCAGCCTCCGTCGCGCAGCGATCCAGATGAATACCGGTGCACCGAGCAGTGACGCGACCACGCCCAGCTTGAGCTCGCTATCGGTCGGCAGAACCCGCACGCCGATGTCCGCCAGCATAAGGATCAGAGCGCCGAGCATAGCCGATGGCACCAGCAGCCGTGCCGGATCGTAGCGCAGGAAAGGCCGCACCAGATGCGGCGCCACGATCCCGACAAAGCCGATCGCACCAGCAAGCGCCACAGCAGCACCTGTCGCCAGGCCGGCGCCGATGATGACCGCCAGCCGTTGCCGCCTGAGGTCCAGTCCCATTCCTTCGGCCGCCTCGTCTCCCAAGGCGAGCGCGGACAGGCCTCGGCGCGATGCAAGAAGCACCACCACCCCGATGGCCATGAAGGGCAGCGCGAAGATCAGGTCGTCGAAGCTCCGATTGTCCACCGTGCCGAGCATCCAGTTGACCATGTCGGCAAGGCTGAACGGGTTGGGCGCAAGATTCATCAGCAGCGCCATGATCGCCGCCGAGAAACTCGAAAGGCCGACGCCAATCAGGATCAGCGTGACCACGGAGCGGGTGCGGATCGCGGCCAGCGCCACCAGCAGGGTGGCGATCAGCGCCCCCGCGACCGCAGCCAATGGCAAGACGAGCGGACCGGCAGTCGCGAGACCGAAATAAAGCACGAAAGTCGCGAAGAGCGCGGCGGTAGCCGAAACGCCGAGGATGCCAGGCTCTGCCAGCGGATTGCGCAGCAGGCCCTGAAGAGCCGCCCCGCTCATCCCCAGCGCCGCGCCGACGAATGCGGCAGCGAGCGCACGAGGCAGGCGTATTTGCCAGACCACCAGCTCGTCACCCTGACTCGATTGAAATGCGAGAGCAGCCAGCACGCGGTCGAGCGGCAAGGGCACCGATCCAAGCGCCACCGAAAGGACCAACGCACCCGCCAGACCTACAAGCAGGATGGACACCACCCGATTCATCGCGTGTTCTCCCCCGCTGTCGCCAGCGCTTCGACCGCGTCTAGCAAGAACCAACCGCCGCACGAGGTCCACGAACCTTCGAGCGCAACCACCGGCAATTCGCGCAGTTGCGCCCGCGCCACCGGATGACGCGCCGCGCTCCAGTTATCGACGTGGTTGGTCTTGCTTTCGAAAAAGGCTGCCGCGATCAGGTCGGGCCGCTCGTAGGCGAGGCGTTCGAGCGGAAGCGGATTCCAGCCGGGACGATCCTGGAAATTCCTGAGGCCAGCCGCGACGAACAGTTCGTGCACGAGTGTTCCTTCTCCAGCCGTCACACCAGCGGGTGTCATGTAGAGGACTTCGCGAGGAGGGCCGGGCCGATCGGCGAGCACCTTCAGTCGCCGTTCCATCTCGGCGACGAGCGCTACGGCCTCATCCGGCTTGCCGAGTTCGGTTCCCACCCGCAGCACTTCACCCCGCACTTCTGTGATCGATTGGGGGAAGCCGATCTGCACGACCGGCACGCCCGGCTCCTGCATGAAGTCAGCGATATCGTGTCCGCCACCATAGGTTCGCACAACCATGTCGGGCTGCAGCGCCAGAACATCCGCAGCGCGCGGACGGACCGTGGGAATCCCTGCCGCCTCCGCCCGCATGTAGGAGAAGCGCTTCCTCGCATCGGGCGACAGCGCGAGGATATCTTCGGGATCCGCGAATTTCAGGACATACTGATCGGCGCAGTAGTCGAGGCTGACGATCCGTCGCGGTGCGTCCGCTCCCCGCTCCGCCACCTGCGAACAGGCACAGAGCAAAAGGCACGCCAGCGCCGCGAGGATCGTCCGAACCATCGGTTACATCCGGTAGCGCACGCCGCCGAACACCGCACGACCAGGTTGGCCGTAGCGGAAGATCGTTTCATACTGCTCGTCGAACAGGTTCTCGATCCGACCGAAAATTTCGATCTGCTCGGTAATGCCAAAGCTCGCCCGGATATCGGTCACCACATAGCCATCGAGGCGAGTGGTGTTCGTGGCATTGTCGAAGCTGTCGCCCGCCACGAACACGGTGGCACCGATGCCGATGCCGTTCTCCATGCGGTAGTCCGCGACCAGACTGATCGTATCTTCGGCGCGGCGCGGTAGGTGATTTCCGTTCACGTCATTGCGTGCGTCGATCGTGGTGTAGTTAAGCGCGACATCGAAGCCATCGACCGGACGGACTGCGAGCCCGAACTCCCACCCTTCGGCGCTTGCAAGCGCGATATTGTCGTATGTCCCGAAAGGGCGTGGATTGGCGGGATCCTGACAGGCAGGGATGGGGTTGCCAGTGCAGCCGACGAAGGCGATGAGGTTCTCGGCATCGCGTTCGAAATAGGTGACGCCCACCTGCGCCCGCCCATCGAGGAAACTGTGCGTGATGCCAACGTCCCAGCTTTCCGATTCTTCGGGTTCGAGCGCGGTGTTCCCGAAGTCGCTGAACAGCTGAAACAGCGCAGGTGCCTTGAAACCTTCGCCGTAGCTACCGCGCAGCACGGTATCGCCGCCGTTGGGCGAATAGGCACCGCTGGCAGCGAAGGTCGTGTTGTTGCCGTAGGTTTCATGATCGTCGTAGCGCACGCCGCCAGTCAGCGAGAGCCCCTGGAACGGGGTTAGGTTGAGCTGTCCGTAGGCAGAGTTGATCCACACCTTGTCGCCGATAGCGGGCGCGCCGAAGCTGGAGCTGAGATATTCCGATTCCTCGCGCTCGGCACCGAAGACCAGCTCTGCAATCTCGGCTGCGTCGAACACGCCCTGATACTCGTAACGCACGTTCTCGCCGAAGGCGTCGAAGGTCTCGGAATCCGTGTCGAAGCTGAAATTGCTGCGGTCGATCCGGGTGTAGGCGATACCCAGCCGATTGCGCACACGCCCGTCCAGGAAGTTCGCGTTGATGCCCGCATAGCCGACCAGATCTTCCCGATAGGAAACCTCGTTGGTGTCCCCCAGGCCGGTAGCGGTGAAGCCGTCGATCTCGACCTCGCTGTCGGCATAGAAACCTCGCAGATCGATCGAGAAATTCTCACCCAACGCAATATCGAGCTTGGCGTTGGCGCCCAGGCTTTCAAACCCGTCCGGCTCGGTGCCGCCGCGCGCCTCGCTGAAGGCAGAGATGCCATCCGTGCGGTAGTAATTGCCGCCGACGCTTAGGCCGACTGGGCCAAACTTGCCTGACACGTTGCCGACGAGTTCCGCAGTATCGCGTTCACCGTATTCGGCGCGTGCGAACACACCAAGGTCCTCGGTCGGTTCGCGGGTGATCAGGTTCACCACGCCGCCGATTGCTTGGCTGCCGTAAAGAACGCTCTGCGAACCACGCACCACTTCGACCCGCGCGATGTTGCCTGTCAGGGCAGGACCGAAGTTGAAGCCGCCCCCGGTCGAAGAGGGGTCGTTGAGCTTGACGCCGTCGATCAGCACGACGGTCTGGTCGCTCTCCGCACCGCGGATAGAAACACCGGTGTTGGTTCCGATCCCGCCATTGCGGTTGAAGGTGACGCCGGGGACCGTGCGCAAGATGTCGAGCACTTCGCTCGGCTGGCGGTTCACGATCTCCTCTTCCTCGACCAGCGTTACCGACTCGCCGACTTGGCTGATCGCACGTTCGGTGCGGTTGGCCGTGACCACGATCGTTTCGGAGATCACTTCCTCGTCTTCAGGAAGATCGACGCCTTGCGCGAACGCGCCGGTCGAACACAGAGCCACGGCCAATGCCGCGACGGACAAATAGAATGCGGTTTTCATTGCAATATCCAAAGCCAGCCCATGCGGAGGCCCCGGTGCCCGCATGGTCAACTCGACAGATGGCCCGCCGCCGCTCGAAGTGAGCCGCGACACCGGAAACCGGCCTGGCTGTCGTTACTTCGGAAAAGAACTTTCCTGTCCCACTGGGCTGGACCCGGCCCCGGACGAACGACGCGACGGCAGGTCTCCTGGCTTGCCGATCAACGCCTTCGAACCGTCTTCCCGGCGCCACCCAGTGCAGGGCTTGGCCAGTGACGTGTTGGTTCGGGGCTCCTGGCTCACAGTTGCGGGCACAGCGCCGGTATCGCACCGGCTTCCCTCTTAGCTCCAGGCGATTTCGCATCTGCAGCACCGTCTGTCCGCGCCAATGCTCGCCTCGTCCGTTGCTGTCAATCCTTGCCTGCTAGAAGTCGATGCCCTGCTGCGCGCGGATACCGGCGTGGTAGGCGTGCTTGATTTCGGCCATCTCGGTGACGGTGTCGGCATAATCGATCAGTTCGGGCTTAGCGTCCCGCCCGGTAAGGATGATCCGGGTATCACCCCTGCGTTCCAGCGCCTCGATCACTGCCGCGGGCGTCAGGTATTCGTAGCGCAACGCGATATTGATTTCGTCGAGCACGACCAAGGCGTAGTCGCCGCTCGCGATCAACTCACCGGCCTTGGCCAATGCCGTTTCCGCGGCTTCGATATCGCGATCCCTGTCCTGCGTATCCCATGTGAAACCGTCGCCCATGACGTGCCAGTCCACCAAATCCGGGAAGCGCGAGAAAAACTTCTTCTCGCCCGTCTTCCACTTGCCCTTGATGAATTGCACCACGGCAACCTTCTGTCCCCAGCCCAGCGCGCGGGCGATGACCCCGAAGGCCGAGCTCGACTTGCCCTTCCCATCGCCGGTGTGGACCAGCACGAGGCCGCGTTCTGGATCCTTGAGCTCCCGGCGCCGCTTCGCTTGCGCGGCCTGCAGCTCCTTCATCTTCTCCTTGTGTGTATCGCTGTCGGTCTCGCTCATACGCCCCCTCTTGGTTCAACGGTGAGGAACTGGCCGAAGCCGAGTTCGAGTTCAAATGGGTTAGGTCGGCCGAGGGCCGCGGCGACGCAACGGACGACGCCGAGATGCGTGATGGCAAGGATATGTCCCTCGATCCTCGCGGAATCGAGCAGATATGTGCGAACCCGCTCAGCCATTTGCGCGACACTCTCCCCTCCGTGCGGGCGAGCGCCTTCGATATCTTCTGCCCACTCATCGATCTCGTGACGAGGAATATCGTCCCACACCTGCATTTCCCAGTTCCCGAAATCGATCTCCATCAGTCTCGGGTCGGCGTGGACGGGAAGGTCGAAATGCGCGGACAACTGCTCCGCCACCGCAGTGCATCGGATCAGTGGGCTGCTGTCGATCCGTGCAAAGCGGCTGGGCAATGCGGCCACCAGTGCATGAAGGTCTTTCTGGTCAACGGCTTTGGCGGGCACGTCCGACTGACCGTAGCAAACGCCCGCTTCGATCTGTGGCTTCATATGGCGGAGCAGGATCAGAGCCATGCGAGGGTGCCAAGATAGAAGCCGACTTCGCTGATCTGCTGCACCGCGCCGAGGCAATCGCCAGTATAGCCGCCAAGCTTGCGCTCGAAGAGCAGTCGCGTCGAGATATGGCCGATAGCAAGGCCGGCCAAGCCGCATAGCGCTGCGCCGGGCCCAAGAATGGTCGCACCGATTGCGACCGCAGCAATTCCCGTGAGCGTTGCCACCACCAGCGGCGCTGCTCCGATCCCCTTCGCAACCGGCTTGGCGATCCCCTCGGCACGTGCGTAACGACTTGTCGCGATCACGATCACTGCCGACAGGCGCGAGGCTCCGTGCGCCACGGGCAGGGCGGCGAGTGCGACCATGAAAGGGAGTTGCGCCAGTGCCGCGATCTTGAGCAGCAGAACTATGAACAGCGCTGCGGCTCCGAATGTGCCGAGCCGGCTGTCGCGCATGATCTCCATCATCCGCTCAGACGTTGTCGCGCCTTGCCCATCAAACAGGTCCGCTAGGCCATCCTCGTGAAATGCACCGGTTGCCAGCAAGGTAGCCGCAGTGCCGAAGATCGCTGCGATGAAGGCCCCGCCGATCGCCCAGCCGAGCGCGAAAGCGGCAGCGCCGATTACGCCGATCAACACGCCGACCAGCGGATAGAAGCCGGGCGCGGCCTCGAAATCGCTCTCGTCGAGCTGCGCCGCGGGCAAAGGAAGTCGCGTTAGGAACACCCACGCGGCCAAAGCGGCGGCGAATGGACGCTTCATGAAATCGGGGGAGCGCCGGACACCCCTGCCTGAGAAAAGCTTGCCATGCCGAAAAGCGAGAGCGCGGCGTGAATAATCGGCACGGCCAACAACGCGCCGGTCCCTTCGCCCAGCCGCATGTCGAGGTCGAGCAGTGGTTCGGCTTCTAGCCAGTCGAGCAGCGTCCGATGGCCGTGTTCTGCCGAGCGATGCGCATAGACAAAGGTCCGTTCACAGTCTGGCTCGATCGCCCGCGCAAGCGCGGCGGCAGCGGTCGCGATAAAGCCATCGACCACCACAAGTTTATTCGATGTCCCGGCGCCAACCATCGCACCCGCCATCGTGCCGATCTCGAAGCCGCCAACCTCGGCCAGCGCTTCAATCGGCGCAAGCGCTCCCGTTCGCGCAGCTGCGTGTTCGAGAACCTCTTGCTTGTGGGAGAGAGCGGTATCGTCGAGGCCCGTCCCTCGCCCTACGAGTTCGGCCACGGAAATGCCGCTCAGCTTGTGCGCAAGCAGGGCTGCAGCGGAAGTGTTCGCGATGCCCATCTCGCCGAAACAGACGATCTTGCTTTCAATACCGCTTGCGAACTGTCGCCCTTGCGCAATCGCCTTCCTTGCCGTCTCGGGCGACATCGCAGGCCCTGTCGAACTGTCGGCCGTTCCCCCTCCTAACGACAGATCGACAAGCGCATCGCGTCGGCGCGGCGGATGCGCGATTCCGCAGTCAACGACGGTCATCGGTATGTCGAACTGCGCCGCGATGACATTAGCCGCGGCTCCGCCTGCAAGGAAGTTGGCGACCATTTGGCCGGTAACCTCCTGCGGGAACGCGGACACACGCTGTGCGGCTATCCCATGATCAGCTGCGAAAATGGTCAACGATGCCGAAGCATTCGACGGAGTCATGTCGCCAAGGATCGCAGCAGCCTGAACTGCAAGGCTCTCGAACCTTCCCAATGACCCTATCGGCTTAGTCTTGTCGTCGATCAGGCGCTGGAAGTCGGCTCGGGTCATACGATGCGCGCTTAGCGAATACAGAATGACTTTGGAACGGCATGACAAAGCCATACGCATCGAGCGCTTGTGGAGGTCCATTGGCAGGGGCAGGGCCATTTTGCGAGCCCGAGCAGTGTCGCCACAGTGGCGTGTTGAGCAAACGGCAGCTTTCAAGTCGCGAGGCGAACCATGCTAATGACCGAAATTGGGGCGCAAAGCGGTCGGTCTGCAAGGCGCCCTCATATCGGTCATTCGAGAACTCGTTGACTGCGCCTGAAAGCTGCCGTTCGTTCAGAGATGGGGGATGGTAACCTCCCGCCCTCATGGGGTCATTCGAACACTGCTTGCCGCGGCCCAAATCGCACGGTGATTACCTCTTTCGCGGCGAAATGTTCGCCGCCAGCGCACATATGTATGTCGTCGAATGGCCTGCCAGATCATGCGGTCGTTCGGGGCCTCCGGTGGTGCGTCGAACTGCTGGATTGGAAGCCAATTGCTCCTGCGGAGCCAAAGGTGTTAGCAAATGACAATGGCCGAATAGAGGAAGTAATGGCTTCATTCCGTTTTCTGCATGCCGCCGACATTCATCTCGACAGTCCTCTCAAGGGTCTGACGGGCCAAGATGGCATAGCGGCCGAGCGCGTGCGCTGCGCGACAAGGGAAGCCTTCGATCGGCTTGTCAGTGTCGCGATCGAGGAGAAGGTCAGCTTTCTGATAATAGCCGGCGATTTGTATGACGGCGACTGGCGCGACTACAAAACGGGTCTGTTCTTTGCTGCGCAAATGGGCCGGCTCAATGCGGCGAACATCCCTGTGTACCTGCTGCACGGCAACCACGACGCCGAAAGTCAGATCACGAAGCGTCTTGACCTTCCGGGCAACGTCCACGTCTTCGGCACGCATGCCCCAGAGACGTTCCGGCTGGGCGAGCTCGGCGTCGCGCTTCATGGCCACAGCTTTCGGCAGCGCGATGTCACGGACAATCTCGTGCCCCACTATCCGGGGCCGGTGAACGGCGCTTTCAATATCGGCGTGCTGCATACCGCGTGTGGCTTGGGCGGGCATGAGAACTACGCCCCGTGCTCCCTCAATGATCTCGTGAATAAAGGATACGACTATTGGGCGCTGGGTCACGTGCACCAAGCGACAGTGCTGCATGAGCGGCCGCACGTGGTCTTTCCGGGTAACCTACAGGGTCGTCATGTGAGGGAAACCGGCGCTAAGGGCGCGTGTCTGGTGACGGTGAGCGACAGGGAAGTAGTGGAGTTCGAAGCCATGCCGTGCGACGTGGTTCGGTGGGCCGTGCTGCCGGTGTCGCTGGCCGGCGCATCCGCCATGGGAGAGGTCATCGACCGGGTGCGGGACGCACTCGAAACTGCTGTCGCGAACGGATCGGAGGGGAGACTGCTCGCGTGCCGCATCGTACTCGAAGGACGCACCGAAGTTCATGCCCAGCTAGTTTCATCCGGGGAGCAACTGCTAGCCGACGCGCGCGCGAGTGCGCTTGGTCTTGGTGACGAGGTCGCCTGGGTCGAGAAAGTTACAATGGCAACAGAGGCTACGCTTAACCCCGAGGCGCTGGCGCAGCGGGAAGACGCGATCGGCGAACTGCAGCGCATGCTTCAGGACGCGAAAAGCGATGCCGATCTTCTTGCGCAGATCGAGGGCGATATTGGCGAGCTGGTCCGGCGGCTACCGCACGAGGTCAGGACAGAAATTGAGGACGATGTCCTGAAATCGGCAATCGCCGGGGATTACGATACTCTCATTAGAGACGTTGCGCCCTACCTCTCGGCACGCCTGATCGCAGGTGAGGCTTAGGCTATGCGGCTGGGGCGGCTTGATCTGATCCGTTACGGGCATTTCAGCGACAGGTCTTTTAACCTGCCAGCCGGAGAGTCGGACTTCCATATCATATTTGGACCGAATGAAGCCGGCAAGTCGACCGCGCTTACTGCAATCGAAGACCTGCTGTTCGGCATAGACTCCCGCTCACCCTATAATTTCCTGCACGACTACGCGAGCATGAGGGTCGGCGGCGTGCTTGAAAACGGACATGGTTCGCTAGAGGTAGTTCGCCGCAAAGGGAATAAGGATACGCTGCTTGGGCCGGAAGGTTCACCGCTTCCCGGCGGCGATGGTGTCCTCGCCCCTTATCTCGCCGGCGGAGACCGCCCGTTCTTCGAGCGCATGTTCAGCCTCGATCATATCCGCCTCGAAACGGGGGGGCGCGAAATTCTCGAGGCCAAGGATGATGTCGGGCAGATGCTCTTTTCCGCAGGCGCCGGCATAGCGGGGCTGCGGGAGAGGCTGAAGGAGCTTTCCGCCGAAGCAGACGATCTATGGAGCGCGCGCCGGGCGAAACACCGCAAATTCTATATCGCCGACGATAAGCTGAGCGAGGCCCAGAAGGCTCTGCGTGATCAAACTTTGACAGCGACCAAATGGCGAGAGCTCAAAAGGGCTTTCGATGATACCGAGGAAGCCTGCGCTGCGATCGGTGAAAAGATCAGGGACGCTACGGCCGAACGCAACCGCCTGAGTCGCATTCGCCGTGTCTTTCGCGACGTGCGCCGGAAGCAGGAGCTTGACTGCATGCTCTCGGACCTGAGCCACGTCGTATTGCTCCCCGAAGATGCGGCACAGACCGTTGCAAATGCCCAGAGCAGCGACAGTAAGTCGGAAGCCCGACGTGCAACGCTTCGGGAGCAGTTGGATCGCGCGGCTCAAGAGCTGGACGGCTTGGCATTTGACGAAACCCTTGTGCAGCGGGGCGAAGACGTTCGCCAGCTGCACGAGCGGCGCATTGAAATTCGCGGAGAAAAGGCGGACCTGCCCAAGCGGCAGGCGGAGTTGACTGCCGCCGAGGAAAAGCTGCGCGCCGACGCAAAAGAGCTCGGGTGGACGGAGACGGAATCCGCGGCGCTGATCGATCGCATTCCGTCCCGTACCGGTGTCGGCGTGGTGCGTTCGCTGCTCGCGAAAAGAGGCGAGATTGACGCCGGGCTCATCAGCCACGCGCAATTGCTGAGGGAAGCGCAGGAAGCGGCGGACGAGGCGAAAGGCCGGCTGGATGAAGCTGCCGATCCGGCGGATACCTCGAAGCTTGCCCTGGTCCTCAAAACGGTGCGCGAACAGGGCGATCTCGCAGGCGGGGCGCGGGCAGCAGAAAAGACATTCCGGGAAGCGGCGGCGCTCGTGGAACGGCGTCTCAACGCCCTCAAACCGGGCGGAGCCGATGAGGACGCGCTGGCTGCGCTAGCCGTTCCGGCGCGCGCCGATGTTCAGGTCTACCGGGACCGCGAACAGGATCAGAAGCGGCGCTTGCGTGACGCGCAGCAGTCGGTGTCATCGACCCGGCAGGAAATGGAGCGCGCAACTGCCGCGTTTGATCGGACCGTGAGGGACGAGCAGCTTGTCACTCCTGAAGAATTGCAGCACGCGCGTAGCCGCCGGGACTCACTTTGGCATCTGGTGAAGCTCAGGCACATCGAGGGCGGACCGGTTCCTGATGATCAGGAGAAAACCTTTGCCGACGAGCTGGACGACCTGCCCGGCGCTTTTGAGCCAGCCCTCGGCAGAGCCGATGATCTTGCCGACCGGCGCTTTGAGCACGCGGAAGCGGCCGGCCGGCTTGCGGAAATCAGGCGCAAGATCGGCGAGCAGGAAATCCTGCTTCAACAGGCGCAGGCGAACGAATCCGCGCTCGTCGAAGAAGGCGAGGCGCTTGGCGCAGAGTGGAGGTTGATGTGGAAGGCTGCCCCGTTTGAGCCGCTGTCGGCCGAGGCAATGCTGGAATGGTTGCCTGCCTGCGAAGACGTGCTGGAGGCCATTCAGCATCGCGAGCAGCAGAAAGACGATCTGGACGACCTGCGCAGCCGGGTCGGCGAAGCAAGGGAAAGACTGCTCGCCGAATTGACCGCGCTTGGAATAGACGCAAACGATCTGAAGGAGGAAAGCCTCAGCCTTATTCTCCAGCGTGCAGATCAGGCGCAGCGGGCGCAGGAGGCGGCGGCGCAGAAAAAATCGCAAGTCGAAGACGAGCTTGCCGCCGCCACCAAGCTTGCCGGAAAGCGCGGACGTGATCTGAAGAACGCCGAAGATGCGCTCGAAAAATGGCAGGAAAGCTGGATGGCGGCGCTCAAGGAGCTTGGCTTGGCTGAAAATACCGCCGCGGAAGCCGTCGGCACGCAGCTTGACATCATCGACAATATGCGGGGAGCAGCGGACAAGATCAGTTCGCTTCGGTACGATCGCATCGAAAAGATCACTCGGGATGTTGCCGATTTCGAGCAGGTCGTCGCGAAACTGCTTCAAGATGTGGCTGGCGACCTCTCAGGTCAGGCAGCCGAAGATGCGATTCTCGCCCTGGAAGCCAGGCTCGATGCAGCTGAGCGCAAGCGCGACCTGCGCAGCAAGAAGATTTCAGATATCGAGAGGTTCACCTCGCAGATCGATGATCTGGATGATGAGCGCCGTGAACTGGCCGCTTCAATCTCCCATCTTGAAAGGGCGGCCGGTGTCGAAACCGTCGAGGCGCTGAATAAAGCAATCGGGCAGTCGGACCGAAAACGGGCGCATGAGCGCGAATTGCAGGACCTCGTCGAAAAACTGCTGGAGGATGGCGATGGAAAGTCGATCGAGGAACTAGCGGAAGAATGCGAGGGCGTCTCGATGGATGAGATCGCGGCGCGCGAGGCTTCGCTGCAAGCCGAGTTCGATGATCTGCAGGATCAGCAGACTCAGGCGGCCGAAGTGCGATCGCAGGCACGCGACGCGTTCCAGGCGATAGGCGGGGGCGATGAGGCGGCCCAGGCCGCTGCAAGCAGGCAGGAGGCTCTTGCCGATATGGAGGAGATTGCGGCGCGATATGTGCGCGTGCGGACCTCGGCCGTGCTTCTCCAGTGGGCGATCGACCGCTACCGGCGCGAGAAACAGACGCCGTTGCTCAAACGCGCGGGCGAGCTGTTCAAGATCATGACCGGTGGCTCGTTTGCCGGCCTGCAGGTGGCATTTGATGAACAGGACGCGGCGCACCTGACCGGCGTCCGGGGCGGCGACACCGCCGTGCCGGTTTCCCGCATGAGCACCGGAACGGCCGATCAACTCTATCTGGCGCTGCGCATTGCGGCGATAGAGGATTATTTGGAACGCGCTGACGCGCTTCCTTTCGTCGCCGACGATCTGTTCATCAACTTCGATGACGAGCGCGCTGCAGCGGGATTTACATTGCTTGCTGAACTGAGCCGGAAAACGCAGGTGCTTTTTTTCACCCACCATCAGCATCTGGTTGAACTCGCGCGGGCCAATCTTGACAGTGGCCTAAACGTGGTGAGACTTTCGGATCACACGGCGGCTGCAGCATAGCCGTGCCAGCTGTTGCAGAAGCGACCATCCGCAAGGACCCCCGGCTTTGTCATTTCTAGGGGCCGTGGCTCTAACCTGGTCGGCGACATTGCTGAACCAGCAGATCGGCGAATGTCAGAGACGACTTGCCCAGTGTTCTTCAGCGATGATCGAAATCGGTATGCCGGTGCTTCGCATCTCGGCCGCTTTGATGATTTTGTTGCCGAATGAAGAATGCTTCCACGACTCCGTGGCGTAGGCGCCGATCACCAGATAGTTGGTCGCCTTCGTAAGGCTGCCACCCGTTCCGCCCCTTGATGCTACCGCTTCCTCACAATGCTTCCGTTGTCCGAAGCTGAAGGTGCCAGTGAAACAAAACGCCATTCCTTCAAATCTGACTGGCGGCGCGGGCTGACAAAGGGGGAGCGACGCGGACTTGGGTGCTTCGCCCAAAACGGCATCGCCCGCAGTGAACGCGCTCAGCGCAGCGAATAGATCGTCGCATTCCTCTGGATCGGCGACACCATCAGATAAAATGGTGCCGACACGATCGTAGAGCGTCGCGATGAGTGGCTGCTGACTGACCGAGAGATTTGCCACCAACCATTTCTCGAGAAACTCGACTTCAGCCTGATTTATCGAACCGTCGGCAATGAGACCTCGGGCTAAGCCGACCAGCTCGTCGACCTGCCGGGATTGCAATCTGTCGGTGTTCAACCGGTTTAATGTCTGCTCGTCCATGAAGTGCCTCCGTCTTCGATGTAAAGCAAATGACGTTTGCATCGCACTAACGTATAGGAAACAGTCGAATTTAACGATGATGTCACCGCCTTGCGAGTTCCTCAAGCGCCATCTCGACGCGGCGCCTAGCATCGCGGCGCAGGCGCGAAATAGCGAACGTGCGTGCCACGGCTACCGCGCGATCTTCTGCATCTTCGACCGCCTCTGCTGCGAGCATGAGTTCTTGCAAGGAGATCTGGTCTATTGAACGTTCGGCGGCGTCGTTCCGCGGTACTCGATATTCGGACAGACGCTCGGGATGGCTCTCATCCCGCCAGACGAAAGCGTGTCCCTCTTGGTCCTGAATCGTTACGAAGGAATGTTCGACCATCTCGTTGACGCGCTCGCGGATTAGGCGGCCCGTGCGAGCGAAACCATGGGCGCGAGCTACGACGGTGGCCAGCTGATCGTCACGAATGGGTGACTCGGTTTCGACGGCAATACGAACCATCTCGGACAAGATGTCGTAATAGGCCGGGTCATAGAACTGGTCCGCATC
Source organism: Pacificimonas flava (assembly GCF_000342165.1). Lineage (GTDB taxonomy): Bacteria > Pseudomonadota > Alphaproteobacteria > Sphingomonadales > Sphingomonadaceae > Pacificimonas > Pacificimonas flava. The sequence continues at coordinate 38,945 of NZ_AMRV01000012.1, forward strand.
AATGCGGTCCGCGACTGCAGAGAAATCGGTATTGCGGTAGAGCACACCGCGCGCCCGAGGCGCATCGGGCGGGCGGGCCTTGAAGAGCACCGGCTCGACCTCAGGGGCAGGCTCCATCGAAGGCTGGGGCAGTTCCTCGTCTTCGGGGTCATCTGCGAAATCTTGCGCAGAGGAATCCTTTGCCTGCGCGCTGATGTCCCCACCAAAATCCTCCTCGTCGTCACCCGCCGGCGCATCGCTTTCCTCCTCAGCGTCGGCTGATGCTCGTCGTTCGCGGGCCTCCTCCAACAGTTGGTTGAGCCGCGCATCTACTCTCTCCATAGCGCCTTTCGCGTCGATCCAGAAGTCGGTCGACCAGATGCGGATGATCGTCCAGCCCAGTCCTTCGAGCACAGCTTGGCGCACCTTGTCGCGATCGCGGGCGGTCTGCGCGCTGTGATACATGGCGCCATCGCATTCGATTCCGGCGAGAAAATCGCCCGAATTGTCGGGGTCTACCACGCCAAGATCGATTCGGTAGCCGGACACGCCGATCTGTGGCCGGACAGACCAGCCGCGCTGCTCCAGCAACGCCTTGACCGCATCCTCGAACGGGGACTCGGTCACACCTACGCTGTCCGAGTGCGTTTCGGCCAGAGCACGGGGGCCACGGTCAGCGAATTCGATATAGTGCTTGAGGTCACGCACTGCCTGCGACGCGGTTTTCGACAGGTCGATCATGCCGGCATCGAATGAGGTGAACAGCAGCATCGCCTTCCGCGCGCGAGTGATGGCGACATTGAGGCGGCGCCAACCGCCGTCCTTGTTCAATGGCCCAAAGTTCATTGACATCTTGCGTGCCCCTGCCTCGACAGGTCCGAACGTGATGCCGAGGATGATCGTGTCGCGCTCGTCCCCCTGCACGGTTTCGAGATTCTTGACGAAAACAGGCTCTTCCAGATCGTCAGAAAAATGCGCGTCGAAGGCGCTATCACCCTTGCGCGCCTGCTCTAGCAAATCCTCTATCAGCTCCTGTTGCTTGCTGTTGAGCGTGACGATGCCGAGAGAGGTTTCACTTGGCACCTGGCCCGCTAGCCGCCGGCGTGCCTCGGCGACAATGGCTTTGGCCTCGATCGCGTTGGTCTGCTCCGTGCCCTTGGCATAAACGCCATCGACGCGATGCCATTCTACTGCCGTCTCGCGCGTTTCCGGCGCGGGAAAGGTGACCAGTTTGCCGTCATAATAGCGCGAGTTGGAGAACGCGATCAGGGAGTCGTGGCGGCTGCGATAATGCCAATCCAGGCTACGGCGCGGGATTGAGGCGGAAACGCACTCATCGAGAATGCTCTCCAGATCGACCATCGCATCCTCGTCCACAGTCGCCGAACCACGACTGAAGAAATTCGTGGGCGGCATCTGCTTCTGGTCGCCCGCGAGCACCAATTGCCGTCCGCGCCCGATGGAGCCGACGGCATCCCACGGTGTGATCTGGCTCGCCTCGTCGAATATAACGATATCGAAAAGGTCCTGATCGGGCGGCAAGTATTGTGCGATCGAGAGCGGGCTCATCAGCATGCACGGTGCCAGCGCACTGAAATCCTTCCCCATCTCTTCCGCCAGGCGACGGACCGGCTTGTGCGCGCGCTGCTTGGCGAGTTCGTGCTTAAGTACGCCGTAGCCCGAAGCACGGGCGACCTGCGCCGGATCGGGCAAATGGGTGCATAGCCTCGCACGGATGATCGCAGCGGTGAGCTTCTGCACCTCTTCGGTCATCTCGCCGAAGGCGCGGATCTTGTCAGCATTTTAGCGCAGAGGGGACCAATGAACCCCGTGATTCTCTGCTAGATTGATGCTTCAATGGGAGCATGCAGAGTCCCAACGCCGTATCGGCCTTGAAGAGCAAGCGAGGCGAGATCGCCGGTCGTGTTGATGCACTCCAGGACCAACTTCGCCAGGCCCTGATCGACCTCGACCACGTCGATTGCACTATCCTTCTTTTCGATCCCGATGCAGAGCTGGACGAAATCAAGACGAAGCCGATGCCTCCACGCCATCATGCGTTCAAGGGGCAGGTGACCCGGTCTATCTTGACGATGCTGAGGAAATCGTCGGTGCCGCTGGATGGCCTGACTATCACGCTACGCTTGATGGAAGAGCGCGAGCTGAACCAGTCCGACAAGAAGCTGGTGAAGACGATCCAGAAGCGCGTCGGAGCTGCCTTGAGGAACATGCGAGATCGAAGGCTGGTGAAGTCGGATAAGGGCGAAAAGGGGCTGCTGGTGTGGTCCCTTTTAACAACTTAAAATAGCGAAACACCCATATCTCTGTCATTATCGATCATCATGCGGACTACACCAATATGGTCTTGAAAATCTCGCTTATCCATCTTGCTGAGAATGGTGTGATGCGGGTTGTTTTGGCATAAAACGAGTAGGGAAGAATACACAAGCATAGCAAGCGCTCCGCCGACATCATTCGACTGCTCGAGCTCATAATCAATCGCATGGACTGCAGAGCCGTATTGCGGAATTGTAGGAAATGATTTCAGCTTCTCGTACCGCTGGATAATGAACTCGAACTGTTCGAAGAGGTCGGGGTTGTTGGCAAGGTGGCGCAGGAAGATATTTCCTAACATTCCCAACTCGCTGGAATCCAGTACCGTCAATGGGTCACCCTCATCTTCATCCTGAGCAAGCTTGAGCATAAGCAGATGTTGATTTTCGCCAGCGAAATACCTGTTCTTGAGATAGTCGATACGTCCGTCGACACTCGCTAAATTAGCGGCCTGCGACCGTGTGCTGAATAAGGCGAAAATTATCCACCCTACGATAGAAAGTCCGAAAGTAGGCCACGCAAGAATTAGGGCGATAACAAGCGTGATTATGAGCACCAGTCCACTCCGAGTGATTGATTTTCTCATTTTAGGATGGACTGTCGGGCTTCCCAAACACACTGAATACGTGACGCATTTTTTGGAGATAACGATGCCGCGCAGATGGACGAAGACCGAGGCTTTCGAGCATTTCGGGACTAGGCTGACTAACACAAGGTGGAGTTGGTCGGCGATCTCGGAGGACGGATCCGTGGTCGCCCTCGTGCTGTGGCAGGATGCGGTCAAGGGCCGGGATGGCAAGCTGGTCTATCATGACGATTCCGAGCTCGACGCCGAATGGAGGACGCGCCCGGGCCATGGAGAACGGATCCGTCACCTCGCACATTGCCGCGATCACCTTGATGGCCGGTTCCGTGCTGTCATCGCCCGTGCAGTCGATAAGGAAGCGGACCCTCGGGACATCGCGTCCTGTCATCCGCAGGAGGGAGTCTGGTGGAAGCTGGATGAATTCGACGAAGGGACCGGCGCGTTCGTGGCCCATGTGGTTCCTGGCGGCGCATGAGTGACGACCCGTGGGCAGCGCATGTAACGAGCTTTGAGGTCGCGGATGCCCAGCTGACCGGTATTCAGCCTAGCGGGCAGGTCCTGGTGAGGCACGATCTTACCCTGACGGTGCAGGAAGGCCGCTTCGAAGTTCTGACCGACGACGAGAAGGGGCGCCCGACGCCTTCGCGTCTATGCTATGGCTGCACCATCCGGACTTCGGGAGCGGCGCCACCCGACTACTGGAGTGGTGTCGACATGCAGATCGTCGTGACGGGAACGCATCAGAACGGCTCGCGCATCACCATAGCCGGTCCGGGTGCCGTGGGCTTCGATGACGCGGGTTTGCTTGGCATCGAGTTTGAGAAGCCTCCGGCAATAGTTGTTGAGCCAGACTGGAGCGGCAATGCGTGACTGGGATAATGAACCGGACGAGTCGACAGGGCCTTGGTTCTGGTTCGAGGCGCTCGCGGCAGGCGCGATGGTCCTTGGTGCATACGTCTCGCTTGGCTGGACGTCCATTCGGTGGCTGTCCGATGCGTTGGCCTGAATCCGGTCCGCTACCGGAAGAACACCCTCAGCGGATCATTGTCGGTCATCGCAGTCACGCTGTTGCGCGAAATGTTGGAAGCCCTGTTGAGCAGGAACTGGCTGGCTTGGTCGAGGGGATTGGCCAGCGATTTGAAGCGATCGTCTTCTTCCCGTGTGATGATGCCCCAGGAGCCGAGCGTCTTGAAGGCATAGCTTGTCGCCTGATCGATGGTCGTGCGCTTGCCATGGAGCTCGAACATGCGTCTGTGCACTTCTCCCGGCTTGCAGGAGCCTTGGATCCGGATGAGCCTTCCGAGGTGTTCGGCGACCTGACGGATATACGGGTAGGCCATGATGCCGACAGCGAGAAACATGGCTGGCTCGCTGGACGGATCCTTTCCCGTTTCGACCGCACAGCCATCCACGATCGCATGACGATCGCGATATTGGGGGAACCACATACGATTGAGTATGCCGTTGGTCTTGCTCCGCACCGTAGGTGAAGGAACGTCGATCTCGAGCCGTTCCTGTATCACGTCCCTTGCGACTTCGCCGCGCACGACTGCGGATGCGAGGCGCATCCATTCGGCATCGATATAACGGTCGATGCCGATCATCGGGGGCTTGACGTTCACTTCTTTTCCTTTCTCGTGATTTTCACGAACGGGACGATCACCTCTTCGATGTCGGTCCCACCGTGCACGACCTGTGAATGCCCTGCAGGGAAAAACCCCTGCCCGTAGTCCGCGAACAAGGGGTGATAGTTGTCGGGTAGCGCCCGTGGCGCGAGCACTCGAGCCCCTGGGATTTTTGCGAGGCCGTCGTTAAGCAGCTGCGGACTGTCATAGATGCGCATCCGTTCGCCACGGCTCTCCGCCCTGACTCCTTCGGCGGGACGACCGACGCCGACTGCTTCGACATTTCCATGATCCGCCGTGACGTAGATGTCGAACCCGCGGGTCAGCAGGATTTCGATGGTATTGGCCCATTGGCCCATTTCCAGCCAATGGGCGATCCGTTCGGTCAAGCTCTTCTTGCCGAAGATCTCGCCGTGCATGAGCTCGTCGACGGTGTCGATGACCAGGCCGGCAACGAGCGGCTCATATCTGTCGAGCAGATGTTCGAGTTCGCTCGTCGAACCCTCGCCGCCCAGTCCTTTCATATAGACAACCTTGGCGTCGGGGATGTCGTTGGCTGCCCAGAACCTTCCCCACAGCGACTTCTCCGCATTGGTTCCGCTGATCGAGTTTGCGAATGCCTTGGGCGGGTTCCCTGCGAAGATTGACTGTCGCGAGACGCTGGTGACGGTCGGGATCCATGCGAAGCAGGAGCGCGCATCGATCGAGCCGATGAGCTGCCGGTCACGCAGGTCCTGTTCGAGCTGATGCCACTGCTCGAGCGCCAGCCCGTCGACGACGAGCAAAGCCTGTCGCTGATCGACGTCCGTGCGCGCCATCGCCATGTGCGGCGCGACCTGATGGACGAGCGAAGGATGGGAGGAGCAGCTGTTCAACGAGAGGCTGTCGAAGTTCGTGCCGAGCCAATCGAAGAACACGGGGTCGATCTGCCGCCGCAGGTCCTCGAGTGCCGACACCACCGTCTCGTGATGGATTTCCTTAGGGTAATTCCTCACCTCGTATGTCAATTCTGCGAGACGCTCGCCGTATCGCAGCCAGTCCCTGTAGTTGGCGTCGGCTTGGGGGATGTCCTGCTTCAGGCGATCAATCTGCTTGCATATCAGATCAGCCTTGGCCGCCATATCGTGCTGCAGGCCGATCTTGGCCCATGATGGCAGCTTCTTTGGAATCTCGGGGACATCGATGGGCTTGATGGCACCGTCCAGCACCAAGCTGTCGAACATCACCCTGATCCGCGGAGCGCCGAATGGCACCAACGCCCCCGCTGGGCGATCGGAATTGACGAGCGCGATTGCGAACTGCCGCCAATCGACCTGGAGGCGATCCAGGAGCGCGGATCGGTCGGTCAGCATATTGAATGCATCCTGATCCGTCATGCCCTCCGGCAGTTCGGCAAGTTCGACCACCCGACCGGCGAGGATGGCAGGCAATTCAACGTCGGCGTAAAACAGGGCGAGAGCGGTCACCCAGAAGTCCTCGCTCTTGTCGAGCAGGGCTGGCGTGATCCTGAAAATGCTCGCGAGGATGAAGTCGGCAGTTGCCCCGGAACCCATCCGGGCGGGGACGACCTGACGCTGTGCCACGCGCCACAGGTCAGGCAGTCTGGCGCCGCCTATGGCCCTCAAGATAGTCGGATCGAACTGGTCGAAGATCTCGGCCAACCGGAGATCGACGTGACGGGAGGACTGCAACACGTCCCATGGGAGTTCCTGTCGGGCATCCCCCCGGACGTGTATGATGGTCGGAGCCGCTTCCGTATTTTCCCGCAGGTCCCTTTCGTAGAGCAGACGGAAGGCTATCGGTTCGGCATATTCGACGACATCGATGCCGCGCTCCACCAAGGTGCGCGACACCGTATCGCCGAAGAGTACGTCGTCGGGGTCGCTGACCGCCCACAGCTTGGCGAACTCCGCCTGGAAGCCCCCTGCGACGTGATCGACCCAGTCCTTCACCCTCTCAGCCTGCGGCCTCGAGCCGTGTCTCGGCCATGCTGTGATACATCAGAAGGCGTTCGTCCTCCTGCCAGGCGTCCTCGGGGATCTTGTTCGCCACGTCGACGATGGTCTGGTAGTCGCGTTCGGTCCATGCCGCCTTGAACCCGGCACGCAGGACCTCGAGCCTGACTTCCTTCAGCTTGCGTCCACGGTGCGCCCTATACGTCTCGAATTCCTTGAGGAGAGCCTTTTCCCTCCTCTTCTCGACGTCGGCCTGCTTGTTGGGGTCGGGCACATACCAACGGTTCCTTGCCTTGGCGACGAGTGCCGGCGCGTCCTTTTCGAGGTTGCGCAGCTCCTTCCAGTTCGAAGAGAGATAACGATGGATCTGGGCTGGGACAGGTCCCGTTCCATCGTAGTTGAGGAAGTTCTCTTCGAGGATCTGCGAAAGTTCGGGCTTCTCCTCGTGCTTGCGCCAGCCGGCCCCGATGCGCTGGGTGAATTCGGGATGGAGCTCTTGGTAGGTCGACGGCTTACTCTTGAGGTGTTCCGCGACCCAGTCGATCGCCGTCCGCTCGTCGTCGACGAACAATTCGCGCTGCGGCGGGCTTCCTGCCTGCAGACGTTTCTTGTCGTACTCGTCGACTTGGCTCGGAAGGAAGAACATTTCGTCACGTTCGGGGAAGCGTTCCGCCAGTCCAGCTTGGAATTCGGCACTCGACAGCGGGACAGGCGTGTTGTGCCGCACGAACCATGCGACCATCCGATCGAAGATGCGCCGCGCATCGCGCTCTGGCACATTCTCGACCACACCGTTTCTGATCTTGGAGACTGGCAACTTCTTAAGGTGGGTTCGCGCAAAATCCCACACGGTATCATCGACTGATTGTCCCTGTAGGAATCGGTCTTCCAAGCCACCGTTAGGCTTGTAGGCTGATATGACCAAGTCCTGCTTAACAGATGTCGTAGTGGTCACAGAATTGAAGCTGCGCTGCTTTTTGTCCAGAGCGGCAACATTGGCAATGATAAAGCCAGACTGCTGCATTGCAACTTGAATGGCATTCCATACGCTAGCCTGAGTATTACTAAACTCGACGGTTATCCACCTGCCTGGCTTTAGAATGCGATAGGCTTCGTTGAAGCTTTTGCGAATAGTCTCTCCATAAAAATCTAGATCTTTTTCATGGACATAATTCATTACACAATCGTCGGGTATGCTCGTTCCAACCCTGAACCAAGCTTCGTGGAAAAAGTTCAGCTCTCCATATTGAAGGGATTCACCGAACGGAGGGTCGGTGAATATGTAATCCATGCAATTATCGGGAATCGTCGCAAGGTTCGTGTGCGATCCTACGTTGACAGTCGAAAGCTCTTCGCTGCTATTGAAAAGGGCTCGCGAGAATTGGCGCTGCTTTCGATCGAGAACGTCTTCAGGAAACTTTTCCACTTGAAGGGAGGGGACATAGAGGGTGCCAGACTGAGCACCTTTCCCGGTGCCATCGCGATAGCGCTCGCGACGCGATAGAAGCGTGATTGCGCTCGACAGCAGAAAGAGAGCCTTGCGTCCTGCTCTCGTCCCGCTTTCACTGAGACATGCTGACCAAGCATCTCCAACGAATGTTAAAGCACGCGGGGTGAACATCTGGTGGACCTTGCTAATTCCAGATCCATTACGCACTTTTCGGGTCTGGCGCCCGTGCGGGAATTCCGCATCGGGAATTTCCACGCTGTTTCTCTTAGGCTGCGATGCATCGAGGTCGTACTGCGTGGCAGGATAGCGTTTCGTCTTGCCATTTAGGCTGGCGACGATTTCGACCGGCTTGGTTTTTGCCTCCTTGAGCGTAGTCGTGCCATCAAGGTCAAGGACTGTTTCCCAAACCCTCTCGAGATCGCCCTTTTTTAGGGTGGATTTACAGTTGGGGCAGTCGAATTTATCCTTCATATCGCCATCGCTTACTGAAAATCCGAAGAGCGAATCTTCGAACTGGCAGCTTGGACATGAAAATACTTCAGACCATATCACATAGCTGAATGTGGTAGGGTCGCTCATTCCGTTTGGACCTGCGGTCAAATAGGACGGGTGCATCTCTTCGATAAATTGCGAAAAGCGATCGATTATCTCATTCTCTTGATAATCGTCGGGATCGAACGAATTGTATTGGGAGGCTATGAACGCAGCATATGGGGAAAGATCGTTCAATATGGCTCTTCGGGCGCCGAGCTGAGAGAACACCTCCCAACCGCCTTCCCCGTCTGGGCGAAGGACTTCGCCATCGGTGCTGACCTTGTAACCGAGCTCCCTTACTGCCGTGGTATCGCCACAGAGCTGTGCAGCAACGCCAGTCATACCTGTTCCGCAGAAGCCATCGAACACGAGTTCCCCTGGCTTCGTATAATGCAGGATATACCGCATTATGGCCTTGTGAGGCACTTTCGTGTGATAGCTATGGAGGTTGTAGATGGGGTGGTTCTTGCCTTCGCTGACATCTGCCGCGAATGGTTCGACCATATCGACAGAACCGTCGTATGGTTTTCCATGCTCCGCCACGATCTCCGCGATGAACGGATTCGGGCATGCTGTGTAGTATGGCGGATCGGACATCTTGATGATGTCTTCGTCGCTACCTTGAGGGAAACCAGGCGTCGATCGGAATGACGGGTCCGCCAGATGCTCCCTCAGACGCTGAGTGAAGTGCTCTCGTCGCGCTTCGTCGTTTTCGAACTCGTGGCCCAGGCAGGTCACCTTTTCCGATTTCGCCTTGGCGAGATCCATTCGTGATTGTGTCGCCATCACTCACCTTCCTCCAGAACCACGAAGCGGACTTTCTCGACGTCCTTGCCCTTGACGAGCGATGCGAGCATCTCGTCGAAGCGCTGACGCATGTCGCCGAGCGACACCGGAGCGCCCTTTGCGGTCAATGCCGACCGCAGGTCCGCCGAGGTGACTTCGATCTTCACCAGATCCGACAGCGCATCCCTGAGCCCTTGCAACATATTGTCGGGCACCGGACTCGGCAGGTCCTTAGCCGACAGGAACTCGTCCACGGCAACCTTCGCGTCATCGCCGAGAAGCTGCAGCTTTTCCTGGCCATCGCCGTCCAGTTCGTCGCGAATTTGCTCGACCCACGATGAGAGGATCTGGTCGAGTCGTTCGTCAAGCTCGGACAGTCGCGACTTCGCCGGCGTGAGCGATAGTTGCTCGTTGCGCGGAGAGAACTGGCAATGGGGGCAACGCGCGGTACTGTTGAGTTCGCTGCGCACCAGCCCTTCGCAACTCTTGAGGTTGCCCAGCGCATCCCGGAAGTTGTCGAGTTCGTTCGACGGTATGATCGGGATGGTGGCCAGCTGCTCCGCCTGCCGTAGACGATCGCTCGTGATCAACGCACCTTTCTGCTTCGCCTCGTTAGTTCCGAGACGCGCCTTCGCATGGAGCGAAAGGTAGTGGTCGACATAATCTTTCTTCAGTTCGACCACGCGATGGCGCAGGTTCATCAGGGTCTTGGTGTCGTGCGTGCTCGACAGCTTACCCATGGCTTCACCACGCAGTTCCTGTGCCTTCTGGACCCATGGATCGCCATCGTCGAGGACCAGAATGGCCTGCGCCAAGTAGGCGGCATCCTGGCTGATGGAGGAGATCTGCTCGACCAGCTGTGATGTCCGCTGGACGCTGGAGAACCCCTCCTTCTGGTCGTCGACGTCCTTGGTCGTGAGCCGCAGGTTGCGAAGCTTGGCCGGCGTATCGAAGCTGGTCAGCGTCTCGGCGAACTTGCGCACCCCTTCGATCTTTGTTCGAGCGTCGGCGATCTGCTCCTGCGAAAGGACACTCGCGTCCCAGAAGCTGAGCGAACTTTCCAGCCCGGTCGACAGTCTCAGGGCGTTTTGTATCTTCGCGCTGACGGCCGCCTGCAGGTCGCGCACCGCACCTTCGTCGCCCTTGGCTGCGGCTTGGGCCTGGCCGGGCGCGATGCCGAAGAGTTCGAAAACGCTCCTGAGCACGCCGACATTCACGTCCTTGGGGGCTTCGATGTGCTTGAAGTTGGCGAGATCCTCGACGAGGGACCCCGTCTCCGCGAATAGGTTTGAGGAATCGATCTTACGCCCCGAGACCGCGACGACGATGTCACCCGTGTAGACGAGGGCACCGAGAACCACGGCGACGAGGTCGGGCTCAAGCGCGAAAGTCTCGCGCTCGAACACTTCGGCCATGGATGTCCCCTCCATGACATCATTTCGGTTCAGGACCTGATTGTGATCCTTGCCACCCAGCAGTTCCATGATCTTCTTCGCGTATGGCGACTGCTGCGGGTCCAGCTTGTCGCCATCGAGGAGCTTCAGGGCATCCAGGACCATGACGGCGTCCTTCGGCCGCGATGGCCCAGCGAGGGATTTGATGGCGGTGGTGCACAGACCCCGGCGGTTCGTGTCCGTGACGATCGAACCGAACACCGGATACTGCGGATACTCGTCCTCGAAGTGGGGTGCGAGCAGGAAGCCGGCGGTCACGTTGACGAACTCGCGGAAGTTGACGGTGTCCTCGCCCTTCAGATGAGCGCGGTCACGGACCGAGAACGTCTTGGCCAGCTCTCCCAGCGTGCGCGCCTTACCCTTGTAGGTCGCCGAAATGGCGCTGGTCTGCTTGTCGCGCAACCACTTGCGCATTGCCTTGAGCGCTTCTTCGGCCTTGGCGGAGTATACGCCTTTGGCAGAACCCGTGTTGATGGACGCCAGGGCGGTCGACGCGGCAAAGCGGCGGAGGATTTCCGCGATTTCCGAATCCTTGTCGGCGAGACGCAAGAACACCTCGTCCGCCTTCTCTTCGTCCTTGAACTTGGGCGGATCGAACGGCTGCACGAAGTAGAGGTAGAAGTCGCGGGCGGGATATGCGGTGGGCCGATCCACGGGAGTCCCGAAGAACAGGTAGCCGCTACGGGTCGCCTTGTGCTCCACCCACTCGAGATCGTGCTGCCAGATCTTGTGACCCGGGACATGCTCGGTGTCGTCCAGTCGTTCCATCAGGTGGGCGACGGCCTGGAAATAGGCGTTGTCGAGATCTTCGTCATCGAGGCTCTCGCCACGCTTGCGGATCTCGGCATCGTAGTCGACGTCCTTGGAGACATCGAGGAACACTTGGTCGCTGGAAGCAGATCGGGTGATGAACTGTCCGTTCACCGCCTTCATGATGTCGTTGATTGTGGCGTCGATGAAGGTGAGCAGATCGGCCGAGGGTTCGTCGGTCTCGAATTCCGCGGCGAGCGGGTTCATCAATGCCAACTGGTCGCGCAACTCGGCAGGCGTCGGCCCCATCTCCGTACCGATCTCAGGTGTTGTGAGCCGCTGGACGGCCAGACCGTCGATGATGCGATGGGCGGTCGGCAACGCGTAGCTCTTGCCCTTCGGAAATGCGGATTCCACCTTTTCCTGAAGCAATTCGGAGATGCGCACCACGTCGCGGATCCCCGGCTGCGCGCGGAAGACCGGATTGGTGCGCACCGTTCCCCAGAAGCTGTCGTAGGTGATGAGACCGGCGCTGTCGCTCGGCACGTCGTCGTCGAGGATCTTGCGGATCTCCTCCGACAGCACGGACAGCGCGTTCCGGTTCTCGGCGAAGTCAATCGCTTCGAAGACCTTGAGGAAGTCGGGATGGACGGGGAACAGCCGCACGTATTGGTCCAGCTTGTCGCCCATCGTACCGTAGAACTTGGCGAAAGGCTCGAGGTGCTTGCTGATCTGCTCACGCTGGTTCTCGTCCTTCCGCAGCAGGCGCTCGGACACCACGAAGCCGATGTCTTGCCGGTCGATCAGGACCTGGCTGAAGCGATCCTTGACGCGGCGGAGGCTGTCGGCGGTGGAGGCGAACCGCGCGCTGTCGAAGATCGCCTCCTGGACGCCCCCGACGAAGCGGAAGCGAGTGTTCTTCGTGATCTCGCCTATCTCGCGCAGGAAGGAAAGATCGTGGACGAGCTCGGTGTCCTTCCGCGAGCGCAGATAGTCCAGCATCTCGTCGACAACGATCAGCAGCCCCTTGCCGGGGAACTCGCTGTCAAACACGTCCATCATGTCGGTGAGCGCCTTCTTGTTCTGCGTCACCTCGTCCTCGGCCGGGAACGTGAAGTCGATACCCCTCGCCTGGAGGAAATCTTCAAGCTCCTTCGCGATGATGTTTCGCAGCGTCATTCGGCTGGAGATCTCGATCCGCAGGACTTCGAACTTTCCGGCGACGCTCGCCGCTGCATCGCGGACTCCCTGGTGGCGTAGATGCGCTACCGCCTCCTCGCTCTCCGCCAACGCGGAGAGCACCGACATCAGGTGCGACTTGCCGCTGCCGTAGTTGCCGACGATCAGGACCCCCTTGTGGTCGACGGCCGGATCGAAGCTCAGCTGGGGAATGATTACGTCGGCCATCCGGGCGGCCATCGCGTCCGAAATGACGTAACTGGACACGAGCTTGATCGCCTCGTCGGTCTCGTTCGCATCGAGCAGCTGGATCACGGATTCGATGGGCTCGAATTCGATGAGCTCACGATATTTCATGCATCTTTCCTTTGGTTCAGGTCGACGATGATCGCCTTCTGGTCGTCACTATCGAAACATTCGGGGTGCTCGGCACCGGCATAACGGAGTCGGCCCGACGCATAGGTGCCGGGCCACGAGGCACAGACGGGTCGTGTTCGCGCCAATCGCGCGAGAAAGTCGACCGGGTCCAGCTGTAAGGACGGCAGGAACAGCAATTCGATGTGTGAAAGCAGTGTCGTACCATCGCCAGGCAGAGCATTCGAGAACGCGCGGGGTGTCGGGGTGCCGCCTGCGAGCATGATGTCGGCCAAGAGACGGCTGACGTTGGTGACTTCGCAGCCTTCGCTTGCTGACACTGTATGCAAAGCGTGATCACGACGGTCGCACTCTCCCACCAGCAGGCAACATTTTCCTGCTGCGCAGGCGGTGGCCGACGCGGTCATGATTTCGAAGGTCAGGTTTCCCGTCATCAATTGGCTTTTTCAGGCCTGCTCTTCGCGAGAGCCTGAGCTCCGCCGCGCTTTCCGGCCTCTTCGACGGCGTGCGGGATCTGCAGGATTTCGACGCCCAGGGCTTGCATGCACTGCATGAAGAAGACGGCTGTGAAGCGACCGCGGCTCACCTTGTTGCGCAGGTTGAGCTCGTTGTCTTCGATGCCGTATTCGCCGAGCCGATCAGCAAGACCGGCATAGGATACCCCTCGGCGCATCATCTCGGCGCGCAGTATGTTCTTGACCATCTCTTCCCAGGCTTTCTCTTCGATGGGCATCGCGTCGATCCTTTCCGTGCAAGCTGCCTTGTAGGATTGGATCGGCACGAATGCCAAGTGGACGTCATCATTTTCCATTTTCCAGAACATCGAATCTGATGACGTCTAGACTCGACAACGGCATGACAACACCATATATGATGATGCGAACATCCTCATACGGTGATATTTGGCTCAACACTTCCTCCTCTCGGCACGCTATCGCGACCTTCCGGTCAGGAAGATCGCGTGCCTGAGTGACGCGGAAGCCTATGAAATCTTTCTGCAGGCCCGATGGAAAGACGGGGTGCCCAAGTGCCCTGAATGCGATTCAGAGGCATGGACGCTGGGCGATCATTCCCGACCCGGGGACAAGCGCCAGTTTCGGTGCAAGAGCAATCCGTGCAGGAAGAAGTTCTCCGTCACCAGCGGGACCCTGCTCCACAGCCGGAAGAAAGATTTCGTGACGATCCTGATGGCCATCAGGTTGTTCATCTCGGGCGCCAAGGGTATCTCGTCGATCCAGCTGGCAGCTGACGGCGAGATGACGATCAAGAGCGCATGGGTTCTTGCCCACAAGATGCGTGAGGCGCAGATCAAGAACCAGCTGGGGCGCCAGCTTTCGGGCATCGTCGAGATCGATGGCTCGACCTATGGCGGCTACTATCACCAAGTGAACGAGAAGGCGGAGCGCATCGACCGGCGTAAGCTCGGGAACATCACCGGCAAGGAGATGTCGGTGGTCGTGGCCCGCGAACGCAGCACGAAGGACCGGGTTGGGCTGAGCGTATGCACCGTGGTGCCGCACGAGGCCGACTCACGGCCATTCATCGTGGACAGCGTCGATCGGTTCGCCAAGGTCTATGCGGACGACGGCAGCCATTGGGATGCGCTAGCGGCGGCTTTTGATATTGACCAGGTCAACCATTCCCAGCGCTATTACGACAAGGGCATCTGCACGAACCAGGCGGAGAGCTACTTTTCGCGCGTGGACCGTATGGAGATGGGAACGCACCATCATATCGCCGGCGATTACCTCTGGGGCTACGCCTGTGACGCCGTGTGGCGCGAGGACAAGCGCAGGGACACCCAGAGGGAGCGGTTCCAGTCGATCCTGACCGGTCTGCTCGGAAATCCGGTCTCCCGCACCATGAAGGGATACTGGCAACGCCATCTGGAAATCACTTCGGAAGAACCCAACCTTGAAGCGACGCTGCTGATCGAGGAAGAGAACCTTGCCGATGATGAGACCGAAGGCATGAGCCAGAAGGACATCATCGCGCTGTTCGGCCGCGACGCCCTACCTGCTCAGCGCCGGGAGTCTGGCAGGAAACAATGGAAGGTGCGGAAGCCGTTCGCCCCGAGGAAGCCGGATATCAGGCCCAAGCCCTGGTCGGAACTCCAGCAGCCGCGTGGATTACCTTCCTTCATCCCATAGCGCCGACGTTTGGGTTAACGCGAATCTCATCCTCTGTTGGCATGGCGATCGCGTGCTCAAGAGATTCCTTCCTTCCGACCTTATTCCGACCCTCCGCGAAAATGCCATCGGACTAGCGGTCTTCGTGTTATGCGCGGCACTGTTTCTGGTGTTAGCTGGCATGGGCCTTCGCTTGGCCGAGAACAACTTCAGCTGGATGGTCCGGTCTCCATGGGTCCTCAGCGTAGAAAATGTTGACCAGGCATATAAGCCCGGCGACCGCTATGACTTGTCCAAGGACGGCGTCGTAATACCACCTGCGCGTGAAGATCGGTTGCTGCAGAGCGAAGGCGAAAATAGCCTCGAACGTGCCAATCAACATGGCCGCGATTGCTACGAAGTAGGGTATACTATCGAGGAATCCGATCTCTGTGCGCAATGGTCCAACGCGGCGGCGGTCCGCTTCGGCAACATGATCGCTGCCGAGACCTATCGATTGAATGCCCTCGTAGGATTCCTGACTGCCTTCGGCGTATTTCTCGGGTCCGTTGGGGTCGTATTCGCTGGCACGGCTAGCCTGTCCGCTGGACGTGCTGTGAGAATGATGGCCTATGGTTTCATGCCGGGTCTCAGTTTCTCTGCGAGCGTCAAGAATGCCGGCTGGACCACCATCACCGTTCGCAATGTGGGAACTGGGCCTGCCAGCAACATCCGAGTGAAAGTTGACGGGAGGCGAGCCCGGCTTGTCCAGAACAGGCTCGGGCCTGGAGCCCACACCACCTTCCTGCATAAGGTCAGTGGGGACACGATCGAGATTGAAGGCTCCTGCTTGGATCTCGCTAAAGAAAGGCAGCCCGCTAGCGCCAACCTGGTTCGCCGTGGTGGTGATTGGATCTTGGATGAAGAACAACCAAGCCAGAGCGATTAGAAATTTTCCCATATTCCGTCTCCTTTGAAGACGGCAACACGGGCCGGGCTGTAGGCTCGCGGTTGTCGCGTGCCGTCAAAAATCGGGTAAGTTTCGCTAAGGGACGATGGCAGATGTCCGAAATTTTCTAGGGGTAGGCTCGCCTACCCCTAGAAAACCCCTCCTCATGGGAAGGACCACTTATTGGTCCCCTCTGCGCTAAAATGCTGGATCTTGTTCTCGTGCGTGAGCGCATGGAAGCCAGCGAGACGCGGCTCTGCATCGATCGCCCAGGGCGCGAACCATTTTGCGTAAGCGGCTTCGAACAGGGGCACCGCCTCGCCTTGGGGAAGACCGTTACACACCCGTGCGGCCATGGGGGAGAGGCCCAGTGCCGTTGCTTGGTCTCTCGCACCGTTCCACTGGCACAGCGCGTTCAACTGCACGCCGTGAGCCTCGATCTCGTCGCACAATTGCGAGATAAGCTGGAACTGGCCCGGCAGCACGTTGGCGGCGCTTGCTTCAAGGAACGCCTCTTGCGCCTCCTGAAAACCATCCACCGAGTCGGACAGCGCCTGTGACGCTACCCCTACCGGGCCATCATGCGCCGCCATCTCGTTTGCATCCACGACTGCAGTGCGGAGAATACCGACCAGGCTATCGAACTCTTCCGGATCACGCGCCTGCGATCGGGCGACGGTGCGGATGCGTTCTCCTGCTTCGGCTAGCCGTTCCAGTCGGTCCGGATCGGTATCGAGACCCTTGGACGCGGGAACGCCCTCAATCGCTTCATCAAGCTCGCGCACTCGCGCGTGCAGCGGTGCCATCTCGGCAAAAATCGGCAGGTCGATAGATGGATCGATTTCACCTGCGGCGCGTCCCAGCTCAGCCATGCGCTGCTTGCAGCCACGCATCGCAAAGAAGCGAAGCAGGACGAACTTCTCCTGCGCCTCTTCCCATTCTCTGGCTAGCGCCCCCGCCACATTCTCGATTTCTGCCGGCGAGGAGTACTCAGTTGAGAGCTGGGCGCGGCGGGCGCGCCATTCGCGAACGGCGGCGGCCTGTTGGCGCAGTGCCGAGATGATTTCGGTCTGCCCGGGCCGGAAGGCAAAGGCGAGGTCGAGGCCAGCAGTCTCACAGATGGCCCGACATAGCGTGAGAACCCTGTTCGCATCTGCCGGACCGTGCACATCTGCACCTAATCCGCTTGCCCGCGCGGCAGTTTTTGCCGCCCGCTCCAGCTTCTCCGATGCGTCCCGCAAATTGCGCGTCGCCGCCAGCAGGCGCGATTGCCATGCGTTCGACCAGTTGCTCGCCTCGACATGGGTCATCAGCAGGTCGGGCAGCGTGCGGAGACCGGCAAAGGTCAACTCGAGGCTGCGGACTACCTCGCGCATGGCCTTCATCTCTGCATCGCTGTGCTCGGTGCGTTCGGGCCAGGTGAAGTCCGGCAATGCACCGTCGTCGTCGCGCACAACCCGCCAGACCGCATCGTGCACGGTTAGCCCGCAGGGATGGCGATGATGAAGCGCCGCGGCGAAGCCGTTCAGCTCGTCGCGCAGAGCCTTCAATTCGCTCGTCTTGTCGATCCACTCCTGCTGCGAGAGCGCTCCTCGTGCATTCCAGGCCCGTTCCAACTGGCGCAGGACTTCGATCTTCGCGCTTTTGTGGGAGTGCAGTTCGAGGCAGAAATCACCCAACCCGGTTTGCTCCAGCCGCCGGTAGACCACATCGAGAGCGGCGCGCTTTTCCGATACAAACAGCACGCGGCGACCCAATGCGAGGTTCTGCGCGATCATGTTGGCGATGGTCTGCGACTTGCCGGTGCCAGGAGGGCCATCCAGCACGAAGTCGTGCCCCTGTCCTGACGCGACAATCGCTGCAAGCTGCGAACTGTCGGATGGCAATGGCGCGTACAGGTCTACCGGATCGACATCCTGATCGAAGCTGCGAGGTTCGGGCAAAGGACCCTTACTTTCAAACGGTTCGGTGCCGCGTTCGATAAGGTGGCGAACGACGCGGTTCTCTTTCAGCAACTCGCGCCGGTCGACGAGATCCTTCCACATGAGATATTTGGAAAAGGAGAAGATGCCCAGCGTCACCTGCTCGCGCACTTCGAAGCCGGGTGAATTGGTGATAGCGCGCCTGATTTGCGTCCATATGCCAGCCACGTCGGTGCCACTCTCGTCCTTGGGCAGTTCCCCGTCGAGTCCACCGATGATTAGCCCGAAGTCTTGCTTGAGCAGTTCCAGCAGCGTCATGTTGAAGCGTGGCTCGTCCTCGTGCGCGACCAGCTTCATGCCCGATCGGGCGTTTCGCCGTTCGAGCCGCACTGGCTGCAAGATCAGCGGCGCGCGGTAACTGCGCTGGTCGGTTTCCTTCTTTTTCCATTCGAGAAACCCGAAAGCGAGGAAGAGCGTGTTCGAACCGCCTTCGTTGAGGTCGGCGCGCGCTTGGCGGTAGAGCTTGATTAGGCATCGAGCTTTGCCTTGTCCAGCTCGACAAATACCTCGTTCTTCTCCAGCCCCGCGCGGGCGTGCTCTTCTTTCAGATCGGTATGGCTGCGGTCGCGGTGCAACTCCACATCCCGCCCGCCAACGCCCAGGTCAGGCAGCGGTTGCACACTGACCTTCTTGCCTTCGGCGAGAAGGTCTTCGAGCCGCGCCGGATCAGGGCAAACAAGATTGAGATTACCGGCCCGGGGCAGGTTGAGTAGGCGATTGCGGGCCGTCAGGTCCAACAGCTTGCGCTGCCATTCCTTAATGCGGTCCGCCGCCTGGTACTCGCCTTCCTCGCTCTCGACGCTTTCAATGGATCCCTGGTAGAGGTCCGGGGCTTGCTCCACAGCGACGATCGAGACGCCTTCGTCTTGCACCTCCCCCGGTGCCGAAGTGGTGGCAAGTGGCAAAATCCTCCGCATTCGCGCGCGGCGCACATCGATGGCAAAGAATGTGTCGTCCGGTTCGATCGCGTCAATCTGACGTTTGGATTCCGTACAAGCCTGTGAGAAGCGCGCGCGGTTGGCACCAGTGACCATCGTCGTTTCGAACAGGACGATATTGCCAAGGTCGAGCCGGTTGCGAACCGCGCCGACCTCTTCCGTTACGAGTTCGGAGAACTGATCCCGCTCGATCCATGCGCCGGCAAAGGCATGGCCGTGCGTCAGGACGACCAGCGGATGAAGTCCGGCCTGCTCGATGACGGCGGCGAACAGCACAGCTGTATCCAAACAGGTGGCGACCCGTCCCGAGTAGATCGCGTCGGGCGTCCTGATCTTCTGCCCCCGAGTCTCGAAACTCGCTGGCGGAAGTGCGTAGGTCAGTTGGAGGCCACTAAGTGCCGACCAGATCGCAGAGACGATCTCGTAGACCCGTGCCTTGTCGCCGCTCTCGTAACCGTCGATCTGGTCAGGGCGTCCTGCTGCAGCCAGTGCCTTCGAGGCAGCGCGCAAAACCTTTTCAACGGCCGGATCGTTGGGCGTCACGAAGGCTGGCAGCAGTTCGGGCATGGCGTCCGCGCCGCCCCAGTCGTCAACTGCGAGGAGCGTGATTGGTGTCGTGCTTATTGCGACGGGATTGCCATCGCCATCACGGAGTTCCAGCGTGACCGTCCCCCGCTCAGCTTCCGGCAGGTCGCGAGCGAACCCGGCGGCAATCGCCACGTCTCGATCGAGCAGATGCAGGCTTTCACCTGCCCCGAGGTGTTCGATGCGCCAGCTTCGTTCGCGCAGGAACGCAGGATCGGCCGACAGATTGAGGGACAGGTCGGTCAAATCCTTGTCGCTGTCATTGACAATCGTGATTTCACGCAAGGGCGGGACTGAGTTCTGCTGCGAGACGTATCCGATCTTGTCGCAGGCAACGACTTCAAGCCGGATCGGCGTTTCTAGAACCCCTTCGTGACCAACGGTTCCCCTGTCCATACGCGCCCCTCGTCAATCTCCCCGCGTGGTAGAATGCACCAGATGGTCCCTAGATCAACAGGATAGTGTGTCGAACGGCCTCCGATTGCCGAGTCCGCCTGCTCGTCCTGAAGAACTCTGGAATTTGTTACGTATCGGTTTGTCGGACACGACCATCTCTGACTTTCAGACGCTCAAAGCAGACAGTCGGCTAACGGCCCCACAATTTGCCGCACGGCCAATCAAGCGCAAGGCATCAAATCACGTTCTGTAACGGTCACACAGAAACCTCCTGTTTCTGTCTTGCGCAGATGTTATTGGGTGGGAACTGGAATTTGAAGCATTTATCTTGAGTAACGCGGGCAACGCTGTTCGTTTGACGCGTGCTGAAGGGCACAGATGCTACCGGCTTCCATCTGGGGGGCTAGATTCGCGGGCAGACGCTAATATCGGTGGAGCTGGAGATCGGCGGGTATGTACCGCTGTCTTAAGGATAGACGACGTGCCATCCAGCGACGTCGTTCAGGCTGACTTCGATTACCTTTTGCCCATCGTGCAGACATCGGTATGCTGAAGGCAGTTCGACACCGGCAGCGTTCGAAGCTTGAAATGTCCGCGTCACTTCGATCCTTCCAACCGTTGGTATCCTGCGAACGTTGAGGGACCAGGCAGGATCGAAGCTCTCGGGTAAGCGAAGTGACGAACGAACGATCCGATCGCAGGCTGACGCAACCTCCGCCTCGTTTGCCCCCTCGATACGTGCGCTCTCCGGTGCGGCAACGGCTACGGCATCTTCGTCTTCGAGCTCCCATTTAGCACGAGCCGCTCGGGCCTGCTCCTCATCGATGTAAAAGCGTTCGGCGTTCGTGCAGTCGACAAACCACACTATTCTATCGCTCGTGGCGCGATCAGATACGTCTCCATAGTCTACGCGGTCACACCGAGGCGACTCCGCCGCTACAGCCAAGGCCCACCGGATCATTTCGTTTGATCGATCAAAGGCGGGACGCCCTATTCTGGCAATCAGCTGAGGGTATCCTTCGGGGTTTGCTGTCCAATCCCAAGAGGATCCGACTTTGATTTTCAACTCGTCGAGAGACCGGATCCCGGCGCGCTCCGCCACCGTTTCGATAACTGGCGAGTCCTCGTCACCTTGGGCAGGCAGGCCATCCGGATCACTGCTACAGGCCGCCATAAAAATCACGCTACACGATAGTATCGTTTTCATCATTCCCCCCAAGGTCGGATCGACGTCTGCATAATATTTGAAAGCGGAAGCCGAAAGTCTGCCTTCTGCGTCTTGCTCCTCAAAAGCCGGCGTTCCGGAATCGTTTAGAGTTTCGGACGCCGCGAGGCGTCGGAAAGTCGACGGTGCCCGAACCCGCGGGCCGTACGTGGTACGCTATGGGGATTTCGACTTTGCGCTGATCCAGACGGTTGCTGACGGTGCCGATAAGCGGAAGGGTCTGATAGCAGCCCGTCCGATTTTGCGATGACAAAGCAGCCGTAGGACGCCGGTACGTCCGATTTTGGTGATGCGACCACCGCTTTTGGGCAGGTAATATGCGGACGTCATCGCCGCCTGAAGCGTGGCTGCGGCGGTGTGGAACAGTGTCATGCCGAGCCGGGTCACGGCGCAGGTTGCCCGGATGGAGCGGCTGCGCTCGGCGGACCGCGTGGCGGATGGCAGCGCTGGAAGGTCTCGATAACGACCATGCGCCCGCCGCAGCACGGGCATGGCGGGTGCGGATCGGGCGGTTCGACGGACGCCTCGTGGACGGCAGGCGGTGCGACCGCGAGTAGTTGGCGGGCGCGTTCGAGACGGGCCTTACGGGTGCTGCTGGCGAGCAAGCCATAGTGGCGGATACGGTGAAACCCGCGCGGCAGGCAGTGCAGCAGGAAGCGGCGGATGAACTCGTAGGCGCTGAGCGTCATCACCTGCTGGCGGTCGGTGCCGGTGCGGCGGTAGTCCTTGTAGCGGAACGTGACCCCATGCTCGTCGAGCCGCAGAAGGCGACTGTTCGAGATGGCAACCCGGTGGGTGTAGCGCGAGAGATAGGCGAGCACGGCCTCGGGCCCGGCGAACGGCGGCTTGGCATAGACCACCCAGCGCTTCTTCCTCACCGGTGACAGATGGCGCAGCAACGCACGGCGATCGGCCAACTCCGCCAGCTTACCGAAGAAGGCGAGCTTGCCGGCATCGTGGAGCGCCAGCAGCCGGGTCAGGAACAGGCGGCGGAACAAAGCGCCCAGCACGCGCACCGGCAGGAGGAAGGCCGGGCGAGAGGATATCCATCGGTCCCCATCCGGCGCGATACCGCCGCCCGGCACGATCATGTGGATGTGCGGATGATGGGTCATGGCCGAGCCCCAGGTGTGGAGCACGGCGGTGATGCCGATGCGCGCACCCAGATGCTTCGGGTCGGCAGCGATGGTCAGCATGGTCTGCGAGGCGGTCTTGAACAGCAGGTCATAGACCAGCGCCTTGTTGTGAAAGGCGATGGCGGCGATCTCGGCGGGGAGCGTGAACACGACGTGGAAATAGCCGACCGGCAGCAGGTCGGCCTCTCGCGCCGCGAGCCAGTTGCGTGCGGCCACACTCTGACACTTGGGGCAGTGGCGGTCGCGACAGCTGTTATAGGCGATCCGCCAATGGCCGCAGTCGGTGCAGGCCTCGACGTGACCGCCCAGCGCAGCAGTGCGGCAGTGCTCGATCGCCGACATGACCTTGAGCTGATGCAGGCTCAGCTGCCCGGCATGAGCGGTTCGATACGCTGGCCCGGCGGCACGGAAGACATGGGCGACCTCGAGCGAGGTGCTCACCGGTTCTCAGCCGCTCGGTGCCTTCTTGTCCGGTCCGGCCAGCGCGAGCCGGTCGAGCGGGCTGACCACCGCCCGCATCGTCTTCGTCGCCACCTGCGTATAGAAGGCGGTCGTGTTGAGCTTGGCATGGCCGAGCAGCGCCTGGATGACGCGGATATCGACGCCGTCTTCGAGCAGGTGCGTTGCGAAGCTGTGCCGCAGGGTATGCGGTCCCACACGCTTGGTGATGTCTGCCACCTCCGCCGCCTGGACGACGACGCGGTGGAGCTGGCGGGTGCTGATCGGCAGCGTCGCGTTCTGACCCGGGAAGAGCCAGCCATCGGCGTGTAGCACGCCCTGCTGCCGCCCGGCGCGCCACCAGTCGCGCAGCAGCACGAGCAAGCCCTCGGGCAGCATGGCATTGCGATAGCGTCCGCCCTTGCCGCGTTCGATCCGGAGCAGCATGCGCTTGCTGTCGATGTCGCACACCTTGAGCGCCGAGACCTCACCGACGCGCAGTCCCGCGCCATAGGCGACCGACAGCGCGGCCTGGTGCTTGATACAGGTGGTGGCGTCGAGCAGTCGCTTCACTTCCGCCAGGGTCAGAACTACCGGGATCTTGCGGGCGTGTGCGGTCCGGACCAGCCTGCGCGCGAGCTCGGGCCGGTCGATCGTGTGGGTGAAGAAGAACCGCAGCGCCGCCACGACGCTGTTCATGGTCGGCGCCGGAACGCCCGCTTCCCGCTGCTCGATCTGGAACCGCCGCACATCCTCGGCCGTGGCGGTATGCGGCGAGCGACCCAGCCAAGTCGCGAACCGCCCGACATCGCGCAAATAATTACGCTGCGTCTCCGGACTGAACCGGCGCATCGTCATATCCTCGATCAGCCGCTGGCGCAGTGGGCTGATCGGTTCGACCGGGACAAGATCGTTCATCACTCGACTCCTCAGGTTGAAGGAGCCGAAATCGTCTGCCTTGTGCGCCCTAAGCGCTACGCTCGATGCTCTGCATCATCCCCGCCGCCAGCATCCCTCCCGCGAAGCGGGTTCGTGCCCCGGGCATTTTCCGAACGGCGATGTGATGACCACGTCGCGGGCGCAGATCGATGTCCGCTTCGCCGAGTATGGTCAAGAAAATCGGACAGTCCGGAATCGGCCCATATCTGCCCAACCAAATTCACAATTCGCTCGTTGACACTTCATCATGTTCCGCACAGTTTTCGCTTTTTGGCAATTGTACGAGGCTTATGGCCCCCACCGCAGACCCTGCCGAAATTTTTGACGGAAGCGACGTTTGTGCGGATCGCCTCGCCGCCACGTTGCGCATTACGAAAAGCGAGCTTGCCGCGGTCGCCGGGCTGAGCAGCGATGCCATATCCAGCAGTTCACAGCACGGTAGCATTTTGGCCCAGGCTCGGCTGCGCGAGATGCACAAAATCATCGTCTGCGTGACTCCATGGGCGGGGAGCGAGCTCGCTGCCTATGCGTGGTATTGCTCGCAGCCTTTGCCTTCGCTCGGTAATGTGACTGCGGCGAAGATGGTCCGTGAGGGGAAAGCGGAAGTGGTGTGCGACTATCTGGAAAGGATTTCCTTGGGCGGGTTCGCTTGAACTGTAAGCGGTGTGCTCAGCCCACGGTGGGGGTGTAGTTCCACGGCATGAGTTCGCCGAGCCGCTGGCTGCTGTGACCCTGAGCAAGTCTCGTGAGCGTCCGGGTGAGCCAAGCTTCCGGATTGATCTTGTTCAGCTTGCAGGTTTCGATGAGCGAGGCGATGACGGCCCAGTGCTCGCCGCCCTGGTCTGAGCCGGCGAACAGAGCGTTCTTGCGATTAAGCGCGAGCGGGCGGATGCTGCGTTCGACGCTGTTATTGTCGAGCTCTATGCGGCCATCCTCGAGGAACAGGACCAGACCGTCCCATCGGATGAGGGCATAGCGGATCGCCTCGGCGAGGCGGCTCTTACGGCTGAGTTGGCCCAGCCTGGCATCGAGGAGCTGGCGAAGGCCCTGCACCAGAGGCGTGCTGCGTTCCTGGCGCACCTTCTGGCGGTCTTCAGCACACGCGCCGCGCACATCCGCCTCCACCTTGTAGAGGGCGGCGATACGCGTGAGCACCTCGCTAGCGACCGGCGATGTTCCTTGTGCCGCGAGTTCGTAGAACCGCCGCCTCACATGCGCCCAGCAGAACGCCAGTTGCACATCGCCGCGGCGCGCGAGCGCACCGTAGCCACCATAGCCGTCGACCTGCAGCGTCCCGGCAAAGCCGGTAAGATGCTCGATCGGCCGCTCGGCCTTGCGATCAGGCGCATAGCGATAGGCCACCGCCGGCGGATCAGCATCGCCCCACGACCGGTCATCCCTGGCGTAGGCCCATAGCTGTCCGGTCTTGGTACGGCCGCGCCCGGGATCGAGCACCGGCGCGGTCGTCTCGTCGGCGAACAGCTTGCCGCTCTTCTTCAGCTCGGCAAGGAGGTGATCCCGCAGCGGCCTCAGCCACCAGGCTGCCCGTCCGGTCCAGTCGGCGAGGGTGGAGCGGTCGAGCGTGACGCCCTGGCGCGCGTAGATCTGCGCCTGGCGGTAAAGGGGCAGATGGTCCGCATACTTGGCTGTGAGGACATGGGCGACGAGCGCCTCGGTGGGAATGCCGCGGTCGACGATGCGAGCGGGCGCCGGGGCCTGCACGGGCGCCGCCTCGCAGGAGCGGCAGCCGTAACGCGGGCGCCGCGTGACGAGGACCCGGAAGCTGGCGGGGACGACATCGAGCCGCTCCGCGACATCCTCGCCGATGACATGGAGATCGCCGCCGCAGCAGCTGCAGACCCGCTCCTTGAGCTCCAGCGTCTGCTCGATGCGTTCGAGATGCGCGGGCAGCGATCCGCGGTTCGTCTTGCGCGGCGGCGGCGTGCCAGCATCCTTCGCGGCCGCCTCGCGGCCCGCGTGCACGCTTGCCAGCGCCGCGCCGATCTCCTCGAGGGCGAGCTGCAGCTGATCCTCGTCCAGCTGCTCGGAGCGAGCGCCGAACCGGTGCCGCTGGAACGCCGCGATAATCGCGTTCAGCCGAGCGATCTCCGCGTCGGCCTCGGTGCCGGCGGCCTCGAGCGCAGCGACCTGATCTGTGAGGCGGCGCTGCGCTTCCGCCTGGCCGGCGATGATCGCGCGGAGCGCATCAGGATCGTCGGGAAGGTCAGCCTCGAGCAGCATCGATTACGACTGAATCACCGGCCAAGAGGCGCGTCAAGCAGCGATACGCGCCGCAAACGGCCTTCCCTCCGCAGAGGCCATCGGCGCGCGTGCCCTGAAAGCAGCTGGCGCTGCCAGCATTGCCGGGGCACGCACGCTCGATGCACGAACGATCATCGACCGGACCAGCGCTGCCGGCTTCGCCCCCCAGGGCACGGTCGACGGCAAGGTTCTCCCTCATCAGATCGTTGATGTTTTCGATCGCGGCGAGCACGCGAAAGTGCCTCTGCTCGTCGGATTTAACGGCGATGAGGTGCGCACGCAGCGGGCTTTCCTGCCGGAAATGCCGATTGCCGAAGCGGAGTACACAAGGCGGATCGAAAGCGCTTATGGCGATCTCGCGCCCGAATTCCTGCGGCTCTATCCCTTCTCGGGGGGCGAGCAATCCGCGCTTCATGCGCTGCGCGACGGCATCTACGGCTGGGCGGCGGAGCGGCTGGCCAGGAAGCAGGCCGATGCGGGCATCTCGTCCTATCTGTATGTTTTCGATCATTGCTATCCCGCGGCCGAGGCGCGCGACCTGTGCGGTTTCCATGCCTCCGAAGTCCCCTTCGTCCTCGGCAATCTTTCGGCGGGCGCATTGCCGGCGCGCTGGCCGGTGCCGGATGGGCCCAACAATGCCCAGCTGTCAGTGGCCATGATGGATTACTGGGCCAGCTTCGCACGGGCCGGCCGGCCGCGGTCGCCGGGCAACCCCTCTTGGCGGCCCTATGCGCAGGGCCAGGCCTATCTGCTTTTCGACGGCCGGCCGCTGGCGGCGCAGGATCCCTATCCCGGCATGTTCGAACTGAACGAGGCCTTCGCTGCGCGCAGGCGCGCCGCGGGCCAGGCCTGGGGTCTCGCCGTCGGGCTGAGCGCCGCGCCGAAATAAAAAGATGAGGATGCCAGAGAGCATCGAGACGAAATCAATGGGGAGTGACGTCAGGATGAGTGACACAGCCATGAAGGGACCGGACGAAGCGGGGTCCCCAACACCCTATTCCAGGAAATCCTATCGCTATTTCGTTCTGGCGGTCTTGACGCTGATCTACGCGTTGAACTTCGTCGACCGCCAGTTGCTGGTCATCCTGCAGGAACAGATCAAGGTCGAACTGGACTTGTCGGACACGCAGCTGGGCCTGCTGTCCGGCTTCGCCTTCGCGCTGTTCTATGTGTCCTGCGGGATCCCGATCGCGCGCTGGGCGGACCGAGGGGTCCGGCGCAACATCATCGCGCTCGCGCTGACGGTGTGGAGCGGCATGACTGCCGTCAGCGGCCTGGCACAAAGCTATTTGCACCTGCTGCTGGCACGGATCGGCGTCGGCGTCGGGGAGGCGGGGGGAAGCCCGCCCGCCCATTCGATGATCTCCGACATCTTCGAGGAGAAGGAGCGCGCAACCGCACTGTCGATCTATTCGATCGGCATTTACATCGGCATTCTGACGGGCTTCGCGCTGGGCGGCTTCATCGCCGAGACCTTTGGGTGGCGCACGGCCTTCCTGGTGGTCGGGCTGCCGGGAATCCTGGCCGCGGCGTTCCTGCGCCTTACCGTGCGCGAACCCAGCCGCGGCTGGTCCGAAAAGCGAGAGGCGGAAGCGGGCGACGCGCCGCCGCTTTTCCAGGTCATGCGCTTCCTGTGGTCGCGTCGCACGTTCCGAAATCTGGCGCTTGCCGGCAGTCTTCAGGCGACGGTGATCTACGGGGTCGGCAACTGGCTGCCGTCTTTTTTCCTGCGCACGCACAGCATCGGCCTAGCGGAACTGGGGCTATGGATGGCGCTCACCTCCGGCCTTGGCGGCGGTGCGGGGTCGTTCTTCGGCGGATGGCTGGCCGACCGGCTGGGACAGCGCGATCGGCGCTGGTATGTCTGGGGCTCCGCCATGCTGGTGCTTTTGATCAGCCCCGTCCTGCTGGTCATGCTCACGACCGACAGCCTGACCCTTGCCCTGACCCTGACCGGCGCTTTCCATTTTCTTTCCGCATCGTACCTTGGCCCGGCGCTGGCCGTGTCCCACGGCCTCGTCGGGCTGCGCATGCGCGCCCTGACTTCGGCGGTATTCTTCTTTTTCATCAATCTGATCGGGCTTGGGCTGGGCCCGCTCATCGTCGGCGCTCTAAGCGACTGGTTTGCCGCTCAGGCTCTTGGGGGGGCGCTTGGCACCGCCATGCTGATCGTCGGCTGCGCGGCATCGCTTTGGGGGGCGGCGCATTATATTTTCGCGTCCCGCTACATCCGCCCGGATCTGGACAGCAGCCCCGCCAGGGCGCCGATCAAGGCGGTAAAGGCATGAGCGCCGTGCCGCTGAAGCCGGTGTTGCTTGCTGCGGGAACGGCTTTGCTGGCGACGGCATGTATCTCCTCTGGCGCCGGTGGAGACCCGGCGAGGAGCGTCGCCGACACGCCCACCCGGGCAACCACGCCGTCTGGCGCCTACATTTCGTGGCGCGAACACCGGATCGACGACCAGGATCGCAATGGCGGCGTTGAAATCCGGGGCGGTGACGGCTTGCAGATGGCGGATATCGACCGGGACGGGTATCCTGATATCGTCTCGGTGCACGAGGACTCGCACCATCTGCGGATCGCCTTCGGGACCGGCGATCCTGATCGATGGGCGCTCGCCACCGTTGCCGCGGGCGCGGTCGTCGCCGCGATCGAGGATGTCGCGGTGGGCGATCTGAACGGCGACGGCTGGCCGGACCTCGTTTCCGCCAATGAGGAGGCTCATCTCGCCTATTTCCAGAATCCCGGCTCGACTCAGGCGGCGCGGGCGGGAAACTGGCGCAGCCTCGTTCCGCTGCCGACACGGGGGCGCGGCTCCTGGCTGCGGGTCTTCATCGCGGATATCGACGGCGACGGCCGGAACGACGTGGTCGCCGCAAACAAGGGCGAGAGCGATATCGTCGATCCGGCGGCTCCCCGTTCCGATCGAACGACGTCGCTGTTCACGATTGCGGGCGATCCGCTGGATGAACGCGGGTGGCGTGAACAGATTTTGTTGGCAAGGGGCGTGCCGAACACCGCGATGCCGGTCGACATCGACAATGACGGCGATCTCGACATTCTTGGCGCCGCACGCCTCGAAGAGCAGATGTTCATCCTCGAAAACAAGGGAGTCTCGGCCGCCGGCAAGGTCATGATCGTGCCGCACCCTGTCGTGCTCCAGCCGGCCTCCGAGGACAGGCGCGGATGTACGATCCGTTCCAGTGCATTCCAGTCGCAATTCCGCAATCTCGACGCCGACGGCAGGCCGGATCTGGTGGTGGGGGTCATGGAAGACTGCGGCGATGCCCGTGCGCCGAGGGGACTTCCGGCGCTGGGATGGTTGCGCCAGCCCGCCGCGCTGGATGAGCCTTGGGTGTTCCACCGTATCGGCGACATCCTTCCCGATATGCCGATCGCGATCGAACTTGCGGATCTCGACGGGGACGGCGATCTCGACCTCGCCACCGGGGGGTATTCCGGCCTCAATATCCTTCAGGGCGGCTATACGGACGCGACCCGGGAAGAGGATCATCCATTCGTTACCAGCGCATCGTCGGTCGGCCGCATGGCTTGGTTTGCCAATCCCGGAAATTCGTCGGGAACGTGGACCCACCATGACATGTCCAGACGGGTCCGGGGAATGTTCGATCAGTTCGCCGCGCGCGACATGGACGGCGATGGAGACGTCGATCTCGTCGGGACCAGAGGCAATAGCGGGCGCTTTGATGGTGTATTCTGGCTCGAGCAAGTCAGATCCGAGACGCCGCAGCGCTCCTTTCGACCGGCGCGGGCAGTGGAGAGCCGGCCGCTATCCCTGCCGCCGGAAAATTGGATCGCCCTTTACGAACGTAACGTCACGCTGACCCCGCCAAACAAGCGGGATTGATATCTTCGCAAACATTGCTCTTGGAAGTGTCGCTGCGTCTTGCGCAATCCCAGAGGAAGAACGGAGACCGCGGCTACCGCTCCGTTATCGCTCTAGATTAAACCCGGATAAGGTAGGCTTCTTCAACGACTGCTTTCGGGATTATTCTGTTGAAAAACTCCGGCTTGCGATCGGGGTGAAGTCCTGATTTCGGTCTTTGCAAGCAAGCGGAGATCAGTTCGATGATGGGCGAGCAGACGGTGATGCAGGAGGCGCTGTTCTACAGCTTCCGCATCGAGGATCATGTGCCGGGCGATCATCTGCTGCGTGCGATCGATCGGTTCGTCGATCTGTCCAGCATCCGTGAACATCTGAAGCCGTTCTACAGTACGATGGGTCGGCCTTCGATCGATCCGGAACTGATGATCAGGATGCTGATCGTTGGCTACCCGCATGGGCATCCGCTCTGAGCGGCGGCTGTGCGAGGAGGTGCATCTCAACCTCGCCTATCGCTGGTTTTGTCGGCTCGATCGTGACTGAAGGTGAAGGCGGATCGCTCGAAGGTGTCTCAGGTAGTTTAGAGAGCTATCGGACAGGATCGCCCTATTGCTCAGTGATTGATCGGCTAACGACACAGACACTGGTCGGGACGCCTTACTTGAACCACTGGTGCGGTATCTCAAGGACAATCTCCAAACCATCCGAGTGCCACTTGCGATAGAGTTTAGCACCCATGCCTTCGACCATGGCTTGTTCCAACTGCGATCCAAAGCCACCCCTTTGTGGCTGCTCAAGATCGCATAGACCTGACTCCCGCCAGCGTATCTTGATCTTATCCGCGCAACGACCCGCAATTACCTCGATTTGTCCATTTGGCACCGCTAAGCCCCCATATTTGGCCGCGTTGGTTGTCAACTCATGAAAGATCAAAGCTATCGAACTCAGTCCAGCATCCGTTAGGCTGAGGGGACCACTCTTGATCAAAACCTGATCTTGCCGCGCTTCGTCCCGGTAAGGGGCGAAAACCGCTTCCAGCAGGTTCCGAAGTTCTGCATTCTCACGAGCGCGCTCTCCGCTCGCATCTGGCAATGTCAGTTCATGCGCTCTTAAGAGGCTTTGCAGCCTCTCTGACAAATTGCTCTGCAGATCAGCAACGCTTGTGGTATCCTTGGCGCTTAAGGCGACGAGACCCCGTACAAGCGCGAAGAGATTACGCACACGGTGCCGCATCTCCTGCAAGAGCAATCGCTGCTGCTGTTCCGCCCGCTTGCGCTCGCGAATATCCCGAGCGATTTTGGATGCACCGATCACAATTCCATGAGCGTCGCGAACCGGAGACACCGTGACGGAAATTTCGATTAGCGTGCCATCTTTATGGCGACGCACTGTCTCGAAATGCTCGATCCGCTCCCCGTTGCGAAGCTTGCCCAGGATCATGTCCTCCTCGGAGAGACGGTCTTCGGGAATGATGATCCGAATGGATTTGCCGATTGCTTCTTCGGGGGCATACCCGAACAAACGTTCAGCCCCGGCATTCCAGGAGGTTATGATACTGTCGAGAGTCTTGCTGACGATTGCATCGTCAGAGCTTCCGATAATAGCCGCTAGCCATGCATCCGACTCAAGGGCGGGGGAATTCGGTATCTCATCGTCCAATCTTGTATTACGCATTTCAGCGACTTCCCGCAGCAGCGCGGCATGCCGGCAATCCCGCTCATACGGAGATGTACTTCGGCTTTAACGCTTGCCGCCAAAATGACCAGCTGTGCTCAGATTCATCGACGCTGTTAGGATATGATCCAGTGCGGGAACTTCGGCACTTGCTCGAAATAGATCCCGAAAAAGTGGTCATCTCCCCAGCGGGCGCTGCAAGCGGACCGACATGTCGGAGGTTAGCCGAGCGGCACCTTTTCCAAATCCCTAAAAAAAGACAGCCTGCTCTCGGCCCAGACTTTGCCAATTGCCTTCGTCCCTGCAAATGGCCGGTTTCAGGCTCGGTGTATTCTCTCGATAGGTGCCGCAGTTGGACCGTCATTGACATTACGCTTATCACGCATCATGTAAAGTTACATGAGAAGAGATAGCCGATTATCGGGGGTGCTCCATGTGCTGCTGCACATGGCGGAACAGTCCGGCCTTCAGACATCCGAAACACTGGCACGTGCGATGGACACCAACCCAGTCGTGATCCGCCGCATCATGGCGGGACTGCGCGAGCAGGGGTTGGTGCATTCCGAAAAGGGGCATGGCGGCGGTTGGACGATCGCTTGCGATCTTGAGGCTGTCACGCTGCGCGACATCTACGACGCGCTGGGGCGGCCGGAGATACTAGCGATGGGCAATCGCACCGATGCGCCCGCCTGTCTGGTCGAGCAGGCCGTCAATGCGGCGCTCGGGAAAGCTTTCGATGACGCCGAGGCCTTGCTGCTGCGGCGGTTCGGCGAAATCACCCTGGCGCAATTGAGTGCCGATTTTCACACGCGCCTGACCGAACGCGGCGGCGCAATCACGCCGGAGACTTCGCATGCAGCATGATGCCATTATCATTGGCGGCGGCTTTGCGGGGCTTGCGGCCGCAACCTATCTGGCGCGGACGCGCCGCAATGTCCGGGTTCTCGATACCGGCAAGCCGCGTAATAGGTTCGCGGAAGCCTCGCATGGTTTTCTGGGACAGGATGGCAGCAACCCCGGTGACATACTGGCGACAGCGCGGGTGCAGCTTCAGGCCTATGATACGGCCGAACTGACCGAGGCGAAGGCGAGGGAGGCGCGAGCCGTTGAGGATGGCTTTGCAGTATCTCTTGCCAACGGTGAGGAAATCACGGCGCGTAAGCTAATCCTTGCCTTCGGCCTGCGCGACGAACTGCCCGATCTGCCAGGTTTGCAAGAGCGATGGGGGAAGACCGTCCTGCACTGCCCCTATTGTCACGGTTTCGAGTTCAGCGATCGGCAGTTGGGGGTGCTCTACCGCACGCCAATGTCGATCCACCAGACACAGTTGATCACCGAATGGGGACCGACCACGCTCTATTTGAACGGAGCGGAACTGTCCGGGGAAGACGCCGCTCAGCTTCATGCGCGCGGCGTCAGGATCGAACCGGCTCCCGTTCTGGGATTGGCAGGAGAAGGAACGGACCTGTCTGCTATCGAACTGGCCGATGACCGGAGCAGCACGATCTCTGCGCTCTACATCGCGCCGCGCTCTTGCCTTAACAGCACGGTTGCAGAACAGCTCGGTGCCCGGATCGATGAAGGCCCGATGGGGCCAATCATCCACACCGATGGCGACAAGATGACAACGGTTCCGGGCCTATATGCAGCCGGCGATATAGCCCGCGCTCCGCACAGCGTCAGTTGGGCCGTCGCCGACGGCGTTACGGCAGGTACATCGGCGCACCGTGCGCTTGTCTTCGGCTGAACGATGGACACGCTACGCCCCTTTACCGATGCGGCCGCTGTTGCGCGTTATGCCGAAGAGACACCGCGCAAGGTGCCCGGTTATGCAGACCTCCATCGAATGACCATGCTCCTGCTGGCGGAGCGCGCGCCGCCGGACGCTGATATCCTTGTCTATGGTGTCGGGGGCGGTCTGGAACTCAAGGTATTCGCCGAAGCGCAGCCTGGCTGGCGATTGGTCGGTGTCGACCCCTCGGCGGAAATGCTCGATCTGGCGCGGGAAATCCTCGGGCCGCTCCAGAGGCGGGTCGACCTCCGGCAGGGCTATATCGAGGCGGCGGGGCAAGCTCCGTTTGACGGCGCGGCCTGCCTGCTGACGCTGCATTTCCTCCAGCGGGAAGAGCGGCTGGCGGTATTGCGCCACATCCGCCGCCGGATGAAATCCGGCGCTCGGCTGGTCATCGCCCATCACAGCTATCCGGAGGGAAGCGCGCCCCAGGCCTGGCTCGCCCGGTCGGCCCTGTTTGCGGATCGGGCCATGCAGGATGTCGCCGGGGCATCCCATTTCGCGCAACTGATGAGCAAGCAGTTGCCGATTTTGTCGGCGGCCGACGAAGAGGGACTGCTGGAACAGGCCGGATTCAGCGAGATCGCTCTTTTCTATGCCGCCTTCAGTTTTCGCGGATGGGTCACGACCGCATGATGCAAAGCGAACTTGAATTTATGGCAGGGTATAACGGCCCTGATCTGGACAGGAAATGACCGCTTTGTTCGCGGCTACTGCCTCAACAAAAATCTGCGAGGAACGGCAGCTATAGGTCGCTGCTTGCTCGAAACCGGACAGTCTCCTCACGGCCCAGGTTAGCCCGAAAAGTAGCATCTTTAAGAAGAGTGGTATCTATAAGATTGGCTGTGTCTAAAGGCGGATAATCGGCGCCGAACAACCCAAATCGTGTCGTCTTTTCTTCTCTAGCATAGGCTTCGCGGACAAAGATTGACGTGAAACTCGGGTCTTAATTCAAGGCTGCCTTTTGGAGGCAGTGTGGGGTGAAAGGATCGGGCTATCGGACGACGAGTGGGAAGTGATCGGACCGCTGCTGCCGCCAGAGCGCGGCCGTGACTGCCGACCGGCGAGGATAATCGACGCTACTTCGAAGGCATGATGTGAATCGCCCGGGCTGGTTCGCAATGGCGACACCTGCCGGACGAGTATGGCAAGTGGAACAGTGTCTTCCGGTGCTATCGACGATAGGTCACGACCGGCGTGTTCGATGCGATGCTGGAGACGCTGGCTGAACTGGCGGGCCGGAACACCTCCGCCGACTACAGCACGGTGGTCCGGGCACATCATTG
This sequence comes from Pacificimonas flava, assembly GCF_000342165.1. Classification (GTDB taxonomy): domain Bacteria; phylum Pseudomonadota; class Alphaproteobacteria; order Sphingomonadales; family Sphingomonadaceae; genus Pacificimonas; species Pacificimonas flava. The sequence goes on from NZ_AMRV01000012.1 coordinate 73,506, forward strand.
TGCAGTCGGCTTAAAAAGGGAACTCAGTAAACCGAGGCGCTCGGTCGATCGCGAGGAGGTTTCACTACCAAGCTCCACGCCCGGTGCGACGCCAGAGGTCTCCCGCTCGGCTTCGTGCTGACGCTCGACC
>NZ_AMRV01000013.1 GCF_000342165.1 Pacificimonas flava
CCCTGTCTTCAACGTACGGCGGTATGTGGCCGGTCACGAGCTTCCCGAAATCGTCAAGTTTGGAAAGACCGTCGCGCGTGCCGATCATGCCGATCTTGAGCGTCTCGGAATGCTCCCCACGCTCGGCGGGGCCATAAAGATACAGGCCGTCCTTGGGATGCTCTTCCAACTGGGAGAATGCGAATTCGAGCTGGGGCTCCGAGATAAAGAACAACGTTGAGTCACTCATCCTCGCCCTCCTCGTCAACGAGAAGCGAGGAAAATACCGGGTCAGTAAGCCGCATGGCCTGTTCTGCCTCCTCGAACACTTCTGCCAACTCGTCCGATAGGTTCTGGTCGATAGGATCGGTTGAAATCCCGCATGACAGCGGGAACGAGACAGGTTGAGAGGATATTGCGACATCCTCGCCGGACGAGACAGGCAGCCTGATGGTCGCTTCGCCCTTCGCCACAAAATTTACGAAGCCGAGAAACAGGCCGCGCCATTTGTCATTGAACCACATCTTGGTCAGCGAGCGCCGCACCGAATTGAGACGGGTCTTGTTTGCCAAGGGGGTTCGGCCATCCTCAGTGATGACAATCCTTGGTTGCAATCTCATGACCTTCGGATCGCCCAGCATGGGCTGCGCCGTAAAGCCGAGATGCCAATAGTTGCGCGGCACCTGCTGGCCATCGGGAAGCTCTTTTTGTCCCTTGATTCCAGTAGAAGCGCGCTTTCGCTCTTTACCGTTGAAGTCAGTGTAGCGAAGCTGCCCGTCTTCCGGAACGTTTCTCGGAAACCACCAAGTTAGCTGGCCGTTCGCGAGAGCATAATTCCACAGGCCAAGCTTCGCCATTTTCAAATCCCACGCCTGACGAACCAGAGAGCTTATCTGGTTCCTCGCATCAAACGGGCTTACACCTAGAATGTCGCCTGTCCTGCCTCGCAAATAATCCTTGAGAGGCAGATTGCCGCGATCACGGATGGGGAATTCACTGCCCGCAGCCGCCTGCATTTCATCGAGCTGCGCAAAGGATGCGAGCAACCGGCCATGCGCAAACGCCGGAATCGTGCACTGGGAAGCGATCACGCGCGGCTCAAGCGTCCAGCGGACTCCCGGACTCTCGTAGAAATAGAGGGTCTCGGGGTACTCGGTGACGGGAAGCCAATTGGATTGCAGAATTTCAGGTGTGTCAGAGATTGCCCTCGTGTGGTGCTGGTGGACCGAGCGCCAGGCAGCCAGACTTTCTGAGGCGGCGCCGCTCTGTGGCACCTTGTCGCGATCGAAAATCTCAAGAACGCGGGCAAGGCCGTTCGCCCAATTCTCACTACAATCGACGCCGTTGGTTCTGATGAGCTCGATCGAAAAATCTCCATAGCTCGTGTCGTCCAGCCGGACGGGAACGATAAAATGGGGATCGCTGATTTGCTTCTTCACGATATCGGCAAGGGCCAGCTCCTTGGCAATTCCGTCCCTCAGGACATTCTCGGACCCGAATGCGCTGTGAGATATCACGATTAGGAATTTGGCGGTTTCGTTGCGAAGCGTGCGCTCGATCTCCTGCCAGAAGTCCTCCCCGCCGAGCAACTTTTTCGCGTCGCACCAGACATCGAAACCGGCCATTGAAAGCCGCGAAGAAAGCCAGATCGCGAAGGCATTGTCACCGGGGGTGGCATGGCTGATAAATATTTTGTCTCTGGTTCCCAATCGGCACGCCCCCTCGGCAGACAGCTTGTCACTCATTTCATCGCTAAAGATATAAGCATAGAGGATCAGCCCGAAGCAGCTACAAGTTTCTGATTTGTTCCACAATTTTCTGGCCGAAAAGTAGGGAGAAGCTCATCTGCTTCTTTGGAAATCGTCCGCTTTCGAAAAAGCGACAAGGACGCGGCATTGACCAAATAGAAGGCGCAAAGCTACCTCCACATCAGTTTGAGGTCAGCGGCTCGCTTCGCGTTGTCGCAGTTCATCAAGATAGTCACTCCACCATTGCGCCATCTTTACGCGTTCATCCCAGTAGTTCCCGCGATTGTAGACCCCTCGAATTGCGTTGCTATCGCCGTGAGCCAAAGCGCGCTCAATTGCGTCGGGATGCCAGAGGCCGCTTTCGTTGAGCATTGTTGAGGCCGTCGAGCGCAGCCCATGCGCCGTCACTTCGTCTTTGGTGAACCCCATACGCCGAAATGCCGCGTTGATCGTATTCTCGCTCATCGGGCGCTGGCTCGTGTGGAACGCTGGGAAGATGTAGCCCTTATTGCCGGTAATCGATCTCAGCTCTCGAAACAGTGCCAACACCTGGCGTGATAGCGGCACCACATGGGTCCGGCGCGCCTTCATCTTGCCTTCCGGAATTGTCCAGGTGGCCTTGTCCCAATCGATCTCGTTCCACTCGCCGTGGCGAAGCTCGCCGGGTCGCACAAAGACGTGCGGTGCGATCTTCAACGCGAATTTCGTGGCCGGGTAGCATTCGAAATCATCGATAGCACGGAGCAGCCCGCCCAGCTTCTCGGGTTCAAGGATCGCCGCGTAGTGCCGCGCTCTGGGCGTGACCAGCGCGCCCTGCAAGATCGATGTTGGATCGGTTTGGCACTGGCCAAGCGCGGCTCCATACCGGAACACCCGGCTTGCGAAAGACCGGCACTTCTTTGCAGTTTCGAGATTGCCTTTGGCTTCGAGTTTCTTGAGCGCCGCTAGCATCAACTGCGGATCGACGTCGTTGATTGGCATATTGCCGATTGCGGGTTTGAGCAGATCAAGGAACCAGCGCGCCTTGCGCAGCGTGGCTTCCGCCCTGCCTTCGGGTACCATCTTCTCGTCGATGTACTTGTTGGCGATGACCTCGAAGGTGTTCTCCGCACCCAGTTTGATCCTGGCCTTCTTACGCTTCCGCTCCAGCATCGGATCGATGCCATCCGAAACCTTGAGCCGTGCCCGGTCGCGAAGCTGGCGCGCCTGCGACAAGCTGACCTCTGGGAAAGCGCCGATGGGTAGCTTCTTTTCTTTCCCGCCGAAGCGGTACTTGAAATACCAGAGCTTGGAGCCGTTCGGCTTCACCAGCAGCAGCAGCCCCCGCGAGTCGTATTTCTTGTACGACTTATCGGCAGCCCGGAAGCCTTTGATTTCCTGCACATTGAGGCTCATTTGGGGGCCTCGCTTTCGTGCAATTTGGGGGCTTTTGAGCTGGAGCCCCCAGCCGAGGCCCCCAGAGGCGTTGGAACAAGCGGAACAAAACAAGACCTCGCTTTCTGCGCTAGAGGTCAAGAATGGCAGAATTCCGCCATTTCTGCAATGTTTTGGAACGTTCTGATGAGAACAAATGGTGCCCAGAAGAGGACTCGAACCTCCACGTCCATACGGACACTAGCACCTGAAGCTAGCGCGTCTACCAATTCCGCCATCTGGGCCCGCCCAAGCGGGAAACGGGCTGCTACGGCCCCCGGCCGCGCTTGTCAATGCGCGTCCTGTCGGGCTAGGGGCGGCGGCGCGCTTTTTTCTACCAACGCCCGGAGATTTTGCCCTTCATGTCAAAGCTCGTTACCGTTTTCGGGGCTGCCGGATTCATTGGCCGCTACGTCGTGCAGGAACTGGCGCGCCGGGGGGCGCGTATTCGCGCCGTCACCCGCGACCCGCACAGCGCGCAGTCGCTGAAGCCGCTGGCGGCACTCGGCCAGATGGCGATCGTTCGCGGTTCGGTGACGGAGGAGGCATCCGTGGCGGCGGCCTGCGAAGGCGCGGATACGGTCATCAATCTCGTCGGCATCCTGTCGGAAGGCGAGCAGACGTTCGGCGCCGTGCACGTGGCGGGGGCTCGCAACGTCGCGAAGGCGGCAAATGCGGCAGGGGCATCCGCGCTGGTCCATATCAGCGCCATCGGCGCGGATCCCGAGGCCGAGCCCGCCTATGCCCGCACGAAGGGCGCAGGCGAAGGCGCGGTGCGAGACGCCTTCCCGGGGGCCATCATCCTGCAGCCCTCCATCGTCTTCGGGCCGGAGGATGAGTTCCTGAACCGCTTCGCCAGCCTGATCCGCATGGCGCCGATCATGCCGGTCGTCGCCGGCAATGCCGTGTTCCAGCCGATCTACGTCGTCGACCTGGCCGAGGCGATCGCGGAGGCGGCGCTGAGGCCGGAGGAGCATGTCGGCAAGAGCTACGAACTGGGCGGTCCCGAGACGGTCACCATGCGCGAACTGTTCGCCTGGATCGCGCGGACCATCGGCAAGACGGAAAGCTTCGTCGACGTTCCCGATGGCGTCAGCGGCCGCCTGGCGGCGATGTTCGGCTGGCTGCCGGGCGCGCCGTTGACACACGACCAATGGCTGATGCTGCAACGCCCGAATGTCGTCAGCGGCGAAAATGGCTGCGCCGCGCTGGAGGTCGATCCCACTCCGCTGGAGGCCGTCGCGCCGAACTGGATGGTGCGCTTTCGCCGCCAGGGCCGCTTCACGAAGCTTCCCTGAGGCGCGGGCCGCAGCGCCAGCCTAGAAATCCAGCTTGTCGTAATGCTGCGGCGGGCTGAGTCCCTCCATGCGGTCGGGCAGCAGACGCCGGACGCTGGGGCGCGATTTGATGGTCGAATACCAGGTCTTGGCATCGGGATACCCGTCGAAGGACAGTCCGCCCAGATAATCGGCAACCGACAAATGCGCCGCCGCCGAAATATCGGCGAGGCTGAAGCTGCCGCCCGCAAGCCAGCGCCGCTCCCCTAGCAGATACTCGATATAGTCGAGATGCTGGGCAAGCGCCTGCCCCGCAACGCGCAGCATACGCGCATCCGGCGGCTGGCGCAGGACCAAACGCTTGTACATGCGCTCCAGAAGCAGCGGGTTCACCGCCTCCGCATAGCATTTCTGATCGAACCAGATCGTCAGCCGGCGAACCTCCGCCCGGGCCGAAGCGCCCGATCCCATCAGCGGCGATTTCTGCACGGTCTCGTCGAAATATTCCGCGATCACCGTCGAATCGACCAGCGGTCCGCCGCGCTCCCCGGACAGGACCGGCGTCTGGCCGGCGCGGTTCAGGTCCATCAGCTCGTCCGACTTCTCCCAAGGATAGGCGAGCTGCATGGCGAATTCGACATCCTTCTCCGCAAGAAGAATGCGAACCTTACGGCTGAACGGGCAAAGCGGGAATTGATGCAGGGTCCACATGGGCGGCCCGTTCATAAGCGCAGGGGCCGCCCTTCGGCAATGCGTTCCTTTCGTTGCCAGCGCTGCTGCGCGCAGAGTTATTCGGCCGCGACCATTTCCGCCTCGCCGTCCAGCGGCACGGACAAGAGCGGCAGGGTTTCCTTCGGCACAACCTGCACGAAATGCGCGCGTTTTTCGTCCCAGTCGTCGAGAAGGCTGCGCGCCCAGGTGGATTCGGTACGCGCGGCATAATCCTCGACGGTGCTGCGCAGCACGCCCTCCCAATGTGCGGAGCGCACGGGCTGCCAGACGAGGCTCTCAGAATTGACGCGTGCATCGAACTCCCGCCCCTCGTCGTACACGAAGGCCATGCCGCCCGTCATGCCAGCGCCGAAATTGTCGCCGACCGGACCCAGAATGACGGCGAGGCCGCCCGTCATATATTCGCAGCCATTGGCGCCGCAGCCCTCCACCACCACGGTGGCGCCGGAATTGCGCACCGCGAAACGCTCACCCGCCCGCCCGGCGGCGTAGAGCGTGCCTGACGTCGCACCGTAGAGAACGGTATTGCCGATGATGACGTTTTCGTTCGTCTTCAGGGTGGAGGATACGAGCGGGCGAACAATGATCTCCGCCCCGGACAGACCCTTGCCGACATAGTCGTTGGCGTCGCCCAGCACCTCCAGCGTCACCCCCTGAACCGCGAAGGCGCCGAGCGACTGCCCCGCCGAACCGCGCAGCCGGACATGGACATGGCCAGGCTTCAGCCCGCCCATGCCGAACCGTTTGACGATATGGTGCGACAGGCGCGTGCCGACGGCGCGATGCGTGTTTCGAACCGAATAGGTTAACTGCATTTTCTCGCCGCGTTCGAACACGGGGGCCGCGTCCTTGACCATTTCGGCATCCAGCGTATCGGGCACCTCGTTGCGGAAACCGGAAATGGCAAAGCGGTTCGCGCCGTCGGGCGCGCCGGGCTTGGCAAGAATCGGGTTGAGATCGAGATCGTCGAGATGCTCAGCGCCGCGGCTGACCTGATGCAGAAGTTCCGTCCGCCCGATGATCTCGTCCAGTGAGCGCACGCCTAGGGACGCCAGGATCTCGCGCACCTCCTCCGCCATGAAGCTGATCAGGTTGATGACCTTCTCGGGCGTGCCGACGAACTTATCGCGCAGGGCCTCATCCTGCGTGCAGACGCCGACGGGACAGGTGTTCGAGTGGCACTGCCGCACCATGATGCAGCCCATGGCCACCAGGCTGAGCGTGCCGATGCCGAATTCCTCCGCCCCCAGAATAGCGGCGATGACGATATCGCGGCCCGTCTTCAGACCGCCATCGGTGCGCAGCTTCACCCGGCTTCTGAGGCCGTTCAGCGACAGAACCTGATTGACCTCCGACAGGCCCATTTCCCATGGCGTGCCGGCATATTTGATGCTCGTCTGCGGGCTGGCGCCGGTGCCCCCCGTGTGTCCGGAAATCAGGATCGTATCCGCGTGCGCCTTGGCGACGCCGGCCGCGACCGTACCGATGCCCGCCTCCGACACCAGTTTCACGCAGACGCGCGCATTGGGATTGATCTGCTTCAGATCGTAGATCAGCTGCGCCAGATCCTCGATCGAATAGATGTCGTGATGCGGCGGCGGGCTGATCAGCGTGACGCCCGGCGTCGCGTGGCGCAGCTTTGCGATCAGATCGGTCACCTTGAATCCGGGAAGCTGCCCGCCCTCCCCCGGCTTGGCCCCCTGCGCCACCTTGATCTCGATTTCGGTACAGGCGTTCAGATATTCGGCGGTGACGCCGAATCGGCCAGAGGCGATCTGCTTGATGTTCGAATTGGCATTGTCGCCATTTTCATAGGGCGTGAAGCGCTTCACATCCTCGCCGCCCTCGCCCGAGACAGCCTTCGCACCGATCCGGTTCATGGCGATGGCCAGCGTCTCGTGCGCCTCGGGTGACAAAGCGCCAAGCGACATGCCCGGCGTCACGAAGCGCTTGCGGATTTCCGCAATGGACTCGACTTCCTCGATCGGCACCGGCTTTTGCGGCGCGAAACCGAGCAGGTCGCGCAGGTAGATTGGCGGCAGGTCGGCGCAGCCACGGCTGAACTGCAGATACTGCGTATAGCTGCCGCTCATCACCGCCTTCTGCAGCAGATGAATGAGGTTCGCCTGATAGGCGTGCGGCTCGCCGCCGGAGCGGTAGCGGTACATCCCTCCCACCGGCAGCGCGATGACATCCTCATCGAACGCCATGCGATGCCGGTCGACGGCCGACAATTGCAGCGAGGCGAAGCCTTCCCCGGAGATCTTGGCCGGCATGCCGGGGAAGAACTCGTTCACCAGAGCGCGGGAGATGCCGACAGCCTCGAAATTATAGCCGCCGCGGTAGGACGATATGATCGAGATGCCCATCTTCGACATGATCTTCAAAAGCCCGCCGTCGACGGCCGCCTTGTAGCGGCGCATGGCCTCCTCGAACGTGATGTCGCCGAACAGGCCGCGCTCGTGGCGCTGGCGAATGGCGGATTGCGCGAGGTAGGCGTTCACCGTCGTCGTTCCGACGCCGATCAGAACAGCGAAATAATGCGTGTCGAGGCATTCCGCCGAACGCACGTTCACCGACGCGAAGGAGCGCAGCCCCTTGCGAACCAGATGGGTGTGCACGGCCGCAGCGGCCAGGATCATGGTGATGCCCTGTCGGTCCAGTCCGATCCGTTCGTCGGTCAGGAAAAGCTGGGCCTGGCCCGACCGAACGGCGCGTTCCGCCTCCGCGCGGACGCGGTCGATGGCTTCTCTCAGACCGTTCGGGGCTTCGGGATCGAAGGTGCAGTCGATTTCCGCTGCCGTATCGCCGAAATGGGTCTTCAGCCGGTACCAGTCGCGATTGGTCAGCACGGGCGAGCGGGCGACGATCACGCCCTTCTGATCGGCCTTTTCGTCGAGGACATTGGTGAAATTCGAAAACCGGGTCTTCAGCGACATGACCCGGCTTTCGCGCAAGGAGTCGATGGGCGGGTTGGTGACCTGGCTGAAATTCTGCCGGAAGAAATGGCTGAACGTCCGTGGATTGGTGCTGACGACGCCAAGCGGCGTGTCATCGCCCATGGAGCCGATCGCCTCCTTGCCGGTTTCCACCATGGGCGACAGGATCAGTTCCATATCCTCCATGGTCATGCCGGCGGCGACCAGGCGGCGGCGCAGTTCCGCCGGCTCGTAGGCAGGCGCGGGCTCCAGATCCTCGGAACCCGGCATTTCCTCGAACTTTATGAAATTCGCACTCAGCGAGGCATAGTCCTTCGCAGCGGCGACCTTGTCCTTCAAGGCGCGGTCCGAGAACAGGCGGCCGGCATCCATGTCGACAGCGATCATCTGTCCCGGGCCCAGCGCGCCCTTCTCGATCACGTTCGATTCGGCGAAGGGCACCATGCCGGTTTCGGAGCCCACGAGTAGCAGATTGTCGCCGGTAATCGTGTAGCGCATCGGGCGAAGGGCGTTGCGGTCGACGCCAGCCACCACCCATCGCCCATCGGTCATAGCCAGCGCGGCCGGCCCGTCCCACGGTTCCATGACCGAGGCGAAGAAGGCGTACATGGCCCGGTGATCGTCGGGCAGCGTCGAATCCTTCGACCACGCCTCCGGAATCATCATCAACTTCGCCGTCGGTGCATCGCGGCCGGAGCGGACCATCACCTCGAACGTAGCATCGAGCGCAGCCGTGTCCGACGCGCCCGCCGGAACGACCGGCTTCACCTCCTCCGAATAGTCGCCGAACGCCTCGGCGGTCATCAGGATCTCGTGGCTCTTCATCCAGTTCTTGTTGCCGCGAACCGTGTTGATCTCGCCATTATGCGCAAGGCAGCGGAACGGCTGCGCCAGCCACCATTCCGGAAAGGTGTTCGTCGAGTAGCGCTGATGGAAGATGGCGAAGCGACTGGTGAAGCGGTCGTCCTTCAGGTCTGGATAGAAATCCGCCAGGCTCTCCGCCAGGAACAGCCCCTTGTAGATGATCGAGCGCGAACTGAGCGAGCAGGCGTAGAAATCCTTGATCTGCGCCGCGATCACCTTCTTCTCGATGCGCCGGCGGATCAGGTACAGGTCCTTCTCCATCTTTGCCTGATTGGCATAGTCCGGGCCCGGCTCCGGCCCCTCGATCATGATCTGCTCGATCTCGGGACGCGTAAGCCGCGCCTTTTCGCCGATTACCGACTGGTCGACCGGCACCTGCCGCCAGCCGTAAATGCGATAGCCGAAATCGATGATCTCGCTTTCGACGATGGTGCGGCAGGTTTCCTGATCGGCAAGGTTGGTGCGCGGCAGGAAAAGCATTCCCACCGCCAGAAGCGCATCCTTCTTCGGCTTGTGGCCCGTGCGCTCGATATGCTGGTTGAAGAAGCCGACGGGCAGCTCGACATGGATGCCGGCCCCGTCGCCGGTTTTCCCGTCCGCATCGACCGCGCCGCGATGATAGACCGCCTTCAATGCGTCGATGGCAAGCTGCACCACTCGCCGCGACGCCTGTCCGTCGGTCGCGGCGATGAGCCCGACGCCGCAAGCGTCCGACTCGAATTCCGGCCGGTACATGCCCTCGCGTGCCAGACGCTCGCGTTCGCTTTCGAAATCAACCATCGATCTGCAATTCTTTCTTCAAACGGCGCCGTGCGGCGGACTCTTCCGGCGCGGGAAGATGCGCGATTCCGGCCTCAATATGGCCCTTGATCACCGGACTGCGGACGACGCGTGCAGCGCCCCGGCGGCGGTAACGCGACAAAGCGCGCGCCTCATGCTGCTTCCTTCTCTGCTTCATCCTCTGCGAGCAGATAGTCGTGCATGCGGCCCGCCACGTCGCGGCCGTCGCGAATGGCCCAGACGACGAGGCTGGCGCCGCGCACGATGTCTCCCGCCGCGAAGACGCCCGGAACGCTGGTCATCATGGTCTTGTGATCCGTTCGCAGCGTGCCCCAGCGCGTCACGCCAAGGTCCGACGCTCCGAACAGCGTGGGCAGGTCCTCCGGCGAAAACCCGAGCGCGGTCACGACCAGATCCGCCGGTTCGCGAAACGCCTCGCCGCCCGGTTCCGGCTGGCGGCGGCCATCGGGGCCGGGTGTTCCGAGCTTCATGCGCGCTCCCCGCACCGCCGAAACCGCGTCTCCATCCGCCTCGAACCCGGCCGGGGCGGCCAGCCAGACGAACTCGACGCCTTCCTCCTCCGCATTCTGCACCTCACGCGCGGAGCCCGGCATATTGTCCCGGTCGCGGCGATAGAGGCACTTCACGGAGGTTGCGCCCTGCCGCACGGCGGTGCGTACGCAGTCCATTGCCGTGTCGCCGCCGCCGATAACGACCACCCGTTTGCCGTCTGCGTTCAGCTGACCGGATTCGAAATCCGGCACCTTGTCGCCGAATCCCTTGCGATTCGAGGCGATCAGATAATCGAGCGCCCGCACGATGCCGCCGCTGCCGACGCCCGGCGCGGACAGTTCGCGCGCCTGGTAAACGCCGGTCGCGATAAGCAGCGCGTCGTGCCGTGAACGCAGCTCGGCCAGGGACGCGTCACGTCCCACCTCGAAGTCGTAGCGGAACCGGATGCCGCCGTCTTCCAGCCGCTTCAGGCGCCGGCCGACGACATATTTCTCCAGCTTGAAGCCGGGGATGCCGTACGTCAGCAATCCGCCGCCCCGGTCATGCCGATCATAAACGGTAACGGCATAGCCGCGCCGGCGCAGCAACTCGGCCGCCGTCAGCCCGGCCGGCCCCGCCCCGATGATACCGATGGAGCGGTGCGATCGATCGCGAGCGGGCCGGATCGGCTCCACCCAGCCTTCTTCCCATGCCAGATCGGTGACGAACTTTTCCACGGATCCGATCGTCACGGCGCCGTGACCCGACTGCTGGATGACACAATTGCCCTCGCACAGGCGGTCCTGCGGACAGATGCGGCCGCATATTTCCGGCATGGTGGAGGTCGCCGCCATTGCGGCATGCGCCTCCTCCAGCCGGCCCTCCGACGTCAGCATCAGCCAGTCGGGGATGTTGTTGTGAAGGGGACAATGAACCTGACAGAACGGGACCCCGCACTGCGAGCAACGTGACGATTGCTCCTCTGCCTTCTCCACGATGAAGGGCCGCGCAATCTCCAGAAAGTCGTCGTCACGCTCCGGCGCAGGCCGTTTGGCCGGGTAATCCTGTCCGACTTTTGTGAACTTCAACATGCCCGACCCCACTTTAGCGCTCTCCCCACAGTGAATTCCGCAATTCTAAGATATAAGACCCGCGGAGTCACGACATAAACGGGCAAAAGGACAGGATTACATACCTGAATGGCGGGAAGAACAGGGTGTACCCCCTAGGGTCGTTCCGCCGCAGCGCGCCTTCATACCGTAATGGTACTTTCATTTCGCGATCTTGCCGAGCGACAGTCAGGATTCGCTTATGCTAAAGGCGCCGCCTTGCTCTTTTCCGGTCCGGACCTGCTTCATGAGTTTCCTTCAGCTTCTCATCATCGCCATTGTTCAGGGCGTCACCGAATTCCTGCCCATATCCTCGTCGGGACATCTGATCCTGATCCCGAAACTGATGGATTTTCCGGACCAGGGCCCGCTGATCGACGTGGCGGTGCATGTCGGCACGCTGGCGGCCATCGTCTCCTATTTCTGGCGCGACGTCTGGGGCCTCGCCCGGGGCGGCTTCGCCAGCGTCGGGATCGGCACGGCCCCGGCGGAGCGGCGCCTGTTCTGGTACATCATGGCGGGCACGGTTCCCGCGGTCCTGGTCGGCCTGTTCCTGAAAACGGGCGGCTATCTGGAGGGTTTCCGGTCGACCACGCTGGTGGCGATAAATCTGATCGTCTACGGCGTTCTTCTGGGCATTGCCGACCGGTTCGGCGCCCAGCGCAAGAGCTTCGAGGAGTTGACGCTGAAGGACGCCGTGATCGTCGGCCTGGCCCAGGCGCTTGCCCTGATCCCGGGCACGAGCCGCTCCGGCGTGACAATGACGGCGGCGCGCTTCCTCGGCTACAGCCGCTTCGAAAGCGCGCGCTTTTCGTTCCTGCTGTCGATTCCCGCCATTGCCGGCGCGGGCCTACTCGCCGTCCTAGACCTCGCGGATGCCAGCGCACGCATGCAGTCGGATGCGATCACGGCGGGCGCGCTGACTTTCGTCGCCGCCATTCTGACGATGGTCTTCCTGATGAACTTCCTGAAGCGCGCTTCGATGATGGTCTTTGTCGTTTACCGCGTCGCCATGGGGGTCGCCCTGCTGCTGTTCTTCGCCTGACGCGGCCTCAGGGCGAGCGGCGCAGCCAGCTTCCTGCCGAACGGGAAAGCTGCTTCAGCGTCGGCGGCGGTCCCGAGCGCAGCACGCCGAACCGAAACAGGCGGCTCGCGACGAAGATGACCCCGCCGGCAAAGGTCAATTGCCATAGATACGCGCCCGCGAACATCAGGAGGTCCGTGCCGCCGGCCGCCCGCGCCGCCATCATGTAGGGCGCCGACAGCGGGAACCAGCTGAGCGCGGCCTGCATCGCGCCCGCGCCAGCGGAAATCCCCTGCAGAACCATGACGAGAATGACCATCTGCAGGATGGTGATCGGCATGGAGAGGGTCTGAACCTCTCGAATGGAGCTGCAGAGGCTGCCGATGCCCAGGAACAGCGCGCCGTAGATCAGATAGGCGCAGATGAAGAACCCCAAGACCAGGGCCAGGAACATGGGCCAGCCGCGCGCGGGGTCCGGCACGATCCCGTCCGGAAGCTGCCCAAGGGCAACCGCTGCCCCGCCGCCGAAAATCACACCCCAGACGCAAATCCCGATCAGCGATACCGCGACCATCGCGATCAGCTTGCCGGCGAAGATCGCCGGAATAGGGACGGCGGCAACCAGGATTTCGATAACCTTGTTGCCCTTCTCCTCGACCATATTGGACAGAAGCGCGCCTGCGAGCAGAGAGATCAGCATGAACAGCGCCATGACCGCGCCGGTGCCAAGTCCCTCAGCGGCCTGATCGCGCGCCGGGCCCTGGGCCGCGTCCGCGCGGGCGGGAACCGTCTCGATGGAAAGCGCCGGCGCCGCAGCGCGCAGCGCATCGAGCTGCCGGGTCAGCCCCATCTCCTCGGCCATGCGGCGGTCCCAGGCCCGCGCCGCAATGACACGCAGCCGCGCGATGTCGGTAGACGGCGAGCGGCGCAGGATCGTCAACTCGCCATCCTCCACCAACAACACCGCCCCGAACCGATCAGAACCCGGTCGCAGAAGGCGCATGGCCTGAGTGCGCGGATCGCCCGCCGGGTCGACGACGGTCAGCACGGGCTCGCCGCGATCGATGCCGAGCGCCGCCGCCATTTCGTCCGCCCCGAGCTCGCTAGCCGCTTCGATCCGCTCCAGTCCGCCGTCCGCAAGCCCCTCAAGGTCGTCTTCTCCCAGGAGTGCGGCTGGCCTTTCCAGCGCGGCGGGCAAATCCTCACCCGGCCGCAGCGCCTCGAACCGGCTGCGGAGCGTAGCGTAGCGGCTCCGCGCCCGCTCCTGCCGCGCAGTGTCGGATATCCAGGGCGCGAAATTCCCGCCCGGGTCGAGGACGGCCGCTGCCGCGGGCTCGTCCTTGGCCGTATTCCCGCCCGTCAGGACGCCGATCAATAGACCGAAGGCAAGCGCGATAATGGGCGTCGCCAGCCAGATCAGGAAGCCACGCGACATGACGGTCGCGACGATGTCCCGTCTGGCAACCACCAGAACGGCGCGCAGGAAGGCGGCGCTCATCATGGCGCAACCTCCGCCATTGGGGCTCCGACGTGCGCGCCATCTTCTTCGTCCGGGTCGCCGACCATGGCGACGAAGACATCGTGCAGGTCCGGCCGCTCTACCGAGATCTCCCGGATGGACGCGCCGGAATCGAGCAGGTGTCGCAGAATCGGCTCCAACCCCTCCTCCGGCAGCGCAAAACGATACGTGCCATCCGCCGCCTGCGCAGAAGCGGCGGGCATACCGGCGAGCGGGCCGTTGAGCGGGTGTCCGGTTTTCAGGACCACCTGCGCCGGCAACACGGCTCGCGCCTCAGCAACGGTACCGGTAAATCGGGTGCGCCCTGCCCCCACGATGACCAGATTGTCGCAGAGCCGCTCGGCATGGCTCATGATATGCGTAGAAAACAGGATGGTGGCGCCCCGCGCACGCTCTCCGGCGATGATCCGCTCCAGCGCCTGCTGGTTGACGGGGTCCAGCCCGGAAAAGGGTTCGTCGAGGATGATGAGATCGGGGCCGTGCACGAAGCTTCCGAGCAGTTGGACCTTCTGTGCCATGCCTTTGGAAAGCGTCCGAATCTTCGCGCCGATCTCCGCCTTCAGCCCGTGCCGGGCCAGCAGCGCCTCCGCGCGTCGGCGCCCCTCCGCCAGTGGCAGACCGCGAAGCGCGCCCATGAACGCGATTGTCTCCCGGGTGGTCATGGCCGGATACAGCCCGCGCTCCTCCGGCAGATAGCCGATCCTGCCGGCGACGGTCAGCGGCTGTCTGGATCCCAGCACCTCCACGGTGCCCCCATCGGGTGTCAGAATGCCAAGGAGCATGCGGATGGTGGTCGTCTTGCCGGCGCCGTTCTGTCCCAGAAAACCCAGGATCTCACCGGGGCGGGCGATCAGATCGACACCCGCGACGGCGAGCTTGTCGCCAAAGCGCTTCTGCAGCCCATGGGCGGCGATCGCAAATTCCAAACCCCGTCCCCTGTTCGGGCCACCCCCAACGCGGCCGGCCACGCCCAGGCGGGTGGCGCCGCGCCCGATGGCGACTAGATAGGCGGCAATGCCGTCAATGCCGCTCCCCGATAACAAACTCTTGCCTGCCTTGCGACAGGAAGCGGCGGAGGCCGGCTTTGCCGCCTTCGGTATCGCACGTTGGGACGCGGTGCCGGAAGCGGGCGCGCGGCTCGACCGCTGGCTCAAGGCCGGCATGCATGGCGACATGCTGTGGATGACGGAGAAGGCAGACCGGCGCCGTGCGCCGCGGGCGCTGTGGCCGGCCGTGAACAGCGTCGTCGCGCTGGGCATGAGCTATGCACCCGCGCTCGATCCGCTCCGTCATGCCAATTCGCCGGAGATCGGCGCGCTGTCCGTCTATGCGCACGGCGCCGACTATCATGATGTGGTCAAGAAGGCGCTGAAACGGGTCGCGCGCTGGATGGTCGCAGCCGCGACGGATGCGGAGGTGAAGGTCTTCGTCGACACTGCGCCGGTGATGGAAAAGCCGCTCGCCGCCGCCGCCGGCCTCGGCTGGCAGGGGAAGCACACCAACCTCGTTTCTACCGAGCAGGGATCATGGCTGTTTCTGGGCTGCATCTACACGACGCTCGCCCTTCAGCCCGATGCGGCGCACGGGGACCGCTGCGGGTCGTGCCGCCGCTGTCAGGATGCCTGTCCCACCGCAGCCTTTCCCGAGCCGTACCGGCTCGATGCGCGGCGCTGCATTTCCTACCTGACCATCGAGCATGATGGTCCCATTCCGGAAGAGTTCCGGCGCGCGATCGGCAATCGCATCTATGGCTGCGACGATTGCCTGTCGGTGTGTCCATGGAACAAGTTCGCGGAGGCGAGCCGCGACATGCGCTTTGGCCCCCGCGCACCGCTGGTACGGCCCCGACTGACCGATCTGGCGCAACTGTCCGACAGCGATTTCCGGACGCTGTTCAGCGGTTCCCCGGTCAAGCGGGTCGGGCGCGGCCGCTTCGTGCGCAATGTCTGCATCGCGCTGGGCAATAGCGGCGACCCCGATGCGCGGCGCGTGCTGATGCCGCTGCTGCAGGACGAAAGCGAGCAGGTGCGCGATGCGGCCGGATGGGCGCTCGCCGAACTCGACAGGTCCGGCGCGAGCGCATAGGCGCCGCAGCACGAAAGTGCGCCCGACGATTTGTACGAGCACGAAATCAAAAGGAGAATCCGCCCCATGACCAGTCCCGCCTCGCCCAGCGAGAGTGCGCCGATCGTCTGCATCGGCAATGCCATCGTCGACGTCATTGCGCGCGCCGAAGACGATTTTCTGACACGCAACCGTCTCGAAAAGGGCTCGATGCGGCTGATCGACGCCGAGGAGGCGGAGAGGCTGTACGCAAAGATGGCGGCGGGCCAGGAAAGTTCCGGCGGCTCCGGCGCGAACACGGCAGCCGGCATAGCGGCGCTCGGCGGCACGACGCGCTTCATCGGCCGCGTTTCCGACGATCAGCTTGGCCGGGTCTTCCAGCATGATATTCGCGCGGCTGGCGTTGCCTTCGACACGCCCTTTTCCACAAGCGAGGTGCCGACGGCGCGCTGCCTGATCAACGTCACGCCGGACGCGGAGCGCACCATGTGCACCTTCCTCGGCACCAGCGCGGAACTGGCCGAGGGGGACGTCGACTATGACGCCATCGGCGCCGCCTCCATTGTCTATCTGGAGGGCTATCTTTGGGATGCCGAGGACGCGCGCGCGGCCATGGAAAAAGCACGGGATACCGTCCGAGCGGCCGGGGGGCGCGTTTCCTTCACCCTCTCCGACCTGTTTTGCGTCGATCGCCATCGCAGCGATTTCCTGGCGCTGGCGGACGGCGGCGTGGATATTCTGTTCGCGAACGAGCAGGAACTGAAAAGCCTGTACGAGACCGAGGATTTCGGCGCTGCCCTTTCCGCTCAGGAGGGCCGCTGCGAACTCGCGGTCGTGACGCGCGGGCCCCTCGGCGCCGTCGTGCTGAACGGAAGCGAGCGGATCGAGGTGCCCGCGCAGCCCGTGGCCTCCGTCGTCGATACGACAGGTGCGGGCGACCTGTTCGCCGCCGGCTTCCTCGCGGGATTGCAACAAGGCCGCAGCCCCCATGATTGCGCCCTTCTGGGGACGGTCGCGGCGGGGGAGATCATTTCCCATTACGGCGCCCGCCCGCTCGCCGACCTGAAGGCGCTAGCGTCGAAGGCGCTCAGCTGACGTCGTCAGCAGATCGGAGCGAGACAGAAAAAGGGCCCGGTGATCGTCTCACCGGGCCCTTTTTCTGTTCGCGAACCCCGCCGGCGTCAGGCGTCCTTTCCGCCGGGCGTGTGCGCATCGCCGATCGGCGGCACCGGATGCGGCGGCGCGTCCGGGTCGTCCTCATGCACCTCGATGATGCCGCGGCCGACATGGCTCATGCGGCGGCTATAGGCGAAGTAGACGACCAGTCCGATGCCGCCCCAGATCGGCAGGACCATCTTCGCATCGAACGGCAGGTTCCAGAACAGGCCAAGCGTGCCGAGCATCGCAAGCGGCGCGACGATCCACACGAGCGGCGTCTTGAACGGACGCGGACGGTCCGGCTGCGCGCGGCGCAGGATCAGAACGGCCAGCGCCACCATGAAGAAGGCGAACAGCGTGCCGGAGTTGGAGATGTCGGCAAGCTGCCCAACCGGCAGGAAGGCGGCGAAGAACGCCACCGCGACGCCCGTGATCATCGTGACGATGTGCGGCGTCTTCCACTTCGGATGGATAGAGGCGAGCTTCTCCGGCAGCAGCCCGTCGCGGGCCATGACGAAAAAGATGCGCGTCTGGCCGAACAGCATGATCAGGATGACCGACGGCAGGGCCAGGAAGGCGGCGATGCCGATCAGGTCACCCAGACGCTCATAGCCGATCTCGCGCAGCACATGGGCCAGCGCCTCCCGCGAGCAGACCAGCGGTTCCTGCCCCATCGCCATGAAGTCCTGACAGCGCGCGGCGAATTCCGGCGTGCCGGGCGCGAGCAGACCGCCCGCTTCGGTGGTGATCGGCTGCGACCCGATGGTCCCGATCGCGCCCGCGGCCACCAGCAGATAGAAGATCGTGCAGATGGCAAGGCTGCCGATCAGGCCGATGGGTACGTTGCGCTGCGGGTTCTTTGTTTCTTCCGCCGCTGTGGAAACCGCGTCGAAGCCGACATAGGCGAAGAAGATGGAGGCCGCCGCGCCGACGACGCCGAAGCCGCTGCTTTCACCGAACCAGCCGTTCGGGGTGAAGGGCTCGAACTCCGCACCCTGCGCCACCGGCAAGGTCAGCGCGATGAAGGCCGTCAGCGCCGTCACCTTGATCGCCACCAGCACGGCGTTGACGCGTGCGCTCTCCGTCGTGCCGATCATCAGGAGACCCGTGATCAAAAGCGCGATGACAAGGGCCGGCAGATTGACGATGCCGCCGGCATAGGGCCCGACGGACAGCGCCGTGGGCAAGGTTATGCCCCAACTTTGCAAGAGGCCTATGAAATAGCCCGACCAGCCGACGGAGACGGCGCTGGCGGCGACCGCATATTCCAGGATCAGCGCCCAGCCGACCATCCAGGCCAGAAGCTCGCCCATGACGGCGTAGGTATAGGTGTAGGCGCTGCCCGCGACCGGAACCATGGAGGCCAGTTCGGAATAGCACAGCGCGGCGACGCCGCAGACCGCAGCCGCGATGACGAAGCTCCACATCATGCCCGGACCAGCCTTCTGCGCCGCCTCGGACGTCAGCACGAAGATGCCGGTGCCGATGATGGCGCCGACACCCAGCAGCGTCAGCTGCCATGCACCGAGTGTGCGCGTGAGGGACTGCTTTTCTGCGGTCGCCAGAATCGCGTCTAAAGGCTTAACGCGGCCAAGAAGCATATAGAAAAGACCTTTCAAGGGGCATTTCGATTAGCGGACGGATCGCCGACCGCAAACGACAAAGCATAAGGGCGGCTTGTCCCGTCATGCTGTAAGGACCGGGAACAAGCCGAGAACGAGGATCAGTCCGACGGCAAGAGGGCAGATCCAGGCAACGAGGAAACGCCACATGACGAGCGATGCGCCGGCAAGACCGGTTTCCGCCGACACCAGGTTCCGGTCCGCGCGCCAGCCTACGAAAATGGCAGTCAGGAGCGCCGCAAGCGGCAGCAGGACCTTGCCGGTAAATCCGTCGACCGTGTCGAAGATATTGGAATCTGCGAATATGGGCCAGAAGGAGAGAAGGCGTACCTCGCTCCAGACGTTCAGGGACAGGAGACACGCGACGCCAACGACGAAGGCGCCGCCGGCGAAGATCGCCGCGGAGACCGGCCGGCGCCAACCCCGTTCGGCGATGCCCCAGGCGGTCGGGGCCTCCAAAAGCGAAATGGAACTCGTCAGGGCCGCGAAGAAGATAAGGACGAAGAACAGGAAACCGATGAGCGCGCCGCCGGGCATTTGCTGGAAGGCCACCGGCAGTGACTGGAAGACCAGCGTCGGCCCCGCCGCCGGGTCGAGGCCCACGGCGAAGACGATGGGAAAGATGACAAGGCCGGCAATGATGGCGACAACCGTATCGGCAACCGCGATCATTCCGGCCATCGGCGCCAGCCGCTCGCCCGGGCTGATGTATGCGCCGTAGGTCATCAGGGCGGCAGAGCCGAGGCCGACCGAGAAGAGCGCCTGTCCCAGCGCCTCGTTCATCGCAATAGGTGTCAGGCGGGAAAAGTCCGGCGTGAACAGAAAGGCGGCGCTTTCGGACACGTCGCCGACGATGGCGCCGTAGACGGCAAGACCGACCAGAAGCACGAAGAAGGCCGGCATCAGGTAAAGTGCGGCCTTCTCGATACCATCGTGCACCCCCTTGGCGATGATGGCGAACGTCGCGCCCATGAAGACGAGATGCATGGCAAATAGCATGGGAATGTTGGCGAAGAGGTCGTCCATGCGGCCCTGGACCGCAGCCGGACCCTCGCCGATCAGCGCCGGGCGAAAGGGATCCCCGGCCAGAATGGCGCTCAGCAAATCCGCACCCATGACACCGGCATAATAGACTACCCAGCCCGCAACGACACTGTAGAAGCTTAGGACGAAGAATGCGGCCGCGAGCTCGATCCACCCGACCGACGTCCAGCGCGCACTGACGCCCGATCGCCTAGCCACCTGACGGATGCTGCCGACCGCATCCTCCCGCCCCGCACGGCCGATCAGGATCTCCGACAGGATCAGGGGCAGGCCGATCAGCGCCACGCAGGCAATATAGAACAGCACGAACGCGCCGCCGCCATTCTGGCCGGCGAGCGTCGGGAAACGCCAGACATTGCCCAGACCGACGGCAGCGCCGATGGCCGCCAATATGAAGGCTGCGCGGCTGGACCAGCCCTCACTGGCGGCCGCCGCGGCGGTACTCTTCGCTCCCATCGTGACTCCCCCCGGGGTACGCGATGGCGCCCTTCTACAACATATCGGTCACATTTGAAGGGCGACTGGTCAGAAAAAGGCGGATTTCAGCCGACCGCTCCGCCGGACAGCATCGGCCCCAGGGGGCGCCCGGCGAACAGATGTACGTGAAGATGCGGGACCATCTGATGAGCATGGCGGCCCGAATTGACGAGCAGGCGGTAGCCGGGATCCTCGACATCCAGGCTCTTCGCGACCTTCCCGACCGCGCGAATGAAGCCGGCGATTTCGGCATCTTCGGCGCTTTCCGTGAAATCGACCCACGACCGGTAGCGTCCGCGCGGAATCACCAGAACGTGCGTCGGCGCCTGCGGATTGATGTCGACGAAGGCGTAGGCATGTTCGTCCGAATAGACTTCCGTTGACGGGATCTCTCCCCGCAGGATCTTTGCGAAGACATTCTCGTCGTCATAAGGACCCTTGGCATCGACAGGCTCCATGAGATCGGTTCCTTTCGCTGTGGTGATGATTGGATCGGCGGCCGCCGCCCCGCGTCAGCGCGCAGCCTTTTCTTCAAGGCCGCTACGCCCCTCGCGCCGGGCCAGCTCAGCGTCGACATCTTCCGGGCCGATGCCGGCATCGTGCCACAGCACCGACAGGTGAAAAAGCAGGTCCGCGCTTTCCGAGATCAGCGCCGCCCGATCCCCCTGAACGGCCGCGATGACCGTTTCGACGGCTTCCTCGCCGAGCTTTTCGGCCACCTTCGCCCGGCCCTTTGCCAGCAGGGCGGCCGTGTGGCTCTCCTGCGGCGCAGCCCCGGCGCGGCGGGCCACGATGTCGGCAAGGCGGCGCAGCGTGTCGGTCATAGCGCTCCGGACGGCGCGGCCTCTCGCGGGGCAATCCGGCGCACATCGATGCCGGCCCCTGCCATGGCGGCACGCGCATCCCTGATCGAGACCTCGCCGAAGTGGAAGATCGATGCGGCGAGGACGGCGCTCGCATGGCCGCGCGTCACCCCCTCAACCAGATGCGCGGCCTTCCCGACGCCGCCGGACGCGATCACCGGCACCGGCACCGCATCGGCGATGGCGCGCGTCAGGGCGAGGTCGAAACCGTCTTTGGTGCCGTCACGGTCCATGGAGGTCAGCAGAATCTCGCCCGCCCCCTCCTTCACCGCGCGATCCGCATAGGCGCGCGCATCGATACCGGTTGCCTGGCGGCCGCCATGAGTAAAGATTTCCCAGTGCCCCTCGCCCGTCTGCCGCGCATCGATGGCCGCCACGACACACTGCGATCCAAAGGCATCCGCCAGCCGGCCGATCAGCGCAGGATCGCGAACGGCGGCCGAATTGACGGCAACCTTGTCCGCCCCGGCGAGGAGCAGCGCCCGCGCATCCTCGACGCTGCGCACGCCGCCACCGACCGTCAGCGGCACGAAACACTGGTCTGCGGTGCGGGCCACGATGTCGATCAGCGTGCCCCGGTTTTCGTGCGTTGCTGCAATATCGAGGAAGCAGATCTCGTCCGCCCCCGCCTCGTCATAGGCGCGCGCGACCGCGACAGGATCCCCGGCATCGCGCAGCGCGACGAAGTTCACGCCCTTGACCACGCGCCCCTTCGCCACGTCGAGGCAGGGAATGATCCGAACGGCGGCCATAATCCCCTCGCGTCAGCCCGCCGCCACGATCAGCGCCTGTTTCAGGTTCAGGCGTCCGTCATAGATGGCGCGCCCAACCACCACGCCCAGTATCCCCTTGTCCGACGCCTTCTTCAGCGCACGAATATCGTCCATGCCGGACACGCCCCCCGAGGCGATGACCGGGACATCCACCGCTTCGGCGAGCGCCAGCGTCTCCTCGATGTTGACGCCCGTCAGCAGTCCGTCGCGACCAACGTCAGTAAACAGCAGCGCGGCGACGCCCGCATCCTCGAACCGGCGGGCAAGGTCGGCCACGGGGATGTCCGAACGCTCAGCCCACCCCTCCGTCGTCACGAAGCCGCCGCGCGCATCGACCGCGACCACCACCTGGCCCGGCAGCTCCGCCGCCGCAGTTTTCACAAGGTCCGGATCCTTCAGCGCCGCCGTGCCGAGAACCACGCGCTTCACCCCGGCGTCGATCCAGTTGCGAATGGCGCTGCGGCTGCGAATGCCGCCGCCGACCTGTACGCGTCCGCCAAAGGATTTGACGACGCGTTCGATCACGTCGCGGTTTCTCGATTTCCCCTCCACCGCGCCGTCCAGGTCGACGACATGCAGCCATTCCGCGCCCGCCTTCGTAAAGACACGCGCCTGTTCGACCGGGTCGTCGGAATAGACCGTGGCGGCATTCATGTCGCCCTCGGCAAGGCGCACGACCTGACCGCGCTTCACGTCGATGGCGGGGTAGAGATTAAAGGGCATGGCCCGGCTCTTAGGCCGCTGCGCTACGGCGTCCAGTCCAGAAAACCGCGCAGGAAGGCGAGGCCGTAGGCCTGGCTCTTCTCCGGGTGGAATTGTGTGCCGATCACATTGTCGCGGCCGATCACCGCCGTCACCGTCTGGCCATAGTCGCAGGTGGCGAGAAGATGCGCAGTCTCGGCGACCTGGAAATGGTAGGAATGGACGAAATAGGCCTCCCCATTGTCCTCCAGCCGGCCGAGAAGATCGTGCCGCAATCCCGCGAGCTTCTGGGAAATCGGGCTCCAGCCCATGTGCGGCACCTTCAGGCGCGGATCACCGGGATCCAGTTTCACCACCTCACCCGGTATCCAGCCGAGCCCCTGATGCTCGCCGCGCTCCCGGCCTCGCCGGGCCATCAACTGCATGCCGACGCAGATTCCCAGAAAGGGGCGGCCCCGTTCCGTCACCACCTCCTCCAGCGCCTCGATCATGCCCGGCACGGCTCGAAGGGCGTTGGCGCATTGACCGAAGGCGCCGACCCCCGGCAGCACGATACGGTCCGCGCCGCGTGCGGCAGAGGCCGAGGCCGTCACCATGACATGCCCGCCGCCGGGTGCGTCCTTCGCCACCTCCTCCAGCGCCTTGGCGACCGAACGCAGATTGCCCGCGCCGTAATCGATGACAGCGATGCGCTGCGCCATGAACTATCCACTCCCCCCGGTCGGTCCTCTTGCGTCCGTTTCTTTGCGGCGCCCGTTAAAGCACGCCCTTCGTGCTCGGGACCGCATCCTTCGCCCGCGTGTCGATCTCCACGCCGGCTCTCAGCGCGCGCGCCAGCGCCTTGAAGGCCGATTCGATGATGTGGTGCGAGTTCTTGCCGTAGAGTGTCTCGACGTGCAGCGTGATGCCGGCCGTCTGCGCCAGGCTTTCAAAAAAGTGCGGAAACAGCTCCGTATCCATCTCACCGAGGCGGGACTGCGGAATCTCGACCTTGTAAACGGTATGCGGCCGGCCGCTGATGTCGAGTGCGCAGCGCGTCAGCGTTTCGTCCATCGGTGCATAGGCGTGGCCGTATCGGCGGATACCCGCCTTGCTTCCCAGCGCCTTGGCGATCGCCTCGCCCAGCGCGAGGGCCGTATCCTCGACCGTATGGTGCTGGTCGATATGCAGGTCGCCGTCACAGCGCAGATCGAGGTCGATCAGCGAATGCCGCGCAAGCTGCTCCAGCATATGATCGAAGAAGCCGATGCCGGTCGCCACCTCATACCGTCCGGTGCCGTCCAGATCGACGGCGATGCGGATGTCGGTTTCCTTCGTCTTGCGAATGATCTCTGCGCGGCGCGTTGTCATGACCCTCGCGTAACTAGCGAAGGCGCGGCCACACGCAAGCGGCCACGCCTTCGCCTTTGAGTCGATAACCCGATGCACGCACCGCGGGCGGGCCGGCCATGCCTGGGCCGCCCCGGTGTCAAACGCTATTCCGGGTAGGTCAGCGACACGTCGGCGCTGCCGCCCGCATCTGTCACCTCGAACATGGCCGGATCGAATTCCGGGGCGCCTTCCTGCGCCTCACCCGAAAGACCCCAGCCCTCGGTCGGGCCGGTATCGCCCATGTCCACCTCGCCATTCTCGTTGGTGTCGTGGACCACGGCTGCGGCATAGCTGCCGGGTTCGACGCCTTCGAAGGTGACGGTTTCCGTCGCGGCGTCGGCCGTCAGCATTTGCGTATATGTACCGGCGGCCTCGGCGAACTCATCCTGCGTCTGGAGCGCGACCATCAATTGTCCGGGTCCGGGCTCGATTCCCGTGACGTTTACCGTGACCGTTTCGCCTTCGGCCATCATGTCGTCGCCGGCCATGGGATCGGTTCCGGCCATCGGGTCGTTCGCAGCCATGTCGCCGGGCATCGCGCCCTCGCCCATGGTTTCGTCGCCGGTCATCGCCGTGTCTTCCGTCGGCGGATCGTCGGCCTGTTCGGCGCCGCCACATGCGGCGAGTGCAAGAGAAAGAGCGCTGAGCGCAACAAACGTCTTCATGATCTTCCCTCCGTTGGAACGGTCATTCGCCGCCTTCAATGAATGACGGCTCCAATTGGGAGGTGCGGCACACTGTCTCAGGGGCGGCGGGCGGACGCCTGCCGGCCCGGTATGGTTCAACCCGCCGGCGTCACGCGCCAGATGCGGTTTCCGACATCGTCGGCCACCAGCAGCGCGCCCGCCCTGTCGAACGTCACGCCCACGGGGCGCCCCTTCGCCGTGTCGCCGACAAGAAAGCCGCCAAGAAGCACCTGCGGCTTGCCGGAGGGTTCCGCGCCGTCGAAGGGCACATAGACCACCTGATAGCCGGACCTCGGCTCCCGGTTCCAGGATCCGTGCTGCCCGACGACGGCACCGCCGCCTGCGGGCGTGAAGGCGAGGCCGAGAGACGCCGTGTGCGGACCCAGCGCATAATCGGGCACGATGGCGCGTTCGACGAGGTCCGGCCGCTGCGGCTCTGGCCGGTCGTCCACATTCTGTCCGTAATAGCTGTAGGGCCAGCCGTAGAAGCCGCCCTCCTTCACGCTCGTCATATAATCCGGGACAAGGTCGGAGCCGAGCGCATCGCGCTCGTTGACGGCGGTCCAGAGCTCGCCCGAAGCCGGATTCCACGCCATGCCGACCGGATTTCTGAGGCCGCCGGCGAACTGCCGGATACGCCTCGTCGCAACGTCGTATTCGTGGATCGCCGCACGGCCCTCCTCCACCGCCATGCCCTCGTCACCGACATTGGAGACGGACCCCACAGAAATGTAGAGCTTCGATCCGTCGAGGCTGGCGAGGACGTTTCGTGTCCAGTGCCCGGCCTTCTCCCCCTTCGACGGCAGCTCGGCGACCATCTCGCCGGGTTCGGAAATGCTGGTCTGCCCATCCCGATAGGGGAAGCGCATCAGCCCCTCGTACATGCCGACATAGAGGTTGCCGTCGGCGGCAACCGCCATGCCGAAGGGGGAGGCGAGGCCATCCTCGGCATCGAGGAACACGTGGCGCTCGTCCACGGTGCCGTCACCGTCGGCGTCGCGCAGCAGCGTAATGCGGTTGGGACTTTCCACCCCTGCGCCGGCGTTCGACATGATCGTCGATTCGATCCATCCCTTTATGCCGCTCGGTGTCTGCGGCGGCTTGTTGGTTTCCGCCACCAGCATGTCGCCGTTCGGCAGGCGGTAGAGCCAGCGCGGATGGTCGAGATCCGCGGCATATTCGGTGACGGTGAAACCGGGTGCCGGCGTCGGCATCTCGCCCTCCGCCCAGCCGCCGACCTCCGCCGTGTTCACCGTCGGGAACAGGGTCTTCGTCGGTTCCGGCAACCTTGGATCCGGACCCATGCCCTCCTCGACCGAAAGATTGGCGGATTCGCCGCACGCGCTGAGCAGAAGGAGGGCGGCGAGAATAGTCCTGGTCATTCCTGTCTCCACTGGAGCGGCCTGCAGGCGGGCGTGCCCCCGCGTTTGCGCGCGCTTTCCGGCTTCCTATATCCCCGAAAGAGCGCCGCCAACCGGGCGGCCCCCAGTCCTTCCAACCCGCATGCTTGAAGGGGAAGAATGTCAGAGCCCATTACCATGCACGGGACCACCATCGTGTCCGTGCGCCGCGGCGGCACGGTCGTCGTCGCGGGCGACGGTCAGGTATCGCTGCAGCACACCATCATGAAGGGCAATGCCGTCAAGGTCCGCCCCCTCGGTGACGGCAGCGTCATCGGCGGTTTCGCCGGCGCCACGGCCGATGCCTTCACGCTGTTCGAGCGACTGGAAACCAAGCTGGAGCGCTTCCCCGGCCAGTTGAAGCGCGCCTGCGTCGAACTGGCCAAGGACTGGCGCACCGACCGCTATCTGCGCCGGCTGGAGGCCATGATGATCGTTGCCGACCGGGAGGTGACGCTGGTGCTGACCGGTACGGGCGACGTGCTGGAGCCGACCCACAACGTCACCGCCATCGGGTCTGGCGGCAATTACGCCCTGTCCGCGGCCCGCGCGCTGATGGAAGCCACGGATCTTCCGGCAGAGGAGATCGCCCGCCGCGCCATGGCGATCGCCGCTGAGGTCTGCGTCTACACGAACGAAAACATCACCGTCGAAACACTTGAGGGCGAGAGCCAATGAATTACGAAACCCCCATCGGTGCGGGCGCCGAGGTCGAGGGCCTGACGCCCCGCGCGGTCGTCGCCGAGCTGGACCGCTATATCGTCGGACAGGACGAGGCGAAGCGCGCTGTCGCCGTCGCACTGCGCAATCGCTGGCGCCGCCAGCAGCTGCCCGCAGCCCTGCGTGACGAGGTCAGTCCGAAGAACATCCTGATGATCGGTCCGACGGGCTGCGGCAAGACCGAGATCAGCCGCCGCCTGGCCAAGCTTGCCGAAGCGCCCTTCATCAAGATCGAGGCAACCAAGTTCACCGAAGTCGGCTATGTGGGCCGCGACGTCGAACAGATCGTCCGCGACCTTGTCGAGGAAGCGATCCGTCTGGTCCGCGCCCGCAAGCGCGAGGCCGTGAAGATCGAGGCGGAGCGCGATGCGGAAGAACGCCTGCTCGATGCGCTCGCGGGGAAGGACGCATCGTCCGGCACGCGGGAACGCATGCGCGAGAAGCTGGCGAATGGCGAGCTGAGCGAGAAGAAGATCGAGATCGACGTCGAGGCCAGCCCGCAAATGCCCTTCGAACTGCCGGGCATGTCGGGGCAGATCGCCACGCTCGATATCGGCAGCATGTTCGGCAAGATGGGCAAGCAGCAGAAGCGCCGCCGCCTCAGCGTGCGGCAGGCGTTCGATGCGCTGCTGGCCGAGGAATCCGATAAGCGGCTCGACGATGAGGAGATCGCGCGGGAGGCCATCGAGGCGGCGGAACAGAACGGCATCGTCTTTCTGGACGAGATCGACAAGATCGCCGTCAGCGACAGCCGCGGCGGCACCGTCAGCCGTGAGGGCGTGCAGCGCGACCTGCTGCCGCTGATCGAGGGCACGACGGTCTCCACCAAGCACGGCGCGGTAAAGACCGACCACATCCTGTTCATCGCGTCCGGCGCCTTTCACGTCGCCAAACCGTCAGACCTGCTGCCGGAACTTCAGGGACGGCTTCCCATTCGCGTCGAGCTGAAGGGCCTGACGGAAAGCGATTTCCGTCGCATCCTGAAGGATACGGAGGCCAGTCTGATCACCCAATACCGCGCCCTTATCGGCACGGAGGGCGTGACGCTCGATTTCACCGAGGATGCGATCGATCGCATCGCGAAGCTTGCCGCCGACGTGAATGCCGGTGTCGAGAATATCGGCGCGCGGCGCCTTCAGACGGTACTGGAGAAACTGGTCGAGGAGATCAGCTTCAGCGCGTCCGAACGTGGCGGCGAGACCGTCACCGTGGATGCCACCTATGTCGACACGCAGCTTGCGGAGATCGTCAAGGATCAGGATTTGTCGAAATACGTCCTGTAGCTGGATTGGGGGCGGACACGACACGGTCCGCCCCCGATTTTTCAGGGCGCTTGGAAAGAGATCATCGTCCGGCGCCCGCGGGAGTCCATGCCGTTTCCAAGCTTGCCGCCTCCTGCTGGTTCTAGCCTTTGTTGAGGCGCTTCGGGCCGCTGCGGGGATTCACCCGCACTTCACTTCCAGAATCCTGCGCGTTTCCGGCTCCGTGACGATATTGAGGCGATCCGGGCGGAAATCCATCGTGACGGCGCTGTTGGTGTCATAGACCCGCGCGGTGCGCGCGCCCGCCGCCTCGACCATCTGCGCCTTCAGCGCCTCCTCATAAACCTGTCCCACGAACGTGGCGGCCGCGGAGGCGTCGCAGGCTGCGTCCATTCCGGCAGAGGGATCTGGCTGGTCCGGCATGGCGGTCTCCGTCTCGATGAAGCGGACATTGGGATCTCCTGCCTTCGCAAAACGCAGCGCGAAGCGGTTCGTTTTGCCACGAACCGGTTCGTCGAACACCGACCGCGAAACATCGTCCTGCGGATTCTCGAAGAAGATTTCCTCCGCCACCAGGTCGAATCCGGCCTTGCGGAAATCCTGAATGACCCGCGCCGGTGCGATGCGGTGGACGGCGGCCACCTCCGCGCGCGGGTCCGTGGGCTTTGCACCGACATGGTCGATGACCGTCACCGTCCCGCTTGGCCGCAGAGCGCGATTGATTTCGGCGAGCAGCTTCTGCGGATCGGATTGCGGCAGGCTCATTTCCGGATTCTGAAAATAAAGATCGTGATAGACGAGGTGAAACAGCGCCGCGTCCAGGCTGTTTGGCGCCAGGCCGACCGCGTCGAAGTCGCGGTTCATCGCGGCGACATTCGGCAGGCGCTCGCCATAGCCGCGGGCGGCGACGGCCGTGCGTATCCTCTCCCGCTTCGCGAAACCCGCCGGGTTCTGCGCGATGACGAATCCATCCGGTCCGACGAGCCGACCCAGAAGTTCGGAATAATATCCCGCGCCGGCAAAGACATCGAGCACGCGGTCTCCGGGCTCCACCGCCATGAAGGCAATCGCCTTCGCCGGGTCGCGCAGGGCGTCGAGCGCGCGGTCGTCGGCGCTGCGGTCCGCAACCGCAAGCATCGGCGCGACCTGCGCCGCATCGACGGGTGCGGCGCTTGCGGATGCCGCGATCGTGGTGGCAAGCGGCGTTCCGGCGAGCAGCGCCGCCATGAGCATGGTTCGCATCGGCATATCGTTCTTCCCCTTCTTTGGCCGGCAGTTGTCTCTTTGGGCCGGACCGATCATGCCGCTAGAACCGATCAGTCGTCAAAACGCTGCGTGAAAGGGCCAAATGCTTCCAGACACACCGTTCTTCCGCCTGTTCCACCGCGCGGTGGCAGAGGCCGAGGAGCGCATCGACGCCGTGCGGGCGCGGCGACGCAGTCCCACGCAGAAGCTACGAATCCTCACCTATGCCGGCTACCGGAACGAGACGGAGGCACGCCTGTCGGGCCGCATCGTCGAATACCGGCAACCGCTCGACCCCGGTACGGGTACGTTCAGCCGGCTGCGCGCGATGCTGGCAATCTACGAAAGCGACGAGGTTCCCGGCGTACGTATCGCCGCGGAGGGGTATGGCGGCCACTTCGAGACCAGAACCGACGGGGAGGGCTATTTCACCTTTCGGATTCCGCTCTCCGGCCGCGCGCTTCCGGCACGCACCGGCTGGGAGGAGGTGACCCTGTCCCTGCCGGACCGCGAATCCGATCAGCGGCGCGTGACCGCCCCCGTCCTCGCCCCGGGACGAGAGATGCGGCTCGGCATCATCTCGGACATCGACGATACGGTGGTGGAAACCGGCGCCACGAATTTCCTGAAGAACTGGCGCCGTGTTCTGCTGCACCGGCCGGCGGACCGCCTGGCCGTGCCGGGCGCCTCGAAGCTTTATCGCATGCTCGTCGTCGACCATGACGCGCCGCGGCGGCCCGTCTTCTATGTTTCCTCCAGCCCCTGGAATCTTCACGGCTTCATTACGGAGTTCATGGAGCTAAACGATATTCCGCACGGGCCGATGTTCCTGCGCGACTATGGGATCGGCCGCGACATGTTCATCGCGGGCGCGCATGACGACCACAAGCTGCAGGCGATCGAACGCATCCTGGCCTTCTATCCGGATTTCCGGTTTCTGCTGATCGGCGACAACGGTCAGCAGGATGTCGCCATTTACGCCGCGGTCGTGCGCGATTTTCCCCGCAACGTGGCAGGTGTCTTCATTCGCGATGTTGCCGGCACCTGCCGGACGGGTGCGACTGGCGATCATCTTGCAGGCATCGAAGCCGCCGGCGTCCCGGTGTATTGCGGGGCCGGCTTCAACGACGCGCTGGAACTGGTGGACGAGGTCGGCTTCGGTCCCGACCAGGAGGCGGCGCGCGCCGCTTCGCTACAGAGCGGTTGACTGCAACGAAATCGGCAAGCCGGCCCGCCGTCACTTCGTGACCGTCTGCTCCCGCGTCAGATGCGGCGGCGCATGAAGGCGCATCGTGTCGCCCTGCTGGGTCTGCCACGCATCCAGGCGCGAGCGAAGATCCTTCAGAACATCCGCATATCGCGGGTCGTCCGCCAGATTCCGCTTCTCCGCCGGGTCGGCCTGCAGATCGTAAAGCTCCTCCGCCGGACGGTTATAATAATCGTCGACGATCTCCTTCGCGCGGGCGTCCGTTTCGGCCGCATCGACCCAGGACAGGAAATAGGCGCCGGAATCGACGCGCTTGCCGAACTGATCGATATGGGTCGTGTAGACCCAGTCCGGATGCTGGTTGCGGATATACTTCCACCGGTCCGTGCGAATGCTGCGCATGGGGAAGACGTTCACCTTGCCGTCATTGGTATGCGTGGTGAAAATCTCGCTGCGCGCCTCGTCCGTCTCGCCGCGCACAAGGGGGATGAAGCTGCGCCCGTCCAGATCGTCCGGCGCCTCGCCGCCTGCCACGTCGACGAGGGTCGGCAGGATATCGACCCAGCTGACCATCGCATCGGTGCGCGATCCCGGCTGGGTGGCGCCCGGCCAGCGTACGATCATCGGCACCTGCGTACCGGTATCGTAGAGATTCCACTTGCCGAAGGGCCACTGCGTCCCGTGATCCGAGGTAAACAGGTAGAAGGTGTCGTCGCCCAAGATCGCCTCGCTGGCGTCGAGAACCTTGCCCACCTCCGTATCGAGCCGGCTGACGGCGGCGTAGAAGCGCGCCCGGGCATCGCGGGTGAGTGGAGTGTCGATCGATTTTTCCGGCAGGCTGACCGCATCGGGATCGTAGCCCTCGGTCGTTTTCGGCCACGGGACGTGCGGCCAGTTGCTGCCGACGAACAGGGCAAGCGGCCGCGGATCGTCACGCTCCTTCAGCCAGCGAACGGCCGCCTCCACCGCCTCATCGTCGTGAAAGGTGAAATGCTCGTAATGGTCGAAACCATATCGCTTCACCTGCTCGTAATGCGCGACCTTGCCGAACGATACGACCTGATAGCCCTGCTCCTGCAGATAGGCGGGCATTTTCTTGACCCAGCTGTGCACGGCACCGTGATTGGGCTCGGCTCCGTTCCGGGCCGGCATCAGGCCGGTCAGCAGCGCCCCTCGGCTGGGGGCGCAGGCGGGCGAGGCGACGAAGGCACGGTCGTAGGTCTGCCCCTCCTGCGCCAACCGGTCGATATTGGGTGTTCGCACCTCTCGGTTGCCATAGGCCCCGGTGTCGAGAAGCCCGAGATCGTCCGCAAGCATGATGACCATGTCCGGCTTTTCGGCGGCCTGCGCAGCGGGCGGAGGCTGCTGCGCATGCGCCGCAGGCGCCGGCAGGAGGGCGCTCAGCGACATTGCCGCTGCCGCAGCGACGGACAGTGTGAACCGTCGGCGGGACAGGCGGTTGTGGATAATCTGGCGCATGGCGTCTCCCCTGGTGCCGCGCCGCCTTTGCAGCAGCGTCATTTCGTTTCCTGCTCTCATACTAGGGAAGCCCAGTCCTAGCTCAATAGCATATTTATCTGATATAAGGCATCTGAGCTGCCGGGTTGTCATGCCGGCCGCTCGATACCGGGGAGAGATTATGAAGATCAGATCAGGCGCCGTTCGTACATTCCTATCGACCGTATTTCTGGGGGTGGCCGCCTGCAGCCAGCCTGGGGCCGATTCACCCGCCGCCTCCGCGCGCGCCGCCCCGCAGCAGGCAGAGGCGCGGCCGAACATGCTGTTCATCCTGATCGACGACATGGGGTACGGCGACCTGTCGATCACGGGCAACGATCTCGTGGAAACGCCCAACATGGACCGCTTGGCGCGGGACGGGCTTTTGATGACGCAGTTCACGGTCGCGGCGCCTATTTGTTCGGCATCGCGCGCCGGCTTCCTCACCGGACGCTTCCCTGCACGGGAACGCTTCTGGAACTTCATCGATTCCCGCGCGCACAATGATGCGACGCGGCAGGCGCACTGGCTGAATCCGGAATTGCCGACACTGCCCCGCTCGCTGAAGGCCGCAGGATATGCGACGGGCCATTTCGGCAAGTGGCACATGGGGGGCGGCCGCGACATTGGCGAGGCGCCGCTACCGACCGAATATGGTTTCGACGAAAGCTATACCCAGTTCGAGGGGCTGGGCCCCCGCGTTCTGATGACCGAGGACGATGCGCGCCTTGCATCCAGAAGCGAGGCGCTGGGACGTGGCCCCATCGACCACTTGCCGAAGGGCAAGATCACCGAGCGCTATATCGACAAGGCGCTGGATTTCATCGACCGGCACCAGGACGAGCCCTGGTACGTGACCCTGTGGCCCGACGATGTCCACGATCCCTGGCACCCCACCGAGGAGCAGATCGCCGCCGTCAACGGCGCTGGACGATCCGAGTCGGAGGTGCGGTTTCTGGCGGTCCTGTCAGCGCTCGATATGGAGATCGGCCGAATGGTCGATGCGCTGCGGGAACGCGACGAACTCGACAACACCATGATCGTGCTGACCAGCGACAACGGCCCCACCGGCTCACCGGCCTACTACAAGGAAGGGGTGGTGCCGGGCAGCGCGGGCGAGTTCCGCGGCCGCAAGGGCAGCCTGTACGAGGGCGGCGTGCGCGAGCCGCTGATCGTCTACTGGCCCGGCCACATCGAGCCCGGCCAACGCGACGACACCACCGTTGCCAATGCGGTCGATCTCTACCCGACCCTGGCCGACGCAGCCGATGTGCCGGCGCCAGCGAATCTCGACGGGATCAGCTTGCTGCCCGCGCTTGAGGGCGACCCGATCGAAAGCCGCCCCGATCTTTATTATGCCTATGGTGCGTTCGGCGACCGCTCGAAGTTTCCGCGGCCGTATCTGGAGCGCGATCAGCGCCCCGGTTTCGCCATCCGCGCCGGTGACTGGAAGCTTCTGGCGGCGGCCGACGGCTCCGACGCCGAACTTTACAACCTGCAGTCGGATCCGGGCGAAACCCGCAATATGGCGGCCGAGCGTCCCGATATCATGAACATGCTGACGCCGAAGCTGCGCCGCTGGTCCGCCTCGCTGCCGGTCCAGGCCTCGCCTCGCGAGCCGCAACCGGCCGAATAGCAGCACGCACAAAGGCGCCGGCTCCCTCAAGTGGCGGGAACCGGCGCCTTTTCAGAGCCTTCAGAAGCGGGCGCGAATGCCGAACGTGTAGATGGAGTCGTCGTAGCGCACGTCGCGCGTCAAGTAGGACTCCTGAAAGTAGCTCTTGTACTTGTTGCGCAGGATGTTGGTGCCGCCGACCGTCAGGCGAATATCCTCGTTGAGGTCATAGGCGATGCTGAGGTCGAGACGGCCGCCGGGGCGCACATAGTTGAGGACGGTCGGCACGAACACCTCGTCGACGCGGTCGGCGTCGATCGGGCGGACGATGTTCAGGCCGGTGGCGTCGCCATCATAGTAGCGCGAGCGGTAGGTGTAGACGAGGCGGGTCGACAGGCCGAACTTCTCGTAGAGGAGGCCGGCGTTGAAGTTGTGCTTCGACACGCCCTGCAGCGTCTCTCCGAACAGATTGTCGTCCTCGGCCGTTACCTCGCTGTCGACGAGCGTGTAGTTGCCGAACACGCCGAAGCCGGAGAGCGCGCCGGGCAGGAAGTCGAAGAAGGTCTGGCCGCTGACCTCCACACCCTTCAGCTCCGCCGCGCCCAGGTTGCGCGGACGCGAGATGTTGTAGGTATTGCCATCGATCACCTCGGCGCTTGCGGATGTGATAATCCGGTCGCTGATTTCGCGGTAGAAGGCGGCGACGGCGAGGAAGCCGTTCTGGAAGTAATATTCCAGGGTGGCGTCATAGCTGTCGGACTTCTGCGGGCGCAGATCCGGATTGCCGGCTGAGCCCGAATTGATGACGTTCGGGTTGGTGGCGATGACATAGCTGACGCCCGGATTCAGCGAGCCGAAGCCGGGCCGGCGCACCGTCTTGCTGTAATTGGCGCGCGCCTGCAGACCGCCGCCGAAGTCGATGCGCGCGCTGGCGTTCGGCAGTACGTCGGTGTCGGTCGTGGAGGATTCCACCGGCACCGGTACGCCGTCGACGAGGCCCGCGCCGGCAATGGTGCGCTCGGTGCGGGTCGGACGCACACCGATCAGGCCGTCGATGTTGATCGTATCGCCCAGCGGAATGTCGTAGGCAGCCTGAATGTAGGCGGCATAGGTCTTTTCCTGCGCGTCGAAGCGGCGCTCCGCCTGATATTCCGGATCGCCGAGCGGCAGGCCGTAGAAGCCGCGCAGATAGTCGCGGCCCTCGTCGGAGCGCAGATAATCCGGGTTCGGTATCAGCACCGGCGCACCATTGTTCTGGCGCGGAATGCCGGGCGTGCTGACCAGGAAGTCGCTCGGAAGACCGGTCGCGTCGCTGATGGGCGTGACCATGTCCCCGCCCGGCGCGCCAATATTGACCAACGCCTGATCGGAGCGCGCCGACCGGTCCGCGAACCGGCCGCCGATCTGAATTCGGTCGATGATGCCGCCGATTTCATATTCGGCGTCCAGCTGCGCGGCGAGCATGTCGCCGCTGGTGCGCGTGAAGTTCTGATTGAGGCCGTTGCGGAAGAAGAACCCGTCCGGATTGTAGAGCGGATTGCCGGGCTGGAAGTAACGGCCGCCATTGCCGTCGTTCGTGACAACCTGGATTTCCTCGATCGGCTTGCCGATGTCGACGATGAACGTCTCGTTCGTATAGGTCGAATCCTGGTACGAGAAATCGCCGTCCAGCTTGAAGGCGTCCTTCTCATAGCGGAAGCCGAGAGCGCCCAGGTAATTGTTCGTCTCTGCCGTGCGCGACTGCGCGCTGGTGAAGGCCCGGGCGTTGCGGAACGTCGCGGAGGTCACGTTGCATAGATTCTGAACAGTGAAGTCTTCCAGAAACGGCTGGCCGCCATTCTGGTTCGGATTCTGGATGACGCGCGGATTGAAGCCGCCCTCCGTCACCCGCGCATCGAAACAATTGTCGTCGGTGACAATGTCGGACACCTCGGTGCCCTCGTTGAAGAACTGGGTTTCCACGAATGCGGACTGGTTGTCGGACCGAAAGCCCGTGAACAGGCCGTCGGCGTAGATTTCCAGCTCGGAAGAGGCCTGCCATTGCAGCGAGGCATTGGCCTGCGGCCGCTCGTAATTGCCGTACTCGTTGAGGCCGCCATTCACATTCGGCAGCGCCACGCCAGGGGTATCGAACCGGAACGTGCCGCTGCGCCGGACAGGGACATAGAAGTACGGCCGGTTATAGTCGGTGCTGGACCAGGTGACGTTGATCAGCGCGCCGATGTCGCCGATGCCGGTTTCCCAGGTGTCGGTTGCCAGGAAGCCGAGCTGCGGCGTGATCGTGTCGGTGTTCGACGCATGGTTGCCGCGGGCCGTGACGACGACGGTCGGGTCCTGAAAATCGAACGCCTTGTTCAGCTGCAGATCGGTGATGCCGGCAATGCCGCCCTCGATCAGATCGGCGGTCGAGGATTTGATGACGTCGACGCGCGCCAGCGCCTCGGCCGGCAGGTCCTGGAATTCGAAGGTACGGCCGGCGGTCGAGAACAGCTCGCGCCCGTCCACCGTCGTCAAAATGTCGCTGAGACCGCGAATGAGGACGCCGGTGATCTCGTTATTGCCGCCGACGGTGACCTGCACGCCCGGCACGCGCTGCAGCGCGGCGGCCGTGGTCGGATCCGGGAACTTGCCGATGTCATCCGCGATGATCGAATCGACCACCTGATCGGCATTCTGCTTGATCTCCGCCGCGCGCTCCAGCGAACTGCGAATGCCGGTGATGACGATCGGCTGCTGCGCCGAAGGCTGCTGATTATCGGCAGGAACCGTTCCGACGTCAGAGGGCGTCTCGTTCTCCGCGGGGGGTGTCTGATCGATGGGCGGCGAAGTGTCCTGCGCCAGGGCCGCAGATGTCAGGCCAATGCTGGATACCGCGCCCAGCATGAGTGCACGCCACGTCATAATCCTCCCCTTCACGACACATTTTCGCCGTTCTTAGATTTTGCCCATAGCAATCCTTAACGAAATGACAATTATTAATCGGATAAATCGGCTAAGTTTTGCGACCAATCTCGCTGGTCACCGTCGTCCGTGGGCGTGCTGGATCTCCTGCCTGTCAGAACATCCGACTCAGGCGGTCCCCACCCGCCAGCGAGCGTCCTGAAAAGATCAATCTGATCCCCCGATAGGGCGGCATCCGCGTTCGCCAGAGCCGCGTTCGCGTCGGCAAATGTTCGCTCCGCATCCAGAAGGGCCAGCGAATCGACCGAACCAACGCGCTGCTGGACCCGCGTAATCTCGACCGCTCGCTTCGCCTCCTCATAGGCCGCCTGCAGATCGGACCGGCGCTGCAGATCATGCTGGTAGACGGACAGCGCCGTTTCCACCTCCCGAAGGGCAGCGAGCACCGTGCCATCGAATTCCGCCAGTGCGCCCTGCGTATCGGCCTCGGCAGCGGCGATCCGCGCGCGCGCCTTCGATTGATTGGGAAAGGTCCAGCCGATGAGCGGGCCCAGCAACCAGCGAAAGGGGCCGGCGCCGAACATGTCGCCAAAGGACGTGCTGGTCGAACCCACCGACCCGCCAAGCGAAATCCGCGGATAGAGGTCCGCGGTCACGACGCCGATCCGCGCCGTCGCGGCCGCAAGACGCTGTTCGGCCGCCCGCACGTCGGGGCGGCGCGCCAGAAGAGCGGCGCCGTCCCCCACCGGGATGGGCTGGTCCAGGATCAGCATATCGGCCCGTTCCGCGGCAATGGCCGGCAGATCCGCCGGCACCCGGCCTGTCAGTTCCGCAAGACGAAACAATGCCGCGTCGCGCTGCGCCTCTATCGCGGGCACGTCCGCCGCGCGCTGGTTCCTGAGCGCGGCGATGCGCGCGGTATCGAGGCCGGTGTCGAAGCCGGCCTGATGCCGCCGCCGCGTCAGCGACAGGGACCGGTCAAGCAGACCGACGATGTCGTTCGCCACCTTCAGCCGCGCGGCCGAGGAGGCGGCGTCGGCATAGGCCCGCGCCGTTTCGGCAACGATGGCGACGCGCACGGCGCGGGCGTCCGCCTGCGCCGCCCCGACATCGCCCTCTGCCGCCTCGACGCCGCGCGACACGCGGCCGAACAGATCGACTTCATAGGCGACGTCCAGACCGGCATCGATGATCCAGTCTTCCCGGTCGAGGCCGGGAAAACGCTGGATGGCCGGTTGGCGGCCGTAGTTCGCGTCCGCATTGATTTGAGCCTGCGGTTCGCGGTCCGCCCTCGCGCCTCTCAGCATCGCACGCGCACGGGCGACGCGCGCCGCGGCAACGCGAATGTCGGTATTCGCCGCCAGCGCGTCCTCGATCAGCCTGTCGAGAACCGGATCGTCATAGAGACGCCACCAGTCGGCGGCGACCGGCTGGGCGGTCACGGCGGACGACTCTGTGGAAAGGAAGGGGCCGGACGCGGTGGGAGTGACCGCAGGGGGGACATAATCCGGCCCCGCCGCACATGCCGCAAGGGCAAGCGCGGAAAGAGCTGACAGAAGGTGATTGCGTATCGTCATGGGATCGAACCTATTCCGCCGGCTGCAACGCCGCGCCGTCCTCGGAACGGCGGCGCCGTCCAAGACGGTCGCCCAGCGCGCGGCAGACGACGTAGAATGTGGGGGTGAAAAGAAGACCGAACCCGGTCACGCCGAGCATGCCGAAGAACACCGCCGTACCCAGCGCCTGGCGCAGCTCCGCCCCGGCGCCCTTCGCGATCAGGAGCGGCACCGCGCCCAGAATGAAGGCGAAGCTGGTCATCAGGATCGGCCGCAGCCGGTCCCGCGCCGCGCGAATGGCGGCCTCCACCGGTGACAGACCATCATCGTCCTCCGCCTGCTTGGCGAACTCGACCACCAGAATGGCGTTCTTCGCCGCCAGCGCGATCAGGACGACAAGGCCGATCTGCGTCAGGACGTTGTTGTCCATGCCGCGCAGATTGACGCCGATCATGGCCGCGAGCAGGCACATGGGCACGATCAGGATGATCGCCAGCGGCAGCACCAGACTTTCATACTGCGCCGCCAGCACCAGGAAGACGAACAGCACGGCCAGG
This sequence comes from Pacificimonas flava, assembly GCF_000342165.1. GTDB lineage: Bacteria > Pseudomonadota > Alphaproteobacteria > Sphingomonadales > Sphingomonadaceae > Pacificimonas > Pacificimonas flava. The sequence continues at coordinate 38,597 of NZ_AMRV01000013.1, forward strand.
GCAAAGACGATGGCGGCGGTATTGCCGGCCATCTGCTGCTGATAGGCAATGCCCGTCCATTCCTGACCGAAGCCGCTCGGCAGGGTCTCCGTCGCCAGCTTCTCCATCGTCACCAGCGACTGGCCAGACGAGTAGCCGGGCGCCGTGTCGCCATCGATGGCAACGGCGGGCCGCAGATTGTAACGCGTCACCCGATAGGGACCGGTCTTGCTGTCGAACGTCGCGACGGACCCGATGGGAACCATCTCGCCGCTGTTCGAGCGCGTCTGCAGGTTCGCGATATCGGCTTCCGTTTCCCGGTGTTCCGCATCCGCCTGCGCCGTGACGCGGTAGGTGCGGCCGAGAAGATTGAAGTCGTTCACATAGGCGGAGCCCAGATAGACCGACAGCGCCTCGAACACGCGCTCCGGCGGGACGCCGAGCATGTCCGCCTTGCGGCGGTCGATATCGGCAAAGATGCGCGGCGTGGCTGTGTTGAAGAAGGTGTAGACCTGCGCCAGCCCCTCCGTCTGGTTCGCCTTTCCGATCAGGCCATAGGCCGCACCTTCCAGCGCCTCGTAACTGTGTTCGCCAAGATCCTGCACCATCATCCGATAGCCGCCGGCAGAGCCGATGCCCTGAATGAGCGGTGGCGGCACGATCATCAGCCGCGCCTCGTTGATGTCGGCCGTGCGGCGCTGCGCCTCCGCCATGATATCCTCGAAGCTGACACCGAGTTCCTGGCGCTTCTCAAAGGATTCCAGCGGCACATAGGCAGCGGCGGTGTTCGGCGCGAGCGTCTGCGACGGGCCGTCGAACCCGGCCAGCATCACCGAACCCTTGACCCCGGGGATCGGCAGGATCCGCTTCGCCACGTCCTGCATGACTGCATCCGTGCGCTCAAGCGAGGAGCCGGCGGGAAGCTGGATCACGGTCAGGAAATAGCCCTGGTCCTGCGCCGGGATAAAGCCGGTCGGCGTCGCCCAGAACAGCCCGACCGTGGCCGCGATCAGGCCGCCATAGCCCAGCATGACACGACGCGGCCGGGTCACGAGCCAGCGGGTGAGCGCGGCATACCGTTCGCTCATCCGCTCGAACCCGCGGTTGAACCCGTCACCGGCCCGGTGAAGGACGGCCATGATCCGCGACGGCCTGTCGCTGCGCTCCTCCGCACGGAGGAGAAGGGCCGCAAGCGCCGGTGACAGCGTCAGAGACACGACCAGAGAGATCAGGGTGGCCGTCGCGATGGTCACAGCGAATTGCTGATAGAAGGCGCCCGACAGGCCGGTCAGAAACAACGTCGGCACGAACACCGCGCAGAGGACCAGAACAATGGCGACAAGCGCCGCCGACACTTCGTCCATGGAGACACGCGCGGCCTCCAGCGGCGACAGGCCGCGCTCCAGGTTCCGCTCGACATTCTCCACGACGACGATGGCGTCGTCGACGACGATGCCGATAGCCAGCACCATGCCGAACAGGGACAGGTTGTTGAGCGAATAGCCGAAGGCGGCGAGCGCCAGGCAGCTGCCGATCAGCGAGACCGGAATGGCGACCACGGGAATGATGGCCGCGCGCCATTTCTGCAGGAACACGACGATGACCAGCACGACCAGGACCACCGCCTCGCCAAGCGTGTGCATGACCGCATCGACCGACTGCGAGATGAATTCCGTCGGATTGTATATAACGCGGTAGTCCAGCCCCTTCGGAAAGGATTGGGAGGCCGTCTCCATCTGCTCCTCGACCGCCTGCGCGGCTGCCAGTGCGTTCGACCCCGGCCGCTGGAACACGGCCATGATGACGGTCGGATCGCCCGACAAATAGGTGTTCGACGAATAATCGGCGGCGCCGAGTTCGACGTTCGCGACGTCGGAAATGCGCACCTGGCGTCCGTCCGGATCGCTGCGCACGACAATGCCCTCGAACTCTGAGGGATCGGCATAGCGACCCTGCGCCTCCACGTTCAGCTGAAAGGCGTTGCCGCTGTCATAGGGGGGCTGGCCGAGCGTGCCGGCCGCGACCTGGACGTTCTGCGCACGCAGGGCGGCCACGATCTCGCCCGCCGTCAGATCGAGGGCGGCGGCACGGCCGGGATCGATCCAGACGCGCATCGCATAGTCGCGCGCGCCGAACAGGCGAACATCGCCGACCCCGTCGATGCGGTTCAGCCGGTCGCGAATCTGCGTCAGCGCGTAGTTCGAGATGTAGCCGCGATCGAGCGATCCGTCCGGCGACACCAGATTCACCACCATCAGGAAGTCTGGCGACGTCTTCTGCGTGACGACGCCAAGCCGGCGCACCTCCTCCGGCAGGGTCGGCAGCGCGACCGCGACCCGGTTCTGCACCAGCACCTGGGCCGCGTCGAGATCCGTGCCGATCCTGAAGGTAACGGTGATCGTCAGGTTGCCGTCGCCGGTCGATTCCGAGGACATGTAGAGCATGTCGTCGACACCGTTGATTTGCTGCTCGATGGGCGCGGCCACCGTCTCTGCGACGGTCTGCGCGGTCGCGCCCGGATAGCTGGCGGTGACCGTTACGGTCGGCGGCACGATATCCGGATATTGCGAAACCGGCAGGCCGATATACGCGATCGCCCCCAATATGGTGATGACGACGGCGATGACCGCGGCGAAAATCGGCCGCGATATGAAAAATCGGGAAAGACGCATGGAAGCCTCGTCTGGATAGGGCGATCAGTTCGCGGCGAAGCTGGCGCCGCCGATCAGGGCGGTCGTTGCCGGCGCGGAGACGCGGTCTTCGTCGTTCGGCGCGATCCGGCCGGGGCGGGTTTCGACCTTCATGCCCGGCTGCGCGAGCTCGGGCGCGCTGATCACGACACGGTCCGACCGCGACAGGCCGCTGCGCACGACACGAAGGCCGCGAATGGCGGGGCCCAGTTCGACCGGCCTTGCCTCCGCCGTGCCGTCATCGCCGATAATGGTGACGATCTTGCGGGCCTGATCGGTCTGCACGGCCGCATCGGGCACCAGCAGCGCACGGCGGGCCGAGGCGCTCGTCAGGTGCGCATCACCGAACATTCCGGGCGACAGGAACCCATCGGGATTGTCGACGACCGCGCGAATGCGGATCGTGCCGGATCGCGGGTCGAGGCCGTTGTCGGTAAAATCCAGCCGTCCTTTCCAGCGATATGCGGTCTCGTCCTGCAACCTGATCTCGATGGGGGCGTCGCCGCCGCCTTCCTCCGCCGCGCGGCGCATCTTCAGAAACAGCGCTTCGGACGCCTCGACATTGAAATAGAGCGGGTCGACAGCGTTGATCGTCGTCAGAAGCGTGGCCGTACCGGCACCGCCGCCGCCCACCTGGTTGCCGGCATCGATCCGGCGGTCCGAGATGCGACCCGCTATGGGCGCCCGAACCTTCGTAAAGCCGAGATCGAGCGTGCGCGCCCGGACATCGGCATCCGCAGCCGCAACGGCAGCCTGCGCCGCCTGCTCCTCCGCACGCAGGCGGTCGACTTCGCTGGCTGATACGGCGTCGATATCGACGAGTTCCAGCGCCCGCGTCAGCTCGGCATCGGCCAGGTTCATGCTGCTGACGGCGCTCGCCCGCCGCGCCTGCGCCTCGGCAAGAGCGGCCTCGAAGGGGCGGGGGTCGATCGTGAAGAGAAGATCGCCGCGCCTGACGAGGGCGCCGTCCTCGAAATGGACGCCGGTGACCTCACCGGCTACCCGCGGCCGCACCTCGACCGTCCGGCTGGGCGAGAAACGGCCGACATACTCGTCCCATTCCGTGATCTCGCGAACCACGGGATTGGCGACAGTCACTTCGACCTGCGGCGGGGCGGCATTCGCCGGACCTGCGGGCTGCAACACCTCGTATCCCGCCCATGCGGCCAGAAATAGCGGCACCGCCATGAAGGCGCCGCGCCGCAGTGCCGCGCGCTTCGATCTGCGCGCCGCAGGATGCTTCGGTGCGTCCGCCGAGGAGGACGCGATTTTCGTATGCATGTTCATCCGTGTACCCCCACGCTGCGACCGGACCGCCCCGCGTCGATGCTTCCGCGGACCAGTTCATATTGCTGCGATGTGAAGCCGGCGCCGAGGAACGCGGCGATCTCACCATCGTCGATGGCGGCCGCGCGGTGCCACGCAAGCACGGCAAGGCGGCGCAGAGCCTCGAGCCGCCGGTCGGCGAGCGCCGGCAGACGGCGCCCGCCGAACAGAAGTCCCATGGCGGCCGCGATAGCGCCGGGTCTTCTTATGCTGGACGGCCGCTCCCTGCGGGCAAGAGCCACCACGGACCATTCCAGTGCCGACAGGCTGGCGGGCTGGGGGGAGGCCACGGCACGAAGAGCCGGAAAATCGGCCTCCTCCTGAAATTCCGTGGTTTGCGAAGCGTCGAGTAGCGTCATGTAAAATCCTTGTCGGGACGCAGGCGCACGTCCCCTGTTTCCGAAAACGCGGGTCTTCGGACCGCTGTGAATTGGATGCACGCCTCCCGCAGCCCGGCATGCGCCGAACGAGAAAAGAGTGCCCTATTGTGTGTGGTCGGCAGGGGATTCAGGCGCACCAAATCGCGCCTGAATCCGATGCCGATCGAAAACGGAACCGCCGCTAGTTCGGGGCGGGCTCCGTTATTCTGCTAAGTCCATATCGAGTCGGCTGTGCATCGCACGTCCCCTTCTCATTTCCATACCATGCGGTATATAAATGGGCACGGCCGATCGTCAAGACCTTTTATGTACCGGTCGGTATTATTCAATAAAAAAGTTGGAAACGGGCCGGGCTAGCGCCCGGGCCACATGGAGAGACCAGTCTTCACGACCTTCTCCAGATCCTCGCGCGTCGCACCGGCACCGGCCTGAACGGCCATGCCCTGCAATATGGCGAACAGGTATCCCGTCAGTCCGTCGATATCGATTTCGGCCGGCAAGTCGCCATCCTGCTTCGCCTGCTCCAACCGTTCGACGAGCGCGTTGCGCGACGACACCCGGCGGGCAATGACATGTTCGCGGATGGCGTCCGCTTCCGCACCGCAAGCAACCGCACTGATGACTCCCAGACAGCCCTTCGGCTCGCACTCGCTGCATTGCGCATCGATGGCCCCATAGAGCATACGTTCGGCCACGCCCTTGGCGGTCGGGGCATCAAGCGCACGCCGCGTATATTCGAGCTTTTCCCGCTCGTAGAGGTCGAGAGCGCGCCGAAACAGCGCCTCCTTGTTGCCGAAGGCCGCATAAAGGCTGGGACGCGTGATCCCCATCGCCTCCGTAAGGTCCGTCAGAGAGGCGCCCTCATACCCCTTGCTCCAAAAGACGCGCAGCGCCGCCGTCAGCGCGACGTCGACGTCGAACTCCCGCGGGCGGCCTTTGGTGGGTGTATTGCTCGCTAACATAACGAACGGTATATAATGCCCGCCGTCTTAAAGTCCAATGAACGGGCAGGACCTGCGCGGATGGATAGGGCAGGGAAGCCAAGTGGTGCCCGGGGACGGAATCGAACCGCCGACACTGCGATTTTCAGTCGCATGCTCTACCAACTGAGCTACCCGGGCACGGGAACGCGGCGTCTGTTCCGCGCGTGGAGAGCGGCCTAATAGGGAGCAGCGTTCGGCTTGTCCAGAGGATGCGGTCCCATCCAGTTCAGAATACGCCGTTGGCCAACCCTAATTGCCGGATGGCTCCTCTTCCGGCGCAACGGGGACGCGGTATCCCTCGTCAAGCCAGGTGATGAGATCGCGGTCGCGGCAGCGGCGCGAGCAAAAGGGGCGATCCGCAGGGGTCGCGGGTTTGCCGCAGATCGGGCATTCAGGGGCCGGCGTGGACATCGCCCCACCATAAGGGGTCGTTCCCCGCCGCTTTCAAGGTCACGCGCCCGCCCGTACGCCGCGCCAGCAGGCTGAGGAGCGCGGGCTGCCCCTCCAGCCAGTCCGCAATTCGGACGCCAGCCGACAGCTCAAGTTTCGTGCACGGCACCGCGCGTTCGGCGCGCCGCAGCAGGTCGAGCGCGCCGGTTTCGAGCGATTGATTCTGCACCCGCTCGATCAGTGACGGGCGTCGACGCGCCCGCACCACCTGAAGCAGGCCGAAGCCGTTGACGCCCGTTCGTTCAAAGGGGCCGGCCGCGGCGGAATCGAAGGCGTCGTCGAACGCCGCGGCAGCGGACTGGCGCTCGGCCTTCCCCTCCAGGCTGGGCAGGTCGATGAGGATGGAGCCGCCAATGTCGAGCCGGCGAATCGCACGCGCGGCAGCGGCGGCGCCGCGCCGCGCCAGATCGGCCGGGGGCAGGCTGCCGTCGATATCAATCGTGGTCCCGGCGGGCGTCGGAACGATGGACAGCAAGCCGCCTTCGAATGCCACGACGCCGGAGCGCGCCTCCTCGATCAACTCCTCCCAGCCATGTTCGGACAGATCGCCGGGCCGTGCGTCTATCCGCTCCGGGCCCTCGGCAGCAGCAGCGGCAGCGTGGGGCATGCGCGCTTTCGCGTCGCGCAGGCGGCCGCGTTCCGGAATGACCTGACGAGCGATGATCAGGGCTACCGTCTCACCCTCCGTCCGGCCACGCGGCCAGGGCTCGACCAGAAGCGGCGTGCCGTTCATCTCGGCCAGGCCGCGCCCATCCTGTTTCCGGACCAGCCTCGCCTCGACGACGGTGCCGGCGACCAGTTCGCCAGCCCTCTCGATCCGCGCGTCGGTGATCTCTCCCCGCTCGACGCGCGCAAGGCGGGTTTCGCCGATGCCGCGCTCCGACAGCCAGTCGCCGGCCGGCGGGCCCATGCTAGACGGGAAAACCCGCGGTCAGCAGCAGGGCCCGCGTCTCGTAAAGCGGCAGCCCCACCACCCCGGTATAGCTCCCCGACAGGAATGGGACGAACGCAGAGGCGCGGCCCTGTATAGCATAACCCGCCGCCTTGCCGACGCCCTCGCCGCTCTCGGCATAGGCGTCGATCTCATCGGGATGCAGGCGCTTGAAGCGGACGACGCTGGCGGCAACGCGAACACGCACCTGACCGTCCGCGTCGATCAGCGCGACGGCGGAAAAGACGTCATGGCGCCGGCCGCTGAGCAGGGTCAGGAAGCGGCGAACATCGTCCGGACTCTCAGCGGGCGGAAAGATGCGCCGGCCGGCCGCGACAGTGGTATCCCCGGCAAGGACGCACTCTCCATCGGCGCGCGAGACGGCGAGCGCCTTTTCGCGGGCCATCCGTTCGGCATAGGGTCTCGGACGTTCGCCCTTGGCCGGGGTTTCGTTGATATCGGGGGATTGGATGCGCGCCGGCTCGATGCCCAGCTGCGCCAAGAGATCGCGGCGGCGCGGGCTGGAGGAAGCCAGCACAAGGGCGGGCGCGGAGTCCGGCCGCGGCACCGCGCGCCTACTTGAAGCGGTACGTGATGCGACCCTTGGTCAGGTCGTAGGGGGTCAGTTCGACGAGCACCTCGTCACCGACCAGGACGCGAATGCGGTTCTTGCGCATCTTGCCGGCAGTGTGCCCGAGGATCTCGTGATCGTTCTCGAGCTTGACGCGGAACATGGCATTCGGAAGCAGTTCCGTTACCTGACCGCGCATTTCGATGAGTTCTTCTTTTGCCATTCGGCTCCCTTGGGATCTCGCTTGCTGTGCGCCGAAACCGGAAAAAATGACCGGCGCATGAAAAATCGCGCCGCTTCGCGAAGTGGCGAAGGGCGGCGGCACCTCTCTACGAGATGGGAACGAAAGGCAAGAATTTCAATTCCCGGTCTGCGGAAGCCGCCAGCGGACCTGCGTCCCGTGCGGATGCGCGTCCGCCAGATGCTCTTCATCCGGATCGCCTTCCGGTCTGCCGGACCAGCTGGTCAGCCGCAGCGTGGGCAAGGCCCCGGGCGAACCCGCGTCATCCTCGTAGCGGAGCCAGAACAGCGGCGCAAAGGCGCCGGTCCGCTTACCGATGCCCCGCATGTGGGCGGCGATTCGCTGCTGCGAGGCGCGCGGGAAGTACTGGAATGCGATGGAATGGAACAGGACCGTCGCAGTTCCGTCCAGCGGGAGAAGGCACCGCTCCGTCCAGTCGGCGGCATCGGCCCGGTCTATGGGCGGCGGATCGGCGGCAGCGGCGGCAAGCGCCGCTTCCAGCCGTTCCACCCGCGCGGTCTGGTCGGGCCAGACATAGGCGAGCAGCCGCTGCTGCGTCGCCGGATCGGTCACATCGAGCGGATTGATGTCGACGCCTCGCCGTTCCGTCACATTCACCTTGGCATTCGGCGGCGGCGGCCCCTCCCACTCAGGCTGAATCCTTACCGCCGACGCCGTGCGCCCGGTCCTCAGCCCGCCCAAATCATAGGCATAATCGTCGAGGCGCAGATTGAGGCCGGCGCTCGCGCCCAGCTCGAACAGGCGCAGCGGCAGACCGGTGCGGGCAGCGATGGTCATCAGTCCCGGCATCAGCACGCCCGAACGGCCGACCTCGTTCGTCTGCGGCGGCCCGTCCAGCCAAGGCTGCAATGCGGCGCCCACGACCGGCAGGGTTTTGCGGAGCGCGGCCTCAAGCGCGGCAGTCTCCGGCAGCGGGTTTGGCGGGTAAAGACTTGCCAAAGCAGGCGCTTTCCCGGCGCGTACCAGTGCGTTCAGCCCGCCTGTCACACGCAGCACCATGGCATCCGCCACGGGATCTCCCGGCCAGCCCATAACGCGCCGTCCCGTTTCACTGGACATGTCCAGCGCCCGGTCCAGTGCCAGGCAGAGCCGCTGCATGAACGGCGATCCCAGCCGAGCCGACCATTGCGCCTGCCGCTCGAACGGGCGCGTCGTCATGTCAGCGGACGCCGCGTAATCGCCTGGCGTTGCCGGTTGCGCGGCTGTGAATGGGTTTCAGCAGGTTTTCCAGCGCCTCCAGCGGATCCCGCGCGCGGCTGGCGCCGGAAAACGCGCGATAGAACGCGTCGGTCTTCTCCGGCAACATACGGCCGAATTCCGCCATGTCGGCAGGGCTGGGCGACGCGCCGGCGTCGCAGATCATCCGCATGCGCCGGTGCATCACGAAGGCGCTGGCCGTCAATGTCTCTCCCCACAGCAGCGAAAGTTTCGCTGCGCGCACGCCAGTTGCGATGGTGTCATCGAATATAGTCAGTGTTTCCCCCACATGCCGGGCCGCGTTCCTGCGCCGCGGACGGCGGCGGCGCCTTGCGGCCAGTAACCGCTCCCTATACCAGCACCTTTCCTAAAGACGACCCCAATGGGCATGACCCCCTTATGACCGACAGCCTCATCTTCGCCGTTCCGAAGGGCCGCATTCTGGACGAGGCGCTGCCCCTGATGGCACGCGCCGGTCTGACGCCGGAGGCGGAATTTCACGACAAGTCGAGCCGCAAGCTGCAATTCGGTACCAACGTGCCGGGCGTATCGCTGATACGCGTGCGGGCCTTCGACGCCGCCACCTTCGTCGCGCACGGCGCTGCCGATTTCGGCATCGTCGGCAGCGACGTCGTCGACGAATTCGGCTATTCCGCGCTCTATGCCCCGGTGGACCTGAAGATCGGTGCATGCCGCCTTTCGGTGGCGGAGCCGCAGGAACTTGCCGCCACGGACGATCCGCGCGGCTGGAGTCACGTTCGGGTCGCTACGAAATATCCCCAGACGACCAGCCGGCACTTCGCCGCGCGCGGCGTGCAGGCGGAATGCGTCAAGCTGAACGGCGCCATGGAGCTTGCCCCGGCGCTGGGGCTGACCAGCCGCATCGTCGACCTGGTGTCCAGCGGCAACACGCTGAAGGCGAACGGCCTGGTCGAGGTCGAGGTGATTTCCGAGGTCACCAGCCGGCTGATCGTCGCGCGGCCGGCGTTCAAGCGAAAGGGCGCGGTGATGGCGGACTGGATTGCGCGGTTCCGGGAGGCGGCGGATGCAACGTCTGAATAGCGCATCGGGCGACTTCGCCGCCCGCTTTCGCGCGCTGGTCGAGGCAGGCCGGGGCGAGGGCGGCGATGTCTCTGCGGCCGTGCGGACGATCATCGAGGACGTGCGCCAGCGCGGCGATGCGGCGATCGCGGAACTGACGGCCCGCTTCGACGGGTTCGATCCGGCGGGCGAACTGCGCATTCCGACAGGCCGCATCGACGCCGCGTTGAAGCGCGTCGACAAGGATCTGCTTGCGGCGATGGAGCTGGCGGCATCCCGAATTCGCGCCTTTCACGAGGTGCAGCGGCCCGCCGACCATCAGCAGGTCGACGAGACGGGCACGCGTACGGGTTGGCGCTACAGCCCGATTGCGGCGGCCGGGCTGTACGTGCCGGGCGGCCGCGCGGCACTGTTCTCCTCCGTACTGATGAACGCCATTCCGGCGAAAGTGGCGGGCGTGGAGCAACTGGTGATGGTCACGCCGACCCCCGGCGGAGAGCCGAACGACGAGGTGCTTGCGGCCGCGAAGCTTGCCGGCGTCGACACGATCTACCGAATCGGCGGCGCACAGGCCGTCGCCGCGCTCGCCTTCGGCACAGAAAGCGTGCCCGCGGTCGATTTCATCGCCGGTCCGGGCAATGCGTTTGTGGCGGAGGCGAAGCGCCAGCTTTACGGCCGCATCGGCATCGACATGGTCGCGGGTCCGTCGGAAATCCTGATCGTGGCGGACAGCGGCGCCGATCCGGCGGTCCTGGCCGCGGATCTGCTGAGCCAGGCGGAGCACGACCCGACCTCCCAATCGATCCTGATCACCGATTCGCCGTCGCTCGCTCAGGCGGTTCTGGCGGCGCTACCAGCCGCGTTCGATGCGATATCGACCGCTGAGACGGCGCGTGCGAGCTGGGATGCCAACGGTGCGGTCATCGAAATTGCAGACCTGTCCGAAGCGCCCGCGCTGATCGATGCGCTGGCGCCCGAGCATCTGCTGCTGGCGGTCCGTGATCCGGACGCCGTCTTCGCGCGCGTGCGCCATGCCGGAAGCGTTTTTTTGGGCTACGACACGCCGGAGGCGATCGGCGATTACCTCGCCGGTCCCAACCATGTGCTGCCGACCGGCCGGCGGGCGCGGTTCTCCAGCGGGCTCGGCACAGCGAATTTCATGAAGCGCACGACGTTCCTCGGCTGCGGCCCCGAGGGTTTCCAGGCACTCGGACCGCCGGCCGCGCGCCTTGCCGAAGCGGAAGGGCTGCCGGCGCACGCACTGTCGATCACGCGCCGCCTCGATCGAGGAGCCTAGCGCACCGCGTCTAGAATCGGCGTTCCAGTTGCACGGCGGCGCCGATATCCGCCGGCGCATCGGCGCGGTGGCCGGGATGGCGACGTACGAAGCTGCTCAGGTTCAGAAAGCCGCTGCGAAGGGGCAGGGCGTACGCGGCCTCCAACGCGATTTCGCGGCCCGAGGGGCTGAGGTCGAACCGGCGCAGGGCATAGGTCGCCGCCGCCGTGCCGTAATCATAGGCAACCGGTAGCGACAGGGGCAGGGACGCGCGCTCGAACCGCAGCGGCTGCGACAGCTGAACACCGAAACGGTCCCCCGTTTGCAGCAGCGAAGACCCGTTCAGCGCCGCCGAGAAACCGCTGGAAAGCAGCGGCGCACCCCCCGCAGCGATCAGCCCGCCTGCGCTCGTCAGCCGGGTCGCGCCGCCCCGCGCGGAAACATCAAGCGACCAGCCGTGCGGCAACGCGACGAGAGCGCCGACCTCCAGAAGATCGGTGGCGCTGCCGCCGATGCCGAGCTCCGGCGCGGCGGCGGACCCGAGGAAGGTCTCGGCCTCCTCCAGCCGCTCGACCGCCGCGATCATCTGGACACCGCCAAGTGCGCGGGCGACCTGAACGCGAAAGCGGTCCGCACGCGCCGGGTCCGCGCCTCGGGGCAGACCCAGAGCGGGCGCCGGGTCCCAGCTCTCCCCTTCGACGAAGGCGGCGGCGACGGACCACGCGCCAAGCCTTGTCGAGGCGGCCATGCCGGCGCCGGCGCTGACTCCCTCGGCGGAGCGAAGACCGCCGTCCGACAGAAAGGCGGGGCGGGCGGCGGTGCCCGTGCCCAGCCGCGTCAGCATGTCCGGTGCATAGCCATAGCCGGCCGTGAACGCCGTGCGGGGCGACATCGCCGTGCTGGCGTAGCCGCGACGCAATATCGGCTCCACACCGCCGCGTGCATCGAGACCGCGCGCCGCGTTCGATCCGGCAAGCGCGAAACCCTGTTGGCTGGCGGAGAATCCGATCGCGGCGCCGCCGATCCTTCCCCCGGCGCCCCATTCCCCGCCAAGAAGCGCAGGCGCGAGGAGGCCGCGCGGCGACAGGCTCGCAGCCTCGCGATGTGCGTCCATGCTGTAGGCGCGGCCGAGCGAATCGAGCGCGACGACCGTTCCCAACGTCATGCCGGCCTTGCCCGAATCGCCGGCCGCACCGCCCGATGCGATCAGCGGACCGGTCTGGAGCAGCGACAGGCCGGAGCCGACGAGCCCCAGGCTGCCCTGCGGTGCGAAGGCGGCGGCGAGGTCCACCGCGCCGTGACCGTAGACGGCGTCGACGCCGGCATCGCCCAGGTCGCGGGCCGTATCCTTCAGGAGAGAGATCGCCTGGTCGGCGGTGAGGTTGGGGAAGGCGGAATAAAGCAGCGCCAGCGCGCCGCTGACCCCGGGCGCGGCAAAAGACGTGCCGGAGAGGTAGAATCCCTGCCCGCTATCGTCGAAGCCGACGACATCCTCGCCCAGGGCAGTCAGGAAATATTGCTGCAGGCTGCCCGCCCGGTTGCTGAAGTCGGCGATGGCGCCGCTCTCGTTCAGGGCGCCCACGACGAGCACCCGTCCCCGCGCCTCGGAACTGCCCGCGATCGCCGTCAACGGGTCGGGATTCGCTTCGCCGTCATTGCCGGCGGAAATGACCACCACCATCCCGGCCGCGGTGGCGCGATCTATGGCGCGAACCAGCGGCAGTTGCGCAGGCGAGCCGCCGAGGGAAAGGTTAACCACCCGCGCACCCGCCTGCAGCGCCAGATCGACGCCGCTCGCGATATTGCGGTCGGGATAGGAACAGTCCTCGCTGTCGGCGCAGCTTCCCGGTTCGTCCGCGCGGGCGACGACCAGCGTCGCATCCGGCGCCACGCCATGGGTGAAGCTGCCGTCATTCGCCGCGGCGGCGACGCTGGCGACGGCGGTGCCGTGACCGCCCTCGTCGGCGAGGCCGCGATTGCCGGCGACGTCGCGGCTCAGCGGATCAATGCGGCCGGCAAACTCAGGGAGCGCCGTATTAATGCCGCTGTCGACGATGCCGATCTTCACGCCCTGACCCAGCGCCCCGGAATCATAGGCGGCCAGCGCCTGCAGGCTGGTCGCCGCGTTGGAGCGTCGATATTCGGCCGTGTCGTACAGGCCGGGTGTCGGGGCCGGGCTGGGCGTGGGGGCCGGGCTGGGCGCCGGCGTCGTGGGGGTCGGGATCGGCCGCACCGGCGCACCGCCGCCACCGCCGCACGCCGCCAATGCCGCGCAGAACGCTGCCCCCAGAAGGAAACCGATACGCCGCTTCATGCTTACTGCCCTCGAATGCCACTGGAACGGCTTTTCGTTCCGGCCCCTGACGCCGCCCTCATAACGGCACGATCATGTCGCGCCGGTTAACCGGTCGCCAGCGGCTGTGCGAGCCTTTAGGGGCAGGGCCCATGGATTTATCGCATATCGATGCCTGGCTGTTTGACCTCGACAACACGCTGTATCCGGCGACGGCAAACCTGTTCGCGCGTATCGACGTACGCATGGGCGAATTCATCGCCCGCGAGCTTCATGTGGACGCGGACGAGGCGCGGCGGATCCAGAAGGATTTCTTCCATCGTCACGGTACGACGCTGCGCGGACTGATGGACGAGCATGCCATAGAGCCGTCGCAGTTCCTCGATTTCGTGCACGACATCGAAATGGACGTGCTGAGCCATGACGAGAGGGTCAAGACCGGTATCGCGTCGCTGCCGGGACGAAAGTTCGTCTTCACCAACGGCGATGCCGCCTATGCCGAACGTGTTCTGGAACGGCTCGGCCTCGGCGCGCATTTCGAGGCGATCCACGACATTCACGCCATGAATTACCGGCCGAAGCCGGAGCCTGGCGTTTATCAGGATCTTTGCCGGCGCTACGACATCGCGCCGCGGCGCGCCGCCTTCTTCGAGGACATGGCGAGAAACCTCGCCCCGGCAAAGGCGCTCGGCATGACCACCATCTGGGTGGACAATGGCAGCGAGAGCGCCAGCTATGGCGCCGACATGGACGCGATCGACATCGCCATCCGCGATCTTGGCGGTTGGCTGGAAACATTGGAGCTTTGAACGCATGAGCATCGAAACCATCATCGAAACCGCCTGGGACGGGCGCGGCGAAATCGGCACCGACACGCGAGGCGAGGTGCGCGACGCCGTGACCGAAGCGCTGGCCGCGCTCGACGCGGGGACCGCTCGGGTGGCGGAGCCGGCGGACGGCGGCTGGCGCGTCAATCAGTGGCTGAAGAAGGCGGTGCTTCTCTCCTTTCGCCTGAACGGCATGGAAATCATCGAGGGCGGCCCCGGCGGCGCCACCTGGTACGACAAGGTGCCCTCGAAATTCGTGGGCTGGGGCGAGGCGGAGTTCAAGGCCGCCGCCTTCCGCGCCGTGCCAGGCAGCATCGTCCGCCGCGGCGCCTTCATCGGCAAGGGCGCGGTGCTGATGCCCAGCTTCGTCAATATCGGCGCCCATGTCGGCGCCGGCACCATGGTCGACACCTGGGCGTCGGTCGGCAGCTGCGCGCAAGTGGGCCGGAATTGCCACGTTTCCGCGGGCGCGGGCATCGGCGGTGTTCTGGAGCCGCTGCAGGCCAACCCGACCATCATCGAGGATGACTGCTTCATCGGCGCCCGCTCCGAAGTCGTCGAGGGCGTGCGCATCGGCAAGGGCTCCGTCCTCGGTATGGGCGTTTTCATCACCGCCTCTACGAAGATCGTCGATCGCGAATCGGGCGAAATCGTGCGCGGCGAGGTGCCCCCCTATTCGGTCGTCGTGCCGGGCAGCCTGCCCGACCCGAAGGGCGGCCCCGCGCTCTACTGCGCCGTCATCGTCAAGCGGGTCGACGCCGGCACGCGGGAGAAAACCTCGATCAACGAGCTGCTGCGTGACTGAAGGCGCGACCGGTGCCCGCGCCGCGAGGGCACCCGACCCCGTCGCCCTTTCGCAGGCGCTGATCCGCATCCCGAGCGTGACGCCCGACACGGGCGCGGCGCAGGATCTGCTTGCGGAGGCGCTGGAGGCGGCGGGCTTCACGGTCTGGCGACATCTGTGGGGCGAGGCGCCGGACGGGCCCGTCGCCAATCTGTTCGCCCGGCGCGGGACGGCCGGACCCCATTTCGCCTTTGCCGGCCACACCGACGTCGTGCCCCCCGGCGCGCCGGAGGACTGGCCCGGTCCGCCCTTTGCGGCAGAGGTGCGGGACGGCCTTCTGATCGGGCGCGGCGCCAGCGACATGAAATCCGCCATCGCGGCATTTGTCGCAGCGGCGGCGCGCACCGATACCGGCGCGGGCTCCGTCAGCCTGATCGTCACGGGCGACGAGGAAGGGCCGGCGACATTCGGCACGAAGCGGCTGCTGCAATGGATGCGCGAAGAGGGGCATGTCCCCGATCACTGCCTGGTCGGGGAACCAACCAGCCAGGCGGCGCTGGGCGACATGGTGAAGATCGGCCGGCGCGGATCGGTGAACGCCTGGATCACCGTCGCCGGCGCGCAGGGTCACGTCGCCTATCCGCACATGGCGGCGAATCCGATTCCCGCTTTGGTCGAGATCCTGCAGCGCTTGCAAAGCCGTGTCCTCGACGAAGGCAATGAGTGGTTTCAGCCCTCGAACCTGGAAATCACCGATCTGGAGGTCGGCAATCCGGCGCACAACGTCATTCCGGCGGCGGCGAAGGCGCGGCTGAACATCCGCTTCAACAATCAGCATCGCGGCGCCGATCTGGTGCACTGGATGGAGGACACGGCAACGTCCGTGACGGAGAAGGCGGCGGTCGAGGCAATCGTTTCCGGAGAGGCATTCTTCACCGACCCCGGCCCCTTCGCCGAACTGGTCGCAGGAGCGATCGAATCGGTAACCGGCGGCCGTCCGGACCTCTCCACCTCGGGCGGGACCTCCGATGCCCGCTTCATCCGCGCCATGTGCCCGGTGATCGAGGCGGGCCTGGTGGGCAAGACCATGCACAAGGTAGGAGAAGCGGTCGCGGTTCGCGACATCGAGCGGCTGACGGATATCTATGCCGCCATCTTGACGGGTTATTTCGCGCCGCAGCGGGGCTGAGCCGCCCGCGCGGCCGAGGTTCTAACCGCTACAGGACGCGACGTTCGCATCGATGCCCTGCTTGCCGCGCTGCGGCGCCCAAGCCGCCACGCCGGGCGCGGCCGCAGCCAGCGCGGGCGCGCCCTCATAGCGCTGCATATGCTGGGCGCGAATGTCGCGCATCCGCGCCAGCAGGGCCGCGGCGTCCGGCTGCTCGCTCTCGAACGCCGTGTCGGAGGCGTAGGAGCGCCGAAGCTGGAGAAGCAAGGTTTCCACCTCGGCCAGCGCAAGAAAGGCTGCTTCCCACCGGCTGACCGCCACGGCTGTCGCCGTCTCGCTTTCGCCGCTGTCTGCGGCCAGCGCGGCCTGAGCGTCGTTGCCGGCGCTCCGCCAATTCTCCTCCAGCGTTCCGAAGCGCGCGGACAGCGCGGCGATATCGGTATCCGGCCGCGGCGGAAGCGGCACATCGAAATCCGCGCCTGCCGGCTCGACCTCGACGGCGGGGGCGGCGCGCACCGTACAGGTGCCGGGCTCGAAGGTTTCCCCCGGCCGCAGCGCCAGGCTGGGAAACAGGCTGTCCGGGGCACGGCCGCCGCTGCCGCCACCGCACGCCGTCAGAAGCGGCAGGAGAAGGACGATGGTCGCGGTAGCTCGGCGGATCATGACGGCCGTCCTATGCGCTTTCCGGCAGCGAGGAAACGCGCGATTTCGAATGCAGTGCGCGATAAGGCTTGATTGCCGCGGCAGCCCTACCTAAGTAGCGCCGCTCCTAAGCGCCCGTAGCTCAGCTGGATAGAGCACCAGACTACGAATCTGGGGGTCGGAGGTTCGAATCCTTCCGGGCGCGCCATTTCCGTTCGAAGTTGGGCACCTTCACAGGTCTTGCGTCGGCGTTAGCAACGGCACGTTCAAGGTTTTTTGTAGAACCCACTAAACGGATTTCTCGGTCCCCCACGTCCACGCGGTCGAGAATGCCGCGCGCATAGTATTGGCGTAGCGCAGGGTCGCCGTTGCGGAGGCGGTCCCGAATGAGATCGGAGAAGCGGTCGATCAGTTCCGGGTAATGCGTCGCTCTGACCGTT
The DNA here is from genome assembly GCF_000342165.1 of Pacificimonas flava. Taxonomy (GTDB): domain Bacteria; phylum Pseudomonadota; class Alphaproteobacteria; order Sphingomonadales; family Sphingomonadaceae; genus Pacificimonas; species Pacificimonas flava. The sequence continues at coordinate 55,837 of NZ_AMRV01000013.1, forward strand.
TTAGCTGTCGCTCGAGGATGATGATATCCGACTTCGTTTGCGTCACCCGCTCGGTGAGCTCCGCATTCTTTTTGCGAACTGGGGATTGGAGGCGGTCAGCTGCCCTGCCACGACCAGATCTAACAACCTTTCATGACCACTTTCTAACGTTGTGAAGCGGGTCCGAAGCTGACGCAGCTTTTTCCGGCGGCCTTCGGATGCCTTTTCCGAGTGATCGAGCCAGCCAGAGAGGAGATCAGGCAGGCGTTCCGGCAAGAACAGGCGCTCCTGAAGCGCGTCCAATACGATGGTATCCAGCTTCGGCATCGAAATGCGCCGACCTTTGCAGGCCCTGGGGCCGGACCTAGGCGCAGGCCCCATTAAAGTGCTTGCGGGAACGACCTCGAGCTGATG
>NZ_AMRV01000014.1 GCF_000342165.1 Pacificimonas flava
TCTGGTCGTCGCCGTCAACAAAGTCGGCGGTAACGTCAATCAAATTGCTCGGCGACTCAACATCGGTGATTCCGTATCCTCAGCTGAGTTGCGATCAGTCTATGCCGATCTTCTTTCGTTGGTGAAGGTGGCCAGTTCGTGATCCCAAAACTTACAAAGGGAGCCGATTTTGCAGGGCTAATACACTATCTTGTAACGGACCGCGATCACGAGGTGCTCGATCTGCACGGCGTCTCTAGCATCGAAATGGCGCCTGCAGAAATGGCAAACATCGCTGCACTGAACTCCCGAGCAAAGGTCAAGCTTCTTCATCTCTCGGTTTCGGCGGCGATCGAAGACGGCGAACTGAACCGCGAACAGTGGCTGTCCATTGCAGACGCAATGGGAGCAACTGCGGGCCTAACAAATCATCCGCGCGTTGTCATTCGCCACCGCGATAAGGCGTATGACCATAGCCACATTTTCTGGTGCACGATTTCACCCGAAACAGGGCGGACGCCATCCAAGTCCTGGTTTCTGAAAAAGGGAAGCGCTGCGGACTGTGGACCGCACATTTTGACAGCCGATCAAGTCCTGGCCGTGCCTGGGAATGAACGAGCGCTTCGGAGCTACGACTTCCGTCTGCTTGCTCGCCTTCAGAACTGTGCGCGGAGGATGGAAAGGGCGATGGGCCTTCGCCAACTGAGATCTCCGCAGGGATTGAGAGAAGACAGAATTAAAGGATTGCGGAACCAGATTCCAGCGAAATCGAAGCTCGTTGAGCGAACCGGAGACAGGGATTTGATGGCACTGGCTGACGATATCCGTGCGGCCCTCGTGCGTACGTCGTGGGGCGAGAGAGTTGAGTCGCTTATGTTGCTAGACCTAGGCCTTGAGGCAGTTTTTCGAGAGACCAGTAAGGGTGCTCAGCGTCGCGGTTTTGTGATTGTCGATCGACGGAATCAAAAGAACCGGATCAAAGCCTCGGCGTTCGATTCCGGTCAGACCAAGTTTGGTGCGTCCGCCCTGGAACGTTCGCTCAAGCCCGGTGCGCCTTCGTACCAGGAATGGCGGAACAAATACTGCCCAGTTGATCGCCGCAAATCCAGCGATGCTCCCTCAGATTTGAAGGAAAGCTATTCCTGGATGGTCGAGCAGCACCGTTTGAGAGAGGACGCGAAACGGATAGAGCGCAAGAGGCTGCGCAAAATCCATCTGGCAGAAGTGAAACGCCTTCGCCGCGAACTCATGAGACAGAGACAAAAAACTGCGCAAACTCTCAAGAGCAGCGAGCGGCGCGCCTTTTATCGCCATTTTTCCGTTGCTATTCGTGCACCTGCTCTCGCTGAACTACTCGCGACGCAGCGGGCCGAGCGCAGGGCGTTCGCTGTCGAGCGTTGCGTGACTTGGATCGAGTACAAAGCTCGCTACGAACCTCGGCAACCAATACAGGCTCAGTCACCGAGTTCGCGTTCGCGACCGAAGTTGGTCTCTACCGGTAGCACTAGCTATCAGCGCGGGATGTCCAGCCCAGCCCCAGATCTTGAAACTGATAGAGATGGTAAGTTTGAGACGAGTGATCGAGATCTCGGAAATGTAAGCGGCGAAGGATTATCAGCGTATGAACTGCTTATAGCGCAGCAAAACTTGCGCCAGTCGCGAGGCCGCTAGGTGAGTTGGATGGTGCGGCCTTATCGAATAATTTGCGCCTGAATCGACACCAGTTTCCCCACTTGGGATAGAGCTTGGCGGTTGTTTGGTGCATCAGCGCGGTTGATGCAACGGGCTGCGTAAGAGAGGCCATAGGTGTAGCCCATTGCTTATCTACTTCGGCGGCGATTGCCGCCGGTCTCGCGTAGCCTAGGAAGCAGTCGTTGGGCAGACGACCTGATGATTGGCGCTCGCCGTAGTCAGCAATCGCTTAAAAACTCACTGTTTCACTGATCGGTTCAAGGAGGAAATTCTCTCTTGGAAGTCCGTCGACTGTGAAAAGCCTTTCCGTCGGTACCTTCACTGTGAGATCGGTATCAGGCATTCTGAAATCTTCGATAGCTCCCTTTAAGCCCGCCATCCGCGTTCCTAGAATTTTGGCGCCGAAAGCGTGGAAGCCGATCGCCAGACCTTCACCCATGCTGCCTGTCCATCGCCCGACAAGGACTGTTGGCAATTTCGGACGATATTTGCCGTCGCGCGGCAGAACCTGCTCGACCCACTGGTGTGCAATGCCGTTTCTCTCTGCTCTGCCGGCCTGTCATGAATCTGGTGCGGCCGCGCCTCCCGGACGAACCAGCCCATGATGGCTCTAGCGACTATCGTATTTCCCCCTGTCGGGGTATCACGAAGATCGAGAAACAGCTCGTTTCCCTCGGGAACGTGACGCAGCGCTTCATCGAATTCTCCTATTGTCAGTTAGTCGCCGAGGCCGTTGTTAAACCGGATGATCGACCTCTGACCCACGGAGCAAATTTCCAGTGTCTTCTCGGCTCGAGACTGGACGTCATAAAGAGACACCAAGGTCACCTGCCGCAGTTCGCCAGGGACACTCTCCACGGTAAACCGCCGCAGGCGATCGCGCCGTCCCGCCAGCAAAACGCGTGCGGCATAATCCGCTAGGACTTGGGTCACGGCGAGCGCCATACCCGACCAGAAATTCTCGAGCGCTGGCTGATCGCTCGCTTCGGTCGACAACCTTTGGGCCGGTTGCAGACTGTCCACTATTAGAGAGCGAGATGGCGAAAGCGGACTCACCGCGGGGTGAATAAACTCCCTGCATCGCAATCTGCCGGATGATCTAGGGATACCCCCAGCCCTACTCGCGGATCGCATACTCAGCGAAGCGGCGGTCGAGTATGCTGCTGCCTATGCCGCGAGTGTCGGCTCCGGCTTCGCTTAGCAAAGCCATGTGTGACATCACCTTGACGGTTTCCGTGGCGTCCCAGAGATCGGCGCCGCTGAGTACTTGCTCGTCGCGATCAGTCCGATGCGCATAGTGATTTCGGGTTGCAACCACGCGCGCGATGAAGGATTTGCGGGTCTCGCTGGGCCGTATTGTATTGATCTCTGCCTCAAACTTGTCCCAATAGTAACGCAATCGTTGTCGGAGGCCAGGCTCGTGCGCGTGGGCGAGGACGCCGGCGACCCGATCGACAACATCATTCGGGATACTACGTTCACGAAGGGCCACGAGTATAGGGGCGCTGTCGATCGAGGCGGCAACTGTGGTCGCGGTTCGGCGGTGGAGCGCCTCAAGCGCTTGGACGAAGATTTGGAAGCGTAGCTCAGGGGGCAGATTCCGCTGTTCAAGACCACTCATGTGTAGGCGGATTGCATCCTCCAGATCGTCATATCGCGCCAGCCAGAGGTCGAGGATTGGCGCGAGTATCCCTGCCGTGTTAGCCTTGAGGATCGGGTCCGCCGGTTTCTGTGAAACCTCAGTCATCAATAGCCCATGGATGCCGACCTCATGCGGGTTGCCTTCCTGCGGGAGCTTCATAGACGCGCTGGCGATCGGCAGCACCCGCCCCATTACGAGCGAGAGAAGCTGACGGATTCGGTGCATGTTCCGAAGCGCCACGTCGACGTCCACTTCGTCTGGGAAAGCAATGTCCGCAGGGTAGGTGAGTGTTAGGGTTGGTCCATCGACAACGTTGCCACCTGTCTTAATATGCTGACCAAGAATCACCGTGAGACCCGCAGACGGACACTCGAGCGCAACTGGCGAAGGCGATGACACCGTGTAGTTCATGATCACGCCGCCCTTATCGGGAAGGGTCATCTGTTGAAGCACACCGTTGACGTGTAGAATTTTCGCAATGTCGCCGACATGCATAGACCAAGTGCGGGCCTTGATTTCAGCTTGCTTCTCGAAGTGCGCGCTTTCGAAGGCAAGGGCTGCACTGTAGGTTGACAGGCCAGCCACACCGAGCCGCATATTGTGGTTGCGGCGAAAGAGATCGGTCAATGTGAAGTAGCCAGTATTGCTCGTGAATCTGACCAACTCCAAGCGTTCCGGCATATTAGGCGTGTCGCTGGGACTTGCGACCTCGAGCGTCACTTGTCCTGGCTCTAAGGTGAGCGCTGCGCCTAACTGCGCGCCGGCAACTTCGACGTGGCCACGGTGGGTAACTGAATCCATGAAGCGCAAGGTGGCGCCGTTGTCAGCAACCCGCAAGGACGACTATTCCGCCGCGCGCACATTGACGTACGGTTACAATGTCAACGGAGCGATGCTTCGATGACCGAAATTGGGCCGGTTCCGGCCTGTCCGGTCCTGATGCGGCGGCGGCCGAAGCGGACCTTCAGCTTCCGCGCCCGTTGCGGACCTTTGCTCACAGGTGCATGTCGGCTCCATGAAAAGTCTACAGCAACTTGGCGTTGCAATACCGATTGTACAGGCTCCGATGGCAGGCGTCGCGACACCTGAACTCGCTGCTGCCGTCTGCGAAGCCGGCGGGCTTGGGTCGATTGGCGTGGGTGCCACCGATGCTGACGGTGCACGCGCAATGATCAATGCAACCCGCGCCCTGACCGACCAACCATTCAACGTGAACCTGTTTGTGCATGCGACAGCCAAAGCCGATGCCCCGCGCGAGCAGGAGTGGCTGCAAGCTCTACGTCCTTTGTTCGATCAGTATCGCACCAAGCCGCCGAGTGCATTGCAGACGATCTACACCAGCTTCGCCGACGACGACGCTATGCTGGCAATGTTGGTGAAAGAAGCGCCGCCGATTGTCAGTTTTCATTTCGGCTTGCCCGCGGCTGATCGCATCACGGCGCTTAAATCGGTTGGATGCACTCTGATCGCCTCCGCGACATCCCTGGATGAGGCGCGGAAGATCGAAGCCGCAGGCATAGACATGATCGTGGCGCAGGGTTGGGAAGCGGGCGGACATCGAGGGATGTTCGATCCTGCGCTGCCCGATGATCAGCTTGGAACGATGGCGCTCACACGCATGCTGGTTGCGCATTCCTCGGTGCCCGTCATTGCCGCCGGCGGGATCATGGATGGTGCTGGGATCCGTGCCGCGCTTGACTTGGGGGCAGTCGCCGCGCAGCTCGGCACGGCTTTCATCGCCTGCCCCGAAAGCAGTGCCGACGAGGCTTACCGCGCTGCTCTGAACGGCGAGGGGGCGAGACATACCGTCATGACACGGGCGATCTCGGGTCGTCCCGCTCGTTGCTTGGCCAATCGTTTCACCACTTGGGCAGCGATAAATCGGTTTGATGTTCCCGATTACCCAATCGCCTACGATGCAGGAAAAGCGCTGAACGCCGCTGCTAGGTCGGCGGGAGAAAGCGGCTTCGGGGCACAATGGGCCGGCCAGGGGGCACCGCTACATCGCGTCATGTCGGCGTCGAGCTTAGTAGCCACGCTGTGGCATGAGGCGGGCCAATCGAATTAACTTTGCTGGCGTCCACGTCCGCATTCCACTCTTTTTCTCGTTGATTCCAAAATGAGCTAAACCTGAAATTTACGACGAGCTGCCGAATGCTTTCTCGGCAGTTTCTGGGCCGGTTCCAGACGGTCCGGTCTCAGACGGAGAAATGTGAAAGCTGACCTTCGAGCAAGTCGATGGACGTGTCCGCGATCGCTAGCAGTCCAGACCTTTAGGGCGACAGTTCGGCTCCCCGAAAAGCCGCCATCCGTTCATCATTGTTAGGCGTTCTCGAACTGGGATTGGGGCCGTTCATCGATAATCCGGATCGAGCCGAAATTGTCTATTTCCGCCTCTGAAGGAGGCTCACGCTGAAATATATCTGAAAGGCGGTAAGGTTTGAGGAGAGCCTAGCTAGTCTTCACAAAGCTCATTGGCCGAGCCTATCGGTGCACGTTCGACATCCTTCCCCGAAGCGGGTGGACGGGTAGCAAATAGTCCGCCAGGCCAGTTCAAGCGTTGCGCTCTGGCGCCGGTCAAAGGCGAAATCAGAGCCTGAATCGTCGGTCCGCTTCGCCTTGCAGCACGGCGGCTAGGACGGCTGATGCTATCTCTTCGGTGGCAGAAGGCTCCTTCAACCTGTCTGGCGTAATCAGCTGCGAGGAAACGATAGGGGCACCGGGTCGAAGCCTTCGGCGACGAGATCGGCAACCTGGACAGTGTGCTGATGCGCCCGCAATGCTTCAACGATCGCCAGTGCCGTCGAGCGGGTGAGCGATGAGGCGGGGCGGGGTGGGCTATGACAACAGGGCATGGGCAGCGCGACCATCCCGTTCGCCGGACATCATGCGAGCGGCAGCGTCATCATTCGCCCGCCTTCTTGCTGGAGCCGTGTCAGAAATTCGCCGTGTTCCAGCAGCTGGTACGGGCATAACAGCCCCGGCTCCGTCGCCGCCCTGCCGTCCAGGCCGGGGAGCCGCTCCAGTATCATGTTTACGCTGAGCACGGTCAGCGGGGCGGAGCCCCTCAGATGAACAACGGCGTGGCGACTGTTCAGAGGCGCCCCGCTTGCGGGAGGTGGGAGGTTACGCGTCTGGAAGATAATTCTCGAATTTGCGGTCAACTTTGATCACCAAAAAATTACCATTGATCCACTTTGTACCGACGCTGATGGCTGGCCACCCTCCAACTCCACGGCAAGCCGCGAAGGTTACCGACCGACCTTTCCGAGCGGTTAGAAACGAAGCGCGTAATAATCCTCGGTGGCGGCGGCCAAGCTGGGCCTAGGACGCTGCTGTTCGGGTTTGCGCGTCGATCAACGTCGCTGTCGCGATTCCCAAACCCGTTCTTTCCCTGGCGGATGCGCGCTCGCTCGATTAGCTTGCAACCAATGGACTTGAAAACGCCCGCCGAGAGCGTCTTGAAAAGGGCAGTCCGGAACGCCGGAAAGCTGTTGAGCGGAAAGGTCGGCGCCGGGCTGATGCAGCTTGGTACGTTCGCGCTGGCGGCTCGGGCTTTGGGAGCATCGGAGTTCGGGCTGTTTTCGGTCCTGATCGCGCAGGTCATGCTGTTCGCCGGTCTGGCGAGCTTCGAGTCCAGTCAGGCCATCATCCGGTATGGTGTTCCCCACCTTAATGACCTTAACAAACGGGCGGCACAGTCCCTGTTCAAAGCCGGTATGCTTCTCGATCTGGGCGCTGCCGCGCTCGCCGCGCTCGCCATGGTTGCCGCGGCGCCGCTCCTCGCGAACTGGATCGGCTGGAACGAGCGGCTGGTGCATCTGGCACAGGCAATTGCACCGCTGACCTTTGCGGGCGCAATCGGCACCAGCAAAGGTATGCTGCGTCTTTTCGACCGTTACGACTTGTTGAGCTGGCATGCGCTTGTAACGCCGGGGGCGCGGCTTCTGATGATCGCTGTTTGTGCGGCCCTTGATCTCTCCCTTGGCTTTTACCTGGCGGCCTGGGTCGTCGCCGGCTGGCTCGGCATGCTGGCAGCGGCATTTCTGGGGTGGCGGGAGGCTCACCGCCGGGACATGCTGACCGGCATGACCGGGTCCCTGCGAAACCTCGCCCACGACCAGCCCGGCATGTGGCGCTTTGCCCTGTTTGCCAACCTCAACGCCTCCGTGGGCCTCGTCCCAAGCCATCTGGCGACCCTTGTCGTGGCCGCAATTCTGGGAACGGAAAGCGCCGGCGCCTATCGGATTGCGAGGGAGGTCGCCGCTGGCCTTTTAAAGCCCGTCGATCTGGTTAATCAGGCGATCTATCCCGATCTCGCACGTCTCGTTTTGGCACGAAATTGGAGCGGACTGTGGCGCACCGCTGCACGTGGCGGAATGAACGCCGCAATTATCTTCTCCGTGATAACCGCCTTCATCGCTCTGGTAGGGCACGCGCTTCTGACAGGTATTTTCGGCCCCGAAATTGCCGTTGCGGCACCGCTTCTGATCGCCATCGGTGTAGCAACGACGATCAAGGTGACGGCGTTCGCGGCGGAACCGGTCTTGTACGCTGTTGGACGCCCGGATGTATTGTTCGCCCTCTCGCTCGTAACGGGGGCGCTGTTCGTGGGCATATTGTTCTGGCGGCTGCCCATAGACGGCCTGTCCGGGGCGGGATGGAGTTTCATCGGCATGGACGGCGTCTTTGCACTGCTATCGGCACTGATCGCGATCCACATCGTCCGGCGCCGCGCGGCGGAGGTGTCGGAATCGAACCTGCAGGAAATGTCATGAACGCCACAATACGAAATTTCGGCTATCCCGCGACGCTGGTTCGCGAATGGGACCACTGGACAGCGCTTCTGCGTCCGGCGCAGCCGACGCTCGGCAGCCTGATCCTCGCCGCGCGCAGCGAGGCCAGGGCCTTTGCCGACCTTTCATCAGAGGCCTTTGCTGAACTTCCGCAGGTTGTGGGTGTGGTGGAAAAGGCGCTGCAAAAATTGATATCGTATGAGAAAATCAATTATCTGATGCTGATGATGGTCGATCCGCACGTCCATCTTCATGTGATCCCGCGTTACGATGGAATACGAAGCGCGCCGGGGGGACCGGCAATCGTCGATACGGGCTGGCCGAAGGTCCCAGCCCTTAGCGACGCCACGACGCTGTCCGACACGCAAGTGAGAGCGATGACGGCCTGGATGAAACCGGCCTTTGAGGGCTGACGGCATGCTGCCTGCGTCAGGCATTGCCCCGGGCATCCTCAGGCTTGTGCCGGGGCCGTTTCTTTATCGCGCCAGAAGGTCGCAATGGCCTCGGCGACTTCTAGGTCTTCAGGGTAATCCACCTCCGCACTGGCCATTCCGTCGACATACAGCGGAGCAACCAGCGTGTCTTGCGCCAGACGGTCGATAACGCTGAGATACCAGTTCTGCAGGCCCTCCGGTGTCCGAATGCAGGTTTCGAGCGCGCGCCGAAACCGAACGACGCCGCCGCCGCGAAACGAGAGAATGCCAATCGATTCCGCGCTGATCTGGTCTTTCGGAAGGCGCTTGCCTACCGCAGCGACACGATCCTCCACCAGATGAACCTTCATATCGTCATCGTCATAGTCCGCCTTTCGCGTGACGGTGATATTCACCGGCGCCCGGCCCCGCTCCACAAGCCGGGTGACGATATCGGACGATATGAGCGTGTCGCCATTCAGAACAATGAAATCGCGATCCATCTTTTCTCGCACCATCCAAAGAGAAGCGAGATTGTCGGCCACTTGGTAAAACGGGTTATAGGCGATACTGACACCTTCCCTGTCCCCGATCATGTCGGCAACGGCATCCGCTCTGAAACCGGCGACGACGACAATGTCTGCTACGCCGGCATCCTGCAGAGCCTCTATCTGCCATTCCAAGAGGGGCTTGCCCGCGAATTGCAGCAGGCATTTCGGCCGATTGTGCGTCAAGGGGCCAAGACGGCTGCCGCGCCCCGCGCTGAGAATAAGGGCGCGCATGGGCAGCTCAGGCCGAAACGGCATGGTCATTGAGAAGGCCCTTCTCTTCGAAGATGGACTGGGGCCCTGGCCGGGGATGGGCGGCGATCTTGTCGGCCGTCCGAAGCGCCAGAGCGGCGATGGTCAAGGTGGGATTGGCCCAGCCGCCCGTTGGAAACAGCGAGGAGCCGGCAATGTGGAGGTTCGCGACGCCATGAACGCGGCCAGTGTCGTCCGTTACGCCGTTACGCGGCGACCGCGACATCCGCGTCGTTCCCATGTGATGAAAACCGCCGATCGGATGAGAGGATACCAGCGGATCGGTCCGCCACGTTTCGTCAGCAATGTTCAGCCACGCCGCCCGTTCGACGCGGCCAAGACCAAGCCGTTCCAGTTCAGTACCAAGCGTATCGACGAGGATGGAAACGCTGCGCTTGTCGATCTCGCTGAGGCGCCAGTCAAGAACGGGACGGGGCATGCCAAGAGCGTCTGTTTCCGGGCCGATGGTGACCCGGCTGTCGGGGTTTGGTGCCTGTTCCGCCCGAACCACCAACGCGATCTCATTACGTCCTGCCCAATTCAGAAGCCACGGCCGCAGAGGGTCGATATGGCGCTGGGCCCAGCCGGCTGCCTTTTTCGTTCCCATCCAAAGAGCGCGGCCCGCGCGGGTCGGCGACATGTCATGCTTTAATCCGCCGTAAACGCGCATACCCCAGAACTGCGCTGCGTCCGCTGGCTGTCGGCCTGCGATCGTCAGCGACGTGTTCAGGATGCCGGCCCTGCGCTGCAGGGCAGCGGACGGCGTAACGAGCGCGGCCACGTCGAGACCGGACAGGCAGTGCCGCCTGCCGAACAGCTTCAACAATCGCCAAGGGTTGCCGCCAACCACCCGGCCGCCTCGAGCGTGCGGGTGCTCCATGAAATAGCGGCCAACCTGGTCGTCGGCGTTGCCGACGCCTGCGGTCATTACAGAACGCGACGCGAGCAATATACGCGCATTCTCTATACCGCCGGCAGCCAGCACGGTCTCGCGAGGCTGCAAGGTCACTTGGTTGCCACCATGTGCGCAAACGCGAAGGCTTTTCACTGTCTGCGCCGAAGCATCTAATTCTATGGATGTCACGGTGGCATGCGTCACGATGGTACATCTCGGATGCCTGCGCAAATCTTCGCACGCGCCGTATGTGAAGCGACTGAACTGCGGATCGAACGCCCAGAAGCGGGTTTTAAGCGTCGAATTTGAAAAGGACGGCAAACGCAATCCGGCCGCTTCGAAGTCGCCGGCATTCGGTGCCATACGCGGTAGCCCAAACAGGGGCCGCGCTTCGCGGTAGTACCGCACGAGCTCGTCATATTCAATCGGCCAACCGGAATGTGGCACCCAGTCACGAGTCTGAAGGTCGACGGGATCGAGTTCGGCGCAGCGACCGCCCCAGATCGCCGTCGTTCCCCCAAAAAAGCGTAGGCGTGAATTCTGCAACGGATAATAGTCGCGCCCTACTGAGGCGCCGGCGTTCAGCTCCGCGATATCGGTCTCATAATCGAGTCCGCCGCTTTCAAGCAGCATGACGCTGCGACCCAACGCGAGAAGACGGCGGGCCATCAGGATACCTGCCGCGCCCGCTCCGACGATCACGACATCCGCTGATCGCTTTCCCCAAAGGGCATTACGACGCAGGTCGACAGTCATCCGGCATCCTGATTGTCGGCAAGATCGACTGCCAACGCCTGGATGTCTTCAGGGAGCGGAGTGCCTGTCAGCACATAGACGTTGCCGGCGCGGGCCCAGTAGCTGACATCGGCATCGCCAAGCTGACGCATGACCGGCTGGCTGCCGACTCCGTCCACCAGCGGAGCCCGCACGGCAAACAGGGAAAATTCCGCAGGACCATCGCCGGCGATGACAAGCTGCAGACTGGGACCGTAGTCGGAGGGGAACACCTGCGCGTCGACGAATTTCAATCCCGCCGGTAGCGCCGGAATGCCAATTTGCAATGCGGTGCGGACGTCGGCCGGATCGAAGCTGGGCGCTTCGATCTGCGATTCCATGCGTTCACGAACGAGCGCGACCCGGTGCGACATCAGTGCCTCTTCTATGAAACCGCGCGGCTCGGCAGCGGCGGGCTCGCCGAACTCTACATGCGGGGCGCCTAGAACGATGACGGCGAGCAGCATGAGCGCGCCAAGACCGCTCATCATGGCCCGGGGGGGCCAAAACGCCGCCGGTCCGGGTTCGCTATCGATACGCCGTGACAGCCGCTTGGCAGCCCTTTCGTGTCGACGTCGCGGCGCGCTGCTGCCCATACACAGCGCCTGCAGCGCCGCATTGGCCTGCATGTCGGAAAGCACCCGCTCTGCGGCGTCGGGGTTTCGTTGCAGATATGACAGCACTCGAACCTGGTCTTCCGCCTCCAGCTGTCCGTCGACGAGGGCCTGCAGTTCGACTTCAGTGATTTCGCTCATGACGCTGTCCCTGAGTTCACGAGATGGAGATGGCTTGGTTTTCCGGTGTCGGAATTGGGTTTCGGATCCCGAAGCTTTGCACGAGCACGGGCAAGCCGGGACATGAGTGTACCCACAGGGACTTCGAGGACGGTCGCAGCGTCCTGATAGGTCAGGCCCTCCACGACGACGAGATGAAGCGCGGCGCGCTGATTCTCCGGCAGGGCATCGAAAGCGCTGCCGACTTGTTTCAGATAGACGGCCCATTCCTGTTGAGCCGGCATCTTCTCCGGACAGTCCAGTTCCTGGAGTTTGTCTGCGCGAACGGCCTGCTTGCGCCGATCGCTGACGAACCGGTTGTGCATGATGGACAAAAGCCAGCCGCGAACCGGTCGCGCCCTGTCATAGCTCTCACTCTTTGCAATGGCCGATACAAGTGTGTCCTGGACCAGATCTTCCGCGGCACTAGGATCGCGCGTCAGCGAGAGAGCATAGCGACCGAGTACGCCGAGCTGACTGGAAATATCGAAAGGCGAAGACCCGGACATATCCCGTTTACGCGCCGGCGCAGAGTTTATTCCAACAGAATCGCAAAAATAGACGCCTACGCCAAGTTCGAGCGAATAATCGTCTCCAGCATCACCGCCTTTGAACGCAGGCGTGTACTGGCCTCTGAATCGCCTATTCAGACCGACATAGTACGCTCAGCAGCAGGCCCACACATAGCTCGTCAAGTCGGGACGCTCCCCCGCTCGCCGCCGTGCCCGCTCTTTAGCGCATGGCAGCACCTGCGGGGTTAATTGAATGGTCCGGTCAGCATTCCGTCGGGTGTGCGTTCGGACAATCCAGACGCTTTGCCGATAGCAAATTCTACGTAAACGACACAGAAATTTGAACGGCTTTCGATTGTCCGGGACATTTTCGCCGACCTCAACCGAAAGCATTCGCCGCCGGCAGTCGCTACGATCGACAAACCTTGGGCCGCAAGCGGACTGGCAGCTAAGGAGCCCGAAGGGCGCAAACCAGACTTTTATCAAGTGACCGGCAATTACTAATTCCGGAAGTCGCACCGAATATTGCCGGGAGGTCGGGCTGGAAAACTGGAAGTAGTCTCTCAGGCTGGACGGCCGAAGCTCCGAACCGCTCCCTTTCCTTTTGGCTCTAGGCGGCCACGGACTGACGCGATTGTAGGCCAAGATCGTCGCTCAACAGAAGGTCCCTTAGCTGTCCCACGGCCGCTTTCGGGTTCGAGAGCGACAACGTCCCGACCGCGATCCGACTGTCGTCGGTCCCGTTGATCCGATGCACGCATGTTAGGCCGGCGGCTTCCGATCCCAGCCCCGGGTGGTGAGGATAGAGTAGTAGCAAACGTTCGCACTGGTAGACGTGGGCATAGGCCATCATCTGGTAGACGTCGGCTTGGCCGACGCCGTACTTTGGATCATCGATCACGCCCCTGAGGCGTTTCCATTTGGTATCGATCACCAGCATTGGTGTGCCTCGGGCGGAGACCGTGATGTCCGGCTTCGTCGCGAAGCGATTTTGCCCCGTCTGGAGGTCGGCCAACGCATAGCCGCGAGGCCCCTGCAGACGAACCTCAAATCCGGTTCCAGCCAGCGCACGAACGAGGCTCCTTCCGACGAACTCCTCGAACAGCTTGTTCATTTCGAACAGGAGCGAGAAGCCGCGTGCGTCACCGCTGCTCGTCGTCTGGAAGCGATCCCCGAGCAACAGCTTCGCCAGCGAAAGCAACTGCGCCCAAGAGCGGTTGGTCCGGTCGATGACGACCTGATGCCACGGGAGGGCTTTAACCGGCACCGCGGTAATGTCCGCGAAGGCAAAGCTGAGCTCCGCCAGCCGCCGCTGGTTTTCCGGGGCCCGAGCTACCTTTGTGAGTTTCGTCACCGCCGCTTTCATGATCTGGTTAAGAGCGATATCGGCGCTGAGCTCGTCAAAGCGGCATGCCAGTCGCTGAGGGCTGGCGGCGAGGACCGTGAATTGCCGCTTGACGTCCAACCTGCCCCGCAGCGCCGCCAAGTCATCTTCGTGCGGCACGTACCGCCGGGGAAGACCGCGGTGGAGCGCCTCAAAGAGCCGATCGCAGAATAGCCGGATCAGTATTTCGAGAAGGTCGTCCCGCTGCCACCCGAGATCGGTCAAGCCGCCCTCGACAATATCGAGATCGAGCACAACCGCGAGCATATGAACGAGGCTTCGCCGCGCGGCTGCGTCGCTCTCGTTCCCGTCGATCTTGGGGAGGATCTCGAGCGTCACGCCATCGGCGGCGATAACGCCGACGACCTGCTGGGCGCGCAGCTTCTTCGGATGGTTGACCAAGATGCGCTCGCCGTCGAGGCTCGCCGTTCGCACGGCGGCCGCACACTCGACGACGCGGTCCGCGACCGCCCTGCTGAAGGAACCCGGGCCGGGCTCCTCGATGGGGATGTAATCCCACTCGCGGACGCTCCGACGGATCATCCCGTTAACTGCCGGTAGGCTTCAAGACTGAATGTATCGCGGACGGTATAGCGCCACCGCTCGTTAACGTAGTCGACTTCGCCTGCGGCTAGTGGGGCAAGCCTTCGGCGAACGATAAAGCCGCCTTCATCTTCGATCTCTCCGAGGGCCTGCCTGACCCGCTCCCAGTTTTCGTAGAAGTACTCGGCGAGCAGCGGAATCACCTTTGCGCCCATGACCTCATCGACTCCCTCCTTGGTCGCACAGCCGAGGAAGTAGGCGTGGCCGATCTGGTGCTCGCGATCGAAAAGATACTCGATACGATCGTTCAGGGTCTGAAGAAGACGCCTCACGTTGATGCCTTCGACATCGTCCGGCACCAGGTTAGAGCTCGGCATCAGCTCCTTGAAGCGGAATCGCCTCCTAAGCGCCGTGTCCAGAAGCGCAATGGACCGGTCTGCCGTGTTCATCGTGCCGACGATGTGAAGATTAGCCGGCACGCCGAAGGTGTCGCCGGAATAGGGCAGCTTGAGCCGAAGCTCGTTACTTTCGCCCAAGCGCTTGTCGGGCTCGATAAGCGTGATCAGCTCGCCGAACACCTTCGAGATGTTGGCCCGGTTGATCTCGTCGATGATGAGCACGAATTGGTCGGGGGCTGAAGGAACAGCAGGACTATCGCTGGGAAGGAGACGGGAGAGGGCTTCCTTTTTGATCTTCGCTTCCTTCAGCAGGTAGCAGGACTGCATCGTTAGCGCGCCGTCGTAGATCGTGTCGATCGGCAGAGCGTCGTCGATGACGAGAAGCCAACGCACCGGCCGGCGATGATTGTAGGTCTGCTCGCCGGTCGGCTCGTAATAATAGTCCCCGGTGATCTCGCCGATCGCCCGGAAGTGCGAATTCCCTTCCGACACGATGACGATGTCGCCCTCGCGCATGCTGCCGCGGAATCGCCAGACCTGGGAAATGTTGCCGCTGTTTCCCTTGGTGCCGGGCTCGATCTCGTTCCACTTGTCGAAAATCGCCTGGTAATCCTCGTACCGCGGATCGGACCAGTCTACCTCTCCGCCCCATCCGAGCACGATATAGTCGCCCTCGATCGCGGCATCGTAGATGTGATCCTCGGCGCCGGCTCGACCGAGCGACATCTTGAAGAACTGGCGATCACCCAGATTATAGCCGCCGGACCGACCGGCGCTTTTGCGCGCCTGCTCGGCGAGCGCCGAGATTTCCCGGAACACGCCCTTGCGCGGCTCAAGCCTGAAGCCGCCAGCCTGGCTCTCGGAACCGCCATCATCGCCGGTGACCGGCCGGAGACCCTCGACGAAGTCTTCATAAGCGTAAGACTGGTGGAATGTAACGAAGCCAATCTGCCCCGCTTCCATCAGTACGTCATAGCGGCTTTTCAGCTCCTCCCTGCTTTCGGGAACAGTTCCGTCACAGAGCCTCACTGCCTCCTCGGCCGTCGCAAAGGTTTTGCCGGTGCCGGGCGGCCCATAAAGTATGAGGTTAGTCGGTCTTGTCACAGTCGTTCCCCCGCCGGAGCCCGTACTCGCGGCATTATCCACTTGAGAGTTGTCAGCCCGATTTACCGCCCAGATGAATCCTTGGACGTCCCAAAGATCGCGCGGCTTCCAGTCCCATTCACGCCCCATCACGTTGCGAATGGCGCCCATCAGGTCGAGCACGTTGCGAAACTCGTCCGCGCTGAGCGGGTTGTAGGTGAGGACGGGCTTGCCGAGCAGCGCGCGAGCGGTCCTCATCACCGGATCCGTATTGATCCCGTACGCTTCGTCCGGACGCGCGAACGCCGCGATCATCGTCGGTATGTTTCGGCTTTCGCTGTAGGGAAGGTTCTTCTCCTGGCCTTCTTTGAAGACGGGCCAGGTCCCCTCCACGAAAGCGGCTACCGCGTCGGCAAGATCGTCTGTCGCCCTTGCGAGCTGCCCCGCGTGCCGCTCAAGAACGCCCGGATGCGCGGTGCGCAGGTTCTTAATCCGAGCGTCAGTGCGCCAGCCAAGAAGCCCGGAGTCCGGGCCGGTCAGCAGGTCGAGAAAGGCGGCACCGAGTGCCTCATCATCGAGCGGCGGCTCCTTCCGAAGCGCCTCCTGGGCCCGCGCCAGAAGGACGTCCTTGTAGCGTCGCTCTTCTTCGAAATAGCCGCCGCTGCTGGCTGCGAACCCTTCCGGCTCAAAGTCAGGGTATCGTGCGAGAAACAGCGCCTTGAGCCTTTCGAGCGCTTCGCGGTTGAGGCCGCTCCCGCCGCCATCGTACCAGTCGAGAACCTTGGTCAGTTCGCCCTCGCTCGATGCGCGAACGCTGAGGACCGGCTTGGGAAATCCCGCGTTGCGAAGATCGGAGGGCGGAGCGTGGCTGAGACGGCCGGGCAGGTTGGAATGACGGCCCTTGTCGGCCGCGTATGATTGCACCTCCTGCGCTGGCGGTGGCACGGCCCGTTCGTCGTCTTCGAGCCAGAGCTGGACCTTCGAGATGTCCTTCTGAAGCGCGATCGCTTGGCCGCCCGCGAGCTCGAACGAAACCATCTTCTGGCTGTCAACGTCAGGATCGCCGTAGCGCTCGCGCAGGATCGCCTCGGCGCGGGGCACGTCGAAATTGGCGCTGGAGACGGTTTCGAACGTGAATTCGGTCGTCGAGCTGTCCTCCAGGCCCTCGCGCCGCACCAGCCGAACACCCGCCAGGACCTGGAACTTCGTGCTGCCGATGGCGCTGCAGACCGCCGGCATGGTGTCCTGCAAGCCCATTTGCTTGTGAACGTCGCCTGCTCGGACGACAAAGCGGTTCTCGCCCGCGCGGCGGGCCGGCTCGACAACCTGCTTCATGACGAACGCGCGGATTCGGTCGGCCTGCGACTGCGCAGCGGACACGCCCCCGGTCTCGCGAAACTGGCGATAGACGGACAGCGCCGAACGATACGACGCCAGGCTCTTGTATGGGTCGCCATCGATCTGGATCTTGGAGGTGTTCGGCTTGCCTGCGGCGTTATCTTCGGCGGAGTAGGCGAGATCCTTCAGGATCGATGCGAAGGCATCCCGTTCGAACGCCTCGTCGAGATCGCCGTAATGCCTCTCAACCCTGCGGGCATCCGCCAAACGGGTCGAGACTGTGTTCGGAGCCTGACCCTGCGCCTGCATCCACGCGCGGAATTCGTCTTCCTTCAACGCGTCCTCTCCGTTGCCGGCGAGGCCCGTAGGCGCGTGCCAAACTCCCGCTCGAACGCCTGCATCATCTCGATCGCCCAGCTATGCTGCTCGTCCCAGTCGCTGCGGTCGTCATAGCCGCGGCTGAGCGTCGCGCGAACGGCCGTCTTCTTTCGGCCCTCCTTCTGTTCCCAGGAAAGACTCTCGCCGATGGCCGACTGAATGGTGGCACGATCAAGGTAGAGACTCTCGAATTGCCGGCGATCTTCGTCGCGCTCGTTGTTCAGATTGACCTGGATCGCGTCCCGGCGAACGCTCAAGCTGATGTGGGAGCCCGGCACGATGTCCCGCATTGGCGCCCAGTTTTTCCCCGGCGGCCTCATGTCCAATCCGGCCTTTTTGGCACGCTGGGTGAAGATGGCGAGGTAGCTCACCAGGGCATCATCCATAAACCCCTCCCGACGCTTCCGCCCTAAGCCATGCCAGCGTGTTTATCAGTCGCAGGTGCTCGACCGTTTTGGCGTCGAGATCGAGGAGCTTGGGATTGGCCAGGACCACTGCGAGCGTTCGCGACCGGCTGATTGCCACATTGAGGCGGTTCTTCGAATAGAAAAAATCGACGTGACGCGGCAGATCTTCGGGCGTCGAGGTGGTCAGCGAGACGATCACTACCTCGGCCTCCTGGCCCTGGAACTTGTCGACGGTCCCGACGCGCGTGCCCTCGGGTAGCCGGGCCTTCAAGGCATTCACCTGCATGTTGTATGGCGCGACAACGAGAATATTCTCCATCCCCAAGGCCTTCTCGTTTCCTGCTCGATCCACAAATCGCTGCCGGAACAGGCTCTCGATCAGCTCCGCGGCGAACTCGACCTCCTCGTCGCTGCGCTGACCGCAGCCGCTATGCCCCATCTCCACCAGCCGGATGCCCGACGGCTGCAGCGCCTCGTGCGCCGCCGAGAGGACAAGCGCTTGGCGACCGTTATCTTCCTCCGCCTTCAGGCGGCCGTCATAGACTGCCCTCGAGATGAACCCACAGATGGTTGGGTGCATGCGCCAGCTGGTGTCGAGGAGAATACCCCGGTCGGCAGCGATCGTTGCTTCGCCCTGGAGCAAGTAGTCGAGCACCGACAGCCCGCTTTCGCCCGGATGCGCGCCCTCGATGGGCTGGCCGAGTTGCATCTGGTCGCCGACGAGGATGATATTTCGAGCTGCGGCGCCCATCGCGACGAGGTGCCCAAGCGACACCTGGCCCGCTTCGTCGATGAAAAGGTACTCGAAATACTGGTCGAACTCCGGCATCCCGAAGAGCCAAGCCGTCCCGCCGACCAGCTGCGATCCCTGGTCGAGAATGTCGCTCGCGCGGTCGAAGTCCTGGATCATGCGACCGCTCAGATGCGTGTCGGTATCGGCCCGGTTCACCTTCTTTGCCCCGTCGAAGGAGAAACCTTCCTCGGCAGCGACCTGCTCAACCTTGGCAAGCAGGTTGTTGATGGCCTTGTGGCTGTTCGACGAGACGCCCACCCTCTTGCCCGCCTTGAGCAGGGCAACGATCACATGGGCGCTGGTAAAGGTCTTGCCGGTGCCCGGCGGCCCCTGGATGAACAGGGTCGATCGCTCCAGCGCGAGCGCGCGGCGCGTCGCAGCCTCGACCAGGCTCTCGCTCTCCCCGACAAGATTGCCGCCGGGCCATGCGTCCAAGCGCGGCGGTGCGCGCTCGATGAGATCGACGATCGCCTGGTATCGGTCGCCGGCCGCCGCTCCCGACGCCCGAAGCTCGCGTGTCAGCTCGTTGCCGCCCGTTGCCAGATATTCCGCGACCCTCAGGACAGCACCTTCGAGAACGTCCGTGTCGATCGGCCACCCTGGGATCATCGAACCGCCCAGAGGCCAGTCCGTCCCGGACTTCACCCCTCGCTTCACTTCCACGAGGCCGGCCTCGCAATCGAGGCTCTGGATGCTGCCCAGGCGCTGGCGGGATGGTGCGTGCAGCACGTTCTTGCCGGGCTGCAATTTGGTCTCCTGCGGCGGGAAGGAATAGGTGGCGACGATCGATCGCTTCTCCGGCCGCAACCAGTCTTCGTGCGCCGGCCTGATGTCGCCGATGCACTCGCCATCATCGACAAGGTCGTCCTCGAGCCGCTCGCAGCGGTCGAACACGGCCCATTGCTCGGGCTTCTTTGCGCGGCGGTGAAAATCGATGAGGTGCGCGAGGAGCTCGCGGCCGCGCTTGGACAGCCCGGCCGCCTGCTCGCGAACCAGCCGGCGAAGCTGCTCGCGCCGGATTTCGGCCGGGTCCTCTTCGTCCGGCACGACCGGCGGGGCATTGCGGCGCGCCCACCATTCGATCCCGCCCGGCCTCAGCTCGAGCAGCCAGTTCCGCAGCCCCTCGGTGTTTTCGCAATCGACCCGGTTGTAATCGAGGATGTCTTGGAGGAGCTTCTCGTCACGCGTGTCGCGCCACCGGTGATAGAAGACGATGGATTGATCCGCCTTGGTGACCGCTTCGTCCCTGGTCGCGGCGAAGAACGCCTCCAGCGCCTTGAGGCTCATCGACGGTTGGGAGGTACGGATCGCGTGCCGAGCGACCGAATAGAGATCGACGAATTTCTCGGCGCGCAACAGGGCATCGACGGCATCCTCGCGGGATGCGTAAGCGGTCGACAGGCGCCGTAAGGCGGTGACCTCATAAGCCGCGTAGTGATAGATGTGCGCATCCGGGTGGGCGCTCACATGCGCGGTGAGGAGGTCCACAATGCGCTCGAACACAATCCGCTCGGCGTCGCGGTCGTGGGCCCATTCGGCGATGAAGCGCGGCTGACCTTCCTCGCGGTAGTGGATGCCCCACAGATACTCGAGACCGCTGGGAAAGAGCGGATCTCCCTCAAGGTCGAAGAAGAAGTCCGCTGGATCCGGAGCAGGGAGCCTAGCGAAGCCGCGGTCGGGCTGCACCGGCAGCACTTCGATCCGACGGTCGCCGGTCCTCGCCTCGACCTGAAGGGCAGCTTGCCCGCGCAGACGCGCGAACGTCTCGGCGGACATCTTGGGGATGCGCGCGTCCTCCTGGGTCTTGGCTAGTGCCTCGACCGAGTTGACGCCCGCGGTGCGCAGGTTGTCGATCTGCCCGCGGCTGATGCCCGCCACGAGGCTCAGGTGGTCCGCCTCTTCCCAGATCGACTCACAATGATCGCGCCAGCCGCAATAACCGCAGGCCGAGCACGGCTCTCCTACCGAGCTTTTCGCCCCTGAGCCGATGAACGCGAGATAGCGCGCCTTGGCATTCGACAGGGTGAACCGGAACTCTACACGCCTGAATGACTCCTCGCGGCCATCGCCGAGCACGAGGTGCATTGAATGCGGCGGCGTTCCCTGCACACCAGCGATGAGATCGGAGTAGAGGCCGAGCTGGAGAACGTGCTTTGGAGCGGGCGTCCGCGCGAGCTTGGTGTCGATCGGCTCATACGACCAGGCGGCGTTGGCTGAGGGAACTTCCACCCGACGCAGGAAGTCCGCAAAGCCGTGCCAGGGCGGCGCTAGGAAGGTGGCCTGGTAGATGATTTCGTGCCCCGTGCGCATTGCGGCCAACGTCGCCTGCGCCCTCGCCTCAAGGTTGCCGTCGCCTGCGATCTCGGCGACATCATGCCCAGCCGCCTTCAACTGCGCGAAATAGTTCGCCTCGTGGGCGTGGCCGGCCTGCTGGATCAGCTGGACGCTCTCGTCGTCTTCGGCCCTGTCGGGCAGGGATTGCGGGTCGAGAAGCTTTTTCAGGTTCAAGGCGACCGCGTGGGAACAGCCGAGGAAGGTATTCAAGTCCGACGCGGAATGAAGAAGCGAATCGTTGTACCGGCGCATCGGACCCCCATCCCTGACATGTGCGACATAATCGGTCCTGAGCCCCCGCTACGCCTCTCGCTCAGTCTAGACGGAGACCCTGCTTCGTTGCAAGCTAAGTGCCTGTATTGCGGGAGCGCGCGACAATGCCGGAATGGACGACCGTGCCGTTGGAGTATGAGGCGGCGAGCGGCCAATCGGACGTCTTCGTAAAGGCCGCCTCGCCGATCGACGCAGCCAGCCTCAGCAAGACCACGCCCGCGCCGACGGCAAGGCAAGCCTATTTCCACGAGTATCTGAAGCGGATCTCGTGGCACCTCGGCAGCCGGTCGATTCCCATATTCCTCGACTTCAACGGCGACCGCCGAAGGATGGACAAGGGCTGCATCGGACATGCGGTTGCTGCCGGCGTGCTCAAGCCGCCCGTCAATGGCCCCGACGGGATCAGCCATGTCGAACTCGTAGGCAGCCAAACCTAGCTCGGCTTGCCGAAGGGACGAAAATCCTTCCGGGTTATTCCACGACCGGACAGTTCGGCATCGGCCATTCCTGGGCCGGTTTCGGACTGTCCGCTTTCAGTTCCCAACGTAGGCAGAGCCGACATTAAGCTTGCGACCCCATTTTGTTGTTTGAGTTATCGGAAAATGCACCTGAACACGGACGGTACCATAGCATCCGTCCGCCTAGACGGATATCGAGCTTCAGCTGGATGAATTGGTTGTCGCCGATGACCGTACCGCAGGTCGTCTCTGGATCCGCGAGGCTTGCGAAACATGTGTTTGATGCCATTGCGATCCTTGTAGCGGCCATAGTCAGGGTGCTTGGGCACCTTAAAATTGAGTGCGGTGGGAGAATGCCACGCATCTCATTGGTTTGAGAAAGCGGTGGTCGACCGCTGCGAGCGATGTCCCGCCTAAACTTCGACGAAGTTTTAACATTTGCTCTTTGTCGTTCTGTCGAAGTTAGCACTTCCGCGCAGGGGAGAGAAAATACAACTTAGTGGGACAGACCGAGCAGACATAAGTTTGCGTTAAGATATGGCTTCTTTGAGACCTCTCGATGGGAGGTTCAAAGCAATGTTGACTTCAGCAACGCAGGGCGCTTGATGATCGGGCTGGTGCGCACGGCGCTCGCGAAGCCGCTGACATTCATCGTGATGGCGGTGCTGATCTTCGGCATCGGCACATTGTCGATCATGCGCATGCCAGTGGATATCTTCCCGCGCATTGGCGTGCCGGTGATCGCCACGGCCTGGACCTATAACGGTCTTTCGCCGCGGGACATGGCCGGACGCATCGTTACCCCTTACGAACGGGTGCTGACCAGCGCCGTCAACAATATCCAGCGGATCGAGAGCCAATCGCTGAACGGTGTTGCGGTGGTGAAGATCTATTTCCAACCGGGCGTCGATATCCGGACCGCCACCGCGCAGGTCACCTCCATTTCGCAGACGATCCTGCGCCAGCTTCCGCCCGGCATCACGCCGCCGATGATCGTCAATTACGATGCCTCCACCGTGCCGATCCTGCAGCTGGCCCTGTCGGGTGAGGGGTTGAGCGAGCAGCAATTGTTCGATCTGGGCCTGAACCAGATCCGGCCGCAAATGGTGACCGTGCCCGGCGTAGCGATGCCGTTTCCGTCGGGCGGCAAGCAGCGGCAGATGCAGATCGACGTCGATCCGGAGGCGCTGCAGGCACGTGGCCTGTCGGCGCAGGACGTCGCCGACGCGCTGGCCGCGCAAACGCAGATCAGCCCGGTCGGCTTCGCCAAGATCGGGGATCTGCAATATAATATCCGGCTCAACAACGCGCCCGCTTCCGTCGATCAGCTGAGCAGCCTGCCGGTGAAGGTGGTGGACGGTGCCACCATTCAGATGCGCGACATCGCCCAAGTGCGCGACGGATCCGCGCAGCAGATCAACGTCGTGCATGTCGACGGGCAGCGATCCGCATTGATGACCGTTCTGAAGAGCGGCAGCGCCTCCACCCTTACCATCGTAGGGGCCATCAAGGACCGCCTGCCCGAAGTGATGGGAGGGCTACCTGATTCGCTAAAAATCACGCCAATCGGCGATCAGTCCGAACTGGTGAAGGCGGCGGTATCCTCCGTGGTGATAGAAGGCGCACTGGCAGCGCTGCTCACATCCCTGACGATTCTACTATTCTTGGGATCGTGGCGATCCACCATCATTATCGTCACCGCCATACCGCTGGCCATCCTCGGTTCCATCGCGGCGCTGGGCGCAGTGGGCCACACGCTGAACCTAATGACGCTGAGCGGGCTGGTGCTGGCCATCGGCATTCTGGTGGACGACGCAACCGTGACGATCGAGAATATCAACTGGCATCTGGAACGGGGCAAGGGCGTGATCGCCGCCATAATGGACGGCGCGGCACAGATCGTGAAGCCCGCGCTGGTTGCGTTGCTGAGCATCTGCATCGTCTTCGTTCCGATGTTCTTCCTGCCGGGCATTGCGGGCTATCTGTTCGTGCCACTGGCGCTGGCCGTGATGTTCGCGCTGATCACATCCTTCGTTCTTGCGCGCACATTAGTGCCGACGATGGCCATGTATCTCCTGCGCCCGCATGCAGAAGGGGCGGAAACGCGCCCGTCGCGCAATGTGCTGGTCCGCTTCCAGCGCGGTTTCGACAGAGGATTTGAACGCATGCGGGCCCGCTATGGCGACGTTCTAAGCCGGGTGCTGGGGGTGCGGCGGAAATTCGCTGTGCTGTTCCTTGCTGGCATGGCAGCCTCACTTGCTCTTGTACCGCTGTTGGGCCGCGATTTTTTTCCGGCCGTGGATTCCGGCCAGATTGCCCTGCATGTGCGAACGCCTGCTGGCACCAGGATAGAAAAAAGCTCCGCCACCTTCGCCAGGGTGCAGGACCGCATCCGCGAGGTGATCCCGCCTGCCGAGATCGAATCCATGGTCGACAATATCGGCATATCGCTGGCGCCGCTGAACAATATCTACGCCAATACCGGCACAGTGGGGCCGAACGAAGGTGATATCCTGATCACCCTTGCGGAAGGGCACGAGGCCACGGACGACTATGTGCGCGAATTGCGCCGCGAACTGCCGCTGAGTTTCCCTGGCCTAAATTTCGCTTTCCTGCCTGCGGACATGACCAGCCAGATCCTGAATTTCGGGTCGCCGGCGCCGATCGATATTCAGATCCGTGGCCGCGATATCCCGGCAAACCAGCAATATGCGCAAAAGCTTTTGGAACGGCTGCGCCAAATTCCCGGGCTGGTCGATGCCCGCATCCAGCAATCGACCCGCTATCCGCAGCTGAACGTGGACGTCGACCGGACCCGGATCGCGCAATACGGCCTCAACCAGCGCGATGTGACGGCGAGCATCGGCACCGCGCTGGCAGGCACGGCGCAAAGCTCGCCCGTATTCTACCTCAACCCCGAAAACGGAGTGTCGTACCCGGTGGTGGCGCAATTGCCGGAACGCGAGGTGAGTTCCGTGTCGGATCTGGCCGCACTGCCGGTTGCGGGCAAGGACGGCGTGGTATCACAAACTCTGAGCGGTATCGGGCGGATCACCCGCAGCAATACGATGTCGGTGGTGAGCAAATACAACATCCAGCCGGTCATCAACATCTACGCCACTACGCAGGGCCGCGACCTTGGCGCCGTGGCCGGGGACGTGAATGCCGCCATCGCTTCGCTGGAAGAGGATCTGCCCGATGCGTCCAGCGCCACGCTGCGCGGGCAGTACGAGACGATGAACATCGCTTTCAGCGGCCTGGGCTTCGGGCTGATCGCAGCCATCGTGCTGATCTATCTGGTAATCGTGGTGAACTTCCAGAGCTGGGTGGATCCGCTGGTCATCATCGGCGCGCTTCCGGCCGCGCTGGCGGGCATTGCCTGGATGCTGTTCCTGACCGGTACCACCCTGTCGGTGCCGGCGCTGATCGGCGCAATCATGGCCATGGGCGTTTCGACCGCTAATGCCATCCTTGTCGTCAGTTTCGCGCGAGAGCGGCTGGCAGAAACGGATAACGCGGCAACCGCCGCGCTGGAGGCGGGGATGGTCCGCCTGCGCCCGGTGCTGATGACGGCGCTGGTCATGATCATCGGTATGACGCCCATGGCCCTGGGTCTTGGCGAAGGCGCGGAGCAGAATGCGCCGCTCGGCCGGGCGGTGATCGGCGGACTGCTTTTCGCCACCGTGGCCACGCTGTTTGTCGTGCCCGCCCTCTTCAGCATCGCCCACCGCAAGGGCGCACCCAGGACCCGCACAATTGAACTGGAACCCAGCCATGTCTGAACCCACTCACCCACAGCGGGGGCACATTTATGGCACAGCTGCCGCGCTTTGCGTTGCCCTGCTGGTTGGCGGCGGCATTTACGCCCGTAGCGCCGGTAGTGCGGAAGAAGCGGCCTTTGCCCGCGCCAATGCTCTGCCCACGGTCGATCTGATCCAGCCGCAACCGGCAGAGGCGGGAGAAATCCGGCTGCCCGGCGCGCTAGAGCCGGATAACGAGGCAGCGATCCATGCCCGCGCTAGTGGCTATGTCGCGCGTCGCTTCGCCGATATCGGCGACCATGTACGCGCAGGCGAAACGCTGGCGGTGCTCGACGCGCCAGAGGTGGAGCAGCAACTGGCACAGGCGCAGGCCGATCTTCGCACCGCAGAAGCCAATCGCGCACTGGCCAGGACCACGGCTGAACGCTGGGACGCCCTTCGGGCCAAGGATGCGGTGTCGCAGCAGGAAACCGACGAGAAGCACGGCCAGCTTGCCGCCGCCACCGCCCTCGCCAGCTCCGCCCGGGCAAATGTGGAGCGGTTGCGCGCGACGCTGGATTTCACGCGCGTCGCGGCGCCATTTGCCGGCCGCGTTACCAGCCGCAATGCCGAAATCGGCGCCTTGGTGAATGCGGGCAGCGGCGCCGCAGCCCCGTTGTTCACCATTGCAGATGACAGGCGCCTGCGCTTGCGCGTCCGCGTGCCGCAGGCCCTGTCTGCTATGCTGACGCAGGGTACGAAGGCGAGCCTTACCGTGCCCGAATATCCGGGCGAAACCTTCGAGGCGGTGCTGGCTCGCTCGGCCGGAGCGGTGCATCGCGCATCGGGCACAGTGCTGGCCGAATTCGCGGTCGACAATACGGCGCAGCGTCTGAAACCTGGCGGATATGCCGAAGTGGCGATACCCGTTCCGCCCGGTACGAACGCCGTCATGCTGCCTGCCAGCGCGCTGATCGTCACGCCCAAGGGCACGATGGTCGGGCTGGTCGATGGCGATGGGCAGGTGACGCTGCGGCCCGTCACCATCGGCAGGGACGAAGGTGCCACTGTGCAGATCGTGTCGGGGCTGACGCCTCAGGCGCGCGTCATCCGCACCCCGCCCGAAGCATTGGCGCAGGGTGACAAGGTGCGCATCGTATCCGCACGCAAGGACGGAGGCACCGATGCGGCGAGCTAGCCTCAGCACCATTGCGATGCTGCTTCTGGCCGGCTGTTCGATGGCGCCGCCGCTGGAAATTCCCGCTATGCCGGTGGCCGAAAGCTACAAATACGGGGTGGAATGGAGCGAGGCCGTTCCCGCTGACCATCGCCTGCGCGGTGAATGGTGGCGCGCCTTTGGCGATCCGGTGCTGGACGACCTGATCGCGCGCGCCGATCGCGGCAATCCCGGCCTTGCCGCCGCCGTAGCGCGGCTGGACCGGGCGCGGGCGGAGGCAAGCCTTTCCGGTGCGGACCTTTACCCCACTTTGGATGCCAGCGCTGCGGTCTCGCGCCAGCGCCTGTCGGCCGGACGCCCCATCGGCCCCGGCGTTCCGGTAACCGCCGATCAGTATGTGCTGGGCGGCGCGCTGGGTTACGAGATCGACCTGTGGGGTCGTGTGCGCGATCAGGTGGCGGCCAGCGAGGCAGAGGCGGAGGCCGAAGCAGCCAATCTCGCCTCCGTCCAGCTCAGCCTGCGCGCAGCGTTGGCGGATAGCTATTTCCAGCTGTGCGGGCTGAACCGGGAAACCGCGCTGCTCCGCGATACGGTGGAGGCCTATGGGGCCGCCGACGACCTGATCCGGATCCGCCATGAAGGCGGCGCCGCGTCGGGCGTCGATCGCAGCCGTTCACAGACCCAACTGGCCAACGCCCGCGCCCGCCTGCGGGGCGTATCCAGCCGGCGGGCGGCGCTGGAAAACCGCATCGCGACGCTGGTGGGCATCATGCCAGCGGATTTCGCCATCGCTCCGGCCGAAACTTCGGGCGCATTGCCTGCTTTTGCTCCCGGCTTGCCGTCGACCCTTCTCGAACGCCGCCCCGATATCGCACGGGCACAGCGGCGGCTAATCGCCGCCAACGCCCGCATCGGCGTGGCCCGGGCGGCGATGTTCCCGAGCATCGACCTGGCACTTACGGGCGGCTTTCAGGCCATCGGTACGCCGCTATTGAGCGTACCCACCGGCTATTGGGCGCTTGGCCCATTTTCGGCCGTGCTGAGCCTGTTCGACGGCGGACGCAGGGAAGCGCGTGAGGATGTCAGTGAGGCTGACTATCGGGCCCTCGCGGCCGGCTACCGCGAAACTGTGCTGGGCGCCTTCCGAGAGGTGGAGGATTCACTGGCGAACGGCGCCGCCCTGGCGGATGAGGAGGTTGAACGGGAGCGGGCTGCTCAGGCCGCCGCCCGGGGCGAGGAGCTAGCGCTGGACCGCTATCGCGATGGAGCGGCGGATTATCTGGAGGTCGTAACCGCGCAGACCGCCGCGCTGGAAGCCCAACAGGCCCTTATTGCGGTGCAGATGGATCGTCGCCGGGCCGCAGTCACACTGATCCGGGCGCTGGGTGGTGGCACGCAGGATGGCACCGCAGCGGGGGGCGGCTAGTCCGGCTTACACGCCACCAGATCGATCAACGCAGACATGCCGCCGTGCCCGCTCCCTTCGCGAATATCCGCATCATAGCTGTCGAGGGCAAGGACATCCCAATCTGCAAAAGCGGTGCGCAGCAGGTCTTCGGTGTACATGTTCTGCTCGTGCGGCGGGCCACCCGTCCCGTATTCGAGTTGTTCGGGCCGATAGCCTTCCAGCATCAGAATCCCGCCGGGCCGCAAGGTCTGTGCGAAGCCGGCGAACATGCTGGCGCGCAAGGCGGGGTCGGCGAACTGCACGAAGATCGCCACCACCGCGTCAAAGCCTGCGTCCGGCCAGGCATATTGGGCCAGATCGACCTGTTCCAGCGTCAGCGTCACGCCGCGTTCCGAAGCCAGGCGGCGGGCCTTGGCGATGCCGGTAAAAGAGATGTCTGTGGCGACGACATCGAAGCCCTGCTGCGCCAGATAAACGCCGTTGCGCCCCTCACCATCTGCGACGGCCAGCACACGTCCGCCCGCCGGAAGGCACGCGATCTCGCGCTTGAGAAAGGCATTGGGCTCGGTTCCGAACACGTAGTCGTCGGATGCGAAGCGGTCGTCCCAGAAACGGGCCTGGTCCACGGGATCAGCCATGGGCCGCATTCCATGCGCCCATGGAGCCGAGATAGATGTCGAGCTTGCCGAACCCCCGGCTGGCCAGCCATCCGGCGGCAACGGTCGCGCGCATGCCGCTGGCGCACATCAGTGTATAACGGCGATCCTTGTCGAGTTCCCGCCAGGCTTCATTGAGTTGGCCGACATAGATGTGCCGCGATCCTTCTATGGAAACGGCGGCCCGTTCATCGGCATCGCGCACGTCCAGCAAGGTCCAGTCATCGGCGTCTTTCAGGCGGCTCTCGACCGCCTGGGTATCGATCATCGGCGTCTGCTGCATCTCCACGCCCTGCGCGGCGGCGGGCACCACGCCGACATAACCACCCATGACATTGTCGAGCGCGATCCGCACCAGATGCTCCATCGCGGTGGCGAGTTGATCTTCACCGGAGGCGATCAAGGCTACGCTTTCCCCGTCGCGGATAAACCATCCGGCAAAGGCGGGGATCATGTCCACCGGCAGGCTCATCGCGCCGGGTAGGTGGCCGGAGGCATAGGCCATGGGCTCGCGAATATCGACCAGATGATCGGCGCCGCAATTCTTCAACTGTGCTAGCGAAAGGCGGCGCGGCCGGGTGACGCGCGGGGCTTCTTGTGCGCCTTGCATGTTCAGCCGCTCCATCAAGCGGAAATAGGGCGGCTGGTAATGGCTTTCCTCCACCTTCATGCGGATGAATTCGTCGCGAACCGCAATTTGCAGGCGCGGGTTGTTCAGCCGTTCGTGGCCGATGGTAGAAAACTCCCGATCCGCCATGCCCGATCCGCAGACGGACCCTGCGCCGTGTGCGGGATAGACGATCGCCTGATCCCCCAGCGCCATGATTGTGCGCAGGGAATCAAACAGTAGCCCAGCCACTTCCTCGCGCCGGTCAGGGTAGAAATCGGCGCGGCCGACATCGCCCACGAACAGCGCATCGCCGGTGAAGACGCCCACGGCCTTGTCCGGATAAGCGGTGTCGAACAGCGCATAGGCGAGATGGTCGTCGGTATGGCCGGGCGTTTCCATCGCGCGGATTTCCAACTGGCCGATGGCAAAGCAATCGCCGTCGTACGCGGTGTCCGCATAGACCACGGGCCGTTCCGGGTTCGGCCCATGCCACACTTTCGCGCCCGTCATCTCCGCTAATATCGGCGCGCCGGAAACCAGATCCTCGTTACGATGGGTTTCGAAGATATGGGTAATTTCCAGTCCGGCGGCCCGGGCCTTCTCCACATAGATGCCGCAATCGCGGCGAGGGTCGATTACCGCCGCTTGGCCGCCCGCCCCCACCAGATAGGAAAGGTGGGACAGGCCCGGCGTCTTTATTTTTTCCAGTAACATCAGTCTCTCCCTTGTGAGGGCCGGTCGTCACAAATGCTGGCCGCTTTGCCAGAGCATGTAACCGGCGACGACAAAGATGAGGATGGCGAACACGGTCTTGAGCGCGCTGCCGCCTGAAAGGCGCTTCGCTAGCGACGTGCCGAAGAACCCGCCGCCCACGCCGCCAGCTATGAAGGTGGCCGCCAGCACCCAATCCACCAGACCGGAAAAGGCGTAATTGGCCGCCGTGGTGAGGCCAAAGGCGGTGACCGCGACCAGGCTGGTGCCGACCGCATTGATCATCGCCATGTCCGTCGAAGCGATGAGGCCGGGCACGATCAGGAAACCGCCCCCGATCCCGAAGAACCCGCTGAACACCCCGGTGCCGAGGCCAAAGGTCAGCACCTTGGGCGCGTTTTCGCGGCTGCATTGCGCCCCCGGCGTGCCCAGGGCGTTGCGCGAACGGAGCATCAGAACGCCCACGATTACCATCAGGATGGCGAAGAGGAACAGCAGCTTCTGCCCATCGAAGTTCTTGCCGATGGTCGATCCGCCAAGGGCACCCGCAATCCCGGCAGCGGCATACATTCCCCCGCAACGCCACTTCACCGTGTGTTGGCGGGCATGTTGCATCAGGCCGGTCGCGGCGTTGACCGCCACGGCCAGCGCGCTGGTGCCGATCGCGACATGCGGACTCGGCACGCCGACGAGGTAAACCATCAACGGCACGGCAAGGATCGAGCCCCCACCGCCGACGAGACCGAGCGTGAAACCCACCAGCCCGCCGGAGATGGCGCCCAGCGCCAGATGGAGGATGTCGAGCGTCACGGCATCAGGCCGCCGAAAGATCGGCCGGCGCGGCGAGCCATTCGCGCCCCTTCAGCATGCCGTGCCAATAGATAAAAGGCAGCATGTCTGCCTTCAGGTGCCAGGCCAGCCTGCTGGGCTTCGTCCCGTCATTCAGCCAGGCGGGAAAGCTGGGCGCGACCTTGCCGCCGTAAAGGAATTCCGCGAGCACGATCTTGCCGTTTTCGACCGTTAGCGGGCAGCTGCCATAGCCGTCATAGGCGGCCCCCGGTTCCTTGCCATCCAGCACGTTGAGAGCGTTGACGGCCACCACTGGCGCCTGCTTGCGCGCCGCGGCCATGGTCTTGGCATTGGGCGTGCTGCCGCAATCCCCTAGCGCGAACACATCGGGATAGCGCGTGTGGCGCAGCGTCTGTTGATCGACCTCGGCATAGCCGGCGTCATTCGCCAGCGCGCTGCCGGCGACCACGGCATTGCCCTTCTGCGGCGGGCAGACGTGCAGCATGTCGAAATCGCGTTCGATCTCGCCGTCCTCGGTCGCGAACCAAGCCTTTTTCGCTTCGCCGTCCACGCGGATGAGATTGGAACCGAAATTGAGGCCGATGCCATAGCGGCGCACGGTATCCATCAGGGCGGGCACATATTCCTGCACGCCGAAAATGGCGCCGCCCTGATTGTGGAACTGGACATCGATATTGCCGAGCGTGTCCTGCTCCTCCCACTCGCTGCAGGAAAGATACATCGCCTTTTGCGGTGCGCCGGCGCATTTGATCGGCATGGCAGGCTGCGTGAAAATCGCCCGGCCGCTGCGCAATTGCTGCACCAGCTGCCAGGTATAAGGGGCCAGGTCGTAACGGTAATTGGAGGTGACCCCGTTGCGGCCGAGCGTATCTTCCAGTCCTTCCACCTCTTCCCAGGCAAGGCGGTTGCCCATGGCAACGATCAGCAGGTCGTAGGAGACGCGGCTGCCGTCATCGAGCTCCACAGTCTGCGCATCCGGGTCGAAGCCGGCCACAGCAGAGCGGATCCAGGTGACGCCATCGGGCATGACATCGGCTTCCCGCTGGGCGGTTTTCTCCGCGCGAAAAACGCCGCCGCCCACCATCGTCCAGCCGGGCTGATAATAATGCTGCTCGCTCGGTTCGATCACCGCGATGTCGAGATTGCGCCGCCGCTTCAGCAGGGAGGCGGCCGCCGCCAGACCGCCCGAACCGCCGCCCGCAATCACCACCCGGTGACGGCGGCGACCGCTGGGCTGAGCGGTGGCGGATGCCCGATCGTGCAATTGGGCGGAGCGGTTGCCGGTGCGGCAGAATGCGAGAGCGGGTTTGGGCAACTCGGCAAGAGCCTTGGCAAATGCCGGTGTCTGGCTTTCCACGGTTTGGGCGCCGCCGACCGGAATATGCCGCGCCTGAAGGCCCTGCGCCTCGGCAGCGGCGGCGATGGCGCGCCATTCGGGCTGCGACGGCTCCTCGCCGTCCGGCCTGTTGCCGATGATGGCGCGGAAACCGCGTGCGGCGATTTCCTCCACATCATTGGGCTGAATCTGGCCCGTGACTGATAGGGCGTTGTCGATCTTGCGGATGTCCATTGTGCTGTCCTTTCAGGATTGGCCGGTTTTTCGGTCGACCAGTTTGAAGATCGCCATTCCCGCCAGCATGGCCGCGATGAAGGTGGCTGCAGGCATGGCGGCATTTGCCAGCGAGCCGATGGCCGGCCCCGGGCAAAGACCGGCGAGTCCCCAGCCGATCCCGAACAGGGCCGCGCCGGCCACCAGCCGGGCATCGATCCGGCGCGTACCCGGCAGGTAGAATTCCGCCGCCATTGCCGGGCGGTGCATGTGGGCCCGGATCCGCCAGGCGATGGCCATCACCAGCACCGCACTGCCCATCACGAAAGCTAGCGTCGGATCCCAGGCGCCGAGAATGTCGAGGAAACCGCGCACGCGCGAAGGGTTCATCATGCCCGACAAGGCAAGACCGCCGCCGAACAGCAGCCCGGACAACAGGGCGAGAAAAGCGCGCATCACCATGCGCCCCCTGCCGCATTCACCGCTGCCACCGTCAGTATCGCGGGGATCATGAAAGTCGCCGTCGCGACCATGGAACGCGGGCTGAGCCGCGACAGACCACAAACGCCGTGACCGCTGGTGCAACCGCTGCCGAGACGGGTGCCGATGCCGACCAGCAAGCCGCCTGCGATCAGCCATGCAAAGCCGGGGGGAAATTGCGCCTCTATCGGCCCGGCGATAAACGCGAACAGCGCAGTGCCCACGATCAACCCGGCTATGAACAGGGCGGCGATGGGCCATGGCGCACCGTCACGTTCGATCCCGGTAGCGCGGGCGGCCATGCCCGATACGCCGGCAATTCTGCCGACGCCGAGCAGCATGATAGCAGCGGCAAGGCCGATCATCAGCCCGCCAACGAAGCCTTCCACAGGCTGGGCAGAGGGGAAACCCGGCAGCATCAGACCGCGTTCACCGGAATCTTGATATAGCTAACGCCATTATCTTCCGGATCGGGCAACCGCCCGCCGCGAATATTGATCTGGACGCTGGGCATGATGAGCTTCGGCATGGACAGCGTCTTGTCGCGGCTGGTGCGCATCTCGACGAAGTCGTGCTCCGAAACGCCGTCCTTCACATGCACGTTGTTCTCGCGCTGCTGCCTGACGGTGGATTCCCAGGCAAACTCGTCGCGGCCGGGCGCCTTGTAATCGTGGCACAGGAACAGGCGGGTTTCGTCGGGCAGGGACAGCAGGCGGCGGATCGAACGGAATAGCTGCCGGGCATCCCCGCCGGGAAAGTCCGCCCGCGCCGTGCCGAAATCCGGCATGAAGATGGTGTCGCCAACAAAGGCGGCATCGCCGATGATGAATGCCATGTCGGCCGGCGTATGGCCGGGGACGTGCAGCGCGATGCCTTCGATCGTCCCGAGGCTGAACCGTTCGCCGTCATCGAAAAGCCGGTCGAACTGCGATCCGTCCCGCTCAAAATCGGTGCCGGCGTTGAACAGCTTGCCGAACACGTCCTGCACCTTGATGATCCCGCGACCGATCGCGAGCTTGCCGCCCAGTTTCTGCTGCAGGTAGGGCGCGGCAGAAATGTGATCGGCATGGGCATGCGTCTCAATCAGCCATGTCACTTTCATATTTTTCGAAGTGACGTATTCGATAATGCGATTTGCCGAGCTGTTCGAGGTGCGCCCGGAAGCCGATTCGTAGTCCAGAACCGAATCTATGATGGCCGCCTCGCACGTCGCCGGATCGTGGATGACATAGCTGACCGTGTTGGTTGATTCGTCGAAAAAGCCAGCAATTGAGGGGCGCAAGGCCTTGTCGGTCTGTGCGCGTTCGATCTGTTCCGCAGCCGCTTGGATCGCTTCATCAGCCACAATGAGGCTCCATTATCAATTTCATAAAGTCAGTATGTGTCTTGCTGTTGCGATGTCAAGTGCTAGGTAGGGCCTTATGGAAGCAACCTCCCCCATCGGCCCGCCCTGCGCAGGGCTGCGCATCGGCGATGCTGCGCCCAATTTCTCTGCCCGCAGCACGACCGGCCCGGTCGATCTGGCCAGCTA
Organism: Pacificimonas flava; assembly: GCF_000342165.1. Lineage (GTDB taxonomy): Bacteria > Pseudomonadota > Alphaproteobacteria > Sphingomonadales > Sphingomonadaceae > Pacificimonas > Pacificimonas flava. Next base: position 34,338 of record NZ_AMRV01000014.1, read on the forward strand.
TCGCGGACAATGGTTGATCCTGTTTTCCCATCCGGCGGACTTCACGCCGGTCTGCACGACCGAATTCGTCGAACTTGCCAAGCGGAGCACCGAATTCGCCAAACGCGATTGCGCTCTGATGGCGCTGTCCGTGGACAGTCTGTTTTCGCACTTCGCCTGGTTGCGGCTGATACGGGATCGGTTCGATCTTGAGGTCCGCTTCCCCATTCTGGAAGATCCCACGCTGGTGATAGGCCGCGCCTATGGCATGGTCTCATCGCAGGACAGCGACAGCGCGACCGTGCGCACCACCTTTTTCATCGATCCCGAAGGCATCATTCGTGCGATGACCTGCTATCCGGCCAATGTGGGACGATCGATCCCGGAGATGCTGCGCACGCTCGACGCTCTGCAGGCCGTTGACCAGAGCGGGGAACTCGCCCCGGCCAACTGGCAGGTTGGGGATCGGTTGCTGCATCCGGTGAGTTTCGATCTGGACGCAATCTATGCTGCCGACGATGCCTCCTCCTGGTTTCTACAGGAAGCCGACATGGAGAAAGGCCAGTGAGCGATACGCCTCCGATAGAGGAGCTGAAGGCGCTGGCGCATCCGATGCGCTTCGATATTCTCCGGGCGCTTGTTCGTGGCGAAAGAAATGTGGGTGAGATCGAGGACGCGACGGGGATAGGACAGCCGTCGCTGTCCCAGCAGCTCGCCGTTCTGCGCAATGCCGGCCTCGTCGAAACTCGCAGGGAGGCCAAGCTGGTGTTCTACCGGCTCCGGCAAGAACAACTCAAGCGCCTGTCCGAGGCGATAGCAGGTCTAATCGACCTGCCGCCCCCCGCCGCGCCGAGGACGCGGCTCGTTTCCCCCGCCGCTGCCAATTTCGCCAAGCTGACCTGACACCCGCTATCAGTCCGAAATGACGGGCCACCCCTGCCGTTGCAGCAATACCAGGGTCGTTATCGCGGACAGGTCGACCGTGACCGCCGGGTTCACGGCATCCGGCACGATGTCATTCCCGGCAAGGGCTTGGCCGCAAACGTGAATGTCGACCCCGGCGCCTTGCAGTGCCGCGATCATTCCGGTGTTGGGATTGGCGGAGCCGAACCGCTCGCGATAGGCGGGATCGGCCAGCACCAGCGGCGTCGCCGGACCATGGATGATCACCTTCACGTCACCCGCCTCAGGAGTGTTCCCAGCCGAAGCCAGCAGGTTGAGATAGCGCGCCACCTTTTCGAGACTGCTATTGGCGCCGCCGGGGCCTTTGCCATCGGCGGAGATTTCGAACAGCACCCGCATGTCGTCATCCGGCGCGGGCCGATTGGCGGTGTTGTCGAGCGGGGAGATCGCGCCATATTCGGCAATTGCCGGATGCCGTGCATCCTGCGCCGCCGCCGGCATGGATGCGAGTAGTGTTGCCATTGCCATGCCGGCTGCAAGACCGATGCGATTGGTCATGCTGTGTCTCCTTCGGGCCCGGTGGCCTCTTCTACCAAGATCTCGCTGCTGAGCACTTGCGGCAATTCCTTGATAGGCTCTTCTGCCGGAGCAAACAGGTAATAGGGTATAGAATTGCGGCCACGGCTTTCGAGAAAGCGGGTGATCGCGGGGTCGCCGCGCGTCCAGTCGCCCACCAGCGTGACCACGCCCCCATCGGCGAACGCCGCCTGTGTATCCGCCCGGTCGATTGCGACCCGCTCGTTCACCTGACAGACCAGGCACCAATCCGCCGTTAAGTCGACGAAGACAGGGGTGCCTTCCGCGCGCAGTTCCGCCAGCCGCGCCGCGCTGAAAGGTTCCGTGCCCGCATCCGCTTCACTCGCGGCAGCGGCAGGGGGCGGCAGGTCGATGGTCACCGCCAGCAGTACGGCCGCTGCAACCGGCGCGATGGCGAAGGCTGTACGCGATTCGCCGCCTTGCCGCTTGCCGACCCACCATAGGCCCAGTCCGGCCAGCGCCGCCAGCAACAGGCCTAGCGACAGCCCGTCCACGCCGCTCTGCCGCCCCAGCACCCAAGCGAGGCCAATGGCGGTCAGCAGCATGGGAACCGCAAGGATGCGGCGGAACGTATCCATCCATGCGCCGGGTTTGGGCAGCCAGCACTGGATGCGCGGTACGAAAGCAATCAGCAGGAAGGGCAGCGCCATGCCGAAGCCCAGACCGGCAAAGACGGCAAGCGCGGCCGGGGCCGGCAGCACCAGCGCCGCACCCAGCGCCACGCCCATAAAGGGGCCGCTGCAAGGCGTGGCGATCAGGGCCGCCAGCGCGCCGGTGCCGAAGGCACCAGCACCGCCCCGCTTCGCCAGCCAGGCGCCCGATAGGGACGGGCCGCGCAGTTCGAACAGGCCCGCCAGATTGAGCGCGATGGCCAGCGATAACAGCATCAGCAGCAGGATGATGCTAGGGTTCTGAAGCTGGAAGGACCAACCGATATCGTGGCCCAGCGCGCGAGCCGCGACCAACATGGCGCCCAGCGCCGTGGTCGTCGCCACGCTGCCGGCGAAATAGGCCACGCCCTCCACCCGTGCCGAGCGACTGTCTGCACCGGACTTTACAAGGCTCAAGGCCTTCAGCGACAGGATCGGGAAGACACAGGGCATCAGATTGAGCAGCAACCCGCCCAATATCGCACCGGTGAGCGCCACCCATATCGCGCCGGTATCGTCGCCAGCGGCTGATGAAAGCGGCGCGGAAGATAAAGGCTCCGCAACGGCCTTGAGGGTGGCCGCTGCGGAGGAGTCTGCCGCAGGCGACGGGGGCGTCTCGGCATCGGCCACCGGGATGGACGGAGGGGATCCACCGGCGGCAAGGGCATAGCTGCGGCGGCCATCGGCAAAGACGCCGCGAAAGGGGCCCGGCGCGGAATCGGCGGATGCAAGACGGTGATTTGCCATCCATCATCGGTCCGCGCGATGTGCTGGGGGGAAGACGCAGTGAACCAGCCATCTTCGGCAGGATACAGCCGGGCGGACGATGCGGTGACATCGCGGACGCCCGTGACGGTGAAGCGCCAGTCCGGCCCGTCCCGTGCCACATCGGCTTGCGCAGCGCCGGCCTGGGGCAAGGCCGCTTCGGCGGCGTGAAACAGGCTGGCGCTGGCGGAATCGGCGCTGCCATCGCCCGCCGTCAGTTGCAGGGCGAGAGATGCACGCTCAGGCACGCACAGCGTGTCGGAACAGGCGAGCCAGGACATATCAACGCGCAGCGGCAGGGCCGCGCCCGGTGCGATATCGTCATCCAGGGTCAGGTCGGCCAGCAGCGTGTAGGCGCCCTTGTGGACATAGCTCGCCAGACCCGCCAGTTCGAGCAGCGCGGGCGCGGGATGGCGCAGCGCGCCGACCTCTACACCGTTGGGCAGCGTCCAGTCGGCCTCTGCCGGAAGGCCGCTATCGCCCGGATTGCTCCAATAGCCATGCCAACCGGATTCGGGCGCCATGCGGATGGCGATGCGCGTCGTCGTACCGGGCCGGGGCGCTGCGCTTTCGGCATGGATCGATGCATCGATATGCGCAGCCTGCGCGGCGGCCGGGGCGGAGATCACACCCGGCAGCGCCGCCAGCAAGATCAGGAGAGCTGCACCACAGCGGCCAAGGAAAGCCCGGCTCGACAACGCGCGAAGTTGTGCGGTCATTGCACGCCCACCCCTTCGGGATCGGTGCGGGCCATGGCAACCGCCTCATGCAGGCCGTCTGTGTCGATAGCGCCGGGGATCAGATAGGGGCCAACCAGCAAACCCGGCGTTCCCTGAAGGCTCAGCATGGCTGCATATTGGGCATTGCGGCGCAGCGCGCCGTCAATCTCCTCCTCATGCGTGGTAAGGTCGGACTGCAATTGCGCCCAGTCCACGCCGGCCTTGTCGGCGGCGGCGCGAATGCTTTGCGAATTGACACGACCGGATATTGTCATCAGCGCATCGTTGAATTCTGCATGCTTGCCTTGCCATGTGGAGGCGATGCCCGCGCGCGCGGCCTCCTCCGATGCCGCGCCGAAGACTGGCCAGTCACGATAGACCAGCTTCACCTTTGGGTCTTTGGCCATCAGCGATTCCAGTGTGGGATGCAGCTTACGGCAGAACGGGCACTGGTAATCGGCGAAGACCACCACGGTGACGTCATAGTTTTGCGGTGCAATTGTGGGCGCAACGGGATCGTTCTGGATCTGGAAGCGGACGCGCAGCGCCTTTTCATCAGAGGTGTCGCCGGAGGATGATTGAGCCTGCACCGGATCGTTTTGACCGCTCCACACCGCCAAGCCGCCAGCCAGCAAGGCAGCCATGCCGATACCCGCAAATATGGGGAGTTTCTTCATTTCATTGGCTCCTATGCAGATCGCGAATGGCGGAGGTGAGTGCAGCGCGGGAAATTTCACCGGCATGGATGTCGACGATGTCGCCCGCCGGGTTGACAAACAGAGTAGTAGGGAGCGCTGGCGAGGCTATTGCCTGGCCTAGCGTGGCGTCTGGGTCGGCCAGGATGGAGTTGCCGGCCAAGCCCTGCTGCATCAGGAAGGCGCGAATTGTCTCTTGGTCCTCCCCTTGATTGGCGAGCAGCACAGGAATTTCGGCTTCGTGCGCCACCTCGATCAGCATCGGCATTTCCCGGCGGCAGGGCGGGCACCACGTGGCCCACAAATTGACCACCATCGGTTCTCCCGCCGCGCCAAGTTTGGTTTTCGTGCCTTGAAGGTTGGCAAGAGCGAGTTGCGGCATGGGGCGGCGGTCAGGCGCCAGCAAGCCTGCTGCCCCGGCATGAGCCAGCGCGATGATCGACAGCGTAGCCAGCATCGTCATGCCAACGGGCTTGCGACCCAGCATCATGATGATCGTGATCGCTGCGGCCACCAGCCCCGGCCAAGGTGAAAAGCCGCCCTGCCAGATCGCGAGCATGCTCCACGGATCGACCAAGAAGGCATCCAAATTGGCAAGGATATAGCCGACCCGCGCCGCCACCACGCCGATCAACACGGTAATCCAACTCGCACGTGCCGCGCCGCTGTCGATGCGTGTGGCGATAATCCCGGCAATGGCCACGAACGCCCAGATGGCACTCACCGTCAATGCGCGGTCGGTCGCTATGGCGAGGGGGCCGATCTGCAAAATACCGTCCATTGCGCAGGTTCTCTGCCGCCAAGCTTAAGGCAGGCTTATCGCTGCCATAAGCCAGCGATAAGGTGGCGCGGGAAAGGAACCGCGATGCGAATTTTGCTGGTCGAGGATGATGAGGTGCTGAGCGATGGCATCGTGGCGGGGCTCGGTCTCGACGGCTTTCAAGTGGACGCGGTTGCTACGCTAGCAGATGCGCGCGCAGCAAATACCGGCGATCATGCCGGCATCGTGCTCGACATCGGCCTGCCCGATGGCTTCGGGCTGGATCTGCTGGCGGAATGGCGCAGACGTGGCATGGAAGTGCCGGTGCTGCTGCTGACCGCACGCAACATGGTCAGCGACCGCGTAAATGGGCTGGATCTCGGGGCCGACGATTATCTCGGCAAACCCTTCGACCTCACGGAGCTGTCAGCCCGGCTGCGCGCCATCCTCCGCCGGGCCAGCGGTCGGGCCAGCGGCGATCTGCAGCTGGGCGCGTTGACCATTAGCGAAGCACGTCGCAGCGTCGCTTTGGATGGCGCGGAGGTGGCGGTGTCGAGGCGGGAATTCGCCATTCTTCACGCTCTCGCCGAACGGCCCGGCCATGTTTTATCACGGAGCCAGCTGGAAGACCGCATCTATGGCTGGCAGGAAGAGGTCGAGAGCAACGCCATAGAAGTGCATATTCACAAACTTCGCGTCAAGCTGGGGCGCACGCGGATCGAAACGGTGCGCGGCGAAGGCTATCGTATCGCCGTTGTGAGGAACAGGTCGTGAAGTCGCTGCGCTTTCGTCTGTTCGCGCTCGTGGCCGGAGTTACGATGCTGGTCTGGGCCGGCGCAGCTGCTTGGACGGCGTTTTCAACTCGCTCCGAGGTCGAACGGGTGCTTGATCGCCGACTGGTGGAAGCCGCGCGCATGGTTGCAGCACTAGATGTTCCCCCGAGCGGTCCGGTCCGGCGGCCGGGGCCGGCACCCTATTCGCGGCAATTGTCCTGCCAGATTTGGTCACTAGACGGCACCCTGGTAGGGCAATCAGCGGGTGCTCCAAATGCGCCGCTGGGCGGCGGATCAGCCGGCTTTTCCGAACGACAAATCGGTGAGCAATTGTGGCGCGTATACACCCTTGTCGATAAGGCGCGCGGGATCCGCGTGATGGTGGGGGATAATCTTGAAGTCCGCCGCCACCTAGTGCGCGACTTGATGATGGGACTGTTGCTGCCAGCGGCGATCGGGCTCGCCATTCTGGCGATTTTTTTATGGCTGGGGGTGCGCGGCGGGCTAGCACCGCTGGGACGCATCACGAGAGCACTTGACGCCCGTTCGCCCGGCACTTTGGCTCCGCTCGCCGTGCAGCCTGTGCCAGAAGAACTTACCCCGATGGTGCGAGCGATGGATGGGCTGCTGGCGCGGCTGGAAGCGGCGCGACAGGCGGAACGAGATTTCGTCGCCAACGCTGCGCACGAGCTGCAGACGCCTCTGGCAGGTCTGAAGACCCAGGCCGAAGTCGCTCGCCGGGCCTCAAACGCCAAGATGCGAAATCATGCGCTGGAAAGAATCGAATGCTCGGTCAATCGCACCAGTCGCTTGGTACGGCAGCTTCTGGATCTTGCCCGGCAGGAGGAACGGGAAGCCGAAGTAAGGCATCAGTCTTTCGCTTTTTTGGCCGACGTGGTGGGTGAGATAGAACGTGAGTATGGTACGCTGGCCCAAAATGCCGGCCGTCCGATCCAATCATGTTGCGCATTGAGCAACGTGATGATCGAGATCGACCGCGAGGCTCTGATACTGGCGCTCGGTAATTTGGTTGAGAACGCCCTCCGGCATGGCGACAAAGGGCCAGTCCAGATCAAATGCGCTTTAGGGGGTGATGTCACGCTCAGCGTCGTGGATTTCGGCGCTGGGGTTGCAGACATGGACCTGCCGCGGATACGTCGGCGTTTCGAACGTGGGCGCGGCGATGCCCGCGGCGGCACGGGGCTCGGCCTGTCCATTGTGGAAGCGGCAATAGCACCGTTCGGCGGCATCCTGGAATTTCAACGGTCGGCCCAAGGTTTTGCTTCCGTGCTGCGCTTCCCTTCAGACCGTGTAACGCTCGTACGCGTTGATGATGACTGACACCGGTCCGAGCGCACCCGCCTGCGTGGTTACGTCGTCTCCTATGCGTAAACCTGTTCGCTGCACTCTTCCATTAGGTTGGCCTGGACCAGGAACAATCTCGATGTCTGGTCCAACGCATAGAGAGTAAAGAGATCAAGCAAGCCTTACCCGCCGAAATGAAGCTCGGCTTTACTTGGGCGATTGCCCAGCTCGGGCCCGCTGAGATCGAGCCCGAGTGGTATAGTGACAAGCGCCTGCCCGATCTGTTCTCCGACTAACTCTCTCAGGGGCACGAAACATTCATCGAGATTACCGCCCTGTCCAACGCGGTGCTGCCGGCGGATGGAGGCATGCGCAATGGGTCGCGCAAGCTGTCTTCGGAAGCCGACCCCGGCATCGATGCCGTCGCGATTGTCACGCCGAACCGAGGAAGCTCAGGCCCAATGGGCTACCGCGATACGATCGGGTAGAAGATCGGACTATGCTGCCGTCCGGGCGTCGAAATCGACCCTGCCGCGTTCGAGCGTCTCGCTGCGACCTTGCCCCGACTTCAGCGCGGAGGGTATCAAAGTAGACAGCTGCACGAGCAATCTGTCTTCGCGCCTACCGCGAAGAGAAGATATTTGAGCACTAATGTCTCTTGGCGAAAGGGCGAAAAGTCGGAGATCAAGTTCTCCGCCCGCGCATTTCTCGATCTTCTCGCCGGCCGGATCACGCCCAAACAGGGAAACGGATCTTTGATTCATCGGCCAGCAATGTGGTCAAAGCAAATCTCGATCGCGGCGAGACCTTCGCCGATCTTCGTCTCGAAGCTGGGGCCCGATGCTGACGATGACCATA
>NZ_AMRV01000015.1 GCF_000342165.1 Pacificimonas flava
ACGCGTCGGCGATCTCTCGGTGAGGGTGGGCCAGTTCGTGCAACCGGGTCAACGTTTGATGACGGTGGTTCCGGTGAGGGCGATCTACGTGACGGCAAACTTCAAGGAAACGCAGGTCGGCCTGATCCGGGCCGGCCAAAGCGTCAGGCTCGAAGTTGACGCCCTACCCGACCTTGAGATCGCGGGACGAGTGGTCAGCATATCGCCGGGAACGGGCGCGGAATTTTCCATCCTCCCCCCCGAAAATGCCACCGGCAACTTTACCAAGATCGTTCAACGGATACCCGTCCGCATCGGTATCGATGCTCCCCCTGAAGTGCGGCGTCTGCTCGTTCCCGGCATGTCGGTAGTGGCTACGGTCGACACCCGGAATGCTGCCGGCGAATTGGAAGAGATCTCGAGTCGGACTCAATGACCGAGATACTGGCAGCGCAGGACACTTCGATCGGGCCGGCCGGGGGCCGAAAGAACGCAGACGTGACTGCCTGGGTCGCTGTGGCCGCGGGCGCGCTTGGCGCCATGCTCGCGACGCTGGACATATCAATCGTCAATTCCGCACTCCCCGTCATTCAGGGCGAGATCGGTGCCACAGGCGCCGAAGGCACCTGGATTGCTACGTCATTTCTCGTTGCTGAAATCGTCGTCATTCCGCTGAGCGCTTGGCTCGAACGGCTGTTCGGTCTGCGAACCCTCCTCATCATCGCGGTTAGCGCGTTCACCGCATTTTCGGTGCTATGCGGGATTGCAACCGACCTTACGACCATGATCATCGGCCGAACGGGTCAGGGATTCACGGGCGGAGTCCTCATTCCGACCGCAATGACTATTGTGGCTAAACGATTACCGCCGCACCAACAGCCAATCGGAATGGCCCTGTTCGGCATGACTGTGGTTCTTGGCCCCGTGATGGGGCCATTGATCGGCGGCTGGCTGACCGAGAACCTGAGCTGGCACTATGCCTTTTTCGTCAATGTGCCAGTCTGCGCAATCCTGCTGCTCTTGCTGTTTATCGGGCTGCCTCACGAGAAGCCCAAGTGGGAATATCTCACGGACGCCGATTGGGCTGGCATTCTCGGGCTGATCCTCGGACTGGGCGGTCTGACTGTTGTACTCGAGGAAGGGCACCGTGAGGAATGGTTCGAGTCCTCACTCATTCGCTGGCTAACGGTGGTGACCATTATCGGCTTTGCCTGTTTGATTTACGGACAGGTGAAGGCACGCAAGCCAGTCTTGAAGTTGCAGCTCCTGTTCAATCGACAGTTCGCCAGCGTCGCGATCATGGCGCTCGCCCTGGGCATGGTGATGTATGGTTCGACCTATGTCATTCCGCAGTTTCTGGCGATCATCTCTGACTATAATGCTTTTCAGACGGGACTGGTCATCTTCTGGATGGGTGTCCCGGCCTTTCTCCTGATGCCGGTTCTGCCCCTGATGATCCGCAAGGTGGACATCCGCATTGCCGTCGGCACCGGAATGCTGCTGATGGCGATCAGCTGCTTTGTCAGCACGAGTCTGACCGCCGAATCCGGCGGCGCTGTCTTCACTGAAAGTCAGCTTATCCGCGGGGCCGGAATGATACTTGCGATGATGTTCCTGAATCAGGCAACGGTTGCGTCGGTGGCCAAGGAAGACGCGGGCGATGCCTCGGGCATTTTCAACGCGGCCCGCAATCTTGGCGGATCATTCGCCCTCTCGGCCCTCGCTTCGTTCCAGGACCAGCGAATTTGGCACCATACGAGGCGCATGGAAGAAACGCTGAATGCGAACAGCGTTTCGCTGCAGACCTATCTCGACGGACTGGCGCGAAGCTTGGGCGATATGGAACGAGCGATGGCGGCACTCGGCGGCACTCTCCAGCGCGAAGCGTTCATCATGACCTACAATGATGTCTTTCTGGTGATGGGACTTCTCACACTCGCGACGGTCCCGCTTGTTCTGTTCCTCAAGCCGCTTCCGGAAAATGTCTCCCTTTCGATGCACTGAGCCCGAGATTATGCGCCACTTGCTACCTCCGATTATCACTATCGCCTTGCTAGCTGGATGCACGGCAGGGCCCGATTATGCAGGCCCCCCGGAAGTTGTGTCAGCAGACACGGGCACTCGCTTTGTGCGCGCTGGCAGTGATGTGAGCGCATCTGATCCGGTTGTCGCTCAATGGTGGCTGCTGCTCGGCGATCCCGAGTTGACGCGGCTGGTGGAGGCTGCGCTGTCCGGCAACCCTTCGCTCGCCGCAGCGCAGGCGCGCATTGCCCAGGCACGGGCATCCATCAGGCAAGACCGTGCGGGTCGAATGCCATCGCTTGGGGCACAGGCCAGCACCGTGCAGGGCCGGCTTCCTGGTCTCGACATTCAAGGCGGGGCGCCCCCCCCGTCAGAGCAAACCAATTCCGACGCAGAAACCGATGACTCGCTCAGCTTTTTCAATGTGGGCCTTAACGCCAACTGGGAGCTGGAGTTCGCCGGTGGCTCGCGCAGGCGCATTGAAGCCAGCAATGCCCAAGCTGCTGCAACGGTGGCCAATGCAGAGGACGCAAAGGTCCAGTTGACTGCCCAAGTGGCCAGCACCTACGTCAATTTGCGGGAGGCCCAATTCCGCGCAGAGCAATTTGAGGCGCAGATTTCGTTGCAGGAAGAGATCCTGGCGCTGACATACCAACGCTATCAGCGCGGTGCATTGCCGCTTTTCCCGGTAGGCACCGCGAATGCCGAACTGGAGATGCTCAAGTCACAACTTGCCGAAGCTGAAGCGGATATCGCAGTCCTGTCTGATGCACTCGCTATACTGACCGGACAGGTGCCGGGATCAGTTGATGCAGCGCTCACGACTGCGCATTCCATTCCCATGCCGCCAGAGCAGGTCGCGATCGGCGATCCGGCAAGCCTGGTGGCGCGTCGGCCTGACATAAGGGCGGCCGAACGGTCTCTTGCCGCGTCGACGGCGCGGATCGGGGTGGCCGAGGCGGCGCGGTTCCCGAAATTGTCCTTCACGGGGATCCTGGGCCTCGGCGGATCCTCGTTGGACGACGTTGTCGATGTCGGCGATTTCTCCGCACTCGCGATCCCGCGCCTCCAGTGGAATTTTCTGGATTTCGGCAGGGTAGACGCTGCGATCGACCAAGCCGGGGCGGCGCGCAACGAAGCAGTCGCCAATTACCAGCAGACGGTGCTTCTGGCACTGCAAGACGCCGAACGTGCCTTGGCTCGCTTCGGCCAGCAGCGTGTTGCGCTCGCTGCCAGTATGCAAATCAAGAAGCAGGCTGACGGCGCGGCGGACCTGAACCGCCAACGTTTTGCCGCAGGAGCGATCTCGAAGGCTGACCTCAACCAGGCCCTGCGAGAACAGCAGCAGGCCTCAGCAGACCTCGTCCGGGCAAAAGGCGCCCTTACGCTGTCGTGGATTGCGCTGCAGAAGTCGCTGGGCCTTGGGTGGCAAGAGCCTGTTCGAGATCAATAGTCCCGCCGCGCTGATCAATTGATCCGGTTGACGAGAAGTAGGCGCCCCTGCCGCTGGCGACCAACTTGCCGTCGGGCTCGAGAACCCGGGTTTCCGCCACCGAAATCTGTCGCCCGATTTTCACGATCTGTCCGTGAGAAGTGAGAGGTCCTGAGGTTGCAGGACGGTGGTAATCGACATGCAGATCGGCCGTCGCTCTCGCCGCGACGCCCCCGGCGAGCAGAGTACAAAGCCCGGTGAGGTCGACCAGTGAAGCCAGGATCCCTCCATGCGCCGACCCAATCATAGGGTTCGACACGATCTCTTCGCGCCATGGCATGGTGATCGCGATTCCCTGGTCGGAGCATGTCGCAATCTCCAGCCCAAGCCATCGGTGAAACGGCGCGATATGCAGCATTTCCTGCAAGCGCTCTCGATCGATCATAGCTCCCTCGTCCCATGTGGGTGAGTTGTATCGGATGAGTGATGGCGCCCTAGGAAATCGACGATAGCGGCGGAAAAGGCGTCGTTCGCATCGCCCACGACCATATGCGTGGCATCGGCGATGTCCGTGTATTCTGCATGGGGGGCGAGTTGCCGCAGATGCAAAACGGCCTCTTCGGAAACAAGATCGCTAGAGGCGCCTCGGATGAGGTGAAGCGGAAGCGTGAGTTTCGCCGCAGCTTGGCTCAGCATTGCCGATTGACGTTCCTGGTTGTCTGGGTCGCCTTGTCTGGCCGCCATTATATTACGGATAAACACCGGGTCCCAGTGCCAATAGAAGCGCCCATCCGACTTCTGCCGCAGATAGTTTTTCAGACCATCGCTCGCGCCCCGCTTGGGACGATGCGGCATGTAGCGAGCGATCACGTCGGCCGCCTCCTCTGGTGAGGCGAAGCCGCTATCGACATGCTCTTCCATGAAACCAACCACGCGCATCACACCGCTGGGCTCCATGCGCGGGGCAATGTCGACCAATGTGAGTGAAGCAAAGCTACCTGGAGCAAGCTCCCCTGCGGCAATCAGTCCAGCGAGCCCGCCCAGTGAAGCGCCGACCAGCGCTGGCTTCTGGTCCAGGCGCGACGCTGCAGCGACCAGATCCGCCGCGAAGTCGCGCATTTCATAAGCTCCGCATGGCGACCAATCGCTGTCTCCGTGACCGCGCATGTCGAAGGCGATTGCGCGAAAGCCGGCTTGAGCCAGCTCGCTGACCACCCTTCTCCACGCGCGCCGTGTCTGCCCGCCGCCGTGCGCAAGAAGGACGGGTTTAGCGTAGGCATCCCCCTCAGCCTCGGCTGTAAGAGAAATCGCGCCTGCGCCCTCAATCGTAAAGGTTTCTCTCGCCATCTCCGGATGGTAGGAAAGGCGCGCTAAATAGTAAACCGATTTAGTTTGTGGCTCTCGGCTCCGTGTTGGCTGTCCTGCAGGGGCGTTTCAACGACGGCAAAAGTCTATGCCAAGAGGGGTTTCTCCAGACCATTCTCTAATGCACCGGCTTGCGATTCGGTCAGCAGTCGCTGTCCGCTTAATCCGCTCAAAGATATAAAAGCTGCCTTTCCGCTTCCGGCCCGACTTGGGCCATTTCGATGAAACCCTTGAGGCGCGCGCATCTGATCCCGGTCCGCTACCGCGCGCGATCTCAACGGTCAGGCTAATTTGCTGAATTCAAAAAAGCGCTTGCAAAGCGAGAGCTGTAACGTGTTACGCTCATATATATATGTCACTGAGATGCCGGACAGGATACATACAAATGAGCGATAGACGGCAAGCCGTTGCCAGAAAGCATCTGGATAAGCGCCTTGCCATGCTCCGCGAAGCGGAGCTGATTGCGCCACCCCGCGGCTGGATGAAGGCGATCCGAGAAGCGTTGGGGATGAGCACACGCCAGCTAGCGACGCGTATGGGCGTGTCGCGCTCCCGCGTTCCAACGATTGAAAAGGCCGAGGTAACGGGGGCCACGACCATCCAGACACTTCGCGCAGCGGCGGAGGCCATGAACTGCACCTTTGTCTACGCCTTCGTGCCCGTAAAGCCGCTCGAAGACATTTTACGGGATCGCGCTCAGGAGAAGGCGCACCGCGAGCTGGCGCGTCTGGATCATACGATGAAGCTGGAGAATCAGGCGCTCCGGCGCGCCGATATCGATGAGGAGAAGCAGCGTATCATCGACCGGCATCTGACAGGTTCGCTGCGTCGGTTATGGGAGCAATAAAAGCGTGACCGGTGATCCGCTTTTCGAAGATGATGAAGTGAACGCGCCGCTCGATGCCGAGGAGCGGGAGCAACTGATACCGTCCTATATCACCTTCCGGTATGAACTGAACGAGGCAGAACAGATCAATATCGGCGATGGCATGGGCTGGGCGTACAGCGGTCGCCGCGACGTTCTCGACTCTGATTTCCTAAGCGAGCTTCATCGCCGCATGTTCGGCGATGTGTGGCGCTGGGCCGGGCAGTATCGCCGCACGCCGCGCAATATCGGGGTGGATGCCTACCGCATCGGAATGGAAGTCCGGCAGGCGGTTGACGATGCGCGCTACTGGCGTGAAAACAGCACCTATACGCCGGACGAGATCGCAGTTCGCTTCAGCCACAGAATTGTGGCGATTCATCCATTCCCAAACGGCAATGGCCGGTTCTCCCGGCTGATCGGCGATATATTGGCGGAGCAGCTCGGGCAGCCGCCGTTTACCTGGGGAAGCGTCAATCTGGTCGATGTCGAAGACACACGCGCTCAGTATGTCGCGGCGCTGAGGGCCGCTGACGGCCACGATTACGAAGCGCTTCTAGCCTTCGCCCAATCTTGATCGGACCCGGATGTTATGCTCGCGCTTAGGTAAACCGAACTCAGGAGCCTTTTGGTTTGGGTGGAGGGGTGGTCTTTCAATATTGGGCGCGGCAGCGGGGCGACGGCAAGAAGGCTTAACCCACCTTGAAGGGCATAGTTAATAAAACGCCCCACAAGGCGCCATCACTCGCCGGAAAAATGGACACGATGTCTCGACGCTCAGGCGAAGTACCGCGAGAGGGCTAGTAAGACGTTGGCGCCCATGCCCCCAGTTAAGTAGTGTGCCCTTGCCAACGTCGATGCTGCGAGTGAACTTCCTTGCGCGAAGCCGCTGCCTGAAGCAGCATCGTCGCATTCGAGCGTGTATCAACCAGCATTCTCAGGCTCAGGAATTCTTCATTAGAGGCAGAAATTACGGTGGCGGCGAGCGGCCGCTGGATCGTGGTGCCGGCGTGCGTGATAGACCTCCTTCTAACGATGTACACGGCAGAATTAAGCAAAGCCGCCTTGCGCGATACGATTGAGATAATCGCGTACGAGTTCTGCCCTGCCCTGCCGGACCAGTTCCTCCGCGGTTACGTCGGCTAGTGAAGGCAATGGCTGCGAGCAATACCAGGCATAGGCAGCCAGTTGGCTGCCCGCCCAAGGAATCACCCGATTGATAATCTCGCTCATCTCACGGAGGCGTGCCTGAGTGGATACGTTGCCATGACGGGACTTCCTGGAGAGGGCATCGCGCGACAGGCCAGCTGTCGCAGCAAGCTCAGACTTGGTGATCCGCAACGCTGCAGACAGGCGATCTGGTGAAACACCATTCTCACCTGAGATATCGGTCAGGAATGCTGAGAAAGCCATAATGCCTCAAATAATCTATGACGAAGGAACAATCTGTGTGACGGTTTGGAGTTGCGTCAAGGTCCGTTATGAAGAGGCACGAAGCGGCCAGATGCGAACTCTAGCCCCCTGTGGTCATCGGGGGTGGCTCAGCTCAATCGCTAAACCGGTAATTAATAGGCAACCCAGAGCCACCTACCGGTTTATTGGATCGAGAAGAGTTCATCGAGGTGACGTTAGAGAGCGCTGCCAGTATGGACAGCGCTCTCTAATCATTAGATCGTGGGCTCTGCCGCCGGCACTTCAGCGGATACTGGCGTCAGAACTGCTTTGGGCTGGATGGCGGTCTCAGGAGCCCGCACCAGGCGTCACCTCAAGGTTTGTGCGCCAGACAACGATTTGGCAGACATAATGCGAACATCGGCTAATTAGCGAGCTTGAGGCGCGACATGGGATCGTTGAGCTGGCGGAATTCACCGCCAGGCGGACGCTCCGCCTGCCCTCAAGGCAGCCGCCGGGCAGGCTACGCCGCGGGGTACGATGCTACTGACATGGCCAAGCCTTCGCTAACGAGCGTTCAGCTCCGGCCACCATATGAACACTCATAAAATAGCTATTCTGCTCCGCCCAGCGTAAATATGCCGCGCGCAGCGCCGATCGGTCATAGCGTGGAGCGCGGCATTCCGCTTTTCGCGCGACGATCATCATGTCGAGCACGCCTTGGAGGTAAGCGCCGCATCGCGGCTCATTCGCTTGACAGCTTACGAACAACGCCGAGCCCGTCGCCGACGCGGGTTCGGTTTGGCCGATCGCACTATCAGGCAGGGCGGCCAAAGCGGCGCATAACAATATCCATCGCCTTGGCCGCATTTTCGTCTCCTATTCCGCAGTATCATTTCGGAAGGGGCGCACGGCCCTCGACGGCCGGCGCCCCGTGCTGATCCATCATTCGCGGCCGAGCACCTGGCCTTCGGGCGTGACGAACAGTTCGATCGTCTTTCCGTCGCTGTTCTTGCCCTTGATTTCATAGAGCGTGCTTCCGTCCGCCTTTCGGGTGACTTGCTCCGCTTTGCTTATTGACGCGAGTTGCGCGCGTGCCGCGTTCATCGCGGCCTCGGGCACCTGAGCAAGCGGGATGTCTCGTTCGCTGTGCTTGCCGATTATCCGGTTTTCGTTCGCCTCGTGGTTTTGCGCGATCGCCACGCCCGCGATCGCCAGCGCGGCCGCGCCCACGCCTGCGACAACAGTGAGAGTTCGTTTGCTAGCCATGTTCCATTCCACTTCCTGCATAAGGGCCGTGGGGTCGGGCGGGCGGCGGTTACGGCCCAATGAGCCGTCGTCCGAGTTCAACTCCTCTGATTGTTCATCCTGTCGAGCGCCGCGCGCAGCCCACGGGCGAGCTTGGCTGCGTCGTCGTTGGCCCAGAAGTGCATGAAGAACAGCCGCGGCTCGTCGTTTAGCATATGATTATGCAGCGCCGTGACCTCGATCCCGTTCGTCCGCAGCACGCGCAGGACCGGATCGACCTCGTTTGCGACAAGTACGAAATCGCCGGTGATGGCGGCTCGGCCGTCCCCGGTTGGCTGAAAGTTGATCGCGGTCGCCGTGCCCATCGTCGGCGGAGTCTCCATATCGCCGTCCATCAGCCGCTCGGCGCGCGGAAAGCTGTATTGGAGGATGCCACCGGCCGTCTTGCCCTCACCGCCCATCAACCGGTTGAGCGCGGCCACATCGAGGTCGAGCCGCGATGCGGCTGCGCTGGCCGAAGGCGATTGCGGCGCGGCGAGCGGGGTCCGACTGGCTGATAGCGCTTGCCGGAGCGCGGCCGCGAGCTTCACCGGGTCGCCGTGGCCGGCAATGTGCATGTACATGGTCGCAGGCGAAGAGCGGAGCAGGTGATTGTGGAGCGCGGTGATCGTAAAACCGCTTGCGAGCAGGCGGCTCAAAACGGGGTTCACCTCGTCGTGAGTCAGCACGAGATCGCCCATCACCATCGCCTCGTCGCCCATCGGCTGAAACGCCGCCCAAGAGCCGAGCGCGAGGGAGGGCTTGATCGTCACCCCATCCAGCGTGACGCTCAGGTCCGAACGCGGGAAGCTGTAGCGGTGAACGCCCCCCGGCTGTTCGGCCCCCGCTCGTCCTATCGCCCGGTCGACAGCCGACCAGTCCGGCGCTGCCCATGCCGGGCTTGCCAGCAGGAGGCTGGCGAATCCCAAGGCGATGGTCTTTTTCAGCATAATTGATCCTTCATCAGCGCACTCGACACGGAAAGCCTCACGTCATGCGAGCGCGCCGCCGGCGAGCCGCGACATTGCGCTCCGGTTTCTTTCTTCGGGATAAGCAGTCCTATGCTCATGAGGCTTGTGATGCAACCCTTACACTTGTAGGCTAGTGACGATACAACTATGACAAACACACAAGCTTCCCCTTGGTTGCTCCTGATCCCGCAGCTTCCGGCTAAGCCTGCCTATTTGCGGGTGAAGGTCTGGCGGCGTTTGCAGGCGATCGGGGCCGCGCCGCTCAAGAACGCCGTCCATGCGCTCCCCAATCGCGAGGACACGCGCGCGCTGTTCGAAGAACTGCATCGCGAGATCACCGAAAATGGCGGCGAGGCGCTGATCCTCGAAGCGCGCCTTGTCGGCGGCATGGGCGATGCGGAGCTGCGCGGAGTGTTCGACGCTGCGCGTGACGCCGACTATGAGGAGTTGGCACGCGAGGCGCGCGCGCTGTGTGAGGGCGAGTATGTCGCGGCGGCGGATGTGGGCCGCCTGCGCAAACGCCTGAACGAGGTCGCCGCGATCGACTTTTTCGGTGCGCATGGTCGGCAGGCGGCACAGGCCGCCATCACCGAGGCGGACCGCCGCTCTCACCAACATCCCGATGTGAGCGGCCCCGGTGCGCCCGAGCTGACCCCGGCGGAGCTAAAGCGCCGCGTTTGGGTGACGCGCCGCCATGTCCATGTCGATCGCATCGCGTCCGCCTGGCTCATTCGCCGCTTCATCGACCCCGAGGCGAGCTTCAAGTTCGTCGAGGGCAAAGGATATGTGCCGGAGCCTGACGAACTGAGGTTCGACATGGCGGACGCTGAGTTCACCCACGAAGGCGACCGCTGCTCCTTCGAGACCTTGGTGTTCCTCACCGGTCTCGAGACCGACCCCGCGCTGCGGGCGCTCGGCGAAATTGTTCACGACCTTGATATTGCCGATGCTCGGTTCGAGCGCCCGGAAACTCCGGGAGTGAGCGCGCTTATCGCCGGCATCTGTGCCGGCACCGACGACGACGAGGAGCGGATCGCGCGCGGATCGACCGCGCTCGACGGATTCTATGCTCACTTCACCCGGCGAAAAGAGGACTAAAGATGGAGGCCAGCGCACGCGCTGAAATCGCAGTCGAGACGCTGCACGAGCACGGCATCAGCTTTGGCGAGGCGGTGCGCGTCTGGATCAGGGTCGCGCTGCTCAGCTTCGGCGGACCGGCGGGCCAGATAGCGGTGATGCATCGCATCCTGGTCGAGGAGAAGCGCTGGATCGGCGAGGAGCGGTTCCTCCACGCGCTCAACTATTGCATGCTGCTGCCCGGCCCTGAAGCGCAACAGCTAGCTGTCTATATTGGCTGGTTGCTCCATAAGACCAAGGGCGGCCTGGTCGCGGGCGCGCTATTCGTGCTGCCCGGCTTCCTCGCGATTTTAGGGCTCAGCTATGTCTATGTGCTGCTCGGCGAAGTGGCGCTGGTCGAGGGATTGTTCTTCGGATTGAAGGCCGCCGTGCTGGCGGTGGTGCTACAGGCGGTGGTCCGGGTGGGTTCGCGTGCCTTGAAGAACAACGTCATGCGCGGTTTTGCCGCGCTGGCGTTCGTCGCGATCTTCGTGCTCGACGTGCCCTTCCCGCTGATCGTGCTTGCCGCCGCGCTGATCGGCTTCTTCGGTGGCCGCGCTGGTTACGCCGCATTCAAGGGCGGCGGCGGACATGGTCCCGCCGGCGCTGAGATAATCCACGACCGCGACACCGCTCTTGGCGAGGGCCTTCCCGACCATGCCCGGCCGAACCTCTCTTGGTCGCTGCGCATCTCCGGCGTCCTGCTGCTGCTCTGGCTCGGGCCGGTCGCAGCGCTGCTGTTCGCGTTCGGCCCCGACGACGTGTTCAGCCGCATCGCCACCTTCTTCAGCCAGATGGCGGTGGTGACCTTCGGCGGCGCCTATGCGGTGCTCGCCTATGTCGCGCAGGAGGCAGTCGAGACCTATGGCTGGCTCCAGCCCGGCGAGATGCTCGACGGGCTCGGCATGGCCGAGACCACGCCCGGGCCGCTGATCATGGTGACGCAGTTCGTCGGCTTCCTCGCGGCCTTCCGCGAAGCGACCGGGCTGCCGCCGCTCGTCGCCGCGACCTTCGGCGCAATCCTCACCACCTGGGTTACCTTCCTGCCATGCTTCCTGTGGATCTTCGCCGGCGCGCCATTCATCGAGCGGCTGCGCGGCAACCGCGCATTGTCGGCCGCGCTTTCGGCGATCACCGCCGCAGTGGTCGGCGTGATCCTCAATCTGGCGGTCTGGTTTGGTATCCACACTCTGTTCGAGCAAGTCCGCGAAGTGCCGTTCGCAGCCGGCACCATCGATCTCCCAGTCCTAACGTCCGTCAACTGGCCGGCGCTGGCGCTCGCGGTGGGTGCGATACTCGCCATGTTCCGGTTCAAGGCCGGCATGCTGCCGGTGCTCGGCGTCTGCTCGGTCCTCGGGGCCGCATATGTAATGATCATCTGAAGGAGTGACGCGTGACGATCGACCATCTTTCCCGACGCAGTGCAATCGCAACTCTTGGCATCGGAGCCGCCGCCATGACTATCAACGAAGCCTCTGCGCAGACGCCGGCCGCAGCGCCGGCGGCTGTCCCCGCCTTTGCCGGAAATCATCAGGTCAAGCCGCTCAGGTTCAATCCCGCCAGGCTTCACGGCCTCTCCGAAAGGCTGATCACATCGCACCACGAGAACAATTATGCGGGCTCGGTCAAGGCCCTGAATATGATCGAGACACGACTTGCCGCCGCGCTCGCTGACACGGACCTGCCGCCGGTGGTCTATGGCGGATTGAAGCGCGAGGAGCTGCACCGCACCGGCTCGGTCGTGCTCCATGAGGTCTATTTCGACGGGCTCGGCGGCAACGGCCAGGCAGCCGGTTCCATCCGCGACGCGCTGGGCGCGGCGTTCGGCTCGTTCGACCGCTGGGAAGCCGACTTCCGCCGTACCGGGATGAGCCTTGCCGGCGGATCGGGCTGGTGCGTGCTCGTCTACAATCTCCACACGCGCTCGCTGCACAACCATTGGGCGTGGGATCATATGCACGGTGCGATTGCCGGCGTGCCGCTGCTCGCGCTCGATATGTACGAGCACAGTTTCCACATGGATTACGGCACCGCCGCCGCCAAATATGTCGACGCCTTCTTCCGCAACATCGACTGGGAAGTGGTCGACCGGCGCTATGCCGCGGCTTTGCGCGGCGGCGGCTGAACCCGACCGCCGTGGCTTAACACCCACTGCTGCGCGACACCTGAGTTCGCGACCACAAAGGGGACAGGTCCGATGGGGAGATGCAACAATGACATCCGGCCCGAACATCGCTCTTCTTTGGCGTGGGAAAGCAGCCGAGTGGACGCATCGCTTTCATGAAGCCCGGCAGTGGCCGATAATGCAGGCCTTGCGGGCGCTCGGGGCGACCGCAAGGCCTGTACTGTACAGGGACGAGGCGGTTCGCGAGATTCGGGACGAGCTGCTGTCGTGCGACGCAGTGCTGGTCTGGGTGAATCCGTTGGACATTTCAGGCGACCGCTCGCAGCTCGATCCAATGCTGCGCGAAGTCGCGGGGTGCGGCGTTGTCGTCAGCGCGCATCCTGACGTGATCGCCAAAATCGGCGTCAAGGAAGTGCTCTACACAACGCGATCCATGGAATGGGGCAGCGATGTCGATCGATACGTGGACGCTGAAGGCCTTCGCGCTCGTTTCCCCGAACATCTTGCCGCAGGCCCGCGCGTGCTGAAGCCGAACTACGGCAACGGCGGCAGGAATGTATGGCGTGTCCAACTAGACGAAGCGGGAAACGCTCCGGCTTTGAAAACGTCGGTGAAAGTTCAAGAGGCCCGCCAAGGAAGCAAATCGGAGCGCATCAGCCTAGGCCCTGTTGACATAGTGGGTGAGCCACAGCTTTGCGGAAGCGAGGCATAGGAAGCCGAGGAAGGACGTTGCGGTTTTGTCGTAGCGCGTGGCGATCCGGCGGGATTGCTTGAGGCGGTTGAACAGCCGCTCGACCTGGTTGCGGTCCCGATAGCGCCGGAAGTCGCAAGCCGCCGGCTTACGGCGGTTCGCCTTGGGCGGGATGATCGGCAGGATGCCGCGCCACAGCAGCTCTTCGCGGACGGCGTCGCCATCATAGCCCTTGTCGGCGAGCAAGGCGTCAGGCTTGGGCACGGGCATGTCGAGCAGCGCTGGCACGGCACGGTAATCCGAGACCTCGCCCCCGGTCAGGACGAAGCCAAGAGGGCGTCCCTGACCGTCACAGCGGGCGTGGATCTTGCTCGTAAAGCCGCCGCGGCTTCGACCAAAGCCCTCCTTGCAGGTCCCCCTTTAGCGCCCGCTGCCTGAGAATGGCCGCGGACGGTCGTGCTGTCGATCATGTGCTGCCAGTCGTCGGTAAGCCCCAGATCGACCAACGTCGTCAGCATCGCGTCCCAGACGCCTTGCTCGGCCCAGCGCCGGAACCGGACGTAGACCGAGTTCCACTTGCCATAGCGCTCGTGCATGTCGCGCCACGGGCAGCCTACCCGCAGAACGTGCAGCATTCCGTTCAGGAACCGCCGGTTGTCATGCGACGGCCGCGCCTTGCGGCCGCGCTCCGGTGGAAGCAGCGCCCCGATGACCGCCCATTCCTCGTCCGACACGTCGCCTCGACCCAAAGCCACCTCCAAAAAGGAAGCCTTGAATCAGAGATCACACCCGCTGGGAATCCACTATGTCAACAGGGCCTAGCCGAGTGCTTGGAAAGGTGGGTGCCGTTTCTAAACGACGGCGGCGTGCTGATCGATCAGGCTTATCAGCCGCAGTCGTCCGAGGGCATGGTCCGCTGCTACGTGTGCGGGCACCGAGTGGTTGGCTTTGGGCACAACCTGATCACTGCGCTGATGACGCCAACGGCCATTGATACAACGTCGTCAACCCCACAGCCGATGGGCCGCGCCATGTTCGGACCGGAGGTGACGCGCTTCGCAGCCTTACGGAAAGCGATGGAGGATCGCTGGATTCCAGAGATGCAAAGGTTGCTGTCGATCGTCGACCACGATCTTCCGCTTCTTTGGGACGCCGACTTCCTATTTCGCCCTGGTGAAGCCATCAGCGATGGCTCCTATGCGCTTTGCGAGATCAATGCTAGTTCGGTTGCACCATTTCCGCCAAGCGCCGTCCAGCCAGTCGCCGCAGCGGCAATCGGTCGCGCTCTTGCCATTCGTTTGACGAAGGAGACCTCCAATCCTCATTGATATGATTCAAGCAATTCAAGAGACGTGACATTGGTCGTATCAATCAGACAAGCCTAAGGGTGAGCGAGGCTGGGTGAAACCGGCTCAGGTGGCAGCGCGGAGATACTGGTAGAGGGTTTCGCGACTGATCCCCAGGTCACGGGCGATGACGGCCTTGCGCTCGCCGTCATCAACACGGCGGTGCAGCTCGGCGACCATTTCGTCGGAGAGGGAACGTTTCCGCCCGCGATAAGCACCGCGTTGTCTGGCGACCGCAATGCCTTCGCGCTGCCGCTCCCGGATCAGGGCGCGCTCGAATTCGGCGAACGCACCCATGACCGAGAGCATCAGGTTGGCCATCGGGGAATCCTCGCCCGAGAAGGCCAGGCTTTCCTTCACGAACTCGATCCGGACGCCTCTTTTGGTGAGGGACTGAACCAGTTTGCGCAGATCGTCGAGATTACGCGCCAATCGATCCATGCTGTGGACCACGACGGTGTCACCCTCGCGGGCGAAGGCGAGCATGGCATCGAGTTCGGGGCGGTTGATGTCCTTGCCCGATGCCTTGTCGGTGAAAATCCGGTCGAGCGACTGCCCGTCCAACTGGCGATCGACATTCTGATCGAATGTGCTCACCCGGACGTAACCGATCCTCTGGCCTTTCATCGCCGCCTCCGGTCAAAATGTCAGGTTGAATTCTATGACACGGCGGAACATGCGTCAATAAATGCTTGCCATAACCCTATCCTGACAGAAACCGCCGCTGCATCCTGACGTCCGGTTAGGCTATACTCCAGATTGACGCTAGCCTGTCGCTCTCGACTCGGGATGGAGGCAGGATGGCGCGGCGGCGATTATTGACCGGAGAAGAAAGGCGTCGCCTGTTCGATATCCCCCATGACGAAACCGCGATCGTCGGCCACTATACCCTTGCCGCCGAGGATCTCGAACTGGTCGGTCGCCGCTATCGCCCTGCCAACCGCCTCGGTCTGGCAACGCAGATCGCGCTTATGCGGCATCCCGGCTTCGGTTTGCAGCCCGACGTCGACGTCCCCGATGCGGTCCTTCACTATCTCGCCGCCCAGCTCTTCGTCGATGTTGATGCGTTCGCCGACTATGGCCAGCGCGCGCAAACACGTAACGATCATGCCGACATTGCGGCACGGCATCTGGGGCTACACCCTTTTCGGCGAGGGGATATACCGCTCGCGCTCGATCTCGCCGCAAGAGCTGCGGAGCGGACCGATCGGGGCGAACCTATTGTCCGCGCATTGATGGAGGGGCTGAAGCAGGAACGCTTCATTCTTCCATCGGCAGACACGCTCGAACGTGCGGGCCTCGCCGGCAGGGCACGCGCCCGCAAAGCCGCGGCGGCGCTCATTGTCGAAAGCCTGGGTCATGCCGAACTGGCGCGGATCGATGATCTGATCGTCAACAACAGCGACTTCGGCATGACGCCGCTGGCCTGGCTGCGCAATTTCGAGGAAGCGCCCACCACGGCGAACATCAACGGGCTGCTGGAACGGCTACGCTATGTGCGCGGAATCGGCATCGACCCGGCGATCGGCGCGAAAATCCCCGACTTCCGGTTCGCGCAGTTCATGCGCGAAGGTGGCGTTGCGCCGGCGTTCCTGCTCTCCGATTATAGCCTTAACAGGCGCCGCGCGACGCTGATCGCGGCGGTCATCGACCTCGATGCCAGGCTCGCCGATGGTGCGATCCAGATGTTCGACAGGCTTGTCGGAAGCCTGTTCACACGGGCGCGGCGCGGGCGGGAAAGGCGCTATCAGGACAGCATCCGCTCGGTCGGCGAACTTATGCGGCTGTTCGGCGCGACGATCGCCGCGCTGGGAGAGGCGGTCGAACATGGCGGTAATCCGCTCGAACTGATCGACGAAGCGGTAGGCTGGCACAGACTGGTCGCAGCCAAATCGCAGGTCGATGCGCTGGCCGAGCTGGCGGGCGAAGATGCGCTTGTCGCGGCGACTGGTCGCTATGCGACGCTGCGGCGGTTCAGCCCGGCTTTCCTCGATACATTCACGTTCAAGGCATCGGGGAGCGGATCGCAACTGGTCAAGGCCATCGAGGTCATCCGCGATACCAATGCCCGCAAGGCCCGCAGCCTGCCCGAGGGCGTTCCGCTCCCATTCGCCAACCGGCAGTGGAAGCGCCTCATCACCGAAGGTGGCCAGGTCGATCGCCGGCGATACGAGACGGCCATCATGGCCACGCTGCGCGATCGGTTGCGCGCCGGCGACATATGGGTCGAAGGAACCCGCAATTATCGCCGCTTCGACACCTATTTGCTGAGTCGACGCGATGCCGATAAGGTGGCCGACAGCCTGCCATTCCAGACCGATGCGGCCGCCTATCTGGAGGAGCGGGCAAGGACGCTCGACTGGCGGCTGCGCCGTTTCGCCAAGCAACTCAAGGCGAACAGGCTCGCGGGCGTGGCGCTCGAACGCGACCGGCTCAAGCTGCAACCCATGCCGGCGATCACTCCACCCGAGGCGGAGGCTCTCGATCGCAGGCTCGACGCCTTGCTTCCGCGCGTGCGGATCACCGAACTCCTGGTCGAGGTGGCCGAGCGCACCGGGTTCCTGAGCGCATTTCGCGATCTTCGGTCCGGCAAGGAGCATGACAACCCGCACGCGATCCTCGCCGCCATTCTCGCTGATGGATCGAATCTGGGTCTAGAGCGCATGGCCAACGCCAGCGACGGGGTGAGCTACGCCCAGCTTGCCTGGACCCACAACTGGTATTTGTCGCCCGAAAACTATCAGGCCGCGTTGGGGATGATCGTTGCCGCGCACCATGATCTTCCTTTCACGCGCCATTGGGGAGCCGGCACTAGTTCATCCTCCGATGGGCAGTTCTTCCGCTCGGGCCGCAACCGA
Source organism: Pacificimonas flava (assembly GCF_000342165.1). Taxonomy (GTDB): domain Bacteria; phylum Pseudomonadota; class Alphaproteobacteria; order Sphingomonadales; family Sphingomonadaceae; genus Pacificimonas; species Pacificimonas flava. The sequence continues at coordinate 17,450 of NZ_AMRV01000015.1, forward strand.
TCGGCGGCGGCCGACATCAATGCGAAATATGGCAGCGAGCCGGGCCTGAAGATCTACTCCCACCTGTCCGATCATTTTGCCTCGTTCGGATCGCGGATCATGTCGGCCACCGCCGGCGAGGCCCCCTACGTGCTGGATGGCCTGATGCTCGGCGCCGGCGCGCTACCGCTGCATGAGCATTACACTGATACCGGCGGCGCGACGGACCATGTCTTTGCCCTTTGCCATCTTCTCGGCTTCCGGTTCGTGCCCCGTCTGCGCGACATCGCCGACCGGAAACTCGGCTCGATCGCCGCGCCTTCGACCTACAAAGGCATCGAAAGCCTCATGGGCCGCACGATCAAGACGGCGGCGATCGAAGCCGATTGGGATGACATCGTCAGGATCGTCGCCTCCATTAAGGAAGGAGCCGTTGCGCCCTCCGCGATCCTGCGCAAGCTGGCCGCCTACAAGCGCCAGAACAGGCTGGATTTTGCGCTGGCCGAACTCGGCCGCATCGAGCGGACGCTATTTGCGCTCGACTGGCTTGAACAGCCCGACTTGCGTCGCGCCTGCCAGGCCGGCCTCAATAAAGGCGAAGCACGTCATACCCTTGCCGCCGCGATCTACACCAACCGACAGGGGCGGTTCACCGATCGCTCGATCGAGAATCAGGAATATCGGGCATCGGGCCTCAATCTGCTGATCGCGGCGATTTCTTACTGGAACACCGTCTATATGGACAGGGCCGCCCAGCATCTCCAATCATCCGGCGGCACCTTCGATGATGCGCTGCTTGCCCATCTCTCGCCGATGGGCTGGGTGCATATCAGTTTGACCGGCGACTATCTGTGGCAAAGGGCAAACCGGCTCTCCCCTGGCGAGTTCCGCACCCTCAACGATCCCATGGCCCGCCTCAAACTCGTGGCATAGCCAGTGTTCTCATTATGTCCGCCAAATCGTTGTCTGGCGCACAAACCTTGAGGTGACGCCCACCACGGCAGGAGCGACTGGTCCCGCGACCATCCGTGCCGGCGCCGGCGTATCAGCGATCGCGACAGTGAGTTCGTCCTTCGTGAACACCTTCAGTTCGCGCCCTGACGGGATCTCCCCGCTGTGGCCCGTTACAAAGAAACCGGCAACTGGAATTGCGACGACAGCGCCGATCGTAGCGACGGTGTTGCCTCACCCTTCTTGGCGGAATTTGCCGACGACCGGGATGCGGTTGCCGTCGACCTCAATGTAACGGATCTCCACATCCATCTTGCCGGATTTCCCGAACATCCCCTTGCCAGTCATCCAAGTGATCTCACTCAGTGCGCGCTAGCCTTTGGGGATGACCACGTAACCATTTTGAATGACGTCGTACATCATCGAGCGATTGAAGGTGTAACTCTGGATGATCCTGATTACCGTCCTGCTCGTCTCCGTCCGGTCATCGTTGTTGAGCCCGCGCCCACGCCTGAACTGCATAGCGGCGCGCAAAACGGACGGTGCAGCGCCGGTCACCCGTACCCTACCCCGACAGCGGGGAAAGCAAAAGACGCGCTTGGTCCACCTTCTGAAGCCCAGTGCTGAGAGGCTTGGTAGAGGCCATGTTGGCCTCTACCGCGCTCCGGTTCTATCCTTCCGTGTCAGCCGGCAGCGCTGCCGGTACGCGTCCAGCGGCGTGATGCTGGCGAACCGACCATGTCGAGATCAGCTGCGCGCTATGGAGCCGATGTTTCTCAGCTTGGCTAAGTTTGATTTTACCGTGCCGTCGACCCTCTCAATGTAAACGAGATGCTCTACAAACGAGAAACCCTGCGACGGTAGCGTTCGCCGCAGGGTTTCGGTACGCTCAAATCCTTGCTCGGCCACCGGAGTGCGATACAATGGGCGCGCATTTCTTCAGCAAATTAGCTCGTGCTGGTACGCACGAACACCGCCTCGTCGATACGCTCAAATGCATTTTGGTAAAGCTGAGCGTCCAAAATGGAGTTCGAAGTAGTTTCCTCTTGACCAAACAGCGACGAAACATTCTTTGCTTAAACAAAATTTAATCGAACTCTCGACATGTCCGGATTTAATTGCTCGATATATGCTGTCCCTCGCACCTGCTTTGTCGAACCGCCTCCACCTAATGCTTCCATGAAGCTCGTTGAGCGTTTGGAATTGCTGGTTGCATTTATAAAGCCTGTATCAAGATCAGCGGCCTCTCGACGTCAAACTCACCAGCCCGCAGGCGTCGACCCCTCGCGAATATTCGATGCCCATGAGATCGCGACCGTTGAGGAGGGCAGCCAGGCGCGGCCCCTCACCTCTATTGCTCCATACAAGTCGTTTTATGCGCCCACTGCCTGACTTGGCATCGTGGCCTTTCCGCCAATCCTAAACACGTCAGGACCCTTCGAAACCCAGCCGGCGGCCCCAAGCTGCCGCGCCTCAAAGATATGAAGCCTAGGCTGCTCACGGGCTGGATCTCGCTATGCTTCGGAACAATTCGCTGCTCACAGTTCAATCCAATCATTTTTGTTCAGTGCCGCGGCAACAGAAAGCAAATCGTTCCTGATGAGTCATTCGACGCCGGACCAAGTCGAGCCAGATGGCCTCGGGGCAATCCGACAACCAAGACACGGGGAGCGTAGGGTAGGGCAGGGCAGGGCAGGGGAGCCGCAATAACAGCCTCAATTTCCCTTCCCATCGGTTCTGCCGATCGACGGCGCGGGAGGTCGGCCGCCGGCCAGGCAGCTTTAAGCCGACCATTCCCCTATGGCGCCGCCGCTTTCAGCCTTAGCGTCACCGATCACCCGACGGTATCGACGGATTGTCACCGAAAACCCGTTCTCCACGTGCTTATGGGCTCCGTATCAGCAGACGGTTGGTTCACCAAAACAGAGTAACAGCTCGCTCCTCGGTCGAAAGTCACTCCCTATGGCATAGGACCAGGGCCGATTTATCGTTTGAAATGAATCGTTTTTCTCAGTCCGAAAAGCAAACCCAAAGCTGAAGCTGTCCGCACGGTGCATCTGTTTGATCGGGGGATCAGTGACATTTACTCACAGGAGCTAATCAGCGCACGAGATGATCAGTGACGTTCTGTCGGGATATCGGTGACGCTCTGTCGGGATATCGGTGACGTTCTGTCGGGATATCGGTGACGTTCTGTCGGGATATCGGTGACGCTCTGTCGGGATATCGGTGACGCTCTGTCGGGATATCGGTGACGCTCTTACGGGATTTTGGAAACATTCCTGTGGGGTATCAGATACAGCCCTCGACTGCGAATCGCGGGAATTCCTTGGCTCAACGAGCCGACACGCGCCCTTAACTTTCTAACATGGTCTAACTGTCTAAAGGCAAACCGAAACGCCCACCCGATCATAAACACCCCGAATTTACAGTTGTGTCCGACATAACCTCGGTCAGCCTGAAGAGGGCGAAACGGAGCCCGCGCGGCTTCAGGAGAGGCGCTGAACAACCTGCTTGCGACACCCGCTCCGAACCTACGCGATCTGCTGAAAAAGGCCGAGATCATGAACGCCTAAGCGCTCGAGGGGCAGCGCTGCTGATCGAGGATCTGAAGCGGATGAATGGCTGCTCGAAGTGTGCAGTCCACAAATTATAATAGGATGGCGAGCACCGGATTGTCATCCGTCGCGTGCTGATCCGGCGCTTGCGGCCACAGTAGATCCGCACCGCCTTAGCCAGAAATGGAGCGCAAGTCGCTAAAGAGGCTTCGAGTGGGCGACCGGGATCGAGCCGGCATCATTAGCTTCGAAGGCATGCAGCCGGTGTTTGCCCACAGGATGCCGATAATTCCGCATCGATCTGAAGCGTCGCCGCACCATTCTCTCGCGCCGACCTCTCCTGCAGCTAAGCCGGTGGTTCCTGCCCTACTCCCGCTACCTCCGCGAAAGCGTACGGAAATAGCTCTCAGGACGCGATCTTGATTGACTTGATATTCACGAACTCCTTCAAACCCTCCGGTCCGTGTTCCCGGCCATATCCTGAACCTTTCACGCCGCCGAAAGGAAGAGCAGGCGACGCAACATCGAACGTATTGATGAACACCATCCCAGTGTCGAAACGAGTGGCCGCGAGTTCGCGGGCGCGGTCCACGTTGCGGCTGAAAATCCCTCCGCCCAGGCCGTATCGGCTGTCATTGGCGATGCGCATGGCGTCTTCGTCGTCTTTGGCGCGGATGATCGACGCTGCCGGGCCGAACAGTTCATCGTCATAGGCAGGCTGGCCCGGTTCGACATTGGCCAGCACGGTGGCGGGATAGAACCAGCCGGTGCGATCCGGAATTTCGCCGCCGACGACCAACTGGGCGCCCTTGGCCACGCTTTCCTCAACCTGCTCGTGCAGCTTGCCGCGCTGCGCTTCGGAGACGAGCGGGCCCAGTTTGGTGGCGCCATCGTTGGGATCGCCCATCTCGATCTCGCCGAACTGTTCGGAATAGGCCTTCACAAAGGCATCGTAATTCCTGTCGGTCACGATGAAGCGCTTGGCATTCACGCAGGTCTGGCCGTTATTGTAGAGGCGGCCGGCGACGCAGGTTTTCACAGCAAGATCCAGGTCGGCATCGTCGAGTACCAGGTAGGCATCGTTCGATCCGAGCTCGAGGACGGTCTTCTTGACATGCTCCCCAGCCTTGGCGCCGACCTGGCGCCCCGCCGTGTCGCTTCCGGTCAGGGTCACGCCGCGCACCAGATCGTTCGCGATGATCGCGTCCGACTGATCGTGCGTAATGCGCAAGATGCCAAACAGGCCCTTGGGCAGACCGGCCCCTTCGTAGAGATCGCGCAGGAAAATGCCGCTACCGGTACAATTCTCGGAATGCTTCAGCAAAACTCCGTTGCCGGCCATGAGGCTGGCGATGGAGTAGCGGATTGCCTGATACGCAGGAAAATTCCACGGCTGGATTCCGTACACCACGCCGATTGGCGCATGAACGACTACGCCGGTCGCGCCTTCGACCTCGCGCTCCTTGTCGGCCAGGACCTTGGGTCCGTGCTCCGCGGTGTAGTCGCATATGCCGGCACAAAGGTCGATCTCCTCCCGACTGTCGCCGATCAACTTGCCGGTCTCATCAGTCATTAACTGAGCAAATTCTTCCTTCTTTGCGCGCAATGCCGCGCCAATCGCCGATACAATTTTTGCCCGGTCGTCCAGGCTACGCAGCCGCCATTCGAGGAAGACATCATGACTTGTCTGTACGATGGCAGCCGCTTCCTCGTCCGACATATAGTCGTAGGACGCGATCACCTTTTCGGTGAGTGGATTGATGATCGTAATCTGTTTGTCGGCCATGGCTGGCCTCCTTTCTTCGAGGGGAATGGGTAGAGGCTCAACCAAATTCGGCGCGGTGTTTGTCGAGTGTTTTCCGAACTCCGGACAAAGCCTCCAGAAGCTCCTTTTGCCAGCCTTCCCGGGAAAGCCGGCGAACGGCCGAGTGGGCAGCGCAGACGATGGACGTGTGCGTCCAATCCTGGGCAATTTTCTGTGCCCACCGGACGAAAGCGTCCGCTGCACCCGGTCGCTTCTCCAAGGCCTTTGGCAACGCCTGATGAAATTTGAGTTGCGATTGGGGTAGAATTCGCCCCAAGATGCCAGGCGCTGCCAGCACGTTCAGCGTGTCGTCGACGTGCACGATGCCGCTGTCCCGATGGCGGACCAGCACCGATCCTGCGTGAACGCTATCATCGTCGGTCACCAGATCGACGCCGCCAGGTAGGGAGAAGTCAAGTTCCTTGACGAAATCGGCTTGAGTCCGGGGATCTTCGATGACCCCATCCTCCCACGGCAGTTCCGCTGCCGCTACGCGGTGCCGGCGAGTCCCGATCAGTCGCGCTGGCGGGGCCAGATCGTGCATGGCGCGGCAGTGAAGCGTATGAAACGGATGAACGTTGATGATCGCGTCGATCGCTTTCCCGCCATCCGTGAGGGCGAGTAAGTTCTCCCGGTCATCATCGTCCACTGAATAGCTATCGAGTACGAGGAACCGCCCGTTGGCGCAGCGGACCAGCGACATCTGAGTCCCGACGTCCAGAATTTTTGCGATCTTGAAGGATCCACGAAAATTCCAGAAATTCTCCGCCAGCTGCTGCAATGGTTTCTCGCCCTTCAGAAAATCACCGACATGTCCGTTTCGAAAAGACGAAGCGAAGTGGCTATGACGACTCAAAGCGTCGACTGGTCGCTTGTTCCTGTCTTGCCGCTGCGTCACAGCCTCTGCTGAACATTTCAGTGTTTCCTCGCACGCTCTGAAGAGGCCACTAAATTGTAACGCCAGCTTTTCTGCCGAAATGCCAATTTGGTTCGAGTGGGCCTCAGGGGCAAAGGCCGGTCCGATTCTTGGAATGCAGACGACCAACGAGCTTGCTGAAGCGCGTGAGCACGAAAGTGAGATCTAGATGGCAAAGTCGCGAAGGCTGCCTGCACGGCTTATGGGCTACAGGCTTAATCCAGCTAATGGATCGAACGAAGCGGCTCTTCAGGATTGAAGTATGAAACTGCGTCTGGATAACATAGTGGGAAATCGCGTAGGACCAAAGCGATATCGCACAAACAAAGCTGCTGAATAGTCGAATTATGATGTGGCGCTGAAGGCAGCGCAACAAGGAATTCGACGAGGAGGGGGTAAGTTGCTCTGGGGTAAGGGCACCCCCTGCTCGTCTGCGGATCGATCTAGCATGTGATTTCGATTCGTATAGTGCTGCAACGTCCTAAATTTTTCTCGACGAAGAGGCTTGTTTACGAATGATTGCCATGTCACAAAAAGTTATGAAGAGTGTGTCCTGGAAGTTCAGCTCTTCCCGCAACTCGGTAGTTTCGGGGCCAACCGCACTATCGGGTGCACCCAAATAGGGTCACGGGGGCCTGCGGTGGGGTCGACTTGTCGCAGGGCCTTCCCAGCTCTTTCCTCGTCGGCCTCCCGCACATTCCGCTGGTGTAAGTATGCCAACTGATTCAGCGAATGAATCAGTCACGAAGAACAGAACAGGAATCTTCGTTAGAGGCGTTCTCTCTAGGTCGGCTAAACAAGTTTTATGTCTGCCAACCTTCCCTTTAAACCACTAGCCTTTCGGGCTTGCAGTGAAAATGGCCGGATCGCGCGCCATTATGAAATTGAGGCCAGTCGCGACCTATTCGGCGGGACCATCGTGGAAACGAGATGGGGAAGGATCGGTCAGCGGTACCGCGAGTGTCGGCGTTTTTTCCCCAGCGAGGAAGAAGCAGCAGAGTACGTCCGCACTATCTTGAATCGACGAGCACACGCTGAACGCAGGATCGGCATCCCATACCGCTTATTCTGAGAGAGCCGTGAGAAATATGGAAGTGCCGCCCTGCCCGTAGACGGCCGTTCGCCTCTGCATCACTAAGCCGGTCATCATGATATTCGAATACGACAGACGCGTTGTTGGCGCTCCGGCAGGGAATGTAACGTATCTCCAGAGATGCGCGCGTAGCGACGGCGGCAATAGCTCCGGCACGGGAACCAGCTTCCAATCTAAATGAATTGCGAGCCGGTCCGCGCAGTCCTCTATGCGCATCTGCTCATCGCGATACGCGAGTATTGAATACTTCATTGTAAGAGAGCTTCTTCTGAAACGCCGGGGCCGGCTGTTCAGGCCAGCGCGGGGTTAAGTTTTCGTCTTTCGACGTTCCGCCACTCCCTTTTTTTCGCCTCTTTTTCGCCTCTCGCTCGAGATCATGTTGGCAAAAGAATCCAGTCACCAGCCTATAAGGACGCGCCGGACCGATTCCGGTGTTTGCCAGGCGACTTGGCGTTTGGTGGATTCGTAGTAGCGGTCGCGCGCTTAATACCCGAGAGGCGCCATAGTTACGGTATCGATCTCTCCGGTGCAGCCGACGCAGAGGCACATCTTCATGCTGAGGATCCTGGCGCGCTAACGTCCGGGTTCGTGGACACGTAGGCCGCATGCATTAGGCTCGTGCTTCGCTTTAATATTCTTCGATTTGCGTTTGCCGATCCGCAGAAAAATCCCTTCCGGTTCCTTGGCTCAAAGAAACTGCGCGACCTTAGTTTTAACCACAGCAATGTCAGCGTTGATCGTAGCCTTTGCGGTATGAACTATCCGCGACTGAGGGTGCGCATTACGGGTGAATATCGAGCGTGGTAAGGACAATCTGCCAAGACGGGGAATGTCCTGAAAAAGTCCCTTCCGGGAATGGTCGGAACGGACCATTAGAGGCCCTGACGCGAAGCCGTCATAGCGTAACAGATCGGTACGGCGAGCTGGAACGCCAAACCCTCGGAGAGCGCATAAGGGCTGTTTTTCGCCAGTTCGTGGTGAAAAAAGCCCGTGCAAAAGTGGTTGGCCACTTTTGCGGTATTGCGCCGCCCTCTTAAAGCGTCACAAATCTTGTTTCTGTGAGGCCTTAAACTTGATTTGTCGTAGGAAAATCGCTGTTTTTGTGGTCTCGCTGCCGATACAATCTGGATCAAGAGCAAGAGCACAGAACGACTGGAGGGCCTGCGAGGGTCTGTGGGCACGTTGCCGATAACTGTCAGTCATCCTTGGCCCATCATGGGTCAAGGTCGAGCTTGGTCTCGGCAGGTTATCAGGTGAGGGAATTTGGCATGTCATCAAAAAACGAAGAGGCAGACGAAGGCGGGCGTTTAGCTCCGGCCGAACTTGGAAGGAATAGCGAGAGAGAGGCGTTTCTGGAGTGTTTCTCTCAGATGGTAGAAGCCGCCATTGGCCATAAGAATTCCTTGACGCCAGAGGCAAGAATTCAGGTTGATCTGCGTAACGCAAAGGAGCGATCAAAAGCCCTCGAAGAGTTGCTCGTCGAGGTGTGTCCGAGCGGGGTTGATCCGGAGTTATGGGAGCGCTGGCTGAAGGGTGGTCCGCCTTCTTTTGGTGTCCGACAAAGAAGGACCGGATCCAGCAATGAAGCCCCGTCGCAGACGCTTCTCCGAGCGCCGCAACGTGTCGCGAAACAGGAAAAGAAAGTCCAACGTTTACGCGAGCAACTTCCGAAGAAAATAGAGGATCTGAAGACCCAGCTTCGGTCGGAAGAAGATCGCCTTGAATACCTGAAGGCGCAAGATAGCGCGGCGCTTCAGTGGTTCGTCACGGACAACATGATCAGCATGATGTCTGCCGCATTTGCGATGGGTCCGGCATGGACGCTGATGCGGGCGATATCGGGTTACATGTCCGACGAGGAAGTGGACCGCATGATGCCGTTTCATGACAGCGATGAAAAGGCGCACGCGGCTAAAAACCATCGGGCTGAGAAGCAGCAGGAAACCGACGCAATCTTGGAGACGCTGGACTTGTTTTCTGGTGACAATAGTTTTGAAAACGAGCTTCGCGCAGCGATCAAAGAGGTCACCGCTAGGTATGCTGGAACGCGTTCGGAACGCGTTCCAAATGGCCGACGCCGGCGGGCGGCTTCAAAGATAAAAAGTTCGATAAATCCGGAAGCAAAAATGGACAGCAAAGAGGTCTTGGAGGGACTGATGTACCGAGCGGATCCCTTCGCTTAGAACTGCGCAGCAGAAGCCCAAGAAAAGCCTTGGTGGGATGATCGGCGTGGAGTCTCGCGTCTGATCTGGCAGCCCTTGAAAAGGGCGTTCTAATCACGGTTTGGCTTGGGGAATCGTCGCAGCGTTTATGGAGGTCAGCAGCTCGAATCAACGGACGTAGGCCCTGCAATTCTTCTGTGCGTTAGACAGACTTAGATTTGTAAGTATGTCGCCCCAGACCTGGCAGCGTCCGCGTGGTTAAAGAAGTTTACGGTCATTCGACCGCATTTTCCGGCTTGGGTAAGTGCTCACTAGGTTTAGCGCAACTCGCCAGTCTTCGCGTAACCAGATTTCTGCGTCGGAAGGCGTGAGAATGACCGGCATCGCCTTCGGATGGACGGCGCCAACGATGTCATTCGGCGCACAGGTCAGGAAAGCGAACCGGGTTGCTTTGCCCTCGACAGGTCGCCAGATGCCGGCAAAGGCGAAGAGCGGGTCGTCGATCAGATCGAACCAAACTTTCGTCTTCGCGCCCTTGGGTCCAGTCCACTCGCAAAATGCAGTCACCGGCACGAGGCAGCGGCGCTCCGGCCTCTTAAGTGCTGACAGCCAGAACGGGCTTTCGAGGTTGCGGACATTCGTGACGGGGCGTTTAACCTGCCCGGGCGGCGGAAAGCCCCAGGTAAAGGTTTCGATCACCCTGCCCTCATCGACGCTCCGAATCACCGGGGCGTTCTGGTCCGGGTAGATTTCCGGCAGATCGGGAATGTTGCCGGCAACGTTTCTGGCATCGAAAACCCGGGCGATCTCGTCCGCGTTGGACCGCATCCGATAGAGATTACAAATCGGCCCCTCCCCCGCGTTTTCCGCACTAACCTTGTAACCCTCTTACGCCACCATTCGGCCGTGGCCTCAGATTATCCCGGCGATTAACCCACGCTCGAGCGCCTCCTCGGCGCCGACATACCAGTTTCGCGGCGCCTTTTCCTGGAGCTCTTTGAACGTAATATCGGACCCTTCGACGAGCGCGCGAAAACCGGCCTCTTCGATTTCTATCGAATGCTTGATCTCGTTCAGTGTGGCATTCAGCTGAGCAGTGCAGCTGCGCAGCGGGCCATTCAAGGTCACTGTTTTCGACATCTGCCGCTCATGAAGGAGCAGGCTGGAGTTTGCGGTGAGGTAGCGATCCTTGATGGGGAACGACGCCATGAACGTCGCGCCGGCTGAGTATACCGCGGACTTTCCCACCATCATCATCTGCCGGCCCGTCTCGCTCAGCAGACGCACATCGTCGCCCATTGCGCGGGCAACCTCGGGATTGCCGCCAAGCGTCGTGATAGCGATCACCAGCGCGCCTTCGGTTGGCGACGCCGCCAGCTGGCTGCGAAAGCTGCTGTACATCGCTTCGTCGACGGCGCCGATCAGCCGGATCTGGGTTGCGCTGAGGACACGGCTTCGATCTTCGTCGGACATACTGTTCCTAACTGGAAAGCCTAGCGGTTATCGGCAGGTGCGGAACGGTTACGTTCGAGACCGTACTTACGTTGCGATTCCAAGGTCGTCGGCCGAAAGGCCGATTGCCGTGAATGATCTAGTTCCGCGCAGCGAGATGCGAGGCCATTATCGCTATTTGGTCGCGTGCCAGTGGGCGCATTCGCGGCAAAGCTTTTCCTCGGTGCAGCCGTCCTCGCCGCAGGAGACGGACGGCCCCGGTGAGGACAGAAAATTCAGCAGCCTGCGCCACAAACCAAAGCGCAGGCGTGTCCGTTCGTTCGGTATCGTTGCCATAATCCCCCCGGATCGATCGGCGGCTTTGCGCCGCTCCCAAGATGGACATGGCAGGTCAAAATTAAAGTGTCTATGATCTACAGCAGGTTATGGCCGCTTGCCGCACGCGCGGTACGCGCCCTTGCTATAGCGTTTCCACTCCAGCACCGTGCCCGAGGCGACCATCGCGCAGCTGATTTCGACCGTGTCCGGTCGCCAGCACCGTGCCGCTGTGCGCGTGCCGCCTGCGCTGCCCCCTGACACGCAGGAGAGAACCGGGGCGCCGTAGAGGCCTGTATGACCACTCCGCAGTTTCTCGGCCCGCGCCGGGCGGAGGACCCGTACCAGCGCCGCAGTGGCCTCCTCGGCCGTCGCGGTCGGGCATGGGTGGCCACCCCGGCACGTTCCGTCCGTCTCGCGTGCGGCGATCCCGTTCAGGCGCAGCCTTGGCCCCTCCTCGCACCAGACCGGACCGTCGCCGTCCCAGACGCGGACAGGGGTACAGGTGAAGGTGTCACCCTCGGCGATAACGGGAACGGACGCGAGCAACATGGCGATGACAATCATCGGGCCCGTCTACGTCGGAGATCATGCCATCTGAAGCCGCGACGACGAAATCTTTTCCCCTCAAGGATATCCGTCGAAGGGCAATGAGAGCGAAGGGGCACAGAGCCAGACACGCAGAAATTTTTCAGCGCCATCCAGGCCCATGAACGCTGGGTTTTCGCCTCAAATGTTCATCTGACATACGCTCGGTGCAGCGCTGCTCGGCTTGACGCGGACACAGGCAAAAGAGAACATAAGGGGAACACATGAGCAGCCGAGTCGTGACCCAGCCTGACCCAGTTCCCCCTATGAATCTAGCGCAGCTCCGCGAGGCCATCGACATGGGCGCCCCCGGCGCTCGTGACACGCTACCCTTTGGCTGCGCACCCGTCGACCGGCGCATTTCCGGCGGTGGCTTGGCTATGAACGCCGTTCACGAGGTCGTAGCTGCCTCGACCAGCCTGTCCGACGATGCCGCCGCGACGCTGTTTCTGGCAGGCATTGGTGCGCGCTTTGCCGAGCATTTTAATGCGCCCATATTGTGGGCAGCCTCCCGCTTCGATCTTTATGCCCCCGGTCTTGAACAGGCGGGTCTGTTGCCCGCCTCGGTCATCTACGCCGAGGCAAGTGACGACAAGTCCGTGCTCGCCATCGTCGAGGATGCGCTTCGTGACGGCACCCCCGCCGCTGTCATCGGCGAGGTTCGCAGCGCCTCGCTTGTCGCAACCCGGCGCTTGCAGCTGGCCGCCGGAAAGGCCGGGCAGCCGGTGCTGCTCCTGCGGCGCTGGCGCAAGGCGGAGGTCGACCCGCTCTCGGCACCCTCCGCGGCTGTCACACGCTGGCGGATCGCGTCTGCATCCGCGTCACCGCTCCCGGTGGCCGGCGTCGGCCGTCCCCGCTGGCGCGTCGAACTTGCCCGCCAGCGCGGCGGCGAGCCTCATATCTGGGAACTGGAGGGCTGCGATGCGCGAGGTCGCCTCGCTGTACCTGCCCCATCTCGCGGTCGAGCGGGTTCGGCGGCAGGAACAGCATACCGCCAGGTCGCCTGAGGAGGCGCGGTCCCAGCGCCTGCCGGTTGCAAGTGATCCGGGTCCCTGTTCCGTACCACGCGGCGGGCCTTGGCGCCCGGGAGCGCGGTGGGCGAAGGAACAGGTCGAGGCGCAGATCAGCGCCCTTCCCCGGCATCAGCAGCCGCCGATGCGCGAACTCGGGCGCCGGTCGGAAGCTGCCGATCCGCCGTTTCGGAAGCGCGGCCATGCGTCTGAGGCAAGCGAACGTGTCACGGCACCGGGCTTCGAGGCCGACGATGTGCCCCTGGTGCTCATTAGACGGACCGGAAGACGGAACGACGTGACGGCGCGCTGCCAGCACGCCGCCTCGCTTGGCATCACGGTCGGTATGGCGGCAACGCAGGCGCGTGCGCTCGTGCCGGACCTCGATGTGCGGCCGCACGATATAGCAGCGGATATGCAGCTTCTGGACCGGCTTGCGCTGCACGCGGTTCGCCACTGGACGCCAGTGGCCTCGCTCAGCGGCAATGACGGCCTCTGGCTCGACCTGACGGGCGTTAGCCATTTGCATGGCGGACCGGAGCGGTTCTGCCGTCACGTCGTGCGCTTTTGTGCCCGCGCAGGGTTTACCGCGCGTGTGGCCATTGCGGCCACGCCTGGCGCCGCCCATGCGGCCGCGCGGTACGGTCGTAGCGCCAAGCAGGTCATACCGCCGGGCCGAACGGTCGACATGCTGTCCTTGCTTCCCATTGCAGGGCTTCGATTGGACGAAGGCGCGCGCGCGGCATGCCGCCGCTTCGGGTTCGAGACCATAGGCGACCTGCTGCCCGTCGCCCGCGGTCCCCTGGTGCGGCGATTGGGGCAGGCCGCCGTGGACCGGCTCGACCAGGCGCTCGGCCGCCTCGCCGAGCCGATCGTGCCCGTCCGCGACGAGGCCGCGCCAGAGGTGCGCCGCAATCTGCTGGAGCCGATCGGGACCCCGGAGCAGATTGCGACGGTTGCCGGCGATCTTGTTGAGGACCTTTGCGCGTTGCTCGGGACACGCGGTCTCGGCCTGCGAACCGCGGTGTTTCACGCAGAAAGGGTCGACGGCGAGATGCGCAGCGTTGCCGTCGGAACCTCGCGCGCAACGCGGGACCCTGCCCATCTGAACCGGCTCTTTGCGCTGAAGCTGGACCGTATCGATCCGGGCTTTGGACTGGAGGCGTTCCGCCTCGTCGCCTCGCGAACCGAACCGCTCGCGGCGATGACCCCAGCGTCCCTGCTCGCTGAAGATGTGCGCATCCGCGATGTCGCGGCACTTGTCGACCGGATCGCGGGCCGGGTTGGCGAACGCAACGTCTTTCGGTTGGCGCCGGCCCCCAATCATGTGCCCGAACGGGCGCAGCATCGCTGCGACCCGCTCAAAACACCGGGCGGATTTCCGGACTGGAAGCGACCGGTGCGCATGCTGCGCCGCCCCGAGCGGCTGCACGATGTCATGGCGCTCCTTCCCGATCATCCCCCGAGGCGCTTTACCTGGCGCGGTCGGCCATATGCGGTCGTCGCCGGCGATGGGCCCGAGCGTATCCACGGCGAGTGGTGGCGCCGCGAGGGTGAGGTGCGCGGCGTGCGCGACTATTTCCGGGTCGAGGACGCCGAGGGCCGGCGCTTCTGGATCTTCCGCCGCGGCGACGGCCTGTCGCCGGAGACGGGCGACCTTAGCTGGCACATGCACGGGCTTTTCGGATGAGCGGCTATGTCGAACTACACATGCTCAGCCATTTCTCGTTCCTGCGCGGCGCCTCGAGCCCGGAGGAGCTGTTCTCGGCGGCCGCCCTTCTTGGTTATGGCGCCCTCGGCCTTGCCGATCTCGGCACGGTCGGCGGAATCGTGCGCGCCTGGGAGGCGCAGAAGGTCACCGGCGTTCGCCTGATCGCCGGCGCGCGTGTCGACCTCGTCTGCGGCCGCCAGCTTCTTCTCTACCCTACGGACCGGGCGGCATGGTCGCGCCTGACCCGCCTCCTCAGCGTCGGCAAGGCCCGCGGCGGCAAGGGTGCGTGTCTGCTCGAATGGAATGACCTCGAGACATGGTCGGACGGGCTGATTGCGATACTGGTACCCCGAGACCCGGATACAGCAAATGAAACGGCCCTCCGCGATATGGCCGCGCTGTTCGGGGACCGCGCCTATATGGCGCTCAGCTTTCTGCGGCGGCCCGACGATGCCCTCCGGATGCACCAGCTGAGTGAGCAGGCGCGTGCAGCAGGCGTTCGCGCGGTTGCAACCGGAAACGTGCTTTACCATGCCGAAGAGGCGCGCCTGCTGCAGGACGTCGTCACGGCCATTCGCGAAAAATGTACCGTGGACGAACTCGGTTTTGCCCGCGAACTGCATGCCGACCGCGCTCTGAAGAGCCAGGACGAGATGGCGCGGCGGTTTCGAAACTATCCTAACGCGCTCGCTGCCACTGCCGAGATCGCTGACCGTTGCCGCTTCGACCTCGGCGAGCTCAGTTACCAATATCCGCACGAGCGGGTGATGGAAGGCCGCAGCGCGCAGGAGGCGCTACAACTGCTGACGGAGGAAGCCGCGACCCGCATGTTCCCCGGCGGCGTTCCGGACGCCTATGCTAAGCAAATCGCGCATGAGCTCAGGCTGATCGGCGAGCTCGACTATGCCCCCTACTTCCTGACCGTGAACGCGATCGTCACCGAGAGCCGCCGCCGCGGCATCCTGTGCCAGGGGCGCGGATCGGCGGCGAACAGCTGCGTCTGTTTCGTCCTCGGCATCACCTCGATCGACCCGATCCGGCACGAACTGCTCTTCGAGCGCTTCGTTTCCGGTGAACGGCGCGAGCCGCCCGATATCGACGTCGACTTCGAGCATGAGCGGCGCGAGGAGATCATCCAGTGGATCTTCGAGACCTACGGCCGTACGCATGCGGCGCTGACTGCCGTCGTCACCCGCTACCGCGCCCGTGGCGCGGTGCGCGATGTCGGCAAGGCCATGGGGCTCCCCGAGGACATGACCGCCAGCCTTGCAGGCCTCGTCTGGGGCTGGAGCGCCGAGGGTGTCTCGGAGCGCCACGTCGCCGAACTCAATCTCGATGTCGCCGACCGGCGGCTTCGTCTGACGCTCGACCTTGCCCGCAAGCTGATCGGTGTCCCGCGGCACAGTTCGCAACACCCTGGCGGGTTCGTCCTAACTCATGATCGGCTTGACGATCTCGTACCCATCGAACCCGCTGCCATGGCGGACCGGCAGATCATCGAGTGGGACAAGGACGATATCGACGCGCTGAAGTTCATGAAGGTCGATGTTCTCGGCCTTGGCATGCTCGGCTGCATGAACCGTGCCTTTGGCCTCCTAAGGGAGGCCAAGAGCATCGATATCGGCCTTGCCGATCTTCAGGATGAGGACGCCGACACCTTCGCCATGATCCAGAAGGCCGACACGCTCGGCACGTTCCAGATCGAGAGCCGCGCTCAGATGTCGATGCTGCCGCGCATGAAACCGAAATGCTTCTACGACCTCGCCATCCAAGTGGCGATCGTCCGGCCCGGGCCGATCCAGGGCGACATGGTGCATCCGTACCTCCGCCGCCGCGAGGGCCTCGAGAGACCGGAATACCCAAAGCCGGAGCTGCGCGCGGTCTTGGAGAAGACGCTCGGCGTGCCGCTATTCCAGGAACAGGCGATGAAGGTGGCCATCGTCGGCGCCGGCTTCACGCCTGCCGAAGCCGACGGGCTTCGCCGTGCCATGGCGACGTTCAAGATGACCGGCGGCGTCAGTCATTTCTCGGACAAGCTCATTGGCGGCATGGTCGAACGCGGCTATCCGCGCGAGTTCGCCGAGCGCACCTTTCACCAGCTCGAGGGGTTCGGATCCTACGGCTTCCCGGAAAGCCATGCCGCGAGCTTCGCCAAGATCGCCTACGCTTCGTCCTGGATGAAGTGCCACCATCCGGACGTGTTCTGCGCCGCACTGCTGAATGCGCAGCCAATGGGGTTTTATGCGCCCGCGCAGATCGTACGCGATGCGCGCGAGCACGGCGTCGAGGTGCGCGGCCCTTGCGTCAATGCCAGCCGGTGGGACTGTACGCTCGAACCGGCACAAGGCCGCTGGCTGACGGTACGCCTTGGTCTTCGCATGATCCGCGGCCTTGCCAATGGCCACGGCGCCGCGATCGTCGCGGCGCGCGGCGATGTGACTTACGAAAGTGTCGAGGATGTCTGGCGCCGCGCCGGGACGCCGCGCGCAGCCATCGAACGGCTTGCCGAAGCCGGCGCCTTCGAGGAATTTGGTCATGACCGGCGCCAGGGATTGTGGCGCGTACGCGGGCTTGGCGAGACCCCCCTGCCCCTGTTCGCCGCTGCGGACCGCAATGAGCGTGGCACCGACAGCAATGAACCGGACGTCGCCCTGCGTCCGCTGACGGACGGCCGCGAGGTGATCGAGGACTACCGCACGCTGCAATTGTCGCTACGCGCGCATCCCCTCACCTTCCTGCGCGATGAACTCAGGCAACAAAAGGTCGTGACCTGCGCAGACCTCGAACACCTGCGCGATGGCCGCTGGGTCGAGGTTGCCGGCATCATCCTCGTTCGCCAGAAGCCCGGAAGCGCGAAGGGCGTGCTTTTTATCACCATCGAAGACGAGACGGGCATTGCCAACGCCATTCTTTGGCCCGACCGGTTCGAAGCGCAGCGGCGAACAGTCATGTCGGCGTCCATGATCGGCGTGCGTGGCCGTATCCAACGCGAGGGATCGGTGATCCACGTGATCGCCGACCGGATCATCGATTATACGTCCCGGCTCCACGGCATTGGTGACATGGATTTCGCCCACCGCACGGGCCGGGGCGACGGCGCACGCCATCCCGGATCACCGGATCGTCGCGAGGCGGGCTGGAAACCGCGCGACCAGTATTGGCCGCCTCACGAGGGCGGGATTGATCCGGAAGATGCGGCGGTTCGCATCAAAAGCCGAAACTTTCGCTGAGACCCATGACGCGGCGCAGTCGGCATCAACAGGTCGTGATCGATCTATCCGTCCGGATCCTTCGCGAGGCGATGCAGCGTTCACCGAACGGGCGTGTGGATACGATTGCCGTTCGTCTCGCGTTACGCTGCCTCCTGCAGCATTGCCGGGAGAGATGGCCGTTGGAGATGTTTTGGGAAGCGGCGCAGCAGGACCACGATATCGGTCGTGTTCAGGGGTGTACCGCGAGTTTCAACGGCATCATTCGTCAGCTGCGCATGGCGCGACGCTATCGCGATAGCCCGTCTGTGAGCGTCACACGATCCGTCCCACCTAAATCCTAACCAGAAGTCCGAAATCGTCCGCCTTCTTGATGACAGATCCCGGGTTGGCGCCGAATAATCCGCAATTCAAGCGCCCTTCGACGCGTGCAGATCACTGGCTGTACGGCTCAAGCTGCACCATTACCAAACTGTCCGCTTCTTGGGCGGCGAGTAGCATAGCAGATTTTCAGCCTCCGAGCCTGCTAACGGATATTTGAAAGAGCGGCATAGCGCTGCGCTCGGCAAATCCGTGTTACCCACCATGGGCCGTAGCTGGGTTCCATAACGCTATCACAAGCCGTACGGTCGCCTCACCAATGAAAGGACCTCAAGGCATGATTTATCGCCTGCTCCCCGCCCTGTTCCTCGCCGGCTGTGCCGCGCAGATGGAACGCGTGCCCACGGTTTCTCCTGCCGAGACGAGTGTCACTACGCCATCTACCGCACAGGAAGATGCACGTCTTCTCGCCTTTTTGGACGCGGCATTCGATGCGCAGGTCGCTCTTAGCCCGGAAACGCTGACCAGCCTCGGATCGCAGCAGGATTATGACAAGCTTGGCGACTACACGCTCGAAAGCGAAGAGAAGGAACTTGCGCTCGCCGAAAAGCAGCTTGCCGAGATGCGCGCGCGGTTCGATCCCGAAACTTTGGGTCCGTCAGCACGGCTGAGCTACGAACTGTTCGAACGCGAGGTGGAGCGGCAACGCGAAAGCGCGCGCTTCCGCGCCTATGGGTTTCCCGTCTCGACCAACGGAACGCCCGCGGGCAGCATTCCCGTCTTCCTCATCAACCAGCACAAGGTGGGGAGCGTCGCGGATGCCGAAGCCTATATAGCGCGCCTGCGCGACAGCGAGCGTGCCATGCGCGAGACGGTGGCGGTCATGGAGCAGCAGGCCGAAATGGGGATTGTTCCCCCCGAGATGGTCTTCGAGCCTGCGACCGCAGATGCTCGCAGCATTCTCGAAGGTGCGCCCTTCACGGCGGGCGACGACAATCCGCTCTGGGCCGATTTCCAGACGAAGGTGAACGCGCTCGCGATTGCCGAAGCGGAAAAGGCCAGGCTGCTTGGCGAGGGACGCGAGGCGCTGACCGGGCCCTTTCGCACCGGGGTCGAGACGCTGATCGCGGGCATCCGGGCGATCGAGCCGCAGGCCGATGGCAATAACGGCGCGTGGAGCTTGCCCGATGGCGAGGCTTATTACGCCAATCGGCTTGCGACCTCTACCACCACAGACCTCTCGGCCGACCAAATCCATGCGATCGGTCTGAAACAGGTTACCGCCATCCGGGCGGAGATGGAGGAGGTGAAGCGGGAAATCGGGTTCACGGGCACGCTGGAGGAGTTCTTCGCGGCGCTGCGCACCGATCCGGCCTACAAATATCCGAATACACAGGAGGGGCGGGAGCATTATCTGGAAGAGGCTCGCGCGCTGATTGCCAACGTGATGGCCAAGGCTCCGGAGTATTTCGAGCGCCTGCCCAAAGCGGCGCTGGACGTGCGCGCCGTCGAACCCTTCCGCGAGGATACGGCTGCGGTCGCGTTCTACAATCGTCCCGCCCCCGACGGATCCCGGCCCGGCATCGTCTATGTGAATCTGGCCGATATGAACCAGGTCAACCGTGTCCAGACCGACGGCATCGCCGCGCATGAAGGGGCTCCCGGCCATCACTTCCAAATCGCCCGCGCGCAGGAACTGGAAGGCCTGCCCAAGTTCCGGCGCTTTGGCGGTTACGGCGCCTATACCGAAGGCTGGGCGCTCTATTCGGAGCGGCTGGCGGATGAGATGGGTGTCTACACCACGCCGGAGCAGCGTTTCGGCATGCTGTCGCTGCAGATGTGGCGCGCGATCCGCCTCGTGCTCGATACCGGCATTCATTCCAAACGCTGGTCGCGTGACCGGGCGATCGACTACTTCCGCGCGAACTCACCGAATTCCGAGCGCGACATCCGCAAAGAAGTCGACCGCTACATCAACAATCCCGGCCAGGCGACCAGCTACATGATTGGCCAGCTAAAGATCGCCGAGTTGCGCGAACGTGCCGAGCGCCAATTAGGGCAAAGTTTCGATATTCGTGCTTTTCACGAGGCGGTTTTGAGCCAGGGGTCGCTGCCCCTCGATGCATTGGAACGGCAAGTCGATGCATATATTTCTCGGACGAGAGGCTGAAGCGAACTGCCTATAAGTCGGCTCAAGGTTATCGCGCTTACCCTCTGCCGCTGCTCACATTGGCGTGGGATCAGCATTGTTTGGGATTGCGGACACTCATCCGGCTGAAGAATTGGCGGCTTCGAGACCATATGCGCGCCGCCGTGCGTGAACGGATCGAAGCGGCCGGCGCGAGCCTGCTGTTCCTCCCGCCATACAGTCCCGAC
>NZ_AMRV01000016.1 GCF_000342165.1 Pacificimonas flava
GCCGCATGTCGGTGCCGGAAAGTGCTGTCCAGACAATTGATGGCGCAGAAGTGGTCTTCGTTCGCACGCGCCGCGGGTTTCAAGCCCGTCCGGTGGTCACCGGTGCGCGTTCGGGAGGACGGGTGGTCATCGAGTCCGGTCTCGAAGCGCAGTGGCGGATCGCCACCGCCAATGCCTTTTTGCTGAAGGCTGAACTCGAGAAGGAGGAGGCCGAGCATGGACACTGATCACATGCAGGACGCGGATCGCTCCCACCGCCATGGCCTGATCGGCATGATCCTCGACGTCGCCGTGCGCTTTCGCTGGGCGATGGTCGTGCTGACGCTCGGTGTGGCAATCTATGGCGTGGTGAATTTGCTGCGCCTGCCCATCGATGCCGTGCCCGATATCACCAACGTACAGGTGCAGATCAACACCGAGGCACCAGCCTTGTCGCCCTCGCAAGTCGAGACGCAGGTCACCTATCCTGTCGAAACCGGGCTTGCCGGTATCGAGGGTCTGGAAATGACCCGCTCGATATCGCGGAACGGGTTCAGCCAGGTGACCGCAATTTTCGAGGAAGGGACCGACATCTATTTCGCGCGTCAGCAGGTCAACGAACGGCTGACGCCCATAAGCGCCTCCCTACCCGAGGGTGCCGAACCGGTGATGGGACCCATCTCGACCGGCTTGGGCGAAGTGCTCATGTATACCATCGAGTACGAGTTTCCTGAAGGCAAGGAAGCACCGCGGGGGGGAGCGGTCGGTTGGCAGTCCGACGGGAGCTTCGTAACCGAACGTGGCGACCGGCTCGACAGCGACGTTGCCAAAGCTGCGTATCTGCGAACCATCCAGGACTGGGTGGTTGCACCCCTCATGCGGTCGGTCGACGGTGTGGCAGGTGTCGACTCGATCGGTGGCTTCGAAAAGCAATACCTCGTTCAACCCGATCCCGCGCGATTGACCGGGTACGGTTTGTCGTTCGACGAAGTAATCGCTGCGCTGGAAGCGGCCAATCTCGCCGAAGGCGCCAATTTCGTCGAGCGGGCCGGTGAAGCCCTTCTCGCCCGGGTCGATGCGCGCCTCGGCAGTGTTGAGGATATCGAGCAGGCGGTCGTTTCCACTCGCGAGGGGGTCCCCATTCGCGTAGGTGACGTCGCCACAGTCAGCATCGGTGGCGACCTGCGAACGGGCGCGGCGTCGCTGAACGGCGATGAAGCGGTCGTGGGCACCGTGCTCATGCGCGCGGGCGAGAACAGCCGCACCGTGTCGGCCGAGGCGGCCGAACGGCTCGAGGAAGTTCGCAGCTCCCTGCCGGAAGGAATTGTCGCGGAGATCGTCTACAACCGGTCTTCCCTGGTCGATGCGACGATCGCGACCGTCGAGAAGAACCTTGTCGAGGGCGCGCTTCTGGTCATTGCGATCCTGTTCTTGCTGCTGGGCAACATCCGGGCAGCGATCATCGCGGCGCTGGTCATCCCCTTTTCCATGCTGATGGCATCGATCGGAATGAACCGGCTCGGCGTTTCGGGCAATCTCATGAGCCTGGGTGCGCTGGACTTCGGCCTGATCGTCGATGGTGCCGTCATCATCGTCGAGAACAGCGTCGCGAGGCTCGCGGCTCGACAGGAACACGAGGGCCGACTTCTTACACTTGGTGAGAGGTTGACGGAAACGCGGCTTGCCGCGCAGGAAATGATCAAGCCAACCGTGTACGGCCAGGCGATCATTCTTCTCGTCTTCGCACCGCTTCTCACCTTTACCGGCGTCGAAGGCAAAACCTTTTCACCCATGGCGATCACGGTCATGCTCGCGCTCGCCTCGGCGTTCGTGTTGTCGCTGACCTTCGTCCCGGCAATGATCGCCATCCTGCTCAACAAGAAGCTGACGGAAAAGGAGGTCAAGCCGATCCGGATCGCCAAGGAGCGATACGGACCGCTGGTCCGCAAGGCGATCACCCGCCCCTGGCCGGTCATCGGCATGGGCGTCGGCATCTTCGCCTTTGCGGCCTTCGTGTTCAGCTTCCTCGGGAGCGAGTTCACACCGCAATTGGACGAGCGCGACATCGCCGTGCAATCGCTGCGTATTCCTTCGACATCGCTCGAACGTTCGCTCGCGATGCAAAGGCGGGTAGAGGACCGGCTCGAGCAATTTCCGCAAGTCGAGCTTGTCTTTTCGCGGACGGGCACGGCGGAAGTGGCCAGTGACCCGATGCCGCCGAACGCTTCCGATGCGTACGTGATCCTCAAACCCCGTGAGGAATGGCCCGATCCCGACCTCGCCAAGGACGAGTTGGTCGCGCAAATGGAGAGCGCCCTCAGCAGTCTCGTCGGCAACCTTTACGAGTTCAGCCAACCGATCGAATTGCGGTTCAACGAATTGATCGCAGGCGTTCGCGGAGATGTTGCCGTCAAGATCTACGGAGACGATCTCAGCGCCATGACCTCGGCGGCGAACGAGGTTGCGGGCGTGCTGCGCAATGTCGACGGCGCCGCGGACGTCAAGGTCCAGCAAGTGACCGGGTTCCCCACCCTCGATATTGCCTTCGATCGGCCAGCGATTGCCCGTTACGGGCTGAAGGTCGAAGACGTTGCGCAATCGGTGGCGATCGCACTGGGCGGTCGGCCTGCGGGCCTCGTTTTCGAAGGCGATCGCCGCTTCGATGTGGTTGTGCGGTTGTCGGACGCGACCCGCGACGATTTCGACCAGTTGGGTGCTTTGCCGGTGCTGCTCCCGAACGGGGCAACCATACCGCTACGCTCGGTTGCCGAGTTCCGTGTGGTGGATGGTCTCGCGGAGGTTCGCCGGGAACAGGGACGCAGACTGGTGATCGTTTCGTCCAACGTGCGAGAACGCGACCTCGGGTCTTTTGTAGAAGAGGCCCAGGAAAGGGTTGCGGCGCAGGTCGAACTGCCCGCTGCCGCGTTTATCGAGTGGGGCGGTCAATACCAGAACCTCCAGGCTGCCCAGGAAAGACTTCAGATAGTCATTCCTATCGCTTTCGCGGTCATTCTCTTGCTGCTTTACATGGCGGTTGGGGGCTGGGTGCCGGCGCTCGCCGTATTCAGCGCGATCCCGTTGGCCCTGGCAGGCGGGATTTTCTCCTTGGCTCTACGCGGGATGCCATTCTCGGTATCTGCGGCGGTAGGCTTTATCGCCCTGTCGGGTGTGGCGACCTTGAATGGCCTCGTGATGGTGACTGCGATCCGTCAGCGGCTCGACAGGGGCATGGCGCTCGATGACGCCATCGTCGATGGTGGATTGGCGCGCCTAAGGCCGGTTCTCATGACCGCGCTCGTTGCATCGCTCGGCTTCGTGCCGATGGCCATTGCGACCGGGACCGGCGCGGAAGTGCAACGTCCCTTGGCGACAGTCGTCATTGGAGGGTTGATCACCGCCACCGCGCTGACCCTTTTCGTCTTGCCCGCAATCTTGAAGCTGGTTTTCGGGACCAGAGAAGATGACCGGACCTGGCGACAGCGTTGGTGGGACAGGCTGCGGCGCAATGTGACAAGCGATGAGCAGCGCGAGCTGAAGGACATCACATGACCGATCGGGAAAGGAGAATACGGTGCTGGCACTGAAGGAAAAGAACGGACTGCTCTGGATACGTGCCGGAGGCAGGCAGGGGGATGAAGCCTATGACCGCTTTGTTCCCCAATTCGAACATATCGCAGAGCGCGAGGCCGGTACCGTCCCGATGGTGATCGAGCTCGCGCCTGACTTTTCGGGTTGGAACTTCGGAGGTCTCTGGCGCGATCTCAAGTTCGACATCCGGCATAAGGATTGTTTCGGCCGGATCGCCATAATCGGCGACAGCGAATGGGAAGAGTGGGGCACGAAATTGTCATCCTCACTCTTCCGCACCGAAATGAAGTTCTTCCGGCCAACACAGCGTAGTCATGCGGAAAGCTGGGTACAAACCAAGGAGGACGCAGCATGAGTGGCGGACATGAGGTCGATGTCGGGTCGCCTGAAAAGCGCAAGACCCTGTGGGTTGTCCTGTGGCTTAACGTGGCCATCGCGATCGGCTTTTTCGCGGTCGGGTATTTTGCCGATTCTAATGCGCTGTTGGCGAACGGCCTCGATAATTCATCCGATGCCATCGTTTATGCGCTCAGCCTGCTCGCGCTGACCCGCTCACGGACCTGGAAACGCGGGGCCGCACGTTTCTCCGGCATCATGCTGCTGATCTTCTCTGCTGGGGTTATCTTCGATGCTTACCGACGGTTTGTGGAAGGGTCCGATCCGGGCGGGATATTGATGATGGCGATGGCGTTCATCGCGGGGATGGTCAATCTCTATTGCCTGCGCCTGCTGCAGAAGATGGAGAACAAGGACGTCAATATGCGGGCGGCGACCACCTTCAGCTTCAACGACTTTATCTCTAATGGCGGGATCATTATCGCCGGCATCATTGTGATGCTGACCGGAACCAACTGGCCCGACCTCGTTGTGGGCATCGCGGTAGCTTGCATCGCTCTCTATGGCGGCATCGAGATTCTGCGCGACGCTCACATGGATAGCCACGACGATGCGGGAACCAAACACGGCGAGAAGAGGAATTGACCCTATTCGATCTTCCTGCACAATGTGTCCGATGCGCTGGCTTCGGCCGGTGTGATCGTGGCTGGCGTGCTCATTCTGCGATACGAACTTTATATCGCCGATCTGACCATCACGGTGGTCATTGGTGACTTTGTGATCTGGCAGGGCGTTACTTTGTTGCCTCGCACGGTGCGTCTCTTGATGGGCGCGGTGCCGGACGAAAGCGAGTTCGATCGCATTGTGAGCGACCTGTGTGACACAGAAGGCGTGGCCGGCGTCCATCACGTCCATGTCTGGAGCATCAGCGAGCATTATCGCGCGCTTGAGGCGCATATCGTTCCTGCCGAATCTTCGTTGCAGGCTTTCGAGGATGTGAAGGCGCGGGCTCGCGGTATGCTCGAGACGCAGCACGCCATCGCCCATGCTACGTTCGAAGCCTGTCTCGCGGCGAACTGTGATCCCGACATGATCCCGGACCATCAGGTCGAGAAGAACCATCACCAC
Organism: Pacificimonas flava; assembly: GCF_000342165.1. Classification (GTDB taxonomy): domain Bacteria; phylum Pseudomonadota; class Alphaproteobacteria; order Sphingomonadales; family Sphingomonadaceae; genus Pacificimonas; species Pacificimonas flava. Next base: position 5,032 of record NZ_AMRV01000016.1, read on the forward strand.
AACCATGACCACGACCATTGACAAGCGCGGCGATCGGGTCGGTCGCTGTGGGTAAGCAGCTTGACAGCGCACGACATGAACCGCCCTGCAACTCGTAAAATGAGGACCAAGGAATGAAAGCATCCGATCTCATGGTCGCCGCACTCGAAGCCGAGGGCGTCGAATATGTTTTCGCCGTTCCAGGCGAAGAAAACCTGGATCTTCTGGAATCGCTGCGAACTTCCGCCATCACGCTGGTTCTGGCCCGTCACGAACAGGGCGCTGGCTTCATGGCGGCGACCTATGGCCGCCTGACCGGCAAGGCAGGTGTGTGCCTGGCGACTCTCGGGCCTGGGGCGACGAACCTGACCACACCGGCGGCCTATGCCGCGCTCGGGGCCTTTCCGCTTGTCATCATTACCGGACAGAAGCCGATAAAGACATCGAAACAGGCCCAGTTCCAGATCGTCGATGTCGTTTCCCTGTTCACTCCGCTCTGCAAGGCTTCGACCCAGATTGTGAACGGCAACCGCATCCCCTCTCTCGTTCGCGAAGGTTTCCGCCTGGCGCAGGAAGAAAGACCCGGAGCCGTCCTCCTGGAACTGCCCGAAGATATCGCTGAAGAGGAAACGATCGAACCGGTCATACCGCCGCATGACAGGCGTTATGCGGTCGCCGGAGATGCTGCGCTCGACGAAGCGGCCGAGCGCATCATCGCGGCTGAGCGGCCATTGCTCCTGATCGGTGCCGGAGCGAACCGCCGCCGCGCTTCGAAAGCGTTGCGCAAATTCGTGTCTGATACCGGCTTTCCCTTCTTCGACACCCAGATGGGCAAGGGCGTGGTCGATGAAGATAGCGAGCTCTATCTGGGCACCGCGGCGCTATCGTCGGGCGATTATGTTCACTGCGCAATCGAAAAGGCCGATCTGATCGTCAATATCGGTCACGACGTGGTGGAGAAGCCGCCCTTCTTCATGGAGCCGGGCGGGCAGACCGTCATCCATATCAATTACAAGGCAGCCGAAGTCGATCAGGTCTACTTCCCGCAGCTCGAGGTCATCGGCGACATCGCCGGATCGGTCGAGCGGCTGGGAAACCGCCTGGATGGCAAGCTGCAGTGCGACCGCAGCTATTATACCGCCCTGCATCACGAGATTGCATCGCACATCTCCGAGACCAGCGACGACGAACGTTTTCCAATGGTCCCCCAGCGCGTGGTTGCCGACGTACGCAGCGTAATGGCGCGCGATGATATCGTTGCGCTCGACAACGGCATCTACAAGATCTGGTTCGCCAGAAACTACATCGCCCACGAGCCTGGCACCATCCTGCTCGACAATGCATTGGCGACGATGGGTGCTGGCCTTCCATCCGCCATGATGGCTGCGATGCTGGCGCCGGGGCGCAGAGTGCTCGCGGTATGCGGCGATGGCGGGTTCATGATGAACTCGCAGGAACTGGAAACGGCCGTCAGGCTTGGACTGAACCTTGTCGTTCTCGTTCTGAATGATGCAGCATACGGGATGATCCGCTGGAAGCAGGACCAGCTTGGCTTTCCGGACTACGGCCTGACCTTTTCCAATCCCGACTTCGTCACCTACGCAAAAAGCTATGGAGCGACCGGTCACCGGGTGGAGCGGAGCGCAGATCTTGTGGCGGTCCTGAACGCCGCATTCGAGGCGGGCGGCGTGCACCTTGTCGATCTGCCTGTCGACTATTCCGAAAACAAGAAGGTGCTGATTGATGAACTCGGCGCAAAGGTGTGTGAGCTATGAAAACGATCGTTCACAATCCTTTCGACCGCTCGCCGATTGCAGAAGTACCGCTTGTTGGCTGGGCTCAAATCGATGAATGGCTGAATGAAGCGCAGTTGCTCCACCGCGACCGCCATGGCTGGCTTGCCGTGCACGAGCGTGTCGCCATCCTCCGGCGGGCTGCGGATATCATGCGCGAACGAGCCGAGGATCTGGCTCTCCAGATCGTCAGGGAGGGCGGCAAACCCCTGGTCGATGCGCGCGTGGAAGCCGGTCGCGCGATCAACAGCGTCGACTTGTGCGTTCAGGCGCTCAGCGATGGCGGCGGTCACGAGATCCCGATGGACCTGACAGAAGCGGGTGCGGGAAGGACGGCATATACCTTCCGCGAGCCGATCGGTCCTGTCGTGGCGATCTCGGCATTCAATCACCCGCTCAACCTGATCGTCCATCAGGTTGGACCGGCGGTAGCAGCCGGGTGCCCCGTTCTCATCAAGCCTGCGCTGGAAACGCCTCTTTCATGCCAGAGCTTCGTGGGCATTCTCCATGAAGCCGGCCTGCCCGGGGCCTGGTGCCGGTTCGCTCCGTGCAGCAACAATGTCGCCGAAAGAATGGTAACCGATCCGCGCACGGCGTTCTTCTCATTCATCGGTTCTGCGAAAATCGGCTGGATGCTTCGCTCGAAGCTGGCGCCGGGAACCCGCATTGCTCTCGAGCACGGCGGTGCGGCGCCGGTAATCGTGGACAGCGGCGTGGAGCGCGCAGCAGTGATCGCCTCGTTGCTAAAAGGCGGGTTCTATCATTCGGGTCAGGTCTGCGTTTCCGTGCAGCGCGTATTCGTCCCTGCTGCAGAATTGAAAGACTTCGCCAATGACCTAGGGCGAGCTGCCGAAAAGCTGGTCGTGGGCGATCCCGCCGATGCTGGGACCCAATGCGGACCCCTGATCCGAACGGAGGAAGTTGACCGCGTCGAACGCTGGGTCGATGAAGCCATCGCAGCAGGAGGCACCCTGGTGTGCGGGGGAAGCCGTCTGAGTGACACTCTTTTCTCCCCGACCGTCATTGTTGATCCTCCGGAAAGCGCCAAGGTATCCCAGGAAGAAATCTTCGGCCCCGTGATCTGCGTGTATGGCTATGACGATATCGACCTGGCTATCGAGCAGGCCAATGCCCTGCCTTACGCCTTTCAGGCCGCTGTATTTACCGATCGGCTGTCAATCGCCAATCATTGCATCAGGTCTCTGACGGGATCGGCGGTGATGGTGAACGACCATACGGCATTCCGCGTCGACTGGATGCCTTTTGCAGGGCTGCGCCGCTCCGGGCTTGGCGTCGGCGGGATCGCCTACACGATGGAGGATATGAGCATTGAAAAAATGGCCGTCTGGAACTGGCCGACAGCAGCATCATAACCCGTTCGACAGACCCGGGATGGCGACACGGGCAGCTTCGCACTCGTCGGCCTTTCCCGAAGTTAAGTCTCTTAGGGGCGGCGGACAAAAGCCGTGCATTGGCGAGCCTGACCGAACTGGCGCACGAGGCGCGGGCATCAAGGCTCGGTGGTACCGGCAAGTGCATCGATGATGCGACAATCGCCTACCGTGTCTTGCTCGCAGGCAGCGATCATGCGCCCAAGCTCCGTCCGCAACGCCTCCAGGCTGGCGATCTTGCGCTCGACTTCGCCGAGATGGCTTCTGGCCAGAGCGTCAATGCCCGCGCAGGACCGGTCGGCATCATCGGAGAGATCGAGCAATTCCCTGATGCGTGCCATCGAGAAGCCGAGATCACGCGCGCGCCGTATGAAGTTAAGGCGCGCTTCCTCTGCAGGTCCATAGTCGCGATAATTGGCCTTCGTGCGCGGAGGGGCAGCGAGGATACCTTCGCGCTCGTAGAAGCGGATTGTTTCGGATTTGACGCCGGTTATCCGGGCAAGTTGACCAATTCTCATGACAAAGGCTCCTGCGGCTTGACCTTGTAGTTACTACAAGGTGCATAGGGCGGATCGACGCAAGGAGTCGAGTAAATGGGAAAGACCTGCTGCGGTCCCGATGAGGGCGGTGCAAACAACAACGATCCGACATGGCGGCGCATTCTGTGGATCGCGCTGGGCCTTAATGCAATCATGTTCGGTGTGGAGATCGTGGCAGGCATAGCTGCGGATTCGCGCGCCTTGCAGGCCGACGCGCTCGACTTTCTCGGTGATGCGGCAAACTATGCTATCAGTCTCGGCGTAGCGGGCATGGCGCTCGTCTGGCGCGCGCGTGCGGCTCTCGTAAAGGCGGCGACCATGCTGGCTTTCGGCCTGTGGGTGCTCGGCTCGGCCATCTGGGGTTTTTTTGTCGGGGCGTCGCCCGACCCGGGAACGATGGGCGCCATCGGTTCTCTTGCTTTGGCGGTAAATCTCGCCGTCGCCGCGATGCTGTTCCGGTATCGCTCGGGCGATGCGAACATGCGCTCGGTGTGGATCTGTTCGCGCAACGACGCGATCGGTAATATCGCCGTGCTGGCGGCAGCGATTGGCGTTTTCGGCACCGGCCGTGCGTGGCCCGATCTGGTTGTGGCGAGCATCATGGCAGGACTGGCGGTGTGGGGAAGTGCCGAAGTCTTCAAACAGGCACGTGGCGAACTGCGCTCTACCTAAACTCCAGAATATGCCCGCGATTGCGGATTGAGGGAAATACGTTTCCGTCTAGACCCTACTATTGCGAATTAATTGCAACAGATATAGAGACCCCTCATGCATCGCATCGTCTCCGCCACCGTCCATCCGGCACTGCGGCTCATTCTGCTGGCGCTTGCGCTGTGTCTGTCCGTCACCGCGAACGCGGAAGAACCCGATGTGCGAACCACCTGGCGTCTGCTCGATTATATCGCGGTCGACTACGCCTCCGCGGTTTCCGACGGACGTGTTGCCGACGAATTCGAATATCGCGAAATGGTGGAGTTTTCCGATGTCGTGGCGCGGCAGGTTGCTGCATTTCCGGACACTAAAGACAATCAAGCACTCATCCGCCGATCGGACCAGCTGCGAGCTCTGATCGCCAACAAGGAACCTGCCGAGCGAGTTGGGCGCTTCGCGCGCGCGCTGGCAGCCTCGTTGCTGACAGCCTACCCGGTTCCGCTCGCCCCTTCGCAGGCGCCCGACCTTGTCCGCGCCCGTACTATCTTCGCGCAGAACTGTGCCTCGTGCCACGGCGCCGCCGGAAGTGCGCCACCAGCCGCAATGCAGGCGCTTGATCCGCCGCCGATCGACTTTACCGATATCGACCGGGCGCGGCAGCGCAGTGCGTTCGGGCTTTACCAGGTCATCACGCAGGGGCTGGAAGGAACGTCCATGGCCAGCTTCGCATCGCTGTCCGACGAGGATCGCTGGGCGCTTGCATTCTATGCCGGCAGCATTGCTTTTGAAGATGTGGCCAAAGGCGAGCGTATCTGGCGGGAAGATGATGGCATACGCCAGCTTGTCCCCGATCTCGAGACGCTCGCCGCGCTCACACCGGAAAGTCTGGCCGAGGAGATCGGCGAGGACCGTGCGCTCGCCATCATGGCCTATCTTCGCGCCAATCCCGATGCGGTGGGACAGGCAAATGACGCAGGTTCGCTCGCCTTCGTTCGCGATACGCTCGATCGCAGCCTGTCAGCCTATCGGGCTGGCGACCGTGAAGAAGCGCGGCAGCTTGCCCTGTCTGCCTATCTCGACGGGTTCGAACCCCTGGAGGCCCTCCTTGCAACGCGCGATGGCGGTTTGATGCGCGAGGTAGAACAGGCGCTCGGGCAATTTCGGGCCGGAATAGAGTCCGGTGCGGATCCATCCGAACTACAGCAACTAAGGGCTCGCATCGATAGTCTGCTGGCCAGAGCCGAGGGAGCGTTGGCTCCTGAGGCCGCCAGCGAAATCTCGACCTTTCTCGGGGCGTTCACCATCCTGCTGCGCGAGGGGATCGAAGCACTTCTGGTTGTGATCGCCATGATCGCCTTTGTGAAAAAGTCGCAGCGCTCCGAGGTATTGCCCTATATCCATGGCGGCTGGATCGCCGCGCTACTGGCAGGCACTGTGACATGGGTCGTAGCGACATATTTTGTCAGCATCAGCGGTGCGAGCCGCGAGATGACCGAAGGGATCGGCGCGCTGCTTGCAGCTGTCATTCTCCTCTCGGTCGGGATTTGGATGCATGGAAAATCCCAGGCCGAGGAATGGCGGCGCTATATCCAGGAAAAAATGGGCAAGGCGCTCTCGCGCGGATCGGCATGGTTTCTCTTCGGTCTTGCGTTCGTGGTCGTCTACCGGGAAGCGTTCGAGACTATCCTGTTCTACGCTGCCCTGTGGAACCCGCAGAGCAGCGGCATCATACTGGCAGGTGCCTTGTCCGCAGTAGCGCTGCTGGCGCTCATTGCTTGGGTCATGCTGCGCTACAGCCGCAAACTGCCGATCACCCAGTTCTTCCGCTACAGTGCTATCCTGATTGCGATCCTTGCGGTCATTCTCGCGGGCAAGGGCGTGGGCGCTTTCCAGGAGGCCGGAGTTCTTTCCGCCACTTTCATTGCCGGCTTGCCGCGCCTCGCCGAACTCGGCTTCTTCCCGACTGTCGAGACGATCGGCGCGCAATTGCTCACGCTGCTGGCCCTGATTGCCGGATTTCGGGTAAGTCGATCACCATCGGGACCGCAGCGGGCAGCTGTCGAGGGATAGGTGATCCCGGTTTGAGATCAGCGGGGTCCGGTGCCGAGACGGCGCGCGAGCCAAAAAGTGGCCGAAGGAACCGCGACCCACATCGCGATCGGTACCAGGCCGATTTTGGTTCCGGGCACCAGCGGCATGATTGCACTATAGGACCACCCCCATTCGGCACCGACAGCCAGCACTTCGACCATGGCAGTAACGGCCAGGCCGATTCCCAGGAACACGACCAAACGCGAGATCGGCCAGTCTACGAGCCACGGCGTTTTACCACTGCCGACAGAGGCGCCGAGATAAGCGGCCACCATGATCCCGGCATCGCCGAACGACGCCAGGCCGCAGCGACGTGCTGCCTCGGCAGGCGACAGACCTCCCGACTGGTAGAAAGGAAGCTGAAGCATCTCCCAGGCGAATGCGATAAGAATTCCGAAGATGGCGATCCAGAGTGCGGGATGCGCACCGCGCCATTCGCGTTCAAATCCTGGAGGCTGACCTAGTGGCTCCGTCCTTCCATCCGACATTCCTGTCACATCGTTCCGGCCTGTATCACTCATGTCTCGAACCTGGGAAGCGTAACTCCACGCAGACGTAAGGCATTGCCAATGACCGAGACCGAAGAAAGGCTCATGGCTGCTGCGGCGATCATCGGGTTGAGGAGGAGCCCAGTCCACGGATAAAGAACACCTGCTGCGACCGGGATGCCGAGTGCGTTATAGGCAAAGGCGAAGAACAGGTTCTGCCTGATGTTGCGCATAGTGGCCCGCGAGAGGACGATGGCCTGAACCACTCCCACCAAATCACCCCGGACCAGTGTCACACCTGCACTTTCGATCGCGACATCGGTACCCGTTCCCATTGCGATGCCGACATGCGAAGCGGCGAGCGCGGGTGCGTCGTTTATGCCGTCGCCGGCCATTGCCACCCGGCGGCCCTCACCCTTCAACTGCTCGATCTTGCGATGCTTGTCCTCGGGCGAGACATTGGCCTCGACTTCATCGATGCCGACCTGGCTTGCTACCGCACGCGCGGTGGCTTCGCTGTCGCCGGTAAGCATCACGATCTTGATGCCGCGCTCATGCAGAGCGGCAATAGCGGTGCGGCTGGTTTCCTTGATCGGATCGGCGACAGCGATAAGGCCTGCCGGTGCCCCGTCCACGGCCACGAACATCACCGTCTGTCCAAGGCTTCGGCCTTCGTCCGCCGTTGACCGCCAGCCTTCTTCGAGCGCCCCTATACGCTCCATCATCTTTTCATTCCCGATCGCGACCCTGCGCTTGTCGACATTTGCCTGGATGCCTTCGCCGGTCACGGACTCGATATCGGACGCGTCGAGAATGGCAGCGCCCCTGTTTTGAGCCCCTTCCACGATCGCGTGGGCGAGCGGATGCTCGCTTCCTCTCTCAACGGCAGCGACAAGGCTCAGCAACTCCTGCTCGTCGAAATCTGACTGCGGTTTTACGTCGACAAGATCGGGCTTCCCCCGGGTCAGTGTGCCGGTCTTGTCGACAACCAGCGTATCGATCTTTTCCAGCGTTTCGAGCGCTTCGGCGTTCTTGATCAGGATGCCGTGCTGGGCTCCCTTGCCGGTGCCGGTCATGATCGACATTGGCGTCGCCAGTCCGAGCGCGCAGGGACAGGCGATGATCAGAACGGCGACCGCGTTGACGAGCGCGTAGGCAAGGGCCGGTGCCGGTCCCCAGATGGCCCAGACGACAAAACTCACGATAGCGACAAGGACGACGATGGGCACGAACCATCCGGTGACCTGGTCGGCGAGCCGCTGGATCGGTGCCCGGCTGCGCTGCGCCTCCGCCACCATCTGCACGATCTTCGAGAGCATGGTGTCCGCGCCGACCTGCGTCGCGCGCATGGTGAAGCTGCCGGTCTGGTTGACAGTGCCCCCGATCACGGGATCGCCAGCGCTTTTCTTGACGGGAATGGGCTCGCCACTGATCATGGATTCGTCGATGGCACTGCTTCCATCCTCGAGCGTGCCATCGACGGGGACCTTGTCGCCCGGACGCACGCGCAGAAGGTCCCCAGACGTCAATTCGTCGAGCGGAACTTCGCGCTCGTCCCCGCGACCGAAGATCTTCATCGCGGTCGGGGGCGCGAGTTCGAGAAGCGCTCGCAAGGCACTCGATGTCGATCCGCGCGCCTTGAGTTCGAGCACCTGCCCGAGCAGCACCAAGGTCGTTATAACTGCAGCGGCCTCGTAATAGACGCCGACCCGGCCCGCATGATCGCGGAAAGCCTCGGGGAAGATGTCCGGGGCGAGGGTTGCCACAAGGCTGAACAGATAGGCGATGGCGACGCCGAAGCCGATCAGGGTGAACATGTTGAGGTTCATGGTCCGGACCGATTGCAGCGCGCGGGTGAAGAAGGGCCAGCCGCCCCAAAGCACCACCGGAGTGGCCAGCAGAAGCTGCAGCCACTGCGCGGAAGCGGGTTCGATGAGCTGATCGAACGGCCGCGACGGGATCATGTCGCCCATCGCGTAGGCAAAGAGCGGCAGCGTGAAGAGTGCGCTCCACCAGAACCGTCGCCGCATGTCGACGAGTTCAGGATCGGGGCCTTCATCGAGACTCACCGTTTCGGGTTCGAGCGCCATTCCGCAGATCGGGCAGGAGCCCGGGCCTGGCTGGCGTATTTCAGGATGCATCGGGCAGGTATAGATTGCGCCTTTTGGAACATCTTCGACCGCATCGAGGTGCGCGTTCGAAAGGTAGAGCTCAGGATCGGCCCGAAATTTGTCAAGGCAGCGCGAGGAGCAGAAATAATGATGTGAGCCTTTGTGCTCGTGGACGAAGCTGGCGCCCTCGATTTCTACGCTCATGCCGCAGACCGGATCGACGGCAGTTCCGCTGGGGACCGGCTTGTCAGCCGTGTCGGAAAGAGTGTCGGTCATCTGTCATTCCCTATTAAGAGCGCGTCGTTCGAATACTCTGTCGAAGCACCAGGCGTTCCACAATGGCCGAATAGCTGATCCCGCCAGATGTTTGTCTGCAGACGCCACGAGGACAGCTCATGACTTGAGATATTTTATGAGTGCGAAGATCCCGAGTATTATTAAGCCCAGCAATCCAATCCAGACCGCACCCATGGCCAGCATCATCATGGGGTTCTGCATCATTCCATCGCAGGTCATCGTCATCTCCAGTATCAATGGTCAGGTCGGATTTCAGAAAGCTCGGAAGCCAGCGCCGCGCCCATCTCGGCACGGCGCTGTCTGATCCTTACTGCTTGGCAATCGCGGTCAGTTCGCCGCCGCCGCCTTCCGTGGTTTGAAATTCGAAGGTGACGCGATCGCCGACCGCGACCTTGTCCATGCTGTCCTCATCTGCGGAGAAGGCCATTGTCATCGCCGGCCAGCCAACCGCAGCGATCGGACCGTGATCGATCGTGATCTTGCCCTCGGCCTCGTTAATTTCCGTAACCGATCCTTCGCCGCTTCCGGCTTGTCCAGCTGCGGCGGAATCCATCATCGGCATGTCGTCCGACATCGGCATGGCATCGGCATCCGCCATGTCGTCGGACATCATCGTTCCAGGCTGTTCGGTTGTTTCGGCGGCATTGTCGCAAGCTGCCAATGCCAGCGGAGCTGCGAGCAAGATCATATAGGTTGTGGTACGCATTCTTCTTCTCCTTGGGGATTGACCGGTTTTTCCGGACGGGGCCGCCGCAACAGCAAATATGCGGCGGGAAGTACGAACATGGACAGGAGCGGCGCGGTAATCATACCGCCAATCATCGGTGCCGCGATCCGGCTCATCACCTCCGAGCCAGCTCCGGTTCCGATCAAGATCGGGAACAGACCCGCAAGGATCACCGCTACGGTCATCGCCTTGGGCCGGACACGCAAGAGCGCCCCTTCGCGGATCGCCTGATCCACTTCCTCGGCACTCAAATCACCACTTCGTTTCTCGAGGGCTGCCTTGAGATAGATCAGCATGATCACGCCGAACTCGGCCGATACACCGGCCAGGGCAATGAATCCGACGGCAGTTGCGACCGACTGGTTGTAGCCCATCAGATAGAGGAGCCAGTAGCCGCCTGACAGGGCGAATGGCAGCGTACCCATGATAAGCATTGCCTCGTCCCACCTTCTGAAGATCAGATAGAGCAGCAGGAAAATGATGACGAGCGTGGCGGGTACGACGATCTGCAGCCGTTCGTAGGCGCGGGTAAGGTACTCGAACTGACCCGCGTAGGACAGGCTGACGCCTGCCGGAAGATTGACGCCCGCGGCAACCGCTTCCTGGAGGTCGGCAACCACCGATGTAAGATCGCGGTCGCGCACATCCACATAGATGTAGCTGGTCAATCGTCCCTGCTCGCTCTTGAGCATGGGAGGGCCATCGCTGACGCCGATCCGTGCGACCGTGCCGAGCGTAATCTGTTGTCCCGACGGAGTCAGCAGAGGCAAGGTTCGCAATTCGTCCACGCTGTCACGAATTTCACGGGGGTAGCGCACATTGATCGGATAGCGCGCCAGGCCTTCGACAGTCCGCGCGACATTGGCCCCGCCTATAGCGCCCGAGACGATCTGCTGGACATCGGAGATGTTAAGGCCGTACCTCGCCGCTGCGGCGCGATCGATGTCGACATCGACATAGCGCCCGCCGGAAAGCCTCTCGGCCAGAGCCGAACTGACGCCGGGGATCGTCTTTGCCACACCCTCGACCTCGAGCGCCACCCGTTCGATCTCGGCAAGATCCTCGCCCGAGACCTTAACGCCGATCGGGCTCTTGATTCCGGTCGCAAGCATATCGATGCGATTACGGATAGGGGGTACCCAGACATTGGCGAGACCGGGCACTTGAACGACCCGGTCGAGTTCTTCGATCAGCGCATCGGTCGTCATGCCTTCGCGCCATTCCTCCCGCGGCCGGAACCGGATCGTGGTCTCGAACATGGTGAGCGGAGCCGGGTCGGTAGCCGTATCTGCACGGCCGGCCTTGCCGAAGACTGTTTCGACTTCCGGTACCGATTTGATGAGGCGGTCGGTCCGCTGCAGCAGCGCCGAGGCCTCGCCTGGCGATAGACCGGGAAGGGCGCTCGGCATGTAGAGCAGATCGCCCTCGTCGAGCGGCGGGAGAAACTCTCCGCCGAGCTGCGAGAAGGGGATCAGCGTGGTGAGGAAGATTGCGCCTGCAACCGCGAGCGTGGCTTTGGGCCAGCGCATCACCCAATTAAGCCCCGGTCGGTAAATCCTGGTCAGCCAGCGATTGAGGAAATTGGAGTCTTCTGACGGTATCTTACCCCTGATCAGCCAGCCCATCATCACCGGAACCAGCGTAACCGACAGCAGCGCAGCGGCCGCCATGGCATAGGTCTTGGTGAAGGCAAGCGGTGCAAACAACCGGCCTTCCTGGGCTTGCAGGGTAAACACGGGCAGGAACGACAAGGTTATGATCAGAAGGCTGAAAAACAGCGCGGGTCCGACCTCTTTCGAAGCATCGGCAATGATGCGCCAGCGTTCGTTGACCGAAAGCACCGTCTCGGGATTTTCATGCTCCCATCGCTCGAGATGCTTGTGCGCATTTTCGATCATCACAACGGCTGCATCGACCATGGCGCCGACCGCGATAGCGATCCCGCCCAGCGACATGATATTGGCATTCACCCCCTGGAAACGCATCACGATGAACGCCGCCAGCACGCCCAGGGGAAGGGTTATGATCGCGACCAGCGCTGAGCGCGCGTGCCACAGGAAAAGGGCGCATACGAGCGCGACGACGATGAACTCCTCGATCAGCTTGGTCGTCAAATTCTCCACCGAGGCGTCGATAAGCTGCGATCGGTCGTAGGTGGTGACGATCTCGACGCCCTCGGGAAGGCTCGCCTGCAATTCGTCCAGCTTTTCCTCGACCGCCTGGATTGCGCTGCGAGCGTCCGCGCCCTGTCTGAGAACGATGATGCCGCCGGCGACCTCTCCTTCGCCGTTGAGCTCGGCAATGCCGCGGCGCAGCTCCGGCCCGACCTGGATTGTGGCGACATCGCCAAGGGTAACCGGAACCCCGCCAGTTGCAGTCCTGAGGGGAATCTCGCGGAAATCGTCCAGCGTCGTCAGATAGCCCGACGCGCGTACCATGTATTCGGCCTCACCCATCTCGACGATCGAACCGCCGGCCTCCTGGTTGGACGACTGGATGGCGTTTACGATCTCGGCATGCGTGACGCCGAACGATGCCATCCGGTAAGGTTCGAGCACGACCTGGTATTGTTTGACCATGCCGCCGACACTCGCCACTTCGGCGATGCCTGGAATGGTCTTGAGCTCGTATCGCAGGAACCAGTCCTGCAGGCTTCGCAGCCCCGCCAGATCATGTCCGCCGGTGCGGTCGACAAGCGCATATTCGTAAATCCACCCCACGCCCGTCGCATCCGGACCGAGCGTGCTCGTAACACCCTCGGGCAGGCGGTTCTGCACCTGATTGAGATATTCGAGCACCCGCGACCGTGCCCAGTAAAGGTCGGTACCGTCCTCGAAAATGATATAGACGTAGCTGTCGCCGAACATCGAGTAGCCGCGTACGGTCTTCGCTCCCGGCACCGACAGCATGGTCGTGGCCATCGGGTAGGTCACCTGGTCCTCGACAATCCGGGGCGCCTGGCCCGGATAGTTGGATCGGACGACAACCTGGACATCGGACAGATCGGGCAAAGCATCGACCGGAGTTGTGCGGACGGCCCAGAACCCGCCAAGGGTCACAGCTATGGCGGCGAGGACGATGAAAAGCCGATTGGCGATCGAGGCATCGATAATGCGCGCGATCATTGCCCGGCACTCCTGATGGTCTCGATACGGGGGCCGGCGTCCTGCTGGGTGAAGGTAAAGCGCACTCTATCGCCTTCCTCGAACCCGCTGATCTGCGCTGCATTCTTCGTGCGGAAACTCATCGTCATGGCGGGCCAGTCTAGCCGCGGGACAGGTCCGTGCCGCAGCGTGACGGAGCCATCGGCAATCTTCTCGATCGTCCCGATTGCGCTGAATGTCGCTGGTTGGTCTTCACCGTCCCGGTCCGGGCCTGCCTCATCGATCGCACGAACATCGAGCCCTGCCAGGCTTGCCTCGGAATCGAGCAGGAACTGGCCCGAGGTCACGACCTCTTCGCCTTGCGAAAGGCCGGCCAGCACTTCGGTCCTGCCTCCCGCCTCACGGCCGATCCGGACTTCGGCAGGCATGAAGCCGCCCTCGTCCTGCTTGATCATGACGATGGTGCGGCGCCCGGTCCGGATCACCGCTTCGGAAGGAACCAGCAGAGCGCGCCGGGTGTCGGGGGTCAGCGAGACCTGCGCGAACATGCCCGGCTTGAGCCGTCCGGAAGGATTGGGCAATTGTGCGCGGACGGTGATTGTCCGGCTGGCATCCTGTGCGCTCGGCAAGATCGCGATGATCGGTCCGGAAAATCTCTCATCGGGAAACGCGGTCAGGGTTGCACTGACAGGTTGGCCGACCCGGATATTCGCTGCTTGTGTTTCGGGCACCGATGCCTCGAGCCAGATCGGCGAGAATCCGGTTATTTCCGCCAGGGTCTGGCCTGCCATCACGGTCATGCCGGGTCGCACGCCGAGCATGGTGATGGCCCCGCCGGTCGGCGCGGTGACCGTGATCGTCGCCTGCGCGCGGCCGGTCCGGCCCACCGATGAAATTTGCCCATTCGACATGCCGAGCAGCCGCATCCGCTCGCGCATGGCCTGTGCAAGCTGTTCATCGCCGCTGTTCAGGACGGCCAGATATTCCTGCTGCGCTCCTCCCCATTCGGGTACGAGAATATCGGCCAGCGGCGCGCCTCGGCTCACCACATCGTCTGGAGCACGCCCATAGGTTCGTTGTACAAAGCCGCCAGCCCTTGGCTGGACAATTGCAACGTCCCGCCCGTTGTAAGCGAGAACACCGGTAACGGACACGTCCGGCTCAAGTACGCCGTATTCGGCCTCGGCGGTGCGGATGCCGAAGTTCTGGACAAGCCCCGCGTCGATCTGAACCCCGGAGGTGGCCTCCTCGCCAGCGCATTTGGGAACAAGTTCCATATCCATGAACGGCGATTTTCCAGGCTCGTCGAAACGCTGTCCCGGCACCATCGGATCGTACCAGTAAAGCACGTCCTCACATTCGGCGCTGGATGATCCCCCGTTGCCATTTGCCTGACTTCCGCTCTCACCCAGCTGCGATAACCCGTATCCTGCGGTGACGCTGATCAGGGCGACCGTTGCCGCCATCGTCCAGGATTTCTGGCGCGGCGACAGTTTGTCCCACGCGGCTCCCATTTTGGCTCTCATGGCTGGAACTCCGTATAGGTCAGTCGCAAGGTCGTAGCGGCTTCAACTGTCGCCTCCTCACGCTCAAGGATCTCGATTTGTAAGAGCGCCAGCGCCTTGATCGCTTCGATGACGTCGAGCAGTTCGGCGCGGTTTGCCGCGAAGCTGGCCCTTTCCAGATCAGCACGGCTTTGGGCGAGGGGTAGCAACTCCTCCGTGGCTCGCTGCCACTGCCGGTATGCGCTGCGCCAGGCGGCAAGGTCGGCCTCGAATTGCGCTTGCAGTTCGCGCAAACGATCAAGCTGAATCGCTTGCGCTGCGCTCGCTTCGGTTTCAGCGGCGGCAATCCTCGGATTCTGCCGCCTGCCCGCAAAAATGGGGAGCGTGATCGAGCCCATGACCGAGACGACATCGCCGAACATCGGATCGCGCCGGCCATAGCTGACATTGATGCCGAAATCGGGCCGCTTCTCCGACCGAGCAAGATCGATCCTCGCCTCGGCCTGGCGCACCTGTGCGACAGCGAGAATAATTTCAGGATTAGATTCCAGGGTCGCCCGAAGTTGTTCAACATCGACATCGGGCGCCGGAATGCTTCCAGTCGCCGTTGCGTCTTGCAAGGCAATGTATCGCGCAAGCATGGCCTGCGCCGCCTCGCGATCAGCGTCGATGCGCGTCCGCATATCCTCGACCTCCAGAACGGCCCGGCGAATTTCGAGGCTTTCACCCGGCCTCGCCGATCCCGCCGCAACGGCGCTTCGCGCCAGGGGCACGAGCCTTTCTATCTGCGCAAGGGCGTCATCGGCGACGTTGAGGGCCTGTTGTGAGTAAGCGAGCGAAATCCACGTTTCTCCCGCACCGAGACGCGTCATATGACGGGTGTGTGCGAGTTGTGCCGTTGCGAAATCGATGTCGGCTACGGCCATTCCCGCTCGGGCACGGCGCTCTGTAAGATTAGGGATACGCTGCTCTACCCCGACTTGAATTTGTGTAGGTAGCTGCCGATCAAGCTCGAATGCAGCCGGACCCGTTACAGGTAGATTCTGTATCCCGGCATAAAGACGGGGATCCGGCAGTTCGTCGGCAGCATCCGCGACCTCGCGGCGGGCATCGAGTTGTAGTTCTCGCGCTCTCACCTGGGGCTGGTCGGCCACGGCGGCTCTCAAAGTTTCTTCATACCCAATCGACTGGGCGTAACTTGCGGGCGCCAAAGCCAGCAGAACCGGAAGTGCGGTCCAACGTAGTCGTTTCATGATTCTCATTCCGCTAGAGTGCGCGACCAGTCCGCGTTCGGGACAATCAGCCAGCGACTTTGGCGCCAGCAGAATGTCCAGCCATAATTTGCAGAGATCCCCCTGCACCGAATTCAGGCCTCAGCTTGCGGAGGTGGCGGTTCCGGTCCTGCTCCAGTCTCACCCGGTGTAGAGCTGCCGAAACCGGTGAATCGCAAGCGCGCGGCTGACAGCGTGCGTACTTCCGACGCATCGTTGCCAATCGCCATCGGCGCGATACAGCCGAGCGAAACAAGGCAACCAGCGCCTACCTTATCACAAGGCGGTTTTTCACCTTCGTTTGGAACCCCAGACGTGAGCAGTTCATCGCACTGGCGCTCGACCATTATCGGCTCCTGCGGAAGCGTCGACGCATGAGCTGCCGATTGGACGAAAAGTCCAAATCCAATCAGAATGAGGCCGAATGCGCGCAGCATTCCGATCACCCGGCACCAAGAGGGCGCGACTTGGCAGTCAGGCGCGAGTCAAACCGCCTCAGCCAAGGGAAAATCGTTGTTGTCGGGCTAGGTGTTATCATGAAGTTTGCTGGCTCTTATGAGCAAAAGGGTCCTGCCCCGCAGGCTAGTGCGGGGCAGGTGGGGGGTGAAGCATTCGACAAAGATTGGCGCCCGGTTTTAACCTTCTTCGCCCTGCGACATCTGTTCCTGCTTTTTCTTCATCATTTCGTTGCAGTTACGCATCATCTCCATCATTTCGGCGCGCATTTCGGGATCGTTCATCATGGCCATCATGCCCGACATCTCCATTCCGGACATATCGCCCTGCATCTCGCCCCGCATCTCGCCGCGCTCCTGTTGCTGCGCGCCTTGCGCTCTGTCGGGCTGATGATCGACCTTCGGCTGCGCTATGGCCGCTGATGCGAGGCCAATCGTTGCAAGAGCACCAAGCGCGGTAATTTTGAAGTTGTTCATGGGGTTTTCCTTTCATTTATCAAATAGCGCGCTGCACAAATCTTCAGGTCATCGTGCGAGCACACATGCGAATCGTATCGAAATCACGTCCCGGTAGATGTCCCGTTCTTGCGCATGCACATTGCAAGCATGGCCAGGCAGGGCAGTACATAAAGAAACGGAAGAATTGCTGCGAAGCCGAGCCACATGGATCCGAGCGCAAGCGCAGCGAGTGCCAAAACAGCGCTGGCTGCGAGCAGCCATTTGCGCCGCTGGCTCGAAACACCCGAACAAGATACGCCCGACTTCTTATTCGAGGTACTGGCGGTCGCAGAGACCGGCACCAGGGCGCGGGACGACGGGATGTTCATTTCTTTTCCTTCATCGAATCAACCAATACGAAGAAGATAGGGCTTCCCATCATTGGAAGGTCAAGGCATTTTGTGGAGATTTTCTCGGCTTTCAGCCAGCCACCTTGCATTCCCATCATTGGAAGGTTAAAGCGCCCGCATGAAACATTCACACACGATTGGCGAGGCGGCTGCAGCGAGCGGGGTTTCTGCCAAGATGATCCGACATTATGAAAAGATCGGTTTGATCGAGGCGGCGGACCGGACCGATGCCGGGTACCGCCTCTACACTCCGGCAGATATTCATACGCTCCGGTTTGTGCGGCGCGCCCGCAATCTGGGCTTTTCGGTCGACGATATTTCCGAACTGCTCGATTTATGGAAAGATAGCGCCCGAGCGAGCAAGGACGTGCGCCGAGTAGCGGATGGCCATCTTTCGGCCCTGCGATCGAAGGCTGCCGAAATCCATTCGATGATAGACGCGCTCGAACATCTTTTCGAGAATTGCACGAATGACGAACGTCCCGACTGTCCCATCCTCAAGGACCTCGCGGACGATGCCAATCCGGCTCGTGCCAAGGACGTTGGTCACAAGTTTGGCTTCGAGCGCGTTTGCTAGGCTTCGGACGGTGCTCAGTATCGCGCAAAGACGCTCGTGGTACGATCCGTTCTTACGCCCGTAATCGTCCACGTGCCTGTCTTGGCACCGCCCATGCCCGGCGAACCTGCAGGCATGCCGGGAAGCGTGATGCCTGAAGTCCGCGGGCGTTCCTCCAGCAGGCGGTCAACGCTGTCGGTCGGCACATGTCCATCGACGAAGTAGCCGCCGATGAGCATCGTGTGGCATCCCTCGAGCCCGGCGGGCACACCCTGGCGTTCCTTGATTAGGGCGAGGTCGTGGGTCGCGACCATCTTCACCTCATATCCGCTGGCTTCGAGATAGTCGCCGTAGCTCTCACAGCAACCGCACTGAGGGTTCTTGAAGATCGTGGCAAACGGTCTTGCTTCCTGTGCCGCCGCTGCCGAGGGCAGCAGCGCGAGGGCCGAAAACGACATCAAAACCTTGGGTAACAAACGCATCAGTTTTTCCTTTCAGTTAACTCGAATGGTGGCCATCATCCCTGCGGCCTGGTGTTCGAGAATATGGCAATGAAACATCCAGTCGCCCGGGTTGTCCGCTACGAACGCGATCTCGACGCGTTCTTCGGGCGCCATGAGGACGGTGTCCTGCCACTCTTGATATCGTGTCGGCTGTCCATTGCGCGACAAGACGCGGAAACTGTGGCCATGCAGATGGATCGGGTGCCACCACGCAGTCTCATTGGTCATGTCGAGGAGAAGCGTGGTTCCTCGCACGGCAGATATAATCGGATCGTGAACATGGCCGCTCGCCGAAACGCCGTTGACGGTCCAGCCCATCATTCCTCCGGACATCATTCCCGAACCTCCCATCCGCCCCATCATCATGCCGGAGCCGGTTCGTTGTTCGTTCCTCGCGTCAGAGCCGCTGGCTGTTCGCCCCATCATGCCCATCATCCCGCCCCCGAATATGATCCGGTGACGCTCGGCCGTTGCCAGTTCGGGTTCGGCGAGAGGGTTGGGCGGCAGCGGCGCTGGGTCGGACAGACGCCTTTCCCTGACCTCTTTGCCCTGACACTCGAATGTGGTGAGTTCGTATTCCAGTCCATCATAGAAGACATCGCGCAGTGAATGCCGGGTCCCGGCGGGATAATCGAAATCGACGATCAGATCCGCCCGCATTGCCGGCCCGAGAAGCAGGGGCGCGCTTAGACGGTGAGGCTCGACGGGCTGGCCGTCGAGCGCGACGACCATTGGATCGAGTTCACCGAAATCGAGCCCGAAGATGCGGGCATTGGCAGCGTTCACGAGCCGCAGCCTGATCCGCTCATTCGGCCTCGCAATCAGTGGTGCCGCCGGCTTTCCGTTGATAGTGATCGTGTTGCCGATCCGGCCTGCCATCATCGCGTCGTGCCGACTGCCGAACCCTCCACTTATTTGCCCCTGGTCATTGAGCCTCCAGTCGTCGAGCATCCAGACGAGGTCGCGATCGACCTGCGGCGGATCTGCCTCTTCGATAATGAGCGGTCCGTAGAGGCCGCGACCGACCTGCTCGAAGCTGCGCTGATGGGGATGGTACCAGAAAGTGCCCGCATCCTCCGGCGTAAAGGCATATCTGAACCTTTCGCCGGGCTCCACGGGGGGCTGGGTGAGGTGGGGAACGCCATCCATCGCGTTGGGAACACGAACGCCGTGCCAATGGATGGTTGTTTTTTCCTCGAGAGCGTTTTCCAGCAGGACCTCGAAGGCCTCTCCCTGCCCAAGCCTGAGAGCAGGACCCGGTACCGAGCCATTGTAACCCCACACCGGTATTTGAGAGGCTTCGCCGACGAGTGGCGCGCTGGTCGTTCCGGTTTTGAGGACGCGGCGGCCGGCGGTTGTGCTGGCACCCACCGGCGTTCTACCTCCGGCTCCCAGAACGGCGGCCAATCCGCCGCCAATGGCCAGAGCACCGGAACCGGCGAGGACCGCGCGGCGCGTCAATCGTGATTCTTTTGATTGCATAGAAAGCATCTCCGCATCGCCAGATTAAGGTTCGACCGACAATGTAGTCCTTCCCATCATGGGAAGGTCAAGGCCGCCTATTGGACATAGACCGTTAAAGGCACGGAAGACCCCGAAACTTCTCTGTATGAAGGACGCGCAGGCAGGTGCAGGACAATTGTCCTCAACCCCGAACTTCGCGCCTACCGTTCGCCGGAGTCCAGCGCCGCTTCTCTTGATATGCGGGTTCAGATTTGGCGCATGGTCATCGTCGCCGTTAGCTTCTTGGCTGCTGCGATCTCTTGGCCAGCTCTTTCCAACGACCGGGGCGTGGCAGCAGCATTGGAACCTTGCGCATATAAGCGCGATACTCGTCGCCAAATTTACGGATCATGTCGCGTTCTTCCTTGCGGGCGAGAAGATAGTAGGCGAGCACGATCACCGGGAACAGAACGGCCGAAAAGATTGTCGGCCAGTGAATGACGCCTTCTCCGAACAGAGCAAGAAACAACCCGGTATACTGCGGGTGCCGTACGAAACGATATAGTCCATCGGTGACAAGCCGTTCATCGTGACGCGCCTTATAGACCGCGCGCCATCCGTGAATGAACATTCCCACGCCGATGATCGCTAGCGAGTAGCCTATCAGCATCGAGACAAACATCCCGGTTTCGCCTAGACCCACGAGTGTCGACCACAGGTTGGCGCTGACATACTCCCGATCGATCCCGAATGATCGTATGAGAAGGTATACGGTCAAAGGGAAGCCGAACATTTCAGCATAGAGGGCGATGATGAAAGCCTGCACAAGGCCGGCGCCGGTCCATTCGCGCCATCCACGCGGGGCGAAGTACCGGTAGAAAATCCACGATACGATGACGATCATGATCGCCGCTAAACCCCAAGCCATCGGTTTTTCCCCTTCGCTTGCCTATGCCGACAGGGTTTCCTGTCTTGCGTAATGCAGCCCGCTGCCACGCAGTTCTGGCATCGCCACAGACCGGGGATATGCTGCGGCTCATTCCGCAGCTCCACACCGAACAGCCTGCGACGGTCCACTCTCCGGGGCCCGGCACCAAGGTGCCGCTTACCATCGTTGGAGGGTCAAGAGGTATTTGCATCAAGCACGAATAAAGGTCTCGATTGAGACAAACCCATCCTTGGTCGTTACAGCCTTGGGCCAAGGAAACGGACCCGGCACCAAATTGTTGAAAGTCTGGAATCTTGCGAGCCGGCCTTGACCTTCCCATGATGTCAAACATTAGGTTTGCTGGACCCGACGATTCGATGCGGCGGTCACGTCCTCCATTTGATTTGGCGGAGATGGCTTCCCATCGAACGGAACGCCAAACTTTTGGAGAGACAGATGAAAACCAGCGAAATTATGACTAGCGATCCGGCATGCTGCAAGGAAGACCAAAGTCTTCAGGACGCTGCCACACTTATGGTCGAAAATGATTGCGGGCAAATCCCGGTCGTCGACGATGAGGGTGGTCTTGTCGGCGTGATCACGGATCGCGACGTGTGTTGCCGGGCCATCGCTGAGGGAATGTCGGCGGAGACACGCGTCGGAGACGTGATGACCCGGTCGGTTGTCAGCGTTACTCCCGACACCTCTCTGGAAGACTGTCTGGCATCCATGGAGAAAAACCAGGTTCGCCGTGTCCCGGTTATCGACGATGACGGGAAATGCTGCGGCATGGTTTCGCAAGCCGATGTCGCCCGTACCGGAAGCGATGCGAAGACGGCCGAGCTCGTGCAGGAAGTTTCCCAGTCACGCGCAGATGGGAAATCCTCCGGCTGTTGTTAGGGCGGCGACATGCAGCAGCCGCTCCTTGAAGGGAGCGGCTGCCGTCTTCATCGTACCGAAGTCGAACATCTTCCGGCTACCAAATCGAGGGCACTCCCATGGACAAGCGTATCGTTCTGATTACAGGCGCGAACGGATATATTGGGCGCGCGCTGACGCAGCGCCTCGGCAGGACATATCGCGTGATTGGTCTCGACCGGTCTCCCGTCGAGGATAATCCCGATCTCGCCGCTTCTTATTCGATAGATCTCGCCGATGACGCGTCCGTGTCTGCTGCCCTCGAAAAGGTCAGGGACGATTTCGGAGACCAGCTTGCCGCCTGCATCCACCTGGCCGCCTATTTCGATATCACCGGCGAGCCCAATCCTCTCTACGAGACGGTCAACGTCGAGGGTTCACGCCGACTGATCACGGAGCTGCAGGCCTTCGACATCGAACAGTTCATCTATGCAAGCTCCATGCTTGTTCACGAGCCCAAACCGCTGCCGGGCGTACGTATCGACGAATCCAGTCCGCTTGGACCGACCTGGCCTTACCCTCAATCGAAGGCCGATGCGGAACAGGTGCTGCGCGAGAACCGTGGCGACATTCCGGTTGTGTTCCTGCGGTTTGCCGGGGTCTACGACGACAAGGGGCATTCCGCCTTTCTCGCCGAACAGATTGCCGGCGTCTATGAGCACCGCGTGTCGGCGCATCTGTATCCGGGGATGTTGTGCGCTGCACAATCGGCACTGCATCTTGAAGATCTGATCAAGGCGGTCGAGCAGACTATCGCGCGTCGCGCTGACCTCGAGGACGATTTGCCGATACTTGTCGGCGAGCCCGAAACGCTGGGCTATGCCGAGATACAGGACATCGTCCATTGCCAGATCCACGGCAAGGAATGGACGACAGTGCGCATTCCAAAGAGCGTGGCGAAACTGGGCACGTGGGTCGAGGAAGAAGTCCTTGGCCATGAAGGCTTCGTCAAGCAGTGGATGGTCGATGACGCCAACGCCCATTACATTCTTGATATTTCACGTGCCCGGAACCTGCTGGGGTGGGAGCCAGAGCACTCGCTCCGCGACACACTTCCGATCATCATCGACGCGTTGAAAGCCGACCCGCAGGACTGGTACGAAACGAACAAGCTGAACACGTCCCGCGTGGCCTGGCATCCAAAGCGTTCGGACGCAGAGAAGACCGAACCGGCGCGACCTCAATCGCAAGACACCGATATCGCGCATGATGGGCACCAGATGGACGGCGACATGAACAATATGGACGGCGATATGCAGCATATGGACGGACCCCAGCGCGGTACCCGCTGGACGCAGTTTGCTGTCATCGGACTCGGCCTCTGGCTTGCTGCAAGTCCGGGTGTTTATGACGTCGTATCCGCCGATACTGCCCGTGCGTCGGTCGTAGCGGTCACTCTCGAGCGGGGTTTGCCGTCGATCGAATGGCGGGCCAACGCTCTTGCTCTGAGCGATATGCTGAGCGGGATCGCATTGATGATTTTCGGCGCGATGTCGCTTTCGAAGCGTACCGCATGGCTAGGGCAGTGGGCGACAGCCTTTATCGGTATCTGGCTGCTTTTCGCGCCCTTGTTCTTCTGGAGTCCGAGCGCGGCCCAATATCTGACCAATATGCTTGTCGGTACATTGGCAATCGCATTTTCCGTGCTGGTGCCGATGATGCCCGGAATGAGCATGGAAGGGATGATGGACAAGAAGTCCATCCCGCCCGGGTGGACCTACAGTCCCTCGACCGATGCCCAGCGATTCCCGATTGTTGCGATGGGCATTATCGGCCTTTTGATATCGCGCATGCTCACCTCCTACCAGCTTGGCCATATCGATATGGCGTGGGAGCCGTTTTTCTCCGGATCGCTCGCAGATCCCAAGAACGGGACCGAGGAAATCATCACTTCAGATGTATCCAAGGCCTGGCCGATCCCGGATGCCGGGCTTGGAGCGGTCAGCTATGTGCTTGAAATCCTGATGGCGGTCATGGGAACCCGCGCACGCTGGCGCACCATGCCGTGGATGGTCACCTTCTTCGGCATTCTGGTCATTCCGCTGGGTGTGGTCAGTATCTATTTCGTGATCATTCAGCCGATCGTGATCGGAACGTGGAGTACGCCGGCGCTGATTGCTGCCCTTGCGATGCTTATCATGATCCCGTTCTCTCTCGATGAAGTCATCGCCATGGGGCAGTATCTCTACTGGTCGAAAAAGGAAGGAAAACCGCTCGTCCGAACCTTCTTCAAGGGCGGCGCGGTGGCACACGGCGAAATCGACGATACCGACTATATGACCGATGCGCGCTCGATCTGGAACAACACGGTGCGCGGCGTGACCTTCCCGTGGACCCTGATGGCCAGCACGGCTCTGGGAGCCTGGTTGATGCTGACAAGGATAACGCTTGGCAGCGAGGGGGCGATGGCCAACAGCGATCACGTGGTGGGTGCTTTGGTGATTACGGTGGCAATCATCGCGACTGCGGAAGTCGCGCGCACCCTGCGCTTCATAAACGCTGCATTCGGAGCTTGGCTTGTCGCAGCGCCATTCCTCCTAGCGGGAGCGTCGTCTGCCGGAACGGTGGCGTCGGTTGCGGTCGGTCTGCTTTTGATCGGACTGAGCCTGCCTCAAGGCAAGCGTAGCGGTGAGCATTATGCTGGCTGGGATCGGTTTGTCGTATGACCGGTTGACCCGAGCAAAGCGGATCTGGCGCTCTTCCTTTAGGAACAGGATGAAGACGAGGTCGGACCCGCATTCTTCTCAGAGCATCGCTAGAAATGTGCCCTGAGTACCCACAAAATAAGCAGGAGTATTTTACATGACCCTTTCAATTGGCTCGACAGCCCCCGATTTCACAGCCCAGACCACACAAGGAAACATTCACTTCCATGATTGGATGGGTGACAGCTGGGCAATCCTCTTTTCCCATCCCAAGGCATTTACACCGGTTTGCACGACCGAGCTTGGTTATATGGCCGGGCTTGGCGAGGAATTTGCCAAACGCGACACCAAGATTATTGGCCTTTCGGTCGACAGCAGCCAGGATAATCGCGATTGGCTTCCCGATATCGAGGAGGTGAGTGGAAATAAGGTCGACTATCCCGTGGTCGGCGACAGCGACCTTCAGGTCGCCAAGCTTTATAATATGCTGCCGGCCGACGAAGCGGGTAATGCGGAGAGGCGAACCGCAGCCGATAACGCCACCGTCCGCGCTGTCTATATCATCGGGCCAGACAAGAAAATTCGCGCCATGCTGCTTTATCCGATGAGCAGCGGGCGGAATTTCGATGAAGTGCTCCGGCTGCTGGATTCGGTGCAACTCACCGAACGCAAGGGTGTAGCGACACCGGTTAATTGGCAGAAGGGTGATGATGTGATCATTCCGCCTTCCTTGTCGGACGAAGATGCGAAAGCCAAATATCCCGATGGCTGGGACGAAAAGAAACCGTATTTGCGTGTGATCCAAGAACCGATCGACTAATTGCGCGAGCAGGTTGCCAGCAATTGCATGTCGGCGTGAATATAGCATGCTCATGCTAGGATTTGAGCGCGTCGCCACACCTGCGAGTGGATCTATCTGTTCGATATATAGATTGGCAAGAAGCGTAAGCGATTAGGTGTACGGTAAAACCAAATCCGGTCCCGATCGGTTTTCTCCTCGTTAATCGAATGGCGGCCCCACCTCCCCCTGAACCCTGCGGATCGCAGGTGTCCCGGGGCCGTTCAGGAACCCCGCGCTTCACCCAACCCTGGCGCGGGGTTCCGCCTTTCAGGTACAATAGCTGTTGAGCGCGGCTATGTTGGTCAAAGGACTGCGGCGTCCGCCGAGCTTGGACACCTCAGCTGCGTGACGGGGTTGAGGAGCTGTCAGAAAGTTTGACGCAATTGACCTCGACCTTCATTTGGTGGAGGGCTATGCCACATCCGCGAAATACAATGAACCCTCGCGTGTGAAGCCTCTGTTCGAAAGAGTACTATGGCAGACCTATTTGAAGACTTCATATGGGTAAGGGCCGTTCGTGGTTGCTAGTCGCTTGATGGCCGAACCGACTCATGCTGTCGAACCACTACCTTTGCACGACGGCAAGACGACCGTTGTTAGCATCATAAGCAGTTCGGCTGCTGTTTTGGCAGCTTGCTCTTGCTGCATTCTACCGATGGTGCTGGTTGCCGCCGGGCTGAGTGCGAGCCTGAGCAGTGTTTTGGCACCTCTGGGTTCGCTCCATTGGCCAATGACCGCATTTTCGGTGATTGCGGTGGCGGCTAGTTGGCTCATTGTTCTGCGCAAGTATCGGCATAAGAGTCATTGCCACTCCCAGGCCGCAGTTAAATGGCTCAAGAACCGTCAGATAATTTTGCTCCTGGTTGCAACCGTGATGAGCTTCATCGCGGCCGCCTGGGGCTATTTCGAGCCAACTCTCATGAAAGCATTTATGTAATCCGAGGTTCTGAGAGAACGACACTCGGACTGGCTCCTTTTACTGCGATAGCGAAACTTTGCGGGGGCCTATAAAGCGCGACCGGACAATGAGGGTTCAGACGATCTTCTGCGCGCAACGTCCTACAGACAAATGCGCCTTGGCAATGTTCGAGGGGAAGCATTTTCGGAATCGAGCGAAAAAAAAGCGGTCTTAATTGCGACAGGTTCAAAAAAGCTCCCCAATCCCGAAGGACTCCAATTCGATTATCATCCCGATGTGGTTCTGATGATAGCCTCCCGGTTCGTTCAAATGATTGGGAATGCGGATAGCGCGCAATAGCCCGCACATGGCTCCGCGGTGGCCAAGGCAATCCAACCTATCCCTGCGGTGATTTCCCGCCGAGCTCGTGCAGTCGCTCGACAGCATCTTCAGAGCAATTTCCGCATTTCAGATTGGTA
>NZ_AMRV01000017.1 GCF_000342165.1 Pacificimonas flava
GACCGGTGGTGCGGGTGGACCCCCTTCGCAGAGATGACGACATGCGAAGGGGATATCCGCTGCCCGGGATGTTTCGCCGGGGACCGGTGGTGCGGATGGATCCCTGGCTTCGCAGGGGCGACGGAACAGAAAAGGACAGTACATTTATTCATCGTCACCCCTGCGAAGGCAGGGGTCCCTGTCGTCTGCGGTCGCTTTTCCGGCTTTGGCGTGACGGGTTCGCGCGGCGGCGCGATTGCGCGTCCAGTCCGGCACGGTAGGAGACGGGCATGAGCGATATCTATCTCCGCCCGACCGGGTTCGTCGATGCGCCCTTCGGTTTCGATGGACAGGTGGCGCGGCTGGCGGGCGGCATGGTCTGGTTTTCGGCGGTCGAGATGCTGTCGCGTGACCGCCCGGCACGGCTGGTCCCGGTTGCGGACATGCCGCCGCTTTTGAAAGAGGATGCCGCGCTGGCGGTCTGCTGGCGCCGCCTGACCGAGGCGCGCCCGGCGCTGGAGCTTGGCCCGCGGACGCTGCGTTTCGACCAGCCGCAGGTCATGGGCATCGTCAACGCGACGCCGGACAGTTTTTCCGACGGCGGCCGGCACGGCGATGCCGAGGGCGCGGCGCAGGCGGCCTTCGACATGGCGGCCGCAGGCGCCGCCCTTGTCGACCTGGGCGGCGAATCGACGCGGCCCGGCGCGGAAACGCTGTGGGAGGATGACGAGATCGCCCGCGTCGCGCCGGTGCTGGAGCGCCTGCGCGAAAGCGGCATCCTGATGTCCATCGACACCCGCAAGAGCGCCGTCATGCGCGCCGCGCTGGCGCGCGGGGCGCGCATCGTCAACGACGTGTCCGGCCTGACGCACGACGGCGAAAGCCTGCGCACCGTGGCCGATGCCGGCGCGCCGGTCGTCATCATGCACAATGTCGGCGACCCGAAGACGATGCAGGACGCGCCGCGCTACGATCATGTGCTGCTCGACGTCTATGACTGGCTGGAGGGCCGGATCGCGGCGGCGGTGGCGGGCGGTATCGACCCCGCCCGCATCATCGCCGACCCCGGCATCGGTTTCGGCAAGACGGTGCGGCACAATCTGGAACTGCTGAACGGCCTGTCGCTGTTTCACGGGCTGGGCGTGCCCGTCCTGCTGGGCGCCAGCCGCAAGGGCTTTATCGGCGCCCTGTCGGGCGAGGCGGGTGCGGATGCGCGGCTCGGCGGGTCTCTGGCGGCGGTGCAGACGGGACTGGCGCAGGGCGTGCAACTGTTCCGCGTCCACGACGTGCCGGAAACGGTGCAGGCGGTGCGCGTCTGGCGCGGCCTGCGCGACGCCGCGCTCAGCCCGGCGCATTAGCCGCGCACCGGACCGCGAGCGCCCGGCAGGGGGAGTTCCCCACCGGGCGCGATGCCCCTAGAAGCGCCCGCGTGATCGTTCGCCGCGTCCTTTTCCGCTTTTTCCTCGTCCTGCTCGCCGCGCTCTTCTTCCTGGGGGCGGCGCTGCTGTCGCCGCGCCCGGCGGTGCCGCCGAACGACGTGCCGACTGCGCGGGACGTGGGCGCGATGCAGACGCTGGCGACGGGGACGCTGTGGCTTTTGCGGCAGAATGGCCCGGGCCCGCTTGTCGCCTCACGAGAGACGGCACAGGCGGCAGCGCGGGTCGCGGCCTATAGCCGGCCGGACGTGCGCGCGGCGGCCGACATTCGCGGCGGCATGGTGCGCGGGCAGGTCTCGATCGCGCTGGCCCCGCACAGCTGGCTGAACATCGCGGCGGCGGCGGAGCCGTTCGAAAACGGCGCCGACCCGCATCTGCGCATCAAGATCGGCAGCATTCCCGTTCCGGCGCCGCTGACGCACTGGGTCGCCGACCGCGTCATTGCGCTGATCTGGACGGGAAAGACGCCGCCGCCCACCTTCGCGGAGGTCTGGCCCGCCCTGCAGATCGAGGACGATGACAGCGCGGCCACGGCCACCTTCGATGTGCCGCAGCCGCTCGTCCGCGGGGTACAGCGCCTGCTCGGGCTTTACTCGGAGTCGGTCGCGGCGAGCGCGCGGGCGACCTATTTGCGGCTGACGGGGCCCGACACCTATTTCGTGGGGCCCGCATCGCTCGGCGCGTTCACGCGGGAGGCCTTTGGCCCGGATGCCGGCGACCTGTCGCGCGACGCGGCGGCGGGCAGGCTGATCGGAATGCTGATGGCAAGTTCCGATCCGGAATTCATCCGACTGGCCGGAACATCCCTGTTCCGCCGCGATCAGGACCGGCCGCGGGTGCGGACCGTGACGGTGGAGGGGCGAACGGACCTGGTGGCGCATTTCCTGGTTTCGGCTGCGCTGACGGCGAACGGCGATCGCCATGTCAGCAATGCCATCGGAGAGGTGAAGGAACTGTCCGACAGTCTGGCGGGGGGCAGCGGCTTCTCCTTCGTCGACCTGACCGCCGACCGGGCCGGAACGCGTCTGGGCGAGCTGCTTTCCGATCCGCGCACCACGCGCCGGACGCAGGAGCGGCTGGCGGAGGCGCGCACGGAAGACCTGTTCCCCATGGAGGCGCTCGCCCTGTCGGAGGGGCTGAGCGAAGAGGAGTTCGAGGCACGCTACGAAGCGCTGGATGCGGAGGCCTATCGCAAGACCGTCGCGCGCATCGATGCTGCGCTCGACCGCTTGCCGCTCTACCGCGAATAGCGCGCGTTCAGCCGCAGGAGCCGCCGCCCAGTACGCAGAATTTCGAGCAGTGCGGATGGTTCAGCGGCACAAGCCGCGCGGCGCTGGCAATGGTCGGCCCCAGGTCGAATTCGGACTGATAGGGGAGGAGGGTGCAGGCGGTCAGGGTGGCCGTCTCCGCACCCCGGCGCCGCACCAGCATCCGCTCGTGCGCGCACATCAGCGTGCCGGGGTCCTTCCCCAGAATCTGCCAGCAGGCTGTGGTGATTTCCGGCGTATCCGCGCCGGCGTCCATTTCCGGGAACAGGACCAGAGCCTGCGGGTCCGCTGCATCGATGGCGATGCGTTCCGCCGCGAACAGCCGGGCATAGCCGCGCCGCAGCGACGATTCGTCCTCGTCCCAGAAGGTGCGGCCGGCCGCGGTGATGGCGAAGCCGTGCTGCGACAGCCAGCGCAGGCCCTCCATGGCGGGCGCGAAGCTGCGCGGGCCGCGCTCCTTCTCGTGCCGGGCGGGATCGTAATGATCGAGACTGACGCGCAGGGTCAGCTGGCCGGGATGGGCGGCGTTCAGGCGGCAAAGCGCATCCCGGTGGTGGCGCATCGGCACCATGGCGTTCGTCAGGATCAGGACGGCATGACCCGCGGTCAGGCAATCCTCAAGGATGCCGTCGATCTGCGGATTCATGAAGGGCTCGCCGCCGGTGATGCCGATCAGGCGAACAGGATGGCCGTCCCGTGCGATCTCGTCCAGCATCCGCGCGGCGTCATCCCGCTTCAAATAGGCCAGACGATCGTTTCGCGGCGAGCTTTCGATATAACAGCCCCGGCATTCCAGATTGCACAGGGTTCCGGTGTTCAGCCACAGCGTGTCGAGCGCGCGGAAGCGAACGGCGGCGCGTTCCTCCCCCTTCGCCGTCAGGTGCGGATCGGAGAAGGGTGGCGGCAGGGCGGTGGACGCGTCCATCGTACGAAGTTAGGGCGCCGGCGCCTGCGCTTCAATCCGCCGGCCGGCGCGCGCATCCTCTTGCGGTCGCAGGCATTCCAAGGGAAAAGGTCTCCATGCGTACGCTCGGCATCATCGTCGCCACCGCGCTCGTCACGGCCTTGGTGACCAGCGCCGTCTGGCTGTATCTTTACCAAAGCGCTCCCGGGCCGGCAGCGGACGCGGACGCACTGCCGCCCCTGGTGTCGGCCGAGCCGGAGACGCCGCGCCCGCGCGAAAAGGTGGTGCCCGTTCCGAGCGACATGGTCTTTTCCGAACCGGACCAGGACACGTCCGACCTGATCGCGAAGGATCTGGCGATGCCGGTTCGGGACTATGATCCGGCCGAGTTGACGCCGCAATTCTCCGACAGCCGGGGCCAGCGGGCGCACGAGGCACTGGACCTGATGGCGCCCGAGGGAACGCCGGTCGTCGCGGTCGAGGACGGCGTTCTGGTGAAGTTCTTCGACAGCGCGCGTGGCGGAATCACCATCTACCAGTTCGATCCGACGGAGACCTATGTCTATTATTACGCCCATCTCCAGCGGCGAGCCGACGGGCTGCGCGAGGGCGATTCGGTGCGCAAGGGGCAGGTGATCGGCTATGTCGGATCGACCGGCAATGCCGATGCGGCCGGACCGCATCTGCATTTCGCGATCATGGAATTGGGGCCGGAAAAGAACTGGTGGGAAGCGGACGCGCTGGACCCCTATCCGGTGCTGTCGGCGGAATAATCCTTGCCGCGCATCCTGATCGACGCCGACGCCTGCCCGGTCAAGGACGAGGTCTACAAGGTCGCGTGGCGTCACGGCGTGCCGGTGACGGTGGTGGCGAACAGCTTCCTGCGCCTGCCCGATCATCCGCTTCTGACGCTGCAGACCGTCGGCAGCGGCTTCGATGCCGCGGACGACTGGATCGCGGAGCATGCCGGGCCGGACAGTATCGTCATTACCGGCGACATCCTGCTGGCCGAGCGCTGCGTGAAGGCGGGCGCGGCCGTGCTGGGACATGACGGCCGGCGCTTTACGGAGGATTCGATCGGTGCGGCCGTTGCGACGAGGGCGATCATGGCCGATCTGCGGGCCGGGATCGGCGGCAAGGACGAGGGCAGGGCGGGCGGACGCGGCGGCGTTGGCGGGCCGCCGCCGTTCCGCAAGGAGGATCGGTCCCGTTTCCTGTCGGCCCTCGACGAAAGCGTCGTGCGGCTGAAACGTCCCCGCTGACCCGCCTGCCTGGCCGCTGCCTATGGTTTGCGAGGGGGACGACGCAGCGCCGGTTGCCGGTCCCGCGCCTGCATCCTAAAGCCTCGCCCTGCCGCACGAGACGCGGCCCGAGGAGAAGGGGTAAGGCATGATCGGACGTCTGAACCATGTCGGCGTGGCGACGCCGTCGATCGAGAAGAGCGCCGCGCTCTACCGCGACGTGCTCGGCGCGACGAAGATCCACGACGCCTTCGACATGCCGGAACAGGGCGTCCGTGTCTGCTTCGTCGATGTGCCGAACAGCCAGATCGAGCTGATCGAGCCGCTGGGCGAGGAGTCGCCGGTGCATGGCTTCCTGAAGAAGAACCCGGCGGGCGGGCAGCACCATGTCTGCTTCGAGGTGGAGGACATCTACGCCGCGCGCGATGCCATGACGGCGAAGGGGGCAAGTGTCATCGGCAGCGGCGAGCCGCGTATCGGCGCGCACGGCACACCCGTCATCTTCGTTCACCCGAAGGATATGGGCGGCGTTCTGGTCGAGCTGATGGAAACGCCGCGGGGCACGCACGCATGAGCGGCGGAAGCGAGGCGGAGCGGCTGGTTGCCGAACTGGTCGACGTCCTCGACCTGGAGCGGATCGAGGAAAATCTGTTCCGTGGGCAGAACAGCGCCGATGCGAGTTTCCGCCTGTTCGGCGGTCAGGTCATCGCGCAGGCGCTGGTCGCCGCCAGCCGCACGGTGGCCGATGACCGGCAGCCGCACAGCCTGCACGCCTATTTCATGCGTCCCGGCGCCGTCGACGTGCCGGTGGTCTATCAGGTGGAGCGGGACCGCGACGGGTCCAGCTTCTCCACCCGGCGGGTCGTGGCGATCCAGAACGGCAAGCCGATCTTCAACCTGGCCGCCAGCTTCCAGATCGCCGAGGACGGCTATGAACACCAGTTCGACATGCCCGACGTGACGCCGCCGGAGGAACTGAAGAGCGAAACCGAATGGCGGCAAAGCTGGATCGGAGAGATCCCGGAGAAGCTGCGGCCGCATTTCACGCGCGAGCGGCCCATCGATTTCCGCCGCGTCGATCAGGCAGCACCGGGCAAGGAAGGCCGCGAGCCGCGTCAGATCGTCTGGTTCCGCGCGCAGGCCGCGCTGCCGGACGATCCGGCGCTGCATCGCTGCATGCTCGCCTATGCCAGCGACATGACGCTGCTGTCGACGTGTCAGCGGCCGCACGGCCTGAAATGGTATTCGGGCGAGGTGCAGGTCGCCAGCCTGGATCATGCATTGTGGTTTCATGCGCCCGCCCGCGCCGACGACTGGCTGCTCTATGTGCAGGACAGTCCGTGGGCAGGCGGGGCAAGGGGGATGAATCGCGGCCTGATCTACGATCGCCGGGGCCGCATGATCGCCTCCGTCGCGCAGGAAGGGCTGATGCGTCCGCGCAAATAGGATGCGCGGCGCACAGCCGCTGCTCAGGCGGCGGCGCCGGCCTCCTTCTCTTCATCCCTGCGCCGCTCGTTCCGCGCGAGCGACAGGACGAGCGCGCCGACGATACCCGACATGAGCGAGCCGCCGAGGACGCCCAGCTTCACCTCGTCGAGATAAAGGTCGGTGGAGTAGGCGAGATTGCCGATGAACAGGCTCATGGTGAAGCCGATGCCGCACAGCAGCGCCACGCCGTAGACCTGCAGTTTGGAGGCATTCACCGGATAGTCGACGATGTCGAACTTTTCGAGCAACCACACGATGCCGAAAACGCCGATCTGCTTGCCGAGAAAAAGGCCGAGCGCGATGCCGAGCACGATGGGGGAGATCAGCATGCTCGCCTCCATCCCCTCGAAGCTGAGACCGGCATTGGCGAAGCCGAAGATCGGCACGATCAGGAAGGCGACCCAGGGTGCGATGGCATGTTCCAGCCGGTGGAGCGGCGAGGAAACGTCGTCCGGTGCGCCCGGAGCGGGTTTGAGCGGAATGGTGAGCGCCACCGCAACGCCCGCCAGCGTGGCGTGGATGCCGGAGGCAAGCGTCAGCACCCAGACGACGAGGCCGATGACGAGATAGGGGATGAGATTGTTGACGTTGCGTTTGTTCAGATAGGCGAGGACGCCGACCAGGGCCGCCGCCAGAAGCAAGGCGGCGAGATTGAGCTGCGCCGTATAGAACAGTGCGATGATGACGATGGCGCCGAGGTCGTCGATCACCGCCACCGCAGTCAGGAACACCTTGAGGGAACCGGGCACGCGCTTGCCGAGGAGGGCCAGCACGCCGAGCGCGAAGGCGATGTCCGTGGCTGCCGGGATCGCCCAGCCGTCAACCGTCGGCTGGCCCATGTTGAAGAATGTGAAAATGACCGCCGGCACGATCATGCCCGCCGCCGCCGCCGCGCCGGGCAGCGTTCGCCGTTCCCAGGTGGACAGCTGGCCGTCCAGCATTTCGCGCTTCACCTCCAGCCCCACGAGCAGGAAGAAGATCGCCATCAGCCCGTCATTGATCCAGTGGAGGACGCTGAGGCCATGGAAATCGAGCCCGCCGCCCTGTCCGCGCGCGGCATAGCTGAAGCCGCCGACATAGGTGTGCAGGAACCCCTCATAGGCTTCGCGCAGAGGCGAATTGGCGACGATGATCGCGGCCGCCGCTGCCAGCATCAGGACGATACCGCCCGCGGATTCCGTTCGGACGAAGGACCGCAGCGCCGATTGGGGGCGGGTAATGACGTGCTGGATGGTCTCCAGAACGCCCTCGGTAGGGGGCTGTTCGTTCATGGGGCCTGACTAGCGGAGGCTGCAAGCCGGCGTAAAGGCTGGCGCGCCGCGTTTCCTTGAGTCGAATGGCCTTGAGTCGAATGGCCTTGAGTCGAATGGCCTTGAGTCGAATGGCCGCGCCCCGGCGGCCATCAGAGCGGGACCTCGACCGTCACGAGAAGCTCGCTTTCCTGCAGTTCGAAACGAATCTGTCCGCCCTGCGCGTGCATCATGCGCTGCGCGATCGTTCGTCCCTCGCCCGACGACATGAACCGCGTGTGATCAAGGACAGCGCCCTCCTGACCCGCATCATCGTCGGAACCGTCGCCGGTATCGGCATCGCGGGTGCGAAGGGGACGTCCGCTTTCCTCCCGCCAGACCAGGGTCAGGCGACCGTCCTCAAGGCTGCCGCCAATGTCGATCGATCCGAGCGGCCAGCGCAGCGCGCCATATTTCAGCGCGTTCGTCGTCAGTTCGTGCAGGACCAGCGTAAGCGTCTGCGACAGGCTGGCCGACACGCTGACATCGGGCACTGCGACGCCGATGACGGAACGGTCGCGGCGGCGAAAGGGCATCAACACCGCCTCGATCAGCGCGGCAAGATCGGCCTCGTCTTCACCGGCGATGAGCACACGCTGGGTCCGCGCCAGTGCCTGCAGGCGCGAGCGGAACAGCGAGATGAAGTCGTCCCGCGCGTCCGTCTCCCGCGCGGTCCGGCCGGCAAGTGCGTCGACGATTCCGATCAGATTGTTCACCCGATGACGGAGTTCCTGCGCCTGCGCCTTGGCCATGTCGGCGGCGCGCCGGGCGGGGGTGGAATCGAAACGCACGCCGGTGATGATCGCCGGCCGGCCCTCCTCGTCATCCTCGACGGCCTGCCCGATCGCCGTATACCAGCGATCCGTATCCTCGACCGCGCGAAATTCGCAGCGATAGGTGTCGTTCTTGTCGATGGCGGCGCGCATTGCCCGAACGAGCGGGGCGCGGTCCTCCTCGGCAATCCGTTGCAGGAAATCATCCGTGGATTCGCGGCGGACGATTTCCGGCCCGGAATGCTGCCCATAATTCACGATCTCGTTCGTCGAGACGTTCCACGTCCACACGGTCATGTCGGCGGCGTCGAGTGCGAGCTTGATGCGCGTGTCGATAACGTGCCGGGTGCGTTCCAGCCGCTCCACCCTGAGACGGGCCGCGCGCGCGTCGAGAGCGCGGGCGGCGGCGATCGCGAGTTCGCGCAGAACCTCCCCCTCTTGCGGTGAAAGGCCGTCCGGCCGCGGCTTCGCGGAGATGACGCAGAGCGTTCCGAGCGCCGCGTTGTCGACGATCAGCGGAGCGCCCGCGTAGAAACGAATGCCGGCCGGACCGGTGACGAGCGGGTCGTCCTTGAAGCGCGGATCGCTTGCAGCGTCCGTGACGATCATCGTCTCATCCGGTGAGCGAATGGCATAAGTGCAGAAGGAACTCGATCGGGGCGTTTCCGGCACGTCGAGATTCTGCCGCGCCTTGAACCATTGTCGGTCGCTGTCGACCAAACTGATCATCGCACTGTCCGCACCGAGCGCAAGTGCGGCCGCGCGCGTCAGAGCATCGAACTCCGTTTCCGGGGCGGTGTCGAGAACCCGAAGCGCGTTCAGGACCGCCAGACGTTCCTCTTCCCCCGCATATTCATGCGGCTGCCCCGCCGACACGGTCAATTTGCTGCAAACAGCGTCGTCACGGCGCTAGTTTTTACCGTCTTCATGGCGAAAACCGATCTTCACGGCGACTTGGAAATGCTTGATCTCGCCATTCTCGATGTGGCCGCGCACATCCGTCATTTCGAACCAGTCGAGGTTCTTCAGCGTCTTGCCGGCGCGGCGAACGGCCCCGCGAATGGCATCGTCGATGCTGGTTTCGGACGTTCCGACCAGTTCGGTCACGGCATAGACATTGTCGGACATAGGCGCCGGCTTCCCCTCTTATGCGACGTTTCGGATTTGGGCTGCGAGCCCAACGCAGGATGGACGGGAAAAGTTTACAACTATTTTCGGCCCGCCATCATCTGTTTCAGAATCCGCCCCATTTCCGGCTGCGTCAGATAGGCGCCGCGCCCATAGGTACGGCCGCCGGACACGGCGCGGTCGGTCTGGTCGGCCGCCGCGACAAAGCGCTCCGCCCCGGCGCCGCGCACGAAGAAGGGCACGAGCTGGTTGGAGTGGGAGTTCGACCACCACATGTGGCCGGGCAGCTTCCCGGCGCCGCGATTTTCGATGGGGTCGAATGCCTCGCCGGGGTCCGGGCCGGTCAGCATGTGGTCATGGTCGGCCGTAACGATGACCAGCGTATCCTGCCAGCTTGCCGGCGTCGCGGGATCCTCGATCCAGTCGGACACGGCCTGCACGGCCCGGTCGAAATCGTCATATTCCTCGATGGCGCGGCCGAGCATGTTGGC
Organism: Pacificimonas flava; assembly: GCF_000342165.1. Classification (GTDB taxonomy): domain Bacteria; phylum Pseudomonadota; class Alphaproteobacteria; order Sphingomonadales; family Sphingomonadaceae; genus Pacificimonas; species Pacificimonas flava. The sequence continues at coordinate 9,998 of NZ_AMRV01000017.1, forward strand.
GTGCATGCCCCAATCGACGGCGCCGCCCTCGATCATCAGGAACAGACCGTCCGGGCTCTGAAGCTGAGACAGGCCGGCCATCGCCAGTTCGGGGAGCGTCGGCACGGTTTCCAGGCGGGGGGTGTCGAGCGGCGCGCTCGTTTTCAGATCGGTGCCGGCCGGTCCGGGCCGTTCCACCTGCATCGTTGCCGCGATCTGCGGCACGACGAGGACGCGGCCCTCTCGCGGGGAGGCGGCGAGGGCCTGAATGGCGGCGCGGTCCTCGACCAGCGTCCAGCCGGACGTGCCGTCCTTCACCGCCTGCCAGTCGGCCTGCGAAATCCAGTGATAGGCGTCGTCGTCGGCGGCCGCTGCGGCGCGGGGCGCGCCGGCGCCGTCATAGCCCGGATTGCCGCCGCCGCCGATGAAATCCAGCGTCTGGCCGGATAGCATCTCGGAGGCGATCTCGTGATAATTGCCCCGGCTCGCATTGTGCGCGGCGCCGGCGGCTGCGGGCGTTGCGTGCGAGAAGGGCACGGTGGACAGCGTGCCGACCTTGCGGCCCGAGGCCTTTGCGGCCTCGGCCACGGATTCCACCGGCTGCGCGTTGCCGTCGACGTCGATGGCGCCGTTATAGGTGCGCGTACCGGTCATCATCGCAGAGGCCGTGCCGGCGCTGTCGGGCGCGGTGCAGCGGTTCCACTCATAAGCGGCGAAACCGGCCGGATACTCCGTCTTGCAGCCGGAATTGCCGTCCATCGGCGCAGTGTCCCAGCTCTTCACGCTGTCGTAGACCAGCGCCGGGTCCTGTTTCAGCCCGTGCGGCTGCTCCTCAAGACGAAGCGCGTATGTCGCCATGGAAAGGTGGCGCCAATCCGGCCCGTCGGCGGTCAGCGCATGGCCGAGCCAGTAGCGCGTGGAGGCGAGCATGTTGTAGCCCGATCCGTCCGCGATCATCACGATGACGTTCCTGGGCGTTTCGGACGCTGCGCCTGCCTGCTGCGCCCCGGCGGGGGCGGCAAGAACGGCGAGCAGAAGGGTTGCGCCGAGGCGGCGTCCGGTCATCATCAGAACTTCCTTCGTGCGCGAATGGTCCATGTCATCGGCGTGCCGAGATAGGAGTAGAAACCGTCGCTGGCGTCGACATAGGTCTCGTCGAAGCAATTGTCGCACTCGAGCGAAACCAGCCACCAGTCGTCGTCCGTGCGTAGCGTCAGACCGGCATTGACGGTCACGCGGGAGTCCGCCCGTGAGCCGCCGATGAAATCCTGCCCGCTGAGGCTGCCGGTGCCGCCGAGATCGAACAGGTCAAGGTTCGCGCTGCCGGTTTCCATGTCGCCGCGATAGTCGAAGCCGATCATCGGCGTCAGGTAGCTTTCCGCCCGCGGAATATAGAAATCATAGGAGATCTGGCCCCGCGCGATCAGATCGGGCGCGTAGACCGGCTCCGCGATCCGTCCGTCGGCGGTGACGATGCCGAGCCCGCAGGAGGGCGCCGCACCGCCGGCGGCCAGCTGGCCAAGGCACGTCGATTGCTGCGTCGCTGCACCCGCGCCAATATCGTAGCGGGCATCCTGAATGCCGACCGCGCCGCTGATGTCGAGGCCGTCGACCGGAACGAGCGCCAGTTCGAGCTCCGCGCCGGCATTCTCGAACCCGCTCTGCCCAGCAGTCAGCAGCGTGAAACCGGGTGCATAGGGAACCGGCAGGTCGTCCGCCGTCATGTAGAAGCCGGTCAGGCGCGCCTGGGCGCGGCCGCCGAAGAGGCTGCCCTCCAGCCCGCCCTCATAGGTCCAGTTGTTCCAGGGGCCGCCAAGACCGACGCCGATGCCGGCGAGCGCGGCGGGATCGTAATCCGCCAGTTCATAGCCCCGGACGGCGCGGGCGAAGATCGCCGTGCCATCCGTGGGTGCATAGCGGGCCTGCGCATAGCCGCCCCAGTAATCGTAGCTGGTGGAGCTGCTGCCGCTGCTGCCGGTCAGGCGCTGGGTCTGGCGCAGATCGATCGTGTCCTCGCCAAAGCGGCCGCCGAGCGCCAGTTCCATGCCGCCAAGCCGGGTATCGGCGCTGCCATAGACGGAATAGCCATTGCCATCCTCGACGGTCAGCCGGTCGGCGTTCAGCGTGCTAACCGGGCTTGCGGCCGCGCCGCTCGTTAGGACGGCGGCGAAATCGTCCTCCTCCCGCCGATCATGCGCGCTGAACCCCAGTTTCACGTTGGCCGGCCCGATGCGGCGCGCAATGCTGCCGTCAAAGGTGAATTCGCGGCGCGTCTCGTCGTACAGCCGCAGATCGCCGCCGAGGGGGTAGCCTGTTGCCGGCGGCAGGGGCGCACCCGCCGCGCGAACCGCCGATCCGTCGGCGAAGTCGATACCCGCCTCCTGCGAGGTGCGGACGAACCCGGCGTTCAGCGAGACCGTGCCAAGGTTCGAGCGCCACTCGATGTCGGATGTGACGAGCGCCGTTTCCGTATCGTTGGAGAGGCCGAAAAACCCCTTGTCGCCCGCGATCGGCAGGCCGCCGATGGGCGTCAGCAGGTCGTCGACGTCGCGGCTGAACCCGGTCAGCGACACGCGGTCGTCGCAATCGGCGCCGGCATCGTCGCAATCGGCGTTGAGGATATTGAGCCCCTCCGCCCGCATGAAGGCGGCGCTGACGAACCAGTCGATATCCGCCGCCGGCGAGAGGCGCAGGCCAAGGCGCCCGCCCCAGCGGTCGCTCTGGTTCAGCGATTCGCCCGTGACCGGATTGTCCACATAGCCGCCAGTGCCCTGGTAATAGCCGCTGAAATTGACCCCAAGAACGTCGTTCGCGGACACCATGTCGAGCGAGCCGCGAAAGGCGCCGAGCCCGAACGCGCCGTAATAGCCCTCGAACTCGCCATAGGGCTCCGTCCCCGGCCGGTGGAGCGCCACCTGCAGGCTGCCGGCGGCGGACGGCAGCGCGTCCAGAAGCGGGGCGGGGCCGCGAACGACCTCCACGCGGTCGATATCGAAGAGGCCGATATCGTTGGCGGTACGCTCGCTGAGGCGGATGCCGTCGATATAGGTGCCGCCGCCGGCAAGGCCGCGGAAGATGTAGCGGTTGCCGGTGCCGAATCCCGGCGTCAGCACCGCGACCGCATTCGGCGCCTGGCGCACATACTCGCCCGCCTCCGTCAGGAACAGATCCTCGCGCCGCCAATCGGGCAGGGCGGTGACGAGATAGGGATCGGCAATCGCGGGGGCGGGCGTTTCCGCCGCAGCCTCGGCGACGCCCGCGATGGCCACCGGCGTCGCGGGGGCGGCATCCTGCGCGGCCGGTTCGTCGCCGCCCATGCGCATGGCCTCGGCGGCGGCATCGCTGGTCGGATCGTCGGGATCCCCGGCGGGCGGCTGAGAAGCGGCATCGGCGGGCGGGACGTCGCCCATTCGCATTGCATCGGCCGCCGCATCGCTGGTCGGATCGTCCGGGTTGCCGGCGGGACTATTCTCCTGAGGCTGGGCCTCAGGCTCCGGCTGCGCGGTGGCGGCCGTGGGCGGCATCTGCGCCGAGGCCACCGTGCTTGCCAGCGCGGACACGCTGAGGATCGCCAGAACACGGGTCTTCATAAGGGGGGAACTCCAAGCGGGCGGGCCGGTCCAGCCTCTTCGGCAGACGCACCGGCCCTGTCAAACGGAACAGAAAAGGAACGGAGCGGTTTTCCCCTCATGAGCGACCATGACCATCCCAAATCCGAACCCTATTCCAATGCGGAAAAGGACCCAGAGGACTGGACGACGGGCGGCGAGCCGATGACCGGCGCGCAGGCCAGTTACCTGCAGACGCTGTGCGAGGAGGCCGGCGAGGACTTCGACCCGGAACTGACCAAGGCGGCGGCGTCGGAGCGCATAGACGCGCTGCAGGCGAAGACGGGCCGCGGACAGGACTAAATCGCCGGAACCCGCGCGAGTTTGGTTTATCGCCGGCGGGCGCGGGCCTAAGAGTGGCGGTGCATGGCTCGCATCGGCATTCTCGGCGGCTCCTTCAACCCGGCGCATTCCGCCCACCGGCATATCAGCCTCGAGGCGCAGCGGCGGCTGGGCCTCGACCGGGTTTGGTGGCTGGTCAGTCCGCAGAATCCGCTGAAGCCAAGGGCCGGCATGGCGCCGCTTGCCGCGCGGCTGCTGCGCGCGCGGGAGGTGGCACGGCACCCCCGTATTCGCGTGACGGCGCTGGAGCAGGATCTGGGCACGCGCTACAGCGCCGACACCGCCGCCGCGCTGCGCCGGCGCTATCCGCAGCATGATTTCATATTCCTGATGGGCGCCGACAATCTGGTGCAGTTCCACCGCTGGAAGGACTGGCGCGCCCTCGCGCGTACGCTTCCGATTGCGGTCATGGCCCGGCCGTCCTACATTGGGGCTGCCCGACGCGCGCCCGCGATGGGCTGGCTGCGGCGTTTCGTGAAGAAGAGCGAGGCGGCGCGCCAGTGGCCCGAATGGAGTTTACCGGCGATCGTCTTCTTGCGAATCCCGCTCGACACGCTGTCCGCAACGGCCATTCGCGCGCGTGACCCCGAATGGGCGCGGCGCTATCTATCAACAGACGAGGATCAGAGACCACTTGACCGACCGTGAGGGCGAAGGCCCCTTAAAGGATGAGAGCGACGCGCTCCACGAACTGGTGCTGCGCAGCCTGGACGACGACCAGGCGATCGACCTGGTCGATATCGACCTTGCCGGCAAGACGGAGGTGGCCGATCACATGATCATCGCCTCTGGCCGCTCGACGCGGCAGGTCGCGGCGATGGCGCAGAAGCTGTCCGAGCGGATCAAGCAGGACCTGGGCCGCCCCGTGCGGATCGAGGGACTGCCCGCCGCCGACTGGGTTCTGGTCGATGCCGGCGACGTGGTCGTGCATCTGTTCCGGCCAGAGGTGCGCAGCTTCTACAATCTGGAGCGCATGTGGGCCGTGGCCGATGCCGGCCATCTGAATCCGAAGCAGCGCAGCGCCTGACAGCGCTGCGCTGTCCAGCGGGCAGCGCCAAGGCGGGCGGGAGGGGCCGTGCAACTGCACATCATCGCACGCGGCAAGATCGGCCGCGGGGCCGAAGCCGAGCTGGTGTCGCGCTACGAAACGCGCATGCGCGGGACGCTGGTGCTGACCGAACTGCCCGAAACCGGTGGCCGCATACCGGCGCCGCCCAGCCCGCATGTCGATGTCGTGCTGGACGAGCGCGGCACGTCCCTGCCGTCCACGGGGCTGGCGGACCGTCTGCGCGTCTGGCGTGACGACGGGGTGAGGGAAGCGCGCTTCTGGATCGGCGCGGCCGATGGGCATGACGAGGAACGGCGGGCCAGCGCGGACCTGCTGCTCGCCTTCGGCAAGGCCACATGGCCGCATCTGATGCTGCGGGCGATGCTGGCCGAGCAGCTTTACCGCGCAGAGGCGATTCTGGCGGGGCACCCCTATCACCGTGAAGGCTAGGGCCTGCCTGTCCCTGTTGCTGGCGACCCTGGTCGTCAGCGTTCCCAGCCGCGCACAGGATGCGCGCGAGCTGGAGGAGCGCGCGGTTTCCGCCGACCGCGAGGCGCGCGAGAAGCGGCAGGCCGCGGACGAGGCCCTTGAGGGCGCCGCCGATGCGCGCCGCCGGATGCAGGCGCTCGCCGCCGATGCGCAGCGGTTCGAGCGGCAGGCGACGCGGCTGGAAAACCGGCTTGCCATGCTGTCGAGGCAGCGATCGGCGCTGCTGACGGACGTGGCGGCCGAGCAAAAGGGACTGACGCATCTGTTGGCCGCCGTGCAGCGCATGGCGCGCCGTCCGGTCGCCGCCGCCCTTCTAGCGCCTGCGGATGCAGTCGAAACGGCACGTACGGCGGCGCTTGCGGACACGCTGCGCCCGCGCATCGCGCAGCGGACGGCGGATCTGCGCGCGCGGCTGTCGAAGCTGGCGTCGCTGACGGCCGAGGTTCGCGGGCAACGCGCCCTGCTCGAAGGGTCGCGGCGCGATCTGGCCGAGGCGGTCGCGGAGCTCGATACGCTGGCATCCGGCTACCGCGAAGAGAGCGAGGCGCTGGGCGCCGAAGCGGTCGCGGCGCGGCGCCGGGCGCGGTCGCTGGCGGCCGAGGCGGTGGAGCGGGGCGGGCTCACCCCCTCTGTAACCCTGCCCGAACGGGTGCGCCGTGCGCGCGCCATCCGCAGCTTTCGTCCCGGGCCGGCGGAAATCGCCCGCACCGGATACCGCGCGCCTGTCGCGGGCCGGGTAACGCTGCCGTTCGGGGAGGTGAACACAGTCGGCGTTACCGAGCGGGGGGTCACGGTGAAGACGCGGCCGGGCGCCGTCGTCACCGCGCCCGCAGACGGAACGGTGATCTTCGCCGGCCCCTTTCGTGAGGAGGAAGGCGTCGTCATCCTGGAACATGAGCGTGGAATGACCAGCATCCTGTCCGGCCTGTCGCGAATGGCCGTGGCAGAGGGGCAGCCCGTGACGCGGGGTCTGCCGCTGGGCCGGGTGGACACGGACGCAGCTCTTTATGTTGAGCTGCGGCGGCGCGGCCGACCGGTCGATCCGATGCTTTACATGCAGAAGCGTCAGCACGCGGCGGAGACCGGGCGGGGAGGCGGCGAGTGAGGCCCGCGCGCGCTGCCGTAACTTACCATTCAGGCGGGCCTGTCATCATGCGCGCGCCGAGCCTATATTGACGCGGCGAACGCACCGCCAAGCAAGGACGAAGAGATGAAGCACCGGATCCTGTACGCCTTCCTGCCCATGGCGATGGCAGCGGTGGTCCCGACGCAGACCAGCGTCCTTGCGCAGGACGCGCCGGCGGAGGAACCGACCGAGACGGCGAACGCGACCGACACCTACCGGCAGCTCGACCAGCTGATGGACGTGTTCGAGCGCGTCCGCGCCGAATATGTCGAGGAGGTCAGCGACGAAAAGCTGATCGAGGGCGCGATCCAAGGCATGCTGACCAGCCTGGATCCGCACAGTTCCTATCTGAACGTCAGCGACTTCGATCGCATGCGTACACAGACGGACGGCGAGTATGGCGGCCTGGGCCTGACCGTCAGCATGGAGGACAATGTGGTGCGCGTCGTCGCGCCGACGGACGATACGCCGGCTGCGCGCGCGGGCATCAAGGCGGGCGACTACATCACCCATATCGACGGCGAGCTGATCTACGGCCTGACGCTAAACGAGGCGGTGGACCAGATGCGCGGCGCCCCCGGAACGCCAATCGAACTGACCATCGTGCGCGACGGTGAGGACGAACCGCTGGAACTGACGCTGACGCGCGAGACCATCGAGCTGAAACCGGTGAAGTGGGAGGTGCAGGACGATGTCGGCATCCTGCGCATTTCCACCTTCAACAAGCAGACCGGTCCCGCAACGCGCCAGGCCATCGCGGCCATCGCCGAGCAGGAAGGCAACAAGCTGCTCGGCTATGTCATCGATCTGCGATCCAATCCGGGCGGTCTCCTCGATCAGGCCATCGAGGTGTCGGACGTGTTCCTGAAAAAGGGCGGCGAGATCGTGTCGCAGCGCGGACGGGAAGCAAGTCAGGTGCAGCGCTATTTCTCCCGCGACGGCGACATGACGAACGGCAAGCCCGTCGTGGTGCTGGTCGATCAGGGATCGGCCTCCGCGTCCGAAATCGTCGCAGGCGCGCTGCAGGATCACCGCCGCGCGCTGGTCGTCGGATCGCAAAGCTTCGGCAAGGGATCGGTGCAGACGCTGATACCGCTCGGCACCGATACGGCGCTGCGGCTGACCACGGCACGCTACTACACGCCGTCCGGCCGGTCCGTGCAGGAGGAGGGCATCGAGCCCGACATCACGGTGCCGCAGCTGTCCGACGAGCATTATGCCGACCGTCATTTCGTGCGGGAGGCGGATCTGCGCCGCGCGCTGCGTAACGAAAGCATCGACAACGACAAGTTGATCGAGGACGACGACAAGCCGAACCCCCGTTTCGACGTCAGCTATGACGAGCTGAAGGAGCAGGGTATCGAGGATTACCAGATGCACTATGCCGTCGACATGCTGCACCGGCTGGAGGCCGGCCCCGGCGCGCCCGTGCAGACGGCACGCGCTGACCGATAGTGTAGGGTCCGGGGGGTCCGATGGCGGAGCGAAAGGCGGCCAGTCCGCTGCGGATAATCCTGGTAACGGCGCTCGGCGCGCTCGCGTTCGTGGCGCTGGCGGCCCTCTTCGCGCACCTGCTGCAGCCAATGTCTCCGGCCAAGGCCAATCTGCCGGATGGCGCGGCAGAGCATGACGATGATGCGGCCGTGCCCGAACAGATTGCGGCGTCCTCCGCGGACATGAGCGGTCGCCGGGATGAGGATGCGGGGCGGCAGGCGGACGCCGAGGCGGGGGCGGCCGACACGAAGCCGCCGGCGACGGCGCCGCTCCCCGACGGACCGCTTCTCGCCATCGTGGTGACGGAGCTGGGGTTCAACCCGGCGAGCGACCGCGCGGCCATCGAGCGCCTGCCGGAGGGGATCAGCTTTACCTTCACGCCCTATGCCGAGGGCGCCCGCGCCCTTGCCGAAGCGGCGCGGCAGCAAGGGCACGACGCGTTTCTGTCGGTGCCGATGGAGCCGGTCAGCTATCCGCGCGTCTCCCCCGGCCGCCATACGCTGCTGCGGAGGGCCGATGCGGATGCCAATCGCGAGGCGCTGGAATGGGCGCTCGGCCGGTTCGGTTCGCTCGACGGCGTCACGGGCATGATGGGCAGCGGCTTCACGCAGGACGAGGCGGCGCTTGCACCCATAATGGCGGCGCTGGGGCAGAAGGATCTCGTCTTCATCGACCAGAAGGCCAGCCCCCGATCCGTGGCCGACCGCGTCGCGCGGGATGCCGGCGTTCCGGCGCGCGCGAACGATATCTTCCTCGACGAGCCCGCGACCGAAGCGAGCGTGCGCCGCCGTCTCGACGGGCTGATCGCCAAGGCGAAGGCGCGCGGCTATGCCATCGGCTATGCGCGCCCGATCCCCGTCTCCGTCGATGCGCTTGCGGAACTGTCCGCACGGGCCGAGGCAGAGGGCATCACGCTGATCGGCGCGGCGCGGCTTGCGCGCGGCCTCGCCGAAGACGGCTGAGCCGGCGCGGCAAGCATGGAGGCGCTGCCGCTTTTCTTCCCGCTTCGAGGCCGGCCGGTCCTGCTGCTTGGCGATGGCGCGGGGGCTGAGCCGAAGCGCCGGCTGCTGCAATCGGCGGGCGCAGCGGTGGAGACGGACGAGGCGGCCGCGCTGGCCGCAGGGGCGCGGATCGCGGTCGTCGCGATCGATGAGGATCGGGAAGCCGGGCGAACGGCGTCACGGCTGCGCGCGGCGGGCCTGCTGGTGAATGTCGTCGACAAGCCGGCGCTGTGCGATTTCAGTTTTCCCGCCATCGTCGACCGCGCGCCCGTGACCCTCGCCATCGGCACGGGCGGCGCGTCGGCGACCCTGTCGAAGACGCTGAGGGAGCGGCTGGAGGCGTTGCTCCCCGCCGGGCTCGGCGGACTGGCGGAGGCGGTGCGAATGCGGCGGCGGGCGGTGAATGCAGCGCTGCCGGATGCGGCGGCGCGGCGCGGGTTCTGGGACGCGCTGTTCGCGCCGGGCGGTGCGCTCGACCCACTCGGCACGCTGCCGGACGATCCCGGCGCGGCCATCGATGCTGCGCTTGCGGATGGTCCGCCCTCCGGTGCGTCCCTGATCGAAATCGTGCCGCGCAGTGCCGATCCCGACGATCTGTCGCTGAAGGAACTGCGCGCCTTGTCGCGCGCGGATATCGTGCTGTGGGAGGAGGGCTTTCCCCAGGCGCTGCTGACGCGGGCGCGCCGCGATGCCCGCATCGAGCCGGCGCGAGCGGGGGCGGAAAAAGCCGGCGGCCATGTCGTTGTCCTGCGCCGCTTCGCAGGGGAAGCCGGCGCGGCCCCTGCATCCTCTGACGGCCCTCGGGGTTCTAGCGATGACGAAAAGGCGAAAGGCGGACAGAAGCATGGCAAGGGGTGGTGACATCGGGACCGCGCAGCCCGCGGCGCTGGTTGGAGAGCATAGCCGCGATCTGGAAGCGGACTGGCCCGCCGGGCCGAAGGAGGCAGGTGGCTACCGCGCGGGTGAGGAGAAGCTGGAACTCCTGAAAACCGGGCCGGACAGCTTCGAGCGCCTGAAGCAGCTGATCGAGGACGCGGAGGAGACGCTGCGGCTCTATTACTACACCTTTGCCAGCGACCAGTGCGGACGGCAAATTCTGGACCGGCTGGTCGATGCACAAAATCGCGGCGTCGAGGTGCACCTGATCGTCGACGATTTCGGCAGCCTGGAAACGAAGGATGATTTCTTTCAGCCGCTACGCGACGCGGGCGGGCATTTCTGCGAATTTCAGCCCAATCTGGCGCAGGCCTATCTGCTCAGAAACCATCAGAAGATCGCCATTGCCGACGCGGTGCGCGGCATCGTCGGCAGCTTCAATATCGCCGACCCGCATCTGACCGGCGACGGGGCGGACGCCTGGCGCGACATCGGCGTGTATATCGAGGGGCCGGCCATGACGCGCCTGGCCATCTATTACGACCGGTTGGAAGCCTGGACGAGCGCACCGGACCGCAGCCATATTCGCGATCTGGGCGAGCTGCTCGATGACGCCAACGAGACGGAGGGCACGGTTCGCTGGGTCTTCGGCGGTCCGGCGCGCAAGGAAAGCGCCTATGTGGAGCAGGTCATGTCCGTTCTGCGGGATCCCGGCAATGTCGACATGATCATGGCCTATTTCGCGCCCAGCCGGCGCGTTCTCGCGGCCGTAAGGCGCAAGGCGCGTACGGACCGGCTGCGCGTGATCGCCGCGCGCAAGACGGATGTGAGGCTCTCGCGCGCCGCGGCCTGGCACACCTATCGAAAGCTGATCCGGGCCGGCGCGGAAATCTACGAATATCTGCCGCGCCTGCTGCATTCCAAGCTGATCGTGACCGACGATGTGGTCTTTATCGGCTCGGGCAATTTCGACGTGCGCAGCCTTTATATCAATCTCGAACTGATGCTGCGCGTCGAGCGGCCCGACTTTCACGATCAGGTCTGCGATCTGTTCTGTGAAGAAATGCAGGAGTCGGAACGGGTCGACATGAAGGCGCTGAAGGCGAAGGCGGGACCAGTCAGCCGCTTCTTCTGGCGCGCATCCTATTGGGCGATGACGGCCGTCGATCGTTATTTTTCCCGGCATTTCGCGCGTTAGGACGCGGCAGGGGCGGGGCGCTCGCCGGGGCTTCATGCCTTGTCGCGGCCAGGACGATCTGTGCTTGTCCGAGAGGCGATCTCCTCCGGGGAATGGCGTGGATCCCGGCTTTCGCCGGGATGACGCTGCTTTTCAGACCAGGGGAGTGCCGAAGCCGGTTCAGCCCTGCTCGGTATCCTTGAAGTACGGTTCGACCGTGCCCTTTAGCGTGAGGGTCATCGGATTGCCGTGACGGTCGCGGGAGCGGCCGGCGGTGACCTTTGCCCAACCCTCGGACACGCAATATTCCTCGATGGTGGTCTTTTCCTGACCGTTGAGGCGGATGCCGATGCCGCGCTGCAGCACCTCCGGCTCGAAATATTCGCTCTGCGGGTTCACCGACAGGCGGTCGGGCGGCGTGTCGGCCCTCGCGGTTTCGGCCGCAGTTTCGGCCGCAGTTTCGGTCGCAGTTTCGGCGGTTTCCGTTTCGGCTTCGTTCGTCTTGTCTTCGGTCATCGCTGTCTCTCTTCGATTGTCTGCGGAGGGGCGTTCCGGCTTAATGCGCGGCGGCCCAGCTTTCGCCGGTCCCTACCTCGACGACCAGGGGCACGTCGAGTGTCAGAACGGGCTGGCACGCCTCTTCCATCACGCGCTTGATGACGCGCCCGGCGGCGTCCGCCTCCTTGGGGTCCACCTCGAAGATGAGTTCGTCGTGCACCTGCAACAGCATCCGCGCGCTCTCGATCTTCTCGGCGGCCAGCGCCGGTTCGATACGGACCATGGCGCGGCGGATGATGTCGGCGGCGGTGCCCTGGATGGGCGCGTTGATGGCGGCGCGTTCGGCAAAGCCGCGCTCGTTCTGGCGGCTGGATTTGATCATCGGCGTGTGCGTGCGGCGGCCGAACAGCGTTTCGACATAGCCCTTCTCCCGCGCGTGCAGTTTCGTGCGGTTCATATAGTCGCGAATGCCGGGGAAGCGCTCGAAATAGCGGTTGATGTAGTCGGCGGCGCGGTCCCGCTCGATGCCAAGATTGCGTGCAAGGCCGAAGGCGCTGATGCCGTAGATAATGCCGAAATTGATCGCCTTCGCATCGCGCCGCACGCCGGGCTCCATGCCCTCGACGGGAACGCCGAACATTTCGGACGCCGTCATGGCGTGGATGTCGATGCCGTCCTCGAACGCTTGCTTCAACTGCGGGATGCCGGCGATATGGGCGAGGAGGCGCAGTTCGATCTGCGAATAATCGGCGCTGAGGAGGACATTGCCGCGTTCCGCGATGAACGTCTCGCGAATCTTGGCGCCCTCCTCCGTCCGGATCGGGATATTCTGAAGGTTGGGGTCGGAGGAGGCGAGGCGGCCGGTGGTGGAGGCGGCGAGCGTGAAGGATGTGTGCACGCGGTTCGTCGACGGGTTGATCGCGGCGACGAGCGCGTCGGCATAGGTCGATTTCAGCTTTGACAGCTGGCGCCAGTCGAGCACCTTTCGCGGCAGGTCGAAACCGTCGACGGCCAGCGTCTCCAGCACGGCGACGTCGGTCGAATAGGCCCCGGTCTTCGATGATTTCTTGCCGCCCGGCAGCTCCATCTTGCCGAACAGAATGTCGCCAAGCTGCTTGGGCGAGCCGATGTTGAAGCTTTCCCCGGCCAGTTCGTGGATTTCCGCCTCCAGCGCCTCCATGCGCGCGGCATAATCGCTGGACAGGCGCGACAGTGCGGCGCGGTCGACGGCGATGCCGCGCTCCTCCATGCGGGCAAGCACGGGCACCAGCGGCCGCTCGAGCCGTTCGTAGACGGTGGTCATGCGGTCGCGCCACAGGCGCGGCTTCCACGCCCCGTAGAGGCGCAGCGCGACGTCGGCATCCTCGGCGGCATATTCGGTGGCGCGCTTCAACGGCACCTTGTCGAAGGTCACCTGCGCCTTGCCGGCACCGGCGACCGCCTTGAAGGGAATGGTCTCGTGCCCAAGCTCCCGCTGCGCCGACGGGTCGAGGCCGTACTGCCCGCCGACATGCTTGCCGCAGTCGAGGACGTATCCCATCAGCATCGTGTCCTCGATCGGCGCGACGTCGATGCCGTGCCGGTTGCGCAGGACGAGCAGGTCGTACTTGATGTTGTGGCCGATCTTGAGGGTGGCCGGATCCTCCAGAAGGACGCGCAGCTTTTCGAGCGCGGCATCCCGGTCCAGCTGCTGCGGCGCCTCCCCCAGCAGCCCCTCGTCCGACACATGGGCAAGCGGGATGTAGCAGGCGCGGCCCGGGCGCGTCGCAAGGCTGATGCCGACAAGGTCGGCGCGCATGCAATTGAGGTCGTTCGTTTCTGTGTCGAAGCCGACGCATCCGATCTCCCGTGCCTCCGCGATCCACGCGTCCAGCCGGTCCATGGTCGTGACCGTCTCGTAATCCTCATGCTGGAAGGGGATCTGCTCGGGGGCGACGGGCGTGTCGGCGGCGACGGGCTTTGGCGTGCCGGATGCGCGAACGCCGAGCTTTGCCAGCAACGACTTGAAGCCGTGTTGCTCAAGAAACGCCTGCAGCGGTTCGACGGGCGGCTGCTTGAGCGCGAAATCCTCGAGCGGCTCGGACAGCTCCCAATCGCAGAACAGTTCGACCAGCTGGCGGGAAATGCGGATGTCCTCAACGGAATTCTGGATGTTCTCGCGCAGCTTCGGTTGCTTGATCTCGGCGGCACGAGAGATCAGCGTTTCCGTGTCGCCATATTCGCCGATCAGACGAGCGGCCGTCTTGACGCCGACGCCCTTCACACCCGGCACATTGTCGACGCTGTCGCCCATCAGCGCGAGCACCTCGCCGACCTTACCGGGCGGCACGCCGAACTTTTCCTCCACCTCGGCCGGGCCGATGCGCTTGTTCTTCATCGTGTCGAGCATGTCGACCTGCTCGCCGTCGACAAGCTGCATCAGGTCCTTGTCGGACGAGACGATGGTGACCTTCCACCCGAGCGCCTTTGCCGCATGGGTGTAGCAGGCGATGATATCGTCCGCCTCCACCCCTTGCGATTCGATGCAGGGGACGGAGAAGGCGCGGGTGGCGTCGCGGATCAGCGGAAATTGCGGCTTCAGATCCTCCGGCGGCTCCGGCCGCTGCGCCTTGTACTTGTCGTACATGTCGTTGCGGAAGGTGTGGGAGGACGCATCGAAGATGACGGCCATGTGGGTCGGGCCGTCCGTGTCGTTCAGCTCGTCGATCAGCTTCCACAGCATGTTGGAGAAGCCGTAGACCGCGCCCGCCGGAACGCCGTCCTTGTTCGTCAGGGGCGGCAGCACATGATAGGCGCGAAAGATGTAACCCGATCCATCGACCAGGTAGAGATGATTTTGGGTGTCGGCTGGCATGACGGGCTATGTAGGCGAAGGCCGCCCCGCCCCCAAGAGCGAAACCGCCCCCAAGAGCGAAACCGCCCGAAGACGATGCCGCCCGCCACGGCCAGAATCTCTAAGGGCGATGCGCCTGTGCGAAGACCCGGCGCAGCTCCGCTGTCAGCGGCGCGAGGGCCGGGGCCTTGCCGCATCCGGTCAGCAGGCGCAGAGCATCCGGTGCCGGTTCGGCCCCGTCCAGGCCGATCGCCTCCAGCAGCAGCTCCTCGTCCGGCAGCACCTGACGGCAGGCGGGGCTGCCGAATTCGATGCGCCGGTGCGCGCGCCGGGAAATGCCCACGATCAGGCAGCGCAGCAGATGCTCCCCACCCATCGCCTCCTCGCCGAGAACCTCGATCAGGGCGGCGGTGACGGAGGGGCATCCCGGCCAGCACATGACCATGTGGCGTGTGGCCCATAACAGCGCGCGGCTTTCCGGCGGCAGGGTGGTCCAGCCCTGGGGCGGGCGGGTCATGGTATCGGCTTTCAGCATCGCGGCCCTCCTGAATGCGATAATGCGAAGCGTTCGCACCTATTGCACGATCGGTCAACCGTCGCTGTCGCCATGCGTGTGTGCAGGCCGTACGTGGGGAGCCGGAAAGGCGCCGCTCGGCGGCATGACGGGAGCTCGTCTCATGGTCCCGTTTTTGCCCTCCGCGAGCAATGCGCTTGGACCGCGCGGATTATTATTGCTAAATCTCCTTACATGATTGCGGCGCGGGGGCAGTTCGCGCCGGTTCACCCGGTCCCTCTAAGGAGTCTCCATGACCAGAACGATTCCCTTCCTTCTCGCCGCATCGATGCTGAGTGCGTGCGCAACCACCGGCGCACCCGTCGAGGACACGGGCAGCGGCACGATGGAGCAGGCGGATACCGCCCCCTCGCAGGCGACCACAGGGCCGGAGCTGGGCACCTTCGGCTTCGATACGGCGGGCATGGACAAGAGCGTACAGCCGGCCGAGAACTACTATACCTATGCCAACGGCAACTGGATGAAGACGACGGAGATTCCGTCGGACAAGTCGAATTACGGCATGTTCACGCGTCTGGCGGAACTGTCGCAGACGCGCGTGCACGAAATTCTGGAGGAGGCGCAGACCGACCCGTCTTCGAAGATCGGCCGGGCATTCCGCAGCTTCATGGACGAAAGCGCCATCGAGGCCGCCGGCATGACGCCGCTCGCCCCATGGCTGGGCGAGATCGCCGCGATCCAGGACAAGGCAGCCTATGCCGCGCTGGTCGGCAAGGGCGAACGCTATAACGTCATCGGACCGGTCGGCACCTATGTCGATCAGGATTCGAAGGCGCCGACGCAATATGCGCTGACGCTGGTGCAGGCGGGGCTGGGGCTGCCGGACCGCGACTATTATCTGAAGGCGGACGACGCCGACCTGACCGAGGCGCGGGAAGCCTACCGCGCCCATCTGGCGCGCATGTTCCAGCTTGCCGGCATGGACAATCCGGCCGCGCGCGCGGATGCCGTGCTCGCCTTCGAGACGAAGCTGGCCGAGGCGCACTGGACGCGCGTCGACAGCCGCGATGCGGACAAGACGTACAACAAGGTCGCGCTGGCGGACTTCGACGGCAGGACGTCGGGGTTCGACTACAGCGCCTATCTGGAAGCCTATGGCGCCGCACCTGCGGAGGTGATCGTCGCGCAGCCGAGCGCGCTGGAGGGAACGGCGCAGGTCATCGCCGATACGCCGCTCGATGTGCTGAAGGACCATCTGGTCGCCCGCACCTTCGAAAGCTACGCGCCCTATCTGTCGCAGCCGTTCGTCGACGCGAATTTCGATTTCTACCAGCGCACCCTGTCGGGCACGCCGGAGAACGAGGAGCGCTGGAAGCGCGGCGCCGACTTCGTCAGCAACATTCTGGGCGAGGCCGTCGGACAGGTCTATGTCGACCGCTACTTCCCGCCGGAAACGAAGGCGGCCGCGGACGAGCTGGTCGGCAATGTCATCGCCGCCATGGATCGCCGCATCCAGGGCCTGGAATGGATGGCGCCGGAGACGAAGCAGCGCGCCCGCGCGAAGCTGGCCGCCTTCACGCCGAAGATCGGCTATCCGGACGAATGGCGCGATTATTCCGCGCTGCGCATCGAGGCGAACGACCTCGTTGGCAACGCCATGCGCGCGGCCGAGTTCGAGAACCAGCGCCGGCTCGACAAGCTGGGCGGGCCGATCGACCGGGGCGAATGGTTCATGACGCCCATGACGATCAACGCCTATGCGAACTTCTCGATGAACGAGATCGTGTTCCCGGCCGCCATCCTGCAGCCGCCCTTCTTCGACCCGAATGCCGACCCGGCGGTCAATTATGGCGGCATCGGCGCGGTGATCGGCCACGAGATCAGCCACCATTTCGACGATCAGGGCCGCAAGTTCGACAAGACCGGTGCGCTGACCGACTGGTGGACCGAGGAGGATTCGCGCCGCTTCGACGCGCTGACGGATCAGGTGGTGGCGCAGTACGACGCGTACGAGCCGCTGCCCGGCATGAACGTGCAGGGTCAGTTGACGCTGGGCGAGAACATCGCCGACCTTGCCGGCCTGACGGTCGCCTACGACGCCTATCATCATTCGCTGAACGGCGCGGAGCCGGAGGTGATCGACGGCTATACGGGCGATCAGCGCTTCTACATGGGCTGGGCGCAGGTGTGGCGCCGCAAATACCGTGAGGAAAATCTGCGCCAGCGCCTCCTGACCGACCCGCACTCTCCATCGGAGCAGCGCGTCTGGGTCGTGCGCAACCTCGACCCCTGGTATGGTGCGTATGACCCCGCACCGGGTGCGGCGATGTATCTGGCGCCGGAGAGCCGGGTGAAGATCTGGTAGGTGCGGAGGGGGAGCGGCGGCGCGTTCCGGCGTTCTATCCTCCTCCCGGCGTACGACCCTCCCCTAACCCCTCCCTTGCCAGGGAGGGGAACGCGCCATTTCTCCCCTCCCTGGTCAGGGAGGGGCCGGGGGAGGGTCGTCGCGCAGCGGTCTAAGACTTGGGAGAGTCGTCGCGCGGCGGTCGAAACCCGGAGGGTCCGCCGCGCAGCGGTCCCGGTTACGCGTGCGCCGCGCGGGTCAGCCGGTCGTTGATGGCCGCGCCCAGTCCCGCTTTCGGAATCGGCGCGGCGGCGATGGCGCTCTTGTCGCTGGCATCGGCGGCGTGCAGGGCGGCGAACAGCCTTGCCGCCGCCTCCACGAGGTCGCCGCCCGGCGACAGGTTGAAGTCGCCCGCGACACTGCCGAAGCCGATATGGAATTCGTCGTCCCGCGCCGTTTCGGCGTTCAGGCGCAGCGGCTTCGCGGGGGCGTAGTGGCTCAGCATCATGCCGGGCGCCTCGATCCGCTGGGCCGTTTGCGGGGCGGGATCGACGCCGAGGTCTTCCGCCGTGATGCGACCGGGACGCAGCAGGCGCAAGGCTCCGTCCGTCACGGCGACGATGGTGGACTCGAGACCGACCGAACACGCCCCGCCATCCAGGATCAGCGGCACCGCCGCGCCCAGGCTGCGGGCGACATGCTCCGCGCGCGTGGGACTGATGCTGCCCGACCGGTTGGCGCTCGGCGCGGCGAGCGGGCGCCCGAGCCGCGCGATCAGCGCCTGCGGCACGGGATGATCGGGCATGCGCAGCGCGACCGTCGGCAGGCCGGCGGTGACGATGGAGGCGAGGCCGCTGCCTGCACGCGCCGGCAGGACGAGCGTCAGCGGCCCGGGCCAGTATCGCCGCATCAAATCCGCTGCCAGTTCGTCCACCGCTGCGTAACGGGCGGCCATCTCCGGCCCCGACACATGCGCGATCAGCGGGTTGAAGCTGGGGCGCCCCTTTGCCGCGTAGATCTTCGCCACCGCTTCCCCGTCGCACGCATCGGCGGCGAGGCCGTAGACCGTCTCCGTCGGCATGGCGACCGGATCGCCGGCCGCCAGCAGCGCGGCGGCGCGGTCCAGCCCCTCCTCGTCGGGGCGGGCGATCTGCGGCGATGTGTCGGCCATGGGGCGGCGCTCTAGCGGGAAAGCGGCCGCAGGGGTAGGGAAGGCGGTCATGAGCTATACCGCGCCGATCCGGGACCAGCGTTTCGCGCTGGAAACCTCCGCCGACCTCGCTTCCCTTCAGGCGCTGGACGCCTTTTCAGCGGTGGACGACGACCTCGTCGATGCGATCCTGACGGAATCCGGGCGCTTCGCTGCCGGCGTCTTCGCGCCGCTGAACCGCGTGGGCGATCAGGTCGGCGCGACGCTGAAGGACGGCATCGTCACGCTGCCGGATGGGTTTCGGGAAGCCTATCGCCAGTATGTGGAGGGCGGCTGGGGCTCGCTGGGCGGCGCGGCGGAACATGGCGGGCAGGGCCTGCCCTTCGCGCTGGCGACGGCCTGTCAGGAGCAGCTGACCAGCGCCAATATGGCCTTTTCCCTGTGTCCCATGCTGACGCTTGGCAGCATCGAGGCGCTGACGGCGCATGCCTCCCCGCATTTGCAGGCAACCTATCTGACGCGGCTGATCTCCGGCGAATGGACCGGCACGATGAACCTGACGGAGCCGCAGGCCGGGTCCGACGTCGGCGCCCTGCGTACGGTGGCGGTGCCGGCGGGGGACGGCACGTGGCGCATCAAGGGCCAGAAAATCTACATCACCTGGGGCGAACATGACGTCGCGGACAATATCGTCCACCTCGTCCTGGCGCGCACGCCGGACGCGCCGGCGGGTACGAAGGGCATCAGTCTGTTCGTCGTGCCGAAGTTCCTGCCCGACGAGAACGGCAATTTCACGAAGCGAAACGACCTGACATGCGTGGGGCTGGAGGAAAAGCTGGGCATCCACGCCTCCCCGACCTGCACCATGAGCTATGGCGACAATGACGCGTGCACCGGCTTCATCGTCGGCGAGGAACTGGGCGGCATGCGCGCCATGTTCACCATGATGAATCACGCGCGCATCAATGTGGGGCTGCAGGGCGTCGCCATTGCGGAGCGGGCGTACCAGCAGGCGGCCCGATATGCGCGCGAACGGGTGCAGTCGGCGAAGATCGGCGATCCGGCCCGAACGCCGGCACCGATCATCGAGCATGCTGACGTGCGGCGGATGCTGATGACGATGCGCGCGGTGACGGAGGGCACGCGCGCGCTGACCTATGCCAATGCAGCAGCGGTCGACCGGGCGCATGCCCTGCCGGAGGGGGATGAGCGCCGCGCCGCCAAGGGCCGCGCCGATCTGCTGACGCCGATCACCAAGGCCTATGCGACCGATATGGGCGTGGAGATGGCCTCCCTCGGCGTGCAGGTGCATGGCGGCATGGGCTATGTCGAGGAGACGGGCGCCGCGCAGCATTACCGCGACGCGCGCATAGCGCCGATCTACGAGGGCACCAATGGCATTCAGGCGCTCGACCTGACCGGGCGAAAGCTGAACATGGACGGCGGCGCGCACTGGCGCGCGCTGGCGGAAGAGATGCGCGCCGATGTCGAGCGTGTGCCGGCCGCGATGCGCGTGGCGCTGGCCGGCGCGGTGCAGGCGTTCGTCGACGGCGCAAGCTGGTTGTCGGCCGAGGGACGCGACCCGAACGATGCCGCCGCCGGCGCGCAGCCCTTCTGCCGGCTGGCAGGTCACACGATCTGCGCCTGGCTGCTCGCGAAGCAGGCTGGGGAGGCGCAGCGCAGACTGGCGGACGGCAAGGACGAGGCGTTCCTGACCGCCAAGATCGCGACGGCGAATGTCTTCGTGACGCAGATCGCGCCGCAAGCCGCCGCGCTGCTGCCCGCCGTCACCGCCGGTCAGGATCCCCTCTACGCCGTGCCCGGTGACATGCTCTAGAAACCAAAAACGCCGGTCACTCTATACGTCATCCCGCGAAGGTCGGGATCCACGCCATAGTCTCGGATCATGACGA
>NZ_AMRV01000018.1 GCF_000342165.1 Pacificimonas flava
TCTCGACCGGCGCTTCGACCGTCGGAATGATGAAACCGTAGGCGGTCTCGACCGGCGCTTCGACCGTCGGGATGATGAAACCGTAGGCGGTCTCGACCGGCGCTTCGACCGTCGGAATGATGAAGCCATAGGCCGTCTCGACCTGCTCTTCGACCGTCGGAATGATGAAGCCATAGGCCGTCTCGACCGGCGCTTCGACCGTCGGAATGATGAAGCCATAGGCCGTCTCGACCTGCTCTTCAGCCGTCGGAATGATGAAGCCATAGGCCGTCTCGACCGGCGCTTCGACCGTCGGGATGATGAAACCGTAGGCCGTCTCGACGTCAGCGGCAGCGCTCAGGGCGCTATCTTCCGTGAAATCAATCGCAGGCGTGGAAGCGGAAGCCATGGTGGCACCCAACGAAACGGCAATGGCGGCGGCCGTAGCGAAAAATTTGCGCATGATAGTCGTCCCTTGGTCATTAGCTTAACTGGTTAACCGATTATTAACTAATAAGGGACTGCGAATACGAAGAAAAGCTAAAATTTCGTTAACGCTATTTGTTTATATAGAAAATTGGTGAGAATGGCGGAAATCCAGGACCTCCGTCTTGGATTGTCTCCAAGACGAAATGAAAAATACGCATCGAAACGCCGGAATTTGTGCCACGAATCGGGGACGCGGCGGCAAACTGGTCAGGTGGCCGTAGTCCTTCCTGACTAGGAACAACTCATAGCCCGACCCCAAGCGAATAGGCGCTCAATGAGGTTCGAACCCGCCTCTGCAGTATCCTTGGTAGGCGTGCTGCCGGAGCGTCATGCGACCAGATCGTTACTGCCCTGTGGCGCCCCTTTGGCTATAAAGCCGAAGACCGGCGCCTCTCGCGCTTGAACGAAGCGGTCAGCCGTCGCCATCCGCTGCGTCGCGTTCCGTTATCCCCGGCGGCCCAGCGGCCTCCGCCACAGGGGTCGTCGTCGGCGCGCCTAGCGAGGCATAAAGGGACACGATTGCACTTGCGAGGTTCGCTTCGGCGTCGATGAGCGCTTCCCGGCTGGAAATGAGCTGGCGCTGCGCGTCCAGAACGTCGAACAGCGTTGCCAGCCCTTCGCGGTAAAGAGCATTGGATTGATCGAAGGCGGTCTGGCTTTCATTGATCGCCTGCTCAAGATCGGCGATCCGGTCTTCATAGGCATCGGCGGCCACAAGTGCGCCTTCCACATCGGCGAGCGCCGACAAGAGGGACCGCCGGTACTCCGCATAACGCGCATCCGTTTCCGCGCGAGCCGCCGCGATTTCTGCTCGTCTCCGCCCGCCATCGAATATCGGTACATCGAGCGCCGCGACGAGCGTCCCGAGAAATTCGTCAACCAGCCCTCCCAACGTTCCGCTGCCGAGGACAAGGGACCCTGGTATGGTCAATCTGGGGCGCAGGTCCGCGCGTTCCGCCCCCACCTGCGCGGCCGCGGCCAGCAGGTCGGCTTCCGCGACCAGAAGGTCGGGGCGCCGGCGCAGGAGATCGGCCGGCAGGCCTATGGGTGGCCCGCCGCGATAATCCGGAACCTCCGGCTGGACCTCCACATTCGCCAGCGTGTTACGTGGCGGCCGGTTCAGGAGAATGGCGAGGCTGTTCGCCGCTTGCGCGCGGGAAATTTCGAGAAGACCTCTTTGCGCCCGCGTCCGCGCCAGGTCCGCCGCCGCACGGCGCACATCCAGATTGGCGGACAAGCCAGCCTCGAAGCGCAGGGAGACGATCTCCAACGTCTGTTGCTGCAGCGCCGTCGATTCCTCGAGAAGCGCCAGACGTGCCTGCGTGCGCCTGAGCTCGATAAAGGCATCCACCACGGCGGCAGCAACGATGCGGCGCGTGTCCGCCACGAAATAATCTGCAGCCGCTGCCTGCGCGGCGGCCACCTGAACCTCGTAGGAGAGGCGACCCGACAGGTCAGGGTCGAGAAGCACGGACAAACCCGCAACCCCCGTCAGACCGCCAGAGCCCCCCGCCTCGACCTCCGCGCCGCCCTCCGCGTACCCGTCCACGCTTGGGCGGCGATCGCTGCGTTCGGCGCGAAGACTTGCCCGCGCCGCAAGCAGCCTTTGCCGGGCCGCCTCTATGTCACGGTTTACCAACAGCGCCTGCTCGACCAATGCATTCAGTTGCGGCTCGCTGAAGCCGAGCCACCATAGCTCATTCATCCCGGGGCTGGGCCGATTCGGTGCGGCGAAATCCGTGGGCGCTGTAAGGGCAGGCTTCTGATATGGTTCAACGGCTGCACATGCCGACAGCAACAGGACGCCGCCCAGGAGACTGCCGGTCGCCCCCCTCACGACGTTGCGGCCAGCTGCGCATGGTCGGCGCGCTCCGCTTCGTCCAGTTCACTCTCTATGGTCGAGAGATCGTCGGTGCGCGGTTTGCTGAAGGGAGCGATGGCGAGATAGATTACCGGCGTCACGAACAGCGTGAACAGGCTCGACAGGCCCAGACCGCCGAAGACGACCCATCCAATAGCCTGCCGCGCTTCGGCTCCTGCCCCGCTGGCAAGGACGAGAGGCACGGCGCCGACGATGGTTGCGATCAGTGTCATGGATATCGGCCGAAGCCGCAGCACGGCAGCTTCCTCGACCGCCTGGCGAACCGATTTCCCCTCGTCGCGGAGCTGATCCGCGAATTCCACCAACAGAATGCCGTTCTTTGCCATCAGGCCGATCAGCATGACGAGACCGATTTGCGAATAGATGTTCAGCGATACGCCGGTCAGGAACAGGGTAAAGACCGCGGCTGCAAGCGCGAAGGGTACGCTGAGTATGACGACGAGACCGCTCGTCAGGCTTTCGAACTGCGCCACCAGCACCAGAAAGACGATCACAAACGCGAACCCATAGGTCATCAGAAGCTCGTTCGACGTCTCCTGCAACGTCTCCGCCTCGCCCTGCAGAACAAGGCCGATATTTTCCGCGACCGTACGGTCGGCAAGACGGCGTATTTCCGCCACTGCCTCCTGCAGGGGTGTATCCCCCCTTACCGCTGCCTCGATCTCGATAGCGCGGCGCTGTTCGGTCCGATTAAGCTCCGCCGCAATCCCCTGTTCCGTGATCGTCGTGACACTGGATAGCGGCACGAGCTGCCCGGACCCGGTCCGCACATACAGGTTGCGAAGGTCCGACGGATTTTGGACCGAAGTGGTCTCCGATGTGAGAAGTACCGGCAGGGCCTGATCCCCGACATTCAGGTCGACCACCTCCTCTCCGTCGACCATGGCCCGCAGCGTCAGGGCAAGCTCGTCATAATCGATGCCGAGGTCCGCCGCCCTGCGACGATCGATCATTACGGAAAGCTGCGGCTGGGTCGGCTGATAGCTAAGCTCCGGATTGGACAGGATCACGGATTCCGCATCTATAATGTCGGACAGAGCCCGTGCCGATGCGTAGATTTCCTCATATTCATTGCCGGTCAGCGCGACTTCCAGCGTATCGCCGCCCCCGCCCCCGCCTATGCTGAGCGTACCTCGACCGCGCGCATCGACGCGGGAGCCCGGAATGTCCGACAGCGGTTCGGAGAGGGAGGCGACGATATCGGACTGGCTTTGATCGCGGGCGTCCCAGGGCGCCAGGGTCGCCGTTACCTGTACCCGGTTCGGATCGTAGCGACCGACAATGGAAAAGGTGGACTCGATGACGCCCTCTTCGATGAGAGGCCGCAGGACCCTCTCGATCTCATCCAGTTCGGCATCCATGAACTCCAGGCCAACGCCGTCCGGTCCTGACGCATTCACCTCTATCGTGCCCCGATCCTCGTCCGGCACCAGTTCATTGTCGAGCTGGCTGTAAAGAAGAAGTGCCGCCAGCGCGAGGGCCGCGGAAACGACTCCCGTTTTCAGCGGGTGATCGAGACAGCGTTCGAGACCCGAGCCATATGCGCGCAGGACCTTGCCATCGGGCCTGCTCCCTTCGCGCCCCGCCCCCTGCGACCGGCCGCCGAGATCCATACGTGCCGCAATTGCCGGAACCATGCTGAGAGCGACGAAGGCGGAAATCACGATCGCAAGGGCAAGAACAAAACCGAACTCGCGAAACAGGCGCCCCACTTCCGATGGCAGGAAGGAGATCGGAACGAACACAGATGCCAGCACGGCCGTGGTCGCCACAACGGCGAAGAAGACCTGCCGTGTTCCGAGGACAGCCGCCGCCCTCCGCCCGAGGCCCTGACCACGGAGACGCTGAATATTCTCCAGAACGACGATGGAATCATCGACGACGAGGCCGGTGGCGAGAACGAGACCAAGGAGTGTCAGCAGGTTGAGCGAAAAGCCGAGCAGCCAGATGCCGGCGATCGTTCCGATCAGAGCGACGGGAATGCTTAACGCCGGAATGGCGGTCGCCTTCAGATTGCGAAAGAAGATAAGGATCGTGCCGATGACGACGGCGATGGTGATGCCGAGCGTCAACAGCACCTCCTCGACGGAGATCTGGATAAACTCGGCCTCATCCGAAATGATGTCGATTTGCAGATCATCGAACCGTTCATTGACCCGGGCGACAGCATCGCGAATGGCGGTGGAGATCTCGATCGTGTTCGAGCCCGCCTGCCGGATCACGCCCAGCCCGATAATCGGCTCTCCGTTCAGGCGGACGAACGTCTCCGCGTCGGCAGGAGCGAAATAAGCCTCTGCCACGTCACCGATCTGCGTATCGTTGGTGATGGCGATCTGCTTGATCAGTTCCGGCGTTGCCGCAGTCGCTTCCGCACGAACGATCAGAGACTGCGCGCCCGACTGAAAACTGCCGGCCGGAACGTCGAAGGGTGCGTTCTCCAGTGCCGCAGCGACGTCGCTGACCGTCACCCCATAGCGATTCAGGCGAATGGGATTGACGGCGACACGCAGCTGCTGAACGCGCGAGCCGAATTCCTCGATGCTCGCCACACCGCCGGCCGTCAGCAATTCCGGGATAACGTCGTTTTCAACGATCTGCGTCAGCTCCGCCGTACCATAAGCCCGGCTACGCACCGCCAACGTCATGATCGGGTCGGCATCTTCGTCCGCCTTCACCACGGTCACCTGCTCGATGCGGTCGGGAAGGTCTCGCGTGACGCGGCTGACAGCTTCGCGAACGTCGGACGCGGCGGTTTCCAGATTTGCGCCAGGATCGAATTCTATGCGGACGCGGCTGCTGTTTTCCTCGCTTGAAGAGCGGATGTCGCGAACGCCGCTGACCCGCGCGACGGCATTCTCCAGAACGCTCGTAACCTCTGCATCCATCGTCTCGGGTGCACCACCTGGCAGGGTGGCGGTGACCGACACGATCGGCCGATCGACGTCCGGCAACTCGCGAATTTCAACTCCGAACAGCGCAGCCAAACCAGCAATGACGATAAGGAGGTTGAAGACGCCGACGAGCAAAGGCCTGCGAACGGCAAGCAGTGGCAGATCGCCGCGTTCAGCCATCGGCGCGGACGGCCCGGCCCCTGCTGGCCCCGTCAGAATCCATGCGGACATCGGCGGGCGGGGGTACAGCGGGGTCGAGCAGGTTTACAGCTTGTCCCTGCCTTACCTTCTGCACGCCCTCCACGATGATCAGATCGTCAGCCTCCAGCTTCGCCTGCACGAGCGAACGGCCATTCCGACGTTGGGCGATGGTCAGGGGAACGCGCCGCGCCTTGCCGTTCTCCACGGTCCATAAATAGGCGCCCTCCCCGCCCCAGATGATCGCTTCTTCCGGTACCGCCGGCAAATCTTGACCGGAACTGCTGAACTGGATGCGAAAGCTCATGCCCGGCCTCAACCGGTCGCCCTTATTGGGAATTTCCGTCCTGACGGTGAACGTACGTTCACCCGGTGCAACCGTGCTGTCGACGGCCCGAATACGCGCCTCAATCGTTCGATCCGGATCGCTGTAGGGGACGAGATCGACTGTTTCACCCGCTTGCAACCGGCCAAACACCTCCTCGGGGGCCGAAAAATCCACAAACAAGGTTCCACGATCGTCGATCTGCGTGATCTGGGTGGTGTCGTTCACCCGGTCCCCGACATTGACCTCTGTCAGACCCACGTGGCCGGGAAAGGGTGCGCGTACTGTGCGATCGGCAAGTTCGACACGTGCCTGATCGAGTTCGATCCGGGCAGACGACAATGCGCTGGCGCCCGCCTCGATCTGGCTGGCTGAAATCGCCCCGGTATCCTCGATCCGCCGATAACGGCCGAGAAGCTGCTCCGCCTCCTCTACGGCCACTTCAGCGAGGCTGACGGCGAGACGTTCGCGTCGATCGTCAATTCGCACCAGCGGGTCGCCCTTTTCGACATAATCTCCCGCATTGAAAAGGACTGCCGTGACCCGTCCCGCCGTTTCGGCGAAAATCTGTGCCGACCGGGTAGCCTGTGCCGAGCCGATCGCTTCGACCGTCACCTGTTCCGGAAGCAGGACCACCCGTTCGGCGACCACGGCAACGGGCGGTCGTTCCTGTTCCGGGCGATCTCCATCCGCGCATGCCGAGAGCATCGCCGTCGCACCGATGGCCAGAAACAGGAAAAGCCTACGCATCCTCGTGAAATCCTAGGACGGCGACACAACAGGACCACCGCGTCGAATGGTCGCGGCTGAAAGACTGCCTTTCCGAAGCTCGGTGGCGCACGCCGATGAATGCCTATGCCTGACGCGCATCTCCCTCATCCTCCGTTCCGGCGGTTCCGATCGAGGAGTCGACCAGACCGGCCCGCATCATCAGCCAAAACAGGATGACACCGGGACAAGCCGCCAACGTCGTCAGCAGATAGAAGTTCACGTAGCCGAACATTTCAATCAGCGTTCCGGCCGTGGTTCCCGTCAGGATCCTTCCGACAACGCTCGCCGCTGCGGAAATGAGGGCGTACTGCGCGGCGGTGAAGCGCAGATCGCAAAGCGCAGAGAAATAGGCGACGACGACCACCCCGCCGATGCCGCTGGCAAAGTTCTCGAACCCGATCGCGGCCGCCATTCCCGTGGTTGTATGCCCCGCCGCGGCAAGAGCGGCGAAGCTGAAATTCGATACGGCCATCAGGATCAGGCTGAGAAGGACAGACCGCTTCATCCCCATTCGCGCATAAAGAATTCCGCCGACGAAAATTCCCGCAAGGTAGGCGCCAAAGCCGAAGCCGACATCGTAAATGGCGATCTCGTCATTGGTGAACCCAAGATCCTCGAAGAGCAATCGGAACGTCAGCGAAGCGAGCGTGTCCCCGATCTTGTGCAGAAGTATGAAGAGAAGCACGAGGAATGCGCCGCGACGGCGAAAGAACTCCTGCAAGGGCCCCCATGCTGCGCGGGCTCCATCGATCAGCCCCTTATGGCTGACATCCCGATGCCGCGCCGGTTCGCCGACGAGGAGACCGGTCAGCATGGCTGGAAGCGCAAAGGCCGCGCAGGCGGCATAGGCTGCTTCCCAGCCGATGCGAGCGGCAAGGAAAAGCGCAAGACCGCCTGCCGCCACCGACCCGATGCGCCATCCATATTGCGACATCCCCGAGCCGGTGCCGAGTTGTCGGGGCGTCAGGATTTCAATGCGGTAAGCATCGACGACGATATCGAGCGTCGCACCGGCAACACCCAGAAAGACAGCGGCGTAGGCGGTGCGGGCGAGGCTGGCCTGCGGGTCGACCAGCCCAAGATTGACGGTGGCGACCATCACGAGGACGCCCGCGGCGATAAGCCAGGACACGCGCTGTCCAAGTCTGTGCAGGATGGGCACGCGTACCCCGTCGACAATCCATGCCCAGAGGAATTTCAGATTATAGGCGAGGATCGCGAGGGCGAAGGCGGTTACGGCCCGCGTGTCGATACCCTCCTGCGCTAGGCGCGTCGACAGGGTGGCGCCAATCATGGCGTAAGGAAAACCTGACGAAATGCCGAGAGCCAGCGCGGCGAGCGGCGCCTTTTCGAGGTAAGGCCGGAGGCTGCCGAGAAACGTTCGGCGCGGCGCAGAATTCCCGTTCGTCAACGGGTGCGGCTATCCATGACTGCCATCGCGCGGCGCAGGTTATCCTCATGATCCTTCAGATTGGCCTTCGCGGCGGCCGGGTCGGCCCCCATCGCGACCAGAACGGCCGTCTTGATGTCGTCCCCCGCACTCCGCAGTGCCGCCTCTGCGGTTGCCATGTCGCAGGATGCAAGATCCGCAACCATGGCAGCGGCGCGCACACGCAGCTTCCTGTTCGAAAGTCTCATGTTGACCATAAGCCCCGCATGCACCCGCCCCAGACGGATCATGACGGCCGTCGAGAACAGGTTCAG
This sequence comes from Pacificimonas flava, assembly GCF_000342165.1. Lineage (GTDB taxonomy): Bacteria > Pseudomonadota > Alphaproteobacteria > Sphingomonadales > Sphingomonadaceae > Pacificimonas > Pacificimonas flava. The sequence continues at coordinate 8,240 of NZ_AMRV01000018.1, forward strand.
CGCGATCTTCTGCGCCGTGCCCGCCTTCATGCGCGTGGACCCCGCGACGATCTCGCTGCCGGTCTCGATCAGGATTCCGCGCTCGGCAATGTCGAGCAGCGGTGCACCGGCGTTGCAGGCCAGCCCGACCGTAAGCGCCCCGCGACGGCGCGCTTCCTCGATCGCCGCATTCGTGAAGGGGGTGGTTCCGCTGGCCGCCACGCCAATCAGCACGTCACCGGCGCCGATGCCCTGCTCACCCATGACGCGAATGGCCGCACCGGCATCATCCTCGGCGTCTTCAGCGCTTTTCCAGAGGGCGTCCTTGCCGCCGGCGAGAAAGTAACACAGCCGATATTCGGGCCAATCGAAGGTCGGCCCCAGTTCCGTTCCGTCCTGCACGGCCACGCGTCCCGAGGTTCCAGCCCCGGCATAGGCAATCCGCCCCTTACCCGCTGCCAGAGAGGCCGCGGCCATGTCAGCGGCGCCCGCGATCGCCTCTATCGCTGGCTGAACGGCAGCGGCGGCGGCCAATTGCCCCTCCGCCATAGCGCGCACTGCGTCCACAGTCGGCCAGAGGTCGAGGTCGCGGTACCGGCCGCTGATGGCTTCGGTCGTCACGTCGGCAACCCTTTCAACATTTCACTTCCGGCGCCGCTCAAGACGCCTTGCCCGGTCAGACATCATAGCGGGGCGGTCGCCGGATGCTGCGCCGCCCCGCCTTAACGGTAAAGACGAAGCCTTAGTTGCGAAGAGTGATGGAGATGCCGAACCGCCGGCCCAGCACGTCATAGGACGTGGGGAAGGTGTTCGCGTTCGAAGCGTTCGACCCGGCCGTGGGCGGCTTGTTGTCGAACAGGTTTTCGATACCCGCGATGACGGTCATCGCCGGCGCGACATCAAAGGACGCAGCAAGATCGAAATAGTGCTGCGGTCCAAAGCGCTCGACCAGGAACTCTGTCGGAGAGTCGTCGCGAACGGCGCCTTCAAGACGCCAGGTTCCGCGAATATCAACGTCCGGCAGACCGAGGGTCGTCGTCACGCGGTGGCGGTATTTCGGAACGGCGCGCGCGAATTCCAACCCGCAGGTTCCGCCAAAGCGCCCGTCGCAGTCGATAACGGGCGCTGCTGCCCCGTTCTGCTGTTTGGCATCGAGAACGATATTGCCCGCATAATTGAAACCGATGCTCTCGAGCGTCTCGCCGCCCAGGGCCAGCCGGTAGCCCGCAACGACATCGATGCCCTCCACGCTCAGCTGCGCCACGTTGATGTCGGAACTATCGACGGCAGTCAGCTGTCCGTTCGGTCCGCGGGAAATGCGGTTGCAGAACTGGTTATCGATGTCCTGGACGATGATGTAGCAGGTATCCAGCGTCGCCTGCGGCAGCACCGCACCGATCGCATTGTCGATCTCGATATTGTAATAATCGACCGTGGCAGTGAAGCCCGGCAAGAAGCCCGGCGTCAGCACCGCGCCGACCGTATAGGTGTTGCCGACCTCAGGCACGATGTCCGCGCTGCCCCCGTAAAGGAACTGGGCACCCGCCAAGTCCTGCTCATAGGGCGCGGCGGGCGCACCGGTGGCGATGCAAAGCTCCGGATCGGCACCGGACTCGGCCGGATTCTGGCACGGATCGTTCGCGAAGGCAGCCAGCGGAATGCCGGCCGTGGCGCCATAAAGTTCACCGATATTGGGGGATCGCACGACACGCTGATAGGCACCGCGTACCCTGAGCCCGTTCACGGGCACCCAGTCGCCGCCAAGCTTGTAGGCGTCGACGCCGCCGGTCGTGGAATAGTCGGAATAGCGGTACGCACCCTCGAAATTCAGTTCCTGAATGAAGGGAATGTCCGCCAGCAGGGGAACGCGAACCTCTCCGAAATAGTCCCACACATCGATGCTGCCACCGAAATTGGCGCGGGTTCCCTGGTTGAATGTCTGCCCGGTCTGATTGAGGCCGTCATAATTGTTCGTGCCCTCCTCGTCGCGATATTCGACACCCGCGGCCCAGGATACGGGACCCGCCGGCAGGGTAAGAAAGCTCTCAGTATCCCCGGAAAGGGTAAAGGCGCTGACGAACTGTTCGCGCCGCCGCGTCTGCGTGATCTCGGAGGTCACATAGTCCACGGCCTGCTGGCTGATCGCATTCGGTCCGAAGATATCGATCGGAACACAGCCGCCGCTGGCATCAATACAAACTGGATTTCCGGCCGCATCCACCGTCGCGGCGATGCCCTGGCTGAAGCGCGAAGCCACGCCCTCGCCGTAAATGGTGCTTGTGGAGTCCGTGACGCCGTACTGGGCGTAGAAATCATAGCGGATGTTGCTACCCAGGTCGCCGCGCACGCCGAGCTGCGCCTGCCCCTGATTGCGGACCGTCTCGGTCTCGCGGTCGCCAAATTCGCCGATCGAGCGCTGAACACGCAGCAGGGCTGCCTCGTCACCGCCGAGATTGCCGTCCGCATCCCGGTTGAAGGCTCCATCGAGGACCGTGCCAAGCTGATCGCTGAGAAACGGATTGTCGCGGCGAAGGAGGAAGGTCGTGGAAATATTGACGGGCGGCAGCACGTCGACCGACTCCGTGCGCGTGTAGGTGCCGCGACCATAAAGCTCGACCGCGTCGCTGAGTTCATAATCGAAAAAGACAGCCGCGTTCAGCCGTTCCTGCGCGATGATCAGGCTTTCGCGCCCGCTCAGGACGCTGCTCGTCGCACCCGGAACAAGCGAACCGTCATCCTCGAACCCGAACGCGGTGGCATCGGCCGGTCCACCGAAAGCGGAAAAGTCGAACGGGGCGGCATTCTCGCTGGCATCGGCGAGAGAGAAGGTGCCGCCAAGGGGCCGCGTCGTGATGGGGCCGTCATCATTCCGCTCCGGCGCTGCGAAGGCGCGGTCGCTTTTGAACACCGGGCTGCGGTTGTTGTAGCCAAGATACCCGCTGATATTGCCACGACCGTCGCCAACATTGGTGCCGAAGGTCAGATTGACGCCATATTCGTCGCCATCGCCCTCCTCGGTAATATTGTAGATCGCGTTCGCCTCGACACCTTCGAAATCCGATTTCAGGATGAAGTTCACGACACCCGCGACCGCGTCGGCGCCGTAGATGGCGGCGGCGCCGCCAGTCAGAACTTCGACGCGCTCCACGAGAGGCGCGGGAATAGAGTTCAGGTCGACGGAGTTGCGAAAGCCGAACGGCGCGCCCCGCGTGCCATTGATCAGGACCAACGTGCGGTTCTGGCCCAGACCGCGCAGGTCGGCCGTAGCCGCGCCGCGAGCGTCCGCGCCGTTGCTGGCGCCGCCAAAGCTTGCGGTAAATTGCGGCAGCTCTCCAAGAACGGATTCGATGTTGATCGACCGGTCAAGTGCGATCTCCTCGCTCCCAAGCGTGGCAACGGGGCTGACAGAGGTCAGGCCGGGCGTGGCAATGCGGGATCCGGTGATGACGATAGGGTCGGTCTGCAACGCCTCGCTGTCGGCGCCCTCGTCCTGCTCGGGAACCGAACCCATGCTGCCGACCTGCGACTGCGCATTGGCTGTGGCTGCTGATGCAAGGACGGCCAGGCTCGCAAGCAGCGATGCCGTCCGATAAAATGACGATTTGGAATTGCGGCGCATAGCCTTCCCCCCTTGTTTCAAGACAAGTCAGGACCGCACGGAACTGGTAATGTGGTCCCACCCATTGGTATTTCGTTACAATACATCTTGCGAAGGATCGAGTCACAAATTTATCACGAAAACCAGTCGCATCTGGCGGGGCTCTCACAGCTCTCGTGTCAAAAGCCGCTTTCGTTCCGGCTAGGTACTAAGAACGAAACTGGTATTATCGATGAAGGGAGCGGGACAATAACGCTTTATCTGGGGCTGGATGCCGGCGGCAGCCATTGCCGCGCGCGCCTGATCGACGAGAACGGAGATATCCTCGGCACTGGACATGCCGGCGCAGCCAATACGCGTATCGGGTTCGAAAACAGCCTGAACACACTGAAAGCCGCCTGGAACGCAGCAATCGCGGACGCCGGCCTCGCCCACAACGACATTGACCGAATCCGCGCAGGCGTCGGCATTGCAGGGTATAAGCGCGCCGGCGCAGCCGAAGCCTTTGCCGCCGCGCCCCACCCTTTCGAAACGATCCGCTTCGCAAGCGATGCCGTAATTGCCAATCTTGGTGCGCATGCCGGCAAGGACGGCGCGACGCTGATCGTCGGGACCGGCAGTATCGGTATCATCAGAGCCCATGGCGAAGACAAAACCATAGGCGGGTACGGCTTCCCTGTTTCCGACGAAGCCAGCGGTGCCTGGATCGGGTTGGAGGCGGCCCGGCATGCCGTCCTGGCCTATGATGGCCGCACCGAGATGGGACCGCTTGCCAGGAATGTTCTCGACCGGTTCGGGGACGACCCCGTCGCGATCGTCCGCTGGACTGACCGCGCCACGGCGACGGATTATGCCGGCCTGGCGCCGCTCGTTGTCGAAGCGGCGCAGCTTGCCGACGCGGGCGCAATGGAGATCGTGCGCACGGCGGCGATCCAGATCGACGCCTTTGTTGAGGCTTTGATTGCCCGTGGAGCGTCCGCAATATGCCTTATGGGCGGCCTTGGTCCGGTGCTGCGCCCCTGGTTAGCCCCAACGACCCGGGACGTCCTGGTGGAACCGCGCCATGATGCACTGACCGGGGCCCTGTTCCTCGCCGGATGGACCGGTTTGCCGCGCGGTTAAGCCGCGTCTACTGGGTCTGCACCATCTCCGCGCTGACAGCATAGCCGCCATCCAGCCAGCGGACGATTTCCCGGGCGCCGTCATGGTCGATCGCCGCATATCTCTCCCGAAGGCGCGGAATCGATGCGTCTATCCGGTCGAGCCCCGCGTCCTGAAACGCCAGCAAGTCGGCCTGCACCATCTCGCCCAGTTCCGCGCCGAGCATCTCGTCCGCGGCGTCTGCCAATGCCGCCCTGTACCGATATGCGGGACCCGCCGCATAGCTGGCGGCCAGCGTTACCGCGGGCACGCGGCTCAGAACCGGCTGCAACGCCGGATTGATGGCGTGACCAGCAATATGATCCGCTATGCCCGCCGGCCGGCCGGTAAAGCTGCGCAGGTGTAGATATCGGGACATGCGGTGCCCGTCGTTCACGGGATAATTGTCCCACAGAAGCGGCTTCCGGCGAAGCATTTCCGCGACATCCTGCAAATGGCCGACGGAAAACTCGCGCGCGCACACCTCCTCCCCCGTCCAGTAGATGTCGATGGCCGGATCAAGCGCTCCGAACGCTTGCAAATAGCCCTCGGGGCGGCGTCCGAACACACGGTCGAGGACAGGATCGAACGAATAGTAGCTGGGGCAAACGGCAAGGTTCGACGCACCCGTGCGCTCGGCCGCGAACCTGATGATCTCGATCTGCCGCGCAGCGAGGTCGGGCAGATCGGCGCTTTTCATATCGTCGAAGAGGATGACGAGATCGTCGATCCCGAGCTCGTCGAACTCTGCCAATCGTTCCGTCAACGCGGCCTTCGCACGGTCGCCAAAGTCCAGATAGGCCTCGAAGGGGCTGAGCCCGATACCGAAGCGGACAGAGGCCGCCGCACAGGCCGATTTCAGTGCGTGCAGCTCGTTGAGACGCGACTCCGTGAACCGCTGCGTCCACTCGCGGCGCAGCCGCGCCTCCCCCTTCGGCGCGAAATGAAAGAACTCGAACCCCTTGGGCGCAAGCGCCTGCATCGTGGCGATCCGTGCATCATTGGACCACGGGTTTCCGAAATAGCCCTCAATGATCCCCAGCGGCGGGATTGTCATGCTGCGGTCTCCTCCACGCCGGCAATCCAGCTACCCTGCACGTGACCTGCTTCAATTAGATGAACGAGATCCGCGGCGAGACCTGGCCGAATCGCACCGCGTTCATCCTCCATATTCAGAAAGGACGCGGGATATTCCGACGCCATGCGAAGGGCGACCCGATAGTCGGCACCGACGAGGTCCCGCATGTTGCGGACCGCCGCCGCCATGTCGAGGTCGGAGCCGGCAAGCGTACCGTCGCTGTCCGCGCAGCGTCCCCCCTCCGCCCTTATGAATTTGTCGCCCAGCATGAAGCTCTTCCTATCCGAACCGACGGTCGGCATCGCGTCGGTCACCAGCATGAACCGGTCCTGCCGTTTCGCCCGCAGCGCCACGCGCAGACTTGCCGGATGCACATGGAACCCGTCGGCGATCAGACCGCACCAGCTGTCGCCATGCTCCAGTGCGGCGCCGACGACGCCCGGTGCGCGGCTTTCGAACGGCGTCATCGCATTGAAGAGGTGCGTGAACCCGCGAAGCCCCTCCGCAAGAGCAGGCTGCACCTCCTTATAAGTGGCGGCCGTGTGGCCGGCGCACACGAGAATACCCCGTTCGGTCAGGCGTTCGATCATGCCATCGGCCGCACGCTCCGGCGCCAGCGTCACCAGCGTTCGGCCGCCGCGCAGAGCAGACAGCATGTCCAACATATCCGGTTCGATCCGGCGAAACTTGGCTTCGTCGTGAATGCCCTTCTTGGCGGGATTGAGGAATGGCCCCTCGATGTGAATGCCGAGTACGCCGGGAATTCCACTGGCGATCGCGTCCTCGACTGCAGCGATGGCACGTTCGACCTTCGCCAGATCGTCGCTGATCAGCGTCGGCAGGAAGCCCGTGGTGCCGAAGCGCCGGTGCGCCGCGCCAATCGCCGCGATACCTTCCTTGGTCGGCTCGTCGTTGAACAGGACGCCGCCGCCGCCATTCACCTGAACATCGATGAATCCCGGCACCAGATCGCCCCCGGGCAAGGACCGGACAGGAGCGTCTGCGGGCACTTCCGAAATCGGCACCACCCTCTCGATCCGGCCGCCGGAGAGCAGCAATGCGTGATCATCCAGAAATCCGTCGTCCGTCAGGATGCGGGCGCCTGCAAGAATGAGGTCGGTCATCGCGTTTCCGTCACCTTCGACAAGGCCGGGGGGCGGTCCGGGTCATGTCCGCGCATTTGCGCCAGCGCATTGACGAAACGGTAGAAACTCTGGGTCATAGCCAGTCCGTGCACAAGCGGATGCAGATCCTCTATGAACGGGAGCGGGACCGACCCCGGCAGCGCCGCGCCAGCGCTCATCACATAGGCTCCGCGCCTGGAAAATCGTTCGCTGAGGTCCGCGAACCCGGCCGAGACGGCATCGCGGGGAACGAACATAAGCACCGGGAAACCATCCTCCACGATGGCCATCGGTCCGTGCCGCACTTCAGCACTGCTGAATGCCTCCGCATGCAGCCCGCTCGTTTCCTTGAACTTCAAGGCCGCTTCCTGTGCGATGCCCAGAAGCGCGCCGCGAGAAACCGTGAAGAGGCCGCGTGCCTTCAGCAACGGCTCCGCTACCGCCGACCAGTCGCAATCCCACGCCTGCTGCAGGGCGTTCGGCGTTTCGGAGACTGCTGCTGAGAGATCGGCATCGCCAGCCCATGTCGACACCAGCCGCACGATGGCGAACAAGGACGCAAGATAGGATTTCGTCGCCGCGACGCTGCGTTCGGGTCCACACAGCAGCGGCACCACGGCGTTCGCAGCATCCGCAAGCGGCGAAGTGGTATCGTTGACGATGCCGATGACGATGGCGCCGGCCTGCCGCGCGGCCTTTGCGGAGGCAAGAAGATCGGGACTTTGTCCCGACTGCGAAATCGCGATGAACACCGCCCGTGACAGATCCCTGGGCCCGGCATCGTACACGGACACGGTCGATGGGCCCAGCGAGGCCACTGGGATACGAAGACGCCGTTCGATCAGATATTTGGCAAAGGTCGCTGCGTGATCCGAGCTGCCCCGGGCGCAGGTCATCACGAACAGCGGATCGCGCCGACGTAGCGTCTCGGCAAGCGCGGCGAGTGCGCCGCCATCCTCCGCGATCTGGCGGCGGCAGACGTCGGATGCTTCCGCCGCCTCCTTAAACATCAGCGTGGTTTCGAAGCGGGTCTGATCGGTCATGGATCGGAGATTAGAGGCAATAGACGACAAGGCCAACCTAATACCTCTTTGCGCCGGGTTCAGAGCGCCGGTTCTACAGTCAGGTCATGCACGAATTCGTACCGATCGCCCCGGTAGGCGGAGCGGGTCAGCTCCACGGGCGTACCGTCCGCCAGAAAGCTTGTGCGCTCGATCCGCAGGACGCTGCTGTCCTGTGGGATCGAGAGGAGCCCGGCCTCGATCGGCGTTGCCTTGGCTGCACGCAGCTTCTGTATGCCACGCTCCGGCCGGCTATGGGTTCGGTCGAGAGCCGCATAGAGGGAATCGCCGATTTCCCCCAGCGGCGGCAACATGCGCATCGGCACCACCGCATGTTCGATGGCCAGCGGTTCGTCGTCCGCCAATCTGACCCGGCCCAGGCGTGCGACGGCATCCGAACGGCCGAGTTGCAGAATTTCCGCCTCGTCGCTGGCGGGGGAGGAGGTGGTCTTCACGATCCAGACCGAACTTGCATTCACCCCCCGGCCCCGCGCATCCGCGGTAAAGCCCGTCAGCCGCCCGGCGGGCGGTTTGATCGGCGCGGCCACATAAGTGCCGGAGCCATGCCGGCGCGTCAGCAATCCCTCTTCGACAAGCTGTTCGATTGCCTTGCGAATCGTCACGCGCGACGTGCCGGTTTGCTCGCTCAGCAAGCGCTCCGAAGGCAAGGCGCCGCCAACATCGATATCGCCCCCCGCGATGAGCGAACGTAGCTTTGCCGCCAATTGCACGTAAAGCGGATCTGCCGCCCCAGGATCCGTTCTAAAGTTTTCCAGCGCCATATCGTGCTCTGTGCTCCCCGCTGGCGACTGGTATTGCTTCCCTTGTACCAGTTCTCAAGATGAAAGATGAACATTGTCATCGGGAGGACCAATATGAAAACATCGGAACATGCCCTGGAAACGCGGCTGGAAGCTGGTTTCGCACCCTTGGCAAGGGCGATCGAGGAGGGCCGCGTCCCGGGCGGCGCGCTCGGCATCATCGACGTTGAGGGGCGCCGCGCCATCGAGCATGCCGGTCATGCGGCGCTTTATCCAGAGCCTGTCATCCTGCGCCGCGATCACGCCTTCGATCTGGCATCGCTGACCAAGGTCATGGTCACGACCCGTGTCATTCTCGATCTGGTCGAGGAAGGTCGCCTGCATCTCGACATGACGCTTGCAGAGTTGATTCCGGATCTTCGGCAGTACGATGTGAAGGGAGCCCCCGAACGACGGCTGACGCTTCGTCAGTGCCTGACGCACAATACGCACCTGCCCGCCGTGGAGCCGCTTTATACAAATGGCCAGGATCCGGAAACGCTTCGCGCCTTTGTCCTGCAACGGGAATGGCGTGGCGGCCCGCCTGTCTACTCGGACGTCAACTTCCTGATGCTCGGGATCGCGATAGAGCGCGTCACCGGGGCACCGTTTCGCGCCCTGCCGCTGCCGCCCGGGCTCTCCTTCGGCACCGCGCCGGATGCTGCCGTGGCGACGGAGTATTGTACATGGCGCGGGCGCATCATCCGCGGCGAGGTTCATGATGAGAATGCCTATGCGTTCGGCGGCGTCATGGGGCATGCGGGCCTGTTCGGGACCGTGGACGCAGTCCTCGACTTCGCTGCGGGACTTCTCTCCGGCCGGGATGCATCGCCCGCCGCCCTCGCGGAAATTCGCACCCGCCAACCGGATCGACGCACATTGGGCTGGGAACGGAAATATGACGGGTGGCACGGCGGCAGCCGCTGCTCGGACGAAACCATCGGCCATACCGGCTTCACCGGAACCGGCCTCTGGATCGATTGGGAGCGAGGTCTCGGCTGGACATTGTTGACCAACCGCGTCCATCCGACCCGGCATTCGGACAGCGGCATTCTGGAACTGCGACAGGCGGTATGCGACGCAGTCGTAACCGCCGCACGCGAGACATGACCTTTTCTCGAGTAAAGGCGTATAGTCCCTCTGATTGACAAGGCGCAAAAGCGATGCCTTGGCTATCCGGTGTGGGGGAGAATATGCGCTTGGGCGGGATTGGCCGCATTGGTCTGCTGGGCCGCATGGCATCGGCCATCGTCCTTCTTTGCCTGCTGCAGATGGCCTTCAGTTTCTTCATTTTCGACTGGCTGGAGCGTCGTTCCATTCAGGAGGACCACGCCCGGCGCGTTGCGGAATTGCTGGTCGTCTCGAAAAGAGTGCACGCCAGCCGGCCCGAACGTGCTGCCGAGGTCATGTCGACCCGCCATCTCGACGTCAGCGTGGCCGGAACGCCGCTCCTGCGAGAGAATGGCACGTCGTCCATGGCCAGCCGGGTTCACAAGCAGATCATCTATTGGGAACCCGAACTTCGCGATGTCATCCTGCGCCTTGATGTGATGTCGGAGCGTAGTGGCGCGCGGCATCTTGTCGGCTCCATGTCGCTCGACAACGGTCGCTGGTTAAACTTCCGCTCGCGCAATCTCGGAGAAAATTGGCCGGGTCTTCTCAGCGCAACCGCGCTGACGCTGCTGACGGCGGGCGGATCAGCGGCGATTGCGATTTACCTTCTCCGACTGTTCGGCACGCCGCTTCGCGCGCTCGCCAAAGCCGCAGCGGAGATCGGCGCTGGCAAGACCGTCTCACTGACCGAGACGGGCACCCCGGACCTTCGAAATGTTTCGCACGCGATGAATGAAATGCAGCACCGGATTGCGCAGATGATCGCGGGTCAGGCGCAAGCCTTCGAGGCGATTAGTCACGACCTCCGCACACCGCTCAGTCGCCTGATGCTCGCCGCGCCCTTCACGCAGCCCGAGGACATCCGGGATATCGTCGCCGAGGCGGCGCAGGACATGGAGGGGCTTCTCGATTCCCTCCTCGCCTTCTTGCAGGCGCAGTATCTGGATGCCGAACCGGAGCGCTTCGACCTCCCGTCTCTCGTGCGCGCCCTGAGCGAGGGCGATGACCAGATCCGTTGGACAGGCCCAAGCGAATTTGCCGTCCTCTGGTACCGGAAGCCACTGGAAATGGCGCTTCGTCCGTTACTCAAGAATGCCCAGGAATATGCTGGCGCGGCAACGGTCTTCTTGAGCGACGAAGATGATCTGATCCTGCACATCGTCGATGAAGGGCCCGGCATGAAGGACGCAGACCTGAAACGGATCTTCGATCCGTTCTTCCGGGCGGACGAAGCCCGCGAACGGACAACCGAAGGACTTGGCCTGGGTATTCCCACGGCACAGCGGATTCTCCAGCGGTTCGGCGCGGACTTGCAATTCGTTTTGGCGGATAGCGGCGGTCTGCACGCGCAGATAACGCTGCCGAAGATTGGCAGAGACCAGGGCCGGCTCAAGAAACTTTAAGGAAACACTCGGCGCGCGCGTTGCCGCGGGCGCCCACTTGATAAGCGCTTTTTTAAGCAGTCGGCACTAGCTACTCGGCTTGGGGCAGGCGCAGGGTCGCAGAACGAATCTGCGTCCTGTGCGTCCCATGAACGGCCGCAGGCGAAAGAACAAAGAGGGGGCGAACCTATGAAATCCACCAGCCTGATCACGGCGATCCTGACCATGGCAATCCCGGCCGCAGCAGGCGCCTCTGCCCTGCCCTTCCAGATCGACATGACCGGCGGCCAGAGCATCACAGGGGTGATGGACTTCCAAACGTCCGATTTCGCCTATGATTGCGACGGCAGCTATACCGGCGATCCGAGCGGCTTCTGCTATGGCGGGGAGGAGTGGACCGACCGCGATACGCAGATCGAGTTTTCCGGCGGTACGTTCGATATGGCCATCGATGGTACGGTCAGCCAGACCTTCTTTTCCGCCTATTCCGGTATGGCGGACATGACCCTCAGCTACAATGAGGATGGCGACCTCAGCGATTGCGCCTGGACTGCGGAATGCGAATCCCTTCTGCTGTCGTTCGAAGCCTACGCACCGAAGCTTGGCGAAACGCGGCAACTGACCTTCTCGATTTTCCAGCGCACGGCCGAATTGTTCGCGGAAGGCTTCGATCCGCTGCGCGGCTTCTTCGATATCCGCTTCGATGCCGCCGCCGCTTCACCGCTTGAAGCGCCCGTCCCCGCTCCCGCCGGTTTCGGCCTGCTCGGCCTGGGCATCGTCGCTGCCGGTATTCTGCACCAGCGCCGCCGGAGAATGATCGTCAAGAACGCCTGAACCCGAGGGCCCGCAGACCGCCGCACGACGAGCGCGGGTTGACAGTCCATCAGCATAATGCAAATCATTTGCAACATGCTGATGGGAGTTCGCCAATGCGTTCGAACCAGGAAAACCGCACAGATCCGCGAAGGGTCGTTCCTCGCAAACGACCACTGCCGCCGGAACTCTTCATACGCCTCGCTCGCCATTGGAGTTCGGCCAGGCAAAGCGGCATCAATCCACTTCCGGAAATGACGCGCCAGGCGGATCGGCTGGCCGCTGCCGTGACCCTCGCGCCCGCTAGCGAAAGTCTGCTTCAGCTTGTCGAGGCAAATCTCGGTCGTCGGCTGACCCTGCATGCGCCGGGCGGGAGCACGAGCTCTCCAGACGAAAACGCACTGCTCATCCTGCTGCGCATAGGTGCGCGCCCGGAACGTGCCGGAACCGCGCCTCACGGCCTGTCCGGGGCGCTCCAATGGGCCGTTCGCAGCGTCAGGATCGGCCTGGGCATGCCTCCGGATCCACCGATGCTCGCTTCGGCCTCGCCGATCCCGACAAGCTGCCCGTTCATGGATATTCTGCCCGGCAGAACGATGAGAAACGTCTCGGGAGCGCGCCCGCTCTATGGCCTTTGACTTTACCGCCCTCACTCAAACCACGCCGGTTCGTGGATTGCCCAATTGGCAGATTCGGCTGATCACCGCCTTTCGCGTCGGAACCATGGCCAGCCGGGTCCGCCGCGACGCCTCCGAACGTCTTTCAATCCTGCTGGGCGGAGACGAGCGCCTGCGTCCCTTTCGTATTTTCGTGGAGGAGCTCGGAAAGGCTTGGCCGGACCCCTTTACCGTCAATCCCCCCTGCTGCGCCCAGCTCAGTTTCGACGAGGCGCTAATGCTGGAGACGGCAAGTCTCGCGCTGTCGGGAAAGCAGGACGCCTTTCATGCGAAGCTGACGGACATGCTGCCCTTGTCCGTACGGCGCAATCTTTGGCACATCAGCCGCCGGCTGCTCACGGATTTCTTGAAGGCGGCGCATTAGGTCGGCGCTCGGTCTGACTTTGCGAACGGTCGGACCAGCGATCCTGCGGCCCGCCCGGCTTGCCACAACCCGGCCGGCAAGCCAGTGACATCTGCCATGACGACGCATGCGGGCCAGTTCCGCAACCGATCACTGGAATACCGTCCCGAAATTGACGGCCTGCGCGCCATTGCAGTGGGTGCGGTCGTTCTTTTTCATGCCGATATTCGGGGCTTCTCCGGTGGGTTTGTCGGCGTCGACATCTTCTTTGTGATCTCCGGCTATCTCATCACATCCATCCTGCTTGGCGACCTGGAGCAGAACCGCTTTTCGATCGCTCGTTTCTACGAGCGCCGGGCGCGCCGGATATTCCCGGCTTTGTTCGCCGTTCTCGCGGCCTCCATCGTCGGCGCCTATTTGCTGCTGACGCCGGGTCGCCTGTCCGAGTTCGCCGCCTCGCTGGCTGCATCCATAGCGTTCGTATCGAACATCTACTTCTGGCATGAACTCGATTATTTCGCGGCCGTTGCCGAGGAGCAGCCGCTCCTGCATATGTGGAGCCTGGCGGTAGAAGAGCAGTTCTATCTGTTCTTTCCCCTTGCGCTCTACCTGTTGTGGCGTTTCGCGCCTCGCCGTCTCTTCATCGCCATGTCTGGCGTCGCCGCGGCCAGCCTGATCTGGAGCGAAATTGCGAGCAGCCAGTTTCCGGCCTCCGGCTTCTATCTGATTTTTTCGCGCGCGTGGGAGTTGCTTGCCGGTTCGCTTTGCGCGCTCTGGATGCGTCAGCGACCGATACGGCCGAATGGTCTTCTCGCGGCATGCGGCCTCATCCTCATCGGACTGTCAATCCTGATGCTGGATGAAAAGACGCCGTTCCCTTCGATATATGCGCTCGCACCGATCGCGGGGTCGGTGCTTCTGGTGCTGTACGGATCCAGAGCGACTGTCGCGGGCAGGCTGCTGGCAAGTCCGGCCATGGTCGGTGTGGGGCTGATCAGTTACAGCACCTATCTCGTTCACCAGCCTCTCCTCGCTTTCGCCAGACTGCACGAACTGCAGCCGCTGTCGCTGCCGGTACGCGGCGCGATTATCGCCCTCTCCTTTGCCTTGGGCTATATCAGCTGGCGCTTTGTCGAAGCGCCGTTCCGCCGGAAGACCGGCCTTCTGAAGACGCGCCGCGCCGTTTTTGGCTGGTCTCTGGCGGGGGGCGGCGCCCTCCTTGCCGCCGCCGCCGCAATGATCTCTGCGGATGGCCTGCCGGGGCGGTATGCAGGAAAAGGCCCTTCCGGATATGATTTCGATAATCAGCGCTTACAGGAAGACGCTTGGATCCTGCTGGAACATAAAACCGACGATCCCACCTACCGCGTAGAGAACAATCCCGCCGATCAGCGCCTTTGGTTCTCCGATGCTCGTCGTCCGAACCTGCTGGTCGTCGGAAATTCGCATTCGAAGGACATGTACAACGTCCTCAGCCTCAGCGACGTAGCAAAACAATACGAAATCGCACGCTATGGCATCCAACTGGGTGCGTTGGCCGACCCGGCGCATGTCTTCTACCAAAGTTCCAATTTCCGAGCGGCCGACGTCGTCGTTCTTTCAACCCGCTATTGGCGATCCGATATCTCTGCCCTACCGGCAGTTCTGGACAGGATTCAGAAGGCTGGGAAGCGTGTCGTCGTCATCGGCAGCGCTCCGGAATTTCCCGCCAACAGCACCATCACGCTCGGCGACCAGATCGTTCTTCGCGCAGGTCGCGATGTCGCGCCTGGCTTACTCGCGGAAAACGTGAACCGGTCCTACTTCAAAGCTCTGAAACGGCGCGACCCAGTCGCCGAAAAAAATCGCGATCTTGCCGCCATGGCACGGAAGGCCGGCGTTCCCTACCGCGACCGCAGGGACTTCATTTGCGATGAGAGAAGACGCGAATGTTTCGGCGTACCTCCCAGCTGTAAAGCCTTTTTACGACGGGCACCATATGACACTTGCAGGCGCGCGGTTTTTCGCCGCTCGGGTGGACGCGCTGCGTTGGTTTCCGCAGATCGGGACGACCGCTGCCGCGAACTCAGAACGCCGGTCCACGCGTCCCGCGCCGGTCAGCCAAACAGCAGATCGGCCGGCGGATGCGCCTCGACCGTGAACAGCACGTCCTGAAAATCCTCGTCACTGCCGCCAGCCCTTAGCAGGTCTTCGAAGCCGATCCGCAGGGCATTGCTTTGCCGATCCACAAGGCCGCCGAGGACGTGGCTCTGCCCGTCCGGGTTCGCCGCATCGTCGTGCGAGAAGAAGGTGACGGCGTCCTCGACGCGCTCTCCATCCCGGGTCACAGCCAGCTGCCCCTCATGCTCGATCAGGGAAACCGTGCTGTCTTCATCGAAATAGACGGCACCATTCTGTACCAGAAAGAAGTGCAACGTCTCTCCCGCTGCCAGACCATCGATAAGGACCGGCCCGGATGCCGCTGACGCGTCCGCGGCGATGAGACTCACACGTACCATGTCACCAGCGGCATCGAGCACGTAGGCCCCAAGTG
The DNA here is from genome assembly GCF_000342165.1 of Pacificimonas flava. GTDB lineage: Bacteria > Pseudomonadota > Alphaproteobacteria > Sphingomonadales > Sphingomonadaceae > Pacificimonas > Pacificimonas flava. Next base: position 23,881 of record NZ_AMRV01000018.1, read on the forward strand.
TGTTGTGATAGCCTGCTTCTGCACCGCCGGTGTCCAAGCTGATCCGAAACGCGCTGCTATTGTCGCCGCTCAAATAATGCTGGAAGGCGGACAGTCCGAGCCGCGCCACGAGTTCAGTGCTCCCCTGCCCCTCCACGAGATCCCCGGCGCTAAGGATACCCTCTGCCGAAAGGACGCTGCCCTGTTCACGAACGACGATCATCAGTCCGCACTCAAGAGTGCCGTTACCCAGCGACAGAGTACCAAGGTTGCTGCCGGACGCTGAGACTAGGGAAAATTCTCCTGTGGTTTCCAACCAGTCCGCGCGGACATTCTCCTCTCCGCTCAGAAGCAGCGGCGTCCCGGAAAGAAGGGAATAATGGGGCGGATCCACCGGGGACACCGGCACGTCGTCGAACGATCCGTCTCCATCGTCGACGGGATCCGGTACATCGCCGTTTGGCGTCTTGCCCGGCTCACCGTCTGCGTCGTCGACGGGTGTCCAATCGGTCTTCGTGCCGCTGGAGGACGACCCGGTCGGCGCGACGGCTTCGACGGCACTTCCCTGCAGGGCATCTGCCGGCAGGCCGCGCAGCACGTCCGCGCCGGCTGCATGGACAATGTCCACCTCGCGTAGCGTCAACACACCGCCGTCACGCGTGAACACCACCGTGGCGCTGCCGGAATCCGCAAAGGACCCGCCGACCATCAGAACGTCCGCGCCGTTCAGGATCTGCACCTGCTTCTGTCCACCGACGGAGCCGCCATGGTGATGCGGGTCGAGCCCCAGAGCATTGTAGATCTCGACTTCGCCCCAGAAGCGAAAATTGCGCCCATTCCGCTCCGCAACGGGGTTCAAAAGCACCGTGTCCGTCGACTTGAGGTCATAACCGCCATCGGCATTGCCGCGCGCGACCGTATCTTCGAACAGGACGCCATAGACGCCGCGCTCTGTCGCAAACCCGTCGCCATTCCAATAGCCATCGCTGCTGGTCTGCGCATTCTCCATCGTCACCCGGCGGATCACCACGTCGTGAACCGTCCCTTCCAGGTGCACACCGACCGCCAGATCGTCGCCGTCCTGACGCTGACTGTCTCCCCGCACATCCTCAATCAGGATATTGCGGGAATCATCACGCAGGCGAATGACGTTGCGGGAGAAGCCTTCGACATCGACATCCCGGATCGTCAGCCCGTCGATCGTGGCGGTGCGGTTGCTGCCGGACGGATAATCCTCGAAAAACCGCCGCACATTGGACGCTGTCACGTCCTCGATCGTGATATCGGAAATATCCCCGCCCGCGCGAAACGCGCTGCCGACATTCTCGAAGGCCAGATCGCGAAACTCGAGATGATCTGCACCGGGCATCAATCTGAAGGTCTCGTTCCCGGCCGGCATGTCCGGCGAAAACTGCTCTGGCCGCGTCCCGATGATCTCGGCGGGCATGGGCATCCCCTCGGACGTTTGACCGACGATCGAGACAGGAGCGCCGTTTTCGCCGCCATTGTAGAGCGAAATCGAGCCCTTCAAATGGTAGGGGCCGAAATCTGACAAGAGGACAACGGTCCCGCCAGCTCCGGCACGCGCGATCGCGCTGTTCAACTGTCCGATGCCCATGGCATCTTCAACGCTGCCGCCATCCGCCTGCCCTGTGGCGGTGGGCTTGATATAAATTGTCGACATGGAAATTCGGCCCCGCTTCGGTGTCTCGCTGGCAGGCCGGCTATAGAAGGCAAATGTCGACTAAAGGTTAACGGCGCGGCTCTAGAAACCGACTGTTATGCCTCCGGCATAATAATCGTCGCCCAGATTTGCCTTCAGTTTCACGAAGGGAGCCAAGGAGCCGGCCAGGGTTACATAGGGGTTGAGTTCGTCCCCGAGGCGCAGTCCCCCACCAACACTCAGGATCGGCAGATCGTAGGTCAGTTCCAGGCGCCCATAGGCGTTCACGCTGGTTCCGTCGCAGTCGGAGGAGCCGACAAGATTGCCGTCGACAGTCTCGCGGCACACCCGGTTCCCGCCATCGGAATCCTCTTCGTCGAAGATGAAGGCACCGGCGCCCGAGCGCAGGGTGAAACCGGCGCTATCGAAGAAATCGTAGGTCACGCCCAGTTCTCCGCCGAACTCGCCGTCCACCTCAGCGAGATTTCCCTCGATACCGATTTGCGCCGCCGCCGGCGCCGCTAAAAACGCTGCTGCGAACGCAGCGCGACCAATAAACTTCATGCTGACTCCGCAAAAACAATTCCACATGCCGCCGGCGTTCACGAGCGCTTGGCGCCCGTAAGGGATTTTCTCCAGAAAGCCAAATCCGATCGGTCCGGAACGTGTCCTGGACAGGTGATCCTTGGTTCAGGAGAGCCATTGGGCGGCCTGTATATTTCGGGAGTTTTGATTGGTTGCGGGAGCAGGATTTGAACCTGCGACCTTCAGGTTATGAGCCTGACGAGCTACCGGACTGCTCCATCCCGCGCTGAGGGGGTTATGCCGGCCGTTGGTGCGTGCGCTGTTCTGGGCGCGGGCCGGTTGTCTTGTGAATGGGTTTGGTTCTGGTTTCGCGTGTCCGGCAGCGGCCGCAAAGGCTGGCGGCGACCTACTCTTCCAATGCTTAAGCATAAGTACCATCGGCGCTGTCTGGTTTCACGGCCGGGTTCGGGATGGGACCGGGTGGGGCACAGACGCTATGGCCACCAGCCTATGGGGCCGCTGCGGGAG
>NZ_AMRV01000019.1 GCF_000342165.1 Pacificimonas flava
TATTCGCTGCGCTGGCCGCCAAAGGCGGCAGGCCCGACCAGCTGATGATCGATGCAACTCACCTCAAGGCACACCGCACCGCTGCCAGCTTGCTCAAAAAGGGGCTGTTTCCCGTCGTATCGGACGCACCAAGGGTGGCCTGAACTCCAAGCTTCACGCCGTCTGTGACGATCACGGGCGCCCGCTGATCATGGCGCTCAGCGAAGGGCAGATGAGCGATTACAAAGGGGCTGCCTTGATGCTTGATGCGCTGCCCGGGGCCAAAACCCTGCTCGGCGATTGAGGTTATGACGCAGACTGGTTCCGCGCTGCTTTGGCCGATCGCAAGATCTCTGCCTGCATCCCCTCCAGGGCGAACCGGCGTGTGCCGATCCCGCACCACGCTGCCCTCTACCGCCAGCGCCACAAGATCGAGATCATGTTTGGCCGTCTCAAGGATTGGCGCCGCATCCACACCCGCTACGACAGATGCGCACACACCTCCTTCTCGGCCATCTGCATCGCCGCCACCGTCATCTTCTGGCTGTGATCAATCAGTCCTGAGCCTAGGGAACCGAATCGAGAACGGCTATGTCGGCGACGGACGAACTGCTACCTCCTCAGCACTGTACGACCTGCGTCTTCACCTGAACGCGCAGGACGTGGCAGGCCGCTCAGCCAAACCGCTGCCATCGTAACGATGGCCATAATGAGGGGGGTACGTGCAGGATAGTCGGTCGCGCTTGCGACGAAGATTAGCAACAGTATTGCCGATCCTAGCCGGGGCAGGAGTCCGGCGGAACTTCCGGACCGCCACACGCCCACGCTCTTCCAAAGCCACCAGCCGATCGTCACGATCACCAGCAGCAGTCCGGCGACACCGCCCTCCAGCAGGACCTCCAGGAAGTCGTTGTGGGCATGATTGAAATAAGAGAGGCCGAGAAGGTGTTCGGGTTCGTGCATGCGATAAACGGGATCGAAGGTGCCGAAACCAGACCCGAATGGGAAATAGCTGGTGGTCATGTCGAGGACGGTTGGTAGCGCCTGGCGGCGAAGGTCGTCTGCGATTTCCAAGGTGAAGGCCCGGTCCACCGAACGCGCGCGGCCCAGCGTCACGCTCAGAACGACCGCGGCCACCAGTATGGCGGCCCCGCCGGTCATAATGCCGACGGACACGATCTTTGGAAGGCGCCGCAGCTCTGCCGCGGCCGGGCGCCGGACGTTGAGAAGGCCAAGGCCGACGCCCAGGAGCCCCACGAGCATTCCGGTGCGGGATCCCGTCGCCAGGATGATAAGGACGAACAGGAGCAGGAGGGCAATGGCCACCGGCCCCTTCCAACGCTGTCGCTTTTCGTCTCGAAACGCCCAGGCCGGCGCCAAAAGGCAGCCGATCGCCACGAAGAGCGCGAAATGATTTCGGTTAGCGAAGATCGCGCTTACGGAGCCAGGAGAATCGTTGACGAGCGGATGATCGAAGTTGCCTCCTGAAAATTGCAGCAGGCCTAGGAAGGCTGCAGCTGCGATCAGCGCGAGAAGCAGGACGGCGATACGCCAGTGATTGCGCGGTCCCAAGGCTGCGAGCAGCAGCAGAACGAGGATCGGCACGGCGAGCGACGACAGGGCGTTCAACGTACCTCCCGGCGATATGGAGAGGGGCCGCCATGGCTGCTCCCGACCGGCGATCATTGCGGCATCTGTAATCACGTACCGCCCAGGCAGGGCGGTCCAGAGCTCGGGTGGAAGCGGCACGAGTTGCAGGACCAAAACCGCGATAACGGTCAACAGAAACGCGCCCACCGGCAGCAGCGAACGCCACTCTGGCGGCTGACAGAATAAGGCGAACGCCGCAAGAAACATCCAGGTCGTGACCTGAACGACCACTTGGCCCCCTACATCTCCGCGTGAGGCACCGCCGCTCAACCAGAATAGTATCAGCACAGCGAACATCATGAAGAAGGGTATCCGCGACTGCGACCGCCGCGTCACCGTGCTGTGATCAAACATGAACGTTTCCCAAGACAAAGCGCCCCCCACCTAGACGGATTGCGTATTGGACGAAACGATAATCAGCCTTAGTGTGATTCCATGCCCAGGTCCGGATGCCCCTTCGTCTCCTTAGCCTTGATTTCGGCTGCGCTCTCAGGGTGCTCTCCCGATCGCTCTGTTCCGCAGAACGCGAAGGGCGGCGTTCAGTCGGCGCGGCAGGAATTCAGCGAGGAAAGCAAAAGAGCGGCGCAAGCCCTGTCGCTCAGCCGCAACGTGACTGTTGAGCGAGCCGAAGGCGAATATGCCCGCGCGCTTCTCTGCACTCACGGAATGAATGTTCTAGCCCTTCGCGTCCAAGACGCCGCGGGCTTGGCTGACGAACAACGCGAAGCCGTCACGCAGGCACAAGCCTACTTTGCTGACCAGCTACAAGCCCTTGGCGAGGGAGAGGGTAAGGGGACAGAAGAAATTGGCAGCGATCTTGAAAAAACTGCGGACGAACATCGTGACGAGAGCGAAAGTGTCCGCATTGCCGTCAGCTGCCTTCAAGCCTTGCAAGACGAGGCATGAGCGCCCGTTCGATGGCGGCTCGATAGTGTTGGACGATAATCTCCTCGTCGAACTCGCGCTCCATTTTGTCGCGACCCGCTTTTCCCATGGCTGCTCTCTGTTCTCTTGTATGAGAAAGGAAAGAAGCCATTGCTTGGCTTAAGCTGGCGCTGCTTCGCGCCTCGCATAAAAGTCCTGAAAGCCCCGGGTCCAACACAGATCGACATCCCGGCACGTCTGTCGTAATGACTGGTCGTCCCATCGCTGCAGCTTCAAGCAGCGTTCTCGGCGCTCCTTCCCGGTAGGAAGGTAGTACGATGCAATGTGCGTCCGCGATAAATGGGCGAACATCTGCTGCGTTTCCTAAATACTCTATGATACCGTCAGCAACCCATTGTCTAACTATCTTTGAGTCTATGGCGGATCTATTTTTGGCGTCTAAAGGCCCCAGAAGCCGAAACCTTACTTCACTCGGATAGGGTCCAGACTTCGCGGCTTCGACGAACTCGAAAACGCCCTTATCTCTGATCAACCTAGAGATCATCAAGAAAGTGATCGGACCTCTAGTCGGGTAGTCGGCGAAAGCATATTTGTCGAGATTGATACCAGACCCAGGCAGTACGGTTGCTTGATCCGATCTTATCATCGAGCGATCAATGAAAAGATTTCTATCGTCTGTGTTTTGGAAAAACACCGTATCATGCTTAGAAAAAGCAACTCTATACAACCTCGTAGCCAACGAGTGGAGCATAAAATTAGATAGAAAGGCTGTGCCCAATCCTGTAACATTAGGAATAACAGGAATATTTAGTATTCTCCCTGCTATGGAGACAAAAACATTATTCTTTATCGTGTAGCTTAATACGACGTCTGGCGTGTTCGACTTGAGTACACGAACGAATCTTTTGACCAGGGCGGCGTCAGTTATTGGGTTTAATCCCCTGACATCCATCGGCAATGGAACGAACCGACAGCCAATGTTATTGAGTTTAATTGTGCTCTCATCCACTGGAGCAGCTATTGTTACTTCGTGACCATCATCCAATAGAGCTTGGATAATGCGTGTGCGAAAGTTCCAGATATTCCAGCTGGCATTCGCTGTTACGAGTATATGTGGAATAACCTTTACCTTTGATCTGTTGGCCTGGGGCTCAATTCCCAGTCGGCACCGCTTCAACCCCATGGGAGCCTTCTACATGAAGGGGAGCTTCATGGCATAAAGCGGTCCGGAGGTGACCGGAGCCGGTGCTCTGACATTGAACTGGCGAAGAAGGGTGATTTAAGGGTTCAGGCGGTCAAATTACCAGCATCCTGAATTGCGAGGCAGCTCCGCAAGCAGCCATCTGTGCTCGGGCCCTGCTTTGCACCGGCGGCGGGGCCCCTGCTGATCTGCCCTGTCGTTGAATATGCACGCTACGAGTGAGCGGGCGTCTAGCAAAAGGAGACTCAGCCGCACTACACGGCGTGAAAACGGCGCGCGGAGCGAGATACTCGCATCTGGCATAACGTTCGACCACCGATCATGCCGTATAGCGGCCCAAGATCATAGCTGTTAGAGCGGCGCTGCTGAGCACTTCGAATGCGATGTTGGTCGGCATGAGCGTGATCCCCTCCCTTGCTGAAGGTTCCAATCGTTTCAATGCTTGTCGACAAGGCTTGTGCGCCGCCGCCCGCGGAGGCGGTCGTCAACGACGTTCTACGCTAGCAATTTGAAGATCGTTCGTCATCTTCGGAGCTCCACGCTCTCTCGCAACATCCTTGCGGTGGCCACCGGTACAGCGGCCGGACAAGCCGTCGCCTTTGCATTCTCGCCACTGATCACCCGTATTTACGGTCCTGAAATATTTGGCATTCAGGGAGTCTTTCTGGCGCTGGTAAGCATTTTAAGCCCCGTGGTCGCCCTGCGCTATCCGCTTGCGATCATCGTGGCAGACAACGACAGCGACGCTTGGCATCTTCGGCGGCTTGCAATGCGCATGGGCTTCGCGCTTTCGGCTGGGTTGACCGTACTGCTCTTACTGGCCGCCGAGCCTATTTCCGTCCTTCTGGGTGCAGAGGCTTTAGGACCGCTGATCTGGTTCCTTCCACTCGCGCTGCTCTGCGTGGCGGCACAAGATGTCGCGGGTTATACGGCGGCGCGCCGTGGACAGTTCAGGCTGGTTGGGGTGGTCACTGTTGTTCAGGCCTTTCTCGCGAATCTTGCGCGGGTCCTTGGTGGTCTCGCCGCGCCGATCGCGGGCGTTCTGGTGGCCGTCACGTCCGTGGCTCCTGCGGTTCAGGCAGGCCTCCTCAACCTGAGGATCAAAGGATATCCGGAAAGCCGCGGCGCCCTGGGCAAGGAGGAAGTTTTCAGGCTGTTATCCAAGCATCGGGATTTCCCTCTTTTCCGTATGCCGACCGATGTCTTGAACTCTGCTTCGCAGTCGGTACCGGTAATTATGCTGGCTGCACTGTATTCGCCAACGGCTGCGGGCCTGTATGCGCTCACCCGTAGTGTTCTGAATCTCCCGGCAAATCTTATCAACGCTGCGATCGGGAATGTACTCTATGCTCGTTTCGCCGAACTTTCTCGGTCCGGCAGCGAACTCTGGGGCATGCTTCTTAAATCGACGCTGTATCTCCTCTCCCTGGCGCCGATCATAATTGGTGTGTCTTGGTTTTCGCCCGACATCTTTGCTTTTATATTTGGTGAGGAATGGAGAGAGGCTGGGCATTATGCGCAGTGGATGGCGATCTGGATTTCCCTGATGATAGTGAACGTGCCAACGTCGCGGATCGTTGCTGTCATAGGAAGACAGGGATTGTCCCTCCTTTTTAACGTGGCCCTACTGGGGATACGCGTCCTGTCGGTTCTCGCGGCTGCTTGGACATCAGCTGATGCCAGAACAGCAGTTGCCTGGTTCTCAATCAGTAGCGCAGGTATGATTGTACTAAGTCTGGCAGTTTTCTCATACTCCACTTATAGATTTGATATGAATACGAAAGCGAGTAATGGCTACTGACTCGGCAAATATTTTGTTCGGTGGAGATGTGGCGCTCGCCGGGGCTTACGAGTCCTTGTCGAAATCCGCAGGGGGCGGAATTTTCAACGACCTGATAGACCTGATAAAGATTAGCGATTTTACTATGGCTAATCTTGAAACACCTGTATGCGAGTCGTCGAACGCGATCATAAAGTCAGGTCCGACAATACGAGCGCTGCCGGAATCCTTGGTCTCGCTTTCCGAAGCAGGTTTTGGTGGCGTCTGCTTGGCGAACAATCATATCTTCGATCACGGGAGAGAGGGGCTTTCGCAAACGTTGGCGGCGCTTGATAAATACGGTATTCGGTATAGTGGTGCTGGACTTGATCGTTCTTCCGCAGAAGCTCCAGTACGTCTGCACCTTGCTGGCAGGCAGGTGTCGATATTTTCATTTGCTGAACGAGAATTCAATGTCTCAGAAGATGGGGAGGCGGGGGCGGCGCTTCTTGAACCTCTTCGTATGGCCCCGCTGCTTTTGCAGGAACGTCGCACCGCGGACGCTGTTCTCGTTTGTGTGCACGGCGGAAATGAGTACTTTCCTTTTCCGCGCCCCGGCTTTCGAAAGCTATGCCAATTTCTGGTCGATATGGGGGCCGATGCGGTCATCGGACATCACCCGCATGTGCCGGGTCCGTATGAGATTTACCGAGGAAAGCCGATTGTCTACAGCCTTGGGAATCTCATCTTTGACCACAAGCAGCCGCCAAAGGAGTGGTGTGAAGGATACCTGGCGCGCATAAAATTGCGCTTTAGTTGTGCCGGCGATGTTGGCGTGAACCTCGAGATAGTCCCCTATCGGCAATCTGCCGCGGAAGGAGGTTTGCATTTATTGAGTGGCGATGAAAAAGCTGAATTCATCACACGTATCGAAGATCGAAGAGCGATTCTGGAACGGCACGAAAGATGGATGGCGGAGTGGCACCAATTTGTCCGGCGAAGACAGTGGCAGGCGATGATAGATCTCTTTTCGCCGGTTCGTTTTCGGGGAATGAGACGTATTTCTAAGCTACCGCTTTTCCGCAATATGATAATGCCTTCTTCTCGAAAACTCCTGAGACTCAACATGTTGCAGTGTGACTCTCATCGAGAGGTGGTTTTGGCCGCGTTAAGCGGTATGGACAATGCTGGGCGAGCTGATCCGAGCATAAAGGAACCTCATGCTGGCCATTCACACCGATAGTGGTCCGTTTGCCGCCGGATGGGTCGAGTATTGTTCGAAGAACGATATCGCCTTCCGTGCAGTGGATTGTTTCTCGAGCGATATTGTTGAGCAACTTCAAGGATGCCGGGCTCTCCTTTGGCATTGGCAGCATCATGATTACCGGGCGGCGCTGTTTGCCCGGCAACTCGTCTATTCGCTGGAGACGAGGGGTCTTGTCGTCTTCCCCAGTCGTGCCACGTGTTGGCATTACGACGACAAGGTCGGACAGAAATATCTTTTGGAGGCCGTAGGCGCGCCGCTGATTCCGAGCCATGTTTTCTACGACGAGAAATCCGCTACGGAATGGTTGCGGAATTCGGGTGTTCCTCTGGTCTGGAAGTTACGGGGCGGCGCCGGCTCCAGAAACGTAAAGCTGGTTACCACGACACAGAACGCTCTTCGCATTATCAAGCGTTCCTTTCGAAGCGGGTGGCGTGCCTCGCGCCTGCACGCGCTGGACGAGCGGGTGTGGGCGTTTCGCAGAGCTCCATCTTCGCGCAGTTTTCTCGGCATAGCGCGCGGCATTGCACGCGCGGTGCGTCCGCACGAAAAATACCGAAACCAAAGCACGGACAGAAACTACGTCTATTTCCAGGATTTCGTACCCGAAAACGACCATGACATTCGCGTTGTCGTGATTGGCGAGCGGGCGTTCGCGATAAAGAGGATGGTGCGTAAAGGCGACTTCCGTGCGTCGGGCAGTGGCCTCATCATCCATGACCCCCGTGAAATCCCCCGGGATTGTCTTCGGATCGCGTTCGACGTGACGAAGGCGATCGGGTCCCAGTGCTGTGCCTACGATTTCGTCCGCAGCGGAAATGACTGGAAGATTGTTGAGATCAGTTACGCGTTTTCGCTAGCGGGATACACCGCGTGCCCCGGCTTTTGGGATGCGGATCTTCGGTGGCACGAAGGCGACTTTCGACCCGAATATTTCATGATCGAGGACGTTATCTCCCACCTGAAAAAGGATCATATTCCTTGATTGGGAACCGTCACATCGCGATCTATCTCCCCTCACTGCGAGGGGGTGGGGCGGAACGAGTCATGGTGACCCTGGCAAATGCTTTCGCAGCCAAGGGCCACCGTGTGGATCTGGTGTTGGTCAAGGCTGAGGGGCCATACATGGCCGAAGTCTCGGCCGCGGTAAACATCGTAGATCTCGGCTGTCAAAGGGTACTTAGCAGCTTCTGGCCGCTCGTACGTTATTTGAGACGCGCGCGACCTGCATCGCTTTTGTCTGCGCTTTATCATGCCAATCTCCTTGCTATCCTGGCGAGAGCTGCGGCCCGAACCGGTACGCGTCTCATCGTCAGCGAACGCAACAGCCTCAATCGCCGCAGGCCCGGACGTTTGACGCGTCATGCCATGCGTCGCCTTTATCCGTTCGCCGACTGGGTGGTCGCCGTGTCTCGGGGAATCGCCCAGCAGCTTATAGCAGATGTCGGCGTGCCGTCACATCAAGTGATCTCGATTCCCAATCCGGTCGATATCGACAAGATCGTGGCTCTTTCAGCATGCCGGCCGCCCCACCCTTGGCTTGCGGAGGGGGAACCACCGGTCATTCTTGCGGTGGGCCGGTTGGAAGAACAGAAAGACTATTTTCTCCTGCTGGACGCTTTTGCTAAGATCAGGTCGGAATCGCCCGTCCGTCTTGTTATCTTGGGCGAGGGCAGCTTGCGTGGCGCGCTGGAGCAGCATATCGCCTCGAGCGGTTTGGCGAGCAGCGTTATTCTACCTGGTTTTCAACCGAACCCGTTCGGCTGGATGGGGGCTTGCACTGCCTACGCCATGTCGTCGCGGCATGAGGGGTTTCCGAACAGTCTGGTCCAAGCCCTGGCTTGCGGGGTGCCTGTCGTCAGCACAGACTGCCCCACCGGTCCTCACGAGATCCTAGAGGGAGGGAAATGGGGGCGGTTGGTGCCCGTAGGTGACGTGGATGCATTCGCAGAGGCTTTGAGGGAGGCTCTTCATGTTCCCAAGGGCCGAGACGTCTCAGCGATGTTGCAAAACTTCCGAGAATCGAAAATCGCCAAAGATTATGAGACACTTCTCACGTGACGACTGCTTATTATCAGAACCTTGAAAAAGGCGCGGAGCCGGGTCGCCCCAGAGGAATTTTGCTACGCATCTTTCCTCTCGCGTTTTCCATCTTCTACGCAGTTTTCCTTACTCAGCTTCCTTTGGAGTTGTTCAAGGATCGTGCAAATTACCTGACATATGCCGCCTATAGCGACATCATCTTTGAGCGGTATAGCGCGGGCGGGCTGCTTGCTACTATAGCAAACGAACCGCTGTGGCTGTTTCTGAACACCGCTCTCAGGCAGATCATGTACCCGGACAATGTCGTCCGGGTGTTTATTTTCGTTCCTGCATTTTTGGTGTCTTGGCAGCTCCTGAGGCGCGACCCGCGGCACGCACTATGGATGATTACCTTCTTGCTGTCGCCGCAGGTTATTAAAAACCATATTATTCACCTTCGCCAAGGCGTTGGATTAAGCGTGTTCATGCTCGGATATTTGGCGACCACCCAATGGAAACGTGTCCTGCTAATGGGCGTTGCTTGCCTTATACACGCATCCTTCGTATTTATTTGCGTAATCGGCCTTGGCGTGTGGGCGCTGAAGTTAGCTAGACTTTCACCGCGCATGCAACTAGTTTCTCTATTATTTGGATTTATGATAATTGGAGCAACGATTGAGATTTTAGCCGGCGAGGTGGGTGCGAGGCAGGTTTACGTTTATAATGAAGCGGAACTAGATATTAGCGGTATCGGTTTTGCTTTTTGGGGAGTAATATTTCTATTATTTTTGTCAGCGGGGGAGGGCTTTCTTGAGAAGAACATGTTTTCGTTCTCGGTCTTAGCATTTTATCTGGCGGTATATTTCCTGACACCCCTGTCTGGTCGAATTTTTGAAAGCGGTATGTTTCTCGTTTTTCTGGCCGGGTTGTCTCTTTGGGGATGGCGTCGAAATGCCTTCTTGGGAGCGTTCTTTCTGTTTACCGCCACCGGTTACTGGATGCGCCTGGGCGAGCCTTGGTTCGGTTTCGGAATTTGGTAATTTAGCTTCATAGGGTTTGATTTAGGTGACCTGACGCAGACATAAGAGCGTGCTCCTGCATGATCTGCAGTACCGAAGGATCCGGGTGGAGCCTGTAAAGGGCCGGGACTAGAGTAGCATTCTGTTCCCATTCAACGAATATCGACCCGCGGCGATTGGGCTTCATGCAAATTCGTTTGTTTGGATTGCAGTTGCCTGGACGCTTGGAGTCGGGGTAGCGCGCGGCGGGCTTGCTCAGGCTTATCTCCGTTGGTTCTGGCCATACCCAATTATAGACTACGCTCTTCTCCGGCTGCGTTGGCCTTTGGAGCCGTCAACAAACATTCTATCGAAGAGCAAACCGAGTGAGGTTGGAAGGATTATGCGACGTGTTCTGCATGTAATTAGCGGCTTACAGGTCGGTGGCGCCGAAGGCGCTCTTTATCGACTTTGTAAGACTGACACGCGGTGTCAGCATCACGTAATTTCTCTGACCGATCTTGGCATATACGGCTCTCGGCTAAGATCGATCGGCACCTCCGTAGACACGCTTGGCATGCCGCGCGGCAATATAACAGCAGCCGGCTTGTTTCGGTTATGGCGGCTAATTCGCGAAATACGCCCGGCGGCGGTGCAGACTTGGATGTACCACGCTGACCTCCTCGGTGGGTTGAGCGCGAGGCTCGCTGGGATCGGGAATGTTGTTTGGGGTATTCGGCATACCGAACTTGTCCAAGGTGAGAGTAGCGACCGAACGATTGCGGTTGCGCGGCTCTGCGCGCTTCTTTCGGGGGTGGTTCCCAGGAAAATTGCTTGCTGTGCGGAGCGGTCTCGCCAAGTCCACGGAGCAATGGGTTACGACAACCGCAAAATGATCGTTATCCCAAACGGCTATGATTTATCCGTATTCTCCCCAGATCCCTCCGATCGACGCGAGATTCGTGAACGCCTCGGAATACCAGCGGCAAGCGTCGCCATCGGCTTCGTGGCTCGCTTTGACCCACAGAAGGATCACCGCACTTTGCTTCAGGCTTTGAGTGAGGTGAAGTCGGCGGGGGTTAAGATTTTGTGTTTGTTGGTCGGTCAGGGCCTCGACGACGCCAATGAAGACATTCGAGCGCAGATGGGGGCGTTGGGCCTCACGACAGACGAAATTAGATTACTTGGTCGCAGGAACGACATTCCGGCGGTGATGAATGCGCTCGATGTCCACGTCATGTCATCCTCATCGGGTGAGGCGTTTCCAAACGTGCTTGCTGAGGCGATGGCGTGCGGCACACCCTGTGTATCGACGAACGTTGGTGATGCAGCCGATATTATTGGCGATACAGGTTGGCTCGTTCCGCCGCGCAGTCCAAGCCACCTCGCCGAAGCGATTCGCAACGCGTTATCGGAGGTCGGCGGGTCCGGATGGGATAAACGCCGCGCGGCCGCCCGGCACCGTGTGCTGGAGAATTTTCCTATGGAAAAGATGGTCAAAAGATTTCACGACGCATGGTTTGACGAGGGCTAAACTCGTAAACTGCTGATGCGGGCGGTAACCGCAGTTCGCGAGTGATGCGCCTCCCTGACTTTTACCAGTCATCGTTAGAGTCTGGCTTTTTCATAATTGTTTGGAGGGTTTCCAACTCGTTTGCCAGAACCCTGTCGCCACTTTGGGCAGCGTTCGTGGAGAATTCCGTCCTGATTCATCTCCAGCGTATATAAGAACGGTGTTGACCCGACACGGAATTATAAAGCATTCCCAGGCGCGGCGCGATTCACGCTATTGGATGAGAGGGAAGCCCGCACCCAATGGATCAGTTCTTCTCAATAGACATGCGCCGCTGGTATCTAGCGCTGTAGATGCTGGAGCCAGCAGCCGGGCGGCGCCGACGCGGTTCGGATTTGTGTCGGCGACAGCGATCCGGTGGCACGCGCACCGCCGTGAGACCGGGAGCATCGCGCCCAGGCTACAGGGCGGGGGCACGCGCTCATGGCCGATCGACGTTCACCGCCCTAATTGTTCGGGAGACGGGAGCACATCAAGGATATCGCTCTCGACGAGTTGCGGATCGAGTTCGCGCGTGCAGCGCTTGACGGCGCTGCACCCATTTTTCGTGCAACACGGGATCTCGCGCGAACAAGACCGGACATGCGGTCGAGCAGCACCGTATCGATGTCTGAGGCGACGACCCGACTGGTTCGACGGGCAACTCAATCTGGATTCGCATCCCTCACCCTGACCCCCAGCCATGGCCGCTGCGCTCACGGCGAACGGCTGCGGGTGGGATATCCGCATGGCCATCGCAGTGGTGACTACGCTGACCGCCGGCCTCAGGATTACGGTATGGTCGAACCGATGGCGCTCGCGGGTTGATCCGACGGCGACTCGTGCGAACACTGTGTCAGCCGGCTCTCTTGCCTCGATACGCCGCAGCGAGGTCTTCATTATGGAGGACCCTCTTGACCCGCACCTGCTCCTGCGCGCGCGAGCAGGATCGAGGACGGTTCACGTGCGTCGATCTTCCTTCCTCCCTACGGCCTTGGATTTTAGCGCGACCAAGAAAATGTTCGTCAGATCACGGGCGATGCCGCTAGGATTACACCGTCTCAGGGGTTCTGGAACCTCACGGGCAACCTCGTCGGTCATTTTCAACGCGCTGAATGTGCGAACTCCTCAGTTCGCGCGGCTACGATCCACGCATGGGAAAGCCTTAAAAGAACTTAGGAGGCACGTTAGACACAATGTCCGCATCGTGCAGGCATTGCGGCTGATCCCGCGGCTATGACATGCTCGAACTGTTCAGGAGCTGCATGTCCTTCTTCAAGGTGGCTACCACTTTAGTGATCATCGCCATTCGAAAAATCAGAACTCCGGCATTCAATGGGCGATGACCGGAATGCTTGACCGCGCGAAGCTTGGTTACAAAGCGTGCGGGGAAGAGATGCCTTGCTATGCGGCCCATCCATGGTTTGGATTTGGTTTTAGAATCCCTTTTTAACCGCTGAACTGCGTAGCTCAGAAGTGGCGCAGTGAAAATTTCTTGGGCCGTTGGCGAACCGAGAATGTCACCGGCAATCATTTTGAATTCTTCGGAATTCGTAATTGTGGTGAGCGACCGATGGGCTGCTTTGCTGGCGTACGGAACCGATGGCAGCAAGGCAGCCACCATCTTGCGGAAGGCCGATTTCTCCGTTCGCTCCGCGCTTAGCATGGATCGAACGGTCTCTAGAATGTGCCGTGAGAGAAAGGGGTTTATAACATCGATATAGCCGGCCTTGGCTTCCGTAAGCGCCGACAGAATAACCGGCAGGCGGTGCTGATGATACAGTCGGTCTCGCCAGTTCTCCAGGGTTTCGTTCTCCTTACGTACCAAGGTGTCAGGCAGAGAATACAGTTGCAGCCCAAACTCTTCAATTTGCGCGGGCGTGAAATGGCGATGGAGACCAGCGACGCCGATTTCGATCTGAACCTGTTCCTCCGAAAGGGCGTGACTCCAGCCAAAGCCTTCGTCGCCGCGAAGGATTGTGGACGTTCCTCTTTCGTGCATCGCCTTCCACTGCGTCCAGCCGCCCGCAGCCGCGCTGAAATGATCGACGCGACCTTCTGACAGGGAACAGAAGCGATCCATCGCAACACTCAAGGGCGTATTCTGATCATCGAATTCGACAATGCTGTGAGTGACATCGCTTGCGGCAGCCACGCGCGCGGCGATCGACGCGTCATCTTGGGGCCTTGGCGGTTCAGACTTTGCTCTGATGGAAAACGTGCTTGGACGGAGGGCGTGCGGCATCATCATTAGCAATCCGCGGCTATCTACTCCCCCCGATAAAGACAGTTCGCGGTGCGGCGCTGGCGGAATGTTAGAGAGTGTGCCGGTTATCGCCTGACGCAATTTTGCTGCGTCCGCCGAAGGAAGGGCCGAAAAGATAATGGGCTTCGTATCAGTCTGGACTGTCCATTCTTTGAAATCAACATGGAGGGTCGTTTGTGGGGGGATCATTCTGATCCGACGATCCCAAGCTTGATCCGGTCCTAGGCAGCCCGTTCCCAGCGACCAAGAGACGGCCTCTTCATTGAGCTCAAAGTTGCCAAGCAAGGCGACAATGGCTCGCATGGAACTGGACAGGAAAACATGATCGTCCGTAATCGCGTACCAACCGGTACGCGACGCGGCGGCATCAGATAGGATCTCAAGCTTGTTGCGATCCCACCGCGCCAAAAGAAAGTTGCCATCCGGCGTTCTCTGGCCGACGTCATCCCAATTCTTCTGGTCGGAAAACAATAGCCCCAAACCCACGCCCTTTTCGGACGCGAGACAATCTTGGGAGGGGTTTGCGAGAGAATAGCAGACCCTCTCGCTCATATAATCGTGACTGCGGTTTGGGAGAATATTGTCAGGGACCATAATCCCAGTCAGCGCCTGCAATTGTTTTTCCGTGACGCCATGTCGATCGCGGCCGCAGATAAAAACTAACTTGGTCATTCAAATAGAACCCTACAAGGACATTTGCAACCGCATGACGAGGGCACGTTGCCGTTGCGAACACTTATCAAAAGACATTAACGCACGTCCCTTTATTCATCATTACTACTCGATGGTCCAGCTGCCTGTTTGTTCGAGAATGGTCCAGGTGTCGGCGCCCGTCTTTCTAACCCGCAGTGTGGCCCCGTCCTGGGATGACGAAATGGCTCGTAAATGGTCGCGCTCCGCGGTAGAAAGCTGCTCGCCCTTTGGAACACATATTCGTCCGCTTCCTCGGCCTCCGGCAATCTCGAAAGCGAGTTCCGTACCCACCGGCTGCGTGCCGGCAAGTGTATATTCGCGGGTTTTCGAAACCTGTACAATATTGTGCACAAAGCTATTTGCAGATTCTAGGATCATGTCCACGTCAGGCAGCAATCTTCTGCTGACTTGATGTCTATCCCGGAACTCGGCGGTCTCGGCACTGAGGAAGACGCGGAGTCCCGCCAGGTCGACTGGATCCAAGATGCGGATATGATCGAGCGGTGCAGGATCTGTATGCCTCTGATCCTTTACGAAAATTGCGGCGCTGGCGTCGGCGTTTTTATTCGTCAACCGAATGTCGGGAGCGATAATGTCCACCGCGCCCAAGGCTTCCGAGCCGTCGTCCCCACCTGGGGCGAAGATGCTGATGGCTGAAGCAGCCGCAGCCGGCGTCACCGAATTTCTGTTCCAGTCCGTAATGACGGGCTCAACGACGCGTACGAACGGCCCCGAAACGGCCTTTCGTCGGATTGAAATCCCGGCTTCACCGGCTTTGTCGGAGCGAGCGCGGATCAGATCGATCCGGCCTCCTATGTCCCTGGCGGACGTCACCGAAAATCCGGCGACGCTTTTTGCGTCAGAACAATCGACGAGGCTGATGGAGACGGGGTTTGGAGAGCTCGTGAGGGCGGCCAGATAAATGCCGAACCCAATACCGTCCGAGTTTCGCGTACGTGTCCGGTTGAAGGTGACGTCTTCCAGATACTCCCGCGGATCATTGGGTTCGATATCGACGCCCCACTGGGGGGCGCTGCCAAACGTATGTGCGCTTTCGTGATCCTCGCTCAGGAATCCGCGCACGGAAATCAGCGACAGGCCGTTGCGGCGAGCACGGATGGCCTTCGTGTTTCTGAACAGAATATCCTGACTATATTTCCGGCGCCCCGAGCCGATATAGAAGCCATCTCCCCAGCAATCTTCGGCTATCAGGTTTTCGACAAGAACGTTGCGCGCGCCGCGGACTGACAGGCCGAAACCCCATTCTCCTTCGGCGCCGCGGTGGGTGTCGCGCTCGCCGATCAGCCGCGCGCCATTGCCCTCTATAACGATGTCCTCTTCATCCAAGATGTTGAGGATTTCATAGTGGGAGGACGCGTTTGGCAGCGCTCTGATGCGCATTTCGGGATGCATGACCCAGTGTGAACCGGAAGGAATCACTAAGCCGCGGCGGCCGTTCGTCGGCGATACGACATCCAATGAGATGTCCAGAGCACCCCACTCAATGGTGCGGCGTTCCTTTGCTGCATCTCGTACGAAATCGAGAAGCGCGGCGCGCTGATCCTGGTTTCCGGAAAAGATTCCGTGCATGGCCGGGCGCAGTGTGGCGCGCTGGATGTTGAAGCCGAGCTTGCGGTCGCGGTTGTCGCCTCCATTCAGCAGGTGGTTCGGAAATGGCCTTGCTGCAGCGGCGTAAGCGGTGACCGCCATACCGGCAAGGCTGGCGAGGGCGGTCCGCCGGGTCAGCTCATTCATAAACGTTCTCACGACGTGGCGATAAGGAAGAGGCTCGCAAGGTCAGCGGGTGGGCGGCGTGAATCTCGATCTCGCGAATTGGCGGGGAAGATACTTGCCCTAACGGCGCCATTGCCCTAGGCGCAAGCTCCTTCCTGTTCAGCGCAATCCCGTCTCTAGCGCAGGGTTGTAAAGCCCGAATTGGGCGGTCGACGGCTTCATGTAATGGCTTTACCTGGCTGTGAACTGCAACTATGATTTTGTATTCCTTTCTTCTCGGACATAGTCCTCTTCCCAACATGCTCAGACTTGTCAGTGTTCTTTCGGCCTCGGTGGTTTTGGCGGCTTGCGCCACACGAGCGCCTATAGAGCCAAATGCCCGTTTGACGGTTGTGGAGGGGCAGTCTGAGTTGCCAGCGCCTTATCGCACCGATCTTGGCGCTCCAGACAGGATCTCCCTTATCGGCCCCCTCGACACGATCGAGGTGAACGTTTTTGGTGTTCCCGACCTCAGCCGGCAGATGCAGGTGGACGGCAGCGGACGGATCGCAATGCCGCTTATCGGTACTGTGGATGCGGGCGGGAAGACGGCGAGCGAACTGGCGGATAATATCGAGCAGGCGTTGATCGGGCGTTATGTCCGCGATCCGGACGTAACAATCAATATTCTGAGTTCCGTCAGCCAGGTCGTGACCATCGACGGCGAGGTCGAGGAGCCGGGACTGTATCCGGTGACAAACCAGATGACACTACTGCGGGCGGTGGCATCGGCGCGAGGGTTGGGGGAGTTCGCGGATCGCGAGGATGTTGTTATTTTGCGGACGGTGGATGGCCAGCACATGGCCGGCCTCTATGACATTTCGGCCATTAGACGCGGCATGTATGATGATCCTCCCATCTATGCGAACGATGTGGTCGTTGTGGGTGACTCCCCCCAGCGTCGGCTTTTCCGCGACGTAATTTCGCTTTCACCGCTTCTTGCTTCGCCTCTTGTCGCGATCCTTCGATAGATTTCCCCCGCATGAACATTCTTTCTGAGCTGAGATCTCCTGAATACGTGCCGCCGCGCGGCTCGCTGCGCGCAACAACCCAGGAGGACGGCGACACGTCGTCAGTTCTGCAGGATTATCTGCGAATAGCGTCCCGCTGGCGCTGGGTGATTATCGGCGCGACGGCGACTTGTCTGCTTCTCGGAATTGTCGCTACGCTTTTGATGACGCCGCTCTACACGGCGAAGTCCACGATCGAGATCTCGCGCGAAGCCGATCAAGTGGTCAACTTTCAGGGGGCCGAGCGTGAAGTCAGTGCGGCCGACCAGGAGTTTTATCAAACGCAGTACGGGCTGCTGCGCTCCCGCACGCTTGCAGAGCGTGTAGCTAATGAACTCAATCTCGTGGACGACCAGCAGTTCTTTGAAATGTTCGGAGGTCCGGATACGCCCGCATTTGAGCTTACCAACGGCCGGTATGCCGCTTCCGGCCGGCCAATGAGGGAACGCGCGGCGGGACAAATTCTACTCGACAATCTCAGCGTGGATCCGGCACGACTTTCAAGACTGGTGGAGATCAATTTTACCAGTCCAGATGCTGACTTTTCGATGCGGGTTGCCAATGCTTGGGCGAAGAATTTCATTCAAACCAATCTCGAACGAAAGGTTCAAAGCACGTCCTACGGACGGGAGCAGCTTCAGCAGCAACTTGCTGAGTATAAAGATCGGTTAGACGAATCGCAGAGACAGCTAGTCGGTTACGCTTCGGCGCAGGAAATCATCAACCTTCCAGGACAAACAGAAGGGTCTCCTGATCGTCCGATCGTCGTCGATACACTCGCGGCCCTTAATCAGGCTCTGACATCGGCTACCGCCGACAGGATTGCCGCCGAGGCCACCTTTCGAGAGGCGGGCGGCGAAGGGGCTACTGGTCAGGCTCTGACGAACATGGCCATCAACAATCTGCGGTCCCAGCGCGCTGAATTGGCAGCGCAATATAGTCAGATGATGGTGCGTTTCGAGCCTGGCTATCCAGCGGCGGCCGCCATTCAGTCGCAGATCGAGGAGATTGATCGCGCTATTGATCGTGAAGAAGCGCGAGTCGCCGGTGCTCTCGAGGCAGAGTATCGTCAGGCCTTGCAGCGTGAGCAGAACCTTGAAGCGCGAGTGAACGAACTGAAGCAAGAATATTTGGGTCTCCGCCGCCGCGCCATTCAGTACAATATCTATCAGCAGGAAGTTGACACTAACCAAGCCCTCTACGACGGTCTTTTGCAGCGCTTTAAAGAGATCGGAGTTGCGGGCGGCGTTGGCGTAAACAATGTCGCAATTGTGGATTTGGCCGATACGCCGCAGGCCCCTTCCAGCCCCAATCTGCTCATCAATCTAGCAGTTTCGATCTTGGGCGGACTGATTTTGGGCGCTGCAATGGCGTTCGCCCTCGAGCAGCTTGATGAAGGGTTCACGGATCCGACGGAGGTTAAGCGAAAGCTCGGTTTGCCGCTTCTCGGCTCCGTGCCGAAGGCTCAGGAAGGCACGCCCAAAGAAGCGTTGCTCGATCCGAAGTCGGAACTCGTTGACGGTTATCTTTCAGTTTATACGAGCTTAGGCTTTACCACTGAGCATGGAGTTCCACGTTCTTTCGCGGTGACGTCTACGAGGCCGGCCGAGGGTAAATCGACCACGGCGCTCGCGCTGGCCACGACACTTGCACGCGCGCGGCGAAAGGTGATCTTGATCGATGGCGATATGCGTTCACCCTCGGTTCATCAGCTTGGGGGGGTGGATCATGATCGCGGGCTTAGTAACTTCCTTACTGGCGAGAACGACATTGATAGCCTGATTTTCCACATGGATGATCTGGGCCTGACGGCGATGTCTGCCGGCCCGATTCCTCCGAACGCGGCGGAGCTTCTTACAGGAAATCGGCTCTCGACGCTGATCGAACGGCTGCATGAAACCTACGATCATGTTGTGATCGATTCTCCGCCCGTCATGGGTCTTGCCGACGCCCTTCTCATTGCCAGCCGGGTGGATGGTGCCATTTATGCCGTCGAGGCGCATGGCACACGTTCTACCCACGTGAAGACGGCGCTGAACCGTCTGCTGGGTGCCAATGTGCGCTTGCTAGGCTGCGTTTTGACGAAGTTCGAGGCTCGTAAATCTTTTTACGGATATGGTTATGAATATGGCTATGGCTACGGACGCGAGGATCGGGAAGGTGAGCTAGCCTGATGCCTGTGCGCGGCCCTCGATCTCGCCGCACCGGGTCCAGGCGCCATTCTGCAGCCCGATCACGTCGCGAGTGGCTGGGCAGAACGGCGCTTGCGTTGGGACTCCTCGCGGGGGGGTATGTAAGCGTTGCACACGCACTTGCGAACGTTGTTGCGCAAAGCGACCCGAAGACGGCAGCATTACTTGCACCGCACGATGGGCGCATCCTCGCCGAGCTCGCATGGGATGAGTTTTCGGCCGCGCCGGATCCCGCGCCGGATTCGCGCCAGGCCCGTTTGGCCGAGCGGGCTTTGATGAAGAACGCGACGGCCACTCAGGCTCTGAACGTGCTCGGGGTACAAGCGCAACTGCGATCGCAGGACGCGCGCGCCAATCAGGTTTTCGACTATGCGGTGACGCTTTCGCGGAGAGAACTGCCGCCGCAGATGTGGAACATCGAAGCCGCCGTGGCCCGGGGGGACATTGATGGGGCGCTTCACAACTACGACGTGGCGATGCGTACCTCCGAGAAGGCCCGGACTATCTTTTTTCCGATTTTGGCTTCCGCGGTCGCTGAGCCGCTTGTGCGCCGCCCCCTCATGACGATCCTCTCGGATCAGTCTGACTGGGCGCGGCGATTCATTCGCTACGTCCCCTCCAGGAAACTGGACCCGCAGGTCGTTGCGACATTCTTGGACGAAGTCGAGGCCGCAGGCCTGCCGGTTCACGATGCAGATCGTGCAGCGGTGGTACGAGGTTTGATGGATGCAGGGCTTGGTGAGCGCGCGTGGGCTTATTACCGGTCGTTTCGATCCGGTGTTCGCCGTGACCATTCCCGAGATGCCGATTTCGAACTTGATGCCGCAGCACCGGCGCCGTTCGATTGGAGACCGGGCAACGCCGCCGGCTTGTCCGTGGGTATCCTCCCGGAGGCCGGGGGCGGTTTGCTCGATTTCAGCGTACCCCCGAGTACGCGTGCGACGATCGTGCGGCAGGCCCAGCTGCTGCCCCCGGGCGCCTACCGACTGAACGGGCATAGCAGCGGCGTTGACCAACCGGCACGGTCGCACCCCTATTGGACTTTGGCGTGTAACGATGGCCGGGAACTCGGTCGGATCGATCTCCCGAACTCGGCAACTGAGAGCGGAACCTTTTCGGGACGGTTCGACGTGCCGGCAAACTGTCCGGTTCAGCTCCTTTCGTTGGTAGCAAGGGCTTCGGACCGGGTTTCGGGCGTATCCGGACAAATCCGCGATGCCGAGTTGGTGCCGGTGAACGAATGAACGACATTCGCAATTCTGACTCGTTTTCATGGCGGCGCTTCATATGGACCGGTTTGGCGTCCGGCG
Source organism: Pacificimonas flava (assembly GCF_000342165.1). Classification (GTDB taxonomy): domain Bacteria; phylum Pseudomonadota; class Alphaproteobacteria; order Sphingomonadales; family Sphingomonadaceae; genus Pacificimonas; species Pacificimonas flava. Next base: position 20,555 of record NZ_AMRV01000019.1, read on the forward strand.
CGCTGGCGCTAGGCGCTCCGGCGCTTGGCCAGCAGCGTGATGCCGAATCGTCGGAGAAGGGTGCTGTGCAGCCGAATGGCCTGGAACAACTTGGCCGCACCTCGCAAAGCGTCGCAGGGGAGCTAGGTGAGCGGCAGACCGTTGCCAATACGCCAGCCAACACGGAGCCCATGGCGCGGATCAACAATCGGATCTCGAACCGCATCGAAAGTCGCATTGAGAACCGCATCGACAGGACCTACGAGGAAGCCTCCAGCGCAACAGGTGCATTTGTCGCCGCCGGAGCGCGAACACGGCAGGAGCGTGAGGTTCCGCGTTAGACGCACCGACGTGGCTGTTCGTGTTCCCGTCGTGGGAGGGGGCGAGCTGCTAGCGCGCTCCGCGGCGCGAGAACATGATCTCTAATGTCTTCAGGGCGATCAGGAAGTCCAAAGACGGCGACAGGTTCTTGATGTAATAGAAATCATATTGCGTCTTGTGGAAAATGTCTTCGATACTTGTGACGTGGCCCTGATTGATCTGCGCCCATCCCGTAATGCCAGGGCGCACGACGTGCCGATACTCGTAGAAATCGAGCCGTTCATAGTACCAGGCCGAGAGGGCCTGCGCCTCTGGCCGCGGCCCGATTAAACTCATTTGCCCGAAGACGACATTGATCAACTGGGGCAGCTCGTCCAGCCTGCTATCCCGCAGAAAACGCCCGATATTCGTCACGCGGGGATCGGCATCACGGGTGATCTGCGAATCCAGGTCGTCGTCGTTCTGTTCCACCTGCTTCATTGTCCGGAACTTGTAGGTTCTGAAGCGTTCGCCACGGTAACCGACGCGAACATGCTTGAACACGGCCGGCCCGGGAGACGTTAGGCGGATCAGCGCCGCGATCATCAACATGGGAAGCGCAAGCAGCGCAAGCGCGGCGACCGAGACGACGACGTCGATGACCCGCTTCACTGCCAGATAGCTGAGAGAAGGCACGAGGCTGCCGAAGTGATTTTCGGACAGATGGTCGAAGCGCACCTTGCCGGTCAGCGATTCATAGGCCTGCTTTACGTGGTAGACCGGAATTCCGCGGAGGACCGCGCGGGCGATTTCGCGTTCCCAGTCGGACGGCAGATCTTCTCGCAGATCGACGATGACCGCGCCCTTCGACAGTGCCGCCAGGCTTCTGGGCGTTTCGAGTATGGTGAACGGCAGTTGCGGCAGGTCGTTCATCAGTTCCGCTGTCTGATCGCTCATGATCATGTGAAGTCCGCCGCGCGGCGCGGCGCGGACCCGGCTGCTGAACACCCACATCAGGGTGAGGGCGCTGCCATAGCCCACGCCCACAAGCCAGACACTGTAGGGGATCCGGAACGCAAAGGCGATCAGGATCAGCACGCCATAGCAGGCGGTGACGGTGGGAAGGATAAACCCCAGCTTTCGGGTTCCCGGGACACGTTTTATCGAGCGGAACGAAGACGCGGCGACCAGGTTCGCGATCTGGGTCGCGCAGATGGAAACCCAGAAGGCTGGGCTGTCCGTGATCTCACCCGAGACGAGATAAAGCGTTGCCAGCTGCAGCAGCGGGACGAGGAGAGCCATGACCGGCACCTGAAAGCGAAGGCTTTGCAGCCAGTGCTGGCGGCTGAGGCTGGTGCCCGTCACGTCATGGGAAAGCGGAACGGCTAAATTCCGCTGTGTGAACTCTGCGTCTGAAATCGTCATGAATGTGAAAGTCCGGCCTTTGGGGACCTTTGAGTATTCAGCAAAACATGGCTCGCCTTGGAATGCGAACGCATGACCGTCCGCTGCAATAGCCGAGCGTCCTCGCAAGGTCGAGCGTTGAGGACGTGAGTAGCCCCTAGTTTTCTAGACGCCTTCCGCTTTCAAAATCTGCTGTCGTTCGAACTGGACGGGTGACAGCATACCGTTCCTGACCTGCCTGCGCACCGGGTTGTAGAATATCTCGATGTAGTCGAACATGTCCTGCCGGGCTTCTTCCCGTGTTTTGTAGGTGCGGCGACGGATACGTTCACGCTTGAGCGACGAGAAGAAGCTCTCAACGACGGCGTTGTCGTGACAGTTGCCGCGCCGGCTCATCGAGTGCTCAAGATTGTGAGCGCGGATGAAGCCAGTCCATGCTGGTGAACTGCGAGCCTTGATCCGAGTGGATCAGCACCCGCTGCTTCGGCTTGCGCCGCCATACCGTTATGTGCAGCGCCTGCAGCACCACATCGGTGGTCTGCCTGCTCTGCATCGACCAACCCACCACGCGGCGGGAATAGAGATCGATCACGACAGCCAGATAGGCAAAGCCTTCCAGAGTGCGATGTAGGTGATGTCCGTCACCCACGCCCGATCAGGGGCAGCGACGTCGAACTGGCGATCCAGCGTGTTATCGATCGCAGGGATGGCTTGCCACCATAGTTCCCGGGGCGACGCTTGTAGCCGACCTGCGCCTTGATACCAGCCAGCCTGGTCAACCGCGCAACCCGGTTCGGGCAGCAGGTCTCGCCCTGATCCAGCAGGTCGTCGTGTAGCTCACGGTAGCCATAGACCTTGCCGCTGTCGTTCCAGGCCTGCCGGATCAACTCTGTTTGCCGAGCATCTTCTCGGGCCCGCTGGCTCAACGGGCTTTTCTGGCAAGCATAGAAACCGCTAGGCTGGATGCGCAGGCATCGACACATCGACCGAACCCGGAACTGGTCACGATGCTCGGCAACGAACGCGTATCTCACTTTACATCCCTGGCGAAATACGCAGTGGCTTTTTTTGGATGTCGCGCTCCTCGGTCACCCGGACCAGTTCACGCTTCAGCTGACGTATCTCCGCATCCTTGCCTGCGTCGCCAGATACCACCTTCGCCAGTTGCCGCTTCCAAGCATACAGCGAATGCTGACTGACACGGAGCCGCTCAGAAACCTCCGCTACCGGATACCCACGCTCAGTGATTTGCGCACCGCATCGCGCTTGAATTCATCGCTGAAATTGGACTTCCCCATCGTCGTCTCCTGCCCTCAAAATTAGGATAGAAGGCGTCTAGGCTCAGGACTGATTGATCACAGCCAGAAGATGACGGTGGCGGCGATGCAGATGGCCGAGAAGGAGGTGTGTGCGCATCTGTCGTAGCGGGTGTGGATGCGGCGCCAATCCTTGAGACGGCCAAACATGATCTCGATCTTGTGGCGCTGGCGGTAGAGGGCAGCGTGGTGCGGGATCGGCACACGCCGGTTCGCCCTGGAGGGGATGCAGGCAGAGATCTTGCGATCGGCCAAAGCAGCGCGGAACCAGTCTGCGTCATAACCTCGATCGCCGAGCAGGGTTTTGGCCCTGGGCAGCGCATCAAGCATCAAGGCAGCCCCTTTGTAATCGCTCATCTGCCCTTCGCTGAGCGCCATGATCAGCGGGCGCCCGTGATCGTCGCAGACGGCGTGAAGCTTGGAGTTCAGGCCACCCTTGGTGCGTCCGATACGGCGGGAAACAGCCCCTTTTTGAGCAAGCTGGCAGCGGTGCGGTGTGCCTTGAGGTGAGTTGCATCGATCATCAGCTGGTCGGGCCTGCCGCCTTTGGCGGCCAGCGCAGCGAATATCTTGTTGAACACGCCAAGCCGGCTCCAGCGGATGAACCGGTTGTAGATCGTCTTGTGCGGCCCGTAGCCGGTCGGCGCGTCCCGCCTGCGCAGACCATTGCGGATCACGAAAATGATCCCGCTGACGATCCGCCCGTCATCGACCCGAGGAATCCCATGTGACAGCGGAAAAAACGGCTCGATCCGGCGCATCTGCGCCTCGCTCAACATCCACAAATCACTCACCGGCAGCGCCTCCTCGCACTCCCGTTG
>NZ_AMRV01000020.1 GCF_000342165.1 Pacificimonas flava
TAGAATGAGAATGAATAGGAGACCTGCAAAAGGAAGTGCTGCGTACCACCTCACCGCTTTCCCATCGTAGCAGGCTATAGTTCTTCGCATGCTCGGGTGTTGCCAATGATGAGAATGAAGGTCGCCGCATCTGTGAGCTTCAACACCTCACGCGCTGGTCGGGCGCAGCGCTGCGCCAAAGCGCAAACCTGTCCAAAAAGGCGGGACTACCTCACTTCCCCGAGCGGAAATATCTCACTCCCCGCTACCACTCGGATACTGAGCGGCAAATTGCTTAAAGTCAGACCCGCAAATTGTAGTCGAGGAAGCCGAGGAGCAATTGTGGTAGCGGGTTCTCGGATGCCGCCTCGACCGCATGACGACGCAGGGGGACGGCAGCTAGCGCGCTGCGATCGTCGAAACCTGCCAGTCTGTCTTTGACCTTGGACTCCACCCAATATCCTCCGATCAGAAGGTCTGCTCTAGGCTAATCTCTGGGGCGGGGTTCCCCGACCACGTAAATCGATAACGCGCCTGTTTGCGTACGTTATTGACCAGTGCAGGCCGGAAACAAACAAGACAAACGCCGCGTTCAGACCGCACGCTTGGATACACTAGACCTGCTGAACCCGCTTTTAGCAGAACCTCAGCTACATCCTGCGAGGCCACGTAACTTTCCTTATCGAGGCAATGGGCGAATTCGGGCGCTGCGGTTATGTCGTGAAACTCTCCACCAAAGTCGGCCAGATAATCGTCATAGGTTACGCTCTCTTCGGCCCAGTCGATTTCGGCGAGTTCGACCGATCTATGGAAAGCTATCTCCGCTTGCGACGTGGCGAGATCGAAACCCGCATACCATGCTCCTCGGTCTGGACCATTGAACCGGCTGCCGAGCGGGTGAGCGTGAGTGAAAGCCGCGTTCACGATCCGGTAATAGGATATGCCGAACACGAGCTCATCAATGCCGATCCCAGGAAGTAGATTGTTCTCAGCGAAAAGACGATCATTGGTCGCGTGATCGAGGTCGAAAATACCCTGCAGATGTTCGGTATTATCCGAAATTCGGGTAAGAATGCTCTCCCCGCCTTCGCTGTACTTTGAAGGGACCAACCGGTGAGTGTCATTCTGGCGCAGCCGTCTCCGAGGCGGAAGGGTCAATGTCCGCCCCGGCGGGCGTCCAGTAGTCTTCGAACGGTCTGGAAAGCCGGAAGGCCGCCGCGGATCATATAGGACAAAGGCGTTCTGCCGCCGAATATACGGTTTTTGTTGGAGAGCTGGATCCACTGGTCCGCAAGCTTCTCACTATAAAGAATGTTCAGCGCTTTGAAGATGCCCACGAGATAGGAGATGCGCCGTAACCGGTCCTCATCCAGCGTCCGGTCGGGTTTCTTCTTCAGCGCGTAATAGCCGCCGTTCGACATATCCCCGAGCAGTAGGCGGGCATCGCTGTCCTTAATTTTCCACCGCTCCATAATGTTGAAGAAGGCCCGTATTGCGTCCGAGCTCAGCCGGTCCCGCTCTGCGCGAGACGAAAGATCAATGAGAGGAGCCGGCCCTTGTTGAGTGGCAGGATATGCTAGCGGCATCGGCATAAGCTATCTCCAGACATGGACCGGAATAGCTACTGTTCCGGAGATATTCAATCTCTTCGAACCTTCTTGGGCCTGAAAATGCTAATGTGCACTGCGAGGATGCCTGACCAGACCTCATGCCAACGGCGGCGGGGTCTGCAGCAAGGCGGGTTCGGTTGATCAAGACCCTGCTGTCCGGTCGTATGTTGGGACGGCTTCATCGACAATCCGCACGGCTAGGATGCCCGTGTCATGACGATGAAGTCTCCTGAGCCTCCCAAACCGTTCAAGTCTGCCAATCGCTGAACAATGGGAGCTTTCGGTTGTTTAGGAAGAGTGCAACCAAACAGGAGAAGCTATGACTGACGCAATCAAGACACTCGAAACGCTAACCGATACTGCGATCGACAGCGCTATCGGTTATGAAAAGGCATCTGAGGGCGCCAAGGCTCCCGAACTCAAGCGCATCCTCCGGGAGCAAGGTCAGAAGCGCCGCGCGCTGGTGAACGATCTGAACGGAGAGATCACGCGTCTCGGCGGCAGCACCCGGACGGATGGCAGCACGGCTGGTAACGCTCACCAGATCTGGACGAAAATCGCGACTGCTTTCAGTGATGCTGACGAGGCTGCCGCGGAGCGCGTCGAAGAGGGTGAAGACTACATCGAGAAGAAGTTCAGAGAGGCGCTCGACCGCGGCGGGTTCGATTCCGAAACGCACCAACTTCTTACCCGCGCGCACGGCGAGATCGCCGAAGGTGAACGCCTGACGGATCGCCTTGCCGACCAATACGACTAATTGGCATTCCCGGGCGATCCCCGGCAAGCAGGATCGTCCGGGAGCCATTCCCACGACGGATACTTCCTTATCCCCACTACGAGCACGCGATCGCCAGCGAACGCCCCTTCCCTTCCACGGCCGAACACGCCCTTCCCATAATTGCACATTATGGTAACCACAAAACGGTTATTGGTAAGAACAGGGCAGCCTCATGGCGCAGCGCACGAAACGCTCATCTTCCGCGCCGAGCACCGCGAATGTGTCGGATAACGGGTATGGAGCAGCGAACGACGGTCTGACTGAAGGCGCGCGCCCTAGCAGCCATGGCGACCGGAAACCGAACCGCGGCGAAAGAAGCTCACAGACTTCGCACCCCACGGCCATGCTCGTCCGGACCGGTTCGTTGCCTCTCCGCCGCCGGAATGACGGCCGCGCACCCACGCCGGCGGTACGTCTTGCCCACACGCTGGCGCGCGCCGCGTCGGACGAACTCCCGGCAGTAAGCGCGCTCGGCCTCAAAGCTGCGCTCGAGACCATGGCGCCGGCATCGATGCTCGCGGCAGCGGCTGACCTCGATTGCTGGCTCGACTGGTGCGACGCTGAAAGCCGCCGCGCCTTCCCGGCAGACCCGGAAGATTTGGTGCGCTACCTGCGCGCGCTCGGGACAGACGGAAAAAAGCCAGCGACGCTCGCGCGCCGGATCGCCAGCCTCGCGACAACGCACCGGCTGCTTGGGTTTGATGACAATACTCTGCCGACCAGCACCGCCATGGTGCGCAACGCACTGCGCGCAAACCGCCGACAAGGCGCCGCGCAGCGCCAAGCTGCACCACTGCGGTTCGGCGGCGAACCCGCCGGAGTAGGCGGATTTACAATCGCCGCCATGCTCGACGCATGCGCCTCCGATCCGCAAGGCCTCAGGGATGCCGCGCTGCTGTCGGTCAGCTACGATGCAGGGCTGCGCGTATCCGAGCTGATTGCGGTTGCGGTCGACGATGTTCGGCCGCAGCCGGACGGATCCGGTCTTCTGTTCCTGCCGCGCTCGAAAACAGATCAGGAGCAGCTTGGCGCCTGGGCATCCCTGTCTGCCGATACCATGCGGCGGCTCAGATCATGGCGCAGTGAAGCTGACGTATCTGAAGGACCACTTTTCCGCCGGGTCGGTGTCGACCGACGCCGCGCGAAAGCGAACGCTGCCGCCGAGGCTCGCTGGCCTGAAGATGCTGCGACTGTGGGCAGGGCCAAGGCTGGAGAGCTCGTGACCTACACGATCGGCGAGCGTCCCCTCACGCGCCAAGGCGTGACCGGTATCTATCGGCGGATTGCACTGAGCGCTGCAGAGCAAGGATTGGTGGACGTTCCCCCGGACGAACTTGACCGTGCGGTGAAGGCGCTGTCGACGCATTCACTTCGGGTCGGGCGGGCACAGGATCTTTTTTACTGCTGGTGAGGATGGGGCTGAGATCGCACTCACATTACGTTGGTCGTCACCGTCGACGGCGCTGCGTTATGGACGCCAGCTCCAGGCCGGAGCGGCGTTGCCGCGCGGGTGTTCCGCGGCGTCCGGCGCTGACAACGCCGACTCTTAGGAGGCTCGGAGCACCGATGCCAACTCTGTTGGGGCTATCGTCGGCGACTGGGCATGCTGTTGCTAGCCGAACTGCCGGCATCCGAGCCGCTGTGTCAGCGGTGCCCTGATTCATTTCCTGAATCAATAGGGAAGAACAGAACGAGAATCTGCGTTGGAGGCGCTCGCAGAGCAGGTGGTAAACAGGCTACTATGTTTGCCACCCTTCCTTTCGAGCCCCTCGTCTTCCGGGCGATCAGCAGAGATGGCCGGATCGCGCGCCACTACGAAATCGAAGCTGCTTACGATCTGTTCGGCGGGGTGATAGTCGAAACGCGCTGGGGGCGTATCGGCCAGCGGTACCGTGAATGTCAGCGGTTCTTTGCTAGCGAAGAAGAGGCAGCGAGCTACGTACGCGCTATTCTAGATCGTCGAGCGAGCGCAGAGCGAAGGATTGGCGTGCCGTATCGCGTGTTTTAAGACATTGGGCACATCCTGGTTAGTCTACTCTTGGGTCGCTGAACGAACTCCTTTTGCTACGCCGAAAAGCAGGCGTTGCTCTCCGCATTCATGGCGCTGCTGTTTCGAGCGCTGCGGCTAGTGCGTTCGCGAAGCGGCGCCCGACGCTGCCGTCCTCAAGGCGCGGATTGTAAATAATGATTTCGAGGCCGACTGCCTTGCCGCTCGCCAAGGCAACTCGGAGCGCAGCCCCTAGCTCATCCGCGACAGCGTCTTCAGGGCACACCAGAGGACCGCAACCTTCGATGTCGGTCAAGAGCGAGGGGCCATAGCCGGTGACGAAGGCGAGATCCATCGAGGCGCCCTCACCCTTGGGTTCGTCTCGGGCTGGAACAAATCGACGTTGCCATCGGTGGAGAGCAGGCCGTAGCGGCCGCGCCGCCGAAGCGCGAGCATCGAGCCCAGCACGATCGTGCAATGGCCGCCCAGCACCACCGGAAACTCGCCCGTCGGGGATCCGGGATCGGGTCCTTCGGAGGCACCGCCAGCCACTCAGCACGGAATGCGCTTCGCAAGACCGACGTCCAGGAGTTGGTGGAGCAAGCGCTCCACACCGTCGGTCGCTAGGCTCAGCGTGGAAGGAGCTTCGAGAATTGCATCGCTGCAGGTATCACATTCTCGTCAGGAAGTGGGCAATTACCGACGCCTGACTTCGATCTCAATCCAAACGCTTCTGCCAGAAGACAATGGCGAACTTCAGATTCAGGTGACTAGCGCCTCGTGCGAATGGCGTCGTCAGTCAGAGGCATCTCCCGCAGGCGTCGGCCGGTGGCAGCTGCAATCGCGTTGGCATAGGCTGCCGCCGCCGGGCCTTGCGCGGCCTCACCGGTGCCGAGGAAGGGCTGGCCCGGCCGATCGACCAGATCAACCTCCACGCTGAGCGGTACGTCTTCGAAGCGCAGGATCGGGTAGACGCTCCAATCGTAGCTCGTGCGGCTGCGCTCGTCATACGCGACAGCTTCATGCCCGGTCCAGCTGATCGACTGCAAGATCCCACCCTCGATCTGGTTACGAATGCCGTCGGGATTGACGATATCCCCGCTGTCGACCGACGCCACCGCGCGGTGTACGACCACCCGGCCGCTGTCGCGCAGCACCTCTACGTCCATCGCAATCGCGCAAAAGGCGCCGAGGTTCTTATAGCGGGCAAAAGCGAAACCGTGGCCGCGCAACGTTCCGGGCGTACGGCGTCCCCAGGCGAAGCGATCGGCGGTGCGCTCGATCACCGTCCGGGCGCGCATATCGGCCATGTGGCGCAAGCGGAACGCAACCGGGTCGCTGCGGGTGGCAAGCGCCAACTCGTCCATGAAGGACTCGATGGCGAAGACATTCATGTGCGCGCCGAGCGACCGAATAGCCGAAACCCGTAGCGGCATGTCCTGCAGGAAGTGCTTTGTTACCCGCGCATTGGCGAGTGCATAGAGCGGGATGGAATTGCGATCGCCACCACCTTCGGGCTGCGGCAGTGAGCGTGGTGACGCAGGCGTGAAACCGCGCCCGAGTTCCTGCGCGGCGATCAGGTCGCCTGCTCGCGAGGGGCGGGTCACGTGCGTGTTGCTCCACACCTGGTGATTCCATGCGATGATGCGCCCAACCGCGTCCAGTCCGCCGCGTAGCTCGACGACCTGCGCCGGGCCGAGCGGCTCCCACCCATGTTCCTGCTCGCGCGACCAGAGCATTCTGACCGGCCGGCCGGGCACCGCGCGGGCGGCGAGCGCAGCATCGGCGGCGACATCGTCCGCGCCGTTATGGCCGTAGCAGCCCGATCCCTCCACGTGGACGCAGCGCACGCGCTCGGGCGGCATGCCCAGCATCTCGGCGATCGCTCCGCGCAGCGGATTGACCCCCTGGCTGTGCGTCCAGATGGTCATGATGCCATCCTCCAGCAGCGCCACCGCGCAAGAGGGGCCGATCGCACCATGCATAAGCCATGGGCGCGTGTAGCGCGCGGCGACCCAGCGCACGGCCTCACCACCGGACTCATCCTGCCGGTCGAGGATCGGCTCGACGCGTGGCGACAAGCCTTTCACCACCGCGGCGCGGTCACCGGTAGGGATTGGCTCGCCTGGACGCTCCCATTCCAACTGCCCGAGGATACGCAGCGCCTGGACCAGCGGCCATTCCCTTCGCCCCAAAAGCGCGATGAAGCGCCCTTCGCTGACCACCCGATCGACACCGGGCAACCCCGCCATCGCGGCTACGTCCGGATCGATCAGTTGCGTGCCCTCCGCCGGGCCACGCACCACGCGGGCGTGAAGCATGCCCGGCAATTTCATGTCATGGACATAGGCGGTGCCGCCGGTCAGCTTGGCGGGAATGTCGATCCGCGGCAGGTGCTTGCCGATAAGCCGCCGAGCCCCGATGGGCTTGCGCGGAATGTCCAAGCGCGCGGGTACGTGCAGCGATAGGTTCGCGGCGATTGCGCCATAGTCGAGCGTGCGCCCGTTGCCGTCTGTAACCTGCCCGTTGCGAGTGGAAAGCGACGCGACCGGCACGTCCCACAGCCGCGCTGTCTGTTCGGCCAGCAAGTGGCGGACATTGGCGGCCGCGTTGGCGACGGCGGTACCGCTATCTTCCATGGAGTGGCTGCCCGCGGTCAGCCCTTCGTCGGGTGAGCTATGCGTATCCGCAGTGACCAGCGTTAGCCGATCAAGGCCGATATCGAGCTCGTCGGCGGCCAATTGCACGATCGCGGTCTTGATCCCTTGTCCGAGCTCCGCCTTACCCGTGAACACCGTCACCTGACCGTCGGCCGCGACGCGGATCCAGCTGTCAAGCACCGGATGCTGGCCGAGACTGCCGGGCAGGCCGGGCGCGACTTCCCCTTCTCCGTTTGCCTGCCCTTCGACACCGCCGCCTTGCCCGGTCGCCTGCGGTCCGAGTGCGAATAGCACCACGAGACCCCCGCCCGCGATCATCTCGCGGCGCGAAAGGTGTGCGTTCATCGCACCGGCTCCGCCGCATCGGTTACGCCGCCGCCACGCATAGCCGCTGCGCGCCGGACCGCGCGCAATATGCGCATATGCGTGCCGCAGCGGCAGAGCACCGGGCGCATCGCGGCGCGCATCTCCGCTTCGCTGGGGCTGGTCGTGCGGCGCAACAACGCCTCGGCGCGTGCCATCATGCCGGGGATGCAATAGCCGCATTGCGCCGCCTGCTCCTCGGCAAAAGCCTGCTGCACGATGCCGGGCGCCTCGCGCGTGCCGAGCCCCTCCACCGTGGTGATCATGCGGCCAGCCAGCGCAGCGATCGGCGTGATGCAAGCGAACACCGGCTTGTCGTCTACCAATACCGTGCACGATCCGCACTGGCCGAGGCCGCAGCCGAACTTAGCGGCATGTAGGTCGAGATCGTCACGCAGGACATAGAGCAGCGGCGTGGCGGGATCGACGTTGATCCGGTGCGACGTGCCGTTCACCTCAAGCTCGATCATGGCGCACTGTTCTCCCGTGCCTCGGTTACCTCCTCCACCAGATCCGGCCACTCGGGGCCCGACCCGTAGCGCGTGCGCAAATAGGCGACGAGCTGCGCCACCTGCCGATCTGTCAGGATATCGCGGTAAGCGGGCATGAACGGGCCGGCTTCGTCCACCGGCGGCTGGAGGCCGTTGAGGATGATCTGGATGGTGTCATGCGGGTGGCGCTCGTGCAGCGGGCTGCCAAGCGGCAGGGCTGGGCGTCCGCCCAGTGCCATCATCGTTGCGCCCGGCTCGTGGCACGTGGCGCAGGCGCCGGCAAATAGCGCTGCACCGGCAGGATGCGCGCGTCGCGCTGTTTCGCTGCGATCGGCGAGCGGCGGTTCGCGGTTGGATGCCGGAGCATCGCGCATCCACCAGGCATAATAGCTGGAGAGCGCGCGCACGTCGGCCTCGTCCGCGCGGGCGAGGTTGTGGGTGACCGGCCCCATCGGCCCCGCCGCGGCGGCATGGTGAACGCTCAGCCCCGTACGCAGATAGCTCTGCAGCCGCCTGGCGGTCCAGGCGCGCACTGCCGGTGAGGTCTCGTTGAGCGGCGGCGCATACCAGCCGGCCGACCAGCCGCCGTTATAAGCTTCGCTCCGCTGTTCGGCACCCAGCCAGTTGCGCGGTGAGTGGCAGGCGCTGCAATGAGCGAGCCCCTCGCCCAGATAGGCGCCCCGGTTCCACTCGGCCGACTGGTCCGGATCGCGGCGGAAGCGGTCGGGCTCGAAGAACAGCAGCTTCCAGCCAGCAATAAACGGGCGGAATTTGAGCGGCAGCGGCAATTCGTTGACGGGCGCTTCGGCGCGCACCGGGTCGCGGGTCATGAAGTAGGCGTAGAGCGCGCGCAGATCTGCATCGCTCACCAACGTGTAGTGGGTATAGGGAAAGGCCGGATAGAGATGGCGCCCATCGCGGCTCACCCCTTCGCGCATCGAGCGGGTGAAAGCCTCCAGCGACCAGCGGCCGATGCCGGTCTGCGCATCGGGAGTGATGTTGGTGCCGTAGATCGTACCGAAGGGCGATTGCACGCCGTACCCGCCCGCGAAAGGGCGGCCATGTGCCGATTGGTGGCAGCTCACACAGTTTCCGATCCGCGCCAAGTTCTCGCCGCGCCTGATCTCGGCCGCGGCAAAGGCGGTGCGCGGCGGCGGCGTGATCTCCGCGATCGGCGGGCGATGCGCCCACACCAGGAAGAGGAGGAACGCAAACAGGAGCAGCGCCAAGACAATCACCAGCCAACGTAGCCAGCCGGAGCGCAAGACTTTCATCCGCAAGAAGCTTTTCCGATTGTAGCGCTGCTCCGCATCTCTGCCGAACAACACGAGGACGCGGAGAGTTCCTTTGCATCCCGCCTAGACCGAGCGCCCTCATTATGGCGGGGGTCTTGGAAGGAACTGGACAATGTGGTTTCCGTTGGCCTCTCGCCCATTACGTCTGCTTCCGACAGAGCATTTTTCGTGGGCGCATGGCGCAGAAAGAAGCGCTGCAACGTCGAGTTCCCCACGACCACCGGCACATGGCGTTGCGCCAGCTGTTCCTGCGCGCGTCCAACGCTATTCAGCGGATAAGCCAGTGCTGCTGATGAGTTCGATCTCGGTCGCGCAGGTCCTCACCCCCGGCAAGATTGGCTTCGACCTCCTGGTGTTCGACGAGGCGAGCCAAGTCCCGCCCGAGGATGCGTTGGTTGCCATAGCGCGCGCTCGTCAGGTGGTTATCGTCGGCGACCAGAAGCAGCTGCCACCGACCTCCTTCTTCGATCGACTACTCGCTGACGATGGCGACGCTGAAGATCTGGACAAGGAAGGTGAGGTCCTGCTCGGAGGAGCTGCGACACTCGGCGAACTCGAGAGCATCCTTTCGTTGTGCGAAGCGCGCGGGTTGCGAATGAGGATGCTGCAATGGCACTACCGCTCCCGCGACCCGTCACTGATCCGCGTTTCGAACCGTGAGTTCTATCGAGACGAGCTCATTCTGCCGCCGTCGCCACTGCAGAAGGATCCGTCTTGCGGGCTGATCTTTACGCGCGTCGCCGGTCTACACAACGGTGGGTGCGTGAACGACCACTCCGCCTAAATGTGCCGTCGCCGCATTCTCTTCATGGCTCGAAATCGCAGCGTTAGGCGCTCGCCGCCGCCAGACGATTGTCAGCGCCACGCGATGCTGTAGGCTTGGTCCCTGCGGGTGGGGCAGCCAAGGAGAATGCCGGATGCCGCCAGACTTCGACCTCGATCCCCAAGGGCGGCGCTTGCCGGTCAAGATCGACCGCACCTCAAATGGTGAGTACGTTGCGCCGCCTCTCACGCCAACGCAGCGCCTCGCAAACGATCTCGCTCACGAAGCCGCCAGTGAAAATGCCAGGCGGCTGGGACTTGAACGCCGTGCGTTCCTGATCACAGCGGCGGGTGCCGCTTCGACGCTGGCTGCCTGCAATCATGCCGCCGATGCGCTGGGCGAGCGCGGAAGCCGCTTCGCCGTGCCGGAGGAGGCCGCCCTCGACGATGCTCAGGCAAAGGACACGCTGGCGAAGCGGGAATTCATCTTCGACGTGCAAACCCATTGCGTAAAGCCTGACGGACGATGGATCAACGGCACGGCGGGCGAGCGCTGGCGGCGCAATCTGACAGAGGTCTTCGGTCAGGCCGCACGATGCGGCGAAGGCGAGTATGACTGCTTTTCCGCGCAGGTACTCGCCAAAGAAGTGTTCCTCGATTCCGACACCGATGTGGCGGTGGTCTCTGCCCTGTGGGGCGAGCCTTCGCCGACACCGATCGACTATGCGGCCGAAGCGCGCGAGATCGTCGCCGCGATCGGAGGCGAGGGCGCAAGGGCGCTGATCCATGGTGGCGTGTTCCCGCAGGTTCCGGGACAGATCGAGACGATGGACGAGAAGGCGCAGCGCTATGGTGTCGCCGCGTGGAAGATGTATCCGCAGTACGGTCCGGACGGGACCGGCATCTTCCTCACCGATCCCACTGCGCGTGCAATGTTCGACCGCGCCCGCGCGTTGGGCGTCACAACGGTCGCGGTGCACAAGGGGCTGCCGCTGCCCGGGCTCGCCTATGAATATTCGAGCCCCAAAGACATGGGACAGGCCGCTGTCGAGAACCCGGACATCACCTTTCTCACCTACCATTCCGGCTTCGAAGCGGAGGTCGCCGAGGGCCCTTACGATCCCGAAGATCCGAAGGGCGTCGACCGCCTGATCAAGGCCCACCAGGAGGCGGGGCTGCAGCGCAACAGCGGGAACCTGTACGCAGAGATGGGATCTATGTGGCGCCACTTCATGACCCGGCCGCAAGAGGCGGCGCACGTGATGGGCAAGCTGCTGAAATATTTCGGCGAAGAGCGTATCATGTGGGGGACGGACTCGATCTGGTACGGCAACCCGCAAGACCAAATCCAGGCATTCCGCACGTTCGAGATCTCGCCGGAATTTCAGGAACGGTACGGCTACCCCGCGCTGACGCAGGACGCCAAGCGCCGGATTTTTGGCCTTAACGGCGCGCGGGTCTATGGCATTGATGTTCCGGCAGTCACCGTAACCGGCGAGCTGGCCGAACGCCGCGCCGCTTACCGGGCCGAGCCAAATCCCAGCTTCCAGACCTACGGGCCGAAGAACCGGCGCGAAGTGCTGGCGCTGTGGAACGCCCATGGCGGACGGCCGGGCTAAGGCCCTTCACGCCGGTTCAGCAAAGCTTTCCGTGAGGTTACCGCCGCCGCGCGGAGGCACTGCCGCCTCGCAGCGAAAACAGGGCAGGCTGCCGGAACCTGTGGTGAGCCCCGATCGTCCGAACCTTGTGCGCTGACAGGGCGCGCATCGTCAGGAGAACCACATGTCGCCAGTCGACCGACGGGCCGTCCTCTCGGCCACACTTGCCGGGGTGGCTGCGACGATTCCCGTTGCAGCCACCGCGCAGACGCCGCGCGAACAATCTCCGCTCGGCGGAAAGGTCGCCTTCGTGACCGGAGCCGCGCGGGGGATCGGGCGAGCGACGGCGGTCGAGCTTGCCCGGCGCGGCGCGGACGTGGCGCTCCTCGACATCGCCGAGCCGCAGGCGACCGGGTCGGCGACCGCCTATCAGCTGGCCGGCGCCGACGATTTGCGGGAGGCCGAGCGGCTGGTGCGTGCGGAGGGCGTACGCGCCTTGCCGATCGTCGCCGATGTGCGCGATCTCGCCGCCATGCGCGCGGCCGGCGAGCGCACGGTGGCGGAACTTGGCGGCATCGACATCGCCGTACTCAATGCCGGGATCTGGGGAACGCCCGACACGGTGGATGAGATGGACTCGAACGTTTGGCGCGACGTGATCGATATCAACCTGATCGGCGCGATGAACTCCGCCCAAGGCGTGCTGGCCGGATTACGGCGCAGTGACGGCGGGCGGATGGTGATCATCAGTTCCGTCAGCGCGCAAACCGGCGGCTCAGCCGATTCCATCGCCTACAACGCCTCGAAATGGGGTGTGACCGGGTTGATGAAGAGCCTTGCGCTGGCGCTGGGTCCCGACGGGGTGCGCGTTAATGCGGTGGCCCCGGGCCCCGTCGACACGGTGCTTCTGCGGGATGGCGTCTTGCGGGGATCGCGCGGCCTCTCGTCGTCCGAGGCGCAGGAACAATCCGTCCGTGAAGGACAGCCGCTGCCCGTTGGCATCATGGAGCCGCAGGCGATCGCCGATACGGTGGCGTTCCTGGCCGGCCCGGAGGCGGCCAATATTTCGGGCACGACCATCGATGTGAACGCGGGCTCCTCGGCGAACACATCGGTCTGATTGCCGGGAAGAAGCGCTGCCCGCTCACTCCTCGTCGAAACGCCACATGAGACCTTGAGCGAAGGGCGTCCAGACGCCGATCGTGGCCCCCGCATCGGCCACCCGGTTCGCGGTCCACTGGTTGGATGTCGCGAAGGCATGGTAGGTTCCGCGCGCCTCGTAGAACACGTCATCGTCCTTGTAACCGCTGCCGGGCAGGGGTATCGCCCGCCCTTCCCCATCGGACACGAAGCTTCGGGCAATGGCACGGGCCATGCGGCGGTAGCCGTCCGGCGACAGGTGAAGCGGCCGAGTCGATGCAGATGGACCGGGCCGGCTCCTGTGCTCCACATGCAGCAGCGCCTCGCCCCCTAGCATCGCCTTGGCCGCGACACCGAGGGTCAAGTCCGACCAGTTGCGGGTCTTGAGATAGAAATCGCGCTGGCCCCAGCCGATGGCGATCCACCCCGCCGCCGAAGCGGGGTCCGGCACGTCGGCAGGTGGAAGAAGGGCGTACCAGTCGACCCCCGTCGACCGGGCCGGCACAATCAGGTCGGCATGAACGGCATTGCTGCTCACGAAGACGGGGATGCCCCGTTCGGGCTGCTGCCAGCCCACATTGCGCGGGATGAGCGCCCCGGCGACAGCCAGCAGCAGATAGACGAGCGGGATGAGCAGCACCAATCCCGCGACGCGTGCCAGGATACGAGCCATCGCCGCCCGCCTCAGTACGGCGCAGACGGTGGCGCAGGTTCGGCCCTTCGGCGGATCCGGGCGAGTGAGTGCGCGGCGGCTTGCGCCGTGGCGTGTTCGGAGAGGCGGATCATCCTGCCGCCCCGCTTTACAATTCGGCCGTCCACCATGACTAGGGCGACGTCGCGACTGCCCGCTGAATAGACGAGAAGCGCGCTCGAGTCCTCGTCCGCCGGGCCCATGTTCAGGCTGCGCGTGTCGACCAGGATCAGGTCCGCGCGCTTACCCGGCTCCAGCGAACCGATCTGGTCGGCAAGGCCGATCGCGCGCGCGCCTTCAATGGTCGCCAGCTCCAGCAGGCGGCGGGGCAGGATAGACAGCTCGCCCAAGCCGGCCGCCTGGACATTGTGCGCCGTCCGCATCACCGGGAACATGTCAGGCGCGCCGCCAAGTGCGCCATCGAGGCCCAGCCCGACCCGGCCCAGCGGTTGGAGATAATCGTTGACGCGCGTGAGGCCATAGCCGACCCGGTGCTCGGTAATCGGCGTCAGCGACACGCCAGCGCCTCGCTCTCGCACTCGTGCCAGTCGCTCCGGCCCAGCACCTGTGGCGTGGACTAGCAGCATGTCCGGGCCAAGCCATCCGCGTGCGATCAGCGCATCCAGCTGCGCCGGCCCGTTCTCTCCGCTGATGTGCGTCGAGATGGGGAGGCCCAGCGCCCGCGCCACACTCAACTCGTGCGCAGCTCGGGCGAACTCGGCCGGTGGCGCGTCCTTTCGCGGGGTGCGCAAGCCCAGCCCCAAGTCGATCAGGCCGCCTGCGGACCAGTCGTCGCGCCCATCGTGCAGGTTGCGCAGATGGTCGAGCGCCACCGGCTCGTCCGCCGCCATTCCGTCATGCGAGGTGTAAAGAAATCGCGCGCGAATACCCGCCTGCCGCAGGCCGGCGATCGCGGCATCGGCATGAGCCGGGGAGCGGATGTTGTCGCAATAGGCGAGCGTGGTGGTCACGCCCGCCGCCAGCGCTCCGGCCGCGCCAAACAGCGTGCCGACCCGCATGTCCTCGGGACGGAACGCCGCGCCCAACCGCTCGACCAGCGGAAAGTAGCGGGTAGCCTCTGAGCGTCCGAACAGCCCGCGCATCTGCGACAGCCAAAGATGATTATGAGTGTCGACGAAGCCGGGCATCAGGATGTGCCCGTCTGCCTCAATCACCTCCGCATCCGGCGCAGACAGTGAGCGGCCGATCCTCTCGATGCGGCCGCCGCGAACCAGAAGGTCGGCAACGCCTGCGTCATTCCTATGCACACCTGCCATGGCCAGAAGCCGTGCACCGCGTAGCAGCACCGGGCGCTCAGCGATGGTAGCACGTCCAACGCCACCGGCAGCGAGGAGCGCGCCTGCCAAGCCGCTGCGCAGTAGAGTGCGTCTGCGCATCAGCATAGGTCCGTGTGATCCTTCATAGCAATTCAACGCGCCGCAGGGTTTCACGCTCCGCGGGCTATAGTGAAGCGGCAATCGCCACATGATTATCTGACGCCGCTTGCTTCGGTATTTTCCAGTAGCCTTGTTCCCGCACGGGACGCTCAGCGCATGCGGCGAGTGGCGGCTTCGCGCCCCCATCTCAGTCAGCAAATAAACCAGCGTTTCGACCGTACCGGCGCTGAGTGACCACTGGCGCGTTCAAACAGGTGTTGTCGACACTACAAAGCGCATCAACCGGTCAACTCCGTCGCAAGGTGTAGACAAGCGCTGGGTAAAGCGTCGCGGCTTCCGGGGCTTCACACGGAAGCGCGCCGTGCTGCGGTCGGTAGGCCGTCGCGCCGCCGTCATGCACAATACGTCTCGCACGGCTCGTCAGTGCTTGCCACGATGAAGTCCTGCGCATCAAAACTATGTCGCCGCCATCAAGGGCACCAAGGCGACTTGTAAACCCGTCAAACGCCTTGATGCCCATGGTGGGGGCGGCACACTCTGCCCCCGAGTCCGTACGGTTCCCAGATCAGACCGAGTGCCGGTCAGAGACGAAGTTGTAACCTGCGCTTGTACTACTGTCACTCTTCGCAAACGGTTCCGCCCCGCATTTGTCTTCATCGGTAGTCAGCGGGAGAATCTGAGAGAATAGCCCAATCAAGAGCTGCCAGTGAACCTCTGGCTCGACATGTCGGCAGAATGCTTGTCGCGGCGATCGCGGAAGCGTCGGACGCGTGGTGATCCATGTCATGGCCTTTTCTGACTTGGCTGGAGCGGTCGTGGCCGCGGCGGTCGCTCGCGATTTCTGGTAGCCTTGTCGAAGAAAAGCAGCATCTGGCTGTCCCAGTCGTCCGCGCCAGCAATAGTGGAACAAGATCGGCTGCGCGTCCTTCCGGCCCCGGTCCTTGTAATAAACCTCGGCCCCGTCTTCTGTGGTCGCAAATGGCATGTCTCTGTCCTTTTCTGCTGTTGCTCGCGATGACGTTCTCTTCCGTCCTATCTCGTTGCACCGCCGAACCCCGGGAGCGGCGGCGGCGTTTCGACACGTTGTCCGAGATCCACACGGCCGTCGGGCGCGCTCGCGAGAGCCAGAACCTCTTCGCCGCTGATATCGGCTTCGATATCAATGAGCCATTTTGGGAGCTGATACCCCTCGACGCCGCGCACGCGCGCCAATCTTCGTGGCGACCGGCAAGGCAAGAACAAGTGCGTAGAAGTGGCGTTCGCGCACCGACTTCAGGAGGCTCAGTGCGTCCGGCTTTTGGCGCCGGGAGGCCTCAACAGGATCGCTACCGAGACCTCGTTGTAGGGATCGTTGTCGCACACGTCGTAGCGGAAGAAGGTCAGCGCCACGAAGCCGGCGACCGGAAACGGGCTGGGGGCCTGAGAGGATCCGGCAGCATAGATCGTAGCCTGACGACTGATGCCTTCAACAGCAGCTGCACGCTGCTGGTCTTGTAATAGAAATTAGGTGTCCAGGCTTCGCCGACGCGGGTCTGCACCTTGCGCTTGGGCACGGGAGAGATTGCCCCAACAATAATGGGGATTCACGTCCATTCGCGTTCACCGGTGGGGAAACATAGCGACCTTCTTCAGGGGATCACTCAGTTCGGAGGCGCACCGAAGTTTAGCCTGAACGCATTTTGCGCGGCGCTCTCCATCCCCTGTAAGATCGAGAAGGACGGCAAGCGCGTGGCTCAGCTCGTTGCCGAGGAGGACTGGCCTGCCCTTAGCAACTACTGCGAACGGGACGTGGTCGCGACGTACCTCGCCGCGAAGCATTGGGAGGGAGCCCAGTACGGACAGCCTGAAGCTGTCCTCGAGGCATGGGCGGGCCTCGCCGGCTGGATCCAAAGCGATCAGCCCGCACTTGAACATCTGCTTCCGTTCGCCAATCCCCCCAGGATGCACGGTGGCGGTGACGTGCTCGGAGACGCCGACTTTCTGGAGATCAACTGGTGAGCGGCCTGGGCACGCGGAAGCCGTTCGTCTGCCGCCCGGTGTCGATCCAGTGGCGGGGTTCTCCCGCTTCCTTAGATAGTTCGAAAACAGCCCTGTCGGCTGCTGCCTATATCCGCCGCACCCGGTTCGAGCTGAGTGGAATGGACGCTATCGATTTCGTAAAGCGAAGAGACGACCTTCTCGCTGTTAAACCTTTCCTCCCCTCGGATGAACCAGAGTGGACAAGGTCGACCTACCTGCGCTGGAAGAAGGCTGACGAGGTCTCGGAGGCGACAGCCAATCCGGAAGACATCCGGGCCTGGCATGTTGTCGGCGATCTTCCTGAAGGCGCTACCCCAGGTGAATGGCTGGACGGCTGCTCCACCCTCGTACAGCGATGCCTCCCGCGAAATGCAGTCGCTGATCTGGCGCTTCATGTACCCCAAGGTGATACGCCTCCGCACATGCATCTCCTCGTCGCCAGCCGAAAAGCTGACAGCTTTGGCTACCATGCGATCGATTACGACCTGCACAGGCAGCTGGACGTGGAGCTTCGGATTGCATGGTTGGAGTGGTGCACCGTTCCGCTCCCGCTTGCTTCATAGGGCAGACCGCACGAATCTATGATAGTAAAGGATCGTGTCGTTGGCTCCAGCCGGCGGCGCGGTCCTTCTATGTCTTGCGTTCCCCCTTCTGCTGATCCCGGCGGTAACTGGAGGCGTATGTCGTCTTTTTGCACTGCCCCGTGCAGGACAGAATTCATAAACTCTCCGTCCATTGTACGTCGGGACAGATCCTGCTCGATGTTTTTATCGAATGCGAAGGTCGGCCTGATAGGCTGACCGGATCCAGGCGGGGAGACGTGCCATTGCAAAGGTAAGCCGGCCATTTGAGAACGTAAGACAATGCATTGGCGGTCGGTTGAGGCGGGAGTTGTCGAAGACGATGGCGCGATTAACCTTGAGAACTGCCTCCCGAATGATCGACGCATTGCGGCCATATCGAGCACGAATCTTCTCTTCGGGAACGGCGTGTCCCCCCTCCCCTACCCTCGCTTTAACCCGCTCGACCGATAAGTCCGGCGAGTTCACACCCACGTGCATTACCACTACGGTAAAGCCGTTCGACCGGGCTTTGTCGATCAGATCGAGCTTCGAGGAGTGAGAGAAGACGGTTTCAGTTACGAAATCCCTGCCCTCGGCGATGAATTCGTCGCGGCGCGACGAGGCAATTCGGGCAGCTTCATACGAGGCCTCCGGTGACGCGTTGCCCATCTCATCCCGTTGAATGATGTCAGCGTTTATGAATGGTCCTGCAAAGGTCGGAGCTACGCGCGTAGCGTAAAGCGTAGATTTGCCGGCCCCGTTCGGCCCGGCAAGCACAATCATCGTAGGCCTCACGCGGCCGCAGGTTCGTGCTCATAGACCAGCTTGCCGGAGTCATCGAGACCCACGCCCTGCCCAAGTCGGCGCCGCTTCTCGAAAAACGCCTCCTCGCTTGGCGCCGGCTGCCCCATCTTCCCCACAAATGCGTCTAGCCAAACGTCTTTTTCTTCTTCGCCGAGGTCTCGGGTCTCAAGCTCGCCAGTGAGCGCCGCCGAGAGACGCGCATGATCGAAGTGCCCGGACCTCTCAATCACTCGGCCAATACGCAGCCAGTAGGTGATCTGGCCCGCAACTGAGCGGCTTTGAAGTTCTGACTCGCGGCGAACGATCTTCATGACCTCGTCGCTGATTTTCACTGACTGCGCCATTGTGCTGCCTCCTCCTCGCAAGGTGGCATTTTGCCACCGAACTCTCAAGGCGTTTGAAAGCTACACAACTCAGCGCAAACTCACCTTTAAAGGTCCCTTTTCTAAACCAACGGGAACTCGACGAGTTTTGACGGCTGTAAGCTTCCCTAGTCCGCCACGCTCAACTCCGCGGCTTGTCCCTCACCAGCAGCTCTCAAAAGGCGGGAAGTACGTCAGATGATCGTCACTTCCGTGAACGAACTTTTATTGATATTGCACAACAAAGCTTCAAATTCCGCAGGGAGCCTCCGAATGCATTCAAGAGACGACACGATCGCCGATCTGGCGGAAGCGGGCGAGCGTATGGTTGAACGGCTTCGGAAGAAAGCCTTTCTGCCTGAAGCGCGCAAAGGTCTAAGCGTGCGCTATGGCATTGCTGAAGCGGCACAGCTGCTCAACTGCTCGACCAACCGGATCAGAATGGCTGAGGAGGATGGGCGTCTGCCCCCTGCCCCAGCTTCAGACAACGGACGGAGGCTGGGCTATACAGTGGCTGACCTCCTTAACATGCGCGAGGTGCTGGATGCTTCGCCCAAACGGGGCCCCGCCGATCCCCCGGTTCTGATCGCCGTTCAGAATTTTAAGGGCGGTGTGGGAAAGTCGACCGTTACGACGCACCTAGCGCATTATCTGGCGGTCCAAGGATACAGGGTCCTAGTTGTCGATTGCGATAGTCAGGCGACGACTACAACTCTGTTTGGGTTCAATCCGCATTTCAATATCAGCAGGGATGAAACCCTCTATCCTTACCTGTCGATCGACCCGACGCAGAAAGACCTTCTTTATGCAGTGAAGAAGACCCCGTGGCCCAATGTCGACCTCATCCCTTCAAACCTTGAACTTTTTGACGTCGAGTATGAGCTTGCGGCTAGCGGCGCTGGTGGTGGCAGTGTCCTTGCTGCCCGCTTCCGCAAGCTGAAGGCTGGCCTTGAGGATCTTGCGCGAGAATATGACGTCGTGCTGCTTGACCCCCCCCCCGCCCTCGGCACGATCAGTCTTGCCGTCATGCAGGCCGCGTCAGCACTGCTCGTACCGCTAGCAGCCACCACTCCGGATTTCTGTTCGACGGTGCAATTCCTCTCGATGATGGAACAGGTGTCCCAGCAGCTCGCTGATGCCGGCATTCATGTACGCTATGATTTCGTTCGTCTTCTGTGTTCGAAATTTGACGCGAATGACCCCAGCCATGCGATGATGCAGCAGATCATGCAGCAGGCATTTGGGCCGGCCCTGCTCCCGGTCTCTATTTTAGAATCGGCGGAAATTAGTCACGCCGCACTCCGGATGATGACAGTCTACGAACTGGAAAGGCCGATTGGGACAGCCCGGACGCACAAACGCAGCAAAGCGAATTTGAATGAGGCGCTCTCTCAGATCGAGCAACTCGTCCGCCGTTCCTGGGGGATCGCGGTCCCGGCGAGCGAGGAGGACATAGTCAATGAAGCGGCCTGATGCATGCTTCGTGTTTCCCCGGGGAAACACCGGTTTTGGTGAAGGCTTCGGCTTCTCTTCATTTTTGTGCAGCGGGTTTCAGCATGGCTAAACAGAAAGACTATCTCGCCGACCTTCTGAAGGAGGAAGAGGACGCTCCGCCCTCGCCTGAAACCGAGAAGGAACAGCAACCAAGCAGCTCGCCCGAGCCTCATGCTAGGGACCGCCGAGGCGCCATGACCTTGCTCAGCCGCGAAAGCGCGCTTAGCCGCGTGGCATCTGGTGAGGTACGCCAAGTCACCCAGCTTATGCTCGATCCGGCTAACGTCGGCGTGTGGGAAGGCAATGCTCGCCGTTACGATCAACTCACCAAGGAGAACACCAGGGACCTGATCGACTCGATCATCTCCGAGGGCGGCCAGAAGGTACCCGTCATCGTCAGGCGGCCGACTGGTTCCCGAAGTGTCGATTATGAAGTGATCGCCGGCACTCGCCGTCATTTTGCAA
The DNA here is from genome assembly GCF_000342165.1 of Pacificimonas flava. Taxonomy (GTDB): domain Bacteria; phylum Pseudomonadota; class Alphaproteobacteria; order Sphingomonadales; family Sphingomonadaceae; genus Pacificimonas; species Pacificimonas flava. The sequence continues at coordinate 20,459 of NZ_AMRV01000020.1, forward strand.
TCAGTTGGCTTCGGAAGCACTCCTATCCGGACATGAGACTTCTCGCCGAAGTTCATGAACTCGACGACGAAGCATCCTTCCGCCTCGCAGATATCGAGAACCGCGCCCGGAAGGACGTTAGCGATCTTGAGCGCGCCCAGAACTATGCTGCAGCCCTCATTGCGCACTACAATGGCAGTGTAACGGGCATGGCCGAGCGCCTTCGTATTTCGAAAGGTTGGCTTTCGAAGATGCTCAAGGTCGCCGCCTTGCCAGATTGGGTGATCGCCGCTTTTGCCTCGCCGGCCGACATAAATTTGAAACCCGCCTACCCACTCGCTCAGGCAGTCGCCGACGAGATCCGCGAACCGTTCATACAGGGTGAAGCACGGCGACTGGCGGAGGAACAGCAGGCGCTAAAAGAAAGCGGACAGTCCCCGATACCCGCCCCAGAGGTCATCCGACGCCTGCTCACGGCTGGCGCCGAACAAGACGACGACTCCGCTTGGAAGGTTATTGTGCCATCTAAGCATGGGCACCCTGCCCTCAGTGTTCTTTCCCAGAACCGCCAGGGCGTAACTGTACGGCTTCATGCGGGATCTGGCGCAAGCGAGGCAGAATTGGCTCAAGCCCTGAGAACCGCTCTCGGAAAGCTCAAGGAGGCCGGTAGGCCTCTGGCCCGATAACAAAGGATAACGAGATGTCTCGGCTTTTCGGGAACCGCGGACAGGTGGGAAACGCCGTTTGCGGCCGCGTGCGTGTGCCTGGGGGAAACCATACGAGCGCCCAATTATGACGGATGGTTTTTGTGAAATTCGATCGGCCTCGCAACGATACCGCAGTCTTCGACCTCGTTGTAGAATGGTGTTTCCCCGGGGAAACGCAGGCGCTGTCCCTGAGTGTTTCCCCGGGGAAACACTGGGTGTCGGTGTGGCCATTTCCCCAGGGAAACGGCCATGAGCGATAGACCAAAACAGTCAATCTCATCGCAGTTCGACCTGTTCCTTCCCTATATCGCTGATCTGAGCTTTCGCGATCAGCGTGAGATGATGGAGCGCCCGTTCTTCTCTCTTTCGAAGTCCAAGCGCGTGAAGCCCATCGACTACACTTCGCCCAACGGCAAACTGTGGGTCCACGTCTCTGCGAATCCCGATTATGGGATCGCCACCATCTGGGACGCGGACATCCTCATCTATTGCGCCAGCGTTCTCGCAGATATGCAGCGCCGCGGTGTAAATGACATCCCCCGTAAATTGAACGTGATGCCGTACGACATTCTTCGGTCGATCGGCAGGCCAACAACGGGCCGGGCTTACGAACTCCTGGGAGGTGCACTCGACCGTCTCGTCTCAACAACAGTCAAGACGAACATCCGTGCCGAGCACAGGCGGGAAGCCACATTCAGCTGGCTTGATGGCTGGACACAGCTGGTCGACGAGCGAACCGAACGCTCCCGAGGCATGACGCTTGAGCTGTCGAACTGGTTCTACGAGGGCGTCATTATGCAAGGCGGCGTTCTTGCTATTGACCGAGCTTACTTCGATCTGACGGGCGGCCGAGAGCGATGGCTCTACAAGGTAGCGCGTAAGCATGCAGGCGGCGCCGGGGCAGGGGGGTTTGCAATCGCCCTTCCGACTCTCTTTGAGAAATCCGGTTCAGAAGGGCAGTACCGGCGCTTCAAGTTTGAAATTAATAAGATCGTTGAGAGCAATAGCCTGCCGGGGTACCAGCTGAAGATGGAGCAAGCAGCATCCAAAGGCGATCCCTTGGTGCGGATGATCCGCCGCGACGCGGTACCAACGAATGAACCAAAAGGGCAGGGGGGTCGCGCCCAACTTGGTAGTGTGGCTCAGACGAGCTCCAAGAAAGCTGGTCCAAAGAGCAGGGAAGACGGTGCCAGCCCTCCTAGAACCGAAGCTAAGCCCGTGGCCGCTAAAGAGGCCGCGAATGCTCGTTCTATGGCAAGGAGGGCAATCGTCGGTCTTTCCAATCGAGCGACAGCCGGGTTTCTTACTGATGAAACCATCGACTTCCTAAGGCGAGAATGTCCAGGCTGGGATCTGCATACCCTTCACGAGGACTATAAGAGGTGGGTGGACGCAGACGAGGCGCGTACCCCTGTAGACTGGCAAAAAGCCTTTATTGGCTTCGTCCGGCGCCACGACAAAAAGCACCGCCACGAGCTTAACCGTCGGTGAGGACATTTCGGCGCCAACCGTTCCTGAAGTGTCGTGCTTAGATCGAAGCCGGCGGGCCACCATCGATCAGATCGTGAATGCACGCACCTTTTGAACGTCGCTTAGGGGGTCATACTGCAAACTGATTCAAATGTGGCTCCGTTTTCCACAACTCTCAGCGAGTATCGTACTTTCGGGAACGCACTTCGTACCTTCGGGAACGTATCGTCGACACTTCGGGAACGACCTAGCCGACACTTCGGGAACAATATCTCGACACTTTAGGAACGGCCCAGGCGACGCGACTCGCAAGGTTTAAGCGGAATCTGAGGACTTGCCCGATCGCTTAACCTTCAAACATCCTCTTAACCAATTAACTTGGAAAACAAATTTCCAGAAGGGAACGGGCGCCGACCTTGGCAGCACAAGGATCAGTCTGACGCCAAACACATCACAAAGCTCATAAACATCCCCATGATGATAATTTACGCTCAGCGGCAGACGATCACGATCCCCTCCAACAATAGTGAAGAAGAGGGTGGATAGCGTGCAGGCGAGGGGGTGATAACGCGCCGATCCTAAACACATCCTGACGTGCTCTCATTGCGGCTACGACATCGGTAGCAGCGCTTGTTGCATCTGACTGGCTCGAATTACGACCTGCGATCAGGGAAGTATCGAAGCTTCCTCTTCGCGTGAAAAGCATCTTCCAATCAGACTGCGTCATAGCCGCAGCCCCTCCATCTGGTCTTCCGCTAGCCAAATAGCTCTCTCATCTTCATGTCCTCACTGAATC
>NZ_AMRV01000021.1 GCF_000342165.1 Pacificimonas flava
GATTGGTAGGCACGGCCACGTCGATTTTTTCAAGGTAGGGCAGGTCCAGCACGGCCCTGATCTGCTGAAATTCGAAAAGGTGAGACATCGCCATTCAAGCGGGGGTTGCGTTTGCCTGCCTGTATGATCGTCGAGACGCGCCCCCTGCACAATCAAGCGCAGGATAGACCAGCGTGTCTTCCGGTAGGCCAAACAGCTTTCGCGCACGGCCCTGAAGGGATCGCGGGTTGGCCATTTTCGAGGTTTTCCAGCTTTTTAGCCCTGCGCGTTTGTCCATGCGCCCATGGAGCCCAGATAGACGTCGAGGTGTTTGAAGCCTTGGCTTGCGAGCCAGCCCGCTGCTACGCTCGCCCTCATGCCGCTGGCGCACATCAAAGTGTAATGACGGTCGCGATCGAGCTCTTTCCAGCGGGTGTTGAGCTCGCCGACATAGACATGTTCGGATTCATCGATGCTGCCTTGCTGCCGTTCGTCAAGGGCGCGCACGTCGAGCAAGGTCCAATCTTCGCTGTCCTCAGCGAGCCTGCGTGCGACTTCCTCGGTGTCGATCATGGCAATACTTTGCATCGCTTTGCCCTGTGCGGCGGCTGGGATCACGCCGACATAGCCGCCGACAATATTATCGAGACCAATGCGCACCAAATGCGCCATAGCTTGAGCGAGCTCGTCTTCTTCGGAAGCGATTAGGGCTATCGTGTCGCCTTCGCTGATGAACCACCCGGCAAAGGCGGGTATCATTCCCACTGGAAGGCACACGGCACCCTGCATATGACCCGCGGCATAGGCGAGCGGCTCGCGTACATCGACCAGGTGATCGGCGCCGCTCTCGCCGAGGTCTTCCAGCCCCAGATGCCTTGGCCGCATGACTCGCGGCGCGGCATTGACGCCTTCGAGATTGAGCCGCTCCATTAGCCGAAAATAAGGTGGCTGGTAATGATGCTCTTCTACCTTCGCCTTGATGAACTCGTCGCGGTCAGCAATGCGCAGCCGCGGGTTATTGCGCCGCTCATGGCCGATTGTCGAGAATTCCCGGTCTGCCATTTCGGACCCGCAAACTGATCCGGCACCGTGCGCCGGGTATATGATCGTCTGGTCACCCAGAGCGCAAATCTTTTGCAATGAATCGTACAGGAGGCCCGCGACCTCCCGCGCGCGCTCGGGATAGAAATCGGTTCGGCCGACGTCGCCCACGAAGAGCGCATCGCCGGTGAACACGCCGACCGGTCCTTCGGGATAATCGTCGTCGTGAAAGACGAAGGCGAGATGATCGTCGGTGTGACCGGGGGTTTCGAGCACTTCGACCCTGATCTTACCGATCTCGAAAACATCGCCCTCTCGCGCGGTGTCGGCGAACACAACCTCATCCGCAGGGTTTGGACCGTGCAGAACCCGGGCGCCGGTCATTTTGGCCAGTACCGGCGATCCCGTGATGAGATCCTCATTCCTGTGCGTTTCGAAGATATGCGTGATCTCCAGCCCTTCGGCGCGGGCTCGCTCGAGATATATCTCGCAGTCGCGGCGCGGATCGATGACCGCTGCCTTGCCCTGCGAACCGATCAGATAGGAAAGGTGCGAAAGGCCGGGGGTCTTTATCTTCTCAAGCAGCATATCTTACCTCGTTGTTGGAATGTTTCCGCAAGTCCGCATCGATCTAGTCGATCCCGAGTTCGGCCTTGAGCGCCGAGACGTTCTCGAAGCGGTCTTCTTCTGGCCGGGCGATAGCGGGTTTAGCGTTGACCCAGGTGTTCTCGCAGACGAATTCGAGCATCGCTGCCGCGAGGTCGGCGTGCCTGCAGCGAAAGCAATCTTGGGCAAGGCGCTCGTCGGTAATGACGGCTTCACCCGTATAGGGTTCGTCGAGGAGCCAGCCCGGTCGCGCAGCCGTCCATTTCAGGCCTTTCGCGCGCTCCAGAAGATCTTCCATGGCGCGCATCTGTTCGAGAATATTGTGCAAGGCTAGTCTTGCTGTGAGCTCGAACCATGCAGGAACGCTGGGCTGCGGCTCTACAAACGCCGCCGATATCACGACGATCCGGGAAATGCCGGTCGTCGACATCGCTTCCACCAGCTTGCGGGTTCCCTCCGTATAAAGCGGAGGCGGATCGATCGCCGTAGATGGACTAAACCCTATACCGAGTGCGGAAATAACAGCACGGCAACCTTCGAGCTCGCTGCTGAAGTCGTCATTGAGTACATCGCACTGGAGGTACTCGACGTTGTCGACCCGGTCCGATGGTTCGGGCAAGGTGTGCTCGAAGGCTCGAACCTCCATGCCCTTGCGAACCGCATGGCGTAATATTTCCGTGCCGGTCTTTCCTCCGGCACCGAAGACCGCAAGGGGGGCTGCATCGCTCACAGGCTCAGCTTCCACTGTAGCACCTCATTATAAATTCGGCCGCGCGTGCCGGGCCGATCATGATCATGGAGCGGGCACCGACGCACGCTGGCGCCCGCTCGCTCGTGTTCACGCTTCGCTGTTGCCGCAGGTCGTGTACCCCCAGAACCCGAACTCGTCCTTCATCCGGGGGCCGGCGACGATGAGCTCCTGCATCTGCAGGCCCGCGTCTCCTTCGTCATCGAGAAGGCGCGTGCGGATACGAAGCTCACCATCCGCATACTCTTCCGAGCCGCTTGCCGTCACGGGGATCAGTTTGCCATTGATCTTGATCGCCCCGCGACCGCTGTTGTCGTAGACGAACGACGGAAACGCGACCTCTGTCAGGCGAAACTGGCACGTGTTCTCGGCTCCCAGCGCGGTGAGGTCCGCGTCGCTCATGGTCTCGGGCAGCATGAGGCCGGGGCTGAGATTGGCAAGAGCGCTCGCAGCACTCTCTATCGGCGCCGCCGTTGCCGGAGGATCGAGCTGTGCTTCGCGGTCATTACCGATCGCGGTGTTGGTATTGCAGGCCGCCAGAGGGAGGGCTGCAAGCGTCAGGATTGCGATCTTGTTCATTGCTGCATCTCCTCGGGCAGGCGTTCTTCGGTGCGCGGACCGTTTTCCTCGATGTCCTGGATGAGATATTTCATCTCGGCGATCTCGCGCCGCTGCGCGACGATGATGGCCTGCGCGAGTTCGCGAACCCGCGGATCCTTCAGGCTCGCCCTCTCGCTAGTCATGATCGCGATCGAGTGGTGCGGGATCATCGCGGCCATGTATTCGGTATCGTCCACCGTGGTCTGGCTGCGTACGAGCCATAGCGCGAGCGCGAAGACGACGGCTCCGACACCCAGGATGATGAAGTTCTTGGTCCGGTCCTTGTACATGCCCCACATGAAGAGAAGCATGACCACCATCATCATCGCGCCCATGACGAACATCATCCAGAAGCGCGTCTCGCTCCAGAAAACGTCGTCCATGTCGAAGCTGTTGGCATACATCAGGAAGAACATGATCACGGTCGAGGTCGATACCATTGCCATGAACCGCCAGTAGTTGCCGCCCCCTCCACCTTTTTCGTGTGCATCGTGCCTAGCTTCAGCCATATCAATTCTCCTTTTCGCTCATGGTTTGATAGACATATTGGGCGGTGCAACTGATCATCAGGAACCCGGTAAGGGCGGCGATGCCGGAAATGGCGCGCATGTGCCCGGCGGGCAGAATATCGCCGAGACCGACCGTCGAGATCGTGATCAGCGCGAAGTAGTAATAATCCATCCAGCTGTTGATGACGTCCTTCTCGAGCCCGCCAAGGCCCCAGACGGAAGCGAGATACATTCCGCCCGCGAATATGCCGGCGATGACCAGATGGCTGAGAAGAACGAGGCTGGAGCCTGCAAGCAGCCGGAAATGGCGTGGGTCCTTGCCTGGCGGAGAAACGGCTTTCGCCCCGCGCAGCATCAACATGTGGAAGTAGAGAGAGATCGCGAACAGCGCGAAACCGAGAAGCAGTGCCCAAATCATAGCGAGACCCAACCCAGGGCCTTGGCACCCATCCAAAGACCCATACCGATCATGAACAGGTTCTCGGTCAACGATACGAAGCCGAGCGGCACGTTGCTGCCTCCGCCGACGCAAGCGCATTTCAACTCGCGCTTGTCGATGTAGACCGCCTTGAACACGCTGACCGCGCCGACCGTCCCTATGAACAGCGATACCGGAACCGAGACGATCGGAAGCGCGTGCGCGACCATTAATATTCCAGCCAAACCCTCACCGAACGGATATAGAAATCCATATCGTACCCAGCGTCGCGCCAGCAGATCGTAGTTGAGGAACATGGTCGAGAAGCTGCGCACGTCCTGCAACTTCTGGATCGCGAGCAAGGCCATCGATAGGCTGACAAACCATTCGACCGCTTCCACCGTGAAAATCGTGTCGAAAACGTACCAGCTAATTGCCAGACCCAGGAGGAAAGCGACGCCGAAAATGGCAATGACGGGCTGGTAGCTGGTCTCGTCATCACCGGCTTGCGTTCTTTTCTTGCCGACATGCTCACGGACATCGTCGTAACCTCCGATGCGCTTCCCGCCGATGAAGGTTTGGGGGGTGGTTTCTACCCCATGCTGCTCTTTGAACGCATCGGTCTCCTCGCGCGTTTTCAAATGGTGGTCGTCCACCTCGAAACCTTCGCGTTTGAGCAAATCGACCGTTTTCAATCCATACGGACAAACGTGGTCCGGCATGACCATTCGGTAAACGGTGGCAGTTTTAGTCGTCACGATATGCTCCGTCTTGAATTTCTTTTGATCCGCGAACTTGGCGCCTCGATCCTCGTCGGCTTTTGGTCGCTGCCTTTGCGCTCGTGTTCTACTAACGGGGTCACCGCCTCTCTTCCGCCGGTCTTTCTGAAGCGGAGTCCATCGCTTGCGAACGCCTGGACAAATAGAACCATTCGGCGATGAAAACGGCGGCAATGCCTGCGACCGCATAGGCGACGACCGCAGGGTCGGTTTTGAGCTTGGCGAAGGCAAAAGCTGTCAGGACTACGCTGTCCGCCACGAGTGCCGACCATAGCACCCAGGCACGCGCACCGATCTCTTCCCGCAAACCGCGCAGCACGCCCCAATGCACAAGCATGTCCATTACGAGATAGAAAAATGCTCCGAGCGAAGCGATCCGCGACAGATCGAACAGGACCGCGAGCGTGCCGGCAATCACTACGGTATAGACCAGCATGTGACTGCGGATCGGTCCGCTCATGCCGAAATGGCTATGCGGGATCATCTTCATCTCGGTCAGCATCGTCAGCATTCGCGAAACGGCGAAAACACTGGCGATGACACCCGAGGTCGTGGCTGCGATCGCGATTGCGACTGTGAAATAGAAGCCAAGCTCTCCGAGCGCGGGGCGCGCAGCTGCCGCAAGAGAGTAATCGCGCGCCTCGGCTATTTCTGAAGTGCTGAGGCTGGCGCCGACCGCCACCGCGACGAGAAGGTAGACGACCACGCATACTGCGATCGAAATGATAATGGTTCTGCCGACATTCCGATGCGGATCGATGATTTCGCCGCCGCTGTTGGTGATGGTGGTGAAACCCTTGAAAGCGAGGATCGAGAAAGCGACCGAAGCGAGCAACGCGTCGAGGCCCGAAAGCGCGACCGGCTCTGCGAAGGCACCGCCTGAAAATCCGGTGGCCCAGATCGCCGCAATTGCGAACAGGGCGATGCCGCCGATCTTGATTGCCGACATAATGAGCGAAAACCCGCTGACCGATTTGTTGCCGGCAGCATTCACGAAATAGGCGAAAACGATGAGGGCCAGTGCCGCGACGGAGACCAGAATGCCGCTGCTTTCGAGCCCAAAGGGCCGCAAGGCATAGGTCGCGAAGGTCCGAGCGACCAGGCTTTCGTTGATGACCATCGACAGCGCCATCAGGAGCGATGCCGATGCTGCAACGACGCCCGGTCCGTAAGCCTTCTGAAGGATCATCGCGATGCCGCCAGAGGAGGGCCAGCGGTTCGACATCTTGATGTAGCTGTAGGCGGCAAGCGAGGTAACCAGCGCGCCGACTATGAAAGAAAGCGGAAATAACGGTCCAGCCAGTTCGGCAATCTGGCCGGTCAGTGCGAAGATACCTGCGCCAATCATGACGCCGGTCCCCATCGCGACACCGCCCAGCAACGTTATCGAGCCCGCATTCTCGCTATGTTGATCGTCGCCATCTGTCTGCAAGTCTTTCCCCTGTCTATGTCATCCCGTCCGAGAAGCATCACGACAAGCAGTACGTTGGGCAGAGGTTCACCCCTTAAAAAGATCCAGCATTTCTGACCGAGCTTTTGACTATCGCATTTCTCCTATTTCGTGCGTGCTGCAATCATACAAATTGGAAGGGTCCGGGACTGTGGGGGCAGCCAGCCCGGACCCGGCGAGAAGTTCGACAGGCTTCTGTGTCGCTTCCCGCAATTAGTCCTCATCGCCTGCAACCTTTCATGCCGACGCATGGAGTGGCTTCACCCCCTTACGGAAAGGACGCGAAGACGCTCTGTCCGGTTGGGCCAAAGGCGATGACGTCGTAAGGCTGGATCCGGTTTCCGGCCTCCATGCCGGGCGATCCCAGAGGCATTCCCGGAACCGCGAGGCCGGCAACGCCGGCGGGCCGTTCGCGCAAAAGCTTGGCGACGGCTTCTGCAGGCACGTGACCTTCGATGATGTATCCATCGACCTCCATCGTATGGCATGACCATAACTCTTGGGGTACGCCCCGCGCGGTCTTGATCGCCGCCATGTCGTTGCTGTCGACCGATGCCACCTTCGTGTTCATCCCGTCTTCGACATGGCCTGCCCAGTTGAGACAGCACCCACATCCTGGATCCCGGAACATCGTATAGGTCGCTGCCTGAGCCACGTTCGAACAGGCTGCCAGCACGAGCAAGGCCGCGCCGCTAATCGATCGCCGGAGCAGCGAAGGCTTTTTCAAATTCATTGTGCAATTCCTTTCTTGTATCCGCGCCATAGCGAGATCGTCCCGGTTGCCGTCGGGAACCGTTGGAGCAGGCATGGCTCGGTGAAGATTTCGGCGAACAGTTTTTCGACTTCGCCGTCGGCGCTGGGCTGCGTGTCGCTTATGCCGTCAAGAGACTGGACGGTCGCCCGGAAGAGGCTCCGCATGAGTGGGCTATCCTGCTTCATATAATCGGAGATCAACACGGTTCCGCCTGGCACGAGCAAGCTTTCGATGGTTTCCAGGATTGTCTGCTTCTTGCGCAAGGGGACCTGGTGCAGGACGAGGCTGCTGACGATCTTGTTCGGCTGCCACCCTGCGGGTAGCTTGAGGCTTTCGAGAAAGCCATTGTGCCATTTCACGAGATCGGCTCCCGCGCCAAACTTGCGCCGCGCAAGCGCGAGCGCATCCGGGTCGGGTTCGACACCGATCAGACCCGCTTCCGGACAATCCGTCATCAAGGCCTTGAGAAGAGTGCCGGTTCCGCTGCCAACATCGATCACCCGGTCGCCGGGGACAAGGTGCAGCTCTTCGACAATCCTTTGGCGCCAGAGATGTTCGCGGGTGAACAGACCGATCGCCCGGTCGTAAAGCGGCGTCAGAAAGCTCTTGCCAAGAAGAGGCGTAAATTCGCCGTGATCTTCAGGTGCGGTGATATTGCTCACGAGTTGGTTTCCATTCATCCCGGGTTCGACCCGATTCTGACAGACCCGTCTCGATTACGTATGGTGGTGGACATTCCCTCAAAAAAAGAAGTTTAAGGGATTGTGCAGGCGAGCGCGTATAGGACACGTGCAACCCACAGGAGTTTTTCGGATGCGTGACAATCACTCTCTTGATGCGGTGCTCGGAACCCTTTCCGCCACCGGCACCAGCGAGGTCCCCGCCGACTTCATGGATGGCGTTTGGCAGCGCGCCGGACAGCTTGGCGAAATCGCCGACCGACGCCGCCGGACGGCTCTGTTCGTCGGTCTGTTCGTCGTCGGGCTTGGAGCTGGCGCCGGAACGAGCGGTTGGCCCGGGGGCTATGGCACGTCTTCCGCGTCATTTGGCGAGAGTCTGGTCCTCGGCGAACAGCTGTCCCCATCGGCGCTTCTCCATGTGGAGCAATAAGGTTTGAAGACGACGCATATCGTTCTCGCGGTGCTTCTCGCAGCACTCGCAGGCTGCCTCGGCGCGATTGCCGCGGACCGCTGGGCCAATCACGAGGCCGGCTCCGGCCTCCACGATTTCGTGCACGACGAGCTCACCCTGACGGCCGACCAGGAGCAGCGTCTCGATGCGCTCGAGGCCCGTTTCGCGGTCGAAAGGGCACGGCTCGAAGGATCGGCGCGCGCCGCCAATGCCCGGCTCGCCCAGGCGATGGAAAACGAACATGAGTACGGCCCCGAGGTCTCGGCCGCGATCGACGAGGTGCATGCGCGCATGGGCGATCTGCAGAAGGCAACTGTGCGCCATGTCTTCGATATGCGCGAAATTCTCGAACCCGAGCAGCAACGCCAGTTCGACCGCAAGGTCTCCGACGCCCTGACCCGCGACCCGCGCGACTGAAGCGCTATGTCGGGGGCCGGCGACAATCCGGATGAGGCCCTTGTCTCGCAGGCGAGGGCCGGAAACAAGCGGGCTTTCAGCAAGCTCGTCGAGCATGAAACCGGTCGGCTTCTCGCGCTCGCGACACGCATGCTTTCCTCCCCTTCTCAAGCCGAGGAGGTCGTTCAGGACAGTCTCGCTTCGGTGTGGCTGACGCGTCATAGGCTCGATCCGGACAAGCCGATCGGACCCTATCTGACAACTGTCGTTCTCAACCGCTGCCGGGACCGTTTGCGCAGGCGCAAGGTCGCGGACTTTTTCGGACTGTCGGGCGATGAGGAACTCCACTCCGTCGCCGACGATCTTCCGGGACCTGAAGCGCTGGCCGTTTCCAGGGAAGAGCTCAATCTCGTTCAGGCCGAGATCGCGCGAATGCCCGTAAGGCTGCGCGAAGCCCTCGTGCTCGTGACCATCGAGGGGCGTAGCCAAGCCGAGGCGGCCGATCTTCTCGGAACGACCGAAAAGGCGATCGAAACCCGCGTATACCGCGCGCGCAACAGGCTGAAGGAGCGCTTCGAAAAACTTTGAGGGGTTGGACGGGCGCGCGCGTAAATAACGGTAAATGTCAATTCAGGAGCTTCTTCATGATTGCTGTCAGTCGACGAAAATTGCTTGGCGCGGGCACCGCTGGTGCCGGCCTCCTCGCGATGCCCGCTTGGGCACGCGGCGGCAGCCTGTCTTCCCGGGTGATTCGTCAGGGGTTTGATGAAGTGTCCGGATCGAGCATCGATCTGACCATCGGCGAGGGTCCGCGCGTCGTTCAGGGTCGTCGGGGCCACGGCGTCGCCGTGAACGGCAGCGTTCCAGGGCCACTCGTGCGACTGAAGGAAGGGCAGCCCGTTCGCCTCAATGTCACGAACACCCTACATGAAGACAGTTCTATCCACTGGCATGGGTTGCTCGTGCCCTTCCAGTTCGACGGTGTGCCCGGCGTGAGCTTTCCCGGCATCAAGCCCGGCGAGACCTTCACCTACGATCTACCCCCTCTCCGACAGTCTGGCACGTATTGGTGGCATTCGCATTCGGATCTCCAGGAGCAGGCGGGCCATTACGGACCGATCGTGGTCGACCCGGCGGGATCCGATCCGGTGCAAGCGGATCGCGATTATGTGATCCTGCTCAGCGAGTTCACCCCCATGCATCCGCACACGATCATGGAAAAGCTGAAGAAAGGGGAGGGATACTTCAATTATCAACAGCGAACCTGGACCGATGACTATCCGCTGACCGGCGAGCAGCGGCGCATGTGGGCCGAGATGCGCATGATGCCGACCGACATCCTGGATGTCACCGGCGCGACCTACACCTACCTTGCCAATGGACATGGCCCCGAGGAGGGGCTCGAATTCCTGTTCAATCCAGGCGAGCGGATCCGCTTCCGTGTCATCAACGGGAGCGCGATGAGCTTTTTCAACGTCCGCATTCCCGGCGCAAAGCTATTTATTGTCGGTGCCGATGGACAGAATGTCCGCCCGGTCGAAGTCGAGGAGTTCCAGATCGGCACTGCCGAGACCTACGATTTCGTGGTCGAGCCTAGCGGCGAGGCCATGACCATAGTTGCGGAAAGCATGGACCGCTCGGGCATGGCGGTGGCGACCCTGGCGAGCCGATCCGGCGCACGCGCGGCGGTTCCGCCGCTGCGCACTGCGCCGCTGCTCACCATGGCGGACATGGGCATGAGCGGCATGGATCATGGCGGGATGGATCACGGTAACAATGCCCCTTCCGGCGGCATGAACCAGGGGGCGATGGAGGGTATGGACCATTCTGCCATGGGGCATGGCAGAATGGCCGGCGGGACAAACCCCGCCAAGACGACGGCGCCCGAACCGATGGGCGGCATGAGCATGGAAGGGATGAGCATGCGCGATACGTCCTTGCTTCCGCCCGACGTAAAGGTGGGTCCGGGTGTCGACATGGTCTCGATGAACCCGGTCGACCGGATGGGCGATCCGGGCATCGGCCTCGATAAGGTTCCTCACAAGGTGCTGACCTACAAGGATCTGGTTGCCCTCGAACGCAACGATGATCCGCGTACGCCCTCCCGTCAGATGCAGATCCACCTGACAGGCAACATGGAACGCTACATGTGGTCTTTCGATGGGTCCAAGTTCAGTTCGGTCAGCGATGAGCCCATCCGGTTCGCTTACAACGAGCGCGTGCGGGTCAAGCTCGTCAACAACACGATGATGGCGCATCCCATTCACCTGCATGGCCACTTCTTCGAGCTGGTGAACGGGGCGCCGGAAGGCTTCCAGCCTCAAAAGCACGTTGTAATCGTCCAGCCAGGCGGAAGCGCCACTTTCGATCTGACCGCCGACGAGGTTGGTGACTGGGCATTTCATTGCCACCTGCTCTATCACATGCATATGGGCATGTTTCAGGTTGTCACAGTCGCGAAGCCGGGAGAAAACGCATGAAGATGCATGTTCTCCTGACCGCTACAAGCGTTCTCGCTGGCGTCGGCACCCCTGCCTTCGCACAGGATCATTCCGATCATGCCTCGCATCGCGAATCCGCGGCAACCGAATGCGAGAAAGAGGCCGAGCGTCACCGCGCCATGGGCCATGCGGTGCCGGAAGGACAGTGCGAGCCACCGGGCAAGCCCGCAACTTCCGTCGATCACAGCTCCATGGACCAGCAGGGTATGGATCATGGTCAGATGGATCATGGTCAGAGCGGCAATTCGGCGATGGACCAAGGTTCAATGGACGGCATGGACCATAGCCAGATGGACCATGGTCAGGGTGGCAGTTCCCCGATGGATCAGGGGTCGATGGAAGGCATGGACCATGGCGGAATGGACCACGGGCAAATGGATATGGGTGCCATGGATCACGGATCTATGGCGATGCCGATACCCGAAGCGCCGCCGCCTGCTGCTGCAGGTTCCGGCCCCCCACGTGCGGCGGACGCGATCTGGGGAGCCGAAGCGATGCGCGAGGCGCGAGAGCAGCTTCGCCGCGAACAGGGCGGTCAGACCTTTCTCGGAATTTTCGGAGATCGCTTGGAATACCGCGCGCGCGAAGGAGAGGACGGATATCTGTGGGATTTCAAGGCTTGGTATGGCGGGGATCTCAACCGCGTCTGGGTTGAATCCGAAGGCGAGGGTGCGTTCGGCGAGGGTGTCGAGGATGCCGACATATCGCTGCTCTATGGCAAGGCGATCGGTCCCTGGTTCGATCTGCAGGCCGGTGTTCGGCAGGATCTGACCGGTCCGACGCGTACCTATCTCGATCTCGGCATCCAGGGGCTCGCCCCTTATCTGTTCGAGGTCGAAGCGGATGTCTTCCTGTCGGATAAGGGCGATGTCACCGCCACGGCGGAGGTCGAACTCGATCAGCGCATCACCCAGCGCCTAATCCTTCAACCGCGCGGAGAGATATCGCTGGCGGCGCAGGATGTGCCCGAACTTGGCATCGGCGCAGGGATCGACACGATCGAGGCGGGAGTACGTCTCCGCTATGAATTCGCCCGTGAGTTCGCTCCGTATATCGGCGTCGAACAGGAATGGAAAATAGGCGACAGCGCCGATTTTGCCCGCGCCGCGGGCGAAGATCCGAGCGTCACCAACTATGTCGTCGGCATACGTTTCTGGTTCTGAAACACGATCTTAGGATTTTGATGAAATGACCAATACTCTAACACGGATCGCATCGACCGCGCTCGCTCTTGCGCTGATACCTACGGCTGCAGTCGCGCAGCAGATGGATCATTCATCCTATGCCGGCCACCAGATGCAGGTTATGGACGCTTCGGCGGACGATGTCGCGGGTGCGGAAGAGGCCCTCAAGGCCTATCGCACCGCTCTTGAAGCACGCGACGCGCAGGCGATGCGGGCTCTCTTCGCCGAGGATTCGGCGATTTTCGAGAATGGCAAGGCCGAAGGAAGCTTCGCCAACTACATGGAGCACCATCTGGGCCCCGAGCTCGACGCGATCGTGAGCTTTACCTTCTCCGACCCCACGCTGACCGTCACCCGGATGGGACATATGGCCTATGGTTACGAGACGTATGGCTATCGCATCGAACTTAGCGATGGCCGGATGATCGAGCGCGACGGCGTGGCGACATCGGTGCTTGCTCATGACGCGGACGGGTGGAGAATCGTCCAGTACCATTCCTCGTCGCGCGCGCCGCGCACCTGATTACGGCTTTCGAAGAGGTAGCACCGGTTGGCAACCCCGTCGCTGAAGCTGCGCCTGCATGTGCTCGGCAGCAAGATCCACAAATGGTTGGCGATATTCGTCGGTGTCCAGGTCCTCTTGTGGATGGGAACCGGTGCCCTCATGTCGTTTCTCGACCTGGAAGAAGTTCGCTCCGAACATGTCGTTTCGCGTGAACAAGAGGCGCTGCCCGCCGATGCCCCGCTCCCGGCCTGGGTCGTAAACGACGGTACTCTTGCAGCGGTGACAACACGTTCGCTCGACGGCGATGCCGTGACCGAGATCCGAAAGGTCGACGGTAGCGTGAGCCTCCACGATCCGGTAACGGGGCGCAATCTCTCACCCATCTCGGCTGCGACGGCAAAATCCATCGCCTTGCGCGCATGGACCGGACCGCGCACGACGATCGAAGGCGCGCGGCTCGTTCACGAACCGGTGGGGACCGAGTTTCACGGGCCTTTTCCGGCCTGGCAGGTCACCTATGCCGACGAGGCTTCGACGCGCATCTACATCGATGCCACCAGCGGCACGCTCGGGGCGGCGCGCAGTGATACTTGGCGCCTGTTCGATTTCATCTGGGGCCTCCACATCATGGATTGGACCGAGCGCGATCGCATCAACAGTTGGTGGCTGCTCCTGTTCGGTATTGGCGGCACGATCATAGCCCTGTCGGGTTTCGTCCTGCTGGCGAACCGGATGCCGAGGCTGCGCCGCCGCGCAAAGAAGAGCAAGCTCGCCTGAGCCCATGGGGCTAATGTGCGTGGGCGAACGCCTTACCCCCGTTCGCCAGGCCGAACGGGCCAGGAGCCGAATGCGTTCGACGATCGCGATGGTGCCGCCATCAGACGTGATACGGCGGACGCACATCTGTCGCGCCAATACCATCAAATTAATGTGAGGGGCACGCGGCTGCCGTGCGTATCAGGCACATAGGTCGCACTTTAACTGCAGGGTCGGGAGACATACGAGACATGAAAGCCCCCTCATTTTTGGCGCTGCTCGCCGCAAGCCTGCTCTTCGTCGGACCCGTTCAGGCTCATGGCGACGAAAAACACGGCGAAGAGGCGAGCGCCGCGCCTGCTGCCACCAATGGCGATGCGCACGACCAGGCGGCCATGGCGCAGATGGGCGAGACTGCGGATGCTGGCGAATCCTCCGGCGCGCACGATGAAGCGGGCGGAGGTCATGACGAGGCCGGTGGCCATGCGAATGAGGGCGAAGCCGGCGTCATGGCCGTACTGAAGAAGCTGCATCCGGCAACGATCCATTTCCCGATCGCCTTGTTTCTCATGGCTGCGGCCACCGAATTGTTCGTGATGCGCCGGAAAGGAGCGGGCCTGGAAAGTGCGGTGCGCGTGCTTGTCTACGGCGGGGCCATCGGCGCGGTGGTCGCAGTCCTGTTCGGATGGATTCACACCGGGCTGTGGTTCGGCGGCGACACCGTCATGCAGGTGCATCGATGGAACGGTATGCTGATCGCGGTCCTCGGTATCGCGATGACCTATCTCGCGAGCAGGCCGAGCCAGAGCCGCGCATGGTTGCGCGCGTCGATATTCTCCATGGCGGCGCTCGTTCTCATCCAGGGCTTCCTTGGCGGCGAGCTCGCGCATGGCCCGCACCACCTCGGTATTTCCTGGCTCTGAAGGAGTTGAAGAGCATGCGTACTTCCAGATTGAATGCAGCGATCGGGGTTCTTGCGATCGCGCCCTTGATGTCCGCTCTTGCTGCTTGCGACGAGGCGCAGGAGAGCACACCGATCACCGAGGTTTCGCCTATGGGCGAAGCTGCGGTGGCGGCTGGCACGGCACCCGAGGCGGGTCTTGCCGATCCGGCAGCCTCTCCCTCCGAAGATGAGGCAGCGACTGCCCGGCAGGATGCTCTTTCGGCAGATGAAGCCGCCACACCCGCCTCGCGGCGCGCTGCCTCTCCAGCATCACGCGCAACTGCCACTCCCGCAGCGCCACCGACGCGCCCGCAGCCCGCGAGCGAGGCGATCTCGCCCGCCGATCCCCATGCGGGCCATGACATGTCCTCGATGGCTGATCACGACATGGAAGGCATGTGATCGCGCGCGTTTCCCGGTGACACGGCTATTCAGGAGATATCCTCGGCAAGACATCGCAACGAACAAAGCAAGATCAGGAAAGGACGGTCCCTCCTTCCCCCGAAGCCCTGCGGGTCGCAGGTGCCCCCAAGGGGTCGTTCAGGACCCCGCGTGAAGACCAATCTGAGGCGCGGGGTTCCGTTTGACCGTCTTCGCTGTCGCCGTGCCAGACGCTT
The DNA here is from genome assembly GCF_000342165.1 of Pacificimonas flava. Lineage (GTDB taxonomy): Bacteria > Pseudomonadota > Alphaproteobacteria > Sphingomonadales > Sphingomonadaceae > Pacificimonas > Pacificimonas flava. The sequence goes on from NZ_AMRV01000021.1 coordinate 14,918, forward strand.
CCCGGCATGGCTTTGTGCTATGTGAGCAGCGCGCAGACGATCGCCTCGATGGGTATGAAAGGAACCGCATATGTCGGAAACGGGAAAAGCCGGTGCGCTGACGCGCTGGGAAGACGAAGGCGGGGCTCTACCCTGCGGGCCGCAGGAAGCGCTCGCTGCCGATTGCGAGAAATGGGATATTCCGCCGCTTTCCGATGCCGAGATCATCCAATTGCGCATCAGGGTGATCGCGCTCGAGAACATGGTGCTCGGCCTTCTGTCGAAGGCCAGCGCCGATCAGCTTGCAGCAATCGAAGAAATCGCGGAATTCATATCCCCGCGTGTCGATGCGAAGCCGCATCCGCTTACCCTGCATGCTGCCACCCAGATGGAGCACTTCGTCGAGCGCGCCCGGCGGTTTCGCGAAGAATAATTGTCAAGTCTCGCCCTAGCTTTCTAATGCGTGGGAGAACGAAGCCGCTCCGCATTCGCTTTCGGGCACCCGTACTCGGTCCGGCAGGCAACTTTCGGAACCCTCATCGTCAAGCCGTGTTGAATAAGTTCGACCGCCATTGATGGGTTTGAATTTCTTGCTGACCGCACCTTGAGCATTTGCGTTCGCCCGACCGTTTCGAAGGCGCCGAGTGGTAGTACAGAGTGCTTCGGAAGACTGATCTCGCCCCTAGGGGGAGAATTACGTCAACGGATAGATCGCGGCATTCCCGGGGGCGAATGATCACGTTCACGGGGGCAGACCGGTCATCCGCCAGAGGTAGCCAGACGTTGGAGATTGATGATGAACAGCTTCCATAAAGGTCTTGGGCTCGGAACCCTAGGCACTTTGCTGCTCATCAGCGCGGTCGCGCTAATCGTCGTGCTGACGGGCGCGTATAATGTCGCTGCCGATGATCGTCATACCCCGATTACGGAGTGGGCGCTTGACACCTCGATGACAAATTCTGTCGAAACCCGGGCGAGCAACCTGAACGCTCCAGAATTCACGCAAGCGATGGTTGAAGCCGGCGCGGGCGATTACAAGGCCATGTGCGCGCACTGTCACGGGGGCGTCGGCGAAGGACGAGCGCAATGGAGTTCCGGTATGCTTCCCCATCCTCCAGCGCTGGCAAACGCCGCGAAGAGTTGGTCGAACGAAGAAGTGTTCTGGCTGGTCAAACACGGCGTCAAGGCGTCGGGCATGCCTGCCTTTGGAGGGTCGCACGAGGATCGCGCACTCTGGAATATCGCAGCTTTCGTCAAGAACATGCCGCAAATGAGCGAAGAACAATATGCCACGCTCGGATCGGCCGGCGATCATTAGCGAGACCAAGGGGCACGCCGGAATGGACTGCATGCAACCCTCCCTTCCTTGTTCAACCTAGGGCTATTTCGATGCCACCCATTCATCCGGCGATCGTTCACTATCCCATCGCGCTAGGAGTGGTTTCGGTGCTTGCCGAAACGGCTGCATTGGTGTTTGGCGTACCTTCCCTCGCGCCCCTAGCCTACTGGACGATAGCGATTGCCGCCGTGGGCGCGATCCTGGCGGCGGGGGCCGGCTATTGGGACATGAACCGCGACGAACTTGCGCGCGAGACACATGAACTTGTCCATCTCCACCTCAAATCCGGCCTGATTCTGATGATAGCCCTCATCATTGCCGCCGCGTGGCGCTGGTCGCTAAGCTCACCATCGTTTTTCTATCTCCTCTTTGCTTGGGCGATTGTGACTGGCTTAGCTGTTCAGGCCTGGCTTGGCGGCGAGATCGTCTACTCGCACGGGGGAGGGGTTGCTGCCGCGAACCAGGGAACTGCATCGCCCGAAGAGGCCAAGCGACCATCGCGTCGGTTCTATCGATGGATAAAAGGCCGCGATTTGAAGAGCAACGGAGACGACCACGCGGCGTAGCGCAATCCTTCACTTCGAAAGTCTGTATAGGAGCTAGTAGAAGAACCGCGAGCGATGTGCGATGCTCCGATATGGTCCCATGG
>NZ_AMRV01000022.1 GCF_000342165.1 Pacificimonas flava
CCCTGGTACGTTCCCGGCGTAATCCGCCAGCGATACGGCCCCTTGATCCTGCAGCACGTCGCCATCCACGACACTGATCGAAATCGGCACATCCTGCAGGTTCTGTTCGCGCTTTTGCGCGGTCACCACGATGACACCTGGCTCGGAGAGCGGCTCGTTGCCGGAACCGGAAGAGGCGTTCTCCTGCGCAAGCGATAACGAGGCCGTGAAGGCCGTGCAGAGCGCCGCTGTGCTGGCCGTCAGGCGAACAGAGCCCATGATCATCGTTGATCTCTCCCCTCTCGTATAGCCGGCTTGCATTTCGCCCAGCCGTACACGTCCCCGATTCTCTAATTTGCTATACTTTGTCCTATTTGGAGAATTGTCAATCGGATTAGGATATCACTCTTCGGGATATCCCCACACTGCCGGATCACAATGAACGACGCCGGCCTCGTAGCGGACGCCGGGCGTGCGGTCCCTGGCCAGAAACGTAGGGCCATCGAGGTCGACGATGTCGCAGACCTGCCCGAGAATATAGGATGGCGCCATCGACAGACTTGATCCCATCATGTTGCCGACCATGACGCCCAGGCCGAGACGTTTTGCATGGTGCGCGATGGCCAGACCCTCCGTCAGTCCTCCGCACTTGTCGAGCTTGATGTTCACCATGTCGAACCGGCCGACAAGCGCATCCGTATCGGCGAGCGTAAGGGCGCTTTCGTCGGCGACGAAGGGCAAGGGCCGCTGAAAGCCGTCCAGGTCCGCTTCCCGTCCGCGCGCCAACGGCTGCTCCAATTGCGCGACCCCGCATTCGAGGAGTACGGGCAGAAGCTGGGGCAAGGTCGAGATCGTGTAGCCCTGATTTGCATCCACCCCCAGCCAGGCTTCTGGACGGGCCGCGCGCAGTGCCCGCAAGCGAGCGATGTCGAGTTCAACCTCACCTGTTAGCTTCACCTTTATGGGAACCAGAGGATCGATCCCTTGGGACGCCTGCGCCATTGCCTTCGGTGTGTCGGCGCCAAGCGTCAGAGTTGAAGGGAGCGGGCGCGGTGACTCCAGCCCCGCAAGCTGCCAGACGGGACGACCCGTCTGGCGCGCCTCAAGATCCCAATACGCGCAGTCGATCGCGTTTCGCGCGCCGCCCGGCGGGAGAATGGATTGCAGTTCCTGCCGCGTCGCCCCGGCTTCGACGGCTTCGCGAGCGCTTTCCGCCTGGGCTCTCATGTTGGCGGCATCCTCGCCCAGATAATAGGCCCCGGCGCCCTCGCCGCGACCGGAATGGGTCCCGTCGCTCAGCCGCGCGACCAGCACTTCGGTCCTCTCGAAGACATGGCCCGTGATGCGGAATGGCCGGTGATAGGGGAATTTTTCGATCGCCAGCGAGAGGATGAGGGACTGAGGCGGCGCCTTTGTCATCAATAGACCAGTCCATAACCGTAGAGGTGAAAGCGGAACGTGATCCATGTGAGGATCAGTGCCGCAAGCACCAGCAGCACGGCGCCAAGCCGCATGGTCCAGCGACGCCCGTCTCTGATCGTGCCGAGCAGATGCCAGGCGGATGTGACCAGCAGGCCGACCGACGCGAGCGGCGTCAGGGTGCGCAACAGCTGGATCAGCCAATCGAGCGGCCCGCCGATTGCGCCGATATCGCTGGAAAAGACGATGATCATCGCGGCCCAGCCCGCTACGGCCAAAAGGACGAGCCAGGAAAACGCGCGCGATAGCCGATAGGCCAATAGCGACCTGCCGCTCAGTGCGAAATCGGCAGCGAATCTGCGCCGAACGATGGCCCGCACCGGCCAGGCAAGTGCCGCCAGGACCACGATCGCGAGGGCGGCTATGAGGCTGGGAATCAGCCAGGCCGGATCGGCCCCTGTCGGCGTGCGATACAGCACCGTGAAGGGTGAAATGGTGTCGATACTGAAGCGGATGACTCGTCCGTCCTCCACCTGCGCCGCAACACGCTCGCCGGTCACGGTATCGCGCCATACGAATGGTTCGATTTCTACCCAGTCGCGCGCGCCCGCACTGAGATTGTCTAGTGACGGAAGGGCAATCCTTCCATCGGCATCGACGACGACCTCGTTCGGTCCGAGCAGCTGAAGCAAGCTCAGGAAGTTGGTGAAGGCCCCGCGGCTCATCGTATAGCTTCCGGCGAGCATGCGCGCGTGTTCTGCTGCGATTTGCGGATCGACAGGCTGATCGTCGCGCGTACTCGGGAAATAGCGTTCGGCGAAGCGATGGCCGAGCGCGGCGCGTATCGCTTGCGCCGCTCCCGCTTTGCCCGGGCTGTTCATGGAGATGTAGAGACCGGTATCATATTCCGGGAACAGCCAAAGATAGCTGTGAAACGCCTCGGTATCGCCGCCATGGGCGATGGCCCGGGTATTGCCGAGCCTCTGCTCGTAGAAGCCAAGCGCCATCGTGTTGAGGGGGGCAATGTTGGGCGCTCGGTAATTGTGCATCTGCGCAGCGGTGGAGGGTTCGAGCAGGGGGCCGCCATTTTGAAGGTGGGCGATCATGAACCGGCCCATGTCGGCACCGCTTGCGGACAGGCTGCCTGCGGGGGCGGGAATTACGATCTCAAAGGGGCTGGGATCCTGCCCGATCGCCATATACCCCTTCGACATCTGGTCGCGAAGCCGGCCCGGCAAAGGCTGGCGAAAGGTGGAGGACTGCATGTCAAGAGGTGCGAAGATCTTGTCTGCGACATAATCGTCGAAGGACATCCCGCTGACCCGCTCGACGATGCACGCAGCAAGAGCCGTCGCATAGTTGGAATAGGCCGGCGTGGTCCCCGGAGCGAAAACGCGCTCCGGAAGGGCGATGCGCGCATACTCCGCCAGCGGCATCAAGGCATCCGGGTCCCGTGAAATGAGATAGCGGACGGACTCCTCGAAGCCGGCAGTGTGCGTCATGATATGACGCAGGGTAATCGGCTTGCCGTCGCGCGGCGGAATTTCGAAATCAAGGTAACGATTTACATCTTGATCGAGGTCGAGCTTTCCGGCCTCCACCTGCTGCATGACCGCCGTCCAGGTAAAGAGCTTGGACACGGAACCGGGACGAAAGAGCGTCCGTTGAGGATCGACTGGCCGACCCGCGGCCAAGTCGGCCTATCCGTAGCCCTTCTGTACGATCTGTTCTCCATCCTTAACAATCACGACGACCGCACCGGGGATCTGCCCCCGTTCCAGCGCATAGGGGATGAACCCGTCGAGCCACGCCTCCGCATCCTCTGCGTTGAGTGGCTTGGATCGGGAAGAGGTCGCCTCTGAGGGGGCAGCAACGGTGGGGACGTCGGCTACGTCCGCTTTCGGAGGCAGCGGCCCTTGTGCAGCCAACGGCGCGGATCCGACGACGGTCAGCACCAGTCCGATCAAGTTGAGAATTCGCATTTTCACCCCTCCTTGCCGCCTCGAACGGCCTTGCGGCCGCGTCAGGTCGTGCCTAACATCATGCTCATCATGTCCTCTCTCGGACATAATGATCCTAAACAGAAAATTGTCAATCGGAGCGTCGACGCATGGGATCCGGCAGCAAACCCCCAACCTTAGGCGAGGTAATGCGCGGCATTCGCTCTCAACGAGCGTGGACTCTAAAGCAGATGAGTGAAGCCGCCGGAATTCCGGTTTCCACACTCTCGAAAGTCGAGCATGACCGGCTTACGCTGACTTATGACAAGCTGCAGCAGGTCAGTCAGCGGTTACAACTGCGCATGTCGGACCTTTTCGCCGAGGAAGAGGAGGAGCAGGCGCCGCAGGTAACCGGGCGCAGAAGTATCGGAACACTGGAGACCGCGGCCCGCGTCGAAACGGAAAATTACGATTACCACTATCTCTGCACGGATCTGCGCAAGAAGCGCATGATCCCGATCGTCACGCGAATTCGCGCGCGCAGCACCAGCGAGTTCGGTGAATTGGTGAAACATCAGGGCGAAGAATTCATCTACGTAATCGAGGGCGCGATCGAGGTGCATTCCGAATTTTATGACCCGGTTGTGATCAAGGCGGGTGAGAGCATTTATCTCGATTCGACGATGGGCCATGCGTACATCGCCGCCAAAGGCTACGAAGAAGCCACGGTGCTCGGCGTATGCTCCAGCGCTGATGAGGGCTTGATAAATTCGCTGATGAGCTTGCGGGGATAAGGTCAAAAGCTGAGCGATCCACGACTGAGGTGGTCTTTGAAATCGGGAGGTCTCAAGCTTATCCCCACCTCAAGATGCGAGGCGTGAAAACTTGACCGGTATCCCGGAACGCCTCCACCTGTGCGGCAGCGGCCTACCCGCCCCCTGCGCGCGCAGCCGTTCCACGGGCAAGCGCCGCAGAACCCAGGGACGGTCCATAGGCGGCTTTAAGGGAGGAAGAGAAATGATCGAACTCGTTATCGACCAGCGCCGCAGGGATTTGGGAGGCGGTTTCGAAGTTGGCCGCGTTCTTCCGTTCGCCAAGAGACGCATGGTCGGCCCCTTCGTGTTCTTCGACCACATGGGACCCGTCGAAATCGCGGCCGGCACCGATCGCAGCATTGATGTACGGCCGCATCCGCATATCGGACTATCGACCGTCTCATATGTTTTCTCCGGCGAGATCATGCACCGCGACAGCCTGGGCTATGAGCAGGCCATTCGGCCGCGGGAGGTGAACTGGATGACCGCCGGCAGCGGCATTACCCACAGTGAGCGCTTCGAGAAGGCGCACCTCGAGGGCGACCACCTGCATGGCATTCAGGCGTGGGTCGCCCTTCCTGATGGACAGGAGGAAATCGATCCAAGCTTTTCTCATCATTCGGGCAATGCCCTTCCGCATTGGGACGAGGCCGGCGTAACCGGGCACCTGATCGCGGGCAGTGCGTACGGCCTGACGGCGGCGGCGAAGACGCATTCGCCGATGTTCTATGCACATCTCGACATGAAGGCGGGTTCGGAGGCCGAGATCCCCAGCGGTCATTCCGAAAGGGCGATCTATATTGCGAGCGGTGCCATCGAAATCGACGGTCGGGAATATCGTGCCGGCAAATTGCTGGTTCTTGGCGCCCCAGCCTCTCGGATGCGGGCGGTGGAGACCTCCCGTGTCATGGTGCTGGGCGGCGAGCCGATAGGAGAGCGTCTTCTTTACTGGAACTTCGTGTCCTCCTCCAGGGATCGGCTCGCACAGGCCGCCCTGGACTGGAAGGAGGGGCGGATGAAATTGCCCGACGCCGACAGTGCGGAGTTCATCCCGCTGCCGGAAGATCCCGTACCGCCAGCTCCGGCAATGTCCTGAAGATCCTGAGCGTCTTTGGAGGTTTTCCACTTCGCAATGACCGCAGCGGCGTTTCCCCGACATCGTTTGTCGCAAAGCCCTCGCCGATTTCCCGCCGTTCTCGCGGCGATGGTACCCCCGGCCGGAATCGAACCGGCAATCCCGTAGGAACTCGATTTTGAGTCGAGCGCGTCTACCAATTCCGCCACGGGGGCCCGTAGGGATCGGGAGCGCTTGATAGCGTCACTCTCTCCGCTTGCCAATCGCTGCGATGGTGGGCACAGGCATGCGCCATGGCTGATGGCGAACGCATTGCGAAATTGATGGCCCGGGCCGGTGCGGGCTCGCGCCGGGAGGTCGAACGCATGATCGCCGAGGGGCGCGTTGCGCTGAATGGCAAGGTTCTGTCATCGCCGGCGCTGAACCTTCCATCGCTGAGCGGTGTGACATTGGATGGCAATCCGCTGGGAAAGGCGGCGGCACCGAAATTATGGCGACTCCATAAGCCGGTGGGTACGCTGACGACGGAAAGGGACCCGAAAGGCCGCAAGACGATCTTCGATCTGCTGCCCCCCGCCATGCCGCGCGTGAACACAGTCGGGCGCCTCGATTTCAACACGGAAGGGCTGCTGCTGCTGACCAATGACGGGGCTCTCAAACGGGCGCTGGAACTGCCCAAAAACGCGGTGGAGCGCCGATACCGGGCACGGGTCTTCGGCGATGTCGGACAATCCGACCTCGAGAGCCTTGCGGAGGGTCTCACTATCGACGGCGTTCATTACCGCTCGATCGAGGCCAATCTCGACCGCCGTTCCGGCCGTTACGCCTGGATCAGCCTGGCACTGACGGAGGGGAAGAACCGCGAGGTGCGCAAGGTCCTTGATTATCTCGGCCTGAAGGTCGCGCGGCTAATCCGCACCGGTTTTGGCCCCTTCGAACTCGGCGATCTGGCCGTCGGGACGGTCGAGAGCATGCCGGGTGACGCACCCGATATCGCCTGGAAGGCCGCTCGCACCCGAACCTGAGACAGGCTAGACGCGCGTAAGATCGGCTTTGGGGAATCCGGACCAGGCCTCGTCATAATCGGATTGGCACGCCGGACTGCTCGTTGCGGTCCGGGTCGGGCGGAAAACCAGATTCGATTCGAACATGAAGGCCATGGTGTCCTCGATCTTCAATGGCATGAGATCCACGGCCACGGCTTTCCGATAGCTGGCCAGATCCGGCCCGTGGCCTGACATCTGGTTATGCAGCGACGCGCCGCCCGGCGCGAAGCCGCCCTGCTTTGCATCATATGCGCCATGGATCAGGCCCATGAACTCACTCATGACGTTGCGATGGAACCAGGGCGGTCGGAAAGTGTCTTCCGCCACCATCCAGCGTGGGGGGAAGATCACAAAGTCGCAATTCGCCGTTCCATGAACCGCGGTCGGCGAGGTCAGAACCGTGAAGATGCTGGGATCGGGATGATCGAAGCTGACTGTGTTGATGGTGTTGAAACGCGCCAGATCATAGCGATACGGTGCCAGATTGCCGTGCCAGGCCGCGACATCGAAGGGGGAATGAGGCAGTTCTGTGCGCCATAGCCGCCCCTGAAACTTCTGCACGATCTCGAACGGTTCGTCGCTGTCCTCGAACCATGCCGTCGGCGCTTCGAAATCGCGAGGATTGGCCAAGCCGTTCGAGCCGATCGGTCCAAGGTCGGGCAGTCGAAAGAGCGCGCCGTAATTCTCGCACACATATCCACGCGCGTGCCCCTCTTCCAGCTGAACACGGAAGCGCATACCGCGCGGTATGAGAGCAATATGGAGCGGGGGAACGTCGAGACGGCCAAGCTCGGTGTCTATGCGGATCGCCCCTTGCTGCGGAACGATCAACAGCTCACCATCGGCATTCATGAAAGCGCGCCGGTCCATGTCCTTCGACGCCGAATACAGATGTACGCCGACGCCGACCCCAGCATGGACGTCGCCATTGGTGGCATAGGTCACCAAGCCGTCGATAAAGTCCGTGTCCGGCTTCGCCTGCGGAAGGGGATCCCAGCGCAGACGGTTCGGCGTTATCTCAGCCTTTCCATCCGGTGCGGTCACCCAGCTATCCGCCCCGGTATAGGGCGTGAACGGCGCATGATTGGCGGTCGGACGAAGGCGGTAGAGCCAGGAGCGCCGGTTCTCCGCACGCGGCGCCGTAAAGGCCGTACCGCTCAACTGTTCGGCATAGAGGCCGTACGGGACCTTCTGCGGGGAATTTCGGCCTGTCGGCAGCGCGCCATCGACAGCCTCCGACGAGACATGATTGCCAAAGCCCGGATGATAGGAGAGCGGTTCGGCGGGCATGAAAACTCCACGATTATGCACAAGGGGTAGACGGCGCTCGGTCTTGCCTTCCGGCTGCGCAGAACCGTCTATGCCGCCTCGGTTGCGTCCTTGTTCAGAACGCCGCGCTGCACCTGATCGCGCTCGATGCTTTCGAACAGCGCCTTGAAATTGCCTTCGCCGAAGCCCTCGTCCTTCTTTCGCTGAATGATTTCGAAGAAGACAGGGCCCATAAGGTTGCCGGTAAAGATCTGCAGAAGCAAACGCGGATCGCCCTTCTCCGTGGAGCCGTCGAGCAGCAGGCCGCGCGCCTTCATCTCGTCCACGGGCTCACCGTGACCCGGCAGCCGCTCCTCCAGCATTTCGTAATAGGTTTCGGGCGGCGCGGTCATGAAGGGCAGACCATTTGCGCGCAGCTGGTCGATCGTCCTGTAAATATCCGGGGTGGACATGGCGATATGCTGGATGCCCTCCCCGTTGAAATCCATCAGGAACTCCTCAATCTGGCCGCCGCCCTTCTTCGATTCCTCGTTGAGCGGAATGCGGATCTTGCCATCGGGCGCCGTCATGGCCTTCGACGTCAGGCCGGTATATTCGCCCTTGATGTCGAAATAGCGGATTTCGCGGAAGTTGAAGAGCTTCTCGTAGAATTCCGCCCAGAACTTCATGCGGCCGCGATAGACGTTGTGGGTCAGATGGTCGATAATCTCCAGGCCCGCGCCGGCCGGATTGCGATCGGCGCCGTCGAAATATTCGAAGTCGATGTCGTAGATGCTGCCTTCGTCGCCATACCGGTCGATCAGATAGATCAGCGAACCGCCGATGCCCTTGATGGCTGGAATCTTCAATTCCATCCAACCGGTTTCAAGCCTTGCGGGTTCCGCGCCATTTTCCACCAGATGAGTATATGCTTTCGCAGCGTCCTCGACGCGGAACCCCATCGCGCAGGCGCCCTCATTATGTTCCTCGACGAAGTAGGAGGCCGGGGAACGCGGTTCGTTGTTCAGCAGGAAGTTGATGCTATTTTGGCGATAGAGTGTCACATCCTTCGAGCGATGCCTGGCGATCGCGGTGAAGCCGAGCTCTCGGAACATCTTGTCCAGCTTCTGCTTGTCGCCCGCGAATTCCAGGAATTCGAAGCCGTCCAGGCCGACCGGATTTTCAAACGTCTCATGAATGGACATCTCGCGCTCCCATCTGGTTACCGATGAAACTTGTTTGCGCTAGCGGCTAGACATTGCGCGCTCGCCTGTCAATGACTCCCCCAATGTCCGAACCTGCCAATTCGCTCCCCGCGCCCCGCCTTCGCCTGGACGAGTTTCTGCCGTATCGGCTGTCCTTTACCTCGAACCTGGTCTCGGGAACGATCGCCCGCGCCTATGAGGCTCTTTTCGGTCTTCGCATTCCGGAATGGCGTCTTATCGCCGTCATTGCGGAGGCCGGGCAGGCGACGCAACAGGCCATCGGCGCCAGAACGCGCATGGACAAGGTGACGGTCAGCCGCGCGGCGGCTGCTCTCGTGGAACGCGGCGTACTCACACGGCAGGCAAATGATGCAGACAAGCGGTCGCATCTCCTTGCGCTGACAGAGGAAGGACGCGCACTGCATGCGCGTATCGCGCCCATGGCCCTGGAATGGGAAGCCAGGATATTCGGCGAGTTCACTTCAGAGGAACTCGCCGTCCTGATGCGACTGCTACGCCGTATCGACGCGGCGACCCTGGCGTCCCACCCTTCCGAAAAGGCGTAGCGCCGCCAGGCATTTCGCTCGCCGCGCCAAGCCGTGGGAGCGTTCGGCGACTACAGGATGTCTGCGGTCGCTGCCAAGGTCGTATCGGGCATCGCCTCTATGTGCAGGATCACGTCCTGAAAATCGTCGTCGGTCGACTGATCGTCGCGGAGAAGATCCTCGAAGCCCATACGCAGCGTGCTATCCCGCTCTTCCGATGCACCAGTGACGACATGTTCCATACCGTCGACGTTGAGCGAGCCGTTGTGGGACACGAAAATGGTCGCGCCGTCTACAGCGCTACCGCCATTCGTCAGCACTGCAGCGCCGTCCACGATGTCGATGCCGAGATCGTCGCTGCTCAGAACCTCTGCACCGAACAGGTCGGCCCCCTTCTGGATGATAAAGAAGCCGAGCTGATGACCGGCATCGATGCCGCTCACCTCGATGTCCCCGGCGTCGGTTTTCACATTGTCCGCTATGACGCGTACGTCGACGATATTGCCGGCGGCATCGACCTCGTACACGCCGAGGCTGTTCGTGAAATCGGCAACCGCCGACGCCTGTTCGAGTGAGATCACGAACCGGGACGCGGTGTCGCCGTTCAAATACTGCTGGGCACCGACTCCATTGATGTCGCCCGCGCCCACCGCCTGGCCATCGGCCAAGGCCGGCAGGAAGTCCAGAAAGCTGATCTCCGTTCCACCGTCATTGCCACTGAAAATAAGGTCGCCATCGTCGAAATCGACGTCCGTATCCGTGAAGATGATCGATTGATCATCGCGACTGAACGTGAACAGGTCACCGCGGCCGATACCGAAGTCCTCAAGTGCGTAGCGCGCATCCATGAGGTAAAGCGTATCGTCCTCGTCAAACCCGTTAAAGCTGTCGTCGACGAGATCGCCGAAATCCCCCTCGACGCGGTCCACGCCTTCCCCGAGAAGTACGGTATTCATGCCAGCGGCACCGGCATCTCGGTAGATATCGTCTCCGGCACCCAAATCGATAGGACCCATTACACTCCCGCTATTCGACAAAATATCGTTTGTGTAACCAAGCGTCACTTCTTCAAAAACCGTACCATAGATCGATATAACTGCAGGAGAAGAAAGTGCTTCGTTGGGCGATATTATCCCGGAAACAGCGCTCGCTACGTCAAGATCGATTTCACCCCCATAGGTCAGCACCGCGATTGTCGCGTTGGCATCAGTTTGACCGAGTATCCGCAGTTTCGAGTCTTCTGGGGCAACGAATGCTAAATTCTCGACGTTGGTAAATTTCGATAAATCTAGAGAGTTCTTAAAAATCTCCGCGACAACTCGATCGTTTCCATCACCGCCATTGATCATTCCACTTATGGAACTGCCGTTCTGTAGGATCAGCACGTCATCTCCAGAACCCAGAGATACAGTCTCCGCCCCGGTGCTGGCACCATCCAGCCTAATGTCTTCCTCTTCCGAACTACCTTCTATTCGGTTAACAACAGACTCTTCCTGTAACTTCACCGCCCCGCCCGCTAAAGACAGCGTCGCGGTTGGGTTAGAAAATTGCGACAACGTCAAAGAGAAACTCTCTTCTATGAAAATATTTTCAAAGTTAGAAAAGCCACTAAACGACAGGCTATCCGCCGGGGATTCTGCGCTGCTTACCAGGCGTAAGGTCTCAAATTCGTCAAGCTCAAATGAACCAAATAACGATGCCCCCATTACATCGAGAACAAATGTGTCTTGACCTTGCCCCCCAACGGCCACAACAGGACCGGAAATCTCTTGCCCACTTTCGGTGCCGATCGTGACTGACGCCTCCCCAGAAACAAATACGTAGGTGTCATTGCCCTCGCCGAACGAAACTGCACTTTCGCCTGCAGCGGAGGACAACACCTTGCCCCGATCAATTAGATAGTCATTGCCGGCCCCCATTTGTATAAAGCCGGTTCGCTGACCGGATGGCGCATTTTCAAAATAGTCAGCCCCACTAGATCCTAAAAGTGCTGTTCGCCCCGCGATTTGGCCTTCATTGATGACCGTGTTTTCTTCGCCGCTCAAGTGCACGGCAGCATAAGTGTGATTACCGCCAACTCGGAGGGTACCTCCGTTAGCGAAGACATTACCGCTGCCGGTTATGGTAACGGCAGGGTGCCCCTCCCCGACAATCGTTCCCGTATTGATTATGCTTTGGCCATCTTCGCTAATTACAAGTTCGTCCACTGAATCCTCCCTGATACGCTGGGAAACAAGAGATTAAGGGCTATGTTGTTCCCACAGCAACCGCAAGCGTGACGAAATCGGTTATTGGATAGGCGTCGCTGGCAGTCATCGCCTTCCCATCAGGACCTGAACCCGCTCCGGCGCCGCCAGGTGCATTGCCGCGAGAGTCGTGGTCGCATAAAGCGCCTCCATTCGTCGCCTGCGTTCGCCAAACCCAAGAACAATGCTTGCGCCCTGATAGTGCGGACGCCGAAGCTGAAGATGTCTGCCTTATTGGCGGTTTCGGCAGCGAGGCGAGTGCGAATGCGCCGGCCGTTGCCGCCGGACATCTTCGAGACGGCGGAGATCGATGCGCATCGATACGCGGTCCCTAAGGCCGGTGAGGTGCCGAGCCACAACGAAAGTTTCGACCGCTGAGCGCCTGAGCAATATGGAACAGCGTTGCATTTTATGCGTCCCCGGTAGCACGTCCCCGACCGTCCGGCTTAGCGGGACTGCAGAGCCGGACTGCAGTTTGCGCGCATGTATAATTGCGACAAACGCCGCCCCGGCAAACCCGGGGCGGCGTCGGAGAACCCTTCGCGTTAGAGGATTTACGCAGCTTCAACCGTGGGAATGATGAAGCCATAGGCGGTTTCGACCGGTGCTTCGACCGTCGGGATGATGAAGCCGTAGGCGGTCTCGACCGGCGCTTCGGCCGTCGGGATGATGAAACCGTAGGCCGTCTCGACCGGCGCTTCAGCCGTCGGAATGATGAAACCGTAGGCGGTCTCGACCGGCGCTTCGACCGTCGGGATGATGAAGCCGTAGGCCGTCTCGACCTGCTCTTCAGCCGTCGGAATGATGAAACCGTAGGCGGTCTCGACCT
>NZ_AMRV01000023.1 GCF_000342165.1 Pacificimonas flava
ACTGAATCTGAGCCTGAGCCAGACCTTTCATATCAACGGGGCCAAGCCTACGTCTTCCTACGTAAATACCTGAGGAAGAAAGTCACCTCACGAACGCCTGACTGGTCGAAAAGCGCTTGTTAGGACTCCGCGATAGACTCTTAATTAATCCCGAGACTTAGCCGCACTAGAGTCACTAGACAGGGCAGGGGGCTCCCGCCACCTCGACGCGCTCACGCACCCAAACTCCCTTATGGCTCGATAGGTTATCCATGATCACGATGTTGCTTCGCCGTAGTTGGGCCACGAGCCCCTGACCCTTATAGGCTTCGAACCAGTCGCCGTTGATTGGCACTTCCAGCACCATCGGCGCTACCATGCCCCTCATGCACAGGCCCGCCACCAGCGTGGTGGTCTTGCGGAAAGCCTATCCGCAGGCGCTCGCCCTTGGCGCAGCGGCCATGGCTGCGAGTCATGTTCGTCGCAGTTCACAGCCTGCCCCGGCAAAGGTCACAGTCTGGTCGAACCAGTTCAGACGCTGCCTCAGAATGCCGGGGCGGTCCTGCTCGACGCCGTGTTCGCTTTTTTTCTACGCGTGACCCGCTCACGGTCGAAGAACCGCCACAAGGTCTCCACTCCAACGCTAATGTCGCGTCTCGCAAGGTTGAACTAGAGATCGGCGGGCGTGAGGTTGCCTCTCGCCTCCAGCATGGCCATGATCTGCTCCGCGTGAGCGTCTGTCTTTGATGAACGCTGGTCACCGCCAGGCTTCCTCGCAACCGCGCCGTAGCACCGTGGCGGCTCAAGCCAACGTCGCTCGCCGCGACGACACGATCACGCAAATCCTGGGATAGTACTTTGGCCATCCATGCTGGCCTCTCCCAACAGCATAGCCTCTGAATCAGAACCGACGCGCCAAGGAAAGATCCATCAATTTAGTCGCTGGACAGCGCATAAAGAGATTAATGGGCCTACAGAGTATCTCGTGCCTAACCTCTACCCCAGCCGTTGCGCCCCTTCTGGGCACGCAAGAGCGTTTGGGGATCGACGCTATCAGTGTTGGCTGTGGATTTTGGCGGCCGTGAAGTGTCAGATGAAGCAACAACATCTCGCGTTTGCTGAAGAACCTTTTTGGAGTCTCGTATCGCCTGTCGTGTTCTGGGTTCGATCCATTCCTTCACGTGAGGGGGGGCCTGGGCGATCTTACTTTGGACATCCTGAATTTTTCTAAATTCCCGTACGAGCTTACCGTGGATGTCGCGGACCTTGTCTATCTTGGTTTTTAATTCGTGTTCTTTGGCAGCTTGACGGAGCGCCACAGTCGACTGCAAGGACTTCTGCTCGTCGAGGCGATTCGATAGCTCGCTAAGTTTTCTTTCGACCTCGGCGAGTTCGCCTTGGCGACGCTCGGCCCGCTTCAGAGCGGCTTCCGCTTTTTCTTGCCTAGCTTGGGCGTCTGCTTGGATCTGGGATGCATTAGCCTCGGCTTCCTGTCGCGCCTTCGCGCGCATTCTATCCGTTTCGTCTACGGCGTTAGAAAGGGCCTCTTCCCATCCTTCGTCGAAGCCTTCGGCGCGTGCCTTTGCACGAATTTCGTCGGACTCAGCTTTGACTGCCTTCAGCCCATCACTTCGGCCTTCGTTCAAGCCCTCTTCGTATCCCCTCTGACGCTGGATCTTCTCTATCTCTGCTGCTTTGGCCTCACCTTCCAAGATTTTGCGCCTCGTGAGTTCGTTCGCCCCGGCCTCGGCGCGAGCGAGACTTTCGCGCGCTTCATGTTCCCACAATCGAGCTTGCTCAGCTGCCCTTCTTGCGGCCTCGTTGTGTGATTCTAGCTGCCTGCGGAGCTTAGCCGCCTCCTCGCCCTGCCGAGACGCTTGCCGGTCTCTTAACCGACGCTCACGAACCTCTTCAGGTGTCAACTCGGAGCCGCGTCGACCGCGCTTCAATCCGAGATGAGCTACAGCCCTAGACCAATCATCATGCTCTCTTTCGAGAGCGCGTTTTCCCCCTTTACGAAGTTCACTCGCGGCTAAAGTCGTCTTCATGACGGGTGGCCGCTCAAAACCGTCGTTCCGCTTTCGGCCGCGTGTCTTGTGGAGGCGAGTAGAAAGCGGCACGGAAACGACGTGAGCGTGCGGACTCTTTTCGTCGAAATGCCACGATATCGATATAAGATTTTGGCCGTGCTTTCGTCGTGCGAATGTGTCGACGGCTTCGATGAGCGGATCCTGCATCAGATCGCAGAGGTTCTCGTTTTCCCAGCCACCTGGGAACCTCCTTTTCCAGTAGCCTGGCGATGCGCCAAAGATGTCTTCGAAAGCAATTACCGCGTTCTTCCGAAGCTTGATGACGCCTGCTTCGTTGAGCCGGTTCTTGATGCGCTCCGTCAGGTCTCTACCAGGCAAATCGACGGTTTCTATCACCCCTAAACTTTTCGGGTCTGCATTCGGAACATCAATGGTCCGGGCGTTGTGTCCGTGTGCAAGAAAAACCTTGTTCCACGAGGAAAGGCTCGAGTGAGAAAGGGTGGCAAACAGCGTCATAACCGAAGTGTAGGGTATTTTGTCAGGCATAAAAACCCTTCACTCGGGAGACGTTTTTTTGATTCTACTAGCCTAAAGGCTGGATATACTCCTCCCTACGATTAGGCTACCAGAACGATTTAGTTTGGGTGAAAAACCGATCAGGAAATCGCCGAACCCAAGGCTTGGGATCTGTCAGTTTACCGAAAAGTTAGGTTTTGCGTTCATGAAGCGCCGTCGTGCGATAACGAAGAGTTGGGTTAGGGTGGTGCATGGAGGGAAGACCCTCGTCGCAAATCGAACACGTGCGCTGGTCAAAAGGGGGCAGTCACGCGGTGGTAATTCTGCTCGATAACGGCGCACATATCACGGTTCCTGTATCGCTTCTTACCGACGACCGACGTAAGCAGCTTCAAGGGGCTCAATTGTCGGTATCGACAGACGGGGGAAGCCGGATCCTTGCCGGAACTGAAACGTTTTTGACCCTTGCTGAATGTGCGGATCTTACGTTGGGGAACCTAGCCAAACTTTCTGCATCTCTCACGGGCAAAGCCACATCCGACGCAAAGACACGGGCTGCGCGAATAAACGGCAAGAAGGGCGGCCGCCCACCGTCCAGACGATGACATCCGCGGTTGGTCGTCGACTGATCCCGGTCAAACTTCAGCGAGAAACAATGCAGTCCTGATCATCATCATTCAATCTTTACGGAGTTTGGGCAAACCTCGACAGGGGAACCCGAGCGAAGCGGAGCGTGCGTGAAACCTACTGGAAGAATCGTTCGGCTTCCGGAGCATGGTTTCGAGGCAGAAGCTCCTAGCCGAACTCACCGATCCTTCACCAGGAAAGTTGCGCTGCGCATGATCGCATTCGCGTCCTGCGCAGTTGCCATCATCGCCATATTTTCTTTTCATGTTGCGAAAAGGGAAGCGGAACGCGCACTGCTCGGCGAATGGCAAATGCAGATCGAACAACGCGGCCGATATGAAAGCCAGCGTCTCCTGCGAGCCGAGGAGCTGACAAATCGCTTCTCCGCCCGGTTTCTCGCCAGCTATACCGATCCGGACGCTGCTTCCGCAGCCGACTTCGACCGCTACTTCAGCGCCTTTCCCGACGGCACCATCCGCCTTCGTCCAGAATTCTACTCCGGTTACCGGGACGGCGCTGGCGTCCAGCGAAGCGGCGCAACCGGCTTTGTCGCGCGCAACCAACCGCCGCTGACACCGGAACTCCAGCGTCGTCTCATACTTGCTTATGAGACCGTCGCCGAGTTTGGTCCGGGTGCTTCGACGGACTTTGCCAATGTACATGCGACCCTACCCGAGAATGCGCTGATCATGCACTGGCCTAACGAGCCGTGGGGATTAAAGGCTTCCAGTGATCTGGACATGACCGCTAAATCGGTCGTCCAAGCCACGTTGCAATCCAACAATCCATCTAGAAGGCCGGTCTGGACCGGCCTCTATTTCGATGCCACCGCAGCAAACTGGACGATCACGTTCGAACGCCCCCTGGACTGGCAAGGACGGCACCTTATCAATCCAAGCGTAGACGTCAGCGTGACAGATCTAATCGATGACGTCTCGAGCAACCAACCCGATGGAATTTATGAGCTCCTTCTGTCGAGGAATGGCATGCTGGTTGCCCACTCCACCGGCATCCAGGATCTTCCGGAAAACGCCGGGCAAATCGAAATCGAGGAGCTAGGCTCCTCGCCGGCGGCAGACATTTACCGCGACTTATCCCATTTGGGTCCGGCCAATGATGGTAAGGCGACGGTTAGATTCGACGCGGATCTTGATGCGTATGTAGCTGGCGTGGGGCTCAAGGGACCGGACTGGTGGCTGGTTACCGTCTACCCACAGGATCTCGTGGAAGCCCGAGCGCTTCGCTTCGCTGGTAGGATCCTTGGCATCATCGCGCTACTTTTCGCGGCGTTCATTGCAACGATAATTCTTGTCTTGCGAGGCAGCGTCGCAGCTCCCATCCGTAAGATCACACTGGCAACCCAGCGCCTAGCGAGCGGCGATGGCCGCTCTGTTCCAATCAGCGATGGCACACTTCCTATCGACCGCCATGATGACATCGGAACGTTGGCCCGCTCCTTCGGACTTATGGCTAGTAGGGTCGAGGATATGCGAAGCCACCTCGAAGATGCGGTTAGCGAACGCACAATCGAACTTGAGCGGGCGAATCAGCTGTTGGCGGAACAGAGCGTCCGAGACGCTCTAACCGGAGCCTTAAACAGGCGTGCCTTTGACGTGGCCCTGAAAAAAGCCATCCACGACGTAAACGTGAACGAAGCTAAAATTGCACTCGTGCTTTTCGATGTCGATTTCTTTAAACTCTATAACGATCACTACGGTCATGTCGCGGGCGACAAGACTTTGCGGCAGATTGTAATGCAGCTCGAAGCCTCTTTGCCGACCGCGAGCATATATCGCTATGGCGGAGAGGAGATCGCTGCCATCATTCCGTGCCGCGACGGAAGCGAGCCCAAAGGCGCGATCAATAAGGCTGTGAAGGAAGTGGAAGATCTCAGCATAATCCACTCCAAAAGTCCTTATGGACATGTGACCGTCAGCGGTGGCGGCATGTTGCTATCCGGGGAAGCACCGGAAAGTGGGGAAATCCTCGAGTCTGTCGATAGGGCCTTGTACTCGGCGAAAAAGGGCGGTCGCAATCGCTTCGTTTGGCTCGTACCAGAGCAAGCCTAACCCACTGGCAACCAGTTATGCCGTACGCAGTCAGGCAGGAAAGGCCGAACAAATCCGTACTCCGGTGATGAGGCTTCGGCGGCTGCCCTATTGCGCTTAGCCCGTCGTATTCACCGGACCGGTCCTAAAGGGTTAGCGGGAGTGGCCTAAGCCTCTGATCTGAAGTAGGAACTGGGTGTCTAAGCCGAACCTGCCGCAGGGCAGAAAATGCCACAGGTCACCCCCGCATGAACAACGATATCGCAAGCGCATTTGGATTCCCAGCAGTCGGCCGCAAGAAAGTCACAGCCGCTTTCGACGGCGGCCGGCTTACCTCGGATGGCGGCGTGTTGCTGCTGGCACAGGCCGAACGAGCGATGGGGATCTGCCAGCAGCTTGCAGCCTGCATTTCCGATCCGCGTGACCCGGGCAGAGTGGTGCATCACCTCGACGATATCCTGCGCGCCCGCATCTTTGCGATCAGCTGTGGCTATGAGGACGCCGATGATCTCGACGTTCTGCGCGACGATCCGGGCTTCCGCCTGGCGCTGGGCAAGCTGCCGGGATCGGGCGTGGGGCTTGCGAGCCAACCGACCATGAGCCGGTGGGAAAATGCGCCGACTACGCGCGAGTTGGCCAGGATGATGGCCGCGATGATCGACATCTACTGCGCCAGCTATCCCGCCGCGCCGGCGGCGGTGACGCTGGATATCGATGACACCTGTGATGTCGTGCACGGCTATCAGCAACTCTCGTTCTGGAACGGTCATCACGGGGAGCGCTGCTTCCTGCCGATTCATGTCTACGACACCGCCACCGGTCGGCCGGTGGCAATGCTGCTGCGCGCCGGCAAGACACCGTCGGGCGCCGAGGCTGCCGGACACATTCGGCGCCTGGTGCGCCATCTTCGGCGGCACTGGCCCGATACCCACATCACCATCCGCGGCGACGGGCACTATGGGCGGCCCGAGGTCATGACGTTGTGCGAGGCGACCGGCGTCGATTACGTATTTGGTCTGCCGACCAACGCCGTGCTGCGTGCCGATCCCGAAATCGTCACCGTCGCCGATGCTTGTGCCGTCAGGCGGGCTCAACGCCAATGCCCGGTCCTGCGCAACTATGCCGAGACCCGCTACGGCGCCAAAAGCTGGAAATGCCAGCGCCGCGTCGTCGCCCGGATTGAGGCCAGCACGCTGGGCATGGACATCCGCTATGTCGTCACCTCGCTGACCGAAGGCTCGGCCGAGCACATCTACGACACGCTGTACTGCGCCCGCGGTCAGGCCGAGAACCTGATCAAGCGCCACAAGAGCCAGCTCGCCAGCGATCGCACCTCGTGCCGCTCGGCGGGCGCCAACCAGATGCGCCTCATCCTGCACACCGCCGCATACTGGCTCCTGTGGCGAATCCAGCAGGAAATCCCAAGAGCCACCGCACTCGCCACCGCCGAGTTCGCCACGCTGCGCCTGCGCCTGCTCAAGGTCGCTGCCCGCGTCATCGAAACCGCCACGCGTATCCGCGTCGCCTTCGCTTCGGCTTGCCCGGATGCCGGTGTGTTCAAGGCCATCACCACCAGTCTGCGACCAGCGCCCACATAGCAAGAGCGGCGGTGCCGCCGAACCCCTGAGCCCCAGTCCATCAACCTCGAAAAGCCCATTGCTCCTGCCGCGGTGAAAAACGCCGGTGGAGGCGTGCGCCTTGATCAATCAGGCACCGCCACATCGCCGTCCGAACAACACGAAGCGGTAGCCTCATGAATAGGACGGGTTAGCCGGCGAGTATCGAGCTGCGGCGAAAATGCTACTTGCTGGGAAGGCGAAGCGAGCCCTTATCCTTCGCGCCATTTCGTCTCACTGCGATACATGCAGCCGAACTTTACCTCAGCGCCTTACTAGTACACGGCGGGCGAAGTGTCGCAGACGTTAGAGCACTTGGCCATGATGTTGCTGCACGGGCCAATTTGGCAAGCGAGCTAGGTTTGAAGCTGCGAAAACGAACGTTGCAGCATCTCGGAGCCTTACGAGAGAGCCGTGAGTATCTTGTCTCTCGATACGGTGTGGAGACGAGATCTCTCTCGCAGGTGAACAGGCTCATCGCCACGCTCGAAGAGCTGTCAGAGAAAGTTCGGATCTCAATCCTAGCTTCCAAGAATGAGGTTGAAGGCGTCCTCACGGAAAGCGCCGAGGCTGCAAGGCGGTAGGCGCCGCGTACGTAGACGACTAAAGCTTTGCTGTCGTCCTCGCTGCTGTCGATGGGCCGCTGCGCTTGGTGATCCGCCCACACCTTCACCTTAGCCCCCAGATTAGTGGAATTCTCTGCAGTGATTTTGTTTGCCGCACTACTCGCTTCCGTACCTATCGTCGCAGAAGGCGAAGCCTTTACCTGCACACCGACGCGAGTATGGGATGGAGATGGTCCAGTCTGGTGCGATGAAGGGCCTCGCTTACGTCTAAACGGTATCGCAGCGCGCGAGACTGATGGGACATGCCGCCACGGTCACCCCTGTCCATCAGCAACAGCTGCTGAAGCGAAGGCGGCACTTGTCCGCGTTCTACGTCCTGCCAGAGTAGAGAAGCTGAGTAGCGGCCATATCGCCGTCTACGGAGCACCTACTCTTTCTTGTGTATCAGGCGGCGCCGCCGGTGGCACACGAACGGCCGCGCGTTGCTGGCGACCTGATAACGTCGAGATCAGCTGCGCGATGGTGGGAACGGGTACGGTCCTGGAGTGGAAGCGTTACAGCCAAGGCGAGTATCGTGAGTGCGGAGACGAATGAGCAATGTGCAACCTCTATCGGATGCGGTCGAATGCTGCTGAGATCGCACGAATATTCGAGGCCGATAATCTCGCCGGGAATGTTCCAGACCTAGCGGAGATTTATCCTAACCAGACGGCGCCTGTCGTCCGTACAACCGATGGGGGGCGTATCATCGAGAGCTTCCTCTGGGGTTTCCCGCCGCCGGGCCAAATCAAGCGCTCCGTGACGAACGTCCGCAACCTTAAGAGCCCATTCTGGCTTTCGGCTCTCAAACGTCCGGATCGCCGGTGCCTCGTCCCCGTCACTGCATTCTGCGAATGGACTGGTGCAGCAGGCTCGAAGCAGAAGGTGTGGTTCGATATTCCGGAAGAGCCGCTCTTCGCATTTGCCGGGATTTGGCGGCCCGTGGATGGCGAGGCCTCGCGGTTCGCGTTCCTGACCTGTGAGCCGAACGAAATTGTCGGCGCCATTCACCCAAAGGCAATGCCGGTTTTGCTCACAAAGGAGGACGCCTCCGTCTGGCTTACGTCCACTTGGGAGAATGCAGAGGCACTCGTGCGGCCTTTTGCCAGCGAGCGCATGCGGACAGACACTCTAAGCTTGTTCTAGTTCGACGAAACCCTGCGACGCTAACATACGCCGCAGGGTTCGTGACCCAGTTGGGTGGGCGCGCCGATGCAAGTTGGGGAAAACCGGCGAGCAAAAGGTTAACGCATAAAGTCTCGTCAGGACGAGTTCGCAGGCGAAACAATCTTCTGGCGCGAACCGATGCCGCGCGACACTGGTTCTGTATCGAGTGAGTAGGGTGTTTTCATGGCACCTTCCTCGCGAACTCAGGACCGGCTAGCGCCGCCCTTAATTGAGTGCCCACGTAGCGCAGTATCATAAGCACCGTTCTGCCCCCACATTGCCGCCGCTGACCTGACTTGGCCTGACCGGACTTGTCGACGATCGGTCTTTTGCGGTTGCCGGCGCCTTGAAGTTATGGGGGGCAGGTGCGGGAGAAGGTCCGGACGCATTGCCTCCACGGTGCTTTAAGGTAGTTACCGGGGCAGGGCGGCGTCGGCATTTCTCTAGAAGAGTCTGGCGCTGGTGGCGCAGATGGCTAGCTCGAACTACATCAGTGCGCTGTTCCGACGGCACGGCCTTCCTCCCTCACAGCTGTGCACCTGGCGACGTTTGGATAGGAGCATCCCATTGCGAGCAAGCTTGAGTTCTAGCTTTGTCAATAGAGCCCCTCGCCCAATTAAAGGCGAACGGCGGCGTGAGTACTGGGATACGAACCTACCGAACTTTGCGCTCGTGGTGACACCGCGTGGAACGAAGAGCTTTATCATTGAGTATCGGCTGGCGGACTCTAACGGAATGGTGCACCATGTACGCTATACGATCGGACAGTACGGGCCTGAATGGTCTTTAGAGAAGGCAAGAGACGAGGCGCGCCGTCTGTTCGTCTTCATCAAGGCCGGGATCGATCCGCGCGAGGAAAGAAAGGCCCATAAACGACGGGCAATTACCCGGGAACGCCGGGTAAGCCTTGATCGAGACCGCAACGACCTTCTTAGTCACCTGGTGCGTCGTTACATTCATCGAAACCAAGAAGGCATTTCAGATCAAACGAAAATCAAACAGGAACGTGATATTCTCGAGAACCTCGTTTCAGAGATAGGAGATCGTTCGGTTCGTCACCTTTCTGAAAGCGATTACGCTCGCGGCTCGGCTGAGGTGATTGAGATTGGCCAATGGTCCCGTTCCGACGTGGACAGGGTGGTCTCGATTTTTATTGATTGGCTGAGATCTGAGTGAGTAGCCCCTAGTGTTCTAGACGCCTTCTATCCTAATTTTTAGAGCAGGAGACGACGATGGGGAAGTCCAATTTCAGCGATAGGGTCTGATCGACCAGCAGGCGCTGAGCGTCGCGTCCAGGCCCTGCTCATCCGTTTTGCACTGCGAAGAGCTCTAATTGAGACCTGAAAAATCCGCCCCTCACATCACTTCTATTAATCCGCGTAAGCAAGTCTGGCGTAGTCTCGTTCATAGATCCGCCTAATCTGAGAAGCTTCGCTGCCCTGTGGCCTAGTGTAGCCAGAAACCGAGCGGTCCGCCCATTTGGCGATAGAAAGAGGCTTACCGGTTTGCTCGGCAACGAAAAGTAGGTGGTAACCTCGGTGTTCGTGCTTAGCGATCAAGTCAACGCCAATGTCTCTATTATGATCCTCTATGAATTCCATTTGTGGTTTGAACCAAGCGGACAATTTTTCATCATACTTACCATTTATTGCATCGAGTGCCTCGGCCACCGTCATAGACAAGTTGTGGGCGTGGTTCCAATCGGTAATTAAATTCATAAAACGTGCAATAGGATCGAGTGTAAAGGCGAAGGAAGGTATTTTCCTGAATTTCTGCTCCCCAATTACATGGTGCCAGTCCCGGACGGTAGGAAAATCGTCAAACTCCTGCCCAAAAATTGACAGCGCTATGTCACGACCAGGAACACCCGGGATCTGGATAAATATTGTATGAGTTGCTAGGGATTGGCGTAATCGACTTTTGCCCACTTCCGTACGGGAAGTAGCTCGAGGTCGGGAGGCAAGCCATGTCTTGGGAAAGTGTCTTTTGGTCGTCGATTCAGCGCTGCTAAAGGCTCTGAAAATCGGTTTTGGGACTTCAGGCATTGTTACCTCTTGGTAGTGTTTCTTTTTTTCAGCGGCGTTTTTGGTCTAATGTTTCCTTTGGGTCGAGCTCTGGTTGCAAAAATGATGATGCGAGATCGCTTTGCCTTATGCCGCCATTAAGTTCTCAGTAATGCTATAAATTCAATCCCGGTTCGCTGGTGCGGCGCCCGAGCGCATGAACCTTTTAATGAGTTTTGCATAGCGGTTCAGTGCAATTCCCAAGGCTGCGGTAATGTTTGGTCCCTCTGACCCTCTTTGGCGCATTGCCGTCGATCTAGCCAAGCTCTCTATGGATGTTCCTGCCGGTTGTGCGGCTAGGTAGGTTCTGTTGCAACGCTACGGCCGTTGTGCGCGCAGCTAAGGATGGGCAAGCCTGGAAAAGCTTTCCGTTCTCTGGTTTTGTTGCGGGGCATGTTGGCTGATCAAGCGGGACTCTCAGTTGGAAGAGCCGTCAGAGCCGCCATACTTGCGCCTATGTTGAGCGATCTGATCAACGCATATCCCAACTATCTCATTATCGCCGGTGCGAGCAGCCTGATACTGAAGAGTTAGCTTTTGGGTCAAAAGCTTGCTTCGGTCCAAGGGCAGGGAATCAAGCCGTTGAAGCCTGCGATTTACAACGCTTGACGTCTCGCTCCCCTTAACTCGCTCAGCGGCACTTACTCCTTGCGAAAGGCTATCCTGCGGAGCGTGTAAGCAGCTTATCAGCGGCTTAAATTCGACGGCAGCGAATCGCCTGAGAGCATGTTTGCATCCAGCGACTCGGCCGCTTGGATCTGCGCGCAGCCGCTTGGGGATCGAGTCGTTTCCGGAACGGCTTCTGCAAGTTCTGGGCCGTTTTGCGGAAGACGGCCCTGACTTCTCAACGAGATACCTCCGAATTCCCCTGAAACCGCCGAAATCCACTCTCATTCAGACGCCGCGATTTCGGCTCATCCTGCCGCAGCACGGATGACATTCGGCCCTCTCGCATGGCTAGCGCCGGCCACCTAGCGGGGGGGTCCGAAGGTGCTTCGAACCCCAAAAATCTCAATCAATTTGGAGTGTGGGGTCACCTATGCAAAGCTGTTTACGTCGTCTTAGTAGATCAGAACCTATCCCTCTCGCGTCGTCACTGGGCAGACGATCGACGCGAAAAGGGGCCGACCGTTGGTAAACCGGAACATGAGTGCACTTGCCATTATCTGTTCGA
>NZ_AMRV01000024.1 GCF_000342165.1 Pacificimonas flava
GTCCTTTCTTTGAACGGGCTCACTTCTACGCCTGCATTCCGAGGAGATTTGCAAGCTCAAAGCCGAACCTACAACCCGATCCTCGATCCTGACGGCAGTCCCGTGGGCATTGTAAAGTTCGCCAGCGACATCACCGAAGCACGCTAGTGGGATGCCGAAGCGACGGGGTGTGACGCCGCGGTTGATCGCAGCCAAGCAGTGGTCGTGAGGCTCCGCCGGTTTCTCATCCCGGCGGATGCAGCATATTCTGCTGGCATCATCCACCCAAGAGCCGTGTGAGGTCGGCCCTCATTATAGTCCCGTTGCCCGGCTTCGATCTTGGTTTGGGCGTCCATCAGCGACAGGAACCAATGGCTGTTCAGGCACTCGTCGCGCAGGCGGCCATTGAGGCTCTCCACTTAGGCGTTGCCGGTCGGCTTACCCGATCGCGAGACGTCGAGCGTAACGCCGTTCTCGTATGCCCAACGGTCAAGTGCCTTCGAGATGAACTCCGGCCCATTGTCCACCCGAATGGTTGTCGGTGCACCACGTACCGATGGATCCGCGTCATCGCCCGGGGGACCTGTTCGCCCTTGATGCTCTGGTCGACGTCGATCGCCAGCGCTTCGCGGGTGAACGCATCGACGACCGTCAGCGCCCGCAAGCGCCGCCCGTCGAACAGCGCGTCCGAGACGAAGTCCATCGACCACATCTCGTTCGGCGCCGACGCCGCGGGCTGGCGTTCGCGGTTCGCAGCGCTGACGCGAAGACTTGGGTTTTGGAGGAACAATGGAAGGAAAATCTGCGGCTCTATAATGAGGCCTATATGGCTCGGCTAGATCGGCGTGAAGACGCTCTACATCGCGTTTGGGTCACCGCGGGAGAACGGCATAATGAGAGCTTCAACGGATCGCCGCGCCATGATCGGCTGAATGGCGAAATCTTCTACAGCCTCGCCGGAGCCGAGGTTCTGATCGAAACCTAGCGTAGCCATCTTCCTGAATGTTGCGATCGACGGCGTCCGACCTGGAGTCCGCTACTGAGTAAGGTGATTTCAGAGGCGATGTGACTCAAACTGCACCGGAAGGCGCCTAGAACCGATATCGCCGTGACTTGGGATCATTGTGTGCATCAAATAATACCTTGATGCACACTTTGCAGAGAATTGGCGAGACATGAAAATCTTTTCGCACAGCCGTCCGGCGATCGTAGCCTATCAGGATCTGCTGCGCCTTCATCTCGACGAGCGGGCCTCCGATCCGTTTGGCACAGTTGAGGAACGAAAGCGCAACGGAAGAACCTATCTTTACCAGCGCTTCCGGGCTGAGACTGAGATGATGAGCCGTATCTCGGCAAAGATAAGCCGGACCTACGTGCGCGCCTGGACCGCGCGGAAGCGCTGAAGGCCAGCGGGGAAGAACGCCGCAGGCGGATGGCCCAGCTTGCGAGGACACCTCATGCCGAGGGCTTGATCACAATCGATCGCGAGACAGGGTCGTTGCTTCTCGCATTCTCTCGGGCAGGAGTGTTCCGGCTCGGTTATACAATTGTGAGGACATCAGCTTACAGCCTCTATCAAGGCGACCTCGAGGTGCGCATGGCTCACGAGGAGCTGGCTCAAACGGCGACATCGATTTCGCCAGTTTCGAACGGCTTTCGGTTTGCTTTGAAGGGTGAGGTTGAAGAGAACCCCGCCGATACCCTGACCCTCACGTTCATTACGAAACCTGCGCTACCGTTTTGCGGCGGCGCATCGTAGGAAAGACGCACAGCGCGCCAGTCGCCGGCCGGTGCACAAGCGACCGACAATCTTCCCTCTATGAAATAGAAGTTCCGCTCGCAGCCGTCATTCAACAGGAACGAGACGTTCTTTCCACCCGAAAAGCGGTGCTCCAGTTCGTTTTGAAGAAAGTAGCTTTGACGAGGTATGCACCCGCATCGTGGTTGAGGCCAGTGCGATCGACCACCTGCGGTACGAGTCCTTCGGTAGCCTTGTCCGCCCAAGCGCTGATCGCCGTCAACGCCTTGTTCGGCTGCGAAGCGAAATCAAGCGTTTCGGTCGTTGCTGACGGAACGCGTGACGACAGTTCCATCTCATCTCCTATAGCTAAGCAGACTGTCAGTCGTGGCGAAGCCGGGGGGTTCTGATCGCCGGCCGCTGACGTCCGGCTTCTAAGTCCTACCAGGCACGGGCTGCGAAAACCTAGCCAATGCCGTTTCCCGTCCGCTGTGCCATGGAGGGAAAGAGCCGCTGCAAAGCCGGTTGTTCTTTTCCCAATACAATGACGTACTGCTTAATGCCGCCGAAATGCTATTTCTCCCAGACCTTTTGAAACGCATGCGAGTGGGTCATCAGCAACACGCACGTTCAGCCGTGTTCTGCAGCCAATAGAGGTGACCAAGATTGGGGCCACAGCGCCGCCGCCTGTCAGGACCACCCCGGACTCCACGATGTCTTCGTAAATAGCGGGGCTTACATCATTCAGTATGTCAGCAACGAGCTCCGATAGCTCAATGGCGTAGCGTTCCAAAATGAAAGAAAGCCCGAGTATCGGAACGTTTACCCGTTCTGGTCTTCCCCTCTCCACATTCAGGCCAGCCACTTCAACGACGTCATCTTGGGAATTGATTCGCGCCAGGGTTTCCAGCTTTAGCTTTTCGGCCGTCGAGTCCCCTATCCGGAAGCTATGCTGGGAATGCATGTAGTCAATGAAGGCCGTGTTTAGCGCAAAACCTCCTCCTCGAAGAGACTTGCGCAGCGCAATACGGCCGGAAGCCAGAACTGCGATTTCTGTCGTTCCGGCCCCGCACTCGATCAGCAGAGAGCCTCTCGGATCATTTCCAGAAATTCCGCACCCCAACGCTGCCGCAACCGGTTCAGCTACAATTTCCACGCCGCGCAGTCCTGCATCCTGTGCGATAGTGAGCAAAGCTTTATACTCGGCCTTCGTGGCATCAGCAGGAATGCCGATGAGCGCCCGAGGCGCACCGAAACGGCGTCTAGGCAGACTTTCTCTGATTGCGTGCTTGAGCAGCTCACGGCCAGCGTCGAGGTCGTGAACGATGCCATCACGCAGCGGACGAACGATGTGCTGGTCCCCAAACGTGCGCCCCTGCATCTCCTTGGCAGCGAATCCTACAGCGAGCAGCCTGTTACCCGTACGGTCTCCCGCAAAACAGCATACGGAAGGCTCATCGAAGGCAAGACTTTGGTCGCGCAGGAGCACCCTTGTATTGGCTGTTCCCAGGTCGATCGCGAGATCGATGTCGTCCCGATAGGACGGTACACTGTGGCTGAATGGCATAATGGATAATTAGTCGCCACGGACCGATTTGTCGCGTGTAATGGGTACGGCCGACCTCGCCCATTGAAGGCACTCACGCAATTCTTCGCTCTAAAGCAATTCGTGGACCCTTCAGCGTGCCGGAGGCGCTTCCCACTATATCAGGACTGCCAATACGATATTTGAGCGGTTTCCACACGAACTGAATCGATGGGGATACCCGCTCCGACAGCGTTGTGATTCAGAATTCTTGATGGGGGCGGAAGGCCAGCATGAATGCACGAACGCTTTGGCTCCCTCGTTCAGCATGGCGTCCTGCATCCGGCGGGGTGCCATCATTTGGACGGCAGGGTGTGCTCGTGCCAAGAGGTGGGGGGCGATAATCAGCCGATGACAACGACACGAAAATTCCAGCTGACATGATCTTTCACTGAAAATTTGGTCATGGCCGTCTGTTTCTAATTTTCAATCTCCTACTGGTCATGGGTCGTGGAACGCGCCTTGCTCACGCGCAACGTCTTCGATTCTTCAGCTCCGCCAGTCGCTCATGCCGGGATCGAGGCTTAGGCTTCTCGCAGGAACTCGACGTGGAAGCGCACCGGGCCGATCGGCTCCACATGGTGCAGGATTGTGGGCTCGACCACGCCGGGCGCGGTCTCCGGCGTCAGGTCGCGTTCGGCGGCCAAGCGGCGCGGGTCGGTCACGCGATAGCGCAGCACCCCCTGCTCGACATGGATCAGGCCCCAACTTCCTGTCTTGGTCGTATGGTCCTTCCGAAGCCCGGCAGGAATGGTGTCCTCGGTAAAGGTCGCGGTGCGGCTGTACGGTTCGAGCCCCTCGGCAAGCTCGCTCGCCGGTTCAACAGGTTGATCGCTCGTCATCACGCGCTCCTCACTTCGCCATTTCAAACTCTGCAAGCCTGTCCTTGTGGAACTGGATGCCGAGGGACAGGCTCTCCGCGATCCGCTCCGCTCTCTCCTGCATGTCCGCCGCAGCTTCCGGCGGAAGCTGCTCGCTTGTCGTCTTCGCCCACAGCTCCAGCCAGCGGGCAAAGACCGCAGGCGTGATCCGGCTTGCGTGCCGCACATGGGCCGGCATCGGCTGCCCCTTATAGCGGCCGCTCGCCAGCATCACGGAAGACCAGAAGGCCTGCAGCTTCTCCAGATGCTCCGACCAGTCCGCGACCGCGTCGTTGAAGATGGGACCGAGCAACGGATCCTGCCGCACCTCCACGTAGAAGGCGGGCACTACCCGGGCGATCTCCGCCTCCGAAACCACGCCGATGCTCATCATACCGCCTCCTTTTGCCTGAGCACACTACGGAGCGCCTGCGTCAGGTCGTTATTCAGCAGCGGCTTCTCGATCAGTGGGACACCGGCCGCATCTGCCAGTTTCCTTGTGCTGCGGGTTGGATTGGTCGCCATCAGCACCGTTGGCGTGTTGCATCCGCCGGCCCGCAGCTGTGCCAGCAGGGCGAGCCCGCCACTTGCCCCATGCCGCTGCTCGATGATGAGGCAAGCCGCACCTCGCGGGTTGGCCCCTGCGCTCGTCCCATCGAGTACGCGATAACCCTCCAGCGCCAACGCAAATTCGAGCGAAGCGAGGACGGATCGGTCCTGCTCGTACACAAGGATCGGGCGCTGATAGGCCATGTCCGGTCTTCCCAAGTGAAGGGGCCGGCACAGTCGCCCGCCAGCCCCGTCCGGTTCACGCCGCCTGCTTCCAGGTCGGCTCCAGCGCCACGTGCGGCGGGCATTCGGCCACCGTGCCGACGGGCAGCCCGGCCAGTTCGTTGGCATAGCCGTGGTTCACGTCGCGGTGATGAGCCTCGTCCGCCCGCACCACCAGCACTACGTCGCGTAATGTCGCGCTGTCGGGCAGGTCCCAGTACTTCTTTGCAATCTCCGGCGCGGGCACGTTATCACTGCGGCCCTCATCAATCTCAGTGAGGTAGTGGGTGTAGCTGATCACCGCTTCCTCCTCGAAATAGCCGACCACGCGATGCGCCGTCTTCGAGCTGACGAGGTACAGGGCGAAGAAGAACAGGTAGAACACCCACTGCACGCCGATGATCACCGCTCGCTCGAACAGAGTGGGCTTGGAGATCTCGATAAAGGTCATCAGGTGCATCCGCTCATTCTCGGCCTCGTCCATGAGCGTCTTGATCCAACCCTTATCGTCGCACATGCGGCGCAGGCAGGCCAGGTGGTTGATCGTGGCACCTACCATCCCAGGCACGGCGGCCACGGTCTCCAGCACGACGGCGCGGTGGCCATAGCGTTCCGCAAAGAAGGTGTCAGCGCACCAGCGCAGCGCCTTTGTGAAGCCAAAAGCGACTCGGTCGGAAAACCCACGGGGCTTGTGATGAACGCCAAGGTCGATGAAGGGGGCAGGCATTGGTATTCTCCGTCTAAGGCGTCGCCTTGAGGTGCGTCGCTGTTGAAGGCGATCTACGTTCGCTGCGAGAGGTCGAACATTTGGATATTGTCCCTACCACCAATCCCCTAAGGGCTCTTACGGAGGTCGGTTCAGCGCGTTTCGCCAGCCGTTTTCTTCCGCGTTTGTCGATCCCGGCTGCGTTGGCTTTGGCCGGTGTTGCGATCATGGCCGGAGCCGCCGTGCGCCTGGTGTTCGGCGAAGAGCTGGGTCAGCGCGCGACCTATATCTTCTTCATGCCTGGAGTTGTCGTAGCGAGCGCCCTCTCGGGCGTGCGCGCCGGCGCGGTGGCGGCGCTCGCGGGCGCGGGGGTAGGGCTTGTCTGCGACCTTCGCAGCGGCCCGATCGAGGACGGCAGCCTGATCGCGGCGACAGCCTTTGTGATGATCGGCCTGGCCGTCGCCGTGGGCGGCGAGTGGTTCCAGCACGCGCGGACCGAAACCGAAGCCGCTGCTGCGGGGCTCGCGCGGCGACAGACGCACTTGCGCTCCATTCTGGACACCGTTCCGGACGCGGTAGTGGTTATCGACGAGGCGGGGCTGATGCATGACTTCAGTCCCGCGGCAGAGCGCCTGTTTGGCTGGAACGCGGAGGAGGCGAGGGGCCGGAACGTCTCTATGCTGATGCCGGCCCCCTACAGAGAGGCGCATGATTCCTATCTGCAGCGCTATTACCGCACGGGCGAGCGCCGGATCATCGGCACGGGGCGAGTGGTGGTCGGCCAGCGGCGTGACGGGTCTACCTTCCCGATGGAGCTGGCTGTAGGTGAGATGCAACTGGACAACCAGCGCTACTTCACTGGTTTCATCCGCGACCTGACCGAGCGCCAGCAGACCGAAACGCGCCTGCAGGAGCTGCAGAGCGAGCTGGTCCATGTCTCGCGCCTCACCGCCCTGGGCGAGATGGCCTCCGCGCTTGCCCATGAGCTCAACCAGCCACTCTCCGCCATCGCAAATTACCTGAAGGGCAGTCGCATGCTGCTGGCGCGCGAGGAGGTGCCGCACGAAAAGGTCGCCGATGCGGTGGACCGCGCTGGGGAAGAGGCCCTGCGCGCCGGGGCCATCATTCGCCGTCTGCGCGATTTCGTCGCGCGCGGTGAGACGGAGCGCACAGTGGAAAGCCTGCCGAAGATCATTGAAGAGGCCAGCGCGTTGGCGCTGGTCGGCGCGCGCGAACATGACATCCGTATCCATTATTCGTTCAGCCCGAACCTCGATCTGGTGCTGGTGGACAAGGTTCAGATCCAGCAGGTGGTGGTGAATCTGGTCCGCAACGCGGTCGATTCGATGGCTGCCGCCGCTGCTCTGCCGCGCCGGGAGCTGACAATCCGGGTCGAGCCGTGGGGCGAAGAGATGGCGCAGGTCACAGTCGTCGACACCGGGCCCGGGATCAGCCCAGAGGTGGCCGATCAACTGTTCCAGCCATTCGTTACCACTAAGCGCACCGGCATGGGCGTCGGCCTGTCGATCTCCCGTACGATCGTCGAGGCACATGGCGGCCGCATCCGGGCGGAGACGAGCGCGTGTGGCGGTGCGCTGTTCTCCTTCACCGTCCAGCGCGTGAAAAAAGAGGAGTTGTTTGATGGCGGATGAGCCGATCGTCCATGTGATCGACGATGATGAGGGTGCGCGCCGTTCACTGGAGTTCCTGATCGACTGCGCGGGCTTAAAGGTGCGCAGCTTCTCCTCAGCCGATGCTTTCCTAAAGACCGGTTTACCGCTGGAGAACGCTTGCATCATCACCGACGTGCGGATGCCAGGGATGAACGGCATCGAAATGGCGCAGGAGTTGAAGCGGCGAGGCAACAATGTGCCGGTCATCGTCATCACCGGCCATGCCGACGTGCCGCTTGCGGTACAGGCGATGCACGCGGGCGTGTCCGATTTCATCGAGAAACCCTACGGGGACGAAACGATTCTCGGCGCGATCCGCACCGCCCTTGCTCGGCAAGCTGACAGAGACGAACTTCAGGCCGAGCGGTACCGGGTGCAGGAGCGGCTGGCGACGCTTTCGATGCGAGAGCGAGAGGTGATGGAAGGCCTGGTCGCGGGAGAGGCGAACAAGGCCATCGCCTATGACCTTGGCATCAGCGCCCGAACGGTGGAGGTATACCGCGCCAACGTGATGCTGAAGATGCAGGCGAAGACCCTGTCGGAACTGGTGCGGATGGTCACCATCGCCCGCCTCGCTTGATAGGCGGCTCGGCATCCCACCTCCGGTACGGCACGTAGGGACATGACCGAGAATGACGGTCTGCACGTCTGATCCTAGACCGATGCAAGGGCGTTGCACCGCCCTCTCATCCAAGAGGCAAAGCAGGAGCAAACTCATGTCCCGCACGCTAAGCGAGCAGACCGTCGCCATCGTCAAGGCCACTGTTCCGGCGCTGGAGGCGCACGGGCTGAACATCACGCGCGTCATGTATGCCCGCCTGTTCCAGGATCCGGCGATCCGCGATCTGTTCAACCAGTCTCATCATGGGGAGACGGGGTCGCAGCCGAAGGCACTTGCCGCCGCTGTTCTAGCATACGCCAAGAACATCGATAATCTGGACGTGTTACGCGACGCCGTGGAGCGGATCGCGCAAAAGCATGTCGGCCTGCAGATCTTGCCCGAACACTATCCTTCCGTTGCCAACGCCCTTCTGGCGGCGATCAAAGAGGTGCTGGGAGGCGCGGCGACGGACGAGATCCTCAACGCCTGGGGGGAGGCATACTGGTTCCTTGCCGACATCCTCATCGGCCGCGAAGCTCAGCTATATGACACGCTGGCCGATCAGCCGGGCGGGTGGCGCGGGTGGCGGGACTTCGCCGTGGTCGAGAAGTGCAAGGAAAGCGAGATCATCACCTCTTTCGTGCTGCGCCCCGTCGACGACGGCGCCGTGGTCAGGCATCGGCCGGGCCAGTACCTGACGTTGTGGTTGGACGGACCAGGCGAACACTCGCTCAAGCGCAACTACAGCATCTCTTCCGCGCCTAACGGCGAAACATATCGCATCAGCGTGAAGCGGGAGCCCCGGGGCATCGCTTCCAACTGGTTGCATGACGAGGTAGAGACCGGCACAACCCTCAAGGTATCCGTTCCAGCGGGCGAGTTCTTCCTAGCCGATACGTCCGAACGGCCGATCGTTCTGCTCAGCGGCGGCGTTGGACTCACCCCAATGATCAGCATGCTCGAAAGTCTGGTGCGGGAGGGCGCATCCGTGCCGATCCACTACATCCATGGCACGCTCAACGGCTCCACTCATGCCATGCGCGATCAGGTTCGGCAGCTGGCGAAACACGGCGGGGATGTGCGGATAACTACCTTCTACCAGAAACCCCGTTCCGAGGACGTACTGGGCCGCGACTATGACGAGCAGGGCCTGATCAGTGGCGATTGGCTCCATTCTCAAACACCCTTTGCCGCAGCGAACTACTACCTGTGCGGCCCCAAACCGTTCCTGCGCGCCTTCGTGGAAGATCTGACGGTCGCAGGGGTTTCGCGCGATCGGATCCATTTCGAGTTCTTTGGCCCCGCCGATGAGCTGATAGCCGCCTGATGCCCATCTCGCGCAAGAGCGGAGGGGCAGGCTCGATAAGAGCGCTGCGGGCGCCCATCAAACAGTGAAGGCTCCTTCCAGCCATTGGAGATTGACCAGCCCGTCCGAAAGTTTCTCCAGGTGCCAGCGGACGTTTTCGCCAAAGGGGTTAACCACGAGGCACGCAGCTCCGGGTGAAACGAACGTGACTAATGGGCTTGTTCAGCAAGCCCCGCGCGAGCCGCAGTCCCGTTGAAGATGCATCATTGCGGGCACTCGCTCATGCTTTATGACAAATTAATGATATCCGAATTGTCTAATATCGCCAGCAGGGTATGCCCATTCCCTCTGCGTTCGGCGCTACACTTGATCAAGGGATCGGTTCGATCTTGGCCTGCGATCGGCGTGCTTCTTATCGCGGGCTTTCTCGTCGCCTTGCATTTGGCCACATTGATTCCGACCGAACGGCGGAACCTGTTTCGCTTGGACCGCGAAGGTAGCATATCGGAGAGCTGGGAAGCGGTATTGCTGCTTTCATGCGGCGCCGTCTTTCTTCTCTGCTGCTTTCTATCGAGACGGAGTGTTTTTGCCACGCCGGCTGTGGCTACCGTCTACATGGCTCTCGACGGACGCATGGAGTTACACGAGCATGCGGCAAGATGGGTTGCGCCGGGCCAGCAGGACGTCGGCGAACTGATTTTCATGCTTTTCGTCGGAGGCGTGATCGGTGCATCGCTTTTCGCCACCTATCTAAACGCAAGGCCGCGCGAGCGAACTCAACTGGTTGCCATTTGCTTTCTTATGGGGGTCTTTGGTCTCGCGGCAGTCGGTGTCGACGCCCTTCACGCCTACCTCAGGACACGCATCCCGATATTGAACGAACCGTTGGTCCTTGTCGAAGACGGAGGCGAATTGCTAGCCATAACGGGCCTTTTCGCCGTCGCCATCGCCTGCCTCTCCGAAGCTGTCCGGCACAGGTGGTAGGCAGTTTAGAGGGACGGGATCGCCCTGCTATGGCGCTATCTGACAAGTCGTTACCGGTCAGACACGTTGAGGGTGGAAGCAGACCCGTCCCCCAAATCCGCTCGAAAAGGGGCTGACGACCTCTTCAGATAATCAGCCCTGCGGCTCGCCATATTATCTGCGATAGTCCCAGACTATGACAATCATCCTTTATGGGCTTCCCCACTCGCTCTACACCGGCAAAACTCGCGCCTATCTTCGCAAGCAGGGCTTGGTCTATGAAGAGCGCGCTCCATCGCATCCGCATTTTCAGAACGTCGTTCTTCCGGCCATTGGCCGAGGGATCATTCCAGTCGTGGTGCTGGAAGATGGCACGATCATTCAAGATACTGTCGACATACTCGATCACTTCGAGGAGCAGGGTGTCCGCTGCACTGCCCGGCCGCCGGCATCTTTACAACGCGTTCTTGCTCATATCGCGGAGCTCTATGCCGTTACGACCCTGACCCGGCACGCGATGCATTATCGCTGGTCCTATTTTGACGAGCAGGCAGCGTTTTTGAAGCATGCGTTCGCGGTCGGATCCGGTCCCGAAGCTGCCGCCAAGATCATGGGGCGTATGCAATCTTATCTGCCGGCCTTGGGCGTGACTGAACGCACGATTCCCGTGATCGAGGAGTCGTTCGAAATGCTGATCCAGCATTTGAATGCACATTTCGAGGCATGGCCCTACCTCTTCGGCGCTCAGCCATCGATTGGCGATTACGGACTCTTCGGACCACTATTCGCACACTTGGGACGGGACCCTGTTCCCGAAGCGGTCATGAAGGCGAAAGCCCCAAGCCTGTACCGATGGGTGGAGCGCATGAACGCACCCGATGCTGACATTCCGGAATACTCAGACATGCCGGCCGGATGTCATGACAATGAACCCTTACCGGCCACGATGACGCCAATCTTCAAGCAAATGGGAGAGGAGCTGTTTCCAGAGCTGAGCGATAAACTGGAAGGACTGAAGGCGATCGTCGAAGGTCGCGATCCGCAACCGGGTGAACCCGTAACCGAGAAGCCGCATCAGCGGATGATCGGCACGGTGCAGACCTCTTTTCGCGGCGTTGCCTGT
Organism: Pacificimonas flava; assembly: GCF_000342165.1. Taxonomy (GTDB): domain Bacteria; phylum Pseudomonadota; class Alphaproteobacteria; order Sphingomonadales; family Sphingomonadaceae; genus Pacificimonas; species Pacificimonas flava. The sequence continues at coordinate 11,306 of NZ_AMRV01000024.1, forward strand.
GAAATCGGGCTTCAGCCCTATGGATTCTTCCTGTGGGCACGAGTGATCGATGCCTGGAAAGAGGCGCAGGCTGGAGAGCAGGACGCGATTCTCAACTATCTGACAGACACCGGTCTCGCTCCGCTCCTGACCAATCCTCTCCCGATTTGCGTCGAAAGACGAAATCACATCGAGGTCTGGGGTGAGCGATCTGAAGCGCTGTAGAATAAATTCGCTGCCCACCTGAGCACCAAAGCCAAACCGCCGTCGCGGGCACGGTGCTGACTGGCCGGTTTTATACGCGAGCGCGCCAATGCAAATAGGGGCTTCCGCTCTAGCTGCAGACATTGGAGCGCTTTCCGTTCAGTCTGATCATAGCCGCAGGAGCTGAAGTAGTTGGCGCATTCTTGCGGTTGCAAGAGGTCGACGAGCTTGCCGATGAGGTTCCATAATCCGGATACGGTTCGCTCGGCGGCCTTTCGCAGGATGGCCTTGAGGCGCGCGAAGGTCTTTTCAATCGGATTGAAGTCGGGAC
>NZ_AMRV01000025.1 GCF_000342165.1 Pacificimonas flava
ACCATTGCCATTGCCCGGCGTGTCGGGCTGGCCGCCACCATTGCCGTTACCCGGCAGGTCCGGCTTCCCGCCGCCATTGCCGTTGCCCGGCAGGTCCGGCTTCCCGCCGCCATTGCCGTTGCCCGGCGTGTCGGGCTGGCCGCCACCATTGCCCTCATCCGGCATTTCCGGACTTACGGGGGGTACCTCCGGTGCGACCGGATCGTCGCCGCCACTGTCGCCCTCATCGGGTGCGGTCGGCTCTGCTGGAGGCGCCGGCGGTTCGCTCCCACCCGTATCCTCCCCGCCCGGTAGGGTGTCGCGCACCACCTGTCTGGTGGTCGCAGCGTCCACCGCCGCGATCTGCACCGGAGAGGCGGAGCCCGACGGCTGCGCGACCTCCGTGACGAGGCCGTCCGTGACGTCTGCTATATTCGTACGAGGCGAGGAAATGGCTCTGCGAATACGCGGCGAAACCGTACTTCTTGTCGTCCCCGCTTCGCTGACGCTCGTGGACGCTGACGCGCTCTCCGCGCCGGCCGTCTCGACGGTTTCGCCCTGCTGACCGACAGTCTCCCCGCCGTCTTCGTCTGTAGCGGCGGCGTCTGCCGGCGTCTCGCTGTCCGCCTCCGCCGACGGCTCATCACCTTGCGCGTCGGCTGGCGTATCCGATGCCGGCGCCGGAGGCGCATTCGGATCGAGCACCTCGACCGGCCCACCGGTTCGCGCAACCGCGATCTCGCCAGGCGTCAGCAGCACCGAGGACAAGCCGTCCAGCGCCTCCACGGACACCGATCCCTCCGTCACTTGAACGGACGCCTCCCCGTTGTTCACCGTGACGGAGAAGTTCGTGCCCTTCACGACGGCGGCGAGATAGGGCGTACGCACCTCGAAATGCGGTGTGGCTTTCTTTTCGATCTTGAACAATGCGGTGCCAAGATCCTGCAGAATCTGGCCAAAGGATCGCGGGTTTCCTGCTTCGGGCAGGCGGAGCTGCGAGCCCGGCGCCACGATCACATATTCCTCACCCCGCGTCACGACAGCGCGCCCGCCCGGCCCCGTACGAAGCATGTCGCCCGGCTTCAGGAGCGTTCCGCGCTGGGTCGGCTGCTGTTCACCGCTTCCCCTTGCGACGATGACGTCGCCCGTGACCTCGGTAATCTGCCAATCCGGGGCGGCCAGCGCCGACGCGCTCCACGACAGAAGAACTGCAAGGAAACCGAAGAGACGTGCGAAAATCATGCGGATGCGTCCTGCGTTCGAAGCGAAAGCACCATCCGGACAGTCGGACGGCGATCATCGCACGGCATCACACGCCCTTCGTTAACTCCCCGTATCGACATGAGGTTAACGGCTCTTCATACGAAATATTCCACGCTCTCAATAATTTGTTAGAGGGTCGTTTCTAGGTTCGGGCACAGGATTTTCGTTCTGTGGAGTGTTCATGCTGCGTTTCGCCAAAAGCCTTCCCATGGGGCTTTTCAGCTTCCCTCTAATCAGCGTATTCGCTCCCGATATCGCTTCCGCTCAAAACCCGGCGGCGCTCAACGCTGCGCGCGTCGAAGAGGGCCTAGCCGACGTGGAGGAGCAGATCGACGTCGGTTCAGAGCCCGCTCGGCCTGCGGACGCCGCCCCGGATGTCCGGCCGTTTGTACTCAGCGGCGTACAGATTGCGGGGAGCGAGGGGCCGGTGCCGCCGGCCGTAACGGCCGCATATGAACCCTATCTTGCGACCCTGGTGGGGCCGCAGGACTTGCTCGATCTGCTCGGCGCTGTCACCGCCGCTTATGAATCCGCCGGACATACAATGACCCGTGTCACGATCCCGCCGCAAGCCGCGCGAGGCGGCATTCTGCGCCTTCAGGTCGATCAGGGACGCATCGGGGAGGTGCGCATCACGCGCGGCGACGAGGCCGCCCCGGAATATGACGCCTTCTTCAGCTTCGCATCCGCCGACCGCCCGTGGGACGCCAGCCGTCTCAAGCATGCGGTCCTCATGCTGGAGGATTTGCCGGAGGTCGGCGAGGTGAATGCGCAGTTGGTTCCCGAGGCCGCGAATGCCGGCCTTTACGCGCTGGAGGTGGACGTCACGCAGGAGGACGCCGACAATTTCCTCGTACTCGACGGCTATGGATCGGACTCGGTCGGTCCGCTTCGCGCCTATGGTCTGTTCTCGACCAACCGATTGCTCGCGCCCGGGGACGAATGGAAACTGCGTATCGCCACGGTGCCGGATCGCCCGCAGGAGTTCGTCACCGGTGCGCTCGATGGAGAATTCGCTCTGGGCGGCGGTGGCGACCGTATCGGGTTCGATATCGGCGCCAGCCGTATCGAACCGGGTGGCGTCGACGGCACGGGACGCAGCGTGCGCGGCGGTGTCCGGTTCGAAACGCCGCTCGGGCGTGAACGCCATAGCGGCACCTGGCTGACGGTTGGTCTAGACCTGCGTGACAACAAGTTTGAACGCGACGGCCGCATGTCGCGAAAGGACTCCATCCGCGCTGCCCGCGCCGGCGTTTATTCCTACCGCCGAACGCGCGATGCGCGTATCCGCATGGATGCAGTCTTGAGCCAGGGGCTTTCGGTCCTTGGCGCGACCGAGGCGGGCGAAGCTCTCAGCTCTCGCCCCGATGCTGAACCGGGCTTTACGACGCTTCGCGTCAACGCCGGCTATCGCCGCGAACTCAGCGCCAACTGGCAACTCGATCTGGACGGCACAGGGCAGCTGTCCAGCGGCCCGCTTCTGTCGTCGGAGCAGTTCTTCCTCGGCGGCGCGATCCTCGGTCACGCCTATGATGACGGCGACATTTCCGGCGACGACGGCATCGGCGGCAGCATCACGATCAGCAACACCATACCCGTCAGCCAGGGCCGGGATTACGTGATCCTCTCAGCCCTCGCGGAGGCGGGCATGGCCGATTATCGCCGCATCGACGGCCTCGCCGCCCAATCGCTTTCCTCCGCCAGCCTGGGTGCACGTTGGCTGACGGGCGATCTGGACCTGGGCGCGGAACTCGCGATCCCGCTACATATCGACAGTCCCTTCGAAACCGACAGCGACGATATCCGCTTCCGCTTTCGGGCCATCTACCGGCTCTGAACAGGGGATTGCGCGAGCGTCTCAGGCACGGCGCGCGCCCCTATCACCGCACCAACAGCACCGGCGCCGTGACCGTTCGAACCATCTCGCTCGTGGTGCTGCCCACGATCATCCTGCGGATCGGCGAATGGCCATAGGCACCCATTAGCAGCAACGCGCTCTCGCGCGCCGAGACGAGGTTCGGAATGACCTCCTCGGCCTTACCGGCCTCAAGAACCGCGTCGACCTGACGTCCCGGCGCGATCCTTTCCACTGCCCGGTCGAGCTGCTCCCGCTTCGCATCGGCATCGGCGATCACGATCGTCACCGGCAGCCCAGCGAACAACGGCGAGTTGGCAAGCCGTTCCAGCGCGCGCTCGGCGGCAGGGCCGGCATCATAGGCGAACACAATCCGGCGCGGCTCGGCGAAGCTGCGCGAGGCGACAAGTACGGGCTTCTCGCTGGCTCGGACGACGCGCTCGATCTTCGATCCGATATGGTCGCTGGCGAACTCCTGGCTCGCGCCGCGTTTGCCGATCACCACCAGGCGTGCCTCCGTCTCACGCTCCAGGATGGTCTCGACGATGCCGCCGTGGCGATGAAGCGTCACGACGTTTACCGCCCCCGCTTCGCGCAGCATCGTTTCGCCTGCGGATAAGAGCGCACGGCCGCGTTCGATGTCGATCCTGCTGCTTTCTTCGGACAGCCTCACCAGCTCGTCCATCAGCTTGCCCTTGACGCCCAGTCCGATCGCCCCGGACAGGTCGCGCCGAGCCGTTACCGGATCCGGGCGCTGAACGACGTGCAGCAGTTCGACCGGCAGCCCCAGACGCCCACTCGCCCACCCGGCATAGCGGCAGACGCTCTCGGCGTAGCTTGAGGCGTCGATTGCGGCGAGCACGTTATGCATTGCTTTGTCTCCCATCAGTGCCCGCCCATCTTCGCCTCGGCGCCTGCCTTGTCGTGAACGGCATAACGCTCGATCATTGTTGCGCTTGCCGGATTGAGGCCGACGACCTCGACCGAGGTGCCTTCGCGGCGGAATTTCAGGATCGCCTTGTCGAGGGTGCCCACCGCAGAGATATCCCAGAAGTGCGCGCGCTCAACGTCGATGACCACCCGGTCGAGCACTTCCTTGTAGTCGAAGGCCTCGACGAAGCGGTCGGATGAGGCAAAGAACACCTGCCCCTCTATGCGGTAGATGCGTGTACGCCCGTCGGCCGACAGTTCGCTCGCCACGGTAAAGAGCCGCCTCACCTTGCTGGCGAAGAACAGGCCAGAGAGGATCACGCCGGCCAGAACGCCCCGGGCAAGATCATGCGTCCAGACCACCACCACGACGGTGACGATCATCACGACCGAGGATTGCCAGGGATGATGGCGGATGTCCCGGATCGAGCGCCAGGAAAACGTGCCGATCGAAACCATGATCATCACTGCCACCAGCGAAGCCATCGGGATCTGCGCCACCAGCGGGCCGAGAACGAGCAGGAGGAACAGCAGGAAGACGCCGGCGACGAAGGTCGAGAGCCGCCCCTCGCCGCCCGACTTCACGTTGATGACGGACTGGCCGATCATGGCGCAGCCGCCCATGCCGCCGAGGAAGCCGGTGACGAAATTTGCGATGCCCTGACCTTTCATCTCCTGCTGCTTGTCCGACGGCGTGTCGGTCAAATCGTCGACGATCTGCGCGGTCAGCATGGATTCAAGCAGGCCAACCGCCGCCATCGTCGCCGAATAGGGAAAGATGATCTGCAGCGTCTGGAAGGTGAACGGCACGTCGGGGATCAGGAAGGCCGGGAGCGAAGAGGGCAGCTCGCCCATGTCGCCAACCGTGCGCACGTCCATCCCAGCGTAGATCACGATCGAGGTCAGCACGACGATCGCGACCAGCGGCGATGGCACGGCCTTGGTCAATCGCGGGAAGAGGTAGATAATCGCGAGACCCGCCGCGACCAGCACATAGGTCAGCATCGGAACACCGGTCAGCTCGGGTAACTGCGCCATGAAGATCAGGATCGCCAGAGCGTTGACGAAGCCAGTGATAACCGAGCGCGACACATACTGCATCAGCAGGTGAAGGCGCAGGAATCCGGCAGCGACCTGAATCACGCCCATCAGGATCGTGGCAGCGAAGAGATAATCGATCCCGTATTCGCGAACCAGCGGCAGCACGAGGACCGCCACCGCGGCGGTCGCGGCCGAAATCATTCCGGGGCGACCGCCAACGAGCGAGATGATCACAGCGATGGAAAAGGACGCATACAGGCCGACTCGCGGATCGACACCCGCGATGATCGAAAAGCCGATCGCCTCGGGAATAAGCGCGAGCGCCACGACGATCCCGGCAAGTATATCCCGCCGGGGATTGGAAAGCCATTCGCGCCTGAGCGCGGACATATCGAACATGTGAACCCTCACACGACTCACAGGCCGGCACGACGCTGGAAGCGCCGCTCAGCAACAATCAAAATGCCGCCTTATAAGAACCGGTCTGAAAGGTTGTCCCGGGGATAGGCGCCGGGCCGAGCCACCCGGCGCTGCCGGGTCCGATGAATGGCGTCCCCATACCGCCGAGCCTAAGAGGCCGCAAGTGCCGTGCTGGACAATCCGGCGACCGCGCCTGCGCAGTGAAACCGCGGCACTGCACTTGTTGTCGTGGAATGCACCGGTACGCAGCCGGAACATACCCTCTGTCTGAACCGCCGATCAATCCAGACGAAGCCGGAAACCCCTCTTTAGCGCCAAATAAGGCACCCTTTCTCATCATGCTCTATGATTCGAAACTCAAGAATAGACACGTTCGTTACGGATACGTACTTATGCTTCATACATAAGCTTTGTATATCATAAGCAATATGCCGCAATAAACTGGCACATTAACGGAAACTTTATTGAATCTGCAATATATACGTACTCCCTATTGATTTGGATACGTGACCATGAGAAGTTTCCTTTTGCGCCATATTGGATGTTATTCTGCCATTCTGGTTATATCCCAAGTATCGTTGTCGCCGGCTCTTGCGGGATCCTTAAGTGGGACCGTAAATGTTTCGCTGAATGTTTCGGCCGCTTGCGCCGTCAATGGCGGGACCGCGACCACCGGCTCATTGGGCCAATTGGGCGACATTACATTCACCGCGCAGCCCGGAATCTTCGGTGATGTCGACGCTGTCCTCGTCCCTTCAGCCGGCGTCGAAGGCATCTCGGTTCTTTGCTCCCCTGGGCTGGCACCTGCCTTGACGATCGGTTCCGGCGCGAACGACACCGACAATCTGCGCCACATGGCGTCCGGCGAGCACGCCGTCGCCTATCGGCTGTTCACCGACGCCGCCCGGACGAACGAGATTGCGATCGGGCAGCAAATCAGTCTTGGAACAGCGACGAGCACCGCCTTCACGCAGCCGATCTATGCGCGAACGAATAGCGGGGGGGCGGGTGCTGGCAGCCGGCACCTATGTGGACACGGTGCAAGTCACGCTCAGCTGGTGATGTATGGCGCTGCTCGTTCGCCGGCTCGTCGCTGCAGCGTTCGCTCTCGGCTTACCGGCGACCGCGAGCGCTGAACTTGCAAAACTGTTCACGGTCTCGGCCTCGATTGCAAATGGCTGTTTCGTCGAGACGGGGGCTGCCGGCGCGTGGGGTGCGATCAATCTGGGTTCGCTGAACGGCGTTACGGGCGGGACGGCTGAAGCCGAACTGCTTCTGGGCCAGAAGGCCGGTCTGCAACTGAACTGCACGCCGGGCACGACGACCACGGTTACTGCCGATCTTGGGGCTCATCCCTCCGGAGGTCAGCGGCGGATGGCGCATATGGGTACGGGTCAGACCATGATCCCATACCTCCTTTTCGCCAATGGCGCGTCAACGCCTTGGGCGGGTGAAGGAATCTCGATTTCCTTTCCCGCCGGCACGTCGCGGCAGACGCTACTCCTGCGGGCAACCACCGTCCTTTCGAAACCGGTCGCCGCCGGCAGCTACAGCGACACCGTGCGCATCACCGTAAGCTGGTAGGCCAGGGAATATTGAATGTTCAAATCACTTCTTCACGTTCTGGCGACCGGTTCGGCCTGCTTACCCGGCGCTGCGCTCGCAGGAGCGGTGGTGATCTGGCCAGTGGATCCGGTCATCACCGCGGACCAGAACGCATCCGCATTGTGGCTCGAAAACAAGGGCCAGGACCCGATCACGCTGCAGGTGCGTGCGCTGCGATGGCTGCAGTCTGGCGGTGAAGAGGTCCACGAGCAGCAGAACGATATCGCCGTCAGTCCGCCTATCGCGGTGGTGGAACCTGGTGATCGCCAGCTTGTACGTGTCGTTCGTCGCGGCACTGTCGACCGCTCGGCGCCGCAGAAGAGCTTTCGCCTTCTCATCGACGAATTGCCCGCGCCTGCCACCGAGGATGGAGATGCGGCGGAACCCCGGGCGCAGATCGCCGTACAGATGCGCTATTCGCTTCCCCTGTTCGTGTACGGAGCGTCACTTGACGCAGCCAAGCCGGAGCTAACCTCCCGGATCGAGATGGCGAATGGCAAAACTTACCTCGTGATCAAGAATAATGGCGCCGGTCATGCGCGTCTTTTGGATCTTCGTACCGCCCGCGCCGGCGCGAATACTATGCTTATTCCTGGTCTGGTCGGCTACGTCCTCGGCGGCGCCTCGATGCGTTGGGAACTCCCATTGGAAGAGCCCACGACCAGACCCTTCATCGTGAACCTGAACGGACACGACGTGACTCTGGCGACGAGCGCCTGAGCGCCGAACCGCGCAATGTTCGATGGGCTACGCTCGTTACATACTCCTATTTCTCTTTGTTGTCGGTTGCTCCGTGACGGCTGCTGCCGAACAGCCGGCGATTGCACCCTTGTACGTTGAACTCGTCGTCAACGGGCAGGCCACGGGAGACTTGGTGGAGCTTCGCCTGGATGGGGCGCACGAATATGTCGACATCTCGATTCTCAGACGCGCGGGCCTGAATATTGGCGGCGCAGGCGAGATCGACCTGACGCAGGTCGAAGGCGTTTACACGCGCTATGACGCCGCGAACCAGACGCTTGCACTCGATATTCGCCCTGATTTGCTGCCTGTTCAGCGGCTTGCGGAAAACGGCGTTCCCAGCATCGAAAGCGAGGCGGGAACGGGCGTCACGCTAAATTACGATCTGTATTTGCAGCACAGTGAAAACCGCTCCGAAGCCTCGCTCTGGACCGAACAGCGGCTGTTCGGCTCAAGAGGGTCGCTGTCCAATTCCGGCATCGCAAGAACCTCTTCGCGGACCAGGGCGAGATACTTACGGTACGACACACGGCTGATCGCCGACAATCCGGACCAATCCCTGTCCTACGCAGCGGGCGACCTGATCACGCGCTCCCTTCCCTGGTCCAGTTCAGTCCGCCTGGGCGGATTGCAGATCGCCAGGAATTTCCGGCTGCGACCCGATCTCGTGACCGTGCCGCTTCCCCGCTTCAGTGGAATGGCCAGTCTTCCGTCCTCCGTCGATTTGTTCGTCGACGGATTTCGCCAGCAGTCTTCCGAGGTGAGCCCGGGGCCGTTCGTTCTGGAAGACGTTCCGGTCGTCAACGGCGCCGGTGAAGCCACGGTCGTCACGACGGACGCGGTCGGCAGGCAGATTTCGACCTCCGTGCCCTTTTACGTCTCGTCAGAATTGCTGCGACCGGGGCTTTCGGACTATGCCGCGGAAATCGGGTTCGTCCGAAAGGACTATGGTCTCAGGAGCTTCAGCTACGGTGGCATGGCCGCCAGTGGCAGCCTCCGAACGGGACTTACGCAGCATTTGACGCTAGAGGCGCATGCCGAAGCGGCACGCGGCCTGGCGCTTGCCGGCGCCGGGCTGGTCGCGGCGCCCTTCCGTGTCGGCACAGTCAACGCCTCCGTCGCCCTGAGCAGTTTCGAAGGACGGACGACGACGCAATGGTCGGCCGGATATAGTTACAGGTCGCGAAACTTCGGACTTTCCTTCCAGCACAACGAACGCGGCGCCGACTTTCGCGATCTTGGATCATTCGATCTCCGAAACATCGAACCCCGGCATGTCAGCGATCGCCTGATCGCGAGCGGTCACTTCAGGGGCATCGGCAGCTTCGGGGCGGCGTTGATCTCCGTCAGGGCCGCCGCAGAGCGCCCCGCCCGCCTGGCCTCTCTCACCTACACCCGGTCGATCGGCAGGCAGGCCAGCCTTGTCTTGGGGCTGGACACCGAATTCGAAAGCGGAAACGTGAATGCGCAAATGCGGCTCGTCATACCCTGGGGCGCGACCACGACGAGCGGCGCGGTCAGTCATTCGCCTGGTCGCGGCGGACTTGTCGAGGCAAGTCACAGCCGATCGGCACCGTTCGAGGGCGGCTGGGGCTATGACGTGGACGTCGCCGCGAACGAAGACGGCGACATTTACGGGCAGGGGAATTTGCGTCTCCGCACCGCCGTGAACGAGATGCAGCTCGGCGCGTCCACTGCCTATGGGAACACCCTTTCATGGGCGTCGACCACCGGGTCTGTCGTCTTCATGGACGGCTCCGCCTTCTTCGCCAACAGCATCGGCGAGTCGTTCGCCGTGGTGGCAACCGAGGCGGAGGGTGTGGGTGTCACCTTCGAAAATCGCTACGCCGGCAAGACCAACAGGAATGGTCACCTTCTGATTTCGTCGGTGCCGTCCTACCTTCCTGTGCGGTTTTCCCTCGATACGCTTGCTCTGTCGCTCGACCATTCGGTGGAGGCGACAGAGCGCCGAGCGGCCTTTGCAAGGGGCGCTGGCGCGGTCGTTCGCATGCCGGTTCGCAAGGCGAGGAGCATTACCGTTCTCCTCACCGATGCCGCGGGTGAGCCGCTTCCGCCAGGGGAACGCGTGACGGTGAACGCATCGCAAGATCTCCAGACGGGCTGGGACGGGATCGTCTTCATCGAGAATGCCAGCGACGACATGGTGCTCGAAGTGAAGCGCAGGAGCGGCCCCGAATGCAAGGTGAGCGTCGCGATCCCGGATGACATATCTCCACTCGCGCAATTGGGGCCGTTCGCATGCGCCGCCTAGTCTTCGCCATGATGATGATCTTCGCCGCGAGCGGCGCCTGGCACGGAGCAGCGAAGGCGGGATGCGCTGCATCGGCTGCAGGCCTCAGCTTCGGTTCCGCGCCGTCTTACGATATCCAGACGAACGCGGTTGCGACCGCCGCAGGGCTTGCCGGACTGACCTGTTCGGGCAGCTTCCTAGGCCTTCTGGGCGGCAGTTACGCCAAGGCCACCATCACCAGCAGCAATCATTTCAAATTGAGGTCGGCAGCGAACGAGCAGGTTGACTATCAACTGTCCGCAGATCCCGGCGGCACGATCGTATTTCAGCAAGGCGTCGCTCTCAACTACATGAATTCCAGTCTCCTTTCGCTTCTGGGGATCGGGGGTGGCAGCACGTTTCAGGCGCCGCTCTTCGGGCGGCTGTTATCCACGCCGAACATCGCGGCCGGGACGTACACCGACACGCTTACGGTGACTTGGGATTTCGCGGTTTGCGACGGCGTGCAGGTCACGCCCCTCATTTGCGTGCCTTCATACACAACAGGAAAGTTCACGGTCATGATAAACGTGACCATGGTCGTGGCGAACGATTGCCGTATCAGCGCTCCGAATGTCGATTTCGGCACAGCGGCGCTCGCCAGTCAGTTTCCTGCGGTGACGCAGAATATTCTCGTCGACTGTACGAAGGGTTCGGCGCCGCGAATGAATTTCACAAGCGGAAGTGCCGGGACGACGCGCCCCTGGCGAAAGATGACCGGGCCCGGCGGCAATTCGCTACAGTATAATATCTTCAGGCCGGACGGCACGACGATCTGGGAGGCGCCCCAGACACTGGGTTTCCAGGGCAGCGGAGCGCTGACTCCAAAGCAGCTCCAGACCTATTTGATCCGCGTGAACCCCGAGCAGGCGACGCCCCCCGCAGGCAGCTATTCCGATACGCTAAGTGTCGTCATCAGCTTCTAAGGACGAAGTCGCTACCGTCGCGCAGCTTCGCGCTTGATCGGGTAGACGGTCCCGCCGCTCTTCAAATGGGGTGATCGGTCGGCGAACCATTGAAGCCGCGCATCCGGATCACCGGCAAAGGCGGGATCGGCCGCTAGGCGTTCCTCGAATGCCCGGCGCAACTCCGGATCGGTCCGAAGCATCCGGTCCGCCATGGGTGCGACGATGAAGCGTTCCCTGCTGCCCCTTCGCTCCATGAGTTCAGGG
>NZ_AMRV01000026.1 GCF_000342165.1 Pacificimonas flava
AGGGTTAGGGAGGTTGGCGGCGGTGCCGGTTACGACAGCATCGCCATGCCGCCGTTGACGTGCAGGGTCTGGCCGGTGACGTAGCCGGCCTCTACCGAGGCCAGAAAGGCGCAGGCGGCGGCGACGTCCGCGCCCTCGCCCAGCGCGCCGGCGGGGATGCGGCCCTTCAGCGTTTCCTTCTGCGCGTCGGGCAGCGCATCGGTCATGGCGGAACGAATGAAGCCCGGCGCGACGCAGTTGACGGTGACGCCGCGGCTCGCAACCTCCTGCGCCAGCGCCTTCGTCATGCCGGTCAGGCCGGCCTTCGAGGCGGCATAGTTCGCCTGCCCCGGATTGCCGGTCGCGCCGACGACGGAGGTGATCGAGATGATACGGCCGAAACGGGCCTTCATCATGGGGCGGAGCGCCGCGCGCGAAAGGCGGAAGGCGGCCTCAAGATTGATGCGAATGACGTCGGACCATTCCTCGTCCTTCATGCGCATGGCGAGGTTGTCGCGCGTGACGCCCGCATTGTTGATGAGGATGTCGAGCCCGCCGAGCGCCTCCGCCGCCTGCCCGACGAGCGCATCGACGGCGGCGCTGTCGCCCAGATCGCAGGGGACGATCGCCGTCTTCCCGCCGATGTCGGCAGCGACGGATTCGAGCCGCTCCTGATTGGTGCCGGAGAGCGCGACGGCCGCGCCCTGCGCCGCAAGCGCCCTCGCAATGGCGGACCCGATGCCGCCCGACGCGCCGGTGACGAGCGCGGTTTTTCCAGTGAGATCGAACATGGGCTGCCTGCCCCTTCCTGTCTGAATGTGGTTTGGCTCCGCCGCTGCGGAGGCGTCAGAGCGTCTTCGCGAAGCTCTCGATGTCGTCCATGGTGACGAGGCTGATCGGCTCCCTGTCGGGCGCGATGCGCTTTATCATGGGGCCGACGACCTTCGCGCCGAGTTCGACGAAACGCTCCGTCCCCGCCTCCGCCATCGCCGCCACGGATTCGCGCCAGCGCACGGTGCCCGTGACCTGCTCGACCAGAAGCTGCTTCAGGCGCGGCGGGTCGGTTTCCGGACCGGCGGTGACGTTGGTGACGATGGCGACGGTCGGCGTATCGAAATCCGCCTCCGCCAGCGCGGCCTGCATGCGCTCGGCCGCCGGCTGCATCAGCGGCGAGTGGAAGGGAGCGGAGACGGGCAGCAGCATGCCGCGCTTCGCTCCCCTCGCCTTCGCTGCCTCGATGGCGCGTTCGACAGCGGCCTTGTGGCCCGAGACGACAACCTGACCCGGCGCGTTGTCGTTCGCCGCAACGCAGATCTCGTCCCCCTCGGACCCCTCCTCGGCAGCCGCGACGGCATCGGCGAAATCGAGGCCGAGGAGAGCGGCCATCGCGCCCTCGCCCACCGGCACCGCCGCCTGCATGGCATCGCCGCGAATCCGGAGAAGGCGGGCGACGTCCGTCAGGCTGGCGACTCCGGCGGCGCAGAGCGCGGTATATTCCCCCAGGCTATGCCCGGCGGTGAATCGCGCCGCCTCGGAAAAGCGCAGGCCGCAGTCCCTTTCGAGGATTCGCAGCACCGCGATGCTGTTCGCCATGATGGCCGGCTGTGCATTCGCGGTCAGGGTCAACTCGTCCGCCGGCCCCTCGAACATCAACCGCGACAGGTTCTGCGACAATGCGTCATCGACTTCCTGAAAAACGTCGCGAGCAGCGGCACTTGCTTCAGCGAGCGCCTTGCCCATGCCGGGGCTCTGGCTGCCCTGTCCGGGGAATAGAAAGGATGTGGTCATGGCCCTCTTGCCTTCAATGTCGGGTATGGCCGTTCGGGTAGGCATTACCGAGGCACCTTGCAAGTGACGGTCTGTTTGCTACTTTGAGCCCGTGTCTGCCTGGACACTCCGCCGGATCTGCGGCGCGGGTGCCCGGGCAGTTCGGTTTAATGTGATGATCTGGTGCGCTGCCGGTGGCGGCGGCGGGGGGAAGTCTTGCCTGCCCCCGTAAACTAACTGGGAGGTTATATCCTAATGAAGACTTTTCGTACGATTGCCCTGTGCACGGCCCTGTCGCTGACGGTTCCCGCCGGCGGCGCGCTGGCGCAGGCCCTGTCCCGCGACGTGGGCGTGCCGCTGCAGGACGCGCAGCGGCTCGCGTCGCAGGGAAATACCAGCGCGGCTGCCGCAAAGGTGAAGGCCGCACGCTCGGCTGCCGACACGTCGGCGGAGCGCCGCAAGGTCGCGGAGATGTCGGCCTACGTAAACACCGCGTCGGGCAACTATACCGCCGCCGCGCGCGACCTGGAGAGCATCGGCGCCCCGGCGTCGCGTCTGGCGCCGATCTATTACCAGGCCGGCAATTTCGACAAGGCCATCGCGCTCGGCAAGCAGATGGGCGGCGACACGGGCAACAAGATCGTGGCGCAGTCCTATATCAAGCAGGGCAATTACCAGGCGGCCGCCGATCTTTATACCCAGCTGATTGAGCAGAACGGTCCGCGGCAGGACCTGCTTGAGAACCTCGCCTCCGCGCAGTTCAAGATGGACGACCGCGCCGCCTATCTGGAAACGGTGGAACGGCTGATCCGCCTGGACCCGACGCCGGCGCGCTGGCGCACGCTCCTCAACAATCTGAAGGACGATCTGACGACGCGCGATGCGCAGCTTGCCCTCTACAAGCTGCTCGCGCAGACGGACAACATCACGAAGCCCGAGGATTATATCGAGTTCGCCAAGTTCGCGACCGTCGCGCAGCAGCCCGCCGTCGCGCTGTCCACGGTGGAACGCGGTATCGAGAACGGCCAGCTTGCGGAAGAAGACCCGCAGGTGCAGAGCCTGCTGCAGGCGTCCGAGGGGCGGATCCAGCAGGAGCGCAGCGGCTTCGCGCAGCTGAAGCCGGGACCCGAAGGCTATTACCGCATGGCGAACGCCTTTTACGGTGCCGAGGATTACAAGGCGGCGGCCGTGGCCTACTGGCGGTCCTATCAGATGCAGAAGGACATCCCGTCCTCCCCCTATCTGAACCAGGCGCTGCTGGGCCTTGGCATCAGCGCCCTGCGTGCCGGCGATCCGGCGCTTGCCAAGACGGCATTCAGCATGGTGCAGGAGAACAGTTCGTTCAACGAGGTGGCCGCGCTGTGGTCGCTCTACGCCGATACGACGGGCGCGTAAGAACGAGCGTCCAACCCGCCCCTTGTCTTTTTCCCCGGAAAGGGGCATAGGGGCGACTGCTCGCGGCGGGGACCAGCACGGTCTCCGCCGCGATCATTTTTGAAGGAAAGCCGGAGGGGCATGCGATGACCGCATGTCAGCGATCGGCAATATGGAGAGACAGATGCCGCTCTACGAGCATACGTTCCTGGCGCGCCAGGATCTGTCGACCGCGCAGGTCGACGCCCTCGCCGAACAGTTCACGAAGATTCTCGAGGACAATGAGGGCAAGGTCGAGAAGACCGAATATTGGGGCCTGAAGGGCCTCGCCTACAAGATCAAGAAGAACCGCAAGGCTCACTTCGTGATGCTCAACATCGACGCGCCGGCGCCGGCCGTCCACGAGATGGAACGCAACATCTCGCTGTCCGACGACGTCATCCGTCACCTGACCATCCGCGTCGACGAACTGGAAAGCGAACCGAGCGCGCAGATGCGCAAGGAAGAGCGCCGCGAACGTCGTCCGCGCCGCGACGACTGAAGCCTGAAGGGATAAAGAAACATGGCACGCCCCTTTTTCCGCCGCAAGAAGTCCTGCCCGTTCAGCCGGCCGGACGCCCCGAAGATCGATTACAAGGACGTGAAGCTGCTGGGCGGCTTCCTGTCGGAGCGCGGTAAGATCGTTCCGAGCCGCATCACCGCGGTGTCCGCGAAGAAGCAGCGCGAGCTGGCGAAGGCGATCAAGCGCGCCCGTCACCTCGGCCTTCTGCCCTACATCGTACGCTAAGGAGACGAGACCCATGGCAAATATGGACATCATCCTCCTGGAGCGCGTCGAGAAGCTCGGCAATATCGGCGACGTCGTCGCGGTGAAGCCCGGCTATGCCCGCAACTTCCTGCTGCCGCAGCGCAAGGCCCTGCGCGCGAATGAAGCCAACAGGGCGAAGTTCGAGGCGGACCGCGAGCGCATCGAGAAGGAAAACGCCGAGAAGCGCACGGGCGCCGAGGCGGACGCAAAGACGCTGGAGGGCACGCAGGTCGTGCTGATCCGCCAGTCGTCCGATTCCGGTCAGCTGTACGGCTCCGTCAGCGCCCGCGACATCGCCGCGTCGCTGTCCGAGGGCAAGATCGCGGTCGACAAGAACCAGGTCAGCCTGGAAGCGCCGATCAAGAATCTGGGCGTCCACAAGGTCACCGTCAGCCTGCACCCGGAGGTTTCCGTCACGATCGAAGCGAACGTCGCCCGGTCCGAGGAAGAAGCCGAAATGCAGCGCCAGGGCATCAACATCTTCGTCGACGAAGGCGATGACGAGATGCTGACCGAATCCGAGCGCCTGGCCAAGGAAGCGCTGGAGCGCGCCGAACGGCAGGCGAATGCGGAAGCGTCGGGCATCGCACTTGACGAAAACGGCGAGCCGGTCACCGAGGGTGAGGATGGTGAAGCCGCGGCTGGCGCGGACGCCGACGCGGAAGGCACCGACGAAGCTGCCGAAGCCGAGGCGGAAGACGCCAAGGACTGACGCCCGCATCGTCCTCCACGGACAGCATGAAGGGACCGCCCCGGTTAACGCCGTGGCGGTCCTTTTCATTTGCGCCGCCACGCAAGGAGATCCCCGACCGGCGCCCCCCCCGGAACGAAGCGGCACGGCCTTCGTTGAGCGGTCAACGGAATCAACTCAATTTATGTGGACGCTTATGCTCAGGCGCGTATTTCTGCTGAGCTCGACAGCCATCCTGTTGCCGTTTGCCATGTGGAGCTGCGACGAAACGGCAGAACGAAAAGAACTGGTGACTGGCGACGTTATCATTACCGATGAGAACGGCGACCCGGTCCGCGTGCCCCCGGCCCCCCTCGCCGAAGCGCCAGATGCGCGCGTGGATGACAGGTCCGCCATCCTGGAGCGGCAGATGGCGGATACGTCCGAGGAAGCGCCCTCCGAAGACACATCGTCGCCCAGCGCCGGTGCCGCCGATCCGGCAGCGGCGGCTGCGGTACGCTGACCGCGCCTGTCCGGGCGACCGGCCATATCGGCAGCTTCGCCCCCCTTCCCGTTCGGCCCCCGAGAGCCTAACTGCCGATGATGCCCGACCTGTTCCGCGACGATCCCGATCCGCAAGAGACCCCCAGGCGGGGGGACACGTCCGCAGGGAGGCGCCAGAGTGACGATGGCACCGAGGACGACGCGCCGCTTGCCGAGCGACTACGCCCGCAGGCGCTGGACGAGGTGGTCGGGCAGGAGCATCTGACCGGAGAGAACGGCGCGATCGGGCGCATGGTCGCGGCCGGGAAGCTGTCGTCCATCATCTTCTGGGGGCCGCCCGGAACCGGCAAGACGACCATTGCGCGCCTGCTGGCGGCGGCGGTCGGTCTGCGTTTCCATTCGATCAGCGCGGTTTTTTCCGGCGTGGCCGACCTGAAGAAGGCCTTTGCCGAGGCGCGCGAATATGCCCGCGCGGGCAAGAAGACCCTGCTGTTCGTGGACGAGATCCACCGTTTCAACCGGGCGCAGCAGGACGGATTCCTGCCCTATGTCGAGGATGGCACCGTCACCCTTGTCGGCGCGACAACCGAAAATCCGTCGTTCGAACTGAACGCGGCGCTTTTGTCGCGCTGTCAGGTGCTGCTTCTGAACCGTCTCGATGAAAAGGCACTGGGGCAGCTGATGTCACGCGCGGAGGTGCTGACGGGCAAGGACCTGCCGCTGACGGCGGATGCGCGCACGGCGCTGATCGGCAGCGCGGACGGCGATGGTCGCTTCCTGCTCAACCAGGTCGAGACGCTGCTGAACATCGAGACGGAACGGAAGCTGCAACCCGCCGACCTGCGCGATCTGCTGCATCGCCGCGTTGCGGTGTACGACAAGGACCGGGAGGGGCACTACAATCTGATCAGCGCGCTGCACAAATCGCTGCGCGGATCGGACCCGCAGGCGGCGCTCTACTATCTGGCGCGCATGCTGGTCGCCGGCGAGGAGCCGCTCTACGTCCTGCGCCGCATCGTGCGGTTCGCGTCGGAGGATATCGGACTGGCCGATCCGCAGGCGCTGGTGCAGGCGCTTGCGGCCAAGGATGCCTATGATTTCCTGGGCTCGCCGGAGGGGGAACTCGCCATCGTGCAGGCCTGCCTCTACTGCGCGACCGCCCCCAAATCGAACGCGGCCTACACGGCGGCAGGCGCGGCGTGGCGGACGGCGAAGGAAACGGGATCGCTGATGCCGCCGATGAACATCGTCAACGCGCCCACCAAGCTGATGAAGGACATCGGCTATGGCGCCGGGTATGAATACGACCACCAGGCAGAGGGCGGCTTGTCGGGCGCCAATTATTGGCCGCAGGAGATGCAGCCGCAGCATTTCTATACGCCGACTGACCGCGGCTTTGAAAAGCGCGTGGCCGAGCGCCTGGCCTGGTGGGACGAGCGCCGACAGGGGCGGCGCCAAGACGGCTGAGACCGGCCCGCCCAATCAGGACGGGGATCGTGCGCGCTGCCAGCGCTGATAACCGCGTTCGGTCAGCGCATCGGCGGCCAGTCCCAAGATGGCGCCGGCGACGATGTCGCTGAAGAAATGATTTCGTTCCGGAATCTGGACGAGTCCCACAAGCACGGCGGCGCCATAGGCGTAGGGCGCAGCCGGGGGTGCGAACCGCGCGACTGCGCCGGCCGCAAGAAACGCGCCGGCCGTGTGGCCGGAGGGAAAGGACTGGCGACCGGGATCGCCGACGCCGGGCAGGCGCGTGTCGTGCCGCCCCTCCCGCGCGACGACGTTCGGCCGCGGCCGGGCGAAAAGCGCCTTCGCGGCCGTCTTCAGGGTGATCCCCACGAAATGCGCTGCCAGAAAGCGGATGCCGAACCGGGTCAGCGCGGGCTTGCCGGCGATCAGGCCGGCGCCGAGGATGCTGGCGCCCACCACGTTCAGCGGCATCTGGTCGGCCGCCTTGCCCAGCGGCGATAACACGCGCACCACCGGATGGTTGGCGAAGGGATGGGCATGACGCACCATGTCGATGTCGAGACGTGCGATCGGGCCGGCGGTTCGGCGCGCGGCACGGTAGTACATTTCGGAAAGGCCAGGCTTCATGGGGGCAGAACGCCGTGAACGCCCGCGATGTTGCAGCGCGATTCTCGCGCGGGCGCACTGAAAGCCGCGCGATGTTGCGGGTCCGGCCCAGCGTCCTATAGTCCGCCCCGATCCGCAGGACTTCAGGGGGACCTTTCATTCGTACCGCATCATTCATCGCCGGCGTCCTTGTCGCGCAGTTCGCCGCCACGGGCACCCTCGCGGCCGAGGCCGATCCGGATTATACCCGCGCGCTTGCGGCGGGGTACGAGGCCGCCTTCACCTGTTCGGGCACGTTCAACGCCGGACGCAGCAAGGCGGAAATCGATGCGGGCGAGCTGACGCAAATCTACGGCGATTATCGCGGCGCGGTGGACGAACTGGACGCGCGGATTTCAAACGAAGGAAAATACGTCGCCGTCGAATATGATCGCAACATGCCGCCACGCATCGCCGCATGGCGCGAGTATCTGGGCTGCACGCAGCTTCCCATCGGCGCAACGCTGGGCATGGTTAGCCTGCCCACCCTTCCCGCCGACGTTCTGGCGCAGGCGCCGCAGACCGTGGAGCCGCTGCCCGAGACCATCGACACAAGCCTGGCGCCGCTGATCGAGCGCGCGTTCGATGGCCGGACCTATGGCAATGGCAACAAGACGACAGGCATTCTGATCGTGCGGGACGGGCGCATCGTCGGCGAGCGCTACGCGCACGGCATCGACGCCCAAACGCCGCAGCGGACATGGTCGGTGGCAAAGTCCATCGCCGGAAGCGTGCTGGGCGTGGCGGCGGAGCGCGGGCTGATCAACCTGATGGACCCGGCGGCCGTGCCGGAATGGCAGGAGCGCGGCGACCCGCGCGGCCAGATCACCACCGAGCAGCTGATGCGCATGGCGTCCGGCCTGACCAGCGATTTTCCCGGCAATCGCACCGATGCCATCTATGTCGGCGGCACGGCCGTCGCGGATTCGGCGCCGGGCCAGTCGCTGCTGCACGAACCGGGCAGCACGTTCCGCTATGCCAACAACGACACGCTGCTGGCGCTCTACGGCCTGCGCAACACCATGGACGATGACGCGGGCTACCGCGCCCTGCCCTTTACAGGCCTGCTGTGGAAGCTGGGCATGATGCACACCTATCTGGAAACCGACTGGCGCGGCGATTTCGTCATGTCGAGCCAGGTCTGGACGACGGCGCGCGACCTGGCACGCCTGGGCCTCCTTTATCTGGCGGACGGGGTCTGGGACGGGGAGCGGCTGCTGCCGGAAAATTACGGCCGCTTCGTGTCCGCCCCCACCGGCCCGCAGCCGGACCGGGAGTGGGGCTATGGCGCCACGTTCTGGACCGCGACCGAACAGGCCGGCCTGCCGCAGGGCACGTTCTCGGCGATGGGCAATCGCGGCCAGTATCTCGTCATCGTGCCGGAACAGAATTTGCTCGTTATTCGTCGCGGCTTCGACCCGGTGGGCGAGGATGGCGGTTTCGACATCACCGCCTTTGCCCGCGACGTGGTGGCGACCGCGGACTAGCGTCCGCCGCCGGCGGGCAACTCCGGCGGCGTCCGGGCCGTTGAAGGCGGGAAAGAGAGGACCGCCATGCTCCAGCTTCTTCCCGCCGCCATCGGGCGGGCACTCAGCGGCGTTCGTCCGGGCACGGACGCACTGACCTGCGCCAGGCTGCAACTTTCCGATCTGCCGGACAGCATGCATCTGGGCGGCACGGGCATGATGGGGACCGCCCTTCCCGACCGCTGCACCGCCGACGGACCCGGCCTGTCGCCGGCGCTGCACTGGTCCGGAGTGCCGGACCGGGCCGCGGAACTGGTTCTGGTGGTGGAGGATGCCGATCCGCCGCTGCCGCGCCCGCTCGTCCATCTGATCGGCTATGGCATCGCGCCCACGGACGGACATGCCAATGAGGGCGATTTTTCCGATCCCCGCCATTTTTCCACCGGCCGCAACAGCTATGGCCGAGCGCGCTGGCTGCCGCCCGATCCGCCGCGCGGCCACGGCGCCCACCGCTATGTGTTCCAGCTTTACGCGCTGTCCAGCCTTTCCATGCTGACGGGCCGCCCAGGCCTCGGTGCGGTGCGGGACATGCTGGAGGAAAAGGCGATCGCGCGCGGGCTGATGCTGGCGACCTACGAACGCGCGTGACGCCGTTCGAAAGTTTCGTCGCCGTCGACTGGTCGGGCGCCAAGGGGCGGCGGCACAAGGGTATCGCGGTCGCGCAGTGCCAGGCGGGAGAGGCGGCGCCGATACTGGTTCGGCCGGGCCATGTCTGGTCGCGCACGGATGTCCTGAACTTCGCCGCGGCGCTTTCCGAGGGCGGACCGCGTACGCTGATCGCCTTCGATTTCAGCTTTGCGCCGCCGTTCGTGGAGCGCGGAAGCTATTTGCCCGGAACACAGGCTCCTGAAGAGGCGCGGGCCTTCTGGCGCTTCGTCGATGCCCATTCGGAGGATGAGGATCTGGGCGCGGCAAGTTTCCTGGAACGGCGCTTTCGCACGCATTTCTATTTTGGCGCGGCGGACGGGCGAAAGGCGGACTATATGTTCGCGCGCGTCTGCGAGGCGGCGTTCAACGCGGCAGGCGGCGGCAAACCCTCCACCGTCTATGATGCCGTCGGCGCCGCGCAGGTCGCGAAGGCCAGCTTTGCCGGCATGCGCCTGCTGCACCGGCTGCCGGAAGACGTTCATATCTGGCCATTTGACGGGCCGGTGCCGGACGGCGCGCGGGTGGTCGTGGCAGAGATGTATGCGCGCCTGTTCCTGCGCCTTGCCGGCGACCCGCGCGGGCGTAAGCTGCGCGATACCGAAGGGCTGAACCGGGCCCTGGCGGCGCTGGGTTCTCAGCCGGCGGACATCGCGGCGCCGGACGATCATCAGACCGATGCGCTGATCGCGGCGGCGGGGCTGCGCGCGATTGCCGGAGACGGGCGTTACTGGCAGCCGGCCGGGATGACGGCCGCGGTGGCGCGCACGGAGGGGTGGACGTTCGGGATCTTGTGAGGCTGAGAGCTTGCGCGAATGGGCCCCTGCCTGCGCAGGGGCGACGAACCGCTTTCATGTCGTTACCCCGTCATCCCTGCGTAAGCTGCGCGATACCGA
>NZ_AMRV01000027.1 GCF_000342165.1 Pacificimonas flava
GGCTCATCCTCACGGAGCAGCTAGATGATATGCTGCCCGAACTGAGAGGCTCCGCGGATAGGCTTCATGATCTGCTTTGGCGCGACATTGCCGCCGACGAGAAGCAAACGTTGCAGCAGATTCTTGCAAGGGTATCGGAAAATCTGGACCAACTCCGGGCCGAGGCTGAGTAAAATCATGGCATCGCCCCCGGAAAAGCCTATCAGCAGCATCGCTCGCGCCGCGGAGATCGGCCAAATCCTAATGAGGCACGGCGCGAAGAATCTCGCCGGAGCCCTCGGATTTATTCCCTCTTCGAGCAATGTCATCGATCCTCGCGAATTTCGTCCGGCTGCAGTTGTGGCGTTCCTCCGTGACATCGGGCCAGTCGGCATAAAGCTGGGGCAACTCCTCGCCACCCGAAGCGATCTGTTTACCGAACACTGGATCACGGCATTCTCAACCCTGCACGATCAGGTGTCGTCAGTGCCCTTCGCAGATATCGAGCCCGTACTTGCTTCAAGCTGGGGTGAGGACTGGCGGAGCGACTTTGCGCAGTTCGACGAAAAGCCTTTGGCCTCTGCCTCCATAGCGCAAACCTATTCCGCCAGACTGCGGGACGGAAGCGAGGTCATCGTGAAGGTTCGGCGGCCAGGCACTGCCGCTCGGATGGAGGCTGATGTGCGCCTCCTTATACGCCTTGCCGGGATCGTGGAAGCACGGTCGCCGGACATCGCGCGTTACCGGCCAGTCGAGTTTCTGCGGACCTTCGGCCGCAATCTTGCCTGGGAGATGGACCTCGCTGCGGAATCCCGAGCCTGCGAGCGGATCGGCGCATATCTCGATACCATCGGCGTCAGGTCCCCGGCCATCCATTGGGAACTGACCGGGCTGCGGGTGAACGTTCAGGAACGCCTGTACGGCAGGCCCGCGTCTTCGCTGGGCAGCCCATCGGGCGACCCGCGGGTGGCGGCTTTCGCTAAAAGCTATGCCAACGCTGTCCTGCGGATGATCATCCTGAACGGCGAATTTCACGGCGACCCCCATCCCGGTAACGTCTTCATGATCGGCGAGCAGGATGTCGGCTTCATCGACTTTGGATCGGTCGGGACGCTCACCAAGGCCAGGCGCGACGAGATCGTCCGCCTCGTCCTTGCGATCGCTGGTGAGGAAACCAGCGATGTCGCGAATGTCCTGCTCGCATGGGCGGGGGAGCCGAAGGTGGATCGCGATGCGCTCGCGGTGGATCTGGATCAGTTGATCGGAGAGTTCAGGGGGACCGTGCTATCTGGCATCGAGTTCTCGCAGATTTTTTCCCGCGCTTTCGACCTGTTGCGGGATTATCGACTGGTTCTGCCACCTGATCTGGCCATTCTTCTGCGTACCTTGTTGACTGCAGAGGGCTTCGTCCGATCGCTGGCACCGGACTACAACATCGCCGAAGAGACCCGGCCGATCATGACGGAGCTTCTCGCCGAGCGGTTCTCGCTCGGCAGCGCTCGGTCGGGTTTGAAGAGACTTCGCGGTCAGCTGCTGGGTTTGTCGGCGTCCTTGCCCGACATACTTGCCACTGCGAACTCGATCGCAAAGTCAGGATATGTGCCGGTTCAGCTCGATCCGCTCAGTATCGAGCAGCTCGCTGGACTTCGCAATGAGCGTCAGTCCTTGAAAGGCCCTCTAGCTGCCGCATTGATCATAGCTAGCGCGTTGCTTGTCGATCAATCCTGGCTTCTGGCTGGCGGCGCGCTTGTGATTGCTGGGGTGGTGCTCATCCGAAAGTCATAATGAAGGAGCAACTTAATTCGTGCACGGTCACGATACGGCAAAGCCGAACTTAACGAGGATTTCATGCGCCTCACTTCAGCGACCAAGAAGCATCGCGAAGAAAATTTTTCGACCTATTGCGATTGAAGGCTTATTTTCCTCAATCAGACGAAACTTTGGAACGGCAGCTTTCAAGCGTGTCCTCGCCTGACTTTATGGCCGCTATTGGGGCGCAAAGCAGTCATTGACTGAACGAACCCGGATATTTCCGGAAATCTACGTGAGAGGGAAATCTAGCCCGAACGTTCCGGGCGTAAACCGCAAGACCTGTGTTCCCGGCGCCGCGGCGTAGGCAGTGAGATGATCGTTCTCATACCGCAGATGCCACGTGCGGCCGTATGTTGGCTCATTGTCCGCAAACCCTTGTGGATCTAGCAACACAAGATTCACGGTCTCGGCCGCCCTTGCGGATTCCGTACGAAGTGCTTGAGCGCTCGATTGTCTGGCTACCCCCGCGAAGTCCTGGCAGCTCGAGTAGTCGTTTGGATCCGTCCAACGGCCATGCCACTCATCGAACGGTTTTCTGGTAAGGTCGAGAAGCCGTTCTAATTTCAAACGAGCGGAAAAGCTGAGATGCTCGCTCGTCCGGTTTCCCAGCACAAACCCCGGAGAGCGACTTATGAAACGCAGCCTCCAATATGCCGTTTCCGCAATCGCTCCAGCTTCTGTTTCGCTCGCGTAAAAAATGCCTGGCCATTCTTTGGCTTTTCGAAAACGGCTGGATACGGCGTGCCCGTACCGAAACGGCGAAGCGAGGAGATAGTGCAGACCTCGCGCACTTACGGGCAATTTCGGTTTGGCCTCGTCAGCCAGTTCCTCCAGCCGCTTCTGGTCTTCGATACTCCCAGCAAGCCGGCTCGTGGAAATCCGGTGCTGGGCCTCCACGACGCGCCAGACCAAATCCTCATACGACCGAAATTCAGACTCGAGCTCGGTAGTCGTCCACATAATCACAAACCAAGAGGAGGCCTTGAAACCTTTCAATGAGATCAAGAGGCCGGGACGCCAAGTCGATATTGGGAGCGGAGAGCCAAGCCCGCGCAGCTAAATCATCACTGCCTACGAGTGCGTCGAGAGACCGGAAAAGCCGGAGGAGGACTTGGCCAGCTTCAAACGATTTCGTCCTCGGCTCAAGCATGCTTTTACCGCTACGCATTCTGGATATGGTCGCGGACGAAAGCCCCAAAATAGCGCCCAACTTCTCGTTGGTGAAACCCCATAGATCGGCGATCTTTGCAACGGCCGAACTAAGGATGACACTGTCATCTTGTGCGTTTGAAGACAGAGCTACAGTCTGCATATCGACGCATCCTTTCATATGAACGATATAGGCTATTTTCATGCATATGTCTATCTTTGCCCCAAATCTGGGCAAACGGCGGTTTCTGTCCGATAAGTGTGATTCTCGGACAGAACCCTTTTGAGGTTAGGACTACGTCAGGCCAAGCCGGACGGTGCAGAGATCGACGCAGATGGCAGTCTCCCGATCAGGGGTTATTACCTCCTCGGTTTGTCGCTTCTATTCAGATGTGTCATGGAGTAATCATACTGACGAAATTAGGTAGCCGGAGTTCATAATGACTGTGAGCATCAGAATTCTCCCAAATGGGCGCATGAGCCTTCCGGCTGACATACGGCGCAGGCTTGGGGTTTCTGATGGCGGCGAGCTCTTGGTTGAGGAAACAGACGAAGGTCTGCTTGTTATGACAACGAGCCAAGCCATTGCGCGAGCTAGAGCGATCAGCCGCCGTCTCGTCGAAGGGACAAGCAGCAGCGTCGACGACTTTCTTGCGGAACGCGGCGCGTGGCAGGAGTAGTCCTGGACACATCCGCGCTCCTCGCTTTGCTTCTCGAGGAGCCAGGCAGCCAGAAGGTCGAAGCCGTCCTCGCGAAGGCCGTCCTTGGAGCGGTGAATCAGGCCGAGCTCTATTCTTATTACGCCCGTCTTGGAGCCAGCGAAGCTGACGTGCGGCTGATGCTTCGGCCGTTGGCCCTGAAAGTGCTCCCGGCTGACGGCGAACTGGCGATCGAGGCCGGCATGCTGCGCTCAGTCACCGCGGACGCCGGGCTATCGCTCGGTGACCGGTTCTGCCTTGCGCTCGGGAAGCGAGAACAGCTTGATGTCTGGACGGCGGATCGGGCTTGGAAGGACGTGGCCAAGGCCGTAGGCGTTAAAGTGATATGCATCAGGTGAGCCTGAACCGTGCCTAAGGATGGCCCCGCTCCTGCACTTCCCCAAGTGCGAGGTTCGGTGCTGCCGGGGGTTTTGCGGGAAGAGATCGAACGGGCCGCCGACTATGCCAAAGCATCGCGTTCGCCCGCGACCTTGCGAGCTTATGAAAGCGACTGGAGGATTTTCACTAGCTGGTGTGGGGAACGGGACCTCTCGCCCCTGCCCGCCACCCCGGCAGTCGTGGCCGTATTTGCCAGCGGGGAAGCAGAGCGGGGCATCAATCCGCGCACAATTCATCGGCGTGTTTCGGCAATCGCTTATTTTCACCGGCAAGCCGGCGAGGTGCCGCCTGGATCCGCGCCTGGATCCGGGCGTCTGATAGAAGTGCTCGCCGGAGTTCGGCGGCGGCACGGTCGACCACGAGAGCGAAAGCGTGCTGCTGATGCCTCCGCGCTGCGCCATATGCTGGACACGATAAAAGGCAACGATCTCCGGTCGCTGCGTGATCGGGCGGTCCTCGCTATCGGCATGTCCGCTGCTCTGCGACGTTCGGAGATTGTCGCCCTCGCTGTTGGAGACGTCCGCTTGGTTCCACAGGGTCTTGAACTCGTGATTGCAAGATCAAAAACCGATCAAGACGGCGAAGGACAACTCGTTGCCGTGCCGGAAGGGCAGCGTATACGCCCAAAGGGCCTTCTTTTGCATTGGATGAATGCAGCGGCCCATGTTGAGGGTCCGCTGTTTCGCCAGCTTACGCGGCGTGGCGATCTCACAGAGAGTGCGATGTCGGACAGGGCAGTCGCGAGGCTGGTGAAGACTGCCGCAGAAAACGCTGGCTATGATCCATCCGAATACGCCGGACATTCCCTCAGAGCCGGCTTTCTAACCGAGGCGGCAAACAACCGTGCCAGCCTCTTCAAAATGCAAGATGTTAGCAGGCATAAATCCGTGCAGGTGTTATCGGAATATGTTCGGCAAGCCGAGCGATTTGAGGATCATGCGGGGGCAAATTTCCTATAGTGCATTGTCGGTCGCCACTACATTTGATGTTCCCCTACTAGGTCCTGAAAGATTTCATCTACAGTTCTGAGGTAGTAGGCGTAGCCTCGCGTATTAGTGTCGGCCATTTTAAACGCCGCCTCTTGGTATAATGTCCGCTCCCTAAACCCTACAATCTCAAGCGCGTCGGCCCAGTCTTTAGAAGAAGATTGCAACGGGAGAACCTTTCCACCCGAGCCAATAGTTGTACCCAGAGCACCCACTCCAGTGCCCACTGTCGGGATCCCACAAATGTGCGCCTCCGCTACAATCCTGCCAAATGCCTCCGGCTGTCTACAAGGAAAAAAAAGAACGGCCGCGTTCTCAAAAAGACCCCGCATGTCTCCGACAACGCCGAGACGGGTAACATTCTCCAGCTGCGCCAGACGTTCCTCTATTATGCGGTTTTCGGAAGTTTGCGCCTGAAGCTGCCAGCCACCGGCAACTACAAACTGCCGCTCGGGCATCAGAGCGGCTACCTCACAAACTATATCTCCGCCCTTCTTTAGATCGGGATTTACAACGAGGATGCTTTGCCCCGTTGAATGCACGAAATATTTCCTTGGATTTAACCATGGCGTTAAGAGGGTTGCTGCACGGCCTGTTGCGTCTTCAAGCGCCTTACATGAAAATTCTGAAACTCCGGCAAGCTTCACTCTGTCGAGCTGGCGTACTGCATCCCGGAGATTCGGCTCTACCCGTTTCGAATGCAGATAGAACATTGTTGGTTTTTGAGCACGGGTGGCTACTTCAACCCCCTCTTCGTTAAACGAGAGGTGACAGACCACTGCGTCGCAGTTTGCATCAGCAATGAACCGATCTGCCCGGCTCGGATGCCATTGGTCGTAGACTGCCTGATACCCATTTAACTTTTTCTTCGACGCGTACGGCCCGCGTACCTTTGCCGCTACGCGCGTGACCAAGCTCGCAAGGCCTCGCTGCTCGCGTTTGGCCAAAACGAAATATCCATAGCCTTGAGAAGACAACTCTTCCGCTAAGATATTCGCTGTGAACTCCAATCCGCCTGTAAGGTACGGGAAATAGCTTCTCGGAACGATACCGGCAATTCGACTTTCTCGCTTCAGCGTCATTCTCCTTTAGCCTGCAGTCACGTCTTACGACGAATAAAAAAGGCAGCATGAAGGACCAGACTAAATACTCGCGGCATCAATAGTCTCACAGCGATCGACCAGACTACGCCGAAACCCACCGCAGCTATTAGCAATTGCAAGACATCCGAAACCCCACCGTCTTGAAATAGGTATTCCATGATCATTCCCGCACCTAAGGTCACTGCGGATACAATCTGGACCGGTACTAATGCCCTGAGCACAGAAAAAACGCGAAACATTCCAATCTTTTTACCGATCCATAGATAAGCCGAGATATAGACCAGAGAAACGAGGAGCATTGCTCTAGCAATGATGATGATATCGGTGTTAGCAAATACGACAAAGACCCCCACCTTTGCGACTTGCTCAGACAGATTGATGTAAAAGAATTCTTTTAAACGGCCTTGTGCAATCAAGACAGAATTTAACGTTACGAAATGCCCCACCAAGGCGGATGAGATACAAACCCAAAAGGCTGGTTCGATCGCCGCGGTCCATTGGGAGCCATACATTAGCCTGATCACCGGGCCAGATTGGGTAGCCAAGGCAAACAGGACGGGGCAAAACAACGCAGAAAACGCCTGCATCCGAAATAGCGTGTCGGACTCTTTATAACTTCCTTTGCGAATTTCGTCTGACGTCAAGGGCGCCAACACTCCCAAAATTGGTCGCGACAGATTCGCCCACAGTAGTCTTGGAAGGGTCAAAGATCTTTCGAAGAAAGCAGCAGATGATATGCCGAGAGTACGTCCTATCACAAGTTCGTTGCTTCGGGCGCCTACGTTATTAAGCAAGCTACTCGCCATGGTCCAAGCTGATATCGACCAAACCGCTTTCCAGTTGGAAAGGCGGAAGCGATAACTCATGTGAGGTATCTCTAGGAAACGGTATGTCACTACAAGTGTTATTGACGACGCGAACATTCCCCAGACTAAAGACATACTGCCGTAACCGTTCAGCGCTAGTACAATGGCCGTTCCAGAATTTATGACCTGGCTACCAATAGCAAGAATCCCCGTAGTTCCCACCTTAAGCTCCCTAACCAGGAGCGCATTCGGGATAGCTTGGTAGGGAATAAGGGGATAGCTAATCGCGACAACTAAGAGAATATCGGCGATTCTCGGGGCACCATAGAAGTCGGCTATTAGGTTCCTGGACGAATAGATTACAACACCGAGTGTTAGCGATAACGCCCCGACCAAGCCGTTAGCTTCTTGAACCCGTGTCTTATCTATCTCATCAGCTAATATAAAATAGTTACTTACGCCGGCGGCCTTGATAACATCGGCTATAACGACGGATGCCATTGCAATGGAGAATGTACCTATCTCGCTAGGTGTGAGGACACGCGCGATTATCAGGCTAGTAATAAAGACAATGCCAAACGTAGCGGCTTGTTGAAACGCAGCCAACCGCAACAGTCTCAATTTGGCCATTAACTAAAAGGTCCTTCAAGCTGGAATCAGGGCCTTAGCGCGGGAAACATTTATAGCGAAGCGCGAAAAGGCTGCGGCTCTCATGTAACAAGAGCCACAGCCTTTCCTCTTCATTCAGCGACCGGTCGGCTGTTAAAGCGCTATCTGCCTTCGTCCCAAGGCACGACAGCGAAACGTGCGGAATTGTACCCTTCAGTCACCCGTTCGGCCTTAACGGCCCTCGAGTGGTTTGCCGTGGCTACAGTATCAAGCCGGTCTATGGGGTCAATAAGTTCTCGGCCAACCAAGTCTTGAAGCATGCTAAAACCAATGTCGGTTAGAACGATTACAGAGCCTTCGTCACCGTGAAAGTTAGTTCGCTGTGCCTCCCATGCTGGAGGATTGGTATTAACCTTCCACCATTCAATCGCAGCCTCGGTTGATGTCCAAGCCGATTCGGGGGGAAACTGGACTTCAAAGCCGCCTGCCGACTTGGGATAATAACCCGAGTGCCCTCCAATTTCGCCAAAGCGCCACATCCAGCCGCGCGCGAACTGCTCCATCAGTTCGGGGTAGCCGCGATCGGCCAGCCGGTATGCCACCTGCAGCCCGTACTTGTGCATCATGAAGGGGGACGTTCCGCCCCAATCC
>NZ_AMRV01000028.1 GCF_000342165.1 Pacificimonas flava
CCGCGTCGGCGATCTCTCGGTCAGGGTGGGCCAGTTCGTGCAACCGGGTCAACGTTTGATGACGGTGGTTCCGGTGAGCGCGATCTACGTGACCGCGAACTTCAAAGAAACGCAGGTCGGCCTCATCCGGGCCGGCCAGAGCGTCAGGCTCGAAGTTGACGCCCTGCCAGACCTTGAGATCGCGGGACGAGTGGACAGCATATCGCCGGGAACGGGCGCGGAATTTTCCATCCTCCCCCCCGAAAATGCCACCGGCAACTTTACCAAGATCGTTCAACGGATACCCGTCCGCATCGCTATCGATGCTCCCCCTGAAGTGCGGCGTCTGCTCGTTCCCGGCATGTCGGTAGTGGCTACGGTCGACACTCGGAATGCTGCCGGCGAATTGGAAGAGATCTCGAGTCGGACTCAATGACCGAGATACTGGCAGCGCAGGACACTTCGATCGGGCCGGCCGGGAGCCGAAAGAACGCAGAC
Source organism: Pacificimonas flava (assembly GCF_000342165.1). Taxonomy (GTDB): domain Bacteria; phylum Pseudomonadota; class Alphaproteobacteria; order Sphingomonadales; family Sphingomonadaceae; genus Pacificimonas; species Pacificimonas flava. Next base: position 478 of record NZ_AMRV01000028.1, read on the forward strand.
GTTACTGCCTGGGTCGCTGTGGCCGCGGGCGCGCTTGGCGCCATGCTCGCGACGCTGGACATATCAATCGTCAATTCCGCACTCCCCGTCATTCAGGGCGAGATCGGTGCCACAGGCGCCGAAGGCACCTGGATTGCTACGTCATTTCTCGTTGCTGAGATTGTCGTCATTCCGCTGAGCGCTTGGCTGGAACGGCTGTTCGGTCTGCGAACCCTCCTCATCATCGCGGTCAGCGCGTTCACCGCCTTTTCGGTGCTGTGCGGGATTGCAACCGACCTTACGACAATGATCATCGGCCGCACGGGTCAGGGCTTCACGGGCGGCGTGCTCATTCCGACGGCAATGACCATCGTGGCCAAAAGGCTGCCGCCACATCAGCAGCCCATCGGAATGGCCCTGTTCGGCATGACAGTGATCCTCGGCCCCGTGATGGGGCCTTTGATCGGGGGTTGGCTGACCGAGAATCTGAGCTGGCACTATGCCTTCTTTGTCAATGTGCCGGTCTGCGGCCTGCTGCTGCTCCTGCTGTTCGTTGGCTTGCCCCACGAAAAGCCAAAGTGGGATTATCTCACTGACGCGGATTGGGCGGGCATTGTCGGGCTCATCTTGGGGCTGGGCGGACTTACGGTCGTCCTTGAGGAGGGCCACCGCGAGGAATGGTTTGAATCCTCTCTCATTCGCTGGCTCACAATCATCACAGTCGTCGGATTTGCCTCGCTGATCTACGGACAGGTGAAGGCACGCAAGCCAGTCTTGAAGTTGCAGCTCTTGTTCAATCGACAGTTCGCCAGCGTCGCGATCATGGCGCTCGCCCTGGGTATGGTGATGTATGGTTCGACCTACGTCATCCCGCAGTTCCTCGCGATCATTTCTGATTATAACGCGCTTCAGACCGGGCTGGTGATCTTCTGGATGGGCGTCCCGGCCTTCCTGTTGATGCCTGTGCTTCCCTTGATGATCCGGAAGATCGACATTCGCATCGCCGTCGGCGCCGGCATGTTGCTGATGGCGGTCAGCTGCTTTGTCAGCACCAGCCTTACAGCAGAATCCGGTGGTGCCGTTTTTACCGAGAGCCAGCTCTTGCGCGGTGTCGGCATGATCTTGTCGATGATGTTCCTGAATCAGGCGACGGTGGCTTCGGTCGCCAAGGAGGATGCCGGCGACGCCTCGGGAATTTTCAACGCGGCGCGCAATCTCGGTGGCTCTTTCGCTCTTTCGGCTCTGGCATCGTTCCAAGACCAGCGGATCTGGCATCATAGCCGGCGGATGGAAGAGACCCTGAATGCGAACAGCGTTTCGCTACAGGACTATCTCGACGGGCTGGCGCGAAACTTCGGCGGCATGGAGGGGGCGATGGCCGTCCTGAGCCGCACCCTGCAACGCGAGGCGTTCATAATGACCTACAATGACGTGTTCCTGGTTATGGGGATTCTGACCCTCGCGACGGTTCCGCTGGTCCTCTTCCTGAGGCCGCTTCCAAAAAATGTCTCCCTTTCGATGCACTGAGCCCTATATGATGCGCCGTTCGATACCATCGCTTCTCCTCATCGCCTTGCTGGCTGGCTGTACGGCTGGGCCGGACTACGCAGGCCCTCCGGAAATATTGTCGGCGGATACCGGCCATCGGTTTGTCCGCGCTGGCGAGGATGTAGGCGTCATGGACCCGGCCCTTGCCGAATGGTGGGTGCTGCTCGACGATCCTGAACTGACCCGGCTGGTCGAAACTGCGTTGTCCGAAAATCCGTCGCTCCAGGCAGCGCAGGCGCGCATCGCGCAGGCCCGGGCATCGGTCAGGCAGGATCGGGCCGGCAGAATGCCGACACTCGGAACCCAGGCCACCACTATTCAGGGCCAGCTTCCCGGCCTTGAAATTCAGGAGGGGGCACCCCCGTCCTCACAGCAACCCGATCCGGAGGCGGGAAGCGACGATGCCCTCAGCTTTTACAATGTTGGTCTCAATGCCAACTGGGAGCTGGAGTTCGCGGGCGGCTCCCGGAGGCGTATCGAGGCCGGCAACGCGCAGGCTGCGGCAACGGTCGCCAATGCGGAGGACGCAAAGGTTCAGCTGACCGCCGAAGTTGCCAATAACTACGTCAACTTGCGGGAGGCCCAGTTCCGCGCCGACCAATACCGGACGCAGATCAAGCTGCAGGAAGAAGTCCTGGCCCTAACTTATCAGCGGTATCAGCAAGGCGCGCTGCCGCTGTTCCCGGTGGGCAATGCGAACGCGGAGCTGGAGGTGCTCAAATCCCAATTCGCCGAGGCGGAGGCCGATAAAGCCGTCCTGCTAGACGCGCTTGCGATCCTGTCGGGACGGATTCCTGGATCGACGGCCGAAGACCTTTCGACGCCGCGAGATATCCCTTTGCCCCCGGATGAGGTTACTGTCGGCGATCCGGCGAGTCTGATCGCGCGTCGGCCCGACATCAGGGCGGCTGAGCGCACTCTCGCCGCTGCAACGGCCAGGATCGGGGTGGCCGAAGCGGCAAGGTTCCCGAAGCTGTCCTTTATGGGGATTCTGGGCCTTGGCGGATCTTCCCCCGACGATATCTTCGATGTAGGCGAATTTTCGGCATTGGCGATACCCCGCCTGGAATGGAACTTCCTCGATTTTGGAAGGGTCGACGCGTCGGTCGATCGCGCCGGGGCGGTCCGCGACGAAGCTGTCGCCAACTATCGTCAAACCGTCCTCGCGGCGCTACGGGATGCCGAGCGCGCTCTGGCACGATTTGGCCAACAACGCGTCGCGCTGGCAGCCAGCGCGCAGATCAAGAGCCAGGCGGATAGCGCCGCCGATCTGAACCGCCAACGTTTTGCCGCAGGAGCGATCTCGAAGGCTGACCTCAACCGGGCCCTGCGAGAACAGCAGCAGGCCTCAGCAGACCTCGTCCGGGCAAAAGGCGCCCTTACGCTGGCGTGGATCGCGCTGCAGAAGTCGCTGGGCCTTGGGTGGCAAGAGCCTGTTCGAGATCAATAGTCCCGCCGCGATGATCAAGTGATCCGGTTGACGAGAAGTAGGCGCCCCTGCCGCTGGCGACCAACTTGCCGTCGGGCTCGAGAACCCGGGTTTCCGCCACCGAAATCTGTCGCCCGATCTTCACGATCTGTCCGTGAGCAGTGAGAGGTCCTGAGGTTGCAGGACGGTGGTAATCGACATGCAGATCGGCCGTCGCTCTCGCCGCGACGCCCCCGGCAAGCAGAGTATAAAGCCCGGTGAGGTCGACCAGTGAAGCCAGGACCCCTCCATGCGCCGACCCAATCATCGGGTTCGACACGATCTCTTCGCGCCATGGCATGGTGATCGCGATTCCCTGGTCGGAGCATGTTGCAATCTCCAGCCCAAGCCATCGATGAAACGGCGCGATATTCAGCATTTCCTGCAAGCGCTCTCGATCGATCATAGCTCCCTCGTCCCCTGTGGCTGAGCCGTATCGGATGAGTGATGGCGCCGTAGGAAATCGACGATAGCGGCGGAAAAGGCATCGTTCGCATCGCCCACGACCATGTGCGTGGCATCGGCAATATCGGTGTATTCTGCATGGGGGGCGAGTTGTCGCAGATGCAATACGGCCTCTTCGGAAACAAGATCGCTAGAGGCGCCTCGGATGAGGTGAAGCGGAAGCGTGAGATTCGCCGCAGCTTGGCTGAGCATTGCCGATTGACGTTCTTGGCTGTCTGGGTCGCCTTGTCTGGCTGACATTATATTACGGATAAGCACAGGGTCCCAGTGCCAATAGAAGCGCCCATCCGGCTTCTGCCGCAGATAGCTTTTCAGACCATCGCTCGCGCCCCGCCTGGGACGATGCGGCATGTAGCGAGCGATCACGTCGGCCGCCTCCTCTGGTGAGGCGAAGCCGCTATCGACATGCTCTTCCATAAAACCAACCACGCGCATTACACCGCTGGGCGCCATGCGCGGGGCAATGTCGACCAATGTGAGTGAAGCAAAGCTACCTGGAGCAAGCTCCCCTGCGGCAATCAGTCCAGCGAGCCCGCCCAGTGAAGCGCCGACCAGCGCTGGCTTCTGGTCCAGGCGCGACGCTGCAGCGACCAGATCCGCCGCGAAGTCGCGCATTTCATAAGCTCCGCATGGCGACCAATCGCTGTCTCCGTGACCGCGCATGTCGAAGGCGATTGCGCGAAAGCCGGCTTGAGCCAGCTCGCTGACCACCCTTCTCCACGCGCGCCGTGTCTGCCCGCCGCCGTGCGCAAGAAGGACGGGTATGGCGTAGGCATCCCCCTCAGCCTCGGCTGTAAGAGAAATCGCGCCTGCGCCCTCAATCGTAAAGGTTTCTCTCGCCATCTCTGGATGGTAGGAAAGGCGCGCTAAATAGTAAACCGATTTAGTTTGTGGCTCTCGGCTCCGTGTTGGCTGTCCTGCAGGGGCGTTTCAACGACGGCAAAAGTCTATGCCAAGAGGGGTTTCTCCAGACCATTCTCTAATGCACCGGCTTGCGATTCGGTCAGCAGTCGCTGTCCGCATAATCCGCTCAAAGATATAAAAGCTGCCTTTCCGCTTCCGGCCCAACTTCCGCCGTTCAATGAGGCGGTTGAGCTGCCAATTTTCGAAAATTAGTCGGCCGATCGCACCCTTGTAACGGTTTGGCGCAAATTCGGGATTCTGGGGGTATCGGTGGGGGTACTTTCCAAGAGTTGGGCGGAAAAAACGAGCAATGTCAGAACGTTATATGTTCGCTATATGTTCCTCCTCCGCTACCAATCCTGACGCGGGTCCAAGACCAGCATCGCAGTTGCGATTTTCATACCGGCGCTGTTCCATATCTTTCAATTCGGCGGCAGCGAATCGCTTGGCAGCATGCTTCCGGCCGCGAATCGCAGCCGCATCGATCTGCGGCGGAGCCCGTTCGCGATCGAGTCGCCGCCGGAATGGCTTTGCAAGTTTCGGGCCGATTTTTGTGGGACTGACCTGACTTCTCAAAGAGATACCCCCGAGTTCCCCTGAAACCGCCGAAATCCACCCTCATTCAGACGCCGCGATTTCGGCTCATCCTGCCGCAGCACGGATGACATTCGGCCCTCTCGCATGGCTAGCGCCGGCCACCTAGCGGGGGGGTCCGAAGGTGCTTCGAACCCCAAAAATCTCAATCAATTTGGAGTGTGGGGTCACCTATGCCATGTCATTTACGTCGTCTTAGTAGATCAGAACCTATCCCCTTCGCGTCGTCACTGGGCAGACGATCGACGCGAAAAGGGGCCGACCGTTGGTAAACCGGAACATGAGTGCACTTGCCATAATCTGTTCAA
>NZ_AMRV01000029.1 GCF_000342165.1 Pacificimonas flava
GAAAGGACGCACTCCCAACTCCCTTCGGAGGCGCTGTGTAAGAGCAGCTGTTCCGGCGCTTCGAACCCTTGAACCTCTCGATGTAAACGAGAAGCCCTGCGACGGTTGCATTAGCCGCAGGGCTTCGGTCGTTTAAATGGTCTATTCGGCAACCGTCATGCGGAGCGATGCCAGAGGCGCACGATTTTTCAGAATCTAGCTCGTGCTGGTGCGAACGAATACGGCTTCGTCGATGCGCTCGAACGCATTTTGGTAAAGTTGAGCGTCGAGAATAGAGTCTGAAGTCGACTCCTCTTGTCCATACAGGGTTGAAACATTCTTTGCCTGCACAAAATTCAACCGAACGCGCGACATAGTCGGGTTCAACTGTTCGATATAGGCCGTTCCTCGGACCTGCTTTGTCGATGCGCCCCCGCCCATTGCTTCCCAAAAATTCGTAGAACGCTCAGAATTGCTGGTTGCGTTAATGAAGCCCGTATCGAGATCAGCAGCGGTAACCTGATAGCCTAAATCCTGAAAGACCGATACGACACTTGCAAAGAGAACCTTCTTCTCGACCTCGAAATCCTTCTGCTGCATCGCCTGGATTTGCATCGGCGTCAGCGTGGTGCCGGTGCTCGCGCAACCTGCAAGAGACACGGCCAATGCAGCCGCGATAAATTTCGCTTTCATAGTATCCCCCTTTTTACACTTAGAAGTCGCTCGCTCGCGACCGGAAGTCAGAGACAACATTGTTTTCATCAAATTTGATGATCAGCGTCATTGTGCGCTGCGTCGTCTCCAGGCTCGAGGCCGACTGGCTTCCGCCGGCCAGGAGAATGGTCCAGTAGTTCGAACCGGAATTGGACTGCGTTACCGTGGCGTGGCGCTGGTAGGACCAGACTTGCCGGCCGCTCCCATCAACGGTTGTGATATTAGGTGCACCGAATTTTTCGAGCACCTCGGCTTGGTTCGTTTCGCCGACCTTCAGGTTTAACGTTACGTTGCCCTGCGTCAGCTGGTTTTGCGAGTTTGTGACTGGCTGCGGGACACTAGATGCGCACGCCGAAACTGCGGCGAGCATTGAAGCGCCCGCCAGCGCATTCCTTAACTTCATGCTTTTCCCCCTTATTTCTTTAGATTGACTAGCGCAGTAGCGTACTCCACGCAAGGGCGCTTGAGTACTGCTCAAACGTTAACGGAAGCCGAAAAGGGTAGCTGGGGTGCAGGCTAGGGCATGAAGTTTAGTACCAATTCAGGGGGCCGGGGGAGATTCGTTGCGCTGGTAGCGATCCGGGGCCCTAACGGCCAAGGAGCCCGTTTCCTACACAAGCGGGGAATGCTCCCTCACCTCTTAGGGCGTAGCTAGTATCTATCGGTGGATCGCATCGAGCGTGCAGGGTAGGGACTTGTAAAGTCAGCCGGCGAACTGGATCTAGCGGTCAAGGCGCTGTCGACGCACTCGCTGCGCGGGACTGACACAGGATCTCTATGCGGCTGGCGAGGAAGAAGCTTGTATCGCTCCCACGCTGCGTTGGTCGGCGTATGACAACCTCACCCGTGCTAGGGTCAGGATCTGTAATTGCAGAAGCTAGGCGGTGTGATCCCTTGAGGGTTACATGGATCTGTCCGCACTGACCGAGCCGAGGCCTGGCCGTGCTGTATCGGGTCTCACAGAGGCGAACGTTGCATTGACTCGATGCGGGCTTTTCCGCCCATCTGACTACCTTCGCAGATCGTTCGTCCCTGCGTTCCCTCTCGGGACACCGCCCTCGGATCAGCTTTGACGCCTCACCGCTGGCAAGCCAGTTCTACCCTACCTCATGCCTGGAACAAAGTGCCGTCGCGCAGAATGGCGTGCATGATCACCGCGAGGCGGCGCGCAAGCGCGACGCGGGCCTTCTTCAGGCCGCGACGCTTAGCGATCTTCATGGCCCATGTCTTCAGGGCAAAGGTTTCCCGGCTTCGGGTCAGGATCGAGTTGGCAGCTTCGTAGAGCAGCTTGCGAACCGTGCTATCGCCCTGTTTGGTAATTCGGCCGGTCCAGTCCAGTTCGCCCGATTGATGGCGTCTGGGCACCAGGCCGAAGTAAGCGCCGGCATTGCGGGATTGTCGGAAGCGGCTCTGGTCGCCTGAATTGAAAGTTCGCCTCATTGAAGAGTTCTTCGATGTCTTTGCCGCTAATGAGCTAGCGTTCCTGCGCTCCGAGTGAGACAGCCGCTGTAACAACCTCATCGCTAAGGACTCGGGCGCGGGCTGATCCACTCTAAAGGCGCCCGCCCGCGTGTGCTCCGCCGGAGACCTTAGTTGAAGTGTTGCGCTTTGTAGATCTACTCTTCATCGCGCGCCTTGGGGCTACGGTGGCGGCGCAACGGTCGGGCGTTCAGGTCGCCTGCATGGCCACTGCGCTGCAGATTATCGCGACTCACCCATGGTTCTGCTCCAGACACGCCCAGCTGGCGGACGAGCCTTGGTGACACCCGCCGTCCGCGCTGCGCGACCGCTTGCGCGAAGCTTCTGCGCCAGTCGGCGAATGGCCCCTGGTTCTCCGAGTGGTTCTCACCTGAGTTGACCAGATACCCACCGCACAGGGGAAGCTTTGCGAGATTTAATCTAAGTTCTTCGGCTCGTTCTTCCCACAAGTGATGTGAGCCGAGCAGATCGATCGCATTCTCTTCCCCTGGCGTAATCCGCGCAACGGTGGTTGAGCCGCAAAGCTGATGGAACGGCCGATTGAACGCCGAAGCGTCGGGTATGGCCAGGGCATTGCCGCTCATCGCGTCGATTGCGAACCCTTCACGTACTAGCCCGGCGGGTTTCTCGTCCCCCATGAGCTGGCGCGCGACTTCGACGGTTGAGACATCTACCAGGTCATCCGCGTCCAGGTACATCAGCAGCCCTCCGCCGCACTTGGACACGTACTCCTTGATCCGCCACTTCTTCGCACCAGCATCATCGTTAGCAGGACTTGGCGGCTTTACCGGCCAGTCCGCGCGGAGCAGCGTCAGACGTGGATCCGTTCGGCTGAGGAGATCCCAGCAATCAGGCGTATCATGAGCGGCGAGCACGACCTTCACATTGCTATCGGTCTGCGACAGAGCAGAGCGAAGCGTCGCAGCAAATAGCGTGCTTACCTGATCCCACGACCGGGCCGCGTCACGAGCGATGAGAGAAATGCCGAAGTAGAAGGGCTCGCCAGTCGTCAACAGATCCTATCCACCGCCGCGGCAGTTTCCCGCGCTATCGCAGGTCAATTGCCCGGTAGCGCCATCAGCGCACTGGCGCGCACCTGCAGACATGTTCGTTCTCCCGCTATCAAGCCCCGTTTCTCTGGCCGGGCGTGTCGCTCCGCTCTGCCAGCTTTGTGTCTGGCCGTCCAACCGTTGAGCTTCGTGTGCGGCTGATCCAACGCCGTTGCTGACCGTTGGCCCCCGCCATGGAAGCCGACGACGAGCTGCTGGTTGTCGGCGGAGCTAGGGTGGTGACCTGCGGTGGGGAGAGCCGTCCACGACATCAGTAGTGGAAGGTCCGCTTCTGGTGTGAGAAGGCAGAAAACAGACCGATGGCTGTTAGCCAGATGCGAGGCCGGTGGTCGGTTCGCGACTGTCATCCCTCGGCGATTTGCCGAAGGCGAAGGACGTAATCGCGAGAGGTGGTTCGGAGGGCTGACGAGCAGTTTCCCAGGAGGGAAGCCGTGTAGGTGACCTGAGCAATCTGCTCCGCCGCCGAAAGAGCGGCCTCGTCGATCTCCGAAAAGCGGCTTTGTAGCTGACGGGTGTGCCGGAGGGATTCACCGGCGGATGTGGACACCACCGACATGCTTTGCTTCTGCGCACTGGCCGCAGAGCTAATCTGGTCGGAGGCGCCCTCGAGCCCCGTCAGCCGCTCGTTCATGTTCTGAAGCGTTTTCGTCACATCGATTACCCCGTCGCGGATACCAATAAGGTTCTCGGAGACTTCGTTCGTCGCTTCAGCGGTCTGGCTTGCCAAAGATTTGATTTCCGCTGCCACAACCGAAAACCCATCCCCTGCACGGCCGGCGCGGGCCGCCTCTATAGTCGCGTTCAGCGCTAGAAGATTCGTTCGCTGCGCGATCTCGCTGATCAAGGAAATAACATGCCCTATGCCTTCGGTACGCTGAGATAGATGTCCAATCCGCTTCGCACAGTCTGTGGAAGCTGACAAAGCTGCACGGCTGCTCAGGAGCTGAGCTCGTGAACGCTCGTCGATGCTAGAGGAGGCTGCGGTCACGAGGTCCGTTTCCTTCTGGACTAGTCCGGCCGCGGCGTCTGCAGCTTCCACAACGGACGCGAGTTCGAGGCCCTTGTTCCGGACCGCGCCAGTAAATCCGGTGAGCTGACCGGCGGCCGTCTTCAAGGTTCCGGACTGCTTCAGAACGTCTTCGGCTGCAGCCAGAACCGTCTCTTCGAACGTCGCCGCCAGACCGAGAAGTTCATCAACGCGGCGTTTGCGGTCGGCTCGGGCCGTCCGTTCTCGCTCTTCCGCAAGTTCGCGTTCCGCAGCGAGCTTGACCGCAGCCTCGCGCTCACGTGCTGCTGCTTCCCCGTCAGCAGCTTCCTTCAGTAGCCGGTGCTGCTCCGTGCGCACTCGCTCTGCAACGATCTCCGCCTCATGCACCTTGGCAATCGTTCGGCCCTGCTGAAACATATTTCGCACAACCATGGCCATGAACACGATGAGCAATGGATGCCCGGCAGGCAGGTAGGGCGCGGTTCCGAGCGCGAGATTCAGCACGACGTCTGCACCTAGAAT
>NZ_AMRV01000030.1 GCF_000342165.1 Pacificimonas flava
GTACCCATCCGGTGAGCCCCGCCTTGTCCGGCGGGTGAACGACCGGTCTTAAGAGCGCTCGTATGAGCGAGCTTAGGAGCGGAGCATGGGTCAGATCACGGTGATGGCGGGGCCGGAGCGTCGGCGGCGTTGGAGCGAGGAGGAGCGGCTTGATATCCTCGCCGAGGCCTTTGCGCCGGGTGCCTGCGTTGCTGACGTATCCCGGCGGCGCGACGTTTCGACCAGCCTGATCTACACTTGGCGGCGCAAGTTGCAGGAACAGGCGGAAGCAGCGTCGTTGCCGGTACCAAAGGTAACATTTGCGCAGGCCGTGCTCGCCGATGATGAGCAGCCTGCCGATCATGATCCGTGCGCCGCGATCACGGTCGAACTGGGCGAAGGTTGCTGCGTGCGTATTTCGTCGTCTGCATCGGCTACGCTGGTTTCGGCGACATTGAAGGCGCTGCGATGATCCCATCGGGCGCGAGAGTCTGGATCGCGATGGGCCACACGGACATGCGCAAGGGCATGCAGGGGCTGGCCTTGCAGGTGCAACAGGGCCTGAAGCGCGATCCGCATGGCGGCGACCTGTTCGTGTTCCGCGGGCGGACGGGATCGCTGGTCAAGATCATCTGGCACGACGGCATCGGCATGTCGCTCTATGCCAAACGGCTCGAGAAGGGGCGCTTCGTCTGGCCCTCGGCTCGGGAAGGCATGGTCTCGCTGACCAATGCGCAATTGTCCTGCCTGCTGGAGGGGATCGACTGGCGTAATCCCCAGTATTCGTGGCGTCCGCAGAGCGCCGGATAGGTGCGGCATTTTCTTCGTTGGCTAGCGCATTTTTGGCTTTGACCGGAGGCCGATCTGTGATTCCATGCCCCTCATGGACAAGGCCGTATCGCCCCTTCCGGACGACGTCGAAGCGCTCAAGGCGCTACTGGCCGCCGCGGTCTTGCGCGCCGATGATGCCGAGGCCCGCCTTGCCAAGGCCAAGGCCCGCGAGAGTGCGATCGAGGCGCTGATCGCCCACCTCAAACTGCAGATCGCCAGGCTGCGCCGCGAGCAATATGGCGCCAGCGCCGAACGCAGCCGCCATCTGCTCGATCAGCTGGAATTGCAGCTTGAAGATCTCGAGGCCGATGCCTGCGAGAATGATTGCGCTGCCGAAGCCGCTGCGGCGAAGACGAGCGAGGTCGCCGCCTTCGACCGCAAGCGCCCGAGCCGCAAGCCGTTCCCCGAACATCTGCCGCGCGAACGCGTCGTCATCCCCGCGCCCTGTTTGTGCCCGTCCTGCGGCGGCGCGCGCCTGTCGAAGCTGGGCGAGGATATCACCGAGACTCTGGAAGTGATCCCGCGCCAGTGGAAGGTGATCCAGACGGTGCGCGAGAAGTTCTCCTGCCGGGACTGCGAGATGATTATGCAGCCCCCGGCGCCGTTCCATGTCGTGCCACGCGGATGGGCGGGCCCCAGCTTTCTCGCCATGCTCTTGTTCGAGAAGTACGGCCAGCACCAGCCCCTCAACCGGCAGGCCGAGCGCTTTGCCCGCGAAGGCGTTGCGCTCAGCACCTCGACATTGGCCGACCAGGTCGGTGCCGCCGCCTTCGCACTCATGCCGCTCTACCGGCGGATCGAGACCCATGTGCTGGATGCAACCCGGATCCACGGCGACGATACCACCGTGCCGGTCATGGCGAAGGGCAAGACCGATACGGCGCGCCTGTGGGTCTATGTGCGCGATGACCGACCCTTCGCCGGCTGCGATCCGCCAGCGGCCCTGTTCCACTATTCGCGCGACCGGCGCGGCGAGCATCCTCGGGCGCATCTGGCGTCCTGGGCAGGGATTCTGCAGGCCGATGCCTATGGCGGCTACAACGAGCTTTACGCGCCCGGTCGTCAGCCAGCACCCGTGATCGAGGCGGGCTGCTTCGCGCATGCACGCCGCAAATTCTTCGAGCTGGCCGATGTCGAGGGAGCCGCGCGCAGGAGAAGCCGCGGCGAGCACACCGGCATGATCTACCCGATTGCGCTGGAGGCCGTGCAGCGCCTCGATGCCCTGTTCGAGATCGAGCGCGGCATCAATGGCAAGACGGCAGCCGAGCGCGTTGCACTCCGGCAGGAACGCAGCGCGCCGCTGATGGCGGATTTGCACGCCTGGCTCACCGCGCAGCTCGCGAAGCTGTCGCGCAGCCATGATCTGGCGAAGGCGATAGGCTACATGCTCCGGCGCTGGGATGCCTTCACCCGCTTCCTCGATGATGGCCGGATCTGCATCACCAACAATGCCGCCGAGCGGGCACTGCGCTGTGTACCGCTGGGCCGCAAGGCATGGCTGTTCTGCGGTTCGGATCGCGGCGGCCAGCGCGCGGCTGTGCTCTACACGCTGATCCAGACGGCCCGGCTTAACGACGTGGATCCGCAGGCGTGGCTGGCCGATGTCCTCGCGCGCATCGCCGGACATCCCGCGCACCGGATCGATGAACTGCTGCCCTGGAACTGGCGTGCGAACGCAGGAGTGCTATCGCAGGCGGCATGACCGCTCGATCCATGCAGAGGCCCACGGCCATCGACAGCTTCACGCAAATCGCAACGCTGCGCATCGACCTCAAGGACAGCGATCCGCCGATCTGGCGGCAGGTCGAAGTGCCGACCTCGATCACCCTCAAGGTCCTGCATGACATCGTCCAGGCCGCGATGGGCTGGTTCGACTATCATCTCTGGGAGATGGTGATCGACGGCCAGGCATACGGCATCCCGATGGATGACGGCTGGGGCACTCCGCTGCCCAAAAATGCCTCGAGGGTTCGTCTGCGTGATATCCTGGCCCCGGGCACCATCAGGATCGCCTATTCCTACGACTTTGGTGACAATTGGCAGCACACGCTGACCCTGAGTGATGTTCGCCAAGGCGACCCGGCCATAGCCTACCCGCGCTTCATCGCCGGCGAGCGTAATTGCCCGCCCGAAGATTGCGGAGGGATTAGCGGCTTCTACGAAATGCTCGATGCGAGGTCCGATCCCGCGCACGAGGAACATGCTGACATCTGCCGCTGGCTCGAAGACTACGACCCAGAGGAACTGGATATCTTCCCCATCCAGGTCGCGCTCGGCCGTATCGCCGCCAAACGCAACGCCGCCGCAAAGCGCATCATCACAAAATAGGGCGTGTAGCTATCGCGCCGCGGTCCTCACCGGATGGATAC
>NZ_AMRV01000032.1 GCF_000342165.1 Pacificimonas flava
TGTTGATTTCCACTGAGAGCTGACCCGGGAGGGGAATAAATTTCCACTGAGAATTGACCCATGTTCTGATCGTTTTCCTGGCTTGCAGGTCGGGAGATCCTGGAGTGATCGACATGGCGTTACTGAGTGTAATTCGACGCTGGCATTTCCGGCAGCACATCCCGATCCGTGAGATTGAACGGCGCACGGGATTGTCGCGCAACACGATCCGCAAGTATCTGCGGGCGGATACGGTGGAGCCGAAGTTCAAGGTCCCCGATCGCCCGAGCAAGCTGGACCCGTTTGCCGAGAAGCTCTCGGCCTGGCTGAGGATCGAGGCCAACAAGTCGCGCAAGCAGCGACGCACAGCCAAGCAGATGCACGCCGATCTCGTGGCCTTGGGATACGAGGGTTCCTACAACCGCGTTGCGGCTTTTGCGCGGACCTGGAAGGCGGACCGCCAGCGCGACGCCCAGACTATTGGGCGCGGAACTTTCGTCCCATTGGTATTCCAGCCTGGCGAGGCGTTCCAGTTCGACTGGAGCGAGGACTGGGCCATGATCGCCGGCAAGCAGACCAAGCTGCAGGCCGCACATACGAAGCTGTCGCACAGCAGAGCCTTTATCGTCAGGGCCTATCCGCTCCAGACCCATGAGATGCTGTTCGATGCCATGACCCAGGCCTTCCGGGTGCTGGGCGGGGTGCCGCAGCGTGGAATCTTCGACAACATGAAGACCGCGGTCGACAAGATCGGCAGCGGTAAGGCCCGGCAGGTCAACGCCCGCTTTGCGGCCATGGCGAGCCACTACCTGTTCGAACCGGAGTTCTGCAATCCCGCCGCGGGATGGGAGAAGGGTCAGGTCGAGAAGAACGTTCAGGATGCGCGGCGGCGACTGTGGCAGGCCCATGGTCCTTCTGGGCCTGCCTTCCCGGACATCGATGCGCTCAATGCCTGGCTCGAGGAGCAATGCATCGCGCAGTGGGGAGAGATTCCGCATGGCGTGCTGCCCGGCACCATCGCTGATGTACATGCCGCCGAGGTCGCGAGCCTGATGCCGCTGGGGCGGCCCTTCGATGGCTTTGTGGAACACACCAAGCGGGTGTCGCCGACATGCCTGATCTCCTTCGAGCGCAACCGCTACAGTGTCCCCGCTTCCTTCGCCAATCGGCCGGTAAGCCTGCGGGTCTATCCCGAACGCATCGTCATTGCCGCCGAGGGGCAGATCCTGTGCGAGCATGGGCGGATCATCGAACGATCCCATGATCAACCGGGACGGACGATCTATGATTGGCGGCACTATCTTGCAGTGATCCAGCGCAAACCGGGAGCCTTGCGCAATGGCGCCCCCTTTACCGAGATGCCGGAGGCGTTCCGGCAACTACAGGGCCAACTTCTGAAGCGCTCCGGCGGCGACAGGGAGATGGTAGAAATCCTCTCGCTGGTCCTGCACCATGACGAACAAGCCGTGTTGTGTGCCGTCGAACTGGCTCTCGAGGCCGGCGTCGCGACCAAGACCCACGTTCTCAATATCCTGCATCGCCTGATCGACGGCAAGGATGGCACGCCGCCCAGAATCGATGCCCCGCAGGCCTTGACCTTGCAGCGTGAACCCAAGGCCAACGTCGCCCGCTACGATACCCTGCGGAATAAGGATCTGCGTCATGCGTCATGACCCCGCCAGCGCCGCCGTCGTGGTCATGCTGCGTTCTCTCAAGATGTATGGCATGGCCCAGGCCGTCGGCGAACTCATCGAGCAAGGGGCGCCCGCGTTTGATGCGGCCGTCCCTATCCTCTCCCAGTTGCTCAAGGCCGAAGTCGCCGAACGCGAGGTCCGGTCCATTGCTTACCAGATCAAAGCGGCCAAATTCCCGGCCTACAAGGACCTGGCCGGCTTCGACTTCGCTTCCAGCGAGGTGAACGAGGCCATGGTCCGTCAGCTTCATCGCGGCGAGTTCATTGATGGGGCTCACAACGTCGTGCTGATCGGTGGTCCCGGCACGGGCAAGACGCACATTGCCACCGCGCTTGGCGTTCAGGCTGTCGAGCATCACCGCAAGAAGGTCCGCTTCTTCGCCACGGTCGATCTGGTCAATGCGCTGGAACAGGAAAAGGCGATGAACAAGGCCGGTCAGCTTGCCGACCGTTTGCTGCGCCTCGATCTGCTCATTCTCGACGAACTGGGCTATCTGCCGTTTAGCCCGTCAGGCGGTGCGCTGCTCTTCCACCTGCTCAGCAAACTCTATGAGCGCACCAGCGTCATCATCACCACCAACCTCAGCTTCAGCGAATGGGCTGGCGTGTTCGGGGACGCAAAGATGACGACCGCGCTGCTCGATCGGCTCACTCACCATTGCCACATTCTTGAGACTGGGAACGACAGCTTCCGGTTCCGGGCCAGCTCGGCGGCACCCAAATCCGGAAAGGAAAAATCACCCGCTTGACCCACTGCCCGCACTGCGGGACAAAATACCCACCCGGGTCAATTCTCGATGGAAACCCCGGGTCAGATCTCAGTGGAAATCAACA
>NZ_AMRV01000033.1 GCF_000342165.1 Pacificimonas flava
GTAAGCGCTGTGCCGTCCCCACATTGCAGCCGCTGAGCTGACCGCTGAAGGAAGCGTTTTTCGCGGTTGCAGGAGCTTGGAGCTATGTCGGGGTCATGTGACGGAGCCAGTCCGGAGCCGGAGCAGGTGCGGCGCTTCGAGGTATTCACCGGCACGGGGCGCCGGCGGCAGTTTCCGCTGGAGGAGAAGCTGGCGCTGGTGGCGCAGATGGCTACCTCGGATAACATCAGCGCGCTGGCCCGCCGCCATGATCTTCGTCCCTCGCAGCTGTTCACCTGGCGGCGCGAGCTACGCTACGCCGCCGAGGCAGCAGCGGGACCCGCTTTCGTGCCCGCCGTGGTCACGCCGCCGGGAGCTGCGAGTGCGCAGCGGCCGCGTCCGTCACCGGAGCCCCGTGCCGCGCGCAAGGGAACGGCGATCGAAGTGGAGCTGGAGGGTGCGCGCCTTGCGATTGCGCACGGCACCGACCCGGCGCTGGTGACCGCGGCCCTCGAGGCGCTGCAGGCCTCCCGGTGATCGGTCCCGGTACAGGCGCGCGGGTGCTGATCGCCACCAGCCCGGTGGATTTCCGTAAAGGGCCGGACTCGCTCGCGGCGCTCATCAAGGCGGAGCTCGGCGCGGATCCGTTTTCCGGCGTCGTCTACGTGTTTCGCGCGCGGCGGGCGGACCGCGTCAAGCTGGTCTGGTGGGACGGCACCGGACTGTGCCTGATGGCGAAGCGTCTCGAGCAGGGCAGCTTCCGCTGGCCGCGTATCCAGGACGGCGTGATGCGTCTGAGCTCGGCCCAGCTCGGCGCGCTCATGGAAGGTCTGGACTGGCGCCGGGTGCATGGCGGAAGGCGTCCGCAGGCGCCGCGTATCACTGCTTGACGCGCCTCTTGGCCGGTGATTCAGTCGTCATCGATGCTGCTCGAGGCTGACCTTCCCGACGATCCTGATGCGCTCCGCGCGATCATCGCCGGCCAGGCGGAAGCGCAGCGCCGCCTTACCGATCAGGTCGCTGCGCTCGAGGCCGCCGGCACCGAGGCCGACGCGGAGATCGCCCGGCTGAACGCGATCATCGCGGCGTTCCAGCGGCACCGGTTCGGCGCTCGCTCCGAGCAGCTGGACGAGGATCAGCTGCAGCTCGCCCTCGAGGAGATCGGCGCGGCGCTGGCAAGCGTGCACGCGGGCCGCGAGGCGGCCGCGAAGGATGCTGGCACGCCGCCGCCGCGCAAGACGAACCGCGGATCGCTGCCCGCGCATCTCGAACGCATCGAGCAGACGCTGGAGCTCGAGGAGCGGGTCTGCAGCTGCTGCGGCGGCGATCTCCATGTCATCGGCGAGGATGTCGCGGAGCGGCTCGATGTCGTCCCCGCCAGCTTCCGGGTCCTCGTCACGCGGCGCCCGCGTTACGGCTGCCGCTCCTGCGAGGCGGCGCCCGTGCAGGCCCCGGCGCCCGCTCGCATCGTCGACCGCGGCATTCCCACCGAGGCGCTCGTCGCCCATGTCCTCACAGCCAAGTATGCGGACCATCTGCCCCTTTACCGCCAGGCGCAGATATACGCGCGCCAAGGCGTCACGCTCGACCGCTCCACCCTCGCCGACTGGACCGGACGGGCAGCCTGGTGGCTGAGGCCGCTGCGGGATCACCTCCTTGCCGAGCTGAAGAAGAGCGGCAAGCTGTTCGCCGACGAGACGACCGCGCCGGTGCTCGATCCCGGGCGCGGCCGTACCAAGACCGGACAGCTATGGGCCTACGCCAGGGATGACCGGTCGTGGGGCGGTGCTGATCCGCCGGCGGTGGCCTATCGCTATGCGCCTGATCGCAAGGCCGAGCGGCCGATCGAGCATCTTACCGGCTTTGCCGGGACGCTGCAGGTCGACGGCTATGGTGGCTACGGCGCGCTCGCGCGCCGCGGCGACGTGCAACTGGCGTTCTGCTGGGCGCATGTGAGGCGGCGGTTCTACGAACTCGCGGCACAAGGAACATCGCCGGTCGCTAGCGAGGTGCTCACGCGTATCGCCGCCCTCTACAAGGTGGAGGCGGATGTGCGCGGCGCGTCTGCTGGAGACCGCCAGAAGGTGCGCCAGGAACGCAGCACGCCTCTGGTGCAGGGCCTTCGCCAGCTCCTCGATGCCAGGCTGGGCCAACTCAGCCGTAAGAGCCGCCTCGCCGAGGCGATCCGCTATGCCCTCATCCGATGGGACGGTCTCGTCCTGTTCCTCGAGGATGGCCGCATAGAGCTCGACAATAACAGCGTCGAACGCAGCATCCGCCCGCTCGCGCTTAATCGCAAGAACGCTCTGTTCGCCGGCTCAGACCAGGGCGGCGAGCACTGGGCCGTCATCGCCTCGCTCATCGAAACCTGCAAGCTGAACAAGGTCAATCCGGAAGCTTGGCTCACCCAGACGCTCACGAGACTTGCTCAGGGTCACAGCAGCCAGCGGCTCGGCGAACTCATGCCGTGGAACTACACCCCCACCGTGGGCTGAGCACACCGCTTAC
>NZ_AMRV01000035.1 GCF_000342165.1 Pacificimonas flava
ACATCGCCGAAATAGCGCACCATCTTCGATTTCTGGTCGTCTCCGGCAAGGCGTTCGTCGCGCCACTTCACCCAGCTTTTCCAGGTTTCGTCGCGCACGCTCTCCATGCGGGATTTCGGCCAGAGCGGCGTCTTGCCATCGACCTTGACGGTGTCGGCAAGGATATCGGTGAACAGCACCGTATCGCGCAGGAAATTGAGCGTGGCCCGTTCCGAAACATAGGGGCTGATCATCGTGGTGTAGTCGCCGCTCTTCCAGCCCTCCCAGGGGTAGGAAAGCGCCCAGGTGGCCCGGGCCAGCAAATGCATCGCCGCACGGGGATCGCCTGTCGCGGCAAACCAGACCTCACCCATATTGTGGGCGTGTTCCAGATCGCGCGTATGCTTGCGGGTGGAGGACGAGGTGCTGCCATAGAACGGGTAATCGTCCGGCCGCTGCCATTCCGCGCCCGAATTGTAGATGACCACGCCCTCGTTGCGGCCAGCCGTCACGTAAGGCTTGTCGCGCGGGTCCACGACCTTTTGCGGATCGCGGATGTGCGGACCGTAGCGGCTCTGGATCGTTTCGAACGGCATGGAGCGCGCCCAGCGCATCTGGTTCAGATAGGCGTCGGCTGCTTTCTTGAACGCGACGCTCTCGTCTTCCAGCGCGAGCCGGATCAGGTTCGCGTCCCACTCCGACATGACTGCACGGCCATGATAGTTTTCACCGCCGGTCGAGGAGGTATCGCCGAACGGGCTCTTGCGGCCGTCATAGCTGTAAATCCGCGCCGGATCGTAATCGACACGGTCGACTGTCGGCGCGACGAACTTCATGCCGTACCGCGCATAAACCCCCGCGTCGACCCGTGGCAGCAAGTGCGCCTCGACCGCCGCGCGAACGCGGGCCGGCGTCAGTTCGACGGGTGTGCCGTTGTCCAGCGTCTTGATCGAGGCGGGCGCGACGCGCACGGTCATCGGCTCACCGCCGTTCACCGAAACCCGATGCTCTGACTCCACGAAGACGTTCGACGGATTGCTGCTGGTGTTCGGATCCTGGTGTCCGAAGGCGCCAATATCAAACGCCCACCAATAGGGGTTCGATTCGCTCAGCCAGAGCCCGACGCGCCCCCGATCCACTTGCGGCCCGCCGGCGTTCAGTGGCTCGGGCGTCAGCCCGCAATCATTGTAGATGTACTTTCCGGTGTGCGTTGTGACGGTGCCCGATTCCTTGCAATCGAGTTCGACCGAATGCCCGTCCTTGATGAACGCGATGGTCGGCTTCGGATCCACCTGCACGCCGCCGGGTTCCGGCGCCCGCACGGGCGTTTCGGGGGCATCGGTGGCCGATCCGGGCGCCTTCGCGCCGCCGCCGACGGCTTCCGCGAAGCTTGGATATCTTCCCGTTCCGGCTGCGGTTGACGGACTGCTGCCCTCGCCTCCGCATCCCATCAGGATCGAAGCAC
>NZ_AMRV01000036.1 GCF_000342165.1 Pacificimonas flava
CCGGCCTTGCTGGCGCGCAGCAAGGTCGATTCAACCGTAAGGTCGGCTGTTTCCAGCTGAGCGCGAGCAGCGTCCGCCTGCGCCTGGGTCTGGCTGATCTGCTCGAACAGGGTCCCCCGGCGAGCGGTCGCGGCAGCCACCGCCGCCTGCGCAGCGGCGAATTCGGCCCGCGCCTGCCGCGCCTGCGCCTCATACTGGTCTAGCTTTTCCCGCGGTTCGGCTCCTGTCGCTGCAAGGGGCCGATATCGCGCCACCTGGTCGTTCGCGAGGTCCAGTGCCGCGCTCGCGGCGGCGAGTTGGGCCCGCGCCTGGCGAATGGCTGCATCCTGTTCGGATACCTGAGAACGGATTGTGTCGGCACCGGCCAGGGTCGCAGCGATCTGTGCGCGCGCCTGCTGCGCTTGCGCCTGATAATCCCGCAGATCCAGTTGTACGAGGGCTCCGCCGCGAGCTACTTGCTCGTTCTCCCCTACGAAGACCTCTTCGACGTATCCCGCTACCTTGGAAGAGATAACGACGCTGTCGGCAGCGACATAGGCGTTATCGGTCGACTGCATGTACTGTCCGTAGGTTACGTGCCGGTAGTACCACCAGATCCCGCCAAGCAGCACGGCAAGACCAACGATGATTAGCACGATGCGCAAGCTACGCCGCGATTGCGGTTTCGTTGGGGTTGTGCCCTCCTGCTCCGGTTGGTTGGAGTTATCGGTCATCTGACTCTTTCGGCAGCCTCAGTAAAAGGTGAACGCGTCTCGCGCCCTATGAGCCGTGAGACAGATAGTAAAGGCATTTAGCAGTTTGCATTTGGGCATCCGAGGCTATCCGACTACACAGCGCTATGGATGAAAAACCAGATACCATGTCACGGTCTCAGCGTCGGCAGAAGGTCATCACCGATGATGACCGCATTCTCTATCTTATGGACGAGATCAGTCGCGGCGCGCGCAGAGTGTACGATGCGAGGGTCGCCAGGATCGGTCTCAATCAGACACAGTGGAGGATCATCGGACAACTTCTTCGCGATCCTGCCCTTACGCAGGCTGAAATCGCCAAGAAACTGGAACTGGAATCGGCGACCATCGGCCAGGCGGTTGCAGGTCTTTGCGCACGCGGGCTGATGAAAAGGCTTCGAGCTGAGACGGATCGGCGAGCGTGGC
>NZ_AMRV01000037.1 GCF_000342165.1 Pacificimonas flava
CAGATGATTGTTTTCGCGTACGGGGCTGTCACCCACTACGGCGCCTCTTTCCAAAGGCTTCCACTAACGCACAACTGAGTACTGGCCTGGTCCCGGTTCGCTCGCCACTACTACGGGAGTCTCGGTTGATGTCCTTTCCTCCGGGTACTGAGATGTTTCAGTTCTCCGGGTTTGCTTCTCCAAAACTATGTATTCATCTTGAAGATAACCGCCCCAATAAACCGTAGCGGACAAACCGGCCGAAACCGGACCGCCCGTTATGATTTATTGGAGAAGCTGGGTTTCCCCATTCAGAAATCCATGGGTCAAAGACTGCTCACGTCTCGCCATGGCTTATCGCAGTGTGCCACGTCTTTCATCGCCTGTGCATGCCAAGGCATCCACCAAATGCTCTTACCTCACACTTGAGAGTCCACACCACCATCGGCAGCACTGAAACGTGCATGCCAACGGCAATATAGAACTATTTTAATCTCAGCTTGATCTGAAATGCTGCGTCCCCAGACAGCCACCAGTGGTACGACCCACACGGCGCTGACCGGATGCACACATCCCGATCGGCATCGATTTTCAAACCCATTCACAATGTCAATGATCGCAAAACCGCAAGGAAAACCCGCGGCGCTACCGGCCAGAGGCCGGATCCCGTATATCTTCATCCCGGAGATGTTGGTGGAGCCTAACGGGTTCGAACCGTTGACCCCCTGCTTGCAAAGCAGGTGCTCTACCAGCTGAGCTAAGGCCCCGCACCAATCGCCACGACCCCGCCCGAAGGCAAGGATCATGGTGGGCCGAGGAGGACTCGAACCTCCGACCTCACGCTTATCAGGCGTGCGCTCTAACCACCTGAGCTACCGGCCCCCTCCACGCCATAATAGCGGGCAAGGG
>NZ_AMRV01000038.1 GCF_000342165.1 Pacificimonas flava
GACAAGATTGTTTTCGCGTACGGGGCTGTCACCCACTACGGCGCCTCTTTCCAAAGGCTTCCGCTAACGCACTTGCCAGCACTGGCCTGGTCCCGGTTCGCTCGCCACTACTACGGGAGTCTCGGTTGATGTCCTTTCCTCCGGGTACTGAGATGTTTCAGTTCTCCGGGTTTGCTTCTCCAAAACTATGTATTCATCTTGAAGATAACCGCCCCAATAAACCGTAGCGGACAAACCGGCCGAAACCGGACCGCCCGTTATGATTTATTGGAGAAGCTGGGTTTCCCCATTCAGAAATCCATGGGTCAAAGACTGCTCACGTCTCGCCATGGCTTATCGCAGTGTGCCACGTCTTTCATCGCCTGTGCATGCCAAGGCATCCACCAAATGCTCTTACCTCACACTTGAGAGTCCACACCACCATCGGCAGCACTGAACGCGCATGCCAACGGCAATATAGAACTATTTAATCTCAGCTTGATCTGAAATGCTGCGCCCCCAACCAGACACCAGTGGTACGACCCACACGGCGCTGACCGGATGCACACATCCCGATCGGCATCGATTTTCAAACCCATTCACAATGTCAATGATCGCAAAACCGCAGGATAAACCGCGGCGCTACCGGCCAGAGGCCGGATCCCGTATATCTTCATCCCGGAGATGTTGGTGGAGCCTAACGGGTTCGAACCGTTGACCCCCTGCTTGCAAAGCAGGTGCTCTACCAGCTGAGCTAAGGCCCCGCACCAATCGTCACGACCCCGCCCGAAGGCAAGGATCATGGTGGGCCGAGGAGGACTCGAACCTCCGACCTCACGCTTATCAGGCGTGCGCTCTAACCACCTGAGCTACCGGCCCCTCCACGCCATCATAGCGGGCAAGGA